>OY969809.1:0-367500 GCA_963703255.1 uncultured Actinomycetota bacterium
AGTGTGATCGGCAGGGGGTTGGCGGGATTCGAGCTTTTTGGGTCGGTAGACCCCGCTCGAGGCCGTGCCTGTCTGTCGATGCTGCCACCGGGCTCTGGTGTGATCCCGTCGCGGCGCTTGGTGCAAGTCGGTAGTTCAGCCCTTGCCGCTCCTCGCTCGGTAGAGGGCGAGCGCGGCGCCCCGGTTCGGGACGCCGAGCTTTCCGTAGATGTTCTCCAGGTGCTTCGCGATCGTCCGCTCGCCGACGCCGAGCGCCTCTGCGGCCTGAGCGTTCGTCGTTCCGTCGGCGATCGTCTCGAGCACCTCGCGTTCGCGCACGGTGAGCGGGAGGGTTGTCGAGCTTCGATCGAAGCGCTCGTCCAGTAGGAGCTGCGCGGCGCGGGGCCCGGGGACCAGGGCAGCGCCGAGGACCCCTGCGGGTGTTCTGAAGGTGGTCGTCGCAAGCTGGTCGAGTGGCCGCGTCTGCTCGAGCCAGTGGCCGAGGTCACCGGCGAGGGCAGTGCCGCCGAGCGTGGCGAGCCGGTGCCGTTCGAGCAGGGCGCGCGCGGCCACCGTTGCCTCGAGCACGGTGCCATCGGGGGCGAGCTCGACCAGGCAGATGCCGGCGGCCGCGATCGCCTCCTCGAGCCGGTCTCGGTCGCGGGCAAAGCCCGAGAACGCTCGCGCGGTGTCGTAGGAGCGGCGGAGATGCGGGCGGATCAGGCGCACCGTCTCGACCTCGGACTTCGTGAAGTCCCGCTTCTCCCGGTTCAACACGATGGCCGTGATCTGCGGTTGCGGCGCCTCCAGAGCGGTGCCGATCTGGTAGTTGATCCCCATCGGCCCGTAGAGGCGCTTGTGCAGCTCGGTCGCGTGGAGCTGACGCTGGTCGATGAAGTCGGAGAGCCGCATCGGGCCGACGTCGTGCTCCTCGACAAGGCGCCGGTAGGTCGGGTTCTGGTGGCCGAACTCGACCCAGACCTTGTCCCAGGCGGGCGGCATGGCGAACGGCGCGCCGACGGCGACATACCGGTTGGTCTCCGGGTCGAAGTCGTTGAAGGCCGCGAAATCGCACGGCACGAGTCGCCGGAGCTCGGCGAGTACGACCTCCGGCCACACCTCGATGTCGCGGCACGTGTAGACCGCGTCGATCGAGTCCAGCACACTCCCTCTCGCACTCATCAGGGGCCAGAGTAACGCCTGCTCTTCGCAAAACTGCGTATGGATCGCGGCTGTTCGGCTCTCTATAGTCGTGCCGGTTCGGCGCGGGCAAGCGGGCAGGTCAAGCGCTCTCCGTTCCGCTGGTCTCCCGAAGCCCCGAAGGCCTTGATACCGAGTGAGGAGCTGACCGTGAGGAAGTTGCAGACGCTGAGCTCTCTCACGAGGTGCGCGGGCGTCGTCGCGCTTGCGGCGATCGTGTTGCAGGTCGGGGGCGGCGCGGCGTTCGGATCGGTCAGCGCCTCGAAGACTGTCGCTGCCGCCGGCTCGAGCGCGGATGGCGGCGCCTGCAGCGACGCGAACTACGTCGCGCTGGCGAAGTGCGGCGCGGCAGCTCACGGCCCCGGCACGGTGGCCTATCGCCGTTGCGGGACCGGCTACTGCTCGGCTCCGTTCCGGTTGTCCGTGACGGTTGGCGGGTACGGCGCGTGTGACTCCGGGCCACCTCATCAGACGACGTCGGGGAAATGCCTCTCGGTCGACCGGGTGACCTTCAAGGGCCCGCCCGGCCTGATCGGAATCGACCCGAACCGGGATCATCAGTGGTGTCCTCCGACCGCTAGCGATCCCTGCTCGGCGACGGCTAGCCAGCTCTTCAGGATCAGCGGCTCGCCGCTACACGGCAGCCCGAAGATCGGCGCGAGCGTGCAGGTCGACGGCACCGGCTACCAGGCAGGGCCGCTCGGGTGGACGCCGGAGCTCCACTTCAGCGCGACGGCCGACATCACGCTGATTCCGTCAGGGAGCAAGCCGCCCAGCTCGAAGGCGTCCCTCGTCGTCGAGATCTCCTCGACGGTCGGGAGCAAGGCTCTCGGCATCGGCGCCGAGACCGACGCGAAGGTCGATGTGAAGGCGGTCGGCAGCTCGGTCAGCGGCATCTCGCTCGGCAACGGACTCAAGCTGTCGTCGGGAGCAGCGAAGGTCACCTCGACGCCGGCCGGATTGAGCGGTTTCTCGCTCGCCAAGGGCGCCTCCCGCAGCTTCGACTTCAAGGTCGCGGGCGTGAGCTCCGGCGCTGTCACCTTGTCCGTCAACGCCACCGGCAGGAGCTCGGCCAGGAGCGTCAGTGGATCTGGATCCCTCAAGCTCCGGGTGGGCGGTTCGCCGCTCGTCGCCCTCGTGGACGTGACGCCGGCGAATGTCGACCTGAAGACGGTTCCGGCGACCGTCAACGCGCCGGGCGGCGCTCCGGTGAAGGTGACTGTCCGGGTGAAGAACACGAGCGGCAGCACTGTCGCGCACGTGCACCTCGAGCCGCAGCTGATCATCGGCTACGCCGACGGTGACCCGGCGCTGCCCGTCGTTCCGCTGCGTCAGGATGGTCCTCCCGAGCCCGCCGGTGAGCTGGGGACCCTCGCTCCCGGTGCGACATCGAAGCCCGTGACGTTCAAGCTCCTGGCGAAGGGAGACGGCGGCTACTCGGTCGAGGCGCTCGCATCCGGGGAGCAGGCGGGTGGGGGGTCGGCACACGGGATCGGAAACGCGACCGTGAAGATCGTCTCTCCGTACCTGTCCTACCTGACGAAGCCGAGCGAGGACACGAACAAGGGCGGCACGCTCTGGGCCGCCGGGGTCCCGTACACGGTGGACCTGACGATCCAGAACCTCTCGTACCGGAAGTCGGTCGCGCTCATACCGAAGCTGATGCTTCAGGGCAACGCCCAGGGCGGGGAGTTGATCGCGGCCGACAGCGCCATCCCGGATCGGGAGACGGTAAGCAGCTGCGCCCCGCCGCAGGCGGTCCAGCTGAAGCCTCGAGAGGAGAAGGCGTACAAGGTCGTCGTCTACACCTCCAAGGTCGGTGCGGCCACGCTCGGCGGCTCGGGAGGCGGGACGCGTTCCGTCGTGGTCGTCAACCCGCCGGCGGCCGGCATCGTCAACGACGCGGGCGACGGGCTCGCGTCGAGGCTCACCGCCGCCCAGATCGAACTGTCGGCGGACAGGAGATACGAGACCTCTCTTTCCGATCCCGGGATCCTCAAGTACCCGGAGTCGTCGTATTCCCCGGCAGAGGCGTATCTCTACTGGACGGTCGGGGCGGCCGCGGGGGTCGGGGCGTTCGAGTACGGCCTGCTCCACGGGTTGCTCGTCGACTTGCCGACGCTCGCTGCGAAGGGAATCCGGGCGATGCCAGGGGCATTGATGAACCTCGTCCAGTACGAGGCGGAGATCTGGAACGCGGTGAAGAACGATCCGAAGCTCGTGGGCGAGGCGCTCGTCTCGCCGGCTACCGCCCTGATCGTGGCCGCGTCCAAGAATGCTCCCGCGCTTGCCGAGACGTTCAAGAAGGTCTCCGACGCCGTGAACGGGGCGGTCTACGCGCATTTCTCGGCGATCGCAACCGACTGGTTCGCCGGCGACTGGCGCAAGGCGGCCTACGCGGCAGGAGAGTCGTACGTTGACAACGGCCTGAACGTGGCGACGTTGATTCCGAGCGTCGCAGGGTGTCTTCTGGCCGAGTCGAAGCCGCTGCTGACCGCCCTGAACGAGGCACGCGCCGCTCTGGAAGTACAGGCGACCGGGAGGCTCGCCTCCCTCGACAAGCTCGTGCCGGCGGGAGTCGCGCTCACGAAGATCTCCGAGCTCGTCCCGGGCATGCGCCTGAACTACGAAGAGCTCCTGAAGCTCTACGGGCTCACGAAGAAGCAGGTCGACTATCTCCGCCAGTTCGCCGCCGACAACAAGCTCTTGATCACCGTGCGCAGCCGCGCGACCCAGTCGATCGAATGGCTCAAGGGCAGCGCCAAGTGGGCCGCCGCCGTGCTGAAGCCGGAGCAGATCAAGATCAAATCGGTCAGCTGGCTCGACACGGAGGTGCTCGGGTACCGGCTCTCGGACATCGGGCGGGTCGTCCTGCGCAAGCCGATCAGCGAGGAGAAGCTCGTAGCCAACCTGGCGGCGAAGGGGATCAAGCCGACGATCCTGGACGCCGCCGGTAAGGAGGTCGCGAACCCGGTATACCAGGACGCCTTCAAGCTCCGCGCGCAACGGGTCTCGGAGTTCGAGCACGAGCCAGGCGGCTTCGCGAGCGGATCGGGCGGCTACTACAAGGATCTCGAGGAGGCTGCGAAGTCGAAGAAGATCAAGCTTCGCTGGAACCTCGCCGACAACTCGGTCGACCCGACGATCGCCGAGAACGGCTACACGACCTACGATTTCCGGCTCTTCGACGACGGGGGCGGCAACCTGGTCCCCGAGTTCTACGTCGACGGGCAATGGCGCTGTGTCACGGGGGATGTCGATTTCCTCTCGATGACACGGGGGGATTCATCTCCGATCGACGCCGCGACGCGCGTGAAGCTCTACACGGAGCTGTCCGGCGGCAACCCCGTCCACATGCTTCATCCCGCGGCCGACACCTGGACTGCCGCCGACGGCAGCTTCTGGTTCGCGGCCAAGGCGAACGAGTTCACGCGTGCGGGTGTCGTCCCGGAGTTCGGATTCGACGGCATCGTCCGAGCGGTCGAATTCGACGAAGACCTTTCCTGGTTCGATTCGGCCGACAGCTACCGGCCCGTGTTCGATGGAAGCTTGGTCGGCCCGTCGGAGACGCCCCTCCACAAATAGGACGCTCCGGCCGTGCGGTCAGCGAGATGTCTCTCGGTGTGTGGCTCTTACTCGGTGCTCACGCTCTGAGTCGGCATCCGGCCTCTTCCCGAGCTTCTCCGGTTGGCTGATCGTGCGGACGCGGGCCGCTTGCTCGTCCCGCCGGAGGGGCGCCTAGGTTCGCGCTCGTCGACTCAGCTGCTGCGGCGCGCCAACCTCAACCGCAGTGCAGACGCCGCTTCAGCCGGGACGGGGCTCGGAGCCGCTGTGGGTGTGCCACAGCCAGCGTTCGCCGCGGCGAACGAAGATGCCCGTCGACTGATACGGACTGCGGCGCTCGCCCACGACGATCGTCCCACGGGCGCTCACCCAGGCGGCGTCGCCCTCGACGTGTGCCCGTGCGTCGTCCCAGGTGAACGAGATCTGCTCCGGGTACGCCGCGACCGCCGCGAGATGGGCGTGGAGCGCTGCGGGCCCGAAGCTCGCATCGGTTGCATCCGAGCCGACCAGGACGACGTCCTCGTCGGCTGCCCATAGTGCGCCGGCGGCGCCCGCGTCGCGCTCGTCACAGAGCTCGCGGTAGAACGCGCGAAACGACTCGAGCACGTCGCGCCTGGCCTGCGCCGAATCCACGCGGCGAGGATAGACGGAGCCGAACTGCAGGAGATCGACTGACGGATTCTGATGTCGCTCGGCCCGGAGCGATGAAGTCCCGTAACCTCCCGATTGCGCCGCGGCCTTCGTGCGCGGGCTCGAGGGTCGAGCAACCGGGCGTGCTTCCGCGAGTTTGCGCTCGTGGCGTTGTCGATGTTCGGCGGAGGGGTGGTGAGCATGTGGCGCCGGCTGTTGTGAGCGAGTCATTGACGAAGCGGTTCGGCAAGCTGACGGCTGTCGACGATCTCTCGTTCGCGCTCGAGCCGGGGACGATCACGGGCTTCCTGGGCCCGAACGGGGCCGGGAAGACCACCACGCTGCGAATGCTGCTCGGGCTCGCCGCTCCCACAAGCGGGCGCGCGCTGGTCTTCGGTGAGCCCTACGCGGCCCTCGAGCGGCCAGCGCTCCGGGTCGGGGCGGTGCTCGAGGCGACGGACTTCCACCCGGGCCGCTCGGGCCGCGACCATCTCCGCACGCTCGCCCGAGCGGTCGATCTCGGCGACGCGCGGGTTGAGGAGGTGCTGCGGCTCGTCGAGCTAGACGCGGCCGCATCCCGGCGCGTCAAGGGCTATTCGCTCGGAATGCGGCAGCGGCTCGGCCTCGCTGCCGCGCTTCTCGGCGACCCCGAGCTGCTGGTTCTGGACGAACCGGCAAACGGGCTTGACCCGGAAGGCGTTCGTTGGCTGCGTGACTTCCTGCGCGCGTTCGCGGCCGACAAGCGGACCGTGCTCATCTCGAGTCACGTCCTCGCGGAGGTCGCCCAGACCGTCGACCAGGTTCTGATCATCAATCGCGGCAAGCTCGTCATCGAGTCGTCTCTCGAGCAGTTGACCGCCCGCGTCGGCGGCGCCGTCCGCGTCCGGACCCCTGAGCCCGCACGCCTGGTGGACGCGTTGAAGCAGGCGGGGATCGAGGCGACCTCGAGCAACGATCACGCCCTGATCGTGCACGGGGCCACGAGCGATCGCGTCGGCGATATCGCGTTCGCCGCCGGGGTGCCGGTGCACGAGCTCGTGGCGGAAGGCTCCTCACTCGAGGAGGTCTTCCTCGACCTCACCTCGGAGTTGCAGCCGTGATCGCCCAGACGAAGGCCGAGCTGCTCAAGATCCGCTCGACGCGCACCACCATCGGCCTCGTTCTCGGGATGCTCGCGCTCGTCGATCCTGTTCGCGTTGCTGAGCGGGCTCCTGACCAAGCCCCACGATCTCACGACGAAGGAGGACCAGCTCGGCCTGCTGGGTGTCGGCAGCTTCTCCGGCGTGTTCTCCGCGCTGGCGGGCATCATGCTCGTGACCAGCGAGTACCGCTACGGCACGATCCGGCCGACCTTCCTCTTCACCCCACGCCGCTCCCGGGTGCTGGCCGCCAAGCTCGGGGCGGGCTTTCTGGCCGGGCTCGGCTTCGGTGTGACGGGAGGGCTGCTCGGGTTCGGGATCGGCTACGCAGCGCTCTCCGGGCGCGGCATCGACTTCGCCCTCAGCGGCGGCGACGTGGCGTTGCTCGCGCTGGGAACGATCGCCGGCGCCGCGATCTGGGGCGCGATCGGCGTCGGGCTCGGCACGATCGTCCGAAGCCAGGTCGGCGCGATCATCGCCCTCCTCGCCTGGGGGTTCGTCGTCGAGAACCTCCTCTTCGCCTTCGTGTCCTCTGCCGGACGGTTCGGCCCGGTCCACGCACAAGACGCCCTCACCGGGCTCACGACCAGGCACCTCCTGCCGGCCGCCGCCGGCGGTGCCGTCCTCATCGCCTGGGCAATAGCGCTCGCGCTCGCCGGAACCGCACTGACCGCGCGCCGCGACGTCAACTAGGGAGCGAGCCTCCAGGGACGTTTGCGCCAACCGAGGCGAGCACGAGCTCGACGTAGAGCATGTCGGCCCACGAGAACCACTGCCGCGTGAACCTGGCCGGGTTCGAGGGATGGACCGATTCCGGCACGGCTCCGCGTGCGAGCGCGACGGCTTCGATGCGCCGGAGAGCGTCCTCTCGCTCCGCCTCGTCGGTCGCCGTCAGGCCTTCCATCGCCACGGCGAGCGGCCACACCCAGCCGCGCCGGGTGTGCCGGCTACCGATCCCGCGAAGCGCGCTTCCGGCGCTTCCAGCACGGGTTCGCCGGGCTGAGCGCCCACCGGCGCGTGTTGGCGTAGAGCGGGTCGGTGGCCGGACAGAAGCCAAGGTATGGGAGGGAGAGGAGGCTCGGGATGTTCGCGTCGTCCAGCAGGAGCTTTGCCCCGAGCCCGTCGACCTCGTAGGCGTAGATCGGGCCTTCGGATGTCTCGGCCACGGCGTGCCGGGCGATCCCGTCGCGGATCTCGGCAGCCAGCGACGTGGCCTGCGCGGCGAGCGGCTCCGAGACCGCGTCGACGAGGTCGGCCAGGCGTTCGAGGCTGACCGCCGCGAGGGCGTTGCCCGGGACGTGGAAGCCGTACCGGCAGGCGTCGTCGCTCGGACGGAACCCGGACCAGGTCATGCCCGTGCGAGCCACTGGCGCTCCGCGGCCGCGATGGGAGAGCGAGTCCCGGGAACGCGCAAGACGACGGCGGAAGCGATACGAATCGGGCTCGTGGTCCTGCTCTGCCCGCCAGAGCGCCACGATCGCCTCGGCGGCTGCGAGGAACCTGGGCCCGAGGTGTGCCGATGATCCGGTCGCCCGCCGGACCTGCCATGCGAGCTCGAGCGGGCTGCAGAGCGAGTCGACCGCGTACTTCCTCTCGTAGACCCGGGGCGACTGATCCGGGTAGTCGCGCCGCATCGCAGCGCCCGTCGGGCCGTCGTTGAAAGCGTTTGCGCGCGGGTCGGTCAACACCTGGTCGACCTGCGTGCGGAGGAGGCCGGTCGCGATCTCGGCCAGCTCGGGGACAACCGAGACCAGGGAGAGCAGCGGCCGGATCTGGGCCGTCGAGTCCCGGAGCCACATCGCCGGGATGTCCCCGGTCGCGATGTAGACCGAGCCGTCGTCGTGACGGACGACCGCCCTCGCGAGCAGAGCCTCTGTCCCTCGCTTCGCAAGACCAATCCGGAAGTCCGGCACCCCGCGGGCGGTGAGCGTGTCCTCGAGGGCCGCGAGGACGTCGGAAGGCTCCATCAGGTTCGCGACGGCGTCCGCGAAGGCGACTCCTGGACGCAGCTCTGGTGAGCGTCGAAGACCCGGATCAGCGCCTGGGGCGGCGAGGCGACAGACAGCGAGAAGGCACCCGGCGCGCGGGCGTCGAGCCAGGTCATCTCGTTCGGCGCCTCCGTGATGCACACGCTGCCGGTGTGGTTCCAGAGCGGGGCGTAGTGCACGCGTAGGAGGTAGCGGCCGGGAGCGGCGACGAAGCCGCTGATGCGAGTGTGACCGAACGCGTCGATCCGGCTCCTCGCGGGGCCGGTGAGGATCGGCGTGGGGTGTGCCAGCGCGAAGATCGTCCAGGTCCGGGTGCGGTACACCTCGCGGAGGCCGGACGGGTGAGCTCGTAGGACTCGAGCTTCGGCCGGGCCGCCGACGGGATCGAGCTCTGTCGAAGGAAGCAAGACGTACTCGACGCCGGCGCTCCGAAGCCATCGCTCGTAGCCGGCGGCGTCGAGGTGCTTCTTGTAGAGCGCACGATTGTCGACCAGGTCGAGCTGCCGGTACCAGCCGCGCGCGAGGGCGAACCCGGCGTGGGGGATCCAGTACGACTCCCAGTGCGCCGCCGTCGGGACGACCTCGACACGAAAGCCGGGCTGCGCATGCTCCTGGAGGTAGGCGATCGCCGGCCTCCAGAAGCTCGCCGACGCGGGCCTGTTGTCGAGCCTGTACGGGATGAGGAGGACCGGGCCGGCCAGGTCGTAGACGAAAGCCGCGGCGAGCGCGAGGGTGACGAGCCGGCGCGGCTTGAAGTCGGCGAGGGAGGCGGCGAGCAGCGTCACGGGAAAGACGACCTCGCTGAGCCGGGTCCAGTTTCCGCCGATCGGTGAGGCGACCATCGAGACGAGGCAGCTCGTGGCGCCCCAGAGGACGAAGAACGCAAAGAGCGGTGCTCCGTAGCGTGCCCGGCGGGCGACGAGTGCACCGGAGACACAGACGAGGAGCACGCCGGCGAGGTTCACGAGATGGAACGGGTAGACCCCGCCGCTCGGGAAGAGCTTGAGCAAGAGGAGCTCGAACCCGACCAGGGCGGCAATGCCGGCGGCGATCCTCCTTCCGGGTGCCGTCAGCCGCCGCTTGGCGAGCAGGATCGAGGCCAGGATCAGGATCAGGAAGGCGAACGCGAGCGGGCTGAAGCCGAGGGCGAGAGCGGCAAACGCGACCCCGAGCCAGGGTCGCCTGGACTGGAGCACTCGCAGCGTCGCCAGCACCATCGTGAACCCGAGCGAGTAGCTGTAGAGCCCGGTGAAGAGCGGAGCCGCCGCGAAGACACCGAATGCCCGGCTCGGCCAGACACTCGCCTTCCCCCACTCTCGTCCGACGATCGAGGCGAAGAGCGCCGTCGAGGCAACCACCGAGCCGAGCACGAGCGGGACGTTCCCGATCAGCGCCGCCGGCAGGTAGTAGAGGAGGCTGTAGGAGACGAGCGGGAAGTCGCCCTCGTACCAGAAGTTGTCCCAGACGAACGTGCCGTGCTGGACGAGGAACGTGCGGTACAGGTGGACCTCCGCGTCCCCAGGAGCGGGCCCGAACGCGAGCAGGAGGACCGCCACGACGGCTGTGAGGCCTGCGCAGACGAGAGCCTCGCGCTTGCGGAGCAACGGCAGTGCGGACCGGGGGAGGTTGAGAGCGGTCATCCGGCGCTCAGAGCCACGTCGGGCAGGGGGCCGAGCAGGCGCGCGGTTCGCCGCTCGAGGCTCGAAGGCCCGAGCCGGAGCAGGACGAAGCCCGCGATCCCGAACATGAGCGCCGCGCCGGTCTCGAGTGCATGAAACGACAAAGCCGCCGCCACGGCCGTCCCGTTGGCGATCCCGGCCCGGTGGAGCCCGATCGCCATCGCCGCCGCAGGCACGCCGACGCTGCCGGGCGCAAGCGGGATCGCGTTCCCGATCGCCCGCGCCCCGATCGCAACGACAGCGCTCGTCACCGGATGCGGTGCGGCGAGCGCGTCGAGCACCGCCGCTACCGCCAGGAGCCGTAGGAGGGCGCTGCCGACAAGCCAGGCGAGGAGGCGGGCCCAGGCCAGGCGGGAGAGGCCGACCACGGCCGCCGCCTGGGCGAGATGCCCATCGGGTCGCCTGCGTGCGAGGAGAAGCCGGGCGGCGCCAAGCCCGCCCGGCAAGGCGAGTGCCGGCACGATCGCCCAGAGCGGGAGCGCCCCGGCCGCGACGCCGGCGGCCAGCACGACCGAGAGCACGAGAGCCTGGCTGAGAGCGATCGTCGCAGAGGTGCCGCAGGCGAGCAGCCGGCGTCTCGGGCTACCCAGCCGGCGGGCGAACGACTCGATCCGCACCGCCTCGCCCGCACCGCCCGGCAAGACCGAGTTCGCGAGCGAGCCGGCGCCGTAGCAGCCCCAGGCGTCGCGGAAGGACAGCGCCTCGCGGTGTGAGTGGAGCGCGCTCCTCCAGGCGGCGGCGGTCATGAGGGGAACCAGGAGCGCGCAGAGGATCGCGACGCCGAGTGGGAGGGGCCGCTGGCTGCCGAGCGCGGCCAATGCCTTCTCGAGCGGCGTGCGGGCGAGCAGCGTCGCTACCGCGGCTGTCCCGAGACCGGTGAGGACGGCGATCGGGTGCGCGAACGCACGGAGAAGCCCGACGGAGGTTGCGGCAGCCGCCAGCACCCTCCGCCGGGCGTCACGCAAGCTCGGCCGCCTCTCCACCGCCGCTGAGAGGAAGGGGGCAGATGCGCCCAACAGGCCGTGAGAGCTCTACGTGCGGGGTCGCTCCCGGTATGCACCGTTGTTCAACCCAGCGTGGCTCTGGCCTCGCGAGCAGGTCGTGGCAAATCGGTGTCGGTCCGGGTTCCCCTTCTACGGTCGTCGAGAACCAGCGGCCGCGAGGGCTCCCGTCGGCCGCACCGCGGGAGGCCGATGGTGTCCCTGGAGAGAGCAACGAGCAACGAGCGTAGGCGTCCCGCGATGAGAGCAAGGTGAGCGCGGCCCTCGGGTTGCGGTGCGCAAGATCGGATCACCTCACGCTGGCACCAACCGATACCTTGAGTCGCGGAGGGATTGGGCTGTGCTGTCAACCAGGGAGGAGCGACGCAGATGAGCGAGACAACGGAGAAGGCGATCCTGGCCGGTGGCTGCTTCTGGGGCATGCAGGACCTGATCCGCCGCCGCCCCGGCGTCATCTCGACCCGGGTGGGCTACAGCGGCGGCGACGTCCCGAACGCGACCTATCGCAACCACGGCGGCCACGCCGAGGCGATCGAGATCACCTTCGATCCCGAGCAGACCTCGTATCGCGAGCTGCTCGAGTTCTTCTTCCAGATCCACGACCCGACGACGCCGAACCGCCAGGGCAACGATCGTGGCACGAGCTACCGCTCGGCGATCTACTACCTCGACGACGAGCAGCGCCGGATCGCCGAGGACACGATCGCCGACGTCGAGGCCTCAGGCCTGTGGCCCGGCAAGGTCGTGACCGAGGTCGAGCCGGCCGGGCCGTTCTGGGAGGCAGAGCCCGAGCACCAGGACTACCTCGAGCGTTACCCGAACGGGTACACCTGCCACTTCCCGCGCCCCGGCTGGGTCCTGCCGCGCCGCGCAGACGCCGTGACGACCGGCTAGAGGATCTCGTCGGCGAGCCGCTCGAGCGCGCTCGCGTGCGGCTCGAGCTCGCCGGAGCGCAGTCCCTCGGTCACGCGGTCGGCGAGATGGCGTGCCTCGGTGACCTGGTCGGCGTTGAGGATCGTCGTCACGACGGCAAGTACGCCCCTGCCGCGGCGAAGCTCGAGCACGACCGTGTTGAGCTCGCGATCGGCGATGTAGGAGTCCTCGGGGATGCCGACCCACACGACCGCCTCGCCGCCGTCGGGCAGCTGGACCGTCTCGTGAATCGGGTTGCCGTGCAAGCTCACGGCGGCATTCTTGCTCAAAGCGGGGGCGAGGCGCGGCGGAGACGCCACGCCCACGCCAGCAGCATGACGCCGACGGCGAGCAGGATCGCGCCGATCACGGCCCACTCGGCGCTGCCGCTCATGAACGAGCCGTGGAGCACGTCGACTCCCTGGGCGATCCAGACCGCGCCGACGAGGCACGAGAGAAGGCCGGCGATCGCTCGGGTGAGCATCAGCCGGATGGCTCTTTGTCGGCCAGGCCGGCCAGGAGCCCGTAGGAGCGCAGGCGAGCCTCGTGGTCGTGGATCGCCGCCGCGACGATCAGCTCGTCTGCCTGCGTCTCGGCCACGAACCGGTCGAGCTCCGGTCGCACCGTCGCGGGCGAGCCGACGAACGAGCAGCGCAGCATCGCCGAGGCGCGCTCCTTCTCGGCCGGCGTCCAGTAGGTCTCGATGTCGTCGATCGGGCGCGGCAGCCGGCCGCGGCGACCGCGCTGGATGTTCGTGAACGACTGCTGCGCCGAGGTGAAGAGGTGGCGCGCCGTGTCGTCGTCGCCGGCGAGGATCGCGTTTACGCCCACCATTGCGTAGGGCTCCTCGAGCTGGGCGGAGGGCCTGAAGGTGGCGCGGTAGGTCTCGAGCGCGGGCAGGAGCGCCTCGGGCGCGAAGTGGGAGGCGAACGCGTACGGCAGGCCGAGCATCGCTGCCAGCTGCGCCCCGAAGAGGCTCGAGCCGAGGATCCAGAGCGGCACGTTGGTGCCCGCGCCCGGGGTCGCCCGCACGGACTGGCCGGGCTGAGGCTCGGCGAGGAAGTGCTGGAGCTCGATCACGTCCTGCGGAAACGTGTCGGCGGCGGCCGGGTCTCGGCGGAGCGCCCGCACCGTGAGCTGGTCGGTTCCGGGTGCCCGGCCGAGCCCCAGGTCGATCCGCCCGGGGTGGAGGGAGGCGAGCGTCCCGAACTGCTCGGCGATCACGAGGGGGGAGTGGTTCGGGAGCATGATCCCGCCCGCGCCGACGCGGATCGTCTGCGTCCCGGCGGCGACGTGCGCGATCACGACCGCGGTCGCGGCGCTCGCGATCCCGACTGCGTTGTGATGCTCGGCGAGCCAGAAGCGCTTGTAGCCCCACTGCTCGACGTGCTGGGCGAGGTCGAGCGAGTTCCGGAGCGCCTCGGCAGGCGTGGCGCCGTCGACGATCGGCGCCAGGTCGAGCACCGAGAGGGGCGGGAGCGGCATGGGGCTACAGCCTGCCCGTCGGGGCCCGACCCGTGCGCCGTGATCTCTACCGCGCGCGCATCCGGTTGTTGCGCGGGTTGTGCTCGACCTCGGCCAGGCCGAGCGCTTCCAGGAGCTGCGGCATGTACATCCCGAGCGTCCTCGCAGGCCCTTCTCGAGGCCGTACCAGCCGCCTACGGGTTGTCGGGCGCGCGACCCCAGGCCTCCAGGTTCTCGCGCCAGCTGATGCTGCTCTTCGCGGGTGCGCAATCGCAGTCGCTCGTCCAGCGCTCCGCGGCGCCTGCCGGTGACGCGAGAGAGCTCGCGCGCGCTCGTCGCCGCGGCGCTCGACGGCTCCGAGCCCGGCGACTGACCCGGCGGATCTCTCGACGGCGGTCCGCTTGCCGTCGCTACGCTCGCTCCGATGGCCGCGGGGACGATCACGATCGGGGATCTCGAGGTCGGGCGGCTCGGTTTCGGCGCCATGCGGATCACGGGCGAGGGCATCTGGGGGCCGCCGCGCGATCACGACGAGGCGATCCGCGTGCTTCGTCGGGCGGTCGAGCTCGGCGTGACGCTGATCGACACCGCCGACTCCTACGGACCGAACGTGAGCGAGGAGCTGATCGCCGAGGCGCTCTACCCCTATCCGGCGGGCCTGGTCGTCGCGACGAAGGGCGGCAAGGTGCGGCCCGGCCCCGGCAACTGGGTCGACGACGGCCGGCCCGAGCACCTCCGGGAGGCCTGCGAGGGCTCGCTGAAGCGACTCCGGGTTGACCGGATCGACGTCTACCAGCTCCATGCGCCCGATCGGAATGTCCCGCTCGAGGAATCCGTAGGTGCGCTGAGAGATCTCCAGGTGGAGGGAAAGCTCCGCCACGTCGGGCTCTCGAACGTCTCGGTCGACGAGCTCGAGCGCGCCGAGAAGATCGTCCCGATCGTCTCGGTCCAGAACCTCTACCACGCCGACGATCGCTCCTCCGAGGACGTGCTCGACGCGTGCGAGGCCCGCGGCATCCCGTTTCTCCCGTGGTTCCCGCTCGGCGCGGGGAGAGCCTCGTCCCCGGTGGACGCGCTCGTGGAGCTGCTGCGCCGCTCGCCGGTGATGCTTCCCATCCCTGGCACCTCGTCGGCGGCGCACCTCGAAGAGAACATGCAGGCCGCGACGCTCGCCTGAGCGGACGCGGACCTCGAGCCCCGCTACGAGAAGAGCTGTAGCGCCGGCTCCTGGGAGGCCCTCGCCGTCGGTCCCGCGGTGCGGCCGGGCGAGCTGCCCTCCAGCTCGAGAAGGATCTGCTTGCGCTCCAGGCCGCCGGCGTAGCCCCTGAGCGCGCCGTCCTTGCCGAGGACGCGGTGGCAGGGAACGACGATCGAGAGCGGGTTCCGACCGACTGCCTGGCCGACCCGGCGCGCGAGGTCCCTCGTCCCGAGGGCATCCGCCAGCTCTCCGTAGGTCGTCGTCTCGCCGAACGGGATCTCGCGGAGGAGCGCCCAGACGCGCTGCGCGAAGCCGTCTCCCGCCGCGGCGGTCGCCAGGTCGAACTCGGTGCGCTCGCCCTGCAGGTACTCCCGAATCTGCCGGGCGGCTTCCGAGAGGACGGGGTCGGACGCGATGTCGAGGGCCGGGCCGAAGCTCGCACGGTCGGGACGTGTCCAGTGGCCGGGGAAGTAGATGCCGGCGAGCTCGTCACCGGCCGCGACCAGAGTGAGCTCGCCGAGCTCTTGCGTGCGGAGGATTGCGTGGCGCTTGTTCATCGTTCTCTCCCCTCGGATGCGACCTTTGTCTCACATTGAACGGACGGGACGCCCGCCGTGTGAGATGTTGCATGCCCGTTCGAATAATCTCCTTGCGGAGCGCGACGACCCGAGGCCGATCGTGGTGGGGGTGTCTTGGCCGACGGGAACGAGGAGTCGCGCGAGAGTTCGATCGAGTCGAAAGAGAGCTTTCTCTCGTCCAGCATCGACCAAAGGAGCCATGACGTGACCAGTGCCGTACCGCATCGCAGACTGCTCGCCCTTGTTGCCTTCTCGGTCGCCGTTCTCGGCATGCTGCTCGGCGCCGGCGCCGGACGGGCCGATTCGACCCCGATCGGCGCCCTTCCAGCCGGACCGGTCACGAGCACGACGACGAAGGCGGGCCAGCTCGTCGCAGTGGCGTTGCCGAAGGCCAGCGACTCTTCCGGCCTCGTCTGGCGTGTCGCCCGCAGCTACGACCCCGCGGTGGTCAAGGAGATCTCAGAAGGCGATGTGGGCTCGAGCGTCGTGCTCGTCTTCAAGGTCGTCGGCCGTGGCGACACCTCGCTCGTCTTCGCACTGACGCGGGGAGACACGTCCTCGAAGGCGGTGAAATCGGCGACACACAAGATCCACGTGGCCTGATCGCCCCTGCCGTGCCGGGACCGAATTCGGGCTCTGACACCGTTGCGAAGCTCAGCGACGCATCGAATTTGCAGGTGGTTTCCGCCGTTTCGACGCAACACAGGCGTTCGTCGCGGCGGGCTCTGACACCGCCGTTAGGGCACGGCTCGAGGAGACCTCGCGGAGCGACGGACGGCTCGAACGGCGAGCCCGAGGTCTACGGGCGGTCTGTCCGCTCGCGCTCGGCGGCGGCGGCGCGCTTGTCGACCCGTTTCTCCTTGAGCGTCTTCGCTGCGGCCTTCTTCTGGAGCTTCTTCGGCTTGGCTGAGTTCTTCACCGGGGGTTCCTCTCTTCGGATTGACGGCTCGCTCGTCGGAAGCTCCGCAGCGGGCTCGCGCTCGCCTGCGGAGGCCACGCACCCTCGGACGACGCGTCGCCTTCTCCCGTGTTCAGGCCCAGACCCGACGCAACTCGTTACGAGTGCAGAAGCGGAAGGAGAGAGCTCGTTCGACCCCACAGTAGCGCCCGGCCCGGGCGGCAGGGGCGCCGGGGCCCGGGGCGATCAGTCTCTCTCGGGCTCCGGCAGGGGCTCCTCGGTGCTGAGCACCTCGCTCAGCATGTACTGCAGATCGTCGAGAAGCCCGCCGGGCTCGAACCGCGATTGCACGATCCGCTGCAGCGCGCGCGTCTCGGGGCGCGAGAAGACGAGCCGGCGCCGGCGCTGCGGGGCCGAGAAGGAGATGTCCTTGAGCCGGGTCGCGAGGTCGCGTGAGCCGATCGACGACCCCGACGAGGCCTCGGCCGCCGACAGGAGGAGCTGCGCGTCGCTCTCGGTGAGCGTGATCTTCCGGCCGATGAGGTCGAGCTCGAGCATCAGGTCGATGATGCCTTGCTCTGCAACGTCGGTCCCGGGGATCCGATCGTCGCAGCGCGAGGCTCAGCTTTCAAGGGGGGCGGCAAGGAGGTTGGTCATGAGCTCGTCGAGGTGTGCTGTTGCGAGGCAGATCGAGCTGTCGGCGGCACCGTAGTAGAGACGGAGCTCGTTCCGCGGGAGATCGTGGATGAGCCCGCAGGGAAAGACGACGTTCGGAACGTCGCCGGTTCGCTCGTAGGTTTCGAGCGGAGAGAGGATCCAAGCCGGGAGACGTCGCAGGACGCGCGTCGGCTCTTCGAGATCGAGCAGGGCGGCTCCGACCCGGTAGATCTCTCCTGAAACGGTCTCCTTGACTCCGTGGTAGATCAGGAGCCAGCCCTCGTCGGTGCGCAGTGGCGGCGGGCCGAGCCCGATCCGGAGGGAGTCCCACCACGCGCCTTCACGCGGCTGGAGCACCTGCTCGGGCGAGCTCCAACTCTCGAGATCGGGTGAGCGCGAGAGGAGGATCTCGCCGCGGGCGCCTCCGAAGGCGGTCTTCGGACGATGGAAGAGAACCCAGCGGCCGTCGATCCGGTGGGGCAGCAGCGCCGCGTTCTTGTCCTCGGGATGCCTGATCACGCCGTAGCGCTCGACTGTCGTGAAGTCCTCCGTCGTGGCGAGGAACACGGCGGGCCCGGCCGGGCCGTACGCCGTGCAGGTGATGACCCAGCGGTCGAGCTCCTCGACCCACACGGCCCGTGGATCCTCGAACCCCCAGAGCTCGCTGGCGACGCCGGAGTCGGGTGCGAGCAGAGGCTCGGAAGCGATCGACCAGCCGTCGACGCCGTTCTTCGACCGGGCGACCGTGAGATGCGAGATGCCCGTTCGATCCTCGACCCGGGCGACGAGGACGGTCTCGCCGTCCAGCATGGCTGCGGCGGGGTTGAAGACGGCGTTGACGGGATACGGCCAGTCGTCGGCTGTGAGGATCGGGTTGGCGGGATGCCGTTGAAGGAGCTCGTGCGCGCTCATGCTCCCGCTCGTGCAGGGGCGGGCTCCCTCAGGCTCGAGCGGACTCCGGCGGCATCGAGCAGCAGGGCCGCGCGGTGGAGCGAGAGGGTCGATTCGGCGCCTTCGTTCTGATTGAGCTCCTCGTCCCCGAGACCGTCGCAGCAGCCGCCGGTCGCGAAGTCGTAGAGCGGCTTCTGGAGGCGGTTGCCTCCCATGAACCAGCCGAAGGCCCGGGTGGCGCGGATCCCGTGGCTCGAGTCCCCGGTGATCGCGAAGGCGGCGAGCTCGGCCTCGACGAGCGCGGCGACCTCGAGAGGCTGCTCGTCGCCCGAGCCCGGGCCGATCTCGTCGCGATGACGGCCCCGATGGCCCGAGAGGCGAACGAGGTCGTCCAGCCCGTACTCGTCGCCGAGCCAGCGAAGCGACTCGAGCCCCGCCGCGGTGATGTCGTCGCGCTCGAGTGCGACCCCGCCGAGGATCAGGGCCTGCGGCAGGCGGGCATTGTCGTAGGTGAGCCTGTCCTCGAACCAGCGCCAGCCCTCGGAGGCCGACTGCTCGTAAGCCTCGGCGAGCTGCTCGACCAGGCGCTCGAGCAGGCGGCGGCTCTTGAGGTCGAGCCGGTCGCCGTCGAGCCGCGAGAGCCCGAGAACCGTGTAGGCGGCCGTGCGGAGGGAGACCTCGCCGCCCAGCATCCCGACCAGGCGGTCGAGGAGGTCGCGCGCGGGCCCGACGAGTGCCGGGATCCAGGCGGTGGCAAGGATCTCGCCGAGCGTCCAGACCGAGCGCCCGACATGGTCGCCCAGGTACGGCTCGTCGAGCCAGCGGCGGTCGTAGCTCATGAAGTTGCGCATCCCGCCTTCCCCGGTCGCGTCGAGCAGGAACGCGAGGGAGCGGTTGAGGATCGAGGTCCAGACCTGCTCGTCACCGCGCCTCGCAAAGGCAAGCGAGACCGTGGCGAGGCGGGCGACGTCGTCGACGCAATAGCCGCTCTCGCGGTTCGGGATGATCCCGTAGGCGTGCTGGATGATCCCGACGTCGTCGACGAGCGTGAGCAGATGGTCGTTTCGCAGGCTCGTCAGCTGGAGCCCCGCGGCGCCGATCGGCCTGCGGCGCGGCGCGATCTCGTGAGCCTCCGCGAGAACCGCCGCCGTGGCTTCCGCCACCGACGGCCACGCGAGCGATGAGCCGATGCGCGCAGCCTCGCGCCGGGCTGTCTCGAGCGTCTCCGGGCTGTCGAGGTACGACCCGACCGCCTCGGCGATGGCGCTCGGGTCGTCGAAGGGGACGAGAGCCCCCGCGCCGGAGGCGAGCATGTCCTGCGCGTACCAGTAAGGCGTCGAGACGACGGCGCAACCGGCGGCGAGCGCGAAGGTGAGCGCGCCCGAGGCGATCTGCTCGCGGCTCCGGTACGGGGTGACGAACACATCCGTGGCGGAAAGCAGGTCGGCAAGCTCGTCGATCGAGAGAAACCGGTCGTCGAACTCGACGTGATCCTCGAGCCCCAGCTCCATGACGCGGCGACCGAGCATCAGCCGGTAGCTCTCGCCTTCGCGACGCTCGATGTCCGGATGGGTTCGCCCGGCGATCACGTAGACCACGTCGGGGTGACGCTCCAGGAGCGCAGGGAGCGCTTCGATCGCCGTCTCGAGGCCCTTGCCGGGAGAGATCAAGCCGAACGTCGAGAGCTGGGCCCGTTCGCCCCGGCGGTACGGAGGGCGCTCGAGCGCGCGCCCCGCGATTCGCTTGGGTGCGCCGTGGGGCACGACGCGCACCTTCTCGGCCGGGCAGGCGCCGCAGCCGACGAGGAGCCGCTCTGCCGTTTCGGTCATGACGATCACGAGCTCGGCCTCGCCGCAGAGCTCGGCGAGCGTCGCGGCCTGGTGCGGGGTCGGCTCGGAGAGGACCGTGTGGAGGGTGACGACGAGCGGCTGTGCGAGCTCGCGCGCGAACGACAGCACGTACTCGCCGTCGGGCCCGCCGAAGATCCCGTACTCGTGCTGCAGCAGCACGACGTCGACATCCATCCGGCCGAGCATCCGGGCGGTGCGCACGTAGTCGCCGCGGACGGCCTGGGCGATCGTCCCGAGCACACCTCGTCGCTGCGGGCTCGACGGCTCGTTGACGATCGCGACCAGGTCGACGCCGTCGATCTCGGGGACACCGAGGAGGGTCGTGCGCAGGTCGGCCGCGAACGTTCCGATCCCGCAGACGCGCGGTGGATACGTCGAGACGACTGCCGCGCGCAACCGCTACCTCCGCGGAGGTATGGGCGGCGGCACGATCGCGGTCTGAAGCCGCATTGGAGCCTGCAGCCCGTTCCGGATCGATGTCCGCTCACCAAACACGCGACCGCCGGCCGCGCGCCAACGATTCAGCGTTCGCCTCAGTGCCTTCTTCACAGTTTGTCCCCTCTTTGTGACTCCCCGAAAGGCAAGCGGCGGGCTCGTGCGGGAGTCAGAACACGGGAACGCGTGTTCCACGGTATCAGCCGGGGTCGCGGTGGCCGGCTCCGCGGCCGGTTGTCGGGCTGCGTAGCGAGCTTCTAAAGCGGGTAGTTCCGCCGCCAGTGGTCCTCGGCGCGCTCGAGGGCGGCTGCGAGCGTGCGGCCACGTAGCCCCTGGGCCGTGTCGATGGCGTAGCCGCCGCGGGCCAGGTGCGTCTCGGGCGAGGTCGGGCGGAACGTCGCCTCGAAGAACCCGGTGCGGAGCTCGCGAACCCGGATCGTGACGTCGCCCAGTTCGCTCGACAGTTCAGGCACGTCCATGGAGGAGTGATATCAGCGACCGGACAGGCGGGACCGCCTCCGTGGGGCGTGGGCCGCAGCGGGGGGAGAAGGCGCGACTGCTAGCCTGGTAGTGGAAGTTCCATGCGCTTCTGTCCCCATTGACCCTTCGGCCAACGTGGCCATGAGGCGGGAGAGAGGCTGAGAATGCAGGTGAGCATGAGCACGGCAAGCAGGACGAACGGGCGCCTGCCGTCCGAGTTCGAGCGGCGCGCGCTCGAGAAACGCGAGCAAAGCCCACGGCTTCGGTTCAAGGTCGGTGACCTCGTCGTGTACGGGAGCCACGGCATCGCGCGCGTCCGTGCGACGTCCAAGTCGGGCGCCGGAGGAGCTGACGTCATCGTCCTGGAGTTCGAGGATGCCCTGTCGATGACGCTGCCGGTCGAGCGCGCCCATGCACGGCTGCGTGCCCTCGTCGGCGTGGCGGAGATCGCATCGGTGCAGCGCGCGCTGCGGTCGACGGAGGCATCGGAGCCCGCCACCTGGAGGCTGCGTCGGAAGATGATGCAGGAGAAGATCAACGCCGGCGACCCCGTCGGGCTCGCCGAGATCATCCGCGACGCAGCTCAGCGCGACACGCGGGTGATCGACCGCGGTCAGACGACCTCGCTGTCGCTGACCGAGCGCCAGCTCTACCTGCGTGCCCGGAAGCTGCTCGCAGCCGAGATCGGAGCCTTCCAGGGAGCCGATGAGGCAGCGGGCGACGAGTGGATCGAAAAGCAGCTCGTCGAGAGCTGAGCGCCTCGGGCCCGGCTTCCGGACCGGACGCCGGCGACCCCGGCTGCTACCGTGTTTCCTGTGTCCGCCGTTCGGCGGCCGTGAGATCTAGCTTCTCGTTCCTCCTTTGCGGGCGTTTCGAGGGTCTTTCATCTCGCCCCGTGGTCGACAGGAACCACCTGCTCTACGGGTAACACCTGTGCAACGGAAGGAGTAGAAGTTGTTTCAATCGTTTGAGGCGCTCGGAGTGAGCGCACCAGTGGTGAGCGCGCTCGCAAAACGGGGCATCGAGTCCCCCTACGCGATCCAGAGCCGCGTGCTCCCGGACGGGCTCGCCGGAGTCGACCTGCTCGCCGCGTCACCGACCGGCTCCGGAAAGACGCTCGCCTACGGGATCCCGCTCGTCGAGCGGATCGCAGGCACGAACGCCCATCCGGGCGGGCTCGTGCTCGTCCCGACCAGGGAGCTCGCCACGCAGGTCATGCGCGAGCTCGAGCCGATTGCGGCCGCGAGGAAGCTCCGGATCGCCGCTGTCTACGGCGGCACCTCCGTGGGCGGCCAGGCGGCGAAGGCACGTGGCGCCGAGATCCTCATCGCCACCCCGGGTCGTCTGCAGGATCTGATGGAGCGCCGGGCCGTCTCCCTCTCCGGTGTTCGCGTGCTCGTGCTGGACGAGGCCGACCGGATGCTCGACATGGGCTTCCGGCCCCAGGTCGACCGGATCCTCGCCGCGGTGCCGCGCAACCGGCAGACGCTCCTCTTCTCGGCCACCCTCGACGGGTCGGTCGCCGACCTCGCGCGGGCCTACACCACGAATGCCGTCCGGGTCCAGGCCGAAGCCGAGTCGAAGGCTGCCGACGGCGAGATCGACCACGAGTTCCACCCGGTGACCGCCGACAACAAGCTCGCGAGCCTCGCCGACCATCTGCGGCGCGAACGGGGGCTCGCCCTCGTCTTCGTCCGCACCAAGCACGGTGCCGACAAGCTCGCACGCCGGCTCTCGCGCGACCACGGGATGAACGCGGCGGTGATGCACGGGAACATGTCGCAGAACGCGCGCGAGCGCTCGCTTGCCCAGTTCGAGTCCGGACGGGTGACGACGCTCATCGCCACGGACGTCGCGGCCCGCGGGCTCGACATCGACGACATCACCCACGTGATCAACTTCGATCCGCCTCGCACCGAGGACGACTACGTCCACCGTGTCGGCCGTACAGGCCGCTCGGGGCGCTCCGGGACCGGGCTCACGCTCGTGCTTCCGGACGAGCGTCACGACGTCGGCCGGATCGCTGCCAAGCTCGGCCACCATGCCGCATTCGAGGGCTCTGGCATGAAGGTGACGCCGCCACCAGCGCCGGCGCGCTCGTCGCGCCGCCGCCGCCGGCCGAGAGCAGGGGGGCCGCGGTGAGCTCCAAGCGAAGCCCGCAGACGGCCGCCAAGCGCGCTCGAGAGGAGGCTCTCCGCGAGAAGCGCGAGCGCAAGGCGCTGAAGAAGCAGGCGGTGGCCCTGGCCAAGCTCGAGCCGGAGAGCGTCGAGGTCGATCCCGACGCGATCTCCGAGGATGACGCGCTCGACGGGGAGCAGCGTCCCGCCGCGGAGCCGGCCGGGGAAGACGGTCTCGCAGAAGAAGACCGTGGCGCAGAAGAAGACCGTGGCGAAACCGGCGGGGGCGCTCCGGTCCAGCCCGGTGCCTCCTCTCCCGGCTGAGTCGAGACGCTCCCGTAGGCGCGGTGGTCTGCCGCCTTCCGCCATCCTTTCGGGATGCCGCGTAGGAACCGCGTCACGCCGCTCGGGGAGCTGATCGCCGACCCGGCACGCGGCCTCGTGTACGGCAACCGAGGCTGCCTCCACGACGCCGGCGGCGAGATCCGCCGCGCCTGGAACGGGAAGCGCTGGATCGCCTGCCGCCTCGAGTTCCGCGGGTGGCAGCGAGGGCCGCTCATGCAGCCGGGCCGGTTCACCGAGCTCTTCTTCCTCGACGAGGCGACCGCGCTTGCCGCCGGGCATCGCCCGTGCGCGCTTTGCCGGCGCGACGACTACCTCCGGCTGCTCGAGATCTGGCACATACGCGATCCCGATCAGGCCAGGGCCGATGCCGTCGATGCCCGTCTTCAGGTCGAGCGCCTCGTACCAGGGACGCGGGCGAGGCGCTATCACGAGGCCCCATACGACGAGCTCCCGGACGGCGCGTTCGTCCTTCGCGAGGGCCTGCCGCAGCTCGTGCTCGGTGAGTGGCTTCTCGCCTGGACGCCAGGTGGGTACGGAGGCGCGGTGGCACGACCTGGAGGCGAGGGAGCCGTGGTGATCACGCCGCCCTCGCTCGTCGCCGTTCTCCGTGCCGGCTGGGAGTCGGCGCTGCCGCTCGTCCACCCGAGCGCCCAGGCCGTTCTCGACGCGGTCTAGCAGCCCCGAACGGCGGCGCTGCTCTCGCCGGAACGGCCGCCTACCTCGAATGTTCGAGCTTGAGGACGGTGAGGCTGCCAACCGGGTTGCCTGCGACGATGCGGTCGATGCCGCCGGAGCTCGAGAGACGTCACGGTCCTCGAGCGGAACTATCGCCGCGCGGCTCGACGCTCCTGCTCGGGGGAGCGATCGGGCTGTCCGTCCTGGTCTACGGATTCGCGTCCGGCGGTTCGCACGGCATCTGGATCCTCCCGGACGAGCTGACCTCGGGCCTGCTCGCTCGAAGCTTGGCGACCACCGGCCACTTCGCGCTTCGCGGCGTGAATACGCTTGCCTATCCCATCGGGTACCCAGCGCTGATCGCGACCGCATTCGTCGGCCGCGGGCCCGTGGCCGCCTACGACGCAGGCAAGTGGCTGAACGCATTCCTGATGTCGCTGTCGGCACTTCCTGTGTTCCTGATCGGACGCCGTCTGCTTTCCCGCCGCCTAGCCCTGGCAGCCGCCGTCCTGACGCTGCTCATCCCGTCGATGGCCTACACGCGCGTCCTGATGACCGAGAACGCGTTCTTCCCGCTCTTCCTCCTCGCAATGCTGGCGTTCATCAGGGCGCTGGAGCGGCCGACGTTCGCGCGCCAGCTCGTCGCCCTGGCCACGATCGTTCCCGCGACGGCGGTCCGCTCCGAAGGGCTCGTGCTCCTTCCGGCCTTCGTGATCGCGATGGTCCTCCAGGCACTGGGCGCCGCCGAACGGGTCCGGGGACGCTACGGCCGGGCGCTGGCCACGGAGCTATGGCGGTTCCGGACGGCGCTCGTCGTGCTTCCGGCGCTATTCCTCGCGGCGGTCCTGGCAGAGCTGGCGGTCGGGAAGAAGCCGACGGCTCTGCTCGGCCGTTATGCGAACGCCCTGAAGGGCTACCCGCTCGCGCGGACGCTGAAGTGGGCGGTCTACGAGACGGTCGATCTGGAGCTCTACCTCGCGATCGTCCCGTTCGTCCCGGCGCTCGTGATGGCGGCGGCGCTGCTGGCGGGCCGGCGAACGCCCAGGCAAGAGCGCGCCGTCGCCGCCGCGGCCGTGCCGACGACCGCGCTCCTCCTGTTGGCTGCGGCGGCCGAGTCGCAGGGTAACCAGGGAGGAGGACGCTACGACTACATCCTGAGCCCGCCCGAGGTGCACGACCGGTACTGCTTCTTCGTCGCTCCTCTCTTCTTCGTCCTCTTCCTGGCCTGGCTCGCTCGCCGCGGGAACTTCTCGAACCGGGTGCTGGTGCCGCTCGCTCTCGCCGCCTCGGCCCTGCCGCTCACCCTGCCGTACGCGCACGTGCACTCGAACGCAGACTTCGACGCACTCGCGCTGCTTCCGTGGAGCAACGGGCACATCGCCGGGCGGAACGTCCACTACGCGATGGCCGTGACGGCACTGATCCTCTGCGCCCTCCTCGTCCCGAGGCGAAAGTCGGTGGTGCTGCTGCAGGTCTGCCTCATGGTGCTCGGGCTGGTGATCATGGACGTCGTCGCCGAGAACGAGGTTGCGCGTGCCTCCACGCACCTGCCGAGCAGCCGGGTGCACGACCGCGGCTGGATCGATCGATCGGTGCCACCCGGCTCGCGGGTCGCCGCCGTATGGGTAGGCGAGCCGGAGTGGCCTGCCCGCAAGATCGTGGATCGGGAGGAGGCGCTCTGGCGCGCGGAATTCTTCAACCGATCGGTCAGCAGGTTCTTCTACGTCGACAGAGCCATGTACTTCGACCTACCCGAGACGGCTGCGTCGCTCGCTCACGGGCGGCTTGTCGCGCCCGGCGAGTCGACGCGCGGCTACCGCTTTCTCCTCGTCGCCTCGCCCGTTCGGGTGGACGGCATCGTGATCGCACGAGACCGCCGGGCCGGCTTGACGCTCTACCGTGTCGCACGCGCGTCGCCGTAACAGCGGGTCGCGTCTTCGAGGACGTGGAGGCGTCAAGCATCGTCCGCGCCGAAGGGCGATAGTGCTAGCCCGGGCTGACTGAGCATGTAGAAGAGATCGAGTCCCAGCTCGGGACGGTCCAGAAAGGACCGAACCGCCTGGTGCTGAACCTGCTCTCCGTGATCTCGACCCGTAGAGTCGATGCCCGCTCGACGTCACAGATGTCTGCAGAGCCCAACCACGAAGCTCCGCCTCGCCCGCTGACCGGCGGTGCGGTCATGTCGGCTGTGAGTCGAATCTGGGCCACGCTCGCCGGAGGAGTTACGACGATCGTGCTCGCCCGCGTCCTCGGGCCACGCGACTGGGGTGGCTATTCGATCGCCATGTCGCTGCTCACGATCCTGGTGGCGGCGACGTTGCTCGGTGTCGACCAGGGCATCGCGTATTTCGTCGGTGCGCGAACGTGGGAGCCAAGAGCGGCCCTCGGGTCGGCACTCCGAATGGCGGCGATCGCTGGAACGCTTGGAGGTGCGGTTGGCCTCGCAGGGCGCGCTCTTGTCCCCTCGGCGTTCGCCGGTCTCCCGCTCTACCTAACAGCCGTGGCGGTGGCCTCGGTTCCATTTTCGCTGGCTCTTGCCTTTGCCTCCCGTATCGCTCTCGCGACCGACCGCTACGAGGCATCGATGTCGATGCTGGCGGCGCAGGCCGGGCTTCTGCTCGTTACCTCGGTCCCGGCCGCCGTCTTGTTCGGCCGTGCCGGTGCGGTGTCCGCGCTGACATTGGCGACTGCGGTGTCGGCCGTCGGCGCGGTCATCTGGGCTTTGCGGCGGCTTCCGGCAGGCGGATCAACCCAATCAGGCCAGGTGCGGCGTGCGATCTCGTTCGGGATCAAGGGCTACGGCGCCAATGCCCTCCAGCTCGTGAACTACCAGCTCGACCTGTTCGTCCTCGCTGCGGTCGCGCCGGCGGCTGCCGTCGGTCGCTACGCTCTCGCCGTCAGCGCGACGACGCTTCTCCTCGTCCTGCCGAGAGCGTTGTCGTCCGTCCTGTATCCACGGGTCGCGCGGCTCAGTGCCAACGGTGACGAGACGACGCGAGACATGGTCGAGACAAAAAGCCTGCGACACGTGAGCCTGATCGTCGCGGTCACGACGGTCGCCCTGGCCGCCGCGCTCGAGCTCCTCGTGGTGCCTGTATTCGGCGCGGATTACAGGCCGGCAATCAATCTCGGCTTGATCCTGTTGCCGGGAGCCGCCGCGATCGGAATCTCGACCGTCCTCGCGGCAACCGTAGTGGGACGCGGACATCCCACGTACTCGCTCTATGGAGCGCTCATCACGACACCGCTCACGATCGCGATGTACGCGACGATGATCCCGTGGCTGCATGCCACCGGCGCTGCGCTAGCCTCGACCCTGTCGTATCGTCGCAGGTTCGGCTCATCTGCTGGTTTTACCGGCGAGTGACCGAGCGAAGGTGCGCCACTGCTCGTCCCCAGCGCGTTCGGAACTGGACGACCTGCGAGCTGTTCCGGTCGGTGCTGACGCGGGCGCTCCCTCGGTGCGACATGGAGACGCTCGCTCAAGTCCTGGCGCCTTTCACATCCTGCTGATCCCAGCGTATTACCCGGTGCCCGAGAACCCGCGCAGGGACGAGGTAATGGCGTGGCCAAGCGGCATGAGACCCGAGGCGATCTCGCTGCGGAGGGGCCGCAGTCACGGTGCCTCGCACCACCAAGCGTCGCGTCGCCCGCTGACGAGAGTCGATCGAAGACGGGATCTCGGACGATCCGCCGTGCATCGTCGAACCGCCATTGGCGGTCAACCGGACGCGTGGAGCACGATTCATGAGGCATCTTCTCGCTCAATGCGGCCGCTGCGCCGCGCCGTCGCCGCGAAGGAACGCCCGTCGACGTCCTGCACGCGCACTACCTCTCCCGGATGACTTCGCGGCCGCTCGCTTCCTTCGAGTGAGCGTGCCTACCGGTTCGTCACTGAGTCAGTCCGAGGGAACGACGGGATCTTGCTCGCCCGGCTGGACGGCGGCGCGCCCGTTGCTCGTACAGTACGCGCGCACAAGCTGCCTGTGACGCAACATCGCCGTGTCGGAGCCGACGCCGTCGGGAACCAGGGTCGCGAAGAAGCTCGGTGCCCGACGCGGAGGACATTCGACGTCGATTCCGGGCGGCGTGCCGTATCCCAAACTCGGAGCGTCGCTCAGGCGTCAGCGCGGCGGCTTCAACGGGATTCCCGAGGAAGGCACGTGAGCTTATCTGGGTCGAAGTAGTTACGTGGCGGTGAAGCGGCCGATCGATGTCGTCCCGCGCTCTTCGGTGGCTCGACAGCGGTGCAGGTGGAGGCAGCAAACGGCTGCGTCGATGATCGGAGACGGGCCTCGGTGCGGGGCCATCGAGGAACTTGGTCCAGCGGACTGGGCCTCGACGATGCGGTGCAGCTCGTCGGCCACATCCCACGAGAGGAAGTCTGGACCTGGCACTGCGCAGCCGGCCTCCTTGTCGAGAGACCAGCCGTTCGGAAGGAAGTCCGATGGCTGTCATCGAGGCTCACGGCGCGGGAACGCCGGTAGCCGCATACCCTCTACCCGGTGTCCGCGCCGTGGTCGAGACCGTCGACGGGCGCGAACGATCGCCCCGGGATCTGTTCCGGGATGATCTCGCCGCGGCGATCGGCGCAGGAACTTTCGGTGGCTCGACGACCGGGATCCCTTAGCCGCCAGAGGCGCGTCGACGTTTCGACATCGCTCGCGCATCAGACGGCGATCGAAGATGTCGTACGCAGCCCTGGTGTAGCCCAGCGGCCGAGCCAGCGATCGACGAGCCTCTGATGCGGGGCTAGGATCGCCCGACGATGACGGGGCCGGACTTCTACGACGAGTTCGTTGACAAGGAGCTGACCTAACTGCGCCACCCGAACCGGCGGCATCGGCGGGTACGTGAGCACCTCAAGCCTCTCCTCGAGCGAAACCCCGCGAGGGCCCTCGATGTCGGTTGCGGCATCGGCTTGCTGTCTGCATGACTTGCGACGCGCGTCCCTCACGTTGTTGGGGTCGACGTGTCGCCTCGCAGCATCGAGGTCTGCCGGCAGCTTCACCCCAACGGCGACTTCCGCGTCTGCGCCCTCCCGGACGAATCTCTCCCCGAAGGCCCGTTCGACCTGATCACGTTCGTCGACGTCCTCGAGCATCTACCGCGGAATCAGTTGAGGCTCGTCTTCGAGCGCGTGGGTGAGGTGGCAGCGGGAGACGGCGTGGTCGCGATCAACATCCCGTCTCGGCTGTTCGCTCAGAGAGAGGATGTCGAGCGGCAGATCATCGACGAGGCCGTACCGGTCGACGAGATCGTCGCCGCCGCCGCGACGATTGGGATGGAGCCGCTAACAGTCGCTCGCTACGGCGTCGCGAATGCGAACCAGTACGTCTTCTGCGCCTTCTGGCGCTCGTACGACGTGGAGACACCGCTAAGAAACAGCGTCGGCGACTGGCTCTGCGACCACGCGTGGTACGCACAGCGACGCCTTCGTTCAAGGCTCTCCACCGCTCAGATCAGATAGGCGCGTCCTTCGACTCGAGGTATCCGTCGAGAGGCCGGCTCGACCGGGCGCTAGTGTGGCGGCTCTGGCGACCGTGTTGGTGATCTCGTTCAGCGACCTTGCGTCCGATCCCAGGGTCGACCGGCAGATCGCCGCCTTGCTCACGCGGCACCGTGTCATTGCGGCCGGGCTGGCGCCGTCTCGGCACGCCGGCGTCGAGTTCGTTGACCTCACGACCCCGCCGCTCGGGGTCATTCACGGAGGGATCGGCGTAGCCCGTCTTCTGGCGCGACGATCCGAGGCCGCGTACTGGCGGCATCCGAAGTACAGCGCTGCCTACCAACGAGTCGCCGATGTGCAGGCCGACGTTGTGGTCGCCAACGACGTCGCCGCCCTGCCGATCGCCGCGCGCATCGGTCCGCCGGTGGTGCTCGATGCGCACGAGTACGCACCCGAGCAGTTCAGCAACCAGTGGTGGTGGCGGCAGCTCGTCGCGCCGTACGTCCGTTGGCAATGCGGCCGCTACATCCCAGAGGTGGCGGCGATGACGACCGTCAGTCAGGGGATTGCGGACGTCTACGAACGCGAGTTCGGAGCTCGCGCGACCGTGGTGACGAACGCGCCGCCGTTCGCGGATCTCGAGCCGAGCCCGGTGGGTGATCCCGTGCGCATTCTCCATCATGGCGCTGCGACACGTGGTCGGGGACTCGAGCAGATGCTTCGCGTTGCGGAGCTGCTGGACGAGCGGTTTACGCTCGACCTGGTTCTCGTCGAGGCGACGCCCGGCTTCCGCGATCGTCTGATTCGGCAGGCGCGCGGGAATCCGAAGGTGCGCTTTCCGTCGCCGGTACCGATGCAAGAGTTGGTATCGATGGCCAACGGCTACGACGTCGGTCTCTTCTTGCTTCCGCCGATCAGCCTCCATCGAAGGTACGCGCTGCCGAACAAGCTCTTCGAGTTCATCCAGGGCCGGCTGGCGGTCGCGATCGGGCCCTCCCCGGAGATGGCGGCGGTCGTGCGCCGGTACGGCTGCGGAGTGGTCGCGTCAAGCTTCCGGCCCGAGGCGATGGCCGAGGAGCTCAACGCATTGGATGCCGCCGCGATCGCCGAGTTCAAGCACGCATCGCACCTCGCAGCTCGCGAGCTGTGCGCGGAGCGAAACGTCGGCCTCATCCTGGACGCCGTGGACGTCGCGCTTCGGAGCGCACGCTGATGGGCGTCAGCCGGCGGCTACTCGTCGTCGTCTACGACTATCCGCCGTCGCCGTCGATCGGAGCTGTGCGGTGGTGGACGATGACGAAGTATCTGGCCGAGCTGGGTCACTCCGCCACGGTCATCACCAGCGACTCCTTCGGAGCGCCGACGAGCCCCGATCCGGTTCGAGTCCTGCGGCCCCGGAGCCTCGCGACGTCATGGCCGTTCAGCCGCATGGCTCGTCAACCCAACCCGCGGGTCAGCTGGGCGCCTTTCGCCTTTCGTGAAGCCAGACGTCTTCTTCGCGAGGAGAGCTTCGACTGCGTGATCACGACATCACCTCCGGAGTCGGCGCATCTCGTGGGTCTCATGCTCGGCCGTCGCCGGCCATCATGGGTCGCGGACTTTCGAGACGGCTGGTGCTTCGAGCCGTACACCGTCCGCTTCCGCACGGGAGCGCAGGGCGCTCTCGACTGCTGGCTCGAGCGCAGGGTCGCTCTCGCAGCCGAGGTCGCGGTGGGTGCGACACCGCCGATCGCAGACGATCTGGCGCAGCGTCTTGGCGCACGTGCACGCTGGATACCGAACGGCTGGGACCTGGGCTGCGGCTGCGGCGGCAGGCGGACCGGCGTCGCCGATGCCGGCCGGGGTCGGTCTCACGCTCGTCTACACCGGGCGCATGTCCGGCATCAGGGGCAAGACGCCGGAGGCGCTGTTTCGGGCGTTGAAGCTGCTCGAGTCGGAGGGACCGGTCTCTCGTTTCCGATTCGTCCACGCCGGCCCCCTCACAGCCGAGGATCGGAGCCTGATCGATAGCACCGGCGTCTCCGAGCTCGTCGAGCCGCTTGGCTTGCTCGACAGAGCGAGTGCTCTCGCGCTCCAGCGCTCAGCAGACGTTCTCGTGCTGACCACCTCTCGACACTCCTCAGAGGCAACCGGGAAGCTCTTCGAGTATCTCGCCGCGGGTCGCCCTATCCTCGCGTTGGCGGAAGGCAACGAGGCGGAACGGATAGTCCGGGAGACGCGCACGGGGGTCGTGGTGCCTCCTGACGACGTCGACGCGATCGCCGACGCCTTGCACAGGGCAGCTGCAGGCGAGCTCGAACGCAACTTTGCTCCGTGCGGTCTCGAGCGGTATTCGTATCCGGGCCTGGCCGAGGAGGCAGCCGAGGTGATCGAGCAGGCGATCGCCGTCCGCGCGTCGAACTGGTAGCGACTGCCGTCTGGGGAGAAGCATCAGGGTGTGGCTCGCTCGGCTCAAGAGCTCGAATTTCAACCACCGAGATCTGAAGGATTTCGATAGGACGGTGCTTGCGCGTGCGCGCTCAGTTGTGGCAATGGTGGAGGTCTTCGAGGGCCTCGACGACCCCGAGGTGGTCGGGGTGCGTCACGACGTCGACGACGGCCGGAACGCGCTCGAGACAGCAGTCCGGCTCGCCCTCTGGGAGGCGCGGCACGGCTACCGCTCCACGTACTTCATGCTCCACACGGCGCGCTACTGGCAAGGCCGTGGGTTCCCGCACGCACTCGATCAGATTGCCGGGCTCGGCCATGAGATCGGCATCCATGCGAACGCGATCGCTGAAGCGCTTCGAGTTGGGGGCGACCCGGCAGAGATCCTGGACGGCGCGCTCGAGCAGTTGCGTGTCTGGGGCCACGAGGTCATCGGGGTCGCTCCCCACGGCGACTCCGTCTGCCGCGACAAGTCGGGCCGGCTCGTGTTCGTGAACGACGAGATGTTCAGCGAGTGCGCGCGCCCCGAGTTGGGCTCGCCCGACCGCGAGCTTCGGAGCGGGCACCGAGTGCTACGGCTCGCGCCCCGGCCGCTCGCCGAGTTCGGGCTCGCGTACGAGACCTACCGGCTCCCGCACGGCCGCTACCTTTCGGACAGCGGCGGCCGCTGGAACGTTCCGCCGGCGTCGGTCGCGACCGGGGACGGGCAGTTGCACGTTCTGCAGCACCCGGACTGGTGGGCGAGGGCGTTCAGGTTCAGGAGGTGACACCGATGAACCTGAACGGATGGCGCTCGTCACGGGCGGTTTGATGGTCATCGCATTCGGCCATCGCTGCCGCTACGCACTCTCTCCCGCGGCCGCCAACGCCGCTTCGCTCATCTAGACGCAGGATCCGGGGAGCCCAGTCATGGCCGAAGACGCCGCAATCGACCTCGTCGTTCCGACCATCGGGCGGACTCTCGAGCTCGAGCGCTTCCTCGAGTCGGTCGTAGCGCAGACCTGGCAAGGGAGGACGCGGGTCATCCTCGTCGACCAGAACACCGACGACCGGCTCGGCCCGATCGTCGATGCGTACCGCGATCGCCTCACGCTCCTCCGCGTCCGTTCCGAGCCGGGTACGAGTCACGCCTGCAACGTGGGTTTTCGGCACTGCACCGCAGAGATCGTCGGGCGCGCGGACGACGACTGCCGGTATCCGCCCTCCGTGCTCGAGCAGGTCGCAGGAGCGTTCGCGGAGCACGCCGACTGGGACGCCCTCTCCGGCATGTCCTGCGACGAGTCGGGACGACCGACCCAGCTCCCGTGGGATCGAACGGCCGGCGTCGTCACCCGCGAGAACGTGTTTCGGCGTGCGATCGCCTTCACGCTGTTCATGCGGCGCTCGCTCATCGACTCGCTGGGCGATTGGGACGAGACGTTCGGTCCTCGGCCGGGCCCGGACGGGACGACCGGCGGGGCATCGGAGGAGAGCGAGTACCTGCTCCGGGCGATCGCGTCCGGCTTCATCGTCGGCTACGAGCCGGCCATTCGGATCTACCACGACGACTTCACGCCCTCTTTCCGTGACCGTAAAGCGATGCGCAAGGCGTACTCCTACGGCGTCGACCACAGCCGGCTCTTGAAGCAGTACGGGTTTCCCCTCTGGTACGTGACCTGGCGATCGGTCCTACTGGTCGCCGTCTCGGGCCTTTTCCTCGCCAGGGGCATACCGGGAAGGGCGCGTTTCTACGCTGCGATGGCGAGGGGCCGGCTTCGCGGCATGCTCCGCCGCCGCGAGCGCTGATTCGCCCGCGGTCGGTGGCGGCGGCGAGGGACGGCCTATTTCGCGATGGCTCGGGCGCGCTGGGCTGACAACGCCCGACCTCACGACGCGTACACGGCGAGAACGGTTGCGAGGGACCGCTCGAGTGAGAGCTCCTCGCGGTGCTCCGCGAACCACGTCACCGTCGAGGCGCGCAGAGCCGCGCCGCCCTTGTGGACCCGGAGGATCGCGGCGGCGAGGTCGGCCGGTGAGGCGGAGGCGGCGACCGTGCCGTTGACACCCTCCTCGACGAGCTCGACCGCGGCGTTATCCGGACCGGCCACGACGACGCTCGGTGTGCCGACTGCGCACGCCTCCAGGACGACGAGCCCGTAGCCCTCCCGGCGAGAGGGAAGCACGAGGCAGAGCGCTCGCCGAATCGATTCGTCCACGTGCGCGGCCGAGACGAAGCCGGGAACCGCAACGGCCTCGGCGAGGCCGAGCGCGGCGACGGCAGTGAGTACCTCACTCCGTTCGGGCCCGTCGCCGAGGATCTCGGCCCGAAGGGAGGGAAGTTGGGCTCGGGCGAGTGAGATCGCCGGCACGAGGGCAGGGACGCGCTTCTCCGGGATGTGCCGTCCGGCATAGACGACACAGGGCGGCTCCGCAACCTCACCCACGCGGCCGGGGCTACCGTCGTAGAGCCCGCGGAGGGTGGTCACCCCGGACCGGTATCCCTCTTCACGCAGCCGTCGCTCCTGGAGCCCGGAGAAGCAGAGCGCCCGTTGCGGGACGCGCAAGCAAAGCCGCTGGACGCGCCAGCCGACGTCACCTGCGCGTCCGAGATATTCGCGCCAGTACGAGCGTGTCCAGATCTCGAACCAGTCGACGACGATCCGGTAGCGGCGGAAGGGGCGCATGGCTCCGGCCGCGAGCAGCGAGAAGTACGGGAACGACGCGGTTTCGACAACGTCGTAGCGGCCGCCGTGCCGAGCGAGGTGCAACAGCACACCGAGGCCGAATCGCAACGGCGGCACGATCCTTCGCCGACCCCCGGTGTACAGGTCCATTCGCGGGCCCACGGCGATCACCGTCACTCCGGGCACCCCGGCATCCTCTCCGGCCGGCCATTGCCGAAGGGTCAGGTAGTCGACCTGATGTCCGGCCGCGGCCAGGCGCTCCGCAAGGTTCCGGTACCAGCGCTCGAGACCTCCGACCGTATGCGGGTATAGGCAGTCGTAGACGAGGCAGATCCGCACGTGACGATGGAGCCTAGTCTGAGGCCTCCGTCAGGAGACGCACAGAGCGGAAGCGACCCGACGAAGCCGTCAGGCAGCGCCGGCGCGGCGAGCCCCGCGAGCGGGGAGCCGCAGCACGACCTTGCCCGCCGGGACCCGGGCGCGCTCGTCGGCGAGCGCGAGGGCCGAGGTGGGGTCGCTCGCCTCGCCTGGAAGCGAGACACACCCGAGCGACACGCGCACCGCGAGCGCCTCGCATTCCAGGTCGAGCTCCGTGCGGATCGCGTCGAGAAGATCGTCCGAGGGCGAGACCGTCCCGTCGATGAATGCGCAGAGCTCGGTCGACCGGGTGCGGTAGACGCTGCCGTTGTCGCCGACGAGGTCGGCGAGCCGGTCTCGCAGATGCGCGACGAGCACCTCGATCTCGGCAGTCGAGAATGTCGTCCGCTGCTCGCCCGGGTGCGGCAGGCCGAGCACGAGCAGCGCGCAGGCCGGGCTGGTCGGATCGGTCGCCTCGTCGAGGTCGATCAGGAGGCGAGCGCGGTCGAAGATCTCGGCGGAGCCTGTGGTGTCGGTGGCGTTGGTCACACACGCACGAAAGCGCGGCCGGCATTTGTCGCCAATAACCCCAAAGGGTGAAGTCGATCCCTCGCGCGAGGGACTTGAGAAGCTTCTCCTCGATCGATGTGACCTCGAAGTCGAGTGAGCTCTAAAGAGCTCGAACCAACATGACCGTCGTCCCTGGTGCCCTGGGATCGTCCTCAAGCTCGGGACACCGGCGCTTCGCGCCCCTGTCCCGAGCTTTTGGCGACCTGGATCCCGCTCTCGAGCGGGATCCAGGGCTTCGCGGGTGAAACGGCCGGCTCTCGGACAGGCAACCAGCCTGGCCTGCGAGCCGGCCGTTGCACCCACTCGCTCCCAGAGCACCAGGAAGCGACGCTCGTGTTGGTTCGAGCTCTAAGACGATCTTCAGGCGGATCGCCTACGCTGTGGCAATGCGCGCCCCAGCAATCCGGCTCGGGCTCGCCGCAAGCCTCGTGGTCGCCGGCGTCCTGCTCGGCGCCGGAGGTGTCTCGGCGGCCACGGTCCACTGGAACGAGACGGCGAAGAACGGGACCGCCCCGGTCATGGGCTTCACGGTCGGCTCGCTGACGTTCACGAGCAACGGTTGGAGCGCTCAGGTCTCGTTCAAGAACCTCAGCACGAAGACGATCGAGATCGGCAACAACTTCGGCGCCGCGATCTTCTCCGATCACACGAGCACCGACCTCAACCGGACAGTCGGCTTCGCGCTCGCCCAGACCTTCTCGCCGGCACGGCCGACGAAGCTGGCGCCTGGCGCCTCATGGACCGGGAAGATCGGCGGGACGGGCCACCTGAATGCGAGCAGCGCGGTTCGCTATGCCCGCGTCGTCTTCGGGCCTCTGGTCGGGATGCCCGGACAGAGCAAGCCGGTCTTCTGGGTCACGGACCACTGGCTGCCGCTCGTGCCGCCGCCGAACCCGCTTTCCGCCTAGCTTCCGGGCGCCGCGACCGTCAGGCGGCACATAGCGTCACGCGGCGACCAGGGTGCGGGCGCGGGCGAGCCGTACCGCCTGCGTCAGCGACTCGACGTCGTAGGCGCCGTGATGGCGGAGCCCGTTGACGAAGAAGCTCGGCGTTCCCGAGACGCCGCTCAGATCGGCGCTGTCCACGTCCTCGGCCACGCGGGCCGCGCCGGCATGGCGGCGGAGGTCCTCGGTGAAGCGCTCGACATCGAGCCCGAGCGCACGTGCGTGCGCGACGAGGTCGGGCGGGCGGAGTGCGTCCTGATGGGTGATCAGGCGGTCGTGCATCTCCCAGAACTTCCCCTGCTCGGCGGCGGCCTCGGTCGCCTCGGCGGCAAGCTGTGCATGCGGGTGCACGTCATTCAGGGGCAGGTGGCGCCAGACGTAGCACAGATCGCCGAAGTCGGACAGGAGCGTGCGGATCACGCTCTCGGCCTGGCCGCAGAACGGGCACTCGAGGTCGCCGTACTCGACGAGCGTGACCGGCGCCTCCGAAGGGCCCCGGATGTGGTCGCGCTCCGGGTCGACCGGGTCGGCGAGATCGATGATCGCCTCGGCGGTTCCGAGCAGCGCCCTGACCTTGAGCGGGGTCGGCAGCCGCGAGGCCACGCGGAAGAGGCCCCAGGTCGCCACCGATGCGCACACGGCTGCGCTGAGGAGCCCGAGCTTCGCCTCGGCGAGCTCCTTGCCGTGGAAGGCGAGGCTTGCGATCAGGAGCGAGACCGTGAACCCGATCCCGGCGATCAGGCCGCCACCTGCGACGGCGGCCCAGCCGACGGGCGGCCGCAGCTTGCCGCGGCTCAGCTTCGTGATCAGCGCCGAGGCGCCGACGATGCCGATCGGCTTGCCCGCCAGGTAGCCGAAGAGCACGCCGAGTGTGACCGGCGAGGTGTAGGCGTCGGAGAGGAAGCTGCCGTTGATCGAGATTCCCGCGTTCGCGACCGCGAAAAGCGGCACGATCGCGTAGCTCGTCCACGGATGGAAGAGCTGCTGGAGCCGCTCGTTGGGGGAGATCGCCGCCTGCAGGCCGACCGAGGCACTGCGGGCGAGCTCGGGGGTCGGCTGCTCGCGGAAGAGGCGGAAGAGGTCGCTCGCATGCTCGAGATCGACGCGTGCGGCGGGGGAAGCGAAGATCGCGAGGCCGGTCACGAGCCCCACGACGATCGGATCGATCCCCGACTTCATCATCGCCACCCAGGCGACGATCGCGATCGTGAGCTGCACGACACGGCCGCGAGCGCCCGCGAAAGCCGTGAGCACGGCGAGCAGCAGCAACCCGACTGCGGCGGCGAGGTACCACCACGAGAGGTCGTGCGAGTAGAAGATCGCGATCACGACGAGCGCGACCACGTCGTCGACCACCGAGAAGGTGAGCATGAACGCGCGCAGCCGGTCCGGGAAGCGCGGCCCGACGAGCGCCAGCATGCCGAGCGCGAAGGCCGTGTCGGTGGACATGGCGGTGCCGAACCCGTGAGCGGCCGGGGTGCCGGCGTTGAAGCTCAGGAAGATCGCGATCGGGACGAGCATCCCTCCGAGCCCCGCCGCGACCGGCAGCGCCAGCCGGCGGCGCTCCCGCAGCTCGCCCATATCGAACTCGCGGCGCGCCTCGAGCCCGACCACGAAGAAGAAGAGGCTCATCAGGCCCGAGTTGATCCAGAACTGCAGGGGCCTGGTGATTCCCCAGTGCCCGACCCGGATCGCGAGGGTCGTATGCCAGGTCCGCTCGTAGGAGCCGGCGCCGATGTTCGCCCAGAGCAGGGCGACGAGGGTGGCAGCCAGGAGGATCGTCGCGCTCGCGGTCTCGGTCCGGAGGAACATGCGAAGCGGGGTCTCGAGGTTGCGTCCCCACGCGGTCCTGCCCGAGAACCCTCCGGTGCGCGATTCGCTCATCGGGCGATTGTGGCTGTTGGCGAATCCCGGGCGACGGCTTCCGTCGCGAGCGGGCACACTGCCGCCGCCTGAAGACCGCACCCGAGGTCGCCCGGACCCGACGCCGACCGGGATCCCGCGGCGACCGGCAGGCGTTACGGCGTGGGGAGGAGCGAGCTCTTCGGGACGATCACTGCCGCGACCGTGGGCTTGCCTCCGTCGATCTTGTAGATCGTGACGGCGCCCGAGACGATGTCTCCGTCGCCGTCGAAGGAGACCGGCCCGACGAGGCTGTGCCGGATCTGAACCTTGAGGAGCTGCGAGGAGACTCCGGACCGCGTGCCGTCGGAGGCGGCGATCGCCTTCAGCGCCACCGTCGCCGCCTGGGCCGCATACACCAGGTACGGATCGATCGCGCTCCCGCCGTTCCCTGCGGCGAACGCCTTCAGGAACGCCTGTCCGGGCGGGGGGAGCTGCGCCGAGGGGACACCGGCGACCGAGACGTACATCCCGTTTGCCTTTCCCGCCGATTGGACGACGTCCGCGGCGACGGGCGTGAACCCGTCGGGAGCGATCAGCGTCACGGTCGGAGCTGCGGTCCTCACCGCCTCGATCAGCCTTCCGGTGTTGCCGGAAACGAGACCACCGAAGAAGACAGCCTGGGCGCCGGAGGCCTTGATCTGGGCCGCGAGCGCATCGTAGGTGCTCGCACTCGGATCCCAGGCGGCGTTCTTGACGATCGCGATCCCGAGCTTCTTCGCCGCGAAAGCCATGTCTGCGGCGATACCCGCGCCGTAGGCCTCCTTGTCGTTCAGGACGAAGAGCTTGCCGATCTTGAGGCGGGCGGCCAGTGTGGCGTCGGCGGCCGCCTGCACGTCGTTGGCCGCAATCACGCGAGCAAAGCTCCTGGCGCCCGTCGGGTAGTACGTCCCGGGCTCGCCGGCAGCGGCGCCGGGCCCGGAGTGGGTGAGACCGACGTAGGTCGTCGCAGGGCTGACCATCGCGAGGGGGCCTCTGGCGGCCCGGTTCTCGTCCGGGAGCTCGACCTCCGCGCAGCCGGAGTTCACCGGGCCGATCACCGCGACGACGCTCGGATCGGCTCCGTAGGCCTTGGCGTTCGACTCGCAGGTCGTCGAGTCCCAGTGCCCGGCCTTCGAGGTGGAGTCGTCACAGCTCTGGTAGGCGATCGTGTAGCCGCCCGCCTTCCACGACGTCTTCTCGAGGACGAGCGCGATCGCCGCGCTCATCTGCTGGGCTTGACCCGCCTCCGCGCCGTGGAGCGGCAGGTCGGAGGTGACGAGCAGGTCGCCGTCCGGGTTCTGGACGGGGCCGCAGCGCGCTCCGGCCACCGGCGAGGCGCCGGTCGAGGCGGCTCCGGCGTCCAGGGCCGCGAGCAGGCCGGCCAGGAGGCACAGCATCGTCCCGACGGCTGCGCCCGAGTAGAGGCGCTTCTTCACAGGCTTCGAGCTCCGGGAGCGATCTCCAGAGGATACGGCCCGCGCCCCCCGGAGCTCCATGTGCCCTCGCGCAGGCGTGAGCATTGCCGTTCAGTGCGTTCGCTAGGGTGGCCGAGGTGACGCCTGAGCCCCCGGATCAGGAAGCGGCGGGCGAGCAGACGGGAGAACTGAGCGACGAGCTCGCCTCGCTCTCGGCCGCTGGGGACGAGCCTCAGGCCGACCCCTGGCCGCAGTACGAGGGCGCGGCCGTTGCCGGCCCGGTGGGCCGGGCACCCGACAGGACGGCCCCGGGGATCCCCGGCCAGGAACTCGAGGAGGAGCCGGCCGGGCTCGGGCTCTCGCCGTTCGCGATCGTCCTGCTCCTCGCCGCCCTCGTAGTCGTGACGTTCGGCGGCATCCTGGTCGGCCGGGCCGTCCAGCCGTCGTCGACCGCCGCGACGACCGTGACGACGACCCCCGTAGCCGTCACGACCGCGCCGAAACCGAAGCCGGTCGCGCACGAGCCTCGTCCGGCGATCACACGGTTCGGCCCGCTTCGGGTCACGGTGATCGGCCACTTCACGCCTGCCGTTCGCGCGTCCGCCGCGATCGTGGGCTCGAAGCTCGTCGTCGCGGGCGGGGTGGGGAGCGCACGCGTGCTTGCCGGGCCGGTCGCCGGCCGGCTCGCGCAGATCGGCACGCTCTCGTCCGGGCGCGCCGACCCGGCGGTCTTCGCTCTCGGCGGAAGCGTCTACATCCTGGGAGGCGAGCAGGGCAAGCTCCCGACCGACCAGGTCGTCCGGATCGACCCGCGGACGGGGAGGTCGTCGTCCGCCGGGACGTTCGAGGAGCCGCTGGCCGAGGCCGCCGCGGCGGTGAAGGCCGGCGTCGTCTACATCGTCGGCGGCTGGACAGGGCAGAAGTACGCGACCGCGGTGCTGCGTTACACGCCCGGAGCGGCGCCGACCCTGGTCGCGCGGCTCCCGCAAGGGCTCCGCGCGCCTGCGGTCGCGATCGTCGGGAACACGCTCCTCGTCGCCGGAGGGCTGACCCAGCAGGGCCTCTCGCGGCAGATCTACGGCGTCGATCTCGCCTCCGGCGGGGTGAAGGCGCTCGGAGCGCTGCCCCAGGGACTCGAGCGCGGCACCCTGCTTCACGCAGGGGCGAAGCTCTACCTCATCGGCGGCTCCACTGCGACCGGGAGCCCGCTGGCGGGTGTGGTCAGCATCGACCCCGCGACCGGCCGGGCGGAGCCCGTCGGGACGCTCCCGAAGCCGATGAGCGGAGCCGTCGCGGTGCGCGACGGCGCGGGCGCGCTGCTCGTCGACCCGGCCGACGGCCTGGTCTACCGGGTCGGCTAGCCTGGTCAGGGGTGCGGCTTCGCGTTGGGATGACCGGCGCGTGCGCGCCGTGCAATTCCGAACATGAGTCCTGCAACCCACAGCAGCACCGAGGTCAGTTGGCAGGTCGGTAAGGCCACGATCGACGGCACGCTCGTTCGCCCGATGGCGCAGAGCACCGGGGCGGGCGTGGTGTTCGCGGCTGGGAGCGGCCCGACCGACCGCGACTGGAACTCACCGCTGCTTCCAGGCACCGATGGCAGCGGCAAACTCCTTGCGCAGGAATTGGCGGACGCCGGAATCGCATCGCTCCGCTACGACAAGAGCGTCACGGGGGCGCACGCGGTCGAGAACATCGAGGCGCTCGGCGGCCTGACGATGCAGCACCACACCGACGAGTTCGCAGGCGCTGTGCGTGTGCTCGCAAAGGAGCCCTCCGTTGGTCGCATCTTCGGTCTCGGCAACAGCGAAGGGACGCTCCACGTCCTCCACTACCAGCTCGGCGACCCGGCGATCCCGCTCGCGGGCATGGTGCTGATCGGCCCTCCCGGCCGCTCCGTCGGCGATGTCGGGCGTGCGCAGCTCGCAGCGCAAGCCGCGCTCGTCCCGGGCGGCGAGGCGCTGCTCGGGCTCTACGACGAAGCGGTCGCCCGCTTCGTGCGCGGCGAGCCGACCGTGCCCGACCCGGCTCTCCCGGAAGGCGTGCAGAGCTTGCTGCACGGCCTCGAAAGCCCGATGAACCTTCCGTTCGCCCGCGAGCTCTGGCTCGCCGATGCCTCCTCGCTGCTTGGGCGTGTCGACGTGCCCGTGCTGGTCGTGATCGGAAAGAAGGACATCCAGGTCAACTGGAAGGACGACGGCGAGCTCCTCCGCCGCGCAGCAGCGGGACGCGCCGACGTCACCTTCGTCTTCCCAGAGGATGCCAACCACGTCCTCAAGCACGAGCCGCATTTGCTGGGAGAGCTGACTGCCGAGGCCCTCTTTGCCGCGTACAACGCCGCCGACGCTGTGCTCGATGCGGATGCCACCGCAACGGTCATCGACTGGCTGAGGCAGCACGGGGAACTCGATCGTCTTCAAGCGCGCTGAGCGATAGCCGCTTCGAGGAGGAACGCGCCGCACAGCTCGCCGCGAGTCGGGGTAGGGGTTGCGGCGGCAAGATCATCCCAACGGGAAGCCGCACCCCCGCCTGGCCGACCGGGTCGCCTAAGGGCCTACCGAGATAGGCCCTAATAAGTCAGCGCGAGGAGAGCGCGTGCACGTGCTGGTTGGCCGTGTACATGCAGTCCTCGTTGCTGCACACCCACTGGCGCTTTGGGACGGCGCGGGGGGCGCTGCCTCGCACGGGGCGCGGAATTGCCATCTCGTGCAGCTTGAGCGGCGATTTGCACTGTGGACACGTGGGCTTCGAATTCGTCATGTCTCTCTCCAGCGTCAAGAATGAGGACCCGGGCGACTGCTGCTTGCAACTGCCTGCTTGCACTGCCTACTTCATGCCTTGCCGACCGCTTCGGGGTCTGCGTGCGCTCTCGCTGAGCTTTCCCAAACCCGCTCCCTTGCGCGTGCCGCAAGGGCCGCCGTGCCAACCGGCGTCGGGTCGCCTTTCGAACGCCGTACCCTCCAACGCCTCCAACAACCTCCAACCAAAAAGCCCCGATTTGCGGGGCTTTTATGCGACTCTGATTCCTGCGACCGTCCCTAGCCTACCTGATCGAGGGCTCGTCCGAGCGGCTCGACGGTGCTCGGTCGTCGCGCCCAACAAAAAACCCGCCTGAGCGGGTTTTTCCTCAATGCATCTCGAAGAACTGCGGGACTAGGACTCGAACCTAGACTACCTGATCCAGAGTCAGGCGTCCTACCATTAGACGATCCCGCAACGGGTTCCAAGTGTAGCCAGGAGCCCGTTTCGGACTCGCGCGAGGCGGCCCGGCGCGGCTCGGATCCCGCGGATCGTCAGATCTCGAGGCGGTACAGCGGGACGAGCCGCTTCTCGGCCTCGGTGTCGATGTGTGCGATCACCTCGACGTAGGGCTCGAGGCCGGAGCCGCGCAGCTTGGCCTTGAGGAGGCCGTCGACCTGGTAGATGCCGGAGGAGTTGTTCATCGTGATCTCGATCCTGATCGGCTTGGTCTCGCCGTCTGCGATCGAGACGTCCTCGATCGCCGCGGCCGAGAGCGAGTGGATGCCGACGTGGCCGCGCTCGAACGGGATCCGCGAGCGGCCCTGCTCCATGTCGAGGGCGTCGGCGACCCGGAGGATCCCGGCCTCGAGGGTCAGCGGCTCGCCGTCGGAGCGATGGCTGATGATCCCCTGGAGGACCTCCGAGACGATCACGGTCAGGTCCGGCTCGGTGTAGATCCCCTTGAGGAGCTCACGGAGCTTGGGCTCGGCCAGGAACAGGCTGAAGTCCTCGTGCCCGTGCCGGTGGACGGACATCCCGATGCAGTGCGTCAAAGCGGTCAGGGCGACGACGACCTCGGCGTCTGCCTGCTCCATGCCGTAGTCGGCCACCATCGCCGGCTCGATCCCGTGCTTTGTGAGCTGCCGGAGCATCTTCAGCGCGATGTTCGTGACGATCTGGATGTGCACCCAGGAGTGGTCGTTGATCTGGAGCCGCGCGACCGCGTTGACATTGGCGACATGCCACCAGGCCTTGATCTGGTCGTCGTGGTTGACCCGGTCGATCACCCGCCGGAGCTTGTCGTTGCGCCTGACCGGGACGTTGATCCGCATCCGCGCGACCGCCTCGGTGGGCGTCAGCCTGACCTCGCGCTGCGCCTCCTCGGACGCGGGCTCGGCGATTCGCTCCTGCGTCTCGGGATCCAGCTCGTTCCCGGGCTCGGGCTCCATCCGGCCAGCTTAGAGCGAGAAGGGCCGTTGCGGTACCCGGCCGAGACGCGGTCCGTGGGAGCAAATCGCCCTGGCGCACTCCGGCGGATGTGGCATGAATCACGTATGCACGAACATCCGGTGCGGATCGTCGTCCCCGACGATCTCCGCCGAAACCGGCTCACGGTCTTCTTCCGCCTGATCCTGGCGATCCCCCTGTTCCTCTGGTTCGCGATCTGGACCGTGGTCGCGATCGTCGTCTCGTTCTTTGCCTGGCTGATCGCGCTCTTCCTCGGCCGGCTTCCCGGCAGCCTCCATCGGTTCTTCTGCGCGTACGTGCGCTTCACGGCGCATATGTACGCGTACTTCTGGCTGGTCGCCAACCCGTACCCGCCGTTTGGGGGGTACGCGGGCGACTACGCCTTCGATGTGCGGCTGCCCGCGACCCCGTCGCGGCAGGCGCGGTGGCGGATCCTGCTGCGCCTGCTGCTCGCGCTTCCTGCGTTCCTCGTCTTCAGCACCCTGGGCGGCCTTGCGGTCGGAGGCTCGACCCGCGGCAGGTCCAAGTCGGCGGGCGCCCAGGCGTTCGGGCTCGGGGCGACCTCCGCCGTGCTCGGGTGGTTCGCGTCCCTCTTCACGGGACGGATGCCTCGCGGGCTCAGAGATGCCGGCGCCTTCTCGATCGGCTACCAGGCCCAGACGCTCGCCTACCTCTTCCTGATCACCGACGCCTATCCGAGCGCCGACCCGACCGCGATGCTCGCCGAGCTCGAACGGCCGGCTCGCCACGACGTGCATCTCGTCGGCGACTCGACCGACCTGCGCCGCTCACGCCTCACGGTTGCCCTGCGCCTGCCGCTCGCGATCCCGCACATCGTGTGGCTCGCCCTCTGGGCTGTGCTGGTCGTGCCCACGGTGATCCTCCAGTGGCTCGTCACGCTCTTCCGCGGCGTCCCGGCGCGGCCGCTTCATCGCTTCCTGAGCCGGTACGTGCGCTACGCCTTCCAGGTCTACGCGTTCGTCGGACTGGTCGCGAACGCGTTTCCGGCGTTTACCGGGCGCGAGGGGATGTACCCGCTCGAGCTCGTGCTACCGGCACCCGGCCGCCAGAACCGCTGGAAGACAGGCTTCCGCGGCGTGCTCGCGATCCCGGCTCTCGTCCTGCAGAGCGCCCTCGGCGCCACGATCGTGGTCGACGCGTTCCTGATGTGGTTCGTCTCGCTGGCGACGGGCTCGGCGCCGGAGGGGCTGCGCAACCTCTCGGCCTACGCGCTCCGCTACATGGGCCAGACGAACGCGTACTTCCTGCTGCTCACCGACGCGTACCCCAACGCAAGCCCGCTCGAGGGGGAAGAGCGGGATGACGCCGCTACCGACATCGAGCTGGTCCGCGAAGCTGCCTGACCGCACCCGCGGTAAGGCGGTTGTCGTGGTCACCCTGGCCGCCGCGTGGGCCGTCGCGGCCTGGTTTCTGTGGCGCTCGAAGGTCCCGGGGTCGCTCCGGCTGCCGCACGTCGACACCGCCTCGACGTTCCCGGCCTCCGAGCTGCACCGGGTCGACTACTTCGACCACGTCTCGAGCCTGCTCTGGCTCGCGGGTGTCGCGATCGAGCTCGTCGTCTTCGGGATCTACGCCTGGTGGGGGCCGCGGTTCGTGCGCGAGTCGGCTGCCGGCCCGGTCGGGACGGGGATGCTGCTCGGGATGCTCGGCTTCGGCCTGCTCTGGCTGGTGGACGTGCCGGTGGAGGTCGTCGAGCTCTGGTGGGCGCGGCGCCACGGCGTCAGCCACGAGAGCTACGTCACGGCCGTGCTCGGCGGCTGGTTCGCGCTCGGGTTCGGGTTCGTGTTGCTCTGCGTCGCGCTCGGGATCGTGATGGGGCTCGCCCGGTGGGTCGGGCACCGGTGGTGGATCCTCGCCGCGCCCGTGTTCGTGGGTCTCGTCCTTCTCGACGTCCTCGTCGCGCCCTATCTCGTGCCGACGCATCCGACCTCCGACTACCCGGGTCTCTCGGCGTCGGTGGCGAGCCTCGAGCTGAAGGCCCATGTCGGCCACGTTCCCGTGCGCATCCAGGACGTCTCGACCGACACGACCCTTCCGAACGCAGAGACCGAGGGGGTCGGGCCGAGCCGCCGGGTCGTCGTCTGGAGCACGCTCCTCGACGGGCGCTTCTCGAACGGCGAGGTGCGGGTGGTGATCGCCCACGAGCTCGGCCACGTGGCGCGCGACCACATCTGGAAGTCGGTCGGGTGGGAGGCGCTCTTCCTCTTCCCGGAGGTGTTCCTGATCAGCCTGGTCACCCGGCGCCGGGGCGGGATGGGCGAGCCCGCGGCGGTGCCGCTCGCCGTGTTCGCCTTCGTCGTGATCGGCCTTGTCGCTCTGCCCGTCCGCAATGTGATCTCCCGGCACATGGAGTCGGAGGCCGACTGGCTCGCGCTCCAGACGACCCATGACCCGCGCGATGCGAGCGCGCTCTTCGCGTCGTTCGTCCCGACCGCGCTCAGCGACCCGGCGCCGCCGACCTGGGAGTACGTGCTCCTGGACGACCATCCGACGGTCGACCAGCGGATCGCGATGGTTCGAGCGTGGAAGGCCCGCTACGCGGCGTCTTCGGCCCAGGAGCCGTAGAGCTCCGAGTACCGGCCATGACGGGCAAGCAGCTCCTCGTGCGTGCCCTGCTCGACCACGCCGCCGTGCTCGAGCACCACGATGCGGTCGGCGTCGCGGATCGTCGAGAGGCGGTGAGCGATTACGAAGGCGGTGCGCCCGTGGAGCAGACGACGCAGGGCCCGTTCGATTCGGCGCTCGGTGCCGATGTCGACGGAGCTCGTCGCCTCGTCGAGGATCAGGATCCGCGGGTCGGCAAGGAGCGCGCGCGCGAAGGCGACGAGCTGGCGCTGGCCGAGCGAGAGCCGGAAGCCGCGCTCGCCGAGTTGAGTGTCGTAGCCGTCCTCGAGCTTGTCGATGAACTCGTCGGCTCCCACCGCCCGAGCCGCCGAGACGACCTCGTCGCGGCTTGCCTCCGGCCGTCCGAAGGCGATGTTGTCTGCGACCGTGCCGGCGAAGAGGAAGCCCTCCTGCGGGACGATCCCGAGCTGGCGGCGAAGCTCCTCCTGCCGGACGGTGCGGGGGTCGATCCCGTCGATCGTGATCCGGCCGCTCGTGGGGTCGTAGAAGCGCGCGATCAGCTTCGCGATCGTCGACTTGCCTGCGCCGGTGTGCCCGACGAGAGCGACGGTCGTTCCTGCCGGGATGTCCAGGTCGATCCCGTGCAGCACCTCCGGGCCCGTGACGTAGGAGAAGCGGACGTTGTCGAACGCGACGTGGCCCCTGATCAGGCCGAGGTCGGCCTCGCCGTCGACGACGTCGGGCTCTTCGACGAGGACGTCCATGATCTTGTCGAGGGCCGCGACGGCCGAGAGGAACGTCGAGTAGAGCTGCGACAGGTTCTGGACCGGGTCGAAGAAGTTCGTCAGGTAGCCGAGGAACGCCGTCAAGACGCCGATCGTCGTGTTGCCGTCGAAGACGAGGTAGCCGCCGTAGCCGAGCACCATCGCCGTCGCGAGCGAGGAGAGCAGGTCGACGTACGGGAAGTAGAGGGCGTTCTGGACGACCGTCTCCTGGTTCTTGACGCGGTAGGCCTCGCCGACCGTCTTGAAATGCCGCTTTGCCGCCTCCTCGCGCGTGAAGGCCTGGAGGACGCGCATGCCCGCGATGTCCTCGGCGAGCGTCGCCGTGACGAGCCCGAGCTTCTCGCGGACGCCCCGGTAGGAGCGGCTCGACTTCTTGCGGAAGACCGCCGTGCCCGCCGTCAGGAACGGGACGACGACCATCGTCGCGAACGCGAGGCGCCAGTCGAGGTAGAAGAGGATCGCGGCCGATCCGAGCAGCGTCAGCGTGTTCTGGACGAGTGAGGTGACGCCGTCGGTGACGAGTTGGTCGAGCGCCTCGACGTCGTTCGTGAGCCGGCTGATCAGGACGCCGGCACGGTTGCGCTCGTAGAAGCCGAGCGGGAGCCGCTGCAGGTGGCGGAAGAGGTGGTTTCGGAGGTCGGCGAGCATTCGCTCGCCCGTCCAGCCCGTGAAGTACGTCTGCGCTGCGGAGGCGGCGAAGCTGACGACCGCGGACCCGACGAAGGCCACGATCAACCAGTCGAGCCGGCCGGTGTGGCCGTTGCGGACGTCGTCCACGGCGCTGCCGATCAGGAAGGGCGGCGCGAGCGAGGCCGCGGTGGCCGCGAGCAGCGTGCCGAGCGACAGGAGCGTCCGGGCGCGGTAGGGCTTCGCCAGGCGGTAGAGGGCAGTGAACCGCCTCCTGGTCGCGGCCCACGACCAGTCCTCGACGGTGTTCCTCGCCTGGACGAGGTTCGAGCCGGGCTGCCAGACGTGCACTAGGCGACCTCCTCGATCTGTGCTGCCGTATCAATCCGGGCTTCCGATTCCAGCCGGCCGTGCTCCCAGATCTCGCGGTAGACGGGATTGTCGATCAGCGCCTCGTGGCTGCCCCGGGCGGCGATGCCGCCGCCGTCCAGCACCACGATCTCGTCCGCAAGAGCGATCGTCGAGAGCCGATGGGCGATGATGACCGTCGTCCGGCCCGCCATCGCCTCGCGCAGGCCGAGGCGGATCTTCGCCTCCGTCGAGGCGTCGACCGAGGCGGTCGCGTCGTCGAGGATCAGGATGCGCGGGTCGACCACGAGCGCGCGGGCGATCGCGAGCCGCTGGCGCTGGCCGCCCGAGAGCGTGATGCCCCGCTCGCCGATCACGGTGTCGTATCCCTCCGGCAGCCGCTCGACGAACTCGTGTGCCTGAGCGAGGCGCGCCGCCTCGACGATGTCCTCCTCGGTCGCCTCGGCCCGCCCGAACGCGAGGTTCTCGCGAACGGTGGCCGAGAACAGGAACGGATCCTGGGCGATCACGCCGATCTCGCGGCGAAGCGAGTTCAGCGTCACGTCTCGCACGTCGACGCCGTCGATCGTCACCCGGCCTTCCTGGACGTCGTAGAAGCGTGGGATCAGCGAGGCGAGCGTCGTCTTCCCCGAGCCGGTGTGGCCGATCAGCGCGACCGTGGTCCCGGCGGTGAGCTCGAGCTCGATCCCGCTCAGAACGGGGCGGGCCGGGTCGTAGCCGAACGTGACGTTCTCGAAGCGGACGAGGCCGGGGCCCGGCGGAAGCTCGCGTGCGCCTTCCGGATCGGCGATGTCCTCGATCTCGTCCATGACCTGGAAGATGCGCTCGCCCGAGGCGGTTGCCCGCTGGCCCTCGCCGATCCACATCCCGAGCATCCGCAGCGGGAAGACGAGGAGCGCGAGGTAGAGGTTGAAGCGGATGAAGTCCTGGATCGAGAGGGTGCCGTGCGCCACCATCCGGCCGCCGATCAGGAGCATCGCCGCCTGGCCGAGATAGGGCAGGGACGAGAGCGCCGGGACGTAGAAGGCGCGCTGCCGGTTGGCCCGTACGCTCTGGCGGAAGAGCTGCTCGGAGCGATTCTCGAACTTGTCCTGCTCGGCCTGCTCCTGGGCGAACGACTTGACGACGTGGACGCCGACGATGTTCTCCTCGGAGACGGTCGCGACGTCGGCCATCTTCTGCTGCACGTCGCGCAGGACGGGGTGCGAGACGATGCTGTAGCGGTAGGCGATCGCGACGAGGAAGGGCGCGAAGGCGAGCGCCACGAGCGCGAGCTTCCAGGAGATCAGGAACACGATGATCCCGACCCCGACGACCGTGAACACGTGCTGGGCGAAGAAGATCAGCCCGTAGCCGAGGAAGAAGCGCACGGTCTGCAGGTCGACGGTCGCCCGCGACATCAGCTGGCCGGTCTGGTGACGATCGAAGAACCCGAACGACAGCCGGACGAGCTTCGCGTAGAGCGCGTTGCGCATGTCGAGCTCGACCCCGAGCGCCTGCGTGCCCGAGAGGAGACGCCGGGCGACGGTGGCCGCCGCCTTCACGACGCCGACCAGGAGGACGATCCCGAGCAGGAGCGGCAGCTCGTGGCGATGGCCGTTCTTGATCGCGCCCGCAACGTCGCCGGTGAGCCAGGGAAACGCGAGCGTCCCGGCCTGCGCCACGAAGGCCAGCACGACCGAGAACACGAGCGAGACCTTGTACGGGACGAGGAAACGAAGCAGCCGCACGAAGGTCGAGCGGTAGCGGGGGGCTTCCGGGCTTGTCACCGTCGAAGCGTACGCGGCGGCCCTGTCCACACCGCGGCCCACGATTCCGCTCCCCGGGTCATACGATGCGCCGGTGCTCCCCGGCGAGTCCACGCTTCCGCTCGAGTCCGTGCCCAACTTCTCCGAGGGGAGCGACCGCGCGACGATCGACGCGATCGGGGAGGCACTCGGACGGGCCGCACGGGTCCTCGACCTCCATTCGGACGCCGACCACAACCGCTCGGTCTTCACGCTCGTCGGCACCGAGGACGAGCTCGTCGAGGCGCTCGCCGACGGGGTCGCGGTCGCCTGCGAGCGGATCGACCTCCGCTCCCACAGAGGCGCTCACCCGCGGATCGGCGCAGCGGATGTCGTCCCGATCGTCCCGATCGCGCCCGGGGACATGGAGCGCGCCAGGGTCGCCGCGGCCCGGGTGGGGGAGCGGCTGGGCGCTCTCGGCCTGCCGGTCTTCATGTACGCGCCGCCCGAGCGCGGGCCTGCCTTCTACCGTCGCGGCGGCACCGAGCTGCTCGCCAGGCGGCTCGCAGACGGCGAGGTCGTCCCCGATTTCGGCCCGAGCGAGCTGCATCCCACGGCGGGAGGCGTGATCGTCGGTGCCCGCCGGCCGCTGATCGCGTTCAACGTGAACCTCGAGGGGCCGCTCGAGGCGGCACAGGCGATCGCCTCGGTCGTGCGGGAGAAAGGCGGCGGCTTTCCGGGCGTTCGGGCCCTCGGGCTCGACCTTCCGAAGGCCGGGCTCGTTCAGGTCTCGATGAACGTGGAGGACTGGGAGGCGGCTGCCCTGCACGAGATCGTCGAGCGCATTCGCGCCGAGGCGAGCGAGCGGGGTGCGCGCGTGGCCGGGTCGGAGCTCGTCGGCCTGCTGCCGGCAGGCGCTGCCGTGCGGGCCGCAGGCGCCGCGCTCGGAATCGAAGGCTTCGAGGCCTCGCGCGTGCTGGAGCTCCGGCTGCTCGAAAGCTAAGCGGCTGCCGGCGGCCTCGCGAGCCGCGTTGCCATAACGGTTCCCGCGATCGCGACCACGGCGAGGGCGACCGCCGAGACGGCGAAGATCGGCCGGGGCGCCGCCAGCGCGAACACCGGTGCGATCAGCAGCAGGCCCGTGGCATGCGAGCCGCGGTGCACGAACGAGATCACGCCGAGGACGCGGCCGAGGACGGCGTCGGGGACGTCTTCCTGGGCGGCGGAGTTGAGCAGGACGTACGACGAGCTCTCCGCCGTGCCCGAGAAGACGGCGGCGGCGAACGCGGGCGGGATCGAGGTCGCCACCGCGAGCAGCAGGTAGGCGGGCAGGTCGAAGAGCCAGGCGAGCATGCTCGCGCGGGCCTTGCGCCGGACGGGGATGCGGGCAAGCAGCGCTCCGACCGCGATCGAGCCGACCGCGAATCCGATCATCACGATCGAGAAGCCGCCGGCTCCGTGATGCAGAGACTTCCGGATCAGCGTCGGGACGCCGGCGATCCAGCAGCCGGTCGAGATCGTCATCGTCACGCTCATCGTCACGACCGCGGAGCTCAACGCCCGCCGAGGCCGCAGCGCCGCGATGCCTTCGCGCAGGCGCGCCGCCTCCCCGTGCGCCGCCCGCCCGCGACCCGACCGCATCCGGAGGATCAGCGCGGCAGAGACGAGGAACGTGCCTGCATCGACGGCGAAGAAGGTGCTCAGCGGCAGGAAGCTGAGGAGCAGGGCGGCGAGGGCCCAGCCTCCGATCGAGAGGCCGTCGGCAGTCGCCTGGACGAGGGCGTTTGCCCGCTGCACGTTCTCCCGGTCGACGACGGCCGGGATCGTCGCTCCGTAGGCCGGGGCGAAGTAGCTCGTCGCCGCCTCGAGCAGGAACGCAGCGATCACGAGGCTCCAGAGCGAGAGCGAGCCGGTCAGGCCGAGCACCGCGATCGGCAGGAGCGTCGCCCCTCGCGCGAGATCGGCTCCGATCATCAGCTTCCGCCGGCTCCAGCGGTCGGCCGCGATCCCGCCGTGCAGCCCGAACACGAGGGCCGGGAGGCTGTCTGCAAGCCGAACGGCGACCACTCCGAGCGGCCCGCCGCGCTGGAGGGCCACCCACATCAGGGCGATGTAGTTGAGCGAGTCGCCGAGCTCGCTGATCGACACTGCGAGAAAGAGCGTCCGGAAGTCGCGGCGGCGCAGGAGCGCGCGCGCCTGTCCGCCGGGCCCGGCGCCGCGCTCGGTGAGCTCGAGCTCGCGTGGACGGTCGAAGACGGGATCCGACATGCCCGCGAGTGTGCACGCTCGCCTCGGCTGGACGACGACGCACTAGAGTCCCTGTACCACCATGCCGACTCGCAAGCAGCGCGCCCGGAGGGCAAAGAGCTTCCGTCACGAGTACGGCTTCGTGGTCAACGACGAGGAGGGCAACGAGGTCGAGGTCGCGGGCTCCGAGCTGCGGGGCGACAAGAAGGACACGTCGAAGAGCTCCAAGCCGGGCGCGAAGGGAAAGCCCCGGAGCAGCCGTGCGCTGCGGGAGCCCACGCCGCCCTCGTGGGACCGCGCGCTCAAGCGGGGAGGTCTCTGGGGCCTCGCGACGGTCGTGCTCTCGGTGCTCCTGCTCAAGGGCATCTCGGTACCGAGCCGAGCGGCGATCGGGCTCCTCTACGCGGTCATGTTCATCCCGCTCACCTACTGGATCGACGGAGTCGTGTATCGCCGCTTCAACAAGCGCAAGCAGGGCGGCGGCAAGGCGCGCTGAGACGACGGTCGCAGGAGCCCGAGGAATCCGGGCTCCTCTCTAGACTCGGCGGGATGCTCGTTGCCGTCGATCGTGTCGTCCTGAGCCGGGACTTCGGCTCCAACTGCTACCTCGTCCGCGCATCCGACGCGGCCGGCGAGGCCGTCGCCGTCGACCCCGGCGGCCACCCGGGGCCGCTTCTCGGCCTGCTCGAGACGCTCGGCGCGTCGCTTGCGGGCATCCTCGTCACGCATACCGACATCGACCACGTCGCAGGCCTGGCCGCGCTCGCGTCGGCGACAGGGGCCGAGGCCTGGGTTCCCGCCGGCGAGGTGGAGGCAGTTCGGCGAGGGACGACTCGCTCGGGCCCCGTTGAGCCGCACGACGCTGCCCACGAGCTCCGCGACGGCGACACGATCCGGGTCGCGGGGCTCGAGCTCGAGGTCGTCGGCGTGCCAGGCCACTCGGTCGATCACGTCGCGTTCTGCGTCGAGGGCAAGCTCTTCTCGGGTGACCTGCTCTTCGCGGGCTCGGTCGGCCGGGTCGATTTCCCCGGCGGCGACTGGGAGACGCTGCTCGCATCCGTGGGTCGCCTCCTCGACCGGTTCGGGCCGGAGGCGGTCGTCTATCCGGGCCACGGCGACCCGACGACGCTTGGGCAGGAGCTCGCGTCGAACCCGTTTCTCGGCGAGCTTCGAGCCTCGCGCGCGGGACAAGCGGGGCTCTGATGGCCGAGCGCTTTCAGGCGCCGCGCGGGACTCACGACATCCTGCCGGCCGATCAGCCCGTGTGGTTCGACACGCTCGTCGCGACGATCGAGCGACTGGCGCGGCTCTACGGCTACCGCCGGATCCAGACGCCGACGTTCGAGGACACCGATCTCTTCCAGCGCACCTCCGGGAGCGGGTCGGACGTCGTCCAGAAGGAGATGTACACCTTCACCGACAGGAGCGACCGCTCGCTCACGCTCCGCCCGGAGGGCACGGCGCCCGTCTGTCGCGCCTACGTCGAGCACGGCATGCACCGGGACCCCCAGCCCGTGAAGCTCTACACGCTCGCGCCAATGTTCCGGTACGCCGCCCCGCAGAAGGGCCGGTACCGGGAGCACTGGCAGCTCTCGCTCGAGGCGATCGGATCGGCCGATCCGGCGATCGACGCCGAGGTGATTCAGATCTACCGCCGCCTCCTGGGCGAGCTCGGGATCGGCGACTTCCGGCTCGAGCTCAACTCGATCGGCGACCAGGCCTGCCGCCCGGCCTACATCGAGCGCCTGAACGCCTGGCTCGACGCCAACGTGGACGTGCTCGACGCCGAGGCGCGCGAGAAGCGGGTGACGAGTCCCCTGCGTGTGTTCGATGTCAAGACGCCGTCGGTGCGCGAGGCGCTGCGGGAGGCGCCGAAGATCGGCGACTCGCTCTGCCCGGAGTGCCGGGCCCACTTCGACGAGGTGCGCTCGTTTCTCGATGCCTACGGGGTTGAGTACGTGCTCGAGCCGACGCTCGTACGCGGGCTCGACTACTACACACGCACCACCTGGGAGTTCGTCGGGCTCGAGGGCGGCGCGCAGTCGACGCTCTCGGGAGGCGGGCGCTACGACGGCCTCGTCGAGCAGATCGGCGGCCCTCCGACGCCGGGAATCGGGTTCGGAGCCGGCCTCGAGCGGCTTCAGGACGCCTACCGCGAGGCGCACGACCCGGGCGAGGGCTTCGATCCGGCGCAGCGCGACGCGCAGGTGTTCTTCGTCGTCGACGGCGCTCCGAGGGAGCAGGTCCTCACCGAGATGATGGCGCTGCGTGCCCGCGGCGTCGTCTGCGACGCCGACTACGCCGGACGGTCGTTCAAGGGGCAGATGACGCAGGCGGGCAGGAGTGGGGCGCGCGTGCTCGTGATCGCGCGCGCCGACGGCACCGTGGTTCGCAGGCAGGGCCGTGAGGATGAGCCGGCGGCGCTCGCTGGTCTCGGGGATACGCTCAGCCCATGAGTGCCTGGCGCGACCAGCGTGGCAGCTCCCTGCGGGCAGCCGACGAGGGAAGGACGGTCACGCTGGCCGGGTGGGTCGCCACGCGGCGCGACCACGGCGGGCTCGTGTTCGTCGACCTCCGCGACGAGGAGGGCCTCGTGCAGGTCGTCGTCAACCCCGAGAACGCACCGGCGGCGGCACAGGTCGCGCACGGGCTCCGCAACGAGTTCGTGATCAAGGTACGGGGAACCGTCGTCCATCGCGCCACCGGGACGGTGAACCCCGCGATGCAGACGGGCGAGATCGAGATCCAGGCCGGCGAGGTCGAGATCGTCTCGCGCTCCTCGCCGCTTCCGTTCCAGCTCGACGAGGAGGGCGTCGACGAGACGCTCAGGATCCGGTATCGCTGGCTCGACCTGCGCCGCTCGAAGATGCAGCGCAACATCAGGACGCGAGCGAAGCTCGTCTCGATCATCCGCAGCGAGATGGACGCCGAGGGCTTCGTCGACATCGAGACGCCGATCATGGGCAAGCCGACCCCGGAGGGCGCCCGCGACTTCCTCGTGCCGACGCGTCTCCAGCCCGGTCGCTTCTTCGCACTGCCGCAGAGCCCGCAGATCTACAAGCAGCTGCTCGTCATCTCCGGGTTCGAGCGCTACTACCAGGTCGCGAGGTGCTTCCGGGACGAGGATCTGCGCGCCGACCGGCTCCAGGAGCTCACCCAGCTCGACGTCGAGATGGCGTTTCCGGACCAGGACTTCCTCTTCGCGCTCATCGAGCGGATCGTGGTCCGGATCTGGCGGGAGTGCCGCGGCGTCGAGCTCGAGCAGCCGTTCCCGCGGATGACCTGGGAGGAGGCCGACAGGCGGTACGGCTCCGACAAGCCCGACCTGCGCTTCGACCTCGAGATCGAGGAGGCAACCGAGGCGACCCGGGGCTCGGGCTTCAGGGTGTTCGCCGAGGCGCCGGCGGTGCGCTTCCTGCGGGTGCCGCGGGAGCTCTCGCGCGGCGATCTCGCGAAGCTCGAGGAGATCGCGAAGCAGTGGGGTGCGAAGGGGCTCGCCTACCTCGTCGTCGGCGACGACGGCGACCTGCGCTCGCCGATCGCGAAGTTCCTCGGTGAAGCCGAGCTCGAAGCGCTGCGCGCCGCCCCGGGAGAGACGCTGCTCTTCGCCGCCGACGAGCCGGCGATGGTCTCGAGGGTGCTCGGGGCGCTCCGGCTCCATCTCGGCCGGGAGCTCGACCTGATCGACCGCGACGCCTGGCGCTTCCTGTGGGTGACCGACTTCCCGATGTTCGAGTGGGACGCGGAGCTCGAGCGCTGGGATGCCGTGCACCACCCGTTCACGCGACCGAACGCGGAAGGCGCGGCCCTGCTCGACACCGACCCTGGCGCCGCGAAGGCAGTCGCCTACGACCTGATCGGCAACGGGGTCGAGCTCGCCGGGGGCTCGTTCCGGATCCACGAGGCAGAGCTCCAGGAGAAGGTGTTCGGGCTCCTACGGATCTCGCCGGAGGAGCAGCGCTCGAAGTTCGGGTTCCTGCTCGACGCGCTCGCGATGGGAGCGCCGCCGCACGGCGGGATCGCCTCGGGCATCGACCGCCTGTCGATGACCTTGCTGGACGAGCCGTTCATCCGCGACACGCTTGCCTTCCCGAAGAACCAGGCGGGGGTCGACCCGATGTCCGGCGCGCCCACCTCGGTCGAGCCGGCGCAGCTGAACGAGCTCGGGATCGCCGTCACCGTCGAGGAGCCATGATTCGAGAAGGTAGGGAGCGGCGCGCCTAAATGACGAGGCGGCGCGGTCGGAGATTCCTGCTGGAGGTGGCGTTCCTTGCCGGAATCGCCGCGGGCGTCACCGTTGCGCGCCTTCATGCCCCGGCCGTGATCGCGCTGATGGCGGCGGCCTGGATCCTTGTCGCCCTGCTCGAGTGGGCGGCCTGGCGCGATGTCCCCCACTACGGGCGAGGGCTTCCGCCCCGCTACTACGTGCCGCAAGTGGCGCTTCCGCCACCTCGGGCGGTCGAGCAGCGCCCGGTGGCCTATCCGGCCGTGGCGGTGCCGGCGGAAGAGCCGACCTGGATCGCTCCGGCGGGCGAGTGGGGGGAGACGCTCGTCGACTGGCCCGTCTTCGGGTCCCAGGTCGTCGAGGAGACACAGATTGGCAATCAGACCCAGGTTGGCGATGAGACCCGGGTTGGCGATGAGACCCGGGTTGGCGACCGAGCCCAGCTCGGCGACGAGACCGAGATCATCGACGCGGAAGAGCTCGACGAGGAGCCGGTCGCGAGCGCTCACGGCGAGCTGGCGGCGATCGGGCTTCCCCCGGTGGTCGATGACGCAGACGAGCCGGTGACAGCCGAGGACGCGCTCGAGCACGAGCTCGAGGAGCCGGTGCCTGCGCAAGCCGCAAGGGTCGATCCCGGTCTCGCCGCGGCCGTGCCCGTGCTCGAGTACGAAGCGGTCGAGCTCCGGATGCCCGAGCGAATCGAGCGGCCCGCGTTCCACCACGTCGACCCGCTGGAGGCCCAGGCACGCAGGCGCTGGTTTCGCCGGACAGTGGCGGAGACGGCGATCGAGATCCGCGACGGCGCTCCTCCCGGGCGCGCGCTTCCCGCAGCGTTGAGCGGCTCGGCGCCGGGCAGCGGACGGAGCCCGCAGGAGCCGTGAGGCGCCCGCTGGCCGAACGGCAGGCGATGCTCGCCGGGGCGGCGCTCCTTGCGATCGTGGCCTCGCTTGCGATCACCTCGCGGCACGGGTCGCGCTCGGCGGATCTGCCGGCGCCGAGCGGGTCGTACAGTGCCCTCGTCAGCTCCACGGGGCCGGGCTCCTTCGGCAAGACGACCTCCTGTGCCGTCCGCCTCGGCCCGGCGACGCTCGGGATCTCGAGCCCGGTGCTGCCGTGCGGGGTGCGCCTCTACCTCTCCTACCGGGGAACGACGGTCCTCGCCTCGGTGATCGGACGAACGCCGGCCGCTCCCGGGGGCGAGTTCGGCTTGACGCAGGCGCTCGCGCGGCGACTCGGCGTCACAGGCGTCCGGCGCGTGCGCTGGAGCTACGCGGCCGCGAGTTGAGCTCAGCTACAGTGGCCCGCTCGGAGTGCCCGATCCCGTGCGCAACGTCGCGCACCATGTAGAACCAACGCTACGTGAAAGGGAGCTCGTGTCGGGCCAGGCGCAGTTGCGCCCCCGGGCCGCGCGGCACCCACCTGGCTTGCCAGGTTCACACGGACGCGGCGAGCCGGCGGGGTCGGGGCACTCCGAGCTTTTCTTACGGTGGCCGCCCGAGCCGCCGATGGCGCGAGCCGACTCCAGCGCTCGCCTGGCCGTTTGTGACGGCATCGAGTGGCCCAGAGCCGTCGGATCCGGCCGGCTGTGGAGAAAGCTCTTCACTTTCGACACGAGGTCGAGGCACGGGCGTCACCATTCGCCCCCTACGATCCTTACCCCGTGGGTGGGTGGGGGTTTGGGATGGGGACTTGGCGAGTTGCCGACCGACTCCCGTGAGGGGCCGAGGAGGCGAGACGGCGGAGCCCGACCGCACCGGTTCGCCTCCAGGGGCGGAAGCTACGCTGGCCGCATGAGAGAGCTTCTCGGCGACTCCGCGCGCGGCGAGGAGTGGGCTGCAGTGCGGCTCGAGGTCGACGGGCAGCGCATCGTCGCCGCCGACGCGCCGGGGCTCCAGCGCGACCTCGTCGGGCTCACGCTGCTCGAGGCGGCCGCGGTCGGCGGCGAGACCCTCGCCGCCGATGCGCTCGCAAACGCGATCGGCCCGGCGATCCGGGCGGAGCCCGACCCAGGGCGCACGGCGGTCGCGATGAGCGGCGGCGTCGACAGCGCGGTCGCGCTCCTCGCCGCCGGCCCGGCCGCCGTCGGCGTCACGCTCAGGCTCTGGATCGATCCACACGCGTCCGCCTCGCGAGCGGGTCTGCTGCTCGCCGGCCGCCGTCGTCGCCGCCCGCGAGACATGCCACCGGCTCGGGTTGCCGCACGTGACGCTCGATCTCCGCGAGGAGTTCAGAGCGGCGGTCGTCGCGCCGTTCCAGCGCGGCTACGAGCGCGGCGAGACGCCGAACCCCTGCATCCGCTGCAACGGCAACTTCCGCTTCGACGAGCTCCTCCGCTTCGCGACACGAATCGGGGCGAGCCGGCTCGCGACCGGTCACTACGCCCGGATCGTCACGCGTCACGGGCGTCTCGCGGTCGGCCGGGCGGTCGACCGCGACAAGGACCAGAGCTACATGCTCGCGACGCTCGCCCCGGAGACCCTCGAGCGGGTCTGGTTCCCGCTCGGCGGCCAGACGAAGGCGGAGACGCGGGCGCAGGCCGAAGCGGCGGGGCTCGCTGTCGCCCAGCGTGCCGAGAGCCAGGAGGCGTGCTTCCTCGGCGGCGACGACTACCGCGCCTTTCTCGAGCGCGCGGGCCTCGAGCCGCGAGCCGGTGCCGTGGTCGACGAAGGCGGCCGCGAGCTCGGCACACACGACGGCCATTGGCGCTTCACGACGGGTCAGCGCCGCGGGCTGGGCGTCGCCTCTGCCGATCCGTTGTACGTCGTCTCGACCGACGCGCAGGCGAACACGGTCGTCGTCGGGCCGCGCGCCTCGCTTGCCCGCTCGCGGGTGCAGGTGCGCGGCCGCCTGGTCGGCGTCGAGGGCCGCGTCGAGGTGAAGCTCCGCCATCGCTCACCGGCAGTCGGGGCGACGGTGGTCGAGGCCCCGCGCGGTTTCGAGCTCGTGCTCGACGAGCCTGCCTACGGCGTTGCGCCCGGTCAGACCGCGGTGCTCTACGAGCGCGACGCGGTCGTCGGCTCGGGCGTGATCGTCGGCGCGACCGCCGACTGACCGCCCGCCGCCCCACGATCGGGCTCATCTCGCCCGCGCTCCCGCTCCGCCATCTCTAACATCGGCCGATGCTCGCCTTCTCGTCCGGGGATGCCGCCCGCTACCTGCTCGCGTTCTTCCTGCTCGCGGTCGGGCTCGCGCTCGGCTGGGCGCTGCTCAAGCTCGCAACGCGTGTTCGCCCGGCTGGCGTCGCTCATCCGGGGCACCGAGCGGGAGATCCTGCCGGTGATCAACAAGGTGGGCGGATCGGTCGACCGCGTCAACTCGCAGCTCGACAAGCTCGACACGGTCACCGACAGCGCCGTCGACGCGGTCGACGCCGTCGACCAGGCGATCCGAACGGTGAGCTTCGGCGTCCGCCGGCCCGTGGAGAAGCTCGCGGGCATCTCGAGCGGCCTCTCGCACGGCTGGGCGGCGCTGCGCGCTCAGCGCGACTGGCGTGGCGCGGTGGCGACCGCCAAGGAGGCCTCGGCGAGGCGCGAGGCCGACCTCGAGGAAGAGCTCCACGGCGGCACGCCCGGCGCGCCGAGCGCCGGCTGACCGGGCCGAGACCCGGCCTACACTATTTCTGTGCGCACGACGGCGGAGCTGCGCGAAGGGTTCCTGCGCTTCTACGAGGAGCGCGGGCATCTGCGCGTGCCCTCGCACTCGCTGATCCCGCCGGCCGACGACCCCTCGACGCTCTTCATCGTCGCCGGCATGCAGCAGTTCAAGCCGTACTTCCTCGGGCTGCGCGAGCCGCCGTCGCACCGCGTGGTGAGCGTCCAGAAGGTGCTGCGCGCAGGCGGGAAGGACACCGACCTCGAGGACGTCGGGCGCACCGACCGGCATTGCTCGTTCTTCGAGATGCTCGGCAACTTCTCGTTCGGCGACTACTTCAAGGACGAGGCCGTCGACGAACGCTTGGGAGTTCGTGACCGAGCACATGGGCCTGCCCGCCGAGCACCTGTGGGCGACCGTCCACGAGGGCGATCCCGAGCTCGGGCTCGACGAGGACACGGTCGCGATCGAGGCCTGGAAGCGCGTCGGCATGCCTGCCGACCGGATCGTGCGGCTCGGGAAGGACAACTTCTGGCAGGCGGCCGAGACCGGGCCGTGCGGGCCGTGCTCGGAGATCTTCCTCGACCGCGGGCCCGAGCACGGCTGCGGCCGTGACGGCGTGCCGGCCCGGCTGCGAGTGCGACCGCTACATGGAGTTCTACAACCTCGTCTTCATGGAGTACGACCTGCGGCCGGAGTCGAAGCTCGTGCCCCTGCCGAACCAGAACGTCGACACGGGGCTCGGCGTCGAGCGCGGCGCGTGCCTCCTGCAGGGCGTCGACTCGGTCTTCGACACCGACGGCTTCCAGCTGATCATGGGCTGGGTCGAGCAGGAGTCCGGGGTCGCCTACGGCGAGAACGACGTCGCCACGAAGGCGCACCGCGTGCTCGCCGACCACGGGCGCGCGATGTCGTTCCTGATCGCCGACGGGGTCACGCCGTCGAACGAGGGACGCGGGTACATCTGCCGCCGGATCATCCGCCGGGCGGTGCAGCACGGTCAGCGCATCGGGCTCGACCGGGTCTACCGGCTCGGCGGCGTCGTCTGCGAGCAGATGGGCGACGCCTATCCGGAGCTGCGGGAGCACGCGGCCGAGATCGAGCGCGTCGTGCGGCTCGAGGAGGAGCGGTTCCGGGAGACGCTCGCGCGCGGGCAGAAGGAGTTCGACGAGCTCGCCGGCAGGGACGCGATCTCCGGTGAGGAGGCGTTCGACCTCGCGACCACCTACGGCTTCCCGATCGAGCTCACCCAGGAGCTCGCCGAGGAGCGCGGGCAGCCGGTCGACGTCGACCGGTTCCGCACGCTGATGGAGGGGCATCGCGAGATCTCCCGTGCCGGCGGGGAGAGCACGACCGAGCAGCTTGCCGCCGAGATCGTCGGCGCGGCGTTCCGGCCGGCGGAGTTCGTGGGCTACGAGAGGACCGACGTGCTCACGGCGGTGATCGCCGTGGGGCCCAACGTCGGCACGCGCCAGCTCGTCAAGCTCGAGCAGTCGCCGTTCTACGCCTCGAGCGGCGGCCAGGTGAGCGACGCCGGCCACCTCGTGCTCGAGGGGGACGGCCGCAGGCTTCAGGTCGCCGAGGTGCTGAAGTTCGGCGACGACCAGGTGCTCGCCGTCGAGACCGGCGGCGAGAGCGTCCTCGCGCCGGGCACGCGAGTCAGGGCCGTGGTCGACTGGTCGGCGCGCTTCCCGACGATGGCGAACCACACGGCGACGCACCTGCTCCACGCCGCGCTTCGAGAGGTTCTCGGCGATCACGTCAAGCAGGCCGGCTCGGCGGTGCGGCCCGACAAGCTGCGGTTCGACTTCAGCCACTCCCAGCCGCTCTCGGCGGAGGAGCGGGAACGGGTCGAGCGCCTCGTCAACGAGAAGGTCTTCGAGGCGATCCCGGTGCGGACGTTCGTGACGCCGATCGAGGAGGCGCGGAAGCTCGGCGCGATGATGCTCTTCGGCGAGAAGTACGGCGCCGAGGTGCGGGTGGTCGAGATCGACGGCTTCTCCCGGGAGCTCTGTGGCGGGACGCACGTGCGCTCGACGGCCGAGATCGGCCCGTTCGTGATCCTGACCGAGGCCTCCGTCGGCTCGGGTGCCCGGCGGATCGAGGCGGTCACGGCCGGGGAGGCCTGGTCGGTGCTGCACGGCCGCTCGCGCGAGCTCGACGCTGTGCGCGACGAGCTCGAGCAGGCTCGCCGCGAGGCGAAGAAGCGGCCGAAGGCAGAGGCGGCCGAGCCTAAGGCGGACGAGGCCGCAGTCGCCCCGAGCTCGTCGGGGGCGTGAACATGATCGTGGCCCTGATCGACGGTGAGCTCGATGCGGACTCGCTGCTCGATCTCTCCGACCGCTTCAAGCAGCGCCATGCCCCGGCAGCGGTGTTCCTCGGTGCGCGCGAGGACGGCACCGTGCACCTCGTCGCGAACTTCGACGATGCGGTCGCAGCCAAGATCTCCGCGGGCGAGGTCGTGAAGGAGATCGCCCCCATCGTCGGCGGCGGCGGCGGCGGCCGCCCAACGATGGCCCGCGCCGGCGGCAAGCAACCCGAGAACCTCCCAGAAGCAGTAGCCAAAGCCCGAGAGCTGATCTCCGTAGCCCTGGCCTGACGCGATGAGCTCGAAAACGGCATCCATGAGCCACGGCTTCTCGACCGTGTTGGACAGAAACCCGTTGCGGCCGAAGCCGGGCTCCGCCCGGCGAGAGGCCAGGCGCGCTGCTGTTCTGGAGGAGGGGGCCCGTGGGGGAACCTCGTCGGTTCCGCCACGGTCTCTGGAGGATGGGGTTCATGGGGAAACCTCGTTGGTTTCCCCATGAGATTCTTGCTCTGGACTACGGCTCGGCTCGGACGGGGATCGCGGTCACCGATCCGAGCGGGACGGTTGCCCGTCCGGTCGGGGTGGCGGAGCGTGTGAGGACGCCGAAAGGGCTGGAGGGGCTTCTGCGGACGATCCGAGAGGAGGAGCCGGAGCGGGTCGTGGTGGGGCTGCCGCTGACGTTGCGTGGCGCGGAGGGGGAGCAGGCGAGGGAGACGCTCGAGTTCGTCGAGACGCTCCGCGTCGCGTGTCGCGGTCCCGGTGGAGACCTATGACGAGCGGTTCACCTCGTCGCTTGCCGACGGCGATGACGCGCGGGCTGCCGCCTATCTGCTCTCGAGCTACCTGGAATGGCTCGGCGCGAGGACCTGAGCCGCGAGATCCGTCGGCGGCGTGCCGTCGCGATCGGGCTCTTCGTGCTGGTCGCCGCGGTCGCGGCGGGTGTGTCGCTGGCGGCCGTCCATCGGCATTCGAGCCCGCCGCCGCCTCCGCCGCCCAAGCCGCCGAAGCCGTTCCGCATCGTGTTTCCCGAGGGGTTCACGCGGGCGCAGATGGCGGTGCGCGTTCGCGACGTCGCCCGGATCGCCGACGGCGAGCATCGTGGGCACGTGCGGCTCTCGTCGGCTGCGTACCTCGCTGCTTCGAGGCAGGCGGTCGTTCCGTGCTTCGGCAAGAAGGTGCAGCGGAACCTCGAGGGCTTCCTGTTCCCGGCCACGTACGACTTCCTGACGAAGACGACGGCCAGGCAGCTCGTTCATGCGCAGATCGAGGCGTTCTGCCGCAACTGGGCGAAGCTGGGGCTCGGTTACGCGCGCTCGAAGAACCTGACCTCGTACGACGTGCTCAAGATCGGCTCGATGATCGAGGGCGAGGCCGCGGTTGCGAAGGAGCGGCCGCTGATCGCGGCGGTGATCTACAACCGCCTGCACGACCGGATGCAGCTCGGCATCGACGCGACGCTCCGCTACGGCCTGCACATCCCGCCGACCCAGTCGATCACGAATGCCGAGCTCGCGAGCTCGAGCCCGTTCAACACGCGCAGGTTCTACGGGCTGCCGCCGACCCCGATCTCGAACCCGGGCCTGGCGTCGCTGCAGGCGGCCGCGCATCCGGCGCACGTCGACTACCTCTACTTCGTTCGCAAGCCCGACAAGCGCCACAACTTCTTCACGGCGAGCCAGTCGGCGTTCGACGAGTACCTCGCCACGCACGGCTACAAGTGACGACCCATGTCGCCCTGATCGGCCATCCGGTGAGCGCACTCGCTCTCGCCGCGGATGCAGAACGCCGCGTTCGCCGCGGCCGGCCTCGACTGGCACTACTCGGCCTTCGACGTCGCCGATCCGCTCGCGGCGGTGGCCGCGCTCCGTGAGCTCGGCTTCGCCGGGCGCCAACGTGACGATCCCGCACAAGCACGCCGTCGTGGCGGCGTGCGACGAGTCGGACGGGGATGCCGTCAACACGCTGATCTTCCGTGACCGCGTGATCGGGGTCAACACCGATCGCGAGATCCTGGCGGGAGTGAACGCGACCCGCGCGTGCGTGATCGGTGCGGGTGGCGCCGCGGCGACGCTCGCGCCCGCGCTTCCCGCCGACACCCGGACGTTCAGCCGCCGGGGCGAGTGGCCGCCCGACGCCTCGGGCTGCGACCTGATCGTGAACGCGACGCCGGTGCGCGACGAGCTGCTCGTCGAGCCGGTCCGCGGGCAGACGGTCGTCGAGCTCGCCTATTCGGCGCGACGGGCTCGACACGGCCCTTGTCAGCCGCTGCGCGCGCCGCCGGCTGCGAGGTGATCGACGGGCTGGAGGCGCTCGTCCGGCAGGGGGCCCGGAGCTTCGAGCTCTGGACGGGCGTCCCGGCTCCGGTCGAGGTTATGCGCACCGCGGTACGAAGCGGTCCGTAGGCTCTAAGGGTGAGTTTCCGTCTTGCCACTGCGGGTGAGTCGCACGGGCCGGCGCTGGTCGCGATCCTGACCGGCCTTCCTGCCGGGCTCGCCCTCGACCGGGATGCCGATCGACGCCGACCTGAAGCGGCGCCAGGAGGGGTACGGCCGCTCGCCCCGGCAGCAGATCGAGCAGGACCGGGTCGAGGTGCTCTCCGGGCTGCGTCACGGGAGGACGCTCGGGACGCCGCTCACGCTCGTCGTCCGCAACGTCGACCACAAGAACTGGACGTGGGGGATGAGCCCGTGGCCGCCCGAGGGCGAGCCGCACGGGAAGGGCACGAAGCCGGTGACGCTTCCGCGGCCCGGCCACGCGGATCTCGCCGGGGTGCTCAAGTACGACCTGGACGACGTGCGCAACGCACTCGAGCGCGCCTCGGCGCGGCATACCGCCGTCCACGTCGCGGCCGGCGTCGGTCGCAAAGGCGCTGCTCGGCGACGATCGGGATCGAGGTCGCCGGCTCGACCGTCGACGAGGAGACGCTGCGCGAGTCGCATCGACGCCGCGCGGGCCGAGCGCGACACGGTCGGCGGGATCGTCGAGGTGCGCGCCCGGGACGTTCCGCCCGGGCTCGGCAGCTACGCCTCGAAGGAGGACCGGCTCGACGCGCGCCTCGCCGCGGCCGTGATGGGGATCCAGGCCGTCAAGGGCGTCGAGATCGGCGACGGCTTCGCGCTCGCCGGCAGGTTCGGCTCCGAGGCGCACGACGAGATCGGCACCGACCGTCGACGCTCGACGAACCGGGCCGGCGGGCTCGAGGCGGGCGTCTCGAACGGCGAGGAGATCGTCGTCCGGGCAGCGATGAAGCCGCTGCCGACGCTGATGAAGCCGCTCGCGTCGGTCGACCTCGCCACCGGAGAGGCCGCGCCAGGCGCTCGTCGAGCGCTCCGACGTGGCCGCGGTCGAGGCGCTCGCCGTCGTCGCGGAGGCGGCGGTCGCGTGGGAGCTCGCGCAGTGCCGCGCACGAGAAGTTCGGCGGGGACGCGATCGGCGACTTCGTCGCTTCCTGGCGCGCTACTACCTCGACGTCGCGATCGCTCGTGGGCCTCGCCCTCAGAGCCTCTTGCACAATGAGCACGGCCGTCTGGACGCGCTGGCACGCGCTCGGGCCGTCACCTCGGCGCTTGTCGGGCTTCATGGGCGCCGGCAAGACGACGTTCGGACGGGAGGTCGGCCGGGAGGCTCGCGCGGCCGTTCCTCGATCTCGACCGGATGATCGAGGAGCGGGCCGGCGGAAGACGATCCCGCGAGCTCTTCGCGGGCGCGGCGAGGCCGGGTTCCGGATCGAGGCGCGCACGCGGAGCAGGAGGCGCGCCTCGCGCTCGCCTCGAGCGAGCCGTCCGTGATCGCCCTCGGCGGCGGCGCGGTCACGATTCCCGAGACGTGCGGCAGCTCCTCGAAGGGGCGTTCGTCGTCGCTCGTCGAAGCCGACCTCGACGCCTGCCTGGGAGCGGGTGAGACGCTCGCGCCGGCCGCTTGCCGCCGACGAGGCGCAGTTCCGCCAGCTCTACGAGACCCGGGCTCCGATCTACCGCGAGGTCGCAGACGCGGTCGTGCTCGACGCGGCCGACATCGTCCTGGCGGCCGGCGGCGTGCACTACGAGCGCGGCGGGCTCGACCGTCTCGACGAGCTCGTTCCCGGCGACGGGCCGGTCGCGCTCGTCGCCGACAGCACCGTGATGGGCATCTACGGCGCCCGAGCACAGGAGGCTCTCGGCGAGCGGCTTCTCGAGCGAGCACGAGGTGCCGCCCGGCGAGGGGGCGAAGACCGTCGGCCGTCCTCGGCAGGCTCTGGAGCGAGCTTCGACTCGACCGCGGCGGGACGATCGTCGCCCTCGGCGGCGGCTGCACCACGGATCTCGCGGGATTCGCGGCCGCCACCTACCTCCGCGGCGTCCCCTGGGTGTCGGTGCCGACGAGCCTCGTCGGCCAGGTCGACGCTGCGATCGGCGGCAAGACCGGGATCGACATGCCGGAGGGCAAGAACCTCGTCGGCGCCTTCCACTGGCCGGCGCGCGTCGTCCTCGACGAGACGCTGCTCGAGACGCTCCCGGAGCGCGAGCGGCGGCAGGGCCTCGCCGAGCTCGTCAAGACGCAGCTGCTCGCGGGGCGGCAGCTCGACGTGCGCGGCGGCCGCCGCCTACAAGGTCGGCCTCTGCCTGCAGGACCCGCACGACCGCGGGCCCGCGGCAGTGGCTGAACCTCGGCCACACCTTCGCCCACGGCCTCGAGGCGGCGGCCGACTTCGACCTCCCGCACGGCGAGGCGGTCGCGCTCGGGCTGCTGGCTGCGCTCCGGCTCTCGGATCGCGACACGTCCGAGGTCGAGGCCGCTCTCGACCCGAAGCCCGTCGCGGTGGATCCCGAGCGCGCATGGAAGGCTCTCCTGCGCGACAAGAAGCGCACGCGGCGATGCGATCAATCTCGTCCTGCTCGGCCCGGACGGGCCCTACGTCGAGCCGCGCCCGGCGGCGGAGGTCCGGCGCGAGCTCGAACGGCTGATCGCGTAGTGTCCGGTCGGTGCAGAGTCGTGGTGCTGAACGGCGTCAATCTCGACATGATCGGGCAGCGCGACCCGGCGCTCTACGGCGGGATCTCGATCGACGAGCTCGAGACGCAGATCTACGCCTGGGCGCAGGAGCTGGGCGTCACCGCCCGCTGCCTGCACACGAACAGCGAGGGCGAGTACATCGACTGGATCCACAACGCCCACAAGCGACGCCGACGGCGTCGTCGTCAATCCCGGCGCGTGGTCGCACTACAGCTATGCGATCCACGACGCGCTCGACATCCTCGTCGTGCCGATCGTCGAGGTGCACCTGTCGAACATCGAGGAGCGCGAGGAGTGGCGCCGTCACTCGGTCGTCGCCGAGCTCGCCGCCCACCGCGTGATCGGGAAGGGCCCGACGGGATACCGCGAGGCGCTCGAGTTCCTGGTCGAGAGGAACGCCGCATGACCCGCCTCGAGCGGCTGATCGGGACGCTCGAGCGGCGCCTGCTCGTGACGAGCCTCGTCAACATCCGTTACCTGACGGGGTTCGAGACCTCGAACGCGGCGCTGCTCGTCGATCCGGACGGATCGGCGACGCTCTTCACGGACTTCCGCTACATCGAGACGGCGCAGGCGATCGACGGAGTCGAGGCCGTCCTCGCGAATCGCTCGCTGATGGTCGATCTCTCGACCCGTCTCACCGGGTCGGTGGCGTTCGAGGCGGACGAGCTGCCGTACTCGCAGGCAGGGGTGCTCGGCTCGGGCGGTCTCGAGCTCGTCCCGGCGACCGGGATCGTCGAGGCGCTGCGGGCCGTCAAGGACGAGGCGGAGATCGAGTCGATCCGGCATGCGGCCCTCGCCGCGGAGCGAGCGTTCGAGGCGCTGACCGCGGAGACGTGGATCGGCCGCAGCGAGCGGGAGCTCGCCTGGCGCCTGCGGCAGCTGCTGCACGCCCACGGCGTCGACCACCTCGGATTCGACACGGCGATCGCCTCCGGCCTGAACGGCTCGAAGCCTCATGGCGAGCCGGGCGAGGACCATCGTCGAGACGCGGATGCTCGTCACCGCCGACTGGGGCGCGCGGCTCGAGGGGTACTGCTCGGACTGCACGCGCACTCTCTCGACTGGCGGCATCTCCGCGCAGCTGAAGGAGATCTACGAGGTCTGCCTCGCCGCGCAGCTCGCGGCCGTGGACGGCATCAAGCCCGGGATGACCGGCGTCGAGGCCGACCGCATCTCGCGGGCCGTGATCGAGGAGGCCGGCTACGGCGACAACTTCGGCCACGGGCTCGGCCACGGGGTCGGCATGCTCATCCACGAGGCGCCGCGGCTCTCGCGCGAGTCGGCGGACACGCTCGAGGTGGGGCACGTGATCACGATCGAGCCGGGGATCTACCTGCCCGGGCGTCGGCGGCGTTCGGATCGAGGATCTCGCCGTGGTGCGCGAGGGCGGCGTCGAGCTGCTCACCTCGTTCCGGAAAGACCTGATCGAAGTCAGCTGACCGCCCCGGACGGGCCCCGCTCGGACAGGTCGTCCGCCCGCGACAACCCTGGGGACAGTCCCCAGATGAGAACTGTTCCCGTTTGGGGACAGTTTCCAGCAATCGCCCCGGGGAGGCATGGCTCGGAAGGCCAGGTGCGTCGCGAGCCGGCCGCTCGGAGCTAGACTGCCGCGCCGATGGCCGAGGTCGTCTCAACGAACCAGTTCAAGAACGGGATGCACATCGAGTTCGACGGGCAGACGTGGCGGATCGTCGAGTTCCAGCACGTCAAGCCCGGCAAGGGCGGCGCGTTCGTGCGCACGAAGCTGAAGGCCTACGACTCGGGCGCGGTGGTCGACCGGACGTTCCGCGCCGGCGAGAAGTTCGAGCGGGTCCGCACCGAGCAGAAGAACATGCAGTACCTCTACGACTCGGGCGACGAGGTCGTCTTCATGGACGAGGAGACCTACGAGCAGCTCTCGCTGCCGCGCTCGGCCGTCGAGGACGAGCTGCGCGTTCATGCAGCCCTCCTCGTCGGTTCAGGTGATGTTCGTCGGGGGAGCCCCTCGGGCGTCGACCTGCCCGCCTCGGTTGTCCTCGAGGTGACGCGACACCGAGCCGGGGATCAAGGGCGACACGGTCTCGAACGTCACGAAGCCCGCGACGCTCGAGACCGGCGGCGTCGTCCAGGTGCCGCTGTTCGTCAACATCGGCGACAAGATCAAGGTCGACCCGCGCGAGAAGCGCTACATCAGCCGGGCCTAAGAAGCTCTATCGGGTGAGCCCGGGTTCGTTGGGCCCTCACGCTAAGGTCCGCTGCACGGATGCCGAAGCTCGTCGACACCTCGATTCGCGTTCTCTCGCAGGAGCCGCTTGCGGGCGGAATGCCAACGGCAGAGCTCCTGCGCCTGGCCGAGATCCTCGATCGGGCGGGCTACGCCTACCTCGAGGTCTCCGGCGGCGGCGCCTTCGACACAGCGGTTCGACGCGGGATCGAGAGCCCCTGGGAGCGGATCCGGGCGATCAAGAGCCGCACGGCGACTCCGCTGATGCTCGCGGTCAGGGGCCGCTTCCTCGTCGGCCCGCGGCCCGTGGGCGACGATCTCGTTCGCCGCTTCATGGCGAGCGCCGCCGAGAGCGGCATCGACGTCTTCCGCCTCCACGACCCCCTGAACGACGCCGGGAACCTGAAGGTCGCAGCCGAGGCCGTGATCGCGGCCGGCCGCGAGTTCGACGCGGGGCTCCTCTACGGCAGCAGCCGGCGGGAGGCGCTGATCGAGACGGCACGGCGCCTGCCCGAGATCGGCGCCGCCCGGATCGTCCTGGACGACCCGGCCGGCCTCCTGCAGCCGCATCGCGCCGGCGAGCTCGTCGCCGAGCTGCACGAGCTGACGGGGCTCCCGGTCGGGCTCTACTGCCAGGGCGCCGGCCGGAACGGCCTGGCGCTCGCCCTCGAGGCTGCGCGTGCGGGAGTCGACCTGATCGGCTGCGCCGTCTACCCGGTCGCCCTTGCGACCCACCGGATCTCGGCCGAGTCGCTCGCGCAGGCCCTGGCTGGGATCGGCCACGACCCGGGTGTCGACATCGACGTGATCTGGAGCGCCGCGGACCTGATCGACGAGCACCTCGGCGACCTGCCGATCAGCCCGCTCCTGCCGCGCGTCTCGGTGCGTGCCGCTCGCAGGAAGCTGCCTGTGTGGCTCGTCTCGGTCGTCGACGCCCAGCTCCGGGCGAGCGGTCACGCCGACCGGCTGGACGAGGTGCTCGACGAGGTCGAGCGCGTCCGCGTCGAGGTCGGCTCGCCGCCGCTCGCAGCTCCGCTCGGGCAGGTCGTCGCCTCGCAGGCGCTCGTGAACGTGCTCGGGGCGAACAGGTACCGGACGATCATCGACGAGGTGCGCGACCTCGCCCTCGGCCGCTTCGGCAAGACGCCGGGGCCGATCGACCCGGCGCTCGAGCGGGCGGTTGCCCTGCACGACGCGGAGCCGGAGCCGGCTCCCGTCGACATGGAGGAGCTCCGCGACCAGGGGCAGGGGCTGGCCGCGAGCGAGGAGGAGCTGCTTCTCCTGGGGCTCTTCGGCGCGGAGGCCGAGCCGCTGCTGCAGTCGATCCGCCGCCGCTCGGCAGGCGACGAGCCGCTCGATGCCGAGAGCGGGAAAGATCGCGACGAGCAGATCCGCTCGGTCGTGCGCATCGTGCAGGAGACCGGGATCGGCGAGATCACGGTGGAGGAGGAGGGGGTGCGAGTCAGCGTCCGGCGCTCGGTCGCCGCCCCTGTCGCCGAGGTGAGCCGCGAAAGCGAGCACGAGCCCGGCTTCGAGCCTGCTTCGGCGACCCCCGCCGCCGGGATCGTCACCGTCGAGAGCCCGATGGTCGGCACCTTCTACCGGGCGCCGCGGCCTGATGCGCCGCCCTTCGTCGAGGAAGGCGATCCCGTCTCGCCCGGGCAGGTCTTGTGCATCCTCGAGGCGATGAAGCTCATGAACGAGGTGAAGGCGGAGATCGAGGCGGTCGTCCGGCGCATCCATGTCTCCGACGCCCAGCCGGTGGAGTACGGCCAGCTGCTCTTCGAGCTCGAGCCAGTCAACGGCCGCCCGGTCGGCATCTAGGAGGGTCTGGCGAACGTGTTCCGCCGCGTCCTTGTCGCGAATCGTGGCGAGATCGCCGTCCGCGTGATCCGCGCGCTTCACGAGCTCGGTGCCGAGGCTGTCGCCGTGTACTCGACGGCGGATGCCGGCTCCCTCCACGTGCAGCTCGCGGACGATGCCGTGTGCATCGGGCCGCCTTCGGCAACGGAGAGCTACCTGCGGATCCCCTCGATCGTCGCCGCCGCGAACACGACCGGGTGCGAGGCCGTTCATCCCGGCTACGGCTTCCTCTCCGAGAACCCGGCCTTCGTGGATGCGTGCGTCGAGAACGACCTCGTCTTCGTCGGCCCGTCGAGCTCCGTGATGCGCACGATGGGGGACAAGATCGCCGCCCGTGTGGCGATGCGCGAGGCCAACGTACCGACCGTTCCCGGCACGGACGGCGCGACGACGGTCGTCGAGGCGAAGAGCGCCGCGGCCGAGATCGGCTACCCGGTGATGCTCAAGGCCTCTGCGGGAGGCGGTGGTCGAGGGATGCGGCTCGTCGACGATCCCGAGGATCTCGAGGATGCGTTCGAGGCCGCCTCCGCCGAAGCGGCGGCGGCGTTCGGCGACGGCACGCTCTACGTCGAGAAGGTCCTCGTCCCGGCACGACATGTCGAGATTCAGGTGCTCTGTGACAGCCTGGGCGGCATCCTCACGCTCGGCGAGCGCGAGTGCTCGATCCAGCGCCGCCACCAGAAGCTGATCGAGGAGACGCCGTCCCCGGCGCTCACGCCCGAGCTGCGCGAGGAGATGGAGGCGGCCGCCGAACGTGCCTGCCGCGCCGTTGGCTACCTGAACGCCGGCACGTTCGAGTTCCTGGTCGGCCCGGACGGGCGGTTCTCGTTCATCGAGCTGAATGCGCGGCTCCAGGTCGAGCATCCGATCACCGAGCTCTGCACCGGCATCGACCTCGTGCGGGCCCAGTTCGAGATCGCCGCCGGCGGCCGCGTCCCGGTCGAGGGTCGCGCTCCGCGCCGGGGCCACGCGATCGAGATCAGGGTCAACGCCGAGGACACGGCGCGGGACTTCATGCCGGCTCCCGGGTTGGTTACGAGCTTCGAGCCTCCGCTCGGCCCGGGTGTCCGGGTGGACACGTTCGTCGAGAGCGGCGTGACGATCTCGCCGTACTACGACTCGATGATCGCGAAGCTCGTCGTCTGGGACTCCGACCGCCCCTCCGCGATCGCGCGAGCCGAGCGGGCGCTCGCCGAGCTCAAGGTCGAGGGAGTGCCGACGACGCGTGAGGCAGCGATCGCGATCCTGGGCACCATCGAGTTCACGAGCGGGAACTACTCGACGTCGACCCTTGCCGAGCTCGGAGCGCTGGTCGCGTGAGCCTGGTCGTCACCAACAGCCACGGCACGATCACCGTGCCCGAAGGCGTGCTCGTCGGCCTCGCCGTTCGAGCCGCCGAGCGCGTCGAAGGCGTGAAGGTGCGTCGAAAGCGCGCGGTCGACATCGAGAACCGGGTCGTGCGGCTCTCGGTCTCGGCCCGCCGCGGCGAGCCGCTCGTGGAGCTTGCCCAGCGGGCCCAGGACGAGGTCGCCTCGGCGTTCCTGGCCATCTGCGGGATCGAGGCGACAGTGGACATCGCGATCGGGGAGCTCGAGTGATCTCGCGCAGAAGCGCCCGGCGCCAGGCGCTCTTCCTCGTCTACCAGTGGGATCTCTCGGCGAGCGAGATCGGCTCGCAGTACGGCGGCGAGATCGATCCGTGGGCGCTCGAGCTCGCCGAGCAGACCGTTGCCCGGGCCGCCGAGCTCGACAGCCGCATCACCGCGGCGTCGCAGGGATGGACCGCGGACAGGCTGGGAGTCGTCGAGCGGAGCGCCCTTCGGGTGGCGATCGAGGAGCTCGACCGCGGCGATGTGCCCTACGAGGTCGCGATCGACGAAGCGGTGGGCTTCACGAAGCGGTATGCATCCGATGAAGGGGCGAGACTCGTGAACGGGATTCTCGGCCGGATCCAGCGGGAGGAGGCGGTGACCGAATGACGGCGAGCGAATCGCTCGAACGGGCTGAAGAGCTGCTTGCGAGGCTCGAGGCGGCCCGGGCGCGGCTCGAGGCGACCGAGGACCCGGAGCAGGCGATCGAGGTGCTCCAGGAGCTGGCGGAGCTTGCGAAGCAGATCGAGGCGGAGCTGCAACAGGCCCGGCAGGCGGCCGACACGGATGCCGCAGACGCCTGAGGAGCTCCGCGAGCTCGTCGAGCGGTACCTCGCAGAGCTGCCGCTGAGCAAGGACCTGGGGACGCTCGCCGAGCCGGTTCGGTACTCGCTCGGCGGCAAGCGCGTGCGACCCGTGCTGTGTCTCGCAGCCGGGGAGGCGGCGGGGAGCGAGCTCGAGCCGATCCTGCCCGCCGCCGCCGCCGTCGAGCTCGTGCACTCGTTCTCGCTCGTCCACGACGACCTGCCGGCGCTCGATGACGACGGGAGCGCCGCGGCCAGCCGAGCGTCTGGGCCGCCTACGGCGAGGCGACGGCGATCCTGGCCGGCGACGCGCTCGTCGCAGAGGCTTTCAGGCTGGCGCTGGAGTGCGGTACCGACGTCGCTCGCGAGCTCGTCGAAGCGACGCTGGCGATGATCGGGGGCCAGCAGCAGGATCTCGAGGGTGGGCACGACCTCGCCGAGCTGCATCGCCTGAAGACCGGCGCGCTCTTCTCGGCCTCGATCATGTGCGGCGTGCGGGCGGCCGGTGTGCCCGACGCCGAGCATCCGCCCTGGCGTGCCTTTGCCGCCGAGCTCGGGCTGCTCTTCCAGGTCGTCGACGACATCCTTGACGGCGACGGCTACGTGACGCAAGTCGGGGCCGACGCCGCGCGCTCCCTCGCCGACGATGCAGCCGCACGGGCGGAGGCGCGCCTCGCCGAGATCCCTGCGGACACCTCGGTGCTCTCGGAGATCGTCGCCGGGCTCGCTTCGCGCACGACGTGACCGCCGGGCCGTGAGCAAGAAACGGCTGGATGTGCTGCTCGTCGAGCGCGGGCTCGCCGAGAGCAGGGCACAGGCGCAAGCGCTCGTGATGGCCGGACGGGTGCGCGGGCACGCGAAGCCGGGCGAGCAGGTCGACGAGCAGGCGACGCTCGAGGTCGAGCAGCCGCTGCGGTACGTCTCGCGCGCCGGCCTCAAGCTCGCGCACGCCCTCGACGTCTTCGGCGTCGATCCGTCCGGGCTCGAGTGCCTCGACCTCGGCGCTTCGACGGGGGGCTTCACCGACGTGCTGCTGCAACGAGGGGCAAAGCGCGTGGTCGCGCTCGACGTCGGGCACGGGCAGCTCCACCAGCGGATCCGCGAGGACCCGAGAGTGATCGTGCTCGAGCGGGTGAACGCGCGGAACCTGACCGAGCTGCCATTCGCGCCGGAGCTCGTGACCTGCGACGTCTCGTTCATCTCGGTTCGACTCGCGCTCCCTCCGGCGCTCGGTCTCGCTCGGCCCGGCTGGCAAGCCCTCGTGCTGGTGAAGCCGCAGTTCGAGTCGCGCCGGGCCGAGGCGCCGAAAGGCGTCGTGCGGGACACGGAGGTGCGCAGGCGAGTCCTGCGCGAGGTCACGGCGGCGACGGTCGGCTGGCAGGCTCGGGTGGCCGGGATCGTAGACTCGGGGCTCCCGGGCCCGAAGGGAAACCACGAGTTCGTCATGCACCTCGTTCACGACACACGACCGGAGCTGCCGCGTGAGCTCGAGCACTGGATCGCCGATGCCACCGGTTGAGCGCGCGACCGTCGTCACGCGCGTCACGCGCAGCGTCGAGGACGCGATCGGCCGGCTGCGAGCCGTCGCCGAGGCGAGCGGGGTCGAGCTCACGTTCGACGGCGACGCCGAGGGGATCGGCACGCCGGATCTCGCCGTCGTGCTGGGCGGCGACGGGACGATCCTGCGGGCGCTCGGTCGCTTCCTCGACAGCGGCGTCCCCGTCATCGGCGTCAACTTCGGCCGGGTGGGGTTCCTCACGGCGATCACCTCCGACGAGCTCGAGTCCGGCCTCGCGCGGGTCTTCGCCGGCGACTTCACGGTTCAGTCGCTCCCGACGCTCGAGGTCGTGGTCGACGGCGTGTCGCACCTCGCCGTGAACGACGTCGCGGTCGTGAGCGCCACTCCGGGCCGGATCGTCGAGCTCGACTATGCGCTCGGCGGGGAGGACCTCGGGTCGCAGCCGTGCGACGGGGTGCTGTGCGCGACGCCTCAGGGCTCGACCGCCTACAACCTCTCGAACGGGGGGCCGGTGCTCGTCTGGGGGCTCGACGCCGCGGTCGTCACGTTCGTGGCGCCGCACACGCTGCACGCGCGCCCGCTCGTCGTCGCGCCCGACTTCCGCCTGGACGTCGTCAACCGGACGACGGGGGTCGAGGCGGTCGTGCTGATCGACGGCCACGCGGTCGGCTCGCTCGGCGTCCGCGACGGTGTGACCGTCAGCTTCGGAAAGAGCCGGACGTTGCTTGCGACGATGCCCGAGCAGACCTTCTTCGTCCGCTACGCGCAGGTCTTCGGCACCGGCTGACGCGAGGTTCCGCGCCCGCCTCGCGGGCCGTCCACCCGCCCTGTCCGGTAGGGCGGGCCGCATGGTCTGGATGAGCCGCTCCCAGACGTGGTATTTGCACGAGCCGTCTCACTCTCGTCACGATTCCCGCCCTCCCGGTGCCCTACGATGGATCTCGAGGGCGGCGGGAATCCCTCCCACCCAATGGGTGGGGAGCGGAACGCTGGGCTCGGTGTCGGCGTGCTGTGGTTCAGCTCGTTCTGCTGCGGGCGGGGTGTGCCGAGGTCGCTGCGAGGTCGGCGCGACGGCGGTCGCATCCGGTTGAGCCGACCCCGATCGGACCGGCTCTTGCCGTGCCACCGCCTGAAACGGCCGTCGTTGCGGTCCCGCCGCCGCCGTAGGATGGCCCTGTGCTCAGGCGCCTGCTGATCGAGAACCTCGTCCTGATCCGCGCAGCCGAGCTCGAGTTCGAGCCGGGGCTGAACGCGATCACCGGGGAGACGGGCGCCGGGAAGACGATCTTCTCCAACGCGGTCGGCCTCCTGCTCGGTGCGCGTGGGGAGGCGGCGTTGATCGGCGCGGCGGCCGAGGAGGCGTACGTCGAGGCGGAGTTCGAACTGCCCGAGGCGGAGGTTCTCGGCCCGCTCGCCGACCTCTGCCCGGAGGGCGAGGAGTCTCTCGTCGTCGCGCGGCGGATCTTCGCCGACGGGCGCACGCGCGCCTACGCGTGGGGACGCGCCGCGGCGCGAGAGGACGTCGCGGCGGCGGTCGAGGCGCTCCTCGCGATGAGCGGCCAGTTCGAGCAGAGACGGCTTGCCCGCCCGGCGTATCAGCTCTCGGTCCTCGACGCCTATGCCGGGACGACCGCAACGGTCACTCGGGCACGGCGGGCCTGGCGCGACCTCGTGGGCGCCCGGCGCCTGCTCGACCAGCTCACGAGCGACTCGACCGCCGCTCAGGCGAGGCTCGACGAGCTCCGCGCCCTCGTGGAGGACACGGAGGGGCTGCAGCCGTCGTCTCGAGGACGACCTGCGAGCAGAGCGCGACCGGCTGCGCCATGTGACCGAGCTCGCCGAGGGGGCCGCCGCCGCGCTTGCCGCGATCGCCTCGGACGACCGCGAGGGCGGTGCCGACCTCGTTGCTGCGGCCGAACGCGCCGTCGCTCCCATCGAGCACCTTGCGCCCGAGCTCGCCGCGGCAGGCGAGACACTCCGCGCCGCCGAGCTCTCGCTGCGCGAGGTGGGAACCGACCTGCGGCGGTTCCTCGACTCGCTGGAAGCGCAGCCCGGGAGAGTAGAAGAGGTCGAGGCGGAGCTCGAGCGGCTCGCCGATCTGAAGCGGCGCTTCCGGACGCAGAGCTACCCCGAGCTGCTCGAGCGCGCCGAGGAGGCAGGCCGCGAGCTTCTCGCGCTCGACGAGGGGCACGACCCGGTCGCGGCGGCGACGGAGGCCGTTGCCGCCGCCGAAGGCGAGGTTGGCCGGCTCCATGCAGAGCTTCGAGCCATCCGGGTCGCCGCAGCGCCGAAGTTCGCCGAGGCGGTCGGCGCCGAGCTCGTCGGTGTCGGCATGGGCGAGGGTGAGTTTCGAGCGGAGCTCCGGGAGAGCGAGCCCGGCCCATCGGGGGCCGACGAGGTCGCCTTCGCGATCCGCCCCAATGCCGGGCTTCGCTACGGCCCCGTCGCGGAGACGGCCTCCGGCGGAGAGCTCTCGCGCGTCGCGCTTGCGATCGCTGTCGTCGGAGGTGGCGAGACGCTCGTGTTCGACGAGATCGACGCCGGGATCGGCGGCACGACGGCGCATGCAGTGGGGGAGACGCTTCGCCGCCTCGCCGAGCGCGCCCAGGTGCTGACGATCACGCATCTCCCGCAGATCGCCACGCTTGCCGACCGTCACTTCAGAGTCGAGAAGGTGCCGGGCGATCCGACCCACACGCGGATCGAGGCGCTCGATCCCGACGCGCGCCGCGAGGAGCTCGAGCGGATGCTCGGCGGCGCGGAGTTCCTCGCCGCCCTCCGCGAGTAGCCGGCCTACGCCGGCTTCGTGGCCGAGAACGCGACGATGTTCGCGAAGAGAGGCGGCGAGAGCCGGAGGAACCGGCTCGCCAGGTAGACGAGCTCGAGGTCGTCCCAGCCGGACATCAGCCGGCGGATCGCCGCCTCGTCGAAGATGTGGAGATGCGTCGGGTCGTGATCGAGCGGCCGGCCCACGAGCATCGCCAGGCGGTTTCGCAGCCGGAAGAAGTTCGGCACGGAGCCGACGAACATCCCGCCGGGCTTGAGCAGCCGGCGTGCCTCCGCGACGACGCCGTCGGGGTCGCGAAGATGCTCGAGCAGCTCGCCGGCCACGACGACGTCGAAGCTCGCGTCCTCGAACGGCAACGGCTCCTCGACGTCGGCGAACCGGGTCTCGATACCGAGGCTCGCCGCCGTCTCGAGGGCGTTCGCGTCGACGTCCACGCCGACCACCGAGTTTCCGTCGAGGTAGGCGCGGGTCAACGCGCCGTAGCGGCAGCCGAGGTCGAGCACCCGCCGGTCGGGCCCGCCGACGAACCTGGCGAAGACTGCGGCGCGCTCGTCGCCGCCGAAGACGAAGCCCGTCGTCCTGCTCTGGTGATGCTCCTCGTAGCGCTCGCGAAGTCGTTCCCGGCTGCCCACGTAAGGGAGCCTAACCTCAGCACCCCCGGAGGCTCGCGCCACCGGCGAAATCGGGCGCCGTCATGCCCTCGCCCTACCATCGTCTCGGTGCTGGGGAGACGCAGATCGTCGAGGCGCCCCGGGTCGTGGCGGAAAGGCGGCCTGCTAGGGTGGGGTCCCGTGGGTCAACACACGGGATGGCGTTGGATTCGTAGGTGGAGAACGCCGCGCCCGACGCTCTCGATGCCGAGGCTCTCGTCCGGAGAGCTCATGGCGATGGTTCGCAGCCTGGGGCGCCGGTGAGCACGACCAAGTACGTGTTCGTGACCGGCGGCGTCGTCTCGTCGCTCGGCAAGGGCATCACGGCCGCGTCGCTCGGCCGCCTCCTCAAGGAGCGCGGGCTCAAGGTGCAGGTGCAGAAGTTCGACCCGTACCTCAACGTCGACCCGGGGACGATGAGCCCGTTCCAGCACGGCGAGGTGTTCGTCACCGAGGACGGCGCCGAGACCGACCTCGACATCGGCCACTACGAGCGCTTCATCGACGAGAACCTCTCACGGGCGTCCAACCACACGGCAGGTGCGATCTGGGATCGCGTCCTGCGCAAGGAGCGCAAGGGCGAGTACCTCGGCTCGACCGTCCAGGTGATCCCGCACATCACGAACGAGATCAAGGCCCGGATCCGGTCCGTGGCCGAGGCAACCGACACCGACGTCGTCATCTCCGAGATCGGCGGCACCGTCGGCGACATCGAGTCCCAGCCGTTCCTCGAGGCGATCCGCCAGTTCCGGCGCGAGGTCGGAAGCGAGAACGTGCTCTACATCCACGTGACGCTCGTCCCCTTCATCCCGAACGCCGGCGAGCTCAAGACGAAGCCCACGCAGCACTCCGTCAACGAGCTCCGCCGCATCGGTATCCACCCCGACGTCGTCGTCTGCCGCTCGACCGAGCCGCTCGGAACCGAGATCCGCGACAAGATCGCCCTGTTTGCCGACGTCGATCCCGGCGCGGTCATCTCCGCGATCGACGTCCCCGACGTCTACCTCGTCCCGAAGGCTCTGCAGGAGCAGGGGCTCGACCGCCTCGTCTGCGAGAAGCTCGGCCTCGACACGCCCGACGCGACCCTCGGCGACTGGGATGAGCTCGTCAGCCGTCTCGGCGAGCGCCGCGAGACGGTCGGGATCGCGCTCGTCGGCAAGTACGTGAAGCTCCACGACGCCTACCTCTCCGTCCACGAGGCGCTCAAGCACGCCGGGATCGCCAACGGCTGCAACGTCCACGTGAGCTGGGTCGACGCCGAGCAGATGACGCTCGACGAGGCCCGTGCGGAGATTGCGGGTGTCGACGGCGTGCTCGTCCCCGGCGGGTTCGGCTCGCGGGGCTGGGAGGGGAAGATCCTCGCCTGCCGCGTCGCGCGCGAGGACGGGATCCCGTACCTCGGGATCTGCCTGGGGATGCACGTTGCGGTCTCCGAGTTCGCACGGCACGTCTGCGGGCTCGAAGGAGCCAACTCGACCGAGATGGACCCCGAGACGCCCTATCCCGTGATCGACCTCCTTCCCGACCAGAAAGACATCGAGGATCTCGGCGGCTCGATGCGACTCGGCGCCCAGGCAGTCGAGCTCCACGAAGGCACGAGGACGCGCGACGTGTACGCCGGCAAGCCCGTCGTCTCCGAGCGCCACCGCCACCGCTACGAGGTCAACAACGCCTACCGCCAGCAGCTCGTCGCGGCCGGCCTCGTGATCTCCGGCACCTTCGAGGAGGGCCGGCTCGTCGAGGTGATCGAGCTTCCGGGGCACCCGTGGTTCGTCGCCTCGCAGTTCCACCCCGAGTTCAAGTCGCGGCCGACTAGGCCTGCGCCGCTCTTCCGTGAGTTCGTCCGCGCAGCATTGGAGCGCTCGCGCGACCGGCGCGGTTCGTTGGCCGAGCTCGCCACCTGAGAAAGTCGGCCTGGCCGGGCACTAACATGGGCGTCCGTGGGCTCTGACGCGCTCGACCTCTTCCTCGAGCTCGCAGCCGTTCCGAGCCCGTCGGGTGAGGAGCGCGCTGTCGCCGACCGGGTGCTCGGCTATCTGGCCGATCTCGGCCTCCGGGCCGACGAGGACGACACCGGCCCGAAGGTCGGCTCGGCGATCGGCAACATCTACGCCTCGCTCGACCCGACCGCACGGGGCGAGCCGCTCTTCTTCTGCGCCCATCTCGACACCGTCCCGCCGGTCGACGAGATCGAGCCGGTCGTCGAGGACGGGATCGTTCGAAACAGCCGGGCAGCGATCCTCGGGGCCGACAACAAGGCCGCCGTCGTCGCGATGCTCGAGGCGGCGCGCCGCGTCCTCGCCGAAGGCCGGCCGCACGCCGGGATCGAGCTCCTCTTCACCTCGAAGGAGGAGGTCGGGCTCGTCGGCGCCGCCGCCTTCGACCACGCGCGGCTGCGGGCGAGGGTCGGCTACGTCTTCGACCAGGCAGAGCCGATCGGCGGGATCATCCTCGGCGCGCCCTGGGGAGAGCATCTCGAGGTGACCTTCCACGGCCGCGCTTCGCACTCGGGGATGTTCCCCGAGGAAGGGCGTTCGGCGATCGCGGCTGCGGCACGGGCGATCTCGGAGATGCGCCTCGGGCGCGTCGACGAGGACACGACCGCGAACATCGGGCTGATCGAGGGCGGCACCGCCCCCAACATCGTCCCGGGCCGTTGCACGCTCGTCGGGGAGGCCCGCTCGCACGACCAGCGCGCGCTCGCCCGCCAGGTGCAGGCGATGCAGGACGCTCTGACGTTCGCCGCGGGCGTGGCAGAGTGCGAGGTCGACACCACCTTCAGGAAGACGTACGCCGGGTACCGCTTCGGCAAGGACGATATGGCGGTGAAGCTCGCGGCCGAGGCGCTCGGCCGGTGCGGGTTCGAGCCGCGCTACGGCCTGTCCGGCGGAGCGGCGGACGCGAACGTGTTCAACGAGCGGGGCCTCCAGTGCGTGAACCTGGCCAACGGGATGGCCGAGATTCACACCCCGGACGAGCACATCGCGGTCGCCGACCTCGACGCGATGGTCGAGGTCACCCTGGCGCTCGTCGATGCCGCCCGGTCCTGAGCATGGCGGCTCGTCCCGAGCTCCTTCCGGCCCTGCTCGAGATCCTCCGCTGCCCGTTCTGCGGCTCGAGCTTCGCGAGCCCCGAGGTCCCGCTGGCCTGCCCGGGCTGTGGTCGCACCTTCGAGGCCGAGGGGCCGATCCCGCTGATGCTGCACCCCGACCTGCCGGGAGGGCGCGTCAAGCTCGCCGAGGCGGCCGGCTGGCTCGAGAAGGCGAAGACGGAGGGCTGGTACGAGCCCGACGACTCGATCGACCGTGTCCTGCCGTTCCCGGCGAGGGAGATCCCGGGCTGGACCGACCTCAACTGGCTCGCGAACGGGCACTCCTTCCAGGTCCTCCTCGATCGCTACGTCGAGGGGCGGCGGGGCCTCCGCGTGCTCGAGCTCGGCGCGGCCAAGGCGTGGGCCGCGCCGTACTGGCGTGAGCGCGGCTGCGAGTACGTTGCCACCGACATCCTCGTCGACGCGAAGATCGGCCTCGGCCGCGGCGCCTTCTACGGCGACTTCGCCCGCGTGCAGGCAGACGGCGAGCATCTTCCATTCCCTGACGGGCTCTTCGACGTGACGTACTGTGTGGCGACGCTCCACCACGCGCTCGACCTGCCGAAGATGCTCGCGGAGATGGCCCGCGTGACCGCCGCGGGCGGAGTGGTCGCCGGGCTCAACGAGGGCACGCGCGGCTTCTTCCGCAGCAGCGACAACCCGGCGCAGGAGGGCGAGAAGGCGCTCGGGATCAACGAGCACGTCCATACCGTCTGGACGTATCTGGCCGCGTTCCGCCGGGCGGGCCTGCAGGTGCGGCGGATCGAGCGCTCCGAAGGCTGGCCACCCGTTCCCTGGGGCGGCCTCCTCTCGAAGATCCCGAAGGTCGGGATGACGCTCGGCACGTTCGTCCATCTGTCGGCGGCGCCGTACGGCAGTGTCTCGATCTATGCCAGACGGCGCTGAGGGCTCACAGCCGGCGGTGCGGGCCGAGCGTCGAGCCCGGCCGCCCGCCTATCGCCTCCTGCCGTGGGCGGGGATGGTCATGGGGACCCTCGCCTTCTACTGGATCGAGGCGGCGTCGCGGAAGATGCCGTGGCTCTTCACCGACGAGCTCGAGTGGACGCAGCTCTCGCGTGCGATCGCGAGCACGGGCCATGCGGCCCGGCGCGGGCAGGCGCACTCGTTCGAATCGCTCTATGCGTACCTGATCGCGCCGGCATGGTGGCTCCCGTCGACCGCGTCCGCGTACGACGCGGTCAAGTACCTGAACGCCGTCGTCATGTGCGGCGCCGCGATACCGACGTTCCTGCTCGCCCGCATGCTCGTGTCCCGGCGCGCAGCGATGGTCGTGGCCCTGCTCTCGATCTCGATCCCGGCGATGTCGTACGCGACCTTCGTCGTCCCGGAGGCGCTCGCCTATCTCTGGTTCACGGTCGGGGCGCTGCTCGCGATCCGCATGCTCGCGCGGCCGGTGGTGCGAACAGCGGTGCCGGCGATCGTGGTGGCCGCTCTCGGCCCGTGGATCCGCACGCAGTTCGTCGCGCTACCGGCAGTGCTCGCCCTGGCCGCCGCCTTTGCCTGGATGGCGTGGCAGGCGCACCGTGGCGCCCTTGTCGCGCAGTGGCGGCGCGTCGTCCTCTCGGCCGCGGGCCTCGCCGTGTTCGGATTCGCCTTCAACGACCTCGTCGTCGAGCACGTCCACTCCTGGACGTTCCACGAGTACATCAACAGCGACACGCTCACGCAGGCCGGGCTTGCCGCCGGAGCGCTGGCGATCGGGATCGGCGTCGGCCCGGCGATCGCCGGGATCGTGTCGCTACGGCTGCCCGAGCGCGCCGGCGACCCGGTCTACCGCGCGTTCGCCGCCTATCTCGCCGCGGCGACGGTCGTCTTCGTGGTGTACACGGCAGGCAAGCAGACGTTCCTGCTCGGCGCGCTCCACCCGCTGATCGAGGAACGGAACCTCTTCTTCCTCTCGCCGCTCCTCCTGCTCGGGAGCGCTCTCGTGCTGCAGGCACGCCGGGTCGACTGGCGCGCGGTCGCGGCGGCGACGGCGCTCGTCCTGGCTTGTGTCTGGTCGGGGCAGTTCGAGGTGGGCCAGCCCTATTTCGAGGCTCCGGGCCTGTCGGTGCTCACGCTCGTCAACCGCGACTACCGCTGGGACGTCAACGACTTCCACCGGCTCCTGATCGTGGCCGCAGCCGTCTCGCTCGCCTTGCTCGCTCTGCGCGGCCGGCGCTCGATCGTGCCGCTAGCGGCCGCCCTCACGGCCGCCTGGCTCCTCACGGGAGAGATCTACGCGACCGTGTCGAACGACCACTACGCCGACAAGTTCGCCAAGGTCCTGCCGGCGCCGCGTAGCTGGGTCGACGACGCCACGCACGGCGGCCACACGACCTTCATCGGCCAGGCGATCGCCGATCCCGATCTGATGTGGCTGACGGAGTTCTGGAACCCGAAGCTCGACCGGGTCGAGAGCCTCGACGGGAGCGCTCCGGGGCCGGGGCCTGCACCCGAGGCGGGCCTCGAGAGGATCGACGGCGCGCTGTCGCTCTATACCCGCGATCCGTACACGCTTGCCGGCCAGGGTGTGGTGCTCGATGCGCCGGTCGTCGCCGCGCGGGACGGGTTCACGCTCTACCGCACCACGACGCAGTGGCACCTCCTGACCGAGGAGCAGAACGTGTTCACCGACGGCTGGGGGACGAGCCCGATCGGCTACACGTACTTCCGCCGCGGGGGGCCCGGCACGCTCGTGATCGACCTCGCCCGCACGGCGTACCGCGGCAACACCGCACCCGGCAGGGCGACGATCAGGCTCGGAACCGTGCGGCTCGACGAGAGCGGCGTGCCGGTGATCGCCAAGCTCCTTGCCGTCAGACAGGCCGTCGTCCCCAACGGGGGGCGTGTCATCGTGCGCGTCCACGTCGAGGCGACGCCCGTGACGGTCTCGATCGCGGTCGCCGCCGCGACGGCTGTGCCCCTTTCGGTCGACCCGCGCGACCTCGCGGCGCAGCCCTCGTTCCGTTTCGTGCCCGATCGCTGAGCGCCCTTCCGGCGCGCACGCGGTCGCGGGGGTATCGTCCTGCGCCGTGAGGATCGGTGTCGCGAAGGAGATCAAGTCCGACGAGTACCGCGTGGCGCTCACGCCCGCCGGTGCGCTCGAGCTGATCAACCGGGGCCACGAGGTGACCGTCGAGACGGGCGCCGGCACCGGCAGCGCGTTCGCCGACGGCGCCTACGAGCGCGTGGGCGCGCGGATCGCCGAGGTCGAGGGGGTCTGGGCTTCGAGCGAGCTCCTCCTCAAAGTGAAGGAGCCGATCGAGGCCGAGTACGGCCGCCTCCGTGAGGGCCTGACGCTCTTCACGTACCTGCACATCGCGGCCGACGAGCCGTTGACGCAGGCGCTCGTCGACTCGGGTGTGGCGGCGGTTGCCTACGAGACAGTCGAGACGAGCCGTGGGGCGCTCCCGCTGCTGGCGCCGATGTCCGAGGTCGCAGGGCGGCTCTCGGCTCAGGCCGGGGCGTACTTCCTCGAGAAGCCGTCCGGCGGTCGTGGGCTGCTGCTCGGCGGGGTGCCGGGAGTGGCGCCGGGCCGGGTGGTGATCATCGGCGGCGGCATCGTGGGGTACAACGCGGCGATGATGGCGCTCGGCCTGGGCGCGCAGGTGACGATCCTGGAGCGCTCGATCGACCGGATGCGCCATCTCGAGGAGATCCTCTCGGGCCGGGTCACGCTCCTGATGTCCTCGAGCCTCCAGATCGCGTCATCCGTCGAGGGCGCCGACCTCGTGATCGGCGCTGTGCTGATTCCCGGTGCGCTCGCGCCGAAGCTCGTGACGCGGGAGATGATCGCGAGCATGAACGACGGTGCCGTGGTCGTCGACGTCGCGATCGACCAGGGCGGGTGCTTCGAGACCTCGCACCCGACGACGCACTCCGATCCCGTGTTCGTCGTCGACGGGGTCGTGCACTACTGCGTCGCGAACATGCCGGGCGGCGTCCCGGTCACCTCGACCCAGGCGCTCACGAACGCAACGTTGCCGTACGTCGAGGCGATCGCCGATCGCGGGCTTCGCGACGCTGTCGCCGCCGACCCGGCGCTTGCGAAGGGCGTGAACGTGCTGGCCGGGAAGATCACCTACGAGGCGGTCGCCGAGGCCCACGGGCTCGCGCATACGCCGCTCGAGGACGCGCTCGCTCTGGCCGGGTAGCCGCTAGGAGCCGGAGGGCGTCTTGTCGCCCGAACGCGGCGTTGGGCTCAGCCGCACGACGAGCCAGGTGGCTCCGGCGGCGAGTGCCACCACTGCGGCGATGAAGAGCACGAAGCCAGCGAGTCCGAGAACCGTCGACACGGGACTAGGATAGCCGCGTGGCCGGGCCAACTGGGAGACGGGCGTGTGTGATCGTGCTCGACGCCGTCGGCGCCGGGGAGCTGGCCGACGCCGGCGATTTCGGCGATCAAGGGTCGGACACGCTCGGAAACGTCGCGCGGGCGGTCGGCGGGCTCGACCTGCCGACGCTCGAGGCGCTCGGCCTCGGGAACGTGGAGCCGCTGCTCGGTTGCCCGCCACAGCCCGGAGCGCCCGCGGTCGCGGGCCGGCTCGTCGAGCGCTCCCGCGGCAAGGACACGACGACGGGGCACTGGGAGCTGATGGGCATCCTCACGCCTCTCGCGATGCCGACCTACCCGCACGGCTTCCCCGACGAGGTGATCGACCCGTTCATGAACCAGACCGGCCGGGGAGTGATCGGCAACGTTCCTGCGAGCGGCACGGAGATCATCCAGGAGCTCGGCGAGGAGCACCAGCGCACCGGCAAGTGGATCGTCTATACGAGCGCCGACTCGGTCTTCCAGATCGCCGCGCACGAGGAGACGATCCCGCTCGAGGAGCTCTACGAGGCCTGCCGGGTCGCGCGGGGCATCCTGACCGGGAAGCACGCGGTGGGGCGGGTGATCGCCCGTCCCTTCTCGGGAGAGCCGGGCAACTACCAGCGCACGGCCAACCGGCACGACTTCTCGCTCGAGCCGCCGCGCCCGAACTACCTCTCGCTGTTGCGCGAGGCCGGCGCGAAGGTGTACGGGGTGGGGAAGATCGGCGACATCTTCGCGGGCTCGGATATCGACGAGTCCTTTCCGACCAAGTCGAACGTCGAGGGCATCCAGCGGACCGAGGAGCTGCTCCGCGGGATCGACGGCGGGCTCGTGTTCACGAACCTCGTCGAGACCGACATGCTGTGGGGCCATCGCAACGATCCGGAGAACTTCCATCGCTGCCTGCAGGACTTCGACCGGCGCCTGCCGGATCTGCTCGATGCGCTTCGCGAGGGGGATCTGCTGATCATCACGTCCGATCACGGCTGCGACCCGACGACGCCGTCGACGGATCACTCCCGCGAGCATGCGCTCCTCCTCGTCTACGCGCCCGGGCGCAATGCCGCCGGGAAGATCCACGAGGACGGCGAGTTCGCCGACGTCGGTGCGACGGTGAACGCCTGGCTCGGCGGCAAGAGCCGCCGCGGGGTGCCGGGCACGCCGATCATCGAGCCATGAGGCCGGTGAGGCCGTGATCTCGGCGGCGGAGCTGATCCAGCGCAAGCGCGACGGCGAGACCCTCGCCGACGAGGAGATCTCGGAGCTCGTCCTCGGGTACGCGCGCGGGGAGATCCCCGACTATCAGATGGCCGCGTTCTGCATGGCCGTGTACTTCCGCGGGCTCTCGAGCCGGGAGACGTTTGCGCTGACCGACGCGATGGTCCGGAGCGGCGAGACCCTCGATCTGGGCGCGGCGCTCGGGCGAAAGGTGGTCGACAAGCATTCGACGGGCGGGGTGGGGGACAAGACGACGCTTGCGGTCGGCCCGATCGTGGCGGCCTGCGGGGTGCCGTTCGGGAAGATGAGCGGGCGCGGCCTCGGCCACACGGGCGGCACGCTCGACAAGCTCGAGTCGATCCCCGGCTTCCGGGTGAGCCTGACGACCGAGGAGCTCGTGAGCCAGGTGCGCGAGATCGGCCTCGCGATCGTGGGCCAGACCGCGACGCTCGTCCCGGCCGATCTGCTCCTCTACGGGCTGCGTGACGTGACGGCCACGGTCGACCAGATGTCGCTGATCTCAGCCTCGATCATGTCCAAGAAGATCGCCGCGGGCGCCCAGGCGATCGTCCTCGACGTGAAGGTGGGCGCCGGGGCGTTCATGAAGACGATCGAGGCGGCGCGGGAGCTCGCGGAGTCGATGCTCGCCCTGGGTAAGGAAGCAGGGAGGGAGGTCGTGTGCCTGCTGACCGACATGGACCAGCCGCTCGGCGCAGCCGTGGGGAACGGGCTCGAGGTGCTCGAGGCTCTCGACACCGTCCGCGGCCAGGGGCCTCCCGACTTCACGGAGCTCGTTCTCGATGCCTGTGCGCGCCTGCTCGCACTCTCCGACCTGGGCATCGATCTCGACGAGGGCCGGTCGCGGGCCGAGGCGGCGGTCGCCGACGGCTCGGCGGAGGCGATGTGGTGGCGCTGGCTCGAGGCGCAGGGCGGTGCGACCGACGAGGCGGCGATCGAGCGCGCACCGATCGTCCGCGAGGTGAAGGCGGAGCGAGCCGGATCGGTCGAGAGCCTCGACGCGATCCGCGTCGGCATGGCGGCGCTGCACCTTGGCGCCGGCCGGCGCGTGAAGACGGACACGATCGACCATGCCGTCGGCATCGTCTGCCGCCGCAAGCGCGGCGACGCCGTCGAGGCGGGAGATGTCCTGGCAGAGGTCCACGCCCGGGACGAGGCTCGCGCGGACACCGGAGTCCCGGAGGTGGCCGGCGCCTACGCGATCGGCGACCACCCGCCGCGCGCACACGACGTCTTGCTCGAGGTCATCGACTAGACCCGTTGCCGCCCGGTAGCGTCTGCTGGTCTGCCTGCTGAGGTTCTTCTCCGCCTCTCCTCGCTGCCGTGCCCGGAACAGCCCACGTCACCACCGGCTCCGGCCGGGCTAGCGTGTCTCGATGCCCGAGCTGCCCGAGGTCGAGACGGTCAGGCGGCGGCTTGCCCCGCACCTCGAGGGACGCCGGTTCGACCAGGTCGAGATCGTCGATGCCCGCCTCACGCGGCCCTACGACCCGGAGCTCGTCGCCCGGGAGCTCGAGGGCGAGCGCGTCGCAAGCCTCGAGCGTCGCGGCAAGTATCTGATTGTTCGGTTCGAGTCGGGTCGGTCGCTCCTGATTCACCTCCGGATGACGGGGTCATTGCGTCACGCGGCCACGGGAGCGCTGCCGGACGATCCCTACCGTCGTGCCGTTGTCAATCTAGACGACAAGTCGGACGTCGCCTATCGGGATGTCCGCCGGTTCGGCACGTGGCTCGTCCTCGAGCCTGGCGAGCTCGACGGCTACCTCGATGCCCGAATCGGGCCCGAGCCGCTCTCCGACGGCTTCCGGACGCGGGTGCTCGGCGAGCGCCTGGCAGGGCGCCGTGCCCCGATCAAGGCGGCGATCCTCGACCAGCGAACGGTGGCGGGCGTGGGGAACATCTACGCCGACGAGGCGCTCTGGCGTGCGCGCATCCATCCGTTGCGGGAGGCGCGAAGCCTCGAGGGCTTTGAGCTCAAGGAGCTTCGCCGGCGGATCCGGCAGGTCCTCGAGCTCGGGATCGCGCGGCAGGGCTCGACGCTGCGCGACTACTCGCTTCCCGACGGGGAGCCGGGCCGGATGCAGGCCGAGTTCAAGGTCTACGGCCGCGAAGGGGAGCCGTGCGAGCGCTGCGGGACGCCGATCGAGCGCATCCGGGTCGGCGGCCGCGGGACGTGGTACTGCCCGTCGTGCCAGCTCTCGCCGGTCGAGCTCGCGCGCCGCGCCGATCTCTAGAGTGGCCCGACATGCCCGGGAAGACCTACAAGACCGAGGCGATCGTCTTGCGGTCGATGCGCTTCTCCGAGGCCGACAGGATCCTTCACCTGTACACGCGCGAGCGGGGCCGGGTGGGAGCGATCGCGAAAGGGGTCAGGAAGACGAAGTCCCGCTTCGGCGCACGGCTCGAGCCTCTCTCGCGGGCAGAGCTGATGCTCCACGAGGGCTCGGGTGAGCTGCACACGGTCACAGGAGTGGAGCTGCTCTCGTCGCACCGAGTGGTCCGCGAGGATCGCTACCGCCTCGGGATCGGCCTGATCGGGTCGGAGGCGATGCTCAGGCTCTACGGCGAGCCGGAGCAGAACGAGCGGGCGTTCGAGGCCCTCTCGCGGTTCCTGGACGTGCTCGACGGCCTCGAGCCGGTCGCGGGCTGCCGGCCGGAGCTCGACCCGCTGGCGCTCTCGTTTCAGCTCAAGCTGCTGTGGCTCTCGGGCTACCTGCCGCACGTGACCACGTGCGTCGAGTGCGGTGCGACCGACGAGCTCGCGGGTTTTTCCGCCCGCGCGGGCGGCGCCGTCTGCAGGGAGCACTCGCGGGGCGCGTTCACGCTCTCACCGGAGGGGCTCGCAGGGATCGAGGAGCTGCTCTCGATCCCGCTCGCCGATGCCGCGGTCTCCGAGCTGGGCGAGCGAGCCCGCCGCGACGCGCTCGCGGTCGTCATCGCTTCCTACGAGGAGCATGGCGGCTTCCAGCTGCGAACCCTGACGGCATGAGGCGCGAGCTCGGCGACGGCTACGAGCTCGACGACGACCCGGCTCGCGTCGACATCGCCGCCGTGCACAAGTTCATCTCCGAGGAGTCCTACTGGGCTCCCGGCCGCCCCTACGAGGTGCAGGAGGAGCTCATCCGCGAGGCGACCAGAGTGGTCGGTCTCTACCGCGACGGCGAGCCGGTCGGCTTCTGCCGGGCGGTGACCGCAGTCGGGCTGCCGGCGGTGTATCTCGCCGACGTCTACGTGCTCCCGACCCATCGCGGCCGCGGCCTGGGCGTCGAGCTCGTCGGCGAGATGGTCGAGCGCGGCCCGTACGCCGACCGCGCCTGGCTCCTGCACACGGGCGACGCCCACGGCCTCTACGAGAAGTTCGGCTTCGGCACTCCCGGCGAGCGGCTCATGGAGCGCCCGCCGCCGGGTCGGAGCTGACGGTTCCGGGCGTGATGACCGTCGGCCAGGCGAGATTCGCCACCCCTAGCGTCGCGAACTACGCTCCCAGTGCTGAGCTTCGCTCACCGGATGCTCGGCAGGTTCGTACGCGGCGTCGCTGCGCTGAGGCGAGCGGTCAGCAAACCAAGGGCAAGCGCGACCGTCGGAATCATCAGCAGCAGCACCAAGCCGCTCCCCAGGTTGTCGTTGACCGCGTACGTGGCGAGGTCGGGTGCGCCGCTCCTTTGGAAGTCCCTGATCAGGCCGGAGTCGTACGGGCCGCCCGCGTTCGTGTAGGTCAGGGTCACCCAGACGATGAACACGCTCAAGCCGCCGACAAGTCCACTCCAAAGCGCCGCGAGCATGCCCGCCCGTGAATCGTTGGCGCGATGTCCCGCGAGGGCGGCAACGATCGCCGGGCCAAGGAGCGCGATGAGGAGTGGAAGGAACACCAGCCCTTGAGGGCTGATGGCGGCGCGTAACGAGGAACCACCCGAAGCCAACGGCGAGTCCTCCCGCTATGCCGTAGGACGCGCTGTAGCAAAGGTTGGGCCTCACCTCGGGAGAGCAAGACCGTGAGCGCGGTGTAGGCGAGCAGAGTTGCGATGAAGACGACTGTGGCTCCCCAGACGTTCGGCTCAGACCGGAGTCCGGGGTACTCGACGAGGCCGTAGCCAACAAGTGCGAGCGCAATCGCAGCGCTGGCGAGAACGACAGCCCGCAACAGCGCGCCGCCGGGTTCTTGTGACCCGATGCGGATGCGGGCTGAAGCCCACGCGCAACCGAGACTGAACAGCCAGCGCTCTCGCCGTCCTTCAACTCGGTCGAACTCGACAAGCATCGCTTGTGCCCAGTCCGCCCGATCAGGCGGGAGCCCCTGCACAGCGAAGACGATCACCAACCGTGCGTGATCTCCATCCATCGAGCCTCGGACGCGCAAGACGCGTAGGAACGTGGGAACCGCAAGTGTCGCGACGATAACCGCAAGCGCAATGACGGCCAGCGCGGCTATGACGCACCCCGCAGCTCGGGCCGACGCGGTGTTTCCCTCTGCGCGACCGAACGGGTGACGTACGTTGCCGCGTACTCGCGACCATTCGGTGTCAGGCGATACAGATGTCGAGGCGGCCGACCAGGCGACGATCCATCCTCCCACTTCGCCTCCAGGAGGTCACGGTCGCAAAGCCGTACCAAGATCGGATAGAGCGAACCCGACCGCAGCCCGACCTCCAACCCCAGCTCATAGCCGTACCGCCACGCCGACGGATCGGCGCCCAAAGCCTCAAGCAGTTTCATGGTCTGAGGAGAGGGACGGCGAGAGCGACTCAACATGCAATAACTCTACCTATGTCGAGAAATAAGTCAAGAGAACCACCAACGCTGCTCAAAGCGCTCAGGCGTCAGTGCGCAACGCTCTGGCGCAGCCGACCGCGCTTACGGTCGGTCTATAGGTTCGAGATGATCCAGGCTCTACCGGCCGGTGCCACGTGTCCGCTTCCACCCACGGCTCCGACCAGTGCGATGCCGCCCTCACGCGATACAGCAATCGCTCCACCAAACCCGACGCGAGAACCAACGTTTGGGCTGTCAACCGTTGCTTCGAGGTTCCAGCCGGTCGCGTCGCGGTCGTAGGTTGAGACAGTGCCCATCAGGTGTTCGGCTGTGGGGGCGCCTACAAATGCCCGGCTCCCTCTGTATGTGACTCCGAGGCTGAGGCCGAATCGTGGTTGTCCGGGTACGTGGGGAAGCCGGAGGGATTGTCAGATCCTGATCGGGCGTGCTGAGTGTGGACGAAGATTCTCACTTCGCCCTGGGCGTTGTGAAAGCCGGGAACTCCGACGAGGGCGACTTGACCGTCACCGGCAAGGGCGACCGCGTAACCGAAAAGTGAACGAGGAGCAGGCCCGGCGTGTTTCCCGCCCACCGGTACCCAGCCCGTGGGTCTCCGTGTGAAGAACCAGACTCCTCCGCGCCCATTGTCGCGTTGGTCTGACGTTCAGCGTCTAGCTCGGCGGAGAGGTCGTCGACCCTCCGAAGTCGCCGATGGCGCTTTCTCCCGCACCGGTCAGTTTCGGGCCGTCCTGATCCCAGCCTGAACTTTTCCGCACGTAGATCCAGACAGCTCCGCGCCCATCGACGAACTTGGCGGTTTTCGGACCGGAATCGATCGGTCCGCCAACGACCGCAACACGTCCGTTGTAAGACAGCGAAACGCTAAGCCCGAGACGCGCCGACGAGACCTCCCCCGAAGGGAGGAGAAGCAGCCCGACTTGATGCCACCGCCCCGTTGTACGCGCGAACACAGCTGCCGCACCGTCGCGATGATCGAAACCAGGGCACCCAACAATCGCGGTGGTGCCGGCGCCTGAAATCGCCACACTGACCCCGAAACCCGAGGTCGGGTTCGTGCTTTCACAACCAGTCAGCTTCTGCCCCGTCTCGCTCCACGTCCTGCCATTTCGCTTGTACGCCCAGACCGCTCCGGCCTGATGATTGTCAGCGACACCGCTGACAAGCGCCTCTGAACCGTCCGCCGATAGGGCGACCGAATACCCGAAACCGCTCAACCCGATCGTGTGGTTCGGACGGAGCGAAACGAACCGGGGGCCAGAGAGCGGGACTCCAGTCGCATTGGTGATCACAACCAACCCGATCAGGAAAGCCGCGCTCAGCAGCGATAGCCGTTTGCCGCCTATACCCAATCGTAAGACGCTCGGGGGTTGAACAGGGTCACGGGGCTGAACTGCTTCTCGGGTGCATTCCGTAACACGTCTACTCTTGTGGCGCCGATCTCCACTCTACTCCTGAGCTCGGCGATCGACTCCCTAGCCCTAGCGAGGCGACTACTGCCGGTTGTCGACCAGCTCGGCAACCTCGACGAACCTGATCGTCGGACGAACGCCGTAGAGGCCGGTGATCCGCTCGAGGAGCTCGTCGCTGAAGAACCCACGGGCGGCCTCCTCGGAATCCCAGAGATAGACGTTCGTCGCCCGGCGGTTCTGCTCGTCGACCCGTGAAGGTCTTCTGCCGAAGCCCCGGCAAACCCTCGAAGCGACCGCGAGCCTCATGCGCGATCCCCTCTACCCGTGCCCCATCGAAATCGTCCTCGAACTGGAACTCGACGATCACGCCCTGCATCCGAGCGACTCCTTTCCGAGTTTTGTAGCCAACGGAGAATACGCGGTGCTGTCATGATTCCAGACGTCGGTCACGAATCCTCACAGACCAAGCCGCTCAAGCCGATGGGTCAGAGTTGCGCAGTCGGGCGGATCAGGATCTCGTTGAGCGCGACCCGGTGGGGTCGCGTGACGGCGAACGCGATGATCTCGGCGATGTCCTCCGCCGTGATCGCGACCTGGGCGTAGAACTGCTCGGCTCCCTGCTTCGCGGCGGGGTTGGTGATGTGGTCGGTGAGCTCCGTCGCGACAGCGCCCGGCTCGATGACGGTCACGCGAACATCGGGTTGGAGCTCCTGGCGCAGCGCCTCCGACCAGCCGTTCATCCCCCACTTGGTGGCGGCGTAGACCGAGTTACCCGCGCGGGCGGTGCGCCCGGCGACCGACGAGACATTCACGAGATCGCCTTCGCCGGCGCGGAGCTGGTCGAGGAACACCTCCGTCGCGGTCATCGCGCCGAGCAGGTTGACCTCGACCATCTGGCGGGTCTCGGCCCGTTGCTCGGCCGAGAACGGCGCCAGGAGCATCACGCCGGCGTTGTTGACGAGGATGTCCGCGCCGCCGAGCTCGCGGCCGACCCGCTCGGCCGCGTTGACCATCGATTCGTGGTCTGTGACGTCCGCCGCGATCGCGATTGCAGCGTCACCGATCTCGGCTGCGAGCGCCTCGATCCGATCCGCCCGGCGGGCCAGGAGCGCGAGACGGTGCCCGCTGCCGGCCAGTGCACGAGCGGTCGCCTCGCCAATCCCAGACGAAGCGCCGGTGATGACGGCGACCCGGTTGTTCGTGCGATCGGTGCTCATTCCGTCCTCCTACTACCCGGTCGGAAGAGGCCGCCGGCCGCAGAGCTCGCACACGACCCCATAGCGCTTGACGCCCGTTGCGGTGACCGCGGTCTGGCGCCGGACGAGCCGATGCGTGCAGGACGTGAGGGGCCCGAGGAACCTGTGGAGCGGTGTCGGCTCGGGCACGAGCCGCACCGCGCCGCCGACGGCCGGGCAGGCGGACTCGTGCTCGGTCCAGACAAGGTTCGGCCCCTGGCTCGTGACGGCCATCCAGCCGCAGGCGTCACAGACGACCTCGATCAACGAAGGGCCCATCGACGGCATCGGAGCGAATCGCGCACGGTCACCCCAGAGTACCGGCCTCTCTCGCGTCCACCGTGCTTTCGGCCACTCGGCGCGGGCCGGTGAGTTGTCGCCGCAGGCAGATCCTGATTGGATGGGCCCGTGAGGTCGTCAGAGTCGTTCGGACGCGCGCCGAAGCGGATGCTGTTGCTCATCGTCGTCGTGGCCGGGCTGTCGTTCGTGGCAGGCGAGCCTGGTGTCGCATCGACGGGCTTGCCCGACCTGGTGCTGGTCTCGGTCAGCGGTCCGCCGCCGAAGCTGCCGGGAGGATCGACCTTCCCGGAGCGTCTCGTCGAGAGAAATGCCGGCTTCGCGCGCGCGCCACGCTCGACGACGGCGTTCTATCTCTCACCGTCTCGGCATCTTGGCATCCGCGCGATCCCTCTCGCCCGCGTGGCGCGAATCAAGGCGCTACAGCCGAAAGAGACCACGCATGTGACGGTGCGGCTGAGGGTGCCCCTCTCGATTCGACCCCGATCGTACGCCCTGATCGTCTGCGCGAACTCCACCCACGGCGTCGCGGAAAGCAAGGCCGGAAACGACTGCCGCGTTGCCCAGCAAGAGACGACAGTGGCGAACGTCTCGACGACTCAGACGGTGACGACCACGACCGCTACGACGACGACCAGTGGCACGACCACGAGCGCGGCATGTGTTCCGACGCGTCATCCGCCCGTCACATCCACCAGTGCCGGCTGCTTTTCCGGGGACGCGGCGCATGGGGTGTTCGTCTCGCTACTCGGCGACGATGCGAATCCCGGCACGATGACCGCACCCAAGCGAACGCTCGCGGCCGGTGTCGCCGCGGCTGCGGCCAAGGGATACGACGTGTACGTCTCGACCGGCCTGTACGCCGAGGTGCTCACCGTGTCGAACGGCGTGAGCGTGTTCGGTGGGTACGACGGATCGTGGCAGCGGGCGACGGGCAACGTCACGAAGATCACGGGAACCGGGTCCGCCTCCGTGGCGGCGATCGCCTCGGGGATCACCAAGCCGACGATGCTTCAGCTCCTCACCCTCGCCCCGGTCGCCCCGACCCTGGCGGGCCAGAGCTCCTACGGGCTTCGCGGCGCCGGTAGCACGGCGCTCGCGCTCGACCATGTGAGGGTCATCGCGGCGGCTGGCATGCCCGGCGGCCGCGGAACCGACGGCGCGCGCGGCGCCAACGGGGGCCCCGGCGGCAACGGCGGCGTCGGCGGGAACGGCGTGGTCGGTGCGGGCGCAGGTGGAGCCGGCGGGGCGGGCGCCGTCGGCCACTCCGGTGGCGCCGGGGGCACCGGAGGCTACGAAACCGACGGTGGTGCCGGCTCAGGCGGGCACTCCCTCGAGCCCGACGCATGGGGAGGCCAGGGGGGGCCCGGTGGCGCGGGCGGCCAGAACGGCAACAGTTACACGGCAGGCAGCCCCGGATACGCGGGCGACTCGGGACACGTCGGCCCCGACGGAGCGGCTGCGCCCGCGGGCAATGCCCAACCTGGTTCTGGAACCTGGCTCAGTGCTGCAGGGCAGGGCGGAACAGCGGGCAGCCCCGGGCACGGCGGCGGCGGTGGCGGAGGCGGTGGAGCCGACAATTGCCTCTTTGCCACCAGCCCGCAGGGGGGCGGTGGCGGCGGGGGCGGGGGTGGTGGCGCCGGCGGCGGCGGTGGCGGCGGTGGGCAGGGCGGCGGAGGGTCGTTCGGGGTCTTCCTCGTTAGCTCCGCAGGAGCGATGGTGACCAACTCGAACGTGACCGCCTCCGACGGCGGAGCGGGGGCTGCCGGTGGGACCCACGGCTTCCCGGGAGCCGGGGGAGCCGGCGGGCTCGGAGCAGCCGGAAACGGTCCGAAGGGGGCGTGCTTCGTCGATACGGGCGCGACCGGCGGCAAGGGCGGCCTCGGAGGCCCCGGCGGTCTGGGCGGCAACGGCGGCGGCGGTGCCGGTGGGCCGAGCATCGCGATCTACGGGTTGACGGCCGGCGCGACCACGCAGGGGACGACGTTCAGCCACGGTAAGGGAGGCGTCGGCGGATCCACCACGGCCGCCTCCGGAGCCGCCGCCGACGTCGCCGCCGGCAGCTAGAGGTCGATGCCACCGGGGTGCCATGGCGGGCGCTACGGGCGTCGGGACGTGCGCGGCGATCGTGTCGCGACACAGGACGTCAGGCCTCCACGGCGACGCGTCAAGAGTCGCCGCCAGCTGGACCCGCGCAAGATCCTGCAGTTAGAGTCGGTTTAGAGACACGTGCTTCGCTTCGGCCGTGGCGCCGCAGCCCCTCGACGGCGACGCGTTGCTCGGGACGATCTCGCGGGTGAGCAAGTCGGCCTCCCGGAACGAAAGCCGCCCGGTGCTGCCGACCCTCAACAAGGCTGCGGACGTGCAGGTCACGAACGTGAGAACGGTCAAGGCCGTCGGGAGCAAGGAAGTGCTCAGCGAGAAGATCTGGATGCGGTTCAAGCACGGCCACCTTCGCCAAGACAAGGGCCGAGTCGAGATTCGGACAAACGGGGGCGTGATGGGCGACAAGGGCATAAGAAGCTCCAGAGTGCGCCGCTCCGGCTACTGGACCGCGCGGCGCTTGTTCTCGATCGGAGGCGCGAGGCTCACGGCGGGGGAGTCCCGAATGTCGATCAGCTGACGCGAAACGATCTCGACGAAGGCGTCGACGATCGCCGGGTCGAACTGCCGCTCCGAGAGCCGCTCGATCTCGTCCACGGCTTCTGCGACCGAGCGGGCCTTCTTGTAGTGGCGGCTGTGTGTCAGCGCGTCGAACACATCGGCGACGGCGACGATGCGGGCGAAGAGCGGGATCGCATCGCCGCTGAGGCCGTACGGATAGCCCTCGCCGTCCCAGCGCTCGTGATGGAAGTGCGCGATCTCCTCGGCCGCGATGAGCACCTCGGAGGTGCTGCCCGAGAGGATGCGCGCGCCGATCTCGGCGTGCTGCTTGACCTGCTCGAACTCCCCGGCGCTGAGCCTTCCCGGCTTCATCAGGACGGCGTCGACCACACCGACCTTGCCGACGTCGTGGAGAAGCGCCGCTTCGCGGATCACGCCCACATCGTGCTCGTTGAGGCCGAGCCTGGTCGCGATCAGCGCGGCGGTCCTGCCGACTCGGGCGGTGTGATGCTGGGTCTCGTCGTCGTGGTACTCGGCGGCGAGTGCCAACCGCGCGACGGTCTCCCGGCGGGCGTCGTCCAGTTGGGCCGTCCGCTCGCTCACCATTCGCTCCAGGTGCTTCTTGTATCGCCGCTCGTGGTCCTCGAGCGCCTTGCGGTCCGTGATGTCGCGGGCGACCGCGATCAGTGCGCGCCGCTTCGGGTCGGGCCGCGACGACCATTCCAGCCACCGGAAGGTGCCGTCCTTGGCGCGGTATCGGTTCTGGAATGCGATCACCTCACGCCCTTCGTTCGTCTGTGCGGTGATCGCTCCCGTCGTTGCGTCGCGATCGTCGGGGTGGATGAACTCCAGGATCGGGGTGCTGAGAAGCTCCGCGGCCGTATAGCCGAGAACCCGGGTGAAGGCGGGGTTCACCTGCGTGAAGAAGCCGTCGAAGCTCGCGGTCGCGATCAGGTCGAGCGACAGGGCGCGTTCCTGGGCGAGCTCCCGGGTCAGGGCCTGCCTCGAGTCCGAGAACCAGCCGAGCAGCGCACCGATGAGAACGGCGGTCGCCGCTCTCGAAGAAAGCGAAGCGGCCCCTCCGGGGAAGCCGTGCTGCAACGACCAGGCAGCGCCGAGCGCGACGATCACGAGCCCGAAACCGACCCCGCCGCGCAATCCGTACGCGATCGAGACGAACGCCAGCGGGACGATCAGCAGGAAGAGCGGCGCCGGAGCCTGGGCGAGTCCCGGGTGGGCTGAGCTGAGGCCGTACACCGCGAGCGCCGACAGCAGTGCAAGCCCAGCAACCCTGAACCGCCCCCGAACGACACCGACCAGTGGCCCCCGCAGCGACGTCCAGGGCAAGCCGATTCTCAAGCGACCCCCCGCATGACTTTTGGCATCGGCGAACGGCCGGGAAAACTTGAACGCTTGCAACCCTTCCCTTTCCCGTCCACGAGTGGTCGTCCCGCCGAGAGCCCTCCGACCGTCAATACGATGGGCCGGGGATGTCGGCAGATGTGACCGAGGCGGCGGAGGTCCTCCGTTGACGACGGCGCCCGTCGACCCGGGCTGGTCGGCGCAGCTCCGTGTCAGCCAGCTCGGCGTCGTCCACTCCGAGTGGACGAAGTTCCGCTCGCTTCGCTCGACGCTCTGGTCGCTCTTCACCGCGGTCGCCCTGGCGATCGGGTTCTCCTGCCTCGCCGCCGTGGTCACGGTGGTCCGCTGGAGCCACATGTCGGTCGAGGAGCAGCTCGCCCGGAACCCGGTGACGATCGCGCTCGTCGGCGTCAACCTCTCACAGCTTGCACTCGGCGTCCTCGGCGTCCTCTTCATCAGCAGCGAGTACTCGACCGGGATGATCCGCGCGACGATGGGTGCCGTGCCGAGACGGCTGCCCGTCCTGTGGGCCAAGGTCGCCGTCTTCGCGGCCGTGTCCTTCGCCGTGACGATCCCGTGCGTCCTCATCGACTTCTTCGCAACCCAGGCCATCCTCGGGTCACATCAGATCCTCAAGATCTCGTTCACTGCACCGGGCGTCTCGCGCACGATCCTCGGGGGCGCGCTCTACCTGACCGTGATCGGCGTCTTCGCGCTCGGGCTCGGCGCGATCACACGTAACACCGCAGGCGGGATCTGTGCGTTCGTGGCGATCTTCTTCGTCATCCCGCCCCTGCTCGACATCCTTCCCACCAGCTGGAACGACGCGATCTCCGAGTACCTCCCGAGCAGCGCCGGGCGGGATATCTTCGCGCTGTTCCACGGCCCGCACGATCTGGCTCCGTGGCCGGGATTCGCGCTCTTCGTCGGCTACACGGCGCTCGTCATCGCTGCCGCTGCGGCTCTCCTCGTTCGCCGCGACGTCTGAGCGGCGGCTTTCACGAGACGCCGAGCGCCGGCACCGGAGTGAGCTTCGCCGAGCGCTCCCGGCCCTGCGTGCCTCGCCGCAGGAACGGCTGCTCGATGTAGCGGTACGAGATCGACGCGACGATCAGCGCCGTCCCGAGCCCGATGAGCTCGGCCGAAACGCCCTGCCCGCGCCCGACGATGAGGAGGATCGGCAGGTTCCAGAGGTAGAGCGAGTAGGAGATCCGGCCGAGGTACACCAGCGGCCAGACCTCGAGCGCCTTCGCGAGCATGGAGCCCCCGTCGAGCGATCGAACGATCACGAGCAAGGCCGCAAGGGTGAAGACGAGCATCCCGCCGAGAAAGACCTGGCGGGCCTGGACGAGGACGGGCACCCCGACCAGGAGCGCGACGGCGGGAACGGCGAAGATCGCGGCCAACCTGCAGATCGGTTCCGCAAGCTGTGACCGAAGAGCCAGGGCGGCGAGGCAGCCGGCGACGATCCCGAGGCCGCGCGTGTCCGGGGCGTACAAGATGCGACCGCTTGCGGCTCCGGTGTAGATCAGGTCGACCTGGCGCCACGCGGCCGCCGCAGTCCCGAGGGTGAGTGCCACCATCAGGATCCGCCGACGGGACGCGACGAGCACGAGCACGACGGGCCAGAGCACGTAGAACTGCTCTTCCTGGGCCAGCGACCAGAGCGGACCCAGGGGCGGCGTGAACGCACTTCCGTGAGCCATCACGATGTTGGCCGAGAACGCCAGTCCGATCGCCGACCAGAGCAGCCCCCGCCAGAGGCCCGCGTGCACGATCAGGAGAGGTGTGAGGACGATCAGCAAGACGCCGAGCGCGGGGAGAAGGCGTCGTGCGCGTCGCGCGTAGAACCGGCGGATCGAGATCCCATCACCGGCGGCCTGCTCCTCGAGGAGCAGGGTCGTGATCAGGAAGCCGCTGAGGACGAAGAAGAGATCGACACCGAGGAACCCGCTCTCGGGCCAACCGAAGGCATGGTTGAGCACGACGAACGCGATCGCCACTCCGCGCAGGCCGTCCAGCGCTGCGCGATACCCGAGCTTCCCAACCCCGGCCACCTACCACGATCGTAAGCCGCGGTCTCGTGGATTACCCACCCCTGATGGCTCAGCCGTCCAACCCTCATGGCCTGACCCAGGGAGCCGCGCAATCCCGGCGCGGAAGCGTCAGTAGCCCCACGCCGCGAGCGAGGCGTGCAACTGCGCGATGAAGGCCTTCCCGGCGAGGCCGTCGAGGTGGCCCGACCCGAGCTCGGACTGGAGGGCGCCAGCAGCGCCGGACGGGCGATCAGCGCCTGAGGCTAGCCACTGCCTCGGGAGGGATTACGGCAGAGCGATGAGTTTCGCGACGGCGACCACGTCTGAGGGTATGACGTTCACACGAACCACGGAAAAGGAGACGAGATGTCCGCCAACCTGCACATCACCGAAGTGGGCCGCGTGGCCGTTCCGGCTGCCGACCAGGATCGAGCGCTCGACTTCTACGTCGGCACGCTCGGGTTCGAGCTGCGAAGTGACGAGACCTTCGCCGACGGCAAGATGCGCTGGATCGAGGTCGGCCTCGCGGGAGCGACGACGGCGATCGCGCTCGCCCCGCCGATGGAGGGCGGCCCCACCGCCGTCGAGACGGGGATCGTCCTCTCGAGCTGCGACATCGAGGCCGACCATGCGACGCTCAAGGCCGCCGGCGTCGATGTCGACCCGGAGATCGCCCGCTGGGGAGCGCCTGTTCCGCCGATGTTCAGGCTCCGCGATCCCGGCGGCAACACGCTCACGATCGTCGAGCCGCTGCAGTAACAGGATCGAGGACGACCGGCGCAAGCGTGCGTGCGCTTGCGCTTGCGCCGGTGGCGGGCACGGGCCGAAATCTCTGACTAGGATCAGAGAATGGCTTCGAGCCTGCACACGCCGTCGAGACGGCTCGGCTGCGGAGCCTGCACCGCGCGGTGACCGCTCGGATCGGCGCCCTGGAAAGCGAGCATCTCGGCGGCGGGTATCTGGGCAGCGGCCGCTCGCTCGGCGAGTGCCGCCTCCTCTGGGAGATCGGCTCCGAGGGCGTCGAGGTTCGCTCGTTGCGCGTCCGGCTCGGGCTCGACTCCGGCTACGTGAGCCGCCTGCTTCGCGCGCTCGATTCCCAGGGGCTGATCGCCGTCGAGACGAGTGGCGCCGACCGCCGCGTGCGGGTCGCTCGGCTGACTCCGGAGGGCGCTCGGGAACGGGAGGAGCTCGACCGCCTCTCGGACGAGCTCGCCTGGTCGATCCTCGAGCCGCTCCGAGCCGACCAGCGGCGGAGGCTCGCCGAGGCGGCGCAGACGGTCGAGCGGCTCCTACTCGCCTCTCAGGTCACCATCGCGGTCGAGGACCCTCGCAGCGACGACGCGCAATCGTGCCTCGGCAGGTATGTCGCCGAGCTGGCGGAGCGCTTCGAGGGCGGCTTCGACCCGACCCGCAGCATCTCGGCGGGCGTGGAGGAGATGACCCCGCCTCGCGGCTTGCTGGTCGTCGCCCGCCTGCACGAGGAGCCTGTGGGCTGCGGCGCGCTCAAGCACCGCCCCGGTGGCGCTCCCACCGAGGTGAAGCGGATGTGGGTCGATGCGAGCGTGCGCGGGCTCGGAGTGGGCCGCCGGCTTCTCTGCGAGCTCGAGCGTCACGCCAGGTCGGCAGGCGTCACGCGGCTTCGGCTCGAGACCAACGGCAGTCTCTCCGAGGCGATCGGCCTCTATCGGTCGTCCGGCTACGCCGAGGTGCCGGCCTTCAACGACGAGCCGTATGCCCACCACTGGTTCGAGAAGCACCTCGGCCAGGACGGGTAGGCCAGCGCGAGGAGCGCACCGAGGTCGGCCCGGTCGCCGCGCGGCGGTCGGCGCTGGCGACCGTCGTAGCTCCACACGTACGTCGGCCGCGCAGGTCGCGGCACGACCGGATGCACCGAGATCTGCGGGGCCGCAGGGCGGCGCGAGAAGAGCCGACGGACGAGCGCCCGGGCGGGCCTGGGGCGGGGCGGGGGCGCGCAGCCCGACACGAGCCCTAGCGGCGGTCGGAGGGCAGCTCGACGCTGCCGTCGTCTCGGAGGCCGAAGCCGGGGTTGTGGGCGACCTCCCAGGCATGCCCGTCGAGGTCGCGGAAGACGCCCGCGTACCCGCCGTAGAAGGTCTCGGCCGGCTCGCGGGCGATCTCGGCACCGTGGGCGCGCGCACGATCGACGACGGCGTGCACCTCCTCGCGCGACCCGACGTTGTGGGCGAGCGTGATCCCGGCCCAGCCGGCGCCGGCATCGCGCACGCCCGTGTCGGCGGCGAGCTTGTCGCGGCCCCAGAGGACGACGACGACGCCGTTTGCCTGGAAGAACGCCGTCTGCTCCGCCTCGAAGGAGGCCTGCCAGCCGAGGGCCTCGTAGAAGGCCTTCGCCGCCTCGTAGTCACGAACCCCGAGGGTGACCAGGCTGAGGCTCTGCTTCACAAGCTCGAGGCTAGTAGATGCGCCTCACATCGTTCTCACAGGCGGCGCCCAGCGACGCCCAAGCGACGCGCCCGACACTCCGACATATGAGCACTGCGCCGGCACTCCTCTCGGTTGCGCTCGAGCCCGCGGCGGCCACCGAACCGCCCTGGATCGAGGTCGTCGTCCCCGTCTACAACGAGGCCGGAGGGCTCGAAGCGAGCATCATGCGGCTCCACGCCTACCTCGCGAGCGTCTTCCCGTTTCCAGCTCGGATCACGATCGCCGACAACGGCAGCACCGACGGGACGTGGGACGTCGCCCTGGGGCTCGCGGGCGAGCTCGGGAGCGTGCGGGCGGTCCGGCTCGACAGCAAGGGCCGTGGCCGCGCGCTCAACGCCGTCTGGTCCTCGAGCGACGCCCGGGTCCTCGCCTACATGGACGTCGACCTCTCGACCGACCTCGCCGCGCTCCTGCCGCTCGTCGCACCGCTTCTCTCCGGTCACAGCGACCTGGCGATCGGCACCAGGCTGTGCCGGGGAGCGCGGGTCGAGCGCGGCCCCAAGCGCGAGCTGATCTCGCGCGCCTACAACACGATCCTTCACCTCGTCCTCGGCACGAGGTTCTCCGACGCCCAGTGCGGCTTCAAGGCGATCCGCAGCGACCGGGCACGCCAGCTGCTTCCCCTCGTGAACGACCGGGCGTGGTTCTTCGACACCGAGCTGCTCGTCGTCGCGGAGCGGGCGGGCCTGCGCATTCACGAGGTTCCGGTCGACTGGACCGACGACCCCGACTCGCGCGTCGAGATCGTGTCGACCGCGATCGAGGATCTGAAAGGAGTGGCGAGGCTCGCCCGGGACTGGGGCCGAGGGAGGGGCCGCAGCGGGGTGACCCTGCCCGAGGTCGGGTCGGCCGCCACGCCTCGCGTGGGATTCAGGGCTCAGGTCGTTCGCTTCGCGACGATCGGCGTCTTCTCGACGCTGGCCTACGCGGTGCTCTACCTGATGCTGCGCACGGGGCTCTCGGGCCAGCTCGCAAATGCGCTCGCCCTGCTCGCAACGGCCGTCGCCAACACCGCCGCGAACCGCCGCTACACCTTCTCGATCAGGCGCCGCCTCGGACGAGCCCGCCACCAGGCACAGGGGCTCGCAGTCTTCGCGCTCGCGCTCGGGCTGACGTCATCCGCCCTGGGGCTCCTGAACCTCCTCGATCCCCGCGCGAGCCGCGCCGTCGAGCTCACCGTGCTCGTCGTCGCGAATCTCCTCGCGACCGTCCTCCGCTTCGTGCTCCTGCGCTCGTGGGTCTTCCGGGCCCGCCGCGTCGCTCCCCTGGAGGTCAACCCGTGAGCGCCACGACCCCCGAGAGCCTCGTCGAGCCGACCGCGTCCGGCATGCGCGGAAAGGCTGTGGGCCTCGTCCGCGGCCGCGCCGAGGATGCCGCCTGGGTGCGTCCGTCGCTTCTCCTGCTCCTGCTTGCGACGGCGAGCCTCTACCTGGTCGACCTGTCGAGCAGCGGCTACGCGAACGGCTTCTACTCCGCAGCGGTCGAGGCCGGCTCGAAGAGCTGGAAGGCGTTCTTCTTCGGCTCGTTCGACTCGTCGAGCTTCATCACCGTCGACAAGCCGCCCGCGTCGCTCTGGGTGATGGATCTCTCCGCGCGTCTCTTCGGCGTCAACTCGTGGAGCATCCTCGTCCCGCAGGCGCTCGAGGGCATCGCCGCGGTGGGCCTTCTCTACGCGACGGTCAGGCGGCGGTTTTCGCCGGGTGCCGGGCTGGTTGCCGGCGCGGTGCTGGCGACGACTCCGGTGGCGGCGCTGATGTTCCGGTTCAACAACCCGGACGCGCTCCTGACGCTCCTGCTGGTCGTCGCCGCCTACGCGGTGACGCGGGCGCTGGAGCACGGGAGCGGCCGCTGGCTCGTCTTTGCCGGCGCGGTCGTCGGCTTCGGCTTCCTCGCGAAGATGCTGCAGGCGTTCGTCATCGTCCCCGGGTTCGCGGCCGTCTACCTGCTCGCCGCGCCGATCTCGGTTCGCCGGAGGCTCGGCCAGCTCGCAGCCTCGGGAGTCGCGATGCTCGCCGCCGCGGGCTGGTGGGTCGCGATCGTCGCGCTCTGGCCCGCGTCCAGCCGGCCCTACATCGGCGGCTCGCAGGACAACAGCATCCTCAACCTGATCTTCGGCTACAACGGCTTCGGCCGGATCACCGGCAACGAGAGCGGCAGCGTGGTCGGCGGCCGCACCACCGGCGCGGGCGGCGCGGGGATGTGGGGCCCGACCGGGCTCACCCGTCTCTTCGGCAGCGAGATGGGGACGCAGATCTCCTGGCTCCTGCCCTCGGCGCTCATCGTGCTCGTCTCGATGCTCTGGTGGCTGCGGCGGTCGAAGCGAACCGACGGGCAGCGGGCAGCCGTGCTCATCTGGGGCTCGTGGCTGATCGTCACCGGCCTCGTCTTGAGCCTCGCCGAGGGGATCATCCACCCCTACTACACGGTCGCGCTCGCCCCGGCGATCGGCGCGCTGATCGGGATCGGCGTGGCCTCGGCGTGGGGGAGGCGCAGTCAACTGGCGGCGCGTCTCGTGCTCGCCGCCGTTCTGCTCGCGGCCGGGACCTGGGCGTTCGTGCTGCTCGACCGCACCCCGGCCTGGCTCCCCTGGCTTCGGGTGGCCGTCGTCGTCGCCACGGCAGCTCTCGTGCCGGTGCTCGTCGCCGGGCCGATGCTGTGGCGGCGCGAGCGGGCCGGAGCCGCCGTCCTCTCCTCGGCTCTCGTCGTCATGCTCGCGGCGCCGGTTGCCTACGCGCTCGAGACCGCCTCGACCTCGCACGACGGCGCGCTGCCGGCGGCCGGCCCCGCCGGCGCGGTCAGCGGGCAGGGGCCCGGCGGCCGCGGCGGCTTCGCGGGTGCTCGGGGACGCGGCTTCCCGGCTGGAGGCGCCCTCAACGGCACGCCTCCGCAGGCGGGCGCCTTCCCCGGCGGGCAGACCGGGTCGTCGACCTTCGGGGGCTCTGGTTCCTCATCGTCGAGCAACCCGTCCTCGGGAACAGGGACGGGGATCCCCGGGGCCGGCGGTACCGCGACGGGCCTCCCGCAGGGCGGCGGCTTCGGCGGGCAGGGCGGAGCCGGCGGCTCGCTCGGAGGGCTTCTTGACTCGGGCACGCCGAGCAAGGCCCTCGTCACCCTCCTCCGCACCGATGCGTCGAGCTATCGCTGGGTCGCGGCGATCGTCGGAGCGAACAGCGCTGCCGGCATCCAGCTCGCGGCCGACGAGCCCGTGATGGCGATCGGCGGCTTCAACGGCACCGATCCGGCGCCGACGCTCGCCGAGTTCAAGGCGTATGTCGCCGCGGGCGAGATCCACTACTACGTCGCGAGTAGCGGCGGCGCAGGGGGCGGCGGCGGAGTCGGCAGCTCGAGCAGCTCCAGCGCGATCGCAAGCTGGGTCGCGGCGTCCTTCACGGCGAAGACCGTGGGTGGCGTGACGGTGTACGACCTGTCGCAGAGCTGAGCAGGCCCCGGAGCCACGCTCTCACCTCGCGTGCGGTCGCGGTACGCTCCGGTGCGAGCCGTCGTCCAAGGAGGCACGCCATGCACATTCCCGAGCCGATCCCGACCGACATCCGCGACGAGACGTTCGCGGGGGTCACCTACCACATCCGCGGCCAGCTCGTCCCCGAGCTCCAGGTGGAGCTCTCGAACGAGCCGGTGATGTTCGAGCACCACGTGATGCTGTGGAAGGAGCCGGGCGTCCAGATCGAGCTCAGGAAGCTCCCGGGCGGCATCAAGAGGAAGATCGCGGGCCTCGACTTCTTCGTCACGCGCGCGATCGGGCCGGGACGGATCGCCTTCTCCCGCGACTCGGCCGGGCAGGTGATCCCGATCCACATCCCCCATGGGCAGGAGCTCAACGTCCGCGAGCACCAGTTCATCGCCGCTACCGACGAGATCGACTACAGCTTCGAGCGCGTCCAGGGCGTCCGCAACATGCTCCTCGGCGGCTCCGGCCTCTTCGTCGACAAGTTCCGGGCCTCCGGCGGCGACGCGATCGTCTGGGTGCACGGCCACGGCAACGTCTTCGAGGTCACGCTCGACCAGGGCGAGCAGATCGACGTCGAAGCAGGCGGCTGGCTCTACAAGGACACCTCGGTCAAGATGGAAGCCGTGGGCATGGGGCTCAAGACCGGCCTGCTCGGCGGCGGCGGCAAGCTCACCTGGAACCGCTTCACGGGGCCCGGCCGCCTGGCGATCCAGACGATGTTCATCGCGCCGCTCGAAGGGATCGAGTCGGGGGGCGGCACGCAACTCGCCGAGGGTGGAGCGATCGGCGCGGTGCTCGGAGGCCTCCTGAAGGGCTGACGTCCGCTGCTACTCGTGATGCTCGACGATCGAGTCGGGCATCGGGAGCCAGGAGTGGCGGCGGGATTCGAAGACGGCGACGGTCGGGGGCGGGAAGGACGGATCGGCAAACGCGCCGATCGGGACCCCGATCTGCTCCGGCTCACCTGCGGCCGAGTAGAAGGCCGTGGAGCCGCACTCGGGGCAGAAGCGGAATATCCATGTCTCGCTGCCGTCGTCGGCGCTGCGGACGTATTCGGTGAACCGTCCGGTCACGTGCACTTTCTCGGCTGGGAACCTTGCCTGGTAGCCGAACGTGCTTCCCGTCCGGCGTTGGCAGGCAAGGCAGTAGCAGAGCGAGATCCGGACCGGCTCGCCGTCGGCGGTCAGCTGCAGCTGCCCGCAGCTGCAGGCGGCATGGTGTGCGCTCACAGCTCGATCCTAGGGCGCAAGCTCAGGCGCTCGACCAGGTAGGGAAGGCTGAGCTCGAGGCGGTGGTCGAGGCCCCGATGGCCGCCGTCGAAGAGCTCGAACCGCACCGCCCCGCCGGCGGCTCCGGCCGCGGAAAGAGCTTCGTGGAAGGCGACGGCGCCGAGGTCGAGGCGGTACTCGTCGTTCCGGCCCGCGTCGAGCCAGATCGCCCGCATGCCCCGCAGCGCCTCCTCGTGGGCGGCGACGAGCCGGACCGGGTCCCAGTCGAGCCAGCGCGAGAAGACGTCGGGCCGAAGCTCGCCGGTCTCGAGGCCGAACGGGAGCTCGACCGTCCCGCCGGCGCCTGAAGAGAAGGCGGCGGAGCTCGCGTACACGTTCTGAAGCAGCGCGTCGGTCGAGTTGCCGAGCACCGGACGGCCGGAGCGGAAGTCCGCCCAGAAGCGGTCGAACGAGCCGCCGTAGAGATTGCGCAGCGCCTGAGCGGCCGGTGCCAGCTCCGCCGCGAGCGTCACCTCGAAGAGCGCGTCGCCCGCGTGGGATGCGAAGCCTCCGAACAGGTCGGGCCGGCGCATCGACCAGACCGCGGCACCGAAGCCCCCGGACGACTTTCCCGCGATCCCGCGATGGGCTGCCTCGGCCGAGGTCCGGAAGCGGGCATCGACGAACGGCACGACCTCGTCGCAGAGGTAGCGGCCGTAGTCGCCGATCGCGGGAGAGTCGATCCACTGGGCGCCGCCGAGCGAGGTGAACCCGTCAGGCAGAACGACGACCGCCTCGAGCCCGAGGCGCTCGATGCGCTCCGGTAGCGACGCCGAGAATGGCGCGACGTTGAACCACGACCGCGCCTGGCCGAGCATCGCGTGGAGGACGTAGATCGAGGGAAGGCGCCGCTCGTGCGAGTCGTAGCCCGGCGGCGTCCACACGAAGACCGGGCGGGTCGATGGATCTCCGAGCGGGTTGCCCTGCAGGGCCTCGCTCTCGATCGCGAGCTCCTGCCAGCTCATTCCGCTACCCCGGCTGTCCGTCGCCCCTGGGATGCCAGGGCTGCTCGAGCCGGTCGAGCAGGAGCTGGCGGGCGCCGGCGATCGGGATCCGCTCCTGCTGGAGCGTGTCCCGGTCGCGGATCGTCACCGTGTCGTCCTCGATCGTCTGCTGGTCGATCGTCAGAGCCCACGGGGTGCCGATCTCGTCCTGGCGGCGATAGCGCTTGCCGATCGACGCGGAGTCGTCGTACTCGGCGCTCATCGCCCGGCGCAGCTCCTCGTAGAGCGGCCGTGCCTTGCCCACGAGGCCCTCGTCCTTGCCCACGAGCGGGAGGACTGCGACCTTCACCGGAGCGACGCGCGGGTGGAAGCGCAGCACGGTGCGCTGCTCGCTCCCGATCTCCTCCTCGTCGTAGGCGTCGACGAGGAAGGCCAGCATCGAGCGGCCCACGCCGAGCGCCGGCTCGATCACGTGCGGCACGTACCGCTCGTCCTGGCCGACCCACTCGAGCTTCGCGCCGGAGGCCTCGGCATGCGCGCGCAGGTCGAAGTCGCCGCGGTTGGCGACACCCTCGAGTTCGGACCAGCCGATCGGGAACAGGTACTCCAGGTCGCTCGTGCCGCTCGAGTAGTGCGAGAGCTCCGAGGCGTCGTGGGCGCGGACGCGCAAGTGGCTCGGCCGCAGCCCGAGCCCGAGGTGCCAGTCGCGCCGCTGCTCGACCCAGTAGCGGTACCACTCCTCGGCGTCCGCCGGCGGGACGAAGAACTCCATCTCCATCTGCTCGAACTCGCGGACCCGGAACAGGAAGTTCCCCGGCGTGATCTCGTTGCGGAAGCTCTTGCCGACCTGGGCGATGCCGAACGGGGGCTTGACGCGCAGGGAGGAGGTGACGTTCTTGAAGTTGACGAAGATCCCCTGGGCCGTCTCGGGGCGCAGGTACGCGCGGCTCGCGTCCTCCTGGACCGGGCCGATGAAGGTCTCGAACATCAGGTTGAAAGCCCGCGGCTCGGTGAGGTCGCAATCGGGGGTCTCGCCGGGATGCTTGGATGGCCGCCGCCCGCAGGCGCTCTGGTCGAGGTGGTCTGCCCGGAAGCGGAGCTTGCAGGTGCGGCAGTCGACGAGCGGGTCGGAGAACCCGGCGACGTGCCCGGATGCGACCCACACCTGCGGGTTGAGGATGATCGCCGAGTCGAGCGCCACGACATCGTCGCGCTCGAAGATCATCGAGCGCTGCCACTCCGACTTGACGTTCTGCGCGAGCAGGACGCCGTAGTGGCCGAAGTCGTACGACGAGCCGAGGCCCCCGTAGATGTCCGAGGACGGATAGACGAACCCGCGGCGCCGGCAGAGCGAGGCGACCTTCTCGATCGTCGCGGGGCCTTCGTATGCGTCGAGCTCGTCCATACGGTGAAAGTAGTACAAGTGCTCCGGGACGGCGCTCCCTCTACAGTCATGCCGTGAATGACTCGGGAGGAGTGCCCGTCGAGCTGCACGTCGTCTCCGACGCGACGGGCGAGACGGCGACGCGTGTAGTGGCGGCAGTCGAGGCTCAGTTCCCCGACCAGGAGTTCGTCGAGGTGCGCCATCCGCGCGTCGAGACGGTCGCCGATCTGCAGCTGGCCCTCGCCCGGATGGAGGGTGGGCACGCCGTCCTGATCTTCACGCTCGTCGAGCCGACTCTTCGCGCGACCATGCGCGAGCTCTGCGGGAAGGCCGGTGTGGAGTACTGCGACCTGCTCGCCGAGCCGCTCGCGCTCGTCGCCAAGGTGTCCGGCGTCGAGGCCGAGATGCGCCCGCGCGCCCGCCCGCCGCTCGACGAGGGCTACTTCCAGCGGATCGCCGCGATCGAGTACGCGGTCAAGAACGACGACGGCCTGGCTCTCAGCCTCGGGACCGCCGACATCGTCCTCGTCGGGGTCTCGCGGACATCCAAGACGCCGCTCTCGATCTACCTGGGCTATCTCGGCTGGAAGGCGACGAACGTGCCGCTCGTCAAGGGGATCGACCCGCCTGCGGAGCTCTTCACCACGGACCCGGCCCGGATCGTCGGGCTGACGATCGAGGCCAAGCGGCTCCACGAGATCCGCAGCCAGCGCCTCGTCCTCATGGGTGGCGACCGCAGCTACGCCGACCTCAACGAGATCTACGAGGACCTGGAGCACGCCGCGGCCGTGCACCGGAAGCTCGGCTGCCCCGTGATCGACGTCTCGGAGCTCTCGATCGAGGAGATCGCGCTTCGCATCGTCCGGACGGTCGAGCGCCGCACGGGCGTCCACGGGCCGCTGCAACCGTGAAGCCGAAGCCGCCGGTCCCGAGATGGCGCTGGGCGCTCTGGATGGTGCTCCTCGGGACGGCGCTCGTCGTCTTCTACGGCCTCTTCACGCCCGTCTGGTTCGGATTGCGCTCGCTGGCCTGGCTCGCCGAGTTCCGGGCCAGGCGTCGTGCACAGCACGCGTGATGAGGGATTTGGCGTGGAAGGTGTGCGGCTTTCCCCGTAGCGGCGCCGGGCGCGCGTGGTAACAATCCGAGCGATGACCGGATCGACGCGCTTTGTGTTCGACTTCGACGAGCCGGCCGACGGCGGACGCGAGCTTCTCGGCGGCAAGGGAGTCGGGCTTGCGGAGATGACCGCGCTGGGACTTCCGGTCCCGGCGGGCTTCACGATCACGACCGACGCCTGCCGCGCCTACATGAAGACGAAGGACCTGCCGGACGGGCTCGAGGCCGAGGTCGGCGAGCACGTGAGGCGGCTGGAGGAGAAGACCGGGAAGCGCTTCGGCGACCATTCCGATCCCCTCCTCGTGTCCGTGCGCTCCGGTGCGGCGATCTCGATGCCGGGGATGATGGACACGATCCTCAACCTGGGCCTGAACGACGACGCGGTCGAGGGACTCGCGGTACGAACGGGCAATCCGCGGTTCGCCTACGACTCCTACCGGCGCCTGATCCAGATGTTCGGCGAGGTCGTCGACGGGATCGGGGGCTACCGCTTCGAGGACGCTCTGACCGCGCTGAAGCGCGACCGGGGCGTCGCCCAGGACACCGATTTGACCGCCGCGGATCTCGCCGAGCTCGTGCAGACCTTCCACGGCATCTACCGCGAGGAGAAGGGCAGCGACTTCCCGCCGCAGGCGACCGACCAGCTGATGCGCGCCGTCCGGGGGGTCTTCGACTCCTGGGACACGCCGCGCGCTCAGGTCTACCGCCGCGCCAACGACATCCCGGACGACATCGGCACCGCAGTCAACGTCGTGCAGATGGTCTTCGGCAACAAGGGCGACCGCTCGGGCACGGGGGTCGCGTTCACGCGCAACCCGTCGACCGGCGCGAAAGAGGTCTTCGGCGAGTTCCTGGCCAACGCTCAGGGCGAGGACGTCGTCGCCGGCATCCGTACGCCCCAGCCGGTGGAGTCGATGGGCCTGATCATGCCCGCGGCCTACGAGCAGCTTCTGGCAACGATGCGGCGACTCGAGGAGCACTACCGAGACGTCCAGGACGTCGAGTTCACCGTCGAGGACGACGTCCTCTACATGCTGCAGACGCGCTCCGCCAAGCGCACCGCCGCGGCCGCGCTCAAGGCGGCCGTCGAGATGGTCGAGGAGGGCGTGATCGCGCAGGAGGACGCAGTGATGCGGATCGACCCCGCGCAGCTCGACCAGCTCCTCCATCCGCGAATCGACCCCGACACCGCGCCTGAGCCCGTGGCGAAGGGGCTCAACGCGAGCCCGGGCGCGGCGAGCGGCGCGATCGTGTTCGACGCCGACGCGGCGGTCGAGCAGGCAAAGGGCGGGCCCGTGATCCTCGTCCGCTACGAGACGACGCCCGACGACATCCACGGGATGATCGCCTCGAAGGGAATCCTGACCGTGCACGGCGGCATGACCTCGCACGCGGCGGTCGTCGCGCGAGGCATGGGCACCCCGTGCGTCGCCGGTTGCGAGGGGCTCTCGCTCGAGGGCGGTGTCGTCCGGCTCGGCGGCCACGAGCTGCACGAGGGCGACGTGATCACGATCGACGGCGGCAGCGGCTATGTCTACATCGGCGAGATCGAGCTCGTCCCGCCCCAACTGAACGACGACTTCCAGACGATCCTCGCCTGGGCCGACCAGTACCGGCGCCTGAAGATTCGCGCGAACGGCGACAACCCGGCCGATGCGGTCCGCGCCCGTGAGTTCGGCGCGCAGGGGATCGGCCTCTGCCGCACCGAGCACATGTTCTTCGGCGTCGAGCGGCTGCCCGTGATGCAGGAGATGATCCTCGCGGACACCGAGGCCGGGCGCCGCTCGGCTCTCGACCGGCTGCTGCCGTTCCAGCAGGCCGACTTCGACGGGATCTTCGAGGCGATGCGCGGCCTGCCGGTGACGATCCGCCTGCTCGACCCGCCGCTCCACGAGTTCCTGCCGCCCGAGGACCAGGCGGTCGACGACCAGATGCGCGCCAGGATTCGCGCCCTTCACGAGTCGAACCCCATGCTCGGGTCTGCGCGGCTGCCGGCTCGGGCTCGTCTACCCCGAGATCTACGAGATGCAGGTTCGCGCGATCGCGCGCGCCGCCCTCGCCGTGGAGCAGCGCACCGGCGAGGCGCCGCTCGTCGAGATCATGCACCCGCTCGTCGGCTTCGCCGAGGAGCTCCGCAGGCTCCGCGAGATGACCGAGCGCGTCTGGGCCGAGGAGGCGCCGTCGCTGGCGCACATAGTCGGCACGATGATCGAGCTGCCGCGCGCCTGCATCCGCGCCGACGAGATCGCCGAGCACGCACAGTTCTTCTCGTTCGGCACGAACGACCTCACCCAGACCGCGCTCGGGCTCTCCCGGGACGACGCGGAAGGGAAGTTCCTGGCCCGCTACCTCGAGGACGGCGTGATCGAGCGGAACCCGTTCGCGGTGCTCGACGTCGACGGCGTCGGCGGCCTGATGCGCATCGCGGTCGAGCGCGGACGGAGCGCCAACGAGTCGATCCACCTCGGGATCTGCGGCGAGCACGGGGGAGACCCACGCTCGATCGCCTTCTGCCACTCACTCGGGCTCGACTACGTCTCCTGCTCGCCCTACCGCGTGCCGCTGGCGCGGCTCGCAGCGGCCCAGGCAGCCCTGTCCGACCAGGGCTCGCACGCCTACGTCGCCGCCGGCGGATAAGAGCGCGGGGGAGCACCTTCGGTTCTCCCCCGTGGGGCCCCTCTCCGACATCTTTCGGCGCGACGGCTAGCGATCGAACCCGTAGCCCGAAGCTCAGGCGACGCTGTCGCGACGGCCAGCTGCGACTGCGGCGAGAGACGAGGCTGCAGCGAGGCGAGGCTCAGCTGCACCGAGCGGCGGAACTGCGTGAACGCGAGCATCAGCACGCAGCCGGCGAGGAGGCCGCCGATGTGGCCGCCGATCGAGATGCCCGGGCACGGCGACGGTGAAGACGAGGTTGAGGACGATCAGCATCAGGATCTGCCCGCCGCTCGAGATCATCCCGCGTCGCTCGAGCACGAGCAGCGCCCCGAGGACACCGAAGATCGCGCCCGAGGCGCCGACGGTGATGTCGTTGGGGCTCACGTAGAGCGCGCCGGCCGAGCCGGCAAGACCTGCGACGAGATAGAGCAGGAGGTAGCGCCAGCGGCCGATGATCTGCTCGAGGACGGGCCCGTACCAGTACAGGGCGAGCATGTTCAGGCCCAGATGGAGCGGGCCGTAGTGCAGGAAGGCGGCTGTGATCAGCCGCCACCATTCGCCGTGCGTGACGCCTGCCATCGTCGCCCCGGGCGCAACCGCGCCGGGCGGCCCGACACAAGCTCGGAGCCTTGGTAGTGATACGCGCCGTTCGCGAGGAGCGCGCCGTGGTCGTAGATCCAGTTGCCGAGCCCGTCGATCGTCCCGCCCAGGGCCAGCTCGACGAGATAGACCCCGACGTTGATGCCGATCAGCGTCATCGTCACGGCCGCGACCCGGCGCGAGTGGCCTCCGGTGGCGACTCGCTCGGCTGCCGCGGTGACCTTTCGCACGCCCTGCGGCTTGCCCGAGTGCTCGGGGCAGCGCAGGCCGACCGGGGCCGGGGTCATGCACTCGTAGCAGATCGGCCGATCGCATTCCGAGCACGAAAGACCCGTCTCGCGATCGGGGTGGCGGTAGCAGTAGCGCGGTTCGTCGCTCACCCGAACTAGCGTATCGGGGGTACCGGTGCACGTGGCTCTTACGCCGGAGGCCGAGTGGCCGCCATTGCGTTTCGCTCCGGCGCGGCGCACACTCACGGTGGGATGACCTTCGGCTCGCCGCTGGCGTTGTTGGCGTTGCTCGTCGTCCCTGCCGTGCTCGCCGTCCTCGTCCTCGTCTCCAGGCGCCCGCGCCGCGACGGCGTCGCGTTCACGAACCTGACGGTGCTGGCCGAGGTCTCGGCCTCCCGGTCGAGGCACCGCAGGCTCGTGCCGGCGGCGCTCGTCGTCGTTGCACTCGCGTGCGCTGCGGTCGCGACCGCGCATCCGACAGCCCGCGTGCCGGCACGGGTCGACGACGCGACGATCGTGCTGCTCGTCGACGTGTCCGGGTCGATGAGCGCGCGCGACGTCGAGCCGACGCGCCTCGACGCGGCGGTGGCGGCGATGCGGACGTTCGTCAACCGCCTGCCGAAGGGGATGCAGGTCGGGCTCGTCCAGTTCAGCGACTACGCCCAGGTGCTCTCGCAGCCCACAGACGATCACGAAGAGGTGGCGGCCACACTCGGCCTGCTGCAGTCGCAGTCGGGCACGGCGATCGGTGCGGGCATCCTCGCCGCCGTCGGGCTGGCGCGACGCTCGCTCGCCAAGTACGGGGTCGTGCGGCAGCCCGACCACGACCTTCCCGCCGCGGTCGTGCTGCTCTCGGACGGGAAGCAGACGGCCCCGGGCATCGAGCCGCTCCAGGCTGCCGGCCGGGCCCGCAAGGCCGGCGTGAGGATCGACACGGTCGCGCTCGGGACGGCGCACGGGATCCTCGGCTACGGGCCGTACGCACCGAAGGTCGCGCCCGACCCGCCGCTCATGCACGCGATCGCGAAGGCAACGGGGGGGATGACCTCGACGGCTCGCAGCGAGGCCGACCTCGCGCGCTTCTACCAGGCCGTAGGCAGCAGCTTCGGCAAGACGACGCGGAGGCGCGACATCTCGGGCTGGTTCCTCGCAGCAGCGGCAGTGCTTCTCCTCGGTGCGGTCGCAGCGGGACGTCTTATCGCGGGGCCGCTCACGTAGCGCTCCTGAGCAGCTCGACGATCTCGTCGTTCCCGCCGAACTCGGCCCAGCCTGCAGCGTCGCCTCCGTGCAGCTCGTCCCTGAGCGTCGGGTCGGCGCCGAGCTCGAGCAGGAGCTCCACTGCGGCGCGCCTCCCGGATTGCCCCGCGAGGTGGAGTGCGGTGACTCCCTGACCGTGTGAGAGGCCGCCGAACGTCCCCCGCTGGTTCGGGTCGGCCCCGAGCTCGACGAGCTTCCGGATCGTCTCGGTGCGGCCGTTCGCCGCCGCCCAGATGAGCGGCGTCCCCCGATAGGGGTCAGACCCCACGCGGGCGCCGAGGCCTACGAGCTGCTCGACGGCCTCCGTGCGCCCGCTCCTGGCGGCCCAGACGAGGGCCTCGTCGAGCACCTCCCGGGGATCGTCGGAGGGCTGCCAGGCCGGAAAGCCCCCGTGTGGGCGGTAGAAGCCACGATGAGCGCCGGCCCGGGGCGTCCCCGCGAGCTCGGCGATCAGGTCGGGGAGCCCGAGGCCGGCCGCGACCCGGAGGTTCCACGGCTCGAAGCCGAGCAGCGGAGCGACCTCGCGGTGACCCCAGAACAGGGCGGCGATCAGCGGCGTGCCGCCGTCGCCGCGGGCCGAGACGTCGAGCCGGCCGCCCGCGTCGAGCATGAGCTGGGCGAGGCGCGGCCAGTTCGAATAGCCGGCCTGGTGGAGCTTCGTCCAGCCGTAGTCGTTGCCGCGGTTCGGGTCGGCGCCCCGCTCGAGGAGGAGCGGGACGAGCTCGATGCCCGCGAGCCCGAGCAGGTCGTTGCCGTTCGTGCCTTGAGCCTCGACCAGCTCCGGATGGGCGTCGAGAAGCTCGACGAACCGGTCCCGATCGCCTGCCTGCAGGGCCCGGAAGGCGAGCATGAACGGCCCCGGCGGCTCCGAGCCGTCGTTGAGGGCGGCGACGTGCCGGCGCAGGCTCGCCCAGCTCGGGAAGCCATGCCGGCGGGCGAGGTCGAGCCTCGCCTCGGCCTTGCTCACGCCGCCCGTCGTCGCGATCCCGTCGGCGCGGCCCTCGTAGTAGTCGAGGTCGGTCTCGAACGGCTGCTCGGCGCCGAGCCGCGAGAGGTAGGCCTTCAGCTTCGGCCAGCTCGCGAACCCGTGGCTGCGAGCGAGATCGAGCTGCGCGTCGCTGAGCTTGAAGGCCTCCCCGGCAGCGCGGCGCGCGCGGACGAGCTCCTTCGCCTGCTTGCGCAGCTGCTCGAGGTCGAGGTGTGGTGCGCTGTTGCTCACGGCAGTCTCCTTCCCGTGGCCGGATCGGCCACTCCTGCCCGGTGTCCGCATTCTCGGGCGGAAAGAAGCTGCTGGATTGTCGTCGCTCGAGTCGGGTGGGCTCTGCCCTTTCCGCGGACCGGGCGCATCCCGTGCTGCGCGAGTCGGATTCTACGCGAGGGCTTGACACCGAACGTGTGTTCGTATAGAACATACGTTCCTGTGATTGCTGCGCTCGTCATCCCGGCCTTCGATCTGCGGGTGGCTCTGCGCCTGCGTCCGGGGCTCGAAGCGGAGCCCGCAGCGCTCGCACCGGTGCCCGGAACCGAGGCGCTGCTCGGCTCGGTGACCTCCACGGCCGAGGTGAAAGGCGTGCGCCCCGGAATGAGGCTCGGGGAGGCGCTGGCGATCTGCCCGCGACTCGTTCTCGTCGAGCAGGACCCAGCGGGCGTCGACCAGGCCTGGGAGGAGATCCTCCGCGGCCTCGAGAACGCCGGCTTCGCCGTCGAGGCTGCTGAGCCCGGCACCGTGCTCTTCGAGACGCAGGGAGTCGAGCGGCTCTACGGCGGGCTCGAGCCGGCGCTCAAGCGCGCCCTCGCGGCCGTGGGGCCTGCCTGGGATGCCCGGGCAGGCGCGGCGGAGCGGCGCTTCGCGGCCCTGGCGGCGGCAAGCGTGGCGAAGGCGGGGCAGGCGCTGATCGTCTCCGACGATCGCGCCAGGCGCTTCCTCGCGCCGCTTCCCCTGACATTGCTCCCGCTCGAACGGGACCGCTACGCGGATCTCGAAGAGCTCGGAGTGCGAACGATCGGACAGCTTGCCGAGCTGCCGGGTGGCGCCGTCGCCGAACGACTGGGGCCGGACGGCCGGCGTGCCTGGAGCCTGGCGAGAGGCGAGCAGGACGGCTCTGCCGTCGACGACAGGACGGTGGCACCCCGACGTCCACCCCTGTCACTCGTCGAGACGCTCGAGTTCCCGGAAGCAGTCGGCCAAGAGCTGACGCTCCGGCGAGGGCTCGGCGTGCTCGTCGATGCGCTGCTCGCCCGACCCGAACGCACGGGGCGTCCGCCGCGGAAGCTCGCCCTCTGGGCGAGGCTCGTCGGCGGCGCCTCGTGGCGACGGGTGGTCACCCTCCGCGAGCCGACCGCCGACAGCGACCGGCTCCGGCTCGCGCTCGGCCCCAAGCTCGCAGAGCTGCCCGCGCCCGTGCTCAAGCTGCGGCTCGAGGTCGTCGAGCTGGCCGAGAGCGGCGCCGAGCAGCTCGAGCTCGTACGGGTCGAGGCAGGAGGAGCGTCCTCGAATCCGGTGCTCCAGCAACAGCTGAAGGAAGGCCTACGCCAGGTGCGGGCGGCCGTGGGCGTAGGTGGGGTCTCGACGGTGGTGGAGGTGGCACCCTGGTCTCGCATTCCAGAAGCACGGGCGCTTCTCGTTCCGCGCGACGACTGAACCAGCCGCGCCCCGCGCTCGTCGAGGCACACGCCAACGGCGTCCCGCAGCGGGTGAACCGGCAGCTCGTCGCGGTCGTCCGCGAGGAGTGGCGCATCGTCGACCGCTGGTGGACCGACGAGCCTGTCGATCGCCACTACTTCGAGCTCGTGCTCGAGACCGGCGAGAACTCGGTCGTCTACCGCGACGGCGAGACCCAGGCCTGGTTCACACAGCGTGCCTAGCTCCTTCCCCGCTGAGCGTTGCGACGGGGCGCGGGGATTCGAGAGGGGAAGGAGCTTTGAATTTGGCTGCGCCTCGAGATTGATGGGGATCTCGTCGAACGTGCCTGCCCGGCCCGGGCGCCTTCCGCCATCGTGACGGACTCCAGAGCAGAAACCGAAAAGCAAGCTCGCTCCCCCGTCAAGGCGGCCCAGCCCAGCCGCCACCGCCTCTCCGGGGGAACGAGCGGTTACGTAGAGCTGCACGCCCACTCGGCGTACTCGTTCCTCGACGGAGCCTCGCTGCCCGAGGAGCTTGCCGCCCGTGCGGCCGAGCTCGGCTACGACACGCTCGCGCTCACAGATCACGACGGGGTCTACGGGTCGCTCGAGTTCGCCCAGGCCGCCAAGCAGCTCGGCGTGCGCGCGATCACCGGCGCCGAGGTGACCCTTGCAGGCGGCTCGCACATCACCCTGCTCTGCGAGAGCCGGCGCGGCTACGAGAACCTCTGCCGCATCCTCACCGACGCCCACGCCCGTACCCGCGCCGAGGGCCGCGAGCGTGAGCTGCTGCCGCCGGCAACGACGATCGAGCATGTCTGCGCGCATGCCGAAGGCCTCGTCTGCCTCTCCGGCTGCGCGCGGGAAGGGCTGGCGGTAGTCGACCCGAACACGGTCGCCTCGCTCGCAGCGTCGTTCGAGGGCGCCTTCTACATCGAGCTGCAACGCCGCCTCGAGCGCGGCGACGAACGCCGGAACGCGTCGCTCAACGACCTCGCAGTCGCGCTCGGTGTCCCGACGGTCGCGACCGGCGACGTGCACTCACATCACCCGAGGCGCCTTCGCCTCCAGGACGTGCTCGTCGCGATCCGCAACCGCACCTCGCTCGACGGCTCCGAGCGCGAGCGGCGCGGCAACCACGAATCCGTCCTGCTCCCACCCGAGGCGGCTGCCGAGCGGCTGCCGCCGGAAGCAGCGGCACGGAGCCGCGAGATCGCCGAGCGCTGCACGTTCGACCTCACCGAGGAGCTCGGCTACCGCTACCCCGATTTCTCGAACGGGCCCGATCCCGCCGGCAAGCAGCTTCGAGACATCTGCGACCGGGCCTTCGCCGAGCGCTACGGAGGCAGGAGCAACGCCCCTGCCCGCGACCGCCTCGACCGGGAGCTCGCGCTGATCGACCGGCTCGGGCTCGCAGGCTTCTTCCTGCTCCACTGGGAGGTGCTCGAGCTCGCACGCGCCTGCGCGCTCCAGGTGCGCGGCGCGGGCTCGCCGCGCAACGTGCTGCCGCCGGGGCGGGGGAGAGGATCGAGCGTCGGCTCGCTCGTCTGCTACCTCACCGGCCTCTCGCATGTCGACCCGGTCGAGGCGAACCTGTCGCTCGGGCGCTTCCTGAACGACGAGATGGCCGGCGTGCCCGACATCGACCTCGACTTCCCCCGGGACATCCGGGAGAAGCTGATCGTCGCCGTCACCGAGCGGTACGGGCGCGAGCACGCGGCGCTCGTCGCGACCTTCTCGACCTACCGCAGCAGAGGCGCGATCCGGGACGTCGGCAAGGCGCTCGGGCTGCCGTTCGGCGAGCTCGAGCGGCTCGCACGCGTCACCGACGGCTGGCACGCGACCGGCGTCGCCGCCGAGGTCGACGGCCTCCCCGGCGCCCACGACGGCCCCCGCTGGCAGGCCTTCCGCGAGCTCACCCGCGAGATCGCAGGCCTCCCGCGGCATCTCTCCCAGCATCCCGGCGGGATGGTGATCTCGACGAGGCCGCTGATCGACATCGTCCCCGTGCAGCCCGCGGCGATGGCCGGCCGCCAGATCTGCCAGTGGGACAAGGACTCCTGCTCGGACGCCGGGTTCCTCAAGATCGACCTGCTCGGCCTCGGGATGCTCTCCGCGGTCGAAGAGGCCGTCGAGCAGATCGCCCGGCTCCACAACGAGTCGATCGACCTCTCGCGGATCCCGCTCGACGATCCCGACGTGTACGCCGAGATCCAGGCCGCCGACACGGTCGGGCTCTTCCAGATCGAGAGCCGCGCCCAGATGCAGAGCCTCTTGCGCACCCGGCCCGAGAACCTCGACGACCTCACCGTCCAGGTCGCGCTCGTCCGGCCCGGCCCTATCCAGGGCAAGGCGGTGCATCCCTACATCGATCGTCGCCAGCGGCTGCGCGACGACCCCGCGTTCCAGTACCCGGTCGAGCACGAATCGCTGCGCGAGCCTCTGCGCGAGACCCTCGGCGTCGTCGTCTTCCAGGATCAGGTGCTCGACGTCGCGATGGCCTCAGCGCGCTTCAGCGTGGGGGAGGCCGAAGGGCTCCGCCGGGCGATGAGCCGCAAGCGCAGCGAGGAGGCGATCGAGGCGTTCCGGCCACGCTTCGTCGAGGGCTGCCTCGGCAACGGGATCGACGAGAAGACCGCGCACACGATCTACGACAAGCTCGTCGGCTTCTCCGGCTTCGGGTTCCCGAAGTCGCACGCGGCCGCCTTCGGGCTGCTCGCCTATCAATCGGCGTGGTTACGGCGCTACTTCCCCGCCGAGTTCCTCTGCGCGCTCCTGAACGCCCAGCCGATGGGGTTCTACCCGCCGGCCTCGCTCGTGCGCGACGCCCAGAGACGCGGAGTCGAGGTGCGCTCCCCGCATGTCAATCGCAGCAGCGCGAAGTGCGTCGTCGAGGACGGCACGGTCAGGATCGGGATCGGCTACATCCGCTCGGTCGGGGAGAGCGAAGCCATCGAGCTTGCGGGCGAGCAGCCGTACGCGGACATCGGCGACCTCGCCCGGCGCGGGCCGGCCGGCAAGGACGCGCTCGAGGCTCTCGTCGCCGCCGGTGCGTGCGACGAATGGGGGCCGCGGCGCGAGCTCCTCTGGCGCCTCGGCGTCACCCCGCGCGGCGAGAGCACCGGCGGCGGCACCCGGCAGCTCGCGCTCCCGATCGGCCCGACCGCCGAGGTCCCCGAGCTTCGCCCCCAGACCGACTGGGAGCGGATGCTCGCCGACTACCGGCACACCTCGATCTCGGTCGGCCTTCATCCGCTGCAGCTCCTGCGCCCTCATCTGCCTGCTGAGTGCCTGGCGAGCAGCGAGCTCTCCGAGGTGCCGCACAAAGCGTGGATCGCCGTCGCCGGGCTGGCCGTTGCCCGCCAGCGTCCCTCGACGGCAAAGGGGGTCGTCTTCATGCTGCTCGAGGACGAGCACGGGCAGATGAACCTGATCATCCCCCCGCCGGTCTACGAGGCTCATCGCGCGATCGTCAGAAGCGAGCCGCTCCTGCTCGCCCGCGGCCGCTTCGAACGGGTCGGGCGCAACGAGAACCTGCTCGTCGAGAGCCTCGAGACGCTCGGCCCCCTCGCCCGCCAGGCCGCGAACGACGCCGAGATCGGCGTCGCGCTACCGAGCGCACATCATTTTGGACACAGATAGAAGCCGTGGGGAAACCAACCAGGTTCCCCCACGAGCCCGAACGTGGGGAAACCGACGAGGTTCCCCCACGAGCCCCCTCCTCCACCGTGGCGTCTCGGCCGTAACCGGCCTCCCGCCGGGCTGAGCCCGGCTCCGGCTACGGGAGCAGAGTGGACCATCGACGGCCTCGCGAGCTCCGCGGCCGGGTTGCAGAGGCGTAGTGTTGGGGCGTGGTCCTCTTTCCGATCGCGTTGGTCTGGCTGATCGTGATCTTCGTCTGGATCATCCGGAACAGCCTCGACGAGCCGGACGCGCCCGAGGGGCCGAAGCGTCGATTTCTGCCGCGGCCGCCACGGCAAGGCCGCGGGCCGCGTGGGCCTAGCGGTTCTCGATCTCGCTCGAGAACGGCTTCCAGCGCTTCTCGACCGCGCGATTGAACTCCCGCTCGTAGGTCTCGTCGACGCCCTCCTCGAGGGTGCGCGCGTACGCGTCGCGCAGGTCGGCGAGGATCTCGGTGCCCGTCTCGACCGCGTCCACGTAGTCGCCGTACAGCTCCTCGGCCTCGTCCCGGTCGGCCTTGTTGTAGGCGGCGAGCCGCTCGTTGGCCTCCTCGATCACGTCGCGATGCTCCCGCTCGAAGAGATCGAGCTGCCGCTCGATCAGCTCCGCGAACCGCGCCCGCTTGAAGATCATCCGAGGGTCTCGTAGAGCGCGAGATGGCGCGCGGCCGCCGCGGCCCAGGTGAGCTCGGCGCGGGCTCTTTCGGCGCCGCGACGAGCCTCCGCGAGCGAGGCAGGATCGGCGAGGAGCTCGCGCACCGCCTCGGTGAGGGCATCGAGGTCGCCTGCGGGAACCACGCGCCCGGCGCCGTAGCGGGCGATCGGCTCGGCAAGCCCGCCGACGTCGTAGACGACCGACGGGACGCCCGCGCCGAGAGCCTGCAGCAGCGCGCCCGACTGGTCGAGCTCGGCGCGGTAGGGGAAGATCGCCACCGTCGCCTCCGAGAGCGCCCGATCGAGCTCGGCCGGTGTCAGGTAGCCGAGCCGCCACTCGGTGCGCGGCGCCTCAAGGAGCTCGTCGATCGGCATCGCGGCGTCGCCCGCGACCAGGAGCCGCGCGTCGGGCAGGCGGCCGAGTGCGGTGACGGCATCCGCGAGCCCCTTGTAGGGCCTGATCACACCGAGAGCGAGCACCGTCTGGCCGTCGTCTGCCCGGACGGCGGTGCTCGGGTACACCGGGTGCGAGATGACGGTCGTCTCGATGCCCAGCTCGGCGAGCGTGTCCCGGCCGCGCTCGGTATGCACGACCACGCGATCGAACCGCTCGAGGAGCTTGCGCCAGAGCTCGCGCTTCCCGGCGGTGCGACGCGGCAGGAGGTCGTGGGCCGTGAACACCGACGGGCTACGGAAGCGCAGGTACCGGTCGACCTGGGGCAGGGCGAGCCACTGCAGATGCAGCACGTCCGCCTGGATCGAGGCGAGCGTCGCCGCGACGCCGAGGTGCTCTGTCGCCTTGAGCGGCAGTCGCGCCTTCGACCGGCGAAAGAGCCGTGACGAGAGCGGGTAGAAGCGCTCCGTTCGCCGGTAGCCGTCGGGCACGGGGAGCTCGGCGAAGCGGAAATGGGACGTCACGACCTCGACGTCGGCTCCGGCAGCCGCGAGGGCCGTCGCCAGCTCGTGGTCGTACCACGGGGTGAAGGCCGGCGGATCCGCGAGCACGACGCGCATGGGTGCCTACAGTAGAGCGCGGTGCTCGTACGAACCTGGAACCTCTTCCACGGGAACACCGTGCCGCCGGGCCGCCGCGCCTACCTGCGCGAGATGGTAGAGCTCGTCTGCGCCGATCGCCCCGACGTCGTCTGCCTCCAGGAGGTGCCGGTCTGGGCGCTCCCGCACGTTGGCCCCTGGGCCGGGATGCGAGCGTTGAGCGTCGAGACGATGCCGCCGAGAATCGGCCCGCTCGCGATCCCGGCGCTGCTCGGCCGCGCGCTCACGTCGATCGACCACGGGCTCCTCAGATCGGCCTTCTCCGGACAGGGGAACGTCATCCTCCTGCCTGCTTCGTCCGAGACGTCGGTCGTGCAGTGGCAGCGGAACGTCGAGCTCAACACGATCGAGTTCCGACGCGAACTGGGAAAGCGACTTGACCTGTCGGAGCGAGAGGTTCGCGCCTGGAGTGCGCAGCGGCGCTGGTGCCAGATCGTCCGGGCAGAGCTCGACGGTGCGCCGCTCGTCGTCGCGAACGTCCACCTGACGAGCAGGCCCGGAGACCCGCGGCTTGCCGAGGCCGAGCTCCGGCGGGTGCTCGAGGAGGTCGAGGGCGACACGGTGGACGGCGAGCTCGTCGTGCTGGCCGGCGACCTCAACCTGAAGACAGCCGACTCGGAGGCCCTCCAGACGCTCGGAGGCTGGCAGGACTTCGGGCCGGGCATCGACCACATCCTCGTCCGGGCCGCCGGGCCGGTCGCCGGGCGCGTGTGGCCCGATGAGGAACGGGAGTACGGCGGACTGCTCCTCTCGGATCACGCTCCGGTGGAGCTGACGATCGAGGCACGCTAGGGAAGCGGGTTGCGAGCTTCGACCGTCCGGCGCACGCTCACGCTTCGGTAGGCGAGGGCTTCAAGCGCCGTCGGCCGCGGTACGCAGCCCGAGCTCGCCCGCGATCGGCTGCAGCGCCGCGACGACGTTCGCGATGTGCTCGTCGAGCTCGATCCCCAGCAGCTCGGCGCCCGCATAGACCTCGTCGCGGTGCACGCCTGCGGCGAACGACGGCTGCTTGAGCTTCTTGCGCACCGACTTGGGCTCGAGACCCTCGAGCCCGGTGGGCCGGACGAGGCCGCAGGCGTGCACGAAGCCGGAGAGCTCGTCGCAGGCAAAGAGCGTCTTCTTGAGCGGCGTGTCCCTCGGGATGTGGAGGTGCTCGGCATGCGAGAGCACCGCGTCGATCAGCTCCTCCGGATAGCCGAGCTCGCGAAGGATCGGCGCGCCGTCCTGCGGGTGCTTGTCGAGCGTCGGATGGATCTCGTAGTCGAAGTCGTGGAGGAGGGCGGTCGCGCGCCAGAGCTCCTCGTCCTCACCGAAGCGCCGCGCGTACGAGGCCGTCGAGGCCTCGACCGCGAGTGCATGACGAAGCAGCGCCTTGCTCTTCGTGTACGCGGTCAGCGTCTCCCAGGCCTGTGCGCGGGTGGGCTCCAAAGCGGCCGCTAGGATAGCCGCGCCTTGTCTACAGCCGTTGCCAGAGAGGCTGCCGTGGAGTCGTTCGTGATCGAAGGGGGACGCCCGCTCAACGGGACCGTCCGGGTCGCAGGCAACAAGAACGGCGCCCTGCCGATCCTCGCGGCCTGCCTGCTCACCGAGGAGCCGGTCTCGCTGCGGAACATCCCGCGCATCCGCGACGTCGAGACGATGCTCGCGCTGCTGGCCGATCTCGGCGCCGATGCCGAGTGGATCGGCGACAACGAGGTGCGCGTCCATGCCGCCTCGGTCAACAAGACCGAGATCGACGAGGAGCTCTCGGACCGGATCCGCGGCTCCTTTCTGCTGGCCGGTCCGCTGCTGGCGAGATTCGGCCATGTCCTGCTCTCTCCGCCGGGCGGCGACTTCATCGGCCGGCGGCCGCTCGACACGCACGTGCACGCCTTCGAGCAGCTCGGCGCCCAGGTCTCGGTCGATCGGCGCTTCGAGCTGCGAGCCGAGCGGCTGCGCGGCAAGCGGATCTTCCTCGACGAGGCGAGCGTGATGGGCACCGAGAACGCGATCATGGCCGCGGCTCTCGCCGAGGGCCAGACGGAGATCATCAATGCCGCCTGCGAGCCGCACGTGCAGGACCTCTGCCGGTTTCTCACCTCGCTCGGCGCCCGGATCGACGGGATCGGCTCGAACGTGCTGCGGATCGAAGGCGTCGAGAGCCTGCGCGGCGGCGAGCACTCGATCTGCTCCGAGCACATCGAGGCCGCAAGCTTCATCGGCCTCGCCGCGGTCACCGGCGGCGACGTCACCGTCGAGGACATCGTCCCCGACGACCTGATCTCGATCCTGTCGGCGTTCGAGCGGCTCGGCGTCGCCGTCGAGCTGGGGGTGACGAGCGTGCGCATCCCGCCCGGCCAGGAGCTCGTGATCCGGGACGACCTCGGCGACCAGATCCCGAAGATCGAGGACGGCCCCTGGCCGATGTTCCCGGCCGACCTGACCTCGATCGCCCTGGCCGTCGCGACGCAGGCGCGGGGGACGATCCTGATCTTCGAGAAGATGTTCGAGAACCGGCTGTTCTTCGTCGACAAGCTCGTGCGGATGGGCGCCCGGATCATCCTCTGCGACCCGCACCGCGCCGTCGTCACCGGCCCCGCCCGGCTGCACGGGGAGCGGCTCGAGAGCCCCGACATCCGTGCGGGCATGGCCATGCTGATCGCCGCGCTCTGCGCCGAGGGAACCTCCGTGATCGGCAACATCAGCCAGATCGACCGCGGGTACGAGCGGATCGACGAGCGCCTGCGCGCCCTGGGCGCGGCGATCGAACGCGTTTAGGGCCTATCCCGGTAGGGATAGGCCCTAAGCACCGGCGCGGGTTCGTTAGGCTCAGCTCGCGTGGTTGAGAGGCCGGAGGCACAGGCTGTCAGCGTGCGGCTGGACGCCGGCGAGGGCGGCGCGACCGTCTCGACGGGGCTCGCCGTTCTCGACCATCTGCTCGGCGAGCTCGCCCGCACCGCGCGGCTTCGCCTTTCGCTCGAGGTCGCGCCCGGCGCGGCCGAGAGTGAGGCCGCGGCGGCGGCCACCGCGCTCGGAGAGGAGATCTCCCGGCTCGTCCGCGCCCGCGGCGCGGTCGGCCACGGCTCCGCGTGGTGCCCCGCCGACGAGGCGCTGGCAGGCGCGGTCGTCGAGGCCACTTCGCGGCCGCTCCTCGCGTCCAACGTCGACTTCTCGAGCCAGCGCGTCGGGGGGCTCGGCGGCGACGTCGTGGGCCTCTTCCTGCAGGAGCTCGCAGACCGCGCCGGGCTGAACATCCACATTCGCGTGCTCGAAGGCACGGAGCCCGAGAACGTCCTGCGGGCGATCTTCAAGGCGCTTGGCGCCGCGATCGGCCAGGCCGCTCGAACCCCCGACGGAGGAGAGAACCAGTGAGCAAGACGTCAGTACGCACCGAGGAGGCACCGGCCCCCTTCCAGGGCGCCCCGTACTCGCAGGCGATCGTCGCCAACGGCTTCGTCTTCGTGGCGGGCCAGCTCGGGCTCGAGCCGGGCGCGTCGGAGGTCGTCGCGGGCGGGATCGGGCCGCAGACCGAGCGGGTGTTCGCGAACCTCGCAGCCATTCTCGAGGCGGCGGGATCCTCGCTCGAGCAGATCGTCAAGACGACCGTGTTCCTGCGCCACCTCGACGACTTCGCCGGGATGAACGAGGTGTACGCGAGCAGGATCGCCGGCACGCCCCCCGCTCGCTCGACCGTCGAGGTCGGACGTCTCCCTGCGGGCGCGCTCGTCGAGATCGAGGCGATCGCCCTCGCTTGATCCCCGGGAGATGAGCCTGTGAAGGCGATCGAAGACTACGTCGCCTCGCTCGGGCTCGACGCCTACCTCGTAGGCGGCGCCGTGCGGGACGAGACGCTCGGCCGGGAGTCGAAGGACGCCGACTTCCTCGTCCTCGGTGTCGACAGCGACCGCCTGCGGGCGGCGCTGGCCGCGCATGGCCGCGTCGAGGAGCTGCAGGTCGCCGGACGGGCGGTGGGCATGCGCCTCTATCCGGCCGAGCGCTCCCTCAGGGCTCTCGCTCCGGCCGGGATCGAGTTCGCCCCGCCGCGCAAGGAGCACTCGACCGGGCCGGGTCGTCACGACTTCGAGATCGTCGTCGACCCGAGCGCGGGCGTCGAGGACGACCTCGCGCGCCGGGACTTCACGATCAACGCGATGGCTCGCCGGCTTGCCGACGGGGAGGTGCTCGATCCCTTCCACGGTCGGGACGACCTCGAGCGCGGAGTGCTCCGGACGGTCTCGGAGGAGAGCTTCGCCGAGGACCCGCTCAGGATCGTGCGCGGCCTGAGGTTCGTGTCGCAACTCGACCTCGTGCCCGACGAGGCCACGCTGAGGCAGATGACCGAGCAGGCTCCGCTCGTGGCGCATGTGTCCGGGGAGCGCATCGGGGGCGGGCTCGCAGCCGACGGCATGGGGGAGCTCTCGAAGCTCCTACTGGGCCACGAGCCCCGAAAGGCGCTCGTCCTCGCGCGCGACACGGGCGTCCTCGGCGCTCTGATCCCCGAGTTCGCGCCTTCGATCGGCTTCGACTCGCACTCGAAGGATCATGCGATGACCGTCGACGAGCACATCTTCCTCGTCGTCCAGCACGCGGCCGAAGCGGGCGCACCGCTCCGCGTCCGGCTCGCGACGCTGCTCCACGACCTCGGCAAGGCGGTGCAGGGCGACCGGTCGGATCACGCCGAGGTGGGCGCGGAGCTCGCCGAGTCCGTCCTCCGCAGGCTCAGGTACTCGAACGAGCTGCGCGAGCAGGTCGTGCGGATCGTTCGGCACCACCCGTTCCTGCTCGACCGGGGCGACCCGGTCGAGGCACGACGGTTCCTGGCCCAGTACGGAGACGGGCTCGCCTTCGACCTCGTCGACCACTGGGCGGCCGACCTCCGGGGGCGTGACCAGACTGCCGCGGTGGAGGAGAAGCTCGAACGGGTCGCGCGCTACCGGGAGACGCTCACCGCCGAGCTGACGAGCCCCCATCGGCTCTCGGATCTCGCGGTCGACGGCAGCGACCTGATCGGAATCGGGTACAGGCCGGGCCCGGCGCTCGGTCGCGCGCTGGCGGTGCTCCTCGGTGAGGTCGTCGACGAGCCGGCCCGCAACCGGCGCGAGACGCTCCTCCAGAGGGCCGGGGAGCTGCTCGCCGGATGATTCGCTGGGACCTGCCCGGATACACCGTCGCGTTCACGACGCGAGACGGCGGCGTCAGCACGGGGCCTTTCGCCTCGCTCAACCTGGGGAGCCGGGACGACGCGCCGTCGCGGATCGCCGAGAACCGGCGGCTGGCGTGCGAGGAGCTCGGCCTCGACCCGGCCAGGCTCGCCGTGAACCGCCAGCGCCACTCGACGATCGTGAATCGAGCCCGCCCCGGCGTCCACGACGTGGCGGGTGACGGGCTGTGGACGGACGAGCCGGGCCTGCCGATGCTCGCGCTGGCCGCCGACTGCGTGCCGGTGGCGATCGCCGCCACCGAGGGGGTACCGGCGCTCGCCGTCGTGCACGCGGGCTGGCGCGGTCTCGCGGGCGGCGTGGTCGCAAGCGCTGTCGAGGCGCTCGGTGCGCGCACGACGGCGGCGATCGTGGGCCCCGCGGTCGGGCCCTGCTGTTACGAGGTCGGCCCCGAGGTCTCGGAGCGCTTCGACGACGACTTGACCGCGGACGGCGTGCTCGATCTCTGGCAGGCGACCGAACGGGCTCTTCGGCGCGCCGGGGTTGCGACCGTGGAGCGGATCGATCTCTGCACGCGTTGCAACGCCGACCGGTTCTTCTCGTACCGCCGGACCGGCGCACCGCACGGCGCTCATGGAGTGGTCGGTGCTCTCGAGCGCTGAGATCCGCGCTCGCTACGAGCGCGTGCGTGCCGAGGTCGGGCCCGGCATCACGATCGTCGCGGCGACGAAGTACGTCACGGTCGAAGAGATGGCCGCGCTCGTCGACGCCGGGATCGAGGTGGTGGGGGAGAACCGCGCCCAGGACATCGAGGCCAAGCACGCCGTCTACGGCGACGCGTTCCGCTGGCACTTCATCGGCCGCCTCCAGTCCAACAAGGTCAAGGTCGTGAACCGCTGCTGCGAGCTCGTCCACTCCCTCGACACGGAGTCGGCAGCAAGGAGGCTCGAGATTCCCGCGCTCGTCCAGGTGAATCTCTCCGGTGAGGCCTCGAAGGCGGGAGTCGATCCCGGCGACGTCGCCGCATACCTGCGCTACGACGTCCGCGGGCTCTCGACGATGCCGCCCGCCGTGCCGGATCCCGAGGGCTCGCGGGAGGTCTTTCGACGGCTCCACACCCTCGCCCGGGAGCTCGGGCTGAGCGAGCTTTCGATGGGAACGACGCAGGACTATCGTGTCGCGGCCGAGGAGGGCGCGACGGCAATTCGCGTGGGCAGCATTCTCTTTCGATAGAACGGGGATTACGATCCGATGAGCATGAGCCTGGGAGACCTCTGGAACCGCACCCTCGTCTACTTCGGCATCGCCGAGGAGGACGAGGACTACTACGAGGACGACGACGCGTTCACCGCGGAGGAGTCCCTCGAGCAGACCTACCGCGAGCGCCCGAACGTGCGCCGCCTGACGCCTCGCCGCCGCTCGCAGAGCTACGACGACTGGACCGAGTCGGAGGAGGCCGAGCGGCCGGAGCGGACGGAGCGCCAGGAGCGCCTGGCTGCGCGCGCGGCGGCGGCTGCGCCTCGAGCGCGCGGCGTTCGCCACATGGAGGCCGTCCCGAACCCGGGCTCGGTGCGCGTGCACCTCGTGCTACCGCGCAGCTTCAACGACGCGCAGCAGATCGCCGACAAGTTCAAGCACTCGATCCCCGTGATCCTCAACCTGCAGAGCGCCGATCCCGAGCTCTCGAAACGGCTGATCGACTTCGCAAGCGGCCTGACCTACGCCCTCGACGGCGGCATGCAGCGGGTCGCAGACAAGGTGTTCCTGCTCACGCCGCGAAACGTCGAGGTCAGTGCCGAGCAACGTGCACAGCTGCTCGAGCGCGGAGGGTTCTACAACCAGGCCTAGCTCCTTGCCCCAAGACGAGCCGGTCGGGAGGCGCTTGCGGGTGACGGGGCAAGGAGCTCGATCTTCCCTTTTGATTCATGACGTCCCGAGCTGGCTCCCGACGGAGGGTAGGCGTAGCCAGAAGATAGAGAGTCAAAAATTCAGTTGCTTCCCCCGCAGAGCCGGTGCGATCATACGTCGACCCTTCGTCGGGGGAAGCAACTCGGACGGAAGGGGGGTAGGAATAGGGGGGCAGGGGCCGAAAGCCGGGAGCGATGGTCCTCGACGCTGTCAGCGACGTGGAGCAGTTCGTCGACGTCTTCATCGGCGTCTACGTGCTCGCGATCTTCCTGTGGATCCTCTTCTCGTGGATCCGCTTGCCGTACAGCCTCAATCCTGTTCAACGCTTCCTGCACGAGGTCTGCGATCCCTATCTGCGGATCTGGCGGCGAATCCTGCCCTCGATGGGCCCCCTGGATTTCTCGCCGATCGTCGCGGTCTTCGCTCTCGTCATCGTCCGGGAGCTGATCGATTCGATCTTGAATCGGCTTCACTAGGTGGGAAGGAGGAACATGTCGTACACACCGGTTGAATTGAGGCATGTGCGGGTCGGCCGCAGTCTCTTCGGATACAACCGCGCGATGGTCGAGCAGATCATCGAGGAGGTCGCCGAGAGCTTCGAGGCGACCTGGCGCGAGCGTGGCGAGCTCTTGGAGCGGGTGGAAGTCCAGGACAAGCAGCTCGCCGAGCTGCGTCAGCGGGAAGAGCTCCTGACGAACACCCTGGTCGCCGCCGAGCAGGCTGCGGTCGAGGTTCGTGCCCGTGCCAAGCAGGAGGCCGATGCGATCCTCGCCGATGCTCAGAGCGAGGCCCGCGAGATCGGCCGCTCGGCCCGCGCTGAGCAGGAGCGTCTCCTGTCCGAGACGCAGAAGATCGAGGCGATGCTGCGTGGGGCGCTCGGCGTGCTCGGTCAGGCGACGGAGAGCTCGACCGTGGATGTGTTTGCCGCCCAGATGTCCAGTGCCACTCAGCTGACCGAGATCGAGGCCATCGATCAGGTTCTGAGCCCCGAGAGCCGGGAGCCGGCCGACCTGCCGGAGCTTCCCGAGGTGCCGTGGGTCCGTGAGGACACGCGGGAGTTCGAGCCGATCTCCGCTCCCGAGCCGGAGCTCGCGGAGGAGGCGGCGGAAGGCGACGAGGGGGCCGAGCCACTGCAGCGGCTGCGGCTCGATAAGCCGTCCCCGACCGAAGCGACACGCGGGGTGCGCCCGGGGCCGGCCTCGCGGGACTTCGACTGGGGCGAATAGCCGGGCGTACACTTCCGGTGTGAACGCGTCGTCCCGGGTCGAGTTGCGTGTCGTCCCCGGAGCCGGCCGGACAGCGGTCATCGGTCGCTACGGCGCTTCGTGGAAGCTGAGCGTGACGGCGCCGGCCGAGGCCGGCAGGGCAAACGACGCGGTCGTTCGCCTCCTGGCAGACATCTTCGAGCTTCCGAGCTCGTCGGTTTCGATCGTCCACGGCCGCTCGGGCCGCACGAAGGTGGCCGAGCTCGCCGGCATCGCGCCCGGGGCGGTGGATGGGCGAATGGAGAGCGCGGCGTCGGCGACGAGGGGCAAGGCGTGACGCCGGCGGAGGTGGCGAGCTTTCGGTCGTTGCTCGAGGATGAGCGCGCGAAGATCGCGCTCGCGATCGAGGGATTCCGCCAGGACGGGTTGCGGAACATCGAGGACGAGCTCGGGCTCCCGGGCGGTGTCGGCGCCGACACGGCCTCGGTCACGTTCGAGCGAGAGCTCGGAGAAGGGCTCGGCGAGAGCGCGCAGCTGACGCTCGAGCAGATCGACCATGCGCTCGATCGGCTGGCGGAGGGCACATACGGCCTGTGCGAGGTCTGTGGCAAGCCGATCGACAACGAGCGCCTCGTCGCGCGTCCGTCGGCGACGCTCTGCATCGAGGATCAGCGCCGGGCGGCGGGCCGTGGCTGAGCGCGTGAACGACCTTCAGCCCGACGTGCGGGTCGGATCGTCGACGAACGGGCTCGCCCCGGTCTCGATGGCCGAGAGGTCGCTGGCGGCGGGTCCGTGGCAGTGGGCCGGGCTCGTGGCGGTGGTCGCTGCCGCGGTGGCCGGCGATCAGCTCACCAAGCACATCGTGATCAGCCGCCTGAGGATGGATCAGGTTGCGCACGTGATCGGGCCGCTCTCGATCAGGCGCGTCGAGAACTCCGGGATCGCCTTCGGGCTGTTCACGTCGGCCACGGCTGCGGTGATCGCCTTGACCACCGTCGCGGTCGTGTGGATGCTCGTCTACTTCGCGCGGTCCGGCGCCCGCCATCCGGTGATCCCCGCCGGGCTGGGGCTGTTGATCGGCGGCAGCGTCTCGAACCTCGTCGACCGGGTGCGCCTCGGCCATGTCACCGACTTCATCGACTTCCGCTGGTGGCCGGCGTTCAACCTCGCCGACAGCTTCATCGTGATCGGCGTCGGGATCCTGCTCGCAGCGCTCCTCGGCGCCGACCGCCGGCCCAAGCAGATGCGGCGCCACCTCGACATCGCCGCCCGGTAGTCGTCCAGCGCGCCGCCCGGAGAGCGGCGTCCGGGCCGCCACATCTCGACCGCCCTTCCATAGCCCCCACCCAGGGTGGGGAACCGGTTCCCGCCGCCCTCGAGATCGAGCGTAGCCGGGGCGGACAGGCGAACCTGTCGCGAGACTGTGCCAGTTGATGAAGATCCCCCGAACGGAAATGGCCGATCAGGACAGCGCAGCACCTGAAGAGATCACGGTGCCGATCGAGGCTGCGGGCGAGCGGTTCGACCGGTTCCTGGCCCAGCACGTCGGATCGCGGGCGGCGGCGGCGCGCGCGATCGACGCCGGCGCGCTCGTCGACGGCCGCCCCCGCGGGCGCAGCCACCGCCTCGAAGGCGGTGAGCGCATCCAGCTTCCGGCGCCGGCACCGGTGGAGAGCGCCGTCGCCGAGGCCGACGTGCCGCCTCCGCGCATCGCCTGGCAGGACGAGTACCTGGCGGTGGTCGACAAGCCGGCAGGCCTCACGGTCCACCCGGGCGCGGGTCGCGCGAGCGGGACGCTCGTCGACTCCCTCGCAGGCTTCGTGTCGGGCGGTGAGCCGGGCAGGCCCGGGATCGTCCACCGCCTCGACCGCGACACCTCCGGCCTGATGGTCGTCGCGCGTACCGAGGAGGCACACAAGCGCCTCAGCGGGCTCGTGCGGCGCCGCGCGCTCGAGCGCACCTACCTCGCGCTCGTCCGCGGCCATCCGGCCTCCCGCGCCGGGCGGATCGAAGCGGCGATCGGCCGCGATCGCGACGATCCGACCCGGTTCTCGCTCGACACGGACACCCCGCGCGAGGCGATCACCCACTTCGAGGTCGCCGAGACGTTCGGGGAGAGGACGCTCCTCCGTGTGCGCCTCGAGACGGGGCGGACGCACCAGATCCGCGTCCACCTGGCCGCGATCGGGCTGCCGGTGATCGGAGACCGCGTCTACGGCGTCCCCGATCCCGCACTGTCACGTCAATTCCTCCATGCGGCGCGCCTCGCCTTCACCCATCCGTTCACGGATGAGCGTGTCGACGTCGAATCTCCGCTGCCTCCGGAGCTCGAGGCATACCTCCGCGCCGACGACTGAGCGCCGCTTCCCGCTACGCTTTCGCGGCACTTTCGACCCTACGACCCGACGGAGGTACGAGGCGGACGGTGGCCGGCATCGAGCCGGTCCCGCCGAGACGCCGTCGGTGGACTGCCAATCGAAACCGAGAAAGGGGCTTTGCCATGCCCGTTGTCTCCATGAAGGAGCTGCTGGAGGCCGGCGTTCACTTCGGCCACCAGACGCGCCGCTGGAACCCGAAGATGAAGCGATTCATCTTCACCGAACGCGGCGGTATCTACATCATCGACCTGCAGCGCACCCAGCAGCTGCTCGACGAAGCTCACGCTTTTGCCCGCGGGATCGCGGAGCGGAACGGCTCGATCCTCTTCGTCGGCACCAAGAAGCAGGCCCAGGACGCGGTCGCCGGAGAGGCGGCGCGCGTGGGCATGCCTTACGTCAACCACCGCTGGCTCGGAGGGCTGCTCACGAACTGGCGCACCATGTCCGAGCGCATCCAGCGGCTCCACGAGCTGCGTGCGCTCCGGGAGGAATCGCAGCTCGACCTGCTTCCGGCGAAGGAGCGGATCGCGATGCTCGCCGAGCTCGAGAAGCTCGAGGCCAACCTGGGCGGAGTCGCCGACATGCGCCGCCAGCCCGACGCCGTGTTCATCGTCGACCTTCGCAAGGAGCAGCTCGCTGTCCGCGAGGCCCGCAGGCTCGGCCTGCCGGTGATCGCGCTCGTCGACACGAACTGCGACCCGGACGAGGCCGACTACGTCATTCCGGGGAACGACGACGCGATCCGGTCGTGCTCGCTCGTCGTCAAGGTCGTCGCCGACGGCATCGAGGCCGGGAAGCAGAAGGTCACGGCCGACGAGGTCGCCCGCCGCGCCCAGAAGAAGGCCGAGCCGGCCGCACCTGCGGCGGCGCCGGAGGCCGAAGTGCCGACCGAGGCGCCGACCGAGGCGCCCGAAGAGGCCCCGGCGGAGGCGCCCGCGGCCCCGGTGGCCCAGGCCTCCCCCGAGGTAGACGCCCCTGCCGCTCCGCCGGCCGAGAGCGCGGCAGAGGAGGTGGCGGAATGACCGACATCTCAGCGGCGATGGTCAAGCAGCTCCGCGACGCCACGAGCGCGGGGATGATGGACTGCAAGCGCGCCTTGCAGGAGACCGAGGGCGATCTCGACGCCGCCGTGAAGCTCCTGCGGGAGCAGGGCATGGCCTCGGCCGCCAAGAGGGCCGGCAGGGAGACGACCGAAGGCATCGTCCTCACCGAGCTCGACGGCAACGTCGCGGCGATCGTGGCGATCGGCTGCGAGACCGAGCCGGTCTCGAAGAACGACGATTTCCGAGCGTTCGCGCGGGAGGCCCTGGCGATCACGCTCGCCGACGGTGACGACGCCGTCGGCAGGCTCGAAGCCGAACGCGTCGAGCTCAGCGCCCGGCTCGGGGAGAACATCCAGATCGTCGGCGCCCGCAGGCTCGTCGCCGGAGAAGGGGAGACTCTCGCCGTCTACGTCCACCCTCCGGCGAACAAGATCGGCGTCGTCGTCAAGACGAAGGGCGGCTCGCCCGGGCTCGCCCGCCAGCTCGCGATGCACATCTCGTTCTCCCGCCCGACCTACACCTCGCGTGACGAGGTGCCGGCCGAGCTCGTCGCCGGCGAGCGGGAGATCCTCGGGAAGCTTCCCGAGGTGGAGTCGAAGCCGGCTGATGTCCGTGAGAAGATCGTCGACGGGATGCTGAACAAGCGCTTCTTCGCGGAGTCGGTCCTCGGCGAGCAGGCCTGGATCCACGACACGGGGCTGACCGTCGCGAAGGCGCTCGCCGAAGGAGGCCTCGAGCTCGTCGACCAGGTCTGGTATTCGGTCGGCTGATGGCCGTCGCATCGAAGCCTGAGCAGCGGCTTGTCCCCGCGTTTCGCAGAGTGCTGCTGAAGCTCTCGGGCGAGGCGCTCATGGGACGGGCCGAGTTCGGCCTCGACGCGGCAACCGTCGACGATCTCGCTCAGGAGCTCGTCGACGTCCACGCCTCCGGTGTCGAGCTCGCGCTCGTGATCGGCGGCGGCAACGTCTATCGCGGCATGCGCGCGACGGCGGAGGGCATGGACCGCGCGACGGGCGACTACATGGGGATGCTCGCGACCGTGTTCAACTCACTCGCGGTCCAGGAGGCGCTCGAGCGCCACGGAGCCGACACCCGCGTCCTCTCGGCGCTCGACGTTCGCGAGGTCGCGGAGCCCTATATCCGGCGCCGCGCGATCCGGCACCTCGAGAAGGGCCGCGTGGTGATCTTCGCCGCCGGCACGGGCAACCCGTACTTCACCACCGACACGGCTGCGGCCCTCCGCGCGCTCGAGATCGACGCCGAGGCGATCCTCATGGCCAAGAACGGTGTCGAAGGCGTGTTCGACGGCGATCCGCGGACGAGCCCGAATGCCGTCTTCCTGCCGGCGATCACGCACTTGCAAGCGATCGAGCGAGGGTTGAGAGTGATGGATACGACAGCGCTCTCGCTCTGCATGGACAACCATCTGCCGATTCACGTCTTCGAGCTTGCCGCCGGGAACATCGCGCGCGTCGTCGGCGGAGAGAGCGTGGGGACCTTGATCTCGACCCCCGGTGAAGGAGGACGCACATGACCGCCATCGACGACTTCGTGGTCGATGCGACAGGCCGGATGAGCAAGTCCGTCGAAGCGACCCACGAGCATTTCAACTCGGTGCGCACGGGCCGGGCCTCGGCGGCGCTCCTGGACCGGATCCAGGTCGACTACTACGGGACGCCGTCGCCTCTCAAGAACATCGCCACGATCAACGTCCCCGAGCCGCGCCTCCTGACGATCCAGCCCTTCGACCCGTCCTCCGTGAAGGCGATCGAGAAGGCGATCATGGAGTCGAACCTCGGCCTGACACCGTCGAACGACGGCAAGATCATCCGCCTGCCGATCCCGCAGCTCACGGAGGACCGGCGCAAGGAGCTCGTGAAGCTCGTCCGGAACATGGCCGAGGAGGGCCGGGTCGCGGTTCGCAACGTCCGCCGGGATGTGATGCGGCATCTCGAGGAGCTCGTCAAGAACGGCGATGTCGGCGACGACGAGGAGCGTGCCGCGGAGGCTCGCGTGCAGAAGCTCACCGACGATCACGTGCATCAGATCGACGAGCTGATGAAGCGCAAGGAAGCCGAGATCATGGAGGTCTAGGCGACTCGCCTCCCGCGATCGCCGACACTCCATGAAGCTCATCTCCCGTATTCGCACGCTCGCGCGCGTCCGGCCGCTCGTCGAGGGCGACCTTCCGGAGGTCGCCGAGACGGTCGCGATCATCATGGACGGGAACGGACGCTGGGCGCGGCGGCGAGGGCTGCCGCCGGCCGCGGGTCACAGGGCCGGCACGCGGGCGCTGCGGAGAACGGTGGAGGCGGCGATCGACCTGGGCATTCGTCATCTCGTGGTGTACGCGTTCTCGACAGAGAACTGGTCGCGGCCACAGGACGAGGTCGACGCGCTGATGGAGCTCTTCGGCGAGACGATCGAGCGGGAGCTTCCGGATCTCGCCGAGCAGGGCGTCCGGGTTCGCTTCATCGGGCGGAGGGACCGAGCTCCGGAGCAGCTGCGGCAGCGGATGGCCGCGATGGAGGACCGCACCGAGCTGAACATCCGGCTCGACCTCTGGATCGCCTTCGACTACGGCGGTCGCGCCGAGCTCGTCGAGGCGGCCCGACGGATCGCCGAGAGCGCCGTCGACCCGCGTGAGATCGACGAGAACGTCGTTGCCGCGCACCTCTACGCGCCCGAGCTGCCCGATCCGGACCTGCTGATCCGCACGAGCGGCGAGCTGCGGGTGTCGAACTTCATGCTCTGGCAGCTCGCCTACGCGGAGCTCGTGTTCGTCGACCGGCTGTGGCCGGACTTCGACGCCCGCGATCTTCGAGCCGCGCTGGGTGAGTACGCGAGCCGCCGTCGCCGGTTCGGCGGCAGGTGAGCAACACAGCCTCGCGCCTCGTCGTCTCGGCGGCGGGCATTCCGGTCGTGCTCGGAGCCGTGTACGTCGGCGGCTGGTGGCTGTTTGCGCTGATCGCGGTGTCGGCCGCGATTGCGTTGCACGAGTTCTGGCTGCTCGCCAAGCCCCTTGCTCCGCTCGCGCCGGCCGGCTACCTCGGCGGCATCCTCGCGCTCGTCGGTGCCCAGACGGGGGGGACGGGCTGGATGATCGGCGGGGCGCTCACCTCGTTCGTCGTTGCGTTCCTTCTCAAGGGGATCTCGGCGGCGCGGCAGGCTCCGACGGCTTCGATCTCGGCGACGGTGATGGCCGCGGTGTGGATCGGCTGCGGGCTCTCGTTCATGCTCCTCCTTCGCCAGCTTCCGGTGCACGGCCGGCTGGCGATCGTGACGGTGATCCTGGCGGTCTGGGCGGGCGACACGCTCGCCTATGTCGGAGGGCGGCTGCTCGGCCGTCACCGGATGGCTCCGTCGACCTCGCCGGGGAAGACATGGGAGGGATTCATCTTCGGGACGGCGGCGACGGTCTTCGTCGCGTTCGTCGCGCTGTACAAGCAGCACTTCCTGACGATCTCCCATTCGCTGATCCTCGGTGCGGTGCTCGCCATTGCAGCGCCGATCGGCGACCTCTTCGAGTCGATGCTGAAACGGGATGCGGGCGTCAAGGACGCCGGAGCGCTCCTCGGCGGCCACGGCGGCATGCTCGACCGGCTCGACGCGCTTCTCTTCGCCGCGCCCGCCGCGTACTTCTGCCTCGCCGCATTCGGCTACCGCTAGCCGCTCTCGCCAGGGAGAGCCACCCGAGGGCCGGCCGCGCTGCGCACGTCCCAAACGGGATCTGACACCTTTTCCCCGCGGCAAAAGCCCCGCTGTTGGGCGGTTCTTGGCGTTTTCCGTTGCACACTCGTGACGGGGTCTGACACCTGAACTGAGCGGCCGCGCGCCCTCGTGGTGAGGTGGAGGCTCCTCCGGCGCGGGTACCCTGAGGCGAGATGAAACGGATCGCCCTGCTTGGCGCGACCGGCTCGATCGGGCGTCAGGTGCTCGAGGTGATCGCTGCCAATCCCGGCCTCGAGTTGGTGGCTGCGACCTCGGGCTCGAAGCCGATCGAAGGCCTCGCGCCGCTGACGCAGACCGGGGGAGACCCGACCGCGCTGCTCGAGCGCGCCGAGCCGGACGTCGTCCTGAACGCCGTGGTCGGCTTCGCCGGGCTCGTGCCCACGATGTGGGCGCTCGAGAACGGCGTCACGCTCGCGCTCGCCAACAAGGAGAGCCTCGTCGCGGCGGGCGAGCTCGCCCTCCAGGCCCGAGCACGAGGCGGTGGCGCCCTCATTCCCGTCGACAGCGAGCATTCCGCCCTCTACCAGTGCGCTCTGCTCGGCGAGCCCGAGTCGATCGTCCTGACGGCGAGCGGCGGGCCGTTCCGCGGGATGACCGCGGACATGCTTGGCTCGGTGACGCCGGAGGAGGCGCTCGTGCATCCGACATGGTCGATGGGCCCGAAGATCACGATCGATTCCGCCACCCTCGCCAACAAGGGGCTCGAGGTGATCGAGGCGCATTTTCTCTTCGGGGTGCCCTACGAGCGGATCGAGGTGATCATCCACCCGCCGTCGATCGTCCACGGGCTCGTGCGGTTCGCCGACGGTGCGGCGATCGCGCACCTCGGGAACCCGGACATGCGGGTGCCGATCTCCTACGCGCTGAACTACCCCCACCGTCCCGCCACCCAGGTGCCGCCGCTCGAGCTGCGAACGCTCGAGTTTCATCAACCGGATCTCGAGACGTTCCGTCTCCTGGCGATCGCCCGCGAGGCCGGGAGCCGCGCCGGCACCTATCCGTGTGCGTTCAACGCGGCGAACGAGGTGGCCGTGCAGGCGTTCCTCGAGGGCCGCATCGGGTTCCTCGACATCGCAGGAGCCGTCGAGGACGTGCTCGAGCGGGTTGACGGCGCCCCTGCACGAGACCTCGACGACCTGATCGAAGCCGACAAGCGGGCGCGGCAGCTCGTCCCGGTCGCATGACGGAGCAAAGCGAGGAGCGCGCGTGAGCATCGGGATCGCCATCCTCGGCCTGGCCGCCCTGATCTTCATCCACGAGGCGGGGCACTTCGTCGCGGCGCGGCTCGTAGGGATGCGGCCGCGGAAGTTCTACCTCGGCTTCCCGCCGGCGCTCGTGAAGACGAATCGGGGCGGCGTGGAGTACGGGATCGGCTCGATCCCGCTCGGCGGGTACGTGAAGATCCCGGGCATGCACCGGCCGGCACCGGGCGATCTGCGCGGAAGCCTGCCGCCCGAGACGCAAGAGCGGCTCGAGCCGGAGCTCGATGCGCTCGACACTGCCCTGAGCCACCGCGACGAGGCGGCGGCCCGGGCCCAGGTCGCCGCGCTCGAGCCCGACCTCGAGGGCGCGCGCATGTTCCAGGAGCTCAAGGACGGCCTCTCCCCGGAGGCCTACTGGCGCCAGCCCTCGTGGAAGCGGATCGTCGTGATCGGCGCAGGCCCGTTGGTCAACCTCGTCGCGGCGGTGGTGCTCTTCGTCGGCGTCTTCGCGACCAGCTCGGAAATCGCCACGCGGAAGGTCGGGGAAGTCAAGACGAACCACCCCGCGGCCGCTGCAGGGGTGAAGGTCGGAGACATCGTGACCGCGATCGGCGGGAAGCCGGTGCGGCCCTCGACGCTCTCGACCCAGATCAACGCCACCCACGGCCGCTCGTTCGTGCTCACCGTCGACAGGCACGGGCGGAAAGTGCAGCTCGGCCCGCTCCGCGCGCGGCTCGACAGCGGCTCGTACCGCATCGGGATCGGCCTCGACGGCAAGTCCGGGCCGGGCGAGGCGCTGCCGTCGGCGATCGGCGACTCCGTGCGCCTCACCTGGCAGGTGATCGACGCCCAGGCGGTCGGGCTCGGAGGCCTCTTCGTCGGCCATCACACCCACGACGTGTCGAGCTCCGTCGGGATCGTCCGCGACACCGCGCAGGCCTACCGCACCTCGCTCGGCGACTACTTCTTCTTCATCGGCCTGATCAGCCTCGCCCTTGCGTTCCTGAACCTCCTGCCGGTGCTGCCGCTCGACGGGGGGCACATCGTCATGTCGATCCTCGAGCGGTTGCGAGGCGGGACGTTCTCGCAGCTGGCCTACCTGCGCTACAGCGCGGTCGGTGTCTCGCTCTTCATGTTCCTGCTCTACCTCGGGCTACGGAACGACCTGCCGCACCTGTTCTCGTAGCAATCCGGGTCGAACCGGAACCCTCGCCGGTACGATTGCTTGCAATGGCAAGCGAGCGCTCGGTGAACGTAGGCGGCGTCCAGATCGGCGGCGGAGCTCCCGTCGTCGTGCAGTCGATGACGCTGACGAAGACCCACGACGTCCCGGCGACGACGGCGCAGATCGCGGCGCTCGCGAGCGCAGGCTGCGAGATCGTCCGCGTCGCAGTCCCCAAGCTGGAGGACGCCGAGGCGCTGCCGAAGATCGTGCGCTTCTCGCCGGTGCCGATCATCGCCGACATCCACTTCAACGCCAGCCTCGCCCTGAGGGCGATCGAGGCGGGCGTGCAGGCGGTGCGGATCAACCCCGGAAATATCGGCGGGCCGGACAAGGTCGCGGAGGTGGTGACGGCGGCAAAGGCAGCCGGCATCCCGATGCGCATCGGCGCCAACTCCGGCTCCCTTCCCAAGCACCTCGAATCGCTCGCGCAGGAGGACCAGGCCGAGGCCCTGGTCGAGGCGGCGCTCGAGGAGGTGCGGCTGCTCGAGAGCCTCGGGTACTACGACTTCAAGATCTCCGTCAAGTCGAGCCATGTGCCGACGATGATCCGCGCCTACCGCATGCTCGCGGGCCGCACGCCCTACCCGCTGCACCTCGGCGTCACCGAGGCCGGGCCGCCTGCGAGCGGCGCGATCAAGAGCGCCGTCGGAATGGGGAGCCTGCTCGCCGACGGCATCGGCGACACGATGCGGGTGAGCCTCACGGCCGACCCGGTCGAGGAGGTCAAGGTCGCGTGGGAGATCCTCAAGGCGCTCGGCCTGCGCGAGCGTGGCCCGGTGCTGATCGCCTGCCCGAGCTGCGGGCGGGACAACGTGGGCGTGCAGACGCTCGCCGAGGAGGTCGAGGAGCGCCTCGGGACATACGAGCAGCACTTCGAGGTCGCCGTGCTCGGCTGTGCGGTCAACGGGCCGGGAGAGTCCGGCGACGCCGACTTCGGGATCGCGGGCGGTCGCGACGTCGGGTTCATCTACGCGCACGGCAAGGTGCTCCGCAAGGTCCCGTCCGAGGTTCTCGTCTCGGAGCTCTTCAACGAGATCGACCGGTGGATCGCCGACGGGATGCAGCGGCCCGAGCGCCGGAAGATGGCAAAGCCGGCAGCATTGGCGATGGCCGAGGCGTCGGCCATCCCGCTCGAATAGCCTCGGCGGCAACGATGATTGCCCGGGCCTCAAAGCTCTTCCTGCCGACCCTGCGCGAAGCTCCCGCGGACGCCGAGGCGGCAAATCACAAGCTTCTCGTTCGCGGCGGCTTCGTCCGCCAGGTCACGGGCGGGGTGTGGACGTTCCTGCCGCTCGGATGGCGGGTGCACCGGAAGGTCGAGCAGATCATCCGCGAGGAGATGGACGCGATCGGCTGCCAGGAGATGCTGATGCCGGTGCTGACGCCGTTCGAGCTCTGGCAGCAGTCGGGCCGCGACTACATCCCCGAGCTCTTCCGGCTTCAGGACAGGAAGGGCTCCGAGTACGTGCTGCCGATGACCCACGAGGAGACGGTCACCTTCCATGCGCGGGAGATCCAGAGCTACCGGCAGCTGCCGCAGCTGCTCTACCACATCTCGACGAAGGAACGTGACGAGCCGCGTCCGCGCGCCGGCCTGATCCGGCTGCGCGAGTTCATCATGAAGGACGCGTACTCGTTCGACCGCGACGCCGCCGGGCTCGCGGAGAGCTTCGAGCTGCAGCGCGGGGCGTACCGCCGGATCTTCGAGCGCTGCGGCCTCCTGACCTACGACGTCGAGGCGGAGTCCGGGATGATGGGCGGGAGCGCCTCGGTCGACTTCCTGGCGCCCGCCGAGGCCGGCGAGAACACGCTCGTCACCTGCGAGAACGGCGATTTTGCCGCCGACCTCGAGGTCGCACGGGGCGTCGTGAGCGCGGCGAGCTTCCCCGAGGAGCTCTCGACCCCCGCCGACGTCGAGACGCCGGGTGTGAAGACCTGCGAGGCCCTGGCCGAGTTCCTGTCGATCGACGTCGCGGCGACCTCGAAGGCGATGCCGATGACCACGGACGACGGCAAGGTCGTGCTCGCGCTCGTCCGGGGCGACGACCGCGTGGAGCCTGCGAAGCTCGACGCTGCGCTCGGCCGGCCGGCGAGGCCTTCGAGCGACGAGGAGATCCAGGCGGCCTTCGGCGCGTCGGGCGGCTCGCTGGGCCCGGTGGGTTTCGAGGGCGAGATCGTCGCCGACGAGGCGCTGCGGAGCGGGCAGTACGTCGCCGGAGCGAACCGCGACGGGTGGCATCTGCGCGGCGTCGAGGCGGGCCGGGACTACGAGGCCCGGTTCGCCGATCTCCGCGCCTCGCGCGAGGGCGACACGTGCCCGAGCTGCGGCGGGAAGCTCCGCTTCCAGACGGCGATCGAGGTCGGGCACATCTTCAAGCTCGACACGCGCTTCTCGCTCCCGCTCGAGGCGACCTTCCTCGACGAGAACGGACAGGCGCTCCCGCTCGTGATGGGGAGCTACGGGATCGGGCTCGAGCGGGTGATCGCCTCGGTGGTCGAGCAATGCCACGACGAGCAGGGAATTGCCTGGCCGAAAGGGATCGCTCCCTATGATGTTCATGTCGTGGTACTTTCCGGGGCCGAAGAGCAGGGAAGCGAAGCCGCATCGGCGCTCTCGGAGGCCGGGGCGGAGGTGCTACTGGACGACCGCGACCTGCGTGCGGGGGAGAAGTTCGCCGACGCAGACCTGATCGGGATCCCGGTGCGGGTCACGGTCGGCAAGAAGACGCTGGAGGACGGAATGGTGGACGTGAAGTGGCGCGCGACGGGCACGGAGCGACGTTTGGGAGTTGCCGAGTTGGGCAAGGAGGTCCTTGATGGCGAAACGACGTAGGTTCAGCTCCGAGCACTTCGGCGCCGCGGTCGAGCGGCTGATGAATGACTCGGGCACGACGTACCGTGGCCTTGCGGCAATGACGGGGCTCTCGGCCGGCTACCTGAACCATCTCGTCCACGGGAACCGCCCGGTGCCTTCTAACGACGTGATCGCGAAGCTCGCCCATTCCCTCGGTGTCGACGCCGAGCACTTCCGCGAGTTCAGGCTCCGCGCGATCACCGAGCAGCTCGAGGCGATGCCCGACATGGTCGACCGGCTCTACCGCCGCCTCGCGTAGAGCCCTAGCTGACGCCAACATTTCCAGCCTGCCGCCGTCGGAGTGGTGACGGTCGGATGGAGCCGCGGCGTATCGCTTGGGGGCGAGGGGCTTCATCCGACCTCAAATCTCGTCCGTGGCCTGAGGAGCTCCTATCGCGTTTTGGCTTCGGGGTGTGGCGCAGCCTGGTTAGCGCGCTTGTCTGGCGGACAAGAGGTCCCCGGTTCGAATCCGGGCACCCCGATTCCGTGCATGGAAATCCTGCGAATTTCCGCACTCGGGCTAGCCCTCGCCTGTGAGGGGGCGGGCACGGGCAAAGCCGTGCCCGCGGTGCGGCTAGGCAGAAGGGCGCTGCCTGGATTAGACAGCTTTGCCGGCCGGCGGGAGCGCCCGGTTCGAATCGGGGACGCTTCTCGGCTGCCGGATCAGTTGGCGGTGGTGTCGATCACCGTCGGGGCGGTGTCTTTGCCGTCGAGCTCGTAGAAGACACCGGGGAAGTTCTGGAACTCACCGCTCGTGTTGTCGCGCAGATGTGACTGGTTGAACGTGAGGGAGCCCCAGCCGATGTCGACCACGTCGAAGACGGCGCCGCCGCCCTCTCTGGCGCTGTTGCCCGTCATCACGGTGCCGGCGATCAGCAGGTTGTTGTTCTTGCCGTCGAGGTAGATGGCGCCGCCGCTGCCGCCGCCCGGCGTCCCGCTCTGCGGCGGGGTTGGCCCCCCAGCCGATGGCCTTGTTGTCGGTGAACACGCTGTTCAGGACGTTCCACTGCACCTGGATGCTGCTCAGCGCGCCGCCGTTGGAGCAGCGGCCGCCGCGGAACGTGTCGTTGGTGATGTAAACGGGGCGGTTCTGGTACTGGGCCAGGGCGCGGATCGCGCCCCCGCCGAGATCGGGGCCGTTGGCGTAGCAGCGGTTGTCGATGAACCGCGAGTTGACTGCCTTGAACTGGCCTCCCTCGACGTAGATGGCCCCGCCACCGTCGACCCCTCCATACCAGCAGCCCGGTGTGTTGGTCGTGCAGGTTGCCTGGGGGGTCGTCGTAGCCGTCCTGGAAGGTGATGTTCTGCACGACGATCTGCGGATACGGCTGGTTGACGCAGTCGTCGGGTGGACCAGGTTCCCGCGCACGTATCCGAGAACAGGATCCGGCGCTTGCCTCCTCCGCTCAGGGTGACGAGGCCGCCGCCGTCGAGCACGACCAGATGCCGGGTCTTGATCACGCTCGCGGTCGGAGGTCATCACGATGGTGACGGGCTTGGGCCCGCAGTTGAAGGTGATGATCCCGCCGGCGGCCACGGCGCGCACGACGGCCGCCGAGGTGCAACCGGCCGGCGAGCCGCTCCCGATCACGCGGTCGGGGTGCCGGTGTATCGACCGCGCGGCCTGCGGGCGGCACGGGGAAGTGCCCGTCGGGGTTGCCGAAGTTCGGTACCGGTCTCGCAGGCGCCTGTCCGGCCGTCGCGAGTCGTGACGTCGCCGCGCATCCGCCGCGGCAGCACGGCGCCAAGCCCGAGGCCGAGCGCTCCGACCACGCCCCTGGCCCGGAGCAGGGCGCCCGGCGCCGTTTCGATTCCGCCCATCTGCGTCATGGTGCCGAGCCAATTGCGGTCGCGTCTCGAGATTCCGCGCCCGCGTGCCCGTACGACGGCCGTAGCAAGCGTCTGGTTCGCTTCAGCTCATCGGCACCTGTCTCAGGAGCCGGGGCTCGATGCGCTCGAGGATCTCCTCGAGGGTCTCGCCGGTCGCGGTGATGCCGTGGTTCTTCAGGCCGATGACGGCGTGGCCGGGTCGGGCTCCCGGGCGATCAGGGCGGCGACGCTGGAGGCGAGCTCGGCGGTTCCGCACGGGAAGTTGATCTCGGTCGCGGGATCCCGTCGATCCACGCGTGGACGTGCAGGATCGCGCCCACGTCGGGTGCTCGCGGTAGATCATCCAGTGCTCGATCGCGTCGACCGAGACGCGCCGCGGCTCCGCCCGGGGGCACGCTGAGCTCCATCCGGCTGTGCTCGGCGTCGAAGCCGGTGACGAGCAGGATGTCGCGCCCCGGCTCGACGAGCATGCTCTTGTCGACGCCGCTCGCGCTCATCCAGAACCGCCTCTCGTCCTTGCGGGTCGAGAGGTTCCCGTACGAGAGCCCGCCGATGCCGTAGAGGCGCTTGATGTGGCGGAGGTCGCGCTCGTCGAGGAGCTCCTCGATCGGGAACGGGGCGGGGAGCAGCCCCAGCCGGTCGAGGCGCCGGCCTGCGGCGGAGATCTGCGCGGTGCACTCGTCGCCGTGCCAGAGCTCGTGCTCGAGGTCGGGCGGAACACGTTCTCGATCACGAGGCGGGCGCGGGCGAGGGGGAGGAGCCGGTCTGCGACGGCGCTCGCGAGCGGGGTGTCGCCGTCGCCGGTCACGACGTAGTGCCCCTGTTCCATCGTGGTGAAGCTGACCCCCCGGCCGGGGAGGTAGCAGAGGACGATGTTCGCGAGTGCGCGGACCAGCAGGGGATAGGTCGCGCGGAGCCCGTCGGGCGGCTCCTCGGGCAGGAGCGCGAGCGCGGCCACGAACGTGCCGCGGGAACGGCGCCGGAACGGGTGCGGGATCTGCCGGATCGATCAGGTTGAGGACGAACTGCGCCTCGGCAGGATCGACGGCGACCTCGAGCCCGGAGCTCACGAGCACGGCTGAGAGCTGCGTGAGGAAGCCCGAAAGTGCATCGTCGGCGGTTCCGACGATCGCGAACGAGCCCGTGATCGTCGGCCGGGGCCGAGCCTGCACTGCTCCGTCGATCTCCGCAAGCACAGGTTGCTGCGCCGCTCGTGCCTTCATGTCGTCTCCTCCCGCGTCGCCGGATGCTCGCGGCCGTCGCCGGCCGCTGAGGAATGGCAATCGTCTCCGCACGTTCCGCGAGGAACATCCGTCCAGGCCCCGATCTTCATGCGGAAGTTACGGATCGAGGCCTGTCGGATCCATTCTGCGGCGATCCGTGCGACCTGCGCGGAGTGCTCCCGATGCCACCTGGGCGGCACGGATTCGCGCCGCCACGTTGGTGTTTGCTTTTTGCAAATCGGGTTTCGGTCGTCGCCTGCCGGGTAGACAGACGTAGCACTTCGTATGGCGTCGCTGCCAGACGAAGCCCCTTAGATAGGTGTCCGCCCGAGTCCCGACGGGCGCCGCCACCGGGGAGAGCCTCGTCGATCGTCCACTACGAGAGGAAGGTACGACATGGGTGTCAGCTTCTCGCTGTTGCTCGCTGCTGCGGGCGCGATCTTGATCTGGGCGGTCAACGCAACGTCGTCCGGATTCAACATCCACACCGCGGGCGTGATCCTGCTCGTGGTGGGGATCGTCGGCTTCATCGTCTCGCTCGCCTTCTGGTCCTCGTGGGGAGGCTTCCATTCGGCGAGCGGCGAGGGCCGCGAGCGAAACATCACCGTCATCGACCGCTGACCCAATCGACCCGGACTGGAGGTTCGCCAATGCTCTGGCTGCTGCTCCTCGTGCTGCTGATCCTCGCGATCGGCGGTGGGATCGTGCTCTCCAAGTTCCTGTTCCTGCTGCTGGTCCTGGTTCTTATCGTCGCACTCGTCGGCGGCGTCGGCCGCGGTTCGCGCGTCTGACAGAAGGCCACGCGGACACCTCGCCGGGGGATGCCACACTGTGTTCCCCGGCGAGCGCGCCATCGAGCTTCCACCTCGCGGTGCTGCGGCCGCGGGGCTCTGCCGAGACGGCGGCGGTCAGTCCCGTGTAAGAGCCCCTTTCGAGATGAAGCCTTGTGCCGCTCGACGAAGCGTCATTCCGAATATGGGCTCTAAAGAGGCTCTGACAGCGTGAGCACGGGCCGCCTGGACGCGCTGGGCATGCACTCTACGCCGTCGTCGGTCGCCCCGAGATCACAGAGCTTCTAGGAGCTCGAACGGTGAAGGCAGGTCTCGATCAGACGAGATCAGCCGGTCGCCCGCAAATCGACCAGCAACGCTGCGATCGTCGTGTAACCGGTCCTCGCTTCGTCGGGTCGTACGCAGTGGCTTCTTCGACGAACTGGCTCCGACTAGTTCTGCGCAGCGACGATGCTCGGCCAGACGCCGGCGAGCGTGCCGCGCAGCGTGCAGCGCGCGATCGGCTCGCCGCCCTCGTCGCTGTCGTTCGGCGCGGAGATGCGCGCGACGAGGCGGTAGCCGCTGCAGAAGCCGGCGGCGGCGCGCGAGTAGCCGACCACGAGCGCCTGCCGCCCGGCCACCTGCGGGCGCCAGTAGCGCATCGTCACGTCGGCCGAGGCGACCGGCGGGAGCCCGTGGCCGAAGAGCTCGAGCGCTCCCGCCTCGCCGTAGTTGTCCGCGACGATCACGTCGGCTGCCGGCCGCGTGCCGCTCGACCAGGCGCACGTATGCGGGCCAGCCGATCTCCGACTGGTAGTCGCCGCGCGCCTTGACGACCCCGTGCCGGACGGCCGTCGTGCAGCGGCAGCACCGGCAGCGTGATCGGCAGCGACGACGAGCGCCGACGACGACGAAGGCGGCGCCGGCGACCTGAGCCGGCGCGTCGTCGCCCAGCGGTCGAGCGGGATCGCGCCGGCGGCGAGCGCGAACAGCACCACCGGCAGCGCGTAGTACGACTTGCCGCCGAGCACGAAGTACGCGAGCGACCGTGCCGGCGACCGTCCAGCCGAGCGGGCGCAGCGGCGCGGTCGCGGACGAGCGACACGACTCCGGCGACGGCGACCGGGAACGCGACCGAGCGTGAGCAGGATCACGTTGACGACGAACTGCGGCCGCGTCTCGTCGCTCCCGCTCGGCGGCGGGTTGAGGAAGAAGTGCACGCTCGTCCAGCCGTGGCCCGCCTCCCAGACGAGGTTCGGGACGAGCAGCACGGCGGCGATCGCCACCGCGAGCGGGAAGCCCCGCGAGCGCAGCACGTCGCGGCGCCAGACGAGGAACGTCGCGATCAGCAGGACGAGGACGACGGCGAGCGTGTACTTCGTCTCGAGCCCGACGCCCGACGGCGACTCCGAGCAGCGGCCACGAGCCGCGTCCGAGCGCGAGCCGCAGCGCGAGCCAGAGGACGACCATCGTCGTCAGCTGGTCGAGCGCGACCGGCTGGAAGAGCAGGTTCGTCGCGAGCATCCCCGGCGAGAACCCGATCAGCACCGCCGCGAGCGTCTGCGCGCGCCGCGTCGCGCCGAGCTCGCGGGCGACGAGCGCGCCGACCAGCACCGTTCCCGCGCTCGCGAGGATCGTGAACGCGCGCAGCCCGACGAGCGACCAGCCGAACAGCTCTCGGGCGAGCGCCGCAAGCAGCGCCGTCACCGGCGGGAACTCGACGTAGCCGCCCTGAAGGTGCAGGCCGGCGACCGCGTAGTACAGCTCGTCGCGGTGCCAGCCGTACCGTCCGGCGACGGAGAGCTCCAGCGCGCACTTCAGCGCGACGACGACGGGCAACCGGGCCGGCCGCGAATGCGACGGTCTTCCTCGCTGCGGGCGGATATGCCACGACCCGTCAAGCCTAGAGGTCCGAGCTTCCGGGTGCGTCGACCCGGTAGCGGTTCTACGAGTCCGCGCCGAGGTGTCGGGCGCCGGCCGTCGCCGGCGGCGGCTCGGGCGCGAGCACGACCGGGATGAGGAACGCGCCGCGGCCGGTCGATCGGAGGCGCTCGAGACCGATCACACGAGGAGGGTACGGCGCTCCCAAGTCAGCGCTCAGGGCGCGCGAGCGCCTGCCGGCTACGAAGAACGCTCCCGCCTGGGCTGTTGCGGAGCCTTCCCGGCGACGAGGTCGCGTTCCAGAGCATCAGTCCGTGTGGGACGGGCCGTCGCTCCAGCGGCGATCCGGCTCGTCGCCTGTCGTGTCGAGCGTCCGGTTCAGGGAGGCGATCTGGCCCTTCAGGGCCTCGAAGATGCCGTCGCGCTGGGAAAGCTCGGCCTCGAGCCTGCGGATCGTCGCGCTGTCTCGCTCTCGAGCCTCCGTGGCAGCGGCCAGGGCCGACTCGTACTCGCCGAGCTGGGTCTTTGCGCGCCCGAGCGCTGCTCCGAGAGCCTCGACTTCGCCCCTGACTCGATCGAGATCTCGCGAGGCGCTGTCGATCGTGTCGATCAGCGCCTCGACCTCGCCGGTCTCTTCCCGGCAGCCGGAAAGGCTCGAGGCGTGTGGCGGCTCCCATCCGAGGGGCGGCTCGATCGCGGCGGGCTCGGACAGGATGGAAGCTTCCGCGGCCGGAACCGGCTCGGGGGCCGAAGAGGGATCGCCGCGCTCGACGAAGCCGGGCTGGACGGCCTCTGTCGCGGCGCGTGGCTGCGACAGGGTCGCGATCAGGGGCTCGAGGACGGAGTGGGCGACAACAACGTACGAGGCCTCCCCGACCCGGCTCCTAACGGCGGCGAAGAGCTCCTCGTTCGGCTCGGCGATCGCCAGCAGGACGCTCGGCCCGTCGAATCCGATCGGCAGTGCCCCGAGCTCTCGCGCGACCGCGAGCGGCACCCGCTGCAGGGCGTCGGGATCGACCGCGGCCTCGTGCGCCTCCATGAACGGAAGCTGCCACTGCTCGGCGAGCACCTGGGCGATCCGCTCCTCGGTCGCCCAGCCCTTGCGGATCACGACCTCGCCGAGCCGCTCGCCGGTGCGCATCCCCTCGGCGAGGGCCTCCTTGACATCCCCGTCGGAGGCGATCCCGGCGCGCACGAGGAGCGCACCGAACGACGGCCGGTACGAGGGCAGCTCGACCCACTCCTCGAACGCCTCCGTGTCCCCGTCAGAGCCGTGACCACGACGTCCGAACTGAGAGACGAGATCGACCATGCCCCGTCCGGTTGCGGAAGGCGGCACGGGCGAATCGACGGCCACCTCAGTCTCGGCGTCGCCGCGCGAGCGCCGCCTGCCCATCATCGGGCGCACCGGGTCGAGACGAGGGGGTTGCCGGCTGCAGCGGCGTCTCCGAGTGCGGGTCCGAGCGGGCGAAGGCGGTTCACGGTTCTCCTTAGGGGGATTGGGGCCTGCTGTCTGAGTTTGATCACTGCAGAGCCCCGCGCATCACTCCCTCGGGGTACGACGCCCTCTCGATTGAGTGATCTGGTCGTTGTCGCATCCTCCCGGCGGGGGCGGCCGGCCCCGCTCAGGGGGCGTGGGCGGCGTCGTGCGGGCCCCGTTCGGTCGCGGCCCTGGGCAGTAGAGGGTGGTAGAGGGTGAGTGTGGCCGAGACGTCGTTGATTCGCGCGCTCGTGAGCTCCCTCTTCCAGTGGCCGTAAGAGACGGATTCAGAATGAAGCCTTGAGTCGCTCGGGCGCGCTGGCCGGCGCGATGCTGCGTCCTCGGTCGCCGGAAGAGCGTGCTCCTGGCTAGACGTGAGGCGAGGCTGCTCGCCGCCGTCGCTCGGCCGTCGAATGCCCCCAGCGCTGGATCGCATCCGCTGCGGCGCCGACGCCACCGAGCCACTTGAAGAAGCTCATCCCGAGGACATAGAGCACGGCGACGAGGATCCATCCCCACATGTACACCACGATACGCCGATGTCGGTGCCTCAGGATCGGGGGATGCCCGGACTTGAGAAGCGTCTCGATGTTCGCAAGGGCGCGTGTACCCGATACCCGTCGGAGGCGGTGTCCTCCACCCGGCGACAAAGGGCGAGCCGGTCCTCTGATCCCTGGCGGCTAGGCTCGTCCAGAGGCGGTTGGATCGGAGCTTCCGCAGCTGGATGGCTATCCGTTCGAGGTGCGCTACGGCGCTGGGTCGCAGGAGCGGGCGCGTGCCGCGGCCGATCTCGCAGCCGAGGCCTGCAACCATTCCAGCCGCCTGTTTGCGCCGGTTGAGCCTGACATCGCCGTGATCGTGCTCGACGAAGCGGGCTGGGCGAACGATCTCCCGTACGGGTTGCCGTCTTTCAACGACGATGCCGGCCAGATCCGTCCCGGAATCGTGGTGATGCCGTTCGGGGGCGGAGATTTCTGGAGCCGAGATCGTGCAGGACGTCTGCGACGCGTCGAGCCGTGGGCATTCGAAGCTGCTCGCGAGCTGCTCGCGGCCAAGATCTTCGAGGTCGACGGTGAGGAGGGGGTTTGTGCGCTTCTGGGAGTGCTTCCGCTCGACCGATTCTGTCGATGCCGGCGAGGCCACCGCGGGGTCACTGGCGCCTCTTCGCGCGGCCGACGTCAGCCCGATCCCGGGACGGGCGATCCGAGATTGGCGATAGACGAGTCCGGAAGGGACCGGCTCGCCCCGGCGAGAACGGGGCGAGCGGGCCTGATCATGAACCGCCGGCGCTGGGCGGTGGGGAGAGCTAGCGGCTCAGGAAGGGGTCGACGTAGACCCCTGAGATGACCCAGTTCGAGCCGGGACTCGCCGACACCGTGACCTGGACGTTCCCCTCCAACTGCCACGGGTTGAACACCAGCGTGGGGCTCGGCTGCACGCGCGAGGAGCCGCCGAACGTCGCGAGAGTCACGTTGTGCGATCCCCAGGCATCCGTGTACTGAGCCGAGACGGTGAGAGTCCCGGACGGATCGCCGGTGTTCGCGGCCAAGAGCCGGACTTGCGGATCGAGGAACGCGACGCACGAGCCCTGGAATGTGCCGGTGCTTCCGCCGGGAACCGTCAGGGACGTGCCGCGTGTCGACTGCATCTGGACGTAGTTCGCGCTGTCGCCCCACGACGCGAACGTCTGCGTGGCGCCGCACGGCGTTGCTCCGTACGCATTGGCGGTGCCGCCGAAGGCAGCGCACGCGACAGCTGAGATCGCAAGGACGAGGGCGATGAGTTTGGTGGGCCGCATGTTCGAGTTCACCTCCGAGTTGTCAAGTGGTACGAGCCGACTCATCAACCTCCAAACACGGCGCTGCCGCCCTCCCCCTACAGGGTTAGATCGCAAGATCGCTAGAAGGAGTGAAATCCCGCCAACCAACCCATGACGGCGGCGCTGCTGCGAGCACTTCTGCGACTCCGAGCCTCTCCGGCGTAGACGGCGGAAGGGTTATAGTCTTGCGCCGATGGGACAGGGAGGCAGGCGTTGGCGACGATGATGCGTGGAAGACGAGGCCGCTTCCTCACTCTCCTCGCGTTCGCGTCCGTCGGGATGATCGCTTCGGCCGGTGGCGCCCTGGCCGCGAATGCGCGGACGACCGCGGGAGCTCCGTACTGCTCGCCTTCGGCGCCGCACACGAACCCGCACCCCAACTGCATGTTCCGCCCGTCCGTCTTCCCGAAGCAGGCCCAGAAGTTCAACGGCACCGCGACCGTCGTCAAGGGCCCGACAAGGGTCGGGAAGACGTTCAACTACCGGTTCACCGTCACCGTCCACTACAGCATCCCCTACCAGGGCAAGCCGCTGTGCGCTCCCTCCGGCGCACCGACGTCCGCTTTCCCCTGCGTGATCCAGCCCTACGACGAGTACGGTCAACCGAACGTGGGGTTCGGGATCACCGGCGCATACATCCCGGGACTGAAAGCGCTCGCGGGCGTCAATCCGGTTGCCGACCCCCACCAGAACTGCCCTCACCTCGACGGCACCTGCACCGAGAGCTTCCAGATGAACACCTACTCGCTCTGGGGCCACTTCGTGTTCGTCGTCGGCATGAGCCTCGGCTACTACGTGCCGTACACCTGGGCCGGAAACGTCGACGGAACCGCCAACTTCGAGACCGCGATCTCGGTGACGTTCCCGAAGCTCAAGGGCTCGTCTCCCGTCGAGATCAAGCCCAGCTGACCCCCGCTTCCATCCGCCGGCACGCCGCGGCAGGGAAGCCAGAGGACACGGGTCGGTGCCGTGCCGGGCGAGCGCTCAGGTTCAGCGCCGCCGGAAGAGCCGCGGCAAGCAATTGCCTCGCCGTGACTCGCTGAACGCTGCTACGGCAGTCGCCGCCCCGAGGGCGACACCGAACACGATCCCGGCGGGAAAGCCGACGGCGGTAATCGAGACGAACACGATGACGGCTAGCGCTACGGATAGGACGACGGCTCTGCGCAACGAGCGACCGACTCGCAGCATGAGACCCCCCCTTTCGTGGAAGCACAGCACGCGAAAGAGTCATCGCCGCACCGACAACCACCGTAGCCGCGCGAACATTCGGTGCGAGTAAAGGCCGCGCTCCGTCGGTTGCGCGACCGTGCTTACGCCAGATCCAGGTGAACGGGTCGGGGGCCGCAAGCGCGGCCCCCGACCCGTAGAGCTCGCTACTTTCCGCCTGCGGTCAGCGCGACGGTCATCGGCTTGTAGCTCTTGCCGTTCACGTCGACGCCGGCGGACTTCAGCAGCGCGACGGCCTTCGTCGCGAGGTCGGTCCGGTACGCGCCGGTCGGGGTCTTCTTGACGACACCGAACTGCTTCGCGATCGAGGCGGTCCGGGTGTAGTCGGCCTTGTTCATGATCCCGATGCCCGAGGCGCTGGGCCAGATCAGCTTGTTGATCTCGTTCATCTGCCAGGTCTGGTGACCCTTCGGCAGCGTCGGGCCGTACTGGAGCGTGATGTTCACGCACGAGGCGACGTGGTCGCGGCAGTAGATCCAGCCCTGAAGCGAGGCGGCGATGAACTTGACCGCGATCGCCTGGTTCGCCGGGTCGGACAGCCACTTGCCGGTCGAGAACAGGCCGTCCTCGAGCATCCCGGTGCCGACGCTCTGCATCTTCAGGACGTTGAGGTCGGACAGGGTGTAGAGCTTCCCGGTCGCCGGGTTCTTGCTCTCCAGCACCTGGGCGAGCTCGTTGTAGGTCATCGCCGAGGCCGAGTCGACCTGGTGGTTCAGGAACAGGTTCATGTCGAACGGCTGCTGGACGATCGTCACGCCCTGGTTCTTGTCCGGGTTCATGCCGTTCTTGACGAGGGCGGCGAAGAGCTCGTACTGGTTCCCCCCGAGCCAGTTGGCGACCTTCTTGCCCTTCATGTCGGCGATCGAGGTGATGCCCGAGCTCTTCCACGTCAGCTGGGTCATGCCCGAACGGGCGAAGACCTGCGCGACGTTGACGAGATCGGTGCCCTTGTCACGCGCGGCCATCAGGCTCGGCAGCCAGTCGACGCCGAACTGCGCCTGGCCGCTCGCGACGACCTGCTCCGGGATGATGTCCGGGCCGCCGTTCTTCAACGTCACGTTCAGGCCCTGCTTGGCGTAGAAGCCCTCCTTGACGGCGGCGTAGTAGCCCGCGAACTGCGCCTGCGGAACCCACTTGAGCTGCAGGGTGATGTTCGTCGCCTTCACCGACCGGTTCGCGGCGGTCGCCGGGCCGAGCCCGACGGCGAGCATCGCTGCGACCCCTGCCAGCGCAAGCCACGAGGCGTAGCGCTTCTTCATGCTGCTCTCCTTCCCTGGGTGAAACGTCCCGCCGATTCTGACAAGTTTCGGCCCGGTGACCCAATGTCGTCCGTTCCCGCAGCCTCCCGGGCCGGCGGCGGGAGCTCAGCGAAGCTCGGGAGCCCAGCGCACCAGCACGCGCTCGGAGATCGCAACTGCGAGGTAGAGCGCGATCCCGAGCACCGAGGCGACGACGATCCCCGCCCAGGCGTCGGCGAAGTCGAAGACCTGGGCGTCGGAGCGGATGAGCACGCCGAGCGCGTTGAACGAGCCGCCGAAGTACTCGCCGACGACGGCGCCGATCATCGAGAGGACGCTTGCGACCTTGAGCGCGGTGAAGACGTAAGGGAGAGCCGTCGGCACCCTCACACGGCGGAAGATCTCCAGGTTGCTCGCCGCGTAGCTGCGCATGAGCTGCACCTGCTGGGGCCGCACGCTCGTGAGCCCGCGGAGTGTGTTCACCATCACGGGGAAGAAGCAGAGCACCCCGCAGATCGCCATCTTGGAGTGGGGGGAGAGCGGGTTGAACCAGTTGTCGAGGATCGGCGCGAAGGCGATGATCGGAACCGCGTTGGCGGCGATCGCGACCGGCATGAGAGCGCTGCCGATGCGGCGGAACCGGGCCACGACCGTCGCGAAGGCGATCCCGAGCAGCGAGCCGATCGCGAACCCGCCCAGCGCCTCCTGGAACGTGTACCACCCGGCCGACCACAGCGTGGCGCCGTTGTCCCAGAGCGTCTGGGCGATCACGCTCGGCTTCGGCAGCAGGAACTGCTGGACGTGGAAGGCGACGATGAGCCCCTGCCAGGCCCCGAGCGCCGCGACGAGGACGATCAGGGCCGGTAGCCACTCGACGACCCGGCCGGCGCCGCGGGCGAGGAGCGTATGGCTCACGTGCGCTCTCCGAGCTTCGCCTCTTCCTCGGGCAGGAGCTGCTCACCGCCGTGGCGCAGGAGCTCGCGGACCTGGGTGACGAGCTCGAAGAAGCGCGGCTGCTCGCGCGTGTCGACCGTCCGTGGATAGGGAAGGTCGATCGGCACGACGCCGGTGATCCGCCCGGGGCGCGGGCTCATGACGACGACGCGGGTCGAGAGGAACACCGCCTCCGAGATCGAGTGGGTGACGAAGACGACGGTCGAGCGAAGCTGCTGCCAGATCGAGAGGAGCTCCAGGTTGAGCCGCTCCCGAGTCATCTCGTCGAGAGCGCCGAACGGCTCGTCCATCAGGAGCAACGCCGGCTCGAAGGCGAGCGCGCGGGCGATCGCGACGCGCTGCTGCATGCCGCCGGAGAGCTGCCACGGGTGGTGGTCGCCGAAGCCGGTGAGCTCGACCAGGTCGAGCATCTCGGCCACCCTCTCGACGCGGCGCTTGCGGTCCCAGCCGAGCATCTCGAGCGGCAGCGCGATGTTCTTCGAGACGGAGCGCCAGTCGAAGAGCACGGCCTCCTGGAACACGATCCCGTAGTCGCGATCCTCGCGTGCCTTCGGCGCCGGCTTGCCGTTGACCGAGACCGCCCCCGCGGTGGGCTCGATCAGGTCGCCGATCACGCGCAGGAGCGTCGACTTGCCGCAGCCCGACGGCCCGATCAGGGAGATGAACTCGCCGGCGTCGATCCGCAGGTCGATCTCCTGGAGCGCCGTGACGTTCCCGCGCGGGAACGTCTTCGTGAGCCCGCGGACGTCGACGACCGCCTCGGGCGTGCTCATTGGCCCACCTCGGGCCTGCGGGGAACCACCAGCCGCTCGGCGCCGACGACGACGCAGAAGAAGAGGATGCCGAGCGCGGCTGCGACGATGTTCGTCGCCCACAGCTCCTGCGGCTCGATCGAGTAGTACTGGTTGAAGTTGAGGATCGCTCCGCCGAGCCCCGATTGCAGCCCCGAGGGCAGCTCACCGATGATCGCGCCGACGACGCTCGCTGTCGCCGCAATGCGGAATGCCGAGAAGACGTAGGGGAGAGACGCCGGAACACGCACCTTCCAGAGGACCGACCAGCGGTTCCCCGCATAGGAGCGCATCAGCTCGAGCGCGCGCGGGTCGGCCGACTGCAGGCCGCGCAGGGTGTTGATCGCCACCGGGAAGAACGTCAGGTACGCGGCGATCACCGCCACCGAGCCCCAGCCCTGGAGCCCGGCGGGGAGCTTGGGGTTGACCCAGACGACCACCATCGGTGCGATCGCAAGGATCGGGATCGTCTGGCTCGCGACGATGTAGGGGAGAAGCCCTCGCTGGGCGATACGGGAATGAGCCAGGCCGACCCCGATCGCGAACCCGACGAGCGCGCCGATCCCGAAGCCGACGATCGCCTCCTTGGCGGTGAAGAGCGTCTTGTGGAAGAGGATCGTGGCGAGCGACGGCTGGTTGACCTGCGCCGGCTCGCCGAACGCCCTCAGGATCGTCCAGACGTGCGGCATGGTCGTCGCGTTGACCGGGAAGGGCCACGTCCAGCCGGTCGACGTCCAGATCAGACGGTAGAGCTCCCAGAGCCCGACGAGCGCGGCGAGGACGGCGACCGCGGTCGCCGCACGCTGAAGCGCGTCGAGAGAGACCCGGCGCCCGCGCGACGCGGAGGCAGCGATCGTGACCACGCGGGATTCTTACACGCGGCCGCTCGGCGACCCTGTGCCTGCGAAACGCCTGGGCGGTGGATCGCTACTCGTCGTAGACGACTTCGGCGACCCGGCCCGACGCCCCGCCCTCATAGAGCGCGCGGTGCTCGGGACAGGCGATCAGCTTGACGCCCTCGTCGTCGGCCTCGATCAGCCAGCCTTCGAGGTGCATCTCCGCCGGTGACGGGGCGATCCGCCCGCACTCGGGGCAGCCCGCCAGCAAGATCGAGAAGCCGTTCCGCCGTTCGGTGCCCGTGCGCCTCTCGGCACTGGTCCGCCGTTCCTCAGCCTCAGCCGCGTGGGGATGAGCTCTTCCGAACATACGGGACTTATCGGCCGCGGGCACGCGTGACTTGAGCGTCACGCGCGGTCATGCAGGAAGAAAGAAGAAGAAAGATCGCTGAGCCTTGCGCGCGAATGGGTGAGGCCCAGCGACCTCAAGGTGCTTACCCGCTCGGGGGGCCGGGCAAAACCCCGATCCGCTTGCGCCGACCTACCTGCCGGCGGGGCTCCTGCAAAGCGACGAGCCCCGGCGGTCGAAAGAGACGATTCTCGGCAACTCCCAGGGGTCGATGCTGAGAGTGCGATGTCGAAACGGCACCTCACCCTCGAACCAAGCGTGATCGAGCTCGACAGAGGGAGGCGAACCTATCGCGATCTCATCTGCGACCTCGAGAAGCTCGGCTTCGAAGCGACGATCCGGCGGGCGCCGGTGGCACAGCGTACCGGCGGATCGAACGGGGGAGCCGAGCTCGTCGTCAGGCTTCAGGAGCCCATCGGGCCGTACCTCCTCGAGCGTCTGAGCGCCCCGATCCTCGTGCGTGTCGGGCCGTTGCTCAGCCGCCGAGGCGGGCGTCGCCGCGTCGCCTTCTGCGCCGAGGATGGGACGCTGCTCGCCGAGATGACGCTCTCCGAGGCGCACAACGAACGTGGGCTCCGCAACGCGCGCGAGGCCAAGAATCTTCCCCCGGAGGTCGTCCGCCGTACCGGGTAGCGTGCCGCAGCCGTGCCCTCGTTCAGGTTGATCAGCGTCCACGGCGACGATCTCGGGCCGTTCCGAGCTGCAGTCCCGAGCTGGCGGGCGGGCGACCGCATCCACCGCGGAAACGGCGACCTGGTCGTCGTACGGCTCGTCAGCGCGGAGCCGGGCGACGACGTCGACGGCTACCTCGTCGTCGAGCCTGCGTCGTAGGAGCCCCGGGCGGCGGTCGGAGTCGCGCGCCGTTCGGCTGGGCACGCGGCGAGAAGTCCCTATCCTTGCGCCGTGAGCGCCGAGCGAACCGTCTCCGGGCCGCTCGCGCAGCTACCGAACGCGCTCACGCTCGCGCGCCTCGTCGTGATCCCGGTCTACGCGGCGCTCATCCTCGAGTGCGCGCACGGCTACAGCTGGCCGGCGGCGGTGCTCTTCGGCGCCGCCGGGGCAACTGACCAGATCGACGGGTTCCTCGCGCGTCGCTGGCACGTCGAGTCGGCCTTCGGGAAGTTCGCAGACCCGCTGGCGGACCGCGTGCTGATCGACGTCGCCGTCGTGCTCCTCTGGCATTCGGGACGCCTCCCGTGGGCGGCGTTCGCGATCCCGGCCCGCGACCTGATCGTGATCGGCCTGACGCCGTTCGCGCTCCGACGCGGCTACCGGTTCGCGGTCAACTTCCTCGGCAAGCTGGCCACGTGGGTGCTCTACGCGAGCCTCGGGCTCGTCATGGTCGTGCACGCGGCCGCCTGGCCCCGGTGGATCTTCTGGACGGGCTTCGCGCTTGCCGTCGTGTCGTTCGGAATGTACTTCCTGAAGGCCCGGCAGGAGATCGGAGTGGGGCGCGGAACCTAGAATTCTCAAGTTGAGGTTGACGGTTTGTGGCGGGGTCCGCTGTAATCCGTCGGACGTCGCGAAAGGAAGGCGCACACCGATGGAACTACTTCCCGATCTCGGCTCCTTGTCAGACGAGGAGCTCAAGAAGCTGAAGGACGAACTCGAGGCGCAAGAGCACGAGCTCAGCTACCAGCGCCGGCTGCTGCACGGCAAGATCGACATCCTCAGGGCCGAGCTCGTGGCGCGGCTCCAGAAGAGCGGCGGGCGGAGCGTCCTCGACGAGGTCGACGTCAGTCGCCTCACCGAGATCCTCACCGGCAAGGGCCTGCCTCCGACGTGAGCTACGGACGGAGATGAGCGATGAGCCACGTCTACTGCAGCGAGTGCGGCTTCCTCAACCCGGAGGCTGCCAACTACTGCTCGCGGTGCGGTGCGCTGCTCGAGAAGGGCGACGCGGCGAGCGAGACGACTCAGTCGCTCTCGCCCGACGAGGTCGGCGATCTCGCCCATGAGCTCCTCGACGGCCTCGAAGGGCCCGCGCTCGTCGTCCGGTCCGGTGGCGGCAGGGCGGGGGAGAGCTTTCGCCCCGCCGGGGAGCGAACCCGCATCGGACGCTCACCCGAATGCGAGATCTTCCTCGACGACGTCACCGTCTCGCGCACGCACGCAGTCCTCGTCGAGCGGGACGGGGCGTTCTTCGTCGAGGACCAGGGATCGCTCAACGGCACGTTCGTCAACCGCCACCGCATCGAGACCTCGCCGCTCGCGAACGGGGACGAGCTCCAGGTGGGCAAGTACAGGATGACCTACATCGAGCCATGAGAGCCGGGCGATGAGCGTCACCGAGCGTGCACCCCAGCAGCGCGAGCGCCTCCTGCGGATCGGCGAGGTGGTGAGGCGCCTCCGGGAGGAGTTCCCGGACATCTCGATCTCGAAGATCCGCTTCCTCGAGGACGAGGGCCTGCTGAGCCCGCAGCGGACGCGGGGGGGATACCGGCTCTTCAGCGAGCACGACCTCGAGCGTCTCGCGACGATCCTCCGCCTCCAGCGCGACGAGTTCCTGCCGCTGCGCGTGATCCGCGAGGAGCTCGCGCTTCCGGGCGTCTCGGAGCGCAAGCGGCGGCGGCCCGCCGGGCTGGGGGAGCAGGTCGAGGCGATCGACTTCGAGGAGCTCTGCCGTCGCGCCGGGATCGAGCCCGAGCTCGGGAAGGAGCTCGAGGACTACGGGCTGCTCTCGCCGGCCGGAAGCGGGGCGGACAAGCGCTATCCGGAGACCGACGCGGACATCGCGATGGTCTGCGCCCAGCTCACGCGCTTCGGCGTCGACGGGCGGCACCTGCGCACGTTTCGCACGGCCACCGGCCGCGAGGCGGCGTTGCTCGAGCAGCTGATCGCGCCGGCGCTTCGCTCGCGAAACGCCGAGCGGCGCTCGACCGGCCTCAACGACCTGCAGGCGCTCACCGAGCTCGCGCAGGAGCTGGTCGGGCTCCTGCTCTGGCGCGACGTCCGCGACATCGCCTCGGCATGAGCAGCATCGATCTCCGCTCCAAGATCCGCGAGGTCGCGGACTTCCCGACGCCTGGGGTGGGGTTCAAGGACATCACGCCGCTGCTCGCCGATCCGGTCGCCCTCAACGAGACGATCTCGAGGCTCGCGGCGTGGGTGTCCGAGCAGGACGCCGACCTCGTCCTCGGCGCGGAGGCGCGCGGCTTCATCCTCGGGGCGGCCGTCGCGGCCCAGGCCGGGGTGGGGTTCGTGCCGGCCCGGCGCCCCGGGAAGCTTCCGCCGGAGACGATCGGCGCGACCTACCTCCTCGAGTACGGCGAGAACATCCTCGAGGTGCATCCCGACCTGATCCCCAGAGGCTCGCGTGTCGTGATCCACGACGACGTGCTCGCAACCGGCGGCACGGTCGAGGCGATCTGCGGGCTCGTGGAGAGCATCGGTGCGGTCGTGGTCGGCGCCTGCTTCATCATCGAGCTGACGTTCCTGGGGGGCAGGGAGCGCCTCCAGGGCCTCTCGATCGAGTCGCTGATCAGCTACTGAGGCAACAAAAGTGACCGCCGCCGCCCGCTAACCCCTAGTGCAAGGGATGGTCACGCGGGCCCGCCATGCCGATCAATGGGTCGATGAGCGAGATGCCGGAGCCGATGGAGACGAAGCGCGAGTGCCGCCCGATGGAGGCACCGCTCGATCCTCCGCGCACCCAGCGGCTCGCAAGGCTGCTGCTCGTGCCCGCACTGCCGCCGCTTGCCTCACCGCGTGAGCGCGTCGAGAACGTGCTCGGCCGCGAGCTCGCGGGCTTCCTGATCTCGGCCCTGTCGGGGAGTCAGGGCCGGTTCGGGTCGTCCTCGCCGTAGATCCGGACGTAGAGGAAGACGCCCGCGGCGACGACGAGGCCGACGACGAACGTCGTCGCGCCCGAGAAGCCGACGGAGGCTCCGGCGATCCAGATGTAGGCGCCGAAGACGAGCCCCCAGATGAACGACGTCACACCGTGCGAGATGGCGGGCGGTCTGAACACCGGCGGCCATGATAGCCACGGCTCCGGCAGATGTTCTAGAGAGAGTCTCCAAAAAGGGGAAGAAAATTCACCGAGCCGGTTGCGCTTTCGTCCCCCGGATCCGTTGGCTTTCCGCTTCCGCGTACGGCCCCCGGGCCCGGCTTCGACCTACCGGCGCTCCGTGCTCGGTGCAGGCAGGAACCTACTCGCCTCGTTGCCGGGTCGCAACCATCCCGAAACGGGAAAAGCCGCAATTTCCGACAAGAAGCACTTTCGGACTTCGAGGCTGATCGGAACACTGTCGGGCGACACGTCTCTTGGACAGACCGGCTCGTCCGGGCGACGCGCTCTCGCGGGGAAGCGCGAGGCGGCGGGGGAGTCGAGAGCTTCGCTCACCGGAGGGATGCAGCTGGCATGGTCGTCTGTCGACTCGACATAACACCGATTATCGTGCAGAGGCTCGAGTGGGACGATTTGGGCGGTTTCGCGCTCGGCGAGGGCCGCGTGTCGTGATCGCGGACGCCGACATCCTCGCTGCGAGCGAGGAGCTTCGACGCCTTGTGGAGGTGTCGGAGGAGCGCGGCAGGATGCGGCAGTCACGGCTCTCGGAGGTGCTCGAGCCGATGCGCCTCGACGCGCTCGAGACCGAGGCGGTCTACCGCGAGCTCGAGAAGCGCTCGATCGAGGTGGTCGCAGGACGCGCGTGAGGGTGTCGAGGCTCCCCTGCCGCTCGCACCCGAGACGACGACGGACTCGCTGCAGCTCTTCCTGCGGGAGGCGTCGCGGCATCCGCTGCTGACGGCCGCCCAGGAGGTCTCGCTGGCCAAGCGGATCGAGCGCGGCGACCCCTGTGCGAAGCAGGAGATGATCCAGTCGAACCTGCGCCTGGTCGTCTCGATCGCGAAGAACTACCGCAACCAGGGACTGCCGTTCCTCGACCTGATCCAGGAAGGGACGCTCGGGCTGATCCGGGCCGTCGAGAAGTTCGACTGGCGGCGCGGGTTCAAGTTCTCCACCTACGCGACCTGGTGGATCCGTCAGGCGATGGCGCGTGCGCTCGCCGACAAGTCGCGGATGATCCGCATGCCCGTGCACATCGTGGAACGCGTCCAGAAGCTGAACCGCGCCGAGCGCCAGCTCTGGACGGAGCTCGGCCGGGAGCCGACGCTGGCGGAGATCGCCGCCGAGGCGAACATGCCGCTCGACCAGGCAAAGGACGTTCGTGCCGCGCCCCGGGCGACGTCGCTCGACACGCCGGTCGGCGAGGACGACGACGCCGTTCTCGGCGACTTCGTCTCGGGCAGCGAGCCGCTGCCCGAGGAGCTCGTCGAGGAGACGCTCCGCGCCGAGATGATCGCCGCCGCGCTCCGTACTCTTCCCAAGCGCCACCGCGACGTGATCGTGCTCCGCTACGGCCTCGACGAGGCCGATCCGCGCACGCTCGGCGAGATCGGCAAGCGCCTGGGGATCACGCGCGAGCGCGTCCGGCAGATCGAGGTGGAGGCGCTCGGCCGCCTCGCCCAGCGCGACGAGATGCGCGCGGTCGCGAGCCAGTAGCGCGGTAGGAGCTTCTTATGCCTGGAGGTAGAGCCGCAAGGCCGGCGCGGCGCGGCGAAGCTCGCGAAGCGCCTTCGTCTCGATCTGGCGCACCCGCTCGCGGGTGATCCCGAGGTCGGCCCCGAGCTCCTCGAGCGTCTGGGCCGGCTCGCCGTCGAGCCCGTACCGGCGCTCGATCACCTTCCGCATGCGCGGGTCGAGCGCGGCGAGCGCGGCGTCGAGCTCGGTTGCCCGGGCGCCGTTCCGCGGTGACCTGGTCGGGCGATTCTGCGTTCGCGTCCTCGATCAGGTCGGCGTAGATGCTCTCTCCGTCCCCGACCGGCGTCTCGAGCGAGACCGGGTGGGCGACGAGCTCGAGCAGGTCCCGCGACCTTCTGCTCGGTGACGCCCGCCTCCTCGGCGATCTCGTCGTTCGTCGGGTCGCGGTTGAGCTTCTGGGTCAGCACTGCGCCTGGAGCGCAGCACCCTGCGCACCTGATCTCCGACGTGAACCGGCAGACGGATCGTCCGTCCCTGGTCTGCGAGGGCGCGTGAGATCGACTGGCGGATCCACCAGGTCGCGTAGGTCGAGAGCTTGTAGCCCAGCCGGTAGTCGAACTTCTCGACCGCGCGGATGAGGCCCATGTTCCCTTCCTGGATCAGGTCGAGGAGCGGCACGTCGGCCTTCGTGTAGTTCCGGGTGATCGACATCACGAGCCGAAGGTTCGACTCGATCAGCCTGCGCTTCGCGTCCTCGTCGCCGGCGTCCTTGCGCCGGGCGAGCTCGCGCTCCTCCGAGACGGTCAGCAGGCGGCCGTCGCCGAGCTGCCGGACGTACATCTTGAGCGGGTCGGCGGAGGCGGCCCGCTCCTCGGGCGTGAGCTTCTGGTTCCCGATCTCCTCGTCGTCCTCGGTCTCCTCGACCTCCGCTTCGATCGGGTCGTCGAGCAGCGAGAGGACGTCGGACCGCCGGGCGTGGGCTCGTCGTCGTCGAAATGTGGCTGTGGAAGCGCCATCTACCGCGGATATCGGCGCTCCAGGCCTATTGCTTGAGGACGGCGCTCGAACGGCCGGTCCTGTGCGACCTCTCAGCCGCCGAAGGGCCTACCATGAACAACATGTGCGGAATCGCCGGTTACAGCCTCGTGCCTGGTGCTCGGGCTCGACCGGACGCTCGCGGCGCAGGCCCTGCTGGCCGCGATCGCCGAGCGCGGAGGCGACGCGGTCGGCTACGCCTACGCCGATCCGGACGTCCGCGGCAGCGCCGTCGTGGTCAAGCAGCGCACGCCCGCCTCGAAGCTCCTGGAGCAGGTCGAGGTGCCTGCAGGCGCCAACGAGCTGATCGTCCACGTCCGCGACGTTCACGAAGGGCCATCCCTCGATCGCCGCCAACAACCACCCCATCCGCCACGGCCCGGTCGTCGGCGTCCACAACGGGCGGATCCTCAACGACGACGAGCTGCTCGCCGAGCACGAGTGCGCCCGCGCCGAGCCGCGGATGACCGTCGACTCCGAGGCCGTGTTCGCGATCGCGGCACATCGCGCGGCCGACGCGAAGGCGTTCGAGGAGCTCTACGGGTCGATGGCGGCCGCCTGGCTCGACGAGCGCCGGCCCGAGGTGCTCTACCTCGCACGTGGCGTCGGGCGGCCGCTCTGGCTCGGCGAGAGCCCCGCTGGCGTCTTCTTCGCCTCGACCGAGCACGCACTCGGGGTCGTCGAGAGCTACTGCGCCCCGGGGCTGCGCAAGCGCGAGTCGAGGACGGGGTCGTGCTCGCCCTCCGGCAGGGCAAGATCGTGCGCCGCCAGCACTTCCGGCCGCGCGAGTACGCCGAAGACGACGCCGCTCCGGCCGAGACGGGCCTCCAGGAGCGCGACGCCTGCCTCAGCCGGCTCGCGCTGATCGCCGCAGCGCTCTGAGCCGTTCAGGTCGCCTGGCGTGGGTCCTCCCCGCGCCGACTCTCAGCCGATGCGGCGGTTCGCGCGCAGGACTGCTTGTGATCTGGATCACAACGGTTGGCCCGCGGTCAGGCGAGCGCGAGCGAGCCGTCCGGGCGGACCTCGACGCCTTGCTCGGCGAGCCGCTTGCCGACCAGGAACTGGAAGGTCGCCCACGCGCCGCGGCGGGAGTCGAACATGCGGTAGACCTGCCATTCGGTCAGCATCTCGCGGCTCTCGCGCCGTGCGGCCGTCCAGTCGGCGAACTTCGGCAGCCGGCCGAGCTGCCTGGGCGAGCTCCGATCCCTGCTCGACCGCCCGCTCGAGCTTCTCCTCGCCCACCGCGACGTCGTAGCCCGCCTCGCGCAGCGCGGCGCTGAGCGAGCCGAACGTGTGCCAGTAGAGCGACTTCGACGGCATGCGGCCGCGCCGCTCGTCGAGGTCGCGCGCAGTCGGCATCCGCCCGAGCTCGTCTCCGAGCGCGCGCAGCACCTCGAGCAGCTCCTCGCGCGTCGCGAACCGCCGCGGGACGAGCCCCGCCGCCCGCTTGGCGGCGTTCCACGTCCCGAAGTGCTCGATCACGGTCTGCGGATGGACCTGGGTCTCCGGGTCCGCCGCGAACTCCTTCATCGTCGGCGACCGCCCAAGCCGCGCTGCGTGCGCGCGGAGCTCCTCGAGGATCTGCTCGTCCGAGTAGCGCTTGCGGATCGCCGCCTGGAACGACGCGAGCTCGTCCGGGTCGATCCGCGAGATCGCCTCGTAGGGCCGCCGTCGAAGCCATGCAACAAATGGTAGATCATGCTGGAGAAACGACAAGTAGAGCCGGGAAAACGGCGCCGGAATGCCTCGCCGCTACGCTCCTACGATGCTGCTCGGCCTCGAGGTTGCCGCTGCGCGCTCAGTCGGCGCGCTCTCGCGTGTCGCCGGCCGCGGAGGCGGCACGACGCTCCCTGGAAAGCTCCTCGCGAGCGTCGATCCGGCGGCCGTCGACCGCCTCGCGGCAGAGCTTCCAGGCGGCTCGGTGCTCGTCTCGGCGACCAACGGCAAGACCACGACGACGGCGATGCTGGCGCAGATCCTCGGCGAGCAGGATCTCGGCGGCCGGCTCGCCTACAACCACTCGGGCGCCAACCTGCTCTCGGGGATCGCCTCCACCCTCCTCTCGTCTCGAGGCGCCCAGCTCGGGCTCTTCGAGGTCGACGAGGCGGCCCTTCCGCACGTCGCCCGGCGCGTTCACCCGCGGGTCGTCGCACTCGGAAACCTCTTCCGCGACCAGCTCGACCGCTACGGGGAGCTCGAGCACGTCGCCGACGGCTGGCGCGACGCTCTCGCCGCGCTGCCGGAGTCGCTGCTCGTCGTCAACGCCGACGACCCGCTGCTCGGCGAGCTCGCACGGCCACGAGAACGTCGCCTCACCTTCGGGGTCGACGACCCGCGGCACGCCCGCGCCGAGCTGCAGCACGCTGCCGACTCGACGTTCTGCCGGACGTGCGGGGCTCCGTACGAGTACGCCGCCGCCTACCTCGGCCATCTCGGCGACTACCGCTGCGCCACGTGCGGCCTGTCGCGACTCCCGCTCGACGTCAGCGCGAAGGAGATCGAGCTGGACGGCGTCGAAGGCTCGAGGTTCACCCTCGTGACGCCGTCCGGGAGCGCGCGCGTCAGGCTGCCGCTTCCCGGCCTCTACAACGTCTACAACGCAACCGAGGCGGCCGCGGTGGCACATGCTCTCGACGTCCCCCTCGACGCGATCGCAGGCGCGCTCGAACGCACCGCAGCCGCGTTCGGGCGGGCCGAGCGGATCCCGGTCGGCGACAAGCGGCTGCTCCTGCTGCTCGTCAAGAACCCGGCCGGGGCCAACGAGGCCATCCAGATGCTCCTCGGGGGCCCCGCGCCTCGTCTCGCGGTCGTGGCGCTCAACGACGAGATCGCCGACGGCCGCGACGTCTCGTGGATCTGGGACGTCGACTTCGAGCCCCTGCTCGCCGGGCTCGAGCGCGTCGTCGTCAGCGGCTCGCGCGCGGAGGAGCTCGCGCTTCGGCTTGCCTACGGCGGGCTCGACCGAAACGCGATCGAGGTCGTGCCCGAGCTCGAGGCCGCCCTCGACCGGGGTCTCGAGCTCACGCCCTCGGGCGAGGACCTGATCGTGCTCCCGACCTACACGGCGATGCTCGCGCTCCGCGGCATCGTCTCGGGTCGCGGACTGGTGCCCGACTTCTGGCGGCGGCCCTCGTGAAGATCCGCGTCGGCCACCTCTACCCCGAGTACCTCAACATCTACGCCGACCGCGGCAACATCGCCGTGCTGCAGGCCCGTGCGGCCGCGCGGAGGCACGAGCTAGAGCTCGTCCCGATCGGGCTTCAAGCGGCGGTACCGGCGGGAATCGACCTCTTCTACATCGGCGGCGGCCAGGATCGCGAGCAGGCGCTCGTCGCCCACGACCTGACGACCAAGTCCGACGCGCTGCACGACGCGGCGACCGGTGGAGCCGCCGTCCTCGGTGTCTGCGGCGGCTACCAGCTGCTCGGCCGCTTCTACCGCGACCGCTCGGGCGCCGACCTTCCCGGCATCGGGCTCCTCCCGCTCCAGACGCTCGCGGGCGAGCGGCGGATGATCGGCGACGTGCTCCTCGACTGCTCCTGGGCGGGCGAGACGCTCGCCGGCTTTGAGAACCACGCGGGCCGCACGCTGCTCGACGACGGCGCCGAGCCGCTCGGCCGCGTGGTGGCGGGCTTCGGCAACGACGGCAGCTCGGGCTTCGAAGGCTGTCGCCGGGGACGCATCTACGGGACGTATCTCCACGGGCCGCTCCTGCCCCGGAACCCGTGGCTCGCGGACAGGCTCCTCGCGGAGGCACTCGAGCACGCAACGGGAGGCTCGGTCGAGCTCGAGCCCCTCGCCGACGAGCTCGAGCACCGTGCCCACGAGATCTCGGCGGCGCGTGCCCGCGCCCGCGGCGGGCGTTTCTAGTCCTAATCGTCGCGCGTGAGTCCCCGGTAGGTGCCGCCGACGAGGTGGCGGCTGCCGCGGAACTCGGCGGCGAGCGGCTCGGACACCTCCCCCACCCTCAGGTCTCTGACGACCTGCGCGAGCACCTCGTCGACGCGGTCGGCCCGCGTGACCCAGAGGTGCGACTCCGGCCACGGGTAGAACGTAACGGCCTCGATCCGCACCTCCTTCGAGCGGAGGCCGCGCGCGACGGCCCACGGGAGCAGCACGACGAACCGCACGAGCGGCCAGAGCACGTAGTGAAGGACAAAGAGCGGGATCTCGACGATGACGAACAGGAGCATCAGTCGCGCGAGGTAGAAGGCGCCGCCGAAGTCGTCTGCGGCCGAACCGTAGTGCGACGGCTTCCAGCCGGGCATCTGGAACCGGGACACGTAGACCTCCCACACCCTCCCGTCGGGCCCGGTGACCGTGCGCCTCGGGTCGAAGATCACACCACATTCAGCGTAGCTCCGGCCGCGACCGGATGGCGAGGCCGGCACGCGGGCCGGTCAGCGGATCCAGAGCGACCCGAGGTAGACCGCTGGGTCGCCGGGCCGCCAGCGCTCGACGAAGCGCTTCATCGGCGGATGCAGGACGATGTCCTCCAGCTCGTCGAGCGTGAAGAGCCTGAGCCCGCGTACCGCCGCGTCGTGGGACTCGACGTCCTCGAGCGAGCGGTGCGAGAGATCGGCGCCGAACACGATGTGGATCACGTGCCTGTCGCCGGGGCCCCAACCGGGCGCGATCGTGTCGGCGACCGCGATCGGGCCCTCGTAGGGGATGTCGTCGCGAATGCCAAGCTCCTCGCTGATCTCCCTGGCGAGCGCGGCCGACAGCGACTCGCCGCCCTCGACTCCCCCGCCCGGAAGCAGCCAGTACTCCTGGCCGGGCTTCTCCTGGCGGCAGAGCAGCACGCGGTTCTGCCAGCGCAGGAGCGCCGAGACGCGGACGCGAGGGCCCATCAGTGGCTCGACGATCCGAATCCCCGCACGCCACGCTCCGAGCCCTCGAGCTCGTCCACCTCCACGAGCTCGAGCTCCGGAACCGGCAGCACGACGAGCTGGGCGATCCGCATGCCCGGCTCGACGACGAAGGTCTCGCGGGCGTCGGTGTTGAGCAGGTTCACGAGCAGCTCTCCCCGGTAGCCCGAGTCGACGAGCCCCGGCGCGTTCACGATCGTGATCCCGTGCTTGGTCGCGAGGCCCGAGCGCGGCTGGACGAAGCCGGCGAAGCCCTCGGGGATCGCGACCGCGAGGCCGGTCGCGACGAGCGAGCGCTCGCCGGGCCCGAGCACGACGCGCTCGCACGACGAGAGGTCGAGCCCCGCATCGCCCGCATAGGCACGTGCCGGGATGACCGCATCGTCGCGAAGCCGCTTGATGGGGAGCTCGATCAGGCGCTCTCCAGGCGCGCTTCGGCCACGAGGTAGCGGGCGAAGCGGCGCTGGTCGGACCCGGAGAGCCGCGCGACGATGTGCACGCCCTCCTCGGTGTCTTCTCGCGACAGGATGGGCGCGCCGAGCGCATAGAGCTCCGAGAGCCGCCCGCCGTCGCCGTAAGGCACGAGAAGGCTGACCGTCTCGTACCGATCGGCGAAGCGCTCCGCGATCCTGGCCTTCAGATCGGCGAGGCCCTCTCCCGTCGCCGCGGACACCTGCGGTGCGTCGGGGAAGCGATTCTCGAGCCGCCGGCGGCCCACCTCGTCGACACGGTCGATCTTGTTGAGCACGAGCTGGACGGGAAGCTCCCCCGCCCCGATCTCGGCCAGCACCTCCGAGACTGCCCGGACCATCGAGTCGAGCTGCTCGTCGGAGGCAGACGCGTCGGCCACGTGCAGCACCACGTCGGCGACGAGCGTCTCCTCGAGCGTGGCCGCAAATCCCTCGACGAGCTGATGCGGCAGCCGGCGGATGAAACCGACCGTGTCGGTCACGAGATACCGCCGGCCCTCGTGCTCGTAGCCCCGCGTCGTCGGATCGAGCGTCTCGAAGAGCCTGTTCTCGACGGACACGGAGGCGCCCGTGAGGGCGTTCAGGAGGGTCGACTTCCCGACGTTCGTGTACCCGGCGAGAGCGACCGTCGGCACCTCGGCACGGCGACGCTCCTTGCGCCGCGTCGCGCGCTGCCGCTCGATCTGGGTCAACCGCCGCTTCAGGACGGATACGCGCCGCCGGGCGATCCGGCGGTCGGTCTCGAGCTGCGACTCGCCGGGGCCGCGGGTGCCGACGCCGCCTCCGAGCCGCTCGAGGTGCTGCCACATGCCTCGCATGCGCGGCAGGTTGTACTCGAGCTGTGCGAGCTCGACCTGCAGCTTCCCCTCCGCGCTCACGGCGTGCTGGGCAAAGATGTCGAGGATCAGCTGCGTGCGGTCGATCACGCGCGCGCCGACGGCGTCCTCGAGGTAGCGCTGCTGCACCGGATCGAGCTCGCCGTCGACGAGGACGCTCTCGGCGTCGGAGGCGGCGAAGCTCTCCTTCAGCTCCTCGAGCTTGCCCTTTCCGACATAGGTGCGCGTCGCCGGGCGCGCCCGATGCTGGATGACGCGGCCGACAGGCTCGACGCCTGCAGCGCGCGCAAGCTCCTCGACTTCGGCGAGCTCGTCGTCGGCATCGGCTCCCTGAGCCAGGACCGCAAGGACGAACCCGCGCTCCGGCTCCTGGGAACGTGGAATCATCAAGGGCATTATGCCCTCCGCCTCCCTGGAAACCGCTCTCGCCGAGCGTGCGCTCGCGCTCGTCGACATCCCGTCGCAGTCCCTGAACGAGGCGGAGCTGTATGCATACGTCAAGCGCGAGGTCGATCTACCGCTGCTCCACGACGACGGCGAGTCGCTTCTCTACGCCCGGCGCTCGGGGAAGCCGCTCGTCGTCCTCGCCGGGCACACCGACACGGTGCCGGCGCAGGGCAACCTCCCGGGCCGGATCGCGGGCGGCGCCGTGCACGGGCTCGGCGCGACCGACATGAAGGGCGGTCTCGCCGTGATGATGGAGCTCGCCGTGCTGGGCCTCCGGCGCCGACCTCGCCTACGACCTCGCGCTGCTCTTCTTCCCCCGCGAAGAGCTCGGCCCCGAGCTCAACCCGCTTCCCGGCGTCTTCGCGGCGGCGCCGATGCTCGACGAGGCGGCGCTCGTGATCTGCCTCGAGCCGACCGACAACACCCTTCAGCTCGGCTGCCTCGGGAACATCAACGCCCGGGTGGTGTTCGAGGGGAAGGCGGCGCACTCGGCGCGCCCGTGGCTCGGCGTCAACGCGATCGCGCTGGCGCTCGAAGGGCTGCGACCGGTGCTCGAGCTGAAGCCGAACGACGTCGACATCGACGGGCTCGTGTTCCGGGAGGTGGTCAGCGTCACTCAGATCCACGACGGCGGCAACGCGACGAACGTGATCCCTGCCCGGGTCGAGTGCACGCTGAACTATCCGCTACGCGCCGACGCGGACACCCGAGGAAGCGGAGCGACGGCTCGCCGAGCTCGTCGGCCGGGAGATCGAGATCACGCAGTCCTCGCGCGCGGCGCACGTCGCGCTCCACTCGCCGCTCGTCGAGCACCTCAGGGCGGTCGGCGGCTTCGACGTCGAGCCCAAGCAGGCATGGACGAACGTCGCCGACTTCGCCGCCCGCGGGCTCGACGCGCTCAACCTCGGCCCGGGATCGACCCGGTACGCGCACACGGCCGACGAGCAGGTCGCGATCGCGGAGCTCGCTCGGACGTACACGGCCCTGCAGACGCTTCCTGCAGGCCGCCTGATGCCCCTCTCGCCGTTCCTCGCGGAGCTCCAGCAGTACCCGTTCGTCCGGCTCGACGAGTGGCGGGCCGAGGCCCGCGCCGGCGGGCTCGACGTGATCGACTTCGGCGTCGGCGACCCGCGGGAGCCGACGCCGGCGTTCATCCGGCAGGCGCTCGCCGACGGGATCACCGAGGTCTCGTCCTACCCTCGCGCGGTCGGCCTGCCCGAGCTGCGTGCGGCGGTCTCGGCCTGGATCGCGCGGCGCTTCGGCGTCGAGGTCGACGCCGGCACCGAGATCGTCCCGACGCTCGGGTCGAAGGAGGCGATCTTCTCGTTCGCGCAGGTGGCGCTGACGCCGGAGAAGCCGCCTGGTCGGCGATGCCGGAGCCCGGGTATCCGGTCTACGAGCGCGGCGCCTGTTCGCCGGCGCGCGGATCCTCACGGTGCCGCTGCGCGAGCGCACGGCTGGCTGCCGGATCTCGACGCGTTCGATCGCTGGGACGAGCTCGCGGTCTTCTGGACGTGCTACCCGAACAACCCGACGGGCGCGCACGCGCGCCGCTCTCGTTCTACGAGGAGCTGGCCGCCCGCGCGCGCGAGCACGGGTTTCTGCTCTGCTCGGACGAGGCCTACTCGGAGCTCTGGTTCGACGAGCCGCCCGCCTCGGCGCTCCAGGTCGCCGACCGGACGAACGTCGTCGTCTTCAACACCCTCTCGAAGCGATCGTCGATGACCGGCTACCGCTGCGGGTTCGTGTGCGCGCCGCAAGACGTCTCCGACGCGCTGCGGCGTTCCGGCCGTCGCTCGGCACCGCGCCGCAGGAGTTCGTGCAGCGGGCCTGCGGTCGCCGCCTCGGCGACGAGACGCACGTCGAGGCCGTTCGCGAGGTCTACCGGCCGCAAGCGCGACAGCGCTCCTGCCCGTGCTCGAGCGAGAAGGGTCTGCGGCTCGCCGGCGGCGGAGCGACGTTCTTCCTCTGGCTCGCGGTCGAGGGCCCGTCGGAGGCGTTTGCGCGCCGGCTGCTCGAGCACGGCATCCTCGTCGCTCCGGGCGCGTTCTTCGGCCCCGCGGGCGAGGGCTATGTGAGGATGGCGCTCGTGCCGACCCAGGCCGAGTGCGAACGCGCGGCCGCCATCCTCGAGGAGGCGCTATGACGACCGAGGAGACGATCGCTGCGCTCGACCGGGGCGAGGTTCGCGTCGCCGAGCCCGCCGGCGACGACTGGGTCGTGCACGAGGAGGTTCAGGCGGCGATCCTCGACTACTTCCGCGTCCCGCCAGATGGAGCCCCGTCGAGGTCGGCCCGTTCGAGTACCACGACAAGATCCCGCTCAAGTCCGGCTACGAGGAGCTCGGCGTGCGCGTCGTGCCGCCGGCCGTCGCGCGCTACGGCTCCTTCCTCTCGCGCGGGGTGATCCTGATGCCGTCGTACGTGAACATCGGCGCCTGGGTCGGGCCGAACACGATGGTCGACACCTGGGCGACCGTCGGCTCGGGCGCCCAGATCGGCGCCGACGTCCATCTCGCCGGCGGCGTCGGCATCGGCGGCGTGCTCGAGCCGCCCGGCGCGCGGCCGGTGATCGTCGAGGACGGCGCGTTCATCGGCTCCCGCTGCATCGTCACCGAGGGCGTCCGCATCGGCCGCGAGGCCGTGCTCGCGCCGAACGTCTCGCTGACCGCGTCCGTGCCGATCATCGACGTCACCGGGGCCAGAGCCGGTCGAGCATCGCGGCTACGTTCCGCCGCGCTCGGTCGTCGTCCCCGGGACGCGCCCGAAGGAGTTCCCGGCCGGGACGTACCACCTCTCGTGCGCGCTGATCATCGGCTGCCGGACCGAGTCGACCGACCTGAGGACGTCGCTGAACGACGCGCTGCGCGAGTTCGGCGTCGGCTCGTAGCCCGTCCTGCTGGTCGTCGTCCGGCACGTCGCGCTGAAGCAGCGTGATCGTGCTGTGCGACGTTCGTTCGGATAGTCGGCGCCGGTCAGGACCAGACATTCTCGACGTCAAGCCCAGTTGTCGTGTCGGAAGCCGTGATGCGGAAGGTTCGACGATGAGTCAAGGCTCTTCGACCCGATTCGTTCTTCGCCTCGTCGAACTCGGTCGCTGGCAGGCCGTTGCTGTAATGCGTCACCGCTATGACGTTCGAGTGTCGTGGCGACGGTCGCCGCGACTTCGGACACGGGCAAGCACGACGTCGTCCCTTGAACCTGGACGAAATTCGAGCGTCGGCCGCTCGTGGTGTGCTGACGACGTGTCGACTCGCGAGCAGCCAGACGTCCACTGGACAGCTGACCTGCGAACGGTCTCAGTCACCGCCAGCCGCACCGCTCAGCAAGTGAATTCCCGATGCTGCGAACGCGCTCGCGAGTTCGGCGCACGGCAAACGCGCATCGCTAGACTGATCACGGCCGCTCGGGAACGTGAGCGCCCAGCGCATCCGCCGCTGAGATAGTCAGATCGGCGCTCGGCGGGGCCTGTCAGCAGCGCCCGGCCGTCGTCGAGCCGGACGTGGAGGTCGCCGCCGGGGAACTGGATCGTCGCCTCGCCGCCGCCGAGCGCGGCCGACGACCGCGATCGCGCTCGTGCCGGACGAGCCGGTCTCGCCTACGCCCCGCTCCCAGACGCGCGCCTCGATCGTCATGCGGCGTCGAGCCGGCGTGCGACCTGGACGTTCGTGCGGTTCGGGAAACCGTGGGTGCGTCTCGAGCAGCGGCCCGATGCGCGGACGAGCATCGCGGGTCGCCCTCGACAACCGCGTGCGGGTTGCCGACGTCGACCGGGGTGAAGCGGATGCCGTCGACTTCTTCCGGCGCGCCGACGAGGACGGGCCGAGATCCTGCTCGACGAGGCCGGCGGCGAGCATTCGTGGCGCCGACTGAGCGCGGGCCGACGCGCACGGTGACGCCGGCGCGCCGGTTCGCTCCGCGAGCCAGCGCGCGGCGATACGGGTGCCGTTGCCCGACATCTCGGCACGCGAGCCGTCGGGGTTCCAGATCGCGATCTCGACCCAGTCGGCGCCGCGGCCGAGCACCTCCAGGATGCCGTCGGTGTCGCCGACCTGCTCCCGGACGAGCTCCGCGCGTCAGCGGCTCTTCAGCGACGAGGTAGACGTTCCCCTGCGCCTGCCAGCGCGACGATCTCATCGGCGATCTCCTCCGGTGGGCGGTCGCCGTCGAGCGTAGCCGACACCGGGCAGCCGCCGGAGCCACTTCCGCTGGTAGCGGGCGAGCGCCGCGTCGCCGCGGCGACGGCGGCGACCGCCTCTCGAGCAGGGAGCGTGGCGAACTGCCTCGAGCCCGAGCACCTTGCGCGCCGTCTCGGAAGAGCGGCTGCGCCCAAGCGGCCTTGCGCCTCCTCGACCGCGCCGGCTTCGAGCCATCGCTCCGCGTGCGCCGCTCGATCCGCTCGTCGAGACCTCGAGCGCGGACGTCGAGCGCCGACGAACAGCGTCGGGTGGCGGACGTCGTCCGTCCAGAGCCGGTCTTGTCGCAGGTGCGAGCGACGCGCCGGCCTCGGCGAGCTCGAGCGCGCGGACGACGCGCCGGCGGTCGTTCGGGTGCACGCGGGCTGCTGCGGCTGGGTCGCGCTCGCGAGCTGCGCGTGCGCCGCCTCCGGCCCGCGCTCGTCGTAGAAGCTCCCCCAGCGCTCCCGCGCGCCTGGCTCCGGTGGCGGGGGCAGCTCGAGCGACGAGAGGGCGGCGCGGAGGTAGAGGCCGGTGCCGCCGACGACGATCGCAGTTCGTCCGCGCTGTGACGATCTCGTCGATGGCTCGCGTGCGCGAGCCGCTGGTACTCGGCCGACCGAGACGCTCCTCGAGAGCGGCACGACGCCGACGAGCCGGGCCGGGTACGGCGGTGCCGCGGTGAGGACGGGCAGCCCTGCGTAGAGCGCGGCCGAGTCGGCCGAGATCACCTCCGCGGCGAGCCGGTCGAGCAGCGCCCGCGGCGACGGCGCGTCTTGCCCGACGCGGTCGGGCCGAAGATCGCGAGGACGTCCGGAGGCTCAGGCAGCTCGCGCCGGGCTGCTGAAGCCGTGCTCGATCTCGCCCTGGACGCGCTCGGGCTCGATGTGGCCTGATCTTCCTCGGGATGGTCGGCTGCGCCACTCGCGGAACCACGCGACCGAGCTTCGGGATCCCCTCGCTCGAGCGGCGTCTGCGGCTGCCAGCCGAGCAGCTCGCGGGCCTTGCGGATGTCGGCGACGTAGTGGGTCACCTCGCCGAGCGAGCGAGGGCTCGATTGATGATCTCCGGCTCGACGCCGAGCTCGCCGGCGATCAGCTCGGCGGCGCGGACGAGCGTGTTGCCCTGCGCCGTAGGCGAGGTTGATCGTCTCGTTCGTGACGTGCCCGCGCCGAGGCCCTCGACGCCGCGGACGATGCCCTCGACGCAGTCGTCGATGTAGGTGAAGTCGAGCACCTTGTCGTCGCCGCCGAAGACCGTGATCGGCTCGCCGCGGACCAGCTGGTGCATGAACAGCGGCAGCACCCGCTCCATCCGCTGCAGGTCGTTGTCGTAGCGGCCGTAGACGTTCGAGAAGCGGAAGACGAGGTACTTGAAGCCCGTAGCAGCTTGGCGTAGGAGTAGATGAACGCCTCGGAGGTGATCTTCGACGCCGAGTACGGGCTCTCCGTGTAGGCGAAGTCGGCGGTCGCCTCGCCGTACTCCTCGAAGCGGTGGACGTCGCCGTAGACCTCGCGGGTCGACGAGAAGACGAGCGGCAGCCCGAGCTGCGCGGCAGTACTCGAGGACGTTGAAGGTCATCATCGCGTTCTCGAGCGCGCGCTGCGGCTGCCGGACGAGCTGGTGCACCTTCGCGTGCGCGGCGAGGTGGACGACGAGGTCGACCTCGGGGTACTCGACGCCGTTCGATCCCGCCCCGGAACGGCGCGTAGTGGCCGGCGAGGTCCTGGAGCACGTGTCCGTGAACGCGTCGGTCCACGTGTTCCGGCGCTTGTCGACGCCGAAGACCGCGTGGCCGTCCGGCGCAGGCGCAGCGCGAGGTTCGTGCCGATCTGGCCCGACGAGCCGGTGACGAGGACGCGCATCGGCTTAACCGTTCCAGGCCGGTACTCGAGGCTAGATAGCGCTGCTGGCCTGCCGCGCAGCGTCGTCGAGGTCGCCTGGTCGATCCTGACGTGCACGAGCTCCCCGGCAGCCGCGTCGCCGGTGAAGTTCACGGTCGTGTTCCGGCGCGTCCGGCCGCGCAGCAGCGACTCGTCGGTGCGCGAGCGGCCCTCGACGAGCACCTCTTCGACGAGGCCCGACGCGTGCGGCGTTCCGCTCGCCGGCGATCCGCTGGGTGAGCTCGACGAGCCGCTCCATCCGCTCGATCTTCACCTCGTGCGGGCACCTGATCGGGCATCGCCGCGGCCTCGGTGCCCTGGCGCGGCGAGTAGACGAACGTGAAGGCGCTGTCGAAGCCGACCGCCTCGACGACCTCGAGCGTCTCGCGGAAGTCGGCGTCGGTCTCGCCGGGGAAGCCGACGATGATGTCGGTGCCGAGCGCGAGATCGGGGATCGCGTCGCGGAGACGCTCGACGAGCGTCGAGGTAGCGCTCGCGCGTGTAGGTGCGGCGCATCGCCTTGAGGATGCGCGAGGAGCCCGACTGGAGCGGCAGGTGGATGTGCTCGCAGACGGCGTCGCACTCGGCGATCGCGGCGATCACCGGGTCGCGGAAGTCCTTCGGGTGCGGGCTCGTGAAGCGGATGCGCTCGATCCCCTCGACCGCGTCGCAGGCGCGGAGGAGCTCGCCGAACTCGGTGTCGAGCTCGGGCGCGAGGTCGCGGCCCCACGAGTTGACGTTCTGGCCGAGCAGCGTGATCTCGCGGACGCCCTCCGCGGCGAGCCGCGTGACCTCGGCGACGATCTCGCCGGGCCGCCGGCTCTGCTCCCTGCCGCGGACGGCCGGGACGATGCAGTAGGAGCAGGCCGAGTTGCAGCCCATCGAGACCTGGACCCACGCCTGGAACGGCGCGTTCGCGGTGCATCGGCAGCGTGGCGGCGAACTCGCGCTCGTCGAGCCCGAACCGCCCGCGCGCGACGCCCATCCCCGCCGGCGCCGAGCCACTCGCCGAGGTGCGCGATCGACCCGGGCCCGAACGCGACGTCGACGGCCGGGTAGAGCTCGAAGATGCGCTCTCGCTGAGCCTCCGCGTAGCAGCCGCCGACCGCGATCACGCGATCGGGATCGCGGCGCTTCCGCGCCGCCGCCTCGCCGAGGTAGGCGGCGAGCTTCGTGTCGGGCTTCTCGCGGATCGTGCAGGTGTTGAAGACGACGACGTCGGCCTCGTTCGGCGCTCGGCGCCTCCCCCAGGCCGAGCTCCTCGAGCAGGCCCTTGATGCGCTCGGAGTCGTGGGCGTTCATCTGGCAGCCGAACGTCGTTACGAAATAGCGTCTCGCCACTGATCCGCAGCCTAGCCGCGTCTCACGTGCGAACGGGAGCAGCGTCGGGCATCGAAGAGCCTGCATCCGCCTTTACGCTAAAGTAAAGGCATGCCCAGGATCTCCTCGAAACACCAGGTGACTCTGCCGGTCGCGAGCCTCGAGCGTGCCGGGCTGAAGCCCGGCGATGAGGTGACGATCGAGGCTGAGGGCCCGGACCGCATCGTCGTCGTGCGTACGGAGCCGGATCGCTCTCGAGCTCTCGGCGTGTTCGATGGTCTCTACGAGCCTGGATATCTCGAGCGCCTTCGCTCCGGCGAGCGTGCTTGAGCGGGTGTGTCCTCGATACCGACGTGCTGATCGCGGCGCTCGACCGCCGCGACGCCCACCACGTCGACGCGGCACGGACACTCGACGACCTGCTCGATCGCAAGGTCTCGCCGCTGCTGTCCCTGGTCAACTACGCCGAGACGCTCGTTCGGCCCGCGGAGGACGAGCGCGTCCTCCGCACGGCGATCGATGCGATCGCGACGCTCGGGATCGAGCTGGTGACGCCGACACCTGTGATTGCCCGCGACGCGGCCCGCTATCGCACGCTCAACGTCAGTCTGGCCGACGGCTTTGCGATGGCGACTGCCAAGGCGCACGAAGCGACGTTGGCCACGTTCGACCGACGCGTCCGTCGGGCGCTCCTCAAGGCCGGGATCGTGCTCGAGGCGACGTCGAACAGCTAGGAACGCAACCGGCCTCAGCCTCCGGCCGCACCCAGGGTCAGCTGGGCTTGCTCTCGACGGGAGACGAGCCCTTGAGCTTCGGGAACGTCACCGAGATCGCGGTCTCGAAGTTGGCGCCCCCGTCGATGTTCCCGTCCCATGTGTACGGGACGTAGTAGCCGAGGTTCATGTCGATGACGAAGACGAAGTGCCCCCAGATCGAGTAGGTGTTCATCTGGAAGCTCTCGGTGCAGATGCCGTCCAGGTGGGGGCAGTTCTGGTGGGGATCGGCGAGCGGGCTCACGCCCGCAAGCGTCTTCATTCCCGGTATGTAGGCCCCGGTCATCCCGAATCCCACGTTCGGTTGGCCGTAGATGTCATAGGGTTGGATCACGCAGGGGAAGACCGACGTCGATGCCCCGGAGGGAGCGCAGATCGGCTTGCCCTGGTAGGGGACGCTGTAGTGGACCGTGACCGTGAACCGGTAGTTGAACGTCTTCCCGACCCGGGTCGGGCCCTTCACGACGGTCGCGGTGCCGTTGAACTTCTGGGCCTGCTTGGGGAAGGCAGACGGGTGAAACAGGCAGTTGGGATGGGGGTTCGTGTGCGGCGCCGAAGGAGAGCAGTATGGCGCGCCCGCGGTCGTGCGCGCAGTCCCGGCCGGAGCGGCCCCGGCGAAGACGACCGCCACTGCAGTAGTGACCGCGATCATGGCGAGAAAGCGGCTGCGTCCGGGCACCACCACCGACAGCGCCTGGCTTCGCGTCCCCATCGGCGCAGGACTATACGCTTCTTTAGCGGCGCCGTCGGCCCGCGATCGCGACGAAGGGGTGCCAGGCCACTCTCAGAGCGCCTGCCCGTAGCCCCGCGAGCCCGACCAGGACCACGATCGCTGCGAGCTCGGGGTCGGCCAGGAACATCACCGTGGCCGGATCGACCAGCGCAAACGGCGTCAGCACCAGGGGAACGGCGGCCAGCGCCCACAGCAGCCAGACGCGCGCAGAGTGCCGCTCGAAGATCAGGCGGACGCCCACCAGTAGTCGCCAGAACGCGTCCACGAGCTCAAGGATAGACCGCGGGAGTCGCGTGACTTCCCGGCCATCCCCGCGAGGTTAGGCGGCCTCGAACATCGCCTCCGGCTCGTGCGCCATCTGCGGAGCCGTGCGGGTGTGCAGCAGCGTCCCTCCGACGGCCGCCGCGACGAGGGCGAAGATCGCTCCGATCGCGAAGGCGAGGTGGTAGCCGCCGGTCAGGGCGGCCAGGTTGCCGTGGCCGGTCGCCGTCAGGTGATGGGTTCGTGCAGAGGCGGCGCTGGCGAGCACGGCGAGGCCGAGGGCACCGCCCATCATGAACGCGGTGTTGGCGATCCCGGAGGCGAGGCCCGCTTCCCTGGGCTCGACGTCGCTCATCGCGGCCATCAGCACCGGATTGAATGCGAGGCCCCCGCCGACGCCGATGAGGATCATCGCCGGGAGGATGTCGACCAGGAACGAGCCGTGCACGGGGACGCGGGCGAACCAGGCGAGCGCCGCCGCGGCGACGGTCAGCCCGAAAGCCAGCGGCTTGCGAAAGCCGTAGCGCATCACCAGCTTCGCGGAAAGCCCGAGCGAGAAGGCCATCATGATCACGTTCCCGGGCAGGAAGGCGAGGCCCACCTTCAGCGGGCTGTAGTGGAGCACGAGCTGCAGGTAGAGCGCCGAGAGGAAGAAGAGCGCGAACATCGAGGCGGCCCAGAGGATGCCGACGACGTTCGCGACCGAGAGGTTGCGGTGGCGGAAGATGCCGAGCGGCATCAGCGGTGACGGCGCGCGTGACTCCCACGCGACGAACGCAGCCCCGATCACGGCGGCTGCTGCAAGCAGGCCGAGCGTCTGCGCGCTGAGCCAGCCGGCGGTGTTGCCGTTGACGATCGCGTAGACCGCGAGCACCATCGCCCCGGTGATCGCGGCTGCACCCGCGACGTCGAGCCGCGTCTTCTCCGCCCCGGTGTGCACGGCGGGAAGCAGCCTGAGCCCGGCAATCGTCACGACGATCCCGATCGGGAGGTTGACGAGGAAGATCCAGTGCCACCCCACGAGGTCGGTGAGCACCCCGCCGGCAAGGACGCCGATGCTGCCGCCACCGGACATGACGAATCCGAACACCCCCATCGCCTTCGCCCGCTCCGCCGGCTCGGTGAAAAGGACGACGATCAGCGAGAACGCGACAGCCGAAACGACCGCGCCGCCGATCCCCTGCACGGCCCGCGCGGCGATCAGCATCCCCTTCGTCGTGGAGAGGCCGCAGACGAGGCTCGCGATCGTGAAAGCCGCAGTGCCGAGGAGGAACAGACGCCGGTGCCCGAAGAGATCGCCGAAGCGGCCGGCGAGGAGCAGGAGCCCGCCGAAGGTGAGCATGTACGCGTTGACGACCCACGCCAGCGACGTCTGCGAGAAGCCGAGGTCGCTGCGGATCGACGGCAGCGCGACGTTCACGACCGTCGTGTCGACGACGATCATCAGATCGCCGACACAGAGGATCACGAGGGCCAGCCAGCGGGTACGAGCAGTCAGATGCGATGTCATCGGGTTCCTCTCAGTTGCTTATCTCCATCTGACCGGCTCTGAACCAGGAACTCATCGCTCCGCGCGCGGCCGCCTGTCAGCTCGACCGATCCAGCGCGAGCCCGCCCGCTCATGAGCTGCGCCTGCTCGCCTCGGCGAGCTGCGACCCGTTCCCGGACCCCGGCCTCGTTCCGAGCCGGGTGACATTCTGCACGACATGAGGAGCCCGGCGAGCCAGGTGAAGGCTGGAGTCGAGCGTGAACGGCGCCGGCACCCCTGGCTTGCGTTCCTTCTCGCCGTCCGAGCCAAGTGGGCGCTCGACGAGGGCTCCTATCTCGTCGCTGCGGTCACCTACTACGCGTTCCTCTCGGTGTTCCCGTTGTTGCTCGTGTTCACGAGCGCGCTCGGCTTCGTCCTCCGCCACCATCCGCACCTCGAGGCGAGCATCGTCAACTCGACGCTGGGCCAGTTCCCGGTCGTCGGTCACGACCTTCGAGTCGGCGCACTGCGCGGAAACGGCATCGCGCTCGGGATCGGGCTCGTCGGCGCCATCTGGTCGGGGACACGGTGCTTCGTCGCGGTCGAGAAGGCGATGGCCGACTTCTGGAGCGTTCCGCGGCGCGACCAGCCTTCGTTCGTGCGCGCGCGACTGCGAGCCCTCGGTGTTGCGGCCCTTCTCGGCGGCGGCGCGATCTCGAGCGCTCTGCTCGGTGGGCTGGCGACGACGACCGGGAATCTCGCCCTCATCGCCAGGGTCACCGCGCCGCTCGCGTCCGTCGTGCTCAACTTCCTGCTCTTCCTCGTCGGTTACCGGCTCCTCACGCCTCGTAAGGTGAGCTGGCGGATGCTCCGGGGCGGCGCCGCGATCGCGGCCGTCGCCTACGAGGCGCTCCAGCTCGGCGGCGGCCTCTACATCCACTACGTTCTCGAGCGATCCTCGAACACCTACGGCACCTTCGCGTTCGTGATCGGGCTGCTCTCGTGGCTCTACCTCATCGCCCACGCCACGCTCCTGAGCGCCGAGGTGAACGTGGTGGCCCAATCGCGGCGCGACGGCGCAACGGAGCCGAACCGCGCCTGAACCGATCGAGCCCCTCGGACAGGAGCGAGTACCGACCGGTCGCGGTGGGCCTGGAAGGTAGGGTCGCGCGCGTGAGCGGTGCCGACTCCGAGCGAGGCACGAGCTGGTGGACCCTCGTCGCCGTTTGCGGTGCGACGTTCATGTTGCTCGTCGACGTCACGATCGTCCAGGTCGCGCTGCCGCGGATCCATCGGGAGCTGCACGCGAGCTTCACCGAGCTGCAATGGGTGATCGATGCGTACTCGCTCACCCTCGCCGCGCTCGTCCTCACTTGCGGGTCGCTCGCCGATCGCTTCGGGCGGATGCGGATGTTCGCCTCCGGCGTCGGCGTGTTCACGGTCGCCTCGCTCCTGTGCGGGCTCGCCCAGAGCGGCCCGGTGCTCGATTTCGCGCGCGCGCTGCAAGGCGTCGGCGGAGCAACCATGTTCGCCACGGCTCTCGCGCTGATCGCGCAGGACTACCAGGGGCGGGCGCGCGGTACGGCGATCGCATTCTGGGGGGCGACCGTGGGCGGAGCAGTCGCGATCGGGCCTGTCCTCGGCGGTGCGCTGACCGACGCGTTCGGCTGGCGGTGGGTCTTCTTCGTCAACCTGCCGATCGGAGTCGCCGTGCTCGTGATCGTCGCGCTGCGAATGACGAACGTCGCCGACCCGGCGGCCACGCGGCTCGACCTCGCCGGCCTCGTCAGCTTCTCCGGCTCGCTGTTCCTCCTGATCTTCGGGCTGCTGCGGGGCAACGACGAAGGCTGGTCGAGCGGGCTCATCGTCTCGTCGCTCGCCGGTGCCGCCGTGCTGATGGCGGCGTTCGTCCTTGTCGAGTTCCGCCAGGAGCGGCCCATGTTCGACCTCGCGCTCTTCCGCAACACGTCGTTCAGCGGAGTCTCGGTCGCGACATTCGCGATCGGCGCGGGGATGTTCGCGGTGTTCCCGTACCTGACCTTCTACCTGCAGGACCTGCTCGGCTACTCGCCGCTGCAGGGAGGGGTTCGACTCCTGCCGGCAACCGTGCCTGCCTTCCTCGTTCCGATCCTTGCCCGACGCTGGGGCTCGGAGGTCTCGGCCAGGGTCATGCTCGGCACCGGTCTCGTGCTGATCGCGATCGGGCTAGGCCTGATGAGCCGCGTCTCCTCCGGGTCGCACTGGACGGTCTTGCTCCCGGGGCTCCTGCTCGCCGGGATCGGCATCGGCCTCTCGAACCCGGCGATCGCGCACGTCGCGCTCGGCGTGGTCATACCCCAGCGCAGCGGAATGGCATCCGGGGTGAGCAACACGTTCCGGATCGGTGGCCTGGCGACGGGCATCGCCGCGCTCGGTGCCGTCTTCCAGGATCGCGTGGAGGCGCGCCTCCACACCCTCGTCCCCGGGGCGAGTCACGAGCTCGCGGCGACCGTGGTCGCGAGCGGCCCGAAGGCCGCAGCGTCTCAGGTCGCCGGCACGGCCGGCCAGGTGAGGATCACCCGCGCCGCGACAGACGCATTCGCCTCCGGCACCCACTCCCTCCTGCTGGTCGGCACGATCATCGTCGCTGCGGGAGCGGTGTCGGCCTTCGGCTTCATCCGCGAGCGCGACCTCAACGACGCCGCCCGCTAGTTCGCGCCCCACTCGGCCCGCCTTCCGCTCGACGGCGCCGCGCTGACTTGTCCGAGACCGTGGCCCGGGCAGGGGTGGCCACTACGATGCGAGGCGGGGTGCAGTACGTCTGGCTCGTGATCATCGCTGTGAGTGCCGTGCCGCTCGTCTATGTGGCCTGGCTGCTCAATCCGCTCCTGTTCTTCGTCTTCGGGCCCGAGTGGTGGGCCGAGCGCATGACGCGGCTCCGACCGCACCGCTGGCGGATTGCCTCCGCCGGGGTCATCTTCGTCTTCTCGGTCGCGGTCTACGTGATCCGCTACGCCTGACCGCCCAGGCGGAGTCGTCTGCCTGATGAGCGCTGCTAACCGGGCGGCGGCGACTCGGAGGCACGCGCTGCCTCGAAGGCGTCGATCGCCTCGTCTCGAGTTGCGGGCGTGATCACGTCGCTCGGCTCCAGCGGGCCCGGCCAGGCGATCTCCGCGATCCTGGCGGCGGCATCCTCGTAGTCGTAGGCGGTGCGCCGGTGGCGGATCCCCGGCCCGAGCTCGAGCCAGTAGGCGCCCGGGGCGCCCTCGTACCCCCACCCCACGCTGCCCGCGTTCACGAGCCGCTTGGAGCCCGCGGCGAGATCGAACTGGATGTGCGTGTGGCCGCAAACGACGAGCGGTGCGCCCGCCGGCTCGAAGGTGGCCGCCAGAGTCGCCTCGTCGGTGCGCGGCGTCACGAGCTCGGTGTCGCTGCGCGCTGTTGCATGGCAGAAGCAGACCGGGCCAAGCTCGTCGATCGCCAACTCGACCGTCAGCGGCCAGGTCGCGACGGCGTGCTCGGCGTCGGCACCCGCGCGTTCGGCGACCCAGCGGTCGGCCTCCGGGAAGCGGCTCTCGGGGGCGGGCGAGAAGGTCTCCCGATCGCAGTTCCCGAGCACGAACACGGCTCTTTCGCCGAGCGCCCGGAGAGAGGCGAGAGTCTCACCGGGCCACGGACCCCAGAAGACGTCGCCGCCGATGACCACGAGGTCGAAGCTCTCGCTCTCGACCTCGGACAGCACCGCCTCGAGCGCCGGCAGGTTCCCGTGGATGTCGTACAGGGCAGCGACCTTCATCGTGAGGTCCGGCTAGCCGTCAGATCGCCTTCCAAAACACCACGGTGTCGCAGATGCTCCCGTCCGGGTAGAGGGCAAAGCCGGGGATGACGCCGACCCGGTTCCAGCCCATGCGCAGGTAGAGCCGCTCGGCGACGGTGCCGGCGCACGTATCGAGGACGAGCAGCGTCTTCCCTGCGCGCCGCGCCTCGTCTTCCGCGCGTTCCATCAGTAGCTGGGCGACGCCGCGACCGCGTGCCGAGCGATGCGTCAGGAGCTTCGTGATCTCGCCACGATGCGGCTGGTTCGGCGGCAAGGCCAGCACGACCTGCACCGTGCCGACGAGCTCGCCGTCGAGAGAAGCTCCGAGGAGCAGCCGCCGGCCCTTGTCGACTTCCGCCGCGACGCCTTCGAAGAAGCCGTGGGCATCGTCGAGGTCGAACGGCGGCATGAAGCCCACCGACGCCCCACCTTGGAGGCAGTCGACGAGCACTGCGGCAAGCGCTCCGACCTGGTCCGCAAGCTCGGAGCCGCTGAGGCGGCGTACGTCAATGGCTCCGGTGGGCGACGCCTCGGCCGACATCCGGGAAAGGCTACGTCTCGATCGTGCCGATCGCGGCTTCGATCGATTCGAGGGAGAAGCCCTTCGCTGCGAGCCGGCGGTACGCCTTCGGCCCCTGCAGGGCACCGACGGCGGCCCGAGCCCGCGCGAGCTCGGGCCCGAGGGACGAGACGGCCGCCTCTGTGAGCTGACCGGTCACTCCTTGCCGCTCGAGGTCGAACCTGATCGCCTCGTCGCCGTAGCCCCGGCGGGCGAGCGCTTCGGCCCGCGTCAGGGCAAAGCGCTTGTCGTCGAGGAAGCCGAGCCGTTCGAGCGAACCGACCGCCTCGCGACGCTCGTCCTCTGTGAATCCCTTGTCCTCGAGCAGCTCTCGGACACCGTTCCGCGTCCTGTCACGTCTCGAGAGCGCTCGCGCCGCTGTCTCGAGCGCCCCGGAGCGGCGGAGCGCGCGACGCAGCGTTCTCGCGCGCTCCCGGTCGAGCGGTGCGCCCACTCGCAGCCCGGCGGCCGCAGCAGCCGCGACCGGCACTGTCCGCCAGACGGCGCCGTCGAGCTCGACGCAAACGCTCCCGGCCGGCTGCTCGGAGAGCGCCGTGATCTTCGGGACCGTCATCGACATCCGCGCCTCATGGTCTCCGGACATCTGCGTACCGGTCAGCGCCGGAGATGGAACTACCGGTAGACGCGCCGCCGGCTAGGCCGCAGCCGCGGTCTCCTCTTCGACCGGCACCTCGACCAGAGCTACCTCGTCTTCGACCTCGACCGGAGTTGCCTCCGTCGGCTCGGCCTGCGCGATCAGCCGTGCCGAGACGACCTGTCCCTCGGTCGTCGCCTGGTTCTGGATGCCCTGGAGGATCTGCTGGACGACGTCGGGATGCTCCTTCAGGAAGGCGGTTGCGTTCTGCCGTCCCTGGCCGAGCCGCTCGTCGCCGTAGCTGAAGTAGGAGCCCGACTTCTGCACGATCTTCCGTTCGATCCCGGTGTCGAGGACCGTGCCCTCCCACGAGATGCCCTCGCCGTACATGATGTCGAACTCGGCCTGCTTGAACGGTGGGGCCACCTTGTTCTTCGCGACCTTCACGCGGACCCTGTTCCCGATCGCCTCGACGCCGTCCTTGAGCGTCTCGATCCGGCGGATGTCGAGCCTGACGGAGGCGTAGAACTTGAGTGCGCGGCCACCGGGCGTCGTCTCGGGGTTGCCGAACATGACGCCGATCTTCTCGCGCAGCTGGTTGGTGAAGATGCAGATCGTCTCGGTTCGGTTGAGCGTTCCCGTGAGCTTGCGGAGCGCCTGCGACATGAGCCTGGCCTGGAGACCGACGTGCGAGTCGCCCATCTCACCCTCGATCTCGGCCTTCGGTGTGAGGGCTGCGACCGAGTCGATCGCGACGACGGCGAGAGCGCCCGAGCGCACGAGGAGCTCGGTGATCTCGAGCGCCTGCTCGCCCGTGTCGGGCTGCGAGACGAGAAGCTCGTCGATGTTGACCCCGATCTTCTTGGCGTAGGTCGGGTCCATGGCGTGCTCGGCGTCGATGAAGGCGCAGATGCCGCCCTTGCGCTGCGCTTCGGCGATCACGTGGTAGACGAGCGTCGTCTTGCCCGAGGACTCGGGGCCGAAGATCTCGACGACGCGCCCTCGCGGGAGCCCGCCGATCCCGAGCGCGAGGTCGAGTGACAGCGAGCCGGTCGAGATCGCGCCGACGGAGACCTGAGCCTGGTCGCTCATCCTCATCACCGCGCCCTTGCCGAAATTGCGCTCGATCTGCCCGAGTGCGGTGTCCAGAGCCTGCTCGCGATCCAACCTCATCGACCTCCTAGCGGGATGGCTTCAACAACGTCGTACTGCGCCCCGCCCGGACGCAGTCGAGAAATGTAAACAGCGGCATCGGACGGAGAGACCACGCCGAGCTCGGGCAGCCGCGGCCGCAGCCTCGGCCGCTCGGGAAAACGGACGACGGTGACGTGCGGAAGCCACGGTCGCGATTCACGGACGTAGACCCCGGCGGCCTCGAGCTTGCCGTGAAGGCGGTCGGCAAGCTCCGATGCGCGCCCTTTCTCGTCGTCGAGGACGAGCATGCCCACGCTCCGGGTCTCCCGGTAGCCGCGAACGCCGAGGCGGATCGGGCCGGTGCCGGCCACCGAGCGGGCGAGCGCCTCCCTAACGACGGCGACGTCTCCGGCCGGCCGGGAGCCGAGGAACGCAAGGGTGACGTGAAGGTTCGTCGCCTCGACAGGGCGGCCGCCGTGCAGCTCGCGTCCCTCCCACGCCGCCAGCTCCGAGACGACGGCGCTCGGAAGCTGCAAGGCGCAGAAGAGGCGAAGGCGTTCACTCCCAGCCACGGTAGCCGCGGAAGTGTGACGTGTCTTTCACATCTCTGTGACGAGTTTGCGCACGAGGTGGAGCGCCGCGATCGCGGCGCGCCGTCGGATCGTCTCGCGATCCGACGGAAGCACGAAGTCCGCCGCAAGCTCGCCGTTCGGCCCGGACGCGTTCAGGTACACGAGCCCGACCGGCTTGTCCTCGGTGCCGCCGCCCGGCCCCGCGATCCCGGTGACCGAGACCGCCACGTCGGCGTGCAGGCGCTCGCGGACGCCACGCGACATCTCCGACGCGACCTCTGCCGACACGGCTCCGAACAGGCCCAGAGCCTCGGCGCCGACCCCGAGCTCCTCCTGCTTCACGTCGTTGGAGTACGCGACGACGGCGCCGCGGAAGACGTCGCTCGAGCCCGGCACCGACGTGAGGCGAGCGGCGACGAGCCCTCCGGTGCAGGACTCGGCGGTCGCGAGGGTCAGCGAGCGCTCGCGGCAGAGCTCGAGCACGATCTCCTCGATCGCGGCCTCGCGCGTGGCGAAGAGGTAGGTGGAAAGGGCCTCGGCCATCGTGGCCTCGAGCTCGTCGGCCTGCCCGTCCGCGCCCGGCTCGACGAGGAAGTCCACGTGGATCTCGGAGTCGCGGGCACAGATCGTCACCTCCACCCCGTCTCCATCTCCGCCTGCATCGGCCAGCACGCGCGCGACGGTCGACTCGCCGACGCCGAAGAAGCGGAGCACGCGACGCTCCACGGGCCTCACGCTCTCGCGGAGCCGGCGCAGCGGCGGCGTCTCGAGCGCGATCGGCCACAACGTCTGGAGCTCGCGCGGCGGTCCGGGCAGCGTTACGGCGACGCACCCGTCGAGCTCGAGGACGAGTGACGGCGCCGTCCCGGCGAGGCCTGCGACGATCGCTCCCTCCGGCACCGTCGCCTGCTTGACGACGCCCGCCTCGAAGCCCGCGTAGGGCAGCCGCAGGCGGCCGGCAACCCCGCGCGAGCGCGCCTCGATGTCGGCCTTGAGGGACTCGTCGAGCCGGAGCTCTCTGCCTGCGACGCGCGCAAGCAGCTCGACCGTCCGGTCGTCGTGGGTCGGGCCGAGCCCGCCCGAGATCACGACGAGGTCGTAGGCGAGGCAGTCGCGTAGCGCACGCTCGAGATCGTCAGGCGGGTCGCCCACGATCCGCAGCTCGGCGGGATCGATGCCGAGCCGCAGCAGCGACTGCGCGAGGTAGGGCCCGTTGAGGTCGTTGCGATCGCCCCGGACGAGCTCCGACCCCGTCAGGACGACTGCGGCGCGCAGGCGGCTCAGTCTGCGTGCACCCCGCTCGGGGTGACCGTCAGCGCAACGGGCTTGTGCCCGTCGAGCGGCACCGCCTTACCGCCGACGATGATCGTCAGGTTCTCGGGGGTGCTGACGTTGAGCCAGAACCTCTTGCCCTGGAACGGCTCCAGTCGCCCCTTCTCGACCGTGCCCTGGAAGAGCAGCCGCCCCGACGGACCGTCGCGATGCACGGCGACGTACGAGGAGCCCTTGACCGCGAGGATCTGGAGATAGGCGTGGGAGACCGGCGGGACCGTGGCATGGCTCGCGGCCTGGGTCTGGCGGTGCTTCGGCTGTGCCTTCGGAGGCGCCCCCGAGCCGCTCCATGCGCCGACGATGACCAGAGTCACGGCCGTGATCGCGGCAAGCGCCCCGAGGACGATGAACGTCTCGAGGCGCCGGTTCCGGCGCTGGGGCCGCGCGGAGGAGCGGCGCGGCCTCGGGTCGAACTCGTCTCCGGCGACGAACCTCGAGTTGTACTCGTCGACGTACAGCTGCCCGTCGAGGCCGAGGTAGTCGGCGTACGTCCGCAGGAAGCCCTTGATGTAGGTCTGCGACGGGAGCTGCTCGAAGCGCTCGTCCTCGAGCGCGCGCAGGTACTTGGCGCGGATCTTGGTCGCGAGCTCCGCCTGGTTGATGTCGATCGACCGGCGGGTGCGCGCCTCGAGGAGGCTGTTCCCGATCTCGAACACGTTCGCATGATCGCATAGACCGGTCGCCTGACCCGGCTGCGGGTCGAAGAGGCTCTACGAGGCGGCGCGCAGCAGCCCGTAGAAGCCGAGAGCGAGCCCGCCGACCACCGCCAGGTAGAGGCCGGTGAAGACGAGCAGGCGGGCGAAGCGCAGGCTTCGCTCCCCCACGCGGTAGATGCTCCGCTCGAGCTTGAACCGGGCCCGCCGCGACGCCGAGATCCCGCACAGGCCCAGGAAGAACCCCGCCGGCACCGCCACGATCATCGCCGGCAGGATCCGGACCGCGCTCAAGAACGCCGAGGCGGCAGCGGCGGCCGGGATCGCCGCGATCGCGAGCGCCCCGAAGACGATCGCTGCAGCTCGGGCGCCTCTATTGCTTGACATACGGCTGCCCGTCTGCGGCAGGAGCGACCGAGCGCCCGATCACGCCGGCGACGGCGATCAGGGTCAGGACGTACGGAAGCGTCTGGAACAGCGCGCCGGAACGCAGGAGCGACGACGCCGAGTTGGTGTAAGCGGACGGGACGGCATCCGCGAGAGCGGTCGAGAACCCGAAGAGACATGCTGCCCCGAACGCCCCGAATGGCTTCCACTTCCCGAAGATGAGGGCTGCGAGCGCGATGAAGCCCCGGCCCTCAGTCATGTTCTGGTTGAACGAGTGGACGAAGCCGATCGAGAGGTACGCACCGCCCATCGAGGCGAGGACGCCCGAAGCCGTGACGGCGAGGTACCGCGTCCTGTACACGTCGATCCCGACCGTGTCGGCGGCACGTGGATGCTCGCCGACCGCGCGGAGCCGCAACCCGATCGAGGTCCGGAAGACGAAGACGTAGAGGATGACCATCAGGACGAGCACGAGCCAGATCATCAGGTTCAACTGCCCGACAACCTGGCCCAGGAAACCGTGGCCGAGGAAGCGAAGGTGGACATCGGGGATCGACTCGGAGCTGCTCAGGTCCGGAGTGCCGTTTGGGCCGTAGATCTGGATGAAGAGGTACCCGGTGATGCCGACGGCGAGGAAGTTGACGGCGGTCCCGCCCACGATCTGGTCGGCACGGAACTGGATCGCGAAGATCCCGTAGATGAAGGCAGTGAGACCGCCCACGCCCATGGCGATCAGGAGCCCGAGGATCCAGGACCCGGTCGTGACCGAGCCCCAGATGCCGAAGAAGCACCCCATCAGCATCATCCCCTCGAGCGCGATGTTCACGACACCGCTCCGCTCTGAGATCATCCCGCCGAGGGCGCCGAACGTCAGCGGTGTCGCGTAACGAAGGGTTGCGGCGAGCAGCGTGCCCCAGGTGAACACGTCCTTCAGGTGGGTTGTGTTCGATTTGAGCGCCAGCAGCGCCAGGACGACGCCGAAGATGCCCGCTGCGATTGCGCCCCAACCGGGGCGCAAGACGTCCCGCGAGACGGCCCAGATCCCGGCCGCGATGGCCAGGATGGCGAGTAGCAGGGGCAAGGCCGGGCTCCGCGTCGTGACGGGCGGTAGCGCGAGCCAGCCTGCGAGGATGCCCAGGACGATGCCGAGCACGGCGACGTTCTTGGGGTTGACCGCCTCGAAGAGACGGCGGCTGGGGCTCGGTGCGAATGGCTCCGCGGTCACCGGCTCGTGCCCCCGGGCATGCGAACCTTCTTGCGGGCCTTCCAGATCGAGAGCACGAGCAGATCGGCTCCGACGAAGAGCACCACCAGGCCCTGGATGATCAGGGTCAGGTTGCCCGCAAGCTCCGGGTCGAAGACGGTCGGATCGAGCTGGCGGCTCGATGTCCCGACGGTGAGGGCACCGAAGAGCAGCGCCGCGAAGAAGACGCCCACGGGGCTGTTGCGGCCGAGCAGGGCGACGGCAATGCCGAGGAACCCGATGTTCGAGATGAGGATGTCCGACGTCGCGATATGGAACTGCCAGCCGAGAACGTCCATCGACCCGGCGAGACCCGCGAACGCCCCGGAGATCGCCAGCGCCAGGAAGTAGTTGCGCTTCACGTTGATGCCCCCGTAGCGCGCGGCCTCCGGGTTGAAGCCGACCGCACGCACCTCGAACCCGAGCGTCGTGCGGTTCAGCAGCGCCCAGAAGACGAGCAGCCCGCCGAGCGCGATGAAGAATCCGATATGGAGGCCCTGCAGAAGGGGGTCGCCCCAGAAGACGGGCAGATGAACGTTGCTCACGATGTCGTTCGAGATCGGGTTGAAGCCACCCGAGGCCACAAACGGCCCCTGGAGGCCGAAGAAGTAGGTCCCGACCCAGATCGCGATCCAGTTGAGCATGATCGTCGAGATCACCTCGTGGGCTCCGGTGGTCGCCTTGAGAAAGCCCGCGATCCCGCCCCACGCGGCTCCGGCGAGGACGGCGAAGCCGACACACAGGAAGATGTGGAACGGCCCGGGCAGGCCGGCCCACGACGAGCCCGTGATCACCGCTGCGTACGACCCGGCGAAGTACTGGCCCTGCCCGCCGATGTTGAACATCCCGCACCGGAAGGCGAAGGCGACGGCGAGGCCGCAGAGGATCAGCGGCGTCGTGACGAGCAGCGTCTGCTGGAGGTTCGACGCCTCACTTGCCCGGTCGCCGACACCGGGAATCAGCCACGCGAGCCCGGTGCCGTTGAAGATCGCCCGATAGGTGTCGATCGGGTTGTGCCCCGTGGCGAGTACGACCAGGCCGCCGACGAGAAAGGCGATGAACGTCGTGATCCCCGAGACGATCAGGCCTTGCGGGTTGAACCGCCGGCCCGTCTCGGGTGGCGGGGTCACATGCGGCAGCCCGTCCTCGCTCGGCGGCTGGACGACCTCGGTCCCGGTCATGACGCTGCTCCGTGACCGAGAGCCTCGCCGGCCGGCGCGACCCCCGTCATCGCGAGGCCGAGCGTGCTCTCGGAGACCTCGGGCGGGTACTCACCGGCGATCTGCCCCTCGAACATGACGAGGATCCGGTCGGAGAGCGCGAAGATCTCCTCGAGCTCGAGCGAGACGAGCAGGACACCGCGGCCGTCGTCCCTTTCGGCGATCAGCCGGCGGTGGACGAACTCGATCGCGCCGACGTCCAGGCCACGAGTCGGCTGCGCCGCGATCAGCACGTTCGGGTCGCGGTCGATCTCGCGGGCGAGCACGACCTTCTGCTGGTTGCCGCCGGAGAGCGCGCCTGCCGGGGTCGAGGGGCCCCCGCCCCGGACGTCGAATTCCGGCAGGACCCGTGTCGCGCGGCTCACGAGCCGGCGCGGGAACAGCCATCCGAGTCGCGAGTCGGGCTGGTGACGGTAGTCGTGTAGTGCGAGGTTCTCGGCGAGGCTGAAAGAGAGGATCAACCCGCGGAGATGCCGATCTTCGGGGATGTGGCCGATACCCGCTTCGTCTGTCATCTGCCGTGGCGTGGCATGGTGGAACGTGCGACCTCCGACGACGATCTCGCCGGACGCTGCCTGGCGGAGCCCGGTGAGCGCGTCGATCAGCTCGCTCTGGCCGTTGTTGTCGACACCCGCGAGACCGACGATCTCGCCGGCACGGACCTCGAAGGAGACGCCGCGTACCTTCTCGATGCCGCGGTCGTCGAAGACGTGCAGATCCTTGACCTCGAGGAGAGGCTGCGTCGGCGCCGCCGCGCCCTTGCTGATGCGGAAGACCACCTCGCGCCCGACCATCAGCTGAGCGAGACCCGCCTCGGTCGCGCCTTCTCGCGGCACGGTGCCGACCTTCTTGCCGCGCCGCAGCACGCTGATCCGATCCGCGATCTCCAGCACCTCGTTGAGCTTGTGCGTGATGAAGATGATCGACTTCCCGCTCTCCTTGAGGCGGCGAAGGATCTCGAAGAGCTCGAGCGCCTCCTGCGGTGTGAGCACCGCCGTCGGCTCGTCCAGGATGAGGATGTCGGCCTTGCGATAGAGCGCCTTCAGAATCTCGACCCGCTGCTGCTGGCCGACCGTGATGTCGGCGATGAGCGCATCCGGGTCGATCTCGAACTTGAACGTCTTCGCCAGCTCCCTGACCGCGTCGCGGGCGGCAGCGTGGTCGATCAAGATCCCGGAACGCGTCGGCTCGTTGGCGAGGACGATGTTCTCCGCCACCGTCATCACCGGGATGAGCATGAAGTGCTGGTGCACCATCCCGATCCCGCACTCGATCGCGTCCTTCGCCGACTTGAGGCCGACCGGCTCTCCGTTCAGGAGAATCTCACCCTCGTCGGGCCGGTAGAGCCCGTAGAGGACGTTCATCAGCGTCGACTTGCCGGCGCCGTTCTCCCCGAGCAGGGCATGCACCTCGCCTCGACGGAGGTCGAGGTCGATGCTGTCGTTGGCGAGGATTCCAGGAAAGCGCTTGGTGATCCCGCGAAGCTCCAGGACGGGCACGTCTTCCATGCGCGGCGATCCTATATGGGGGGTCAAAGGGGTGAGACGGTGGGAGCGGGCTGTGCGCCCGCCCCCACCTGAGATGCGACTAGCAGTTCGGGTTCGGGGTGCAGGCCGTCGGCGACTTGATGGCGCCGCTCGCGACCTTCTTGGCGACAGCCAGCGTCTTCGAGACCAGCGAGGCGGAGACGCCCTTGTTGATCTTCCCGAGGCCGACGCCGCCGTTCTTGGCGTCGAACACCATGTTCGTGCCGCCCGCGAACTTGCCCTTCTTGAGGTCCTTGACGGCCGTGAAGACGGCCACGTCGACCTTCTTCTGGGCGCTCGTGAGCACACGGTTGTTCACGTAGTACTGGTCGGCGTCGACGCCGATCCCCCACACACCCTTCTCCTTCGCCGCGTCGAGGGCGCCGAGACCACAGCCGCCGGCGACCTGGAACACGACGTCAGAGCCCTTGGAGATCTGGTCGAGGGCGATGTTCTTGCACTTGTCCTGCGCAGAGAAGTCCTGCGAGTAGCCGTTGACGATCGTCAGGCTCGGATCGGCGGCCTTTGCGCCTGCCTGGAAGCCTGCGATGTAACGGACGACTGCCGGGACCGGAATGCCGCCGACCGAGCTGACCTCGCTCGCGCCGTCCTTCTGGGCCTGAAGCCCGGCCAGGTACCCGACCTCGTAGCCGACTTCGTTCTCGGCGAAAATCAGGCCCTCGAAGTTCTTCGTGATGCCGCCCTTGAAGTCACCGGGCGCGTTCATGTCGACGCCGGCGAACTTCACGTCCGGGAACTTCTTCGCCATCGTCTGGATGGACTGCTCCATCAGGAAGCCGACGCCGATCACGAGGTTCGCGTGGAACTTGCTGATGCACGACGTCATGTTCGGGATGTAGTCGTTGCCGCTACCCGACTGGAGCACGTTCGTCGTGGCGTGCAGCGTCGACTTGGCCTTGAGAAGGCCCACATACGCGAGATGGTTGAAGCCGCGGTCGTTGAGGCCGCCGATGTCGGTCACGAGGCACACCGACATGGGGGTGGCGGCAGCTTGCTTGGCTGGCTTCGCAAGGCCGACCGCAACGAACGCGAGCGCCACGAGGGCAGTCAGGCCCCCCGCGACGGCAGTGATGCGCGTCCTTCTCACACTTCCCTCCTTGGGGATGGTTGGAAACCCTAAGACGAGGACTCTACGGCTCTTGTTGGCGCCGCGCTAGGCGAGGCGCTCGAGGTCGGTCTCGCCGACGAGCACCGATCTCGGCTTCGAGCCTTCGTAGGCGGAGATGATGCCCCGCCGCTCGAGCATGTCGATCAGGCGCCCTGCCCGCGTGTAGCCGACCCGCAGCCGGCGCTGGAGCAGTGAGACGGAAGCGGTCTGGGCGGCCACGACGACCTCGATCGCGCGGTCGAGGAGCGGATCCTCGTCGGGGTCGAACTCGCCGTCCTGCAGGTCGCCTTCGTCGGCGAAGACCTGCGGTGCCTGCAGGAAGGTCTCGTCGACCTCCTGGTCGCGCTGGACGCGAGTCTGCTCGACGACCAGGGCAACCTCGTCCTCGGTCACATACGCGCCCTGGACGCGCTGGAGGCGCGAGGTGCCGAGCGGCTTGTAGAGCATGTCGCCCGAGCCGAGCAGGCTCTCGGCGCCGTTCTGGTCGAGGATGACGCGCGAATCGGTCTGCGACGAGACGGCGAACGCGATCCGCGACGGGACGTTCGCTTTGATCATCCCGGTGATCACGTCGACCGACGGCCGCTGCGTCGCGAGCACGAGGTGGATGCCGACCGCGCGCGACTTCTGGGCGAGGCGGATGATCGCGTCCTCCACGTCCTGCGGGCTGACCATCATCAGGTCGGCGAGCTCGTCGATCACGACGAGCAGATAGGGCAGCTCGGGCTCGCCGCGCTTGCGGAAGGCCCGGTTGGCCTCGGGAAGGCCTCGGGCGCGCACCTGCGCGAGGCGCTCGTAGCGGCGCTCCATCTCGGTCACGACGTTGAGGAGGACGGCACTCGCCTCCTTCGGGCTCGAGACGACAGGAGTCAGGAGATGCGGGATCGACTCGAAGTGGTTGAGCTCGATGCGCTTCGGGTCGACGAGGATCAGCCGCACCTGGTCGGGGGTCGCGCGGCAGAGGATCGAGGTCAGGATCGCGTTGATGCAGCCGGACTTACCGGAGCCGGTGGTCCCGGCGATCAGCAGGTGCGGCATCCGCGCCAGGTCGCAGTAGACGGGAAGGCCGTCGATCCCCTTCCCGAGCCAGACGGCGAGGGGGCTTGCCGGCGGCGGGATGTCGCCGAAGATGTCGCCGAGGGTGACAAGGTTGGGCGAGAGGTTCGGCACCTCCACACCGACGGCCTGCTTGCCGGGAATCGGGGCGAGAATGCGGATCTCGGTCGTCGCCAGGGCGTAGCAGAGGTCATCGCGGAGCTGAGCGACCTTGCCGACCTTCGTTCCCGGCGCGAGTTGGAGCTCGTAGCGGGTGACGCGGGGCCCGGAGATCTCGCCCACGACGGTGGCGTCGACGCCGAAGTTGGAGAGGCATTGCAGGAGTGCCTCAGCCGTGCGCTTGTTCGCCTCGGCGTTGGGCCCGGAGCCCACGGGCGAGCGCTTGAGGACGTTGCGGTCGGGGAGCTGGTACTCCGGCAAGGTCTGCTGCTGCTTCCCTTCGAAGAGCGTCTGCTGGGTGTCCTCGGTCGGATCGTCGTCGCCGAGCGCCGAAGCGAGCGAGGAGGCCGAGGCGGCCTCTGCCCGGACGGCGACGAGGTCCGGGTAGTCGTGGACGGCGTCGACGGGCGGTGCGACCGGCGCGAGCGGTCGGAACGACTCGAAGCTGGCGGGCTCCAGCGACGGCTCTTCCTCGTGGATGGGGCGGGCGGCGCGCTCGCGCTTGACCCGCGTGTGAGCCGTGCGCATCGCCGAGCCGGAGCGGCGGACGAGCGCGCCCAGCGAGGCGCCCGTGAGGAAGAGGCAGCCGGCGATTGTGAGGAGGACGCCGAGGATCGTCGAGCCGACGGAGCCGATTCCGTGGGCGACGCCGGCTTCGAGCTGCCTCCCCACGTAGCCGCCGTGCCTCGAGCCGAGCGCGAGCAGCAGGCCGGGGATGGTGACCGCGAGCCCGAGCTTGAACGGCCGGACCGAGACGAGCCGGCTGCGGGACACGATCAGCCCACCGACCGGCACGAGCAGAAGCGGCGCGACGTAGGCGGCCCACCCGATCCCGCGGGCGACGCCGGAGGGCACCGGCCCGCCGTTGAGGCCGAACCAGAGAACGCAGGCGAGGAAGACGCCGACGGCGATGAGCGCGAGCCCGACGAGCTCGGCGTCGTGCTGGTGATTCCGGGTGCGCTTCGCGCGACGCCGCTGCTTGACGCGGGCAGGCGACTTCGGCCGCGGCTTCGCGGTGCGGGTACGACGACGTGTCTGCGCCATGCGAGCCACTTCGCGGCCAGCCTCCCCCCTCCTTCCGGGCAGCGGCCCCACGAGGTCTCCCAGTGGCTCGGTCGTGCGGGCTGCCGGCGCCCACGGCTCGATTGTGTTGCACGCCACGAGGCTCGCGCGATTTCGAGCGGCGCGTCTCGGCGACCGCCTAAACCCGGTTGTGTTGCATGCCACGAAGTTCCCGAGTTCGCCGCTTGCAACACAAGAGATCGCTTGTGAACTGGCACAGACATGTGACACATCAACCGTCATCGTGACTCGATCGCTCCCCGTCGGCCGATCGATCCCATCCTCGTCACCGCCGCGCGCAGGCTCGCTCGCGACGGGTTCGGGCCTGCAGAGATCGTTCGAGCGCTGCAACCGCTCTCCGGTCGCATAGGCGCGCCGGCTCCGAGCTACCACACCGTCAGACGGCTGGTCGCACGAGAGGCCGTCGTCGATTCCGGGCCCAACCCCTACCTGGAGGAGATCGTCACGAAGCTTCTGCAAGGGCGCTTTCCGGACATGTATCGCGTCACCGCGCGCCTGGAATTCGAGAACAAGCTCGCGACTTCGTGACGTGCAACACAAGGCTGCCTTGACGGCCCGGAGTGCCGCGGGCGCCGGTCGGAGCCTGGGCGGGCGCTGAGACCGGCCCGGGTCTTGCTTGCCGGGCGGGCTGACTAGCCGAGCGAGGCGATGCGCTCGGTGATAAGCCGGACGAAGGCCTCCCGGTCGATGCCGACACCGACGGTCGCGTTCGGCGGGTGGCTGTGGATCCGGCCCCGCCAGTCGACGTTCGTGCGGCCACGGCCCTGCTCCCATCCGCAGTCGACCTCGATGAAGGCCGGGCGAACCTCGACGAGCGCAGGGTCGATCAGGTGCGCAACGCAGACCGGGTCGTGCAGCGGCGAGCCGGCAAGGTCCGGATAGGAGCGCTCGTGCCAGAGCCGGTAGAAGTCGAGCAGCTCCGCTGCGATCCGCCCCACCTTCCCGGCGCCCCTGAGCGCGTCGGCGTCCTCCTTGGTCACGAGGGCCTGGTGGGTGACGTCGAGGCCGATCATCGTCACGTCGAGCCCGCTCGAGAACACCCGCTGGGCGGCCTCCGGGTCGGCCCAGATGTTGAACTCGGCCGCCGGCGTGCGGTTGCCCTCGCCAATCGAGCCGCCCATGAGGACGATGCGCTCCGGGCGCGCGTCGGGCTCGAGCGCGAGCAGGAGCGCCACGTTCGTGAGCGGCCCCGTCGGGACGAGCGTCACCTTGCCGTCGCGCTCCCGGATCAGCTCGGCCAGGAGCTCAACGGCGTGACGCTCCACCGGCGCGGCTGCCGGAACCGGCAGATCGGGCCCGTCCAGGCCGCTCTCGCCGTGCACGTGCGCAGCGACGTCTCTCACGCGCACGAGCGGGTCGGCGGCACCTGCCGCGACGGGGATGTCGCCTCGTCCGGCGAGCTCGAGGATCTTCAGCGCATTGGCCGTGGTCTTCTCGAGCGTCTGGTTGCCTGCGACCGTCGTGACGCCGATCAGTTCGACCTCCGGCGAGGCGGCGGCAAGCAGCAGCGCAAAGGCGTCGTCGTGCCCCGGATCGCAGTCGATGATGATCGGGGTCGGCATCAGCTCATCCACTCCTTCAGCTCGGCTGCGGTCGGGAACGATGTCTGCGCGCCGAGCACCGCGGCAGAGTACGCGCCCGCGGCGCATGCCCGGCGCAGTGCCGTCGCAGGCGCGAGGCCCTCGAGGAGCGACACCACGAGGCAGGCCGTGAACGCGTCGCCCGCTCCGGTGCCGTCCACGGCTTCGACCGGCGGCGGTGCGGCGGTTGCCACCATCCTCCCGTCCTCGTAGAGAGCAGCGCCGCGTGCTCCCGAGGTGACCGCGACCAGCTTTCCCCTCCTCATCACCTCGTGCTCGAGCTCGTTCACGACGAGCAGGTCGGGCTCCAGGTCGAGCGCACGCGCGGGCGCGGCATTGAGAGCGAAGAACGACGAGCGCTCGGCAGCGGCAAGCACGACCTCGTCCGGAACCTCGAGCTGGCAGAGGACGGGCCCCTCGACGGGGCGAGGCGTGACCGAGGCATTGGCGCCCGGGAAGACCGCGATCTCCGTCTCGCCGGTCTGGTCGACGTAGATCAGCGCAAGCCCGGTCTGGCCTCTCCGCTCCAGGTCGAGGCCGACGCAGGCTCCGACGAGCCCTGTCAGCGCCTCGTCGGCGAACGCATCGTCGCCGACGGCACCGACCAACGTCACGTCGGCTCCGAGTCGTGCCGCCGCGACCGCCTGATTGGCGCCCTTGCCTCCGGCGAAGCGGTTGAAGCCGGTTCCGGAGACCGTCTCCCCCGGTCGCGGCAGGCGTTCCACCTGCAAGACGAGGTCGAGGTTGATCGACCCGACGACTGTCAGCTCGACGGCCACGCAGCGCCCGAGGCTCCTGCCAGGGCCCGCAGCTCGTCCTGAGCCCGGCCGAGCAGGTTCTCGCGCAGGTCGAACAGGCCGGCCCACAGCGACCCGCGGTCGGGTATCGCGCCGACCTCCACGGCGGCTGTGAGGCCACCGAGGGCCCGGATCAGAACGGCCAGCTCGAGGTACGCCGCTGCGACGAGTGCCGGCGGCACCTCGACGCCGGCCCGGCCGAGCACCGGCTCCCAGTCGACCAGCTCGGCAGCGCTCGGCTCGCCGAACCAGGAGCGCCCCTCTGCCTGCTCCGGATCGAGCTCGAGGAGAAACCGGTCTAGCGGACGCGAGACGGCCGAGAGCGCCGCTTCGACCCGCGTTGCGGCGTCGCGGAGCGCGGTCGCGCGAGCCGTTGCCGTCGGCGGGTCGGCTTCGCCTCGCGCCCAGCGCTCCAGGAGGCGGCAGAACACGAGCGCCTCGTCTCCGAGCCGCCCGAGCTGGTCGGCGAGCTGTCTCGAGGTGCGGGCCGAGACGGCGTGGGCCGCGATCGCCGCTTCCCACCCGGGCGCGGTCACGTCTCGACTACGACGGGGAGAATCATCGGCCTGCGCCGCGTGCGTTCGTAGATGAGCTGGCCGATCCCGTCGTGGAGATGCTCCTGGATCAGCTTGATCTCGCGGATGTCGTCGGCCAGCAGGTCGCGGATGATCTCGTTCGCCTCGGTTCGCATCTCGCTCATCAGCTCGTCGGACTCGGCGAAGCCGCGCGAGATCAGCTCCGGAGCGGCAGCGACGCCGTTCGAAAGGGTCGTGACGACGATCAGCACCCCGTCCTCGGAGAGGTGGCGGCGGTCGCGGAGCGCGACGTCCGAGAGATCCCCGACGCCGAGGCCGTCGACGAAGGTCAGCCCGGCCTCGACGCGATCGACGACGCGGACGCCGGCCGGCGTGAGCTCGACGACGTCGCCGTTCTCGACGATCAGGATCGACGAGGCGGGCACGCCGGCCTCCTGGGCAAGCCGTGCGTGCGCGGCCTGCATCCGGTACTCGCCGTGCACCGGCATGACTGCCTTCGGCCGGAGCAGGCCGAGAAGAGTGCGCATCTCCTCCGAGCGCGCGTGGCCCGAGACGTGAACGTCGGCGTTCTCCTCATGGAGCACCTCGGCGCCGCTCCGGGTCAGCCGGTTGATCGAGTCGTGCACTCGGAGCTCGTTGCCGGGGACGGCCCGCGCCGAGATGATCACCGTGTCGCCGCGCTCGACCCGGACGGCCGGGTGGTCGTTGTAGGCGATGCGGGTGAGCGCCGAGAGCGGCTCGCCCTGTGACCCGGTGCAGAGGATGAGCTGCCGCTCGGGCGGTAGCTCGTCGAGGTCTGCAGGCCTGACGAGGATGTCGTCCGGAGCCTCGATATAGCCGAGGTTGCGGGCGATGTTGAGGTTCTTGCGCATCGAGCGCCCGACGACGCTGACGGACCGGCCGACCTCGACCGCGACGTCGATCGCCTGCTGCATGCGATGGATGTTCGAGGCGAACGACGAGATCAGGATCCGCCCCTGCTTCGAGGGGATGATCTGCCTGAATGCCTCCCCCACGACGCGCTCAGACCTCGTGAACCCGGGCCGCTCGGCGTTGGTCGAGTCTCCGAGGAGGAGATCCACGCCACGATTGCCGAGCTCGGCCAGCTTCCCGACATCGGTGCGAAGGCCGTCGACCGGCGTGTGGTCGAGCTTCCAGTCGCCTGTGTGGAACACCCGACCGGCGGAGGTCTCGATCGCGATCCCGACGGCGTCGGGCACCGAGTGCGACATGCGGACGAGCTCGATCGCGAACGGACCGATGTCGAACCGACCCGAGTCCGGGCCCACCTCGCGCAGCTCGGCCGCGTTCAGGAGGCCGTGCTCGTCGAGCTTCGACTTCACGAGCCCGAGCGTGAGGCGCGTCGCGTAGACCGTGCCGACGCGAACCTCGCGCAGGAGGTACGGGAGCGCACCGACGTGATCCTCGTGCGCGTGGGTGAGGATCACGGCGAGGACGGAGCGGTCGGTCAGGTACCCGAAGTCCGGGAGGATCAGGTCGACGCCGAGGTGCTCGTCGCGCGGGAAGGCGAGCCCGGCGTCGACGACGATCGTCTCGCCGGCGTGCTCGAAGACGGTCATGTTCTTGCCGACCTCTCCGAGCCCGCCGAGCGGGATCACGCGTAGCGCCTGGTCACTCACGCCCCGAAGAATACGGTGGGCGTCACCTGCCGCCGGAAGAAGACTCCTATGCGGCGACGAGGAGGCCGAGCCGGGAGAGGCACGAGCGCACCTGCTCGAGCTCCGCGGCGGTCGGCGGGATGAGCGGCAGGCGGTAGCCGCCCACGTTGTGCCCGAGCGCGTTGAGCGCGGCCTTCACCGGGATCGGGTTGGTCGCGATCGCGAGCAGGTCGTAGGCGGGCGTGAGCTCCGCGTCGATCTCGCGGGCGCGCTCGAGATCGCCTTCGCGTGCCGCGGCGACCTGGTCTGCGACCTGGGGGCCGACGACGTGGGTGTGCACGCAGATCCCTCCGACGGCGCCGATCTCGAGAAACGGCATCAGGATGTTGTCGTCGCCGGCGTAGAGGTCGAGGCCGGCCGCGATGATGTGGCGGGCCTGGTCGAGATCCGGGAGCGCCTGCTTCACGGCTGTGATGCCCGGGATCTCGGCGAGCCGCGACATCGTCGCCGGCTCGATGTTCACGACCACGCGGCTCGGGATGTTGTAGACGATCACCGGCCTGTCGGTCGCACGGGCGACTGCATCGAAGTGGGCGACGATTCCCGCCTGCGGCGGCTTGTTGTAGTACGGCGTCACGACCAGCACCGCGTCGACCCCGAGCTCGTGAGCCTGCTCGGTGAGCTCGACGGAGTGCGCCGTCGAGGCGGTGCCCGTGCCGGCGACGATGGTCGCCCGGCCGCCCACGGCCTCGATCGTCGCGCGGACGAGGTCGAGGCGCTCGGCATCCGACAGCGTGGGGCTCTCGCCCGTCGTCCCGGCGACGACGAGCCCGTCGGAGCCGTTCTCGACCAGGTGCCGCGCGAGCGCCTGGTAGGCGTCGTAGTCGATTCGCCCTTCGTCGTCGAAAGGCGTGACGATCGCGGTGAGCACTCCTCCGAGCATCCGCTCCATGCTAATGGCTACCTCCGCTGCCCGAGATGGGCACGAGGTAGCTCAACGTGCTCGCGTGAGGCGGTAGACGCGCCCTGCGACCGGCTCGATCTCCCAGCTCGCCCGGGCGCTCTCGAAGAACCCCTTCGCATGGGATCGGCCCGGCTCGGCGAGGAGCACCGTCGAGGCCAGTCGCGGGAGCAGCTCGAGCAGGGCGGTGCCGTTGCGCCCCTCGTAGAGCAGATCGGCTCCCAGGACGAGGTCGAACCGGCCTGCGAAGCCCCGCCAGTCGGCGTGGGACGCCGTCAGCGCGACCCCGTTTCGCTCCGCGTTCACGCGAAGGAGCTCGACCGCCGGCTCGGCCCAGTCGATCGCCGTGACCGTGCCGCCTCGCGCGGCGGCGAGCAGCGACGGGCACGCCGAGCCCGCATCCGAGCTCGACGATCTGCATGCCTTCGAGCGTCGCGGGGAGCGCCTCGGCGAGCTCCAGGGCGGCCGGCCAGAGCTCCGCCCAGTAGGGCATGAACTCGTCGTGCTCGAAGGCCTCCTCGTCGATGAGCGCCTCGGGATCGGCCGGGCGAAGGAGCGAGAGCTCCACTCCGCCCGCCAGCAGCGTCTGCTCGACGAGCTCGCTCAGAGGAGCGCTTCGAGGCCGACCGTGACGCCGGGGGGAAGCGAGCTCACCTTCGCGAGCGCGAGCTCGACGCCCGGGACGAATGCCTCGCGCGAGGTGGTGTCGTGGCGGATCGAAAGCGTCTCCCCTCGGCCGCCGAGCAGCACCTCCTGGTGCGCCACGAGCCCGGGGAGGCGCACCGAGTGGATCGGCACTTCCCCCTGCATCTCCCTCGCGGTGGCCGCAGCGGTGCCTGACGGCGCATCGACCTTGGTGGCGTGGTGAAGCTCGATGATCTCGGCGGCCGGGAAGTGGCGCGATGCCTCCCGTGCGAACCGCATCATCAGGACGGCTCCCAGCGCGAAGTTCGCGGCCACGAACACCGGCACACCCGCGGCTCTCGCGGCCTCGTCGACCTCGGCCGGATCCCAGCCCGAGGTCCCTACGACGCACGGCACGCCGGCCGCGATCGCGCTCAGGACATTGGGGACGACAGCCGTAGGCGCCGTGAAGTCGACCATCACCTCCGCGTCGGCCTCCGTCGAGACGAGCTCGTGGCCTGCCTCGACGAGCGCGGGGCCGAGGACCGCCCCCACCTTGCCCATCTCGGGCGAGGGCGGCTTGTGGCCGTTCAGCAGCACTCTCATGCTGCGGCTCTCATGCCGCGTCGGCGAGCGTCGGGGTCGCCCGTCCGAGCGCCTCGAGAAATCGTTCCTCGCTCGGGCCGATGCCGGCTGCCGAGAGCCGCTCCGGAGCGAGCAGCTCGGCGGCGAGCGACGCCACCGCGGTCACGTCGACGGCCTCGATCGCAGCGATCACCTCGTCGAGCGTGAGGATCTCCGTGTCCGTGACGATCGACTTGCCGAGCCGCGTCATGCGGGCCGACGTCGATTCCATGGAAAGCACGATCCGGCCCTTGAGGTTCTCCTGGGCTCGGGCGAGCTCGCGGGTGTCCACGTTCCCGGCGGCGATCTCGCCGATCTGCTCGACCGTGATCGCAAGCGCCTCGCCGAGGTTCTCTTCGCGCGTCCCGACGTAGATCCCGATGTGCCCGGTCTCGGCGTAGTGCGAGCCGAAGCTGTAGACCGAATAGGCCATGCCCCGCTTCTCGCGGATCTCCTGGAAGAGCCGCGACGAGGCCGACCCGCCGAGGATGGCGTCTAGGATCGAGGCGGCGAAGCGGCGCTCGTCCGAGCGCGCGATTCCGGGTGCGCCCAGGCAGACGTGGTACTGCTCGGTGTCTTTCCGCTGGAAGCGCAGGCCGGGGGCAGGCGTTCCCCGAAGCTGGGCCCGAGCCTTCGGCGCCCCGTCGGGCCCCGCAGCACGGCGTGCGGCTGCCCGCTCGACCAGACCGACGAGCTCGTCGTGATCGACGCTGCCGGCGCCCGCGACCACGATGTTGGCCGGTGTGTAGAAGGTGTCGTGGTAACCGCGGAGCGTCCGGCGAGACACGCTCGAGATCACAGCCGCGGTGCCGATCACCGGCCGGCCGAGGGCGTGCGCGCCGAAGACCGCCTCTCCGATCAGGTCGTGCACGAGATCCTGCGGCGTGTCCTCGTACATGGCGATCTCCTCGAGCACGACCTCCCGCTCCGAGTCGAGGTCGTCGAACAGGGGCGAGAAGACCATGTCGCCCATCACCTCGAGCGCGGTCTCGACGTGACTGTCGGCGACGCGGCAGTAGACGACCGTGTGCTCGCGCGAGGTGGCTGCGTTCAGCTCGCCGCCGAGACCGTCGAAGATCTCGGCGATCTCGAGCGCGCTGTGACGGCTCGAGCCCTTGAAGAGCAGATGCTCGATGAAGTGCGAGATCCCGGCCTTGCCAGTCGTCTCGTCACGGGCGCCCGCGGCAATCCAGTAGCCGATCGCGGCCGAGCGCACGTGCGGCATCCGCTCGGAGATGACGCGCTCGCCCGACTCGAGCTCTGTCTGGATCCAACCGTCCATCTCGATTGATCGTACGCCGGGCGCCCCCACGTCTGCCCTATTCAGCCACTCGGGCCACAACCCTTCGCCCGCATCGCGCAAACCCTGTACAGGCTCGACGGGCATGCGGTCTGGACGGGATACGATCGCGGTGTGGCTGCCTGGCTCGTCTGGGCTCTTCTCGCCGTCCTGCTCGCGGTCGGGGAGATCCTGACGCCGGGCCTCTTCTTTCTCGGGCCGGTGGCAGTCGCCGCCGTTGCCGCCTCGCTCGCCTCCGCACTCGGTGGCGGCTGGGTCGTCGAGCTGATCGTCTTCGCGGTCGGCTCCGCCGCCTCGGTCGGCTTCCTCAGGCCGATCGCGCGACGCCACGTGCGGATGCCCTCCCTCACCCGTAGCGGGGCGGCGGCGCTCGTCGGGGCGCGCGCGGTCGTCGTGGAGCAGGTCGACCTCAACGGCGGTCGCGTCAAGATCGGCGGCGAGGTCTGGAGTGCACGCGCCTTCGACGAGTCTCAGGTGCTCGAGCCCGGAACGCGGGTTCAGGTCGCCGAAATCCAGGGCGCGACCGCGCTCGTCTACGCATAGGAGCCCGCATGGTTGCCTACATCGTGATCGCCGTCGTTCTCGTTCTCGTGCTCGCGACACTCGCGCGGACGATCCGCATCGTGCCGCAGGCGCGCGCCGGGGTGATCGAACGGCTCGGCCGCTACAACCGGACGCTCACGCCCGGGCTCGCGATCGTCGTCCCGTTCATCGACAGGTTGCGGCCGTTGATCGACCTGCGCGAGCAGGTCGTCTCGTTCGCGCCCCAACCGGTGATCACCGAGGACAACCTCGTGGTCTCGATCGACACCGTCATCTACTACCAGGTGAACGACGCGAAATCGGCGACGTACGAGATCGCGAACTACATCCAGGCGATCGAGCAACTCACGGTGACGACGCTTCGCAACGTCATCGGCGGGATGGATCTCGAGACCACCTTCACCTCTCGCGACGACATCAACAACCAGCTTCGCGGAGTGCTCGACGAGGCGACGGGCAAGTGGGGAATCCGGGTCAACCGCGTCGAGCTGAAGTCGATCGACCCGCCTCTCTCGATTCAGGAGTCGATGGAGAAGCAGATGCGGGCCGATCGCGAGAAGCGGGCTGCGATCCTGACCGCCGAGGGCGTGAAGCAGTCGCAGATCCTCACCGCCGAGGGCGAGAAGCAGGCGGCGATCCTCAAGGCGGAGGGTCAGCGCCAGTCGGCGATCCTCTACGCCGAGGGACAGGCAAAGGCGATCGACACCGTGTTCAAGGCGATCCACGAGGGCAAGGTCGACCAGAAGCTCCTGGCCTACCAGTACCTCCAGGTGCTGCCCCAGATCGCGCAGGGCAACGGGAGCACGATCTGGATGCTGCCGAGCGAGCTCACCGACGCGCTCGCCCAGATCAAGGGCCTACCGCGATAGGCCCTTACGGACGCTGTGAGCCCGGTCAGGGCTACATAGGAGGCGCCTCCTCTACAGAGCCGTGAGCTGCCACTCGATGTTGAGTGGATCGCACACGCGCCCGAGCTTCTCACGGAGCTTCGCGACGGACACCTCGACCGGGGCGGCGACGACCAGCTCCATCGTGAAGACGGGCGCGCCGGTCACCGGCGCCGCGACGAGGGTCGTCTCCATGCTCTCGATGTTCACGTTCAGGCTGCGCAGGACGTTCGCGATCTGATGCACCACGCCGGGCTGGTCGAGCGAACGGCCGCTGAGCCGGTACGGCAATCTCGGCGTGACACCGCTGGGAGGCGGAGCCGGGGTCAGGCGGGCGTGGACGTGGGTGCGTGAGCCGAGGTCGTCGAGCCCCGCCTCGAGGCGGTCGATCGCCTCGTCAGCCCCTCCGACGAGCATGACGATCGCGAACTGCCCCTGGAGGTTCGCCATCCGGCTGTCCTCGATGCTCCCGCCGCACTCGAGGATGAACTCGGATACCTCCTCCACCAGGCCGGGCCGGTCCTCGCCGATCGCGGTCAGCACTGAACGCCGTGTCATCGGCACGAGCTTAGCGCCGCCGCCGAGAGCTCCCGGACTGCGCTGAGAGGACAGCGAGCGGCGCTGCGGGAAACCCGCACCCCTGACGGGGGCGAAACCCTGATGCCCGCCCGGGCAAGAGGCCGCACCCTACCCCCCATGCCTGCGCCCGTCCTGCTCGCCGCCGTGATCGATCTGAACGGGCACGCGCACTACGTCCACTCCGGCTGGTTCCTGATCTCCGTCGCGAACCTGGTCGTGATCGTCGCGATGATCGCCGTCTTCGCGCTCGCGATCGCCCTGCCGTTCCCGCGCGCTGAGCGCCGGGACGAGGAGGCGTGATGCCGCAGAGCCCGACCTGGACCGGCCGCGTTCGGGAAGCCGGGGTGCGTGCGCTGCCGCCCGACAAGCTTCTGCCTGACACCCAGCCCGTCTACGTGGCCTCATGGACGTACGTGTTCGGCGTTCTCACGCTCGCGGCGCTCTGCGTCGTGCTCCTCTCTGGCGCCGTGATCGCCCTGGCGGGGCCTGCCTGGTGGCACACCTCGACGCTAGGCCACTTCGTGAACAGCCTCCACCTGTGGAGCACCGAGCTGTTCTTCTTCTTCATGGTCATCCACCTCTGGGGCAAATTCTTCATGGCGGCCTGGCGCGGCCGGCGTGCACTGACCTGGATGACGGGGGCGGTGGCCTTCCTCGTCTCGATCGCGACAGCGTTCACCGGATACCTAAGCCAGCAGAACTTCGACTCCCAGTGGATCGCCGGTCAGGCGAAGGATGGTCTGAACGCATCGGGTGCCGGAGCGTTCTTCAACGTCCTCAACTTCGGGCAGATGCTCCTGTGGCACGTGCTCCTGCTCCCGCTCGTCGTCGGCGTCCTGATCGTCGCCCACATCCTGCTCGTCCGTCTCCGCGGCGTCGTGCCGCCGCTTCCCGATCCGGAAGCCAAGCCGTGAGTGCGCCCGGGTATCCGTCGGCTCCGGACCCGGGAGTCGAGTGGCAGGGGGCCAAGCGGCGCTACGACCTCGTCAAGGAGGCGGTGATCGCGCTGGTCGTGGTCACCGTGCTCTCCGTCGGGCTCGCTGCGATCTTCTCCTCGCCCGACGTGAAGCCGGTCACGATCGCGCAGTGGGCCACCGCCGACCCGGGTGACTTCCTCTCGACCGCGGTCTCCGAACTCGACGGGACGAGCGGCGTCGCCACGTACGGGCCTCCGTACACCCACGTGGCCGGTGCGGGCCAGAACATCGTCGGCCACGTCTCGATCCAGCGGACGCTCGGGGTGCAGATCCCGATCGACGCAGCTCGCGCGTTCGTGCTTGCCCCGTTGTCGATCCCGGCCGGAAGCCAGCCACTCCTGGCCGCCCAGCTCTCCCGCTACGAACGGGCCCCGAAGGCCCAGCAGCGGGCGTGGGCGCAGCAGTTCGCGACCGCACTCGCCCACGGCGCCGTCGCGGTGCGCGTCCGGCAGGATCCGGCTCGGTTCGGTCCGGTGCCGGCGCTGATGTCGGAGCTCCTCCTCATGGCCAGAAGCGGCGGGCTCGACGGCGCGCTTCTCTCCTCGAGCCACTTCTACGAGACGAACTACACGAAGGCGCTCCTCTTCCTTTCCGACGGGAGCTACCTGGAGGACCTCGCCGGAACCGACCATCTCCAGGGAAGCCAGTGGGGGATGATGAACGAGACGGGCAACTTCCCCGGCCAGGCTTGGCTCTGGCTCTACACCTTCTGGTACCAGATCAAGCCGTTCTCGACCTCCGACAACGCCGACGCGCAGATCTGGGCGATCATGGCGCTCCTCTCGCTCGGGTTCGTCTGCGTGCCGTTCATCCCGGGCGTGCGCTCGATACCTCGGCTCGTGCCGGTCTACCGGCTGATCTGGCGCGACTACTACCGTGTCTCCCGCGGTGGGAGCGCGGCACGCCCTCCCTTGCCGCCCCCGAGCTAAGACCTTCCTAAGAGACAGGTGCTCTCACGCGCCTCTCATCGCCCGTTCACGGCTGTCTCATCGCGGCCGCAGATGCTGGGCGAAACGGCGGGAACACCCGCCCGTCCAGACAACAAAGGCGGATACCGATCATGAGAAGGCTCCTCGTAGTACCGGCTCTCGCCGCGGCGATCGTCGCTCCGACCACCGTCGCGGCCGTCGCCTCGGCGGCCGCGGCTCCGAACGTGGTCAACGTCTCCGTGGCGCCGGGCTCGCTGCACTACCAGCAGAAGACGTTCACGGCCCACTCCGGGCTCGTCCGGATCAACTTCACGAACAACTCGACCGCGGCGCACAACGTCGCGCTCGAGCACAACGGCGAGTTCGAGTACGGGTCGACCTTGACGATCAAGAAAGGCGACACCACCTCGTTCCTGACGCTCGGCAAGGGCACCTACCACGTCTACTCGTCGGTCGGCAGCGACGAGGACAAGGGAATGTCGGCGACGCTGATCGTCAAGTAGCGGTCGTCTCGCCTCCCTTGCGATCCCAGCGGAGCTTTACCCCGCGCCACCGGGCAGGCGTCGAAGGCAAAACGCCCTCGACGCCTGCTCTCCCGCTGTCGCCGCCGGCATCAGGGGAGAGAAGAGCTTCCCGGTAGACAGAGGCCGAGCGGTCATTTACGCTCGGCGCGGGCAGGGCGACGTCGATACGGGGGGCTCAGGAGGCGAGGACGGGATGAAGCGCGTGAGCGGGTCGCTTGTTGCCGCAGCCATCTGCATGACCTCGCTGGCTGCCTCGTCCGCCGCGGACACGGGGACGAGATCGCTTGCGATTGCTGCGACCTCGCCCCTGCAGGTCACCGGGATCACGCTTGCCCGAGGCGAGAGTGCGACGATCGTCGCGACCGGGAAGATCTCGTACGGGAGCCAAAACCCCTCGTGCTCGGGCTCGAACATCGGCCCCGCGGGGTGCTCTGCCGAGGCGATCTGCACCGTCGCAGGTCCGTGTGGCGCCCTCGTCGGTCGCGTCGGTGGCGGCCCCGCCTTCGTCGTCGGCCCGAAGAAGACGGCCGACGGGCCCGGAGTGCTGTGGCTCGGGGTGAACGACGCGGCCGGAGCCTACGGCGACAACTCGGGCACCTTCGACGTCGATGTGACCCTCAAGGCGCAGGCTGAGGTCGCCAAGGTTCTGCAGATCAAGACCGGCCACCTCTACCTCAAGCGGGCCGGGAGCGACCGGGTCGAGGCCCTTCGCGCCGGCGACCGGATCTACCTCGGCGACGAGCTCCTCACGAGCCAGGACGGCAAGGTGGCGCTCGAGTTCACGATCGGCGGCCGCGTCCACGTCGGGCCCGGCGCCGCCGTCACCGTCACCGGCGACCGCACGATCAGCGGCGGCGACCACGACACCGGGCTCGACTTCGTCTCGAAGAGCAAGGCCAAGTCGAGCGACGCCCACGTCGAGATCCAGACCAACGGCGGCGTGATCGGGATCAAGGGCTAACACGGCCCGCTACGACGGGCGTCGGATCAGTCGCCCCACCAGTCCGCGTCCGCCTGGACGCCGTCGCCGCCCTCGGGCCGGTCCGAGCCGATCGCGAGCAGCTCGAGGCCCTCGGGGCCTGCGGCGAAGCCGCGGAACGTACCGGGCGCCACGCGCACGATGTCCCAGGGACGAAGCTCGCTGCGCTCCTCGTCGAGCTTCACCTGGCCCGAGCCGCTGAGCACGACGTAGACCTCTTCCTGCTCCTTGTGACTGTGACCGCTCCTGCTGCGGCGTCCGGGTGCGTACCGGAAGTGGCTGAGGCCGATGTGCTCGGAGCCGATATGGCTCCGAGCGAAGCGCGCCTCGAGCGTCGGCCCGTCCTCGGAAGCGTTGTTCTCGAGCTCCATCAGATTGACGATCGTGTACTCCGGCACCTGAGTCTCCTTCGGTCGTTGTGCTGAGCGCGTCTGCTCTCCACGTTCGACAACGAGCCACTCACCTGCCGTATGCCGAGGGAGCCACGCAGCCCGAGCGTCCTAGAACGACAAAGGGCGCCGGAAGCACGAAGCTCCCGGCGCCCCCGTCTCGTAGGTGGCGACGCGCCTAGCGCCGGCGCCGCCGCCGCCGCGGCCGCGATCGCGGTCGCGAGGGGGGCGATCCTCGCGAGGCTCGCGCGGCGGTGCGTCCTTCGCCCGCTCGATCAGCGTCTCGGGCGACACGAAGCCGCCGTTCTCGTGCTTTTGGACGAGCTTGAGGCCGATCCGGCCGCGGGCCTTGTCGACCTCCTGCACGAGCACGTCCAGCACGTCGCCGCGCTGGAGCACGTCCTCGATGTGGTTCACGCGGCCCGGGCCCACGTTCGACACGTGGAGGAGGCCGTCGGTGCCCTTCTTCAGCTCGACGAACGCGCCGAAGTCGGTCGTCTTGACGACCTTGCCGGTGAACTCGTCGCCGACCTCGGGGTCCTTCGTGAGGGCGCCGATCGCCGCGATCGCGGCATCGCCCTTCTCGCCCGAGGTGGCGTAGACGAGGATCGTCCCGTCCTCCTCGATGTCGATCTGCACCTCGTAGTCGGCCTCGAGCGAGCGGATCGTCTCGCCGCCCTTGCCGATCACCATGCCGATGTACTCCGGGTTGATCTGGATCGTCGAGATCCGCGGAGCATGGCCTGCAAGCTGCGTGCGCGGCTCGCTGAGCGCCTGGAGCATCCGCTCGAGGATCGCCACGCGGGCCTCACGGGCCTGCGAGAGCGCCCGCTCCATGATCTCGCGCGAGACGCCCGTGATCTTGATGTCCATCTGGAGCGCCGTGATCCCGTTGCGGGTCCCTGCGACCTTGAAGTCCATGTCGCCGAGGTGATCCTCGGCTCCCTGGATGTCGGTGAGGATGACGTAGTCGTCGCCCTCCTTGACGAGGCCCATCGCGATGCCGGAAACCGGCTCCTTGATCGGCACGCCGGCGTCCATCAGCCCGAGTGTCGAGCCGCACACCGAGCCCATCGACGACGAGCCGTTCGACTCGAGCGTCTCGGAGACGACCCGGATCGTGTACGGGAAGTCCGCGACGTCCGGGATGACCGCCTCGAGCGCCCGCTGGGCGAGCGCCCCGTGACCGATGTCGCGACGGCGGGGGCCCGTCATCCGCCCTGTCTCCCCGACCGAGTAAGGCGGGAAGTTGTAGTGGTGGATGTAGCGGCGATCCTTCTCCAGCGAGAGGTCGTCGATCCGCTGCCCCTCCTTGGCGGTGCCGAGCGTGACGAGCGACATGATCTGCGTCTGCCCGCGGGTGAAGAGCGCCGAGCCGTGCGTGCGCGGGCTCACCGACACCTCGCACGTGATCGGACGGATCTGCTCCTCGGAGCGTCCGTCCGGCCGCCGCTTCTCGATCGCGATCTTCTTGCGGACGAGGCTCTTGTAGATCGACTCGGCGGCGTTCTTCACGTACTGCTTCGTGAGCGAGTCCTTCGACCCCGCGTCGCCGTCGGCCGAGCCGGGGAACGGCAGCGAGACCGTGTCCACGATCCGGTCGTAGAGCAGATGCTGCTTCGCCGACTTGAGCTCCTTCGAGTCCTGCTCGGCCTCGGTGAGAGCCCGGAGATCGTTCTCGAACTGCTCCCGCACGGCGGCCTCGGCCGCTGCGGCCCGCTTCTTCTCGAGCACCGCATTCAGCGACATCCGCGTCTGGAGCGCCTTCTGCACGTCGGCTTCCGTGGACTCCATCGTGAGCGTGCCGGCTTCCCTGGACACGATCTCCTCGACGATCCCGGCGGCCTCCTGCAGCCCGCGCTCGCCGATCCGGGCGCCGATCTCGTCGCCGTAACGACCGGCGATGTCCTCCGTGACCGTCGCGTCGAGCCACTTGGGCTTGCCGGCCTTCGCCTGGAGCTCCTCCTGCGCCTCGCAGATGCGCACGATCTCGCGGTGTGCGAGCTCGAGTGCCTCGAGGAGGGTCGCCTCGGGCACCTGGTCGGCGCCCGCCTCGACCATCGTCAGGCCTTCCTTCGTGCCGACGACGATCAGGTCGAGCGTGCTCTCCTGCTGCTCGGGCAACGTCGGGTCGACGACGAGCTCGCCGTCGATCAGCCCGATGCGCACGGCCCCGATCGGGCCCATGAACGGCATCGGCGAGACCATCAGGGCCGCCGAGACGCCGTTGATCGAGAGGATGTCGTGCGGGACGACCATGTCGGCCGAGAGCACCGTCGAGATGCACTGCACCTCGTTGCGGTAGCCCTTCGGCCAGAGCGGGCGGATCGGCCGGTCGATCATCCGGGCGGTCAGGATCGCGCGCTCGGTGGGCCTCCCCTCTCGCTTGAAGAACCCGCCGGGGATCTTCCCGGCGGCATACATCCGCTCCTCGACGTCGATCGTGAGCGGGAAGAAATCGGCACCCTCGCGCGCATCCGTCCGCCCCTGGGCGGTCGCGAGGATCATCGTGTCACCGGAGCGGACGACGACTGCGCCGTCCGCCTGCTTGGCGAGCTTGCCCGTCTCGAAGGTGATGTCCTTCCCGCCGACGGACAGGGTCACGGAAACCGGCGCCGCTTGCTGCTCGGCTTCGACAATACTCATCTCTCTTGTTCCTCCACTGTGCTTGTAGAGGGTGGAGGTTTGAGTCAGCCCCGCCGGCCGAAGGGGCGCGGGGCTCGCTCAAACTCCACCCTCCGGGGCCTGGGAGCTAGCGGCGCAGGCCGAGCTCCTTGATGAGGGCTCTGTAGCCCTCGAGATCTTTCTTCTGCAGGTAGTTCAGAAACCGGCGGCGGCGGCCGACGAGCTTCAGTAGGCCGCGCCTCGAGTAGTGATCCTTCGAGTGCGTCCGCAGATGCTCGGTGAGGCCGGTGATCCGCTCGGTCAGCATCGCGATCTGGACCTCGGGCGAGCCCGTGTCCACGTCGGATTTGCCGAACTTCTTCGTTGCTTCCTGCTTCGCTTCCTTGCTGAGGGGCATGCCTCTACCTCCTGTAGGTGTCGCCGACGGCCAAGCAACGGCGCGCAAGGAAACGCGCACGGCCGAGTCCGCGGTCGCCCAAAGGGTAGCAACCGGTGGCCGGAGGGCCGCGTCAGGGCCGCTCGGCGGCGCGGGCGGCCTCGACGTCGCGCGCGATCTGCGCGACGAGCTCGGCCTCGCTTTCGAAGACAGCTTCGTCGCGAAGCCGGTCCCAGAGCTCGACGACGAGCCGCCGGCCGTAGAGGTCGCCCTCGAAATCGAGCAGGAAGGCCTCGATTCGCCGCTCGTCGCCGCCGAAGTGCGGGTTGATGCCGATCGAGATCGCGGCCCGGTGTCCGAGAGCCTCGCCCGCGTAGATCCCGTACCGCGGCATCAGGGCCGCGGGGTCGACGCGGAGGTTGGCGGTCGGGAACCCGAGCGTGCCGCCTCGCGCGTCGCCCGAGACGACGATCCCTTCCACCTCGAAGGGCCGGCCGAGGAGGGCTGCGGCGGCCCGTACCTCCCCCGCGCCGACGAGCCGCCGGAGCTCCGTCGAGGAGATTCCGGGTACTTGTGAGACGGTGCTCGTGCGCAGGCCGAGCCGGCGCAGGAGCTCGAGGTCGCCGACGCGCTTGTTGCCGAAGCGGAAGCTCTCGCCGGCGGCCACGAGCTCACCGCCGATCCCGAGCAGATGGGACCGGGCGAAGTCCTCGGGCGGGAGCGCGGCGACCTCGAGCGTGAACGGGACGACGAGCGTGTCCTCGACCCCGACGTCGGCAAGCAGCTCCAGGCGCCGTTCGAGTGTTGCGAGCAGCTCGACGCCGTAACCGAGCACCTGGCGCGGATGCGGGTCGAAGGTGACCACCGTCGGGGTCAGCGCGGAATCGCGGACCGACTCGATCACGGCCCGGTGGCCGAGGTGGACGCCGTCGAACGTGCCGATCGCGATTGCCCGCGGGCGCGGCTCCACCTCGGCCGGTGAGTGGAGCACTCTCATCGCCTTCGGGCCGCCACCTGGCCGGCAAGGTCGTAGGGCGGCTGGTTCGACTCGGCGTCGAGCACGCGGTCTCGGATCACCCTCGGCACGCTGGCCATCGCCTCGGTCGGCAGGCGTCTCAAGGCCTCCTCGGCCCGCACGAGACGATCCGGGTCGGCCTCGTCGACCGAGAACGGCCCGACGGCCGTGCGCCTGAGCGTCACGCAGTGCCCACCGAGCGCGGCCGCGATCGCGCGGACGTAGGTGCCGGAGCTGACGTGAAGGCCGAGCCAGGCGTGTGCCCCGTCCTCGTCGATGAGCTCGAGCTCGTAGACGTGCGACCGCCGTGTCGGCATCTCGACCTCGACACCGCGGCGGGCGAGCCGGTAGGCGCGCTCGCCTCTGATCTTCACGGCCGACGCCGCCGGCACCTGCAGGTCGATCTCCCCGCGGAGGCCGGCCAGCCGTGCCTCGAGCTCCGCGCGCGCCGGAGCAGGATGCTGCTCGAGCATGTCCCCCTCGGGGTCGCCGGTGGTGGTGGTCGAGGTGAGGTCGATCTCGGTCACGTAGCGCTTGTCGAGGCCGACGAAGCACGGTGCAAGCCGCGTCGCTTGCCCCGATAGCAGCACGAGCAGCCCGGTCGCGAACGGGTCGAGCGTCCCGGCATGGCCGGTGCGCGCCCCGGTGCGCCGCCGCAGCTCGGCCACGAGCGCGAACGAGGAGGGCCCGGCCGGCTTGTCGACGAGGACGATCCCGACGGGCGTCGAGGCCCTGGCGGGCACGTCAGCTCTCCGTGACGGCGAGGAACTCTCGGCGCAGCGACTCCACGATCTTGCCCAGGTCTTCGTCGCTCGAGAAGCCGGCCGCCTGGCGATGCCCACCGCCGCCCCACTTCCGCGCGATCGCCGAGACGTCGATCGTGTCGGTCCGCGAGCGGAGCGACGCCCGGTGCGTCGGACCCTCGCCGCTCACCGGCTCCCGGATCAGGGCGACCAGCTCGGCGCCTTCGCTGGCCCGCAGGTAGTCGATGATCCCCTCGGAGTAGGGCTCCTCGGCGCCCACCTCGGAGAAGTCGGTCCGCAGGAGGTACGAGACGATCAACCGTCCCCCCTCGTAGGACTCGGCGCGCTCCAGCGCACGTGCGAGGAGCTTCAGCTTGGCCAGCTGGACCGTCTCGTAGACGTGCTCGAAAACCTGCTTCACATCGGCGCCGGCCTCGATCAGCTCGGCCGCCAGCCGGAGCGCCTTCGGCGTGGTGTTCGAGTACTGGAACCGGCCGGTGTCGGTGACGAGGCCGACGTAGAGCGCCTGGGCGATCTCCGGCGTCAGCTCGACGCCGAGCCCGCCGACCAGGTCACGGACGATCTCGGCGGTCGATGATGCGTCGGCGACGACGAGGTTCACAGCGCCGAAGCGGGTGTTGTCGTGGTGATGGTCGACGTCGACGACGAGTGCGGCGCGCTCGAGGATCGACGAGTCCGGGCCGAGGCGGCGCTCGTTGGCGCAGTCGACCGCCACGACCACGCGCTGCTCGGTGTCGGCCGGTGTCTCCCGGCTCACGTCGGCGAGCGCCATGAACCCGTACTCGCCGGGAAGCGGCGCCTTGCCGGTGAGGTGCATGACGACGTCCTTGCCGAGCGACCGGAGCGCGAGCGTCAGGCCGAGCATCGAGCCGAGGGCGTCGCCGTCCGGGTTCTCGTGCGTGACCACCACGAAGAGATCGTGAGCCGCGAGGGCGTCTACGACCGCGTCGAAGTCAGTCAGCGTTCCTCGCTCCGTCTGCATCATCGGGAAGCGGGCCCGGCGCGAGATCGTCGATCAGCTTGCCGATCCGCACCCCGTGCTCCGCTGTCGGATCGTATTCGAAGGCGAGCTGAGGGGTCCTCTTCATCGACAGCTCGCGCGCGAGCCGTCCCTGCACGACACCCCGGGCCGCGTCGAGCGCGGCCATCGCCGCTCGCCGCTTCCTGGCGCCGCCGAACACCGACACGTAGACGCGGGCTTCGTGGAGGTCCGGCGAGACGGAGACCCCCGTGACCGTGAGGATGCCGATGCGCGGATCCTGGAGCCCGCTGATCGCCTCGGCGACGACCGAGCGCACGATCTCGTTCACCCGGCGCATGCGGGCGGTCACGACGACTCACCCCTGTCGAACATCAGCGCAGACCTCACTCCCTGTGTATACCGCCCACCGAGCCCCACGCGCGCCCACGGGCCGAAACCTTGCCTTGTGTTGCACGTCACAACCAGCGCTCGATTCGTGGCATGCAACACAACGTGGCTTCGGCCTGCCTGCCCGCTGCGGGCATCGATCGACCCGATTCAGTCGTCGGGCGAGACGAGCACGAGGTCGGAGCGGACGAGCACCCACTCCTGCCCTGCGAGCCACTGCTCGGCCCGGGCGGCGAGTTCGTCGGCCTCCTTCGCCTCGCGGGCGGCGAAGGCCGCCGTCAGGCCGCAGCGCTGCCAGAGCTCGTGGTGGGCGACCTCGGCGACCGAGGCGCCGAAGCGGTTCTGCAGCTGGGCCTTCGCCGAGAGCACGTGCTTGCGCTTGCCCTTCAGCGACCCCGCCTCGGGGAAGTGCAGCTCCACGGTCAGGATCGCGACGTAGCCGGGCACATCCCCGCGGGCTCTCTAGCCGGCAGGCGCGGCGCTCGGCTCGTCGAGCGACGTGCGCTCGATCTCGCGCGTCTCGTACACCTCGAAGACATCGCCCTCGCGGAGATCGTTGAAGCCGTCGAGCAGGATCCCGCACTCGAAGCCCTCGACCACCTCGCGCGCGTCGTCCTTGAACCGCTTCAGCTGGGCGACCGTCGTCTCGTGGATCCGTGCGCCCTCGCGAAAGATCCGGACGCGCGAGCCGCGCCGCACGACACCGCTCGTGACCATGCAGCCGGCGATCGTCCCGACGCGCGAGGCGCGGAAGAGCGCACGCACCTCGACCTCGCCGATCACGGCCTCGGTCTCGACCGGCGAGAGCATGCCCACGAGGGCCTGCTCGATCTGCTGGGTGAGCTCGTAGATCACGCGGTACTGGCGGATCTCGATCCCCTGCCGCTCGGCGAGCGCGCGTGCCTCGCTGGAAGGCCGCACGTTGAAGCCGATCACCATCGCGTTCGAGGCCGCGGCCAGGTTCACGTCGTTCTCGGTGATGCCGCCGACGCCGGTGTGGATGACGTTCACCCGCACCTCGGAATGGTCGATCTTCTGCAGCTCGCCGACGATCGCCTCGACCGAGCCCTGGACGTCGGCCTTCAGCACGATGTTGAGGTCGGCGACGCCGCCCGCCTGCAGCTGCTCGAAGAGCTTCTCGAGCGACACGCCTCGGCTCGCCTGCTTGGCAAGCGACTCGCGGCGAAGGCGCTCGCCGCGCTGCTCGGCAAGGTCGCGGGCGCGGCGGTCGTTCTCGACCACGTGCCCGAACTCTCCGGCCGGCGGCGGCTTGTCGAAACCGAGGATCTCGATCGGCTCGCCCGGCCTCGCCGCGTCGATCTTCTCGCCACGGTAGTCGTACAGCGCGCGCACACGGCCCCACGCGTCACCCGCGACGATCGCGTCGCCGACCTTCAGCGTTCCGCGCTGCACGAGCATCGTCGTCACCGCGCCGCGGCCCATGTCGAGGCGCGACTCGATGATCGGCCCGGATGCGGGCGCGTTCGGGTTCGCCGTGAGGACGAGCTCGAGGTCGGCGACGAGCAGGATCTTCTCGAGGAGCTCGTCGAGATTCTCGCCCTGCTTCGCAGAGACCTTCGCGACCTGGGTCGTCCCGCCCCACTCCTCGGGCTGGAGGCCCTGGGCGGCGAGGTCCGCGAGCACACGGTCGGGGTTTGCGCCGGGGAGATCGATCTTGTTCACCGCGACGACGATCGGGACGTCCGCGGCGCGCGCATGCGAGATCGACTCGAGCGTCTGAGGCATGACGCTGTCGTCGGCGGCGACGACGAGGACGGCGATGTCGGTCACCTTCGCGCCGCGGGCGCGCATGGCGGTGAACGCCTCGTGGCCCGGTGTGTCCAGGAACGTGATCCTCCGCCCGTCGACCTCGGTCTGGTACGCGCCGATGTGCTGCGTGATCCCACCGGCCTCGGTCTCGACGACGGCGGTCTTGCGGATCGCGTCGAGGAGCGTCGTCTTGCCGTGGTCGACGTGGCCCATGATCGTGACGACGGGCGGGCGCGGCATGAGCGACTCCTCGGCGTCGTCGAAGACCTCCGACTCGACCTCCTCGTCGCCGGCGTGCTTGATGTTGATCTCGCGCTCGAGCTGCGCGGCGATCAGCTCCAGCTCGTCGTCGGTGAGCGTCTGGGTCGCCGACTTGAGCGAGCCCATGTCCATCAGCATCTTCAGGATCTGGCCCATCGGCACGCCGAGCGCCTGCGAGAAGTCGCGGACGGAGACGCCCGACTCGACCGTTACCGGCCCGGTGGGCGGAGCGACCTCGCGCGGCTGCTTGACGGGGCGGTCCTGCCCCTGGCGGTCGCCCGGACGCTGGCGCTGGCCCGCCCCGGGGCGGCCGGTGCCTCCCTCGATGACGACGCGGCGCCTCCGGTTTCCGGGGCCGCCGCCGCCGCGCGGTCTGATGGGTCTACCTCCAGGCATGTCTCAAGTGTAGAGCCGCGAGAGCGACCCCTCGACGCTCACTGTCCTTCGCAGTGTCCGGTTGAACCCGCGAGTCGCACGGGCACGCTCGAAGCAGACGAGCCGGCGGCATGTGTAGACGCCCCGGCCGGTGCCGGGACCAGCGACGAGGTCGCCTCCCTGGGCGTGGAAGCGCTGGAGCTCGCGCTGGGGCGCCCTTCGGCCGCAGCCGGCGCACGTCCTGATCGGGCCTGTCGCGATCTCAGGCGTGGCTCTCGCCCTCCCCCGCGGTTTCTTCGGCATCGCCGTCCAGGTCAACATGGTGTCCGTCGGCGGCGATGTGGCCGTGCACGAGCGGCACGCCGTCGTTGGGGTCGTCCGAGACCCTCATCGGCGAGGGGCCGCCCGACTCGAGCGTCTGATCCTCGCCGGCGATCGGAAGATCGCCGGGCCCCGCCGGGAACTCCTCGGCGGGGATCCCTGCGAACTCGGAGGCATCCTCGGTCACCGACTCCGGCTCGGCCGTGTCCGAGAGCGCCTCGAGCTCGGGCTCCGACTCGGTCAGGATCTGGTTCACCTCGTCGTCGGGCTCGTGCAGCGCGAGCTCCTGATGGGCAGGCACGCCGCAGTACTTCGACCCCGGCAGGGCGGCGTTGGGGCACCGCTTGCCGTTCGAGAGCACCGCGGAGCAGCGGCCCGAGAAGTCGCTGCCCTCCTCGCCGTCGCCGGCGAACGCCGCGTCGGCCTCCTGCTGGGCGAACTCGGTGTCGCTGACGATGTCGATCTTCCAGCCGGTCAGGCGGTGGGCGAGCCTCGCGTTCATGCCCTCCTTGCCGATCGCCAGCGCGAGCTGGTCGTCCGGCACGACGACCGTCGCCTCACGGCCCGCGTCGTCGAGGTAGACCTCGCGCACGCGCGCCGGCGAAAGTGCCTTCGCGACGAAACGGGCGGGCTCCTGGTTCCAGGGGATGATGTCGATCTTCTCGCCGCGGAGCTCGGAGACGACCATGCGGACGCGCGAGCCGCGCGGCCCGACGCACGCACCGACCGGGTCGACGCCCTGGGCATGCGACTCGACCGCGATCTTGGAGCGGTAGCCCGGCTCGCGGGCGACGCCGCGGATCTCCACCAGGCCGTCGGCGATCTCCGGCACCTCGAGCTCGAAGAGGGTCTTGATCAGCTCGGGGTCACGGCGCGAGAGGATCACCTGCGGGCCCTTCGTGCCGGTGCGGACCTCGGTGATCACCGCCTTGATGCGCGAGCCCTGCTCGTAGCGCTCACCGTCGACCTGCTCCGAGCGCGGCAGGAGCGCCTCGACCTTCCCGAGGTCGACGAGGACGTTGTTGCGGTCGCCGGCCTGCTGGACGATCCCGGTCACGACCTCGCTGACGCGGTCGATGTACTCCTCGTACATCATCTCGCGCTCCGCCTCGCGGATCCGCTGGAGGATCACCTGCTTGGCGGTCTGCGCGGCGATGCGCCCGAAGTTGTCCGGGGTGACGTCCTCGCGCTTCATCAGGTCGTCCGGGACCTGTGTCCAATCGACGTCGAGGTCGTCGTCCGAAAGCAGCGTGTGGTTCTTCTCGCCGGTCTCGACCTCGAGCCGCTCGAGCTCGTCGAGCGCACGTTCGCGCGCCTCGTCGAGCAGGCGCTCTTCCAGGTCCGCGGGCAGCTCGATCGCGAAGACGCGGAAGTCGCCCGCGTCGTCGAGCTCGACCGTCGCATGACGCGACGCGCCCGGCGTCTTCTTGTACGCAGCGAGCAGCGCGTCTTCGAGGGCCGCAACGAGCGTGCCCGACTCGATCCCCTTCTCCCGCTCGATCTCCCGTACAGCTTCGACGATCTCCTGGCTCATCGTTTCCTACCCTTCGTCGATCAGATTGGCCCGCACGATCGCGTCGTACGGTATGTCCACAGATTCATCCGTCCCGTTCACGACCTCGAACGACCGCTCCTTCGCGGCGGCGACCCGGCCGCGAAGCCGGAGCTCCGGGGTCTTCAGCCGGATCTCGCGGCCGACCGCGCGCTCGAAGTGGGCACGGGTGCGAAGCGGGCGTTCGATCCCCGGAGAGGAGACCTCGACCGAGTAGCGGTCGAGGTAGGGCCGCAGCACGCCGCTGACGCGCTCGCAGAGCGCGTGGTCGACGCCGCCCGGCTGGTCCACGTAGACGCAGAAGCGCTCCCGCCCGGTTACCTCGAGCGCGAGGACTTCGACGCCCGGCAGCGCCGAGCTCACCATCCGCGAGACCTCTCGATACAGCTCTTTCTCCCTCTCGTGTTGACCACTCGCCATCTTCACCACCAGCGACTCTCACTTCGAAAACCCGGTCGACTTCATAAAAAATGGGCGCCGCGCGCCCATTTCGACTTGCCCGAAATGTGGTAGGGGAAAGGTAGCAAACGGCCGTTTCGAGCGGGGGGCCTCCGCCCCGGCCAAAGCCGGTCGGAGAAGCTCTTACTCGAGCTCGCGGATACGGCTGGCGTAGCTCTCGTTCGCGGGGTTCATCGAGCTGGCGAGCTTGTAATGCCCGTTTGCCTCCGCGTCCCGGCCCTGCTTCTCGAGTGTCCTCGCGAGCGCATAGTGGGCGTAGTCGTCGACGGGTGAGAGCTCGAGGACTACGCGGAACTCCGCCTCGGCCTCCTCCCACCGCCGCAACCTGAAGTACGCGATCCCGAGCGCTTCACGAATCGAGGCCTTGTCCGGCTCGAGGCGCTTGGCGCGCTCCAGCGGCACGGTCGCCTGCGCGCTCAGCCCGTTGCGAAGGCGCTCTCGCCCCTCCTGGTAGAGGTCGTAGGCCTCCGTCACCGCTCGGGCCCCGCGGCGAGACGCTCGACCTCGTCGAGGATCTCGGCCGCGATCGCCGGTTTTGGGGCCTTCGCGACGCGCCTCTCGGCAAGTCGGGAGACGAGGACGACCTCGTTGTCGGGCGCCTCGAACGCAATGTCCGTGCGGGAGACGTCGTTGTAGACGACGAGGTCGGCCTGCTTGCTGTCGAGCATGCCGCGCTTTCGGTCGAGACCGGCCTTCCCCAGCTCGGCCCCGAAGACGACGAGCGTCTGACCGTCGTGCTTGCGCTCGCCGAGGAGCTTCGCGATGTCGGTCGTCGGCTCGAGCTCGACCGTCCAGGTCTCGCCGCTCTTCGGTCGCTTGCCGGCGATCTCGGTGGCCGGGCGGTAGTCGGCGACGGCAGCCGCAAGGAGCGCGATGTCGACGTCGACGAGCGCCTCGGCGGCATCGCGCATCGACTCGGCCGTCGGGGTCGGAATCACCTCGATCCCGGCGGGGACGGAGACGGCGAGGTTCGCGGCCAGCAGCACCACCTCCGCCCCGCGCCGCCTCGCTTCCTCGGCGAGGGCGACGCCCATACGGCCGGAGGAGCGATTGCCCACGAATCGTGCGGCGTCGAGCGGCTCCCGCGTGCCGCCGGCGGTGACGAGGACGCGCTTGCCGCTGAGAGTGCCGGGCGCAAGGAGCTGAGACGCGCGGCGGGCGATCTCGTCGGGCTCGGCCATGCGCCCGACGCCCCATTCGCCCTCGGCGGTCTCTCCCTCGTCGGGCCCGACGAGCTCGACGCCGCGACCCCGCAGGGCCTCCGCGTTCGCGCGCGTCGCGGGATGGGACCACATGCGGGGGTTCATCGCCGGCGCGACGAGCACCGGCCCGCGGTGGGCGAGCGCGGCCTCGGTGACGAGATTGTCCGAGAGGCCGTGGGCGAGCTTCGCAAGCGTGTTGGCCGTGCACGGGGCGATCACGAGAAGATCCGCCTGGGTGAGATGCAGGTAGAGGTCCTCACCGCCCGGGCGGCGGGCAAGAGCCTGGAAGGTCTCCGCGCCGACGAAGCGCTCGGCGCCCGGCGTCAGGAGCGGCACGACCTCGTGGCCCCCTTTGACGAGCAGGCGCGTCAGCTCGCACGCCTTGTAGGCGGCGATGCCACCGGTCACGCCAAGCAGGATCCTGCTCACCTTCAGATTGTGCCTGGCCCTAAGAAGCCCTAACAGCCAGGACGGGGCGCGCTACCGCGTGTAGTCGTACGTGATCTTGCCCTCGGCGATCTCTTCGAGGGACATCGTCAGGTAGTTCTTGGAGCGCGAGCGCACGAGCGGCGGCGGGAACTCGTCGAACGTCCCCTCACCGAGCTGGTGGTGGTAGTTGTTGATCTGACGCGCACGCTTGGCGGCGACGATCACGAGCGCATAGCGCGAGTCGACCTCGTTGAGCAGCTCGTCGATGCGGGGATGGATCATTGGCGGCCAGACTCCTTCTTCGTGATCGTGTTCATTTCTTCGTGCTCGTGTTCAAGATCGTTTCCCACAGGCCCCGTCGCAACGGGTCCAGGCTACGGCCAGAGCCCAAAAGTCTAGCTGCAGGCGGCGAGCTCCCGCTCCACGACGGCCACGCACTCGTCGGCCGCCCGCTCGCGGTCGTCGTTCTCGATCACGACGTCGAACTCGCCTGCGAGCTCCTTCTGCCTCGCTGCGAGCGCGATCCGGTCGTCGATCTCCCCGGCGCTCTCTGTTGCGCGAGCGCGGAGGCGCCGTTCGAGCTCGGCGAGCGGCGCGTCGATGAAGATCGTCGTCGCGCCCGGGACCCGGTCCTTGACCGCGAGCGAGCCGTTGAGCTCGAGCTCGAGGAGCGGTACGTGCCCTTCCGCGACGATGCGGTCGAGCTCGGAGACTAGGGTGCCGGATCGCTGGCCCCAGGGGAACTCGTGGAACTCGAGGAAATCACCGGCTGCGAGCCGCTCGTCGAACTCCTCCTCGCTGAGGAACCAGTAGTGAACGCCCTCGACTTCGCCCGGGCGCCGCTTGCGGGTCGTCGCCGACACGGCGAGCCTCAGGCAGGAGCATCGGTCGAGGAGCGCCTGCACCATCGTCCCCTTGCCGGCTCCGGAAGGGCCGGTGAGGACGAAGACCGCGCTCCTACCGGTTGAAGAGGTCAATCAGCTCTTGGCGCTGGCGGTCGGAGAGGCCGCCGACCGTCTTCGACTGGCTGATCCGGCACTGGTTCAGCAGTCGCTGCGCCTTGACGCGGCCGAACTTCGGCACTGCCATCAGCATGTCGAAGACCTTCGCGGTCGAGACGTACTCCGGCGGCTCGCGGAGGATCTGCTCGATCGAGACGGCGCCCGACTTGAGATCCTTCTTGAGCTGTGCACGCTTGACGCGGATGTCGTTGGCTCTCTTGAGAGCCTCCATTCGCTGGTCGAGCGACCTGACCGGGGCTTGAACCTGCGAGGCGGACGGCACCATGAGGAGCCGCATACTAACAACCTTGAAGCATCCTGCAAGCACCCTCGTTTTTCCTCAGTTGCCAGGTGAGAAAACAGGCTCCTGAGCGGCGCAAAAGGCATCCGAGGTGTTGTCAAACCCGGCAGTTGCGAGCGCAACCTCGAGCTCCTCGCGAACGCGCGAAGGCGCGTCGGGATCGGCGAAAAGCACCGTTCCGAGCGCAATATGGGTCGCCCCGCACGCAATCATCTCCAGAACGTCACCTCCCGTCCACACCCCGCCCATGCCGACGATCGGGAGCTCCGTGACCCGTCGGCATGCGTGCACGGCGGCGAGGGCGACCGGTTTCAACGCCGGTCCCGAGTAGCCTCCGACGCCCCGTGCGAGCCGCGGCCGCAGGTGGCTGTCGAGCGCAAGCCCACGCAGCGTGTTGACGAGCGAGAGACCGTCGGCGCCGGCGGCCTCGACCGCGCGCGCGACCTCGCCGATCTCCCAGGTCGCGGGAGAGAGCTTGGCGAAGAGCGGCAGGCTCGTCGCTTCCCGGCAGGCTGCGACGATCTCCGCGGCGGACTCTGCAGCCTCGTCGACGTTGGGGCACGAGAGGTTGAGCTCGATCGTCACGTCCTCGAGCGCCGCGCACGTCTCGGCGTATTCGGCCGCGGCGAACCCGCCGACCGAGACCCAGAGCGGCACGCCGAGCCGGCGCAACGCGGGCAGCGTGTCGGCGAGGAAACGCTCCCGGCCGGGGTTGGCGAGGCCGATCGCGTTCAGCATCCCCGCATCGGTCTCGGCGATCCGAGGCGGTGCGTTTCCCTCGCGGGGCTCCGGGGTCACCGTCTTGGTCACGAACGCATCGAGCGAGCGCGCGACGTCGGGCGCGGCGAGCCCGTCGAGGCAGCCGCTCGCGTTCAGGAGAAGCACAGCACCGGCCCTTCCAGGCAGAGACGGGTCAGGTGGCCGTCGATCGGCACCACGCATCCGTAGCAGGCGCCATAGCCGCAAGCCATCGGCGCCTCCCAGGCGAGCTGCGCGTCCGGGGCGAGGGCGCGGACGGCCTCCAGCATCGGCTCAGGCCCGCAGGCGAGGACGTCGCGTCCTGCCGGCAGGCCGTCGGTCACGAGGACCGGGTCGATCACGACCTCGGCGTGCGGCAGCAGCGCAGCTGCCTCGGCGTGGAACGAGCTGCGAAAGCCGAGGATCGCGGGCGGATGCTCGAGCGCGGAGGCCAGATACGGGAAGGGCGCGATGCCGATTCCGCCCCCTAGAAGGAGCGGCTTGGCGACGTCGAGCCGGAAGCCGTGGCCGAGTGGGCCGAAGATCGCGATCGTCTCCCCCGGCTCGAGCTCGCTGATCGCGGTCGTTCCCGGGCCGATCGGATCGACGAGGAACCCGAGCTCGCTGCGAGGGGCGAGGCAGAGCGAGAACGGGCGCGGCAGGATCCGGCCGGGCGCCTCCAGCATGAAGAACTGCCCGGGAGCGCCGGGATCGAGGGCGCCCCGCTCGGTGCGGACGAGGGTGTACGGGCCGATCGTCTCGGTGGCGACGACCGTGACGCGCTCACGACGCGGCACGCAACAGCTCCTGGCCGCCCGCCTGGCGCTCCTGGAGCGACAGCGGCGTCTCGATCTGCGCGTTCGCGATCGCGTCGACCGCAGCCCGTGCGACTGCGAGCGTCGTGATGCACGGCACGCGGGCGACGACGGCCGCCTCGCGGATCGCGTATCCGTCGCGGCGCGCGTTTCGCCCTTGCGGCGTGTTCACCACCACGTCGATCGTCTTGCTCCGGATCAGCTCGACCACGGCCTCGCCCTTCTCGACCCGATCCACGCGGATCCCGGCAACCTCCAGGGCGCCGGCCGTTCCAGTCGTGGCGACGAGGTCGAAGCCGAGCGCGATGAGCGCCTGGGCGACCGGAACGACCCCGACCTTGTCGGCGTCCCGCACGCTCAGGAAGGCCCGGCCGCTCGCGGGCAGGGCCCGACCTGCCGCCCGCTCGGCCTTCGCGTACGCGGTGGCCAGGTCGGCGCCGCTCGCCATCACCTCGCCGGTGGAGCGCATCTCCGGGCCGAGCACGGGGTCGGCGCCCGCGAACCGCACGAACGGCAGCACGGCGGCCTTCACGTGGTGGCCCGGACAGGCTGTCCCTTCAGGCGGCAGCTCGAGGTCGGCCAGGGAGGCGCCTGCGGCGAGCCGGCAGGCGGCGTCGACGAGCCCGATCCCGGTCGCTTTCGAGGCGAACGGCACGGTGCGCGAGGCACGCGGGTTGACCTCGAGCACGTGGACCTGCCCGCCGTGGATCGCAAGCTGGACGTTGAGGAGGCCGACGACGCCGAGCGCCGGCCCGAGCCGCCGCACGGCATCACGGATCTCCGTCGAATCGGAGGGCGCCGGCAGGACGCACGAGGAGTCGCCCGAGTGGATCCCGGCCTCCTCGACGTGCTCCATCACCGCGGCGACGTAGGTGTCGGTTCCGTCGCAGAGCGCGTCGACGTCGAGCTCGACCGCGTTCTCGAGGAAGCAGTCGACGAGGACGGCACCGTCGACCGCGCTCATCGCCTCACGGAGGTCGCTCTCGTCGTAGCAGACCCGCATGGCACGTCCGCCGAGCACGTAGGAGGGCCGCACGAGCACCGGGTACCCGATTCGGGCCGCGATCGCGGCTGCCTCTTCCCCGCTCCCGGCGATGCCCCAGTCGGGGCAGCGGACGCCGAGCGAGGCGGCGAGGCGCCCGAACCGCTCGCGGTCTTCGGCGAGGTCGACGGCGTCGAACGGCGTCCCGAGGATCCGGTAGCCGGCCCGCTCGATCGCGCGGGCGAGCTTGAGCGGGGTCTGGCCGCCGAACTGGATGCAGACACCGACGGGCTGCTCACGTGCGAGCACGGCCAGCACGGCCTCCTCGTCGAGCGGCTCGAAGTAGAGGCGATCGGAGGTGTCGTAGTCGGTCGAGACCGTCTCGGGGTTGCAGTTGACCATCACGGCCTCGTAGCCCTGGGCGCGGAAGCTCGCGGCGGCGTGGACGCAGCAGTAGTCGAACTCGATCCCCTGCCCGATGCGGTTCGGGCCGCTGCCGAGGATCACGACCGACTTGCCCGGCTCGGGCGGCAGTTCGTCGCGCTCGCCGCCGGTCGAATAGAAGTAGTTCGAGGCCGCCTCCACCTCGCCGGCGCACGAGTCGACCCGGCGAAAAGCGACAGGTGTCGCCACCTCGCGCTTGGGGTCAGGCTCAGTCACAGAAGTGTGACGAAACGCAGGTTTTGTCCGCTCAGGGACGCTTAGACCGGTGTCAGACACCGCTATGGAAGTGCCACGCGGCCGGTCGGAGGTGGGGTCTTCGGCGAGGGGCAGCTCGTTCTCGAACCAGGGGTGGAGGCCCTGCGGGCTCCAGTCGGGCTCGATCTCGAGGCCGCGGAACGCCTTGTCGAACGCCTCGCGAAACGTTCGGCCGATGCCCATCGACTCGCCGACCGACTTCATCTGCGTCCCGAGTGCCCGCGAGGCGCCCGGGAACTTCTCGAACGCGAAGCGCGGAACCTTGACGACCACGTAGTCGAGCGTCGGCTCGAAGCTCGCGGGGGTCGTGCCGGTGAGGTCGTTCGGGATCTCGTCGAGCGTGTAGCCGACCGCAAGCCTCGCCGCGACCTTCGCGATCGGGTAGCCGGTCGCCTTCGACGCGAGCGCCGAGGAGCGCGAGACGCGCGGGTTCATCTCGATCACCCTGATCTCGCCGGTCTCGCGACTCCGCGCGAACTGGATGTTCGAGCCGCCCGTGTCGACTCCGACCGCCCGGACGATCGCGACGGCAGCGTCGCGGAGCTCCTGGAAGGCCTCGTCGGGAAGCGTCATCTGCGGGGCGACAGTGACGGAGTCGCCCGTGTGGACGCCCATCGGGTCGAGGTTCTCGATCGAGCAGACGATCACGACGTTGTCGGCGCGGTCGCGAACCACTTCGAGCTCGAACTCGTCCCAGCCGCGAAGGGACTCCTCGACGAGCACCTGGCCGATCGGCGACTCCGAGAGACCGATCGCGATCTGCGCGCGGAGCTCCTCTGCCGTTTCCGCGAGACCGCCGCCGTGCCCGCCGAGCGTGAATGCGGGCCGTACGACGGCGGGCGCCTCGAGCCCCTCGATCTGGCCGATGTCCGTGACGATCGTCGAGGCCGCGACTGCGAGGCCGCACGACTCGACGGCCCGTTTGAAGAGCTCTCGATCCTCTGCGCGGTCGATGACGTCGACGCCGGCGCCGATCAGCTCGATCCCGAGCTCCGCAAGAATCCCGGCGGCGTGGAGATCGCGCGCGAGGTTGAGCGCGGTCTGGCCGCCCATCGTCGGCAGCAGCGCGTCGGGCCTCTCCCGGCGGAGCACCGCCGCGACGCCGTCGAGGTCGAGCGGCTCGAGGTAGGTCGCATCTGCGAAGCCCGGGTCGGTCATGATCGTGGCCGGGTTCGAGTTGACGACGATCGTGCGGTAGCCCTCCTCCCGGAGCACCTTCAGCGCCTGGCAGCCGGCGTAGTCGAACTCGCAGGCCTGGCCGATCACGATCGGGCCCGACCCGATCAGGCAGATCGAGCGGATGTCGTCACGCCGCGGCACGAGACACCTCTGCGCGAGCGTGGCTGCGAGAGCGCACCTGGTCGACCCACTCCTGCAGGATCGACCAGGCGTCGTGCGGGCCGGGGCCGGCCTCGGGATGGAACTGCAGCGAGCGAGCTGCGAGGTCGGGAAGCGCAAGCCCCTCGATGCTTCCGTCGTAGAGCGACTCGTGAGTGGCCGCGGCGTCCCCCTCGGCTCCGACTGCGAAGCCGTGGTTCTGGCTCGTCACGAGCACGCGCCCGGTGGCCCGCTCGAGGACGGGATGATTGGCACCGCGATGGCCGAACGGGAGCTTGTAAGTCCGTAGGCCGGTGGCGAGTGCCAGCAGCTGGTGCCCGAGGCAGATGCCGAGCACGGGCACGCGGCCGAGAAGCTCGTGCACCGTCGCGACCTCATCCCGGAGGGGCTCCGGATCCCCTGGGCCGTTCGAGAGGACGACGCCGTCGAACCGCGCGAGCGCATCGGCATCCACGTCGTGGGGGAACACGGTGACGGAGACGCCTTCTCGGGCGAGCCGGCGCAGGATCGAGCGCTTGACGCCGTAGTCGACGACCGCGATCCGGAGGTCGCCGTCGGCTGCGAACACGTAGGGCGAGGCGGTCGAGACGAGCCCGGCCAGCGACTGGCCCGCCATACCCGGCTCCGACCGCGCGAGCGCCACGGCCGCATCCACGTCGACGCTCCCCGTCACGAGAGCCGCGCGCAGCGACCCATGCTCGCGGAGGTGGAGCGTGAGCGAGCGTGTGTCGACGCCGGTGAGCGCCGGAATGCCGCGCACGGTGAGCCAGTCCGTCCACCCGGGGCCGCGGGCCTCGCGCATGATGACGCCGCGAAGGTGCGGCGCGGCCGACTCGGAGCGAGCCTCGTCGACCCCGTAGTTGCCGATCATCGGTGCCGTGAACGAGACGATCTGCCCGCAGAAGCTCGGATCGGTCGCCACCTCCTGGTAGCCGGTCATCCCTGTCGTGAAGACCGCCTCGCCGAGGGCCGTCCGAGCTGCGCCGACGCTCCTGCCGGGGAACACCGTTCCGTCCTCGAGCGCGAGCAGCCCAACGTCACGCAGTCCAACCCCGTGTCGCAGCTCCGACGAGACGCCGGTCACGACTCGAGCCGCCTAACCATGTTTGTGTTGCACCGCACAATGTTTGTGTTGCACGTCACAACGCCCGTGCTGCACGGCCCGAAGCCAAAGATTGCAACGTGCAACACAAGGGAGCCTGAAGCGGTGATGTTGCCGCAGACGCTCATGCCTCGTACGCGATTCGCCCGGCCGCGATGGTCAGCAGCACCTTGCCGTGGAGGCGCTTGCCGAGCAGCCACGAGTTCGTCGAGCGCGACTTGAAGCGCTCCTCGCGGACCCGCCAGGTGGCCGATTCGCTGAGGAGGACGAGGTTGGCCGGTGCACCGACTGCGATCCTCGGCCGCTCGAGCCCGAAGATCCGGGCCGGCCCGGCGGACATCCGCTCCAGGAGCGTCGCGAGCGGCACCAGGCCGGGCTCGACGAGCGCCGTGTAGAGCGCCCCGAACGCGGTCTCGAGGCCGGTCACCCCGAAGGGCGCCTCCTCGAACGGCACGTCCTTCTCCTCGTGCGAATGAGGGGCATGGTCGGTCGCGATCGCCTCGATCGTGCCGTCGAGGAGCGCGGCGATCAGCGCCTCGCGATCGGCGTCCGTTCGAAGCGGCGGGTTCATCTTCAGGTTCGGGTCGAGCGAGCGGACGGCGTCGTCGGTGAGCGTCAGATGGTGCGGTGTCACCTCGCCGCTCGCCTCCACCCCGCCTTCGCGCGCCGATCGGAGCATCTCGACCGACTCGAGCGCCGAGAGGTGCATCAGGTGCAGCGGCTGGCCGGTGTCGCGGGCCAGGGCGAGCTCGCGCGAGACGCCGAGGCTCTCGCCCAGCGAGGGCCAACCGCCCAGGCCGAGCTCCGCCGAGACGGCGCCCATGTGCATGTGCCCGCCCTTCGTGAGCGTCGGCTCCTCGCAATGGAGCGCCAGACGGCGGCCCGTGATCGCGTTGTACTCGAGCGCCCGCCGCATCAGGCCTGCAGTTGCGACCGGTCTGCCGTCGTCGGTGAACGCGGCGGCTCCGGCGTCGGCGAGCTCGCCCATCTCGGTGAGCTGCGTTCCCTCCTGGCCCATCGTGATCGCGGCGGTGAAGCCGACCGGGATCGCGGCCTCCCGCTCTGCGCGCGCACGGAGCCCGCGGAGCACGTCGGGGGTGTCGACCACGGGGTCGGTGTTCGGCATCGCGAGGATCGCGCAGTAGCCGCCGGCCGCCGCCGCAGCCGTGCCCGTGACGATCGTCTCCTCGTCCTCGCGGCCGGGGGTACGGAGGTGCACGTGCGGATCGACGAAAGCAGGCGCGAGCACGAGCCCGGTTCCGTCGATCACACGGTGGTTGTTGGTCTCGAGGCCCTCGCCGAGCTGGGCGATCGTGCCACCGTCGACGCGGAGATCGAGGATCGCGTCGACGCCTTCCGTCGGATCGAGCACCCGAGCCCCCCGGACGACGATGTCGTCGGAGCCGCGGCCCCCGACGAGAACCGGCTCGGCTCCCATCACGCCACCCCCGCGGTCGTCTCGACCGCCACCGGCCCGCTCGTGAGCAGGTCGTAGAGGACGGCCATGCGTACGACGAGGCCCGCGCGCACCTGGTCGACCACGAGCGCGCACTCCGAGTCGGCGACGCGCGCGTCGATCTCGACACCGCGGTTCATCGGGCCGGGATGCATCACCTTCTGACCGGGCCGAAGCCGCTCGGGCGTGACGCACCAGCGGGCGCTGTACTCCCGGAGCGAAGGGACGTAGTTGGCACCCTGCTCCATCCGCTCTCGCTGCATGCGCAGGACGTAGACGACGTCGGCGCTCGCGATCGTCTCGATGTCGTAGGAGACCTCCCCGAGCTCGCGCGGGACGAGCGGCGGCGGGCCGACGAGCGTGACGCTGGCCCCGACGAGCTCGAGTGCCTGGATCAGCGACCTGGCGACGCGCGAGTGCAGGACGTCGCCGACGATCGCGACGTGGACCCCCTCGAGCCGCCCGAGGGCCTCCTGGATCGCGTAGAGATCCAGGAGCGCCTGGGTCGGATGCTGGTGCTTGCCGTCGCCGGCGTTCACCACGTGAGCCTCGGTAACCGACGCGACGAGCTGCGGTGCGCCGATCTGCGGATGGCGGATGACGATCACGTCCGGGTCGTAGGCGGAGAGCGTCAGTGCCGTGTCCTTGAGGGACTCGCCCTTCTCGATCGAGGAGCCGCTCGCCTTGATCGAGAGCGTGTCGGCCGAGAGCCGCTTCGCGGCCAGCTCGAACGAGGACGAGGTTCTCGTGGACGACTCGAAGAAGGCGTTCACGACCAGCCTGCCGCGCAGGGTGGGCAGCTTCTTCGTGTCGCGCTCCTGTGAGAGCGCGAAGGAGTGCGCCGTGGCGAGGAGCCGTTCGACGTCGGGGCGGTCGAGGTCGCGGATCGAGAGCAGATGGCGCCGCTCGGGTGTGCGTGGCGGCAGCAGCTCGCCGGGAACGACATGCAGGGGGCGGCGCTCACTCATCGTCGGACTCCTCGGGCTCGGCGACGAGGACGACACGGTCGATCTCGTCGACCTCGAGCAGCTGCACCTGGACGCGCTCGTGACGGGCAGTCGGCAGGTTCTTGCCCACATAGTCGGGCCTGATCGGCAGCTCGCGATGGCCGCGATCGGCCAGAACGGCGAGCTGGACGCGCGCCGGGCGCCCGTACTCGAGGAGCGCGTCGATTGCGGCCCGAACCGTGCGTCCGGTGTAGAGGACGTCGTCGACGAGGATCACGGTACGGCCCTCGAGCTCGAAGTCGAGCTTCGTGTCGCGGACGACGGGCTGGCGGCGCCTCGGCGCCTGGCCGTCGCGGACGTGGACGTCGTCGCGGTGAAAGGTGATGTCGAGCTGGCCCAGATCGAGCTCGGTGCCGGTGCGCTCATCGACGAGGCGGCGCAGGCGGTGGGCGATCGGCACGCCGCGGGAGTGGATCCCGACGAGCGCGACGCCTTCGAGGTCGTCGTTGCGCTCGATGATCTCGTGCGCGATGCGTGAGAGCGTCCGCTCGATGGCCTCGCCGTCGAGCAGGACTCGCCCTCCGGGGGTGACGGCATGCGGCTGCATCCAACTCCTTTCCGGCCTCTCTGGACCGAGTTTAAGGGGGGTCAGGCGTTAAGGAACCTAGCATGCGCTCCTGACGGCACGTCTGGGCCTGTCAGAGGCCGCGAGAAGCGACCGCGAGGAGCCAGTCGAAGCTGTACTCGAACTGCCCCGGAAGCTCGTCCTCGGCCCGCGCGAGGCCCTCTGCGTACTCGTCGGGGTCGAGAAGGTCGAACGTCGAGAAGGCGCGGGAGCGGATCACCTCGAGGGCGCGCTCGCGCGTCGTCGACCGGTGCTGGCGCAGCTTCTCGATGCGCACCTCGGGGAGCCCCGCGCGCTCGAGCTCGGCGTGGAGAGCCTGTGCGCTCGGGAAGCGCTCGGCGTCGATGCTCGGCACGGACGGGAAGTACCGCGCGAACCACACGTTCGCAAAGCTGGCCGGATCCTCGCTCGCGATCACGAGCCGGCCCGCCGGCTGGAGCGCCCGCGCAGCCTGCGCGAGGGCCCGAGGCCGGTCGAAGAGATGGAGTGACATTCGCATCACGACGGCCTCGAACCAGCCGGCCTTGAACGGGAGCGCCTCGGCTTGGGCGACGCGGGCGTTGACGCCGAGCGCCTTCGCCCGCCCGACCATCTCCACCGACGCATCGACTGCCCACACGCGTGCTCGCTCTCGCTCGGCGAGGGCCTCTGCAAGCCGGCCGGTGCCGCAGCCGACCTCGAGGACGCGAGCGCCCCGGAGGCTGCCGAGCCGCACGATGGCGTCGAAGAGCTCCCACCAGCTCTCGTCGACGGGGCGTAGCTCCTCGTACCTGACGGCGCGGGTGTCGAAGCTCACCGGGCCCGGGGTCGCATCGCGTGTCTCGGTCATGTCACGGGTACTTCCGTGCGGGGCCGTTCGCCAGCGCCGCCGCTCTTGATGAGCGCCGGCTCGCCGCGCTCGCGAAACGGCACCTCGATCAGGTCGAAGTCCCGCGGCAGCACGGTCGAGGGGAAGACCTCGCGCGCCTCGCGCAGAAGGTCGGAGCCGGCGTAGCGGGGAGAGACGTGCGTGAGGGCGAGCATCGACACGCCTGCATCCCGTGCGACCTCGGCCGCTCGCCTGGCCGTCGAATGCATCGTCTCCTTCGCCCGGTCGCGGTCTTCCTCGCTGAAGGTGGCCTCGTGGATCAGCAGCTCTGCGGAGGCGAAGAGCATCGCGACCACGTCCGCAGAGGCCGTGTCGCCGGAGTAGACGACGATGCGGCCGGGCCGCGGTGGTCCGACGAGCTCCTCGGGACGGATCGTCCGTCCGTCGGCGACCGTCACGGCCTCGCCGCGCTGGAGCGCTCCTCGCTCGGGCCCGAAGGGCACGCCGAGTGCGTCGGCGGCAGCATCGTCGAACCGGCCTGGGCGCTCTGCCTCGACGAGGGCGTAGCCGAGGGCGGGCACGCCGTGCTCGACCGGGAAGGCGCAGATGTCGTAGCCGTCGCGGTTGAGCGCGTCGCCCGCGCGAAGCTCGACGAGCTCCACGGGGTACGTGAGCTTGCCGAAGACGCGTTTGAGGGCGTCGAAGAGGTCGCGTAGGCCCGGTGGCCCGTAGACGGTGAGCGGCGTCTCGCGCATGCGGAGCGCGAATGTCTTGAGCATGCCGGGTAGTCCGAGGTAGTGATCGGCGTGGAAGTGCGTCACGAAGATCTCCTCGATGTCGACGAGACCCGTCGACGAGCGGAGGAGCTGGCGCTGGGTGCCCTCCCCGCAGTCGAAGAGGAGGCGATCCCCGCCTCGCCGGACGAGGAGCGCGCTCGTGCCGCGCCGGGCCGTCGGTGCGCTCGCGGACGTGCCCAGGAAGATGACGTCGAGGTCCACGGGCCGATCGTACCGCCGTCATCGATCGCCCCCTGAGCTCCGGCGCCGTGCGAAACCGTTGCAGCGTGCCGGCCTGGACTGCCGACACGCCGTCTCTCGAGGCGCGCGTCCCCTACGGGAGAACGAGCTTCTCACCCGGCACGAGAGTCGTCCCGCTGAGCCCGTTGGCCTTCTGGATCTGCCAGACGCCGTCGCGGGCATCGCCCCCGTAGTGCGCCTCGGCGATCGTCCAGAGCGTGTCGTACGGGTGCACCCGGTAGACCGTCTTCGGCCCGTGAGCGCCCGACGGACGCGCGACGATGCTCCAGCCGACCAGCACGAGTGCCGCCAGCGCGAGGATCCTGAGCGCCGCCCTGGTGACGGCGTATGTGAATGAGGTCTTGGCGAACATGTGTTCGAGAGACTACCGAACACATGTTCGCCTTGTCAAGGCCTCTTTTTGCGTTCCGCTTACTTCCGCGTGGTCGCAGCGCGGAGCGGGATCGCGTGCCACGGCCGCTTGGCCCCCTGGCAGGCGCCGCCGGTCTTCGTCAGCCATCCCGAGACCGTGCCGGCCGACTGCTTAGGCTGCGGGGTGCCGCCGCCGACCCAGTAGAGCCCGCTCTGCCACCCGGCGAGGTTCGACTCGTCCACCAGGTGGAAGAGATCGATCACCTGCACGTTCGGGTCGCACGCGAGGTACGCCAGCATCTCGCCGTAGTAGGTCGCCTGGTAGGCCTGCGACGCGTCGTTGCCGACCATGCCGCCGGCGGCGTTCGCACTCACCTCCACGCCCGAGTAACCCACCTGCCCGGTTGCGGATGTCTGGATGCCCATCTCGTCGAGGCTGACGGGAAGCCCGCCGCCCTTCTGCTGGCCGATCGTTCGTTGAGGCGATTTGTTGAAGCCGTCGTAGAACGCCTGGTAGATCCGCGAGAGGTTCGAGATGCTCGCGTCGTTCACGCTCGAGTAGCCCGTCGCGAAGGGCAGGGACTGCGGCACCGGATACGGATGGAAGTCGAGCCCGTCCATCAGTGGGGCCGTGCGGTGCGTCTTGGCGGCGAACGACGTGAACCACGCGCCGAGGTCCTGGAGGAACTTCACCGGCGAGGTGGAGGCGTTCGACGGAGCCTTCGGCCGGTCGTTTCCACGAGGCGACAGCCCGACGCCCCAGATGAAGTTCGCCGTGTTCTGCGCCTTGAGGGCGTCGTAGGCGGCTGCGAGCGCCCGGCCGCACACCTCGGCCGACTGGTTGAGTCCCGTCGTCGTCCACTGCGGGTTCACGAACAGCGGCTGGTTGCACTCGTTCATCACCGCAAAGTCGTGCACGGTGGGGAATGTCTGTGCCACGAGCACCGTCCAGGCGGCGAACTGCTGGATCTTGGCCGTGTCGCCGCAGGCCGTGGGATCACTCGACGGAGTGCAGCGCGTGCCGTCGGTGAAGGCCTGGGAATGGAGCGGGTACAGATCGAACTGCACGGTTACACCGGCGGCCTGCGCCTCCGGAATCACCGTGCTCAGTGCCGCGGCCTGGTCAGGGTCGATCGTCGTCGGCTGCGTGTCGTCCCAGCGAAGCGTGAGCGTGTTGACCTTGAGGCCGTCGGCCTGCATCGTCGGCATGAAGAACGTCGGCGAGGCCGCCTCGTACTTCACGTCGTCGTTGATCCCGACGATCAGGTTTGCGGCGGCCGTTCCACACAGGACGAAGCCCGTACAGAGGCACGCCGCGAGAGCGCCCAGTTTGCCCATTAGTTTTCTCTCCCCGTTTTGACTTCGTCTACGTGTGACGAAGCCCAAGCCCGCCCAACACCGCGTCTGTGATTTCCGCGGCGCCGAAGCGTACAGGATCACCGGTGGGCAAACCAGTCTCCATTCGAGTGCTCTCGATCGCGGCCTTTGCAGCCGATTCACCGAGGTTACGGGTGTTGAGCGCAATCGCCGCCACCTTCGCGGGCCGCGCGATCAGGCAGGACCGTTCGTAGAGGTCGATCAGGTCGGCCAGGGGCGGGATCGGGAAGCGCTCGTCCTCGTCGACCACCTCCTGGCCGGCCATGTGGCAGAGGACGAGCACGTGGGGCGCGCTGCCGTGCAGAAGGCCGAGAGTGACGCCGGAGTAGGCCGGGTGGAGAAGCGATCCCTGGCCTTCGACCCACAGCAGTTCGCCGCCGCGGGCGCGCCCTTCCAGGACGAGCTGCTCGGTCGCGCCGGCGAGGAAGTCGGAGACGACGGCGTCGACGGAGATCCCCCAGCCGGCGATCGCGATCCCCGTCTGCCCGGTCGGCACGAACTCGCTGGCGAGCCCGCGCTTCCGCGCGTCGGCGTCGAGCTCGAGCGCGACGGTCATCTTCCCGATCGCGCAGTCGGAGCCGACGGTGAGCACGACCTTGCCGTCGTGGGTGAGGTTCTCCCCCGTGGGCACGTTGAGGCCGGGCGGCGGCTTGCGGAGATCGCGGAGCTCGACCCCGTGCCGTGCCGCGAGCTGTGCGAGCTCGGGATCCTCCGAGATGAACTCGTGAAGCCCGTTCTCGATGTCTAGGCCGTGGCCGATCGCGCTCTTCAGGAGCTCACGCCAGGCGGGCGGGAACCGGCCGCCCTGCGTCGCGACCCCGACGAGCGCGGTGGTCGGCTCGAGCGGGAGGGCCTCTTCGACCGTGGCGACGACCGGGAGCCCGTCCTGGGTCTCCCCCGCTCGCTCCGAGTCGAGGATCGCGACGACCTGCTCGGGCCGGTACCGAAGGACGCCACGGCCGGTCTTGCCGTAGTGCGGATCGCCGGAGTAGCCCTCGGCGAGGAGGAGGAGCCTACGCGGGCGAGACACCCAGACCCGGCTGCTCGGAGGGCACCTGGATGCCGTCGACGAGCTCGACGCCCGGCCAGGGATCCTCGGCGAGGAGCAGGTTGCCGTCGAGGTCGGCGTGGTCGCAGAGACTCGAGATCGCGGCGCCTGCGGCGATGGCGAGGCCGCTCTCCACCATGCAGCCGAGCATGACGTGGAGGCCGGTCGCCCGTGCGGCGTGAACCATGCGCACGGCTTCGCGGATGCCCCCGGACTTGGCGAGCTTGATGTTGATCCCATGGGCCCGCTCTGCGCAGAACGCGATGTCGGCAAGGGTGTGGCAGTCCTCGTCCACGTAGATCGGGACGGGCGAGCGCTCCTTCAGCCTCGGCCCATCGGGATCGCCGGCCGGGAGCGGCTGCTCGCAGTACTCGAGCGGCATCTGGGGAAGCAGCTCGAGGGCCTCGTCGAAGCTCCAGTACTCGTTCACGTCGGCCTGGAGCGGCAGCGCGGTCGCGCCGACGACGGCGCGAACCCGCTCGAGGTCGAGCCCGTCGCGGCCGCCGAGCTTGAGCTTCAGCCGCCGGAACCCTCGGGCCTCGGCTGCCTGAGCCCGCCGAGCCATGTCGTCGGGGTCGCCGAGCCAGACCGTCCACGAGGTCGGCGGGCCGTGGCGACGCAGCCCGAGGAGCTTGTAGACGGGCACGCCGGCGAGCTTCCCCTGCAGGTCGTGGAGCGCCCCGTCGAGCGCCGCGCGCGCGGAGTACTCGAGCGGCGGCAGCCCCGCCCAGATCTCGTCGAGCGCCCACGGGTCGTCGCCGAGCTCGACGTGCTTCAACCATTCGAGCCCGGTCTCAGCCGACTCCGAGTAACGCTCGATCGGCGCCGCCTCGCCGAACCCCGACACCTCGCCGTGCCGGATCTCGACCTGCACCACCTCGGCCTCGTCCTGCGTCTCCCGCGCGATCACGAACGTCTGCGCGAGACGCACCGTCGCCGTATGAGCCTTCAGCTCCACCCAGGCAAGACTAGTGCGCCCAACCACACAGTTTCGGAAGAAGCTTCGCCGGCCTCCGCCCGTTCACCGGGAGGTGTCGGCTCGGGGGGGCCGGCGTCGGCCCGACCCGTCCTCGAGTACGCGTTCAGCGTGTCAGGGCTCCGGCGATGCCGGGACCGCCAACGGCAATCTCGTTGGGCGTGTCCGGATCGGCGGTCAGGCTCATCGGCCGGATTCGCGTCGTATCGCCTTTCGTGACCTTCGTGAATCCCTTTACGAGGCTGTCCTGATCGCGGCTGATCAGGGTTCCCCTGAACTCACCGGTCGTGAGGTTCTTTTCGGACCCGATCCGCCACGTGCCGCTCACGCTTCGAAGGTTCTGCGAAAGCACAAGCCGTGCAGAGTCGGGGCTGTCTCCCGACCCGGCCCAGGCGCCGCGGAGCGCCGGTCGGCCGCGCCAGAAGAGCGAGCCCGCGGTTCTGACGAAGTCGTACCGGGTCAGCGCCCCGAAGGACGTCTTGCCGCCGTGACCCTTGCAGTCAGCGATGGCGACTGTCGCCGACGCGGGGATCTGCCGCTCGCAGAGCAGGCGCATGTCGGCCAGGAACTTGCCGTCGACGCGGGCCTGCGTCCAGGTGAAGTAGTCGATCGTCCCGCCGTTGATCGCGTCGTGCACCTTCGCGCCCGAGTAACCCGCGTCATGCAGGTTGCAGGCCTCGCGGAAGTTGACGGTGTAGCGGGTGCCGAGCGGGTTGTTCGAGTCGAGGTACGTCGAGGTGTCGCCGACGCGCTTCGCCGAGCTCGCGGTCCCCCCGCCGCACCCGTTCGACACCGACGCGATCGAGACGAGCGCGTCCGGCAGCGCAGGCCAGGTGAGCCCTCCGGCCGGCGTCGCAAGCACCCACCCCATCCCGCGGTGACCGCTCGAGTCGTTTTGCGACCAGGTCGCCGGATCCGAGTCGACGATCTTGTAGCGCCCTGCCGGTACGACGACTTTGGTCGTCGTGTACCAGTACGCGTTGCACGCCACCCTGGCCGGGCGACCCCTTCGTCTTCCAGGGGCCGTACAGCTTCCCGGTCGTGAGGCTCTTGAGCCCGATCGTCCCCGTCGCCGTCGAGCCTCTCGCGTCGTTCCAGTGGTACGTCCAGATCTGCGTGATCGTCCACGGCTTCGTCGTCGTGAAGATCGCCGGCGCCGATGCGCCGTTCTGCACGGCCTCGACGTTCGAGACCTCGAAGATCTTCGTCGGGTCGACGGACGCTCGACCCGACGCTCCGGCCACCGGCCCCAGCGCGACAAGGAGGACAGCCGCTGAAAGTCCGCCCTTCCAGATGGACATGGTCCACGCTCCTTCCACGGCGTATGACACCCAAGTGTCCGCCGGCAGACATCGAACACGCATCGGTGAGCGCGCCGATCGTGATCCGTACATCCCGACACCGCGAGATCGCGCCCGCGTCTCACCGTGAGCAGGCGTGGGCCGCGACCCGCGGGCGTCAGGCTCACCAAGGGCGCAAACGTCCGAGTCCGACTCGATCCGAAGCTAGACTGGCTCCTCCGGCGCCCGTAGCTCAGGGGATAGAGCGTTCGCCTCCGGAGCGAAAGGTCGCAGGTTCGATTCCTGCCGGGCGCATCAAGGCCCGCTTGGCTCCTGGGGTTTGGCTTAGAACCAGGGGTCAGGCGGGCCCCCTATGTCTCTGGCGGCCTATCCGTGGTGCATCGGTGAGCCATGCAAACCGCCGGGAGAGGTGGCTTGGCCGTGCTGCCGCCCTCTCAAGTGTCGTCGCCGAGAGGGGCGACGCTCGGAGTGACTTTCATCTGTTCGGTCGCGCCGTTTCTCCCTAATGAGAACCAGTCGCAAGCAAACCGTATGTTTAGTCGACCGTGACGGTCGTGCAGGCCGGAACAGAGACGACGTCGTTCCCGCTCCCGGAGGTCTCGGTGACCTCGAGGCATACGCCGTATTCGGTGCTCTTCGGTGCGTTCGCCGGAACGCGGAACTGTGGTTGGGGCACGTGCGAGTCGGTGTAGCTGCCGCTTCCTTGGAGATCCCAGCCGTACGAGAGTGCGCCGCCGTCGGGTGCCGAGGAGCCCGAGCCATCAAGACTGACGGTGGCGCCCGGCTTGCCTGTATATGGGCCACCCGGCGACGCCACCGGCCTGGCTGGAACCCGGGTGAGCGTGCCTTGAACGCGAACGGTTGCGCAGGACGGCCGGGACACAAGCGCGTCACCAGCATTGGGGCCGCTCTTCGTTTCGACAACGCGAAGGCAGACGACGAACACTGTTCCTGTCGCTGAGCCCGCGGGGATCGAGAACATCGGGTGAGCAGTGGTTGCGTCCCGGTAGGCGCCGCTGCCTGAAAGGTCCCACTCGTAGGTAACCGGGAGCGCGTTCGGGTCGTCTGCGGTGCCGTTCAGGATGACTGCCTTCCCGGCCGGGGCGGCGTACGGCCCGCCGGCGTTCGCGACGGGCGGCTTCGGGCTCACTGTCGTCAACGCAGGCTTCGTCACCGTCCCGGAGCCACCAGTTCTTACGTTGTTCATTGCGTCGGCGAGCTCTGCGAGACAGTGCTTCTCGGCCGGCGGCGAGATCTTCGCGAGCTTCTTACACGCCGTATCGCCCTTGTCGCACGCGGCTACATACGTCGCCTTTAGCCCGGAGCACGGGCCGCTAGACGTCCGCTCGGTCGCACCCGACCCGGTACCTGCCGCTGCCGCGATCAGAAGCGCGCCAAGAGCGATTCCGAAAGTCGCCTTCATGAGCGCATCAAGCCTACTGCACTCAGCCAATGAACCTCGTCGAGCGCCACGCACCGATCCGACGCCTGTCGCGCTAGGACCTGTCCCCCGACCGGCTCGTGTTCGAGGGGTTCGGTGGCGACCGCTTCCGCACCACCCTCGCCAGGGCGTGCACCGCGGCGGGCGTGCCGACGTTCAGCCCACACGACCTGCGACACCACCGGATCTTGGTCCCGCACCTCGGCGGCGTCCCATGGCCCCGCATCGGCGAGCACGTCGGGCAGCGGAACCTCGCCGTCACAGCCAACACGTACACGCACGTCCTCGCCGACGAGGCCGAGCTCGATTACGCCCGGTTCCTGCTAGGAACCGCCCCGGCGGACATGCTCGTGGATGCACCAGTGGTACACGCCGCGTAGGAAACCGCCGCTTTGCGGGCAGGTTCGATTCCTGCCGGGCGCACCAGGTGTAGAGCCACATTGGCCCCGGAAGAGCGCCCCCCAACCGTACCTCGCTGGGAAGTGCTCCTGAATGGCGACGCGGTGTCTTCGAGAAAGGCCGCCGGAGAGTCACCCAACGATCTGCCGCACCATCGCGGACCGAACAGAACGAAGAAGTAGGGCCGGCCGCGTCAGCTCGTGTGATGTTCGTGTGACGCCTCCTTCCTAGCCTGAACGCGAGTCACGGACATGCGGCCCCCCACCAGCTCACCCAGCGTCACGCTCGGCTCATCGGCCCGCCGCGGCTGCTGGATCGCTGTCCTGGCCGTTGCGGCGGGGCTCATGCTGCTTCCCGGCGAGGCCCTCGCTCGTCACGCGCGGGCAACTGTCGCGGCGGCAGCGGCCGACAGCCCCTGCCAGGGTCCCCCGCCCGCACCAAACGAGCACTGCCTGCCAATCCCCGCAGCCGTCATCGTCAAGACCAACACGTCGAAATCCGGTTGCGGCCAGGCCGTCTTCCTGCAGATGCCGCTCGAGCCGGACGTCGTCGAGTACGACGCCATGTGGACCAACTCGAATCCGGGGGCGACGCCGTGGTCGTTCCACGCCACCGGTGGGCCGAACGGAAGCGGCAGCGGGCCCTACGGCGAGGAGGCCTGGTCGACCAAGTCGCTCACGCCGAAGAACACCGGCGTCAACGTCCACTACCGCGTTCCGAAAGGCTCCGGTGCGTGGTTCGTGGCCGCCGGCGGGGGGCCCGGTCCCTGCTCGGGGCAGGGCGGCACTGCCTACGGATGGGGCTGGACCGCCCGTCCGGTCATCTCCGGGAACGTGTCTGTGATCGGCACGAACGGCCAACTTGGGGCACCGAACATCACGATGCGCACCGAAGGCTGCGCTGGTGGCGGCACGACGACCACGAACGAGAACGGCGACTATGGCTTCGAGCTCCATCCGTACACGACGTGCAAGGTCGCTCCCGTACTCGAGGCTGGCGAGTCCGCCACGCCCGCGAGCCGCAGCGTTCACATCGGCACGGGTGACGTCCCCGGAGTCGACTTCGCGCTCCCGTGTGACGTGGCGGAGCTCACGTCGGCGAACCTCTCGAGCACGGGCTCAGCGCGGAGCCTGGACTCGGCACGCTCACTCGCCGTCGGCAATCCCTGCAAGCTCGACGTGTCGGTCACGGTGCTGAACCCCCCACACTCGGGGCTGGCGATCCACAGCCCGCACTACAACGTCGCCCCCGCCGACTTCTACGAGGCCCGCAACGGCCAGAAGACGTTCCACTGCCTATCCGGCTGCTCGGACATCCTCGTCAAGGTCACCTACGACGACACCCACAAGCCCGTCCCGGACGCGACGGTGGATGCCATGCTGGCGCCGGTTAAGACTGACGTGCAACCCTTGCCGACCGGGCAGACGTGGCAGCCGCCGACGATCGGCGAACAATCGGTCTGTGACCAGACCGACATCGGCAACGACAACAACTGCGGCACCGGCGGCGTAACCACCCAGACCGACCAGCACGGCCAGGCGCTCCTGCGCTACTGGGCACCGGGAACGATCGTGACTGCGCAGACGACGCTCGCCGTCGAGGCGTCGAAGCACGGCAGCTGCAGCGGCGGAAGCTGCACACACTCCGAACGCACCGGCTCCGCTGCCCCGATTCCGTTGAGCGTCGCCCCGTACCTGATCTACGACTCGCTCGGCTCGCTCTCGCCGGATGAGGAAGACGACCTCGTCGCCTGGGCGAACGGAACGGGCGCGCTCGCCAGGTTCCTCAAGACCTCCGCGAACGGACTACACACGCTTCAGGGAGCACTCGAATACCTCAAGGAGATCGAGGTGGCCGCGGAGCAGGCGGAGGAGGGCCTGAAGGCACTCGAGAAGGTCGAGCCCGTCACGAAGACGCTCGTCGTAGGCGAGAAGGTCAACGACATCATCGAGTCCGGTGGGATGATCGCCCTCTTCCTCGAGAAGGCCGGCCTGAGCCCGCTCGGCCTCGGGGACAACCCGTTCGAGGCAACCGTCTCGGGCCAGCCAAATGCGCGCTTCGTGAAGGAGATCGCGAACGCCTCGATCCTCTTCCCAGAGCCGATGCTGCTCGGGAAGGGCGGCTTCTGGTATCAGGCCGCGCGGGCCCTCGCCGCCTCCGCGAAGCAGAATCACGGCGAGCCGAGCGGCTCTTGGTCGGTGGTGACCTCGGTCTGGGAGGTGTCGCACTGCGACCACACCGCCGGCAGCTGCGGTCCCGGCTACGGGAACGACCCGGGAAGCGCGGAGGTCATCCGGGGCGGCATCCAGCCGGAGCTCGCCTTCGAGCTCTCCTTCGAGCACAACGGCGTCGTCGGCAAGAGCGTCACCGGGAATTTCGACGGGTTTGCGATCCCGTACGACGCGATCGCCTGGACCGGCACCCAACAGCATGTCCAGGGCGTCATCCAGGACTTCACGAAATAGCGACGAGCGAGCGCTCGAGGTCGAGCAGCGGCTCGGGTGGATCGACGCCGATCTGGGCGAAGGCCGAGCGGGCCCGATGGACGACCGCCAGCGCCTCGCCACGGCGGCCCTGCTCGAGGAGGGCCGCCGCCGCTTTCAGGTAGCGCAGGTCGTCGTAGGGGGCGAACTCGATCGTGCGCTCGACGTTGCGTCTGAGCGCGTCGAGGTCTCCGCGCTCCGCCGCCTCGATCGCGCACAGGTCGAGCAGGTCCAGCATCACCGCTTGGGCCACTTCGCGTTGGCGAGTGGCCCAGTCCTCGTACCGGTCGTCGGGGAGAAGCTCGCCGCGGTAACGGGCGATCGCGCCGCGGGCGATCGCGGTCGCGAGCGGGAGATCGCTGTCGGCCAGGGCCAGCGCGCTGCGGGCTTCGGCGTGGAACTCGTCGATGTCGACCGTCACTGCCGGATCGAGGACGAGCGCGTCGCCGTCGCGCGAGACGGTCTCGCCCGCCCATGTGCGCAGCCGGTTGAGCACGGTTCGCAGCCGGGCACGGCCCGACGAGCGATTGGCGTCGGGCCAGAGGGCCTCGATCGCCTGCTCGGCGTGAACGCGACCGCCGGAGACGGCAACGAGCTTCAAGAGCTGCATCTCCTGCCCCGATCTGAGGGGCACCGGGCGGCCGGCCACCGTGAGCTCGAAGCGGCCGAGAACCGCGAGTGAACGGGGTAGCGCGCCGGCCTCCAGCGCCGCGGCCGCCGGAAGGCCGGTCTCGACCGCAAGACCGAGCAGCTGCTCGGTGACGGCGCGTTCGCGAATCAGCGGCAACTGGGCCTGGCCGAGGCGTGCGGCCTCCTCGAAGGACTGCGCGGCGAGCAGGCCCGCAAGGCCCGCCTCGCCGCGCCGAAAAGCTGCGAGCCCGCGGAGCAGCGTGACTCGCCAGCGCTCGCGCGGGTCGACACGGTCACCGGCGAGCCTCGAGAGCCGCTCCTCGGCGGAAACCGGATCGCCGTGCCGGGCCTCGAGGATCCCTTCAGCGAGCGCGACCAAATGCGCCGCGTCCTTCGGATCCTCCCGCGCGCGAGCCAGACACTCGTGCGCGAGCGCCGTGTGCCCGACGCGGTCGAGCAGATCGGCAGCCTCGGCCAGGAACTCCGCCGAGCCGAGCTCCCACCAGAGCTTGTTGTTCCGCTCGACGTCGCGGATCTGCTCGAGGGCGGCGCCGCCATCGCCCCGGTAGGAGGCGAGCACGGCGAGGCGCCAGTGCCCCTGCGCGACGAGGAACGAGCTCGACTTCTCGACCGCTACGCGCATCACCTCATCGACGCTCGCCCGGCCGAGCTCATCGAGGCCGAGTTCGGCGGCGAACGTCGCGCGCCACAACATCACGAACGCCCAGGGGCGCGGCAGGTCGGCGACGAGGAGCAGCGCCTCGTCGATCCGCTCGAGCGCCGAGCGCGCCTGCCCGCGCGGAAACTCGATCAGACTCGACCAGTCGACGCAGATGAACGCCGCCGCCGAGCGCATCCCGAGCTCGCTGTAGAGCCGAAACGCGCGCGCGAAGCAGTCCTCGGCCTCGACCAGGGCCGCCTCGGACCGGACGCCGTCCTCGTCGGCCCGGTGGCACAGCGCGTAGCCGAGGAACTCGCTGGCGCGGGCGCGTGTCAGCCGCTCCTCGGGACCCGCTGCCTCGAGGATCTCGCGTGCCGCGCGCTCGGCTCGGTCGTAGTCCATGTCGGCCAGGTGGCGCACCTTCACGAGCTCGGCGGCCGCTGCGCGCACGAGGACAGGGTCGCCTGTCTCCTCCGCCAGCCCTCTCGCGCGCTCGAGGAGCTCGCAGCAGAGCGCGTAACGTCCCGCGTGACCGAATCGGCGTGCGATGAGGACGAGGACCGCCGGGTGGGCGTCGACCGCCTCGCGCGAGAGCTGGTCGAACCGAGCGCCAAGCTCGATCGTGTCGAGGGCGTCCTCGGAGCCGGGCGGCGTCGCAGCGAGAAGGGCAGCCGCGTTGCCGTGGTCGTCCGTGGCCACGAGCAGCTCCAGTGCTGGGCCTAGCTCACCCCGGCTCCGGTATTCGTGTGCCGCTAGCCGCATTGTCTCGCGAACCACCGGCGCAAGCGTCGCCAGGTGATCGCGAACCGGCCCCGGGAGATCCCACCAGCCGCCGCGCGCCGGAGCAAACGGGATACCGGCGGCGAGTGCCTGGTCGAAGAAGCCTTCATCTCCGGTCACGACCGCGACCAGCCCGGGGTCGAGCAAAGGGAGCCGAGCAACCTGGGCGAGCGGCTCTCGGGCGAAGGTGCCGAGGGTCTCGAGCGCTTCCTCGAGGATCGCCGCCAGCGCCCCGGCAGGATGGCCAGGTCCCGTGGCGGCGCCTGCGACAGCCTCGACCCGCTCGCCGGTGCGCGCAGCACGAGCGGCTGCCAGTACCGTCGCAGCAGTCCAACCGTCAGTCGCTCGCCTGAGCGCTCGAGCACCGTCCTCCCCGACCTCGAGCCCGAACCCCTCGAGACAGACCGCACGGATCTCCTCGTCGCTCAACGCGAGATCGCGGGCCGTGAGGTGCAGCGACTCGGCCCGCCTCAGCCGGGCGGCACCTTCGGGAAGCTGGCGGCCGAGGACGAGCAGGCGGTGCGAGTCGTCGAGGCGGCTCGCGAGCTGCTCGATCAAGTGCGCGGCGTCGGGCTCGGCATGGTGTGCATCGTCGATCACGAACGTGCAACGGCTCGCCCGTAAGAGCTGCAACGAGCGCATCGACGATCTCCCCGGGCTCGCGCTTGCCCTCGGCGGCGGCCGCGGCGTCGGAGAAGCCGGCGCGCTCGACCTCCTCGTGAAGCCGGGCTGCAAGGGCGAGTGCCGACACGCCGGGGTGCTCGAGCCCGACCTCGATCCCGACGGTGCTCCAGTGCCCGACCAGCTCGGCACCGAGCGTGCTCTTGCCGTAGCCGCCCGCCGCCTCGATCACGATCACCCGATGCCCGTCGCAGCGCTCGGTGAGCCGCGGCCGTGGTACATGGTGCGGTGGTAGCCGGGACACTCCTCCGGGCGCGACTATAGACCGTTTCCAGCGGAAAATCGTCCTGGCGCCGTCGACGTCACACTCGAACCCCCGGTAGCGAGCGCCTTTGCTGTTTCATCTGTGCCGGACTTCGCTCGTCGGCGTGAGTGTGGCCCCGACCTCACCGAGGCCACACTCAGCGACTGAGGCGCGCTTAGGCTGCCGCGTAGTACGGATAGGTGTTCGCGTCCACGTTCATGTCGGCGGTCGCGTACCCGTGCCGCGTGTAGCCGGTGGGAGGCGCGGCGCAGGTGAGGCCGACGCCCTGGACGAAGTTGGCCGGCTCCGCGCCGGCGTAGTGCGGGTCGCTCGAGGCCTGGCCGTCGTCGAGGTTGACGAAGGTGCCGGGTAGGAGCGGCAGGCCGCCGTCGGTGGTGTTGTCGGCGACCGTGCAATACGCGCCGCGTGTGGCGGCGGTCGGGGTCGGTGTCGAAGGCGCCTCGACGTAGGTCGCGAACACGTAGTCCTCGCTCGACCACGAGGTCGTCGAGTTGAAGCGGAGCAAGCCGCCCGCATAGTTGTCGTTTGTCGAGCGCCAGACGTAGTAGACGCTCCCGCCTGTCGTCGTGAGGACGATGGCGTACTGGGTGCCGGTCACGACCTGAGCGGGCGAGCTGAGCGTGACCGCCTCAACCTGGGTGCCAAGAGAGCCGCCGCTTGTGGGGAGCGTGCTCGGATCGACGGTGCCGGATCCGAGAACATCGCCGAAGTTGGGCGCGCCGCTGGTGACGCTCGTGATCTGGACCGTGATCGTCGAGGAGTACGAGCTGGGGTTGTAGAGGTTGAGCTCCACCTCGTCGAGGGTGCCGGTCATCCCGGCCGTGAAGGTCTGGCTCGCGGAGCCCATCCATCCGAAGTTCCAGGTGTCCGTCGGGCTGCCGGTGTTCGACTGATCGATAACCGGGGCTGCAGACGCGGCCGGAGCAAGCACAGCGATGGCAGCGAGCGCACAGATCGCCGCTGCGGCGAAGAATCGAAGCTTGGAAACGGCGATGTGTTTTTTCATGACGCCCTCATCGGCAGCGGTCGTCACTGACTTGAGGGACGCGGTTCGGTGCGGAGCTTCCCGGGAGGACGCGAGCAGGCGTCGAGCAAATCGGCCTGACCGGGTGAGTCGCCGCGTGACTTGCGACACCTAGTGGTGTATAGTGATGCCGTGGGCAGGACCCAGATCTACCTCGGAAACGACGAGCTCGAGCTCCTCGATCGCATCGCACAGGCGACCGGCGCGTCCCGGTCCGAGCTCGTTCGGCGCGCCGTTCGAACCACATTCGGACAGCCGACGAAGGCCGACAAGCTCCTGGCGCTCGAAGCGAGCGCCGGCTCGTGGCGGAGTCGCGTCTTCACCGGCAGCGACTACGTGGACTCGGTGCGCGGCGATCTCACCGAGCGCCTGAGCCGCCTCGGGCTCGAGTGAAGCTCCTGGACACGACCGTCGCCGTCGACCATCTACGAGGCGACCAGGCCGCGGTCGACCTCTTGAGGGGTCTCGTCGAGGACGACGAGACCATTGCCTCTAGCGAGAACGTCCGCTTCGAGCTGGTCGCCGGAGTGCGCGAGGACGAGCTCCCGGCGCTCGAACGATTCTTCACGGCGCTCTCCTGGGTTGCGGTCGGCGAGGACGTCGCCCGTGCGGCCGGCGAGTTGGCGCGGAAGCACCGCCGCGCTCACAGCGGAATCGACGATGCGGACTACCTGATCGCAGCGACTGCGCTCCTTCTCGAGGCCGATCTTCTGACGACGAGCGTCCGCCATTTCCCGATGCTTCCGGGCCTTCGACCTCCGTACTGAGAGCCGCAGCGATTGCCCAGCTTACGAAGCTGATCTGGGCATGATCCGCTCTGGGTCTCGTCGGCAGCGCCTGTCGGCGGGTGGAGGCGGAACGCCTGGTCGCCGTGTGGGGCGAGCTCCGCGACGACCGGATGGCGGTAGGCGACGAAGCGGTCGAAGAAGACGCCGTTCCACGCCTCGAGCGCCTCGGTGTTCTCTGGTGCGAGCGCGCCGCTCAACGCCCGTAGCTCACCGCTTCGCGCACGGCGGCCGGGACGCGCTCGCGCAGCTCGATGTCCGGAGAGATGCCGAGCGCGTCATTGATGCTCGAAAACGCAAGACGCAGGCCGATCCACGCCGTGGCCTCGAAGATCTCCCGCTCGTTGACGCCGGCTTGGCGAAGTCCCTCGACGCTCGCCCCGCTCGTGCCGTTCGGGTCACGAACGACCTGCCTCGCCCACCTCGCAAGCGCCGCCTCGCGCTCGGAAAGACCCCCGCCCTCCCCGCGCAGCACGGCCGCCGCGATGCTCTCATCGCTCGCCTCGGCAAGCTTCTCCCCCCAGGCAAGCGAGCAGTACGAATCGCCTAGCTCCGAGGCAGCCGCCGCCACCATCACGGCGACCTCACGCGCGGTCAGCGTGGACTCGGCAAGGAGATCGGCGCGAAGCTGCGCGAACGCCGTCAGGATCTCGGGACGCCAGCACCAGACCCTGACGTAGTTCGGCACGTAGCCGTCCGAAGCGACGCTCGCCTCGTGCACAACTCCCACCGGCCCTTCAGCGGCCGGCTCAGCGATGAAGGCCGTCGACTCCTCCACGATCCATGAGTCTGGCAGAAAATCGATGCAAACCGGAGCGATCCCGGACGGTATCCGTTGCCATCCGGTAAGGGCCACGCGCGAGGCCTTCGCCCGACGTGAGAGGCAGTGCGCTGCAGAATCCCGGCATGAGCACAGCATCCTTCGAGACCGGCTCAAACCGGGCGGGGCCGCCGCGCGCCGGCACTCTGGTGTCCGTCAACGTCGGCATGCCGAAGGACGTGGCCTGGCGAGGGAAGTCCGTGTTCACCGGCGTCTTCAAGGATCCGGTCACCGGGCCGCGCATCGTGCGCCGGCTGAACATCGGGGGCGACGGTCAAGGCGACCTCGCCGGACACGGCGGCGAGCAGCGCGCCGTCCTCGTGTACCAGGTCGAGTCCTACCGCTACTGGGAGCGCGAGCTCGGACGCGACGACTCCGTCTACGGGCAGTTCGGCGAGAACTTCACCGTCGAGGGACTGAGCGACGACGAGGTCTGCGTCGGCGATCGCTACCGGATCGGCACCGCCGTCTTCGAAGTCAGCCAGCCGCGCGTCACCTGCTACCGCGTCGGGATCCGCATGAACGACCCGCGTCTCCCCGCACTCCTCGTCTCGCACCACCGGCCCGGCTTCTACTTCCGTGTGCTCGACGAAGGCGAAATACAGGCCGGCGACGAGATCCTCAAGCTCGCCTCCGGGCCGGAGCGCATGACGGTCGCCGAGGTCGACGCGCTTCTCTACCTGCCCGGGCACCCGCGGCAGCAGCTGCTCCGGGCGCTGCGGATACCGGCCCTGAGCCCGGGATGGCAGGAGTCGTTTCGCGCTCTGCTCGAGGCGGCGCCGGGCGGAGGCAACGCGGGCCTGGCAACGGCGAGCCCGCCTCCGGCCTGGCCCGGCTTTCGCGCCTTGAAGGTCACCTGGATCGGGCCCGAGGGCGACTCCGTGATCTCCATCCGCCTCGAAGACCCCGATGGGGCACCGCTCCCGGCAGCGCTCCCCGGGCAGTACGTGACCGTTCGCGTTCAGCCCGACCGCGACCTCAGGGGGCTCCTGCGCAGCTACTCGCTTTCCGGCCCGGCCGATGCCGGCTACTACCGGATTACCGTCAGGCGCGAGCACGACGGCGCTGCGAGCGGCTACCTCCACACCCACGTCCGCATCGGCGACCAGCTCGAGATCGGAGCACCGCGCGGCACATTCATCCTGGACCAGAGCAAGGCGCCCGTGCTGCTCGTCACCGCGGGCATCGGCGCCACGCCCGCTCTCGCCATGCTCCACGCGCTGGCAGAAGGGCATTCCGAACGCGAGATCTGGTGGCTGCAAGGAGCGCGGAGCGGCCGCGACCACCCCTTCGCCGCCGAAGCACGGGCGCTCCTCGCCTCGCTCCCGAACGCCCGCAGTCATGTCTACTACAGCCGTCCCGAGCCAGACGACGTCGAGGGCCGTGACTACGACAGCCCGGGCCGTCTCAACGCGTCGGCTCTCGTCGAGCTCGAGCCACCCCGCAACGCCGAGGCGTACCTCTGCGGCCCGGGGACGTTCATGGAGGAGATGAGCGCCGCCCTGGCAGCGCTCGGCCTCGACGCCTCCCGTATCCACACCGAGCCCTTCGGGCCGGCTGCGGGCCTGACGCCCGGGATTGCCGCGACACCCGCGCGCCCGCCCCACCCGCCCGCGGGCCGACCAGGGAACGGCCCGATGATCTCGTTCGCCCGCAGCGATCTCGCCGTGCCCTGGAGCGACGACTACGCGAGCCTGCTCGAGCTCGCCGAGGCATGCGACGTGCCGGTCCGCTGGTCCTGCCGCACCGGGGTGTGCCACAACTGCGAGACCACGCTCGTCGACGGCAGCGTCGACTACGACCCGGACCCGGTCGAGCCGCCCGCCGACGGGAGCGTGCTCATCTGCTGCTCCCGGCCCCGCGACGACGTGGTGCTCGACCTGTAGGAGGGCGCCGCGGTGATGGCACGCCGGACGAGCGGCCGCGATGATCCCACGGAAGCCTCACGCACACACCGGCAAAAGGAGCGCGCATGACCGACTCGAAGGCCAGGTACGACGACCTCTCGGCCCTGTTCATCAACTGCACGATCAAGAAGGACCCGGCCGAGTCGCACACGCTCCGGCTGATCAACAGAGCGGCCGGGATCATGCGCGCCGAAGGCGTCGCCGTCGAGATCCTGCACGCGCTCGATCATCACATCGCCTTCGGGATGGAGAAGGACCTCACCGCTCACGGCTGGGATCGGGACGACTGGCCGCCGATCCAGAAGAAGATCCTCGCGGCCGACATTCTCGTGCTCGGCTCGCCGATCTGGCTGGGCGTGAAGTCAAGCGTCGCGACGCTCGTCGTCGAGCGCATGTACGCCTACAGCGGCGACCGGAACGAGAAGGGCCAGTACCTGTACTACGGCAAGACCGCCGGGTGCGTGATCACCGGTAACGAGGACGGGATCAAGCATTGCGCGATGGACATCCTCTACGCGATGCAGCACGTCGGGTACACGATCCCGCCCCAGGCCGACTGCGGCTGGATCGGCGAGGCCGGCCCGGGGCCGAGCTACGGCGACACCGAGTGGAACGGTGAGCCCATCGACCCGCCTCTCGGGTACGCCAACGACTTCACGAACAGGAACACCACCTTCATGGCGTGGAACCTCATGCACACGGCGCGCATGCTCAAGGACATCGGCGGCATGCCGGCGTATGGGAACCAGCCGGCCGAGTGGGAGCACGTCACGAACGCGAAGAGCCAGAACCCCGAATACCACTAGGCCCCACCCTGGCGCTGCCGCGCAGATCAGGCGCTGATTTAAGCGACTGGTAAGGACTTGGCAACGCCGCCGAAACCTCGCGGCCCCATCCTCGAAGGACGCACTTCGTGCCTCATTCGAACAAGGAGGGTCTGTGATCGGAAAGGGATTCCTCGTCGCCGCGCTCGCGGCGGCGGCGCTAGAAGCAGGAGCAGCCGGGGCGGCGACGATGCACCCGGTGCTCGGAGCGAAGCTCTCCGGCATGGGTGAGCACGGCGTCGTCAACTTCCAGTCGAACGCCAAGAAGGGCCAGCTCTGCTGGACGTTCGACGTCATGGCTCACGGCATCACCGGAGCGTCGATCCGGGACAGCGCCGGCATGGTGGTCGCCAAGCTCGGCTCGGGCTACAAGGCCAAGAGCTGTGCCTCGGTGACCTCGAAGGCGCTCGACCTGATCGAGGCGAAGCCGGCCTCCTACCGCGTGTGGATCGACACCAAGAGCCACATGGGTGAGCTGCGCGGCGCCCTGTTTGCCGGCATGGCGCACGCGTAGGCATGGCCTCGGTCGACGAGACGCCCGCCGGCACGCGCGGGCCCAGGCGCTACGGGCGCGGAGTGTTCCTCGGAACCGTGGTCGGCGGCGTCTCGTCGCTCTACTGGGGCAAGAGCGTCTGGGGCCGGATCTCGAGCACGATCTCCCCGCTCGAGTCGGCCGTGCCGCTGATCCCGTCGGGCGGCTGGCGGATCTACACGGTCTCCGACTCGATGCCCACGTTCGATCGGACCACCTGGCGGCTCGATGTCGGCGGTCACGTCGAGCAGCCGGCGACACTGACCTACGACCAGCTGCTCGCCTTGCCGAAGGCGACGCAGATCTCGAACTTCCACTGCGTGACCGGGTGGACCGTCCAGAACGTGCACTGGGGCGGCGTCCGGCTCAGCGACGTGCTGCCACTGGCCAAGCCTCTCGGCTCTGCGCACGCGCTCGAGTTCGTCTCCGCGGAGATTCCGTACGTCGACTCGCTGACGATGCAGCAGGCGGACATGCACGACGTGATGCTCGCCTACGAGATGAACGGAGAGCCCCTCCCTCGAGTGCACGGCGCTCCCGTTCGGCTCGTGATCCCCGAGATGTACGGCTACAAGAACGTCAAGTGGCTCAAGGGGATCAACCTCGTGCCCAAGCCGAGCGACGGGTACTGGGAGCAGCTCGGCTACGACCGGGACGCGTGGGTCGGACACTCGAACGGGTACACGTCGTGAAGCCCGGGTACAGGCGGCGGTTCTCGCGGACGGAGCGGACGCTTCACTGGGCAAACGCCGGGTTCTTCCTGTTCCTGCTCGGCTCGGGGCTCGTGCTGTACCTGCCGAGCCTCGCGATCCTGGTCGGGCGTCGCCCGATCGTCCAGAGCCTGCACTTCTGGTCGGGGATCGCCTGGGTCTGCGTCCTCGCCTTGATCGCGGTCCTCGGCGACCGCCGCGGGCTCCGGCGGCTCGCGCGCGAGATCGACTCGTTCGACGCCGACGACGTTCGCTGGCTTCTCGGCCGCCGGCCCGCTCCCCAGGGCAGGTTCAACGCCGGCCAGAAGCTCAACACGGCGCTGACTGCGGCCTTCACCGTCCTCTTCCTCGTCTCGGGGCTGCTCCTCTGGTTCGGTGAGCGCGACACGCGCTTTCGCTTCGCGAGCACCGTCGTCCTTCACGACGGCCTGCTCTACGCGTCGGTGGCGCTGCTTCTCGGTCACCTCTACCTGGCCGTCATCCACCCGACGACGCGCCACGCGCTCCGGGGAATCACCCTCGGAACGGTGAAAGAGGAGTGGGCGGACGCGCACCACCCCAAGTGGAAGCCAGAATAGGGAGCGATGTCAACGGTGCTGGTCGTCGACGACGAGCCGATCGTCCGCGAGGTGATCGTCCGCTACCTCCGGCGGGACGGGTTCGAGACGCTGGAGGCGGCGGACGGCGATCGCGCCCGAGAGCTGATCGAGACCTCCGACCTGACACTAGTCGTGCTGGACGTGATGCTTCCGGGGACCGGCGGGCTCGACCTCTGCCGCTGGATCCGCGGACGCTCGGATCTCCCGGTGATCATGCTCACGGCCCGCGGCGAAGAGGCCGACCGGATCGTGGGCCTCGAGCTCGGCGCAGACGACTACGTCACCAAGCCCTTCTCCCCTCGTGAGCTCACCGCGCGAGTGCGCACGGTGCTGAGACGGGCCGGCAGCTCGAACGAGACTGGTGACGTGCTCCGCTTCGACGACGTCGTGGTCGACGGCGGCAGCAGGGTCGTGACGAAGGGCGGCGCCGATGTCGCGCTCACCGCCCGCGAGTTCGATCTGCTCTGGTTTCTCGGCACCAACCCGCGGCGGGTGTTCTCGCGGAGTCAGATCATGGATCGCGTGTGGGGCCACTCCCCCGCGCTCGACAGCGGCACCGTCACCGTCCACGTCCGGCGCCTGCGCGAGAAGCTCGAGCCCGACCCCGCGCACCCGGCCCGGATCCACACGGTCTGGGGCGTCGGCTACCGGTTCGACCCATGATCGCCCTCGCCTTCGCGGTCGCGGCTTCCAGCCTCGCGGTCGGCCTCCTCGTGGCGTACGGGCTTCGCGCCGTCCCCACCGTCCGCGTCCAGCTTGCCGCCCTCGCCCTCGTCTCGGTCTGCGTCCCGCTCGCTGCCGTGCTCGCCTCGGGCTGGGTGATGTTCCACATGGGCGCGGATCGCAAGATCCTGGCCGTCGCCGCCGGGTCAGCGACGGCAGCCGCCGGGGCCGGGCTTCTCCTGGCGCGCTCGATCTCGCAGTCGCTGCGCCGGGTCGCAGATGCCTCGAGCCGGTTCGCGTCCGGAGATCTCACCGCACGCGCACCGCTCGGCGGGCCGAGCGAGCTCGCCGAGCTGTCTGCCTCGTTCAACTCGATGGCCGAGAGCATCGAAGGGATCTTCGACGCCCGTCGCGAGCTCGTGGCCTGGGCAAGCCACGACCTGCGGGCGCCGCTCGCGGCGATGCAGGCCGTGATCGAGGCGGCAGAGGACGACCTGATCGCTCCCGCCGACTACCTGCCCACCCTGCGCGATCAGGCCCGGACGCTGGCGACGCTCGTCGACGATCTCTTCGAGCTGGCGCGAATCGACGCCGGTGCCTTGAGCCTCGATTTCCAGAAGCTTCCACTCTCCGATCTGGTCGACTCCGCCGTCCGTCAGCTGCAGCCGGAGGCCGCGCAGCGCGAGATCGATCTCGTGGCTCGAAACGACGGCGAGACGACGGCGCCCGTGGCAGCGGACAAGATCGAGCGCGTCCTCTTCAACCTGCTCACGAACGCACTCCGGCACACGCCGCCGGACGGCCGCATCGACGTCGACGTCCGCCGGCAGAACGGCGACGTCTGCGTCTCGGTGGAAGACACGGGTCACGGCCTGGACGACGAGGCCCTCAGCCGGATGTTCGAGCGGTTCTGGCGGGCCGACCGGGCCCGCTCGAGCGCCGGCATGGGCCTCGGCCTCGCGATCGCCCGAGGCCTCGTCGAGGCTCACGGCGGCCGAATCTGGGCCGAGAGCAGCCCCGGCGGGGGAGCGCGGGTGTCGTTCACCGTCCCCGCAGCGAACGAGGAAGCTCTCGGCGCGGTCTGACAGCGTCGGGAGCGATCTGGCAGACCGATCGCGCCGGCGCCGGCCGCTCGCGTGATTGCGGCGCCCGCGACGACGCCGCCACCCCGTTTTGGATCGGTCAGGTCCGGGTATGCCCAACGAACCGGGAAACGATGAGGAACCCGTTTCAGAGCGAGCAAGCGGCTTTCCGTCTCGTCTGGCTGACGATCGGCTGCGCCGCGTTCGTCGTCGTCGGCAGCGTCATCGACGTCTGGGTCGGAGTGGCGGTGTTCGGCGTCGAAAGCCTCGCGCTGGTCGCCTGGGCGCTCATGAGCGGCGGGCACGAGGCGCCACCGAGGCGCAGGTCTCCGAGCCACCCGCCGGGAAGGCACCGGGTGCTCGTGATCGCGAACGAGACGGTCGGCGGCGAAGAGCTCCTGTCAGAGCTTCGGCGTCGCGCAACCGCCGCGACGGATGTGCTCGTCGTCTGTCCGGCCTTGAACTCGCCGCTCAAGCACTGGATGTCAGACGAGGATGACGCGCGGGAGGCGGCGAGCCACCGCTTGACCGAATCGCTGATGGCGATGCGAATGGCCGGCATCGACGCCCGCGGCGAGATCGGAGACAGCAACCCGCTGCAGGCGATCGAGGATGCCATGCGGACGTTCGCACCCGACGAGCTCGTCGTCTCCACTCACCCCGAGGGCCGCTCCAACTGGCTCGAGCGCGACCTGATCACCCAGGCGCGGGAGCGCTTTCTCGCGCCGGTCACCCATGTCGTCGTCGCCGGGGTAGCGCGAGACCACGAGCCTCTTAGAACCCCTAACAGGATGACCTCGCGCTGACTGGACGTGTTGGGCGCGTGCTCTGGTAGGACGCAGGGAGCCCCAATATCCTCTGTGATATTGGGGCGACCGAGGACGACGCAGAGTGCGTGCCCAGCGCGTCCAGGCGGCCCGGTCTACTTCGTGCTCGGCGACAATCGCAGCGCCTCGCAGGACAGCCGCGTCTTCGGCCCTGTTCCCCGCGCTGCGATCTACGCGAAAGTGGTGTTTGTCTTCTGGCCGCTGCACCGGATCGGCAGCCCGCGAGACGACAAGCAGGCGAAGTCACCGGGATTCGTCTGCGCCCAACCCTGAGACAACCGCGCCCTGGATAGGGCCCGATCTCCCGCCCGAGCGCAGATTGGTTCCTGTAGCGTCGCCACCAATGCGTGCGGGGCAGACAACACCGGGTGGCGCCTGCGCTCGGGTCGGGCTGATCGTCGTCGCGGTGGTCGCGAGCGGCTTGCTCGGCATCGGGGCGCAAGCCGCCTCAGCTGCGAAGCTCCCTCCGATCCCGGACTGCTTCAAGACCGGCTCGGGCTACGGAAGCTGCGCCGGGATCGCGATCCCCGGCGGCTCGGCGATCGTGCAGATGACGGCCGAGAACAAGAAGACGTCGTTCTACCTGACCGGCCCCGCGCCGCTCCAGTCCACGAAAGCCGTGGCTTGCGGTGACGCCGGCTGCGTTTACCACCACCTGAACTGGGTGCTCGGAATCGGCGCCTCGGCCGTCCTCGGCTGCGGGGTCAATCAGTCCACCTGCGACGTGAAGGTTGCGCCGGGCTCGGGCTGGGTGCCCGTCTACGTTCGCCAGGACAACGACTTCGCGACGCTCTATGCGATCTACAACACCGGCAAGAAGGGCGCCGCGACGATCTACGGCTACGTCACCGACAAGAACGGCAACGGCGTCTCGGGCGCCGCGGTCGATGCCTATGGCGAGGGAAAGGCCCGCGGATACAGCGGGCAAGCGGTCTCGGGTGATCAGGGCTACTACGCGATGGAGGTCCACGCCGGCTCGTACAAGGTGATTCCCTCCGGCGGGATCGGCGGGAAGAAGCAGCCCAAGTACGCCCCGGAGAGCTCGGAAGTCGCGGTCAAGGCCGAGGGACGTGCGAAGGCGAGCTTCGTCCTGCAGGGCGGGCTCGACGTCCAGCTCACGCTGACGAAGGCGACGGTCGCGGCGGATGGTCTTACCGTGGTCTACGGGGACGTCTACACGAGCCAGTACGGGAAGGCGAAGGGCGGCGTCGCGTTCGACCTCACCCCAAAGGGCAGCAGCACACCCTCCGCGGCGGTGATGCACGGCGCGCTCGCGACGCTCTGCGACTCCAACACGGGCGGCCGTATCTGGCCGGCCGGCTCGCTCACACAGCCCAACGGCGCGTCCGTCAAGGAGACCACGGATGCGAAGACCGCTCACTACAAGTTCTCGATCACGGTCGGCACCACGCCCGGCCCGTTCAGCGTCGAGGCGATCGCGGTCGACGCGAGCGGCATCCCCCTCACGACAGATATCCCCGACGTGTCCGACGAGGTGACGCTGACGTTGAGCGCTCCCGGAAGGACGGGCATCGGCGGCTTCCTCTCGGCGCTCACCGGCATCGCCAAGTCGGGCAACCAGGCCTCGACGCTCGCGCCGATCACGAACGACCCGAACACCATGGCAACCGCGTTCTCGAGCCTGAGCAAGGACGGCGGCCCGTTCGGGGGCGTCGCCTACTCCGTGGTGAACGGATCCGCAGGCGGCCCGGCGCTTCTTCTGTACGACGACACAAGTCCCCCGCTGACGAGCGCGACGGGCCAGGTGACCGCGTCGAAGAACACGCTCGTGCTCTCACCTGGCGAATGGGCCGGGGCGCTCGCGCCGAGCATCCTCCAGGGGACGCAGCTCTCCGATTTCGTCAAGGGCGGCAAGCTGCAGGACGCACCCACCTTCGGCGAATGGATGAGCGGCAAACGCGCCGCCGGCACCAGGGACTGGACGCTCGCGCCCGCCACCGCGTCCCTGTACTCGCAGAGCTTCGAGTACCTCGGCTGGCCCTACCCGGTCACGACGCCGGGCCAGGGCGCCTGCAACTAGCGGGACCCGAATATCCTCGGCTCGTGGAGAGCACCGACGCCGTCCTCGAACGCGCCTGGAAGCTCGCTTTTCGCAGCGATACCGAGGAGGGCTGGATCGAGCTCGAGTCGCTGCTCCCGGCCCTCGCCGCCGCGGGCTACGTCGAGACCGGGGAGACGACGTGGAGCTTCACCCCGGCCGGGATCGCGCGGATCAACGAGCTCCTGCCCGACGATCCGGAGGACTGACGCCGCTCCGGCCAGGTGGCGACTCGGTGCCGCTACCGGCAAGAAGAGCCATCCGGTCTACTTCTTGACGTAGTCGGAGTAGCCCCCGACGACGCTGACGCGGTAGTTCGTGCCGTTCTTGTCGATCAGCGTCGATTTCGCGAGGTCGAGGTAGGTCGCGCGCCGCTTGCCGTCGGGCGCGAACTCGATCATCGCCTCGCCGCCGCCTTGCTGAAGACCCGAGAGGATCTTCTTCTTGGCTCCGAAGAAGAACTGGCCCTGGTTGTCGACCCACGTGAGCGTCTCCGGATGCTGCCAGCCGAGCGCCTGGAGCTCGTTGTAGACCTTGATCAGCTTCGCCTGGGGTACCGGGCCGCCGTCGACCGTAGTCACGTAGACGCCGTCGACGTCACCGGTGACGGTGCAGAGGACGGAGAGAAGCAGCCGCTTGCAGTTGGGCGGCAGCGGCCCGCCGTTCTTCACAGCCTGCGCGGCCTCGAGGTTCTCCTGATAGGGGGTGTAATAGCTGCCGCCGGCGGGGATGTCGCCTTCGGCGCCGATCGATTGCACCTGGAGATCGAACTTGCGCACCTTCGCCGTCGTCGGCCGGTTGATGCCGTTGTCGCGGTAGTTGAAGCCGACGTTGATCTGGCCCTTCTTGGAGTAGCCCTCGATCTTCGGCACGTACTTCGCCTCGCCGATGCGGGTCTCGAGCCGGTCGAGGACGGCGAGCTTGTCTTCGGCGCTGAGAGACGAATTGGCGACATTTGCCTTGATCGCGTCGATCTGGGGCTGGGTGTAGGTGCGGAAGCGCACTTCGGACAGGTCGGCCTTCCTGAATCCGAGCCAGTCGACGTCGATGTCGTTGACGTTCTTCGGCTTCAGCCCCTCGTGCTTCCAGACCGACCCGTTTTCGAGCTTCTCGATCGCCCCGGTGCCACGACCGCGCACCCCGACCAGGACGTCATTGTCCTTCGAGACCGCTGCCAGGCCGGTGTCGGAGGCCTTGTCGACCCCCCAGACAGCCGACTCCTCGGCGAGGGTGAGCTCCGTGCCGGGCGGAACCGTCGTCAGCGCGATCGAGGGCGCGGTCTTGGCGGTCGCAGGCACGGTCGCCTCGGCTGCCTGCTCGGTCGCCTCCCAGGTCTTCGTCTCCGCGGCCGCCGCTTGCTCGAGCGCCGGTGCGTTGGCTGTGAGCTGGGCGCCGAGCTTCTCCATGAACATCGCCATCACGACTTGCTGGGCGACCGAGCCGCCGAGGTGGCCCCAGAGGTTCCAGACCTGGGCGTCGTCGCCGGTCGCATAGGCGTTCTCGAGCTTCGTCATCCACGGGGTTGCCGCGTCGACGACCGCCTGGTCCGCGTTCTTGAAGAAGTCGCCTCCGACCCGCGAAAGGACGCTCGCGGTCTGCGAGATCACGCTCTGCTTGTCCGCCGCGCTCGCGGTCTTCCAGTAGCTCGCGTAGACGTCGGTGGCCGTCTCGATCAACTGCGCGGCCTGAACGGTCGCACGAACCAGCGTTCCGGCCTGAGCCCCCGGGAAGAGCTGGTTCAGGAGCTTGTACTCCGCCGGGGTCGAGTCGGCCGAGCGGGCAAGCGCGACCGCGTCGAGCACCTGGTCGAACGTGTCGCTGAAGAAGGCCGAGCCGAAGCCGCCGAAGAAGCTCACGACGCCGGAGCCGGTGTACGACGGCGGCGTGAGGGTCTGCGAGGTGTCGACGTGGACGGTGAGCGACGAGGCTCCGGTCGGGATCGTCACGTCTGCTGCCGGCAGCATCGTCATCGAGCCGACCGTGCTCGAGTCGCACGCCGCGGCCGGGTCGAGCTCGGCCGCGGACGGGTCGAAGCTGACCTTGCCTACCGAGGCGCCGTCGCGGGAGGTGTCGACGAACATGATCAGCGAGATGCTCTTCCCCGGTTCGAGCGCTCCGGCGAACGGCCCGCCTGTCTTGCCGACCGCCCCGACCGCGACCGTGAGGTCGGCAGGGCCGGTTCCCGCAGCGTTCCCGATGATCGTCGGGGCGAGCGGCAGGACGCAGAGGCGCTGGAAGGCGCTCTCGTTCTTGATCGTCCCGGTCATGTACCACTGGCTCCCGCCCTTGACGTACGGGTCGCCGTTGATCCTGGTGATGTTGGTGTCCGAGACCTCCGAGGTGAAGAAGAGCGGCGGCACGATCACCTTGAAGTCGCCTCCCAGCGCCACCGCCCGGCCGTTACCGCCCGGAAGGGACGGGTCGTTGAAGAGCGCGAGGGCGCGCAACCGATACTCCCCGTCGCCCGTCACCTCGAGCGGCAGCACGATCGGCTTGGACGCCTGTCCCGGCGCGAGCGTCCCGATCGAGATCGGGAACGTGCCCTTGGCAAAGGCGAGCTGGTCGAGAGCCTGCGTCTTGTCGGCCGGCTCGGGGCTCAGCGACAGGAGCTGAATGCCCTTCATCGTCGACTTCGTCTTGTTGGTGAGCTTCGCGGTCACAGTGACCTTGAAGGGAACGACCTTGCCCTTGTCGTCGACCGAGAGCCGGATCGTCTTCGGGTTGGTCACCGCCGAGATCGCGAGAGCGGTCAGCCCGACCTTGAACTTCACCGAGTCCGAGCCGCTCACGGCGGCCCCGGACAGACTCGTCCCGCTGACATCGGCGGTGACCGACGCAAGCCCGGCCTTCACCGCCTTCAACTTGAACGTGGCCGTTCTCGACGCGCCCGCCCCCAGGGATTGGCCGGTGCTCAACGTGATGCTCGTCTTCCCTGTCGAGGAGGCGACGCCCACCCCTTTGAGCGAGTCCGTTGATCCCCTTCACCCGCCCGCCGACGGCGGTCACCTTCTCGGTCACGGTCACCTGATCGCCGACCCCGACGCCGTCCTTGCCCACCGAAGTCGTCAGGGAGACTGCCAGCGAGGCCGGTGTCGACGGCGGAGCCGCCCCGAACTGCGGCTGGACCGCCAGATCCAAGGGGTAGGCGTACGTGTTGCTGTCTGTGTAGGCCACCCCGACCTGGAGCACGAGCTCGCCGAAGTGGCCCTGGAGCCTCTCGGCGCGAGTCACCTCGAGGAACGCCGGCTCGGAGCTCGTCGATCCGTTGCAGACGGGTTGGGCTGCGGTCGAGCATCCCGTCCAGTGCGGGCTGTACGGCCCCGCCTCGGAGTAGATCAGGCCGGTCGGGCCGCCGGGCTCGCCGAAGTAGGACAGTCCGGGGATGAGGAAAGGCTTGCTCCCGGTGAGCGTCAACTTGAAGGCCTGCGAGCACCAGAGGTTGGGCGAGCTGCTCGAGCCCACCTGAGGCTTGAGCCAGGCAGGGCAGTAGGACGCGCTCATCGTGAGAACAGCGGGGCCGCCGAGAGTCGCGCCGTTGCCGCTCGAGGGAAGGACGCAATCGCCGTGAGTCGCGGCTCCCGGCTGATAGGCGCCGGGGCAAGCAGGAATCGTCCCGGCTATACGGGTCGTAACCACTCCGGTCGCGCCTGCGGCGGCGACCGCGACCGCTGCCGCCAAGCAGATGCCTACGAACGCCCAGAGCCGGACCGTAACTCGTCGCCGAGCAACGCTCCTGGCCGGCGATCGCCGGCCGATCATGCCGCAGCTTCCCTTTGACCCGAACGTGGGTCGTAAACTGAAGCAGATTTGCCGGGCCTCCGCGTTGCGCCCCAGGCGGTGTCAGGTCTTGCAATCACCCATCGGGAGACAAATCGCCGTGGTTGGAAGCGCGTGGCAGACCTGCCAACTGCTCCCGCAACCCAGTTCCGACTCACCCGTATCAGCCTCCTGGTCGATTCCTCGGGCACGCGCGGATCCCGGCCACGTCCGGGCTTTGCGCGAAGTTCGCCGCTCCGGGAGATGGTATTTTCGAGGCGTGAGATGAACGTCACACGCCCGGGACGTGCGGCTGGTTGCCGGAGGCCTCTCCCCGGGCGAACGGTCGTGACCCGGCCGAGTGGCGTCTGCGGCGCATGACTCCCCCGGTCGAACCCCCCAACGAGCTCTCCGAGCCGAAGCTGGGCGCCGCCACGGGCCCGGCCGAGCTGCTCACGCGAGCGTGGGAGCTCGAGCCCCTGGCGCTCTGGGCCGACCGCGCAGCCGCGCTCGACCGTCTCCAGGAGCTGCTCCAGACGCAGGCCGCGCCGTCCTGCCCACCGGGTCGGGACTGGCACCTCGAGCTGCTGGCCGAGCGGGCGATCGACGCCGGACGGATGCTGCGGCTCGACGAGGCTCTCGAGCTCGTAGGCGAGGTCGTGCGCAAAGCCGACCCCTCGCACCAGATCGCGCTGGGACGGGCCCAGCTGGCTGCCGGCCAGGCACTCGCGTGGACCGGCACCGAGGCTGCGACGGAGGAGGCCGACCGTTCGTTCGCCGAGGCGGCCGAGCGGTTCGCGGCGATCGGAAGCCGTGACTGGCAAGGGTCGGCACTGCTGCGGCGCGGCTACGCGGTCTGGTTCCAGAGCGTCGGCAACCTGCCCCGGGCCGAGCTCTTGATTCGCCAGGCTCTCGACACCTACGAGCCAGGAAGCCCGCGGATCCCCGCGGCGCTCAGCTACTACGCGGACGTCCTGATCGACCTCGGAGAGTTCGACGCCGCCGACCAGGCCCTCGAGGAGGCGCGCCTGCTCGCCGAGCGGGACGGGATCCGCAAGGCGCTCGGCGAGCTCACGTGGTCGAAGGCAGCCGCGGCCGCCGGGCGCGGCGACGCACGCGCGACCGAGCGGCTTCTCCGCGAGGCCGAGCGCGAGACGAGCAACTCGGAGTGGTCCGAGGGGCATATGGGCAACTCCCTGCTGCTCGAAGCGGCCGAGCTCCTCGATCGCGTCGGGCTGACCGATCAGGCCTGGGAGTACTTCGATCGAGGCCGGGAGCGCGCGGGCGACGGAAACGAGGAGGTCATGCAGGCCCGCGCGACGCTGCTCGCGCGCTCCGGCGATCCGCTGGATGCCATCGACGCCTTGCAAGAGCTCGTGCGCGGTGACTGGCTGGAGAAACGACGGGTCTGGCGTCACCTGCTCCTGATCGCCTGGGCGACGTTCCGTGCCGGTCGTGGCGGCGCCGGGGAGCTCGCCGCCCGCGCCTTCGAGCAGGCAATCGCGTGCGGCGGCATGCGAATCGCCCAGGCCGGCGAAGCCGAGCTGACCGCAGGGCTGGCGCCGCTCGCGGAGCGCTCCGGCTCGGCGCCCGCGCGCGAGCTGCTCCTCGCCGGCCGCAGCCTCATCGTCCGGCTCTTCGGCACGCCGAGCGTCGTCGATGCGAACGGCGCCACCGTCGAGCTTCCGGCAGGCATGCCCGGCGAGCTCGTCCGGATGCTCGCGCTCCACGAGCATGGCCTCTCGGTCGAGGTGGTGCTCGAGGCCTTCTTCCCCGAGGCGCCGCCGGCCTCCGGCCGCCAGCGGCTCCGCCAGGTCCTGACGCGGCTGCGCGCAGTCGCAGGCCCGGTCGTCACCCGTGACGGCGACCACCTCCGCCTGGCTCCCGCCTGGGTCGACGTTCGCGAGTTCCTCACCGCGACAGACCGCGTCCGCAGCGCCCGGGGGGCTCGGGCCGTGCAGCTCGCCTACGCCGCGCTGGCGCTCCACGACGGGCCGCTGCTTCCGACCGACCGCTACGCCGCCTGGGCGGAGGAGATCCGAGACCAGATCGAGTACCGCTACCTCGCGACGCTCGACCTGATCGCAGCCGACGCCATAGCCCGCGGCTCTCACCGCGAAGCGCTCACCGCCCTCGAGAGCGCCGAGCAGCACGACCCGGGCAACGCCGACCGGGAGGCGCGGATCGCCCAGGAGCTGCAGCAGCTCGGCCAGGCGCGCGCCGCCGAGTACCTCGCCAGGCGAGCCGAACGGCCGGGCCGATAGCCCCCGGCGTTGGCTCCACCACTCCCTGGACACTCCTCCCGTCCTCGTCCTCTTCGGGTTCGAGAACCTCGCCGAGCGCCTCGAGCTGCTGCTCGAGCCCGTCGGCAACCTCCTGCTCGCGAAGATCGCCGAGCGCCTCGCGGACTCGGCCGACATGGACGCCGTCCTGTACGAGTCGAGGCGCGCCGAGTTCTGCGGGCTCTTCAACGGGAGGATCGAGACCATGCAACCGGTGCTGGATCGGATTGCCGCGGATCTCGACGACGCGGTCAGCTTCGCCGGGGTTCATGCGGTCATGGGCGTCGTATCGATTCCCGCCGAGGCCGCCGATCCGCTCGCAGCGCTCAGGCTCGCCGACGAGCGGAAGCGAAAGCAGGCCGGCGATCTCCGCCCGGCTCCGCGCCGGAACGTCTACTCGCGAGTCACCACCACGCTTCATCCGCCCGGGCATCTCGACGACGCGGCCTAAGCAGTCGCGGCTCGATCGAGGTCGACGTCAACAGGGCGCACACCGCGACCCGTCTCGCGATCGCGCTCGCCGGTAACGGCACGAACGCAGCCTCGATGGCCGCGCTGACGACGTTCCGCGACCGGATCCTGCCGGCGACCGTCGGGGCGATACCCGGCGCGACGGTTCGGGCACGAGGGCGTGGAAGGCCCCGCCGCTACGACGGCGTGATCACCTTGAGCTTGGTCTCGTTCCCGGGCGAGCCGATGTAGTAGCCGGGGCCGTCGGGGCCGGTCTGGCTGTAGGCGCTGTAGGGAGCCTCGTACTGGATGCCGGTGCCCGGATCCACGACGAGGTCGGTGCTGTTCAGCGCCTGGTCGAAGCCCGCGACCTGCCGGGAGAACCCCGCGAGCTGCTGTTGCTGGTGCTGAATCGCCTGCAGGTCCTGGGTGAAATCGTGCTCGATCCCGTAGGCAACCGAGATCAGCCCTCCGTTGAGCGAGTCCCAGAGCGGCGGGGTTGCGAGCGCCAGCCGAAGCGCGCCGCTCGAGACGCCGCCGCCCGTGGTCGCGATCGTACGGACGAGCCCGTGGAGCTGCTTCGAGCCGAGCCGGCCGAGGAACTCGGTGATGATCTCCTGAGCGGTGCCGCCGGAAGCCGTCGCGGTCGCCGGTGAGCTGACCGTGGAGAGCACCTTGTCGACCGTGATGCCGAGCTTCTGGAGGCAGTAGGCCTGGAAGCTCGCCGCGTCGGTGATGCCGGTCGAGCTCTGCAGGAACGGCCCGGCGAGCAGGAAGTTCGCGGATGCGTTCGGGCCGTCGTCAACGGAGAGCTCGTCCGAGCCCTCATTGCTGACCTTCCAGCCGAGCGGCAGCGTGTATCCGAACGCCTGATCCTTCACGAAGCGCGAGAGCGTGCCGCGCTCCGGGCCGTAGCAGACGCCGATCGACGCGAGCTCGCGCTGCTCGCCGGCGAGCGCTGCCGTCGGCGCCCAGTAGCCCGTGACGATGCCGAGCTCCGACCCGTGAGCGCTCACCGCCGGCTCGAACGTCACGCTCGCCTGGCCGGAGATCGTCGTGCTGCCGACCCTGCCGGCGACCGCTGCGGTCGTGGCGCCGGTGAGTCGATACGTCAGGGTGTTACCGGCGGCCTTCGCGTTCGCGGCGACGGACGCGAGGATCTTCGAGAGGAACAATCTGGACGACTCGCCCCTGGCGACGTAAGCCGTCTGAACCACGCCCTCGGTCGTCGCGGAGTAGTCCTTGAACACGATGACGAGCCCGCCGAGGCTGGTCAGGAACCACCCTCTCGGCACGCCGACGCGGAAGCCGTCGTAGCCGTCATGGACGATCGGGTCGGTGCATCCTGCGGCAGACGCTCTCGAGACCGAGCTGGATGCTTGCGAGGTGAGGATCGAGACCGCGAGTGCAGCCAGCACCGCGCACGCTCCGAGCAGAAACGACAGCCGGTGGAATCTGGGGCTGCGGCTTGTTGCGCTCAGGGACATCTAAGGTGGCGTGACCGGTTGCCGGGTCTCAGGACTTGCTCTTCTTGCGCTTCTTCCGGGAGCCGCCCTGCTCGGGCAGGCCGAGCAAGTTGGCCGGGTCGTGCCAGGAGAGCGCCGGAAGCTCGCCGGAGCGCTCGGCCACGAAGCTCCGAAGGAGCGCCTCGAGTGACGAGCGCATCTGCTCGCGGAGCTCGCGCCTGAGGGCCTGGAGCTCGGCGAGCTCCGCCGCGGTGCGGGCGCGCGAGCGCTCGAGATCCTGACCGAGCTGCTCGGCGTGGTGGCGGGTCTTCCTGATCATGAGCTCGCATTGCTGCCTGGTCGACTCGCGGAGCTCATCCGCCGCCTCCTGCGCAAGCGCGAGCACGGCCGTCGCGAGGCCGTCGGTCTCCTGCCGCCACTCGGGGCTCGGCGGATGGGCCCACCTGCGCGACTCGAGGCTTCTGGGGCGGGCCACCTGGACCGTCCGATCCGGCGCCTCGTGGCCGTTTGGGCTCGTCGCCGATGACGGCTCATCCGCTCCTGCAGCCTGTCCGGAAGGCCCCGGCTGGTCGAAGTCCCCGAGACCTTCGAGGGCCGCCCAGAGACGCTTGTTCTCGTTCTCGAGCTGGGCGAAGTCGCGGGCGATCCGCCGGAGCAGGTCTTCGACAGGCCCCTTCTGGAGGCCTCCGATCCGTGCTCTCGGTAGTTGAACCTGCTTCTTCTCTTGATCGGCCATGACGCGTCCCAAACTCCAAAGCGCAAAATACCTGCGCAACCGCACGGCGGCAGTCGATTTCTGCTGCCGCTGCTCTCTTCCGATTACACTTGCCCGGTCGCGGTTGGGGTTCGACTCGGAGGAGGGTTGCGAGAGTGTCTGAAAATGATTCGGCCGAAGGTCGGGACGGCATCGCTTCGCCCACGCACGGCGAGCCGGCGCTTTCCCTCGAAGGCTCGGCGGACGACCGGCTCGATGTCGTCGCCGCACAGGGTGGACAGGAGGCGGGTTACCCGCGCGATGTCGTAGACGAGCTCCTCTCCCGCGCCTCGCAGACCGTCGAGACGCTGCTGGACCAGGTACGAGCAGCACACGACGAGATCGCACGGCTGGAGTCCGCTCAGGCCGAGCTCGAAGGCCGGCTGGAGTCGACGAGCCCTCGCACGCCCGAGGAGCTCGTCGGGGACGTGCTCGTGAGCGCGCAGCGCGCAGCCGAGGGGATCGTCGAGCAGGCCCACGTCGAGGCGGGCGCCATCGCCGCCGCGGCGCGGCGCGACGTCACACCCCTGCTCGGGGAGGCCAAGGAGGCGCTTCGCCAGGCCTCGGCGCTCCACCATGAGGCAGTCACCGCTGTCGAGGGCGCCCGCGCGGAGGCAGCCTCGATTCTCGATGCCGCCAAGTCGGAGCGCGAGGAGCTGATCGCAGGCGCGGTCGCCGAGGCGACGAGGCGGCGCAGCGAGCTCGAGCTCAGCAACGCCCGGCTCGAGACCGCGATCAAGGGCCTACGCACCGAATGGGCGGGCCGCGCGGCCGAAGCACTGGCGCGGCTCGAGGGGATCGCAATCGATCTTCCCGCGGCGGCCAGCGACACCTCCTCGCCCCCTGCGATCGAGACGGCACCGGAGCCCGCCGCCGAGATCGAGCCCAGCTCGGAGCCTGCCGAGCCGGAGGCGGAGCTGCCGTACGACCGCTCACCCGAAAGCGAGTCGGCCGCTGGCGAGCAACCGGCCGCCGGGGAGCAGGAGGAGCAGCCGGTCACCTACGACCTCCATACGCGGCTTGCCCAGGGCCGCGACGACTCGGTCAGCCCGGACGGTCCGTTCTAGAGCTCGAGTGTGTGACCCTCAGCGACGAGGCTCGCCGCACACACAGCTGCGCTGGCCGCCGTCGCGGCGCCGGTAGCGCTCGCGGCAGCGTGGGCAGAACATCGTCGAGCAGTCGGCGCAGAGCCGGTAGCGGTGCTGAGTTTGCGTGTTGGCGTCCTGCCCGCATTCGAGGCAGCGACCGAGGCTCGACGCCGCAGTGGAGTCCCTCATTCGAGGGAGCATATGACGTCGGAACGCGCTTTGCGACCGGAACCGTCACGCCCACACGGCAGGCGAGGCTCCGGGCCGCGGGAGGTGGCCGGTCGGCGCTCCGGCCTCTCGGCAGCTGCCCGCCGCCTCCCCGTTGTTCGCCCCATCGAGACGTGCGAAGATTGGGTTGCGTCGCCTCCGCGGCGTGTGACGAGAGGGGTTGGGGTGCACGATTCGATCCGGATCAGGAATCTGGACGAGCAGACAGCGGCCACGCTCGTGGACGACGTCCTCGCTCGTTTCCGGCCGAGGCTGGTGCAGGAGCAGGATGACTGGGAGGTGCAGGTCGACGGTGAGACCGAAGACGACCTCCCCGATCTCATCTCGATCCTGCGGTCCCGCGTTCAGGAGGCGTCGAGCTCGTTCGCGATCCTCGTGAACGGCGAGGCATACAACCTGCAGCGTCGCGACTGACGGCAGGAAGAGCGGGCGCGGACCAACCGAGGGCCCAGACGCCGCTCGTGATCCCCGCTGGGCGCTAGAGCGCGGTGAAGGTCGCGTTGAGGTCGCCGCCGATGCACGCCTGCCATGAGGCGATGCTCGCGACGATGCTCGAGCCGCAGGCGAAGGCGTTGCTGCCGCTGCCGGAGTAGGTGTTGTTCGCGAGGCCGCCCGGGGCGAGCTCCGACGGGCTGATCCAGATCAGCGTGCCCGCGTCGGTGTCGGTATTCCCCATGAAGGTCACGTTCGAGGCTCCGCTGGAGATGTCGACGTTGATGCCCTGACCCGAACCTTTGAACGTGTTGTCGATCACCTGCGGGCTCGTTGAGAAGATGCCGAGGAATCCGTTCGAAAGCGGCTCGGAGGCACTGAAGGCGTTCTCGGTGATGCGCACGACCGAGCTGGAGTCTCCACACGGGGTCGAGCCGGAGCTGCTTCCGCCTTCGATGAAGATGTCCGCGGTCGAGTTCTGGCCGGGATCGCCGTCGAAGGTGTTTCCGGAGATCGTCATGCTGTCGAAGTGCGCCGGCTGGCCGTTCGAGCCGAACGTGAAGCAGTGGATCCCGTCGTGGTGATACGCGTCGGCAGAGCCGCTGTCCCAATTGGCGAAGTCGTGGACGTGATTGTCGGTGAAGGAGAACGACCCGTAGCCGCCGGCTCCGTCAAATGTCGGCACCCAGCCGTGGTCGACGTTGTAGATGTCGCTGCCGGTGACGGTGTCTCCGGTCGCGCCCTGCTGGAAGACATCGACGATTCCCCAGCCCGCGTCGTGGATCGTTGCATCCTCCACGGTCCACCCCGAGCCGCTGATGTCGATTCCGCGCACCTCGCTCGCGCTATCGAGTGCCAGGTCCGAGTCGGATGTGCGCGTGTAGATGTCCGCTACGGTCGTGCCGTTGATAACGCATCCATCACATCCGGCTGCCTCGATGCCGTAGCTGCTCGCCACGTGGTTGGCAAGACCGGTGCCGTTCGCGGTCGCCTGCACTGTCCCGCCGAGAATCGTGATGCCCGTGAACCCGTTCGTGTCGATGCAGCCGGTGAACGGGCAGACGGGCACGCTCACACCGGCGCCCTGCTGGAAGGAGACGGTCACGCCCGATCCATGGAAGACCAACGGGGACGACAACACGCCGCACACTCCGACGGTCGAGCCCGGCCCGATCTTCCCGGCGGCCGTCCCCCAGTTCGACGCGTCGTCGAACCACGAGACCGGCTCGGCTCCACTGCATGAGCCCACGACGAATCCGGCGGACCCGCCGGTCGCGACCGGCGCCGGCGTCGAGACCGGGAGTGTCGAGGTCGTCGTCGGCGAGGGCCCGCGAGTGGTGGTTGGAACAGTGGGTGCGGGCGTCGTCACCGCCGGAGTCGTCGGAGCCGGGGTCGTGACCGCGGGCGCCGTCGTGGTCGCAGCGGGCGCCGTCGTGGTCGCAGCGGGCGTCGTCGTGGATGGAGACGTAGTCGGTGCCGGAGTTGCTCCGTGGCCACCACCACCGGCGCCTGGAGGAGTCGCGGCAGGCGAGCCGCCGTCTCCGGACGGGTGCCAGTGGTACCGACGCCTCGTGCGTGCCTCGAGTGCAGGTCCGAGCTTGGCAAGGGCGACGCGATGAGCCGCCGTGCGATGAGCAGCTGCGCCGACCTCTCGAGCGAGCAGGCCGGTCTCCCCGAGTGGGATGCCCGCGAATGCGTTCGAGATGGCGTCTGCGCCCCTTGAAGCAAGGCTTTCGGGCGTCGGCAGCTTCTTGTGTGCGCGCTCATGCCTCGCGGCCGTCGGTGCCGCGAAGGCGCTCTTCGAGCTCACGACCGGGTCGAGGTGCAGCGACCCCGGGGCGACCGGAATCAGCCGGAGACGCTGCGTTGCAGCGCCCCTGCCGGCGGCGGCCCCGGATGTCCGTACGGCCTCAGGAGCACCGCCGATCTCCACAGGCGGTGTGAGCGAAGGCCCCTCGGCCCGGCTAGCAGGAACGTTCTTGCGGGACGAGGCAGGCAGCGCTCGCAGCTGGGCGGGATGCTGCTGGGTGGAGCTCGGAGCGACTATCAGCGAATGCGACGCCAGCGGGGGGGCCGACGCCGCGAAAGGCATCTTGGACACGGGCAGCCACCCTCCGGCGAGCGCTCCACCGCTCAAGGTCGCAGCGGCCACGACCGCACTCGATGCCACACCGATGTGCGGTACCGGAACCGCCGAGCTCGGTGGTGCGAACGTGATATCGATACCGCCGATGTTGATCGGGCCGGCCTGAGCCAGATCGGCCAGCCAGCGCGCTCTCACGTCGCCAGGATCGGTGATGTCTTCGTCGAAGTCGCGCATGATCAAGCGGTTTCGCCAGTGCATGCGACCTGCCGCTGCGGAGAACAGTCCCTAAACCCCGTACCCCACCCTTCCAGCACGACCTGCCGCACTTCAAGCTGTCCGGACCATCCCTGGCCCGGGCATCGCCGTTTGTCGCGTCCAGAACTCCCTGCGAGGGAAGCTACCCGTTCGAGGGATGGCCGCAAACGCAAGCGGTGGACGGAGTTTCCGCAAATTGCGGGAAGCAATGCCCTCCGAAACGGATAAATCCGCAACCGAGCCGACGCCCACCGCATACGCCGGCGGCCTCTCGTGCGGTCTCGGCCGACCCGGGAGCTCGTCCCGGAGCGTGCCTTTCAGGCCTGCACGGCGTCAGGTCTGCGAGACGATGACGGGCGCGCCGACCGGAAGCCAGTTGTAGAGGTAGGCCATCGTGTCGCGCGGCACGTGCACGCAGCCGTGGCTCGCGTACGGGCCGTCCTCGGACCCCGTGCCGAACGAGCTCGTCGGCTCGGCGGGATCGTCGTGCAGGAAGTCGTTGTCGAAGAAGTACATCGCCCAGGTGACGTGCGCGGGCGGGTAGTAGTACGGGCTTCCGGGCGGCCACGGGGAGATGAAGGTGTACGGGCTCGCGCGATAGTGGACGAAGTAGCTGCCAACCGGGGTCGGTAGCGCGGCTCGACCCGTCGTCACCGGGGCCTCGAGCACCGGCTTGCCGTTGAGATACGCGGTGAGCGTCTGAGCCCCGAGGCGCACGACGACTGCCTTCTGCTGGGTTGCAGGGCCCGGGGCCGACGCCGTCTTCCTGGTCGCGAGCGGCACGGCTGCTGTGCCGCCGGTCGCGAGCTCCCGGGCGAGGAGAGCCGTCATCGCACGCGTGTCGACCTCGACACCCGCCTTGCTCGTCGTGACGACGGCGTGCTTGCCCACGAGCCGCACGCCGGCTGCCTGGGCCGTGCGGGTCCAGCGACGGTTCAGGCTTGCGACGAATGCGTTGAGGCGGGCGCGATCGACCGAGAGCTTGGCGGACGGCAGCTTCGCTCCAGGGTTGGCCGTCAACGCAGTGCTGACCGCGTGCCTGGCATCGAGCACCGCACCGGCCTTGACCCGGCTCGCCTGCCAGTGGGCGCCCGCGTAGGTCAGCCGCAGCGGGCTCGAGATCGGCCGGAGCAGCGCCGCCCTCGCCTCCGTGCGACTCAGGCCTCCCAGGGAGACGGTGCCGACTACGACGCCCTGCGGGACATGACCGCCCGGGAGCGTGCTGAATGTCCGCTCAGGCCCGAGAACCGGGCCGGCGGGCGTCTTCGCGACGAGCCGGAACCTGTAGGTCGTGCTCGGCTGGAGGCCGCTCAGCAGGACGTTCGCCACGCCTGAGCTCTGCCCGAGGCGCTCGACCGGGCCGCACGTCGTGAGCGCATCGCCGCGGCCGTACTCGATCACGGCCAGCGAGCCGCTCAGCGGGCTGATCGTCGCGCGGACGAGGAGCTTCGTAGGCCCGACCGCTACACCCTTCGACGCGTAGACCACAGAGCCGGAGGCGGCCGTTCCCGCGCGTGCCCTCGCCCCGGCGACGGTGCCCGGCTTCGAGCGTCCGGCCGCCTTGGCCGTCGCCGGGCTCGCGACAGGCGGGGGCTGCGTCCAGGCGGGGCACGGCTCGCCCGTCGCGCGCGCGAACGCGGCGCTCGACGCCGCCAGGGCCAGCGCGGAGACTGCTGTCAGGACAGCGCCCAGTCGGACGATGGCCGACAGCCCTCGATGCTGCTCGAGGGAGATCTCGAACTTCCTCGCTGCCACCTTCCCCCCTACGTGTCGCGGTTTGAACGTCTTTCGGCTCACGCACTCTCTTCGGCACGCAGCCGCTCCAACTGAAACGTGTTCGGCACGAAACGTGTTCCGCATGAGCCCCGCCGTCAGATTCCCGGCAGCCGTTCGAGCTGACGCCCTCTAGGGCCCTTGTCCGTCGGCGATGCGTGCGTGAAGCTCCGAGAGGACGTCGCCGCCGCCGTCCTGGCGGTCGTCGTCCGGCTGCTCGGACCGCCCGTCGGGCTCCCCGGGCTGTGCGGCGCCCGAGCCGCGAAGCTGCTCGATCCGCGCCTCCAGCCGTGCACTCTCGGCACGAAGCTCTGCGAGCCGCTGCTCAGCCTGCGAGAGCGCCCCGTCGAGCTGGCGCTCGGCCTCGGACGGGACTTGCCCGAGCATCCTCCTGGCGTGGTAACGCGCCTGCTCGACCTCGGTCTCCGCGACATGGAGGAGCCGCTCGAGCCGGGAACGCTCGCCGGTCGTCTCCGAGAGGATCGAGTCGGCGTCCACCCGCGCGGCCGTCACGATCGTCGAAGCCTCCTCACGGGCCTTTCGCAGGTGCTTCTCGGCCAGGCTGTGGGCACGGGTCAGCACCTCTCCGACCGCAGCTTCGGTCGTGGCGGCCGGGGACGGAGCCGGTGCGGGCTGGGCCGCAGCCCGGGCCGCCTCGGCGAGCTGCGCGTGCAACGACGCGACCTTCGCCTGCAACTCGTCGATCTCGTCCCGACCGTGCTTTGCCTGCTCCACGAGGTTGTCGATCGTATGGGCGGCTCGATCGAGCGCCTCGTCGACGTTCGCCTGGTCGTAGCCGAACATTCGGCGCGGAATCACGAGCAGGCGCAGCTCGTTGGCGCCGATCGGCTGAAACGACCCGGCTGGAGCGGCGGCCACCTGAGCCTCAGGCTCCCCTGCGGGTGCGTTGACGTCGTTTCCCTGGTCGCTCATCGGCCTCCCGTCCCTCTCGCAAAAGTCGGTTTACGATAGACAAAAATCCTGCAAGCGGAGGGTTCTCTTCGAGTGGGCCGAAAGACGAGCCAATGCCGCTCTTCAGGTGGCGTCTTTCGAGGCCGATACGGTCATCGAGATGACCATGGCGTCCGTCGCTTCAGTCCTGCACGAAGCCCCCGTAACGGGGCTCCAGGTCTCGATCGTCATCCCGTGCTTGAACGAGGCGGTCAACATCGTCGAGTGCGTGCACCGCGCCCGCCGGGTGCTCGAGCGCTCCGGGCTCGACGGCGAGGTGATCGTGGTGGACAACGGCTCCGAGGACGGAAGCGGCGAGCTCGCTCGCCGTGCCGGCGCTTCCGTGCTCGACGAGCCGCGCCGGGGCTACGGCAAGGCGTACCTCGCCGGGTTCGCCGCCGCCCGCGGCGAGTACATCGTGATGATCGACGCCGATCTCACCTACGACTTCGAGGAGATCCCCCGGTTCGTCGCCTCGCTCGACGAGGGAGCCGACCTCGTGATGGGGAACCGCATGGATCACATCGAGCCGGGCGCGATGTCGCTCGTGAGCAGGTTCGGGAACCCTCTCCTCTCCGGCTTCCTCAACCTCGTGCACAGCTCGCCGGTGAGCGATGCGCATTGCGGCCTGCGTGCGGTTCGCCGCTCCGCGCTCCCGACGCTCGATCTTCATTCGACCGGGATGGAGTTCGCCTCCGAGATGGTGATCCGGGCAGCGAAGGTCCGGCTGGACATTCGCGAGCTCCCGATCGAGCTTCGCCGCCGCGGCGGCGAGTCGAAGCTCTCGCCGTTCCGGGACGGCTGGCGGCACCTCCGCCTGATCCTGATGCACAACCCGACCGCGCTCTTCATCGCCCCCGGCGCGGTCCTGACCGTCCTCGGGGCCCTCATGGAGCTGATGGTGTTCGCGCACCTGAACCTCTTCGGGCGTGTCTGGTACGTCCACACGCTGATCGCCGGCTCGGCGCTCGTGATCGTCGGCTTCCAGGTGCTCGGGCTCGGGCTCTGCGGCCGCGCCTACAACGTCTTCGTCGCCGGCGACGAAGACACGCTGTTCGAGGGGTTCGGCACCCGGATCCGGCTCGAGCACGGCCTCCTGGTCGCGCTCGGGATCGCCGGCTCCGGCGTGGGCCTCGGCGCGTTCGTCGTCTCCCGGTGGATCGCGAACGGGCTCGGGGACCTCGGACAGGAGCAGCTCGCGATCCTCGCGATGACGCTGGTCGTGACCGGCATCCAGGTCTTCTTCACCTCGTTCCTGATCTCACTGCTCGGGCTCCGCCGCAAGGACACCTGAGCCACGGTCTCAGAGCTCGAAACGGCGCGCGAGCGAAACCCTTCTGAGGGATAGCGCTCCGACCGTCGTTTCCGTCATCATGCGGCGCGAACGGCGATCCGCTCGCCGGAGCTACGCCACCGGCCGGTGCGTACGGCCCTGCACAGTTCACAGGCGCCTACTCGCTGCCGGCCGCGCCCGCCGGTTCGATGACGCCGCTCGTCGCCATCGTCGATGCGTACGACGATCCCAACATCGAGGCCGACCTGGGAACCTTCGACGCGAACTACGGCCTGCCGGCCTGCACCACGGCGAACGGCTGCTTCAGGAAGGTCAACCAGACGGGTGGCACGAGCCATCCGGTCGCGAACGCGAGCTGGGCGCTCGAGATCTCGCTCGACGTCGAGACCGTCCACGAGATCTGCCCCGCCTGCCACATCCTCCTCGTCGAGGCGAGCTCGGCCTCGATCGCGAATCTCGGCGCCGCCGAGAACGAGGCCGTGAAGCTCGGCGCGACAGAGATCTCGAACTCGTGGGGCTCGAGCGAGTTCTCGGGTGAGACCGTCGAGGACGCCGCCTTCTTCCAGCATCCGGGCGTTGCGATCACCGCCTCGACCGGCGACAGCGGCTACGGGGTCGAGTGGCCGGCGTCGTCGAGCTTCGTCACGGCCGTCGGCGGGACGACGCTGACACTGGGGCCGGGCAACACGATCACTGTCCGAGGCCGCAGCGGCACACTGTCGCATACGGTGACGGCGACGCTCAAGGTCACCTGAGACCTCGAGCAGCGCCTCCCGGGGTTTCCGGGCGCTTGACTGGCCGGCGTTTCGGCAGGAGGATCGGGCCATGGTCGAGTACGCGAGCATCACCGCCGCAATCAGCATCTTCGTGAGTGCGCTCGGCAACGTGGCCGGATCGGCGCTGCCTGCGAGCACCGCGAAGGCCCTGCCGGCCGTCGTGACGATCGCGCAGTCGCACAAGGTGTCGGCGCCGGCCGCGAAGGTCGCTTACAGGAAGGCACCGTTCGGCCGTCCGGCCCTGCGCTACCTCTACGCGGCCGGCTGGGTCGGCGCGACCTCCAACCTCGGCGCCTGCAAGCTCGCTCAGCTCCCCGGGGCCGACCCTGCGACCGCCGCCACGCAGGCTCTGCAGAGCTCACCGAAGGCTCTGTCGGTGCTGAAGGCATCACACGTGACGGTCAAGCAAGCCGCCACGGCCCTCGGGGAAGGCACAATAGCCGGCTGCCAGTGATCGCTTCCTCTCCACCGGGCCGGGCTTCTCGCAGGGACGACATGACGGCCACGGGCGGGGCACCATCTCGGAAGGCGGCTCATCCCGGACGCGGCGAGCGGCCTCAGTGGGCTTGAGCAGCGAAGCCGACCACGCAGCCCTTCGGATCCGGCGGACGGTGATCGAGCAGTCGAAGCGCGCCGGGGTCGGTCACATCGGCTCGAGCCTCTCGATCGCGGACGTCGTCGCCTGCCTTTTCGCCGGCCCGCTTCGCGAGGCGAGCCACGGCGACCCCGAGCGCAATCGCTTCGTGCTCTCGAAGGGACACGCGGCACTCGCCTTGTACGCAGCGCTGCACGACGCCGGCAAGCTCGACGCGGACATGCTCTCGACCTTCTGCGGCGACCTGACACCGCTCGGCGCGCATCCCGAGCATGCCCTCGCCGGCATCGACTTCTCGACCGGGTCGCTGGGCCACGGTCTCTCGATCGGCGCGGGCTCCGCCCTCGCCGCGCGCCTGCAAGGGTCGGAACGCAGCGTGTACGTGCTGCTGAGCGACGCCGAGTGCAACGAAGGGTCGGTCTGGGAGGCCGCGATGTTCGCCTCGCACCACCGGCTCTCGAACCTCGTCGCGATCGTGGACGTCAATCGCCAGCAGGCGTTCGGCTACACGCGTGACGTCATCGACCTCGATCCGCTCGCCGCGCGCTGGAGCTCGTTCGGGTGGGACGTCCACGAGCTCGACGGGCACGACACGAGCGCGATCGCCGGCACGCTCGAGGCGCTCGAGCATCGCGACGGACAGCCGCACATCCTGCTCGCGCAGACGACCTTCGGCAAAGGGATCTCCTACATGGAGAGCCAGATCAAGTGGCACTACTTCCCGATGTCGGACGAGGAGTACGAGATCGCCCTTCGCGAGCTCGGTGACGGTGCCGGATGAGGAGCGCGTTCGTCGAGGCGCTCGTCGAGGAGGCCGAGCGCGACCCGAGGATCCTCCTGCTCACCGCCGATCTCGGCTTCGGGGCCCTGGAGCCGTTCCGGGACCGGTTTCCCGGCCGGTTCTTCAACGTGGGAGTCGCGGAGCAGAACATGATCGGCGTTGCGACGGGCCTCGCCGAGGCCGGTTTCGTGCCGTTCGCCTACTCGATCGCGACGTTCGCCTCGATGCGACCGTACGAGTTCATTCGCAACGGCCCGGTCCTGCACCATCTGCCGGTGCGCGTCGTCGGCGTCGGCGGCGGGGTCGACTACGGGACGAACGGCCTGACCCACTATGCGCTCGAGGACGTCGCGCTGATGCGGGCACAACCGGACCTGACGGTCATCGTCCCGGCCGACGCCGAGCAGGCCCGGACCGCCGTTCGCGCGAGCGCGACGATCCCGGGGCCCCTCTACCTGAGACTCGAGAAGCAAGGGCGCCCGGTCCCGGGCCTTCGGGCGAGCACCGATATCGCCCGTGCCCAGCTCGTGCGGCCCGGCCGTGACGTGTGCCTCGTGGCGATGGGCGGAATCTCCTACGAGGCCGTCCTCGCGGCCGACCTGCTCTCCGCCCGGGGAGTCGAGGCTGCCGTGCTGGTCGTCTCGACGGTGAGCCCGCCCCCGGTCGACGACATCCTCTCCGCGCTCGCGGGCATCCCGCTCGCTCTCACGCTCGAGTCGCACTACCTGAACGGCGGGGTCGGCTCGCTCGTAAGCGAGGTCGTCGCCGCCGGCGGGATCGGCTGCCGTGTCGTGCGCTGCGGGATCGAGCGGACCCCGCGAGGCGAGACGGGCAGCCGTGATGCGCTGTACGAGTTGCACCGTCTCCATGCGGCCGGGATCGCAGCGCGCGCCGAGAGCGCCCTCGACCGCGTGACCTGATCGACCCGGGATGCCACGAGCGGACAGCCGAGGCCGCCAGCAGAATGCGGCCAGGCTTGGAAGCAACCTCCACCCAGACAGCGCCGGTTCGGACTCTAGGCAGCAAGCGGATCAGCGCCGTGATCGCGTGCTACCGCGACGGGCCGGCGGTGCCCGACATGCACAGGCGCCTCACCGCCGTCTTCGAGTCGCTCGGCGTGGGCTACGAGATCATCTTCGTGAACGACGCGAGCCCCGACGACGCAGGCGAGGTGCTTGCAGAGCTCGCAGCCAGGGACCCCCACGTCACCGTTGTCACACATGCCCGGAACTTCGGCTCGCAGAGCGCCTTCACGAGCGGGATGCGCATCGCGACCGGTGATGCCGTCGTCCTCCTCGACGGAGACCTGCAGGACCCGCCCGAGCTGATCGCGGAGTTCGCGGCCAAGTGGCAGGAGGGCTTCGACGTCGTCTACGGCAGCAGGGTCAGACGCGAGACGACACGGACGATGCAGGTCCTCTACAAGCTCTTCTACCGGGTCTTCCGCTCGATGTCGTATGTCCGCGTCCCGGTCGATGCCGGCGACTTCTCGCTGCTCGATCGCCGGGTCGTGGATGCCATGAACGCGTTGCCGGAGTCGAACCGGTTCATGCGCGGCCTGCGGGCCTGGGTCGGCTTCGAGCAGACCGGCGTGCCCTACGTGCGCCCCGAACGCCCGTACGGCACCACGACCAACTCGTTCGTCCGCAACCTCGGCTGGGCGCGGAAGGCGATCTTCTCGTTCTCGTACGCCCCGCTCGACTTCATCACGTGGCTCGCCCTCGCCACGGTCGGCCTCACAGTCCTCGCCGTGTTCGCCCAGATCATCACGAGGCTCGCCGCTCCGGGCCTCGTGCCCCGAGGCGCCACGACGATCATCCTCGTCGTGCTCTTCATCGGCGGCATCCAGCTCTTGTGCCTGGCGATCATCGGGTCGTATCTCGCCCACATCTACGACGAGGTCAAACGGCGCCCGTCGTACGTCGTCGCGGACATCGTCAACGAGCCGTCCCGGCCGACGGGCGAGGCGGCCCCCAACCCTCCGGCCGAGGCTTCGGGTTGACCCGCGCAGGCGATCCGTTCGAGCATCGCGAGAACCTGGTCGACCGGTCGGAGGAGGCTTGGCGCCCGCCGCTCCACTCGCCCCCCGGCGGTCTTCTCCAACGCGCCGCGACGGCCGCACGGCGCTTCTTCGACATCCAGGCGGGCTCGATCTGGCGAGACCTCGCGCCCGAGCTCCGCCAGGTACGCGGAACGCTCGTCGATGTCGGGGCGGGCGCGCAGCCCTACCGCGGGCTCCTCCCTCCGGGCGTCGAGTACATCGGGATCGACATCGCGGAGGCCGTCGACCGATTCGGCTACCAGATGCCCGACACGCGCTACTTCACGGGCCCTCGCTGGCCGGTCGAGGACGGCGAGGCGGATGTCGTGCTCGCGACGGAGACCCTCGAGCACGTCGTCGACCCTCCGCTCTTCATGAGCGAGGCGTTTCGGTGCCTCAGGCCCGGCGGCACCGTCATCATCACCGTCCCGTTCGCGGCGCGCTGGCACTTCATCCCACACGACTACTGGCGTTTCACGCCGTCGTCGCTGTCGCTCCTCCTGGTGGGCGCCGGCTTCGAGCACCCGCGCGTCTACGCTCGCGGAAACGCCCTCACCGTCGCCGCCTACAAGGCGATCGCGCTTCTCCTGCCGTTTCTCTTGCCCCAGCGGAGCGGCCCGGCCGCGAAAGCCGCGGCTCTCGCGGCCGCAATCCCGGGAGTGCCGCTCGTGACGCTCGGCGCCCTGGTCGCGAATCTCTCTCTCCGCTCGAGGGGCGGCGACGACTGCCTCGGCTACACCGCATTCGCCACGCGCCCCCTGGAGGCCGCATGAGCGATGTCCCGCAGGCGCGTGCGTGCCCGATCTGCGGCTCCCTCGACGAGACGCGCGTCCTCGCGGGAACGGCACCGGAAAGCGGCGAATGGAGCGCCTCGACCTTCTCCTCACGCCGGCTGCCTCTGAACGCCCACAACCGGATGGTCGAATGCCCGGTCTGCGACCTGCTCTACGCCTCGCCGGTGCCCGACAAGGAAGCGCTCGAGAAGGGATACGAAGGCGCGCCGTTCGTCAGCGCGGAGGAGTCGGCGTATGCCGCCGAGACGTACCGCAGGCTCGCTCGGCCGCTCCTCGAGCGACTTCGCCCCGATCCGGCCGTCCTCGACATCGGTGCCAGCGACGGAACGTTCCTGAAGGCGCTCTACGATCACGGGATCCGGGACCTCGTGGGTGTGGAGCCCGCGGTTGCCTCGGCCGAGGCGGCCCCGGAGGAGGTTCGCGAGCTGATCCGGGTGGAGCCGTTCGCGCGCGAGGCACTCGGTGACAGGAGATTCGATCTGGCGGCATCGTTCCAGACGCTCGAGCACGTGTCCGACCCACGCCAGGTCGTGGCCGATACGTACGAGCTCCTCGCCGAGGGCGGCATCCTCCTCGTCGTCGTCCACGACCGCCGGGCGCCTCTCGCGCGGCTCCTCCGCTCACGCTCGCCGATCTACGACCTCGCGCATCTCCAGCTCTTCTCGCGGCGAAGCATTCGCGAGCTTCTCGATCGGTGCGGCCTCGTCGACGTCCGCGTCGAGTCGGTCACGAACCGCTATCCGCTTCGCTACTGGCTGAAGCTCGCGCCCATCCCGTCCGCGCTCAAGCAGGCGCTCCTCGCCAGGCTCGAGGGCACGAGGCTGGGAGACCTTCCCATTGCGTTCCGGCCCGGCAACCTCGCAGCTTCGGGTCGCAGGCCGGCCGCTCGGAGCGGCTCGTGAGCCGTGCGATCGTCACGGGCGGAGCGGGCTTCGTCGGGGGGAACCTGGCCCGGCGGCTGCTGCGTGACGGGCACGACGTGCATCTGCTCGACCGCCCGGGCTCGCGTGGGTGGCGTCTCGACGAGATCGTCGACGACGTCGTCGTCCACGAGGTCAACCTCGAGGACGCCGGCGGGGTCATGCAGGCGCTCGAGGCGATCCGCCCCGACTGGATCTTCCATCTCGCCGCCCGCGGCGCGTACTCGTGGCAGGTCGACGCGCGGGAGATCCTCAGGGTGAACGTGATCGGGACGGCAAACCTCCTCGAGGCCGCGACGCGTGTCGGCTTCGGTGCGTTCGTCTACGCAGGGACGTCGTCGGAGTACGGGTTCAAGGATCACGCCCCGGCCGAGGACGAGAGCATCGACCCCGTGAGCGCGTACGCAGCGGCCAAGGCCTCCGCGACCATGCTCTGCCGGCTGTACGCCCACCAGACCGGCCAGCGGGTCGTCTCGCTCCGCCTCTACTCGGCCTACGGCCCGTGGGAGGAGCCGGGACGCCTGCTCCCCAACGTGATCCTCCGCGGCCTCGAGGGAGCCCTCCCCGCTCTCGTCTCGCCCGACGCCGCCCACGACTTCGTGTACGTGGACGACGTCGTCGAGGCGTTTCTCCTGGCGGCAGAGGAGCCCGTGGTCGAGCCCGGGCGGATCTTCAACGTCGGCAGCGGGATCCAGACGACTCTCGGCGACGTGATCGCAATCGCCCGCCGGCTCCTCGAGATCGAAGCCGAGCCGGTCTGGGGAAGCATGGAAGCCAAGCTGTGGGACACCGCGGTCTGGGTCGCCGACAGCCGGCGGATCCGGGCCGAGCTCGGCTGGAGCCCGCGCTTCACCTTCGAGGAGGGGCTGATCCGCCAGGTGGAGTGGTTCCGAAGCAACGAGACCCTCTGGCCGCTCTACGAGAAGATCGTCAAGACGCGGGCACAACGCCGCGCCGCGGCCGACTAACGACTGAGGGGCCCGACCGGAAGCTCCCGGCCGGGCCCCTCGCCAGCCCTAGCCGGTGACGGGCGCGCCACCGGTCGGGGAGGACGGCGGCGTCGTGACCAGCGGGGCAGTCTCGCCGGCAGCCTTGAAGCTCTGCCGGAGGGCGTACACGGCGGCGTGAGCAGAGGCGACGCCGCTGCGCATCTCGAGATTCGAGGCGCGGATCTGCAGGTTGGCCTCACGGACGAGCGGGTGGATCTCGGACGGCTTGATCCCGGCCGCATGGGCTGCCGTGATGTCGGCCTGCAGCTTGGCGCGGTCGCTCAGGCACGTCGAGAGCAGCGACTGCCAGTCTCCGCTGAGCTTCTGCGCGTCGGCCTTGATCGTGGCCTTCGCGCTCGCCTTGTCGGAGCCGACGAGGCTCGTGGCGTCGTCCTTGAGCGTCCGGGCGTCTGCGAGAACCGTGTCGTGCTTGACCTGGACGTCCGACTGCAGCTGGGCGATGTCCGCCTTGATCGAGGAGAGCGGATCGTCTGCGAGCGCGAAGCTCGGGACGACCGCTGCGAGCGACAAGGCGAGGATCGCAAGTGAGAGGAACCTTTTCATCGTGGCGTGTCTCCTATCGGGGGCTCAACGGTGTGTTGTCAGACCAGATCGTCGGGCCGGCCGGTCAGCCGAGGATTCGCCGAAGGTAAATCACGCGTAAAGCTAAGAGCTCGGATTGCCGATACGGCGGAGGTGTCAGGGAACCTCGATGAGCGCCTGCTCGCGCACTGGGTCGAGAGCGGCCGCCGCCAGCAGGCCGCGCGCGCCCGCCTGGAGCGCTCGTCGCTTCCGCTTGAGCGGTTCGAAGGGTGGGCGCTCGACATGATCGTCGACTCGCTCTCCCGTCCCGGCCAGGTGCCGGCGGAGCGGCCCGCCGTGCTGCTCGGCCCTCGCGACGACTAGCAGCGTCACCCTCGAGCGTGACCGGTTTGCGCCCGAGCGCCGACCGGGTACATCCCGGGCATCCAGTCCGGGAGGGCTCGTGGCGCAGGACGATCGTTCAACTGGCTCTGACAGCGCGGTCTTCGACCGTTTCGCCGAAGCTGCCTCCGAGGTTGCGAGCCACGCCGCGTTCTTTCTCGCCTGCGTGCTCCTCGTCGGGGTCTGGGCGCCGAGCTACTTCATCTTCCATGACCTGAACACCTGGCAGCTCGTGATCAACACCGCGACGACGATCGTCACGTTCCTGCTCGTCGCGTTGCTCCAGAACTCCCAGCGGCGCAGCGACGAGGCGGTTCACGACAAGCTCGACGCGATCGCGGACGGTCTCGCCGACCTCATGGAGCACATCTCGGGCAGCGACGACGAGCTCCGCCGTGACATGCGCGAGCTGCGCGACACGGTCGGCATCGAGCATCCAGGCTGATCCCCCACAGGTGAACGGCCCGGCGTGATCGCCGAGCCGTTTCATCAGGAGAGAGATGTCGTGCCTGTCGGGTTGCGCCTCCCCTGGAAGCGGTGTGCCCGAACGCGACAGCGTGAAGTAGGTTCATTCTCCGGCGCCTGGGCCGTGAAGGCGCCACCCGGCAGGTTGGACCCTCTTCGCTTTCGGTCTTGCCTCGTGCGAGGGATGCAGCGGGTCGCCATCGCCTCGAGACCGGCGAAAACCGGAGCCGCTGCTCGCCCCGTAGACAGGCTATGAGCCGGATGCGAACCAGCCTGCTCCTGATCCTCGCGCTCGCGGTTCCGCTGCTCCTCGTCGCCTGCGGCGGCGGGGGCGGCGGTTACTGAGAAGCTCCGACCCGCGGCGAAAGCAGCACCGAGCGTTCGTAGACGAGGGCCCGCAGGCCTCATGGATCCTCGGTTCGAGCCGATACATCAGGATGCGACCGATGTCAGCGCTCTTCCCCTCCCCGCCGGCGCGGGTGGCGGCGAGCGCGTGGCTCGTGACCGCCTGTGTGGGCCTCGCCTTCTTCGTCCTCCACGTCACCTCCGGCACCGGCGGGCGTGCCCTCGACGACTTCGCCGGCACCTGGGTCTACGACGCGCTCGAGGTGCTCGCGTTCGTGGGGGTCGCTGCACAGCTCGACCCAGAGGTCGTGGCCGCCTTCGACCGGATAGCCGGAGTCCTCGAGACGCAGCCACAGGCCGGGCGCGCCGCCGCGCGGTAAGGGGCCGAGCCAAGGCGACCTACGTGGCCGTGGCCCAACGGCGGTGCCAGACCCCTCGACATGTCGCCACCAGCCAGGGCCCAACGGCGGTGTCAGACCCCACGACATGTCGCCACCAGCCAGGGCCCAACGGCGGTGTCAGACCCCACGACATGTCGCCACCAGCCAGGGCCCAACAACGGTGTCAGACCCCACGAGGGCTCGAGATCGTCCCTCGGTTGGAGCTCTTACGTCGTGCTGATGGGCCCGTGCCACTCCCAGGCGCCGTCGGGGCTCCGCGCGAGGATCCAGTAGCGACTGGCTCGGCTCAGCGGCGCATGACGGGCCATTGCCGCGTACCGGCCGGTGCCACGCGCTCGCACCGGCGCCTCGATCGGGACGACGCTTGCGGGGCCTTCCTGCAGGTAGACCGCGAACGTCGTCCCCGGCACCGTCGTCGAGGTCGACCACGAGAACTTGACGACGTTCCCGCTCTGGTCGGCGGTGGCCGCCTTGAAGACGGCCGGGACGGTCGTGCCTCCTCCGCGGACGTCGACGCTGTAGGGCGGCACCGACGAGCCTGAGCCGCAGTTCTCGACCTCGACCGCCAGGTAGCTCCGGCGCGGAGCCGTGACCGAGTAGGCGGTCTGGGCGGACGAGAAGCCCGGGATGTTGGTGCACTTCCCCGTGTCCCCGACGTATCCGGCCCGGATCGCTCGCGGGGAGAACGTGCGCCGGTAGGCGGCGCTGAAGAGCTCGACGTGCGGCGGGGCGGTCAGCTCGATCGTGACGCACGGCGAGCCTCCGTCCGGGGTCGGGAAGCGCGCCACCTCGTAGGCGACCGTGCCCGGCGACACGCGCGGAACCACGTGCGGGACGCCGCAGCGGCTGGGGAGCCCCGACTGGACCAGGAGCCCGCGGTGCACCGGCCCCTGCGTGGCGCGCGAGGTCTCCGCCGCGACGGCGGCCACCGAGGCGGCGCCGATCACGAGCACGGCGACGAGGGGTATCCCGAACCGCCGGCCGCGGCCGTCCGGCCACACGAGCGTGAGGAGCAGCGCGACCAGCGTGATGTCGCGGGCAAGCACGTACCACGAGGCCCGCGCGTCGAGGGAGTAGACGAGGCTGATGTAGTGGGTCGGGAACCAGAGCTGCGTCAGGACCATGGCGAAGACGAACAGCACCCCGGCTGCGATGCCTCGCCGGCCCCGAACGAGCGGCACGAGCGCGATCAGCCACATCAGGTACTGCGGCGAGAGCACCTTGTTGAGCGTGATGAACGCGCAGACGAGAGCCGCCGCGTAGCGCAGCAGGCGGTCGCGGTCGGCCGCACCGCGCGCGAAGGCGATCCATAGCGCGAGGATCGTCGCGAGCGAGAGAGCCGACTGCACGGTCGAGAACGCCGCCGCGGTCGAGCCGCCGAGGTTGTCGGAGCCGTGCGAGGTGACCTCGTTCAGGCCGATCCCGGAGAGCTGGTGGGCGGCGAGGAGGATCGAGGCGCCGAGGCTTTCGATCTGGAGCGGCCGGCCGAGCTGGCCGGAGACGCTCGACCAGACCCCATGGGGCGCGATCACGAGGAACGGGACGACGAACACGGCGATCACGCCGACGCTGACACCGAGGCAGGCGAGCGCTTCCCGGCGGTCCTTGGTTCTCCACACGTAGATCGCGGCCAGCGGCACGAGGACGATCGGGTACACCTTCGCGACGACTGCGGCGCCGAGGAGCCCGAAGCCGAGCCTCGACCTGTCCGTGACGAGAGCCGAGAGCGCCCCGATCGTGAGGACGGCGGGCCACAGGTCGAAGCGCGAGAGCACCACGGGCCCGAGAGCGAGCGGAGCAAGCCCGGCGAGCAGCGTCCCGGCCACGATCCGCGCCGAGCTCGCGTGCTGCCTCGTCAGGACGAACGCGACGAGCGCGGCCCCGATCGCGCCGCAGGCGAGCATGAGCCCCTCGAAGAGCTTCTGGTAGAGGGTGAAGTGCCGGTGGCCGGCGATGAGCGCCGGGGCGATGAAGGCGGCGAGCGCACCGGGCGGGTACTCGACCGCGAAGTCGCGGTACGGGACGAGGCCCCGGTGGACGATCGCGTCTCCGTAGCGCTCGTAGAGCGGCGTGTCGAGGAGGACGTCCTTCGTGAAGACGCCGTAGTGGAGGACACCGAAGGAGACGAGGAAGGTGCCGACGACGAGGGCGCCGGCGAAGATCGTCGATTCGCGCCCCCGCAGCCCGAAGCTCGTCATCCAGCCCTCACGCCCTGACGCTAGTGCATCCGATCGGACGGCTTGTGATCGTCGTCGGCGGCCGGGGGGAAGAGAAAGGCGGACGGCGGGCGCGACCTCGAGGGTCACGCCCGCCGAGCGCGAGAGGTGCTAGTGGCGGTGGTGCCCGCGGCCGGAGCTACCGCTGTTTCCGGAGCTGCCGCTCTTTCCGAAGCTGGGCACGAACGAGTTCCAGTTGCCGTTGTGGCCACTCGGACCGTCGTCGTCACCCTGGTCGTCGCCCTTCGCGCCGGTCGTGCCCTTGCCTACAAATCCCGACGTGGTGGTCGTGGCGACCGTGGTCGTCGTCGTGGTCGTCGAGCCGGTCTTACCGTGCCCGACGGCCGAGCCGTGACCATGACGCCGATGGTGACGCTTCACGACGACGCACGGGCCGAGCTTCGATCCGCGACCGAGCCAGTGATGCAGGCTGCGGAAGTCCACGACGATCGTCCTCGTGCCGTAGCGATGGCCTCGTCTGAAGCGCTGGCAGATCTCGATGCCGCGACCGTGCCTGCCGGATGGGCCGGTGGTCGTGATCGTGGCCGTGCGATTGGTGCCGGTCATCGTCGTCCAGACATGTGAGACGGCAGCGAGGCTGCCGCCCGTGGCGATGCTCGCTGCAGCAAACCCTGCGGCGAGTAGAACAATTCCTGCGCTCAAGCTCAACGGTTTCCGCATCAAAACCCTCCTCACCTCGAAGCCTCCCCTATCAGGCTTCGCTGAGATCGCTTGCAGATCCAGCCTCTGGTTCATCGTCGGGCCCACCTACCGACGTGAACCCCCGGTCGAGGGAGACTCGCACCGGGAGCAACAAGGCCTCCGACACGCGTCCCCTTCAACCTCCACGAGCAAACACCTTCGATGTGAAGAAACTGTGCGGGTTCGGCGAGAAGAGTGTGCGGGATCGCCCGTTTTTCGGCTCTGGCTCACTCGTGCGAGGGACAATGGCCGGGCAGCGCGTTGCCAGCCGCAGCAATGGGTTGTGCTGCGGCGCTTCCGGGAAGGCTTCGACCTGTAGCCGCGTAGATGTCGATCGACTCTGATCTGTTCCCACCTCGTTACCGCGATCCGGCTCGCGTCGCCTCGGGCGGGATGAGCGAGGTGTTCCGGGCGGTCGACGGCGTTCTCGACCGGCCGGTGGCGATCAAGGTGCTCCCGGCCCGGTTCGTCGCCGACACCGAGCTGCGCGGGCGGTTTCGCCGCGAGGCACTGGCTGCGGCGCGGCTTTCGGGCGAGCCGAACACGGTCACGATCTTCGACGTCGGCGAATGGCAGGGCCGGCCGTTCATCGTCATGGAGTACCTCGCCGGCGGCACGCTGCAGCATGTCCTGCGCCGCGGCGCCCAGGAGCCCGGGCAAGCGCTCACGTGGCTCGGGCAGGCGGCTCGGTCGCTCGACGCCGCTCACGCGCATGGCGTCGTGCATCGCGACGTCAAGCCGGGGAACCTGCTGCTCGACAACCGCGGCCGGGTCCACGTCGCGGACTTCGGGATCGCCACCGCCGCCGGGCTCGACTCGCTGACCCTGACCGGCTCGATCCTGGGCACGGCCGGCTACCTGGCGCCCGAGCAGGCTCAGGGGCGTCCTGCGACCGCCGCGACCGACGAGTACGCGCTCGCCGTCGTCGCCTACGAGCTCCTGACCGGCTCGCGGCCGTTCGAGCGCGACTCGGCACCGTCGGAGGCGGCGGCGCACGCCTACGAGCCCGTCCCTGCCGCCTCGGAGCGGCGCGACTCGCTGCCGGCGGCGGTCGACGACGTGCTTGCAAGAGCGCTCGCGAAGGATCCCTCCGACCGGTTCGAGAGCTGCACGGCGTTTGTCGCCGCACTCGGCTCGGCCTGTAGCCGGCTCGACGAGCGGCCGACCCGCGTCCTGGCAGCGGCCCCCCGCGACGAGGCTCCCACACGGGTTGTTGCGCCACCACGACGGCGGCGAGCCCGGCTGGTCGCCGGAGCGGCGGCTCTCGGCCTGCTGGCCCTCGCGGGTGCCGTCGGCGCGCTCCTCGAGACCGGCGGCGGGTCCAACCGGCTCGCCGGCACGAGCTCGACGAGGATCGTCACGAAGGCGGTCGCACCTTCGACGACCTCGCCGGCAAAGCTGCCGACCACGACCACGACGACGCCGGCAGGGTCCGACGCCAGCGACCTGAACACGCGCGGGTACAGGCTGATGCTCGCCGGCAAGTACTCCGCCGCCCTGCCGCTGCTCCAGAAGGCCGTGACGGGCCTCACCGATCCGTCCAACCCGGTGACCGCCTACGCGAACTTCAATCTCGGCCAGACGCTCGTGCGGCTCGGCAGGTGCGCCGAGGCGCTCCCGTACCTGCAGCAGGCGGCGCGCCTCGAGCCGTCGAGCCGGCAGGCGCAGAGTGCGCTCGGTTACGCCCGGTCGTGCGCAGGCGCCGGCTCCCCGAGCCGCGTCGTCTCATTCGGAGCCGACAAGGGAGCCGGTCCAGCCGGTCAGGATCCACCGGGCCACGATGCGGGCCAGGGCCCCGGGCACGGCCAGGGCCCCGGGCACGGCCAAGGCCACGGTCACGGCCGGCCCGGCGGCTGACGCCTACTAGTGTCCGACCTCGAAGTCCCAGAGCTCGGGCCGGCCGAGCATGCGCACGTGACCGAACGGGAGGCGCTGAGCGAGGTTCGCTCCCTCCCACTCCTCGATCGAGCCCGGATCGACGCGCTGCAGCTCGTGCGGCGTGATCAGGTCGGTGCGGTAGCGGACGCAGTGTCCGACCGCGTTGAGCCAGGCGTAGCGGGCCTCGGGCCTCAGCTGCTCGAGGATTTCATCGTTTGCCGGATCGTTGACCAGAACCATCATGCTCCCGTCCTCTCGAAGCGATGCGTTTACGACACCCCAACCAGCGCCGATTCCGTCCGGCAGACTGATTTTCCCCTCCGAGTGAGGCAACAGCACCTATCCCCCGGTCCTGACCGGCCCCCCCGTCCTGGGAGGCTCGAAGTCGGGTTTTGCAGGCGAATTTCGGCTCCCCTGGAACGTCTTTCCGTCTCCGTCTAGGCTTCGGCCCGTGCCGGTCGACGCCGAGATCCTGGAGCGCGGGCTGGCCGAGATCCGAGAGGCTCCCGCCGCGGCCGGGCCGGTCGAGCTGATCGTCCGTCGGCCGGCCGAAGGCGCCCGCGAGGTTCTCGAGGAGGGCGTTCTCGACCTGGAGCTCGGCCTCGTGGGCGACCGGTGGCAGCTCGGCGCTCACGCTGCCGAAGGCGACCGCTCCGCGCAGGTGACGGTGATGAGCGCCCGTGCAATCGCGTTGATCGCAGGCGACCCGGAGCGGTGGGCGCTTGCAGGCGACCAGCTGTACGTCGATCTCGATCTCAGCGTCGAGAACCTGCCTGCCGGAACGCACCTCGCGCTCGGGACCGCGGTGCTCTCGGTGAGAGCCGAGCCGCACACGGGCTGCGCCAAGTTCAGCAGCCGCTTCGGCTCATCGGCCCTTCGGTTCGTGAACTCGCCGGAAGGGCGGTCCCTGCGACTGCGCGGCCTGAACGCGACGGTGATCGAGCCGGGCGTCGTGCGCTACGGCGACGCGATTCGCAAGCTGTAGAACGAGGCGAGGTACTCGTGCAGGGTCGTGTTGTCGTACGGCACGGTCTTCAGCCAGTAGGCAACCATCGCGTGCACTCCTAGAGCAGTCGTAAGGCCTATCGCCCCGTAGAGGATCCTCCGAGCGACCCGCCCTCTGGCGGCCTCGATCAGCGCGGCGAGCCCAAGGGCGAAGACCGGCATCGCCTCGACGAACGGCCGCATACCGAACGAGCCGCCGTATGACCAGACGCTCCAGCTCGAGACCACCCAGAGCTGGGCAAGGAGGTACACGACCGCCGGGACGAAAAGCGGCGGCACCGCTCTCCGCAGCCGCCCCAGGCCGGCGACGGCGCACACCAGAACGGGCGTCCAGAAGAAGAGCCCCTTGCGGACGCTGAAGAGCACCTGGAGCACGTGCGGGTGCAGCAGGTCGAGATGCTGCGAAGGCGGGTAGGCGTAGTACACGAGCTTCCCGGTGATGTGGTGCCAGTAGGCGAGCTGGGGCAGCGACACGGTGACGAAGACACCGAGCCCGATCGCGACCAGGTCGAACCGCCGCGCGAGCGTCCGCAGCCGAGCTCTGAGGTCGCGAGGGTGCTCGATGCCGACGAGGGCGCAGAGAGCGACGGCGACGAGATTCGTGGGGCGCACGATCCCGATGAGCCCGATCCCCGCGGCGAGCGCGACCGTGCTCGCCACCCGCGGCCTCTGCCAGACCGAGAGGGACAGCCTCAACGCGGCGGCGATGAGGAAGAACGAGAAGGCGTGGCTGAAGAGAGCGTCGTAGGTGGCGTAGTGGAAGAGATCGGTGCCGAAGGTGATCGCGACGAGCGAGACGATCACGGTGCTTCTCCGGAACCAGCGCAAGAGGATCGAGACGGTGAGCGCCAGCCCGAGGAGCACGTAGGTGAGCCCGGCGGCCGCGGCGGCGGCCTGATAGGGCCACGTGAACCCTGTCTGCGGCGTCCCAGTGGCGACTGCGATCCCTTGGCCGATGGCGAAAAACGGGGTGAGGAGCACAGCCTCGCCGATCCCGACCTCGTCGAGGTCGTAGGTGTGAGGACCGACCTGCCGGACATCTCCCGCGTTCACGTAGTTGCCGCCGAAATCCCGCGCGACCGTGGTACGCATGGTCAGGTCGTGGTCGAGGAACACGGCGGGCAGGTAGAGGTAGTACGCGATGCCGTCGGACCGGATGGGCTTGCCGCCGTAGTAGGTGAGATGCCCGGCGTAGATCCAGGCGAACGACGCGATCCCGAGCATGGCCACGAGGGCGACGAGAACGAGCGTCGGTCGCGCCTCGAGCCGGCGCACGGCGACCCGTGCCGATGCGATTCGTCCGCCTGCCAGCGTCGACCCAATCACGCGCTCGGTCCCTTTCCGTGTGTTCGACTGAGCCGCAGCGGCTCGTCGCAGGAACCGCGTCTCGGGTGGCGTAGCCAGGGACGGATTCCGTCACCTGGTCCTTCGCCCGTCCTCGGCCGTCCCCCCGGGGGCCTCTGCGTCGTCGACCGGAAAGGCTAGCGCTGCGTTCCGCCGATCTCAACCATTAGGCTCGCGCGAACGAAGCGCCAAGGTCAGGCAAGCGTCTTGTACCCGTGGCAGGATCACCTTCGGGAACCGCGGGACACACCCGGGCGGTCGAATGAGCTCCGGCTTCGCTGCGGGCCTTGCCGGCGCGGGCCTTCTCTTCGCGGCGGCGCTCGTCTCGGTCGATGTTTCCGCCGCAGCCCGTTCGGCGGCGCCGGCGAGCGGCTGTGGCCACGCGTCGACCACCGGATCGGGCACGCTCTCGGCGACCGTGCGCGGGAAGGCGCGAACGGCGATCGTGCACGTGCCGCGCGGCTACACGGGGTCGAAGCGCCTCGCGCTCGTCTTGAACATGCACGGCAGCGGCGCGACCGCGGTCGAGCAGGAGGAGCTCAGCGGGATGGACGCAACCTCCGACCAGAAGGGGTTCGTCGTCGCCTACCCGCAGGGCCTGATCCCAGACGGCACGGGCTACGACTGGAACGTGCCGGGCGTGCCGCTCTTCGGAGGCAAGCCGGTGCCCGCCGGTGCGGCCGACGACATCGCGTTCCTCACGGCCCTCGTCGGGACGCTCGAGCAGCGCTACTGCATCGACACCGCCCGCGTCTACGCAACCGGCTTCTCCGGCGGTGCCCGCATTGCGAGCCAGCTTGCCTGCGACGAGTCGACGGTCTTCGCCGCCGCAGCGCCGGTGAGCGGCCTGCGGCACCCCAATCCGTGCCTTGCGCGAGCCGTGCCGGAGCTGAGCTTCCACGGGACGTCCGATCCGGTGGATCCCTACAACGGTCACGGTCAGCCGTACTGGACCTCTTCGGTGCCGCAGGCTGCGAGCGCCTGGGCCGTTCAGGACGGCTGCACCGCCAAGCCCGTCACGACCCAGCCGGTGAAGGGGAAGCTGGCGCTCACGACCTACGGCAGCTGCAAGCAGGGCGCCACGGTCGAGCTCTACTCGCTGAACGGCGAGGGGCACGAGTGGCCTGGCGGCCCTCAGGTTCCGCGGCTGCTCGAGCGCGTCTTTGGCCCGCAATCCACGGCGATCGATGCGGACGCGGAGATGTGGGCGTTCTTCTCGGCACACCCGCTGTAGCTCAGGGCGAGCCCCGCCGCAACCCGGAGCTCGCGGGCCCCCTCTAGGTCGTGTCGAAGTCCCAGATCTGAGGGCGGCCGAGAATCCGGACGTGGGCCCACGGGAGCTTCTGGGCCAGCTTGACGCCCTCCCACTCATCGACGATCTCGAACCCTCCGAGGCGCTGCAGCTCGTGCGGCGTCATCAGATCGGTCCGGTACCGCACGCAATGGCCGATCGCGTTCACGTACGCGGTCCGAGCCACGAGGCTCAGCTGCTCGAGAACAGGGTCGTTGGCTGGGTCGGTGACGAGAAGCATGGCTTGCCTGCTTCGGCGTCCGGGTCGACGCCCTGTCCCGGTCATGCAGGCAGGCCTCGACGCGGCTACCCCCCAGCGCCGTCCACTGCTCTCACCGTTTCAGAGTCGTGTCCTCTCAACCCCACCCGAAGGTCCGGTGGAAGCCGACCGGTGGTCCAGGTCAGAACGGAAGGCGAAGCGGCGTCCTACCGCCTGAGGCTGACGAGGTCTCGGGCTCGAGAGAACGCAAACTCCTCACCGCACTGACGGAGACAGCGGCGAGGTCGCATCCCGAGCCCGGACTCGCCTCAGAAACTCGTCCTGAGTCACGGAGCGAACCGGAGTCGGCGCTGCACCGTGCGTTGCAATGCCGAGTGGCGACTGCCCGGCTCGTTGTCTCCAACCGAGCCGAGCAGCCGTGGAGCCGCAGGTCAGTTCGGCTTACAGAGGTTGTCGTGCAATGCCGCGATCTTCGCGTTCTGGGTCGCGTCGAGCTCGGCGTTGTACGCCCCGGGCGAGGGCACGGTCACGCTGACGTCGGGCGCGACGCCCGGCCCCATGATCGTGAGCCGGTACTGCGAGCCGGCACCCGTGAGGCCGGCGCTGCCGTGCGGGCTGATGCCGTAGCACCAGGCGCCCGTGCTCTTGTGCGTCAGCCAGCTGTTGACGCGCATCCAGGTCCCCGCGCCGCCGGCGTAATCGCTGCCGAAGGAGTCGAGGTAGACGTTCCGGCCGAACGTGTCGAGCGGCTTGCCGCCCGAGGTCGACTTGAACCCGAAGACCGGGCTGCCGTCGTAGATGTAGGTGCCGAAGAGGTGCTCCCACTTGTGGTACGACCAGTCGGTCTCGACGGTCAGGATCGGCAGGCTTCCCGTCCAGTGCGAGAGGTGAAGCTCGTCGGCCGCCTGGTTGCCCGTCGGGGCGGCTCCGTAGTCGGGTAGCTGGCGGTGCCATTGCTGGAGTGCCCAGTAGCTCCCGTCGGGAGCGTCGCACGCCGCAACCTGGAAGGCGAGCTGCGGGCCCGTGTACGGCTTGCAGCTGAACGTCTTGCCGAAGGCGTCGGCCTGCGCGTGCAGGCCCTGGATCGCCTCGTTGTCCTTCCTGATCGCAGCGCTGTACTTGAGGACGTCCGGTGAGAACTTCACGCCCTGCTTCGCGGCGGCGTCCTTCGCTTGCTTGAAGAGCGCCTGATCGGCTCGGAGCTGGTCGACTGCCTTCGCAATCGCGTCCTTGAAGAGCGTGTAGCCGCCCGAGTAGTCGTAGGTGAAGTCGACCTGCTTGCCGCCCTCGGTCGGCGGGTCTGCGTTCTCGGCGCCGTAGGCAAGCGTCTGGTGCTGGTCGGCGCCCTGCGTATAGGTGACGAGCGCCTGTCCCTTGTCGTTGATGCCGAGCGAGACGTGCGTGACGTCGCTGGTCGAGACGACCGACGACGCCGTCGCGGCCTGCGCGCCGACAAACGCGCCCATGACGAAGAGCGCGGCGATGCCAAACCTCATCTGTAAAACCCCCCTGTTTGTTACGTGCGTCGTGCCACCGCTAACCGGCGCCGTGGACACCTCGGCTCCCCAACCACGACTGACGCTCCAACCACGCGTTCCCTGGTCCGAGACTCGAAAGCCACGGTGGCCGCCCTGCGGTACACCATACCGAGATATTTCACCGGGGCCATGACGCGAACGGGGGATCTCTGACCCAGCCGGATCAGGTTCGCGGCTCTCCGGCTACTTGACGATCGAGTACGACTTGCCGACGAGGCGGTAGATGTAGAACTGCCCGTTCACGAGATCCCCGCGCTTGTCGAACGCGATCGGCCGTCCCAGGATCGAGTGCGCGATCTTCACGTGGCGGATCGCGGCGAGAACGCTCTGCCGCGAGATCGTCTTGTGCGCCTTGCAGAGCGAGTCGATCGCGATCATGATCACCTGCGCTGCGACGTACGAGGGCGGGCCGAACTGGCCGGTGTAGTTGGCTCCGTACTGCGCCTCGTACTGCTTGACGAGCTTGGCGTCCGGCGCATAGGTGTGGGCGTTGATCGAGAAGCTCGAGACGTAGTTCGTCCCCCCGTCGAAGGTCGTCGCGAACGTCGGCACCTTCGAGCCTTGCGCCTGGAGCTGCTGCACGAAGAGCTTGATGTCGGCCGGCAGCTGCCAGGTCAGGAAGACGAGACTCGAGGAGCCGGCCTTGGCCACGAGGCTCGAGTAGTCGGTCGCCTTCTGCGCGATCGACTCCCGGTCGACCGAGACCCCGTCGGCCTTCAGCGCCGCGCTTGCGCTGTCTGCGAGCCCGGTGCTGAAGCTCGACTGGTCGTCGACCACCATCACGCTCCTGGCATGCAGCTTGTGCGCGATGAAGGCGGCCGCCGTCGGGCCCTGCGCATCGTCTCGGGCGACGACTCGGAAGAAGTCCGGCAGCGTGCCGCTCGTGGTCAAGCTCGTCTGCGTGGCCGAGGGAGACACCATCGCGAGATGGGCCCGGTTGAGGATCGGGCCGGCTGCGACGACGCTCTGGCTCGCGGCAGGGCCGATGGTGGCGACGATCGACTGGTTCGAGGCGAACTGCTGTGCGACGGTCGAGGCCTCTGCCGGGCTCAGCTGGTCGTCGCCTTCGAAGAGCGTGAACTGCGTGTGGTACTGCTTGTTCCAGTTGGTCAGGGCGAGCTGGGACCAGTTCTTGATCTCCTGGCCCACAACCGCCGCGGGGCCCGTGAGCGGCGAGATCAGGCCGATCGTGCCACCGCAGGTCGTCGGCGGCTTGCTCGCCGCGCCCGCCGGGCCTGCCGTCGCGGCGATCCCGGTCACGATCGCCAGGAGCGCAGCAACGGCGATCCTTCTCGACACGAGGAGTGGCGGCCGGCGCATCACGTCGTGATCCTAGCCCGGACACGCGTCGATCGACAAATCGCTTCTGCGATGCTTCGGCGATGCCGGCTGACCTGCGGTCGTTCCTCGCGCAACTCGACGACAAGGGCCTGCTGGCCCGGATCGAGCGAGCGGTCGACCCGGCGACCGAGGCGGCGAGCGCTCATGCGCGGCCTCGAGCTGCGCGGCCTCGCCGGGCTCTTCACGAGCGTTCGCGGCTCGACGGCGTCGCTCGTCTACAACCTGCTCGGAACCCGCGAGATGCTGGCTCTTGCGCTGGCCTGCGAGCCCGGCCAGGCGCGCCGCCGGCTTCGGCGAGGCGCTCGCGAATCGCCTCGAGCCGGTGAGCGTGGACGAGGCGCCGGTCCAGGAGGTCGTCGAGCGCGGCGAGGAGGCCGATCTGCGCCGGCTCCCGCTCGTGACGCACTCCGAGCTCGATGCGGGCCCGTATGTGACCGCCGGCCTCGTGATCGCCGAGGACCCGGAGACCGGCCGGCGCAACGTCTCGGTGAACCGGATGATGCTCGTGGACGCGCGCGAGACCGGGATCCGGATGATGCCGCCGCAGCAGCTCGGCGTGATCCAGGCGAAGGCGGAGGCCGCGGGCGCGGATCTTCCCGCCGCGGTCGCGATCGGCGTTCACCCGGCCGACGCGATCGCCGCCGCGACGAGCCTGCCGCCCGGCGAGGACGAGCTGGCGCTCGCCGGGCGGGCTGCGCAACGAGCCGCTGCGCCTGGTGCGGGGCATCACCGTCGATCTCGACGTTCCGGCAGACGCCGAGGTCGTGATCGAGGGCTACATCCCGGCCGGGGTGCGGGAGCCCGAAGGGCCGTTCGGCGACTTTCTCCAGTTCTACGTGCCCGAGATGAAGAACCACCGCTTCCGGGTGACCGCGATCACCCACCGTGCCGAGCCGATCTGGCAGACGATGGTCGCCGGCTCCCGCGAGGACGTGAACCTGCTCGGCTCAGCCGGGAGTCCGAGATCGCGGACGCGGTCGAGCGCAGCGGCGCCGAGCTCGTCGATGTGCGTCTCGGCCCCACGATCCTCGGCTGCACGATCGCGATCAGGCAGCGTTATCCGGGCGAAGCCAAGAATGTCGGCCTGGCCGCGCTCGGCGCCTACACCTGGCTCAAGTACTGCATCGTCGTCGATCACGACGTCGACGTCCACGACATGGACGACGTCTGGTGGGCCGTCACGACCCGCACGAACCCGGAGCGCGCAGTGCGGGTGATCGCGGACGCGCCGACGTTCCCGCGCGATCCTCACGGCGTCCACGACTCGCGTGCGATCCTCGACGCCACGATCCCCTTCGGCGAGTGGACCGACTTCGGGCGGCGCGTGCCGCCCGGCGACGGGTCGCTGCGACTCGAGGACTGGATCGCATGAACCTTCGCCGGCCCGGCTCGGCGCTTCTCGTCGATCGACATGGAGCACGACTTCGTCCACGGCGCGATGGCGGTGCCGGGCGCAGCCGACCTGGCGCTGAGGCTCGCTCCCGTGCTGCAGGCCGCCAGGAAGGTGGCCGTCCCGGTGATCTTCGCCACGCAGGCGCTCCGCAGGGACGGCACCGACCTCGGCCGTCTCGAGCGCTTTGCGCCGGTGCGAGACGGAGTCGTGCTCCGCGAGGGCACGCCGGGCGTCGAGGTCGTCGCCGAGCTGGAGCCCGGCGAGGACGACCTCTACGTGCTCAAGCGCCGCTTCAGCGCCTTCCTCGGCACCGACCTCGATCTCCTGCTTCGAAGCCGCGGCATCGAGCAGCTCGTCGTCTGCGGCATCTCCGCCCACGTCTGCTGCGACACCACCGTGCGCGACGCCTTCCAGCTCGGCTACGACCCGATCTACGTCACCGACGGAGTCGAGATGGGAGACCTCCCTGACCTACGGCTTCGGGACGATCCCGGCCGAGCAGGCGAAGGCCGTGGTCGCGACGACGATCGCCCATCGCTTCGGCAGCCTCTGCACGCTCGCCGAGCTGACCGCCGAGCTCGAGCGATGAGGTTCGGCCTGCGGCTGATCCAGTGGCTCGGCGAGCCCCGCCGGCTCGTGGAGCTGGCCGTCCTCGCCGAGCAGGCCGGCTTCGACCAGGTCTGGTTCCCGCACGACCCGTTCATGTTCCAGACCTGGGCGCTGACGGCCGCGACCGCCGCGCGCACCGAGCGGATCACGATCGCGAGCATCGGCACGAACCCGTACACCACCGACCCTGCCGAGATCGCCGCCTACCTGGCCACGCTCGACCTGCTCTCGAACGGCCGGGCGGCCCTCGGCATCGGCCTCCACACCGACGAGATGGTCGGCTGGACGGGCCACGACGCAAGCGACCGGATCGAGCGAACCCGAAGCGCCGTCGAGCTGATCCGGCGCCTGCTCCGAGGCGAGACCGCCAGCGGCGCCGAACGGGCCGTTCTCCTGGAGCGAGGAGTGCTATCTCCGCTTCGAGCCGCTGCGCCCCGATCCGCCGATCTACGTCGCGGCGTACGCGCCCGACTACCTCGAGCTGAGCGGCGAGATCGGCGACGGCAGCCTGCCGATGATCACCCCGCCCGAGTCGGCCGGCTACATGGCCGGGCACATCCTCGCCGGCGTCCATCGCGCAGGGCGGCAGCCGGCCGAGGTCGACATCGCCGGCTGCGCCTGGATCTCGATCTCCGAGAGCCCGCAGGCCGCGGCCGAGGCGCTCCGCCCGATGGTCGCCTACTTCGGCCCGCACCTCGAGGAGCCGGCCCTCGCCACGATCGGCCTCACGCCCACCGATTTCGCGCCGCTCAAGAAGCTCGTCGCCGCCGGCGATCTCGCGGGTGCGTCAGCCGCGGTCACCGACGAGATGCTGCGGCTGGCGATCGTCGGCACCCCCGCCGACGTGATCGCGAGGATCGAGGACCTCGCTGCGGCCGGAATCACCCAGGTCAATCTCGGCGGCCCGCTCGGCCCCGATCCGGAAGAGGCGATCGCCCTGATCGGTCGCGACGTCATCCCCCACTTCAGGCCTGCTCGAGCGTGAAAAGGCGCTCGAGCCCGCGGGGCTCCGGCCGCGAAGAGTAAGAATTCCCGAAGTGTGGGTGTCGAGCGGGGCGCATCGATCCCGGCGCCGGTAGGTTGAGGCGGTGATGCTCAGGGCAGGCTCGGTTGCGTGCGCGTTGACCCTTGCGGCGGTCGCGCTCGGCGCTGCGGGGTGCGGCGGCGGCTCGAAGCCGAGCTCGTCGACATCGACCTCCGCGTCTGCTTCCGGCGCAGCGTCGGCCTCGGACAAGACCACGGGGGTGACGGTCAGCGTCGCGGGCGATCAGGTCACCGTCGGCCGGTCGGCATCGAGCACGGCCGGCACGGCCGGCGCGGCCGGCCAGGTCGCCTGTACGACCGACTATCGCAAGCTCGTCACCGCGACCGCCGAGCCGGCGCCGACGCTCTCGTGGTACGCCGCCACGCTGATCACCTGGCCGGCGGCGAACGCGAAGAGCACCGCGACGCTCTCACACGCCCTTTCGCGGGATCCGGACCTCTGCATCGCCGAGACGTCCGGCTCCCAGACGCAGATAATCGTCTACTTCCGCGCCGGCGTGAAGAACGGCATCTCCAGGCTGCAGCAGGCGGGCCAGGCGACGGCGGCCCTCCGCGCGGCCGCCCAGGCGGCCGTCGCCGCGGAAAGCGGCGGCTCGTTCCCGGATGCGACCAAGCTCGTGAAGGCGGTGAGTGCCCTGGGCCTCTACGTCAAGCAGGCGGCCAACGTCAACGCGGCGACGGAGACCGGCACCCTGTACCTCGTGACGGGCGGGTCGACGAAGACGGAGGTCGTCTTCGCGCTCAGGGACGCCAAGGGAGTCGTGCATACGGCCACGCAGGGTCTGAAGGGCGCGCCAAAGCTCGCCACGGCGAAGTCCGGCTGACGTCTTCGACACTCACGAGGCGCGCGCCCCTGCGGCGACCTCTGGCAAGCAAGCGGGCGTAGGGCCGCTTGCGCGACCCTACGCCCGCGGGCTACCCGGGAAAATCGGCGCCGTCCGAGCCGTGTGAACGGTCGACGCCGATACAGCTATCGGCTACGGGCATCCCTGACTTGAGGGACGAGGGCCTTAAACGACTCCGTTGAGCCCTCCGGCGGCCCGGCGAGTGCGAACGGCGTCCCCTCGGAGTCCCGGCAGATCACCCAGCGCTCGCCCGGATGCACGATCTCGCCGCCGAGGCTCTCCACCCGCCGGACGGCGGCACCGAGGTCGGCGACCGGGATGTAGGGAAGCGAGAAGCGGTCGCCGGGGCCCGAGCCGCGCTCGTGCACCCCGACAGCGATGCCGGCGTGCTGCCCCTGCCAGCCGCGGCCCTCGCCGGGAACGCGCGGCTCGAGCGAGGTCTCGAGGAGCCCCTCCCAGAAGCGGCGCGCCCGCTCGGGCTCGTCGGCCGGGAACTCGATCAGCACGCGATCCATGCGCGACACGGTAACGCGGTTCGACCACGTCGGGGCACGGAGCACCCCGGCGGATGCCCCCGTGGAACAGGCGGCCTCGGACGGCTCGGCGGGTGCTATGAGCTCCACGTTGAGCGGGGTAACGGCCGGATCGGTGACGAAGTCAGGGCTCGCAGCGCTTGCCTCCGGCCCGGTGCTCTGTCCGAGCGTGTGAAGGCGCCCGCCGCCGACGCGGGGCAGCGGGCGTCCCTGACTCCGAGAGCGATCTATCCCTTCGTGGCACTCCACTTGCCGCCGCCGATCGGGCTCGTCCACGTGCCCGACATCGACGAGCCCGAGACCGTCCCCTTGTAGGAGGCCCCGGCGCCGACGGCTCCGAAGGAGATGGCGTTGCCGGCGATCTTGCCGTCGATGCCGTACTTCCCGCTCGGCTCCGAGAGCGTTATCGATCCGTTCAGGACCGTCCCGGTCAGCGTCCAGCTGATGGTGAATGTCCCGGAGACCGCACCGGTGTAGCTCCCGGTCCACGTCCCGGGCAACGCCTTGGCGAGCGTGGCGCTCACCTTCGGCTTGGTGAGGATCTTCGGCTTGACGACTGGCATGTGCTTCGGCTTCGTCTTGGCCGACGCGATGGCGGCGGCACCGCCCGTGCCGACTGCGAGCAGCCCGATGACCAGGGCGGCTCGGGTCGCCTCCCGGATTCCTCGGCGAAGCGGATGAGCGTGCATTCCTGTTTCCCCCTCTCTCAGCGGCACCGGCTCGAACCGGTGCCGGTCAGATTGTCCGTTCTGCGCACCGCAGGGGCCGCGGCACCCGATCGTGCCGCTTCGGGACGATTCTCGACGATCCGGGACCGCGAGGCAACGCCCTCGCGTCGATCGGGAACGGTTGGGCACTGGGCCCGGGGCTCTGGGAGACCGTTCGGGACCTATATCCGTAGGTCCAGTCACGGCCTACCCCCCCGTTCAGTCACAAGGCGCCGGTACCCGCCTATGACTAGCTCAAGGCGCAGGGCGTCCGGATGACGCGCCTCCGGCCTGGAACGGCAAACGAACGCTGACTTCTCGAGGGGTGAAGACCGTGCGGACGCTGGGTAGGCTTTTTGCCGGAGACACAGAAAGTGCCGATCGGACGTATCTTGATGTGCCACCGTTCAAAGGACGGAAGACCTTGAGCGACATTCCCGGTTGGGACGACCAGCCCAAAGACGAGCAGCCCAGAGCAGACCAGCTCAGAGAAGCGCGGCCGGCGAGCGTACCCCGCGGCGGCTCCGCCAAGTCGGGGTCGAAGAAGAGCCGCCTGCACGGCATGCGTTCGGCGCGATCATCGCGATCGCCGCGATCGTCGGCTTCGGTGCGTGGCTGATCCTCCGGGGCAACGGAGACACGAGCACCCCGGCGGCCGCTTCCACGACGACCGGGTCGACGGTCGCCCCCGTCGCCGTCTCGCCGCAGGGCCTGGCGACGATCGCCAAGGGCCGAACAAGCCGATCTACTGGGCCGGCCGTGAGAAGGGAATGACCTACGAGCTCACGGAGACCGGTAACGGGCGCATCTACGTGCGGTACCTGCCCGCGGGCGTTGCCGTGGGAAGCTCGCACGCCTACTTGACGATCGCGACCTATCCCGGTGACGAACGCCTTCGCGGCCACGAGCAGCGCGGCCAGGGCGCCGGCGCGGTGAGGATCCATGCGCTCGCGGGCAGATCAACTACACGGCAAGTGCGATCCGAAGAGCGTGTACGGGGCCTTCCCGAACGTCGAACTTCCAGATCGAGATCTACTCGCCCGTTGCCGGCGAGGCGCGGACCGGCTGTCTGGAGCGGCGCGATCGCGGCGGTGAAGGGCGGCGCAGCGGCCGCGACGTTCACGCGCCGCCAACGGGCGCCGTACGGCCTCGGCCATAACGAGCACTCGAGGCCCTCGAGCAAGTCGGACGAACGGATTTACTGGGAGGGCGCCAGGGCCAGGCACGACCTACGAGCTCACGCAGACTCGTCGACGGGCGCGTCTACCTCCGCGACCTGCCAGAACGGGGCAAGATCGGGATCCGACCATGCCGTACCTCAGCGTCGCCTTCATATCCGGTCGTCGGGCGCAACGCGGGCACCGCCGCTGCCGCAGACAAAGCGGGCAACGGTGAGGATCCCGATCAAGAACGGGGATCACGTTCTACAGGAGCGAGCCCGACCGGCGTCTACATGGCGTTCCGGGGGAGACACCGAGCAGATCGAGGTCTACGCCCCGTCTGCGGCAGCGGCCCATAGTCTCGTCGCCGGGGGCAAGATCCGCCCGCTCTCGTGACCGTGAGCGCGGAGTGGCCACGCGGCCGCCACTCCGCGCGAACGATCCGGGGGGATCTGCTTGGCGTCTGTAACCACCGGTCTCCCCGCTCGGCGGGTTGACCATCGAGGCGAAAAGCGGAGACCGACATGACCCTCCTCGTGCCCTGGCTCCTCTTCCCGGTGGTGCTCGGGCTCTGTCGCTCGGCGCGGGCTCCTGGTCGAGTGGGCGGCGGGCGCGCTCGGGGCGCTCCTGCTGCCGGCCGGGCTCTCGTTGATCGTCGTCGCGGGCCTCTTCACGACGCTCGCCGCCGACCGCGTTCCTGACGATCCCGGTCGTGCTCGCGGCGCGCCGTCGCGGGCTACGTGCTCTCGTTCGGCGCGCCCGCTCGCGCGCGCCGCGCGCCGGTGCGCTCGCGCTCGGGACCTTCGCCGTCTACGCGGCGCCGGTCGTGCTCACCGGGCGGGCGACCTTCACCGGCTACGTGAAGCTCGACGACACGGCGTCGTTCCTCGGCTTCACCGACCAGATCATGGCCCACGGCCGGAACCTCTCCGGCCTCGCGCCCGTCGACGTTCCAGCAGCTCCAGCGGCTCAACATCGGCGAGGGCTACCCGGTCGGGACGTTCGTCCCGCTCGGCATCGGCAGCAGGCTCGTCGGCCAGGATCCGGCGTGGACGTACCAGCCGTGCATGGCGTTCTTCGCCGCGATGCGGCGCTCGCGCTGTTCGCGCTGCTCCGCGGCGTCGTCCGGTCGGCGTGGCTGCGGGCCGCGCCGCGTTCGTCGCGGCCCAGGCGGCGCTGCTCTACGCCTACGCGCTCTGGGGCGGGATCAAGGAGATCGCGGCGGCCGCGTTCATCGGCCTCGCGGCCGCGCTCGTCCCGGTCGCGCGCGACGAGCTCGCGCCGCTGGCGCGGGCTCGTCCCGTTCGCGGTCGCCGCCGCGGCGACGCTCGGCGTCCTCAGCGTCACCGGCGGGCTCTGGATCGGGCTGCTCGCGCTGCCCGCGCTCGTGCTGATCGCCGCGCAGCCCGGGCCGGTTCTGGCGGCCGGCGGCGATCGGGGTCGGCGCGATCGCGCTCCTCTCGATCCCGTCGCTCGTGATCGCGCAGCCAGTTCCTCCACTACACGACCTCGAACCTGCTGACGCAGTCGCAGCGGCTCGGGAACCTGATCCGCGGCCGTCCGGTTCGTCCAGATCTTCGGCATCTGGATGACCGGCGACTTCCGCGTCGATCCCGCGCGACTACACGGCGACCGCGATCCTGATCGGCGTCTGCGCCGTCGCGGCGGTCGTCGGCGCCGTGCGTCTCGCGTGCGCCGCGCGGCGCGCTGGCGCCTGCCCGCTCGTCGCGCGCTCGTCGTCGCGGCGCTGCTCCTGCTCGAGCGTCGCCGCCGTTCGGGAAGCGCGTCGTCGCCGTGGCTCGCGGGAAGGCGCTCGCGACGGGCTCGCCGTTCGTCGTCCTGCTCGCGCTGGCGGGCGCCGGCGCTGCTCGTGCAGTCGGGCGCCGCATCGAGGGGACCGTGCTCGGCGCGCGATCGCCGGCGGCGTCCTCTGGTCGAACGTCTCGGCTACAGCGCCGTGTGGGTCGCGCCGCGCGCGCAGCTGGCCGAGCTCGAGCAGATCGGGAAGCTCTACGCCGGCGACGGCCCGGCGCTGATGACCGAGTACCAGCCCTACGGCGTCCGGCACTTCCTGCGCAAGCTCGACGCCGAGGGGGCCTCCGAGCTCCGCGTCCGCCCGGTGCCGCTCGTCGACGGCTCGAGCCTCGAGCCCGGGCACGACCGCCGACCTCGACCGGTTCCGGTACCCCGACATCCTCGCTCTACCGCACGTTCGTCCTCCGGACCTCGCCGGTCGAGAGCCGGCCGTCCGCGCCCTACCGGCTCGTCTGGCACGGCCGCTACTACGACGTCTGGCAGCGGCCGGCCACGGGCGGCCCGCAGGTGCTCGTGCACATGCCGCTCGGATCGGACGAGCAGCCGTCGGCCGTCCCGTCGTGCGCGCTCGTCCGGAACGCTCGCGCAGGTCGCCGCGAAGGACGGCGCGTGCTCGCGGCGGCGCAGACGCCGGACCCGGTCGTCGTCCCGCTCTCGGCGGCCAACCTCCCGGCCGGCTGGTACGGTCACCGGCGACACGCCGAGACCGTGACGCCGACGGGCACGGGACGCTGACCACGCGTCTCGGTGCCGCGCGGCGGCGGCTACTCGGTCTGGCTCGGCGGCGTCATCCTGCGCAAGACCGGGATCGCGATCGACGGCAGGAGCGTCGGCTCCGTCGCCGTCATCGGGCAGGCTGTACGCCCCGTTCGGCACCGATCGCATCTGACCGCGGGCAGCCATCGGTCGCGATCAGCTTACGGGAGCTCGGCTCTCGCGCCGGGAAGCTCGCGCGGCGATCTACCCGCTCGGGCCGCTCGCGCTCGACGCCGGCAGGGGGATCGACGCCGTGCGGTACGTCACACCCGGCCGAGGCCACGAGCCTCTGCGGGCAAAGCACTCGACTGGATCGAGGTCGTTCGTGTCTAACGTGTCTCCCATCCTGTTGCAGGACGTTCCGCCAACCGCCGACTCCACTTCGAGCGCCGAGGCCGGCTCCGGGCGCGGGTTGCGTTCGCTCCTCCGGGTCGGGGTCGTCGTCGCGAGCTTCGCGGTCTCGGCGCTCTTCACGTACTTCGCGGTCCGTGGGATCGACTGGGGCCGCTTCCGAGCCGCGCTCGCGCAGAGCAACTACTGGTGGCTGATCCCGTCGTTCGGCGTGCTGATGGCCGGGATCGTGCTGCGGGCGATCCGCTGGCGGCTGCTCTTCCCGCACGAGGTCAGGCCCGCGCTCGCGCCCACGCTCCGTGCGCTCCTCGTCGGGACGTTCTTCAACAACGTCCTCCCCGGCCGGCCCGGTGAGGCTCTTCGCGTGGTCACCCTCCACCAGGAGACGGAGACTCCCCGCCCGATCGCGCTCGGAACGGCGGTCAGCGAGCGGCTCTACGACGTGATCGTGCTCCTCGTCACGTTCTTCCTGGCGATCCCGTGGCTTCCGCACGTCGACTGGCTGCGCCGCGCCGGGATCTTCGCCGCGGTGGTCACGTTCGGCCTCATCGTCGTACTCGGAGTGCTCGCGAGATGGAACGTGCGGCCGATCCTCTTCGCCCTGCGGCCGTTTACCCGTGTCCCGGGCTTCTCGCCGGAGCGCATCGAGAGGGTCGCGGTCGGGCTCGTCACGGGGCTTGCCGCGATGCGGCAGCCGCGCCTGGCGCTGCCAGCGCTCGTCGTCAGCTTCGCGGCGGTCTTCACGATCGCCCTGTCGTTCTGGCTCGTCACCCTTGCGGTCGGCCTGCACGTGTCGTTCGGGGCGGGTCTCCTGGTGATGGTCGCGACGAACCTGGCGATGGTCATCCCCTCGTCCCCCGCGGCCATCGGCGTCTTCGAGGCGGCGACGGTGGTGGCTCTGAAGCCGTACGGCGTCGATCACACGCATGCGCTGTCGTTCGCGGTGATCCTGCACGCGCTCAACGTCGTCCCGTTCATCCTCGTCGGCCTCGTGATCCTTCCGCGACACGGCTTGAAGGCGCTCAGGCGCACGGGTTGACAGTGCGGCAGCCGGTGACCGTCCGCTCACGCGAAGCCGCTCGCGAGACCGCCCGAGGGCGTGGCTCTCCCGGCCGCTCGTTGACGCGAGAACGGGCCTGACGACCTCGCCTGCGTTGCGCGTCGTCGAAGGCGACTGGGGAGGCAGCCGGCTCGCCGACGTCGAGGCGGTGGCGAGGTCGGTTACGTCGTGCTTCGACGTCTTCGACGCGGATGAGTCGGTCGCGATCGCGATCGAGCCCACCCCGAGCTCCAGCGACCCTCCGATCGCCCTCGTCACACCGCATCCCTCTGGTGAGCTCGTGGTGCGGCTGAACGTCCGTGGCAACCTCTGGGCCAGGCTCGCCTATCAGTTCGCCCACGAGTACTGCCATGTGATCGCGGACCCGACGACGTGGCGTCCGGGCCGTTTTGCCTGGGTCGAGGAGGCGCTCTGCGAGACGGCCTCGCTGTTCGCCCTGCGCGCCATGGCGGTTTCGTGGCGTGACGCCGCGCCGTACCCGAACTGGCAGAGCTACACATCCGAGCTCGACCGCTACGCCGCGGAGGCGCTGAGTGACCAGACCGGTCGCTTCCGGGCGGCGTGCCCTTCGGCGACTGGCTGGCCGAGCGGCTTCCGCTTCTCGAGGCGCATTCGTCGCGCCGCGACGACAACGCCGTGGTCGCTGCGGAGCTGCTGCCGGTCTTCGAGGCCGATCCGACGGGCTGGCGGGCTCTACGTTCGCTCCATGCGGCTGCGGCCGCGCCGGCCGAGGTCTCCCTTGCCGGGCTGATTCGATCGTGGTCGGCCGCCTGCCCGCAGTCGCTCCGCTCGTTCGTCGGGAAGCTCGCGGCCGGTTTGCGCCTCCCTGCCTGATCCCGGGACTACCGAACGGTGCTTGCCGTCGCTCTTGCGGCGAGGAGCCGGTCGACCGCCAGAGCAAGGACGATCCACAGGCCGACGCGGAGCGAGACCGCGAGGATCATCGAGAGCCTGTCCAGCTCCCCGTCGGCGCCTCCACCGGAGAGCCAGACCGCGTAGGCCTGTGGGATCGCGGAAACGGCAAGGAGCGCCGGCACCCAGAGCCGGCGGTCGGGGCCGAAGCGCCTCCAGGCTCGGATCGTGAGCCAGCACGTGATCGCAGCGAGCGCCAGAACGTCGCCGATCTGTCCTTGCTGGAAGAGGAGGTTCTGGACGACGGATGGGAGAACCCCGCGGTGCCGGCCGTAGTTGGTGTCGGGCGAGAGCATCGACGGCGTGGGGTTCGGCTGGGCGAACGCGGCATACGGCGAGGTGTTCTGGCGGTGCAGCGACGCGAGCTCACCCGGGAAGGATTGAAGGGGGCCGAAGAGCGTGTAACGCGGATGGCTGAGCATGAACCGCACATAGGTGTGGAGCCCGTGCGCCTTCACCCAGGCCGCGAAGGCCGGGTCGGCCTCTACGGGATCGTCATAAGGCAGCTTCCCCGCGGTCTCCGCGATCGTCGAGTCGTACGGCATGCCGTGATCGACGAACCACTTCGTCCAGCTCGGCTTGACGAGCACGCTTTCCTGGATGAAGGTCTCGACGTTCGAGTCCTGGATCGTATGGTTGTTGCCGACCTCCCAGAACCCGATCCCGGCGATGACCAGGAGCCCGGCGGCCAAGGCGGCGCGGATTGCCAGGCGGGGGCGGAGCAGCCACGCGACGACGGCGGCGGCGCAGATCATGGCTCCGACGAGCACGTCGGCCTGGCGCGAGAACGTCCATGGCACCGTCGCCAGGAGCACGAGGGCGGCGGTGGCCCAGGTCGGTCTCTGCGCGTAGCGGATCCAGGCGGCGACGAGGAGCATGCTGAGCGAGATCGCAACCGGCTCGCTGAGCAGCGTCGAGTTCCAGTTCGCGATCGGGCCGACCACCCCCAGCGCAAGCAGCACGCCGCGGAGCCCGATCGGCGGCGCGCCGGTCGCGCACGAGGCTCGAGGCGACGGCCGCGAGCGTCCACCACGCGATCGCGGCCAGGAGGGCCTGCGCGGCGACCCGCTGGCCGTCGCTCCCGAGCGCGCGGTAGAGGAGCGGCACGGTCGGCAGCCGGACATCGTGCCCGGTGAGGCTGAGCTGCATGTAGGTGGCGCTGTCGGGGTAGCGCGGGGTGACGAGCCCGGCGACGACGAACGCCTGGACGAGCAGGTAGCCCAGGAACGGCGCCGCCCTGCCGAGAATCGTCAGGCGTCCGCCGTCGACCCCTTGCCGCGGCCGGCCGGCGGAGCGCGGCGGGACGGGCTGCTCGCCCCCGGCGCCTCGTCCGGCGTGCCACGAGAGGTCGCCCATCCGCTGTCGAGTCTAGGCGGCGGCTCCGACGGCGTGGCGCGCGCCGAAACGCTGCGCCCCGCCAAGACCACCATCCAGAAGCCCGGGCGGTTCGTCCTGCGCTCGCTCTGGCACCACTTCGCCTCACTCCCGATCGCCAACGGACTCGACGTCCGTTACGTCAGCCGCCAACTCGGCCACGCCAAATCCGAGCATCACCCTCAACACCTACGCCCACATCTACGCCCAAACAAACCACGCCCACCACGCCCGCCAAGCACTCGAACACGCCCACGCCCAGATGAGCGCCGCGGCGGGAGCCGCGAACTAACCCCGCAAACGAAGCGGGAGGCCCGAAGGCCCCCCGTTACGTTCCCAAAGAACCGAACCCGACACTTACTGCAGAAGGGTTCTGACCCCACGTGTAGGTGGCGCTGACGTTCACGCTTCGAAGACGGTCGGGGTGAAGCTGCTTGCGACGCTCCGAACATTCACCTTGTCGCCCGCCGACACACTGACCGTGTCGGTCGTATCGGGGCAGGTGGTAGCGCTGTTGCTAACGGCGCAGTGAGCGCCGTCGAAGTGTGCTATTGAACATCACTGTGATCGTGTATCTGCGGCTGGTGCCGGGGCTCCCGGAAGAGTCACGCTGAAGTCAGAGAGCGTGCCCGCGATCTGAGCGGTCGTTTGGCCAGTCGTGTTCGGCGTGTTGTCAGTCACCTGCGATGCGAGTGAGAAGTAGTCGGGCGTGGTCGACGTAGACAAGCTCGAGCTGTTACTCCCGCCACTCTCCGTGAACGAACCCGCTGTGAAGCCCGTAGCGCCTGTGGAACCCGTTGCACCCGTTGCACCCGTTGCACCCGTTCCACCAGTCGCACCGGTGGTCCCGGTTGTTCCAGTTCCAGTCGAGCCGGTGGTTCCAGTGGTTCCAGTCGCCCCGGTCGCGCCGGTCGGCCCGGACAGCCCGGTCGGGCCGGTCACGCCAGTCGCCCCGGTCGCTCCGGTAGCACCAGTCGCCGCGGTCGCTCCGGCAGCCGCCGTCGGCATCACCGGTCGGACCGGTGGGGCCGGTCGCGCCGGTCGCCGGTCGCAGAGGTTGACCCCGTGCGTCCGGTCGCCCCGGTCGCGCCGGTGGGACCGGTGTCAGCGGCGGCACCCGTGGGGCCGACATCGCCGCTCAGACCGGTGGCTCCGGTCGGCCCGGTCGGGCCCGTGCAGCACCGGTCGGCGCCAGTGGGACCGGTGTCACCGGTTGGCCCGGTGTCACCGGTCGGCGCCGGTATCGCCCGTGGCGCCCTTGTGACCCGTTGCGCCGGTGGCGCCGGTGTCGCCGGTGTCGCCCGTCGCGCCGGTGCTGCCGTCGTCGCCCGTGGCCCCCTTGTGACCGGTGGCGCCGGTCGCGCCGGTGTCGCCGGTCGGACCCGGTCGCGCCGGTGTCGCCCGTGGGGCCGCGGTGGCCGGCGGCGCCGGTCGGTCGCCGGTCGGACCCGTCGCGCCCGTGTCGCCTGAGGCGCCGGTCGAACCCGTGTCGGCCCGAGTCACCGGTTGCGCCCGTAGCGCCCGTAGCACCCGTTGCGCCGGTCGCGCCGGTGTCGCCGCTCGATCCGGTCGCGCCGGTGTCGCCTGTCGGACCCTTATGACCCGTTGGACCGGTGGACACCGGTGTCTGCCCGTGTCGCCCGTGGAACCGTGGGCACCCGTATCGCCCGTGGCTCCCTTGTGCCCGGTTGCGCCCGTGTCGCCGGCCGGTAGTCGCACGGTGTCGGGCCGGTCGAACCTGTAGGGCCCGTATCGCCCGTGGCGCCCTTGTGGCCGGTCGCGCCGGTGTCGCCCACGGGGCCTGTCGCGCCCGTGTCGCCCGAGGCGCCGGTCGAGCCTGTCGGCCGGAGTCACCGGTTGCGCCCGTTGCGCCCGTTGCGCCTTGAGGGCCGGTGTCGGCCGGTCAGGCCCTGAGGGCCGGTGTCGCCCGTCGGGCTTAACCGGTGTCCCCGTCGGGCCCGTGTCACCCCCGTCGGGCCTTGAACCGGTGTCGCCCGTTGGGCCTTGAGGACCGGTGTCGCCGGTCGGGCCTTGAGGACCGGTGTCGCCCGTCGGGCCTTGAGGGCCGGTGTCGCCCGTCGGGCCTTGGACGGACCGGTATCGCCGGTCGGTCGGCCTTGAGGACCGGTGTCGCCGGTCGGGCCTTGAGGACCGGTGTCGCCCGTCGGGCCTTGAGGACCGGTGTCGCCGGTCGGGCCTTGAGGACCGGTGTCGCCGGTCGGGCCTTGAGGACCGGTGTCGCCCGTCGGGCCTTGAGGACCGGTGTCGCCGGTCGGGCCTTGAGGACCGGTGTCGCCGTCGACTTACCTCTTCCGGTCGCTCCCGTGGTCACCTGGGGTGCCGGTCGTAGCCCGTGGAGCCGGTGTGGCCGGTATGTCCCGTCGCGCCGTGTCGCCGCGCCCGTGTCGCCGGTCGGGCCCGTGGTACCGGTCGGCGCCGTACTTGGGGCCGGTCGCCCGTCGGTCCCGTGTCCCGTCGCGGCCGGTATCGCCCGTCCGGTCGCCCGTCGGGCCGGTGTCTCCAGTAGCTCCTGTGTTACCGGTGGCGCCGGTGTGCCCAGTCGCGCCGGTATCGCCCGTCGGGCCGGTGGCGCCCGGTCGGCGCCCTCGCGTCGCGCCGGTGTGGCCGGTGGCGCCGGTGTATCGCCCGGTCGCCCGAGCCCGTTGCTCGTACCCGTAGGGCCGGTAGCGCCCGTCGCGCCCGTGTTGCCGGTGCGCGCCCGTGGGACCCGTTGCGCCCGTCGAACCGGTCGGGCCAGTCGGGGCCGGTCGTCGGGCCGGTATCGCCCGTCGCTCCCGTGTCACCCGTCGAACCCGTGTCACCGGTCGCTCCCGTGTCACCTGTCGGGCCAGTGGCACCCGTCGGGCCTGTCGGACCGCTCGGGCCGGTATCGCCCGTCGCTCCCGTGTCACCCGTCGAACCCGTGTCACCGGTTGGACCCGTGTCACCCGAGGGGCCCGTGTCACCCGTCGAACCTGTGTTACCCGTGGCGCCCGTGCTGCCGGTCGCTCCCGTGTCACCGGTCGGGACCAGTCCCGAGCGCCCGTGTCACCCGTCGAACCTGTGTCACCCGTGGCGCCCGTGCCGCCGGTCGCTCCGTGTCACCGGTCGGGCGCCGCTGTCGGGCGGCTGGACCGCTCGGGCCGGTATCGCCCGTCGCACCCGTGTCACCCGTCGGACCCGTGTCACCCGTCGAACGTGTTACCCGTGGCGCCCGTGCTGCCGGTCGCTCCCGTGTCACCGGTCGGGCCGGTGGCACCCGTCGGGCCGGTCGGACCGCTTTGGCCGGTATCGCCCGTCGCTCCCGTGTCACCCGTCGGAACCGTGTCACCCGTCGAACCTGTGTCGCCGGTCGAACCCGTGTCACCGGTCGAGCCGGTGCTGCCCGTCGCGCCGGTGTCACCCGTGCTGCCCGTCGGCCCGGTGGGGCCCGTGGGGCCTGTCGGGCCTGTCGGGACCCGTCGGCCCTGAGGTGTCTCCCGTGCTACCGGTCGAGCCCGTGGTGCCCGTCGCACCGGTATTGCCCGTCGCGCCGGTGGCACCCGTCGCGCCCGAGCTGCCCGTCGAACCGGTCGAACCGGTCGAACCTGTCGGGCCCGTGGCCCCGGTCGGGCCAGTCGGCCCCGTCGGGCCGGTCGAGCCCGTCGGACCGGTCGGGCCCGTCGTGCCGCCGCCGCCGCCGTGGCCGTGGTCATGGTCGAAGAGGTCGACCTGGTCCAGCCACGGGGGCAGTGGCGAACAGAAGGGGGAAGGCATTGCGTGCCGGTCCACGCAGAAACGAACGACGTGGTTGTCGTTGTCGCGGTTGTCGTTTGCGAACGCCGCAACCGAGGAGATCAATGCGAAAGCAGCGATGGCACTCGCCGCAATCACCAGCCGTCTACCGAAACTGGCTTGCCTGTTAGTCAGCTTCCCCACTTCCCCAGCCCCCTTACGCCGCAATTGTCCGAATGACCACAACCCCTGCACCCTCGAAAGGGGTACACGCCAGACGATAGTTCGATTGCCCGAGCCGAACAACCTGGACAATGGTCTAGGTTTTGGCGCTGCCCGCAACGTGCGCAAAACGGCGGCGGAGGCAGCTCTACGGCTAGCGGACGGTAAACGTCAGGGTCGCGAGGACGTTCCCGTCGACAGGGTTCACCGTGATCGTCGGCGTGCCCGAGCTGTGAGTGACCGTGAACTGGGCGGTCTGCGTGGAGCCGAGCGGTACGTCGAGGGAGGTCGGCGCCACCGATGCGCCCGTGGTGCTCGTCAGGTCGATCGAGGTGAAGTCGAAAGCGCTGCCGCCGCGTTGCCCCACTGGTCGAGGAACGGCGACGTTCGCCTTCAGGGTGCCGGTGCCGTTGGTGCCGAGCGGGGTGAAGCGCTCGCACACGCGGTCGACACGTTGTTGACGAGGCAGTCGCGAGCGTGATCGAGTCGGGAGCGCCGGCGTCGACGGTGATCGCGGCCTACCGAGATCGCGGCGCCGTGGCCGTGAGGCTGTTTGTGCCGGCGTCGTAGAGCGTGGCGCTCAGGCTCGTGGTGCTCACGCCGCTCGTGAAGCTGACATTCTCGGCCGGGTAGCTCGGCCCGGTCCCGCCAGGGCTCGTCGCCGCGCCGCTCCACACGATCGTGTGGCTGCCGTTGGCGAAGCCGGGCGCTTCCCACGCTGTTGCCGCCCGCGTCGGCCGCCGTCAGCGAGATGCCCGAGATCACGGCCCCTGCGGGCCAGTCAGCCAGCTCGTGGTGGGTGCCGCGGCCACGGCGAACGCGCCGACCTTCCGGGTCGCGCATCTCGACGTCGACTAGAGGTTGAGGGAGAACGTCCCTGGCCTCTTTCGCCGGTCGCCCGGCGGGGCGACGGGGACGGCATGCGCTCCTCCTCTTCTTGAGGAGCCGCGGTTACTCGAAGGGATGCGTCCGGCTAGAGCCCGCGGTTCGCGACGGCCACCCAGGTGTCGGTGAACGAGCTGCCGTCGGGTGAGGCCGGGCCGGGTGTCGCGCCTGCCGGGGAGGTCGCCTTCCCCGTCGTCGTGTCGCTCACCTCGGGGGCGAGCGTCGGCACCGTCAGCTTCGTCGGGACGAGCTGAACGGGCGTGATCGCCCAGTCGGGGTCGGTCAGGTTGCCGCTCGAGCCGTTGCCGACGGCCGAGACGTTGCGCATCGTCAACGCGCCGAAGTTCGTGAGGTTCGCCTCGTGGCAGTTGAACCGGATGCAGCTCGCCGGCGCCTCCACCACCCACTCGGCCGAGGTCGTGTCGAGCGGGCCGTAGGTGATGTTCCGCGAGAACGTCCAGCCGCGCGTCTGATCGGTGATCGTCAGCTGGACGAGCGAGATGCTGAGGATCTTCACGAGCCCCGTCATCGTGTCGCCCGCGTTGATCTTGTTCGCCTTCGCCGGGACGTCGTAGGCGATGAACGGCACGAGCTCGAACCAGGCGAAGTAGAGCGGCTTGCCGTTGGCATCGCAGCTCGTGTCGGTCCCGACCTCCTCCTGGCGGCTCGTCGTGTACCCGCCGAGCCCGACCCACGCCGACGAGATCCCGCCGGCCGAGTTCGGCCCGCACGTCGCGGCCGGGACGGTCCACGTTCCCGTCACGCTCGTATAGGAGATCGGCGTCCCCGACGGTCCCTGGGCGACGTAGCCGGACCAGTTCGGGCTGACCGCCATCGCCGGGCTGTCGGCGCTCCGCATGGCCGTCGCGCCTGCCGAAGCCGCGAAGACGAGCACGGCAACGAGGCTCACGCCCCAGGTTGCCGCCGTCTTCAGCATGCCGGGAGACCGCCCCCGAGGCCAGGTGCGCTGCCACCGACCCCACTCTACTTTTGCGACAGCGGCTTGACAAGCCGGGATTGCCGTTCTCGGCGGAAGACCCGCGGATTTTCGGGTGCGCAGCCCTCGAAAGGGTTAGAGAGTTCCGGCGATCCGCGCCGATTCTGCTTACACTGGATCGCAGCCGCTGCGGACGGGTTGGGCTCTTCACGAACGAAAGGTTGAGTATGTCCGCCGACAACAGCTCTCAGGAACCGGCCTACACGGCACTCAGCGCCGTGCCCCGGGACGAGCTGGGGTCCGAGCAGCCCGGATCCGAGCAGCTCGGTCCGGAGCCGGGGCCGATGAGCTCGGCGCCGGCCATCACACGCGGGCAGAGCTGGCCGAGAGCCTGACGGAGGCGTTCGCGAAGGCGCACGAGTTGATCGACGGCATCCTCACTCGCGCCGAGGACGAGGCGACGCGGATCCTCGCCGACGCTCAGCCGGCGCTCGAGGAGATCTCGCGGGAGCGCGAGGACATCGCGCGGGAGCGCGAGGAGATGACGCGGGAGCGCGAGCAGATGGACGCCGAGGTCGCGCACGCGGCCCGCGAGCGCGAGGAGTTCACCCGGGAACGCGAGGCCATGGCGCGCGAGCGTGAAGAGATGATCTCCGAGCGCGACGAGATGGCGGCCGAACGTGAAGAGGCGACCCGCAACCGCGAGGAGAGCTCGCGCGAGCGGGAGCGCCTCGAGAAGGCAGTCGCAGAGACCGAGACCGTTCTCGACGAGGCGAGACGCCAGGCGCACGAGATCCTCGACGCCGCGCGGTCGGAGCGCGACCAGATCATCTCCGACGCGATCAAGGGCATCGACGAGCGCGTCGCAGCCGTCGAAGCCGAGCGCGAGCGGCTGGAGACGGTCAGGGCCCGCCTCGAGGCAGTCGTGGTCGGCATCCGCAACGAGCCCGCGGCCTCACAGCCGGCCGTGGCCGCAGTCGTAGACGACCTCCAGGCCCGGCTCGCGGCCCGCAACAACTAGGCCACCTCAAGCAGCCCGGGTCGGACGCTCCCACGGCGGGGGCATGGCTGTTCGCGCCCCGTCGAGCGCTGGTCGAGGGCCTGATCGAGGGCTCTGACACCGCCGTTCGGCCACGGCCGCGCGCCGTCTTTGCCACGGCCGCGGCGTCGAGGGCTCTGACACCGCCGTTCGGCCACGGCCGCGTGGGTCGGGGATACGCGCGCTGCGTACGTCTACGCGACGTCGGCGATCGCCGGCCAACCGGCCGACGCGTGCGCCCGGTAGAGCGCCGAGAGCTGCTGCATCTCGGGCATCGCGAGCTCCTCGGGCGACATCAGCCCCAGCCAGCCGCCGAGCGCGTCGCAGAACGAGGGGAGCTCCGACTCGGGCACCTTGACGATCAGCGCGATCTCGAACTCCTCGGTCGTGCGCGTGAGACGCGTGTCGTTGCTGATCGCGTCCAGCAGGAGCTGCCTCGTCTCGGCTCTCAGCGAGACGCGCCCATTGGGACCGACGACCATTGTCTCCGCCGACGAACCGAGCATCTCGATCGGAGTATGCAGCATCCCTCGAACGGAGTACAGCGGGGAGCCCCGAATTTTAAGGAACTCTCAACACTCGTGATGCCCTCGTTCGCGACCTTTGTCGCAGCTGATATACATTAGGTACCTAATAGAGTGGTACCTAAGGAGAATCGGCACATGAGCGAGCATGCAGCATCCGCCCCGGGAGCGTCTTCCCGCATCGAGGCCCACGTCTGGCGCATCGCCTTCGTCGTGATCATCGGATCGATCATGTCGATCCTCGACACGACGATCGTCAACGTCGCCCTCGACCGTCTCGGGACGGAGCTGCACACGACGCTCGCCGACATCCAGTGGGTGATCACCGGCTACATGCTCTCGCTCGCAGCCGTGATCCCGGTCACCGGCTGGGCGGCCAGGCGCTTCGGCGCCAAGCGCGTCTACCTCGTGTCGCTCGTGCTCTTCACCGCCGGCTCGGCGCTGTGCGGGTTCGCGACCTCCGCCACCGAGCTGATCCTGTTCCGCGTCGTGCAAGGCGTGGGCGGCGGGATGATCCTGCCGCTCGGCCAGCTGATGATGGCGCGTGCCGCAGGCCCGCAGCGGATGGGCCGCGTGATGAGCATCGTCGCGGTGCCCGCCATGCTCGCACCGATCCTCGGGCCGACGCTCGGCGGCCTCATCCTCGACAACGCGAGCTGGCGCTGGATCTTCTACGTCAACGTCCCGATCGGGCTGCTCGCGTTCGTCGCCTCGCTTCGCGCCCTTCCGAGCGCCGACAAGGAGGCCGACCCCGGCCTGCTCGACACCGTCGGCCTCGCGCTCATGATCACCGGCCTCCCGCTCCTCACCTACGGGCTCGCCGAGATCGGCGAGACGGGCGGCGTCTCGAGCGTGAAGGTGATCGGGCCGCTGCTCGGCGGCGTGGCGCTCATCGCCCTCTTCATCCGGCACGCCCTTCACGCCACGAGGCCGCTCCTCGACCTGCACCTCTACCGTCGCCGCACCTTCTCGTCTGCCTCGATCGCCATGTTCTGCCTCGGCGGCGCGCTCTTCGGCGGGATGATCCTGATGCCGCTGTACTGGCAGCAGATCCGGCACGAGAGCGTCGTCGACACCGGCCTCCTCACCGCCCCCATGGGCCTCGGGATGGCGGTCGTGATGCCGCTCGCCGGAAGGCTCACCGACCGCTACGGCGGCGGGCCGCTGGCGCTCCTCGGCGTCGTCCTCACGACCGTCGCGACCGTGCCCTTCGGCTTCATCGGCGCGCACACCTCGATCCTGTGGCTCTCGCTCGTCATGGTCGTGCGCGGGATGGGCGTCGGCTTCGCCTTCATGCCGGCGATGTCGGCGGCCTTCGCCTCGCTCCAGCCCTCCGAGCTCTCCGACGCGACACCGCAGCTCAACGTCCTGCAGCGGGTCGGCGGCTCGATCGGGACGGCACTGCTGGCCGTCGTCCTGCAGCGCTCGCTCCTGCACGCCCACACGTTGAGCGCGGCCGCCGCCGGTTACGGCACGGCGTTCTGGTGGTCGGCGGGGCTGACGGCCCTCGCGATCGTGCCGTGCATCGTCCTAGTCCGGGCCGAGCGTGCGGCGAAGCAGCAGCCGGCCGCGCGGCCGTGCCCCACCGCGTCGAGCCGCTCGCCGAGGCGTCGCATGAGCGCCGGCGACCGGAACTGCGCGGGCGACCACGCGGGACGAGGCGCTCGAGCAGCTCGGCGCCGCGTTCAAGGGCACGCTGGCGGCGACGCGGCGGCTCCGCGGCCGCGAGACGCACCGGCCCGGCGCGGTCAGCCACGCCCAGCACCACCTGCTGCACGGCCTCGCCGGCCAGGCCGAGCTCTCGACGGGCGAGCTCGCGACCGCGGCCGACCTCTCCCCCGCCACCGTGACCCAGATGCTCGACCACCTCGTCGAGCTCGGGCTCGTCGAGCGGCGCCGCTCCGAGCAGGACCGCCGGATCGTCACCTGCTCGCTCACCGCTCGCGGCCGCGAGCTCGTCGCCGAGCGCCGCACCCACATGGAGGCGCGCTACGCCGACACGCTCGCTGCCTTCAGCGTCGAGGAGCTGCTCGCCGCCGCGGCCGTGCTCGACAGCCTGCGCGGCATGTTCGAATCGTTCGACTAACCGGCGACCGCGGCCGAGCCGCCGACCTTCGGCCCGACGACGCCGGGCGTGATCGGCTTCGGCGACGGGACGGGGCCCGGCACCGGCGTCGGCAGGGGCGTCGGAGCCGACGGGAAGGCGAGCCACGACTGATCGGCGAGCGTCGAGAGGCTGCTCGCCTCGATCCCCGCCGAGGAGACGGTGAGCACCGAGCCGCGGACGACGAGCGAGCGGTCGATCGGGACCGTTCCGCCGCTCTGCTGGAGGATCGTGCCGAGCTGCTGGATGCCGGCCGCACGGGAGACCTTCATCCCGACGGCCGTCTGGTTGAACGGGACGACGACGAGGCTCGTCGGCGGCCAGTAGAGGAACGCGTGCGACTCGGACTCGGCCTGCGACCAACCCTGGCCGAGCGTCAGGTGGGAGAGCAGCGCCGGATGCGCCAGGTTCGAGACGTCGAAGAGCGAGAGCTGAGTCCCGGTCGGCTCGCCGTTCGCGTCCACGTCCTGGCCGATTCCGAGCAGCATGTCGGTGCCGATCGGCTGGAGATAGGCGTCGTAGGAGGGCAGTGTGAGCTCGCCCACGACCCGCGGATTGGCCGGATCGGACACGTCGATCGTGTAGAGCGGGTCGACCTGCCGGAACGTCTCCACGTAGGCGTCGTTCCCGAGCATGCGCACCGCGTAGACGCGCTCACCTTGGCCGAGGCCGGAGACCTGTCCCGCCTGGGCGAGCGTTCCGTCGCTTCGCCGCGTGAACGTTGTCAGGTAGGACTGGCTGTCCGAGGTGCCGTCGCTTCCCCACCACGACGGCGTCGAGGTGCTGACGACGCGCAGGACACCCTGGAAGTCGGACATCGAGAACTGGTCGAGCAGGTAGCCGGGCACCGTCACCGTTCCCGTGTAGGTGGTCTTGTCCGGGTTGGAGATGTCGAACGCGCTGATCTGGGTCGACACGCCGCCGGTGGTCGGGGCGGTCGTGGGTGCATCGGGGAGCGGGCGGTAGGCCCAGCGCTCGGTCGCGACGTAGAGGTTCGTCGGCGAGGCGTAGACGATGCGGCCGTCGGTCATCACGGCGGTCGAGTCGACGGGGTCAAGCCCCTTCGAGAGGTCGAGGGTGAAGACGGTGAGCATCCCGAGCCCCGAGAAGTCGACCGGGCGGCGGATGTCGCGGCACTGGACGATCGGCCGCGCGGCATGGCGGCCCAGCTTGTAGGTGGGAACCCACGACGAGATCGGCGACGAGGAGATGACCTTCGTGTTCCTCGCCTTCGCCGCCGCGGCGGTCGCGACGCCCGCGCTGCCGGCGCTGACGAGCGGGAGCGCGACGGGCAGCGACGAGGAGGTCACGATCCGGACGGAGGTGCCGACCATGCGCGCGTCGACGTACTCGCCGTTCAGCGTCAGGGTGTTGACGACCTGCATCGAGGCGGGATTCGAGACGTCGAGCTCGGTCAGCACCGAGGTCTGGGAGACCGGCAGGAACATCGCCGCGGGCTGCGCGGGGAGCGGCGTCAGCCAGTAGCCGCCGTGTGAGAGCACGAGCAGATGCGTGCCTGAGAGGAGCAGCTGGCTGCTCCACCCGTTCGAGAGCGGCATCGAGTCGAGCAGCTTGGGCGCCGAGCCACCGACGTCGACGGCCTCGAGCGTGCCGTTCTCGACCGTGAACAGCGTCGTGCCGTTGGTCTTGACGAGGTCGGGCTCGTCGACGCCGGCTTCCTGGTCGTTCGTGCCGGAGTAGTCGACGCCCTCGACCGGCGTCGCCGACGAGGCTGCGCCGGGCGCACCGGCGGTCGCGGCGCTGATGCTCGGGAGCGTGGGCCGCAGCGAGATCCCCGGCGTCGCGACCCCAACGGGGCCGGAGCCGATCGAGCCGACGTAGCGGGTCGCCTCCTGCTTCGCGTAGGCGACCATCGCCGGGCAGGACCGGAAGGCCACGAGCCGGCCCGAGCGCGCCGCGCTCGCATGCGCGGTCCCGAGCGCCGCTGCACCGACTATCGCCGTAAGTACGACCGCGGCCGTTCTCTGCACCCTCATCACATCCGTTATACGCCGCCCAGCTCGCGCTCAGTCACACCCGGCGAAAGGTTTTACAAACGCGGCTGTTCGCGTCACGGCCGCTGCGCCGGGCCCAGCGCTTAAACAAGGGGTCAGACCCCGCGACTTAAGGACGCAAACTCTGTGCCAAGATGCAAACAGTTTGCTGCCGCTAGGCGAAAATGTTGTCAGATCTGCCTACAGTGTCGGGGTATGCCCCGGTCACCGAGGATCGTCGAGCCGAACGGCATCTACCACCTCACGCCGAGAGGCAATAACAGGCGGACCATCTTCACGGCCGATCGCGATCGCCTCAAGTTTCTCGCGCTCCTCACCAGGGTCACTCGAGAACGCCGGTGGATCGTCTTCGGCTACTGCCTGATGGACAACCATGTCCACCTGCTCGTACAGGTGCCGGAGCTCGGGCTTTCCGAGGGTATGCAGGAGCTCTTGGGTCGCTATGCGCAATGGTCGAATCGTGAGTACGGCCGTTTCGGCCACCTCTTCGTGAATCGGTTTCCGAGCGAGACGGTTTGCTCGGACGCCCACCTACTCGGGGCACTGCGCTACGTCGATCTTAATCCCGTCCGGGCTGGACTGACCACTCGCCCCGAGGATTGGCCGTGGAGTAGCTACCGGGCTCACGTCGGGCTCGAGCACCCGCTCCCGCTCCTCGCGAACGATCGCTTCCTGGGGCTGTTCGGCTCGACGCCCGACACGGCTCGAGAGGTCTACCGCGAGTTCGTTCGCGCTGGGTTCCCCGAGGTGTCAGACCCCGCCTTAAGCGCTCGGAGAGACGCGGCCTGAGGAGCTACCCGTCGGCGAGACGCGGATAGGCGCTCAGCGTCAGGAACTCGACCAGCTCGTCGGCCAGGGCCACCTCGGCGAAGAGAGCCTTCGCGTCGTCGGCCGCCTCGACCGTCGCCAGCTCGGCGAGCACCTGCTCGCGCGTGAAGTGGCCGGAGTTGACCCAGCTCCAAACCTGCGACCGCGAGATCTCGGCCGTCGCCACGTCCTCCATCAGGTTGTCGAGCGCGACCGCGCCCGCACCGCGGAGCCACGCATCCAGATAGCGGGCGCCCACCGAGACGTTCGAGCGCAGCCCCTCGGGCGTGATCTCACCGCCGGGAACGTCGAAGTCGACGAGGCTCGCCGCATCCACCTCCACGTCGACCCGCTTTCGCCCCACCTGGTTGGGCTGCCTGCCGAGCACACCGTCGAACACCTCGGTCGCCACCGGAACCAGATCGGGATGCGCCACCCACGTCCCGTCGAAGCCGTCCGACGACTCCCGCAGCTTGTCGTCGCGCACACGCGCGAGCGCGACCTCGTTCACGGCCGGGTCGCGCCGGGACGGGATGAACGCCGCCATCCCGCCGATCGCATGGGCGTTCCGCGCATGGCAAGTGCGGACGAGCAGCTCCGTGTAGGCGCGCATGAACGGGACGGTCATCGTCACCTGGGCGCGATCCGGCAGCACCGCCCCGAGCTTCTTGATCGTGCTGAAGATGTAGTCCCACCGGCCCGCGTTCAAGGCGCAGCCGTAGTCGCGGAGCTCGTACAGGATCGCGTCCATCTCGAACGCCGCAAGGACGGTCTCGATCAGCACCGTGCAGCGAATCGAGCCGGCGGGAACGCCGAGAGCATCCTCCGCGATCTCGAACGCACGCCGCCAGAGGGCCGCCTCCGCGTGGCTCTCCAGCTTCGGCAAGTAGAAGTACGGCCCGCTGCCACGCTCGAGGAGCTCGTGCGCGTTGTTGAAGAACGTGACGCCGAAGTCGAAGAGCGAGGCAGACACCGGCTCGCCGTCGACGGTGACGTGCCGCTCCACGAGGTGCCAGCCGCGCGGCCTGATCACGAGAGTCGCCGGGTCGCTCTGCAGGCTGTAGCGCTTCTCCGGCGTCTCCAGCGAGATCGTGCGCCGCACCGCATCGGCGATGTTCTGCTGGCCCTGGGCGACGTTCGGCCACGTCGGCGAGCACGAGTCCTCGAAGTCGCACATGAAGACCCGCGCGCCCGAGTTGAGAGCGTTGATCATCATCTTCCGGTCGGCAGGGCCCGTGATCTCGCACCGGCGGTCCTGCAGATCGGCGGGAGCGGAAGCGACGGTCCAGTCGCCGCCGATCGCCGGCGCCGGGACGAACACGGGCCGGACGCCGGCGTCGAGCTCGCGCTGCCGCTCGTGCCGGCGCAGCAGCAGCGCCCTCCTGGTCGGGCTCAGCTCCCGATGGAGCGTCTCGACCAGCGCCAGAGCGCCGGGTGGGATCGCGGCGGCGTCTGCCTGCGCAAGGACCTCGACCCCACCCGACATCTCGCTCAGGCTGCTTCGTGCTCGAACTGCTCGGCCTCGGTCGACCCGTGCAGGGCAAGGGTCGACGCCTGACCGCCGCTCACGATCTCGGCCACGCGATCGAAGTAGCCCGCACCGACCTCGCGCTGATGCCGCGTCGCCGTGTAGCCGGCAGCCTCGAGCTCGAACTCGCGCTCCTGCAGGCGGACATAGGCCGACATCCCGTCGGCAGCGTAGTCGCGCGCCAGCTCGAACATCGCGGCGTTGAGCGAGTGGAAGCCGGCGAGCGTCACGAACTGGAAGCGGTAGCCCATCCCGCCGAGCGTCTCGCGGAAGCTCGCGATCTGCTCGTCGTCCAGGGCCCGCTTCCAGTTGAACGAGGGCGAGCAGTTGTAGGCAAGGAGCTTGCCGGGGAAGCGCTCGTGGATCGCGCTCGCGAACTCCCGCGCCTCGCCGAGATCGGGCGTCGAGGTCTCGAACCAGAGCAGATCCGCGTACGGCGCGTAGGCCAGCGAGCGCGCGATCACCGGATCGAGCCCGTCGCGAACCCGGAAGAAGCCCTCGGCCGTGCGATCGCCGGTCAGGAACTCCTCGTCGGCCGGATCGACGTCGCTCGTCAGAAGCGTCGCGCTGAGCGCATCCGTTCGCGCCACGAGCAGCGTCGGCACGTCGAGCACGTCCGCGGCGAGCCGCGCGGCGATCAGCGTCCGCACGAACTGCGCGGTCGGCACGAGCACCTTGCCGCCGAGATGGCCGCACTTCTTCTCGGCCGCGAGCTGATCCTCGAAGTGCACGCCTGCGGCGCCCGCCTCGATCATGCCCTTCATCAGCTCGTACGCGTTCAACGCCCCGCCGAAGCCCGCCTCGGCGTCGGCGACGATCGGTGCGAGCCAGTAGGTCTCGTCGTGACCCTCGGCGGCATCGATCTGGTCGGCCCGGATGAGCGCGTTGTTGAGGCGCCGCACGAGCGTCGGGGCGCTGTTGGACGGATAGAGGCTCTGATCGGGATAGGTGTGGCCCGCCGCGTTCGCCTCGGCAGCGACTTGCCAGCCCGAGAGATAGATCGCCTGCAGCCCGCCGCGAACCATCTGCACGGCCTGGCCCCCGGTCACGGCGCCGAGCGCCGCGACCGGGTCGGCGCCGGCGAGCAGCCCCCAGAGCCGCTCAGCCCCCAGGCGCGCCAGAGTGTGCTCGACGCGGAAGCGCCCGCGAAGCGCAAGCACGTCTTCCGCCTCGTAGGGCCGCTCGATTCCCTCCCAGCGAGGCGCAGCCTTCCAGTCAAGCGCCAGCTGCTCTGCCTCGGTCATGTTCTCCGTGGTCGCTCCCATGTCCCTCTTCACCCCGCTGGATCGATAGTTGGTCACGTTTGGTACGAGCTTGGATGCAAAAACTGTGGTTCGGCGCACCATACCATGCTTTTCGGCAGTTTTGGATCCGAGATATAGCGAAGTTGGATCCAATCACGCGAAACGGTGCTCGGAGCGCTTGCCGATAGCGTCTGGAGATGGCGGCAGGCGTGCTCCGCCGGCTCGATCCGCAGCTTCCTCGCGACGTGTGGCTGCTCCAGATCGGCGGCGTCGTGAACTCGTTCGGCAACGGGATCGTGCTCCCGTTCCTCGTCATCTACCTCCACGACGTCCGCGGGTTCGGCCTCGGCACCGCCGGGCTGATCGTGGGAGTCTCCGCGGCCGCCCAGCTCTCGGCCGGGATCTTCGCAGGGCCGCTGATCGACCGGATCGGCCCCGGCCCCACGCTGCGCGGCGGGCTCGTGATCCAGGCGGTCGGCTTCGGCCTCCTCCCGCTCGTGCGCCATCCGTGGGAGGCCTTCGCGCTGCTCGCGATCGAAGGTGCCGGCTCGGCGGGGTTCTGGCCGAGCCAGTCGACTCTCGTCGCCCGCCTGACGCCGGGAGCCCGCCGGCACGCGGCCTTCGCCCAGCAGCGCGTGACGATGAACCTCGGGATCGGCCTCGGCGGGGTCGCGGGTGGGTTCATCGCCCACGTCCGCAGCCCCGGCACCTTCACGGTGCTCTTCCTGCTCGATGCCCTGACCTTCCTCGGTTATGTCTGCGTGGCGTTCGTCGTCGACGATCCCGGCGTGCCCGAGCGCGAGGAATCTGCCGCCCCGGCCTCCTACCGAGCCGTGCTCCGCGACCGGACGTTCCTGGGCCTCTGGGGGCTGAACTTCCTCTTCGTGGTCGCCGGGTACTCGCTCTTCAACCTGCTGCCGCAGTTCGCGCGGGACCACGGGCACATCAGCGAGCGCGAGATCGGCCTCGTCTTCGCCGTCAACACGGGCGCGATCGTGATCGCGCAGCTCCCGCTCTCGCGCTGGATCGAGGGGAAGCGGCGCATGCGCGCGCTGGCGCTGATGCCGCTGCTCTGGGCGTTCGCGTGGCTGCTCGTCGACGGCGCCGGTGCCTGGCTCGCCGCGACCTGGGCCTTCGTCGTCATCGCGGTCGGAGCCGGGCTCGTCGGCGTCGGCGAGTGCTTCCACGGGCCCGCCCACCAGGCGCTCGTCGCCGACATCGGCCCCGAGCACCTCCGCGGGCGCTACTTCGCGATCCACTCGCTCTCGTGGGGCCTCGCGGGAACGGTCGGTCCTGCCGCCGGCGGTTTCATCCTGGCGGCCTCGCCGTTCGCCCTCTGGCCGATCGCCTCGGCGGTGTGCCTCGTCGCGGCCGCCGGTGCGCTCGCCCTCGAGCGATCGGTGCCGCCGCGGCTCCGCCGCATCCCGCGCGAGGAGGCCTCGATCCCGGCCTTCCCGGAGCCGGCGCCGATCTAGCCGAAACGGCGCCTGCACCCGAGGCCGCTCCGAGGGGCCGAACCCCTCCTTGTGTTGCACGTCACGAACTTCGCGGTCAGACCTCGTGACGTGCAACACAAGGAGGTTCAAGCGGCCCCGCAGCTGGCTACGCCTGGGAGGAGCGCGCCGCCGCTGATGGCTTAATTCGGTTTCCGCGGTAGAATTCGATCGATGCTGGCCGCTCTCGAGGATCCCCTCAGTACGGATGCAAAGGCGCGCAATGCCAAGCCTGCCTCGCATCCGCCGTGCGCGTAGCCGCGATCTCGCAACGATCGAGGCGCGGCCGGCGGCCCCTGCCGAGCTCGTCGCCTCCGGCCTGACCTGGATCCACCTCGACGCGCCCGACGTCGACGCGGCTTCGATGCTCGCCGGGCGGTTCGGCTGGCACCCGCTCGACGTCGAAGACGTCCTCTCCAAGCGGCAGCGGCCGAAGGTCGACGACTACGCCGACGAGGGCTACCTCTTCTGCGTCCTCCACTTTCCCGCCTACGACCCGGCGATCCAGCGACTCAACGCCGTCGAGCTCGACGCGTTCGTCGGGCCGGACTACCTGGTGACGCTCCCGACGAGCAACCTGAAGCCCGTGTCGCGGCTCTTCGCGCGGTGCGAGGACGACGAGGTGTTCCGCGAGCAGCTCTTCTCGAAAGGCTCGGGCCGGCTCCTGTACGAGGTGCTCGACGACCTCTTCGACTACTGCTTCCCGATCCTCGACAAGATCGGGCACAAGCTCGACTCGCTCGAGGACGACGTCTTCGAGGGTCGCTCCGACGAGGTCGTCCGCGACATCTCGAACGCCAAGCAGGAGATCATCAGCTATCGCAAGATCATCAAGCCCGAGCGTTCGACGCTGCGGCTCCTCGAGCGCCACGTCGAGCGCTTCCTGCCGGAGGAGCTCGAGCTCTACTTCGACGACATCGTCGATGCCAGCGAGCGGATCTGGGACATCCTCGACAACTACAAAGAGGTGATCGAGGCGCTCGAGGACACGAACGAAGCGGTGATCTCGCACCACCAGAACGACATCCTCCGCGTTCTCACGGTCTTCTCGGTCGTGCTCCTCCCGCTCACGCTGATCACCGGGTTCTTCGGGATGAACGTGCATTTCCCCGGCTACGGCACCGCCTGGGCCTTCTGGTCGGTCTTCGGCGTCATGGCCGCGGCGCTGATCGGCATGGTCGCGTTCTTCCGCTTCAAGCGCTGGCTCTAACCGACGCGGCGTGACCATGCGCGCGCGGCGCGAGCGGTACGATGCCCGCCTCATAGCGGCTGTCGACGACCAGGAGGTAGGCGTGGCAAGGCATCCGAACGCGCAGAACCGGGAAGAGATAGTGAGAAAGCGCCAAGCCCGTGGACGCGGCCTTCGCGAGCGTGCCCCTCTGACCCTGTCGATCATGGCCCTCGCCGTTTCGGTGCTCGGCACGACATCGGTAGGTGAGGCAGCCGTAAAGACGGTCGCCTCGTCGATCCCGGGATTTGCCAAGACCGCTGCCTACGCGAACCAAGCGGGGAATGCGTCAAAGTTGAACGGTCACGTGTCGTCGAAGACCGGGCTTCCCGGCACGATCCCTGTCGTGGGCAAGAACGGAAAGCTCCCCACGACCATCGTTCCGGCCGCGGCTCCCGTAGCGGCTGGCTCGCCGGGCGCACAGGGACCGGCCGGCCCGACCGGTGCAACAGGCCCTACGGGTGTCTCCGCCTACGAGATCGTCTCGAAGAACGGGACATTCACCGCGAGTTCGAACAACGTTGCGAACGCCCTCGCGGATGTCGTGCAATGCCCGACCGGCAAGGTCGCGCTGGGTGGGGGCGGATCGTCCAGCCTCGCAGTCGGGAACGTCGCAGCGGGAACGGCCGATCTCGTCAGCTCGTTTCCCACTGCGAGCGGGCAAGGGTGGCAGGTGACCTACGCCAAGCTCGACGGAACCGATTTTTCGACCACCGAGCACTTGTCGTACACGACGTACGTCGTCTGCGCCAATGTGACGAAGTAGCAGCCCGTCGCCGCGAACCGGCCTGAGAGGAACCCTCCCGGCGGCATGGGGACCGGCCGGTTTCGGTCTCGGACAAGCCCGGGCCGCCGTTGCGCAGAGAGCTTCACGTCGTGGTGTGTGACAAACGCCTCAAGGTTTTCGCCGAAGCGCCGACAATTCGAGAGCGCGTCGGTACAACCGGTCGCAGCCCCGGACTGCTGAGCGCGTTACCTTCCCCTGCTCGTCTGCGGCGTGTCGACGGGATCGAGGCCACACCGTCCTCCCTCGATCCCGTCCATACCGCGGCTCGATCTCAGCGGAAGATGCTGCTGATCAGATTGGCGCCGAGGCTCATGCCGGCCCCCATCTCCATCGCCTGGGCGAAGCCGCCACCCATGTAGCCGCCCCCCATCATCCCGCCACCCATCATGCCGCCGAACATCCCGTGCGGCCGCCCGAAGCCCTGCTGCTGCATCTGCTGAGGAGCCTGTTCCGGCTCCGGCTGGGGCTCGTGCCCGGGCGCATAGAGCGGTGGGTGCTCCTCCGCCTCGGCGGCGGCATCCTTGATGAAGCTGTGGATCGCGAGCAGCAGCACCTTCGCCTGCGTCTGCTCCTCGTCGATGTCCTTGGCGATCAGCTCGAGATCGGTGAGCCACGCCGCGGCGTTCGTATCGCCCGCCGCCTGGGCCGCCTGCAGCTTGTCCGCGAGGCCCTTCACGGTCGCCGCGACCTCCTGAAACTCGGTCTGAAGCTTCCCGTACTCCTGGTCGATCGTCTGCGTGTCCATGACTCGATCATGGCAGACGGTCGCAGCCTTCCGGGTTACGGCTTCGAGACGTCTCAGACCTGGGCGGGCGGCGCCTCGATGTTCACGCGCGTCATGTCCGTGTAGCGGTCGCCGGCCGTCGCTCCGAGTGGGAACGCAGCGTCGAGGCCCCGAAGGTCTTCCTCGGACAGCTCGATCTCGGCCGCGGCGGCGTTCTCCTCGAGATACGCGAGTCGCTTCGTCCCGGGGATCGGCACGATGTCCTCGCCCTGGGCGAGCACCCAGGCGATCGCGATCTGCGAGGGCTTGACTCCCTTCGCGGCGGCGAGCTCCTCGAGCGCGGCAACGCGCCGCAGGTTCTCGTCGAGGTTCGTGCCCTGGAAGCGAGGGTTCTGGCGGCGAAAGTCGTTCTCGGCGAGATCGGAGACCGACGCGAGCGCACCGGCGAGCCCGCCGCGCCCGAGCGGGCTATAGGCGACGAGGCCGATCCCGAGCTCGCGCGCGAGCGGCAGGAGCGCCTCCTCCGGGTCGCGGGTCCACAGCGAGTACTCGTACTGCATTGCCGCGACCGGGTGGACGGCATGGGCGCGCCGGACGGTGCCGGTCGCAGCTTCCGAGATGCCGAGATGACGGACCTTGCCGGCGTCGACGAGCTCCTTGAGGGCGCCCCAGGTCTCCTCGACCGGAACCTCGCGATCGACCCGGTGCTGGTAGTAGAGGTCGATCGTGTCGATCCCGAGCCGCTCGAGCGAGGCCTCGCACGCGCGCTTGACGTACTCCGGGCGACCGTTCGTGCCCACCCAGCTGCCGTCATCGCGACGCTCGTTACCGAACTTCGTCGCGATCACGACCTCGTCGCGTCGTCCGGCCAGCGCGCGTCCGACGAGGCGCTCGTTCGTGAAGGGGCCGTACATGTCGGCCGTGTCGAAAAACGTGATGCCGAGCTCGATCGCGCGGTGAATCGTCGCGATCGACTCCGCGTCTTCGCCGGGCCCGTAGAACTCGGACATCCCCATGCACCCGAGCCCCTCGGCCGAGACGACGAGGCCGGAGGCCCCGAGCGTGCGCAACTCCATCTGGCGAGGCTACCGAGCGGGCCCGGGCTGCCGCCGCAGTTCCGCGCGGCTACTCGTCGGGCGGGTTGAGCCGGGTCAGCTCGTTGCGAACCTCCCAGAGCTCCGGGAAGAACGACTTGTGGATCAGGCGGGTCAGGACCTCGACGGGCGTCCCCTGCGTCCCGATCACGCCCGTCCCGATCACCCTCTCCACCATCTTCACGTGGCGCATCCGCCAGACGATCGCGCGCTCGTCCCACTCGATCAGCTGCTCGGCGAGGTTGTAGAGCTCGTCGAGCTCCCGGCCTCGCACGTACACGTCGACGAGGCTCGCCCCCGCACGCTCGCGGGCCCGGGTGAACGCGCGCCAGAGCTCGGGGCTCTCCCGCTGGGCCGCCTTGAACCCCGGGGAGTCGAACCCGCTCCCGTGGCCGAGCACCTTGCGCACCTCCGTGTACTCCCAGGGGGACATGTGCTCGAGCATGTCGAGCGCCTCGGTGACGATCTTCAGGCACTGGTTGGCGCGCCGCAGGAGCCGAAGGGCCGCGGCGAGATCGTCGGCATCGACGAGCCGGGTTGCCTCGGCGAGCTCGTTGACGGCCAGCTTCAACCAGAGCTCCGACGACTGGTGCACGGTCTGAAAGAGGAGCTCGTCGCGATGGATCCACTCGCTCTCGTCCTTCTGAAGCGCGAGCAGCTCGTCGGTGCGGAGATACCGCTCGTAGTCGCTCCCCCCTGCGCCGGGAAGGATCGGCTTCGAGAGCGCGGGATCGTGAGTCACGGAAGCGAGGCTAGCGACGGTCGCGACAGCGTGCGCGGGCGAGCGCTCGCGACCGAATCTCCGCCGCGTTAGGATCGCGCCGTCAGGACGTCTGACCGGGGAGGGTCGAAAGATGACTGGAACGGCTGTGAGCAGGATCGCCGGTCTGACGGCGATCGGAGGCGCGATCGCCTGCGCCTGGGTCGGCAGTGCGATCGGCGCGGCGAAGGTGCCGGATCCGTGCACGCTCGTGCCGGCAGCGAAGGTCCTGTCGACGACCGGAGTCAAGGTCGCGGGCAAGCTGAGCACCCGGCCCGACGGCCCGGTGAAGCAGTCGCTCTGCACGTTCAAGCAAGGCGATATCCAGCTCCAGATCGGCCTGGCGCCGCATCAGGTCAGCGGAGGCTTCGGCGGGCCGCCGGGGATGGTGATCGCCCATCCGAGCGGAATCGGCGGCGGGACCTTCGCCTACGGCACGAACGCGAAGTTCCTGTTCGCGAACGCGTCGTTCACGAAGTCCAACCTGGACGTGGACGTCTACGACAACGGGAAGCTGCCGCGGGACAAGGTCCTTGCCCTGGCTCGGATCGTCTTCGCGAGCCTGACTTAGAGCCGAGCGCGCGCGAGTTCGAGCGTTGGGCCTGCGGCCCCAGGGGATCGAGGAACCGGCCGCAGTGCCCGACGCTCGCCGATGTCAGTGACTCTTGTGGCCCGTGATGAACCACCTCAGAAACTCGACGAGGTTCCGAGGCAGCCGGCGCGGCCCGGGAGGGGTGGGCATGCTGCCGAGGGTTTCTGGAGTCATCACCATCACCTCAAAACATCGGGTAACGAGCGACTCTCGACGATCCTGCGTTCAGACCTGACGCCCTCCTGCTTTTGGAGGAGAGCTCGCGGCGAGGCCGCTCCGTGCCGCTACGGGGCGGGAGCGTCGCCGGCGGCGTGCGCGCTGACGCCGAGCGTCGACACGCGAATCAGCGCCGGCGGCTCGTCACGATCGAGGAACGAGTCGACCGCAGTCGCCCCCCGTGACCTGATCGCGTTGCGGGCCTCGGCCGGCAGATCCGTGACGACGTACGGGCCGCGGGCGACCTCGACGCGGATCTGCCGCGGCTCCGACCCGTCGCGCTTGATCTCCCAGAACCAGCCGACCGCGATCTCGCGCGCGCCCGGAGTCGGGCCGAACGCGGTCGCAGCGCCTGTGCGGCTCCATTTCGCCATCCCCCGCGGTCTACCTGATTTCATTCGACCGGCGCACACGCAGTCCGGTTGGACCGCCCGTGGCCGCCGTGGGCCTCATGGCGGGGTCGCAGTGTTGATGCTGATCACTCGCTCGGCGAGTTGCTCGAGCTCGAATCCGAAGCTGACCGCCTTGGCTTTCTCCTCCCGAAGGAGATACATGCGCCCCTGCGGGACGAGCCTTCGGAGCCGGACGATCGCGCCCGACGCTGCCGCGGCGGCCTGATCTGCGTAGGCCACATCGGCGGGGTTGGCGAACAGGACTCGGATGGCCTGTACCGCTCAGGAGTTCCTGGCGCGCCAGACGATCCGGCCGCGGGTCAGGTCGTACGGTGAGAGCTGGACCCGGACCTGGTCACCGACCACGATCCTGATCCTGAACTTGCGCATCTTTCCGGCGGTGTAGGCGAGAACCTCGTGGTCGCCGCCATCGATGGCGACCTTGTACATCCCGCTCCGGAACGCCTCGATCACCTCGCCGTCCATTTCGAGTGTCTCTTCCTTGACAGCGATAGCGCCTCCATTCGGACGAAAGACGAATGCGGGCACGCCGCCGTGAGGCGACATGCCCGCCGTTACTGCGAGTGCTAGACGACTCTGACGGTCGTGGCCTGGGGGCCCTTGGGGCCGTCCTCGGTCTCGAACTCGACGTTCGCGCCCTCGGGCAGCGACTTGAAGCCGTCACCTGCGACCGCGCTGAAATGGACGAAGACGTCCTTCCCGCCGTCGCTCGGGGTGATGAAGCCAAACCCCTTAGCGTCGTTGAACCACTTCACGGTTCCGGTTGCCATATAAAAAACACCTCCTCTGCCAACTAAAGAACGGGCAGGGGAAGCGCACACCGCGCAACCAACACTCGCTCAGTTTCGCCGCAAATCATAGCAGTCGGGCGCCGGGATTGGCCCTGCTCGAGGCCCGGTCTGCGGGCGCCGCAGGCCGGGCCTCGACCGAGCAAGGCTGCGGTCAGTTGGTGATGTGGAAGACGTCGGCCGAGGTGTTCGAGTCGTCGCCGCCGATGCTCGTCGTCGCGACGTATCCCTGGGCACCGACGTAGCTCCCCGTGCCCCCGATGATCGGGAGCCTGTTGGTATGCGCCGTGAAGTTCAGCGGCCCGACCGCCTCGAGCGTCCCGCCGGGAAAGAACGCCGTTGCGGAGCACTGAGCCGACCCGGACGTGGAGGTGAACGTCAGGATGGTGCAGTCGACCTGGAGGTGACCGAACAGCGAGCCTTTCTTGTGGCCGGCCCACCTGTAGTAGTTGCCGATGCTGATGAACTGGTCGCCTGCTTTCGGCTCGTTGCTCGTAGCTGCAGAGCCGGTGGCGGCATCGGAAGTGTCCATCTCGAACAGGCTGAGCGTCTGTGGGGCCGGCGTGGCCGAGGCCGGGCCGCCACCGATCATGAGCACAGCGGCAATGGCGCCGACCGCGAGCACGACCAATCGTTTCGACAACGCGTCTCCTCTCGTCGCAGGCAAACGGAGCCGCAAACCTAGGGTTTTTGTGGCCGTGAGGCAATACGCCATTCGGCTAACGGCCGCCGGCGACGCAAGACGGCCGGACGCTCTCGGCGCTGGGAGAAGCCGCCACGATCAGTCAGAAAGGCGCCCTGGTCAGGAAGACCCGCCCAAGCGAACTTCTCCTGAAAGCGGGCGATGGGGTTCGAACCCACGACCCTCAGCTTGGGAAGCTGATGCTCTACCAACTGAGCTACGCCCGCGTGGAGCTCCATTCTAGGCCAAGCCCGCCTGCGCCGGCCACGAGGGCCGAGAGCGCGTTGCACCTCCGTGACGTCGTCTGACACCCCGTGGCGCGGCGCACTGTCGTACTCCCGCGCCGGCGTCTGACACCGCCCGGCGAGCCGCGATCGCCGATGCCTAGACGGTTTTCGCGAATTGCCGTTACAACGACGTAGCGGGCTCTGACACCGATGGGAAGCGCATCCTGGCGCACCTTCGTCTCCGGCTCTGACCCCGCCCTTGGACGCGCCAGGAGTCCGCCGGCCTCGGTGGATGGAACGACTCCAGGAGCCGAGAACGCGTGGGGCGTGGAAGGCCCCCGCCGAGGAGTCTCGGCTAGTCGCCTTCTCGATGGACGATGTCCATCGAGAAGGCGGGCACGCAGATCGCCACGTACTCGGCGCCTCCCGGCTCCGGCGTCGTGTAGCGGATCCGCTCACCCGCACGCGTGCAGACGGCCTCGCCCGCGCGCACCTCGAGGCGGCCGCCGTCGTGCTCCACGACCACGACGCCCGAAAGGACGACCGTGAACTCGTCGAACTCCGGCGTCTGCGCCGGCTCCTCCCAGCCCTGCGGGCTGCGCATGCGAGCGATGCTGACGCCGCCGTCGCCCGTGTTCACGCGCCCGACGAGCTCCTCGATCACCTTGCCGCCGGTTCCGGCCGCCTCGATCACCGTCGGCGACTTGATCAACTCCGGCACTGCTCGATCCTCTCAGACACGGCGAGGCTACATCCTCTCAGGTGCAGCAACACCGACGAGGTCGAGGGCACGCGCCACCACGTCCCGCGTCGCCGCGACCAGCGCGAGCCTGAACGACTCGTGCTCGCCGCCCTTCGACGCCAGGACGACGTGCTCGTGGTAGAAGCGATGGAAGTCGTCCGCGAGCCGGATCGCGTACACGGGGACGCCGTGGGGACCGCGGCGCTCGATCGCCTCCCGCACCACCTCCGGGAACTCCGCGAGCCGCTTGACGAGCTCGCGCTCCTCCGCTGCGAGCGGCAGCCTCGGCACCGGGTCCGGGGTCGCGGCGCCGCCGGCCTCGCGGAAGATCCCGCAGATCCGGGCATGCACGTACTGGACGTAGTAGACCGGGTTCTTGCGCGACTTCTCGGCCGCCAGGTCAACGTCGATCTCGATCGTCTGGTCGTGCCCCCGGTCGACGAGGAACCAGCGGGCGAAGTCGACCCCCGCCTCGTCCATGAAGTCGTCGAGGAAGACGACGTCGCCGCGGCGCTTGGACATCTTCGTCTGCTCACCGCCCCGCGTCAGGTGGACGAGCTGGTACAGGAGCACCTCGACGCGGCCCTCCTCATAGCCGAGCATCCGCGCCACGACCTCGTACCAGCCGGCGACACCGTGGTGGTCGGCGCCGAGCACGTAGATCGCCCGGTCATAGCCGCGCTCCAGCTTGTCCTGCAGGTACGCGATGTCGGCCGCCTCGTAGGTCGGGAGGCCGCCCTTCTCCGCCGAGCGCACGACGACCCGATCCTTCTCGTCGCCGAACTCGGTCGAGCGCACGAACACCGCCCCGTCCTGCTCGTAGGTCGGCAGCCGCTCGAGGATGTCGGCGAGGCCCAGCTCGAGCTCGCTCTGACGCGCCCACGAGTCGAAATGGATGCGGAAGCGCCCGAGCGTCTTCTCGATCCGCTCGACCATGTTCGGCACCGGGTCGCCCGGCTCGGCCGCGAGCTCGGCGACGTACGCGCCCTGGTAGCCGTCGACCGGTGGATCCTCGCCCGCCCGCGCAGCCTCGACCGAGCGGCGGAACCGCTCGAGCTGCGCCCCGGCGTCGTTGTAGTAGTACTCCCGCGCCACGTCGTGCCCGGCGAACTCGAGCAGCCGGCCGAGACTGTCTCCGAGCGCGCCGTTCCGCGCCGAGGCGACGGTGATCGGACCTGTCGGGTTGGCGGAGACCATCTCGATCTGGAAGCGCTGGGCGGGATCGGCGTACGCGCCTCCGAAGTTGGTGTCGATCTCCGAGAGCATCTCCCCGACGAAGGCGTCCGTGACCCACAGGTTGAGGAAGCCGGGCCCCGCGACCTCTGCCTTCACGACCTGCGGCAGCGCGAGCACCCGCTCGGCCAGCTCCTCGGCGACCTCCCGCGGCGGGCGCCGGGTCGTCTGGGCGGTGCGAAGCGCGACGTTCGTGGCGTAGTCGCCGTGGGACGGATCCTTCGGCCGCTCCAGCTTCACCTCGGTCCCGGCGATCTCGGCGAGCGCGGCTTCGAAACGTGAGAGCGCAGTCGCCGTCACGGGACGACCACCCGCGGCGACGCGAGCGCAAGCTCGAGCATGTTCCGTGCTGCGACCATCGTTCGCCCCTGGCGCCCTTTCCGTCTCGTGCTGAGCGGCGGCGCGACGGAGGTCGCGCAACCCGAATCGCAAGCTTGCCACGCAACGGCGGGCGGGCCGACGACTAGCCACTAACGTTACGCCGCCCGGGAGGGCCCTTCGATGAGAGTCGCCGTCGTCTCCGACATCCACGCGAACTTCCACGCCCTCTCGGCGGTGCTCGCCGACATCGAGCTCGAGAGGCCCGACGAGCTCTGGTGCCTGGGCGACGTCGTCGGCTACGGCCCCGCGCCGAACCGCTGCTGCGCGGAGATCGCCCGGAAAGCGACCCTCTGCCTGGCCGGGAACCACGACCTCGCCGTCGTGGACACGATCTCCGCCGCCGACTTCAACGGCGACGCGGGCGCGGCGGTCCGCTGGACGCAGTCCGTCCTCGACGAGGAGTCGCGTGCGTTCCTCGTCTCGCTCTCACCGCTCGGGCACCGCTCGGGCGTGGCCCTCTTCCACGGGAGCCCGCTCGACCCGATCTGGGACTACGTGTTGAGCTTCGACGGTGCGCGCCAGTGCTTCGAGCTCGTCGCCGAGCCGCTCGTCCTCGTCGGGCACAGCCATGTCCCGTTGAAGCTCTCCTACGACGGCCGCATCGTCGATGGGAGCCTCGCCGCGGACGGAGACGAGATCGACCTCGCCTCGTCCCGCTGGCTCCTCAACCCCGGCTCGGTCGGCCAGCCGCGGGGCGGCGATCCCCGGGCATCCTGGCTGCTGCTCGATCTCGACGAGAGGCACGCGACCTTCAGGCGCACGGCCTATCCCATCGAGCTCACCCAGGCGGACATCATCGCGGCCGGCTTGCCGCCGACCCTCGCAGCCCGACTTGCTGTCGGGCAGTAGAGGGACTAGGTGAGGAGCTCGCCGGCCGGCCGCAGCTCGTCGGGCTGAGCCACGTCAGGCTGGTCGCCGAAGGTGATGCCGTCGCGCGCGAGGATCACCTGCACCTCTTCCCGGGCCTTGAAGATCCGCCACTTCACGGTCGCGAGCGTGATCTCGAGCGTGTCCGCGATGTCGTTGTAGGGCAAGCCGACGACGTCGCGAAGGAGCAGCGCCATCTTCAGGTCGGGATTGAGCTCCTCGATCGCCCGCCAGATCGCGTCGATCGTCTCGATCCGCTCGGCCGGCTGGTCGTACGACTCGAGGGCGCGCATCTCGTCGTAGCTCGCGACGCTCTGCGGCCGCCGCTCGCGTGCACGCAACTCGTCGAGGACGCGGTTCTTGGTCACCTGGAAGAGCCACGTGGTGAACTTGCAGCGCAGCGAGAAGCGCGGCAGACCGTGCATCACGCGCACGAAGACCTCCTGGGTGAGGTCCTCGGCGAGCGTGCGGTCGCCCGTCAGCCGAAGGATGTAGTTGTGCACCGGCGTCTCGTACGCACGAACGATCGCCGTGAATGCCCGCTCTTCACCCCTCTGCGCGCGACGAAGAATGTCGGGATCGGGTTGGGGAAGCGGCAAGGAGAGTTAAGTCTAACCCTGGAGAGATACCGGTTGAGACCCCCGGCAAGGAGTTTCAACGAATCCTTACCACTCCCTGACCTGAACTCCTGCCGCGCTTGGAGATCCCAGGCGGCCCGAGAACCGCGGGCTCTGACCTCTGCCGTTCGACCCGAGAAGGCCGATGGCTACAGGGTTCTCGGCCGTCGCTGTTACAGAGACGTAGCGGGCTCTGACCCCGGAATTCGCGCTGGCGCTGAGACCCGCGTCGGGCGGGCGGCGGCGCGGGATCTACGGCAGCGAGGCTTCGCGGCAGATCGTCGCGAACGACTCGACGTCGAGCGAGGCTCCGCCGACGAGCGCACCGTCGACATCCGGCTGCGCCGCGAGCTCGCGCGCGTTCTCGGGCTTCACCGAGCCGCCGTACAGCACCGGAACCTCGAGAATCGTCTTGATCAGCGCGTGGGCGTCCTGCGCCATCTCCGGCGTCGCCGTCTTCCCCGTGCCGATCGCCCACACCGGCTCGTAGGCGAGCACGACGCCGTCAGTCTCCGGAAGGGACTCTGCGATCGCGCCGACCTGCCGCCGAAGCACCGCCTCGGTCTCTCCCGCCTCGCGCTCCGCCTCGGTCTCGCCCACACACGCGATCACGTGCAGCCCGTGCTCGAGCGCCGCCGCGATCCGCTTCACGACGGTCTCGTCGGTCTCGCCGAAGTACTGGCGCCGCTCGGAGTGGCCGACGATCGCGCCGTAGACCCCGAGCTCGCGCAGCATCGGCGCCGAGACCTCCCCGGTGAACGCTCCCTCGGCCGCCCAGTGCACGCTCTGGGCCGACACGCCGATCTCCGTCCCCGACAGCATCTGAACCGCCTCGCCGAGCGAGACGTACGGCGGGCACACGACCACGTCGACCGTGCCGATGTCCGCCTCCCTGAGCGCCCGGCAGAACACACCCGTCTCGCCGGGGCCCTTGAACATCTTCCAGTTGCCGGCGATCAGCACGCGCTACTCCGACGGGATCGCAGCGACGCCCGGGAGCTCCTTGCCCTCGAGCAGCTCCAGCGAGGCTCCCCCGCCGGTCGACACCCATGAGATCCGGTCGGCGAGGCCGGCCTCCTCGACCGCCCGCACCGAGTCGCCGCCACCGACGACCGTGAACCCGTCACAGGCCGCGACCGCCCGCGCCACCGCCCGTGTCCCCTCGGCGAAGCGCGGCCATTCGAAGACACCCATCGGCCCGTTCCAGAAAACAGTCTTCGCGGTCGAGATCACTCCCGCGAACTCCCCGCAGGCCTGCGGGCCGATGTCGAGGCCGAGCCAGCCTTCCGGGACTGCGTCGGCGGGCGCTGTCTGCGCCGGCGCGTCGGCGTCGAACGACTCGGCCGCGATCACGTCGACCGGCAGCAGCACATCGAACGAGAACGGGCTCTCGGTGCGAACCTCCTCGGCCATCTTGCCGCCGATCAGGACGTGGTCGGCCCGCGCACCCAGGTGCGAGAGCACCTCGACCTTGTCGGCGACCTTGGCCCCGCCGGAGACGATCACGAACGGCCGCTCGACGTCACCGAGCAGCCGCCCCAGGTGCTCGAGCTCCGCCAGGAGCAACAGCCCGGCGTACGCGGGCAGGAGGTGGGCGACGGCCTCGGTCGAGGAGTGCGCTCGATGCGCCGAGCCGAATGCGTCGTTCACGTACAGGTCGCAACCCTCGGCCAGGCGGCGTGCGAACTCCTCGTCGTTCTTCGTCTCGCCCGGCTCGAACCTCGTGTTCTCGAGCACCGTGATCCGCTCGTCGGGCAGGAGCTCCCGCAGGCGGGCCCGCACGGGCTCCATCGAGTACCTGGCGCGATCCTCCTCCGTCTTCGGCCGCCCGAGGTGAGAGCAGACCCGGATCTCCGCCGCGCCGCGCTCGAGCAGCAGCGCCAACGTCGGCAGGGACGCCGTGATGCGCGCGTCGTTCGCGACCTTGCCGTTCTCGAGCGGGACGTTCAGATCGGCTCGGACGAGGACGATCTTCCCTTCGACGCTCGCCTCACGGACAGAGCGCGGCATCCTCATGGGCTCAGGACGACGCGAGCTTGTTGACGAGGTCGACCAGGCGGCACGAGTAGCCCCACTCGTTGTCGTACCAGCCGAAGACCTTGACGAGGTTTCCGTTCGCCATCGTCAGCTTGCTGTCGAAGATGCAGGAGTACGGAGACTGCTGGATGTCCGTCGAGACCAGGGCATCCGTCGAGTACTGGAGGTACGGCGCCAGCGACCCGCTCGAGGCTGCTGCCTGATAGGCGGCGTTGACCTCGTCGGCGGTCACGTCGCGGCCGACGACGGCGAGCAGGTCGGTCAGCGACCCGGTCGGCACAGGGGCGCGCACGGCGACGCCGTCGAGCTTCCCGGCCAGCGCCGGGAGCACGAGGCCGATCGCCTTCGCGGCACCGGTCGAGGTCGGGATCAGGTTGATCGCAGCAGCGCGGGCGCGCCGCAGGTCCTCGTGCGGCATGTCCTGAAGCCGCTGGTCCGCCGTGTAGGCGTGAATCGTGGTCATGAAGCCGCGCTCGACGGTGAACGCGTCGTGCAGCACCTTCGCGAGCGGCCCGAGGCAGTTCGTCGTGCACGAGGCGTTCGAGATGATGTTGTGCTTCTCGGGGTCGTACTGGTCGTCGTTGACTCCGAGAGCGAGCGTGATGTCCGGGTCGGTGGCCGGCGCCGAGATCACGACCTTCTTCGCACCGGCGTCGAGGTGCTTCTGCGCGCCCTCGCGCTTGGTGAAGAAGCCGGTCGACTCGAGCACGACGTCGACGCCGAGGTCGCCCCACGGCATCGCCGCCGGGTCGCGCTCCTCGAGGAGCCGGATCTCGTGGCCCGCCGCCCTGAGGACGCCGTCCTCGACCGTGACGTCGCCGCCGAGCGGGCCGAGCGTCGAGTCGAACTTGAGGAGATGCGCCATCGTCTTCGCGTCGCCGAGGTCGTTCGCCGCGACGATGTCGAAGCTCGTCTCCTTGGTCAGCGACGCGCGGAAGAAGTTCCGCCCGATCCGGCCGAAGCCGTTGATCCCTACGCGCACGTTCGCCATCGGTCCCGGACTCTAGCCAGCCTCGCCGGCTTCGACCCGGGGAACCGTCAGCTCGTCAGCGCGGGCAGGTCGTAGATCGCGCCGAGCTTCTGCTGCAGGTAGCGGACGTACGGCTCCGGATCGACGCGGCTCGTGCCGATCGCCCGGTCGAGCGTCTCCATCGGCGTGAACTTGCGCCCGTGCCTGTGGAGGTGCTCCCTGAGCCATTCGCGCAGCGTCCCGAACTCGCCTCGCTCGAACTCCTCGTCGAGGTTCGGGAGGTCGGCTACGACCCGCTCCCAGAGCTGGGCCGAGATCAGGTTCCCGAGCGCGTAGGTCGGGAAGTAGCCGATCGCGCCGATCGCCCAGTGCGTGTCCTGCAGGACGCCTCGCGCGTCGTCCGGCACCTCGATCCCGAGGTACTCCCACATGCGCCGGTTCCACTCCTCCGGAAGGCTCTCGAGCGGGAACGACTCGTCGAGGAGCTCCTGCTCGAGCTCGAAGCGGAGGATGATGTGGAGGTTGTAGGTCGACTCGTCGGCCTCGACCCGGATCAGCGAGGGGTCGACGCGGTTGATCTCCGCGTACCAGCGCTCGGCGTCGTAGCCGGCGAGCGCGTCCGGATGGAGCTCCTGGAGCCGCGGGAAGAAGAACCGCCAGAACGGAAGCGAGCGCCCGACGAGGTTCTCCCACATCCGGCTCTGCGACTCGTGGAGGCCGAGAGAGACGCCGTGCCCGAGCGGCGTGCGCTCGAGCACCGGGTCGATCTGGTGCTCGTAGAGCCCGTGCCCCACCTCGTGCATCGTCCCGAAGAGACCGCCGAGGTGCGCGTCGAAGTAGCGCGTGGTCACGCGGATATCCTGGGTGCTCGTGCCGCTCGCGAACGGGTGCACGGTCGGATCGAGCCGCCAGGAGGCCTCGTCGAACCCGAAGCGCTTGGCGACCTCGAGCTCGAAGACCTTCTGCTTGTCGATCGAGTAGACGCGGTCTGCCGGCGCGTCGGGCCCACCGGCAGCCGCGGCGAGCTTGACGAGCGGTGCCTGATGCTCCTTCAGGTACTCGAAGACGGTGCGAACCTCGGCGCTCGTCATCCCGCGCTCGTAGTCGTCGAGAAGCGCGTCGTAGGGCGCCTCGAACTGACCGTCGAAGCACCCGATGTAGCGGCGGCGCAGCTCGAGGTTCTCGCGGAGCGCGGGCAGGAACGCCGAGAAGTCGTTGTCGCGGCGGGCCTGAACCCAGACCGGCTGGGCGAGCGCAGCGGCCCGCGACATCTCCGCCCGCAGGTCGGACGGGATCCGGCGCGCCTTCTCCCAATCCTTCCGCGTCACGCGCACGAAGCTCGCCTCGAACGAGTCGTAGTCGTGCGCCTCCTCGAACGGCACGAGCGCATCGAGCAGCCGCCCGATCTCCGGCGAGATGAACTTGTCGTGCGAGATCCGCCTCAGCGTCGCGAGCTGCTCGGCGCGAACGAGCGCGCCGCGCGGCGGCATCATCACATGCTGATCCCAGCCGAGAAGAGCCGAGGCAGCGCCGAGATCGGTGATCTCGGCCATGCGCACGCGTAGCTCTTCGAATGCCGCAGTCCCTGACGCCGCCACGGCCGCTCACCGTAGCGCACGGCCCGGCGCATTGCCACGCCGAGCATTCACCGCGACTTTTGTATTGCTTGCAAATACCCTGGAATTGCGGCATCGAACTGCGAGATACTCGCCATGCGGAGCCTGTGCTCGCCCGACGCCGGATCCAGACCCCATTCGGCGCCGAGTCTCAGAGCGCCGGTCGACGGAGGGGGAGTTCTTCATGGGAGCTCTCCCTCCTCCGCTAACGAGCTCTAGCCCGACCGGCGGCTCTCCCCGTCGGAGAGCTCGGCCAGCACGGCCATTCGCCGATGGGCTGCCGCCTTGCTGATCTGGGGCCGGCAGCGCCGCGCGAGCTCTGAGAGCGACAGCGCCGGGTACCTGACCCGCAGAGTCGCGATCTCGCGCAGCTTGTCGGGCAAGGCGTCGACGTCGAGGGACTTGATCGCCTCGAGCTGCCGCTGAGCCGCAAGCACGGTGCGCTTCACGTTGGCCTCGTCGGCGTTGGCGAGCCGGTTGGCCTCGGCGCGCGTCCCGGCCACGACCGCATGCTCGTCGAGCCGGAGGGCCGTCTCGCTCGCCCCGGCAAGCGCGAGGAGGTCGGCGATCGTCTCCCCCGACTTGGCGTAGGCGGCGGCATGAGTGCGCCGCTCGATCACCTTCAGCTCCACGCCTTCGCGACCGGCGATCTCGGCGAGGAGCTCGGCGCCCTCGAGATCGGTCGACCGAAGCTCGAGATGCGGCGATCGCGGCCCTGAGAGTGACCCGGCCCCGAGCAGCGCACCGCGGAGATAGGCGCCGCGACAGCACGACCGGCCGACCACCCGCTTGGGCGGCCGGTGCAGCGGCGCCCCGCGACTCGAGAGCACGCCGGCCTCACGAAAGACCTCGGAAGCCGGCTGGTGGACGGGGACGAGCAGCTGGTAGCGCGTCGCGTGGTCGAACGCCCTCCGATGGTAGGTGCGGATCTCCGAGTGGATCCCGAGCCCGCGCAGCAGCGCGAATGCCCTGCGCGCTACGGCAGGGCTGACGAGGTCGAGGTGGACGGTGACCTCGTGCCCGCCGCCGAGGTGCCAGGTTCCCGCGGAGTGAAAGAGAGCCGAGACCTCGGCGAGGCGGCAGCAACGGCGGCTCGGCGCGATCGTCGCGAGCTCGTCGCGAAGCTCGTCAGAGAGCGACATGCTCGAGCGCGAGCAGCCTGCGCTTGTAGTCGACGCCGAGCGAGCCGTACGAGCCGATCCCGCCCGCGGCCACGACCCGGTGGCACGGGACGAACGGACTGAGCCGGTTGCGGGCGCAGAACGTCCCTGCCGCCCGCGCCGCGCCCGGCCTGCCGGCGAGCGCGGCAAGCTCGCCGTAGGTCACGACCTCCCCGCGCGGCACTGCGCGAAGCGCCCGGGCGCAGTCGCCGTAGAACCCGTCGTCGAGGTCGAGCTCGACGTCGGCGAAGGCGTCCGCCTCCCCCGCGAAGAACGCGCTCAGCCTCGCGGCCAGGCCGGCGGCCACGTTCGACCCGGGTCTCAGCTCCGCCGCCGTCGCGGTGAGGCCCGGACGCGGCAGCTCCGACCAGACGACACGCGCCCCTTCCAGCCAAAGCTCACCCGTCCCGAACCCGGGGGCTTCGTAACGAAGGTGCGTCGCCCTCACCATGCGATGTTGTAGCGTCGCAGGATGATCGCCCATCGCAGCAAGATGCGCATGTACGCGCCCCTGTTCGGCTTCGTGTACGTGCCGCTTGGAATCCTCGCGCTTGCGCTCGGCAGCAAGCATCCCAAGGCCGCGAGCACGCTGTTCGTCGCGGCGGCGTTCGCGTTCCTGTGGTTCCTCGGCAGCCTGCATTCCCGGATCATCCGGTACGACCCGGAAGGGTTCTTCGCGAGCATCGTGGTGCTCGGCGGGGCCTCGCTCCTCGCGCTGCAGGCGGCCGCGCTCGCCTCCCGTGAGGCCGAGATCGCGGCGCCCGGTGCTGCCTGCGCCGCGACCGTGATCATCGGCTCCTCCTTAGCGGCGTTGAACGCGCGCAAGGTGCCGCGCTGGTTCGGCCGAGCCGGGATCGGCGGCGGCATAGCCGTGCTCGCCTTAGGCATGTCCGAGGCGGCCGCCGACTGGACCTTCGTCGGCTCGACGTTCTGGGCCTCGTCCCTAGGCTTCATGATCTGGGTCCTGATCACGGCGACCTATCTCGTCCGAAGCTAGGAGGTCGCATGGGCACGCACGGGATCTTCAAGGTGCCGCCGGCCCGTAACGAGCCGGTCCGGGGGTTCGCGCCCGGAAGCCCGGAGCGCGACTCGCTCCAGCGCCGTCTGACCCAGATGGCCGGCGAGCGCATCGAGGCCCCGCTCGTGATCGGCGGCAAGGACGTCTTCACGGGAGCGACCAGGCCGGCCGTGATGCCCCACGACCGCGAGCATGTGCTCGCCGACGTGCACCAGGGCGGCGCCGAGCACGTCCACCAGGCGATCGCGGCCGCCGGCGAGGCGTGGAAGGACTGGTCGCGCTGGCCGTGGGAGGAGCGCGCCTCGGTCTTCCTGCGGGCCGCCGAGCTCCTCGCGGGCCCGTGGCGCGACACGCTCGACGCGGCCACCATGCTCGGCCAGTCGAAGACGGCGCACCAGGCCGAGATCGACGCGGCCTGCGAGCTCGTCGACTTCCTGCGCTTCAACGTCGAGTACATGACCCGGGTCTACTCGGAGCAGCCCGTGTCGGACGCGGGGGTCTGGAACCGGATCGAGTACCGCCCGCTCGAGGGTTTCGTGTTCGCCGTCTCGCCGTTCAACTTCACCGCGATCGCGGGGAACCTGACGAGCTCCGCCGCGATGCTCGGGAACGTCGTCCTCTGGAAGCCGGCGACGACCGCGATGCTGAGCGCGCACTACCTGATGCGCCTCTTCCAGGAGGCCGGCCTGCCGGACGGCGTGATCAACCTCGTCTACGGGCCGGGCGCCGAGATCGGCGATGCGGCGCTGGCGAGCCCCGATCTCGCCGGCATCCACTTCACCGGCTCGACCGGGGTCTTCAACGGCATGTGGAAGACGGTCGCCGGGAACATGGGGAGCTACCGGAACTACCCGCGCCTGGTGGGCGAGACCGGCGGCAAGGACTTCATCGTCGCCCATCCCTCCGCCGACCTCGAGGCGGTCGCGACGGCGGTCGTGCGCGGCTCGTTCGAGTACCAGGGCCAGAAGTGCTCGGCCGCCTCGCGCGTGTACGCACCCTCGAACCTGTGGCCGGAGCTGCGGGAGCGGCTTGCGGCGGAGGTCGCGACGATCAAGATGGGAGACGTCTCCGACTTCGGCAACTTCATGGGCGCTGTGATCGACTCCGGCTCGTTCGCGACCCAGCGCGAGGCGATCGAGGAGGCGCGTTCGAGCGCGTCGGCAGAGGTCGTCGTCGGCGGCGGCTACGACGACTCGAAGGGCTTCTTCGTCGAGCCGACCGTGATCGAGACCTCCGACCCGGGATTCCGCCTGCTTCGCGACGAGCTCTTCGGCCCTGTCGTCACCGCCTACGTGTACGACGAGAAGCGCTGGGGCGACACGCTCGACCTGATCGACTCGACGGCGCCCTACGGGCTCACGGGCGCGGTGTTCGCCGAGGATCGCAGCGCCGTCCAGGAGGCCTCCGACCGGCTCCGGTACGCGGCCGGGAACTTCTACGTCAACGACAAGCCGACGGGTGCGGTCGTCGGCCAGCAGCCCTTCGGCGGGTCGCGCGCCTCCGGGACGAACGACAAGGCGGGGTCGATGTGGAACCTGATCCGCTGGGTGACGCCGCGGACGATCAAGGACCTCTTCATCCCCCCGACCGACTACCGCTACCCGTTCCTCGGCGAGTAGAGCTTCCCGCGCTTCTCAGCCGGGAACGTCGAACATCCACGCGACCGCGTCGCCGTCTGCCGAGGTCGCCGCGAACCCGACGGCGACGTGCTCGCCCGGCGTGAGCCCGATCGAGGGGCTCGAGTAGATCGTCCCGTCCCGCGGCGAGCCGCCGCTTCGCTGCGGGAGCTCGGTGCCGTCGATCCAGAGGGCCGACTCGATGAAACGCCGGTCGGAGATGAACTCGAAGGCGATCTGCGGCAGCGGCGAGACGCGCTCGCCCGGATCGGGGCCGAGCACCTTGATCACAACCTTCTTGTCGAGGTCCGCTCGCCAGCGGTTGCGCACCAGCCGGAAGGCGACCGCATTCGCCCCTCGCTTGCCGACCGACTCGACGACCGACCACGGCGAGCCCTTGTAGAGGGTCGTCACCGTCCCGGCCAGCGACGGGTGCGACTTGATCAAGGCTTCCATCGCTGCGGAAGGGTCGGGCGGTGCGGCAACGGTCGACGTCGGCGTCACCGACGGCGGCGCGACCGTGGACGTCGTCGAGCCCGAGCCCGATCCGCCGCACCCGGCGAGCAGGGCACCCGCGAGCACGAGCGCGGCGAAGGCGGGCAGGGCTCGCGTCACGCGCGACAGCCTAAAGGGTTCGCGGGCTTCCTGGTGTTGCCGTGGGCTTGTTAGGCCCGGCCGGCCCGGTGAAGCTGGGCATAGATGTCCCGGGCCGTCTTGGCCGGAACGCCGGGAACGCCCTCGAGCTCCTCGCGGGTGGCGGAGAGCACCCGGTCGGCCGAGCCGAAGTGACGTAGCAGCGCCCGCCGTCGAACCGGCCCGACCCCGTCCAGCTGGTCGAACATCGACTCCCGAGCCGAGGCGTCGCGGCGCTGGCGGTGGAACGTGATCGCGAAGCGGTGCGCCTCGTCGCGGAGCCGCTGCAGCAGCTGCAGGCCGGGCGAGTAGTCGGGCAGGAGCACCGGGGCCGAGCGGCCGGGAAGGAAGACCTCCTCGACGCGCTTGGCCAGGGAGATCGCGGCGACGCGGGGAAGCTCGTAGGCCTCCATCGCGTCGAGCGCCGCGGCGAGCTGCCCCTTGCCGCCGTCGATCACGACCAGGTTCGGCGTCGAGGCGAACGACTCGTCGTAGTCCTCGGTAGCCGGTCCCGCCGCGAGCCGCCCGAACCGCCGGGCGACGACCTCGGCCATCGCGGCGAAGTCGTCCTGGCCCGCGAGCCCGCGGACGGCGAACTTGCGGTAGTGCGCCTTCTTGGCAATGCCGTCTTCGAAGACCACCATCGAGCCGACGATCTCCTGGCCCTGGAGGTTGGAGATGTCGAAGCACTCGATCCGGATCGGAAGCGACTCGAGGTTGAGCACCTCGCGGAGCTCCTCGAGCGCCTCGACGCGCTTGAGCCGCTTCGTCTCGGCGACGAGCGTGTCCGAGGAGAGCGCAAGCTCCGCGTTGCGCTGCGCGAGCTCCTGGAGCCGCCGCTTCTCCCCCCGCTCGGGCGCCCGGAGCTCTACCCGCGAGCCGCGGACGTTCGTGAGGAAGCCCTCGAGCGTCGAGAGGTCGCCCAGCCCGCGCGGAACGAGGATCTGCGGGGGCAGCGAGGAGGCGGCGCTGTAGTACTCGATGCAGAAGCTCTCCAGCACCTCGAGAGGCTCTGCCCCGGTCGCGTTGTCGAGCTGGAAGGAGTACCGATCGACCATCCGTCCCTCCCGCAGCGGGAAGACCTGCACGGCGGCGCGCTCGCCGCCGACGGCGAGGCCGATCACGTCGATCGTCCCGATCGAGGCGCGCTCGACCGCCTGCCGCTCGGCGAGGCGCTCGACCGCGTGCAGGCGGTTCCGATAGCGGGCGGCGTCCTCGAACCGCTCCTCGGCCGCGGCCGCCCGCATCTGCCGCTCGAGCTCGTGGCGGATCGGCCGGTCGTTGCCCGAGAGGAACTCGACCACGCCGTCGATCACCTCGCGGTAGGCCTCCGTCGAGACGTAGCCGACGCAGGGCGCGAGGCAGCGCTCGATGTGGTAATCGAGGCACGGAATGCCGCTCCGACGCCCGGGCTGGGGCCCTTCGCAGGGGCGGTAGCGGAAGACGCGGTTGAGCACGTCGAGCGTCTCGCGCACCTTCTTGGCGTTGGCGTACGGGCCGAAGTAGAGGACGCCGCGGCGATGGCGCTTCCGCGTGAACATCACACGGGGGTACTCGTCCTCCATCGTCACCGCGATGTACGGGAACGACTTGTCATCGCGAAGCCGGACGTTGAACTGCGGCCGGTGGCGCTTGACGAGGTTCTGCTCGAGGTGGAGCGCCTCCACCTCGCTGTCGGTCACGATCGTCTCGATGTGGGCGACCCGCTCGACGAGCGCGTCGATCCCGACGCGGTTGTCGGAGCGGCCCGCCTGGAAGTACTGGCGCACGCGGCTGCGCAGCGATTTCGCCTTGCCGACGTAGAGGACCTCGTCGCCGGCATCGCGGAAGAGGTAGACGCCGGAGGCGGCGGGCAGTCGCTTCAGCTCGGACATGACCTGTTCGGACGGCACCGTTTGAGCGTAGCGAGGGGTTCCACGGCCGAGGCCGAAATGGCGGCGGGTACGATTGCCCTGTGAGCGAGCAGCTGAGCGGCCAGTACGTCACCTACACGTTCTTCAAGGCCAGGCCGGAATGGCGGCGCCTGCCGATCGAGGAGCGGGAGGCGGGCAAGGACGCGTTCGTCGAGGTCGTCGAGGAGCTGGCGCCCCGGTTCGACGCGCTCCACGCGTACTCGACGACGGGAGTCCGGCCGGATTGCGACTTCTTCTTCTGGAAGATCGCGCGGCGCTACGAGGATCTCGGCGAGTTCGGGGCGGCGCTCAACGCGACGCCGCTCGCCGGCTGGCTCGACGTGACCTACAACTACCTGGCGACGACGAAGCCGTCGCAGTACACGCTCGCCAAGCGCGCCCGCAAGATCGTCCCGCAGGGCTCGCCGTACCTCGTGGTCTATCCGTTCGTGAAGGTGCGGCCCTGGTACTTCCTGCCGGAGGACGTGCGGCAGAGCGCGATGGAGGAGCACATGCGGATCGGGCACCGGTACGAGACGATCCACAACCACACGACGTACTCGTTCGGGATCGACGACCAGGAGTTCATGACGGTGTTCGAGTGCGACGAGCCCGCCGACTTCATGCACCTGATGGCCGAGCTCCGCGAGTCGGAGGCGTCGCGGTACACCGAGCGCGACACGCCGATCTTCGTCGGCCAGAAGATGGACATCCGCGCCGCGCTCGACCGCCTGGACGGCGTCGCGAGCCACGTCACCGCCTGACCGGCAAGAACCCCTCGTCCCTCAACCGTGGCGAGCCGCGGCGCGTCTCGAACCTCCTTGTGTTGCATGCCACGAAGAGGCCCGTGGGTCGCAGCTGAACCGGCTCGGTCAGCTGTAGCGGTGCTGCTCGCGCCAGGTTCGCACCGCGGCGTACACGCACGCTGCGGCGACGAGGAAGAACGCCAGCAGGTCGCGCCCGTTGAGCGGCGTCGCGAAGTACCAGCCGAGGTCGACCAGGAAGAGCGCAACCGCGCCGTAGAAGACACGCTGCTGGCGGACCGGCCACATCGCGATCTCGCGGCGGCCGAAGTCTCGCCAGAGGAGATAGGCGGCGAAGGCGATCGCGATGTAGAACGCGAAGCGAACGAGAGTCGCGGCGGTGTTGAGCGCCGTCTCCTTGTTCAGGATCACGACCGCGGCCGCGATCAGCGCGATCACGATCATGCCGCGGGCGAACGGCGGGATCCGGCTCATGTCGCGGTCATGTAGGCCCGGACGCCGAGCGCCGCAGCGAGCAGCGACGCGATCCCGAACCACAGCAGCCTCGCGCGCGGATCCGCGGGCGCGTAGAGCCACGGCGCGAACAGGGCGAGCAGCGCGAACGTGCCGTAGGCGTAGTGGAGCCGCTCGGCGGCATGGCGATGCTGAGCGAGCAGGATGAACCCGAAGAGAACCTGGGCGACGACGAGCGTCTGGGCGAGAGCCAGGACGTGAGCGACCCAGCGGCTCGCGCCGCGGCGGCGCGCGACGAACGCGGTGATGCTCGCAGCGACGCATACCGCGATCGCCAGAAAGGCGTTGGCGTGATGCACGGCTAGCATCGACAGAGCACCCTAGCGAGAGGAGACGGCCGTGGTCGAAGAAGGCAAGCCTGCACCGGAGTTCGAGCTCGAAAGCGACAGCGGCGACACGGTGACGCTCGCCTCCCTCCGCGGCAAGCCGATCGTCCTCTACTTCTATCCGAAGGACAACACGTCGGGCTGCACGACGCAGGCCTGCTCGATCCGCGACCACTGGGGCGAGTTCGAGCAGGCGGGCGCGGTCGTGCTCGGCGTCTCGCCGGACGGTGTCGCGTCACACGTCAAGTTCAAGACCGACTTCGACCTGCCGTTCAACCTGCTCGCGGACCCCGACCACCGCACGGCCGAGGCATACGGGGTGTGGGTCGAGAAGAAGAACTACGGGAAGACGTACATGGGCATCGAGCGCTCGACCTTCGTGATCGGGCCCGACGGGAACATCGTCAAGGTGCTGCGCAGGGTGAAGCCGGAGACGCACGCCGACAAGGTGCTCGCCGTGCTCGCGTCCGTGACCGGCTGAGCCGAGGTCAGCCGGCGAACGTGGCGACGCTCTCGCTGCGGGCCGCGCCGTAGCCCTCGCCGAGCTTCTCGAGCAGCGTCTGCTCGAGCTCCCCGGAGCGCTCCATCTCCTCGACGATGTCGGCGCCGCCGACCAGCTCGCCCTTCACGAACACCTGGGGGATCGTCGGCCAGCCCGAGAGCGCGGAGAGATCCTGGCGGATCTGACCGTCGCGCAGGACATCGACGGCGGTGATCGGCGCGCCGGCGCGCCGCAGCGCTCCGAGAGCCCGGTCCGAGTTGCCGCACATGACGAAGTCAGGCGTGCCCTTCATGAACACGACGACGTCCGCTCCGTCGATCAGGTCCTGGATCTGCTCGGTGTAGCTCGCGGTGCTCTCGGTCATTGTGGCGTCCCTTTCGTGTTGATCCGCAGCTCGTGGATGCTGCCGTCGTCCCACGGCTCGGAGAGAGCGGCGTAGACGAGCCGGTGCTGGGCGACCCGCGTCAGGCCGTCGAACTCGGGCGCGATCACGCGCACCTCGAAGTGATCGCCGCCGCCGCGGTCGATCACGCGCACCTCGGAAGCGTCCGGAAACGCCGTCTCGAGCAGTGCCTGCAGCCTTTCCGCGCTCACCCCGCCTGATGGTACCGAGCGAGGCAGGGGCGACCGGCGCTCGCAGCGACCGGATGGTGTCAGACGACGAAACAAAACTGTGACAACGTTCGAAGACAAGGCGCTCGTTGCGGGGAGTTTCGCCGATCCTGGCCGGTCGCAGCGGTGTCAGACGCCGTCACGGAAGTGTCACGGCGGGAGGCTCGCGGCGCCGTCGCTAGACTGGGTCGCCACGCGGATGTGGCGGAATTGGTAGACGCGCACGGTTCAGGTCCGTGTGTCCTTTGGGACGTGGAGGTTCAAGTCCTCTCATCCGCACTCTGAAACGCCTCGTTTTCCCCCACCTCGTACTCGTTATCGCGGCGGCTGCGGCCGCCGCATTCGTGCCGGGCGCCGGAATCGCGGCGCGCGCACTGCCGACCACCGAGGTGATCGTCACCCTCGACGGCCCCTCGCTCGCCCCGTACGACCGCTCGCTCACCTCCGCCCGCGACCTCGGCTACCGCCAGAAGCTCGCCGCCTCCCAGCGCCTCGAGGCGAGGCGGATCGCCGCTGCGATCCCACCCGCCCGGATCGTCGCGCGCTACCGGATCGTCGCCGACGGCTTCGCTCTCGTGGTGCCGACCCGCGACGTCCACCGCCTCGCGCGGGTAAAGGGGATCGCCGAGATCTGGCCCAACGTCACCTACCACGAGCTCTCGGTGACCAGCACCGCAGTCACCGCCGCGCAAGCACGCAGGGCAAGCCACCTCCTCAACGGGAGTCATCTTCTGAATCAGGGCCCGCAGGTGATCGGTGCCGACAAGCTCTGGGGCGCGACGCTCGCGACCGCGGGACAAGGGATGAAGATCGGCGTGATCGACGACGGGATCGAGGCCCCGCACCCCTACTTCGACCCGGCGAGCTACACGTACCCGGCCGGCTTCCCGAAGGGCATCACCGCCGACACGACATCGAAGGTGATCGTGCAGCGCACGTTCCCGGCCCCGTCACCCGCCTACCTGTATGCGGCGACGCCCTTCGACCCCTCGAGCAACGGGTCGTTCCATGCGACGCATGTCGCCGGCATCGCCGCCGGCGACTACAACACCCCGGACGGCGGGCTCCTGCTCTCGGGCGTCGCGCCGTTCGCCTACCTCGGGAACTACAAGGCGCTCACGATCCCCACGCCCGGCTTCGGGCTCGACGGCAACTCGGCCGCCATCGCCTCGGCGATCGAAGCGGCGGTCGCCGACGGCATGAACGTCATCAACCTCTCGCTCGGCGAGCCGGAGGTCGCGCCGTCCCGAGACTTCGTCGTGCATGCGATCGACGCGGCAGCACAGGCGGGCGTCGTGCCGGTGATCGCCGCCGACAACCAGTTCGACCAGTACGGCTACGGCTCGATCAGCTCGCCGGCGAACGCGCCGAGCGCGATCACGGTGGCCGCGACGACCCTCTCGGGCGGCATCGCCGACTTCTCGTCCGGCGGCCCGACGCCCGTCTCCCTCCGTTTCAAGCCCGACGTCGCCGCCCCCGGCGTCGCGATCACCTCGTCCCTGCCCGCCAACCAGGGCGGGCCGTACGGGCTCCTCTCCGGGACGAGCATGGCGGCCCCCGAGGTCTCCGGCGCCGCGGCCCTGCTGATGCAGCTGCACCCCGGCTGGACCGTGCAGCAGATCAAGTCGGCGCTCGTCCAGACCGGCGACCCCGTGCTCAAGAACGGCCGCGAGGTCTCGGCCCTTCGCGAGGGCGGAGGGCTCATCGACCTGCCGCGAGCCAACAACCCGTTGCTCTTCGTCAACCCCAGCTCGATCAGCTTCCCGGTCAACGGCGGAGGCGCTCACCTCGCGCTCACCGACGCCGGCGGCGGCGCCGGCACCTGGTCGGTCTCGGCCCAACCGCAGGCGAGCGAGCAGGGCGTGACGATCTCGGTCGACCAGACCGTCTCGGTTCCCGGCGAGCTGTCGGTCACGGCAACGGTCGACAAGACCGCTGCGAGCGGCTACGTCGCCGGCTTCATCGTGCTCACCCACGGCACCGACACCCGGCGAGTCCCGTTCTGGGTCGACGTCGACCATCCCCTTCTCGCGACCGAGCCGGTGACGACGCTCAGGCGAACCGGCACCTACAAGGCATCCACGGTCGGCGGGCAGTCGAAGGTCTCGCGGTACCGCTTCCCGACCGCCGGCGACTCGTCCTATCGCGGGCCGGAGGTCGCCTACCTCGTCCATGTGATCAGGCCGATCGCGAACTTCGGCGTCGCCGTTCTCTCCGGCAAGGCGATCCCGCACGTCGTGTTCGCCCGCGACGAGAACCACCTGACCGGGTTCGCCGGCCTACCGACCGACCTGAACCCCTACCGCGCGAGCTACGGGGACGTGCGACCGGTCGCCGGCGCCGTGCTGCCGGCGGAGGGAACCTACGAGATCGTCTTCGACACCCTCAACGCGTCCGATGCGGGCCCGTTCACCTTCCGCTTCTGGCTCAACGACACCAAGCCACCGGCGCTGAAGATCCTCTCGACGACCGGGGGCGCGATCACCGTGTCGATCGCCGACGGCGGAGCCGGCGTCGACCCGCAGTCGCTGAAGGTCACGCTCGACGGCCAGGACGTCCCCAAGCACTTCCAGGACGGCCGGCTCGTCGTCTCGGCCTCGGCCGGCTCCCACACGATCTCCGTGACCGCCTCCGACTACCAGGAGGCGAAGAACATGGAGGACGTGGCGCCGATCCTCCCGAACACGGCGACGCTCAAGCAGACGGTCGACGTTCGCTGAGCTAGCGGCGCTTCGCGTCGTGCTCGTCGATCGTCGGCAGCGCCGCGAGGTCGCGCTCGACGGAGCGCGCGAAGTCCTCGGAGTCCGGGCGGACGACCTGCAGGTTCGCCTTGCTGCGGCGGCGCTTCCGCCTGGGTGCCTTCGGCACGGCCGCCCGAGCCGAGAGCCGCGGCCACTCCGCAGCGACGACCAGCACGACCGCGGCGACGAGGAGTGCCACGGCGATAGGGCTCATGCGCCAAGAATACTCGCCGGAGCAAGCCCGGCTCCGGCGGGGCGGCAGCCGCCCGCGGGCTAGAATGGCGCGCCGAACGGTCCCCGGTAGCTCAATTGGCAGAGCATTCGGCTGTTAACCGAAGGGTTGTTGGTTCGAGTCCAACCCGGGGAGTTCATCTCGCCTCCCTCTCGCAGCACGGCGAGAGGAGCGTCAGGCAGTGTCGGCGGCAGGGCTGACGTAGCGGCCCGCAAGGGCCCGCCGGGCCTGCCTGAACGTGACGAGCCGCTGGCGCTCCTCGTCCCAGAGCTTCCAGCGTGAGGCCGTGAGCCCCTGCCAGAGCGTGAGCGTCGGCGCCTCCTCGAACTTCGGGCTCGCCTTGTGGGCGCGCTCGAGGTTGTAGTTCGGGATGCGGACGCTGAGGTGGTGCACGTGGTGGAAGCCGATGCTGCCGGTGAAGAACTGCAGGATCTTCGGCAGCTTCAGGTACGAGCTCCCGCGCAGCGCCGCGTCCTCGTAATGCCAGTCGGGGCGCGCCTGCCAGTAGCTGTCCTCGAACTGATGCTGCACGTAGAAGAGCCAGATCCCGGCCGAGCCCGTGAGGAGCAGCGACGGCACCTGCACGATCAGGAAGGTCTGCCAACCGAGAACCCAGCACGAGCCGCCGACGACCAGGGCGAGCACAAGATCGGTTCCGAGGACGCTCCGGCGGACCTTCCGGCTCGCCGAGGGGCCGAAGAGCCTCGGCCCGACGACGATCACCCAGAGCGGCCCGAGCCCGAACATCACGAGCGGGTTGCGGAAGAGCTGATATCCGATCCGGCCCCACCAGGGGCGCGCGCGGTACTCGGCAACCGTGAGCGTCTGGATGTCGCCGACGCCGCGCCGGTCGAGGTCGCCTGCCGTCGCGTGATGCACGGCGTGCTTGTGTCGCCAGCTGTGGAACGGCATCCAGAGCACCACGCCGAGCACGCCCCCGACCCTCTCGTTGGCCTTCTTCGACGCGAAGAACGAGCCGTGGGTGCAGTCGTGGAAGACGATGAACGTGCGGATCAGGAACCCGGCCGCCGGGATCGAGAGCACCAGCGCGAGCGCCAGCGAGACCTTCGAAGCGGCGTAGATCGCACCGAGTAGCGCCAGGTAGGGAACGACCGAGGTCGAGAGGCTGAGGAGGCTCCGGCGGAGGCTCGCCTTCGAGTACGACGCGAGCAGATCGTCCCAGCGCGCGTCGCCCGCTTCGACCAGATCCGCGTTCATGCGACCCCTGGGATCGGTCGAGAAGGACGCTGCACGAAACCCGCGGATAGCTCTCGATGGTGTCCTGTTTTCGGCATCCGCGCGGCGTCGACGTGCAAAGAGCGACGCCTGACCTCTAGATCCTAGCGGCCGTACTGGGCGGCAGAGCCCGCCGCGCCTGGACCACGAGCTCCCGCGAGCCTGTCCGGTGTCCCGACGCGAAAGCGACACCGGGCGGACACCACACCGAAACCGGCGTCCGATCTAGGGTCGCTGTCGGGTGACGCACGACCTGCCGGGCCTCGGGGTGGGCACTCCCTCCCGCTCTCCCCGAGGCCCGTGCTCGCCCAGGAGGCGAGCACGGATCACTCACCGGCCGGCGTGCGCTCGGCGAGGCCGTCGATCGCATCCTGAATGCGCCCGAGCGCCTCACGAAGCTCCGCGGTGCGGGCTAGGTCTGCATGCCTGAGGCCTGTCCAGAGCTCACGCTGGCGGAGACGCAGGAGAAACTCCTCGGCGGTTGCCTTGTCGATGCCCTCCTCGGGCGCCCAGGCGTCAAGCTCGGCAAGGAGGGCGAGCACCTCGCGGTCGGGTTCGGCACCGTCGACGAGATGCGCGCGAAGCGCGCGATTTGTGTCGTCGCGGAAATGCTCAGGCGTGATCTCGGCGAGGATCGGGAGAAGGCTTCGATGGGCGATCACGCCGGCGAGCGCCCCTCGCTCGACCAGGTCGGCGGCCGCGCGCACCCGCGCCGAGGGAGCGGTCGCAGCCGTCGCGGTCCCCCCTCCCCGGATCTGGATCGACATGCCGTAATGGTCGTTCGCCCATCTCCAGGCCGCTTTGCGGTCGAGGGAGTCGGGCACGCTCGAGAGAAAGGCCTCGACCGCCCGTCGCCCCAACTCCCGGTCATCGGCCCGCTGCGCCTCGACCTGGGTGCGGTAGAGGACATAGGGCTTCGCGGCGGCGAGGCGCTCCTCGAATCCCGTCGGATCGTCGGCGGGATCGACCCCGGGCGGGAGCGCCACCACCTTGACGTCGAATCCCTGCCCGACCGCGAGCTCCATGCCGCGAAGCGCGGCCGACTCGCCGGCGGCATCGCCGTCGAAGGCCAGCCAGACACGCTTGGTGAGGCGCCCCAGCTCGCGGAGCTGCGCCTCGGTCAAGGCAGTGCCCATGCAGGCGACCACCGGCTCGAAGCCGGCCTGCCGAAGCGCGATCACGTCGGTGTTCCCCTCGACGACGCACGCGCGGTCCTCCTTCGCGATCGCGGCGCGGGCCTTGTCGAGGCCGTAGACGACGGCGCCCTTCGTGAAGAGCTCGGACTCCGGGCGTGTTCACGTACTTCGCCTTCAGCGGGTCGTCGTCGTAGAGCCGGCGCGCCTGGAAGCCGAGGACGTGGCCCCGGGCGTCGGTGAGTGGGAACACGAGGCGCCGCTCGAAGTAGTCGCCGCCGCGCTGGCGCGTCAGGCCGGTCGCCCGCAGCTCCTCGGCGGTGAAGCCCTTCTCGCGCGCCTTTCCGGCAAGCCGTGCCCCTCCGACGGCAAGCCCGAGCCGGAACTCGCGGCAGACCGCCTCGCCGAGGCCGCGGCCGGCGAGATAGTCGCGGGCGAAGGAGCCGGCGGGCGAGTCCCACAGGTAGCGCTCGTAGAACGATGCGGCGTCGTCGAGGAGCGCGAGGAGCCGCTTGCGCCGCCGCCGGCGCTGATCCTGCTCGGGCGAGGCGTCCTCGTACTCGGGGGTGATCCCCGACCTGTGCGCGAGCCACTCGACCGCCTCGACGAAATCGAGGCCCTGGGTCTCCCGGACGAACTGGATCATGTCGCCGCCCTTGCCGCAGCCGAAGCAGTGGTAGAGCTTGTCGACGGGGTTGACCGAGAAGCTCGGCGTTCGCTCCTCGTGGAACGGGCAGCGTCCCGTGAGGCGTGCACCGGCCTTGCGCAGCGGCGTGCGCTCCTCGACGACGGCGACGAAATCCGCCCGCTGCCGGACGGCCTCCACGGTCGTGTCCTTGATCCGCGCCATCCTAGAGAGCGGCAGCGTATTGCAGCGCGTAGCGGTCGGTCATCCCGGCGATGAACTCGGTGATGTGCTCGGCGGGCTCACCGCCGTCGGCGAGCGCGTCGAAGATGCGGCGGATGGTCGCTCGGGCGCGCTCGTGCTCCGGCTGCGTCTCGGGGCCGAGGTAGACGCGCTCGAACATGAAGTCGCGGAGGGCGAGCATGGCGCCGCCGATCTCGTCGCTCTGGGCGATGCCGCCTTCGCGGGCGGAGGTCTCGACGAGGTCGCGGACGAGCGTGTCGATCCGCCTGCGAGCCCGTGGGCCCGAGCACCTCGATCTCGTGGCGCGGGAGGTCGGAGTCGACGAGGAGGCCGTAGCGGATCGCGTCGTCGATGTCGTGGTTGATGTAGGCGACCCGGTCGACGATGCGCACGATCCTGCCCTCGAGCGTCTCGGGATCCTGCGGGCCCGTATGGGTGAGGATCCCGTCGCGCACCTCGTAGGTGAGGTTGAGCTTCTCGGCGATCCGCAGCGACTGCTCGTTGTGGCGGAAGCGTCCTCCGAAGCGCTCGGAGAGCGCCTCGTCGAGCGCCTCCTCGCCGGCATGGCCGAAGGGCGTGTGCCCCGTGTCGTGCCCGAGCCCGATCGCCTCGACGAGGTCCTCGTTCAGCTGGAGCGCCCGCGCCACGACCCGCGCGATCCCGGCCGTCTCGAGCGTGTGGGTCATGCGGGTGCGGTAGTGGTCGCCGACCGGGTCGATGAAGACCTGCGTCTTCCCCTTGAGGCGGCGGAACGGCCTTGGAGTGGACGATGCGGTCGCGGTCGCGCTGGAACGGGGTCCGGACCTCCGACTCGAGCTCCGGCCGGATGCGCCCGCGCGTCGCGTAGGAGTGCACGGCGAGCGGCGAGAGCCACTCGTCCTCCTGCCGGCTGATGCGCTCCGCGAACGAGGCCTCCACCGGTGCTCCGATCGGGGTCATGGAGCCAGCGTACCGTCGCGGCCGGTTCGAATCGGCAGGCGCGAGTGACGGCTCAGCCGACGATCGCCGCAACCTCGGCGAGGCCTCCGGCGCGCCGGACGGCGGCACCGTCGTCGGTGCGGACGAGGATCGCCGGGATCCCCACCGCCTCGGCCCCGGCCACGTCGGCCACCGGGTTGTCTCCGACCATCCAGACCGTCTCCGGGCGCCCGGCGCGCTCGAGGGCCAGCTCGAATGCGGCCGGGTTCGGCTTCTCGACGCCGATGGCCGCCGAGGTGAGCACCGCGTCGAGGAGCGGCGCCAGACCGAGCCCCGCGACGATCGCCGGCAGCTCCGGAACGTGGTTGGAGAGGATCAGGTGCCTCCAGCCTCGAGCGCGAAGCGCGTCGAGCACGGGGATCGTGTCGGCGTAGAGCGTCCAGGAGTGGCTCGGATCGACGTAGCGGGCGCGCACGTGCGCCGCGAGCTCGCGGGCCCGTTCCGTCTCGATCCTCGCTCCTTCGTAGGCCGTTGCAAGCAGGCTCTGGAGCGCAGCCCACCAGGCATCGGGATCCGACAGCTCCGGGTGGGCGACCTCGGCCCGGTCCCAGGGGAACCCTTCGCGCAGGAAGGGGAGCAGGTCCTCGGGCTCGACGCCGTGGCCGGGCTCGTGCTCGTCGAGCACCTCGACCAGACAGCCGCGCCACATCCCCGGCCGGTGGCCCAGAGTGCCGTCGAAGTCCCAGAGGATCACGCGGTCCGCGCCGGTTGGGGGCCCGTTCACATGCGCTCGCGGGCTCAGAGTGCCTAGATGATGACGGGGACGGTGCCGCCGTCGACGCCCCAGGCGGCGCCGGTGACGAAGCTCGCCCGCTCGGAGCAGAGGAAGACGATCACCGCGGCGATCTCCTCCGGCCGCGCAAGCCGGCCAAGCGGCCGCCCGGCGCCTACCTTGGCGAGCACGGCGTCTCGTTCGCCCTGCTGCTCGGCGAGCCCGCCGGCGCCGAGCCAGGCGTCGGTGGCGGTCGGTCCTGGCGCGACGGCGTTGCAGCGGATGCCGTCGGCGGCGTAGACGTCGGCGACGAGGCGCGAGAGCGAGAGCATGGCCGCCTTCGCGACCGAGTACTCCGGCATCGAGGCGGACGGCCGCTTCCCCGAGGTGGAGGCGACGTTCACGATCGCACCCGATCCGCGCGCCTTCATGCCCGGAAGAGCGGCCTGGCAGGCCCGGACCGCGCTCATGACGTTGATCTGCCAGGAGCGCTCCCAGATCTCCTCGGTGAGCTCGTCGAAGCGGTGGATCTCGGCCCAGCCGACGTTGTTCACGAGGCAGTCGACCTGCCCGAACGCCGTCTCCGCGGCCGCGACCACGCGCTCAGGCTCGCCCGGCTTCGCCAGGTCGGCCTGGACGTGCAGGTCGCCGATGCCCTCGGCGCTACGGCCACAGGTCGCGACCTTCGCGCCCTCGGCCTGCAGGGCCTGGGCGACGGCGAGCCCGATCCCGCCGGTCGAGCCGGTCACGACGCATGCCTTCCCCTCGAGCCCCAGATCCATCGGCGGCTACGTTAGCGTCCGCGATGACGACGCTCATCCTTGCCCGTCACGGGGAGACCGACTGGAACTCGGAGCGCCGCTGGCAGGGACATGCGGACACGCCGCTCAACGACACCGGTCGCGAGCAGTCACGCGCCCTCGCGTCCTCGCTCTCGGAGCGGCCGATCGCGGCGATCTACAGCTCGGACCTGGCGCGGGCGCGGGAGACGGCCGAGATCGTGGCCGCTTCGCTCGGGTTGGAGGTTCGGGTCGATCCGCGCCTGCGGGAGATCGACGTCGGCGAATGGTCGGGGCTCGACGAGCACGGAGGTCGAGCTCCGGTATCCGGACGGCCACCGCCGCCGCCGCGAAGGCAAGACGGGCTGGACAGAGGGAGAACCCTTCGATGCGATGGGCGCACGGGTACTCGAGGCGCTCCAGGCGATCGCGGCAGCGCACGCCGGCTCGACCGTGCTCGTCGTCTCGCACGGCGGGCCCCTCCGCGCGGCTCGCGCAGCGGCCGGGGACGACCGTTCGGACTGGACGTCGGCCGGCAATTGCGACGTGGACGTTCTCGCCGTCGAGGGCAGCCGCATCCGATGGCTAGACTCAACTCGTGGAGGACTACACCAACAAGTACAAGGGTGAGCAGGTCGAGGTCGCGCTGTTCGGCGGCGAGTACCAGGACGGTGTGCTGACGGCCTACTGCTACGTCGACGACGTGGCCCACATCGAGCTCAACGGCCACATCCTCATCCCGCTGCAGAACATCGCGTCCCTCCATTGCTCGAGCCGCTGCGACGCTCCGGAGCCCGACTGGCCCCCGCAAGGGCTTGCCGAAGACGAGCCGGACGAGCGCGACGACGAATCGTAGGAGCTCGGCGTGCGCCATCGGCTGGCCGCCGTTCGCAACCTCCTGAAGATCTGGTTGCTGTTCGCCGTACCCACGGCCGCCTTCGGGGCGCTCGGCTGGAAGCTCGGCGACTACCGCCTCGCGCTGCTCTTCGGCGGCTCGATCGTGCTGATCGCCGCGGCGCTCTACTGGTACGCCGATCGGGTCGCGATGGCGATGGTGGGCGCCCGTGAGCTCACGGCCGCCGAGGCGCCCGGCGCTGCGCTCCACGGTGAACGCGCTCTCGGCGAAGGCCGGCGTCGTTCCGCCCCGTCTCTACGTGATTCGCGACGGCTATCCGCGTGCGCTCTCGGCCGGCCGAGGGGCACGCGGCGGTGCCGCACTCGCGTTCTCCTCGGGCCTGCTCGGAGTGGCCACGCCAGCGGAGCTCGAGGGCATCGTCGCCCACGAGCTCGCGCACCTTCGCAACCGGGACATCCTCGTGCAGACGGTGGCGGCGATTCTCGCCTCTGCGCTGATCGAGGCCTCGCGGCTCGGCGGATACTTCCAGCGCGGCCTCCTCTTCATCCTCGGCCCGCTCGCGGCCTCGTTCGTCCACCTCGTCCTCTCGCCCGGGCGCGAGCTGGCCGCCGACCGGTACGCCGCCGAGCTCTGCGACTCGCCGCACGGCCTCGCCGACGGTCTGCTGCGCCTCGAGCAGGCGATGGGGCTCGTCGCCTTCCAGGCGAGCCCCGCGACTGAGCCGCTCTACACGGCAAACCCGTTTGCCGAGGAGGGCCTTGCGGCGATGTTCGTCACCCACCCGCCGCTCGGCGAGCGGGTTCGCCGCCTGCGCGACCTGGACGAGGCGTGGCGCGACAAGCTGCGCGCCGCCTGAACCACCGGCGCAGCCGCCGGAGCCGCGGCAACGGCCGAAGGAGAACGACCGAAAGCCGGGCCACTCGGCCCGGCTCGGTCATGCTTTCAAGAAAGAAAATGGGCGGCGTCCTACTCTCCCGGGAGGTTGCCCTCCGAGTACCATCGGCGCTAGCGGGCTTAACTTCTCTGTTCGGAATGGGAAGAGGTGTTTCCCCGCCGCTATGACCGCCCAACTTGTGAGTGGAGCTACGGAAGACCCTCCCGCAAATCTCGCGGGAGCGGCATAGAGCCTCCCGCGTACGTTCGCGGGAGCGGGCATAGATACCGCGCTCACCCTCAAAACCCCATAGCAGTCTTTCGCGAGTTCTAAATCAAGACCTCGAGCAATTAGTACGGGTCCGCTGAACACATTGCTGTGCTTGCACGTCCCGCCTATCGACGTGGTGGTCTCCCACGGCTCTTACTCTCTCTAGGAGATGGGAGGCCTCATCTCGAGGTGGGCTTCCCGCTTAGATGCTTTCAGCGGTTATCCCATCCAGACGTGGCTAATCAGCAGCGCCGTTGGCACGACGACTGATACACCAGAGGTCTGTTCGTCTCGGTCCTCTCGTACTAGAGACGACTCCTCTCAAGCCTCCAACGCCCATGGTGGATAGGGACCGAACTGTCTCGCGACGTTCTGAACCCAGCTCGCGTACCGCTTTAATGGGCGAACAGCCCAACCCTTGGGACCTACTCCAGCCCCAGGATGCGACGAGCCGACATCGAGGTGCCAAACACTTCCGTCGATGTGGACTCTTGGGAAGTATAAGCCTGTTATCCCCGGAGTACCTTTTATCCGTTGAGCGACGGCACGTCCACTAGTTACCGCCGGATCACTAAGGCCGACTTTCGTCCCTGCTCGACATGTCTGTCTCGCAGTCAAGCTCCCTTATGCCTTTGCGCTCTACGCACGATTTCCAACCGTGCTGAGGGAACCTTTGCGCGCCTCCGTTACATTTTGGGAGGCGACCGCCCCAGTCAAACTACCCACCAGATGCTGTTCCCGCCCCGGATCACGGCAGCGGGTTAGAAGCCCAGAACACGAAGGGTGGTATCCCAAGGGTGGCTCCACGAAAGCTGACGCCTCCGCTTCAAAGCCTCCCACCTATCCTGGACAGCGAATCCCAGACTCCAACATCTAGCTGTAGTAAAGGTTCACGGGGTCTTTCCGTCCAACCACGGGTACTCGGCATCTTCACCGAGACTACAATTTCACCGGATCCCTCGAAGAGACAGCGCCCAAGTCGTTACGCCATTCGTGCAGGTCGGAACTTCGCGTTGATCCTCCGTTTCCGGAGGCGCAGACTATCCCTTCACCTTGGCGCAGCTTTGCAAGCAATGCTTCCGCGTCATAACGCCGACGCCCGCTCGGGTTCATTACCCGCGCGAGCTCGACGATCTCGATCAGACCGTCGCGGCTCAGATGCGCGCCCACCGACATCAGCCGGCAAACAGATGCGAAACGTTCGAAGTCATACCTCTTCGCTGACAGCAACGGAAACCGCTCGAAGTGAGGGCAGACGCGCTCGAGAATGTCCTCGAGACTCCTAGTCTCCCACTTGAGTGTTCGATCGCTGCGATCAGGTCGGATGCTTCCGCACCCGAAGTAGTCCTTCATCGCATGAAGCACCTCAGCACGATCCCCGTTCTGGCTGACAGAGAAGCCCGGTCTTACCTCCCAGCCGACGAGCAACTTCGCTCGTGGTGAGATCGAGACCGTGAAACATCCTTCTCCATCGACGTACCCGGAGATATATGCCGAGAGGAACTCGCGACTGCATTGCCAAGGGCCGGCGTCTGATCGCATTCATAGATTGTCGCGGCTCTGCCGGACGGAATACGATCTCATGTCCATAAAGGACAATCAGTCGTTACGGGGTCAACCTTCAGCCTCACGGCCTCTGGTGACTTCCCACGGGATTACCCACTTGCTGCCACGACGTCCTTGAAGCGTCGCACACAAGGAGGGCTTCCCCGTTATTAGCCGGTTTGTCGTTGAGATCACTCTCAACTCGGGCAATTCGTTTACCCGACAAGGAATTTCGCTTATCGTCTTGCCTGGACATGTCCATTGCGGACAGTTCCAAGTGGAACGGCGCCCTTGTCTCTCGCCGCTCCCTGCATGTCGCCATGCAGATGGGACCATCTCATCACCCTCGTAGAGGGTGTCTGGCGTATGGTCTCTGAGGATTCCCGTCTCGAGACGGGCCTTTCCTGCTGATTGTCCGCACCCGACGCATTGTCACTGCCGGCGTGAGCCGGCGAGTAGCGCGGGATACTCGGGGTTTCCAGCATATAGCCAGATGCGCACCGTATCGTCACCGATACGGGGGGCAGCTATTTCCTACCTTAGGACGGTTATAGTTACCGCCGCCGTTTACCGGGGCTTGGATTCAAGGCTTCGCCCGAAAGCTAACCTCTCCTCGTGACCTTCCGGCACCGGGCAGGCGTCAGCCCCTATACGTCGTCTTTCGACTTCGCAGAGACCTGTGTTTTTGGTAAACAGTCGCTTGGGCCGTTTCACTGCGGCCATCTCGGGCTTTAATCCGCAGGGATTATCACCCTAACATGGCGCCCCTTCTCCCGAAGTTACGGGGCCATTTTGCCGAGTTCCTTTTCGAGGGTTCTTCCGATCGCCTTGGTATTCTCTACCTGCCCACCTGTGTCGGTTTTGGTACGGGCACGTCCAACCTCCCTAGACGCTTTTCTAGGAGGCATAGCTTCGAGGACTTCGGCCTCAACGGCCTCGGCGTCCTGTCTCAGGCTTTCTGGGGAACGGATTTGCCTATCCCCCGCCCTACGCAGTTACCCCAGGTCGACCATCGCCTGGGTTCCCCTAGCTTTCCCCGTCCCGCCATCGGTAATAGCGGTTGGGACGTGGTACAGGAATATCAACCTGTTGTCCATCGCCTACGCCTGTCGGCCTCGGCTTAGGTCCCGACTAACCCTGAGCAGATTAGCTTGACTCAGGAACCCTTGGGCATTCGGCGGACGAGTTTCTCGCTCGTCTCTCGTTACTCATGCCAGCATTCTCACTTCCCAGCGTTCCACGGCTGGCTTACGCCGCCGCTTCACCACACTGGGAACGCTCCCCTACCACTCCATCAAAGATGAAGTCCGTGGCTTCGGCTCCATGCTTGAGCCCCGTTACATTGTCCGCGCCCGACCACTTGACCAGTGAGCTGTTACGCACTCTTTGAATGGTGGCTGCTTCTAAGCCAACATCCTGGTTGTCTGTGCAATCGGACATCGTTTTCCACTTAGCATGGAATTAGGGGCCTTAGCCGACGGTCTGGGCTGTTTCCCTTTCGAGCACGAAGCTTATCCCCCGCACTCTGACTCCCAGACTCTGGAATAACGGCATTCGGAGTTTGCCTGACTTCGGTAAGCTGGTAGGCCCCCTAGGCCAAACAGTGCTCTACAACCGCTATTGAACGTCTGAGGCTATACCTAAATATATTTCGGGGAGAACCAGATATCTCTGAGTTTGATTAGCCTTTCACTCCGATCCACAGGTCATCCGCCCAGTTTTCAACCTAGGTCGGTTCGGTCCTCCACGGGGTCTTACCCCCGCTTCAACCTGCCCATGGATAGATCACTCAGTTTCAGGTCTACCGCCCACGACTGAACGCCCTGTTCAGACTCGCTTTCGCTACGGCTCCGTTTCCTTAACCTTGCCGTGGACGAGTAACTCGCTGGCTCATTATGCAAAAGGCACGCCGTCACCGGACTAGCCGGCTCCGACAGCTTGTAAGCACACGGTTTCAGGTGCTATTTCACTCCCCTTCCGGGGTACTTTTCACCTTTCCCTCACGGTACTAGTTCACTA
>OY969809.1:372500-3314882 GCA_963703255.1 uncultured Actinomycetota bacterium
TCGGCGGCCGCAACTACCACCAGAGCCAGTTCAACCTCGCGACCCAGGGTGAGCGCCAGCCGGGCTCGGCGTTCAAGGCCTTCGTCCTAGCCGCGGCCCTCAAAGCCGGCATTTCGCCTGCGACCACGCTCGTCTCAGGGCCCGTCTCGATCGACACCGGCGGCCGGGTGTGGAACGTGAACAACTTCGAGCACGAGAGCCTCGGGCCGATCGACCTCTCCACCGCCCTCGCGTACTCCGACAACACCGTCTTCGCCCAGCTCACGAACCTCGTCGGCCCTGCGAACGTCGCTTCCGCCGCGAACGAGATGGGGATCACCACCCCGCTCCAGCCCTATTTCTCGATCGGGCTCGGCGCAGAGCCGGCGACGCCGCTCGAGATGGCGCGCGCCTACGAGACGCTCGCCGACGGCGGCTACCGCATCGACAGCTCGCTCTTCGGAAACCAGCCGCTCGCGATCGAGAGCGTCACCGACTCGCACGGCAAGACCGTGAACAACTACTCCAAGGAGATGAAGGTCCCCTGGCTCGCGAACGGAAACGCCGCGATCGAGGATCAGCTCCTGCAGGGTGTCGTCCAGTACGGCACCGGCACTGCCGCGCAGCTCCCCGACTGGCCGGTCGCCGGCAAGACCGGGACGACGGAGAACTTCGGCGACGCGTGGTTCGTCGGGTTCACGCCCGACCTCGTCACCGCCGTATGGGTCGGGTACCCGGACAAGCTCGTCCCGATGCTCACCCAGTTCCACGGCAAGCCGGTCGAGGGAGGGACCTATCCCGCCGAGATCTGGAAGGCCTTCATGCAGGCGGCGATCCCGTACCGGAAGTACGTTCACTCGTCATTCCCGACCGCCTCGGTTCCGTACGCCTCGCCCGCGACCGTCGTCTTCCGCGACAAGCAGATCGAGCTCGACAACGGCAACTGCCGCGGCGCCACCACCATCGACTTCTTCACGGGGAGCGCGCCCACGGCACTCGCGCCGTGCAAGCCGAACGAGGTCGACGTTCCCCACCTGGGCGGAGAGACCCTGGCCGACGCGGAGGCACGGCTCACCGGGCAGCCGCTGCAATGGCACGTCATCTACGAGCCGGCGACGCCCGGAGAGCGAGTGGGTGTCGTCGTGCGGCAGAAGCCGAGCAGCGGGACTCTATCGGCCTACGACACGGTCAAGCTTTGGGTCGCGAAACCCGGACACGGAGTGGTTCCGAGGGTTGTGGGGATGCCCGTCGCAAGCGCGCGGGCGAAGCTCGCGCCGCTGAATGTCAGGGTGCGGCTGCTCGGCGGGATCCGTGGCCGTGTCGTGGCGCAGACGCCCAGGTCGGGCGTCGCCTCGGCACCCGGGATGCGGATCGTGCTCACGGTCAAGCCCGCCTGAACGGCCGGCTCAGGTAGGGCGACCCGGCGAGTCCGAAGCGCCACGGGCGCTCGGCAGCCTTCGTCAATCCGATCCGCGGGCCGATCGCGATCTCGTGCCGCTCGCGGACGGACCGGAGCTCGAACGGGGGCCGGTCGAGCGCGAGGCCGTCATGGGCGCCGGTGATGCCGAGTGCCTGGCACAGCCGGCCTGGGCCCGAGCAGAGAAGGCGCGAGTCGTCGAGGCCGCGGCGCGCGCGCATCTCCTCGAGGCCGGCGAGCGGCTCGAGGGCGCGCACGAGCAGTGCGCTTGCGACGCCTTCCGGTTCGCAGACGAGGTTGAGGCACCAGTGGATGCCGTAGGAGCGATACACGTAGGCGTGTCCTGAAGGGCCGAACATCGCGCCGTTGCGGGCCGTCCGCCCGCGGTAGGCGTGGCTTGCCGGGTCGTCGGGCGTGTAGGCCTCGAGCTCGACGAGCCTGCCGCCGACGCCGTCGACGTAGAGCTCGGCGCCGATGAGCTCGAGCGCCGCCTCGGGCGCCGGAAGCGAAGCGAGCGCCTGGAGCGCGTCGATCATTCGAGCGGTGCCTTCGAGTCGTACCGGCGGAAACCGTGCACGTGCCGCACAGCCGCCTGCCCGGGTCGGGCGTCACGGAACATGCAGCGTCGAAGCGCACTGACGCCCGGAGCACGCCGCCGGCGCGCCGGCGAAGGCGGCTCGCCAGCCTCGCTTGGTTCGCGGCTCACAGGTACGAGCAGTGGGTCCGAGTCAGAAGAGGCTCTCAGGCTCGCTTCGTGACGGAGAGGTCGTTGCCTCGAGAAGCCGCCTGGCGCGGCGCCCGAGGTCGACGACGTCGAACTTTCCCTGGTCGGCCGCCTCGGCCACGCGCTGCGCTAGATCGAGGGCTCCCTCGACGATGCGGCCGCCTTCATCCGAGCTCGCGCCCATGGCCGCCACGATCGCCCGCTCGGTGCGAGATGCGACGATCGGACGTTCGATCCCGTCGACCCAGACGCGGGTGCGGGCCCCGTGGCCGCGCTCGCCTTCGGGGAGCGGCTCGAGCGCGAAGATCTTGTCGGCGCGGACGTACTTGCCGAAGCCGAGGAACACCATCCGCGGAGCGTTGCTCACGCCGCGATTATCGCGCCTTCGCCGGAAGCGGCGCCGAGGCGGGTTCTGGACGTCTCACTTTTGGCACGAAGAATTGACACGCTCATGACGGCGTCTGACCCCTTCGTCGAGTCGGCGATCACGCGCGATTTGCAGCGGGTTTCGGTGTCTTAGCGACGCCGCTGTGACACTTCTGTGACGTAGCCTGACCCCGGAAGTGACCTGCCGGGACGCGGCTGGTCGGGACGCGGGTGGTCGCACCGTTGTCCGCTTGGCTCGGCTTGTCAGGCGCGGTCGAGGGCCTGGCGGAGCGTCTCGACGACGCGCTCCTGGTCCCCTCGCGGCAGGCGGGCGTGGAACGGGAGCGCCATCGTTCGCGCGCTCGCATCCTCGCTGACCGGGCAGAGCCCCTCACTGAAGCCGTAGCGCTCCCGCATGTACGACTGCAGGTGGATCGACGGCAGGTACGGCGCACAGCCGATGCCCTCCGAAGCCAGCTCGGTCATCACCGCGTCCCGGTTGATGCCGCGCGGCAGCGTCACGACGTAGACGAACCAGGAGCGGACGTGATCGTCGTCGTCCGGCAGCGGCGTCCCGACCTCCACCCTGGCGAGCAGCTCGTTGTAGCGCTCGGCCACGGCGCGCCGCGCGCCGAGGATCTTGTCGAGCCGCTCCATCTGCGCCACCCCGAGTGCAGCCGAGATGTCGTCGAGTCGGTAGTTGAAACCGAGCCGCCCATGCTGGAGCCAGCTCGACGTCTCGAGCCGCCCCTGGTTGCGAAGCGAGACGATCAGCTCGTGGTCGGTCTCCGAGCCGGTCGTGACCGCCCCGCCCTCCCCCGTGGTGATCTGCTTGTTGGGGTAGAAGGCGAAGGTCGCGGGATGGCCGTGCGAGCCGAGCGGCTGCCCCTTGTAGCGTGCACCGAGCGCCTCGCAGGCGTCCTCCACGAGTGCGAGGCCGTGCCGCTCGCAGAGCTCGATCAGCGGGTCGAGCTCGCACGGATAGCCGAAGATGTCGACGGCGACGACGGCCTTCGTCCGAGGTGTGATCGCCGCCTCGACCGCGGCCGGGCTGAGGTTGAGCGTGGCGGGATCGATGTCGGCGAACACCGGCGTCGCACCCATGTAGATCGCGCAGTTCGCCGACGCGACGAACGAGTACGGCGACGTGATCACCTCGTCGCCGGGCCCGACACCCGCGAGGAACATCGACAGGTGAAGACCTGCCGTTCCCGACGAGACCGCGGCGCAGTGCGGGGCGCCCGCGGCGTCTGCGAGCAACGCCTCGAAGCGCGGGCCGACAGGCCCGAGCGAGAGCTGACCGGAGCGCAGCACCTCGAGGACGAGCTCCTCGTCGCGCTCGTCGATCCACGGCGCCGACAGGCCGATCTTGCGTGCCGTAACGCTCATGCCCTGCCCTCGCCTGCGGATCCCTCCGCTCGCCGCGACCTCACGCGCGGGTCATGCTCGGTACGAGCTCACGCCACTGCGCCCACCGGTCGCTCCGGCCGCGCACCGTGTCGAGGTACGCCTTCTGGAGCGCCTGCGTGACCGGGCCGACGCCGATCTCGTGGTCGTCGACCGAGCGCACCGGAGTGACCTCCGCCGCGGTGCCGCACATGAACACCTCGTCGGCGAGATAGAGATCGGAGCGGATCAGGCTCTTCTCGAGCACCTCGTAGCCGAGGTCGGCCGCGATCTGGATCACCGAGTCGCGCGTGATCCCGTGCAGGATCCCCGTCGAGAGATCGGGCGTGTAGATCTTCCCGCGCGAGACGAGGAAGATCGTCTCGCCCGGCCCGTCCGCGACCGTTCCCTCGGGCGTGAGGAGGATCGCCTCGTCGTAGCCCGCGCGCTGCGCCTCGCTCACCGCCAGCATCGAGTTCAGATACACCCCTGTCGCCTTCGCGGCGTGCGGGACGACGTTCGCCGGGATCCGCTGCCACGACGAGATCTTCGTGCGAATGCCGCTCCGAATCGCCTCGTCACCGAGGTACGTCCCCCACGGCCAGGACATGATCACCGTGTCGACCGGGTTGTCGCGAGCGGACACACCGAGCTGCCCGTACCCGTAGAACGCGATCGGGCGGATGTAGCTCTCCGCGAGCCCGTTGGCCTCGAGCAGGTCGTTGCAGGCATCCCTGAGCTCGTCGACCGAGTACGGGATCCGCATGTGGATGAGCCGCGCCGAGTCGTGGAGGCGCTGCATATGGTCCGTGAGCCTGAAGACCGCCGGCCCCTTCGGAGTGTCGTAGCAGCGAATGCCTTCGAAGACCCCGGTGCCGTAGTGAAGACCGTGCACACCTACGTGAACCCGCGCGTCGTCCCAGTCGACGAGCTCGCCGTTCATCCAGATCTTGTCGGTTGCCTCCACGTTGGTCTCCTTGTTCGCCGGTCGATAAATCCTAGCGAGGGCCCAGAATGTCCGCCGTCCGGGCACCGCTCAGATGCTGCAGCTCGGCCGGCGAGAGACCGGCCATATGGGTCGGCGAGCCGGCGCCGATCCAGACTTTCGGGTGCTGGAGGATCGTCCGCTCGAGGAGCACCAGCTCGATCGCGACGAGGGGAAACGGCGCGACCGAGCCCGGCTCATACCCGGTCAGCGCCAGCACCTCCCTGGCGTAGGCGACCCTGATCGACCCTGCGCCGGCTTCGGCGGCGACGCGCTCCTCGTCGGCGCGCCGGTCGCCGGGCACGAGGGCGATGAGGGGCCCCGTGTCCGAGACGAACACGACCGACTTGACGACCTGCTCGAGCCGGCAGCCGACCGCACGGGCCGCGTCCTCGGCGGTCAGTGTCCCCTCGGGAAACTCCTGGATCGTCGCCTCGGCGGCATCGCCCCGGAAGTGTCGGGCGACCCGCTCCACCGGCTCGGGCCACATGCGCTCTTACGCGGTGACGCGCTGCTCGTAGGCCTCGAAGGCCCGCGTGACGGCGACGCCGCGCTCGATCTCGCCGCCGAGCTCCGTCAACGACAGCTCGACCGCCGACAGGGCCGAGGCGATGTCGAAGACGTCGAACCAGCCGATGTGCCCGATGCGGAACACGGAGGACTTGAGCGCTCCCTGGCCGGGTGCGAGCGTGACGCCGTGCCGGTCGCGCAGGTGGCGGAGGAGCGCGGGCGCCTCGACGCCGTCGGGAGCCCGAACGGCGGTCACGACGGCGGCGGAGTCGTCGTCGGGCGAGAAGAGCTCGAGGCCCATCGCCTTCACCCCGGCCCGCGCGGCCCGGCCGAGCCGGACGTGACGCTCGAACGCCGCGTCGAGTCCACCGTCGAGGATCATCCCGAGGGCGACGTCGAGACCGCGGATCAGCGAGACGGCCGGCGTGAACGCCGCATCGAAGACCTCCTGGGCCTTCCTCGTGCCCCGCCAGTCGAAGTAGAAGCTGCGCGCCGGCGGAAGCCCGTCCCAGAGGTGGCCGGCGACCGACGCCATCGCGAGCCCGGGCGGGCACATCAGCGCCTTCTGAGAGCCCGAGAGCACGACGTCGACTCCCCAGGCATCCGTCTCGAGCGGCACGGCGCCGAGCGAGGAGACGGCATCGACGACGAGCGCGACCTCGCCGACCGCCGCCTTGATCGCCTGGATGTCCGCGACGACGCCGGTCGAGGTCTCCGACTGGGTGCAGAAGGCGACCCCCACCCCGCTCTCGGCCACGGCGGACCCGATCTCGTCGGGATCCGGGATCTCGCCCCATTCGTAGTCGATGCGCACGACCTCGAGGCCATACTGCTCGCAAATCTTCGTCCAGCGCTCTCCGAACGCGCCGGCGACGACGACCGCGACGCGATCGCCCGGCTGCGTCATGTTCGCGACCGCCGAGTCCATCGCCCCGGTGCCGGAGGCGCTGAACAGGAGCACGGGAGCCTCGGTGCGGAAGACAAGCCCCAGGCGCTCCAGCGTCCGCTCGTAGATCTCGCGGAAGTCGACGCCGCGATGGTGGACGATCGGCTCGGCCGTCGCCGCGAGCACCTGGGGCGGCACCGGCGTCGGCCCGGGCGTGAACAGATAGCGCTTCTGCATACGAGCCCAGGGTACCGGCGACTGCCGCCGGATCAGGATCGAACCGATCCGCTCAGCCGGCGAGCTTCTCGCGCACCCGCTCGCTGACGACGCGCGGGTCGGCCTTGCCGCCCGTCTCCTTCATCACCTGGCCGACGAAGAACCCGAGGAGGCCTTCCTTTCCGCCCCGGAACTGCTCGGCCTGAGCCGGGTTCGCGGCGATCAGCGCCTCGATCACCGGATCGAGCTCGGCGACGTCGCTCACCGACCTCTGCGCGAGGTAGGGCTCGGCCAGGAAGCCGTCGTCGCCGGAGCGGGCGAGCGCCTCGTCGAAGGCGGCCCGCGGGATCTCGGCGCGCGCCGAGACGAGCTTGGCGAGCTCGGCCGCATCGACCCGGTCGGGATCGACCCCGGCGGCGACGAAGCTGTTGGCGAGGACGTTGGCCGTCTCCTTCGGGTCGGCACCGGCGTCCGCGGCCGCGGCCCACAGACGGTCGAGGCCGCCTGTCACGAGGACGTCCGCGTCGTAGAACGAGAGGGTCTCGGCAATCCGCCGGATCCGATCGCCCGGGAGCTCCCGCACCACCGTCCGCAACTCGTCGACGAGCTCGCGCGGCGGCTCGACCGGAACGAGGTCGGGCTCGGGGAAGTAGCGATAGTCCTCGGCCTCCTCCTTGCTGCGAAGCGGCGGCGAGTGCTCGTTGGTCGGATCGAAGTGGAGCGTCTCCTGCTCGACCTCCCCGCCCGACTCGTAGATCCGGACCTGGCGAGCGATCTCGCGCTCGATCCCCTTCGCCGCGAAGTTGAAGGAGTTCATGTTCTTGAGCTCGGTTCGCGTTCGGAGCTCGCCCGAGCCGGCCGGACGGACGGACACGTTGACGTCGAACCGCATCGATCCCTTCTCGAGCTCGGCGTCCGAGAGGCCGAGCTCGACGACGGTCTGGCGCAGGAGCTGCAGGAAGCGCTTGGCGTCGTCGGCAGAGTGCAGATCGGGCCCGGTGACGATCTCGAGCAGCGGCGTACCGCAGCGGTTGAAGTCGACGAGCGTCGCCGTCGCGCCGTGGATCCGGCCCGAGGAGGCGACGTGCACGTTCTTGGCGGCGTCCTCCTCGAGATGGGCGCGGACGATGTCGACCTCGATCTCGCCCTCCGGCGTCGGCACCGCCAGTCGGCCGCGGGCGCAGAGAGGCTCGTCGTACTGGGAGATCTGGTACGCCTTCGGGTTGTCCGGATAGAAGTAGTTCTTCCGGTGGAAGACCGCCCGCTCGGCGATCTCGCAACCGAGCGCGAGCCCGAGCTTGATCGTCTGCTCGATCGCGACACGGTTCGGAACCGGCAGGGCGCCCGGGAACGCCAGGCAGACCGGGCAGGTCTGCGAGTTGGGCTCAGCCCCAAAAGCGTTGGGGCAGCGGCAGAACATCTTCGTGCGCGTCTTCAGCTGCACGTGGATCTCGAGGCCGATCACCGGCTCCCAGGTCGCCGCGACCGTCATCGCCGCAGCCTCTCCGGGACGGGATCGAAGCCGACCTCGGCCTCGACGGCGGCCGCGACGCGATAGAGGAGGCTCTCGGAGAACTGCGGCCCGATCAGCTGCAGGCCGACCGGCAGCCCGTCGGCGAGGCCGCACGGGAGCGACAGGCTCGGGAGCCCCGCCATGTTCGACGGGATCGTCAAGACGTCCGTGAGGTACATGGCGAGCGGGTCCGCCGACTTGGCCCCGATCGGGAAGGCCGTCGTCGCGCACGTCGGCGAGACGAGCACGTCGAAGCGCTCGAAGAGCGCGTCGTGCTCCCGCTTGATCACCGTCCGGACCTTCTGAGCGGTGCCGTAGTAGGCCTCGTAGTAGCCGGAGGAGAGCGCGTAGGTCCCGAGCATGATCCGCCGCTTGGGCTCGTCGCCGAGCCCGTCGTGCCGCGTGCGCATCACCATCTCGCGGAAGTCGGCCCCATCGGAGCGAAGCCCGTAGCGGACGCCGTCGTAGCGGGAGAGGTTCGCCGAGGCCTCCGCGGGCGCGATCAGGTAGTAGCAGGGCAGGCCGTAGTCGACCGAAAGCGGCAACTCGCACTGCTCGATCTCGGCGCCGAGCCCGGCCGCCGACTCGATCGCGGCGGTGACGGCAGCCTTGACGCCGGGCTCGATCCCCTCGACGTCGTTGAGCTGTCGCGGGACGCCGATGCGGAGGCCTGCGAGGCTGCCCGGCTCCGGAACGACCACAGGCGGGACGTCGACCGTGGTCGAGTCGTTCGAGTCGCGGCCGCTGATGATCCCGTAGAGAAGCGCGTTGTCGCGCACGTTCCGGGTCACCGGGCCGACCTGGTCGAGGCTCGAGGCGAACGCGACGACGCCGTAGCGCGAGACGGTCCCGTAGGTCGGGCGCAGCCCGACGTTGCCGCAGAACGCGGCCGGGAGCTTCACCGAGCCGCCGGTGTCGGAGCCGAGCGCCCAGGGCGCCAGGCCTGCAGCGACGGCCGCTGCCGAGCCGCCTCCGGAGCCCCCGGGGACGCGCGTCGGATCCCACGGGTTCCGCGAGGGGCCGTAGGCCGAGTTCTCGCTCGACGAGCCCATCGCGAACTCGTCGGTGTTGGTCTTGCCGAGCACGGGCATCCCGGCCGCCTTGCAGTTCGCGGTCACGGTCGCGTCGAACACCGGCACGTAGTGCTCGAGGATCTTCGAGCCCGCCGTCGTCCGGATCCCCTTCGTCGAGATCACGTCCTTGAGCGCGATCGGCACGCCGTCGCCCTCTCGCTCGTCGACGAGCGTCAGGTAGGCGTTGAGCTCGCCGTTGTGCTCGTCGATGGCCGCCCGGTAGGCCTCCCAGAGCTCCTGCGCCGAGATCTCGCCCCGGTCGAGCAGCGCTCTCGCCTCCTCGGCGCTCAGGCGCTGGGTGTCGACGACGACCGTCATGCGGCGGGCGGAGTGCGGAAGTAGTCGCCGTCGCGGTCCGGGGCGTTCGCGAACACCTGCTCGGGGGTGAGGCAGGGCCTCGGCTCGTCCTCGTCCCAGGCGTTCGCGATCGCGAGCGGATGCGAGGTCGGCGGGACGTCCGTCAGGTCGAGCTCCGAGACCTTCGAGACGGCCTCGAGGATCGCCGAGAGCTGCTCCTGGAAGCGAGCGACCTCGTCGTCGGTCAGCTCGAGCCGCGCGAGCCGCGCGACGTGGAGCACTTCTTCACGGGTGATTGCCATGCCTCGATCCTTCCATAACGAAGGGCCCCTCCCGGAGCCCTCCGCAAGAAACCCGAGTCCCGAGGGAGGTCAGGCTGCCTGAACGTTCGCTGCCTGCAGGCCCTTGTCGCCCTGCACGACCTCGAACGAAACCCGCTGACCCTCGGTCAACGACTTGTAGCCGTCCATTGTGATGGCGGAGAAGTGCACGAACACGTCGTCCCCACCTTCACGCTCGATGAACCCGTAGCCCTTCTCGTTCGAAAACCACTTGACGGTGCCTTCAGCCAACTGTCGTACTCCTTCTCGTGCTTGCAATGAGTGCGGTTCGCGTTCCCAGATGCGCTCCAAATCGCGACCCAGCTCGAGCGCAGTTGCGCAAACATACCAATGCAAGAACGTGATGCAAACTGCGGATTTCTCCGATGGAAGCTCCTTGTTCCCGGGAGCTCGAGGCCGAGTCGCCCGGCCGACACCCGCCCTCTGCGTGCGAGCCGGGCGTCGTCAACACCGGCAACAGGACGTTCCGAAGCTTTTGTCTCCTGGCTACGGTTCCAGGTGGGTCGCGGAAGCAGGTTGAATAGGGCCGTGCGCTGGCCCAGGAAAAACGACCCGGACTCGATTCGCGCGCGCCAGGACCTGCTCGGCGTGGACGGCCTCGTGACCTCCGTCGACCTCGCTCCCTTCGCCGGCGCCGCGGAGGCGCTGGTGGGAGTCGCGGTCATCCCCGTCTCCGCCTGCCCCATCGAGATCGAGCTCGGCGCCTACGAGCTCGACGCCGAGGGCGCCGTTCAGGAGACCGGCCGGGAGACCGAGACCGTCCACGTCCCGCTTGCCCACACCGAAGGCAGCCTCACGCTGTCGATGACGCGGGGCTCGACGGCCGCAGGGACGTTCCGCACGCACGTCCTCGCCGACCGAATCACTCGTGCCTCGTGCTTCGTGTGCGCCGACGCCGCGGCGGCGATTGCGCTCGCACGCTGGGTCGAGGCTGAGCTTCCGGCGATGCGCGACTGGCTTGCGGCCTCCGACGACTCGACGCTCTCGCGCCATGCGCGCCTCCGCGAGGTGAAGACGCACGTCGTCGGCCCCATGTGCCACGTGCTCTGGCGCTGGACGACGGGCGACGCCGTCGGGCCGAACATGATGACCAGGAACGCCTATGCCCTGAACATGGGTTACGTGATGCCCCGGGCGCCGGTCAAGCCCGAGCGCGCCTTCCTCGAGGCGAACATGGGCGGCGACAAGAAGCCGTCGTACGAGTACTTCCATTCCGGGCACGGGAAGACGGTGATCGCCGAGGCATTCGTCCCCGACGACCGCCTCGGGCGTGTGCTCCACACCTCGGCCGGCGACCTCGAGGAGCTCTCGTGGGCAGGGACGCACGGCGCGGTCGCCTCCGGGATGCAGTCGGTGGCGTTCACGCCGGCGACCGCGATCGCCGCGATCTTCGCCGCCACCGGCCAGGACCTCGGCATGGTCGGCACCTCCTCGATGGCGCACGGCACGGCCCGCCGGATCGACGGCGGCCTGCACGCCTCGATCCGCTTCCCGGGGCTCGAGGTGGGGACGATCGGCGGCGGCACCACCCTCCCGTCGGCTCGCGACTGGCTGGCTTCGATCGACTGTGCCGGCAGCGGGAAGGTCTACCGCTTCGCCCAGATCGTGGCCGCTGCGGCGCTCTGCCTCGAGATCAGCGCGTCGGCCTCGATGGCGACGGCCGGGAGCGAGAACTTCTTCGCCGCCCACCACGAGCGCGGCGGGCTCCGCTAGGAACCCGATGCTCGCCCTCGTCTTCAGCTACGACGTGCCGGCGCCTGCCGACTTCGAGCAGGAATACGGCCCCGAGGGAAGCTGGTCCGCGTTCTTCAAGGACGGCAAGGGCTACATCGGCACCGAGCTCCTGCGCGACCTCGAGATCCCGCACCGCTACCTCGTGATCGACCGCTGGGAGTCCCGCGAGGCCTACAACGACTTCGTCGCCGCCCACCGCGAGGAGTACATGCGCCGGGTAGACGAAAGCGCGTTCCACTACGAGCACGAGCTTCGACTCGGAACGTTCGAGAGCGTCTGGTAAGCGGTCGTCGGACGCGCCACCTCTTTGGTTCGCTTTTCGCGACCGATGGCTCGCACCGAGAGCTCAGCCGGAGCCGGGCTCAGCCCGGCGGGAGGCTCAGCTACGGCGAGACTGCCACACCGGAGGAGGGGGCTCATGGGGGAACCTCGTTGGTTCCCCCATGGTCGACTCGTGGGGGAACCTCGTTGGTTCCCCCACGGTCTTACCAGCCGCGAGTCTCGAGAAGATCCTTGGGGTCCAGCGACTGGGTCGAGATTCCGACCATCGCCTCTCCGAGGCCTTCCGAGACACGTGCGAGCACGGCGGCGTCCATGTAGTGCGTCGTCGCCTCGACGATCGCGCGGGCGCGCTTCTCGGGATCGCCCGACTTGAAGATCCCCGAGCCGACGAAGACGCCGTCGGCGCCGAGCTGCATGCAGAGCGCGGCATCCGCGGGTGTGGCGATCCCGCCGGCGGTGAAGGTGACGACCGGCAGCCGGCCGTTGTCTGCGACCCACTGGACGAGCTCGACGGGAGCGCGTAGCTCCTTCGCCTCGGCATAGAGCTCCTCGCTGCGGAGCGAGCCGAGGCGCCTGATCGAGCCGAAGACCGACCGCATGTGCGTCACGGCGTTGACGATGTCGCCGGTCCCCGCCTCACCCTTCGTGCGGATCATGGCCGCCCCTTCCGCGAGCCGCCGGAGCGCCTCGCCGAGGTTGGTCGCGCCGCAGACGAAGGGGACCGTGAAGGCCCACTTGTCGACGTGATGCCCGAGGTCGGCGGGAGTCAGCACCTCCGACTCGTCGATGTAGTCGATCTCGAGGGCCTGCAGGATCTGCGCCTCGGCGAAATGCCCGATCCGGCACTTCGCCATCACGGGGATCGAGACGGCCTCCTGGATCTCGTGGATCATCCCGGGGTCGGACATGCGTGCGACGCCGCCCTGGGCACGGATGTCGGCGGGAACGCGCTCGAGCGCCATCACCGCGACCGCACCCGCCTCTTCGGCGATCTTCGCCTGGTCGGCGGTGACGACGTCCATGATCACGCCGCCCTTGAGCATCTCGGCCAGGCCGCTCTTGACGCGCATCGTGCCGGTCTGCATCGGGGTTCCGGTCTCGTCCATTGCCGTCCATGCTAGTCGGAAGCGGCTCGCGCGGGCGATACCCTGTCGCCTGTGCCGGAGCCCGAGCATCCCGCGGCGAAGGCCGGACGGATCGTCCGCGCCGCCGGGCTCGCGCTGCAACGCGAGGCGGCCAAGCGCGCTCAGCCGGCAGCGCCGCGACTCGAGCCGCCCCGGCTGCCCCCTCCACCGGCGGTCACGACGGGCGGGATTCTCGGGCGGGTCGTCTTCGCAACCTTCGTCCTCTCGGTCGCGGCATTCCTCCTGGTGGTGCTGCACGTCGAGATGGCGCTCGGAGGCGCCAAGAACACGTTCCGGCTCGTCCTCGCGGCGATCATGCTGCTCGAGGCAGGCCTCCTGACGACCAACAAGCTCCGCGCCAACGAGCGGCTGGTTCAGCGCCTCGCAAGCCGGATGTGGGGCCCGCGCGGCGCGTCGAACCGCCGCGAGCGCTTCGTCTCACGGTTCGCGCGCGACTCGCTGACCTTGATCGGAATCGTGTTCCTGGCCGCTGGCGCCTTCGAGCTACTCGAGGCGACTGTGGGGTACTAGAGCTCGTGGGGGAACCAACCAGGTTCTCCCACGGACCCCCTCCTCCGCTGCGGCGGCCATACGGTTGTGAGCCTCCCGCCGGGCGAAGAACTCGTGGGGGAACCAACCAGGTTCCCCCACGGACCCCCTCCTCCGCTGCGGCGGCCATACGGTTGTGAGCCTCCCGCCGGGCGGAGCCCGGCTCCGGCACCGGAGGCAAGTCGAACCATGAGCCGCCAAAGGCGGTGCAGCAAGCCCTAACGAACTGCTGACAGGGGTACTGACGGGAGAGCCCCGGCGCGCGTCTACAGTTAGGGAGGCCCAGGTGGGTGCCGTGGGTTCGGGCGAGCGGGTTAACCGACTCTTCCCCCTGTGCACACGCTCGGCTCACGAAAGAGGAGAACGATGTCCGCAATACCGACTCAGGGAGGATCGATGCATTTCAGGCATTTCCGGCTTCTCGCTCTCGCCACAGTGTCCGCGAGCATTGCGCTCGTCTGGGCGCTTCCGGCTTTCGCGCATTCTGCGCGCGCTGCGGGAACGACCGTCACCGTGACGGCCGGCAAGCCGACCGAGTTTGGGTTCGCGCTCTCGGCCAAGAGCGTCAAGCACGGCGCGATCACCTTCAAGGTCACCAACAAGGGTGCGATCAACCACGACTTCAAGCTGTGCAGCAAGGGCGGCACGGCGAACGCGTGCTCGGGCAAGGCGACGGCCGTGTTGAAGCCGGGCCAGTCGGCCACGCTCAAGGTCACGGTCGCGAAGGCGGGCACCTACGAGTACCTCTGCACCGAGCCCGGTCATGCCGCAGGCGGCATGAAGGGCCAGCTCAAGGTCACCTAGACCGCGAGTCAGTACCTGTTCGAAGGGCGGCCGATCCGAGCGATCGGCCGCCCTTTTCTTTCCCGGAAAGGGTCTAGAGCTTCTAGGCGGCCCGGCGGATCGAGCGCCCGAGGTCTCTGTGGTCGTACTGCCACAGGCGGCCCCGCCCGAGCATCCGCACATGCCCGAAGGGAAGCCTGGCTGCCAAAGAGGCCTGCTCCCACTCGTCGATGAGGGCGTCGCCAACCCCCTGAAGCTCGTGTACCTCGACGAGGTCCGTGCGGAACCGGTCGCAGCGGGAGATCGCGAGGTGCCAGGCTGCGAGCGCCTCCGGGCTCAGACGCCGGAGGATCGGGTGGGTGCTTGGCTCGACGACGATGAGCACGTCTCAGGGCTCCTTCCCGTTATCGGATCGACAGCCGCCACTTCGTCTCTCGCCGGGCGTCTCCTCCCCGACCTCAGGTAGTCCGGCCCACTCCGCCGAGAACCGCGACGATCAGAACGGCGATCAGCACGAGGAACAGGAACTTCGAGATCACGATCCCGCCGCCGATCGCGACGACGAGGAGCAGCAACAGCAGCGCAAGTAGCAACATGGTCGCTTCCCTTCCCTCGATGACGAGTGGTCGGGTACCCGGCGCGCCCGGTCGGGAAACGCAACCTCGCCCCAGGATTGTCAGACAACGTTCACCGCTTTCTTACGGGACATTGAGCTTCGGGTGTTCCAATTCAGGCTCCAGCCGACGGGGGTCCACGGTGGTGAGCAAGTCGACGCATCTGGGTATGACGGAGCTTGCGGGTGACGTGGTGACGGGTGGTGAGACGATCTTCCTGACCGAGCTCGAGGCCGCTTCGAACCTCGACACTGCCTCCGGCCGGGACGCCGCGAGCCTTCGCAGCGGCTTCGGCGGGAGCGCAGCGGCGTCCGTGGGCCTCGAGGAGGAGCTGATCGTGGTCGACCCCGACTCGCTCGAGCCCGTCCTCGACGCGGAGGCGCTGCTGAGCATCGCCACGGACTCGCGGATCACGCGCGAGCTCAGGACCTCTCAGCTCGAGCTGGTGCTGCCGCCCTCGTCGAGGGTCGGGCGGCTCTCTCGCGTGCTCGGGCATTCCCGGCTGCGGCTCGCCGACGCGCTCGGCGATCGCGCGAAGCTCCTTGCGGCCGGCGGGCATCCGCGCTCGTGCGAGCCGAACAGGATCACCGACTCACCGCGCTACCGCGAGATCGAGCGCGACTACGCCTGGGGAACCCGGCGCGGGCTTCCCACGGGTCTTCACGTCCACGTCGACGCCGGAGAGGCCGACGAGGCGCTCGCGCTCTACAACGCCTGTCGCACGTTCCTTCCCGAGCTCGCCGCACTGGCTGCGAACTCGCCGTTCTTCGAAGGGGCAGACTCGGGACTGGCCTCGAGCCGGCTCAAGCTGACCGAGGACTTCCCCCGCTCGGGGATCCCGCCGCTCTTCGACACGTGGGAGGACATTGCGGGCTTCGCCACGTGGGGGGCGGCCGGCGGGCTCTTCCCCGACATGACCTATTGCTGGTGGGACCTACGGCTGCGACCCGAGTACGGGACGCTCGAGTTCCGGGTCGCAGACACCCAGACGACGCTCGACGAGACCGCGGCGGTCGTGGCCGTCTGTCAGTCGCTCGTCGCCGCACTGAGCGAGCGCTACCGCGCAGGGGAGCGCCTGCCGAGCCATCCGAGCCACGTGATCAACGAGAACCGCTGGCGTGCTGTGCGCGACGGCCTCGACGGCGAGCTCGTCGACTGCGACACCGGCGCTCGCCAGCCGGCGCGCGAGCGGCTCACGCGGCTTCTCCTCCAGCTCGAGCCGTATGCCGCTTCCCTGGGCTGCGGCGACGAGCTCGCCCATGCCTGGCCGATGATCGCCCAGAACGGCGCGACCCGGCAGAGAGCGCTCGCCCGGCGTCAGGGCCTCGACGCCGTGGTCGAGGCACTGATCGTGCGAACCGGTCCCCCCGGCAAGCCCCGGTCAGCGCGTGACGTCGCTGAGGTAGGTCGGCGGCCGTAGAGCCGCGGTGATGCGCTGATACACCGACTGGCGAGGTGTCGGGCGAAGATCGCCGGCGAGCTCGCGCCTGCGGCGATCGGCAAGGTCGAGCGCGCCGATCGGGGTGTGGGCCTCGCCGGGGAGCGACACGATCCCGGCGGCGGTCTCGATCCCGAGGGGTGTCGTCTCCGCGTCGATGCGGGCGACGATCTCGACGAGCATCGGCTGGACAACCTCGAGGCGGCCGTCGAAGAGCCCGCAGAAGTCGCCGCGCCGCGGCTCGTAGAGGACGGCGTTCGGGCCCACTGAGTCGGCTAGGCAGCCGGCGATAGTGGCGAGGATCTTGTTGTCGTCGGGCTCGAGCACCGCCTCGAGGCGCTGCCTCAAGCCCTTGAAGCCGAAGAGCGCGAGGACGGTCTGCGAGGTTCGCGGCTTCACCGCGTAGCTCAGGTCCTCGAGGAGCTCGGCCCGGTCGTGGATCCGCGCGAACGGGCCCGTGAGAACCCACCGAGCATTCGGCGAGGCGGCTTCCTCGGTGCCCGCGGCGCTCGCAGCCGGCACGGGCGCGGCCACCGAGCCCGTGTCCTCGAGATCCAGGTCGGACTCGTCGACGAGCCGGAGCACAGTGTTCCGTCGCGAAAAGGCGTTCATGCAGAGAAGATCGGTATTGACATTTGTTTTGCGACCCCCGTTCGAGGGATAGGAGAAAACCGCAATTGCCGATCCGCCCGGGTAACCCGCCGGCCACGATGCAGACGGCGGCCCCTTTCCTGCCGGGCCGGGGCCTCCGGCAGCTCTGGTTCCGGCACGGTTGAGCGCGCAAGTAGGCTGCCTCAGTATGTCGAACCGCCGATCGGTACCGAACGTCTCTCCGGTCGTGCGTGGCGAAGCCTTCCGCGTGGCCGATTTGCGTGGCGGCCGCTGATGCGTCAGGGACCGCTCGCCGGCCGGTACCCCGCGGTCGCGCTGATGGTGATGCTGGCGCTGATCCCCTACCTCGCGCTCTCGGCAGCGCTCGGGCCGTTGACGCCGATCATCGCGAAGAACCTGCACATGAGCGCGCAGACGATGAGCCTGAGCTCGGGCCTCGCCAACGCCGCCTACGCGGTCGGCACCGTTCTCGCGGTCCAGTTCGCACAGCACCTGCCGCAGCGTCGGATGATGGTCGGCTACGCGGCGCTGCTCGTGATCGGGTCGGTTCTCGCCGCGGCTGCGCAGGATCCGGCGATGTACATCGCCGGTCACGTGCTCCAGGGGCTCTGCACGAGCCTGCTCCTGATCGCGGCCGTGCCGCCGCTCGCGATCGGCTTCCCGCCCAGCAAGCTCCGTGCGACGGCGATGATCATGAACGTCTGCATCTTCGGCGCCGTCGCGCTCGGGCCGACCATCGGCGGGCTGCAGGCGGAGTCGCACGGCTGGCGGCCGCTCTTCTGGATCATCGCCGCGATCGCGGCCAGCGCGCTCGTCCTGGCGATCCTGACGTTCGAGGACTCGCCGCCCGCGAATCTCGACTCCCCGCGTGACCTGCCTGCGATCGCGCTCGCGGCGATCGGCTGCACGGCCGCGTTCTTCGGCGCCTCCGAGCTGCTGACTCATCCCTTCCTGGACGTCGCGACCATCGTCCCGCTCCTGGGTGGCCTGGCGGCGATCGTCGTGCTGATCGTCTACCAGTTCCGTGCGACGCGACCGCTGCTGACGATCCGGGCGCTCCTGACCAGCTCGATGCCGGTCGCCGGGATCGTGGTGGCGCTGTTCGCGGCGGCCGCGTCGGTGTCGGCGACGGCCCTCACTGCGGGCGCGCTCACCGGACGCTACGGGCCTCTCCATCTCGGCCTCCTCTACCTGCCTGAGGTGGGTGGCGCGGCAATCACGGCAGTCGCCCTCGGGATTGTCCTGAGACGGCGTGCGATCCACTACCTCCCGCTGGCCGGCATGGTGTTCCTCGGCGCCGGAATCGCGGTGTTCCTCGTCCACGTGCCCTCGAGCCAGGCGGCGACGCTGATCGGCTCGGCACTGACCGGCATCGGTCTCGGGGCGACGGTGGCGCCGGCGCTCTTCGTCGCCGGCTTCTCCCTCCCGGCTCCGAGCCTCCAGCGAGTCTTCGCGATCGTGGAGCTGATGCGGGCCGTGGCGGCGTTCATGATCGCGCCGATCTTCGCCCACCTCGCCGCGAACGTGGGCGGCAGCCTCGACGCCGGCACCAGCACCGCCCTGTGGATCGGTCTCGCGATCGCGATCGCCGGAGCCGTTCTGGGCGTCGCGATCTACGCGCTCGGTGGCGCCCGCCCCCAGCCGGCGGACATCGAGAGCTTCCTCTCCGGCGCCGGCCCCGCCTGGTACTCGCCGCCGCTCCTCGCGAGACTGCGCACGCGAGCCCCCGCGACGAGCCCCGCGACGGAAAGCGCAAGCTGAGATGAGCTCCAACGGCGACACCGACACACGAGCTGCACCGACCGGCCCGGTGCTCTTCGCCTACGACGGCTCCGAGCTCGCGAAGCTCGCGATCGAGGAGGCCGGTCGCCAACTCGCTCCCGGCCGCGACGCACTCGTGGTCTGCGTCTGGCAGCCTGCGGACGTCGGCTTCGTTCCGGTCGACGACCAGCACTTCGACGCAGCAGCGGCCGGTGAGGTGCAGAAAGCGGCCGAGAACACCGCCGCGCACGGAGCAGGGCTCGCGGAGAAGGCAGGCTTCCGGCCGCAGAGCATCGCGGTGCAGGCGGCGCCGACCTGGAAAGGGATCGTCCAGGTCGCCGAGGAGCACGGCGCGACCCTGATCGTGCTCGGGTCCCACCGGCGCAGCGGGATCGTCGGCCATCTGCTCGGAAGCGTCACGGCGGCGGTGACCGCCCACTGCGTGTCCGCGGTTCTCGTCGTCCACCAGACCTGACGGATCTCTATGGGCCCGCTTGGATTCGAACCAAGGACCAAGGGATTATGAGTCCCCTGCTCTAACCAGCTGAGCTACGGGCCCGTCGCCCTGGAACGTACCGCAGTGCGCTCCCGGGGCACAGCGTGCGCAGTGACGTAGAGGTACGCCTACGTCACTGCGTGGGCGCGCAGGCGTACCTCTACGTCACGCCCCGGTCGAGACGAATGGACGCATTCGCCTTCGACGACGCCGCTCCGTCGACTAAACTCGCGCGGGTGAAGGTCTTCCAGAGCGAGCGCAAGTTCCGCACGCGGGGTGGCCTGCACGTCACCGACATCACCGACGAGGTCAAGGCGATCGTCGCCGAGTCCGGGGTGGTCGACGGGATCTGCTGCGTCTACTCGCCCCACACCACCTGCTGCGTGCGCGTGAACGAGTTCGAGAGCGGGATGTTCGAGGACTTCGCGGTGCTCCTCCGCCGCCTGATCCCGCACGACACCTACTACGCCCACGACGACTGGGACCGGCGCACCGAGAACATCTGCGAAGAGGACATGGAGATCGGGAACGGTCACTCGCACTGCATGTCGATGGTGCTCGGCTCCGCAAGCGAGTCGATCCCGCTCGCCGACGGCGAGCTCTGCCTCGGACAGTGGCAGCGCGTCCTCTTCATCGAGCTCGACCGGGAACGCGACCGGCGCTGGCTCGTCAAGGTCGTCGGCTCCTAGCCGGCCGGTCGGCAGCACCCCGCCCTCTCCGAGCTACGATCGAGAGCCGTGAGCTACCTCTTCATCCCGCTGATCATCCTCGGGTCGATCCTGGGGCTCTTCGGCATCGTCGTGATCCTCGGGCGGTTCCGGAACGGCCGCTACCTGCGCCCGGTGATCGGGTTCCTGTCGAAGGTCCCGTGGCTGCGCCGGCAGTTCCAGAAGGTGAGCGCGGCCGCGATCGAGCGGCAGAACCCGGAGCTCGCGAGCGCGATGCGCAAGCTCCAGCGCGTAGGGACCAACCCCGACCCGGTGCGGGCCCAGCAGGCTCTCTCCCAGCTCTCGGCCACCGAGCGGCGCGCCTACCTCGAGGCGGTCGAGCAGCAGGGCGCCATGCCCGAGCCCGCCAACCGTGAGCAGCGCCGGCGCCAGCAGCGCTTCAACCAGGGAAACCAGGGCGCCAGTCCCCGCCCGAGCAGCGGCTCTCGCAGCTCGAAGCGCGGCAAGCGCCGTTAGCGGCGCAGGAGCGGCGCGAACAGGTCGGCGATCTCCTCGAGCGCCCTCTTAGCGCTCGCGACGATCCCGCCCATGCGGACGAAGCCGTGGTTCAGGCCGGGGAAACGCTGCAGGTGCGTCTCCACCCCGGCCCCGGCAAGCATCGCAGCGTAGACCTCACCCTCGTCCCGCAGGATGTCCGCCTCGGCCGTGGCCACGACAGCCGCTGGGAGCCCATCGAGACCCGAGGCCGCAAGGAGCGAGATCTCCGGGTTGGAGGCAGCTTCAGCCATCGAGATCGGGCCGAGATAGTTCTGCCAGTACCAGAGCATCGCCTCACGCGTGAGCCCGTAGCCGCTCGCGAAGCGCGACCACGAATCGGAGTCGACCCGCGTCGTCCCGACCGGATAGACCAGAAGCTGAGCCGCGAACGGCGTGCCTGTGTCGCGACCCCTGCGTGCGACGATCGCCGCGAGGGTGCCGCCGGCGCTATCGCCCGCAACGCCGACCCGCGTGGAGTCCAGACCCAGCTCATCGGCGTGGGCAAGGACCCACCGTGCCGCCGTCCAGCTGTCGTCGAGCGCGGCCGGGTAGGGATGCTCCGGTGCCAGTCGGTAGTCGACCGAGACGACCGCGCATCCGATCCTGCTCGCCAGCTCGCGTGCGACCCCGTCGTGCGTCTCGACGCTGCCGACCACCCAGCCGCCTCCGTGGAAGAACACGAGCGCCGCAGTCGGCCCTCCCTTCTCCACCGGCCGGTAGACGCGAACGGGAACACCGTCGGCTCGGGTGTCCTCGACGGAGTCCATCTCGGCGACCGGCCCGAACTGAGCCGGAGCAAACGCCGCCATGGTCGCGCGAGCCTCTGCCGGGGTGAGCTCCTCGATCGGGGGCGCACCGGAGGCGGCCGCGAGCCGCAGGTACTCGGCGAGCTGCGGGTCGAGCTCGATGGTCACAGCCGGTTCCGGCGCCCGCAGAGCACCGAGCCGGCGACGGTGGTCAACGGACTCCCGCCGCGGTGAGCGCGAACCCGGCCATCGCACGTGGGAGCCGGGCGGCCCTCGCGATCGAGTCGTCGAGCGCCTCGGCGAAGCCCACAAGCTCGTCCTCGGTGACGACGAGCGGCGGGCAGCCCCTTCACGACGGGAATCCCGTGGCCCGCGACCTGGATCAGCACACGATGCTCCTTGAAGAGCGGAACGACGACGAGCTGGGCAAACAGCCCGTGCTGGATCCGCTCGACGAGGCGGTAGGAGCGGCCCCGAGAGTCGGGCTCCTTGAACTCGATCGCCCACATCAGCCCGAGCCCGCGCACCTCCTTCACGACCTCGTGGCGCTCGCAGAGCGGCTCGGTCAGCTCGAGCAGGCGTCGCCCGAGCACCGCGGAGCGCTCGACGAGGCCGGCATCGTCGATCTCGGCGAGCGTCGCGAGCCCGGCCGCCATGCGCGAGCTCGTTCGGGGCGAAGGTCGAGCCATGACTGAACGCGTTCTCCATCGAGTCGAACACCCGCTCGTGCACCGCCTTCGAGAGGAGCAGCGCCCCCACGGGCACGTAGCCGCCGGAGAGCGACTTCGACACCGGCACGAGGTCGGGCTCGAGGCCCCAGTGCTCGAAGGCGAAGAGCTTGCCCGTGCGGCCAAGTCCGGTCTGGACCTCGTCGACGCAGAAGAGCGTCCCGTACCGGCGGCACAGCTCCTGCGCGCCCTGCAGATAGCCGTCAGGCGGGAGGTGCACGCCCTTCCCCTGGACTGGCTCGACGAGGAACACCGCGACGTCCTCGGATCGCAGGGCGGCCTCGAGTGCATCCAGGTCGCCGAAAGGGACACGTGAGAAGCCCGGCAGCAAGGGGCCGAACCGGCTCGTGAACTCCGGGTTGCCGTTCGCCGAGAGCGAGCCCAGCGTGAGGCCGTGGAAGCCGTGGTCGGCCGAGACGACGCCGGGCCGGCCGGTCGCCGCGCGCGCGAGCTTGAGCGCCGCCTCGACCGCCTCGGTGCCCGTGTTGACGAAGAGCACGCGGGCGAGCCTCGACGGCACGCGCTGCAGGAGCGCCTCGGCGAGAAGCGGCGGCAAAGGCGAGGCGCCGAGCTGCACGGAGCCCGGAAGGTCGAGCTCGAGAGCCTCGATGAGCGCAGCCCGGACCCGCGGGTTGTTCCGGCCGACGTTGAACATGCCGAAGCCGCCGAGCATGTCGAGATAGCGCTCGCCCTTCGCGTCCCAGAGATGGGCTCCCTCGGCTCGCGCCCACGTGCGGTCGAACCCGATCGTCTTGAGCACCCGCGCGAACTGCGGGTTGATCGTCTTCCCCCAGAGATCGACGCTCTCGCCGCCTCGTGCGGCGACAAGCTCGGTGATCGAGCCACTCGCCATCTCCTGACTGTAACCACTAAAGGAAGCCCCGGCCGGGCGCTTCCAAAGCCGAACCGAATCGCTCAGGATCGCGTGGGACTCGGTCGAGTCGTTCGGCGCCTTCGCCGAGGCCGAGATCGCACCCGCGGCAGGCGATCGCCTGGGTGAGGTCGCCCCACGCTTCATCCCGATCTACAACATGGCGCGAGGCCGGACGACCGTCGACGTCCTCTACTAACTCGTGGCCGCCGGTGCCTCTCGCGGAGGCACCGGCGTGCCGGAGGCGTCGAAGACGGCCAGCCCGAGTCGCGCGCGCATCACCTCTACCGCGTCGCGACTCTCGTCGACGAGCAGGCAGCGGCGGCCGAGCTCGAGCGCCGCGGCTCCGAGCGTTCCGCTGCCGGCGAAGAAGTCGAGGCACCAGTCGCCTTCTCGCGACGAGGCCGCGACGATGCGTCGCAGGACGCCGATCGGCTTCTGGGTCGGGTACCCGGTCTTCTCCTTCCCGGTCGGCGAGACGATCGTGTGCCACCAGACGTCGGTCGGGAGCTTCCCGCGAGCCGCCTTCTCCGCCGTGACGAGCCCCGGCGCCATGTAGGCCTCGCGATCGACGGCTTCGGCGTCGAAGAGATAGGCCGCCGGGTCCTTGACGTACACCAGGATCGTGTCGTGCTTTGCCGGCCAGCGCCGCTTGGTGCGAGCGCCGTAGTCGTAGGCCCAGACGATCTCGTTGAGGAAGCAGTCGCGACCGAAAAGGCCGTCGAGGAGCACCTTGCAGTAGTGCGACTCGCGCGGGTCGAGGTGGACATAGAGGGTGCCGTCGCGGCGCAGGACCCGGCGTGCCTCGCGGAGCCTCGGCTCGAGAAACGCGAGGTAGTCGTCGAACCGGTCGAGATAGTGGAGGCTTCCGATCTCCTCCGTGGCGTACCTCCTCCCGCCGAACCCGACCCGGTCGCCGCTCGCGTCCTGCCGCGTGGCGAGGGTGAGCCGCCGCTGGGTCTTCCCGGTGTTGAACGGCGGGTCGATGTAGACGAGTGCGACCGACTCGTCGGGGAGGCGTCCGAGGAGCTCGAGGTTGTCGCCGAGGTAGATGCCCTGTTCGAGCAAGCCCAGCGAGTATAGGACCCGGCACCGACATGTCCCGCATGCCTATCCTCCGCGCATGAAGCTCGCCTGGATCCTCGCCTCGGCGGTCCTGATCGCCGCAGCGCTCGACCAGCTGCCCGTCGCATCGGGCGCGGCGACGCCGTGCAAGGGGTCGATGCTGTCCGGCTCGTTCAAGGCGGTGCGAAACAGCGAGGGAGCCGGCAACATCGTCTACCGGCTCCGTCTCGTGAACACCTCGCGGTCGACGTGCTTCGTGACCGGGATCCCCGGGTTGCAGCTGCTCGACAAGACGGGCAAGAAGCTCCCGACCAAGACGATCTTCGACGGCAAGCCCGGCACGCTCACCGCGATCGTCGTGCCGCTCGCCCACGGCGCCGCTGCGTCGCTCACCGCGCGCTTCTCACCCGACGTGCCCGGCCCCGGCGAGCCCCAGACGAAGGCCTGCGAGAAGACGGCCTACAAGCTTCAGGTGAAGCCGAGCGGAGGCGGCGCGACCACGGTCGCGATCTCGCCCCCGACCCCGGTCTGCGAGCACGGCACGCTGCAGGTGCGCGTCCTCACCGGCGCCTGAGCCGCAGCCGCGCGTGCAGATCTACGTCGCAGGACCGCTCTTCTCCGAGGCAGAGCGCCTGTGGCTCGACGGGCTCGCCGCACGGCTTCGGAGTGAGGGCTTCGAATGCTTCGTCCCGCACGAGCACTTCGACGAGATCGCGGAGCTGACGCCCGCGGAGATCTACCGCGTCGACGGAGCCGGGATCAGGAGCTCGAACATCCTCCTCGCCTGGCTCGACGGCCCGGCGGTCGACGACGGCACGGCAGCCGAGATCGGAGCCTTCGCCGAGCTCGTCCGCAGCGGCGATCCCCGCTACCGGGGAATCGTGGGCCTCGTCACCGATCTGCGGCTCCAGAGGCGCCGGGGCAATGCGCCCGGCGACGGGATGAACCTGTTCGTGACCGGGGCGATCGAATCGGCAGGAAGTGTCTGCTGGTCGGTCGAAGAAGCCATCCGTGCCCTTCACGAGCTCGCCTGAACCTTTCCCCTTTCCTTTCAGTCTCTTCATCGGCACGCGCTATTTCTTGAACGAGCGATGAGGACGGTCCGTCATCGGGTTCGGAAAGCCCTTTCCGCAGGCCTGCCGGTGGCCGTGGCCGCCCTCCTCGCGACCAGCTCGGCCGCAGCGGCGACCGCACCGAGCGCGACGACAGGAGCCGTGACCTCGATCGGCGCGACCACCGCGACGATCACCGGCACCGTCAACCCGAACGGCACGACCACGAACTGGTACTTCCAGTACGGGACGACGACGAGCTACGGCACCAAGACAGCGTCGATCAACGACGGCTCGGGGACGACCGACTCGAACGTCTCGGCGTCGATCACGGGCCTGACGCCCGGGACGACCTACCACTACCAGCTGGTCGCAACGAGCACGGCCGGGACGACCAACGGCTCGGACGGGCTCTTCACGACGACCGCCGCCCCGGCTCCGACTGCTGCGACGAGCGCGGCCACGAACATCACCGCCAACTCGGCGACGCTCAACGGCAGCGTCAACCCGAACGGCCAGGCGACAAGCTGGTTCTTCCAGTACGGGACGAGCACGAGCTACGGCTCGCAGACGCCGACCCAGAACGGCGGCTCGGGCTCGAGCGCCGTCAGCGTCTCGGCGGCCCTTACCGGCCTTCAGTCGGGCCAGACCTACCACTTCCGCCTCGTCGCCACGAGCGGCAGCGTGACGACCCCGGGCGACGACCAGACGTTCAAGGCGGCCGGAGGCCCCGTGGCGACGACGAAGGCGGCGAGCTCGGTCACCTCGAGCGCCGCGAAGCTGAACGGCAGCGTCAACCCCAACGGCCAGGCGACCACGTGGTACTTCCAGTACGGGACGAGCACGGGCTACGGCTCGCAGACGCCGACCGAGAACGCCGGCTCCGGGACTTCCACGACGAACGTCTCGGCGAGCATCTCGGGCCTCGCCCCCGGCCTCTACCACTTCCGGCTCGTCGCCACGAACCCGTCGGGAACCGCGCTCGGCGCCGACATGACCTTCGGCGGCAGCCCGCCGGCCGTCCAGACCGGGACCGCCCAGGGCGCGGCCGCGACGAGCGCCACCCTCACCGGCTCGGTCAACCCGGAGGGACGGGCGTCCAACTGGTGGTTCGAGTACGGCACGACGACCGGGTACGGATCGAAGACAGCCTCCAAGAGCGTCGGCTCGGGCACGCAGGCGACGGGAGTGTCCGCGGTCGTCTCGAGGCTCGCCTCCGGGACGACCTACCACTACCGGCTCGTCGCCTCGAGCAGCGCCGGCACGACCGACGGGCCCGACGTGACCTTCACGACCGTGACCGCGGTCACCCTCTCGGCCTCGACCGCCCAGTCGGTCTTCGGACGTGCAGCCACGCTCGCCGGCACCGTCTCGACGAGGCAGTCGAGCGTGACCGTGACGATCCTCTCCGAGCCCTACGGGGCGACCGGCTTCGCGACGGTCGGCACCACCTCGACCGGCGCCAACGGCACGTGGAGCTTCCAGGTGCGCCCGAGGATCCAGACAACCTACGAAGCGCGCCTCTCGGACGGGACGAGCGTCCCGACGACGATCGGCGTCCGCCCGGCCGTCTCGCTTCGCCTGATCACGGGCAAGCGCTTCTCGACCCGCATCGTCGCCTCCAAGTCCTTCGCCGGCAGGATCGCGCGGCTTCAGCGCGCGGTCGAGGGCGGCCGCTGGGTCACGGTCGCCCGGGCGCGACTGAACAAGAAGTCCTCGGCGATCTTCTCCTCCAAGCGGCTGCCCAAGGGCAGCTCGTCGATCCGCGTGGTCATGAGCGTCAACCAGGCCGGCGCCGGGTTCCTCGGGGCCTTCAGCCGCACGATCACCTACCACCGCACCTAGAGCTGCGCTGGAGCTCCCGCAGGAAGCACCGCGCCGGCCCAGTGGCAAAATGCAAGAGTGATGGCCGGGGTGCCTCACGCGTCGCTTGATCGGGGTGGCCTCGACCTCGAACGGGAAAGGAGCCGTCGATGACGATTGCAACCACCCTGGCCGCGCTTGCGACGGCAGGCCTCGTAGGCACCGCGACGACGCCGACGGTGAAGCTGTCAGCGCCGGGGCACACGCCGAAGATCAAGGTGCACTGGAACTACACCGTCTCTGTGACCGAAGGCGGGAAACCGGTAGCCGCCAAGCTGACCGAGCAGATCGTCGACCCGATCGGCGGCGTCCACGCCGTGCAGGTCGGGCCGTCGACCAAGAACATCACGAACATGCCGATCAAGGGCGTCTACCGCGACTACATCATCTGGCCCGCGGACTCGCGCGGCGTCCCGCTCACCTTCCGCGTCACGGTTCAGGTCGGGAAGGCGAAAAAGGTCGTGAACTACCAGGTGACGGCCAGGTGATGGTCGCTCGGTGACGGCCGACCGGCACGATGAGACGCGTTCCATGAGCGCCGGATCCGTGTGAGCGCAGGAGCCGCGATCGAGGTCGACGGCGTCCGGAAGTCATTCGAGGACGGGCGCACGCGGGCGCTCCGCGAGGTCAGCTTCCGGGTCGAGCCGGGCGAGCTCGTCGCGCTCACGGGCGCTTCAGGCTCGGGCAAGAGCACGCTCCTGAACCTGATCGGGGCGCTCGACACGCCCGATGCGGGCACGATCACGGTCGACGGCCAGCGCCTCGACCGGCTTGCAAGCGCCACGGCGTATCGCGCCGAGACGATCGGCTTCGTGTTCCAGTCGCACAACCTCCTCCCGACGCTCTCGGCCGCCGAGAACGTCCAGATCCCGATGTTCGGGCACCGCTCGCGAGACGAGCGGCGGGCCCGGGCGGCCGAGCTGCTCGAAGAGGTCGGGCTGGCAGACCGGGTGGCGGCCCGTCCGAGCGTGCTCTCGGGCGGCGAGAGGCAGCGCGTCGCGATCGCGCGGGCGCTCGCAAACGATCCGAAGATCCTCCTCGCGGACGAACCGACCGGAGCGCTCGACTCCTCGACGGGCGACCAGGTGCTGGCGCTCCTCCAGGAGCTTCGATCCCAGCACGGGATGACGATCCTCCTCGTCACGAACGACGACGGGGTCGCTGCGCGCGCAGACCGGACGCTACGCCTTCACGACGGCATCGTGGGCGACGGCCGTCACTCATGGCGGAGCGCCGCAATCGGCGACAGCCTGACCGCCCGCCACGTCGGGTAGAGCGCGCCGATCACGCCGACCCCGAGCGCGAAGGCGAGGCCCCACGCGAACGTCCCGGCCGTGAAGGCCGGGGTGATCAGGCCGGAGAGGGCGCTATGCGCCACGAACACGTGTGCGGCGAGAGCTCCGAGCCCGCAACCGACCCCGAGGGCGATCAGGCAGATCCCGGTCGCTTCGGACAGGATCATCACCGCGATCCGTCCGACGGACCAGCCGACCGCGCGGAGGATGCCGATCTCGCGCGTCCGCTCGAACACCGACATCGCCATCGTGTTCGTCACCCCGACGCCGCCCACGATCAGCGCCAGGAGCGAGACGATCCAGCCGGTCGAGATGATCAGCCGGCTCGAGGTGTCGACCTTGATCGCCTGTCCGGGCTCCGTGATCGCGGCGATGCCCGGATAGCGGCGCTGGAGGCGGGCGGCGACGACCTTCACGTCTTGTCCGAGCTTCACGTCGACACCGATCGACGTCACCTCGCCGGGCCGCTTCGCGAGCGCCTCGACCGTCTCGAGCGGGAGGACGAGCCCGAGGTCCTCGAACCGATCGCCCGAGTGGTAGACGCCGATGACGGTGAACGACCGTCCCGCGAGGCGTACCGTCTCCCCGACGTGCTTCTGGGAGTGGTCGCCCGCGAGCACCGCACCGCGGGAGCCCTGGGTGACCACGAGGCGGCGGTAGGCGAACTGCGAGGGGTCGAGGCCGAAGACGAGCGTGCCGCCGAGGACGAGGAGCTTCACACTCGCGACCTCGGCGACGCCCGGATCCGCGGCGACCTTCGCGGCGAGTGAGGCGGGCAGCAAGGAGCGGGTGAAGTCGGTGACGTCCGATTGGTAGAGCCCGAAGTCGGCGCGGCCGACGTGGGTCAGGTCGTTGGCTGTCCTGTGCACCCCGTTCGTGATCGCCAGGAGCGCGACGATCAGCCCGACGCCGAGCCCTACGCCGACCGCCGTGAACACGGTCCTCGCGGGACGCCGCAGGAGGTTGCGCCAGATCAGGACGGACCAGCTCATCGTGCAGCTGGACTACAGCAGATCCGACCCGCGCTGGCGGGCAGCCGGCCAGTCGGGCTCGCCGACGGGCCTTCAGCCGCCGAGCTGGGCGAGCGCGGTGTTGATCGCCTGTGCGGTCTTCGACCCGACGACGCCGTCAGCCGTCAGCTTGTGCTGGGTCTGAAACGCGGTGACCGCGTCCTGGGTCTTCGCACCGAAGTTCCCGTCGGCCTTGATCCCCGTCGCGCCGAGCTTGGTGAGAGCTCTCTGCAGCGTCGCGACGGCGGTGCCGGTGTCGCCGTTCTTCAGGGCGCCGCTCGCCGGGACGGTCACCTTCAGTGCCGTCGTCTTCGGGGTCTTCGGCGTCGTTTTCGAGCCGGTCGTCGTCTTTCCGGTCGTAGCCGGGGTCGTAACCGGGGTCGTGACGACGGGCGGCGTGGGCGCCTTGCTCCCTCCTCCGGACGCAAGGACGATCACCACGATCGCCACGACCACGATCGCGAGCAGCACGCCGACTGCGACGAGGCGCCGTTGCTGGAGAGACCGCTCTCTGGGCGGTCCTGCCGGACGTGTCCTGCGTGCACGCCTGCCGAGTCCCGGGCGCTGACCTTCGCGCGACCCGGCCTCGTCCTCGTCGAACCAGTCGAGCTCGTTCGCGTCGGAGAGCCAGTCGTCGCGCGGATCGACCGCAGAAAGCGGCGTGCGATCGGCCGGGATCGTCCTCAGGGGGGTGTCCTCGTCTGGCATCTCAGTCAAATAGTGCCTTGTACTGGGTGATGTTCCCTCTTCGGCGTTAACAAACCCCACGAACTCCGTAAGGCGAGTGTGAGCGTTTCACCGGTCGGTAGCGCCTCGGTTCTCGTACCCGTGTCGAACGCGGTCCGAGCTCCGGGAGACGTCCGATCTCGCCGAAGTGAGGCGTAGGGTGTCCCGCGTGAGCTACCAGCCGTCGGCGGAGATCCTCGCGAGCTACGCCGATGTGCTCGTCAACTTCGCCCTCGGCTCCGGCAAGGGCGTGAGGCGCGGCGAGGTCGTCCGGATCAGCTGCGGCGAGGAGGCGAAGCCGCTGTATCTGGCCGTTCGTGACGCGGTGCTCCGTGCGGGCGCGACGTACATCGGCGACTACAGCCCGAGCGAGTCGGCCCGTTCGGCGCTCGAGCTGGCCTCGGTCGCGCAGCTCTCGACCTTCCACAGTGCGTATTACCGAGGCCTCGCGGCGGCCGTGGACCACCACGTCTCGATCCGCTCGACCACGGATCCTCACGAGCTCGAGGGCGTCGATCCGGTGAAGCTCATGCTCGTGCGGAAGACGATTCGGCCTTACCGGGAGTGGCTCGACCACAAGGAGGCGGCCGGCCGCTACAGCTGGACGCTCGCGCTCTACGGCACTCCCGCAATGTCGAAGGAGGCCGGTCTCTCCCACGAGAAGTACTGGAGCCAGATCATCCACGCGTGCTTCCTCGACGATCCGAATCCAATCGCGCGGTGGCGTCAGGTCTCCCGTGAGAACGCCCGGATCCGCCGGCGCCTCGACCGGCTCGAGGCCGAGAGCATCCACGTCGAAGGCGACGACATCGACCTCCGGATCACGATCGGCGCCCGGCGCCGGTGGCTCGGCACGACGGGCCACAACATCCCGAGCTTCGAGATCTTCACGTCACCCGACTGGCGCGGCACGGAGGGCGAGATCAGGTTCAACGAGCCGCTCTACCGCTACGGCAGCCTGATCGAAGGCATCCGGCTTCGCTTCGTCAAGGGCAGGGTCGTGGAGGCGAGCGCGGCGAGAAACGACGATCTGCTCCAGACGATGCTCGCCACCGACGAGGGCTCCTGCCGCGTCGGCGAGGTCTCGCTGACGGACGGGAGGATGAGCCCGATCACGGCCTTCATGGCCGACACGCTCTACGACGAGAACCGCGGCGGGCCCCAGGGGAACTTCCATCTCGCGATCGGCAGCGCCTACCTCGACTCGTACTCGGGTGAGGTCGCGGGGCTCCGCCAGCGGGACTGGGCCCGGCTCGGGTTCAACCGCTCCTCGGTGCACACGGACATCGTCTCGACCGAGAGGCGTGAGGTGACCGCCCGGCTCCCGAGCGGCCGCTCGAAGGTCATCTACCGCGACGGCTGCTTTGCCGTCTAGGGTCATCCAGGGCCTAGCATCGTCTTCATCGCCGCGACGTAGATCTGGTCGCGCTCGACGAGCACGAAGCGGCGCCCGAGTGCAGATGCGACCTGCCCGACCGTGCCGCTGCCGGCGAACGGGTCGAGGACGGCGTCGTCGACGAACGAGTAGTACCGGACGACGCGCTCGGCGAGCGCGAACGGGAACACCGCCGGATGCAGGGGGCTGGACGCGGGCTTGAGACGCCAGATGTTCGTTCGCTCGTAGCCGTCCTCTATCTTCGAGTTTCGAACGAGCTCGGGGTCTTGATGGCGGATGTGCCAGTCGATCAGCCGGTCGGAGTGCTTGCGGTAGACGAGGAGATACTCGGTGACCGGAACGGCCTTGTACTGGAGCGGCGTGCGGTCGGCGGCGACCGCGACCGGTCGCCCAGCCGGCGGACTCGGGCTTCTCCCAGATGATGTCGTCGACGAAGTCGAAGCCGGCGCGCGCGACGATCTCGTGGACGTCGAAGGGCACCGCAAGCCGCGTCGAGGCTCGAGTCCTGCTTGTTCGGCGCAACAGGACCGGCGCGAGGTTGACGACGAAGAAGCGACCTTCCTCGAGCACGCGATGCACCTGCTCGATCACGCGGCCGAGCTTCTCGAGGTAGTCCTCGTAGGAGAGGTACTCCGTGTAGCCGGGCCGGGCGTTGAAGTACGGCGGCGAGGTGAACACGAGCTGCACCGACCCGGTCGGAAGCTCGGCCAGCACCTCCTCGCAGTCGCCGTGGATGATCGTGCTCTCGAGCCGTAGCGGCGCGACCGGGGCCGCTTCAGGCAGTCGTGAGCGTGTCCCTTCCTTGTCGCCGGCAAGCCGGGCGCCGAGCTGCTCCGGCCGCGTCGAGCGTTCCCGGTCGAGGACGCCGGTACGTGCGTCGATGACGATCTCGCCTACGCGGTCAGCCGAGCCGGGCCCTACGAGCGGAACGCGCCAGACGTGGTAGCGATCGTCGATCTCCGGTAATCCGAAGGCGCAGGCCGGGGCGATCGGCCACGTCGCGAGCTCTGCGGCGGCGACCCGCCTGGCCTCGGCGCTGGTCAGGATCGCATAGCAGCGGTCTTCGGCAACCAGCGGTCGGCGCGCAGCCACGTCCCTTTCGAGGGTAGCCGCGCCCTCGGCGGACAACCGCGGCGCCCGGACAAGCCACTTGACTGTCAATCTTATTGACAGTCAAGTGGCTTCGAGGTAGATTCGGGTGCATGGCGGCTCCTGGTGAACCTGTGGCTTCCCGGTTCGAGGTTCCGATTCCGGCCCTCCTGCGGGCGGCACGAGGCGCCTACGGCGGCGCCGTCCGGCGGCGCCTGGCCGAGGGAGGCTTCGACGACCTGCCGGCCAACGGGCCGTACGTGCTCGGCGGGATGGCGAACCAGGGCGCAAATGCCGGCGCGCTCGTCCGGCAGCTCGGAGTGAGCAAGCAGGCCGCGAGCCAGCTGATCGACACGCTCGTCTTGCGCGGCTATCTCACGAGGCAGATCGACGCCGAGGACAGACGGCGGATGGTGATCGAGCTCACGGATCGCGGGCGTTCCGCGGCGGCCGCGGTCCGCGCCGGGGTCGAGGACGTCGACGAGGAGCTCGTGTCACTGCTCTCTCCGAAGGCCCTCGACGGGTTGTACGCGGGGCTCGTCGCGCTCACGGACATCCGCGAACGGGCCGAGTCCGCGGTTCTGGAAGACCTAGATCACGATCGCTGAGCGGGCCCGCAGGCCGCCGCCGACCGAGACGGCGACTCCGACGAGCGCAGCCGCGCCCGCAGCGCAGCAGAGAAGCAGCCCCGAGGAGAGCCCGAAGTTGATCGCCTGGTCGCGATGCACGCCGAGCGCCAGGAGCACCGCCGCCGTCGCCCCCACGTTCGCGACGACTCCGCCGGATGCGACGGGGATGACCGCGGCCGCCGCCGAGAGGCACAGGACGACGAGCGCGAGCGTCGGGGAGAACCCGAGGCCGAGCGCCGAGAGCAGCATCGTGCTGCCGAGCGCGCGGGTCGTCCAGCAGCCGAGCAGGAAGAACCAGGCTGCGATCGACCCGCGCGTCGTGCCCGGCCTCGCAGCGCAACGCGCGAGCCGCGAGAGCCGCGAGCGGCGGGCGATGAACGGGAGCCGGCACGAGGTTGCCGCCCGCGACCAGCAGGCCGCACGAGACGACGCCGAAGACGACGACCAGCAACATGGGGCCGCGGAAGCCCGAGGTAGTCGTCGCGGTCGCCGAGATCGAGAGAGGCAGGAAGGCGACCGCGTCCACGAGGCCGAGCGACACGATCGAGAGGGCAACCGCCTCGAGCCCGAGCTGGACGCCCCGCATTCGACGCAGCGTCCCGATCTTGATCAGGTAGTCGAGGCGGAACGGGAGGACGACTCCGGTCGCAGCTGCCGCGCCGCACGCTGCAAGGCAGCGGGCGCGTCCGGGACGGGTGTCCGGCGGGAAGAGAAGACGCCAGCCGAAGGCCCTGAGAACGAAGCTCGCGAAGTAGAGCACTGCCGCGCCGATGACGGGCCCGACCGCGGCTCGCTGGAGCGGCCAGCTCGTATTGGTGAGCCGCTGGCCGAGGAGGACGCACCCTGCAAGCGCCACTCCAGCAAAGACGAAGCCGGTGACGAGCCGGCGACGGTTGCGGCCCATCGGAAGCACCTTAGCCATAGACCGCTCATCGACCTCGCGCGTGCCTCCCTGTAGGGGCAATTCCCCCGAGCCGCATTACCCGCGCATGGAAATCCGGGAATTTCCGCGCTCAACGATCCGCGACCCCGCTCCGCGCGAGCGCGGGCAAAGCCCGCACTCACCGCCAACCGGCTCCTCAAGTCGGGGGGCTGGATTCGAACCGGGGACCTCTAGCCCCACAGACAAACGCGCAAACCAGGCTGCGCCGCCGGATCCGTGGAGCGGCTGAGCAGGAAACTTCCTGCTCGGCGAGTTGCGTGACGTAGAGGCACACCTACGTCATCGCGCACCCGGTTGGGGGCGCAGAACCGCCCCGAACCTGCCCGTTCACTCAATCTCCCGGGGAAACGTGCGATCGACGACGAGCCGTCAGCGAGCCGCCGGCGGATTGCCCTCACACGTCGGATTCCCGTAGAGCGCACGGCAGACGGCGTCACGCGTGTGCGAGAACGTGATCGCCTGGCCGGCCGGAGTCGCGTGGAAGCTGCCGTACGCGTTCCATTGCGAGAGCCCTGAGGCGACGACCGTGCGGAAGTAGCTGTCGGTCGAGCAGTAGCCGTGTCCCGTGAACTCCTGGGCGATTCCCGTGACGGGCGTCCAGCCGAGCGAGCTGGTCGCGCCGACGGCCTGGTTGAGGTCGGCGCCGGCCTTGCGAAGGAACGACCACACCGTGCTCTCCAGGTGAGGCCGAGGGCCGGAGCCGTTGCAGATCTCACCCTTCGCATCGGTCGTCTCGTCCGGGTACTGGGTGAGGAACACATGGCTCGGCTTGAGCTCGTCGAGATGCTTGGCCAGGAGCCGGTAGTCGGTCTTGAGCTCGCCGATCCAATCCTCGGTCTTCTGCTGGAGCGTCGGGGCTCCCGCCGCATCGGACTGCGCGTAGTCGCTCACGTACCCCTGCGAGTCGAGCTTCTCGGTGACGTGCGCCGATTCGCAAGTCCGCCCGATCTGAGCGGTGTTGATGTTGGTGCCGTAGGTCGTGCAGAAGCCCATGATCGGGCCGAAGAAGATGTCGTTGATCCCGATCGACATCACGACCGCATCGACGGTGCGCTTGCTCCCGGTGAGGCGCCCCTCGATCTGGTCGAGCTGAGGCGGAAGGGTCGACCCCTGGCCCGGCTCCTGCCCCTCATAGGTGTTCCGCCAGAGCTGGTCGCTGCGCGCACCCGAGCAGGAGGCCCACACGAAGGTGACGCTCGAGCGCGGATCGTGATCCTCGAGGTACTGCGCGACCTGATACTGGTGGGAGGTCGTGCTCCGGTCGCACTGCGGGTAGATGTAGGGCGGGCTTCCCTGTCCGGAGCCGTTCGAGTCGCCGAGCGCGACGATCAACCAGTCGCGGACGACGACCTCGTCGTTCGTCGCCTTCACCCCGTCTGCCACGCCGCCCTTCATCTCCTCCGCGGTGACCGAGTAGGTGCCGAGGCTCTTCACGGTCGCGCTGACCTTGCAGCCGGTATCCGGCAGCGTCTCCGTCTTCCCGTCGCCCTGCACGGTCCACTTGAAGGTCACGCCGGCCGGGCAGGTCGGCTTGTGCCCGTCGGTGACGAAGAGGTTCACGTCCCAGCCCGTCGGATCGACGTAGTCGAGCGGGGCGAGCCCGTAGCTGCTCTCGCTCCACGTCTTTGCCCGGTCCTCGCTCAGGCGCGCCGGCATCGTCCAGTCGACGTCGAGAGCCTCGTTGTTGCCGTGGAACCGGTAGAGCCAGTCCAGCCAGTGCTCGCAGTAGCCGTGGAGGGTCTTGCCGCACGGGAGCCCGACGACGTTGGCGACGGCGGTGACTCTCAGCGCGGTCCCGTCTGGAAGCGACCCTCCGTCCGACGACGGCGTGACCGTGAACTCGCAGGAGCGATCGTTGCCGTCACAGCCCGAGACGACGTTCGCGTCGATTGCCCTGTCGACGGTGATGCCCCAGTCGGCCAGCGAGGCCCCGTAGAGGACTCCCCACTGGATGCTCACGGTGCAGGGGCTCTGGCCCTTCTTCAGCACGGCCGGGCAGGCCGGTGGCGCATCGACCGTGAGCCGGTAGTGCTCGCCGGTGCCGACCTCGATGGTGTCGGCCCCACCGTTGATCGAGACGCCGCCGACTGTCGTCCCGTCGAGACAGTGCTTGAAGCTCCGGTGGAGCGGATTGAGGCACCGCGGGGCGAACGCCGCAGGGTCGGTCGTGTTGTAGACCGGCGTCGGAGCGGACGATGCGCACGCCGCCGCCAGCGCGGACGCGACGACCGCGACGGACAGCACTGCGGAAAGTCTCGACCGCACCCGCACTCGCATCGACTCATCGTAAACCGGTTTGCGGGAGAAATCACCGGCCGGAGGCCGCCTCTATTCGGGTTGGAACAGCGCAAGCGTGTTGCCGTCGGGGTCCTTGAACCAGGCCGACTTGCCGATGCCTGCAGTGGTCGCGATGTGATCGACGGTCTTCAGCGTCTCGAAGTCGTAGTCCTCGAATACCACTCCGCGAGCGACAAGCTCCTTCACGTCCGCCTCGACGTCGCTAGACCAGAACCGCACCTGGGTGTGGTCGGCCTTGCCCGGGCTCGGACGCCCGTAGACGAGCAGGGTTGTTCCGTCGCCGCACTCGAAGAGCAAGTGATTCTTGATCGTCTCGGGCGAGAGCTTCAGCCCAACCTTCTGCTCGTAGAACTCCTGGCTCGCACCCAGATCGGTCGAGCACAGGACAGCCGAGACCCTTCCCTTACCAATCATCACGCCCTCCTCTTCGTCGACGCCTGCCTCGGGAGCAGGTCAGTTTAATTTGACATGCCAACTATATGCTCGTTTAACTTGGCATGTCAACTACTTCCGGGTACGCTGAGCCCATGGGGGTCGACGGCGACGTGAGGTGGCTGGATGCCTGGATGGCCTACCTCCGCACGCACAGCCGCTTCTGGGAGCAGGTCGAGGCCGACATGAGGCGAGAGCACGGCCTTACGATCGCCCGCTACGACGTCCTTGCACAACTCAAGCTCGCCGGGGGCCGGCTCGGCTTGAGCGACCTTGCCTCGGCGATCGCCCTGTCGCCTTCAGGGCTCTCGAAGCTGCTCGACCGTATGGAGAGATCCGGACTGATCCGTCGACACCCTGATCCGAGAGATGCCCGCGCCACGTTCGCGATCATCACGCCTCGCGGAAGGGCCCTCGTCGAGCGTGCACGTGAGACCCATCACGAGTTCCTCCGGTGTACCTTCGGAGCGGCCCTGAGCGATCGTGACCTGGCCGACCTGACCCGCATCATGAAGCGTCTCAACGCCTCGATCCGGGCTTCTTAGAGCTTCTTTTCCACCGACGCTTTGTGTCGCTCGGACACGCTGGACGGCGCCGCCGCTCGAAGCCAGGCCTGCGGGAAGACGCCATAACCTGCGGGTTTCTACTCGCGTGGATCCGTGGTTTGAGCGTAGCGCGGCCGCATCGCATCGCCGATACCGAGTCAAGACGCCTCCCATCGAGCGCTCTAGAAGGCCGGAAAGCCATCGAGAACCGCAACCCAGATGACGATTCGCATATCCGAACCCACTGACCACGGACTCAGAGGTGCCCGCCCCACTCTGACCGGGCCCGGCTACCCCGATCTGTTCGAGCTCGTGCCGGTCCTGATCCTGTTTCTCGACCTCGAGGGTCATGTTTGCGACGCGAATCCGGAAGTAGAGCGCGTTCTCGGGTACTCGCCTGCCGGACTGGTCGGGCGGTCGTTCCTGTCGCTCGTCGACTCGAACGATCGTGACAGCGTGGCATCGCTCCTCGATGGCTCCTCGTCCCAGGCGAGCCTCGAGGCGGCCCTCTGCAAGAGCGACGGGGACTGCTTCCCGCTCGAGCTCAGCGCCACGCGAGTTGCCGGAGGCGCGTGCCGCGGACTGATCGTCACCGGTCATGACGCAACGGCACGGGCAGCCGAGCGTCGAGGGCTCCAGGCGAGCGAGGAGAGCTACCGAGGCGCGTTCGAGGATGCGTCGGTCGGAATGATCATGAGCGACCCGGGCGGGACGATCACGCACGTCAACCACGTGTTCGCGGCCATGCTCGGGTACGAGCCCGAGGATCTCGTCGGGGCCTCGCTTCGCGACATCACGCACCCCGACGACCGGGTGTTCATGATCGACGAGCTCGAACCCGAGTGCGAACGCCTGAAGTTCGACAAGCGCTACCTGCGAAAGAAGGGCGGAGCCGTCTGGGTGCGAGGGGATGTCGCGCCCGTCCGCCGCGAGTCCGGTGAGCTCGACCATTTCGTCGCACATATCGCCGACATCACCGAGCTGAAGCGTGCCCAGGCGCAGCGCGAGGAGACGCAGGCCGCGTTGGCCGCCAGCGAGGCGATGTTCAGAGCCGTCGCAGCCCAGGCGCCGATCGGCGTGTTCGTCGCCGACGGCATGGGACGGTGCCTGTTCGCAAATGACTCCCTCTGCGAGCTCTGCGCCCTCACTCAGGAGCAAATCAGGGACGACGGGTGGGCGGGGATCATCCATCCCGACGATCGCGACGACCTGATCCGGACCTGGCAGGACGCGTACGCGAACGTCGAGCCCACGCGCCACGAGCATCGACTGCAGCGCGCCGACGGCAGCATCTCCTGGGTCTCGCTCGCGATCTCGCCGCTCGAGGGTGACGACCCGAACTCGAGACTGTGGGTCGGCGTCCTCTCCGATCTCACCGAGCGGAGGGAGGGCGACGAGCGCTACCGGATGCTCTTCGAAGGCGCTCGCGATGCCGTTTACACGGCGGAGCTCGACGGAAAGCTCACGTCGGCGAACTCAGCGGCCGAGCAGCTCACCGGCTACACCCGCGCAGAGCTCCTCGGGATGAACCTGTTCGACGTGATCGAGCCGCGGCAGCACGCATGGGTGCGCCAGGTGATCGCAAACGGGATCTCGAACGGCGCCGATACGCCGGTCCTCGAGCTGCAGCTCGTGCGGAAGGACGGGACGCGCCGGTTTGTCGAGGTCGTCGGCCGCGTCGTTCCCGGCAACGGTCATCCAGCCCATCTGGAAGGGATTGCGCGCGACACGACCGAGAGACACCTGCTCGAGGAGAGACTGCGGGAGCAGGCACTCCACGACGGGCTGACGGGTCTCGCGAACCGGACCCTCTTCCTCGACCGCCTCGAGCGCGCTGTGGCCAGGGCCCGACGCGATCGCACCTTGCTCGCGGTGATGCTCCTCGATGTCGACGACTTCAAGCTCGTCAACGACAGCCTCGGCCATGCCGCCGGCGATGAGGTCCTGATCGAGCTCGCCCACCGGCTCAAGGCCATCCTGCGGGACGACGAGACGATCGCGCGGCTCGGCGGCGACGAGTTCGGGTTGATCGCCGAAGGCTTCGACGACGAGCTGGCGATCGAAGCGCTGGCCACGCGGGTCCGCTCCGTCTTCGAGGCGCCGTTCGCACTGAGTCAGGGGGAGCAGTCCTTGAAGGCCTCGCTCGGCATCGCCCTTGCCAGCGAGGCGAGCATGCCGCACACGCTGCTCCGCGACGCCGACACTGCGATGTACCGCGCCAAAGCCGGCGACGCGGGCGGCTACGAGTTCTTCGACGCCGACATGAGGGAGCAGCTGATCCGCCGCTTCACGCTCGCGAGCGCCCTCGAACGAGCGATCAGGGACGAACGGCTCGAGGTCAACTACCAGCCGATCTTCTCGCTCCGCGACGGCCAGATACTCGCCGTCGAGGCCCTCGTGCGCTGGGCCGACCCCGGGCTCGGCCCGGTGGATCCGGACGAGTTCATCCCACTTGCCGAGCAGAACGGCCTGATCGTGCCTCTCGGGCGCTTCGTCCTCGAAGAGGCGGCTCGGCAGGCAGCCCACTGGCAGACGTCGTATCCCGGTGGCCTTCCACTCGGAGTCCTCGTCAACCTCTCCCCGCGCGAGCTGGCGCAGGAGGACTTCGTGCCTTTCGTCAGCGAGACGCTGGCGCGACACGGCCTCGATACCTCGGCGATCGCCTTCGAGCTGACCGAGCGCATCGTGATCGACGACCGCGATCCGCGTGTGAGCGCGAACCTGGAGCGCCTCGCTTCGCTCGGGAGCCGGTTCCTCATCGACGATTTCGGGATCGGCTACTCGGCGCTCTCGTCACTCAAGCGCTTCCCACTTTCCGCGGTCAAGATCGACCACTACTTCATCGACGCACTCGAGTCGGGCGCAGAGGCGCCGATCACACGGGCGATCGTGGCGCTCGGTCACACGCTCGGCCTCCTCGTGATCGCAGAGGGAATCGAGCACCAGGGCCAGCTGGAGGAGCTCCGAGCCCTCGGCTGCGAGGCAGGGCAGGGCTTTCTCCTGGCGAGCCCGCAACCGGCCGAGGAAATCGACGCGCTCCTCTCCCCCAGCCCGGCTTTGCAGCAGGCGTCCTAGCCACCGCTGCAAGCCCAGCTCAACCGCCCCAAGAGACGCCGCAACGTGGAGACGCCCGCCGTGGTGGAATACGAGCCCGCGTCGTGAAGATCGTCGCCGCCACGGACAGGTCCGAGACCGCCAAGCGCGCGGTGGCGTGGGCGGCCGACCTCGCGGCTCGGTTCGAGGCCGAGCTCGTCCTCGTGCAGGTGCTTCCCGAGCCGGTCGAGGGCGCCGAAGAGCGGATCCGCGCCGATGCCGCGGCGATTCCGGGCGCCCGCTCGGTCCTCGTCGTCGACCCCGAGATCGCCGCCGCGATCGTGCGGGCTGCCGAGGCCGAGCACGCCGACCTCCTCGTCGTCGGGAACGCGGGCATGGGCGGTCGCAAGCAGTTCCTCCTCGACAACATCCCGAACCGCATCTCGCACACCGCGAAGTGCAGCGTGATGATCATCAACACGTCCGAGGCGTCGATGCCGGAGGCGCCGCCCGAGCCGGCGATCGGCGGCCAGCTTCTCGGCCGGGCAACACGCATCGCCCGGGTGCTCGCCCGCTTTGCGAAGGACGCCCGCGCAACTGCCTCGCCCATCGAGCGCGCCGCGCGACTGCGGGCCGCTCTCGAGGAGCTCGGCCCGACGTTCGCCAAGCTCGGGCAGATCCTCTCGACTCGGCCCGACCTGGTGCCTCCCGAGGTGATCGAGGAGCTCGCGAAGCTCCAGAGCTCGGTCACGCCGCTCACCGAGCAGGAGGTCGTGCGCGTGATGGAGCAGGAGCTCCAGGTGCCGTGGGAGGACGTCTTCGCCTCGATCGACGCGAAGCCGCTCGCCGCCGGGACGATCGGCCAGGTCCACGCAGCCACGCTCGAGACGGGCGAGCGGGTCGTCGTGAAGGTGCAGCGCCCGAACGCGCGCGAGGACATCATGCGAGACCTCGGGCTGCTCGAGCTCTTCGCCGAGAAGGCCCAGAAGCGCCAGGGCCTCCGCGAGACCGTCGACATCCCGGCGCTCGTGTTGCACCTGTCGGACTCGCTGCGCCGCGAGCTCGACTTCCTCGAGGAGGCCGCCAACACCGAGCGGATGCGAGAGGTGCTCGCGCCCTACGACCGGCTCGGGGTGCCGCGCGTGTATCCCGACCTCTCGACCTCGCGGCTCCTCGTGCTCGAGTTCGTCGACGGCATCTCGATCACCGAGGCGCCCGAGGGCCCCGAGCGGCGCGAGGCTGCACGGCAGTTGCTCGAGGCCTTCTACCGGCAGCTCCTGGTCGACGGCTTCTTCCACGCCGACCCCCACCCCGGCAACCTGCTCTGGGCAGACGGGGTCATCTACCTGATCGACCTGGGCATGGTCGGCCAGCTCGGCGCCGAGCTGCGCGAGCTGCTGATCCTCGTCCTGCTCGCCTTCTCCCGCGGCGACGCGTCCTTCCTGGCCGAGGCGATGCTCCTACTCTCGGCGGAGGATCGCCCGGCCGACGTCGACCTCGAGGCGCTCGAGCGGGACTTCGCGGCCTTTGTCGAGCGGTTCCAGGTCGGCTCGCTGCAGGAGATCCAGATCGGGCCGATGCTCGAGGGGATGATGCAGATCGCAAGCCGCCACGGCATCCGCCTGCCCGCGTCCCTGGCGCTCAGCGGCAAGTCGTTCGCACAGGTTCAGCTCGCGATCTCGGAGCTCGATCCGACGCTCGACCCGTTCCGCGTCGCCTCCGACTTCCTGATCCGAAACCTGGGCCAGCGCATCCTCAACCAGGCCGATCCGCGCCAGCTCTACTACGAAGGGCAGAAGCTCCGGCTCCGGGTCACCCGTCTCGTCGAGTCAATCGAGCGGGCGTCGGGGGCCCGGCCGGGCCAGAAGTTCCAGATCGACATCGGCGGCACCTCGGACATCGAGGCCGCGATCGGCCGCGCCGGCCGCAGCCTCGCGATCGCCGCCGTCGCGTCAGCCGGGATCGTCGGCGCCGCCTTCGTGGCCGCGTTCGGGCGGCGCGCTCAGCGCTGAGAGCTTCCGAAAGCGGCGGTCGAGGAGGACGGTCACCCCAGCCATCATCCACCCGAGCACGCGCCGCTCGAGCCGTGCCCTCACAGCGTCACCCGCCACAGCTTCACCGCCTCGTCCTCCAGGCCCGCCGCTCCACAGCGGGCACGCCTGCGTCGCGGTTGAACCGGTGCGTGTCCGAGACGAGCGGCCAGAGCTGCTCGAGGCTCGAGGCGAGGTCGACCGCGAACCGGTAGGTGAGCTCGTTCAGGCCTGGGAACGTACTAGAGCGACTCCCCGGTTCACAACCGACAGACCTTCAAGGCTAGTTCGCCGGCAAGGACGCCACCGCCCGCTCGACCGCAGCCGCGACCGGGGACGGCTCGTAGCCGAGCTCGCGCCCAGCCTTCTCCGACGAGAACCACGCAGGCAGGCGCGCCAGCTTCACCTCGTTGCGGTTCGCCGCTCCGGCCAGGGCGAGCAGCCGAACGGCGGCATACGGCAGGCGAAGACGCGGCGCCGGTCGCCGGGCCGCGCGCGCGATCAACGCGAACACCTGCTCGAGCGTGAGGTTCTCGCCGCCGATCAGGTACCGCTCGCCCGGCAATCCTTTCTCCAGCGCGAGCACGTGGGCCCGGGCGACGTCGTGGACGTCGACCAGGTTCAGCCCGCCGCCGCGCAGAGTCGCCCGGTAGCGGCCGGAGGCGACGCCCCTGACCATGCGCCCGGTCGGCGTCGGCGCGTCGTCTCCTTCGCCGATCGGTGTCGTCGGATTGACGCAGAGTGCCTCGAGCCCGTCCGCGGCCGCTGCGAGCACGAGTCGCTCGGCCGCCAGCTTCGTCCGCTTGTAGGGCACGGCGAGCTCCCACGCGGGCGGCTCGTCGAGCTCGGTAGCGGCGCGCCCCGAGACGGGCCCGCAGGTCCCCGCGGTGCTCGTCTGCACGAGCCTGCGCACGCCCGACTCGCGGCACGCCGCGATCACGTTGCTCGTCCCGAGGACGTTCACCGCCTCGAGCTCGGCGGCAGGCGCCGAATAGCTGTAGAGCGCCGCCACATGGACGATTGCCTCGCACCCCTGCATCGCCCGACCGAGCGCGGCGCGGTCGCGGACATCCGCCCACTCCCGGCGCACCTCGTGCCCGCCGCGCTCGAGGGCGTCGACGACATGCCGCCCGACGAACCCGAGCCCACCTCCGGTGACGAACACCCGCATGGCCACATTCTTGCCCGGCGCGCGCGGCCGGGCGTCTGTCTACTGGATCGGAAGCTCCTGCTTCTGAGCCGCGTCTGCGGACACCGGCGGCGCGTCCTTCAGGTACTCGTGCACGAACGAGATCGCCATGCTGCCCTCGCCGACGGCGGCGGCGACGCGCTTCACCGGGCCGGAGCGAACGTCGCCGCAGGCGAAGATGCCGGGCACGCTCGTCTCGAGGAGGTACGGGTCGCGCTCGAGCTCCCAGCCGCCGGCCGGCCGGACATCCGAGCCGGTCAGCACGTACCCGCGCTGGTCGAGGGCGATCTCGGGCGGCAGCCAGCTCGTCTCGGCGTCGGCGCCGATGAACATGAAGAGGCCGCCCGACTCCATCCGGGTGGTCTCTCCGGTCGGCTTCTCGTGCACGTCGATCGCCTCGAGGGCCGAGTCGCCGTGCACCGCGGTCACCTCGGCGCCGAAGATGACGCCGATGTTCGCCCGGGTCGCGAGCTGGTCGATCAGGTAGCGCGACATGCTCTTGCGGAGCGAGTCGGAGCGGCAGAGGATGGTCACGCTCTTCGCGTAGTTGGAGAAGAACAGGGCTGCCTGCCCGGCGGAGTTGCCGGCACCGACGATGTGGACGTCGAGCCCGTGCGTGTTCGGCGCCTCGCTCCTGGCGGCGCCGTAGGCGATCCCCTTCCCGACGAAGCGCTCGAAGCCTTCCAGGCTGAATCGCCGCCAGGAGACGCCGCAGGCGAGGATGATCGCCCGGGCGCGGAGGATGTCGCCGCCGTCGAGCTCGACGAGCCGGTTTGCGGCGTCGAGCCGCGTGATCGACCTGGTCACGAGCAGCTCGGCGCCGAGGCGGCGAACCTGCTGGAGAGCGCGGCTCGCGAGCTCGTCCCCGGAGACGCCTGACGGGAAGCCGAGGTAGTTCTCGATCCGCGACGAGGTGCCCGCCTGGCCGCCCGGCGCCTCGCGCTCGACCACGAGCGTCCGCAGGCCCTCCGAGGCGCCGTAGGCGGCGGCGGCAAGCCCGGCCGGGCCTGCACCGACGATCACGACGTCGTAGTCGATCTCGCCGGCGCGTGTGGCGAGGCCGAGCAGCTCGGCCGCCTCGCGCAGCGAGGGACGCGCGGCGGTGTGGCCGTCGACGATGCGCATGACCGGCCGGTCGGACTTGGGCGGGAGCGGCTCGCCCCAGAGCTCGGCCGCATCGGGCGCGTCGTCGACGATCCAGCGGAAGGTGACCTGGTTGCGTTCGAGGAAATGGAGAAGCTCGGCGCAGGCCGTGTCCCGCCGCTCGCCGAGGACGATCGCGCGGGTCGCCGGCTGGTCGGCCGTGATCGTCTGCAGGCCGCCGATCCGCTCGCGTGCCACTGCTCCGAGCTTGACCGCCACCCCGGGCTCCTGTGCGGCGAGCGCGTAGTAGTCCTTCGCCGCGAGGCGCAGCACCCGGGAGGCCTCGGAGGCGCGGAAGCCGAAGGGAAACGTCGTGCCGAGCGCGATCGGCACCTCGCCGACGAGGTCGCCGGGCCCGCGCCCGCCGACGATGGTCTCGACGCCGTCGGCGACGTTGACCGTCTCGAGGTGCCCGCCGAGCACCGCGAAGAGCGCCCGCTCCTCGCCCGCATGCACGGCGTACTCGCCCGGCATCAGCCGGATGTCGGCCGCGACCCGCGAGAGCCGCTCGCACTCGGCCGGGCCGAGATCGGCGAAGAGGGCGACGCTGAGGATCTCCTCGGCGGTGACCACGGTCGGAGGAGCTTATGCAGCCCGAGCCGCGTTTGCGACCTTGACATCCGCGTCCTGATCTACCGCCTTCGGACGATGGCGCCCGAAGCGACCTGTGCGTACCTTTCCGCTGTGCGCCGCCCCGTGCTCTTCTCTGCGTCGGCAATCCCGGCCACACTCACCGCAGTGTTGCTTCCCGCCTTGGGCCTGGCGGCTGCGCCGACAGGCTGGTCGGGCTCCGCCTCCTGCACGATCAACGTGACCGGACCGGGCTACCAGCACTCGGAGACCCAGAAATGGCAGGTGAGCGGGCAGGCACGCCTCCGCGGGAGCTTCCTGCTCGTGCCCTCGAGCTGGACGGACACGGGCAGCGGGTCCTCGCACGTGATGCAAGGCGACCAGGCGCGGGACATCACGTGGACCGTGAAGGCCGCCAGGCCGGGGAAGTTCCAGTTCGTCGTCAGGGCGTCGGACGGCAAGCTCATCGTCGGGCAGGGGAACGCCCAGCTCCGCGCCGCGGACGGCATCACCGGCGAGCAGAAGCTGACGATCGGCGGCGTGGAGCAGACCCCGGGCCTCGTCGATCTGGAGGCGTTCGAGACCCAGCTGCCACCGATCGTCGCCGCCGGCACCAGCCGCAGCGTCTCCGGCTCGATGCCGACGACAACCGTGAAGGGCTCGTTCGGGCCGTTTCAGCCGGCTGCTGCGACGGCGACGAAGAGGTGCTCCTGGAGGTTCTCCAAGTCCGGGAACTGACGGGACGCGCCGTTGCCTGTCCGCGATGCGGGAGATATCCACGTCCGCGAGCGCCGAGGCAGTCCGAGAACTTCGTGCTACGTGCGGGTTTTCTGGCGAACGCTCCTTGCGTGGCCGTCACGTCTTCGCGTAGGTTGCGCGTCGCACCGAGTACGGAGCGCGAGTAAGTCGAAGCCGTCTCCAGAGACCGAACGCGGAAGGCCGCAAGGCCCAGGACGAGCGGTCAGTGGAGACGGTGGATGAAAGCGCCACCGGCTCGGTGTCCTTTTTTCTCTTCAGTGGCGCGACGCTGGCGCAGCTGACGTGTCCCTCGTCAGAGGGTCCGGCAAGGTTGCGCGGAAGCTGTATCTCACCTTAGGTCGTGAGCTCGACGACGGTGGTCTTGGTTTCGCGACCCGATTGGTCGTTCTGTCCGGGCAGGGCCTTGCCTCCGAGGATGGTGACTGCGCTGAGGGAGAGCACGAGCAGGGCTAGCGTGCGTGGTAGCCCGATTTGGTCGGAGAGGACGCCGATTACGGGCGGGCCGACGATGAACCCCGTGTAGCCGAGGGTGAAGGCTGCTGCGAGTGAGGGGCCCGGCGGGTCGATTCGTCCCGCGGCGCTGAAGAGCAGAGGCGTTCCGTTGGCGATTCCGAGGCCGCAGAGCACGAAGCCGATGACGGCGGGGCCCGTCTGGCCGATCAGGAGCACACCTGCGAGTGCGAGCGCGACGAGCGCCATCCCGGCCCGAACAAGCATGTCGGCGCCGAGCTTCGCGTTGATGAAGTCGCCGCCCAGGCGGGCGGTCGCCATCCCGAGCGAGAAACCAGTGAATGCAAGCGCAGCCGTGGCGGCACTCGCACCGGTGTCGTGCTTGAGATAGATCCCGCTCCAGTCGCCGATCGCGCCCTCGGCGAGCATCACCAGGAAGCAGAGGCCGCCGATCAGGAGCACGGGCTTGGTCGGGAGTGCGAGCCCGTGGCCCTCCGTGTGCGTGGACGAAGCTCCGAGCCGTCGGGTGATGAAGACGCTCAGCAGCCACAGGGCGATGCCGACGATCACGCTCTCGATCCGCGGGTCGAGCCCCGACGCCGCGGCGAGGGCGACAAGTCCGGCGGCGATGAAGCCACCGACGCTCCAGCCGCCGTGAAACGACGACATCACGGGCCGACCGAGCCGCTCCTGGATCGCGACGCCGTGCGCGTTCATCGAAACGTCCATCGCGCCCGTACTCGCTCCAAAGACAAAGAGGATCGCTGCGAGCATGTACGAGCTCGTTGCGAGCAGCGGCAGCGGCAGCGTCAGGCAAAAGACGAGCGTCGTCCATTGCGTCAGCGACGCGCTCGGGATCCGGTCGAGGAAATGGCCCGTCACCGGCATCGAAACGAGAGCTCCGGCTGCCATGCAGAGCAGGCAAAGACCGAGTGTCGCTTTCGAGACGCCGAGATGATCCTGTAGCCACGGGATGTGCGCGACCCAGGTCCCGATCATCGCCCCGTTGACCCCAAAGACGAGAAACGTCGAGAGCCGCGGGCTCATGCCGCCACCACATTCACGCCGGCCACCGCGAAAGCGTCCGTCAGATCCTTGGCGCCGTCGGTGACCAGATCGTCGATCTCTCCAACGCCGGCGACCAGCCACGGGTACGAGGTGTGCAGCTTGTCGCTCGTCACCAACGCGACCACCTTCCCCGAGCAGCCCACCATCGCGCGCTTCACATGCGCCTCCTCGCCGTCCACGACTGTGGCACCAAACACGGGATCGAGGGCGCAGACGCCGAGCACGCAGACGTCCGCACGCAATGCGCGAAACGCGTCGACAGCGACGGGGCCAACCGTCACCTGCTCCTCTTTCAGCAACCTGCCGCCGACAACGACGACCTCAGCCGCCGGATGGCCGGCCAAGGCCGCAGCCACCGGCGGCGCGTTCGTGACGACCGTCCCAGCCCAGCCCGACGGAAGACGGCTTGCCAGCTCAACCGCCGTCGTCCCGCCATCGAGGACGAGCATCTGAGCCGACTCGAGAAGCGGCAACGCCGCCATCGCCAACGCCCGCTTCTCCTCCCGGCCGATCTCCAGACGGCGCTGAAACGAAAGCGCGTCCGGCGCCGACGAAAGCGCACCACCGTGAACCCGATGGAGAAGCCCCAACGCACCGAGCTCATGCAGGTCGCGACGGATCGTGTCCTCTGACACGCCCAAACCGACCACCAGCTCGGCCACGACAACCCGACCGTCACGACCGAGCCTCGCGAGGATCTCGTCTCTACGCTCGGCCGCCAACACCAGGATGCAGGTTATAGCATGGCTATGCTGGTTTGTGCGGGTTATGCCCTGGCGATAGGGCACAGGTGGTTGCCCTCGGGGAACTCCAAGAGACTCAGGGTGGTTCAGCCCGGTGATCTCCGCGTGAGACGAACCGCCAGCGACCCCGCGCCGGCGAGAAGTAGAGCGACCGGGCAGAGTCGCCTCACGATACGCCAGTCACGTGGAAGCGCATGGCACTGCTAGAACCCGCGCACAGCAAGGGAATCCGTGCGAGGAGGACAAGCGATGGAGATTCACGTTCACGTCAAGCCCCGGCATCTCCTCCTGTTCGCCATGCTCACGGCGGCGGTCGTCGGAGGCGTTGCATATGCCGCGGTCCCGAATGGCGGCGAGGTCTACTCGGCGTGCGCGGTCAAGAAGACCGGGACGATCCGACTCATCGATCCGTCACTCGGGCCCAAGAACCGGCTCGGCCACTGCACCGCCCTTGAGTCGCCGATCACGTGGAGCAGGGCCGCTGCGAGCCCGACTGTTGCGCAGCTCGCGTCGGGAAACGCGCATTGTCCGGCCGGCGGAGCGTCGATCACCAGCGCATCGGGCAGCGTCGCGTACGTCTGCAGCGCCCGATCGTCGAGCGGGGGCCTGCGGAGCCCGAACGGCCAGTACAGGTTGCAGCTCTCCGATCAGGGGGCAGCACTCAAGGGGCCGGGTGCGACCGTGAAGATCACCGGTGGGACACTCGACCTCTCGTCGAACAACGAGACCGTCGAGGTGGCGGGGAGCCGCACCGAGAGTGTCGGCGCCGCCGATTCGCTCACCGTCGGCGCCAGCCGCTCCGTCACCGTCGGCGCCGGCCAGACGGAGTCCATCTCGGCTGACGACTCGCTGACGATCGGCGGCAACGACTCGGTCTCGGTCGCGAAGAACGAGTCAGCCACGATCGCCGGTAACCGGACAGACGGCGTGCAAGGTGACGATGTGCTGAACGTCAGCGGCAATCGCGCCGAGCAGGTCGCGAAGAAGGAGACGGTCGAGGATGGCGGCGACTTCCAGCAGCAGATCGGCGGCAACCTCACCGTCGTCAGCGCCCACGACGGGCAGATCAAGGTCAGCGGCACCCTGCACCTCCTCGGCGCGGCGGTCAAGAACAACTGAATCGACACGAGGCAGGCGCCGACCTGGACGACATCTTCCGACGTTGCTCCCGCCAACGCGGTGCCCGGACTTGGCGAACGCAAGATTCAAGACACGACCCCGGCACGTGTGTCAGTCAGTTGCCGCCGTTCAGGCACTTCGACCCAAGGTGGTCCAAGAGGCAGTGGTTCTCGATGCCGGACCAAAACGCGAGATACGCGACGTAACCGACAAGCGCGAGGGACAGCAAGATCCCGATGACCTCACGCCAAGTGGGACGAACCTCCCGCCAGCCTGCGAGCGTTTTCCGACCCAGCGCGTCGAGAAGGAAATCTCGCAGTGTCACCGGTTAATGATCGCGCGGACGCGCAGCGGTTGCCGGTGTCGACTCGGCCGTGACAGCTGAACGCGCAGGCAGGCGCCGTGATTTCGCCAGGCGTACGCGAGTGGTCGAGCAGGGCGACGCTTGACGTTCTTCCGCGACGCCCCGAAACTAGCCCTCGCACCACCACACCCAGTCACGACAAGGAGGCCGATCATGCTTGACAGCTCGCCGGTCGTCGCGGTCGTCGCGGTTGCCGACCTCGATCGAGGCAAGGAGTTCTACGGAAGCACACTCGGCTTGCGACAAGGCGACCTCGACGATCCTGGCGGAGTGATCTACGCCTGCGGAAACGGGACACGTCTTCTCGTATACGCCTCGAGCTTCGCCGGCACGAACCAGGCGACGGGCGCATCCTGGGAGGTCGACGACCTCGAGGTCGAGATCTCGGCCCTGAAGTCGAAGGGCGTGGCCTTCGAGCAGTACGACATTCCGGGTGCCGAACGCGACGGCGACATCCACCGGATCGGGGACGGCATGCGAGCAGCCTGGTTCAAGGATCCGGACGGCAACATCCTGAACCTCGTCAGCCGATCGTAACGACGCGTCAGCCGGGCGAAGGCCCTGCTGCCTCACGCAGCAGGTGCGAGAGCTCGGCATGGCCGGCGGCGTTCGGGTGCAGCTTCTCGAGCGCGCTCGGTGTGTCGAGCGGCATGAAGTAGCTGTCGCTGCTGCAGACGTCGTGCCCGGAGAAGGGCTCCACGTAGTGGGCGAAGCCTGATGCGGCTGCGGCTTGCTTCACGACGCGGTTCAACTCCTGGATGAGCCCGTAGAAGTACGGGGCGTCGGTGCCGTACACCTTCAGGTAACCGCCTACCCCGAGGCCGGGGCATTCGGTTCGCGGCGCCGAGGGGAATGCGTTCGGATAGCCCATGACGTAGAGCCGCGCTTTCGGGACTTTCTCGTGGATGGCTTTGTAGAGCGCGACCAGGCGCGGGCCGAGTGTCGAGAAGTCGGCGAAGTGGTACTGGCTCTTGCAGTCGATGAGCGTGGCGCTTCCGGCGACGCAGTTCTCGAGCTGCAGCAGGATCGTCGTGTCGTTGCCGCCGGCCGTGACCGTGACGAGCTGCGTCGTCTCGGGAATGAGCGGGACCTGGTCGTTGAGCACGTTGTTGATCGTCGCGCCGGAGCAGGCGAGGACGTTCGCCGTCGAGTCGTAGTCGAGTGCGTAGGAGAGCGAGGAGCGCGCGCAGGCCTCGCCGCCGGGGAGAAACGGGGGCAGCTGGCCGGCCGAGTACGAGTCCCCAAGTGCCGTGTAGAGGGCGGCCGGCTGCCCGAAATCGATCACCCCGTTGACGACGACGTTCCATTTGTAGTTCGCGTCCGGCCCGGCCTTGCTGCCGGCGCTGTGCGCCGCGACAGGGACCGAGCCGGTGTACACGCCCGCCGTGTTCGCCAGGACTCCCGTAGCCGGAAGCGTCCCGGGAAGCGGGTCAGCAAGCGCAGCGCCCTTCGTGTTACAGGTCCCTCCCTCTCCGGTGCTGTCGAGATAGGTCGTGGGGCGATTGACCTGAATCGATACGCGCTGCCGGCTCTTCACAACGCCGACCTCGGTGATCGGGCCGAGGACCTGATTGAGGTTGTTGGCGGTCTTGAACGTCACGGAGCTGTTGCAGACGGTCGTCGCCGCCGCGCTCCCGGTCTTGACGGTGGCGTTGTAGGTCATCGCGATCGACGAGCCCTGATCGGTCGCAGGCGCCGCGCCTTCAACCGGGTAGACCAGATGCCATTTCGCCGTGGACGTCCAGGTGTAAACGGTCGGATTCGCCCCGGGCGTCGTGTCGACCGACGTAAAGGTCTCCGAGCCGTTGAACGTCGCGAACGGCGGCGCCAGGGACGCCCCGCCCGCGGCCGATGCCGCAGCGATCACCGCAAGCGCGACTGATGCGATCGCCAGCGACCCCTGCAACCGCCACCCCACCCCGCGCATGCCGCATCCTCTCACACCCCACCTGCATCGGGTCAAGAGCCGAACCGGCGTCAGATCGTGCGATCCGACCTCGTGTGTGCGAATGCGAGACCTGACACACCGGCTTCGGCCGTCGACAGGTGAAGTTGGTACCGTCTCGCGCCATGTCGATCCGGCGTGGCAGGCGCGCCTGGTTTCTGCTCGGCGTCGTAGGGGTCGCCGTATTCGGCGTCTCGGCCGCCTCGTCTCTGGGCGGCGCGAGCGGTGGGAACGGCGACGAGCAGACCATCGTCATCCGAGCCGCCACCACGCTCTGGAAGGATACGGGCGTGGAGATCGGCAAGGGCCAGCGCATCGGCGTGGCGATCGTGAAGAACAACGCCACCTGTCACGCCGGGGGAGCGACCGACTGCCCGATCGGCTACTCGGCGGGCTACACCTGCTCGAACAACCCGGTTGTCGGCAAGGTTCCGAACGGCCCCGGGGGCGAGTACATGCCGTACGGGCTGTGGATCGGTCGCGTGGGAATCGACGGTCGACCCTTCCCGATCGTCAGCGGCACCGCTCCAGCGGGACCGGGTGAGCTGTATCTCGCCTACAACGACTGCGCTCTGCCGGCCGGCTACAGCGACAACGGCGGCTCGGCGACGTTCCGGATCACCGGGATCCAGCCGAAGACGTGCCCGGTGTACTTCACACCGGATCCGGGCGACAAGGTTGCTGTTGCGACGGTCGTCGTGCTGAAGCCGAAGGACCGCAACGCCACCACGGAAGCCGCGGCGTGGGTTCAGCACGGGGCGAGCGGCACGCGCGAGCCCTTGACCGAGGGCTATCAGCTGCAGGCGGGCGACGTGATCACGGCCGGCGCCAATGCGGTGCTCGCTTTCGATTTTGCCGCCGGCGGCCGCGTCGGAGTCAACGCCGGCGCGCAGATCGAGGTCACCGGCCCGCGTCAGGTGAAGGACGTGTCGGGCAACGTCTCGGTCAAGAAGGCGGACTGGTCGAGCGCCTGGGCGAAGTGCAACAAGCTCAAGGAGCCGATCGAGATCCAGACGAACGGCGGCGCCATGGGAAGCAAGGGTTAGCCGGATCCGGAACGTTCATACTCGCGTCGTGGACGAAGCCCCACTGGTCCTCGTCACCGGCGCGACCGGCAAGGTCGGTCAGGCATTCATCCGCAGGGTGTTGTCCTCCCCTGACGAGCGTCTGGCCGCGATCAGGATCAGAGCGCTGTGCCACAACCGGTTGCTGCAGCCCGAAGCGCGGCTCGAGGTCGTCGCGGGCTCGATCGAGGATCGCGACGTCGTGGAGGCCGCCACTCAGGGTGCGACCCATGTGATTCACCTCGCGACGACCAAGGAGACACCCGAATCGGTCTTCGACGTCACGGTCAAGGGCCTCTTCTGGCTGCTCGAAGCCTGCCGCTCCAGCGCCACCTTCCGCCGGCTCGTCCTGATCGGCGGAGACGCCGCGGTGGGGCACTTCTTCTATCCGCATCCCCTGCCCGTCACCGAGACCCAGCCGCACACGGCCTACCCCGGCTGCTACGCGCTCTCGAAGGTGCTCGAGGAAGTCATGCTCGAGCAGTACGGCCCGCAGTACGACCTCGACTACTGCTGCCTGCGGGCGCCGTGGATCATGGAGAAGGACGACTTCCGCTACCAGCTCTCGTTCGGCGAGGACGTGTTCGGCGGCCCGCGCTGGCGCGACCTCGTCGGCGCCGAGACAGGCGGATGCCTACGCCGATGCGAGGCGCGGTTCCGGTGATGCTCGACGCGGAAGGCCGGCCCGTGAAGCGGAACTTCGTCCACGTCGAGGACCTGGTGGACGCGATCGTCGCGGCCCTCGACCACCCGGCCGCGCGGCGTCAGACGTTCAACATCTGCATGGACGAGCCCGTCGACTACGGCGAGCTCGGCGCCTACCTCGCCGAGACCCGCGACCTTCCTACGGTCGAGATCCGCACGCCGTACCACTCGACCTGGCTCGACAACGCGAAAGCGAAGCTCCTGCTCGGCTGGCGCCCGCGCTACGACCTCGAGCGCCTGGTGGAAGAAGCATGGGGCTACGAGCGCGACCCCGACGAGCCGCGCGTCGTCTGGTATCCGGGATAGCCCAGCCGGTGGTGAAGGCATTTCAGGATACGTAGGCCTTGCGCACCATGTCGGCAGTCCATCGGTTCGTGCCGTGGGCCGGAGGGACTCCCTTGCCGTTCAGAGCCTCGGCGATCTCGGCGAGGGACTTGCCTTTCGCAAGCAGCGTCCGGATCTGCGTCCGCCATCCATAATCGCGGTTATTGCACCAGATGTGGGAGAGTCGAACGTTCTCAGGGACGAGTTTCCCGCCGGCCGACTTGAGGATCGGGTAGTGGTCTGGAGAGGGCGCCCACTTGGTGCGCGGCGTCGTGACCGGATCGAACGCGCCGCGCCCCTCGTGGTGGTAACACTGCGGCATCTCGCACTTCAGAGCGAGAAGCTGCCCGCGCTCGGCCATCTGCACGAGGACACCCTTCACACCGAGCGAGCGGAGCTGGTCTGCGACCGAGCTTTCCGCGCCACCGCCGGCAGCTGCCGCCTCCGCCATCGATTCACGCTTCCTCGTGTTGAACGCGCCGTGGAGACCAAGTATCGCATCGCCGGGACTGACAGCGCGGACTTGCGACCCGTCACGCCTGGGTTTGCGCAAGGACTCAAGAAATGAAGGCGGCGAGAATCCGGACTAGGTGTCAGGTCTTGCATTTCGACGTGACGTGGCGAGCTGACACCAAGCCGCTACGGCTCTCCGAAGCAGCCGCCCTCGTTGCGATCCGCCGGACGGAACGGGCTCGCCCAACGCAACGGCCGAAAGATGTCGGAGAGGGGGCCCACGGGGGAGAACCGAAGGTACTCCCCCGTGACCTAATGGACCTCAAGGGAGTTCTCTCAAACCCTCCAGACTCTCTCCGACGTGTTATCTCTCGGGGCTGATCGATGCGTCTGGTTCGAGTCCAGTCCGTCGGGCGGTACTGGGCATCTTTCAAACCCTCCGGACCCCTTTGAGAAAGCTAATCAGTCTCGCCGTTCAGCGCCCGGAGTGAACGTGCGGCTCTCCCCCTCCATTCTCTCACGACCCACGCTCCGGACCAAGATGCGAATACGACCTCGAAGGGACGCCCTGCGGATCTGCCGGCGCACGGGAAGGTGTTACGTGGCTATCTGATGAAGCGGTGGATGGCCTCGTTGGCGTTGTCCTGAAACGATGGGTTGCCCACGCCGGGGACGAATTCGGCTTGGTTGACCATCGGACCATTCAGCTTGTTGGCCGCGCTGGCGTAGAACGCGCCGTTCGACAGGCTCGGGTCGGTGACACCGTCGACGAGCCGCTTCGCTCCCACGTCGAGGCTGTGCGCGAGGCCCAGGGCGGGCATGACGTACTTGGCGGCTACCCGCATCGGCAATGGGAGCCCACTAGCTGCTCCCGTGCCCGTGGTGTTGCCGGGGCTAACAGTGATGAATCGGCGGTTGGGGTATTTGCGGGCCAGGTAGCCCATCCAGAGCGCCCCGATGTACTTGGCCTGCCCGAAGGCCACGTTGAAGTCATGTTTGTGGCTGGCCCAGTAGCTGCCGTCAATGACGGAGGCGAGCTCGTCGGCTGAGGTCGAGACGAACGATGGCGCCTTCATCCGCAACTTCGGGACACCCCTGACTGCTTCGCTTCCGACGAAGACCGCAACCTCGCCAAGCCGCCCCTCGGCCAGGAGCCCTTCGAGGAGAACCACGTGGCCAAGGACGTTCGTTGCGAACACGGTGGTGACCCCGTCAACGGTCAAGCCAAACGTCTGCGGTCCAATGACGCCAGCGTTCATAACCAGCGCGTCGATCGATCCGTCGATGTCGGCCAGGGCGGCGCGCACCGAACCCAGATCAGCAACGTCCATGAGAACGATGTCGAAGATATCGCGACCGGTCTCAGCTTCCAGCTCGGCCTTCGCCGCATTCGCCCGCCCCGCGTTCCGGCACCCCAGGTAGATCCGGCCGAACTCGGGACGCAACGCCAGTTGCCGGGCTATCTCCTTGCCAATCCCGGCGTTAGCGCCCGTGATCAGTACCGTCTTTTCTGCGAGTGCGCTCATTGGCGTCCCGATCTCCCCATTTTTTGAAGTGTCCACTCCAGTATGTCATACTGTAATGAAGTGTCAACTCCAATTTTCGTACTAGGGCAGGTAGCCCATGCCGGTGACCGGTAGCGATGCAGAGCGTTCCGATCAGCGAACGTTCACAGCCAAGGGGCTAGCCACCCGCGAACGGATCGTCGAAGTCGCGGCGGCGCTGATGTATTCGGGCGGCGTGGCAGGCACCAGCTGGGAGGACGTCCAGAAAGGGGCCGGAGTAAGCGCCTCGCAGCTCAACCACTACTTCGGCGACAAGCAAGGGCTCGTCCGCGCCGTGATCGCACATCAGACCCGAGCACTCCTCGAAAGCCAACAACCTCATCTGGCAAGCCTCGACAGTTTGGAAGCCCTCCGGGCATGGCGCGATCTCTTAGTCGAAGGCCGACGGCAAATCCAATGCCAAGGTGGCTGCCCCCTCGGAAGCCTCGCCGGCGAACTGTTCGAGGCACACCCGGAGTGTCGCGAGGATCTGGTCGACGGGTTCGACCAATGGGAGGGAGCGATTCGAGAGGGGTTGCAAACCATGCACAAGCGGGGCGACCTACGTCGGAGCGCCGATCCCTACCGCTTGGCTACGGCTCTGTTGGCCGCGATCCAAGGCGGCTTAGTCCTTTCACAGGTCCACCGTGCCGTCGACCCACTCGAGGCGGCACTGGACACCATCCTCGAACACATCGCCTCGCTCACGACCAGGCGTCGTTCTGAGCCTCGCCGGCTGGAGTCCCATCGCTGAGCGAATGCCGGCGAGAGCCTGTGAATCCGGCGAGAGCATGTGGCGATCCTGAATCAGCCTGCATGCGAGTCCGCACACCGCGACTAGAGCGCGTTGTAATAAATGCAACAGAAATGGAGGCGGCGGGAATCGAACCCGCGCAAGGTTCCTGCCGTTCGTGGACTCCCCCGGGTTTCCTCGATCCGCGATGACCCGGCTGGGATACGGGGCGCCAAGGACTAGTCGAGCGGTTCACCCGTAGCCGCCATTTCCGGAGACCGAGGATGGCCGTCCCCAAATCGGCTGGCCCATCGTTTACGAAGATCTGCGTTCGCTCGACGAAGTCGCCATCGCTCCAGCGCGCCAGGCGGCTGTCCCCCAAGATTTCGCGAACGTCGTCTACGAGGGTCGACTTCTCAGCTTTGGGATGATCTGCTCATCCACCTGCTCGGCGCCCGTTGGCGAAAGCACCGCGGTCGTACTCAATGAGCCGCTCGCTGTGAAGCGGTCGGAGGACGTGGGTGCGAAAGTTGTCCATACGGGGGTGCTCGATCCATGCGAACAGATCCTCGACCGGCACCGGCTCTTTTTCCGTGTAGAGCAGCAACAGGGTCTGCTCCCGGTAGTTCAGCGATGGGTCAAGGACGCGCTTCGCGTTTGCGACGGACCAAACCTGTGGAACCTCCCGCTCGGCGATCGCGTCGAGCAATGCCTGCGCCTCTTCAAGCGAGATCGCATGAACGACTCGGATCAGTTCAGAGATACACCAATCAGCGATGCGTACGGCCGTGGCGGCATCGATCTCATTTGCGTCGACGTCTCCGCCCTCATGACCAATACCGCGCTTGTTCCGGAGCGTGTAGAGGAAGCTGAGCCCGCGCGGCATGATCACACGCAGCCCCTCGACGCCGGCTGTTTGCGGGAGCCTCTCCAGCTTCAGACACTCCTGGTCGAAGCTGCCAAGCTTCGTGCCGAGCGGCGTGTATGTGCCAGTTAGTTCGTTCTGCAGCACACGAACGAGCACCTCACACAGTCGACCGGCACGCAGCCCGCATGCATCGTACTGAGCGTTTACAAAGGCCGCTTTCAGCTCGCGATAGCGAACGAGCAGCCGCGTCCGCAAGGCGGCGGGGATGCTCGAGAGCGCGCTCTCGAGGGTCAGCTCACTTGGCGGTGTACTCATACTGCCCGGTCGCGTTTCGCTCGCGATCAAGCCGGCCCTCCCGCAGGAGACGAACGAAAGACGGTGAGAGATCCTGGAGGGTGAAACGCAAGCCCTTCTTGTGACGGAGCTGGTCTTGAGCATCAGCCATCGTTCTGGCGCTTCCGAAGTACCCCTCGTCGATGAGCTCACCTAGCGCCGTCTTGGGCCGACGCCGCCGCGAGGTTCGCCTCGGCGTGCTCTTCGCATCCTCGTTGTCGGTCGCAGATGCCCCGTCGCTTCGCCGGATTTCGCCTTGGCGCGACGATTGGTCGTTCGTCGGCGACGGCGGCTCGGAGCTGGCTGTGCGGTCTCGCTTTGGGCGTCCTCGCGACCGGCGCGTTGAAGAGAGTTCTCGCCCTCCTGCATGATCCGGTAGACGGTCGTCCGACCACGTGTCCGCGTGTCCACCATCGAGTGCTCAGGTGCCAACGCCTGCGTGACGGCCTGTCGTGAAGTCCGCAGCCTGAACTTTTCGGTCAGTACCTTCGCGATCTGAGGCGCCGTCAGGCCGTCAATATCGAAGTCACGCTTCGCCAGTTCGAGCACTGCCAGCGCACGGTCGAGAACCTTCGTCGCCGAAGCGATCCCAGGGTAAGCCGTTCGATTGATTCCGTCGATCAGCTGCTTGGCCGAGTCGGGGGTCTCATCGGTGGCTGCTGTGCGAGCGCTGCGCCCTTGGCGGCGAGCTACGGTTGTCTGAGCGCCCGGCTCACCATCGCCTCCGAGTATCTGGTCGAGCGCTCGATGGAACGCCGCCTCTTGCATTGAGGCGGGTACGACAGCCGCAATCTCGGCTGCACGCTTGAAGGCGTCCTTCAGCGCTTCAGGGTCGAGTGACTGCGGCCGTGCGGCCATGCCACAACGCTATCCCCGGTCTCGGACGGCCCTTGTCCCCGAGAGACCCTTCAGCCGGTATCTCAATCCATCGGCGGGTCGAAGGCGTCGAGGTCATCCTCGAGCCATCCGGAGTAGAACCAGACGAGCTTCCGCTGCAACTGCTGGGCACCTCGATACGCGAGCTGCGAGACGCGCTGGCCCTCAAGAAAGGCGTGGTGAAGCGTGACCGGCATGTACAGGAGCGCAACGCTCTCCGGCATCGAGAACTCGAGCTCGTCGATTTCGAGCGGCGGCACGTACATGTAGTTGATGAGATGGTCGAAGCGCCGGAGGTCTGCAAGCGCCGTCTCCTTGACGATTCCGCGAGCTACGAGCTCCTCGACCGGAATCAGCGGCACGAGCGTCCGTACCGGGTGGCCGTAACCGGCGGCGCCTTGAGCGCCGAGCGAGCAACTCGGCGTGATCAACATCGCGGGACCGAACTCGAGAGGCCCGCTCAGGAAACGTCGACTGCTTGAACCTTCTGCCTCGTCGACGACCAGTTCGCTCGCTGGCAGCGGGTACGCGAGCGGAACGTCCCGGAACAGGTCACCCTGGCTGAAGAGCTCGACGCGATCGCGCTCGTAGTACTCGGCGTCGGAAGGCCGTTCCGGTCTCGGGGACATCGGCGCGCCAGCCTATCGGCGGGTCCGGTCGGGTCGCTTCCGCCTACTCCGTCGCGTCGCCGAAGACGAGTCGACCGCTGCGCTGCCGTCCGGGGTTCACGACAGGACCCTCGGTGGCCGGTGCGAGCTGTTCGAACATCTCAGCCCGGAGGCGTTCGACATCCTGCGGTGCGAACCGCCGGAACCCGCTGCCCGGAAGGTGAACAGCGCGAAGCAGCCCGCGGGTCTCCCAGTTGCGGACAGTGTTCTCGTGCACGCCCAGCATTCGAGCGGTATCGCGAACGTTCAGCAGTTCCTTGGTCGCCATCGTCTCCATGACTATAGCTTCTGATGTCGTCTTTGGGGAGTATGTGGACTTTATCCACTTACAAGTATCGGCAGACGCGATCGCGCCCTGATGACCTCGAGCCGAAGAGACTCAGCGAGACACAGATGCACTATTGAGTGCGCAGCTTGCCGAGCCTCTCGGTGCGGAACGGGACCCAGCGAAACCGTTCCTTCCGCCATGCGCGGTCCGCCGGCGCGACCCCGCATCGATGATGCATCTGTGTCTCGCTGGCTATCGAGGCTGATAGTCAGACCAGATCGGGTGGGCGTAAGCATGCGCCGATGGTCAGAATCTCCCCTGTGGGGTACTTCGGACACTGGATCGTCGTACACGGCGGCGGTTCGGACACGCTGGCCGGTCTGGGGCTCGAGCCCGTGGACGGCGACGCTTCGCCCGGGTGGCGCTACTGGTACGGCGACGGGATTCCAGACGATCTCGCCTCGCTGGTCGCCGAAGCCGCTGCGGCAGGTGACGGCGCTGCGATCGGGGCTTGGGTGTTCGACAGCGACTGCGGCCAGGTGATGGCGATCAGCGACGACCTACACGCTGCGGTTGCCATCCAACGTGATCGCGCGGCTGACGAACTCGGCGAACTCGAACATGACCCCGAATCCCTGGCGCATTGGTCGACGTGTGCCCCCGTCGAGCTCTCCCGCGACGACATCGAGGCGGTCGCGAACCGCAGCGACCTCTTCGCAGAAGGGACGGTCGACGAGCTGTTCGATCGCCTCGGCCTCCCCGCTCCGTACGACCCGCGCGGCGACGACGAGAACCCGCGGCGCCCGACGCGCGCGAGCCTCGGCGCCGAGGATTTCGGCGGCTTCGTAGCGCCGCTCGGTTCGACGTGGGACCAGACGATCGTCGGGCGCGAACGCGTGCCGTGGCGCGAGCTCCGATACGTGCCCGGGCTGGGAGACGGCGTGCTCGGTCTGTGGGACCGGGAGTCGCCGGCGGCCCCCGTCGAGACATTCCCAGTCTCGCGCCGAGGAGAGGCGCGGCTGTTCGAGCGCATCGACGAGCTTCAGCTTCCGTTGCGTCTCGAGACAATGGGAGCAACCGCGCTCGTCGGGTTCGTGGAGCCGCTCGGTCTCGCGACAGAGCAGCACGTCGCAGGGAGACGGATCCCGGCCAGCGAGGCGCGCTTCATCTGCGGAAGGGGAGTCGACTTCATCGGGTTGTGGGACCGAGACCACCCGGAGGAGCCGTTGGAGCGGTTCAAGGACGATGACGAAGGTTGGAACGCTGCCAGCCGCCCTTGCCAATCGCTGCTATTCCAGTTCGAGACGTCCGCGATCGAGACGTCGGGAATCAGGCGATACCGGGCACCAGGGCCGCGCGGCATCCAGGAGCACGAGAAGCCCGAGCTAGACCTATCAGAGCTTTCTGAAGACGTCCGCCGCTTCCTCGAGGACGCTCCGCCGTCATACGGAATGACTGGGTTCGCCGCGTACCTCATCCTCGAGGAAGAGGCCGATGCGCGTGTCGACGCGTCGCCCGGCCGGTTCGTCGTATACGCGGTCGGCGCCGAAAGCCCCCACCCCTGGGCCGGAGGAGAGGGGCTCAGGCTTCGCGCTCGTCGTGACACGATCGAAGAGGCCACGAAGGTCGTATCGGAGTCAGAGCATGCCGACGGCATGTGGATCGACGTCCCGGCCGACGTCGCGCCCACCCTCCTGGAGACGTTTCGATGGGCCGAGGATGCGGCCGCCCCGCAGCGCGTTCTCTGGTACGAGCAATCGGAGACAGCAGCCGAGTCCCTGAGCATCGACGGCGATCGGTGGTACGCACTCGCGTTTCAGGAAAAAGCCGTCGCCGGCGTAGTGCTCGTGTCGGTGGGCGGCGACGGTCGATCCAACGCCTATCTCTTCCTGACAGGCGGGCCGGTCAAGCACCTCGGCGCTCTCGGCGACGCGGAGATGCTCAAGCACATGCTCTACGACCTCTCCGATCCGCTCGAGCTCAGCCAGTGGCTCGAGCTTCCGCCGATCGTTCCCGGCGACATACCGAAGTTGAGCGTCGTGCTGGACCGCTTGGCCGATCACATCGTCGAACAAATGCGTTCCGAGTCAGGCTGACGTCGAAGCTCGGCTACCTCTCCCAGCTGCGGCCGCGGGTTCGGTCGAGGGCGATCAGAGCGCCGAAGCATGCGGAGGTTCTCGAGGTCGACATCGCGACCTCGCGCGCCGAGCATGCGAGCAAGATCGCCGAGCGACGCGACCAGACGGACGCACGCCCTGGCCAAGGGGCTCGCGAGTCGCAGCTCTGCGAAGGTCATCGTAGCCCTGGGTGCCCGACGGGCTCGAAGACGACCTTCATCTCGCCGGCGGACAGTCCGGAATGGGACACGACGCGGTCGAACGCGCCGTCCGTCGAGCTCGGAGCTCATGGCCGTCCTCACGCTCGGCATGGAAGCTCGCGAGCGCTTCGCGAAGACGACGGAGGTTGTCGGGCTCGCGTTGACGGGACGATGTCGAGTCCCGCGCGTGATCTCCTCGGCGCCCTGGATAACGCGCGCGAATGCTCCGACGACGATGTAGGCGACCCCGGCGCCGTCAAGCGCTTTCAACGCCCCGTAAGGGTCGAAGCTCGGCCGAGCCGGGATCGACCAGTCAGTCGTCGGAGAGCCGCGTAGGAGCTTGCGTCACGCGATCCTGCGGCGAGCGGACGAGGTTCTTGACCATAGGCGCATCCACGTCGGCTGGCTCGAGTCAAGCGGCTCTCAGGACGAAGTCCAAGCTCGTAACCGCAGGCCTCGACAACCTCGAGCAGCGTTTCGAACGCGGGCTGAACGGCGTCAGACTCCCACCGCGCGATCTGGGCACGATCACTGACCGACGCGCGCGCCGAGCTCCGCCTGCGAGAGGCGGGCCCGCAGCCGGGCATCGCGAATGATCATGCCGCTCGTCACAGTCGAGAGATTCTAGCTGCCGTGGTTTGTCAATTATGCGTGAGCTTATATGTTACGCTTACGCACTTCAATGAGTCAGTCGATTTGCTCAGCTGAGCTTGGAGCTCGCCTCAGCGGAGACGACAGCACAGACGTGGACCGCGGTCCGTGACGCGCGCGCCCCGAGTGAGCCGCCCCGCGCTTGACGCTCGGGGAAGCTGCACGGATCATCCGAGAGGCCGTGAAGGACAAGAGCTACCGCTCAACACCCCTCGGCCAACTGGTCGGCCGATACCTCCGCTGGTTCCGTAACGAGTTCGGCGCAACCGAATCCACACTTCGGGACTACGAGGCCGTGCTGGCCCGCATGAGCCTCACGCTCGCCGACAAGGAACCCATCGAGGTCTCCGTCGACGATCTGCGGGACGTCATCGACCTCTGGGGCGAGCGCTCGCCTCGAACCCGGCAGAAGGTGACGTCGGTCGTTCGCGCCTTCTGGAGCTGGGCCGAGGAGCAAGGGCACATCGCGATCTCGCCGGCGGCACGGATCCGGCGCCCACGGGCCGAGAAGCGCGTCGCCCCGCTCCTCCCGGCGGACGCGAGACCGCGGCTCCTGACGATCGCCAAACACCCGCGCGACCGCCTGGCGCTCTTCTGCCTCCTACTCCTCGGAGTGCGGAGAGGCGAGCTCGCCGGCATCCAGATTCGAGACTTCGATCCGCACCGCTGCTCGCTCCGTGTCTACGGAAAGGGCCGCAAGGAGCGCATCCTCCCGCTGCGCGGCCCGGTGCTCGCCGAGCTGCGGCTCTTCCTCAGCACGGATCTCCCCCACCTCCGCCGACCGCCCGAGCCGGACGACTTCCTGCTCTACCCGACGAAGAAGGTCTACGACGGCCGCGGGCCAGAGGGCCAGCAGAATCTCGCGATCCGGGCCTATCCGAAGAAGCGCCCGAGCCCGCAGGCGGTTCATCGCTGGTGGTATCGGCAACTGCAGACCGCCGGCCTCGTGGGCCGCGGCGTCACTCACGGCCTCAACATGCACCTGGCGCGTCACACCTTCGCGACCGAGCTCCGACGGGTCGCCGGCATCGACGCGGCGTCTCAAGCACTCGGCCACGCCGACCTCAACACGACACTCGGCATCTACGGCCATCGCGACCAGACGCGACCTCGAGGTCGCGATGGAGGCCTATGCCAAGTGGCTCGAAGACCAACGGGAGGACGGAAGTGTTCCCCCCGAAGACGAAGCCTGAATCGGCTCCGCTGAGCGAAAAAATGGAGGCGGCGGGAATCGAACCCGCGTCCGCAGGGGACATGCCTGTGGAGGCGAGCGTCGGGGGATCTGAGAGCGAGGATCCGATTAACGAACGTAATCAGGAGAGAGAACAGCCGGAAGGGGTTCCAGGGCCTCTCTGTTGCCGACTCGATACGCTGAGACGACTCAACGAGCGGAGGTCTCGTGAGCGTGCGTGACTTACCGTCGAGCGAGCTCGCGACTACGAACTCTGCGTCGCGTCGTGTGGAGAACGGGCCGAGCTCGGTGAGGATGAACAAATGAGATGCTGCGGTCGGCTTTGCTGCTGTTGTCGTAGCGCTGAGAGAGGTTGGAGACGCAGTCGATGCTGAGAACGAGGACGCGCTGTGACGGGACGTCCGCGTGAATCGGAGGCTCGTCGAAACCCGGCGCGTGCGTCTTCCATCCCGACAGGCGCGCGGGACGCGGCGGCTGCCCCGAAGGGGGCACCGGTCGCGCCCGCACCGACGGTCAGGATCGTCACGCCGTGATTGTTTGCCGTTGATGCGGATCGACCTGGGGCGACGCCCACTACGGTCGCTCTGAAGGCATCTGCTGCGACTGCCTTGACGTCGTCTGCCTCAGGGAGACGCACAACCTGGCCCGGACGTACCCGCGCCTTGCCTCCACGGAGGCGAAGTCAAGGCGCGCAGCGCCGACCCCGCAGGGGGTTGACTTCGCTGGAGTGGAGGCGATCCTTGCGGGGGCGTTCGGGCCGGGGTGAGCGAACACATGCCCCGAGGGGTTTCAAACGAGCGGGCCAAGGGCCCGCCTCTTGTCGAACCTAGGGAAAGGTCACCTGGTTCCTCTCTGACACGCCCGTTTGACCCCGTCGAAGGCGACCCTCGCACTGCTCCAGGTGAGTTCTTCTGCGCGCAGCCTGCCCGCGGCGTCGCGTGGCTCTACCCCGATGGAAGCCTCGGTTACGTCCGCTGCGGCGCCTCGAATCGCTGCGATTACTGCGCCATGCTCACCGCTATCGAAAACAGCGTCGTCCTCCAGCTCGATGCTTTTGACGGCGAATACGCTCGCGTCGGCGTGACACTGACTACTCATCAGCCAGGCATCGACCCGCGAGCACTCCGCGTGGGCTCGCAGAAGGTTTGGGAGGCACTTCGGCGGCCGTTTCCAGGGCTCGACTACTGCGGAGTGCTGGAATGGACGACTGGCCTCGCCGCGCGTTCTGGTGGCCACCGTCGTCCTCACCTTCATCACGGTGTAAAGCGGATGACCTACTCACCATCAGAGGTGGTCCAGGTCGGTGAGGACGAGCAGGGCCGACCGATTGAACGACTACCTGCTTGGGAGTCTGAGATCTCACGCATCTGGAAGGCGCAGAAACGTTCCTCCGGCGGGGCGTGGCGCGTCGAGTGCCAGCCGCTGCGATCACCGATGGGCATGATCCGCTACCTCGTCCTCCACCACTTCAAACGCTCACAGGCTCCGCCGCCCGGGACTAAGAACGTCAAGCGGCTCCGGCCATCGATCGGCGGCGTCGATCATCCCGGGTACTTCAATCGCCCGGTGCGGGAGTATCGACAGCAGGCGCGCCAGATGCTCCGTGAAGAACGCCTCTACGCCGCGACGGTCGAGCTCCTTGAGCTCCCCGATCGAATGCCGGCGGGACTATTCGAGGAGCTCGTCGCCGGGTCTCTGGAGCATGTGCGAGCTCGTAGTCAGTACGAAGCGCCGCGACTGTGTCGTGTCCGGGAGCGACCGGTTGTCGACAAGACAACGGGAGAAATCGTCTACGTGTTCGAGGGCGTGCTGAGCTGACCCCTTGCGTCGTTGAGAGCGCGCGGGCAAGCTTGGACGCCAGCGATGGACGTCGATCTGCGTGAACAGCTAGAGACGCGTTATCAGCGCTTCGCGACCTTCGTCAATGAGGACGTCGCCCATCTCAACGGAGCCGTTGCGGCACTCGTCGCGCGGTACCGCAGAGACGGACTCACAGAGGAGGAGCGAGCAGGAGGAAGCGAGAACGCGGTGCGATGGGCAGACGCGCGTGGACAGTCGCATACCGCGCAGATTACGTTCGTAAGTCTCTGGTCGGGGCTTGAGACCTACGTTGAGGATCTCTGGATCGATGCCGCGCGCAACGTATCGATCGCGGACACCCAACTCAAGAAAGTCAAGGCATCGATTATCGAGGTACATGAACTGGCGGAGGAGGAGCGTTACCGCAAGGTCTGGGAGAACGTGGATACGCCGAAGAGGTTCGGAGTTGACCGATATTCGACCGTGTTCGAAAAGATCGGTGTGGGCGTGACGATGCGGAATCTCGTCGCTCTCGGTCAATCTCTACTCAGGCCGCCAGACGGAACTCCGGTTGATGACCACTGGATGGTCACCACGCTGCACGAGCTTAGAGCGCTGCGGAACGTCATCGTGCACCGCGGTGGCGTGGTTGATCAGCGTCTCGCTGAAATCGACCCGAGTCGGTGGCGAATTGGCGAGGACCTCGATCTTCGCGAGAACCGTCTAGTTGACTACGGCATCGCGGCGCACGCCTACGCGGCATCGGCGCTCTACGGCGTATTCGACTTGCTTCATCTAACACCTAGGTTCGAAGACCAGTAACCGCAAGGGTCGAGTCCGCACCGTACTCTTGACACCCACGGACGTAGTACATATTCTTACGTCCAGATGGACGAGCCCAACAAACGCGTGGTTCTCAACTTCCGTGTCTCTGACGAGACGAGGGGAGCGCTCCAAGCACGCGCCGATCGCGACCACGATGGGAATGTCAGCGCGGCGGTACGAGGCGCCGTCGAGGCCGCGGATCTCATGGACCGGCTGCGGGAGAGCCTCCGAGAGATCGCTGCCGACGGTGGAGCGATGGACGGCATTCGGGTCTACAGCCTTCTCCTCTTTCTAAGCGGTGAAGACGCCACGGGCCTGACACGAGTCTCGCCCACGGAAGACGCCGAATGAGGCTCATCGTCGGGCTCGAGCGGTTCCTCGAGCAGATGCGAGTCGAGCGCGACTGGACAGACCGCACGATCGACAGTTACAGCCGGGTGCTGCGCGAACTGGCGGAAACGGACTCGGAGCTGACGTTTGCCGACTTCGACGGCAAGCCAGGCACGGAGAAGCTCCGTGCTTTCATCGCGAGACGCTACGGGGCGACGGCCGCGTCCACTCGTGCGACGCGGATCAGCTATTTCCGCTCCTTCTTCGCCTGGGCCGAGGACGAGGGTTATGTCAACGACGATCCAGCGCGTCGAATCAAACGCCCTCCGAAGCGCAAGCCAGACGTCCTTAGACCGACGAGGCGCGAAGTCGGCGCACTGCTTGGCGTAGCCACCAGTCGCGAGCTTCCCCCTCTTCTTCTGATGGCCGGGGTCGGACTGCGGGCGTCCGAGGTGGTTCGATCGGTCTGGAGTGACATCGACCTCGGCGAAGGGATCCTTCGAACCCGACGCAAGGGCCAGAAGTGGCAGAGGCTCCCGCTCGACCCGATCGTCAGCGACGCGCTCGCCGGCATTCATCGGAGGCTGGCGCCGTTGCCGTACCACCACGTGTTCTCGGGCGAGGTTGAACGATGGCGAAGCCAGGACGAACGGATACGCACGCTCCTCGACCCGGAGAAGCCGCTCACCGAAAAGGCGCTATGGAGCATGGTCGAGCGAGTATCGAGACGCGCTGGCATCAGACGACTCAACCCACACAGCCTGAGGCGTGCATTCGCCGACGGTCTGATTCGGGATATGCGAGACGCGTTCGGCGGAGCGGATGTGTACGGGCTCCAGTTCCTTATGGGCCACGAGGACTTCCGAACCACCGAGGGCTACCTCACCGAACAGAAGTCAGATGACGTGGCGGCCGTCCTTCGGCGCTTGCGTTCAGAGGGCGTGTCACAAACGCACCCCCTCGGGCTGACTATGCCTTCGGGGCCTGTTTTTCCTGTAATGGAGGCGGCGGGAATCGAACCCGCGTCCGCGGACGCACCGACCGAGCGTCTACAAGCTTAGGTCACGATTGGAATCTCGCCCGGACGGCTGGTTCATGACCGACCCACCGCCGGGCTAGCCATCCTGGAGTCTCGCGCCGCCGGCGATTGGCATTCCTTTGGCGCCAGCCCGTTTGTTGATGCCGGATCCCGAACCACGGGCCGAGTTCGGGGCGACACGCTGCTCTAGTTTTTTAGGCTAGGCAGCGAGTGCGAGGTTATTTTCCGCACTTGCGTTTGGTTTCCGGTTGTTTTACGAGGCCGACCGGAGACCTCGGCTTGCAGCTCTGCCGGAGAACCGACCACGTCGAAACCATGGCGCCCCCGTATGTGTGTTGTCACCACATGGTAGCCGTCAGCGCCTCACAAGCCCCTGAGGGCTCCGCGAGCGCGGCGACGGCAGATCTGTCCGTCCCGAACCTCACGCCTCTGCCTGGCGGGCGGCGGCGACCAACTTCGCGGGAGCGATCTCGGCGAACGCGTCCTCCGCGATCCCGGCGATCTCCTCCCAGTCGACGCCCCGGTCGAGCCGCACGCCGAGCCAGCCACGATGGCCGACGTACGGGGGAACGAAGAAGCGCTCCGGATCGGCGTCGACGAGCATCGACTGCGTCCCCTGCGCCGCGGCGCACCAGATCGCGAAGCGGCCGTCGCCGTGATGGTCGGTCAAGAGCATCAGAAACGGGCGCTTGCCGCGCACGAAGAACGTCGGCGCCCCGTGGCTCAGGCGCTCCTCGACCTCGGGTAGGCCGAGGCAGATCCCCCGCAGCCGCTCGAGGGCGCGCGCCCGCTCCTTCGCGGTCATCGCCTCGACTTGAGCGCCCGCTCGATCTGGCGCTTCGCATCCCTGTCGGCAACGGTGCGGCGCTTGTCGTGCACGTCCTTGCCGCGCGCGAGCGCGAGCTCGATCTTCACGCGCCCTTCCTTGAAGTAGAGCCGCGTCGGCACGAGCGTGAGGCCCTTCTCGCGGATCTGCCCGTAGATGCGGTCGATCTCCTTGCGATGCAGGAGCAGCTTGCGCGAGCGGGTCGGGTCGTGGTTGGCGCGGTTGCCCTGGTCGTAGATCGCGATCTCCGCGCCGTGCAGCCAGGCCTCGCCGTCGCGCACGTCCGCATAGGCCTGCGCGAGCACGGCGCGGCCGTCCCGGAGCGACTTCACCTCGGTGCCGGTCAGGACGAGGCCGGCTTCCACCCGCTCCAGAAGCTGGTAGTCGTGCCGTGCCTTCCGGTTGTCTGCGATCAGCTTCTCGGCCATCTCTCCCCCGCCGCTTCCGTCGTTACCCCTGCCGATTGTAGGGTCGGGCAAGGGTTCAACCAGGGGCATTCCGGATCGACGCGGGGAAAGCAGCGCGGCAGGCTGGTCTCATGACAACGCACCTCACATACAAAGAGCTTCACCGGAGCCGCTCCGACCGCATGATCGGCGGGGTCTGCGGCGGCCTCGGGCAGTACTTCGACGTCAACCCCGTCTTCTACCGCGTCGGCTTCGTCATCCTCACGCTGCTCGGCGGCGCCGGCCTGCTCGTCTACGGCGCCGCGGCGCTCGTGATCCCCAACGAGGGCGAGCACGAGTCGATTGCGAGCGACATCCTCAAGAACCACCGACAGCGGCCGGTCGCCCTCGTGGGCCTCGGGCTCGTCGCGATCGCCGGCATCGCGCTGCTCTCGCACGTCTCGTGGCACTTCCACAGCGGCACCTTCTGGGTCGTCGTCCTCATCGTCGGCGCCTCGCTCCTGTGGGCGCAGCGGCGTGCCGGCTCGAGCCCGACTGCGCCCGAGCTGACCACATCCACGACAGCGATCGTTGTCCCGACGAGCCCGAGGCGCAGCTGGCGCTGGCTCAAGGTGACCGTCGGGACGTTCGTGGCGCTGGTCGCGGTCGTGATCGCCGCCGTCGCCGCGGTCGTCGCGCCGCACCTCCACCTCGGAGACGGCACCGGCAACCGCTACTACCAGCCGGCGACGACCTCGGCGCTGCGGCATGAGTACCGGCTCGGGATCGGCAAGCTCGAGATCGACCTGTCGCAGCTGAAGCTCGCAGCGAACGGCGGCCCGACGACGATCGACGCCCGCCTCGGGACCGGGCACCTCGAGGTGGTCGTGCCGAAGGGCGTCACCGTCCTCAGCCACTCCCGGGTCGTCTGGGGCGACTCGAGAATGCTCGGCCAGGAGGAGAGCGGCCACGACGTCACCGACACCGTCGGCCAAGCACACGCCCGCCTCGTCCTCGATGCCCACGTCGGGATCGGCGACGTCGAGGTGAGACGCGCCGCCTGATGAGCACCATCCCCTTCCCCACCCTGCGCCGAAGCGACGACGACCACGTCGTCGCCGGCGTCTGCGCGGGCATCGCCGAGGCGGTGGACGTCGACCCGACGCTGATCCGGCTCCTCTTCACGGTCCTCGCCCTCGCCGGAGGCGCGGGAATCGTCCTCTACGCGGCCGCTTGGCTGCTCATGACCGGCAAGGGCTGGCTCGCGGCCGTTGCGCTGATCGTTGCGACCGGGATGGCGCTCGGCGCCCTCGGCGTCTCGGGCCGCGGCACGATCGCGCTCGTCCTGGTGGCCGTCGGCCTGATCGCGATCTGGCGGCGCGGAGGCTCGCTGCGGCCGGGCGCGCCCCTCTCGATCGTCGGCATCTGCCTCGTCGCCGCCGGCACGGGGCTGCTGCTCCTGACACGCGGCTCGGGAACCCCGTTCCTGGCCCCCGGCGCCGTCGGCGGCGCCCTCGTCCTCCTGGGAGGCCCCTGGCTCTGGCAGCTCGCGCGCGAGCGCGACACCGAGCGGACGAAGCGGATCAGGAGCGAGGAGCGCGCCGACGTCGCCGCACGCGTCCACGACTCCGTCCTGCAGACCCTGGCCCTGATCCAGCGGCACTCCGACGATCCGAGGCGAGTCGCAACGCTTGCGCGCCGCCAGGAGCGCGAGCTCCGCGGCTGGCTCTACGGCGACGGCGAGCCAGCCGCCGAGACGCTCTCCGGCTCGCTCACCTTCGCCGCCGAGGAGATCGAGGAGCTCCACGGCGTGAGGATCGAGCTCGCGAGCGGCAGCGACTGCCCACTCACCGAGGAGCTCGAGCCGATCGTGCTCGCCGCGCGGGAGGCCATGGCGAACGCGGCAAAGTTCTCGGGGAGCGATGAGATCTCCGTCTACAGCGAGGCGACACCCGAGCTCGTGAGCGTGTTCGTCCGCGACCGGGGCATCGGGTTCGACCGGGCTGAGGTGCCCGCAGACCGGCACGGCCTCTCCGAGTCGATCGAGGGCCGCCTGACGCGCGCCGGGGGGAGCGCGAAGGTCACGTCCTCCCCGGGCGCCGGCACCGAGGTCGAGCTCACGCTGCCGCGGAGGACGTCATGAAGCCTCGCGTCGTCCTCGTCGACGACCACGCGCTCTTCCGGGCAGGCGTCCGAGGGGAGCTCGGCGACCTGGTCGAGATCCTCGGAGAAGCAGGGAGTGTCGCCGAGGCGGTGCCGCTCATCCGCGAGCTCGACCCGGACGTCGTGCTGCTCGACGTCCACCTCGGCGACGGCGGCGGCGAGGCCGTGATCGCCGGGGTCTCGCAGGAGCGCCCCGGCGTCAAGTTCCTGGCGCTCTCGGTCTCGGACGCCGCCGAGGACGTGATCGGCGTCATCCGGGCCGGTGCCCGTGGCTACGTGACGAAGACGATCTCCGGCGCCGAGCTCGCTGACGCGGTCCGCCGCGTCGCCGACGGCGACGCCGTGTTCTCGCCGCGCCTCGCCGGCTTCGTGCTCGACGCGTTCAAGGCCGGCGAGCGCATCCAGAGCGACGCCGAGCTCGACGAGCTCACCCCGCGCGAGCGCGAGGTGCTGCAGCTGATCGCCCGCGGCTACCGCTACAAGGAGATCGCGGCGCGCCTGCACCTCTCGACGAAGACCGTCGAGGGACACGTCTCGAGCGTGCTGCGGAAGCTGCAGCTCTCGTCGCGCCACGAGCTCACCCGATGGGCGGCGGAGCGGCGGCTCATCTGAGCTTCGAGCTCGGCGGGACGCCGGTCAGCCGGCGGTGCGGAAGCAGGCGGAGAACTTCGACGTCCCGCCGTCGGCGCTCGAGGTCGCCGTCGCGGTGATGTACTTGTAGGCGGTCTTGCCGCGGGGGCCCTTGAGCGTCCAGCCGGCGCTGAACGGCCCGGCGTTGACCCGGCCGAGCGGCGTCTCGCCCTGCGGCGTGGGGCTGCAGACCATGCTGCCGAACACGTCGATCCGCACGAGGTTTGCCTTGCCGCTGTAGAACCCGGTCGCCTCACCCGAGACGACGAGCTGCCCGCCCTTGACGTCGACCGAGGAGATGACAGGCTTGCCGGTGACCTTGAAGCCGGACGGATAGTCGAGGCCGTAGGTGTTGCCGATGATCGAGTTCCCCTCGACGTCCGGAGCCGCGTTGATGCCATTGGTGGCTTTGAGCGTCAACGCGACCGCCGGGCCGCGGTTGTCCGCGATCACGTTGCCGGTGCCGTCGTCACCGCCGACGTGCCAGCTGTGCTTGAGCGCGTCGACGACGCTGATCCCGCCGAACTGGTTCGGCAGCGGCTTGTTGGCGCTCGAGCGGCCGATGACGTTGCCCTCGATCGACACCTTCGGAGGGTCCGGCTCCAGGCTGACTAGACCGACGGTCAGCATGGCGACGATGAAAGGCGTGAGCGCCCCGGCCTGGATCCCGTTCCACGTCCTCCCCGAAAAGGCATACCCGTCGTTGCCGGAGATGAGGTTGCAGGCCTGGTCGCACACCCCGTCGAGGGCGTTGCTCGTCCCGCCGATCGTGCCCGACTCGCTGACCGCTCCTGCCCTGTAGTGCCAGTCGGCCCCCTCGTTCGTGGTCGCGTTCGGGATCGCTCCCGTTCCTTGCAGGTTCGTCCCGATGAAGTTCCCCTGGATCGTCTGCGACACCGAGACGGCGTGCCCGCTGTTGCCCGAAATCAGGTTGCACGGGAACGAGCACGACGTCGACCCGGACTCACGGATCCCACCAACCAGGGTCGAGGCATAGACGCCGACGGTATTCGGGATCGCCGCAGTGCCGTCGAGGTTCGTTCCGATGCGGTTCCCCTGCACCTCCTCGGCCCGGAGGACGCCGACGGTGTTTCCGCTGATGAGGCTGTTGAGCACGGCGCCACCCCTGAGCTTCAGGTTCTTGGCGTCCGCATCGGGAACGGAGTCCGCGTAATGGTGGCCACCCAGCACCCCGATGTTGTTGCCGATCGAGCTCGACCCGTCGGCGTCGGTCCCGATCCGGTCGTGGTCGATGACCGCGCCGTTGTCCGGCGCCTCGTCGTCGAGGTAGACGCCGATCTCCCAGCCGGAGATCACGTTGGCGTCCCGGTCTGCCACGCCGCCGATGGCCAGATCGTTGGCGGCGGCCGCCTGGATCCCACACGGGCACGGCTCGAGGGTCTCGAACGCCTTCTCGCTGTCGGCCGGGTCGAACAAGGAGAGCTTCCCGGAGCGCTGGACGCCGATCAGGTTGCCGGAGATCGTCGCGTTCGTGGCCGAAGCGGTGACGTCGATCCCGTTCGCGCCCGAGCCGATCACGTTGCCGGGCGCCGTTCCCGGCGCACTCGAGCGTCCGCCGATCAACACGTTGCTCCCGCCCAGGAAGATGCCGGAGCCTTGCGGCAGCAGATGCCGGCCACTCACGTCGGCCCCGACCGTGTCCCCTTGCACCCGGCTACCCTTGCCGAAGACCTGGATCTGGTAGGAGCTGTTGCCGGAGACGAGGTTGCAATCCCCACCGCAGCGGTCTGCGGTCGAGGCCTCCGGGCCGCCTATCTCCGCGCCCGCGCCCTCGTCCTGGATCCCGAAGACGTTCGGGACAGCCTTCTCGCCGCTCGGGTCGGTGCCGATCCGATCACCGGCGATCACGTCGTGCGTCGAGCCCTGCCCGATGATGATCGCGTACCGGAACCCGTTGACGACGAGGCCGCGAATCGAGGAGTCGGGAGCGCGGAGACCGATCCCGTCGAGATTGAGCTTCGGCTTCCCCGGCCCGGCCAGCTCGACCCAACCGCCGTGCTGGGTCGTCCCGTCGATCGTGACGCTCGCCGTGATCGCCGGCAGGGCGGAGCCGAAGTCGACGTCGATCTTCGGCACACCGCCGCCGGGGATGTCGAAGCTGATCGTCTGGCTTCCGCCGAGCTTGTTCGCGAGCTGGATCGCCGCCCGGAGGCTGCACTTGGTCGGGGCTCGGACGTTGACGTCGCAGTACGGATCCTTTCGCGAGAGAGCCTTGGGGTCGATCTCGACGTCGAGCGTCGTGTTCACCACGATCGAGGTGGGCACCGTCACGGCGACAGCGAACGCGCCCGAGTTGTCGCCGTAGTACCCGGCGCAATCCTCGTAGACGAGGTAGAGCACGCCTGGCCCCTTGACGGTCGTTCCGCGGCCGACCATGAACGGTGTCCCGTTGCCCACACGCCCGCCGACCGCGCCGTAGTAGACGTCGGGCGCCGCACCCGGCTTGAGCGGTCCGAGCGAGCGGTTCGCGCAGGTGCGCCCGGCGCCGAGCGGGCTTCCCGCCGGACAGTCGCTCCCCGGACCGCACTTCGCGTTCCCCGACACGGCGAGGCGGGCCGACCCGCCCGCGGGGATGTCGATCCCGGTGTCGACCCAGGCGCCGCTCGAGGCCGACAGCGTGAAGGTCCGCGTCACCTCACCGGCGGCAGCGAGCGAGGAGGCCGGCGACGATGCCTGGCCGGCGCTGAGCGGGGACGCGGTCGAGCCGGTGGCCGCGCCACTGGTCGCGAGCACCGTCAGGGCAGCAAGTGCGGCGGCGGCGGTGGAGCGGCGCCGTGCGCCCTTGCATCCGCGCGCCGCCGCCTCGATCCAGGCCTGTAGGCGCCGCTGCTTGCTCGGTTGACGTTCGGCCATGCCTGTCCCCCAAAAGACCGACGTCGAGGATACGAGTGGACGCAGCGCAGAGAAGCCGCGCGTACGGGGCATTTATATCTCAGCCGGGCCTTCGCCATAGTCTCGACCGGGGCCGCGGATGACAAGACGCTACCGCCGCTTGCGGGCGCTCTTCCCCTTTCCCTTCTTCCCGCCGGCCCTCGGCGACCGTTTCGTCGGCGCCGTCTTGCCGGAGGGCTTCCTGGGCGTTCGCGGCCCTTCCCCGGCGGCCAGGGCGAGCTCGACCTTGCCCTCGGTGCGGGCAATCGACTCGACCCGCACCTCGATCTCGTCGCCGAGGCGGTACGCGCGGCCGGAACGGCGGCCGACGAGCCCGGTGCCGGTGGGGTTCAGCTCGAAGAACTCACCCGGCAGCCGCCGCGCGGGCAGGAAGCCCTCGAACACCTCGCCGAAGCTGATGAAGATCCCCGAGCCGATCGCGCCGGTGATCTCTCCCTCCCACGGCTCCTCCCAGCCGTGGTCGAGCAGCCGATCCTCGAGCAGCCAGGCCAGGCAGATGTCGTCGGCCAGGTACTCGAGCTCGGCCGCCTCCCGCTCGCGGGCCGACGTGTGCGCCGCGAGCTCGGAGAGGTCGTCGGGCACCTCGTTCTCGCTCAGCCCGAGCTCGGCCAGCAGGGCCCGGTGGACGATCAGATCGGGGTAGCGCCTGATCGGCGAGGTGAAATGGCAGTACGCCGGGCTGGCGAGGCCCGAGTGGCCGAGGTTGTGCGGGTCGTAGCGGGCCTGCTTGAGCGCGCGGAGGACGAGCGGCGGGAAGGCCTCCTTGCCGCGCCCCGTCTGCTGCACGTACGCCGTGACGCGCCGCGAGATCTCCGCCGCGAGCTCGGCCGCATCCGACGGCGAGAGCGTCTTCGGGGCGGGCGGCGTGGGCACCCCGAGCTCCTCAAGCTTTGCCAGGAGCAGCGAGATCGCCTGGGCGTCGGGCCGCTCGTGCACCCGGTAGAGCGCCTCGCGCCTGCGGCCGGAGAGGAACTCGGCCACGCGCTCGTTGGCACGGATCATCAGCTCCTCGACGAGCATGTGCGCGTGCGGCTCGCTCTCCCGCCACGCATTCGACACGCGCCCGTCGGCAAACGAGAAGACGACCTCCGGTGAGACGATCTCGAGCGCGCCGCGGCCGAAGCGCCTCGAGCGCAGCGCCGAGGCGACCTCGTTGGCGAGATCGAGCTGCTCGAGCAGCTCGGCGGGGACGTCGCGCCGCTCGGCCTGGCCGTAGGTGAGCCGCGCGTCGGAGTTGATCACCGACCGGTAGAAGCTCGGCTCGCCCGACGGCGGCATCTCGACCGTCACGCACAGCCGGTCGACGTGCGGCCGGAGCGAGCAGGCGTCGTCGGCGAGCTCGTGCGGCAGCATCGGCGCGACGAGGCCGGGAACGTACGTCGAGAAGGCGCGGTCGGCGGCCCCCCGGTCGAGCGGCGAGCCCGCGGGGATAAAGAACGAGACGTCGGCGATGTGCACCCACGAGCGGATCCCGCCGGCCTCGCGGCGGAACGAGAGGGCGTCGTCGAAGTCCTTCGCGGTGTCGGGATCGATCGTGATCGTCGGGAGGTCGCGCAGGTCGACACGGCCGTCGAGCACGGGGTCGGGCACGTCGTAGGGCTCGAACTCGACGCGGGCGCCGCGCTCGACGAGAAGCGCCTCGAGCACGCTCTCGATCCGGCTCGCCGGGCCGAGCCCGCGCTCGATCTGCGCGCGGCCCCTTCCGGGCCTGACGACCGCGAGGTCGCCGACCGAGACGTCGCGCCCGTGCCCCGTCTCGAGGATCAGCGGCACGCCGGGCTGGAAGTACGGCTCGCCGATCAGCAGCTTCCCGCGCTTGCCGACCTCGACGACGACGCGGCCGTCCACTCCGAGTCCGAGCTGGGACATGTGCCCCACGCTACGGGTTTTCGAAAGCCGTTAGACGCGCAGGAAGCGCCGGAGCGTGACCCCGGAGCCGACCGCGCCGAGGGCGAGGCCGATCCCGAGGATGATCGCCGCCGTCAGCGGAAACGCGAGCGCATGCACGTCGGGGGCGGTCGAGAGCGCGTTGTGGAGAATCGCCGGGAGGGCGACCTCCTTGCCGATGATCAGCAGTAACACCGCCAGGAAGGCGCCGCCGAGGCCGCAGATCAGCCCCTCGATCATGAACGGCCCGCGGACGAACCAGTTGGTTGCCCCGACGAGCTTCATCACCTCGATCTCACGCCGCCGCGAGAAGATCGAGAGCCGGATCGTGTTCGCGATCAGGAGCGAGGCCGAGCTGAGCAAGATCGCAACCGCGATCCCGAAGATCAGCACCACCCAGTGGGTGAAGTGCAGGATCCTGTTGGAGTCCTGCTTGTCGTTGATCACCGTATGCACCCCGGGCGCCAGCGGGCTCTTGAGGTTCGCGTAGAGCTTCTGGAGATTCTCGCCCTTGTCGGGCGTGACGACGAACGTGTCCGGGAACGGGTTGAACGGCAGCGCGTTCAGGAGCGTCTTCTCGGTCTTGCGCATCTGGACGAGCGCTTGCTCCTTGGAGACGAAGGTGAAGTGGCTCACGAGCGGGTTGCTGGAGAGCTGACGCGCCACCGCGTTCTCCTGGGCATGCGTCGCCGGGCCGCCTTTGTCGGCGCTCGTCTTCATGTCGATCTTCACGACGAGCTCGCGCTTGACGTGGTTCGACCAGGAGACCGTCCAGGTGCCGAGGGCGATCAGGAGGCCCAGCAGGAACATCCCGATCAGCACCGTCATCATCGCCGCGAACGTCGTCGAGACGTTGGCGCCAAGACTGCGCCAGGCCTCGGACACGAGCAAGCGGATCCTCATGTGCGGCGTGACCCCACGGAAAGGAAATTCCCCGAGCCGCCGCCGGAGCCGGGCTCCGCTCGGCGGGAGGCACAACAGGCCAAGGCTTCCACGCCCGCCCCTGTAGGAGGGGGCTCGTGGGGGAACCTCGTTGGTTCCCCCACGTTACTCACCTGTATAGCCGCCTCGCCTCTCGTCGCGGGCCAAGCGGCCTTCCTCGAGCTGGATCACGCGCTTGCGCATCTTGTCGACCATCTCGCGGTCGTGGGTCACCATCAGGATCGTCGTCCCGGCCATGTTGATGCGGTAGAGGAGCTGCATGATCCCGACCGACGTGTCCGGGTCGAGGTTCCCCGTCGGCTCGTCGCAGACGAGGAGCGGCGGATGGTTGACGAAGGCGCGCGCAATCGAGACGCGCTGCTGCTCGCCACCCGAGAGCTCGTCGGGGATCGCGTTCATCCGGTGGGAGAGGCCGACCATGGAGAGCACCTCGGGGACCTTCTTGCGGATCGAGTTGCGCCCCTCGCCCTGCACCTTGAGGGCGTAGGCGACGTTCTCGGCGGCGGTGCGGTTGGGAAGCAGCTTGAAGTCCTGGAAGACGCAGCCGATGTTGCGGCGGAGCATCGGCACCTTCGAGCGCTTGAGGCGGGTCAGGTCGCGGCCGCCGACGACGATCTTGCCGCTGGAGGCCTCGAGCTCCTTGAGGAGCAGCCGCACGAGCGTCGACTTGCCCGACCCGGAAGCGCCGACGACGAACACGAACTCGCCCTTGTCGATGTGGAACGTCACGTCGCGGAGGGCGACGACGTCCGGGTCGTAGATCTTCGTGACGCCTTCGAACACGATCATCGAGGCGCTGCTTGCCGCACCACGGGGCTCTGACGGCGGCGGCTCGATCAGCGCCGTCGCAGTGTCGGAGTGGGTGAAGTCGTGCTCGCTCACGTTTGTCCGAGTTGGCACCGCGCTGACGCGCCATGCCCTGTCCGCAAACCCTGTGGAAGCATAACCCACGGGCTAGACCACCTTGCCGGCGGCCTTCGCCAGGAGGTAGGAGTGGATGAACGGATCGAGGTTGCCATCGAGGACCGCCTGCGTGTTCCCGGTCTCGTGGCCGGTTCGCGCGTCCTTGACCTGCTGGTAGGGATGGAGGACATAGCTTCGGATCCATTCGCCGCCGAAGCCCGTGTCGGCAGCGCCGCCCCTTTCCTTCGCCATCATCGCCTCGCGCTCCTCCTCGGCCCGCTCGACGAGGCGGGCCTTGAGGACGCGCATCGCGGTCTGCTTGTTGGCCGACTGCGAGCGCTCGTTCTGGCACTGCACGACGATCCCGGACGGGAGATGCGTGATCCTTACGGCGCTGTCGGTCTTGTTGACGTGCTGGCCGCCTGCTCCCTGCGCCCGGTAGGTGTCGATCTTCAGGTCACCCTCGTCGATCTCGACGTCCGTGTCGTCGGGAAGGAGCGGTGCGACGATCACCGTCGCGAACGACGTCTGCCGCCGGTGGGCGGCGTCGAACGGCGAGAGGCGGACGAGCCGGTGCTTGCCGCGCTCGGCCTTGAGAATGCCGTAGGCGTTCTCGCCCTCGATCGTGAACGTCGAGCTCTTGAGGCCCGCCTCCTCCCCCGGGCTCGCCTCGAGCAGGTCGACCTTGAAGCCGCGGTCGGCGCCCCAGCGCTCGTACATCCGCAGCATCATCTCCGTCCAGTCCTGGGCGTCGGTGCCGCCCGTGCCCGACTGGAGCGTGACAACGGCATCGCCGGGGTCGTACTCGCCGTTGAAGAGCGCCGCCTCCTCGAGCAGCTCGAGCTCGCGGTGGAGCGGGCCGATCGACGAGGCGATCTCGTCGGCCATCCCGGGGTCGAGCTCGTAGAGATCTCGCGCCTCCTCGTAGGCCTGCGTGAGGTGGTCGTAGGTCTCGATCCGCCGCGAGACGCGGGCGTGCTCGGTGCTCGTCTTCTTCGCGGCGTCCTGGTCGTCCCAGAAGCCGGGCTCGTTCATGGCCAACTCGAGCTCGGCGCGGCGCTCCCTCAGGCGATCCGGGTCAAAGGTAATCACGGACCCAGCCAAGCTGGGCCCTGATCTCCTCGAGCTGCTCTGCGAGTGAAAGCTCCTGGTCGGCCATCGCCGGAGGATGGTATCGCGGCGCTGCTCTCCCGGGCTGTGCCTCCGGTTCGTGACGTGCAACACATGAAGGGTTAGGGGCAGGTGGGCGCCTGCGTCCGATAGGTGATGATTCCCTGCGGCATGGCAATCGATCCGATCCAGGTGCACACGCTCGAGGATGCTCGGGTAGACGACGCCGGCGCGGTGGTCGCGCGGGCGTTCTTCGACGACCCGCTTGCCCGCCACGTGCTTCCCGACAGCGCCGAGCGGGCTCGGCTCGCCCCGCTCATGTTCGCCGGGTTCGTCCGCTACGACCAGCTCTTCGGGCGCGTCGACTGTCTCGTCGACCTCGCCGGCGTCGCCGCCTGGCAGCCGCCGGACGCGCCCGCAGAGACGCCCGAGCGGCTTGCTCGGGCAGGGCTCGACGCCGTTCGCGAAGAGGCCCCCATCGATCGGCTCGACGCCGTCTTCGACGTGGTGGGAGCGGCGATCGAGGCCGTTGCCCCCGAGCCGCATTGGCACCTGCGCCTTCTGGCGGTCGAGCCCGGCCGGCAGGGCGACGGCGCGGGAACGATGCTGCTCCGGCACGGGCTGCGCACAGCCCGTGAGAGCGGCTTCCCGGTCGTGCTCGAGACGTTCGCCGAGCGCACGGTGCCCTTCTACCTCCGCAACGGCTTCGAGGCCGTCGTCGAGGGCGTCGAGCCGGCGAGCGGATTGCGCTACTGGGCCCTGCGCTGGGCCTCGCGCCAGTAGCCCGCCTTCCACGACCCGGCGCTCTGTCGGTGCACCGGCAGTGACCCGCGAGGGCGGGCTCCGCCCGGCCTCGCTCCACACCAGATGCCACGTGTCGGAAGGGGGGCTCGTGGGGGGAAACCGGAGGTTTCCCCCACGACCTAAGCTCCGTGGCAGCGCTTGAACTTCTTGCCCGAGCCGCACCAGCACGGGTCGTTGCGCCCGATGCTCTGCTGATCGGACTTGACCACCGTCCGCGCCGGGCCGTCGCCGTTGCCCACCGTCGGGGCCACGGTCGCCGTCGCCTGGCCGCCTGCCTGTGCGATCGCCTGCGCCCCGGACGAGGTCTGGTGCTCGAACGAGAGCCCGCCCCCACTGTTGGAGCCGGTGGCCGGCAGCGGCCCGCCGCCGTTGTCGGCCGGAGGCTGGTACTCGAGATGGAAGAGGAGCGCCATCACCTCTTCGTGGATCGACTGGCCGAGGGCCTGGAACATCGTGTGGCCCTCGTTGCGGTACTCGACGAGCGGATCCTTCTGCGCCAGGCCGCGCAGGCCGATGCCCTCGCGCATGTAGTCCATGTTCTCGAGGTGCTCGCGCCAGCGGACGTCTACGACCTGCAGGACGACCCAGCGCTCGAGATCGCGCATGAGCCCCTCCTGGACACCTTCCATCTCGCGCTCACGCTCCGCGTAGGTGTCGAGCGCGTCGTCGAGGAACTCGGCGATGATCTCCTCCCGGCCGAGCCCTGCGAGCTCCTCGGCGCTCACACCGGTGCCGTAGAGCGCCTCCATCGCGTTCACGAGCTCGCCGAGATCCCATTCGTCCTCGAGCTCGGCGGCCGTGTAGGCGTTGACGACGTTCTCGATCACCTCGGGCAGCCAGATCTCCTTGATCTCCTCGGAGAGGTCCTGCCCCTCGAGGACGGCGCGGCGCTGCTCGTAGATCACCATGCGCTGCGCGTTCATCACGTCGTCGTACTTGAGGACGTTCTTACGCATGACGAAGTTCTGCTCCTCGACCTTCTTCTGCGCGTTCTCGATCTGGTTCGTGAGGATCTTCTGATCCATCGGCTGGTCGTCGGGCAGCTTGAACCGGTCCATGATGTTGTAGATCCGGTCGCCTGCGAAGAGGCGCACGAGGTCGTCCTGGCCCGACAGGTAGAAGCGGGTCTCGCCCGGGTCGCCCTGCCGGCCCGAGCGGCCGCGGAGCTGGTTGTCGATCCGGCGCGCCTCGTGGCGCTCGGTGCCGAGCACGTAGAGCCCGCCGAGGCTGCGCACCTGGTCGTCGATCTTGATGTCGACGCCGCGGCCGGCCATGTTGGTGGCGATCGTGACGGCCCCTGCACGGCCTGCGTCCTTGATGATCTCGGCCTCGCGCGCGTGCTCCTTCGCGTTCAGTACCTGGTGCGGGACGCCCCGACGCTTCAGGAGCTCGCTGAGGAGCTCCGAGGTCTCGACGGCGATCGTGCCGACGAGCACCGGCTGCCCCTTCTCGTTGCGCTCCTTGATGTCGTCGACGACCGCCTTGAACTTGGCCTCGACCGTCTTGAAGATGAGGTCGTTCTTGTCGTCGCGCGCGACCTGCACGTTGGTCGGGATCGGCACGACCTCGAGGCCGTAGATCTCGACGAACTCCTTCTCCTCGGTCTTCGCGGTGCCGGTCATCCCGGCGAGCTTGTCGTAGAGGCGGAAGTAGTTCTGGAGCGTGATCGTGGCGAGCGTCTGGTGCTCCTCCTGGATCGGCACGCCCTCCTTCGCCTCGACCGCCTGGTGGAGGCCCTCCGACCAGCGGCGGCCCTCCATGATGCGGCCGGTGAACTCGTCGACGATCTTCACCTCGCCGTCGGCGACGACGTAGTCGATGTCGCGCTTGAAGAGCGCCTCCGCCTTCAGGGCCTGGATCACGTGGTTGACGAGCTGCACGTTCTCGGGCGCGTAGAGGTTCTCGATCCGCATGGCGCGCTCGACCTTCTCGATCCCGGCCTCGGTGGCCGAGACGGTCTTGTGCTTCTCGTCGAAGAGGTAGTCGTAGTCCTGCTGCAGCAGCGAGTCCTCGGCCTTCGTCCCCTTCGACTGGATGCCGGTGAGCCCGCGGGCGATGCGCGCCATCTCGTAGTAGGTCTTCGCCGCGGTCGTCGGCTCGCCCGAGATGATCAGCGGCGTCCGCGCCTCGTCGATCAGGATCGAGTCGACCTCGTCCACGATCGCGTAGTGATGGCCACGCTGCGAGGTCGCCTCGAGCGACGTGGACATGTTGTCGCGCAGGTAGTCGAAGCCGAACTCGGAGTTCGTCCCGTAGGTGATGTCGGCCTCGTAGGAGGCGCGACGGCGGTCGAAGTCCGGGACGACCTCGTTCTGAATCGCCGCGACCGTCATCCCGAGGCGCTCGTAGACACCCCGGTTCCACTCGGCGTCGCGAGAGGCGAGGTAGTCGTTGACGGTGACGAGGTGGACGCCCTGGCCGAGGATGCGGCCGTCGGGCGTCGTCACGGTCGGAAGCGCGTTCAGGTAGAGCGCGAGGCTCGCGACGAAGGTCTTGCCCTCGCCGGTCTTCATCTCGGCGACGTCGCCCTCGTGGAGGACGATCCCGCCCATCATCTGGACGTCGAACATGCGCTGGTCCGATTCGCGCATGCGGGCCTCGCGAACGGCCGCGAACGCCTCGAAGAGCAACGCGTCGATGTCTTCGCCGTTCTCGAGGCGCTGGCGGAACTCGATCGTCTTGGCGCGGAGCGCGTCGTCGGAGAGGGCCTGGAACTCGGGCTCGAGGGTGGCGATGTAGGCGGCCTGTTCCTGCAGCCGCTTCATGCGCCTTCCCTCGCCGAGGCGCAGGAACCTCTCGAATCCTTCGTTCGCGGGCATGAGCACAGGGTATCGGGTGGAAGCGCCCAGACCCTGAGCGGTGGAGAGCCATGCGCGGGCGAGGTGCCCGCGGCCGGTCACAAGGGCGAGCTCTCGACCTCCCAGGCGTCACCGTCGATCCTGCGTGCCCTTACGACGTGCTCGGGCTGCTCGAGCGCCGGGATCGAGCCGAAGGCGGAGGCGCCGTCGACGAGGAGGGTGCGCTCGCCCTCGTGGCTCGAGAGCTCGATCTCCTCGCCCTCGATGTTCGGCAGCCGCACGACCTCGATCTTGCGCGCCCCGACCGCCCAGAGGTCGCCGTCGCGTCGTACGCCTTCGGCGCGGTAGGGCGGATCGAGCGACCTCTCGACGCCTTCGGCGAGCGGCTCGACCGCGCCCTCCCCCTCGACGATCACGAGCTCGGTAGCCGAGAGCGCGACGAACTCGACACGATCGCCGGCGAGGTCGGGCGCCTCGACCGTCAGCACCGTGTCCCACCTCCGCGCCCGTTGGCGCCCGTGGATGCCGGGCTCGTCCCACGCGGGCCGCGTCGGCTCGCGCTCGCTTCCCTCCAGGTCGATGCCGCCTTCCCGGGCGAGCCGCACGTGCAGCGGCTCGCTCTTGCGAAAGAGGCTCAAGCGCCGTGGTGCGCCGTGCGGCGCCGCGGCTCGTGGCGGCGCTTCTCGCGATAGCGGACGATCTGCCGCTCGAGGTTCTCGACGAGCTTGTCGATCGACGCCCTGATGTCGTCGGTGGACTCGGTCGCCCGGAGCGTCACCCCTTTGGCGAAGATCGTCGCCTCGGCGGTCTGCTGGGCATGCTTGGTCTCCGTCGCCAACTCGACTTCGACCGCGGTCTCGTCGGCGAGCTGCTTGTCGAGCCGCGCCAGCTTCGATTCAGCATATGCGCGAATCTCAGGCGAGACCTCGATGTTGCGCCCCTTGACCTGAAGCCGCATCGCGCACCTCCTCTGGTCGACAATCCCCTCCTACGAGAGTATCTACCCGCCCCAGGCCCTGGCGCGGAAACGGGCTCGGCAGAGCGACCGGATCAGCCGAAGAGCAGCCGAAGCAGCCGGCGACTCAGCGCGGCGCGCGAGCGAAGGTGACGACGTCGACCCGGCCGGCCCCGCCCCTCTTGAGCGCCGAGGCTGCGGCATCGACCGTGGCTCCGGTCGTGTACACGTCGTCGACGAGCACGACGTGCCCCTGCACCTCCTTCACGGTCGTGAAGGCGCCACGCACGTTCCTGCGGCGCTCGGCGAGCGGAAGGCCGGTCTGGCGGGCGATCCGGCGGCTTCTTGCGACCAGCGGCTCGACCGGCAGCGTCCAGCAGCGGCCGAGCGCGCGAGCGAGACCTTCGGCCGGCTGGTGACCACGTCTGATCGCCCGGTCGTCGTCGCCGGGGATATACGCGATGAGGTCTGCGGGCGGAGGCTGGATCTGCTCGGCTACGAGCTCCGCCGCCCAGGTCGAGAGCGGGCGGAGGCCGCCCTCCTTCCAGGCTCGAAGGAACGGCCTGGCCGGCCCCGCGTACGACACCGCCGCCCGCGCGGTGGCGAACGAGAGCCGGCGTCCGCCACACTCGAGACAGCTTGCGACCGGCCAGGCGGTCGGTGCGCCGCAGCGCTCGCAGAGCGGAGCTCGAATCGGCGTCAGCTCGTCGCGACAGCAGCCGCAGAAGAGCGACCGTGAATGCCCGCAACAGACGCAGCGGGAGGGCAGAAGCGAATCGAAGAGCGCGTCGAAGAGCCACCCTGACCACGGTAGGCGCAAAAGTGTGACGTGTCTGTGCCAGCTTCGTGCCAGACGCGCGGCACGGGGCTCTAAGGGAGGTACTCGGTGCGGGGCTCGAGCCCGGCTGCGACGCGATAGAGGTTGTCGGCCTCGAGCAGCTGCCCGTGGTCTCCGATGTCGAGCCAGGCCTCGCTGAACCGGAACCCGTAGACGCGATGGTTCTCCGCGAGCCACACGAGGAAGCTTCCCGGAGGGTCCGCCGGGAGCCCGTCGGCCAGGTACTGCTCGAGCACGGCGAGATGGGCGCTCGAGAAGAGGTAGGTCGCCGTCGAGACGAGATCGCTCCGGGGATGCTCGGGCTTCTCCTCCATCCCGACCACGCGATCGTCGGCGTCGAGCTCGACGACCCCGTAGAGGCTCGCGAGGGACGCGTCCGCGAGCTGATGGACGGCGATCGCGCTTCCGTCTCCCTTCGCCCGCCAGAAGTCGATGTAGGCGGCGAGCGAGAACTCGAAGAGGTTGTCTGCCGCGATCACGAGCAGGCCGTCCTCGTCGGCGGCACCGCCGTCGATCGCGAACTTGACGTCACCGATCGCGCCGAGACGGTCGTCGTTGCCGGTGGTGCCGTCGTTGTGCACGATCACGCCGCGGTCGGCCCCCCAACGTGCGAACTCCTCCGCGTAGACCGCGTTCGTGACCACGTGCACCTCGTCGATCGCCTCCGACGCCTTGACGCGGTCGAGGATCCAGTCGGCCATCGGCCGCCCGCCGACCGGCAGCAAGGGCTTGGCTCGGTCGTTGGTGAGCGGACGGAGACGCGTCGCGTACCCCGCCGCGAGCAGGAGCGCCTTCATGCGACGACCGCCAGGGCGAGGGACTCGGCGTACGGCCCACGGTGAACGCCGTGCTCGGTCACGATCGCGGCGACGAGCGAGGCCGGCGTGACGTCGAAGGCGGGGTTCCGCGCCGGGAAACGAGACGTCACCTCGGCGGCGTCGCGCTCCTCGATCGGGATCTCCGAGCCGCTCGGGGTCGAATGGTCGACAGTCGAGCTGGGCGCGACCACGTAGAAGGGAAGCTCGTGGTGCCGGGCGAGGACCGCGAGCCCGTAGGTGCCGATCTTGTTGGCCGTGTCGCCGTTGGCCGCGATCCGGTCAGCGCCGACGAAGACGGCGTCGACCTCGCCGGCAGACATGCGGGAGGCGGCGGACGAGTCGACGATCACAGCGTGAGGGATACCGGCTGCCTCGAGCTCCCATGCGGTGAGGCGAGCACCCTGCAGCAGCGGCCTGGTCTCGTCGACCCAGACGAACTCGAGCAGCCCGAGCTCCCACGCGGAGATCAGGGCGCCGACGGCGCTGCCGTACCCCCCGGTCGCGAGCCCGCCTGCGTTGCAGTGGGTGAGCGCCCGCGTCCCGGGGCCGAGGAGCGTCGCCGCGTGTGCCGACATCGAGTGGCATCGCTCCACCTCCTCGGCATGGAGCGCGCGTGCGTGAGCCGCCGACGGGTCGTCGCGCATCTCGTCGAGCGCCCAGGCGAGGTTGACCGCGGTCGGCCGGGATGCTCGAAGCACGGCGTCGGCCCGAGCGAGATCCTCGCCTTTGCCGGCTGCGAGTGCGATGCCGTACGCCGCCGCCACGCCGATCGCGGGGGCGCCCCGCACGACCATCGCCTGGATGGCCCCGGCGACCTCGGCGGCGTTCGAGCACCTGACCTCGACCTCCTCGAGCGGCAGCTTCCGCTGGTCCAGGAAGACCACGCAGTCGTCCTCGAGGCGCAGGATCCGTTCCGGCTCTAGCACCTCGGCCCTGCCACCTTGTCGTCAGGGCCGAGGCCTCTCGTGGACTGCCTCAAGTCCCCTCGTTCCACGAGGCGAGGTACTTGGCCTGCTCCTCGGTCAGATGGTCGATCGTCACGCCCATCGTCCCGAGCTTGAGGCGGGCGATCTCCTCGTCGATCTCGCGCGGCACGGGGTAGACCTTCCGTTCGAGCGACGCCGCGTGCTGCACTGCGTACTCGGTCGAGAGCGCCTGGTTGGCGAAGGACATGTCCATCACGATCGCGGGATGACCCTCGGCTGCGGAGATGTTCACGAGCCGGCCTTCGGCGAGCAGGTAGAGCCGCCGGCCGTCCTCCAGGGTGAACTCCTCGACGAACTCGCGAGCCTCGCGCGTCTCGACCGCCATCGCGCGCAGGGCCGGGATGTCGATCTCGACGTTGAAGTGACCCGTGTTGCACATGATCGAGCCGTCCTTCATGACGCGCATGTGCTGCTCGGCGATCACGTGCTTGTCGCCGGTCGCGGTGCAGAAGATGTCGCCGATCTTCGCGGCCTCGTCCATCGGCATCACCTCGTACCCGTCCATGAGCGCCTCGAGCGCGGGCATCGGGTCGACCTCGGTCACGATCACGTGGGCGCCGAGCCCGCGGGCACGCATCGCGACGCCCCGGCCCACCCAGCCGTAGCCGGCGATCACGAAGCGCTTGCCGGCGAGCAGCACGTTCGTCGAGCGGATGATCCCGTCGAGCGTCGACTGCCCGGTGCCGTACCGGTTGTCGAACAGGTGCTTGGTGCGCGCGTCGTTGACCGCGATCACCGGGAACGCGAGCGCGCCGTCGGCTTCCATCGCCTTCAGGCGGATGACGCCGGTCGTCGTCTCCTCCATGCCGGCGACGATGTCGCCGAGCTGCTCGCGCCTGGCCGTGTGGAGCACTCCGATCACGTCGGCGCCGTCGTCCATCGTGAGCTGCGGCTTGTGGTCGACCGCGGCCTCGATGTGCTGGTAGTAGGTGTCGTTGTCCTCGCCCTTGATCGCGTAGACCGAGATGTCGAACTCCTCGACGAGCGCCGCCGCGACGTCGTCCTGCGTCGAGAGCGGGTTCGACGCGCACAGCACGACGTCGGCCCCTCCGGCCTTCAGCGTCCGCATCAGGTTCGCGGTCTCCGTCGTCACGTGGAGACATGCGGAGATGCGGTATCCGGCGAGCGGCTGCTCCGCCGTGAAGCGGTCGCGGATCGCGGTGAGCACCGGCATCTGGCGGTCGGCCCAGATGATGCGCCTGACCCCCTCGGCGGCCAGTGCCAGATCCTTTACGTCGTGTCCTCGTGTCGTCGCCATCTCGGTAAGCCTCCGTTCGAGCGTTGCTCGTAGTAGGTCAAGCAGCCAGCAGCCGCTCGTGCTTGCGTTGCTCCCAGTCGATCCAGGAGACGTGATCCGAGCCGGTGGCAAGCCAGGAGTCGACCGCCTTGCGCACCTCGGGCTCGTGATTGAGCCGAGCCGCGAATGCCAGGTCGTCGATGCCGACCCCGTGTGCCCGCCGGAGCTCGCGGAGCGAGTTCAGGCGGTTCAGCTCGGCCAAGCCGTACACGCGGTAGCCCGCTGACGTACGACCGGGCACGACGAGGCCCTGCGCCTCCAGGTAGCGGAGCATCCGAGCCGACCACTTCGTGCGAGCGGCGGCTGCGCCGACGGTGAGTCCCGTCATCGGTGGCGCCTCGTCATCGCCCCAACCTTACCATGACTGTGTCAATGATCACTCACTCGTTCGAGTGAATGTCCATACGCGCTCCGGCCCGGACCGGCTCTGGCTCCGAGCACGGACCGCGCGTCGAGAGACCCCATGCCCGCTTCCCCGCAACGGGGGGCCGGAAGCCCTTCCGGAACGGTACCCCCGCTCCCTGTCACGTGTCTGTGCCAGATGTGCCTCGGATGTGCGCCGAGGCGTGGAAAGTGCGCACGTAGGCGCACCGGTCGCGCGGCCAGGCCCGAACGCTTGCGGGAGGCAGCCTGTGCGGCGCTGTGCGCCCTCAGGGCGCGGACGTGCCCACGCGGCCGTAGCTGTCTGCCAGCCGCACGACGTCGTCCAGGTGAGGCGTCGAGACCTCGAGGATGGTCGTGTCCTCGACGGCCGTGATCCGGTGCACGGTGCCCGGGCGGTAGCGGAACGTCGCGCCCGGCCCTACGACCTCCTCGGCGAGCGACTCGTCGCCGACGGCGCCGAGCTCGATCCGGGCACGACCGGCCTGGATCAGCCACGACTCGTCCTTCCGCTCGTGGTACTGGAGCGAGAGCGACTGTCCGGCCCGAACGAACAGGACCTTGCCGCAGTACACGTCGCTGAGCGCCCAGATCAGCTCGTGGCCCCACGGCTTCTCGACGCGGCGGCTCTCGAAGGCCCACGGTGCGAGCGAGCCGACGTCCGGGCCCTCACCCGTCACACGCACGCTCGCAGCAACGACCGCAAGCCCGCTCCGGTGAGACCGCTCACGCGAGCCATTCCGGATGTGCGGCGACGTGGTCGGCCGCGGTCCGGAGCTCCTTCGGCGTGTTCACGGTCAGCCAGAGGCCGTCGTGACGGTAGGCGTAGAGACGCCGCTCGGCCACGAGCTCCGGGAAGGTCGTCGTCTCGTGGTCGCCCCGCTCCGGGAAGCGCTCGATCGCCTCGTCCGAGAGCACGTAGATCCCGCAGCTCACCCAGTAGGGAATCGACCCGCCCTCGCTGAAGCCCTCGACCGCATCGTCCTCGCCGAGCTCAACGACGCCGAACGGCGACTTCGGCCGCGCTACGGACACCGTGGCCGCGCCGCCTGCCCGACGATGCCGCTCGAGCAGCGCCCCGAAGTCGACGGCGACGAGCTCGTCACCGTTCAGCGCATAGACATCCCCGCTCTCCCGGCGCTCCTTCGCGGCGAACCTGATCCCGCCGCCGCGGCCGAAGCGCTCGGGCTCCTCCGCAGCGACGATCTCCGGGCCGAGCCCGGCCAGCTCCTCTTCGAAGAGCTCACCCTGACCGGCAGCGCACGAGATGATCACGCGCTCGACTCCGGCCCGAGCGAGACGTCCCACCTGATAGGCGGCAAGCGGCCTGCCCGCGACATCGACGAGCGACTTCGGCCGGCCCGCGGCTGCGTCGCCGAGCCTCTCCGCCTTCCCGCCGGCGAGGATGATCGCCTCCACCGAGACGTGCCCCCGCTCCCTAGACGCTCTCGAGCACTGAAGCCTGCTCGCTTGCCCGGCCGATCGCCTCGTACGTGAACCCGGCAGCGCGCACGGTCGCCGGATCGAGCAGGTTACGGCCGTCGATGATCAGCGGGTTGGCCATCGCCTCGCGCGTCTCAGGGCTTGCGAGCTCGCGCAGCTCCGCCCACTCGGTGACGATCACGGCGGCGTCGGCGTCGCGAACGGCCTCTGCTACCGAGCCGACGAGCTGCACCGCCGCCGGAAGCGTGCTGCCGTCTGTGACCACGGGATCCCAGCCGCGCACCTCGGCGCCCTCGGCGAGCAGCCGGCCCGCGAGCACGATCGACGGCGCCTCGCGCATGTCGTCGGTGTTCGGCTTGAACGCGAGCCCGAGCAACGCGACCTTCTTGCCTCGGAGCGAGCCGAGGTGGCGCTCGAGCTTCTTGATCACCCGCCGCTTCTGCAGCTCGTTGACCTCGATCACCGCCGAGAGGAGCTGGAAGTGGTAGCCCGAGTTCGACGCGAGCTGCTTCAGCGCCAGCGAGTCCTTCGGGAAGCAGCTCCCGCCGTACCCGATCCCGGCCTTCAGGAAGTGCGGGCCGAGCCGCTTGTCGAGGCCGACCCCCTCGGCGACCTTGACGACGTCGGCCCCGGTCGCCTCGCACACGTTCGCGATCTCGTTGATGAACGAGATCCGGGTCATGAGAAACGCATTCGCCGCGAGCTTGATCATCTCCGCGGAGTTGACGTCTGACAGGACGATCGGAGCATCGAGCGCCTCGTAGAGGCTCGCCACCGCCTCGGCATCCTCCGGGTCGAAGGCCCCGATCGCGATCCGGTCGGGTTGCATGAAGTCGCGAACAGCCGTGCCCTCGGCGAGGAACTCGGGGTTCGAGACATAGCCGTACGCGCCGAGCCCGCGCTCGACGAGGCCGTGCCTGATCTTCTCGCCCGTCCCTACCGGGACGGTCGACTTCATGACGAGGATCGGACGCTCGTCCATCTCGGGAAGCTCGTCCACGACTCGCCAGACCCTGGACAGGTCGGCATCCCCGGACTTCGTCGGCGGGGTGTCGACGCAGACGAACAGGAATCGACACGAGGCGAGCTCGGCCGCGTCGAGCGTGAACCGGATCCGGGCGCGGTTTCGCTCGAGCAGGTCGGGGACGTCGGTCTCGTGGAACGGGACCTCCCCGCGTTCGAGAGCCTCGACCTTCTCCGCGACCACGTCGCGCACGACGACCTCGTGGCCGAGCTCGGCAAAGCAGGCCCCCGTGACGAGACCGACCCAGCCGGCGCCGAAAATGCCTACCCGTGCCATCGCCTGGACTCTACTTGCCCGATGCGAGCGGCTTGAGGCCGGTCGCCATCGCGAGCATCGTCTCGTTCGAAAGCGAGTCCAGAAGCGTGTTCACGATCCAGTAGCTCGTGTTGTGCACGCGGAGGACGATCATATGGAGGCTCGAGCCGTCGTAGTACAGCTGGAACTCTCGTCCCTTGAGGTCGCGCTGGAAGCTCTTGTCGTCCAGGACCGGCGGGTCGGGCATGTTCGTCTCCTCGATGCCCCAGTACTCCCCGGCGCCCGTCCGGAAGACGAGCCTGATCGCCTTGTGATGATGGCTGTCGATCCAGTAGAGCCGCGAGGCGACGTCGCCGTACTGGTTGTCGGGATAGGACGTGCTCTCGAGCACGGTCGGCACCTCGAGCCGGAACGGCACGCGCGACTCGTACGGCTTCAGCAGGCCGAGCCCGGTCGTCGAGTCGGCGCGAACCTGCGGGGCGACGTGAACCGGGGCCGACGCGGTCTGGGTGGGCGCCTGGAGCTGGTTGTGGAACGTCTCCCCGAGCACGACCGTGAGCATCGCGCCGGGGTCGAGCGCCCGGAGCTTGGGATCCTTGGGCAGAGGCCCGACGTCCGAGGGCACGACGAGCTTCGAGAGCTGCCGTGCAGCCTCGGCCGCGCCCTTCTGATGGCCGTCGTAGTAGATCTGCGTGTGGAAGTAGCTCTGGGTGGGCGCGTTCGGCTCGGCGTTCGCGGGCGGGAGCACCGTCACGTAGCCGCGCTGCCGCAAGAGGTACGAGCCGTTCGCCGCCGAGCCGGCGACACCGTTCCCGTTCAGCACGAGAACGCTCGTCTTGTCGGCCGCGGGGGCCGTGACCTTCGGCTTGATCTTCTTCCCGAGCGCCGTCGCGTTCGCGACCTTCGACTGCTGGACGTCCGGATGCGTGAACTGGAACAGGGCCGTCTGGATGTTCTGCGGCGCCGTGTAGGTCTGGCTCGACCCGGTGATGCCCTGGATCTTGTCCTGGAAGAAGTGCCCGCCGGGAAGAGTCAGCGCGAAGAGCGCCCAGCTGAACACCGTCTTGTCGCTCAGCTTCCCGCCGACCTCCACGTTGTTCGTGATGATCGAGGTGAGCGACGGGACCTTGAGCAGGTCGAAGTTCTTCGAGAACTGGTCCTTGAGCGCGCGCACGAACTCCTGCTGGCGCGCGATCCGGTGGTAGTCGTCGTCGGTGTGGCGGTACCTGACGAAGTCGAGCGCCTGCTCGCCGGTCAGGAGCTGGTAGCCCGGCTGGATGTTGATGTTCGCGTAGTTCTGGGCCTCGGTGCCGTTGTTGACGTGGTAGTAGCGGCGATCGACATCGAGCCAGATTCCCCCGAGCTTGTCGACGATCTCCTTGAAGCCGTGGAAGTTGACGGTGATCAGGTAGTTGATCGGGAGGTTCGTGAGGTGCTTGATCGTGTCGACCGTCCCCTGCGGCCCGCCGCAGTCGGCATAGGCCTGGTTGATCTTCTGGACGCCGAGCGAGCTCGCCTGCTTCGGGCAGTAGATCGGGACGCCGAGGTCGCGCGGGACCGAGAGCAGCGTGATCGTCTTCGTCTGCGGATCGGCTCGCACGAGCATCACCGTGTCGGAGCGAGACACGGTCGAGTAGGCCGCTCCGGCGCGCTGGTCGTAGCCGACGACGAGCGCGATCGCGGCATGGCCGGGCAGCGTGACGTCGAGCTCCTTCTGCGCGATCTTCACCCCGGTCGAGTGCGCCTCGAGCGACGAGACCGTGTGGTGGTACCACAGGTAGGCGCCGCCGCCCACCGCCAACGCCAGGCCGACGACCGTCAGGAGCGTCCCGAGCAGGATGCGCCCGAAGAGGCCAATCCCCGTCCGCTTGCGCGGTGGCTGGCGGTAGCGGACGACGGTGCTGACCGCGCTCGGCGGGAAGACCGCATGACCGTTCTTCCCGTTCAGGCCGGCACCACGGCCGACCCCTCTCTTCAGCGTCGTCCTCATTGCACGGAAGCGGCGCCCGAAGGCGCCTGCGGGTCAAGGATAACCGACCGGGCGGCGCCCTCCACGTCAGGCGGTCAGCTCGCCGGCGCGCTTGAGGAGGATCCTGGCGAGCCCCGACTCGAACTGCCCGAGCTGCGCTCGGGCACCCGGCGGCGCGACGACGGTGAACTCGTACTCGACACGGCCGGCGCCGAAGAAGACGTAGTCGGAGACCAGCTTCCCCTTCACCTTGCCGTCGCGAACGGAGATCGTCGCCCGGTAGACCGCGCTCACGTCACCGGTGGCCGGGAACGAGACCCGCGCGACCGCTGCCGAGACGACGTGCGGGAGCTTCTTCAGCTGAATCCCCAGGCACTGTCCGAGCTTGGGCGAGATCGTCCGCGAGAAGTCGGTCCGGACGGCGACGGCGCTCTTCAGCACCTGCACGTCCTGGTCGAGCTCGACATCGCCTTTCTGGAAGACGTAGCGGGCATCTGCGTGGCCGCTGACGACCAGATCGGACTCCTTCGGGTTGAAGCCGGGGCAGCTCGGTGCCGTCAGGCTCCTCGCCTTGATCGGGCCTCCCGTCCAGCCCGAGCCGAAATCCGCCCGGTGGAGAAGCGCGGCGACCGCCTTTGCCTGGTCCCCCTTCGTGATCCTGACCGTCGGGTTGTCGGCGAGAGCGGCAGCCGACCACACGAGACCGAGAAGCGCGGCTGTTACGAGAGGTTTGGCCGCAACCACCTTTCCACTTGTACCACGGATTCTCCCTTGCGCCGGGCGTAGTCCTCGAGCTGGTCGGGCCCGATCCGGCCGATCGCGAAGTACCGCGACCGTGGATGAGCGAGGTAGATGCCGCTCACCGCGGCGGCGGGAAGCATGGCGTAGCTCTCCGTCAGCTCGATCCCGATCCTCGCCGCGTCGAGGAGGTCGAACAGGCGTCCCTTCTCGCTGTGGTCGGGGCAGGCCGGGTACCCGAACGCCGGCCTGATTCCCCGGAAATCGCCGGAGCTCAGCGCCTCCGCGGACAGCTCTTCGGCCGGCGCATACCACTCGCGCCGTGCCCTCTGGTGCAGCCATTCGGCGAACGCCTCGGCGAACCGGTCGGCGAGCGCCTTGACGATGATCGCCTTGTAGTCGTCGTGCTCGGCCTCGTGAAGCGCCGCGAGCTCGTCGGCGCCGTGGACCGAGACGGCGAACGCGCCGATGTGGTCACCGGCCGGGCTGACGTAGTCGGCGAGGCAGCGGTTGGGCCGGCTGTCTCCGTTCACCGCCTGCTGGCGGAGAAAGCAGAGCCGTGTCCCGTCGAGGGCGACGTCGTCCCCGTCGGCCCGAGCCGGCCAGTAGCCGTAGACCCCACGGGCGTGCAGGGAGCCGTCCCAGACGATCTCGTCGAGCAGCGCGAGAGCATCGTCGTAGAGCTCGCGCGCGGCCGGGTTGTCGAGGATCGCCGGGAACTTCCCCTTCAGCTCCCAGGCATAGAAGAAGAACTGCCAGTCGATGTACGGGACGAGCTCCCCGATCGTCGGCTCGATCTCGATGCTGCCTGTGAAAGGCGGCACCGGCAGGTCGTCGAAGTCGACGACCTCCCGGGCCGCACGGGCCGCTTCGAGCGACAGGAGCGGGCGCCGCTGCTTCGCCTCGTGCTGCTCGCGCAGCCGTTCCTGCAGCTCCCGGTTCTCGTCGTCGAGCGTGCCGCGCCGCTCGTCGTCGAGCAGCCGGGAGACGACCTCCGCCACCCGGCTTGCGTCGAGCACGTGCACCGTTTCGTGCGAGTAGGCAGGCGCGATCTTCACCGCGGTGTGCTGGCGCGAGGTGGTCGCCCCGCCGACGAGGAGCGGGAGCGAGTAGTTGCGCCGCTCCATCTCGGCGGCCACGTCGACCATCTGGTCGAGCGATGGGGTGATCAGGCCCGAGAGCCCGATCACGTCCACGTCCTGCTCGATCGCCGTGTCGAGGATCCTCTCGGCGGGGACCATCACGCCGAGGTCGATCACCTCGTAGTTGTTGCAGCCGAGGACGACCCCGACGATGTTCTTGCCGATGTCGTGGACGTCGCCCTTCACCGTCGCGAGGAGCACCTTGCCCTGGGTGCTTCCGCCGGCCGACTCCTCCTCCATGTACGGCTCGAGATAGGCGACCGCGCGCTTCATCGCGCGGGCCGACTTCACCACCTGAGGCAGGAACATCCGGCCCGAGCCGAAGAGGTCGCCGACGACCTTCATCCCGTCCATCAGCGGCCCCTCGATCACGTCGAGCGGCCGCTCGGAGGCCTGACGCGCCTCCTCGGTATCGGCCTCGATGTAGTCGACGATCCCGTGCACCAGCGCGTGGGAGAGCCGGGCCGCCACGGGCGCGTCGCGCCACGAGAGGTCGATCTCCCGCGTCGTGGCCTCGCCTCGGACGCGCTCGGCGATCTCGACGAGCCGGTCGGTGGCGTCGGGGCGCCGGGCGAAGATCACGTCCTCGATCCGCTCGAGCAGCTCCGGCTCGACGTCTTCGTAGACGGCGAGCTGCCCGGCGTTGACGATGCCCATGTCGAGGCCGGCACGGATCGCGTGGTAGAGGAACACGGCGTGCATCGCCTCGCGCAGCGAGTCGTTGCCGCGGAACGAGAAGCTCAGGTTGGAGATCCCGCCGCTCGTGCGCGCGCCGGTGCAGCGCGCCTTGATCAGCGGCAGCGAGTCGAGGAACCCCTTCGCGTACTCGTTGTGCTCCTCGATCCCGGTTGCGATCGCGAGCACGTTGGAGTCGAAGATCAGATCCTCAGCGGGAAAGCCGATGGCGGTCAGCAGGTCATACGCGCGGCCGCAGATCTCGACTCTGCGGGCGACATCGGTTGCCTGTCCTTCCTCGTCGAAGGCCATCACGACGACGCTCGCGCCGTAGTCCCTGATGCGCCGCCCCTGCTCGAGGAACGACTCCTCGCCCTCCTTGAGGCTGATCGAGTTGACGATTCCCTTGCCCTGGATCGACTGGAGGCCGGCCTCGATCACCGACCATTTCGAGCTGTCGACCATGATCGGCAGCCGCGCCACCTCGGGCTCGGTCGCGACCACGTTCAGGAAGGTGCGCATGGCCTGCTCGCTTTCGAGCAGGTCCGCGTCCATGTTCACGTCGAGAGCGTTGGCGCCGCCGCGCACCTGCTCGAGCGCGACGTCGACCGCGCCGTTGAAGTCATCGGCCTCGATCAGGCGGCGGAAGCGCGCCGACCCGGTCACGTTCGTGCGCTCTCCGATCAGCACGAACCCGGTGTCGGGCCCGATCTCGAACGGCTCGAGCCCGCTCCAGCGCGTCCGCCGCGACACCCCCGGGAGCGATCGGGGCGGAACGTCTCGAACCGCCGCCGCAATCGCGGCCGTGTGGTCGGGCGTGGAGCCGCAGCAGCTCCCGGCGACGTTGACGAGCCCGCCGTGTGCGTACTCGCCGAGAAGCGAGCTCGTCACCTCGGGCGTCTCGTCGTAGCCGCCGAAGGCGTTCGGCAGGCCGGCGTTGGGGTGGGCGCTGACGAGGCACGGCGCGAGCCGGGCGAGCTCGGCGACGTACGGCCGCATGTCGCTCGCACCGAGGCTGCAGTTCACCCCGACGATCAGCGGCCCGGCATGCTCGATCGAGCGCCAGAACGCCTCGATCGTCTGGCCGGAGAGCGTCCGGCCAGACCGATCGACGATCGTGGCCGAGATCCAGAGCGGCACCTCGGGCACGCTCTCGCGCGCAGCCGCGACGGCGGCCTTCGCGTTGAGCGTGTCGAAGATCGTCTCGAGCAGCAGCAGGTCGACCCCGCCTTCCGCGAGGGCGAGCATCTGCTCCGCGTAGGCGGCCTTGATCTCGTCGAAGGTCTTCGTGCGGTAGGCGGCGTCCTCGACCTTCGGGCTGAGCGAGAGCGTGACGTTCATCGGGCCGACGGAGCCTGCGACGAAACGGTCGCCGGCGACCTCGCGCGCGAGGCGCGCACCGGCCAGGTTGATCTCGTACACGAAGTCCTCGAGCGCGTAGTCGGCCTGGCCGATCGAGGTGGCCGTGAACGTGTTCGTGGTCGTGATGTCGGCGCCCGCGGCGAAGTACCGCTCGTGGATCGAGCGGATCACGTCGGGCCGCGTGAGGTTGAGGACGTCGGGGTCGCCCGCGACGTCGGCGACGTGCCCGGCAAATCGCGCGCCGCGGTAGTCGTCGGCCGAGAGGCCCGCGTCGAAGATCATCGTCCCCCACGCTCCGTCGAGCACGAGGATCCGCTCGCGCGCTAGCGCCTTGATCCGTTCGGCCGAGTCTCGATTCACCGTCTTCGCCATCGCGTCCTTCGTCGTCACGTCGTTGGTGCCCGAAGAGGCTGCCGTGCTGCCGGGCCGCAAACCGAGGTGCGAAGCGAGGCGCGCGTGCGGCTCTTTAGGCGTTTTTTGACCCGGTCGCCAAGCTGCCGTTCAAACCTCTCCGGGTGCATTCAGCGTACCAACCCACGCAATCGGCGCCCTCGACCAGAGTCCAGGGAACACACCCACAAACCGGTCGCCGAACGAGCAGCAGCCTCTTCGCGGCCGCGGCGACCAACGCCACAACCCGCTTGTGATCCAGATCACAAGCTCCGGTTCACGTGGAGCATCGGCCGGGATCGGCCGCCCGGTTCGTCGTCTGCGACGACTCGACGAAGGCAGTCCATGTGACCGAGCGCGACGTGAAGGCGTTCAGGGCGACGACCGCCCGGCACTTCCTCATCGCCGGCTGCCCGTGCGTCGTGCGCGCGCGAACGTGGACGCTCGCGGTGCGCTTCCGCCATCACGGCCGCGGGACCGTGACGCTGCGCGCGATCAACCGGCAGGGTAAAGCCAGCATCACTCGAAGCCGCTCGGTTCTCCACTACTGAGGGCCTATCCCGGTAGGTGTCGTCGAGTCGGGGCGGCTGGGACGCAAGCCGGGGAAGGACGCAGGGATCGTTCGTAGCCGGAGGCTACGGGCGCGACCGGGGACACAGTCGCTATAGGAGGGCGCATCCGGCGCAGTCGGCGCAGCCGCGCATCCGGCCGGCGGCGGTGCCTACGAGCGCCCGGCGACCGAGAGCTGGTTCTCGGCGTGCTTGATCCGCTGCTCGACCTGCCAGCGGTCCGCCGAGGAGCCGCCGCTCTCGATCGCGTCGAGCTCGGCCTGCGCAGCCTCGAGCTGGGCCCGGGCGCGCCCGTCGTCGATCTTCGACGCCTCGACGGCGTCGTCGACGAGCGCGATCGCCCGGTCGCGGAGCACCTGGAAGAAGCCGGGGCCCGTCGCGAACTCGAGCACGTCGGCCCCGTCGCCCGGATGAACCCTTGTCGACCCGGCCCTGAGCGTCGCGATCAGCGGCGCGTGCCGCGCGAGCACGCCGATGTCGCCGATCTGGCCGGGGACGACGATCATCTCCACCTGCCCCTCGTAGGCGGCCCCGTCGGGCGTCACCAGCGAGAGATCGAACTTCTTGCCCGAGCCCGGCACCGCGCTCCCTACGCCGCGGCGAGCTGCTTACCGCGCTCGACGGCAGCCTCGATGGGCCCGACCATGTAGAAAGCCTGCTCGGGGAGATCGTCGTGCTTGCCCTCGATGATCTCCTGGAAGCCGCGGACGGTGTCCTCGAGCTTGACGTACTGGCCCGGGGTGCCCGTGAAGATCTCCGCTACGTGGAAGGGCTGCGAGAGGTAGCGCTGCACCTTGCGGGCGCGGGCGACCGTGAGCCTGTCCTCGTCGGAGAGCTCCTCGATCCCGAGGATCGCGATGATGTCCTGCAGGTCCTTGTAGCGCTGGAGGATCTCCTGCACGCGGGTCGCGGTGTCGTAGTGCTCGTCGCTGACGATGCCGCGGCTGAGCGCCCGCGACGTGGAGTCGAGCGGGTCGACCGCCGGATAGATCCCCTGCTCCACGAGCGCGCGCGAGAGCACTGTCGTCGAGTCGAGGTGGGCGAATGTGTTTGCAGGGGCCGGGTCGGTCAGGTCGTCGGCGGGCACGTAGATCGCCTGCACCGAGGTGACCGAGCCCTTGCTCGTGGAGGTAATCCGCTCCTGGAGCTGCCCCATCTCGGTGGCGAGGGTCGGCTGATACCCGACGGCCGAGGGCATGCGGCCGAGCAGCGCCGAGACCTCGGAGCCGGCCTGGACGAACCGGAAGATGTTGTCGATGAAGAGCAGCACGTCCTGGCCCTGGTCGCGGAAGTACTCCGCCATCGTCAGGCCCGAGAGGCCGACCCGCAGGCGTGCGCCCGGCGGCTCGTTCATCTGGCCGTAGCAGAGCGCCACCTTGTCGATGACGTGGCCGCCGTCGCCCGTGACGGCCTCGCTCATCTCGATCAGGAGGTCGTTGCCCTCGCGGGTGCGCTCGCCCACGCCGGAGAAGACCGACACGCCGCCGTGCTGGCGGGCGAGGTTCGCGATCAGCTCCTGGATCAGCACGGTCTTGCCGACGCCGGCACCGCCGAAGAGGCCGATCTTGCCGCCGCGCACGTACGGGGCGATCAGGTCGACGACCTTGATCCCGGTCTCGAAGATCTCCACCTTCGACGAGAGGTCGTCGAACGCGGGCGGGTTGCGGTGGATCGGCCAGCGCTCGGTGTCCTTCGGCGGCGCATCCTTGCCGTCAACCGGGTCGCCGAGCACGTTCCAGACGCGGCCGAGGGTGATCTCGCCGACGGGCACCGAGATGGGCGAGCCGGTGTCGACTACCGCCGTCCCGCGCGCGAGCCCGTCGGTCGTGTCCATCGCTACGGCGCGGACACGGTCGTCTCCGAGGTGCTGCTGGACCTCTGCGACGAGCGAGCCGCCTTCGGGGCGCTCGATCCGCAGGGCTGAATAGATCTCCGGCAGCCGGTCCGGGAAGACGGCATCGACGACGACGCCCTTGATCTCGATGAGGCTCCCGACGTTCTCGCTTGCGCCATTCTGCGCGGGTCGATTCTGGGCCAAAATGATCTCCTGAGGTCGTCCGAAAGGAAGCGCGGCACGCCTTTCCGGCAGCCACCGGACGCGGAGTCTATCCGAGTTCCGACAAGGCGCGTCGCGGGAACAGGCCTAGTCGAGCGCCCGGAAACCCGGGACGTGCAGCGACAGCCTCTCGATCGCGAGTGTCGTCGACGGCTCGATTCGCGCATGCTCCTCGCGGGCGAATCGGAGTTGCTGCGAGGTGTCCTCGAAACCGGGCGTGCTTGCCCATCTCTGACTCGAGTGCGGTAGGAAGGCGACTGCCGCGGCAGCGGCGACAACCGCCGCCAGAGACCCCGCGAGCGCGGCCCGGCGCCCCCTTCCCGCCGTTCCGCCGGATTCCACCTTTGGAGAAGCATGCGACTCCCGGCCGAGCACGGTCGCCTCCCGGAGGAGCACCGTGAACGCGCCGATATCGCGGCTCACCAGCCGACACGGCTCGCAGCGGCCGAGGTGGCGGGCGAGGCCGTCGCGCTCGATCGCGCCGAGCTCGTCGTCGAGCTCCAGCGAGATCCATTGCGCCGCCCGCTCGCAGGCCGTTGTTCGACGCCAGCGTCCCATCGCACTGGTTTCGACGCCGGAAAGCCCCGGAGAGTTAGAAGCTCAGCCGTCGTTCGCGGTCGAGCCGGCGAACGAGCCCTTGAGCTCTGCCTCGGTCATCGGCCAGCGCTCGACCGGGAAGTGGCAGGCCGCCTGGTGATCGCCGTCGAACCGCTGCAGCTCCGGGAGCTCGACGTCGCAGCGGCCGGCCCGGAACCTGGGGCAGCGTGGGTGAAAGACGCAGGCAGCCGGCGGGTTGATCGGGGACGGCACGTCCCCGGTGAGCACGATCCTCTGTGCCTTGGAGGCGCCCGGTCGTGGCACGGCCGAAAGCAGTGCCGCCGTATAGGGATGCCGCGGATGCTCGTACAGCGCCTCGGACTCGCCGATCTCGACGATCCGGCCGAGGTACATCACCGCGATCCGATCCGAGACCTGCCGGATCACCGAGAGGTCGTGCGAGATGAACACGTACGTGAGGTCGAACTCCGACTGGAGGCTCTTCAGCAGGTTGAGGATCTGGGCCTGCACCGAGACGTCGAGCGCGGACACCGGTTCATCGCAGACGATCAGCTTCGGCTGGAGCGCAAGGGCGCGTGCGATGCCGATTCGCTGGCGCTGGCCGCCGGAGAACTCGTGCGGGTAGCGGTTGTAGTGCTCGGGCGAAAGCCCGACGCGGGAGAGCAGATCCTGTACGCGCCCCTTCGCGTGCTTCTCGGTGTGGTGGATCGCGAACGGCTCACCGACGATCTGTCCGACGCTCTTGCGCGGGTTGAGCGAGGAGTACGGATCCTGGAAGATGATCTGCATCTGCCGGCGCAATGGCCGAAGCTTGTGCTGGGAGACGCGTGTGATGTCCTCCCCGTCGAACCGGACGGTGCCGGAGGTCGCGTCGAGGAGGCGCACGATCAGCCGGGCCGTCGTCGACTTGCCGCATCCGGATTCGCCCACGATCCCGAGCGTCTCGCCTCGCTCGATCGTGAATGAGACATCCTCGACGGCGTGAACCACTCCCTTCCCTCGCGCGAACACCCCTTGCCTGACGAGGAAGTGCTTGGTGAGATGCTCGACCTCGACGAGCGGGCCGTGACCGGCCCGATGCTCGGGAGTCCGCTCTTCCAGGAGATGCGTCACGACGGTAGGCCGAGCTCCGGCGCGAGGCGGTCCTGCCAGAGCTCACGCTTCCGTTCCGACGGGAGGAGGCACGCGTCCAGATGCCCGCCCGGAAGGGCGGCAAGCGCAACCGACTTGGAGTCGCACGGCGCGAACCGGTACTTGCAGCGGGGATGGAACGGACAGCCGGGTGGTGGGCGCAAGAGCGACGGGGGTGAGCCTTCGATCGGCACGAGCACCTCGAGACGTCGTTCCACCGTCGGCATCGATTCGAGGAGCCCCCAGGCGTACGGGTGCTGCGCCGACGCGAAGACCTCGGCGGCGGGGCCGTACTCCATCGCGCGCCCCGCATACATCACGAGCACGTGCGTGGCGGTCTCGGCAACCACACCGAGATCGTGGGTGATCAGGATCACGCCCACGTCGAACTCCCGCTTGACCCGGTCGATCAGCTCCAGGATCTGAGCCTGGACCGTGACGTCGAGCGCGGTCGTCGGCTCGTCTGCGATCAGGACGTCCGGATTGTGCACGAGCGCCATCGCGATCATGGCCCGCTGGCGCATCCCTCCCGAGAACTGGTGCGGGTAGTCGCGGGCACGGGACGCGGCGTTCGGGATGCCGACGGCGCCGAGCAGCTCCACCGCCCTGGCACGGGCCGCCGACTTCGAGACGTCGCTGTGCGCCCGGACAGCCTCGGCGATCTGATCGCCCACCCGATACATGGGATGGAGGCAGGCGAACGGATCCTGGAAGATCATGGAGACGTCGTTACCCCGCACCTTTCTGAGCTGCGCGGGCGACAGCTCGAGGAGATCTGCCCCCTCGAAGAGGATCTCCCCCGTCACGTCGGCCTGGTTGCGGTTGAGGAGCCCCATGATGGCGAGGCTCGTCACGCTCTTTCCCGAGCCCGATTCACCGACGACCCCCAGCGTCTCGCCGCGGCGCAGGGTGAACGACAGCTCGGAGACGGCCTGAACGACCCCGTCACGTGTCCGGAAGCGCACGCTGAGGTTGCGGACGTCGAGCAGCGTCGAAGGAGTGCTCAAGCTGCCTACGCGTATCTCACGCGGGGGTCGAGGAACGCGTAGACGATGTCGACGATCAGGTTCATGATCGCAACCGCAGAGGCAGTGCAGATCACGACTCCGAGCACGGTCGGCAGATCCTGCGTGATCGCCCCGTTGAATGCGAGCCAGCCGAGTCCCTGGATGTTGAACACCGATTCCGTGATGATCGCTCCGCCGACGAGCAGCGCCGTGTCGAGCCCGAAGATGGTCACGATCGGCGTCAGGCTCGCCCGCAACCCGTGCTTGAAGATCACCTTGCGCTCGGAGAGCCCCTTCGCGCGGGCGGTCCGGATGTAGTCCTCGCCAAGCGTCTCGAGGAGGTTGTTGCGCGTCAGGCGTGCGTAAATCGCCATGTAGAGCATGGCGAGCACGGTCCAGGGCAAGATCAGGTGGCCGAGCCAGTGGCCGAGTCCGTCAGCGATCGGCGTGTATCCCGTCCCACCGGTGAGCCCGAGCTCCTTCCAGATCAGGTAGAGCGCCATGAGCCCCAGCCAGAAGACAGGTGCCGAGATCCCGAAGAGGGCAAAGCCCATCGCCAGTCGGTCGACGAGGGTTCTCCGCTTGACCGCGGACAGAACGCCGATCGCGATCCCGCCGATCAGCCAGATCGTCGCCGCGCCGGCGATCAGCCACAGTGTGCGCGGCGCCCGTTGGATGATCTCACTGCGGACGGAGACGTAGTTGCCGTACGAGTAACCGAGACCGGGCCAGCCGTCCTGGTCGCCGGTGACGAAGGTCTTAACGAAGTAGCCGAACTCGGTGTAGAACGGCTTGTCTAGATGCAGCCGGGACGTCGTGAGCTCGATGCATTGCTCGGTCGGTGCCTTGCCGCAAAAACGAAGCGCCGGATTCCCGTTCGGGAGCTTGAAGAACACCAGGAAGGTGACGAACAGGACGGCCAGGATCACGACCGCAGTCCAGACGAGCCGTCGGAGAATGTAGAGAAGCATCGTGTCGGTCGGAAGACGGTGCCCCGGGGCGCGATGAGCGCCCCGGGGCAGTCGATCCGCTAGGAGTCTACGACTTGACCGCCATGTTCTCGTAGGCGGGCGTGTCGGTGAACTGGTCGAACGCGTACTTGGTCACGTTCGAGCTCGTGATGCGCGTCACGTAGGAGCTGAGGTACGGAACCCACGGGACGACGTTCGTCATCATGTTCTTGTCGAGGTTCTCGAAGCAGGTCAAGCGCGCCTGGTTGAGAAGTGCGGCGCACTTGTCGAGCTGGGTGTTGACGCTCGGCACGCCCAGACCCGTCTTGGCGTCATAGGGGCTGCAGTCGCCGGTGACCTTCAACGACGTGCATTGCGCGGCCGTGATGCCGAGCAGGGAGTAGTTCGTGTTGCCGGTCGGGATGATCGCCCGGCCGTCGAACAGCTCTCCGAAGAACGTGTACGGGTCTGCGTAGTCCTTACCCCAGCCCGGCCGCTCGCCGATGGGGACGTTCTTGGCGACGGTCTGGAGCGTCGGATAGGCGCCGTTGATCGTCTGCACCTTGAACGTGATCCCGATCTTCGCGGCATCCGCCTGCATCACGGAGACCATCTTCGGATCCTGGATCCGGGTGTCGGCGAGCAACAGCACGTTCTTGCACTCGGAGGCGTCGCACATCCCGCCGCCGCCTGTCGAGTACTTGGAGCCCTTCATAGCCGCCTTCGCCTTCGCGACGCTCCCGTGGTTGCCGGGTGTCTTGTACGGCGCGTACTCGGCGAGCTGGTTGTTGAAGAGCGTGTCCGGAACGATGTGGTTCGCGACCGAGCCGACCGTGGGACCACCCCAGGCCTGCACGAGCGCCGCCTTGTCCATGATCCAGTTCATCGCCCTACGGACGTGGACGTCGTCGAAAGGCGGCTGGGTCGTGTTCATCGTCAGGTACCAGGTACGGTCGCCGCCGTTCTGATGGAAGTAGGGCTTCAGGCTGGACGACGTCGCGTACTTCTGGAGCACGTCGGGCGGAATCGTGAACGTGCCGGTGTCGAGCTGCCCCGCCTCGATCTTGTTGGCGACATCGACTTCGCTCGAGTCGACGGTGAACCTGATCTCATCCGGGAGGTTCTTCCGGTACTGATCGGTCGACTGGACGTAGTTCGGGTTCCGCACGACGTCGTAGAGCGTCTGACCGTCGTAGCCGGTCGTGTCCGGCTTGATCGCGGCACACGACGAGATGTCGATCTTGTCGATCCCGTTGAGCATGTACGGGCCGCTTGCAATCAGATCCTGAGCGTACTTCCCGGGCTGGCCCTCGAAGCACTTGGTCACCTCGGCCGGCAGCGGGCCGGTCGCGGGCATCGCCATCCGGTAGAGGAAGTCACCGGTCGGCTGGGTCAGGTTGAAGACGACCGTTGTCGCGTTGGGCGTCGTGATGCCCGAGATCTTCCTCGCCTTGCCTGCTGCATAGGCGCTCCAGCCCTTGATGACCCCGTAGTAGAAGCCGTACTGGCCCCCGTCCTTCGGGTTCGCGAGCCGATCCATCGCCGTCACGAAGTCCTGCGACGTGATCTCCCGGTTCACCGGCGGGCTGAACTTGATGTTGCTCTTGAGATGGAACGTGTACGTCTTCCCGCCGTTGCTCGGCGTCGGAACGGACGTCGCGAGGTCGGGGACGATCTTGTTCCCCGGCCCACCAGGCAGGTGCTGGTAGTTGACGAGGGTACGCACCTCGAGCTCGAGGACGCCCCACGCGTCTCCCAGGTATTCGCCTGTCGGGTCGAAGTTGTCGGTGACCCCGAACGAGGGCGCCCAGCCGACCGTCAACGTCCCGCCGGACTTGATCGCGCTCCCCTTCGACGAATGCGCTGCCGCACCCATCGTCATCACCACGGCACTCACCGCGACGATGCCGACGAGCAGCGTCAGTCTCTTGAGTGGTCTCTTCACAGTGGTTTTCTTCCCTCCTTCCCTCGCGCCCGGATGGGCGCGAGGATTGCATTGACCAGACGCTAAGACGACTGCGCCTCTTTCCGGGTTAGCCGAATGACCGGGTTTGCCGAAATGACTCTGACCACCTCAGCGATCCGCCCTGACGTCGAGCGCATCGCGGAGGCCATCGCCCAGCAAGTTGAACGCAAGCGTAGTGATGACGAGAAAGAGGCCCGGGAACAGCATCAGCCACCAGGCCGTGTTGTAGTACGTCTGCGCATCGTTGAGAAGGCCTCCCCACGAGGCTGTCTGCGGCGGGACCCCGAGACCGAGGTACGAGAGCGCGGCCTCGAACAGGATGCTCTGCGGGATCAAGAGGGTCGTGTACACGATGATCGGACCGAGCAGGTTCGGGAGGATCTCGCGAAAGATGATCCGCGTGTTGCTCGCCCCGAGCGAGCGGCTCGCTTCGACGAACTCCTTCTCTCGGATCGAGAGCGTGAAGCCGCGTACGAGCCGCGCGATGTACGGCCAGGAGAAGATCACGATCACGCACACGACGAGCGGAATGCCGGGCTGAATCAATCCGTCGACGCAGCCGTTCTTGTTCGAGCTGCAGGCGGCGACGATCCCGATCGAGATCAGGAGCTGCGGCATCGCGAGCATCACGTCGCCGACCCGGGAGAGGATGGTGTCGAGCCAGCCACGGAAGTACCCGGCGCACATCCCGACCACGAGCCCGATCAGAACGGCGATCCCGGACGCAAGCACTCCGACGATGAGCGAGGTTCTCGCCCCGTACATGACGCGCACGAAGACGTCTCGGGCCGCCGAATCGGCACCGAACCAGAACTGGGAGTTCGGCCCCCTCGGCAACCCGAACGAGTTCTCCATCGTCCCCGGAAAGATCTGGTCGTTCGAGTGCCCCGTGAGTGCTTGCGCGGCCGGACCGCCGACGATGGCGAGCAGGATCAAGCACCCGATCACGATCGCAGAGCCGAGAGCCGCCTTGTCCTCGCGAAAGCGCTCCCAGAACAGGTGGAGCGCGCTCCGGCCCTGCGTGACTCCCGCCCCTGCGGGCTGAAACGTCTCGGTAGCAGCGGTCATGGATTGGTCACCCGTCGTTCACCTGCTCGTTCCAAAGCGGGGTCGGGAAGTATAGGACGTGCAGGGACTCGCGGCAGTTAGCGGCTGGATCGCGGCAGCCTACGCCTGTTACTGCGTGAGTGCGTCCGCTCCTGCGACGACTTCGAGGATCTCCTGGGTGATCTCGGCCTGCCGGGCGCGGTTCATCGCCAGCGTGAGCGAGTCGATCAGCTCTCCGGCAGCCTTGGAGGCGTTCCGCATCGCGGTCATCCGGGCACCCTGCTCCGAGGCTGCCGACTCGAGCAGCGCCCGGTAGATCTCGGTCTCCACGTAGACCGGGAGCAGGCGCTCGAGGATCTGCCGCGGCTCGGGCTCGAAGAAGAAGTCGAGATGCTCCGAGCCCGCGTCGAGCGGCTGCTCATCCTCGCCGCTCTCCCGCTCGGCAGGCTGAAACGAGTCGGTCGAGATCGGCAGCAGCGCCGACACGGTCACCTGCTGGACGAGCGGTGAGACGAACGCGTTGTAGACGAGGATCACGCGGTCGACCTCGCCGTTGACGAACGCCTCCGAGACGGCGTGCGCGATCGACTGTGCATCCGAGTAGGCCGGCCGGTCGCTGAAGCCCGTCCACGAGCCGGCAAGGGAGAGCCGGCGGAAGCGAACGGTCGACTGGGCCTTCTTGCCGGATGCGAAGAAGGTGACCTGCCTGCCTGATGCCTCCAGCTCGCGCATCTCGGCGAAGGCGCGGCGGAGGACCTGGGCGTTGAATGCGCCCGCAAGGCCGCGGTCGCCGGTCACCGGGACGATGCCGACGGTCGTGACGCTGTCGCGCTGCTCGAGGAGCGGCAGCCGGACAGCCCCGGCGGCCTGGGCGGTGCCGGCCATCAGCTCGAGCATGCGGTCGGCGTAGGGCCGCATCGCCTCGATCCGCTGCTGCGCCCGGCGCAGGCGTGCCGAGGCGACGAGCTCCATCGCGCGGGTGAGCTTGCGCGTGTTCGAGATCGAGCGGACGCGCCGCTTCAGGTCCTGGGTCGATGCCACGCTACTTCCCCGCCGGAGCCGTAGCGAAGGGTCGAGGCGAGGACTCGGGGAAGTAGCGTGGCGTTTGGGCTTCGCCCTTGAATTCTTCTGAAAGGCGAAGCCCTAGTCCATTTACGCTCCTTCTCCGGACGAACTGCGTTATGCCAGCGCCGAAGGTCATGCCGGAGATGGAGCGAAAATGGACTTGAACCTCTCGATCGCCGCGTTCAGCTTCTCACTGGTCTCGTCGTCGAGATCCTTCGTCTCCCGGATCGTCGTGAGGACGTCCGCGTCGGAGCGCAGCTGCTGGCGGAGCTCCTCCTGGAAGCGGGCGACCTGCTCGGTCGGGATGTCGTCGAGGAAGCCGTTCACGCCCGCGTACAGGGCGGTCACCTGCTCCTCCATCGGCCACGGCGCGTACTGCGGCTGGTTCAGGGTCGCGACCATCTTCTCGCCGCGGTTGAGCGCCTGCTGGGTCGCCTGGTCGAGCTCGGAGCCGAACTGGGCGAACGCCTCCAGCTCGCGGTACTGCGCGAGGTCGAGGCGCAAGCGGCCGGCGACCTTCTTCATCGCCTTCGTCTGCGCCGACGAGCCGACGCGCGAGACGGAGATGCCGACGTTGACCGCCGGTCGCACCCCCGAGAAGAAGAGGTCCGACTGCAGGAAGATCTGACCGTCGGTGATCGAGATCACGTTGGTCGGGATGTAGGCGGAGACGTCGCCGGCCTGCGTCTCGATGATCGGCAGGGCCGTGAGCGAGCCGCCGCCCAGCTCGTCGCTCAGCTTGCAGGCGCGCTCGAGCAGGCGCGAGTGCAGGTAGAACACGTCGCCCGGGAACGCCTCGCGGCCCGGCGGGCGGCGCAGAAGCAGCGAGAGCTGCCGGTAGGCATCCGCCTGCTTGGTGAGGTCGTCGTAGATGACGAGCGCGTGCTCGCCCTTGTAGAGGAAGTACTCGCCCATCGCGGCGCCGGCGAACGGCGCCATCCACTTGATCGGGGCCGCCTCCGATGCCGGCGCGGTCACGATCGTCGTGTACTTCATCGCGCCCGCCTCGCGGAGGCGCTCGTGCACCTGCGCGACCGTCGAGGCCTTCTGGCCGATGGCGACGTAGATGCACTTCACGTTCTGGTCGTGCTGGTTCAGGATCGTGTCGACGGCGATCGCCGTCTTGCCGGTGGAGCGGTCGCCGATGATCAGCTCGCGCTGGCCGCGGCCGACGTTGGTCATCGAGTCGATCGCCTTGATCCCGGTCTGCAGCGGCTCCTTCACCGGCTGGCGCTCGACGACGCCCGGCGCCTTCCATTCCAGCGGCCGCCGCTCGGTCGCATCGATCGGCCCCTGGCCGTCGAGCGGGTTGCCGAGCGGGTCGACGACCCGTCCGAGGAGCGCCTCGCCGACGGGCACCGCCGCGACGTTCCCTGTCCGGCGGACAGGGTCGCCCTCCTTGATCTCCTCCCACGGGCCGAACAGCGCCACACCGACGTTGTCCTCTTCGAGGTTGAACGCCAGGCCGACGACGCCGTGGTCGAGCTCGAGCATCTCGAGTGCGACGCAGTTCTCGAGCCCGTGGACGCGAGCGATGCCGTCGCCGAGCTGGAGCACGGCACCGACCTCGGCCAGATTCGTGTCGACGTCGAACTCCTCGATCCGCTTGCGCAGGATCGACGTGATCTCTTCGGGACGAAGCTTCACTGACAGGCTCCTTTGGTCGTCATCGTCAAGTTCCTCAATTCCGTGATGTGACGAGCTCGTGGCGGAGGCGGTCGAGCCGCCCGCGCACGCTCGCGTCCAGGCGCATCGAGCCGGCCTGCAGCACGATGCCGCCGATCAGGCCGGCGTCGACCGAACGGCTAGCCGACACCTTCCGGCCGGACTTCTTCTCGATCTGCTCGAGGATGCCGCTGAACTGCGCGTCCGAGAGCTCGACCGCGGTCGTCAGCTCGACGTCGAGGACGCGCTCGTCGGTGGTCACGAGCGCGTCGAACGCCTCGACCATCGCGCGGAGCTCGCCGCCCCTGCCCTTCTCGAGCAGGAGCAGCACGAAGTTGCGAACGAGCTCGTTCGCCCCTTCGAGGATCTCCTCGAGCGCGCCGGCCTTCGCACGCGTGTCGCCCTCGCGGTCTGTGAGCAGCTCGCGGAGCGCCGGCACCTCGTCGACCGCAGCCGCGATCTCCGCCAGCTCCTTGCTGACGACCTCGAGCTTGCCCCGCTCCTGCGCTGCTTCGAAGAGCGCGCGGGCATAGATGTGCTCGGCGGTGGCTATGAGCGGGTCGCCTCCAGTTGCGAGAAGTCGATCTCGGCCAGCGCCTCGTCGATCAGCTTCTGCTGATCCTTGCCGTCGAGGGCGTTGCGCGTGACACGCTGGGCCGCCTCGAGCGTGAGGATCGCGACCTGCTCGCGGATCTGGGTGAGCGCCTGCGTGGTCGCCTGGACGATCTGCCGCTCGGTCTCCTCGAGCCGGCGCTTGCGATCCTCCTCGGTCTCCTCGCGCATGCGCTGCTGCTGGGCGTCGGCGATCTTGCGGGCCTCCGAGAGGATGCCCTCCGCCTCCGACCGTGCCTGGCCGATCAGCGCCTTGTGCTCCTCGAGCAGGCTGCGCGCCTCGTCGCGCGCGTTGTCGGCCTCCTCGACGGCGAGGCGGATGCGCTGGCGGCGTTCGTCGATCAGCTTCTGGATCGGGCCGAACGCGTAGCGCTTCAGCACCCAGAGCGTGAACGCGAACGACACGAGCGTCCAGATCATCAGGCCCGGGATGACCCGGATCAGCGGATTGGTGGCGGCAACCATCGATTCGAAGGCCGGCATCGGCTCAGACGAGGACGTAGCCCAGCAGGCCGCCGAGGAAGCCGTAGAACACGACCGCCTCTGTGAGTGCGAAACCGAGCCACATGAGGCCCTGGAGCTCGCCGCGCAGCTCGGGCTGGCGGGCGACCGACTGGATCATCGAGCCGAAGATGTTGCCGATGCCGGCACCCGCGCCGGCAGCGCCGAGGCCGATACCGGCCGCAAGCGCAATCGCCTTGCCGGCGTGGACTACCCCCTGCTGGCTCTGGGGGACGGAAGCTGCCAAAAGCGTGAGCATCGAGAGGTTCTCCTTAGTGTTCGGGCTCGATCGCCGAGCCGATGTAAATAGCCGAAAGGGCAGCGAAGATGAACGCCTGGATCGTGACGACGATCACGACTTCGAAGACGTAGAAGATCAGGGCGGCCGGGAGGCCGAAGAAGCGCCAGGGCGGCGTGTGGATGATGAAGACGAGCCCGATCATCGTCAGGATCAGGATGTGCCCCGCGAGCATGTTCGCGAAGAGCCTGACCGAGAGGCTGATCAGGCGCATGAACTGCGACAGGATCTCGATCGGCACGATCAGGGGCAGGATCGCCTTCGGCAGGTCGTTCGGGATCCACGACCGGAAGTACTTGACCGGGCCGTTGAAGCGGATCCCCTCGATGTGCGTGAAGACCCAGGTCATCGCCGCGAGGGCGAGGGTCACCGAGATCTGCGAAGTCGCCGCGTAGATGCCCCACACCGGGACGTGGTGATAGGTCTGACCGGTGATCGGCAGCGGCAGGAAGCTGATCAGGTTGACGACGAAGATGAAGAGCATCAGCGTGGCGACGTACGGGAACCAGAGGCCGATCGCCTTCGACGGCAGGCCCGTTTCGGCAACCTGCGTCTGCGCGATGTCGTAGATCAACTCGCCGAGGGTCTGCCTCGAGCCGGGCACGGACGCGACCTTCCACCGCATGAGCCCGATCCCGAGCAGGCAGGTCAGGGCCGAGCCCACGAGGAGGTAGACGACCGCGCGGCTGATCGAGAGGTCGAGAGGCCCGAGATGGATCGGCACCCAGTCCTTGAGGTTGAACTCGCTCGACGGGTCGAAGGTCTCCGCGGACGCCGACGCCGGCGCGACCAGCGCCAGCCCGACGAGCATCGTCACGAGCCCTTTGACCTTCACGTACCTGCCTCCCCACCGAAGTACGACACCAGCGACGAACCGAACTCCGCCGAGTACGCGAACGCGTACACGGCAACCGCGGGGATCCCGAGGCTGGAGTCCGTCACGGTCACGACGATGAGCACCACCATCACGCCGACCGCCCGGAACATCCGGCCGAAGGCCACGGCTCCTGAGCTCGCGAGACTACCCATCCCCAGCGGAAGTCGCTGGAGGAGCAGTGCGAGCCCCTGACCGGCGAGCCAGAGCACGGCCGCGAGGCCCCATGAGCCGACCCGCCAGCCCGCGATCAGGAACACCGGGAGCGCGAGTGCGACGACGAGCGTCCCGGCGATCGCGGGGGCGTGGGTGCGGGGAACGGGACGGGCGACGAGGATCGTGGGCATCACGCGAAGTACTGGTGGTAGCGGAGGTAGACGCTCGAGACGCCTGCCGGAAGCCCGACGACCGCGCCGATGATCAGCCCGATCCGCAGCGACCCAGCGACCCAGCCGACGAGCGTCCCGGCCCCGATGCCGAGAGCCGTGACCGTTGCCAGCAGGGCCCCTGCCTCGATTGGGGGGAACGAGCGGGGCGTATCCGGCTCCATCGCGCGGGAGCATAGCGCAGCGGCGCCGCTCGCGGCTCGGAGTTCGTGACAGCGCAAGCGCCGCTACCAAGCGGAAAACGCACCGACTTTGTCGCAATTCGCGCTAGGCGGTTTTTCGGGCCGCTTCCGTCCGCTCGGCTCCTTCGCGGCGCCTGATGAACGGGTTGGCGAGCTTCACGATCTCGAGCAGGTAGACGACGTAGATCGAGGCGCCGGTCGCGAGCAGCCCGATCGCGGCATCGATTCCGACGTTCACGAGATCGACTCTGCCGTGACGGTGCGGAGGCACGAAGCGGGTTGCGAGCGCCGCGAGGGCAAGCGTCGCGCACCAGGCATAGAGGTAGACGACGGCCCGGCGCTGGGAGAACCCGATGTTCTCGAAGCGGTGGTGCAGATGCGTCCGGTCGGCGAGGTAGACCGGCTTGCCGTGCTTGATCCGCTTCGCGACCACGAACGACGTGTCGATGAGCGGCACGGCCAGGACGAGGAGCGGCAACACGAGACCGCTCAGGAGGGCGGTCTTGGAGAGGCCCTCGACGGAGACCGCAGCGAGGGTGAAGCCGAGCAGCAGAGCTCCGGAGTCGCCCATGAAGATCCGGGCCGGATAGAAGTTGTGGCGGAGGAAGCCGAGGCAGCCGCCGAGCACGATCGCGGTCAGGACGGCGGCGTCGACGTCGCCACGCGAGAGCTCGATGATCGAGAACGAGAAGGCCGAGATCGCACAGACCCCGGCCGCGAGCCCGTCGAGCCCGTCGAGGAAGTTGACCATGTTCATGACGGCCACGATCCCGAGCACCGTCAGCGTCATCCCGACGCCCTTCGGCAGCGCCTGCACGCCCACGAGCGGGAAGGTGAACCTGTGCACCCAGATCCCGGCCTCGGCGGGGATCCCGGCCGCGACGACCTGGCCGGCGAGCTTCTCCCACCAGCGGAGCCCGCGGAAGTCGTCGACGGCGCCGACGGTCGTCGCCACCGCCGCGCCGAGCAGGATCCCCCGCATCTGCGCGGTCAGGTGCAGGAAGGCGAGGGCGGGTACGAAGATGCCGAGGAAGAGTGCGAGGCCTCCGAGCCGCGGGACACCGGAAGGCGTCGGCCGGCGACCGTTCTCGCTCCGGTCGACGGCCCCGAGCAGCCGCGCCATGCCGCCCACTGCGGGCGTGAGGAGCACGACGATCGCGAGGGCGATCAGGGCGCCCCAGACGACCTGCAGGTGATGGCTGAGCTCGCCCCACACCACGCTACTTCCCCCTCGAACGGGTCATGGAGAGGTCGAGTCCGTGGTGCGGCAGAAGTAGCTCGATCATGAGATTTTGCTTTCGAATTGCCTTTCTCCGCAGTGTGCCTGCGTCCTGCGCGGCGGGCATTTCAGATGCAATTCCCAAATTCGAGCTGTTTCCCCGCACCATCGTTTAGATCCTCCGTCCACAGCGGTCGGGGAAACAGCCGCTACTTCGTGCCGTAGAGGCGATCTCCCGCGTCGCCGAGACCGGGGACGATGTAGCCCTTCTCGTTCAGGTGGGAGTCGATCGAGGCCACGAAGACGCGAACGTCGGGGTGCGCCTCGGCGATGCGCGCGATCCCTTCGGGCGCGGCGATCAGCGCGATGAGCGAGATGTGCGTGGCCCCGGCCCGCTTGAGGATGTCCACCGCGGCGACGGTCGAGTTCCCGGTCGCGAGCATCGGGTCGAGCAGCAGGACGTCGCGGTCGGCGATGTCCGCAGGGAGCTTCACGAAGTACTCGACGGGCTCGAGCGTCTCCTCGTTGCGGTAGAGCCCGATGAAGCCGACGCGCGCGACCGGCACGAGGGAGAGGACGCCGTCGAGCATCCCCATCCCGGCGCGGAGGATCGGACAGACGGCGACCTTCTTGCCGGGGATCCGGTGCGCGAGTGTCCGCTCGAGCGGGGTCTCCACCTCGACCTCCTCGAGGCTCATGTCCTTGGTCGCCTCGTAGGTCAGGAGCAGCGTCAGCTCGTTGACGAGCCGCCGGAACATCTCCGTGTCGGTGTGGACGTCGCGCAGGAGCCCCAGCTTGTGCTTGACGAGGGGATGGGTGACCTCCGTCGTGGTCACGTCGCGTACGTCGTGTAACCACGAAAGCCCGGGTAGAGCGGACGCCGGTCGCACAGGGCCGAGGAGCGGGCGGCAAGGGCGTCGACGTCGGCGTCGTCCTGGAGGGCTCCGACGATGATCGATGCGACCTCGGCGAAGTCGTCGCCGTCGAAGCCGCGCATGGTCGCGGCCGGGGTGCCGATGCGCACGCCCGAGGCGACCATGGGCGGACGCTCGTCGAACGGCACCGTGTTCCTGTTCACGGTCAGCCGGCATTCGTGCAGCCGGTCCTGGGCTGCGAGGCCTGTCCACTCGGTCGCGCGGAGGTCGAGCTGGACGAGGTGGGTGTCGGTGCCGCCGGTGAGCACGTCGAAGCCGCCGCTCATCAGTCCTTCCGCGAGCGTGTCGGCGTTCACCCGCACCTGCCGCTGGTAGTCGCGGAACGCCTCGGTGCCCGCCGCCTTGAAGCACGTCGCCTTGGCCGCGATCGTGTGCATCAGCGGCCCGCCCTGCATGCCGGGGAAGTTGGCGCGGTCGAGCGCCTGGGCGTATTCCTCGGTGCAGAGGACGAACCCGGCGCGCGGCCCGGCCAGTGTCTTGTGCGTGGTCGACGTGACGAAGTGGGAGTGCGGCACGGGGCTCGGATGGAGGCCGGCCGCGACGAGTCCCGCGAAGTGCGCCATGTCGGTCATGAGCAGCGCTCCCACCTCGTCCGCGATCTCCCGGAACCTGGCGGCATCGACGGTGCGGGGGTAGGCGGAGCCGCCGCAGACGATCAGCTTGGGGCGCACCTCCTTCGCCTTCGCGAGCACGTCGTCGTAGTCGACGGTCATCGTCTCGCGCGAGACGCCGTAGTGGTGGAACTCGTACAGCTTCCCGGAGAAGTTGACCTTCAGGCCGTGTGTGAGATGACCGCCGTGGTCGAGCGAGAGCCCGAGGACGCGGTCGCCGTGGGAGAGGACGGCGAAGTAGACGGCCATGTTCGCCTGAGCGCCCGCGTGCGGCTGGACGTTGGCGTGCTCGGCGCCGAAGAGCGCCTTCGCGCGCTCGCGCGCGAGCTCCTCGATCTCGTCGACGACCTCGCAGCCGCCGTAGTAGCGCTTGCCCGGATACCCCTCCGCGTACTTGTTGGTCGGGGTCGAGCCGATCGCCTCGAGCACCGCCGGCCAGGTGAAGTTCTCGGACGCGATCAGCTCGATCTGGCCGCGCTGGCGCTCGAGCTCGCGCCGGAGCGTGTCGGCGATCTCGGGATCCACCTCCGCCAGTCCCGCCGTGCGTAGCTGCTCGAAGGTCTCCTCCGCAATCGCCATCTCAGCTCCTTGTCTCGACAGCCCCTGGGCATCGTAGTCCCAACCCTGGCGGGAACCGCCTCGGTGCCCCGCGTCTACCCCGAAGCATCCTCGTGTTGCACGCCACGAGCCGCCCGGCTCAACGTGAGAGCGCGCGCTGCACGCGCGCCAGGGCCTCTACGGCGGAACCCGCTCCTTCCCGGAGCACCGCCGGCTCGGCGCCGGTGAAGTCGATCACCGTCGAGGCGAGGCCCGAGAGGAGACCCGCATCGATCTCGGCGCCGCAGCCGGCGCGAATCCGTGCCGGCACGGCGGCGAGCGTTGCCGCAGACGGCTCGCCGGGATCGTTGGCACTTGTCGCGACCACCATCGCCACCTCCTCGAGCACCTGCTGTGTGATCTCCGGCACCACGGCGACTCGAACGCCGATCGTGTCGGGTCGCGCACCGTTGAGCCAGGGGAGCCTCCGGCCCGGGTTCCGGAGAACGAGCGTGTACGGCCCCGGGAGAAGCGTGCCGGCGATCAGGCGGGCGCGCTCGTCGAGCTCCGGGAACGTCTCGAAGAGCACGGCGACGCTCGCCGCGATCACCGCCGTCGGCTGCCCGGCCCCGCGTCCTTTCAGCTCGTAGAGGCGACGGGTCGCACCTTCCTCGAACGCGGTCGCGCACAGCCCGTAGACGCCGTCGGCCGGAAGCAGGACAGGGAGGCCGGCCCGGATCGCTGCGATGGCGCTCTCGACCGCTAGGGCGTTTGCGTCCATCTCCCCTCCACCACCCGCTCCTTCCCGGCGAGATCGCTCGTGATCGCAACCGCCTCGTACCCGAGCTCGCGCAGGCCTGCGGCGAGCTCGCCGGCACGGAGCTCGTGGCACTCGAGGACGAGAGCGCCACCCGGAGCGAGCACATCCCTCGCAGCCGCGGCGAGCTCGGCCGTGCGCTCGCCGACCAGAGCAAGGCGCGGCTCCCAGTCGCGAACCTCGGGCTCGAGGCTCTCGATCTCGCCGGCCCCGACGTACGGCGGGTTCGAGACGACGAGCTCGAACGGGCCTTCCAACCCGGAGAGCAGATCGGTTTCGACCAGCTCCAGCTCGAGGCCGAGCCGGGCGGCGTTCTCGCCTGCGAGCGCGAGCGCCTCGGGCGAGACGTCGACCGCGGTCACGACCGCCCCGGGGTGCTCGTCGAGGAGCGCGAGGGCGATCGCGCCGGTGCCGGTGCCGACGTCGACCACGCGGGGCGTCTCGAGGCCGGCGATCGCGGCGAGCGCACGACCGACGACGATCTCCGTCTCGGGCCTCGGCACGAGCGCGCGCGCGTCGGTCGCGAGCGTCAGGCGTCGAAACCCCCAGTCGCCGAGCACGTAGGCGAGAGGCTCGCGCCGGCCGCGGCGCTCGACGAGCGACCGTGCGGCGGCGAGCTCCGCCTCTGTGAGCGGCTTGTCGAAGCTCGTGTAGAGCTCGAGCCGCGTGAGCTCGAACGAGCGGGCGAGCAGGAGCTCCGCGTCGAGTCGCGGTGTGTCGATTCCCTTGCGGGCGAGATAGTCGGTGGTCGCGGCGAGGACCTCGCCGAGGTTCACCCGCCCTCGCCTTCGAGGGCGCGCCGCTGCGAGTCGGCGGTGAGTGCCTCCGTGAAGACGTCGAGGTCGCCCGTCAAGACATCCTGCAGGCGGCCGCTCACGCCCACCCGGTGGTCGGTGACCCGGTCCTGCGGGAAGTTGTAGGTGCGGATCTTCTCGGCGCGCTCCCCCGTCCCGACCTGCGCCTTGCGCGCGGCCGCCTGCTCGGCCTGCTGGCGCGAGCGCTCGGCCTCGTAGAGGCGCGCCCGCAGCACCCGCATCGCCTTCGCCCGATTCTGCAGCTGGGAGCGCTCGTCCTGCATCGCGACGACGATGCCGGTCGGGACGTGGGTGATCCGCACGGCGGAGTCGGTCGTGTTGACCGACTGGCCACCCGGGCCCGACGAGCGATACACGTCGATCTGGAGGTCCTTCTCGTCGACGTCGACGTCGACGTCCTCGGCCTCGGGCATGACCGCCACGGTGGCGGTGGAGGTGTGGATCCGGCCCTGGGACTCCGTGTCCGGCACCCGCTGGACCCGGTGGGTCCCGCCCTCGTACTTGTAGACCGAGTAGGCGCCCTGCCCCTTGATCGCGAAGACGCCTTCCTTGATCCCACCGCCCTCGCTCGGGCTCACCTCGAGCTCCTCCCACCGGAAGCCGCGCCGCTCCGAGTACCGCTCGAGCATTCGGGCGAGGTCGGCGGCCCACAGCGCCGCCTCGTCGCCGCCGACGCCTTGCCGGATCTCGACGATCACGTCCTTGTCGTCGGCTGGATCGCTCTCGACGAGCGACAGCTTGAGCTCGTCCTCGAGCCGGGCGACCTCCGTCTCGTAGTCGCTCGTCATCTCGGCGAGCTCGGGATCGCTCCGGGCAGCCGCGAGATCGGCCAGCGCCTGCCGCCAGGACTGCGAGAGCTTGTAGGGCCCCTCGAGCTTCTTCAGTCGGCGGCCGACCTCCTCCGCTTCGCGGCGGTCGTTGTAGACCGCAGGGTCCGACATGCGATCCTGCGCATCCTGATAGGAGCGTTCGAGCTCCTCGACGAGTGAATCGAGCGCGGCCATGGCCGCGGACCAGCCTAGTCGGGCGCCCGGGTTACGGGCCTACCCGATCTCGAGCGAGATCGGCACGGCGAGCGCTTTCGAGACCGGGCAGTTCGCCTTCGCGTCCTCGGCGGCGGCGCGGAAGCCGTCCGCGTCTAGCCCCGGCACCTCACCGCTCACGTGGAGGACGCTCCCGGTGATCCCCTCGCCCGGCTGGAAGCCGACGGTCGCCGAGACCTCGAGTCGAGATGGAGGAGTCCCGCCGTTCGCAAGCCCGAACGAGAGCGCCATCGAGAAGCAGGTTGCATGAGCCGCCGCGATCAGCTCCTCGGGGCTTGTCTTGCCATCCGAGTCTTCGGCGCGGGCGCTCCAGCTGACGGGGAGCTGCGGCAGCGCGCCGCTACCGCTCGAGACGATCGTGCCGCCTCCGTCGAGGAGTCCCCCCTCCCAGACGACGCTTGCAGTCCTTGTCACCGCCATCAGGCCATCACCTCCACGCGTCGATCGGCCGGCGTCAGCCGGCCTTCGTAGTCGAGCACCTCGCGCAGCGCGCGAATCGACACCTCGAGCTGATCGAGCGACGGCTCACGCGTCGTCAGCCGCTGGAGCCACAGGCCGGGCGCGAGCAGCGTCATCAGGATCCGGTTGTCGGCGTGCCTGCCGGCGTAGCGGATGAGCTCGTACGCGACGCCGGCGATCGGCAGCAGGAACGTTGCGCGGGTAACGATGATCCAGTACCAGGGAAGCCGCCCGAACGGCGCGTAGACGAACGCGCTCAGGACGACGACCCAGAAGAGGAACGACGTGCCGCAGCGCGGATGGATGAGCGAGTAGCGCTGGGCGATCTCCGGCGTGAGCTCCTCGCCGGCCTCGTAGGCGTTGATCGCCTTGTGCTCGGCGGCGTGGTACTCGAACACGCGCCTCAGCGACGGGACGAGGCCGAGGAGCGCAAGGTAGCCGACGAAGATCGTGATCCTGATCGCCCCCTCGACGACGACGAACCAGGTGCCGTCGAGCGGCAGCAGGTCGGCCAGGAGCCCCGGGGTGATCTTGAACAGGCCGACGGCGAAGCCGATCGCGACGACGAACGACATCGCGATCGCCCACTGGCTGAGCTCGGAGCCGTCGCCCTCCTTCTCGGGCGCGCCTTCGACCGGCGGAAAGGCGTAGTTCGTGGAGACCGAAAGGGCGCGAAACCCGATCGCAAGCGACTCGCCGAGCGCGATCACGCCGCGGACGATCGGAAGGCGCAGCACCCAGTGGCGCGCCATCGGCGAGCTGATCGGGCAGCCGACCTCGGCGATCTCGCCGTCCGGCTTTCGTACCGCGACCGCCCAGTTGCGGGGTCCACGCATCATGACGCCCTCGAGGACGGCCTGACCGCCGATTGCCTGCGACACCGGAACTACCCCTGCGCCGCCGGACTTACCGGCTGGAGCCGGATGCGGGCTGGCCGGCCTTCTCGAGCCGCCGCTGGAAGCGCTCGACACGCCCGCCGGTGTCGACGAGCTTCTGCTTGCCCGTGTAGAACGGGTGGCACTGGGCGCAGATCTCGACATTGAGCTCCGGCGAGGTCGAACGGGTCACGAACGAGTTCCCACAGGAACAGTGAACCGTCGCGAAGACGTACTCGGGATGGATATCGGCTTTCATCGCAAGACCAGGATATCAGAGGCAGTTTGGGCGGCGACGTTGCCCCCGCTGACAACGATCACGGGCCGCTCTGCCTCGACCTTGCCGGAGATGAGCGCCGCCGCGGCCGCCGCGGCCGCCGGCTCGCACGCCAGCTTGGCGCGGCTGTAGAGAAGGCGGAACGCCACCTTGATCTCGTCCTCGGTGACGAGCACCCGCTCGATCGACCGGCACGCCTCGATCCCGAGCCGTCCGGCAAAGGGCGCGTTCAACCCATCGGCGATCGAACGCGGCTCCACGGGGACGGGCTCACCGGCCGCGATTCCCGCATGGAGCGCCTGGCTCGTCTCCGGCTCGACCGCGATCACCCGCATCGGGCCGTCCGTGCCGAGCGCCGCCACCACTCCCGAGACGAGCCCGCCTCCTCCGACCGCGACGATGACGGCGTCCGCGTCCGGCGCGTCCTCCTCGACCTCGAGACCGACCGTGCCCGCCCCGGCGACGACCACCGGGTCGTCGAACGGATGGACGAGCGTCCGGCCGGTCTGCTCGATCAGCGTGTGCAGCCGGTCGAAGGCCTCACCCGGGCTGCCCGCCTCGAGGTCGACCACGGCCCCGTAGCCGCGCGTTGCCTCGATCTTCTGCTCGGATGCTCCCCGCCACATGACGACGAGCGCATCGACGCCGAAGACCGCGGCGGCATAGGCGGTCGCCTGGGCATGGTTCCCGGCCGAGATCGTGATCACACCGCGGGCCTTCTCCTCGGTGGTGAGCGTGGAGAGCTTGTGGATCGCCCCTCGCGTCTTGAACGAGCCGGTCTTCTGGAAGAGCTCGCACTTGAGCCTCGCCCCGAGCGTGCGCGACGAGAGCATCGGCGTCCGCAGCAGGTGCTGCTCGACGATCGGCCGGGCGCGGAGGACGTCGTCGCGGTTGGGCGCCGTGCTCGAGGTTCTAGCCACGCTGGCGCACCGCCTCGAAGAGCAGGATCGCCGCGGCCGTGGCCGTGTTGAGGCTGTCGATCCCGGTGCCGGCTGCGACCGGGATCCCGACGTGCACCGTGGCCGCCTCGAGCCAGTCGGCGCCCAGGCCGTCGGCTTCCGCTCCGACGACGAGCGCCGCCGGCGAGGCGAGATCGGCCTCGGTGTAGATGCTCGGCGCGCCCACGACGGCGGCGACGATCGAGACGCCGAGCGCTCGGACATCCTCGAGCGTCGCCTCGACGACCGGGAGGGTGAAGACGGCTCCGGTCGAGGCGCGGATCGCGTTCGGGTTCCAGACGTCGGCGGGCCCTTCGGCGACGACGAGCGCGTCGGCACCGGCGGCGGCAGCGGAGCGCGCCATCGCACCGAGGTTCCCCGGCTTCTCGATGCCGGCGGCGACGAGGTAGAGCCGGCCCCCGTGCGGCAGGGCACGCTCCGGGGCCTCGACGACGGCGAGCACGCCCTCCGGCTCGGAGCGATAGGCCATCTTCGCGAGCACGCGCGGGCTCACAGCCTCGCCCTCGTCCCATTCGAGCAGCTCCGGCGCGTAGTAGGTCTCGACGAGCCGCAGTCCAGCCTCGCGCGCCCGGCCGACCTCGCGCGGGCCCTCGGCGACGAAGAGGCCCGAGCGCCGCCGTTCCCGGCTCTTCCTGAGTCTCAGCACCTCCTTGACGCGGGCGTTGTCGACCGAGGTGATCACGTCACCGTGCCTCTCATGTCAGGGAGTACTCGGGCCCCGAGCCGCCCTCGGGAGGCGTGAGGCGCCCGCCCTTGGCGGTGATCGCGCCGCACTGGACGCAGTTCGAGGGGGTGACCTTCACCCGGACCATGCCGCCGGAAGCAGGCTCCGTCTCGTAGACCTGTGCGGGGCACATGCGGGCCCAGAGCTCGCCGAGCTCGGCGGGGACGAGCTCCTCGACGCGGATGTGGCTCGGCTGGTCGTCGCGCGTGCGGTTCCCGGAGAGAAACACCGAGGAGAGCTTGTCGAACGTCAGGCTCCCGTCGGCGACGGGATAGGAGCGGTCGCGATCGGTCGTGAAGAGCTGCTGCTCCGCGTCGCGCTCGGTCGGGCGATTCCCAGCGGGAAGCCGCCCCTTCGTGATCGTTGCGATCCCTGCGAGCGCGCCGCCCCGCCAGAAGCCGGCGCCGAAGGCCTGACGCATGTTTCGAACCTCGCGCAGGTCGCGCCAGAGAGGCGCGTCGCGGAGGGAGCGGTCGTAGCTCTCGAGCGCCTCATCGGGCTCTTCGGCGACGAGCGAGCGCCACGCGGCCTCGGCCGCGAGCCGGCCCGACTCGACGGCGTACTGGATCCCCTTCAACGCGGGCACGTTGACGAGCCCGACGCCGTCGCCGGCGAGCAGCAGCCCGGGCGCGTGGAAGCGTTCCGGCAGCGCGACGAAGCCGCCCTCGGGGATCGTCTTCGCACCCCAGGCGATCCGCTCGCCACCGGCCAGGATCGGGCGGACCGACGGGTGCGTCTTCAGCTCCTGGAGCAGGTCGTGCACCGAGAGCGACGTGTCCCGGTAGTCGAGGCCGACGACGAGGCCGATCGTGACCATGTCGGCGCCCATCGGATAGACGAACGAGCCGCCGAACTCCCGGTAGCGAGCCGAGGCGCGCAGAGGCCAGCCCATCGTGTGGATCACCCGGTCGAGCGGGCGCGCCACCTTCCAGACCTCCTTGACCCCGAGCGCCCAGGTCTGGGGGTTCGGGCCTGCGAGCCCGAAGCGCTCGAGCGCCGCACCGGTCAGATGGCCCTGGGTGCCTTCCGCGAGGATCGTGACCCGGGCCCGGATGTCGGAGCCCGGCTCGAAGTTGCGGAGCTCTTCCCCGTCTCGCCCGCGCCCCTTGTCGCCCGTGCGCACACCCACGACGCGGCCGCCCTCCACTAGGAGCTTGGCCCCGGAGGTCTCGGGCAGGACCGCCACGCCGAGCTCCTCGGCGAGCTCGCCGAGCCAGCGCCCGAGTCGCGAGACCGAGACGATCATGTTGCCGTGGTTTCGCATCGTCGGCGGGATCGGCAAGCGGAGCGCGCGCTTCGGTGTCAGGTAGAGCACCGACTCGCCCGGCACGGGCCCGAACGAGGGCACATCGGCCGGGCTTCGCAGCCCTTCGAGCAGCCGGTTGAGGGGCGCCGGGTCGATCACCGCGCCCGAGAGCAGGTGGGAGCCGGGCGCCTTTCCCTTCTCGAGGACTGCAACCGGCACGTCTCCCAGGCGCGCAGCGGCCTCGGGATCTTCGGCGACCAGCCGGCCGAGGCGGATCGCGGCGGCGAGGCCGGCCGGGCCGCCGCCGACGACGAGAACGCCGACCTCGATCGGATCGGAGTCCGACGGCTCGGCGAACGCCTCCGCCTCGCTCCACGGCGGCGGAAAATCGGCGGGCCTCACGCGTTCCTGTGCTGCCTGACGAGCTCGGCGAGCTTCGGCACGATCTCGTGGAGATCGCCGACCACGCCGAGGTCGGCGAAGTCGAAGATCGGCGCGTGCTGATCCTTGTTGATCGCGACGATCGTGCCCGAGCCCTGCATCCCGACCTTGTGCTGGATCGCGCCGGAGATCCCGACGGCGACGTAGAGCTTCGGTGAGACGGTTCGGCCGGTCTGGCCGACCTGGGCCGAGTACGGGTACCAGCCGGCGTCGACCACGGCTCGGGTCGCACCGACGGCGCCGCCCAGGGCGTCGGCGAGGCTCTCGACGAGCTCGAAGGCCTCCGGCGCGCCGAGCCCGCGGCCGCCGGCGACGACGATCTCGGCATCCTCGATCGAGGGCCCGCTGCTCTCGTCGACGGCAGCCTCCACGAGCTCGGCAAGCAGGGAGTGCTCCCCGAGCGAGACCTCGACATCTCGGAGCTCCGCGGTGCCACCGCTCTCGACGGGGTCGAAGGCACCGCCGCGGAACGTCCCGATCTTCAAGGGCGAGGTCCACCCGGCGTCCACCTGCACCGAGTCGCCGAGCGCGGGACGCGAGCCGACGAGCCTCCCGTCGACGAGCGAGAGGTCGGAGAGATCCCAGTTTGCGCCCGCGCCGAGCCGGACCGCCAGTGCCGCGGCGATGTCTGCGGCGAGCACCGACTGCGCGAACAGGATCGTGTCGAAGCCCCCGGTACGGACGGCCGTCTCGATCACATCGACACGCGGCTGGGGAAGCGGCGCGGCGAGCCGCGGGTCGTCCGCGACGAGTACCGCCGCCGCTCCGAACCGAGCTGCCTCGCCCGCGAGCTCCCGCACGCCCGATCCCGCGACGATGCCGGCGACCTCGCCGCCGAGGGACGCAGCCTTCGCAAGGACGGCCAGCGAGGCCTTCGAGAGCGCGCCCTCGTGATGCTCCAGGAAGACGAGCGTGCTCAAAGGAGCCTCTTCTCGACGAGGAACTCGAGGATGGCAGCAGGAGAATCCGCATCGCCGTCGATCCGCCGCCGCTCGCCTCTGGCGGGCGGCGCTCCGATCCCCAGCACCTCCGTGCCCGCGGGGGTGACGCCGCCGACGTCCGCCGCCGAGAGCGTCTCCTGCGGCTTGCTCTTCGCGCTCATGATCCCCTTCAACGACGGGTAGCGCGGCTCGTTGATCGCGTCCGAGACCGCGACCACCGCCGGCAGCGGGGCGCGGATCCGCTCGTAGCCGTGCTCGGTCTGCCGCCTGCCGGTGACGCTGCCGCCTTCCACCACGAGCTCGGCGACCTGCGAGATCACGGGCCGGCGAACGAGCTCGGCCACCGCCGCCCAGAGGCATGCACCGTCTCCGTCGGCCGATTGCTGCCCGAAGAGGACGAGGTCGGCTCCTTCCCGCTCGAGCGCTCCCGCAAGAGCGTGCGCGGTCGTGAGGAGATCGGCGCCCGCAAGGCTCTCGTCGGTGACGAGCACGGAGCGGTCGGCGCCCATCGCGAGCGTCTTGCGCACGGCGTCGGCTGCCTGCGGCGGGCCCATCGAGATCACGACGACCTCCCCCTCTCCGGCGGCGTCCCGCAGGCGGAGAGCCTCCTCAACCGGATGGAGGTCGAAATCCGAGAGTGCGAGGTCGCCGCCGCGGTCGAGCCGGCCGCTCGCCTGATCGAGCCGCCTCCCATGGGCCGCATCCGGCACCGCCTTCACACAGACCGCGATCTTCACCGGGGCTGCACTCTACGTCGCCGAGCCCGGCTCGCCGTGGTCAAGGCATCTAGCTAGGAGCCTCTTTCACAATGAGCACGGGCCGCCTGGACGCGCTGGGCACGCACTCTGCGTCGTCCTCGGTCGCCTCAATATCACAGAGGATATTGGGGCTCCCTGCGTCCTATCAGCGCACGCACCCATCACGCCCAGTCAGCGCGAGGTCACTCTGTTAGAGCTTCTTAGCCTCAGCGGGCCCTCTCGCGCAGGAAGTCGACGATCTCGCTCGTTGCCGTGCCGGGCGTGAAGACCGCCGCCACTCCCTGCTTCCGGAGCGCCTCGCCGTCCTCGCCCGGGATCGTCCCGCCGACGAGGACGAGGACGTCACCGGCACCCCGTTCATTCAGGAGGCCGACGACCCGAGGCACGAGCGTCATGTGCGCGCCGGAGAGGATCGAGATGCCGACCGCATCGGCGTCCTCCTGGATCGCCGTCTCGACGATCTCCTCCGGCAGCTGATGGAGCCCGGTGTAGATCACCTCCATGCCGGCGTCGCGAAGGGCCCGTGCGATCACCTTGGCCCCGCGGTCGTGCCCGTCGAGGCCGACCTTCGCGATCACGACCCTGATCGGTCCGCTCATCGCCGCATCGTAGAAGCCGCCGCGACCGCAGTCACGTGATCCGGCAGCCGCGCTGCCGACGGGCGGGGCTCAGCGCTCGCCGCCGGGGCGCCAGAGCGGCTCGGCGCCGCCCGCGTTCGCGGCGCGGGCGAGAACGAAGAGGAGGTCGGAAAGGCGGTTCAGGTAGATCGCCGCGAGCGGGTTCACGGGCCGCTCGCGCGCTGCCGCGAGCACCTCGCGCTCGGCCCGGCGGCAGACGGCGCGGGCGACATGGAGCCTCGCGGCAGCCTCCGTGCCGCCCGGCAGGACGAAGCTCCGAAGCTCCTCGAGTGGCGCGTTCGCAACATCGCAGTCTGCCTCGAGCCGGTCGATCGACGCCTGGTCGATCCGGAGCTTCCCGTCGGCCTCCGCGAACGGGACGGAGAGGTCGGCTCCGAGGTCGAAGAGCTCGTTCTGGATCCGGGCCAGGCCGGGCAGGCCCGCTTCGACCTGGGCCCAGCCGAGCAGGGAGTTGAGCTCGTCCACCTCGCCGTAGGCTCCGACGAGCGGATCGAGCTTGGAAACGCGTGAGCCGTCGCCCAGGGAGGTCTCGCCACCGTCACCGCCGCGGGTGTAGATGCGCGTCAGGCGGACGGGCTCGTGGCGATCTCTCGGAGACATGCGCTGACTATAGGGAGACGGGTTACTCGTCTCCACGCGGCACACGCCGCCAGCACCTGGTCGCGCGCTTCGATCCGGCCGCCGCTCCCCATCGACTACCGGGGACTCACGAAGCCGTGCCCACCAGACGCCGGACGCGCACATCATCACTACTCCAGAACCTCCGCGCCCAGAGTGCGACGTAAACCAGCGAGACGAGCACGGGTACCTCGATCAGCGGCCCGACAACTCCGGCGAGCGCCTGCCCGGACGTAGCGCCGAAGACGCCGACAGCAACGGCGATCGCAAGCTCGAAGTCGTTCGAGGCTACGGTGAAGGCGAGACTGGCCGTCTGCGCATACGGAAGCCGGATCAGCCTCCCGATCGCGAATCCTGCAGTCCACATGACGGCGAAGTAGGCGAGCAGCGGTAGCGCGATGCGTGCGACGTCGAGCGGTTGCGCGGTGATCTTGCTGCCCTGGATCGCGAACAGGAGCACGATCGTGAACAGGAGGCCGTAGAGCGTCACTGGACTGAGCCTCGGCATGAGCCTCTTCTCGTACCAGTCGCGGCCTTTGTGCTTGAGACCGATGCGGCGAGTAAGGAACCCAGCTGACAGCGGGATGCCGAGAAAGATCAGAACGGTGCGGGCGATCTCCCAGATACCCGGCTGGAAGCCCTGCGTATGGAGACCGAGCCAGCCCGGCAGCACGCTCAAGTAGAAGTAGCCCAGAAACGAGAAGGCGGCGACCTGGAAGAGCGCGTTGAAGACGACCAGCAACGCGGCGCGCTCGCGATCGCCATTGGCGAGGTCGTTCCAGATCAACACCATCGCGATACAGCGAGCGAGCCCAACGATGATCACACCGGTGCGATACGCGGGCTGGTCGGGCAGCAACAACCACGCCAGGGTGAACATGAAGAGCGGCCCGACCACCCACGAGAGAAACAGGGAGACGCCGAAGAACAGCCGGTTCGAGACGTCATCATGCTGTTTGCGGCCGAGGTCCTCGTAGCGCACCTTCGCGAGCACCGGGTACATCATCAGCAGCAACCCGAAGGCGATCGGCAGAGAGACCGTTCCGATCTGCAGCCTCGCGAGCCAGTCGTTCAGGCTCGGTACAACCGTGCCGAGAGCGAGCCCAGCTCCCATCGCGGCTGCGATCCAGACGGGCAGGAAGCGATCGAGAGTCGAGAGCTTCGTCAGCACCGCCGCCTTGTCTGGCTCGGTGTTCGGCGACCGACGACGGACGGTTTCAGCAGCAGCCACTGGTGTCGACCTCGACCGCTCCTGCGATCAGCCCGCCGACCAGCTCCTGCAACTCGGAGAGCCGATCGCGGTTGGCGCAGTAGCTGGTGCGCAGCCCCTCGATCTCGCCGACGATCAACCCCGCCTCCCTGAGCACCTTCAGGTGCTGAGATACCGTCGCCTGGGCGAGCGAGAGCCCCTCGACCAACTGGCCGCAGTAGCAGGCATCGTGGGCGAGCAGCAGCCGCATGATCCGCACTCGAGCCGGGTGCCCGAGTGCCTTCGCGAGCGCTGCAACTTCCCGCTCGACGACCTGGGAGCTTGGGGCGAGGGTCGTCATAGCGCTCGCGCGGTGTGGTGGCGGGCCGACGCAGCGATCCCGGCGGGCATTCCCCGCAACGGGCTCGTACTCGGCAACGTGTGCGCGCAGCCAAAGTTCGTGCCGCCGACACGGAAGTCCCGCGCCTCGATCAGGTGGTCGATGCACAGACCGACGCCGCAGTGTCGGCACAGGCCGACGGCCTGGACGACGTCGTTGGCCATCGCGCACTCGAAGCAGTTCATGGCGAGCCTCCTCCTATCGTCGATCGCAAATCAACGATAGGGATGCCGGCGCCGGGTGACAGCGGCTTTAACCCGCTGTCTTGCGGTGGGTTTCTACGGCCTCTCTACGAGCAGCCGCAACGAGACGAGCTACTTCGGCTCGGGCTCGAGCTTGTAGCCCACGCCGAAGCGCGTGTGGATGAACGAGTGGCGAGGCGCCACCCGGTCGATCTTCTGCCGCAGGCGGCGGACGAAGACGTCGACGGTGCGGTCGCGGTGGGTCTCGCGCCGGCCCCACACCTTTTGCAGCAGCTCGTCGCGGGTCACGACCCGGCCCCGGTCGAGCGCGAGGGTGTAGAGCAGCTTGAACTCGGTCGGAGTGAGTCCCGCGCTCGCGCCGTCGACGAAGGCCTGCACCTCGCGCGGGTCGATCCGGAGCTCCTCGATCTCGATTGCATCGCCACGGCGCTCCTCGGCGGGCCGGACGCCGCGGCGTGCAGCCGCGCTCACGCGTGCGACGAGCTCCCGCATCGAGAACGGCTTCACGAGGTAGTCGTCCGCGCCGATCTCGAGCGCGTGCACCCGGTCGTGCTCCGTGCCGCGGGCCGAGACGACGACGATCGGGGTGCCGATCCCCTCGGAGCGCGCCGTCTCGATCAGCTTCCAGCCGTCGAGCTCGGGAAGCATCAGGTCGAGGACGCACACGTCCGGGTTCTCGAACCGCAGCCGGGCCAGCCCGAGCTCGCCCCTGCCGACGACCACCGGGTCGAGGCCCGCGGCGGAAAGGTGACGCGCCATGCCGTCTGCGATGACATTGTCATCCTCGACGATCAAGATCTTCCCCACGCGCTTACCATAGTTCCATGCACGGTTCGGAGCCGGTTTCGGATTGGTGACGATTTGGTGACCGACCGCGGAGCCTGGGAGGACGAGCGCCGGCGCGGCGAAAGCGGCGATGTGCCTCCGACGAGCCTCCCCTCCGCCGAGGCGGCACCGTACGACTCGTCGTTCGACGCCCTCCGCACCGGCTTCACCGCCTCGGTCTCGCACGAGCTGCGGACGCCGCTCGCCCGGATCCTCGTGCTCCTCGACTCCGCCGACCTTCCCGGCGCCGACATCCAGGCGCTCCTCGACCAGGCCCGGGCCGAGGTCCACAACGCCGGCGCCCTGATCGACGAGATCCTGTTCCTCTCGGAGCTCGAGAGCGGCATGGAGGTCGTCTCGCTCGGGAGCACGAACGCGCTGCCGGTGCTGGAGCAGGTCGTCGACGAGCTCGCCCCGAGCGCCGCCCGGGCCGGGCTGACAATCCGGGCAGAGGGCGATCCGCACGTCGACCTCCCGCTTCGCCCTCGGATGCTGAGGATCGTCGCCGAGAACCTGGCCGAGAACGCGATCCGCTACGCCGGCCACGGCGCCACGTTCACGCTCTCGGTCGCCCGCGACGACGACTCGAAGACGCTCCTTGCGGCCGATGACGGGATCGGAGTCAACGAGAGCGAGCTGCCGCGCCTCTTCGAGCGCTTCTGGCGTGCCGACGCCGCCCGTGCGACCCGCGGGACCGGCCTCGGGCTCGCGATCGTCAAGCATGTGATCGCTGCCGCGGGCGGCACCATCGTCGCGAGCGGCGACCGCGGCCGCGGCCTGCAGGTTCGCTGCACCTTCCCGACCTGAACGCGTCATCGGACGCGCCCCCACAGAAACGAGGAGGGCGCCTGACGGCGCCCTCCTCGCGGATACCCCTGGACGGGGAACCTGGGTAGACGTACCGGGGCTTACGTTCCCTGGATCTGCTTCAGCGTCTTCTCGGAGGCCACGAGGACGACCTTCGGGATCGGCACGAACCAGAGCTTCGCCGTGTATTGAGCCTTCTGGCCCTGGGTCAAAGCCCAGAACACCATCTTGCGCAGCTGAGCTGCCTTCGAGCTCTGGGTTGGCACGATGATGTACGTGTACGTCGAGATCGGGTAGGCCGTAGGCAGTGACTTGGGCGGGTTGACGATGTGCATCTCGTTGTTCGCGGGCACGCTTGTGATCGCCCCGCCCGCCGCCGCGACGTTGCGGATGCTCGGGTTGATGAACTTCCCGGCCTGGTTCTGGATCGACGCGAAGAGCAGGTGGCTAGCGAGCGCGTAGGCCGTGTCGTTGTAGCCGATCGCACCTGGCGTGTTCTTGACGACGCCGGCGACGCCCGAGTTGCCGCTCGCGCCGACACCGACCGGCCAGCTGACGCCGATGCCGCGACCGACCTGCGAAGACCACGCCGGGCTCACCGACGAGAGGTAGTCGGTGAAGTTGTACGTGGTGCCCGAGTTGTCGGAACGGTGGGCGACGGTGATCGGCAGATTGGGAATGGTCGCCTTGGGGTTGAGCGCCTTGATCGCCGGGTCACTCCAGCTCGTGATCTGACCCATGTAGATCTTCGCGATCACAGCGCCCGTCAGGTGCAAGTTCGTGTTCTTAGGGACGACGAGACCAGGGAGGTTGAAGTCGACAGCGGTCCCGGCGAGGGCCCACGGGATCTGGACGCAGCCGTTGCACGCGGTGGCCTGATCAGGGGTGAGGGGCGCGTCGGAGGCGCCGAAGTCGACCGTTCGGGCGCTGATCGACGAGATCCCGGCACCCGAGCCGACGGCGCTGTACTGGATCGTGTAGCCGAACGCGGTGCCGAGCGCCGGTGTCCAGACGGAGACGAGCGGCGCCACGAACGTGCTCCCCGCGCCCGTGATCACGTAATCCTTGGCCGACTGCTGCTTCGCGCCCGCACCGGCGACAACCGCCAGCGCTACGACCGACGCGACGAGAAGGGCAAGCCCCTTCGTCTTCTTTGCATTCACTGTGAATCTCCTTGTCCGGGGGTTTCCCTGTGCGACTCCACCCTGCCTCGGAGTTCTCCAAGCTGGGCTGAGATCACGTGACGATCGGGTAACACCGTGGTGAACAGCGACTTTCGCGTGGGTGTTCAACCCGCGCCGGCGAGCTTGCGACGCGAGCGTTCGAGCAGGATTCGCGAGACGAGGCTCGTCACGAGCACCACGGCGATCAGAACGAACGCGGCGGCCCAGGCTTGCGCGTTCAACTGTGGGTCCGGCGACTCCGAGTACTGGAAGATCGTCACGGGGATCGACGCGGTCGAGAGTGACGGGTTCCAGTTCACGAGCTGGCCGGAGATCGCGCAGGTGAAGAGGAGCGGCGCCGTCTCCCCCGCCGCGCGCGCGATGGCCAGGGTGGCCCCGGTGATGATTCCTCCGATTGCCGTAGGGAGGATCACGCTGACAACCGTGCGCCACTTCGAGACGCCAAGCGCGTAGCTCGCTTCCCGAAGCTGGTTCGGGACGAGCGCGAGCACCTCCATCGTCGTCCGGGACACCAACGGGAGCATCAGGATCGACAGCGCGAAGCCGCCGGCGAAGACGCTCTGGTGATGACCGATGCCGAGCACCGGCACCTTGGTCTTGACGGCCAGCGCGAACACGAAGACGCCGATGACGATCGACGGGAAGCCGTTCAGGACGTCGAGCCAGAGCTTGATCTGGCTTCCGATCCGAGGCGCCGCGAATTCGCTCACGTAGAGGGCGATCAACACGCCGACCGGCAGCGCAATCGCCGTCGCGAGAAGCACGAGCATCAGGGTGCCTACGAGCGCCGGGGCGATCCCACCGCCGGACTCACCGAAAACCGCCGGGCCCTTCAGGAAGAAATCGAGGTTGATCGCGTGGCGGGCGCGTACGAGAACGGATCCGACGAGGATCGCGAGGAACCCGACCGCGATCAGCGCGGCGAGGATCGATCCGCCCTCGGCGGCGCGGCTGACGTGCATCCGCCTCCGTGACCGTCCGGTGGCGCGGAGCGAGACGGCAGGCGGCGTCGGAGACGCGCTCACTTGCCGCCTGTCCGCTGGAGCTCGAAGCGGTGCACCACCCGCTGGGCGACGACGTTCGTGACGAATGTGATCACGAGGAGGATCAGCGCCAGATAGACCAGGGATGCCACCTCGAGGTTCGAGCCCGCGCCCTGGTAGCTGGACGCGATCTGGCTCGCGAGCGTGTTGCCCGTGCCGAAGAGGGACAGGTGTGCCCCTTGAAGGTTGTTACCGATCACCTGGGTGACCGCGATCGCTTCGCCGAACGCGCGACCGAGCCCGAGAATCACGCCGGCGACGACGCCGCCGCGCACGCTGTGGACGATGACGTCTCGTACCACCTCCCAGCGTGTCGCGCCGAGCCCGACAGCGGCTTCCTTGAGCTCGCGCGGAACTCCGAGGAAGAGCTCCCGGCAGACCGACGCGGTGATCGGGATCGTCATCATGGTCAGAACGACGATCGCAACGAGCACGCCGCTTTGCTGTGGGGTGCCGTCGAAGAGAGGGATCCAGCCGAAGTAGTCGTGGAGGAACGGCTCGATGTCTGAGCGCATGAAGGGCCCGAGGACGAGGATCCCCCACAGTCCGATGACAACGCTGGGCACGGATGCAAGCATCTCGACGATCGAGGCGATCGGCGCTCGGATCGCCGGGGGCGCGAGCTCGGTGAGGAACAAGGCGATCGCGACCGAGAGCGGCGCAGAGAGCAGGATCGCGCCGAAAGCCGTCTCGAGCGTGCCGATGATGAAGTTGCGCGCGCCGTAGACCTCCCGGCCAAGGACGGGGTTCCACCCGCCATGCCAGACGAACGGGAGGCCGAACTGCCTGATCGCCGGCCAGGCGCCCTCGACCACCTTGTAGATGATCGCGGCTATGAGCAGGAGCGCGAGGGCCGCAGCGAGGCCGGTCAGGATGCGGAGCCCGTTGTCGCCGATCCGGTCGGCGACGTGCCGCGTCCGGCGAAGGACCGAGGGCGTAACGGCGGAGGCAGACGCTTCCACGGGCGCTAGTGTTTCGGGCACCCGCACGAAGCGCCAGGGTCGGTCACCATTTCGTCACCTACTGTTCACACGTCGTGAACCCAGGCGCCCAACTGCCGTCGTGAGACTTGCGCCGTGAGCGTTGTGGAGCCATCGCCGCCAAATACCCCTGCTGTCAGAGCGCCCGGTCTAGCGCCACTCGGCGTCGCCGACCGCGCGCCCGACACGCCGGTCAGCAAGAAGGTCGTGTTCGACGTCGAGAACCTCTCCGTCCACTACGGGCAGGCACTCGCGGTGCACGACGTCTCGCTCGAGATCTACAAGAACGCGATCACAGCGCTGATCGGCCCGTCCGGCTGCGGCAAGTCGACGTTCCTGCGCTGCATGAACCGGATGAACGACCTGGTGCCGAGCGCGCGCGTCGACGGCAAGCTCCTCTACCACGGTGTCGACGTCTACGGCGCGAACGTCGACCCGATCGAAGTGCGCCGCCGGATCGGCATGGTCTTCCAGCGGCCGAACCCCTTTCCGAAGTCGATCTACGACAACGTCGCCTACGGCCTCCGGATCCTCGGCATGAAGGACAACCTCGACGACCGGGTCGAGCAGGCGCTCCGCGGGGCGGCGATCTGGGACGAGGTCAAGAGCCGCCTCAAGCGCTCGGCACTCGGCCTCTCCGGCGGCCAGCAGCAGCGCCTCTGCATCGCGCGCGCCATCGCCGTCCAGCCCGACGTGATCCTGCTCGACGAGCCGGCGTCGGCACTCGACCCGATCTCGACTCAGGCAATCGAGGACCTGATGCACGAGCTCAAGAAGGACTACACACTCGTGATCGTCACTCACAACATGCAGCAGGCCGCCCGCGTAGCCGAGATGACCGCGTTCTTCAGCCTCCACGTCGAGGAGGACGGGAGCCGCCACGGCATCCTCGTCGAGTACGACTCGACCGAGAAGATCTTCACCTCACCCGCCGACGAGCGCACGGAGGGCTACGTCACCGGCCGGTTCGGGTAGGAAACACGATGCGGATCTCCTTCCACGAAGAGCTCGAGAAGCTCGAGGCCTCGCTCCAGGCGGAGGGCGACCTCGTCCTCCGGGCGCTGCGCTCGGCGCTGAACGCGCTCGCCCGCGGCGACGACGAGCTTGCCGACGAGGTGATCGGCTTCGACGACGAGATCGACCAGCGCTACCTCGCGATCGAGACCGGCGTGCAATCGCTTCTCGCGCGCCAGACGCCCGTGGCGACCGACCTGCGCCTGGTGCTCGCCGTGCTGCGCGTCAACCTCCACCTCGAGCGCATGGCCGACTACTGCGTCACGGTGGCGAAGCTGACCAAGCTGATGGGTGGGCTCGACGTCAACGACGACCGGATCCTGAACTCGCTCGAGGACATGGGCCAGCGGGCCGAGCAGATGATCCGCGTCGCCCTGGATGCCTTCGCGAACCGCGACGTGGAGAAGGCAAAGTCGCTCAACGAGCTCGACGACCTGATCGACCGGGCTAATCGCGACGCGGTCACCGACATGCTCTCGCTCGGCGACTCGCCCGAGGAGCGCGAGTACGGCCTGCGGATGCTCGTCGTCTCCCGCTGCGTCGAGCGCATCGGCGACCACGCGGTCGACATCGGCGAGCAGATCAACTATCTCGTCACCGGTGAGCTGCGCGAGCTCACCGATGCGTCGCATCCCGTTTAGGATCATGGGGGAGCACCTTCGGTTCTCCCCCATGGGCCCCCTCTCCGACATCTTTTCCGCGCAGCCTGGACCGACCGCAATCGTCCGGCCGGTCGCACCGAGGTCGACTCCTCCGATCACGCCTGCTTGACTGCGCCCGCCATGTCGGGCGCAGTCGCGAGCTCGGGATGGAAGCATGGGGAAGCACCTTCGGTTCTCCCCCATGAGCCCCCTCTCCGACATCTTTCAGGCGTGCGGGTGGTCAACCGAGATCGTCCGCCGACTCGCAACGATGTCGGCAGCTCGGCACGCGCGTCGGTGACCGCGCCCGTCAGGTCGGGCGCAGGGGCGGACTGGCGATGACGTGGGGCTGGGAGGCCGCGGTGGTGCTTGCGGCGATCGGGCTTGGGGTCGGTGCCTTCGGGACGCTCGTCGGGGCCGGGGGCGGGTTCATCCTCACGCCGATCCTTCTGCTGCTCTATCCGCACGACACGCCCAAGACGATCACGGCGATCAGCCTGGCCGCGGTCTTCTTCAATGCGGCATCCGGCTCGCTCGCCTATGCACGGCAGCGCAGGATCGACTTTCGAAGCGGGCTCCTCTTCGGAGCGGCGACGCTGCCCGGCTCGATCGGCGGCGCGCTCGCCGTCGAACATGTGGGGCGCCGCGTCTTCGATGCAGCAACCGCCGCAGTGCTCGTCTTCGGCGCCGCCTGGCTGATCGCGGCTCACTCCCGTCCCGGAGCCAGATCGGAGCGTATCGGGAGCCCGCGCCGCCTCACGGACGCGCTCGGGACGACCCACGTCTACCACGTGCCGCTCGCGCGCGGCATCGTCCTGAGCGCCGGCGTGGGCTTCGTCTCCACCTTCCTCGGGATCGGCGGGGGGATCCTCCACGTGCCCCTGCTCGTCCGCGCGCTCGGGTTCCCGACTCACATCGCGACCGCCACCTCGCACTTCGTCCTCGCGATCATGGCCGGCTCGGCGACGCTGACCCACCTGGCCAGCGGCAGCCTCGCCGATGGCAACGGCCTGCGCCGCGCGGCAGCCCTGTCGCTCGGCGTGGTCGTCGGCGCACAGGCCGGCGCACGGGCCTCGACGCGGCTCTCGGGACGAACGATCGAGGCGCTGCTCGCAGCGGCGATGGCGGCACTTGCAATCCGCCTGCTGGTCGGGCTGATCTGAGCACGGGCTGCCGTGCGCGAGGCCTGTCGGCTACGAGACTGCGAAGTAGATCGTCGTCGCGATGCCCGCGCCGAGGCAGTAGACGGCGAACGGCACGAGCGTCCTCGTCTCGAAGTAGCGCATCAGGAAACGGACGGCGAGGTACGCGGTCACCGCCGCGCAGAGCGCGCCGGCAAGCGCCGGCCCGCGGACGCCGTTGCCCTCGCTGCCGAAGAGCTCCGGAAGCTTGAGGATGGCAGCCGCGCCGATGATCGGGGTCGCGAGCAGAAAGGCGAACCGGGCGGCGTCGCGATTCGAGAGACCGACGAGCAGTCCTCCTCCCATGCTCGCGCCGGATCGCGAGAACCCGGGGATGAGCGCGATCGCCTGCGCCGCGCCAACCAGAAAGGACTGGGGCCACCCGATCTGCTTGGCAAGGCGGGCGTCGTCGTCGGTCTCCGTCACCGGGGCGCGCCGGCGGAGCAGCTCGGCGACACCGAGCAGCACGCCGTTGGCAATCAGGAACGCCGCTGCAGAGGTGGCCGACGCGAACACCGAGCGCAGCTTGTCCTGCAGCAGGAGGCCGAGGATCCCGGCCGGGATCGTGCCGACGACGAGCAGCCAGCCGAGCTTCGCGTCGGTGTCCTCGGGATCGATGCCCCGGTCCCGCAGGGAGCGTCCGATGCCCTTGACGATGCGCACCCAGTCGCGCCAGAAGAAGCCGAGGAGGACGATGGCGGTCGCGAGGTGCGTCGCGACGAGGAACGAGAGGAAGTACTTGTCGTTCTGGTGGATGTTCCAGCCGAGCAGCCGCGGCAGGATGACCGCGTGACCGAGGCTCGAGATCGGGAAGAGCTCGGAGAAGCCCTGGAGGAGCCCGAGGATGATCGCCCTCGGGTACGAGATCAGAGCGGCGAGGATCACGCGGGCGGCGGCGTCCGCGTCGAATCGGCGTCCCTGGGCCCCGTTTTCTTGGGCCCGGTCCGGAACCAGGCGAAGACGAGGACGGCGAGCCCGACGAGCAGCGAGGCGATCCCGTGCTTGGCGTGGTGGTGGGACGAACCGGCCTGGTGTCCCGGGAAGAAGCTTGGCAGCGAGCCCGCCGGCTCCGCGAAGTAGACGATCGCGATCACGATCAGCGCGGCGCCGAGGACCAGCGCGAGCACGACGAGCAGCCGGTCGTTCCGCATCGAACGCAGCATATTGCGAGCGACGGATGAGAGGCAGATGAAAGCCGGATGAGACGATTCGATGTCACTCGTTAGCCTGGGCTCGCCTGATGGCAGCGCCCACCGAACCGTCTGCTTCATCCGGTTCCGGCCGGCTCGAACGCCGCCTCGGAACAGCCGACGCGGTCGTGATCGGGCTCGGCGCGATGATCGGAGCCGGTGTCTTCTCGGCCTTCGCGCCGGCGGCGCGCGCCGCGGGCGCCGGCCTCCTGGTGGCGCTCGGGCTGGCCGCGCTCGTCGCGTATGCAAACGCCTCATCCTCGGCGGAGCTGGCAGCCCTCTACCCCCGGTCCGGCGGCACGTACGTCTACGGTCGTGAGCGGCTCGGCGAGCTCTGGGGCTTCCTCGCCGGGTTCGGCTTCGTCGTCGGCAAGTCCGCCAGCTGCTCGGCCATGGCCCTGACGTTCGCCTCGTACGCCTGGCCCGCGCACGCACGGCCGCTGGCGCTGGCGGCTGTGGCGGCTCTCGTCGGGGTCAATTGCGCCGGGATCCAGAAGACCGCGCTCGCGAGCCGGATCATCGTCGCGTTCGTGCTCGCCACCCTGGCGTTCGTGATCGCTGCGGCCGTCTTCGCCGGGTCGCCGTCCGCCTCCCGCCTCTCGCCGCTCGGGGGCCACGGCGCCTACGGGATCCTCCAGGCTGCAGGGATCCTCTTCTTCGCGTTCGCCGGCTACGCCCGGATCGCAACGCTCGGCGAGGAGGTGCTCGACCCGGAGCGAACGATCCCACGCGCGATTCCGCTCGCGCTCGCGATCACCCTCGCCGTCTACCTGGCGGTCGCGCTCTCCGCGCTGCTCGTGCTCGGTGCCACGGCGCTCGGCCACGCGGCCGCGCCGCTGCGGGACGTCGTCGCCTCGGGGTCGTGGCACCGCGCGAGCGCACTCGTGCGCGTCGGCGCCGCGATCGCGTCGCTCGGGGCGCTGCTCTCGCTCCTCGCGGGAACGAGTCGGACGGTGTTCGCGATGGCCTCGAACGGCGATCTCCCCCGCCGCCTGTCTGCGGTGCACGCCTCCCGGCGAACGCCCGTCGTGGCGGAGCTGGCGCTCGGGGCGGCCGTGATCGTCGCGACCGGGCTCGTCGATCTCAGAGGCGCGATCGGGTTCAGCTCCTTCGCCGTGCTCACGTACTACGCGGTGGCGAACTCCTCGGCGCTCACGCTCTCGAGGGCTGAGCGCCGCTCGCCGAGACTCGTGGCGATTCTCGGCCTGATCGGCTGCGTCGTCCTCGCCGCCACGCTGCCCTGGGGGTCCGTTGCGGCAGGGTCGGGCGTGATCGTGGCGGGCGTCGTCGGGCGCGAAATCCTACGCCGGCCCGGCCGCAACTAGAATTCACCGAATCGACACCCCGTTGTCATCCGAACTCGGGGATGATGTCAAGCCCGTGGCGACGACCCGAAGGCCGTCTACAGAGACTGCGAGCCAGACGCTCCTCAATCGCGAGCTCTCGTGGCTCGACCTGAACAAGCGCGTCCTCGACCTGGCCGCCGACCCGAGCGAGCCCCTGCTCGAGCGCGTGAAGTTCTGCGCGATCTTCTCCTCGAACCTCGACGAGTTCTTCATGGTTCGCGTCGCGGGCCTACTCGACCAGGTGATCGCCCGCGTCAATGTCCGCTCACCTGACGGGCGCACGCCGCAGCAGGCGCTCGCCGACGTGCGGGAGGGGGTGATCGAGCTCACGGGGGCCCAGTCGCGGCTGTGGCGCGACGATCTCGTCCCCGCCCTCGCCGCCGAGGGGATCGTCGTCGGCACCGTCGAGGACGCGACCGCCGAGGAGCGCACCGAGCTCGAGGCTCGCTTCGCACGCCACATCTATCCGGTCCTCACGCCTCTGGCGGTTGGCCCCGGGCAGCCGTTCCCCTACATCTCCGGCCTCTCGCTGAGCCTCGGTGTGACCGTTCGCGATCCCGACTCGGGCGAGGAGCGCTTCGCGCGCGTCAAGGTGCCGGAGACGCTCCCCCGCTTCGTCTCGATCGGCAGCCGCGGCCTCTTGATCCCGCTCGAGACGGTGATCTCGCATCACCTCGGCTCGGTCTTCCCCGGGATGGACCTCGTCGAGCGGGCCGCCTTCCGCGTCACGCGCGACGGCGACACCGAGATCTCGGACGACGCCGACGACCTCCTCGAGGCGGTCGAGAGCGAGCTGCGCAAGCGGCGTTTCGGCGCGGTCGTCCGCCTCGAGGTCTCGAGCTCGATCTCGCGTGCGATGGTGGCCCGGCTCTCCGAGCGGCTCGCCGTCAGGCCCGACGCGGTCTACCCGATCCACGGCACCCTCGACCTGCGCCAGGTGATGCAGCTCAACGACCTCGACCGGCCCGACCTCAAGTACGAGCCGTGGGTCCCGCACACCCAGCGGCGGCTCGCCAAGCCCAAGGACGGCGACCTCTTCGCCGAGATCGCCTCCGGCGACATCGTCGTCCAGCATCCGTACGACTCCTTCGCGACGAGCGTCGAGGCGTTCGTCCGCGCCGCAGCCAAGGACCCGGCGGTGGCAACGCTGAAGACGACCGTCTACCGCACGAGCCACGACTCCGCCCTGGCGCCCGCCCTGATCGAGGCTGCCGAGAACGGCAAGCAGAGCGTCTGCATCGTCGAGCTCAAGGCCCGCTTCGACGAGCGCCGCAACATCGAGTGGGCCCGCTCGCTCGAGCAGGCAGGCGTCCATGTGGTCTACGGCTTCCCCGATCTGAAGATCCACGCCAAGACGACGCTCGTGATCCGCCGTGAAGGCGACGGGCTCCAGCGCTACGTCCACATCGGCACCGGCAACTACCACGCGACGACGGCACGCATCTACGAGGACGTCGGGCTCTTCACCGCCGACCCCGACATCGCGGCCGACATCGCCGACCTCTTCAACTTCGTCACCGGGTTCGGGCGGCCCCAGGCCTTCCGCAAGATCCTCGTCGCCCCGTTCAACCTGCGCCGCGAGCTCGTCGAGCGGATCCGGGCCGTGGGCGCTGCAGCCGCGAGGGGGGAGAACGCGAGGATCCGCATCAAGGTCAACAACATCGCCGACCCCGGGATCGTCGAGGAGCTCTACAAGGCCTCACAGGCCGGGGCCGAGATCGACCTGATCGTGCGGGCCGTCTGCGTCCTGCGGCCCGGGGTGCCCGGCCTCAGCGAGCGGATCCGGGTTCGCTCGATCCTCGGCCGCTTCCTCGAGCACAGCCGCCTGTACTGCTTCGAGGCCGGCGAGTCGAAGAGCTACTTCATGGGCAGCGCCGACCTGATGCCGCGAAACCTCGACCACCGGATCGAGATGGTCGCGCCGGTCGAGGCCCCGCACGTCCGGGCCGAGATCGAGACGATCTTCCGCCGGCTCCTCGCCGACAACACGCAGGCGTGGGCGCTCAACTCCGACGGGACCTGGCACCGGGACGAGCCCGACCCGAGCGACCGGCGCCGCCCGTCCCAGGTCGTGGCCATGCGAGGGCGAAGCAGGGCCCGCCGCCGCGCCGCACCCGGAGGCTGAATGGGGGCTCACCGGTGCACGTGCACGCGTTCGGCCCGTCGGGGAGCCGCGTTCCCTGTCTCCTGGCCGGAAACGCCTCGCTGCTGCGCGAAGGGGGGTTAGGCCGACATGTGGCGTGGGCATCATGACGCCGTGCCCGTGGGGATCATCGATGTGGGGGCGAACACGGTGCGCCTTGACGTGTCGCGTGCCGGCAAGTCCCACTATCGCGAGCGGGTGATGCTGCGCCTCGGCGAGTCGATCGAGCGCCACGGCCTGATCCCGCCCGAGAAGCTCGACGAGACGACCGCGCTCGTGCAGCGGTTCGTGCGCGACGCGCGCAAGCACGGCGCCGAGCCGGTCGAGGTGCTCGTGACGAGCCCGGGCCGGCAGGCCGGCAACGGCGACCAGCTGATCGGCCGGCTCGCGGCGTCCGCGGGGGCGCCCGTGCGGCTGCTCACCGCCGACGAGGAAGGCAAGCTCGCCTTCATCGGCGCCCTGGCGGTGACACGACGCGGCAATCAAGGCCTGATCGCTGTCGTAGACGTCGGCGGGGGCTCGCTCCAGGTGACCGTCGGGACGCGCCGCGACGGCGTCGCCTGGGTGCGCTCGGTCGACATGGGGTCGATGCGGCTGACGAGCCGCCTGCTCGACGACGATCCTCCCGGCGACGCGGCCGTCGGGCGCGCCCGTGACGAGATCGACCGCCTCCTCGACGGCTTCACGCCGCCGCTCCCGGAGACGGCCCTGGCCGTCGGAGGTAGCGCGCGCGCCCTCCGCGCGATCGTCGGATCGACACTCGGCTCGGACGAGCTCCACGAGGCGACCAGCATCCTGGCCCACACACGGGCGCAGGAGATCTCGACGCTCTACGACGTGCATCTCGAGCGCGTCCGCACGCTCGCGGCGGGAGCCGTGATCCTCGGCGCGCTCCAGGAACGCCTCTGCGTCCCGCTCCGCGTCGTTCGCGGCGCCGGCGTCCGCGAAGGCGCCGCAATCGAGCTCGCGGGCCGCCGCGCAGCCGCCTAGCCACTTCCCCGCATAGCCGCGCTCGGCAGGTCGTCCTGCTTGCGTCGGCGAAGTGGCTCGGATTTGGAAATCGATCGTTGCGAACGAAATCCCGTCGAGGCATGCGGCTCTCCTCGAAGGCGCAGCCAAGGATCAGCTATTTCCCCGGCAGAGCGACCTGGAGTCCCAGCCACCGCTCTTCGGGGAAATAGCTAGAAGACTCTCGAGGCGGCCCGCTCCATCCGCCGCCAGGCTGCGGGAAGCTCGTTGCGCGCCTCCTCGCGTCGCCGACGCTCGAGCTCGACGATGCGACCTGCGGCGAGCCTGGCGGCGTCGGTCGCAAGCGCCCGGACGCGCTGCTCGGCGACGACCGCATCGTTGTGGGCACCGATCAGGTCCTGGAGGTCGCGCAGGGCGGCGGCGAGGTCGGCAAACCGCCGGCCCTCGGCGCGCGCGGCGAGCTCGGCCGCGTAGCGCGCGTGCTTGGCCTTGATCCGGACGGCGTGGATGTCCTCGTTGCTCGGATGCTCGCCGAGGCCCTCGTAGGAGACACGGAGCCGTCGAAGCTCCTTCTGCGTGAGCCGGGCGAGCGACATCTCCTCGTCGGCGGCCTCGAGGCGCTCCAGCGCCTCCTCGTAGCGGCTCACGAGCTCGCCGAAGCGGTCGCCCTCGAACGCCTTGAGCAACTCCTCGCGGGCGCGCAGCCGCTCGCGCTCCAGGACGGCGACGATCGCCTCACCCCCGGCCTGGTCGGGCTCGAGCTCCTCGATCAGGCTCCGCAGATGCGCGATCAGCACGTCGAGGTCGCGAACGGGGCCCGAGGCGCTCCCGAGCCAGCGAAGGTCACGGTCGACGTTCGCCAGCTGGTCGCGAACGAGCGGCCGCGAGGCGCGAATCAGGGCGCGCGAGCGGCGGGTGGCGACCCGGAAGCGGTGCAGATCCTCGGGATCGCTCCCTTCGCGGACGCCCGGCTCCGACTCCGTGAGCTGCCGGAGCTGCCGATCGAGGACCTCGCGCAAGTGGTCGATTGCAGGCAATTGGCGACGGATCCTAGAGACAACTGCGACCCGACCGGGCGCGGTTCACCAATTCGCCGCTTCTTGGCGCCTCCGTCAGCCGTACTCGTAGAAGCCGCGACCCGACTTCCGGCCGAGCCGGCCCGCCGCGACGTGCTCGCGCAGGAGCGGATGCGGTGCGTATCTCGCCTCCCCGAGACCGCGCTCGAGCACCTCCATGATCGCCACGCAGGTGTCGAGCCCGATCAGGTCGGCAAGCGCCAGCGGGCCCAGCGGATGGCCGAAGCCGAGCCGAGCGACCGTGTCGATCGCCTCGGCCTCGGCGACGCCGTCTGCGAGCGCCTGCACGGCCTCGTTGATGAACGGCATCAGGATCCGGTTCGAGACGAACCCGGCCACGTCGCGGGCCTCGACCGGCTCTTTTCCGAGCTCGCGGGCAAGCTGGACGATCGCAGCAGCCGTCTCGTCCGAGGTCGCCTCGGCCCGGATCACCTCGACGAGCGCAAGCACGGGCACCGGGTTGAAGAAGTGCATCCCGATCACACGCTCGGGCCGCCCGGTCGCCGCGGCGAGCGCGGCGATCGGGATGGAGCTCGTGTTCGACGCGAGGATGGCATGCCGGGGCAGTTCCGCATCGGCCTGTTCGAAGATCGCCTGCTTCACGCCGAGGTCCTCGACGACGGCTTCGACCATCAGGTCGGCCGGGACGAGCTCGCCGACGACCCCGACGCGCGCGAGCGTCTCCCCCGGGTCGGCGCCGCCCTTCCCCGCCAGCCGCCCCAGGCTCCGCCCGATCGTCTCGAGTGCGCGCTCGGTCGCTCCGGGCGTCGAGTCCAGCAGCGAGACGCGCCGGCCCGACGCCGCGACCACCTGCGCGATGCCGCCGCCCATCTGGCCGGCGCCGACGACCAGTACATGGCCGAGCTCCATAGGCGAGCGCCAGCCTACTCTTCGGTAGTGCTGATCCGCGAGGCCGAGCCTGGCGACGCCGCGGCGATCGAGAGGATCCGGGTGCGGGGCTGGCAGGCCGCCTACCGTTCGATCTACCCGGAGGCGTTTCTCGACGGGCTCGAGATCGACTGGTCTCGGTGGGAGGAGCGGATCTCCCACCCACCGGAGGGCTGGTCGTCGTTCGTCGCCGACGCCGGCGGGGTGGTCGCCGGGTTCGCAGTGTGCGGCCCGAGCCGGGAGGAGGCGGGCATCGGCGAGCTCTACGCGCTCTACGTCGACCCCGAAGCATGGGCGACCGGGATCGGGCAAGCGCTGCTGCGACGAGCGGAGGGCCGGCTCGCCGGCGCCTACGCCGAGGCGTCGCTCTGGGTGCTCCTCGAGAACCGGCGGGCACGGCGCTTCTACGAGCGCTCGGGATGGAAGCTCGACCCGGCGAGGAAGCCGTTCGAGTTCGGCGGCGTCTCCGCCTCGGGAGTGCTCTACCGCAAGGCGCTGAGCAGCTCGGCATCGCGCCGGTAGCTCAGCAGCTCGGCCGCCTCCTCGAGCGGGACCCAGCGAACCTCGTCGATCTCGTTCTGCGCCCGAGCCTCGCCGGTCGGCGTCATCCAGAAGTAGCGCACCTCTTTCGCGCGGCCCTGCGCGTCGTCGTAGTGGGTCCGCCCTGCCTCCTCGCCGACCTCGCAAACGAGCCCTGTCTCCTCCTCGATCTCCCGTCGGGCGCATTCGACCCAGGACTCGCCCGGCTCGACCTTGCCCTTCGGCAGAGACCAGTCGTCGTAGTGCCCGCGATGGACGAGGAGCACCCGGCCGTCGCGCACGATCACGCCCCCGGCTGCGCGAACCTCGGCCTCCATCAGGCCTCGAGCAGCAGGGCGTCTCCCTGGCCGCCGCCGGAGCAGATCGCGGCCAGGCCGAGCCCGCCACCGTCTCGCCGCAGCTCGTGAACGAGCGTCGCCACGATGCGGCCGCCGGAGGCGCCGATCGGATGTCCGAGCGCCACGGCGCCCCCGTTGACGTTCACGCGCTCCTCGCCGATCCCGAGCAGTCGGGTCGAATGGGCGGCGACGGAAGCGAACGCCTCGTTGATCTCCACCCGCGAGACGTCGTCGATCGACTTCGCCGCGCGGGCGAGCGCGACTCCGGCAGCCTTCGCCGGCACGCGGGCCAGGTAGGCGAACTCGTCGGCGACGTAGCCCTGCGCGAGCACGGTGGCGAGGGGCTCGATCCCTCTCCCCCGGGCCCACTCCTCGCTCGCGACGAGGATGCACGAGGCACCGTCGTTCACCCCTGGTGCGTTCCCGGCAGTCGTCGACCCGCTCGGATCGAAGACCGGCTCGAGCGAGGCGAGCTTCTCGAGGGTCGTGTCGCGGCGCGGGCTCTCGTCGGCCGCGAGCTCGCCGACCGGGACGAGCTCGTCGGCGAACCGGCCTGCGTCGGCAGCGTCGACCGCCCGCTGGTGCGAGCGCAGCGCCCAGGCATCCTGCTCCTCGCGTGAGATCCCGAGCTCGCGCGCGACGAACGAGGCCTGCTCGACCATATGGCTGCCGTCGAAGCTCGAGACGAGCCCGTCGTGAACCATCAGGTCGATCAGGCTGCCGTCGCCGAGGCGATAGCCGAACCGGGCCTTCGTCAGGGCGTACGGGGCGTTGGACATCGACTCCATCCCGCCGGTCACGACGAGCTGCGCGTCGCCCGCCCGGATCATCGAGTCCGCGATCTCGATCGCCCGGATCGACGAGGCGCAGACCTTGTTGATCGTGTCGGCCGGCGTCTCGATCGGCAATCCGGCGGCGACCGCCGCCTGGCGCGCGGGCGCCTGGCCGGCGCCGCCCTGCAGCACCTGGCCCATGATCACGTAGTCGGGCTCGGCCGCCTCGATCCCGGCGCGGGCGAGGGCGGCCCGGATCGCGATCCCACCGAGCTCGACCGCCGAGAGGGACGCGAGCGCGCCGCCGAGCTTCCCGAACGGCGTCCGTACCGCCCCGACGATGACGCTCCGGGTCACGAGGACGACGCTAGCGGACGAAGGTCGACTGCGGCGTGAGCCTGCGCGCGAAGGCGACGACGAGCTGGATCGTCGCCTCGAGATCCTCGAGGGACGCGACCTCGCACGGCGAGTGCATGTAGCGAAGCGGAATCGAGAGCAGGCCGGTCGGGACGCCGCCGCGCGCGATGTACACGGCGTCCGCATCGGTCATCGTGCGGCCGGGAGAGACCTCGATCGTGTGGGCGATCCCCTCCTCCTCGGCGGCCTGGATGAGCAGATCCGAGACGTGGCGGTTCACCACCGGGCTTCGCTCGATCGCCACCCCCGAGCCGAGCTCGATCTTCCCGGAGCGCTTGGGGTCGCCGCCGGGAACGTCGGTGGCGTAGGTCACGTCGATCACGAGCGCCACGTCCGGCTCGAGCCTGAACGCGGCGGCGCGCGCGACGTCCTGGCCGGTCTCCTCCTGCACCGAGGCGACCGCGACGACATCCACGGAGGCGTCGGCTGCCGCCGCGATCCTCCGGGCCGCCTCGAGGGCCGCGTAGGCACCGAGACGGTCGTCGAGAGCGCGGGAGGCGATGCGCCCGTTCGCAAGCTCGAGCGGCTCCCCACGCCAGACCCCCGCATCGCCGATGCGAACCCGGCCGGCCGCGTCCTCGGCGCTCGTGGCGCCGATGTCGATGTGGAGGTCGGAGACCTCGAGCCGCGGCCGCTCGCCCGTCGCCGTGATGCGCTTGGGGACGATCACGCCCTCGACGGGGCCTTCCCGGCCCGCGATCGTGACGCGCTGGGCAGCGAGCGCCTCCGCGCGGATGCCCCCGAGCGTGGTGAAGGCGAGGAGGCCTCCGTCGTCGATATGGGTGACCGTGACCCCGATCTCGTCGATGTGGCCGATCACCGCAAGGGTCGCCTTCCCGCCCGACGAGACGCGGGCGAACGACGTCCCGAGGGTGTCGCTCTCCACCTCGGCGAACGCCGAGGCGGCCTCGCGCCATACCGCAGCGGCCGGTTCCTCGTGACCCGAGGGGCCGGCTGCGAGGAGCAGCTCACGCAGGAGATCGTCGATCGGCACGGCTTGCGGATTCAAGCACCTATCCCTATCGTTGAGACCGATGAGCTCCTCCCCGACCGCGACGCTGAAGATCTCGAGCTGGTGGACCTGGCGCGCGAGCGGGGCGGGGGCGTGCGCCTAGCGCACGAAACCACGTAGCCCGCTCGACCTGAAGACCCGTTCCGGGTCTTTTTCTTTTCTGCCCGACTCTCTGACCAGCACATGAGGACGTAGCCAGTAGATGCAAGCGACTGCCACCGTCACCACCGACCTCCTCACTCCACTCGGCGCCTACCTGCGCCTGCGCGGCGAGGGGCGGGCGAGCTTCCTGCTCGAGTCGGTCGAGCAAGGGCGCCTCGGTCGCTACTCGCTCGTGGGCTGCGGCTCGCGGCTCCTCACCTTCGACGAGGCCTCCGTCGCGGACGAGCCGGTCGTCGGGTACGTCGGCTACGACTACGGCGCCAAGCTCGAGCCGACCGTCCCGCTCCCGGATGCCGGACGAGGCCTGCCCGAGAGCCGGTTCGTCGTCGCCGAGACGCTCGTGCGCTTCGACCACGCTCTCGGGATCGCCGAGGTCGTTCGCGGCGACAGCCGGACGGTCGAGCTGCTCGAGAGCCACGTGGCCGCCCCCCGGCGCGAGTCCGCGCCGCACGGAGCGACGACCCGGTACCCGGCCCGGCAGGAGTACGAGCGAGGCGTGGTCGCCTGCAAGGATCACATCCGGCGCGGCGACGCGTTCCAGATCGTCCTCTCGCAGCGCGCCGAGCGCCCGACCTCGATCTCGGCGCTCGCGCTCTACCGCTCGCTCCGCCACGTCAACCCGTCGCCGTACCTCTTCCTGCTCGAGCTCGACGAGCTCGCACTCGTCGGCTCGTCGCCGGAGACGCTCGTGAAGTGGGACGGATCGGTCGCGTCCGTCAATCCGATCGCCGGTTCGACCCGGCCCGGAGAGGGCGACGCGGAGCGGCTCCTCGCCTCCGACAAGGATCGCGCCGAGCACATCATGCTCGTCGACCTCGGTCGCAACGATCTCTCGCGCGTCTGCCGGCCCGGCACCGTCCAGGTCTCCCGCTTCCTCGAGGCGGAGCGGTTCTCACACATCACCCATCTCGTCTCGGAGGTCCAGGGCGAGCTCTCCGCCGGGGTGACGACGTTCGATCTCCTTCGCGCCTGCTTCCCGGCCGGCACGGTATCCGGAGCGCCGAAGGTGCGGGCCATGCAGATCATCTCGGAGCTCGAGGGCTATCGCCGCGGCCCGTACGCAGGTGCCGTTCTCTATTCGCTCCCGGGAGGGCCGCTCGACGCCTGCATCGCGATCCGAACTGTCGTCCTGCACGACGGGCTCGCGCTCCTGCAGGCGGGCGCGGGAATCGTGGCCGACAGCGATCCGACCGCCGAGCACGAGGAGTGCCTGCGCAAGCTCGCCGCGCTCGAGACGGCCATCGACCTGGCCGAGGCAGGATGAGAGCCCGATGCTGCTCCTGATCGACAATTACGACTCGTTCACCTACAACCTCGCACACCTCTTCGGTGAGCTCGGGGCCGACGTCGTCGTGCGGCGCAACGACGAGATCGGCGTCGAGGAGATCGAACGGCTCGCCCCTTCCCACCTCGTGATCTCGCCCGGCCCGGGCAGGCCGGAGGACGCGGGCGTCTCCGAAGAGGCTGTACGCACGCTCGCAGGGCGGGTGCCGGTGCTCGGGGTGTGCCTCGGCCACCAGGCGATCGTGTCCGTGTTCGGCGGCGAGGTCGGTCAGGCGCAGGCGCTCGTCCACGGGAAGGCGACCGATGTCAGCCACGACGGGCGGGGCATCTTCGCGGGCCTGCCCGAGAGCTTCCCGGCGGGCCGCTATCACTCGCTCGCCGCGACCTCGATCCCCTCGATCCTCGAGGTCTCGGCCTCGGCCCCTGACGGGGAGGTCATGGCTGTCCGCCATCGCGAGCTTCGTGTCGACGGCGTGCAGTTCCATCCCGAGTCGGTGCTGACGCCGTCGGGATCGCTCCTCGCCCGGAACTTCCTGGAAGGCGACGCAAAGGACGACCGGTGATCCGCGCTGCGCTCGCGCGGCTGCTCGATGGCCACGACCTCTCGCAGGACGAGGCCCGCGCCGTGATGAACTCGATCATGTCGGGCGAGGCGACGCCCGCCCAGATCGGCGGCTTCCTCGTTGCGCTCCGTGTGAAGGGCGAGACGGCCCAGGAGATCGCCGGCTGCGCCGAGGCGATGCGCGAGCACGTGCTCGGCGTCCATCCGAAGCGTCAGGACCTGGTCGACACCGCAGGGACGGGCGGCGACGGTGCGAACACCTGGAACATCTCGACCGCGGCCGCTCTGGTCGCGGCCGCTGCCGGGGCGGGGGTCGCCAAGCATGGGAACCGGGCAGCCTCCTCGACGACCGGGGCCGCCGACGTGCTCGAAGCGCTCGGGTTCGAGCTCGACTTGCCACCCGAGCGGATCGAGATGTCGATCGACGAGCTCGGCTTCGGGTTCCTGTTCGCTCAGGCGCATCACCCGGCGATGCGGCACGCGGCGGCCGTGCGACGCGAGCTCGCCACGCGGACGGTGTTCAACGTGCTCGGCCCGCTCACGAACCCGGCCGGTGCCCGGGCACAGGTGCTGGGAGTGTTCTCTCCGGAGATGGCCCGGACGATCGCAGGGGCGCTGGTGCGCCTCGAGGCGCGCCGCGCGTTCGTGGTCCACGGCGCCGGCGGAATCGACGAGCTCTCACCCGCCGGGCCGAACCTGGTCTGCGAGGTCGACGGCGGGCAGGTCCGGGAGTACGAGCTCGACCCGGTGTCGCTCGGCGTGCCTCGCTGCGATCCCGGCGAGCTAAGGGGCGGCGATCCCCGTACGAACGCGCGCGGCCTGCGCAACGTGGTCGAAGGCGACGAGCAGGCCGGCGGTCATCGCTCGGCGGTGCTGCTCAACGCCGCCGGTGCGATCGCAGCCGCAGGCCACGCCGCCGACCTCGCCGAAGGCCTCGCGCTGGCGCGCGAGGCAATCGACTCGGGCGCCGCCGCGACGCGCCTCGACGACCTCATCGCCTTCTCCCAAGCGGCCGTGTCCCAATGAGCGCGCACCGTCGGCGAACCCCGGGGTCAGACCCCGTCACGGAAGTGCGCCGCGCTCGGCGGAGAACCCTTTGGCAGAGAGCGTTTGCGAAGCGCAGTCGTGGGGTCAGGCTACGTAACAGAACTGCAACGAGGGCGGCGAGATGAGGTTGCAGGAGGCACTCGGGGCGCCCGGGTTCGGAGCGATCGCGGAGTTCAAGCGCCGGTCCCCCTCGGCGGGCGACATCCGGCCGGGCGCGGACGTGGTTGCAGTCGCGCGCAGCTACGAACGCCACGGCGCTCGGGCGATGTCGGTGCTCGTCGACGAGCGCTTCGCAGGCAACTGGGACGATCTCCGCGCCGCCCGGGCCGCCACTTCGCTGCCATTGCTGGCGAAAGGCTTCTTCTCGACCGAGGCCGATCTCCGCACAGCAGCCGACGCGGGCGCTGACGCCGCACTCCTGATCCTGCGCGACCTCGACGACGCCACCTGCTCGGCACTCATGGGAACGGCCGAGACGCTCGGCCTCGACACCCTCGTCGAGGCCCACGACGCCGAGGAGCTCGACCGGGCGGTTGCGCTCGGCGCGCCGGTGATCGGCGTCAACGCCCGTGACCTCTCGACCTTCGCGATCGACCGGAACGCCCAGCTGGCGCTGCTCGCGCATGCCCCGCGCGACCGCATCGTCGTTGCCGAGTCGGCGATCGCGACCCGGGCGCAGGGCGCTGCGGCCGAGCTCACCGGCGCGAGCGCGATGCTCGTCGGCTCGACGCTCATGCGCGCCCCCGACCCGGGCGAGAAGCTCGCCGAGCTGATCTCACGGCCCCTCGTCAAGGTCTGCGGCTTGACGCGCCAGGACGATGTCGACGCCGCGGTCGAGGCCGGTGCCGACCTGGTCGGCTTCATCCTGGCGCAGGAGAGCCCGCGGCGAACCGACATGCTCCTCGATGCGCCCGAGACGGTCCTCCGGGTCGCCGTCTTCGTCGGCGAGGAGACCGGCACCGAGGCCGACATCGTCCAGCTCTACGCCCGCGAGGACGGGCACCGTGCCCGCGACGGCGTGCTCCGGCGAGGCGGTGCCGACGTCGGCACCGTCGTCGATCTGCCGTGGGAGTCCGACGACCCGACCCATCTCGACCGGGCGCGCCTGCAGCCGGGCCGCGTGATGCTCGCCGGCGGGCTCGGCCCGGGGAACGTCGCCGAGGCTATCGCCGCGGTGAGGCCGTGGGCCGTCGACTCGGCCCGTTCGACCGAGGCGGCGCCGGGAATCAAGGACCACGCAAAGATCAAAGCCTGGGTGGAGGCAGCCAGATGACCGAGAGAGACCTGACAGCAACAGCAGAGACCTTCGGCGCCTACGGTGGGCGGTACGTCCCGGAGACGCTGATCCCGGCGCTCGACGAGCTCACCGCAGGCTGGGAGGCGGCGAAGCAGGACGAGAGCTTCCATCGCGAGCTCCACGAGCTGCGCACGAGCTATGCGGGCCGGCCGACGCCGCTCACCCGGGTGGCCCGATTCGATCCCGACCGCCGCACCTACCTCAAGCGCGAGGATCTCCTCCACACGGGGGCCCACAAGCTCAACAACGCCCTCGGGCAGGCCGTGCTCGCCCGCCGCCTCGGCAAGAAGCGGATCGTGGCGGAGACGGGCGCCGGGCAGCACGGGGTGGCTACGGCAACCGTCTGCGCCCGCTTCGGCCTCGAGTGCATCGTCTACATGGGCGCCGAGGACATGCGCCGCCAGGCTCCGAACGTGGAGCGGATGCACCTGCTCGGCGCCGAGGTACGACCCGTCGAGTTCGGGACGAAGACGCTCAAGGAGGCAACGAGCGAGGCGATTCGCGACTGGATCACGAACGTCGAGTCGACCCACTACCTGATCGGCTCGTGCGTAGGTCCTGCCCCCTACCCGGAGCTCGTCCGCGACCTCCAGCGTGTGATCGGGGACGAGGCGCGCGAGCAGATCCTCGCGGCCGAGGGCCGGCTCCCGGACGCCGTCATCGCCTGCGTCGGCGGCGGCTCGAACGCGATCGGCGCGTTCTACGGGTTCATCGACGACGAGGGCGTGCGCCTGATCGGCGTCGAGGCGGCCGGAGCTGCGAGCCTCGGGTCGGGTCGCACGGCAGTGCTTCACGGCGCCCGCTCCTCGGTGCTCGCCGACGACGACGGCCAGATCGCCGACGCCCATTCGATCTCGGCCGGCCTCGACTACCCGGGCGTCGGCCCCGAGCACGCCGCGCTCCGCGACACGGGCCGCGCCACCTATCTCGCCTGCACCGACGACGAGGCGCTCGCCGCGTTCCACCGTCTCGCCGAGACGGAAGGGATCATCCCGGCGCTCGAGAGCTCCCACGCGCTCGCACGGAGCCTCGATCTCGACGCCGAACTGGTCGTCGTGTGCCTCTCGGGCCGGGGCGACAAGGATCTCGCCGAGGTGCTGCTTCACTCATGATCGACCTCATCAATCTGCACTCATGACGAAGCTCGTCATCTACCTCGTGTGCGAGCCGGAGACACCCGAGCTCGCCGAGGCCGCCGTCGAGGGCGGCGCCGACATGATCGAGCTCGGGATCCCGTTCTCCGACCCGCTCGGGGAGGGGCCGACGATCCAGCGCGCCTCGGAACGGGCGCTCGCCCGCGGGATGCGGACCGCCGCCTGCCTCGAGTGCATCGCCGAGACGAGAGCACGCATCGAGGTGCCGCTCATCCCGATGACCTACGCCGCGATCCTCGAGGCCTTCGGCTACGAGCGCTTCGTGCGCGAGACGCGCGCCGCTGGAGCATCGAGCGCGATCGTCGTCGACCTGCCGGTGGACATCCACCCGGAGGTGCCTCGGATCCAGCTCGTCGCGCCCACCTCGACCGACGAGCGCATCGCGCTGTCGGCAGCGCGAACGGACGGGTGGCTCTACCTGGTCACGCTCACCGGAACCACCGGCGCCCGCGAGACCCTCTCCCCTGCCCTCGCCGGCCTCGCCGAGCGCATCCGCAGGCTCACCGACGTGCCGTTCTACGCCGGCTTCGGCATCTCCACGCCCGAGCACGCCGCAGCCGTCGCGGCGCTCGCCGACGGTGTCGTCGTCGGCTCCCGGGCCGTCCAGGTCGCCGAGGAAGGCCCTGCCGCACTCCGCGACTACGTCCGCAGCCTGCGCAACGCTGTTGACTCTGCGGCCGCTCCGGCGCACGGGTAGGCTCGCCCGCGTGAACAGCGCGGTCGTTGTCGGCGCCGGTGTCTTCGGCTCTTCGATCGCTCGCGAGCTCACGCGCCGCGACTGGAAGGTGACGCTCGTCGAGCAGTACGTCGCCGGAAACGTCCGCTCAGGCTCGGGCGGCGACACGCGGCTCATGCGTTTCTCGCACGGCGACGTCGAGTGGTACACGCTGCTCGCGCGCCGCTCGCTGGAGCTCTGGCGCGACCTCGAGTCGACGAGCGGGCAGAAGCTCTTCGAGCCGGTGGGAATCACGTGGTTCGACAGCGGCAGCGGTGACTTCACCGAACGCAGCGAGGCAACGCTCAAGCGGCTCGGTATCCCCTGCGAGCGTCTGACCCCGGACGAGGCGCGCCGGCTCTTCCCCTCGCTCGGCGGCGACGATCTCCGCTCGGTGCTGCTCGAGCCCGACGCAGGCGTTCTGTACGCCAGAGCGGCGACGAGGGCACTCGCCGCCGGCCTCGACGTCCAGGTCGGCCGGCCGACCCCCGAGGCCCCGCCTGTCGCGGATGTCGTCGTCTGGTGCTGCGGCTCCTGGCTCCCCGGTCTCTTCCCCGGGCTCGTGGAGCAGCGGATCACGCGCCGGGACGTCTTCTTCTTCGGCGTCGGCGGCGAATGGGCCGGGATTCCCGGCTTCTGCGACTACGACGGGCCCTACTACGGGCACGGCGAGCTCGGCGGTCTCGGGATGAAGGTCGCTCCCGACGGCGCCGGGCCCGAGGTCGACCCCGACGACCTGCGTCGTGTCCCCGATCCAGGGATGGAGGCACTCGCACGCGAGTACGCGGCGCGGCGGTTCCCGTCCCTCGCCGATGCGCCGGTGATCGGAGCCCGTGTCTGCCAGTACGACCTCACGCCGGACACGCACTTCCTCGTTGCCCGCCACCCCGACGAGGCCGGCTGGTGGCTCGTCGGCGGCGGCTCGGGCCACGGCTTCAAGCACGGCCCCGCGCTCGGCGAGTACGTCGCCGACTGCATCGAGGACCGCCGGGCGCCCGAGCCGTTCCACGGCCTCGGGCCGCGCAGCGGCCACGCCGGGCTGCGCACGGCCGAAGCCACGTAATTCTCATTCGGGCCAGAAATCGGGCGTGAACTCCGTCTCGGCCATCGGGTCGTCGACCCGGATCGAGACGATCACGAGCTCGGCGTCCTCGGCCTCGTCGTTCCAGACCGAGCGGACGACCTCCGGGGCGACCCTGATCGCCGTGCCGCCGCCGGCCTCGATCACGTCGCCGCCGAGCTTGAACTGGAGCTTCCCCGAGATCACGAAGTAGATCTCCTCCTGGCGGTTGTGACTGTGACCGTAGGAGCCCTTGCCCCCGGTCCGGGTCGGCATCCGCCGGTAGGTCAGCGCCACCTGCTCGCTGCCGAGGCCGCTCGTCAGCATCCTCATCTCGCCCGGGTAGTCGCCGAGAACGTCCGGGACATCGTCGAGCGTCGTGATCGTGTAGCCGCTCATCCCTGCCTCCTCCGGGTCGTCGAATAGAGCCCGGCCACCCTGCGGCTCGACACTAGTATCGGGGATCTGAGCGACGGGATGCGCAAGCGCTTGACGCTCGTCGCCTGCATCCTGGGGTCGACGATCGTCTTCCTTGACGGGGCGATCGTGAACGTCGCGCTCCCGGCGATCAGGCACGACCTCGGCGGCGGTCTCGCCCTGCAGCAGTGGGTGGTGGACGGCTACCTGCTCACGCTCGGCTCATTGATCCTCGTCGGCGGCTCGCTCGGCGACCTCTTCGGCGGCAAGCGGGTGTTCGTGATCGGCGTGATCGCGTTCGGGGTCACCTCGCTCCTGTGCGCGGTCGCCTGGGACGGCACCTCGCTGATCGTCGCACGCGGCCTGCAGGGGGTCGCGGGCGCCCTCCTCACGCCGGCAGCGCTCGCGACGATCACCGCCGTCTTCAGCGGCGAGGAGCGCGGCGCCGCGATCGGCACGTGGACGGCCTACACCGGCATCGCGTTCGTCGTCGGCCCGCTCGCCGGCGGCTGGTTCGTGAAGGTCGCCTCCTGGCGCGCGATCTTCCTGATCAACCCGCCGCTCGCGCTGGTGACGATCGCGCTCGTCATGATCGCGCTGCGCGACCAGCAGCTGCCGGCCACGCGGGCCCGTGTCGACGTCGTCGGTGGCCTGCTCTGCGTGCTCGGCCTCGCCGGCCCGGTCTTCGCGCTGATCGAGGCGCCGACGCGAGGATTCTCCGACCCGGCGATCCTCGGAGGACTGGTGGGCGGCGCGCTCCTGCTCCTCGCGTTCGTCGCCTGGGAGCGCCGCACGCCCTCGCCGATGCTGCCACTGGGACTGTTCCGCCTCCGGAACTTCACGATCGCGAACATCGAGACCCTCAGCGTCTATGCGGGCCTCTCGACGCTGCTCTTCTTCCTCACGATCTTCCTGCAGCAGATCGACGGCTACTCCGCCTTGCAGAGCGGTGCCGCCACCCTGCCGATCACGATCGTCATGTTCTTCCTCTCGAGGCGATTCGGAGGGCTCGCGATGCGGATCGGCGCGCGGCCGTTCATGGGCTTCGGGCCGCTGCTCTGCGGCGGGGCCTGCCTTCTGCTCCTCACGCTCGCTCCCGGTTTCGACTACTGGACACGGCTCCTTCCCGCGATCCTGATCTTCTCGGTCGGGCTCTCCATGACCGTGGCGCCGCTCACCTCGACGGTGCTCGCCGACGCGGGCGAGAACGACGCCGGAATCGCGTCGGGGGTCAACAACGCGATCGCGCGGGTGGCCGGGCTCCTGGGGATCGCGGTCGTCGGAGCCGCGGCGGCGGGCGGCAGCTCGAACCTCGACATGCACGGCTTCCGCGTCGCCATGGCGGTGACCGCGGGACTGGTGGGAGCCGGCGGCGTGATCGGCCTGACCGGAATCCAAAATCGCCCGATGATCGAAGCACCCGCATGACGACGCGCGCCGCCGAGATCGAGTTCTCGCACGTGACCAAGCGGTACTCGGGGCGCGACGGCGCCGCGCTGCGCGACTTCAGCCTGAGGATCCCGGCCGGGACGTTCTGCGTGCTCGTCGGCCCCTCGGGCGGCGGCAAGACGACGGCGCTGAAGCTGGTCAACCGCCTGATCCCGTTCGACGAGGGCGAGATCAGCATCGACGGGCGCAGCATCTCCAGCCTGCCCGTGGTCGAGCTTCGCCGCGGGATCGGCTACGTGATCCAGCAGGTCGGGCTGTTCCCGCACATGACGATCGCCGAGAACATCGCGACCGTGCCCCGGCTCCTCGGCTGGGACAAGGCGCGGATCGCCACGCGGGTCGGCGAGCTGCTCGAGCTGGTGGAGCTCGAGCAGTCCGACGGCAGGCGCTATCCGACTCAGCTCTCCGGCGGCCAGCGCCAGCGCGTCGGACTCGCACGGGCGCTCGCCGCCGACCCGCCGGTGCTGCTGATGGACGAGCCGTTCGGCGCGCTCGACCCGATCACCCGCGCGCGCCTGCAGGACGAGCTCCGGCGCCTGCAGCGGAAGGTCGCGAAGACAGTGATCTTCGTCACGCACGACATCGACGAGGCGATCCGGATGGGCGACCGGATCGCCATCCTCCGCGAGGGGGGCGTGCTCGCCCAGTACGACACGCCCGACGCGATTCTCGCCCACCCCGCCGACGAGTTCGTCGCCCAGTTCATCGGCGAGGACCGGGCGCTCCGGCGCCTCGCGTTGAGACGCCTCCGGGAGGTCGATCTCGAGCCGATGCCCTTCGCTCGGGACGGCCTCCCCGAGGTCTCCGACGCGATCACGGTCCGAAACGCCGTCTCGCTACTGCTCGAGAGCGGAGCCGAGCGCCTCGTCGTCGTCAGCGACGACGGGCAGCCGCACGGATCGCTCACCCTCGCCCGCGCCGCCGGCCTCCTCAGCGAATGAGCGCAGCCTCCGGCCCGGTCATCCCGAACTTCGGCACGGGCAGCTCGTGCGTCACCGGCGACCATGTCTTCTGCTGGGGGTGGGTGAAGCAGCACTGGGGTGACACCCTCGGCCCGGCCCTCGCTCAGCATGCAGAGCTGACCGCCGTCGCGATCGCGATCGGCTTCCCCGTGGCGTTCGCCCTTGCGCTCTTTGCCCACCGGACGCGGAGGGTCGAGCAGCCGATCTCGATCGTCGCCGCGCTCATCTACACGTTTCCGAGCTTCGCCCTCTTTCAGCTGATCGTCCCCTTCACGGGCCTCACCAACACGACGGTCGAGATCCCGCTCGTCTCCTACACCCTGGTGATCCTCTTCCCGGTCATCGTCGCCGGGCTTCAGGCGGCCCCGGCCGAGGTGGTCGAAGCCGCGCGCGGGATGGGCCTCACGCCCGGTCAGCTCCTCCTCCGCGTCGAGATCCCGCTCGCCGTCCCGGCGATCATCGGCGGCCTCCGGATCGCCGTCGTCTCGACGATCGCGGTCGCGACGATCGCCGCCACCATCGGCGGGCCGGGCCTCGGCGCGCCGATCTTCTATGCAATCACCCTCCCGACACCGTTCAAGACCGAGATCTACTCCGCGGGCTTCCTCGCCGTCGCGCTTGCTCTCGTGTGCGATGGGGCCCTCGTCGCCCTCCGCCGCGCCGTCACCCCCTGGGCCCGGGCCGCCACGCAATGATCTTCGACAGCGCCAACGCCCACACGTTCGTCGACGCGATTCGCTTCATCGGCGACCACCCCCACTTCCTGCTCGTGAAGGCGCTCGAGCAGCTCGAGCTTTCGGGGGCGTCGATCGGAATCGCGCTCGCGGTCGCCCTCCCCATCGGGATCGTGCTCGGCCACCTCCACCGCGGCTCGGGGGTCGCGATCGGCGCCTCGATCGTCGGGCGGGCGCTGCCGAGCATCTTCCTGATCGCGGTATTCCTGTCGGTGCTCGGGATCGGCTTCGACAACAACATGTTCGCACTCGCGGTGCTCGGGACGGGGCCGGTGCTCACGAACGCCTACCTGGCGGTCGACGGCGTCGACAAGGACGCGGTCGAGGCGGCGCGCGGAATGGGGCTCTCGGGGCTGCAGGTGCTCACGCGGATCGAGCTGCCGCTCGCCTCGCCGCTGATCTTCACGGGGATCCGGATCGCCGCGATCACCGTGGTGGCAACCGCGCCGATTGCGGCCTATGCGGGCGGCGGAGGCCTCGGCCAGGTGATCGCAAACCAGGCGACCTATCGATTTTCCGGCGTTCTCGGGGCGTCGATCTGCGTGATGGTGCTCTCGGCGGGAGTTTGGATTGCCCTTGTTGCGTTACAAAGACTCACAACCCCGCGGGGGCTCCGCATGGCCGGGGTCACCGGCGGATCAGGGCAGGTCGAATAGGAGGAGGAGCAGTGATCAGGAAACACACCAGGCGTGCCGCCAAGGCGGCATTCGCCATCTCACTCGGGGTCGCGATCGTCTTGGGCGGGTTCGCCGGCGCGGCACGGTCGGCGCAACGCTCGGGACCGACGATCACGATCGGGACCAAGAACTTCCCGGAGGAGTTCATCCTCGGCGAGCTCTACAAGCAGGCCCTCCAGGCGAAGGGCTTCACCGTCAAGTACAAGGAGAACATCGGGTCGACGGAGATCGTCCAGACGGCTCTCACGAGCAACAAGATCAACTTCTACCCGGAGTACACGGGAGTGATCGTCCAGGACGTCTTCCACAAGACGAACTCGCCGAAGACGGCCGCGGCCACCTACGCGCTCGCGAAGTCACTCGAGGCGGCGAAGGGCTTCACGCTCCTCAACCAGACGCCGTTCTACGACACCGACGTGCTCGCGGTGACGAACGCGACGGCGAAGAAGTACGGGCTCCACACGATCGCCGACCTGAAGAAGGTCGGTCCGTTCAAGCTCGGAGGGTTCCCCGAGTGCCAGACGCGCAACACGTGCTTCGTCGGCTACACGAAGCAGTACGGGCTCTCGAACGCCTCGTTCGCCTCGGTCGGGAGCCTCTCGCCCTACCAGGCGCTCGACAGCGGTGCCGTGCTGGCCGCCGACGTCTTCTCGACCGATCCGCCGCTCAGCGCGCCGTCGAAGTACAAGGTGCTGACGGACCCGAAGCACATCACGGGCTTCCAGAACGTGGCCCCGATCGTCGCTACCTCGGTCGTCAAGGCGGGGGGCTCGACGTTCACGAGCACCGTCAACGCGGTCTCCGCCAAGCTGACGCTACCGGCGATCATCGCGATGAACAAGGCCGTCGAGGTCGACAAGCAGTCGGCCACAACGGTCGCCCAGGCCTTCCTCAAGGCCAACGGGCTCGTTTAGCGGGATGCGGGTCGTCGTTCTCGGTGGAGGGTCGTCCGGCGAGCATTTCGTCGGCGCCCTCCGCCGGCTCGACGCCTCGGCCGAGCTGACTCTCGTGGAGCGCCGTCTGGTCGGCGGCGAGTGCTCGTACTGGGCCTGCATGCCGACGAAGACGATGCTTCGCGGGCCGGAGCTCGTGGCTGCGACACGCAGGGCGCCGGGTCTCTCGGGAGCGATGCTCGACCCGGCCGGGGTGTTCGCCTGGCGCGACTACGTCGTCTCGGGCCGCAACGACGCGTCGCAGGTGGAATGGCTCGAGAGCCGGGACTGCCGGCTCGTTCGGGGAGACGCGGTCGTCGCCGAGCCAGGCCGCGTGACGGTCGGCGGAGAGGAGCTCCGCTACGACCGGCTGGTCGTCGCCACGGGCTCGTCGCCCTCGATCCCGCCCATTGCGGGCCTGGATGGAATCGACTACTGGACGAACATCCAGGCGGCCGAGACGACAGAGGTGCCGCGGTCTCTGGCCGTCCTGGGCGGCGGCCCGGTCGGCTGCGAGCTCGCGCAGTTTTTCGCCCGCCTCGGCTCGAAGGTGACGCTGCTGCAGGCGGACGACCGGCTCCTTCCGCGCGTCGACGCAGAAGCAGGGGCGCTCGTCGCCGACAGCCTCAGGCACGACGGCGTCCAGATCCGCCTCGGGGCCGAGGTGAAGAGCGTGGCAGAGGGCGAGCTCACCCTGTCAGACGGCGCCACCGTGCCCTTCGAGCGGCTGCTCGTCACCGCCGGTCGCACCGCGAACACCGGCGGCCTCGAGCCTCTGGGACTCACGATCTCGCCCCGCGGGATCGAGGTCGACGAGCGCCTTCGGGCCGCGGAGAACGTGTGGGCGATCGGCGACGTCACCGGCATCGCGCTCTTCACGCACCTCGGGAAGTACCACGCGCGGGTGGCCGCCTACGACATGGCCGGCCGCGAGGCCCGCGCCGACCACCGGGCGATCCCGGCGACGATCTTCACCGACCCGCAGGTCGCGACGGTCGGGACGCTCGACGGCCAGGTGGCCACCTGGCCGCTCACCTCGACACCGCGGCTCTCCACCTACGAGCGTCCGAAGCGGAAGGGGTTCATCAAGATCTCGGCCGATCCGGTGCGCCGCGTCGTCACCGGTGCGGTTGCCGTGGGCCCGGAGGCCGGCGAGTGGCTGCAGCAGCTGACCCTCGCGATCCGGGCGGAGACGCCGATCGAGGTGCTCCTCGACGTGATCCAGCCCTACCCGACGTTCAGCGAGGCTGTCTTCCTGGCGCTGCGCGAGCTCGGGCTCGACCTCTAGCGGCGTCACGCAACCTTCTACCTGGATCCCGATCCGCCGTGCTACGGGATCCGGCCCTCGAACGCCCGCGCTGCGGCGAACGAGGCGAGGAGCAGACTGGCCGCCGCGATCGCGAACCACGACGTGATCTCGACGCGCTTGGTCGTCCGGCCGATGCTCGATCCGAGCGTCCGGTAGATCTGCACGACGCTCGAGGCGGTCTGGGCGGTGTACGACTTGCCGCCCGTGGCGGCCGCGATCTGGGTCATCGTCGCCGGATCGGGCGGAACGGCAACGGAGTTCGTGAAGGCGCCGAACCCGAAGCTCACCTTGCCGGTGGGCGTCCCGAGCGACACGGGATAGATCCGGATGCCGCTCAGTTTCGCAACGTGGGCCGCCTGGAGCGGCTGGAACGTGCCTCGGTTCTGCGCGCCGTCGGAGAGCAGCACGATCACGCCCGGAACGGGCTTGCCGGGCCGGCGAACGTATCCCTCCGCACGAAGTGAGGTCTGAAGCATTCGCACCGCCGACATGATCCCGTCACCGAGCGCGGTTCCCGCCTCGGGCTCGAGCAGGTTGATCGACTGCTCCACGGAGCTGCGGTTGGACGTCGGCGCGACGAGCGGCTCGGCATCGGAGCTGAACGCGACGAGGCCGACCTTGAACTGCTTCGGCAGGCGGTTGAGGAAGTTCTTCATCGCGGCGGTCGCCGCGTCGAGCCGCGTCGGCTCGACATCGTTCGACCGCATCGACCCGGACACGTCGACGAGCAGCACGACCGTCGCGTTCTGGTCGGGCTCCGACAGCTTGACGCGCGGCCGCGCGAGAGCGCTTGCAGCCGAGATGAGCGCGAGCACGAGCAGGAACACCGGCACGAGCCGCTTCCAGGCGCGATGCCGCTCTGGCGTCAGGCTCGCAAGCACCTCGAAGTTGGTGAACGCGACCGGATATCGGGCCTTGCGGCGGTCGATCACGATCGCGAGGACGATCACCACCGGAACGGCGAGCAGTGCGAGCAGGTAGAGCGGCGAGATGAACGTCATCAGTTCGCGCACCTCACGCCGATCTGAACCTCGGCGTGAGAGCCTGCCGGAAGCGCCTCGCTCGCGCTGATCGCGAGCTTCGCCCTGGCGCCGGTGATCGTCGTCTTGACCACGATCGCGGACGCGAGGCCCGGATCGGGCTCGTTGATCGTGTCGAAAGCCGGCGTGCTCCAGCTGTCCACGAGCGCCTCACCGGCCGGGCACGAGAGCGTGACCACCTTCTGGTAGCCCGGGTTCAACGGCACGAGCTTCGAGAGCAGCGCGAGCGGCGGGCCCGGCGGGGTCGGCTTGGCGGCAATCGTGTTGCGCACGCTGGCAGGCGCAGGGATGCAGCCGATGAAGGGCTTGAACGAGCCTGGGTGATGGCGGCCCGAGACGGCCCGGAACATCACCCCCGTGCTCGTCGTCCGGCCGAAGGCGACCGGCGCGCCCAGGTTCCCGTCGAAGGTCACGTGCACGTCCAGCGAGCTCGCGAGCCCGTCTGTTCCCGCGACGATGCCCTTGCCCTGCGGGCAGGAGAGCGCGAACTCGACCTCCCCGTTTGCGGGCACGATCACCCACGGCCCCTCGACCGGGATGCAAGTCGGGACGCCGTTGCACTCGTTCTGCGCGCCGGCGGTACCGGGGAGAGCCACGACGGCAAGCGCTGCGACGAGCGCCGCGAATGCGATCACGCGTGCACTCATACGAGCTTCCTGAACCAGAAGGCCGAGAGCCCGACGCCGATCAGCATCACGAGCAGGCCGACGCCGGCGACGATCTCGGTCACCTCGCGCAGCTGCTTGGCGTAGACCAGGCGCTTGCCGAGGTTCTTGTAGACCTGGTTCAGCTGCGCCGCCGTGCCTGCGGAGGCGAACGTCCCGCCGCCTGCCTTCGCGACCGCCTGAAGCGCCGAGGGATCGACCGGCACCTGACGCACGACGGGAAAGGTCTTCTTGCCCGTGCCGAGCGGGACCTTCTGGCTGACCTGGCCGGCAGGCGTGCCGACCGCGATCGTCGAGATCGGGATGCCGGCCTTCCGGGCGGCCTCCGCTGCCTGGGTCGGAGTCACCCGTCCCGTGTTGGAGCCACCATCCGAGATCAGCAGGATCGACGCGGGCGGGCGGGTGCCCTTCTTGCCCACACCGACGGCCTTCTTCGCGACGAGCGTCGCCTCGGAGATCGCGTCACCGAGCGCGGTGCCCTCGAGCTCGGCCGTCTTCGGCAGGTTCGCGATCAGCGCCTCGCGGTCATACGTGGGCGGAACCTTCACCGCGATCCCGCTCGCGAACGTCACGAGCGAGGCGCGGTACTGGGATGGCAGCTTGTGGACGAACGCGGTCAACGCCGCGTCGGCGGCCAGAAGCCGGGTGGGCTTCACGTCGTTTGCGGCCATCGAGCCGGAGATGTCGACGAGGATCACGACGGTCGCGCCGTTCTGGGCCTTCTTGAACCGCGCCTCGGGCCGGGCGAAGCCGACGAGGAACAGCGTCAGCGCAAGCGCGAACACGCCGGCGGTGATGTAGCGCCGGCGGCCGGGAGCCCCGACGACCATGTTGGGCAGGAGCTCCGGCCTCGACCAGGACGCTGCGCGGGCGGCGCGGCGCCGATCGAGCCACACGTAGGCCCAGATTCCGACCGGGACGGCGAGCAGGAACAGGAGCAGGTACGGGGACTTGAAGCTCATGGGCGGTCAGACGTCGCTTCGTTGCAGGAAGGCAGCCAGATGCCGGAGCCAGTCGCCCTCGGTCGAGAGTGCGACATGGCGGACCCCGGCTGCCGAGAGGATCCGTACGAGGCCGCGCCGCTCGTCGGCGGCCGCGTCGGCGAACCGCTCGCGGAGCCGCTTGTCGCTCGTGTCCACCCGCAGCTGCTGCCCGGTCTCGGGGTCGACGAGGCGGAGCTCGCCCACGTCGGCAAGCTCCTGCTCGCGCGGGTCGCGGATCTCGATCGCAACGGTCGGGTGGCGCCCGGCGACCCGGAGGAGGGCATGCCGCCACTCGGGCGGCCCGCGGAAGTCGGAGACGATCACGACGAGCGACCGCTGTACCGCAAGGCCGTCGAGCATCAGGAGCGCCTCGGCCAGTCCACCCTTCCCCGAGGGCTCGTCCCGGAGGGCGGCGAGCGTCAGCAGGAGACCGCGTCGGCCCTGCCTGGGCCGCCGCCACCGGGGGTCCGAGGCGCCGAACGCGACGAGCCCGAGGCGGTTGCCGCGCCGCGTCGCCGTATGCCCGATCGCGAGCGCGACGCCTTCGGCCACGTCGGCCTTGCGCCGCTCGGCGGTTCCGAACGTCATCGACGCCGAGGCGTCGAAGACGAGCCAGGTGACGAGGACGCGCTCTGCGAGCTCGACGCGGACGTGGGTCACGCCGGTGCGAGCCGTCACCGCCCAGTCGATCCGGCGGACGTCGTCGCCCGCGTTGTAGGGACGGACCTGATGGAGCTCGGTCCCGACACCGGCGAACGCCGAGCGATAGTCGCCCGCGAGCAGCCCGTCGACGCGACGGCCGATGGCGAGCTCGAGCGCCTGGAGGCTCTCCGCGGTGAGCGTGCCCGGGCCGGGGCGAGCGGCGGTCCGCTCGCGCCCGACGACCGCGTCGAGGCCCTTCACGCAACCGCCGCGGCTTGCCGTCCGAGATCGATCTGCGGGACGGTGATCGCCGCGAGCACCTGGTCGAGGACCTGATCGGCCGTGACCTCCTCCGCCAGCGCCTGATACGACAGCACCAGCCGGTGCCGGAACGCATCTCGCACGACATCCTCCACGTCGGTCGGGAGCACGTAGTCGCGCTTGCGCATGACCGCGAGCGCTCGGGCGGCGGCGACGACGCTGATCGGGCCGCGGGGGCTGACGCCGTAGGAGATGTAGGGGGCGACCGAGTCGAGACCGGCCTCGGCCGGCTTCCTGGTCGCGGTGGCGAGGTCGACCGTCCAGCTGATGAGCGCGGGGTCGACGAAGACCTGCGCGACGAGCGCCTGCAAGCCCTTCAAGTCCTCGATCGACAACACAGGCGACAACACCGCCACCGGCTCCAACGACCGAGCAACCACCGTCAACTCCTCATCATGCGACGGATAATCAACCACCACCTTCAACATAAACCTGTCCACCTGCGCCTCAGGCAACGGATACGTCCCCTCCGACTCAATCGGATTCTGAGTCGCCAACACCAAAAACGGATCCGGCACCCGATGCGACCCATGCCCAATCGTCACCTGCCGCTCCTGCATCACCTCCAACAACGCCGACTGCACCTTCGCAGGCGCCCTGTTGATCTCATCCGCCAACAAAAAATTGCAAAACACCGGCCCCAACTCCGTCTCAAACTCATGCCGATCCGGCCGAAACACCCGCGTCCCCACCAAATCCGACGGCACCAAATCCGGCGTGAACTGAATCCGCGAAAACGACCCACCCAACACCGACGCCGTCGACTTGATCGCCAACGTCTTCGCCAACCCCGGCACACCCTCAATCAACAAATGCCCACCCGCCAACAAACACACCAACAACCGCTCCAACATCCCCTCCTGCCCCGCAATCACCCGACGAATCTCAAACAACGCCTCCTCGAGCTTCGTCAGGTCAGCCTGCCCAACGGGGGTGGCACCGCCTTGCGCATCAGCCATGGTGAACCTCCTGCGTCGCATAACCCCCGCAAGACCCCCGGGCCTGCGGGGAGGGTGGTAGAGCCTCCGGTCTCGGGGCCGGCCGTCGCCGGAAAAGGTAGCTGGCTGCCGCGCAGATCGCGCGTTTAGCGACGTGGCGCCGGCGCGAGGTCCCGATTCGGATCGGGCCGCAGGATCAGCGTCTCCGTCGGGGCGTGCGTGAGCATCCAGGCGAGATCCTTCGGCGTGAAGCCGGGTTTCCGGCCCACCGGGGCCGGGACGACGATGCGGTCGAAGCGCTCGGCATCCCAGAGGCGCTGAAGCGCATGGATCGGCGTGCGCCCGCTCTCGATGCGAGCGTCCACCGGTACGCCTGCGCGAAGGGCCGCGTGCTCGACGGCCTCTAGGAGCGGCATCGCGACCGCGACCTGCTGCTGCATCGGCGCATCCTGTGCCTGCTCGAGCGGGACGACGATGAGGAAGGCCGGGACGAGCGTCGCCTCCTCGGCGCGCGCGATCCGGATCGCCGCCTTCAGCACGCGGCGATCGAGCGCACCGCCGGTGAACGGCACGAGCACACGCTCCACGCCCGGTGTCAGGACGGCGCGACGCCGCCGTGTCCACACCACCGCGGCACCCGCGACAACCGCGCCGACCGCCACGACAACCGCGATCACGGCCCAGATGCTCATCGCTCATCCTCCTCCCGGAGCGCCCTGTCTGCGACGACCCGGATATCGACGCCCGGAAGGTCTCGGACGAGCTTCGAGACGAGCGAGCCGCGGAGGATCTCCGTGCGCCGCGACTCGTCCGGCGTGCCGAGGAAGAGGTAGGTCGAGCCGCGCTCGGCGACAAACCTCTTGACCGCCTCGGGAAGGCTGTCGCCCTCGAGCTCGATGAAATGAGCGCCGAGGATGCTTGCGAGACGCCGGAGAGCGGCCAGCGAGACCGTCTCGGCCTCGCTCAGCTCCTGGCCGGGCTTGCGGACCCAGATCGCGTCCAGATCCGATCCGAGCCGCTGCCCGGATCGGAAGGCACGACGGAGGATCCGCTGCGAGCGAGGCTCCGGCGTGACGAGGGCGAGAATCCGCTCGGCGACCGCCACGTGGCTCAGGGGGTCGAGGACACCGGTGGTCCGCCTCGCCTCGACGTCCTCGGCGAGCTCGCGGAGCACGAGCTCGCGCAGAGCGGCGAGGTTCTCGAGCCGGAAGAAGTTCTGGAGCGCAGCCTCGATGCGGTCGGAGGCGTAGACCTTGCCGTTCTGCAGCCGCTCCCGGAGCGCCTCCGGTGCCAGATCGACGAGCACGACCTCGTCGGCCTCGTCGAGGATCCGGTCGGGGAAGGTCTCCCGCACCCGTACCCCGGTCAGCTCGAACACCTCGTCGTTCAGGCTCTCGAGGTGCTGGATGTTCACGGTCGAGGTGACGGCGATGCCTGCCTCGAGGATCTCGTCGATGTCCTCGTAGCGCTTGCGGTTGCGTGCCTCCGCGAGGTTGGTGTGGGCGAGCTCGTCGACGAGGGCGAGCTCGGGCGCGCGGGCGATCACCGCGTCGACGTCCATCTCGGCGAGCTCGACGCCGCCGACCGTGCTCCGGAGATGTGGGATCGTCTCGATCCCGACGGCGAGCTCGCTCGTCTCCGGACGGTCGTGTGGCTCGAGGTAGCCGATGGCGACGTCCACTCCCTCGGTCTGGGCCTGCCGGCCCTCCTGGAGCATCCGGTAGGTCTTGCCGACTCCGGCGGCCATCCCGAGCAGAATCCGGTAGCGGCCGCGCACGGCGCCGAGGCTCCTACGCCCCGAAGACGTTGTGGACGAGCAGGTCGATCAGCTTGATCGCCACGAATGGGAGGATGACGCCGCCGAGGCCGTAGATCAGAAGGTTCCGGCGCAGCAGGGCGGTGGCGCCGATCGCCCGGTAGCGGACACCCTTGAGAGCGAGCGGGACGAGTGCGGGGATGATCAGCGCATTGAAGATGATCGCGGAGATGATCGCGCTCTTCGGGTCGCCGAGATGCATGACGTTGAGCGAGTTCAATGGCCCGCGCTTCCCGGGCTCGGTCGCATAGGTGTAGGCGAAGATCGCCGGCAGGATCGCGAAGTACTTGGCCACGTCGTTGGCGATCGAGAAGGTCGTCAACGCGCCGCGGGTGATCAAGAGCTGCTTCCCCACCTCGCAGATCTCGATCAGCTTGGTCGGGTTCGAGTCGAGGTCGACCATGTTGCCGGCCTCCTTGGCGGCCGACGTGCCGGTGTTCATCGCCACGCCGACGTCGGCCTGCGCGAGGGCCGGGGCGTCGTTGGTGCCGTCGCCGGTCATCGCGACCATGCGGCCCTTCGCCTGCTCCTCCTTGATCAGCGCCAGCTTCGCCTCGGGCGTCGCCTCTGCGAGGAAGTCGTCGACACCCGCCTCCTCCGCGATCACCGCCGCGGTGACCCGATTGTCGCCGGTGATCATCACCGTGCGGATGCCCATGCGGCGTAGCTCGTCGAAGCGCTCGCGCATGCCGCCCTTGACGATGTCCTTGAGGTGGATGACGCCGAGGACGAAGTTGTCCTGCGCGACGACGAGAGGCGTGCCGCCTGCGCGTGCGATCTTGTCGACCTCCTCGTCGAGCCGGGCCGGGATCTTGCCGCCCTGCTCCTCCACCCAACGCTTGACCGCGTCGGCGGCGCCCTTGCGGTACTGCTTGCCGTCGAAGTCGACGCCGCTCATGCGCGTGGTGGCGGAGAACGGGATGAACGTGGCCTCGTGCTCGGAGAGCTCGCGGCCGCGAAGGCCGTACTGCTCCTTCGCGAGGACGACGATAGAACGTCCTTCCGGGGTCTCGTCGGCGAGCGACGAGAGCTGCGCCACCTCGGCGAGCTCGCTGATGGGCACCCCGTCGACCGGGACGAACTCGGAGGCCTGCCGGTTCCCGAGCGTGATCGTGCCGGTCTTGTCGAGGAGGAGGACGTCGACGTCACCCGAGGCCTCGACCGCACGGCCCGACATGGCGAGCACGTTGCGCTGCACGAGCCTGTCCATGCCGGCGATGCCGATCGCCGAGAGCAGCGCGCCGATCGTGGTCGGGATCAGCGCGACGAGGAGCGCGATCAGGACGGTCTGCGAGAGATGCGTGCCGGCGTAGATCGCATAGGGCCGCAGCGTGACGACGGCGGCGAGAAAGGTGATCGTGAGCCCGGCAAGCAGGATGTTGAGCGCGATCTCGTTCGGCGTCTTGCGGCGCTCGGCGCCCTCGACGAGCGCGATCATGCGGTCGAGGAAGGACTTGCCGGGCTCCTGCGTCACCTGGATCACGAGGTGGTCCGAGAGCAGGCGGGTTCCGCCGGTGACGGCCGAGCGGTCGCCGCCGGCCTCGCGGATGACGGGCGCAGACTCGCCGGTGATCGCCGATTCGTCGACCGAGCCCACGCCCTCGATGATCTCGCCGTCGGCCGGGATGACCTCCCCCGCGCCGACGACGACGATGTCGCCGCGCTGGAGCTCCGGGGCCGGCACCTCTTCGAGCGTGCCGCTTTCGAGACGCCGATGGGCGGTCGTGGTCGTGCGCGTCGCGCGCAGCGCGTTTGCCTGCGCCTTGCCGCGGCCTTCGGCGACGGCCTCGGCGAAGTTCGCGAACAGCACGGTCAGCCACAGCCAGACCGAGATCACCGCGACGAACCAGAGCGTCGAGGTGTGGCCGCGCGCGAGCTCGAGGAAGAAGATCCCCGTCGTGATCACGCTGCCCAGCTCGACGATGAACATCACAGGGTTCTTGAGCTGGAGCCGCGGGTCGAGCTTCGGGAACGAGTCCCGGACGGCTCCGGCGACGATGTCGCGGGAGAAGATGCTTACGGACGCGCGGGCCATCTAGCTCGCCTGCCTGTCGAGCGCGAGGTTGAGCTCGAGCACGTTCACGCCGGGCTCGCCGAAGAAGCCCCACGAGCGGCCGATCGTGTTCTGCTTGATCAGCTGCTTGACGGTCGTCAGTGGCAGGTGGCGAACCGCGGCCACCCGCGCAGCCTGGAGCTGTGCGTAGGCAGGCGAGATATCGGGGTCGATGCCCGAGGCGGAGGTCGTGACGGCATCGACCGGGATGTCATGAATCGTGAGGCCCGGGTTGTACGGGCCCTCGAGCTTGAGGATCGCCGCTGCTGCCGTCTTGACGTTCTTCGCCAGATCGGGATTGGTCGGGCCGAGGTTCGCGAAGCTGGTCCCCGCCGCGTTGTAGGAGACCGCCGAGGGGCGCTCGTGGAAGTACTTCGCGCCCGTGAACTGCTGCGCGGCGAGCTTGGAGCCGACGACCTTGCCGTCGACCTTGATCAGGCTGCCGTTGGCCTGGCTCTTGAACGCCACCTGCGCGAGCCCGGTCATGACGAGCGGGTAGCCGAAGCCGAACACCGCGGTGATCACGACGATGGCGACCACGGAGCTGAGAGCGTTCTTCATCATCAGTGCATCAATCCTTCGACGATCGGGCCGAGAGTGAGCGCCGGGAAGATCATCAGCCCGGCGGTGAGGGCGATCACGCCGACGAGCAGGACCACGAAGGTCGGCCCGTCGGTGCGGAAGGTGCCGGCCGAGGCGGGCACGATCTTCTTCTTCGCAAGCGCGCCGCCCAGGGCAAGCGCCGCGAACATCGGCACGAAGCGGCCGAGCAGCATCGCGATCGTCCCGAAGTAGGCGCTGAAGTTGGTCAGCCCGAAGCCGGCGAAGGCGCTGCCGTTGTTGTTGCCCTGCGAGTCATAGGCATAGAGCGTCTCGGTGAACCCGTGGACGCCGCTGTTGTAGATCGAGGCCAGGCCGCTCTTGGTCACGATCGAGAGCGCGGCCAGGGTCAGGACCATGGTCGGCGCGAACAGGGCGCCGAGCGCGGCGAATTTGATCTCGCGCGCGTCGATCTTCTTCCCGAGCCATTCGGGCGTTCGGCCCACCATCAGGCCCGCCACGAAGACCGCGAGGATGATGTAGAAGAACATGCCGTAGAGTCCCGACCCGACCCCACCGAAGATCACCTCGCCGAGGAACAGGTTGACGAGGGGCACAGCTCCACCCGCAGGCGTCATCGCGTCGAAACCGCCGTTGACCGAGCCGTTCGAGGCGTCACTCGTCGCAACCGCCCAGTTCGCGGTCGCCGCCTGGCCGAAGCGAACCTCCTTGTCGGCCATGTTGCCGCCGCTCTGTCCGTGACCCTGGGTGATGTTCACGCCAGAGCTGCGGAGCACGGAGGAGCCGTGCTGCTCGGCCGTCAGGTTGACGCCGATGCCTAGCGCGAAGACGAAGAACATCGCCGCGAACACCGCCCAGGCATGCCGTCGCGCGAAGACCATCCGGCCGAACATGAACACCTCCGCGGCCGGGATGAGCAGGATCGCCAGCATCTCGATGAAGTTCGAGAGGCCGGTCGGGTTCTCGAAGGGGACCGACGAGTTCGAGTTGTAGAAGCCGCCGCCGTTCGTCCCGAGCTGCTTGATCGCGACCTGGGAGGCAACCGGGCCGCGCGCGATCGCCTGATGGGCGCCTTGCAGCGTGGTCGCCGTCGCGTGCCCGCTCAAAGTCTGCGGCACGCCCTGCCAGGCGAGGAGCACCGTGACGATGACCGCCAACGGGAGCAGCAGGTAGACGAGCGTGCGGTAGAGATCGACCCAGAAGTTCCCGATCGTCGCCGAGGAGCGCCGCGAGATCCCGCGCACCACTGCCGCGAGCACCGCGATGCCGACCGCCGCGGAGACGAAGTTCTGCACCGCCAGGCCGGCCATCTGCGTGAGATAGGACATCGTGTACTCGCCGCCGTAGAACTGCCAGTTCGTGTTCGTGATGAAGCTGGCGGCCGTGTTGAGCGACAGATGCGCGGGCACGCCCTTCATCCGATCCGGGTTCAGGAACAGATGGCCCTGCAGGCGCTGGATCCCGTAGAGCACGCCCATGAAGAGCACGCTGAAGACGAGCACGGTCTTGCCGTAGCCCTTCCAGTCCTGCTCGCGCGTCGAGTCCGCGCGCACGACGCGGTAGAAGCCGCGCTCGAGCGACGCGAAGAACCGCCCTGCGACGCGCGGCACGGTGTAGATCCGTGCCATCCAGATGCCGAGCGGGTAGCCGAGCGCCACCAGCGCGATCGCGTAGAAGACGATCTGCGAGATCCCTTGCCCGCCCACTAGAACCGCTCCCCGCGGAAGAGCGCGTAGACGAGGTAGGCGAGCACGAGCAGCGAGACGACCAGCCCGAAGATGTCGGCCGCGGACATCAGACGCGCTCCAACAGCCAGAGCAGCAGGTAGACGAACCCGAAACAGGCCGCCGCGATCCCGAAGGCCGCTAGGTCGTACACGCCTTCTCCCATCCGACACGATCCATGTGGGTCACGGTACGAGCGGGCTGCTGAAGGCGGGCTGAAGATCGAGCCCGGCAGCCTGAAGAAAGCCTTAAGACCGAGAGCCCACCACCGCCGCGAGCTGACCGGGCTCGGCCCGGCGAGGCATCAGGGCCGCGCGAGCGGGTTCACGAGCCGGTACCCCGCACCGGGCTCCGTGAGGAGGTACTGCGGCCTGGCCCGGTCGCGCTCGATCTTGCGACGGAGCTGTGAGACGTTGACATGAAGGAGGTTCGACTCACTGCCGTACCCGGGTCCCCAGACCTCCTTCAGGAGCGCGCGGTGCGTCAAGAGCTTGCCCTCGTTGGACGCGAGCACCCGGAGCAGCTCGAACTGATGCGGGGTGAGGTGCACGGGCTCTCCGGCGATCGAGACCGCGTGCTTCACCAGGTCGACCGAGAGCTCTCCGATCTCGATCACCGGCTCGCCGGAGACGGCGGTGCGCCGAAGCACCGCGCGGAGACGGGCGAGCAGCTCGTCGATCCCGACCGGCTTGGTCACGTAGTCGTCGGCACCGGCGTCGAGCGCAGCGACCTTCTCTCGTTCCTCACCGACCGCCGAGAGCACGATCACCGGCACAGAGCTCCATTTGCGGAGCTCGCGGCAGACGTCTATTCCCGTGCCGTCCGGCAGGATCAGGTCGAGGATGACGGCATCGGGCGGGCGCATCGCCGCCTCTGCCAGCGCGCTCTCGACCGAATCGGCCGTCTCGACCTCGTAACCGGCGCCCCGAAGGCCGGTGCGGAGCGCGCGCAGGATCTGCTGCTCGTCGTCGACGACGAGCACCTTTCCATTCATGCCGGCGCACTCATGATGCGGCGCCGATCGACGCGTGCACGCGCGGGAACGACAGGACGAACGTCGCGCCTTGCGAGAGCCGCGACTCGACCGTGAGCCGGCCGCCGTTCGCCTCCGTGAACCCGCGCGCGATCGCGAGCCCGAGACCGGCACCGGGCTGACCCGCGGTCCTGCCGCCGCGATGGAACGGCTCGAAGATGATCTCGTGCTCGCTCGGCGGGATGCCGGGACCGTGGTCGATCACACGGATCACGGCCTCCGACGCCGTCGCCGCAAGCTGCAGCCGGACCGGCTCGTCGGACGGCGAGTACTTGAGGGCGTTCTCGATCAGGTTCACGAGCACATGCTGGATCTGGTGGGCGTCGACCTCGACCTCGGGGCCTTCCTCGGGTGCGATCACCTCCACCCGCCTACCCTTCGCTCCCAGCTCGCCGAGTGCCCCTGCGACGAGATCCTCGAGCTCGAGCAGCGCCCGCTCCGGGCGGGCCTGGCCGGCCTGGAGCCGCGAGAGGTCGAGGAGGTTCCCGACGACCCGATCGAGCCGCTCGGACGCCTCCAGGATCGTCGAGAGTAGCTCCGCACGGTCAGCCTCGCCGATCGTCAGCTCGGGGCTCGCAAGCGCGCTCGCGGAGGTCGAGATCGCCATCAGCGGGGTGCGCAGATCGTGGCTCACGGCGCGAAGCACAGCCGTCTTGATCGCGTCGGCGCGACGCAGCGCCTCGGCCTCGAGCGCCTCGGCCGCGAGGCGCTCCCGGTCGATCGCGACGCCGAGAAGGGATGCGAGAGCCGGCAGCACCCGCCGTCTCGAGCTCGTGTCGAGGGCGCGACCCTCGACGCTGATCGCACCGATCTTGCGCCCGCCTGCAGCGAGCTCGTACCCGCCTGCGGCATCCTCGCCGAGCGCGATCCAGGCCTTGTCGGCGTGAAGCGCGCGGGCCGTCTCGGTCGAGATGCGCTCGAGCTCGGCCGCCACCGTCCCGTGCTCGAGCAGGGACGTCGCAATCTCGGTCAGGAGCGTCGCCTCCCGAGCGCGGCGCCGTGAGCGCGCCGCCAACCCCGAGACGACGACCGAGGTGAGAACGAAGACGAGGAGCGCGAACCAGTTGCGCGAGTCCGTGAGCGTGAAGGTGTGAACCGGCTCGAGAAAGAAGAAGTTGAACGCGAGCATGCTCCCCACCGAGACCGCGACTGCGTAGGCAAGCCCCCACAACGCGGCCATCGGGAGCACCGCCAGCAGGTAGATGACGCTCAGGCTGAGGACGGGGATCCAGTCGTCGAGGAGCGCGATCGCGCCGGTCGTCGCGGCGACGAGAAGGACGCTCGCGGCGATCCCCGCGACCGGGTTGGCAGCGGCGAGCGCGAGCTCCAGCGTCCGGCGCAGACGCCGATCGTCGAGCCTTCCGTCCCGTGCGATCCCTACCTGCATGACGTTCATCATCGCAACGGCCGGGCAAGAGGGGCGACCAGGGCGACCTCCACTAGCATCGGCTTCTCGATGAGCGCTCAGACAACCGTCTCCGAGCCGCGGCCCGTCGAGTCGAGCTATGCGGGGATCGTCGAGTTCTTCGATGCCTTCGCGGCCGACGAGACACGGTGGCGCAAGCGGAATCGCGGCTACCACCGGATGGTCGAGCAGCTTTACGGCTTCTCGATCCCGAAAGGCTCGAGCGTGCTCGAGCTCGGGAGCGGCAGCGGCGACCTGCTCGCCTCGCTCGAGCCCTCGCGCGGCGTCGGCGTCGACATCAGCCCCAAGATGACCGAGCTCGCCCGCACCCGCCACCCGGAGCTCCAGTTCGAGACCGGCAACGCCGAGACCTTCGCGGCCGGCGGCACGTTCGACTACATCGTCGTGTCCGACCTGGCCGGCTACGTCGACGATCTCTCCGCGCTGTTCGACAACGTCGCACGCCATGCAAGCGAGCACACCCGTGTGATCGTCCAGTCCTACAGCCAGGTCTGGCGGCCGCTGCTCAGGCTCGCCGAGTCGCTCAGGCTGAAGCCACGCAAGCCGGTGCGCAACTGGATCTCGCCGGAGGACGCGGCCAACATGCTCGACCTCGCCGGCTTCGAGATCCTCACCTCGAGCAAGCGCGTCCTCTTTCCGAAGCGAATCCCGCTTCTGTCGACGCTCCTCAACGGGATCGTCGCCTGGGTCTGGCCCTTCAACTCGCTCTGCCTGACGTGGTGGATCTCGGCGCGCCTCGAGCCGCGGCCGACAGGAGAGCTGACGGTGAGCGTCGTCTGCCCGTGCCGCAACGAGGCCGGGAACATACGGCAGATCTTCGAGCGCCTGCCCGCGCTCGGGGCTCACACCGAGCTGATCTTCGTCGAGGGCGGCTCGAAGGACGACACGCGCGGCGAGATCGAGCGGCAGCTTGCAGCCCACCCCGAGGTCGATGCGAAGCTGATCGCGCAGCCGGGGGCGGGCAAGGGCGACGCGGTGCGCGCAGGATTCGCGGTGGCCACCGGGCAGGTGCTCGTGATCCTCGACGGCGACATCAGCGTCGACCCCGAGGATCTCGCCAAGTTCTACCGCGCCCTTGCCGACGGCCGCGGCGAGCTGATCAACGGCTCTCGCCTCGTGTACGACGTCCCACCCGACGCGATGCGCTTTCTCAACCTGCTCGGGAACAAGCTCTTCTCGCGCCTCTTCCGCGCGATCACCGGGCACGGCGTCAAGGACACGCTCTGCGGCACGAAGATGCTGTCGCGACGCGACTACGACCTGATCGCGCACGAGCGCGCCTACTTCGGCGACTTCGACCCCTTCGGGGACTTCGACCTGCTCTTCGGCGCCTCGCGCCTGGGCCTCAAGATCGTCGACCTCCCCGTCCGCTACCGCAGCCGGACCTATGGATCGACCAACATCAGCCGCTTCCGCCACGGCCTGCTGCTCGCCCGGATGACGCTCTTCGCGTTCTGGAAGTTCCAGGTCGGCGTGTTCCGCGTGAAGAACTGAGGGAATCTCAGCCGATCGCGACCATGCGATCGATCGCCCCGCGCGCCGCCGCCGCCACGTCGGGATCGACCGAGACGACGTGCTTGAGGTCGCGCAGCGAGTCGCGCGCCTTCTCGAGCGTGATCATCTTCATGAAGCGGCAGACAGCGGCCTCGCGGGCGGCGAGGAACTCCTTCTCCGGCACCTCCTTCTGCAGCCGGTGGATGATCCCCGTCTCGGTCGCGATCACGAAGCGCTTCTTGGGCGACTCCTGCGCGAACCGCACCATCCCCTCGGTCGAGAGGATGTGCGTGCGGTCGTTCGCAAACGCCATCGCCTGGCTCGCACACCCGCACTCGGGATGGACGAGAAGCTCTGCGTCCGGCGCCTCGTCCTGCCAGCGCTCGATATCGGCCGGCCGGATGCCCGCGTGGACGTGGCACTCGCCGAGCCAGATCGTCAGCTTCCGCCCGGTGACCCGCTCGAGCCAGAGTCCGAGGAACATGTCCGGCAGGAAGAGGATCTCGCGGTCGGCCGGGATCGCCTCCACGACGGCTCTCGCATTCCCCGACGTGCAGCAGTAGTCGCTCTCGGCCTTCACCTCGGCGGTGGTGTTCACGTACGAGACGACGACCGCGCCGGGATGCTTCGCCTTCCACTCGCGCAGCGCGTCGGCGTCGATCGAGGCGGCGAGCGAGCAGCCGGCCTTCAGGTCGGGGATCAGGACGGTCTTCTGCGGGCTGAGGATCGCCGCCGTCTCGGCCATGAAGTGGACGCCGCAGAAGAGGATCAACGACGCATCAGTCGCCGCTGCCTGCCGGGAGAGCCCGAGCGAGTCCCCGACGTAGTCGGCGGCGTCCTGCACCTCGGGAAGCTGGTAGTTGTGGGCGAGGATGACCGCGTCGCGCTCGCGGGCGAGCTCGCGCACCTCCTCGCTGAGGGCCGCAATCTGCCTGGTCGTGGGGATCTGGGTCGTCGTCACTCGAGCCGTCGTCATTCGAGATTCAGCGAGACGTCGAGGGAGCGCGCCGAGTGCGTGAGGGCCCCGACGGAGATGAAGTCGGCGCCGGCCTCCGCGTAGGCGCGCACGTTCGAGAGCGTGATGCCGCCGGAGGCCTCGAGGGGAACCCGTCCTCCGACGACCTCGACGGCGCGAGCGACCTCGTCGGGGCTCATGTTGTCGAGGAGGATCCGGTCCGCTCCGGCACCGAGCGCCTCGACGACCTCCTCGAGCGTCTCGGCCTCGACCTCGACCGGGCCGGCATGGTGCCCGATCGCAGCGACGGCGGCGCCGATCCCCCCGGCGATCCGCACGTGGTTCTCCTTGATCAGGATCGCGTCGTAGAGCCCGGCGCGATGGTTCGTGCCCCCGCCGCAGCGGACGGCGTACTTCTCGAGCGCTCGCAGGCCCGGGGTCGTCTTGCGGGTGTCGAGGATCGTCGCGCCGGTTCCCTCGACGAGGTCGACATACCGGGCAGTCAGCGTTGCGATCCCGGACAGCCGCCCGAGCAGGTTCAAAGCGACGCGCTCACCGGTGAGGACGGCCCGTGCGGCCCCTTCGACGCGGGCGAGCACGACAGGCCCCTCGACCCGCGTGCCTTCGTCGACCAGGACATCCACCTCGACCGACGGGTCGAGCGTCGAGAACGTGGCGATCGCCGCCACGACGCCGCAGACGACCCCGGCCTCCTTGAGCAGGAGCTCGCCACGGCACCTGAGCGCGTCCGCGACGATGCCGTCGGTCGTGCGGTCGCCGTCGCCGACGTCCTCGGCGAGGGCTGCTGCGACGACTCCGGCGAGTGCCTCGGCCGTCAGCTCCATTGCTCGAGAGCGGGCTCGCGATCGCGGCGCACGATCACGTGCCGCCGAAACTCTCGGTCCTCGGCCGGGAAGTCCAGGCGGAAGTGCGCGCCGCGGCTCTCGCGCCTCGCCAGAGCGCTCTCGGCGACGAGACGTGGAAGGAGCGCGGTCGTCTCCCGAAGACGCTCGAGCCCCTCGGCCGTCCGCATCAGGCCCGCCTCTTCCCAGAGGGCGTGCCGGAGCTCCGCATCCGCAGCCGGCGTGACGGGCCGCGGGGCCGGAGGCGGTCCCGGGCGCCCGGCCGGCTCGGCGAGAGACGCATAGGCGCTGCGGCGGCCGAAGACGAGGCACTCGAGCAGCGAGTTGGAGGCAAGGCGGTTGGCCCCGTGGACGCCGGTGGCGGCGCACTCGCCGGCGGCGAAGAGGCCCGGCACCGTTGTCGCGCCGTCGAGGTCGGTGACGATGCCGCCGACGGTGTAATGAGCGGCCGGCGAGACCGGGATCGGCTCCTGCGCCGGGTCGTATCCGGCGCGCTCCAGGGTCGCCATCAGCGAGGGGAAGCGACTCCGCTCGATCGTGCGCAGATCGAGCCCCGCCTGGCCGCGCTCGGCGATCGCCCGGGCGACGACGTCGCGGGGCGCAAGCTCGTCGGTGAAGCGCTCGCCGTTCTCGTCGAGGAGCATGGCGCCTTCGCCGCGAAGAGCCTCCGAGAGCAGGAACCCGTCGCCGAGGAGCGCGGTGGGATGGAACTGGACGAACTCGAGGTCGGCAAGCGCGGCGCCCGATCGATAGGCGAGCACGAGGCCCTCTCCGAGCGCGCCGGGCGGATTGGTGGTGCGCTCCCACAGTGCCGCGTAGCCACCGGTGGCGAGGATGGTCGCGGGCGCCGAGACGGCCCCGTGGTCGGTGATCACCCCGTGACAGCGCCCGTCTGCTTCCCAGAGGTCGAGCACGCGCACGTCCTCTGCGAGCGTGATCCGCGGGTTGGCTCTGACCCTCTCGGCCAGGACTGCCGAGATCGCCTTGCCCGTCTCGGCCCCTCCGGCATGAACAACCCGGCGGGCGGAGTGGCCGCCCTCCCGGCTGAGGTCCTCGTCGAAGTCGACTCCGAGCTCGAGAAGCTCCGCGATGCGTTCGGGCGCCTCACCCGTGAGCGCCTCGACCGCACTCGGCCTGCAGAGGTCGCGACCGGCGCGGTAGGTGTCCGCAGCATGGAGCTCGGCCGAGTCGCCCTCGCCGATGGCGGCAGCGACGCCTCCTTGCGCTTTCCAGCTGTTCGAGGTCGCGACCGGCGCCTTCGCCACGAGGAGCACGTCGGTCTCCTCGGCGGCATGGAGCGCCGCGGTCAGCCCGGCCACGCCGCCGCCGACGACGACGACGCCGTAGCCACTACGCTCGTCCGGGAAGCTCGAGCTCGAAGCTCTCCTCGCCATCAAGGTTTTCTCCTCACAGTCGATAACCTGTCACAGAGTCTACATGGTTTCTGCCCCCTGGACGAAAACGATGAGCCCGGCCCAGGCCGTGGTCGCGGTCGTGCTGCAGGTGCGCGACGGCCGCCTCCAGGTGCTGCTCTGGGAGCGCGCGCTCGAGCCCTATGCCGGCTCGTGGTCTCTCCCCGCCGGCGAGCTCGAGCCCGGCGAGACGCTCGACCAGTCGATCAGGCGGCATCTGGCCGCGAAGGTCGACGTCCGCGAGCTCGCGCACCTCGAGCAGCTCGAGACCCGGAGCGAGCCCGACCGGAACCCCCTTCGCTGGGAGCTCGCGACCGCGTTTCTCGGCCTCGTGCCGGCAGACGTCGACCCCGCCTTGCCCCCCGACACGCGCTGGCATCCTGTCGACCGCCTCCCCGCGCTCGCCTTCGACCACGAGCCGATCGTGCTCGCGGGCCGGGACCGGCTGAGGGCGAAGCTCTCCTACACGAACATCGGCTTCGCACTGGCGCCGGACGCGTTCACGATCTCCGAGCTACGGGACATCTACCGGGCGGCGCTCGCCCACGACCTGTCCGCCACGAACCTGCAGCGGGTCCTCCTCCGGCGGCACCTGCTCGTGGCCTCCGGAACGCGCCGCGATCCGGGGCCGGCCGGCGGCCGTCCTGCAGCGCTCTACGGCTTCCGGACCCGCTGCCTCGAGATCACCGATCAGTTCGCGGTGCTGCGCCCGCCGGCAGGCTGAAGATCCGTTACGAACGCAGCCGCCGAACGAGGCCCCACGCGGTCGGGAATGCCGCCGCGGCGAGATACACCTTGACGAGGTCGAACGGCACGAAGCCGTAGACACCGTCGACGAGCGTCGTCGCCCAGCTGCCGCCGATCACGTGGTGGAGCCAGATCGCGCCGCAGAGGTAGATGATCACCATGCCGGTCAGCATCGAGGAGACGGACGTCGAGAACTTGCGGTCCCAGCCGCGCTCGGCGAGCGCGCCCGTGAGGGCGGCGGCGAGGACGAACCCGACGATGTAGCCGCCGGTCGCGCCGCTGAAGACACTCCAGCCGTGGTTGTGGTCGGCGTACAGCGGCACGCCCGCGACGCCCGCGAGCAGGTACAGGAGGAGGCTGGCAGCGCCCAGCGTCGCTCCGTAGGACGCGCCGACGAGCAGCACGGCAAATGTCTGGAGCGTGATCGGCACGGGCGTGTAGCCGAGATGCCATGAGATCTGCGCGGCGAGGCCGACGAAGCCGGCGCCGCCGCCGACGAGCAGCGCGTCGGTCAGGAGGCCGCCGTGGGGCACGACGGCAAGGCGCAAGGTCGAAGCGTGGTCGTTCATCCTGGGTTGGACCTCCTCCTCGGGCGTTCGGTTGCAGCTCGGCCCCAACCGGGGCGTATCCTCACCGTGTCGGCGGGCTCCGTTCGCCGGTGCCTGCGAGCAAGGATCGTATGCGAGAGATCATCGACATTCTCGAGAGGTGGTCGGCGGCCGGGGCGTCAGTGGCCGTCGGCACGGTCGTGGATCGCGTTGGCTCGGCGCCGCGGGACCCCGGCGCGGCGCTCGCGGTCTCCTCTACCGGCGAGATCGCAGGAGGCGTGACCGGAGGCTGCGTCGAGCCGGCCCTGATCCGCGAGGCCGGCGAGGTGCTCGCCGGAGAGCCGGCGCGCCTCGTCCACTACGGGCTCGAGGGCGACGGCGAGCTCGCCGTCGGGCTCAACTGCGGCGGGCAGATAGCGGTTGCCGTCTACCGTCTCGACCCGGAGCTGCTTGCCAGGCTCGCGCAGGCGCTGCGGGCCGACCGCCCGGTCGCGCTGACCGTCCGCCTCGACGGAAGCCGGCTGGGCGAGTGCGAGCTCCACGTGGATGCGAGTGCCGCGCAGGACGCCTCGATCTCACGAGCCCTCCAGACTCTCCTCCAGGTCGGAGGCTGCGCCGTGGTCGAGAGCTCGGACGGTGGACGGGTCTTCGTCGAGGCTCATGCGCCGCGGCCGAGCATGTACCTGTTCGGAGCCAGCGAGCACGTGGCGGCTCTCGTCCCGCTCGGCAAGCGCCTCGGGTACCGGGTCACCGTCTGCGATCCGCGGCGCGCGTTCCTCACGCCGGAGCGGTTCCCGGAGGCAGACGAGCTGACCGACGACTGGCCCGACCGCTTCCTCGCCCGCGCGCCGATCGACGAGCGCACGGTGATCTGCATGATGACCCACGAGCTGCGGTTCGAGGTCCCGGCGCTCGCGCTCGCGCTCGATTCGCCCGCGGGGTTCATCGGCGCGATGGGGAGCCACAAGGTCAGGGTGGAGCGAACCGCCAAGCTCCGGGAGCTCGGAGTCGGAGAAGCGGAGCTCGCACGCCTTCATGCCCCGGTCGGGATCCAGATCGGCGCCCGCAGCCCCGAGGAGGTGGCGGTCACGATCGCGGCTCAGATCGTCGAGGCGAACGTGGTGGCGCGCGCCGGGCACGACTCGCAGATCGCCCGGGCGACCGTTTTGTCCTAGCTAGGAACTAATTACGCCCGCGCGACGGCCTCGGCCGTCAGCTCGCCGATCGAGGCGAGCACGCGGTCTGCCTCGGCGAGCGCGTCGCCCGGCGGGAAGCGCTCGTTCGGGATCGCGAGACAGGTCATGCCGGCTGCCTTCGCGGCCCGGATCCCGTTGTGCGAGTCCTCGACGGCAACGCACGCCGCCGGCGCGATCTCGAGGCGACGAGCGGCCTCGAGGTAGACGTCCGGCGCGGGCTTGCCGCGCTCGACCTCCTCGGAGGACACCGTCGCGCGGAAGAGGCCGCCGATGCCGCCTGCCTCGAGGACGACGTCGATCAGCTCGCGATTCGAGGACGAGGCGAGCCCGAGCACGTAGCGCTGCGAGAGGCGGCGGACGGCGTCGAGGGCGCCGTCGATCCACGGCGGTGCTCCCGCGTAGCGCTCGAGCATCTGCTCGACCACCATCCGGTTGATCTCGTCCGGGTGCTCCGCGAGCCCGATCCGCTCGTGCATGTAGCGCGACCACTCGGGCGACGACATTCCCATCATCGCCCGCTGCGCTCCTGGGTGCCATTGACCGCCACGTTCGCGAGCGAGATTCTCGCGGACGTCATCCCAGACGTGCTCGGAGTCGATGAGGACGCCGTCCATGTCGAAGACGACAGCCTCCTTCGGCGCACCGTTTGCCGGCATTCTCAGATGCCGGTGTAGCGACGGTCGATGTACACGAGGGAGCCTGCCGAGCTGCGGTGCTCGAGCCACTCGACCGCGCCGACGAAGACGACATGGTCGCCGGCCGCGACCTGATCGATCGTGCGGGCGACCAGCCAGCCGGCTGCGCCCTCGAGGAGCCGTGGATCGTCCTCGCGCACCTGGATGCCGTCCCACAGGACGAGCGGCGGGACGCTCCGCGCGAAGTGCTGCGCGAGATGCTCCTGCTCGCCCGTCAGCATCGACACGGCCCACTCGCCCGCGTCGCGGAGCACCTCGAAGAGCGACGCGGCCCGCGCGATCGAGATCCCGACGAGCGGAGGTGAGAGCGACAGGGAGACGAGCGAGGAGACCGTGATCCCGGCGCGCCTGCCGCCGGCTTCGGCGACGACGACGGAGACGCCGGCAGGCCAGCGCCGGAAGAGCTCGCGCTGGTCAGCACCTTCGACGCCCATCGGCGCACGAGGCTACCGGAGGCCCGGCGCCGACCCGGTGCGCGAGAGGGCGTGGAGCGCTAGTTCGGGCGGCAGAGACTGTCGTGGAGCCCGGCGATCGCGAGGTTCCGCTCGGCGTCCGTTGCCTTGTCGTACGGCCCCGGCGCCGGTCCTTGCCACATCACGTCAGGGGTGACGCCGGGCCCCATGACAGTCGCCCGGTACTGCGACCCCGTCCCGGCGGGATGAGCGCCGTGCGGGTTGACGCTGTAGCAGAAGACGCCGTCTGCCTTGTGGGTCAGGAAGCTGTTCTCGCGCTTCCAGCCCGTGCCGTACTTCGAGTTCAGCGTGTCGACGTAGACGTTGCGGCCGAAGCTGTCGAGCGGCTGGCCGGCAGAGGTCGACTTGAGGCCGAAGACCGGCATCCCGTCGTAGGTGAGCGTCCCGTAGAGGTGGTTCCACTGGTGCCAGGACCAGTCCGTGCCGACGCTCAGGACCGGCAGCGCCCCGGTCCAGTGCGAGAGGTGCACCTCGTAGGCGGCGTCGAGACCGCTTGCCGTCCCGCCGTAGTCAGGCAGCTTGCGCTGCCACTCCTGTACCGCCCAGTAGCTCCCGTCGGGCGCCTTGCACTCGGCGACCGCCCAGGCGAGCGCCGGGCCGTCGTAGTGGCCGCAGCCGCCGTGGAACGCGGTCTTCCAGTAGTTGTCGGCCGCCTGCTGCACGTGCTGCAGGTCACGCACGACCGGGTTCGCCAGATAGCCGGGCGTGTTCCTGATCTTCCGGTATCGCCGCACGAGCGTCTGCGCCTCGGTGTTGTGCTTGAAGTACTTCTGGTACCCGCCCGAGTAGTCGAGCTGGAACGACACCTGCCTGTGCCCGGGCTCGGTCGGAAGCGCGTTCACGGCGCCCCAGGCGAGCACGTGCACACGCTTGCCGCGCGAGGTGTACGTGAGGAGCGCCTCTCCCTTGACGTTCAGCTGGAGCGTCAGATGGCCGACGGTCGACGTGCTGATCACTTGCGAAGCAGCCGCCGGCGACACGAAGATCGCGGCGGCGAGAGCTCCGAAGGCCAGGGCTGAGCGCATCACTGGTTCTGAATCGGCAGCACCCTCCCGTTCCCGTCAGCAAGTTCCCCTATTCGAGTATCCCTTCAACGAGTAGTCCTACTGCGTAGATGCGCCAGGCGAGCTCGACGTCGGCCACGAGAAAGAGTACGGCCGCGCGAACACGGGGAAGCTCCCGAGCCGCGAGTGCCAGCGCATCGAGGCCGCCGGCCAGGGCGCGCAGGCGCTCCCCGGTGTGCAGGTCGACCGCAATCGCCTTGACGGCACGATCGTCGACCGACGGCTCGCGGTGCGGATCGCCGCCCGCCGCAAGCAGGAGCAGCGCGCGACGCTGGGCCTCGGCGAGCTCCCGCTCCGGGATCTCGACGCCGCGTCCGGCGAGGTAGGCGACGACCGGGAGCGGGTCGCCGAACTCCCCCGCCTCGAGCTTCCGGAGCACCTCTTCTACTGCGTCCACAGCACGATGATCGCCCAAACTCGGCAGGCACATCACGGCACCGTCGAGGTCGCTGCGATACTGGCCGCATGAAGGGCGCCCTCCTGCTCGCGGTGGCTCTTGCCGCCGCCGGCGTCCTCGCCGCCGCGGCCGAGGCAGGCCCGCGAGCGCTCCCTGACTGTGTCGGGAAGCTGCAGGTGAAGCCGCGCGAGGTGATCTTCACCTGTGCCGACGCAGGCTTCAGCGCGCAGAAGCTGACGTGGATCGCCTGGGGTGGGACCACCGCGGTGGCAGTCGGCCAGGCTTCCGTGAACGACTGCACCCCGACGTGCGTCGCCGGGCATTTCCACACCTATCGCATCGTGCTGCTCGCGACCGGCTCGCAGCGCTGCCCGGGCGGAAGGCTCGCCTACAAGGCCGTCGAGTACGGCTTCATCGGACCGTCCCCGTTCGGCCCGAAAGACCCAGGTACGACCGATCCGTCGTACCCGTATCACTGCCGCTGAGAACGGGAGCAAGCGGGGCCCACGCGAGCAGGACGAGCATCGCGCCCACGAGCGCGCCCCCGACGACGTCCGTCGCCGTGTGGGCATCGTCGACGACGAGCGCGGGCCCGACGAGGACAGCCCAGGCGATTACCCAGGGAAGCGCTCTTCGCCAGACGAGCACGATCGCAAGCCCGACCACGACGCATCGAATCGTGTGACCGCTCGGGAACGAGCTGTCGTAGCCGAGGACGTGGAAGGGGATATGACCGCCCGGCGGGACCGTGTAGAGCGCCGGACGGACGAGCTCGTGCTTCCCGACGAGCTCGACGAAATTGCCGAGAGCCCACGCGCTCGCGGGGACGAGCGCGACCGTCCACCCGAACCGCCGCCGCAGGACGAGTGCCACCCCGGCGACGACGAGCAGCGAGATGAGTGCCGAGCAGGGGTAGGTGAGCACGTCGAGGACCTTCGCGTCCAGGGGGGTATTCGACGAGAACGGCTTGTAGAGGCCGGAGTACCCGTGATCGGCTCGCGGGCTCGGCTGAAAGCCTATCACGACATGATCTATAAGGAACTGGTCGAGTCGCGTGAACGCGCCGGCAGCCACGAGCACTGCGAGCGTCGCGTAGACCGTGACGAGCCGAGCGAGCGCTCTCGCCGTCCGGCGCGAAGGAGTGAACGCCGCCAGGATCTCCGAAACCCTCACCATCGGACAGTACCGCCGACCCTGTGCCGAGCCAGGGCTGGAACCGGCGGCGCCGGATCTAGTGACTCAGCGTCCCGGCCCTCGGGGGCAGCCCGTCGTAGGCGGCGTACTTGTAGGCATCGGCCCGGGTGGGGAAGTTGTAGGTCGTGTCGATGAACTCGTCGATGGCCCCTCCCGCGTGCAGCACGGCATGCGCGATGTGAATCAGCTCCGTTGCCTCCTCGCCCAGGATGTGCGCGCCGAGGAGCCGGCGGTCTGCGCGGCGGAACACCAGCTTCACGAGGCCCTCCGTGGTGCCCGCGATCCGCGCTCGTGCGTTGGCGGAGAAGTACGCCCTCCCGGTCCCGACGTCCTCGCCCGCGGCCAGGGCCGCCTCCTCCGTCAGCCCGACCATCGCCGCCTCGGGAAGGGTGTAGATGCCGGCCGGGACGAACGCGTCGAGCGACTCCTTGAACGGGATCGCGAAGGCTCGGCACATGGCGACACGCGCCTGCTCCATCGCGACGGAGGCGAGACCGGGCGGGCCGGTGATGTCCCCGGCCGCATAGATGCCCTCGGCGGTGGTCTGGAAGTTCTGATCGACGCGCACGCGCCCGCGCTCGTCAACCTCGACTCCTACGGCCTCGAGCCCGAGCCGCTCGACGTTCCCGGCGCGGCCCACGGCGTGCAGCACGATCTCCGGGCGGAGCACCTCCCCGTCGACGCGGACGGCGAGCCCATCGGCGTCCCGGTCGACCGACTCGACCTGCGCTCCGAGCAAGATCCGGGCTCCCGACTGCCTCAGGCTCTCGGCGAGAGCCTCCGAGAGCTCGGCGTCGAGCATCGGCAGCAGGCGCGTGCCGCGGTCGACCAGCGTCACCCCCACCCCGAGAGCGGCGAAGATCGAGGCGTACTCGCAGCCGACCGGGCCGCCCCCGACGACGAGCAGGCGCTCGGGAAGCCGCTCGATCGACAGCACGGTCTCCGAGTCGTGGACGTCCGGGTCGCCGAACGGGACGTCTGCCGGGTGGTGCGGGTGGGAGCCGGTCGCGAGCAGAATCACCTTGGCTTGGAGAACGCGCTCGGTGCCGTCCTCGGCAAGGACGCTCACCGTCCGCTCCGGGCCGAGGCTCGCCTCGCCGTGCACCAGCTCGACCTGATGGCGCTCGAGGTTCTCCATCACCGCCCGCGACATCGCCGTCACGACGTCGGTCGTCCGGGCCCTCAGCCTGTTCATGACGAGGTCGGGCGCCAGGCTGATCCCGACGCCGTAGACGTCGCGGCGCGACCAGCCGGTCAGGTAGATCGCGGTGTCCCTCAACGCCTTGACGGGCACACCCGAGACGGCGATCGCGGCGCCACCAGGCTCCGCGCGGCGCTCGACGACGGCGACGCGATGGCCGTAGTAGGCGGCCTGGTTCGCGCCCTTCTCGCCCGCCGGGCCCGAGCCGATCACCACCAGGTCGAAGCTGTCCGCGTCCTGCGCGGCCGACACGTCGCCACTCACCGCAGTCCTTCCCGTCAACGAGCCCCCAGAGGCCCGATCCTAGACGAGCCGATCAGGACCCTCTCCGGACGCAGCCGTAGATGTCCTTCACGTCGTCGACCCCCGGCTTCGCGGTCCAGAGGACGTCGATCGTGCCGACCTGGACGACGGGGGCGCTGACGGCGCCCTTGCTGATCTTCGCGTTCAGCCGGCGCGTCCACGCGGCCGCCTGCCTGGCACCGGCCGCGTCCTTCGAGAAGGTGAGCGCGAGTGCGATCCTCGATGGGTTGAGGACGTTCCAGACGGCGACGAACTTGAAGCGCTTCGGCGCGGTGCGGACGTCGGAGGCCGTCTCCGCTGTCACGCCGTAGCCGGCCTTCCGCAGGCATTTCCTGAGGGTCACGAGCGGAGCCGGACGGCGGGACGATGTGGTCGACCCTCCGCCTGACGATCCACAGCCCGCCGCGCCCAGCGCGAGCAGGCAGGCGAGCGCGGCGGTTCCCACCCTCCAACTCATCGGCCCAAGCATCGAGCAAGCGCGCGACCGTGTCCAGCTCGAACCGTCCTTCGTGGGCGGAGCCGGTCGAGCTCTGACCGTGAAGAGCTCTAATTCAGTGCGACGACGAAGGTCGTTGCGCGGCCCTGCGTGTAGACGATCGTGATCTCCCCACGCGCCGATGCGTACGGGCCGACGCCGCCCGTGATCGCGTAGTGGCGTACCCGAGACTGCGTGAACGGCCCGTTGCCCGCGAAGACGAAGTATCCGTCGGGCACGTGGGCGATCCCGGTGCAGATCCCGTCGGGGGTCGGCGAAAGTACCGCGCAGTCGACGAGAACGCGTCCGATCCTGTGCCCGTCGGGAGCGCCGAACTGCACGGCGTCGTTGTAGAGCACGCCGGTGAAGGCCTCCCTCGACCCGACCGCCTGGTCAGCGTCCGCGACGCCGCCGGACGAGCTGTGCACGAGGTTGACGTGATTGATGAGGAACTTCTCGACTCGGATGGTTCCGGCCCCCGCCGGGGCTGTTCCAACCATGAGGATGAGCCCCACCGTGCACGCCATCACTGCTCCGAGACGCTTGATGCCCATGAGATCTCCTTCCGTGATCGGTGTTGTGCATGGGTCAATGCCTCCTCGCCGAGAGGTGCAGCCCGGCACGCGTACGGCCCGTGGGGCGCTCGAGTCTGGGCGCCGCTCGCGGAGGCAGGCGAGGTCGCCCGTAGCTGGTCGAGACGGGCACGCCGAAGAGGTCGCGGAGCTGCCGCTCGGCATCCCGGTCCTCCCACGTGCGTCTCGAGGGCAAGGCGGCAACGAGCATGATCTCGTCGGCGGGAAACTCAGGCAGCACGTCGCCCACCGCTTGCAGGGGATCGTCCGTGCCGACCGCGCCCTGGGCGTGGATGCCGACGTCGTCGAGCGCCCGCAGGGCGGCCTCCAGCCGGTGGGTCGCCTCTCGTCGATCGAGCTCCTCGTCCCCGGCCAGGAAGTGGAGCGGCGTGGCCATGACCGGCGCCACCACCCGGACCTCGATCCGCCGCGCCAGAGCATGCAGGAGCACGGCGAGGCAGAGCTGCTCGGGCTCGACATCGGTGTCCATCACGACGAGCAGGCGGTGAACCTCGGCTTCGTGCGGATGCAACCGCTGCGCATTCGTCCGTGTCCGCAAGAGACCGGCGAAGATCACGGCTCCCGCGCCGAGCAGGGCCGCGGCGAGTAGGCCCAGCCCGACCCAGCCGAGGGTTGGTGGATGAGTGACAAAGGCCGCGACGAGTGCGAGTGCCCCGATGAAGAGCAAGACGGGGCCGAAGACCAACGGCGCAAACGAGCGGTTCCTCATCTCGATGCTCCTTTCGATCCGTCCTCCGGGTGGAGCGGTGGGATCGCCCCTACCCGACATGCCATCGTCTCCCTAACCCGAGGCCGAGGCATCGGGGATTCGCCGGTCAGGGCTGCGGGAAACCACCGTCTGCCGCGGCTCCCTTCGGCTCGAAGAGCTCGAACGATCCGGAGAAAGCCGCATGCGAATCGGCGGTTGCGCGGATGTAGGTCAGGGAGTCACCGGCGACAATTCCCGTTCCTGGACGTTCGAGGTGTCCGCCGGTGGAGACCCGGCGGCCGAAAGGAGAGCCATGAGCGCCACGGACTTCACGCGAGGCCTGATCGCCGACCACGTCGGGTACGAGCTGATTCCGCACCGGCGCACCGCCACGGCACGGGAAGAGGCCCTCGAGGTCGGGCTTGGCGAAGTTGCGAAGACGATCGTCGTCGCCTCGGGCGACGGGCTCGTCCGCACCGTCATCCCGGCAGCGGAGCGACTCGACCTGGGCAAGGTGCGCGCAGCGCTGCACGACGGAAAGGACGTCCGCCTCGTGACCGAGGGCGAGCTCGCGGGCGCGTATCCGATGTTCGATCTCGGCGCGGTGCCGCCGATCGGCGGGCCGCCCGGAGACCGGCTCCTCGTCGACGCGCGCGTGGCAGCGCGCGAATCGGTCGTGTTCGAGGCCGGCTCGCACGAGAGCTCCGTCCGGATGGAGACGAAGGACGTCATCCGTCTCGGCGCTGCTGTCGTGGTCGACATCTGCAAGAGCTGACGTACAGAGAAAGCCGAAGCGCGACTACCGAGGCCCAACGGCCGCTGCGAAGCGGCGGAGCCCTCCCTTCGTGCCCTTAGCTGCGGAAGACGACCACGGGGCAGTGCGCGTGATGAACGCACGCCTGACTCACCGAGCCGAGCAGGAGGCCCGAGAAGCCTCCGTGGCCGCGCGAGCCCACGACGAGGAGGCCGGCATCCTTTGCAGCTCGTACGAGCTCCTCTGCCGGGTGTCCTTCGATGACCTCCTGCTCGACCTCCGCGCCTGCCGAGCCCACCTCCGCGACGAGGGCCGCAAGTCGAGTCTCCGACTCGCGGCGCAGCTCCTCCGGATCGATCTCCACCCGCTCGGCCGGCGGCGCAACCACGAAGGGATCCGTCCACGTCGCCGCGGCCGGATAGGTCCAGACGTACACGGCCCGGACGGGCGTACGGCGAAGCCGGGACTCCTCTACCGACCAGCGAAGCGCCTCGAGCGACTCCTTCGACCCGTCCACACCGACGACGATCGTCATCGCCACCGATGCTACTTACGGTGCGGCGGCCACCGGAGTCGGGCGCCATCGGGAAGCTCGGTTACAGCGGCACAGGTGCGATGTGCGGCATAAAGGGCGTGACGGTCAACTCAATTCCGACAACGGAGGTCAGCATGAGCACCATCGACCCGGAGATGGTCGTGGCCCATTTCATCGTCTCGGACGATGTCGAGCGCTCCCGCCGCTTCTACACCGACGTGCTCGGCGGCAGGACGGTGATCTCGGGCGAGGCGGATGACGACGTGACGTACGTGGCGCTGGCCAACAGCTGGATCATCATCAACGTCGGCGGCGGCCCGACCGACGACAAGCCGACGGTCACGCTGGAGACGCCCAGCGACCCCGATCGGGTCAACAGCTTCCTCAACATCCGGGTTGCGGACATCCAGGCGGTGTACGCCGAGTGGAGCAAGCGGGGCGCCCAATTCCTGACGCCGCCGAAGGAGCACGCGACCGAGTGGCGCTGCTACATCCGCGACCCGGACGGATACCTGATCGAGGTGGGCCAAACCACCCTGGACAGAGGCTGGCGCCCTCCATCCTGATCCGATCCCGGTTCCGCAGATGAGGCCGCTCCTCGCGTGTTCGACTACTGGCCTTCCACTCGCAACAGCACAACGACGCGTCGGCGGAGCCGGGCTCCGCCCGGCGGGAGCCGAACCACGCCTTGCGCTGGTACGACGAGGAGGAGGGGCTCGTGGGGGAACCTGGTCGGTTTCCCCACGGTCCGTTCGGTTCCCCCACGTTAAGCTGGCTGGATGAACGCTGAGGTGCGCGGTGGCCTGCTCCGGCAGCCATCGTCGGAACAGCGAACACAGCCGATGCTGGCTTCGGATGCGTGTCAGCTCGGGGAGGGACGCTTCGGACGTCTCGCGGGAGCGTCGGAGCTGTGACGCTGCTCGGAGCGCCGCTCGAGCGCACCGACGAGTTCGAGCGGCGGCGGGCGCGGATGGAGGAGCTCGTGGCGGAGCTGCGCGCGCGGACTGCGCAGGTCGCCGCGGGAGGTAGCGAGGCAGCCGTCGCTCGCCACCGGTCGCGTGGGAAGCTGCTCGCCCGGGAGCGCATCGACCGCCTGATCGATCCCGATACCGCATTTCTGGAGATCGGCGCCCTCGCGGCCTGGGGGATCTACGACGGGGAGGCGCCGTCCGCCGGGATCGTGACCGGAATCGGGGTCGTCGAGGGTCGAACCTGCGCGATCCTCGCGAACGACGCGACCGTCAAGGGCGGCTCGTACCTCCCGCTGACCGTGAAGAAGCACCTCCGCCTCCAGGAGATCGCCGAGCAGAACCGCTTGCCGTGCCTCTACCTGGTGGACTCGGGAGGCGCGAACCTGCCGCTCCAGGCGGAGGTCTTTCCCGACCGCGACCACTTCGGGCGCATCTTCTACAACCAGGCTCGCATGTCGGCCCGGGGCATCGCCCAGATCGCCGTCGTAGTGGGCTCGTGCACGGCCGGCGGCGCGTATGTGCCCGCGATGAGCGACGAGACCGTGATCGTCCGCGGAATGGGGACGATCTTCATCGGCGGGCCGCCGCTCGTGAAGGCGGCGACGGGCCACGAGGTGACGGCGGAGGAGCTCGGCGGGGCCGACGTCCACGCGCGGCAATCGGGTGTCGCCGATCACTACGCGACTTCCGAGGAGCACGCGTACGCGATCGCGCGGCGGATCGTCTCGAACCTGGCTCCCGCGCCGATCGCCCAACCGTGGGAACGAGTGGAGAGCGAGCTGCCGGTCGCCGACCCGGCAGAGCTGTACGGCCTGATTCCCGACGACCACCGAACCCAGCTCGATCCCCGCGAGGTGATCGCACGGATCGTCGACGGCTCGCGCTTCGACGAGTTCAAGCAGCTCTACGGCGAGACCCTCGTCTGCGGCTGGGCGCGGCTCGAGGGCTATCCGGTCGGGATCCTCGCCTCGAACGGCGTCCTCTTCGCCGAGTCGTCCCAGAAGGGCGCGCACTTCGTCGAGCTCGCCTGCAAGCGCCGGGTGCCTCTCCTCTTCCTGCAGAACATCACCGGCTTCATGGTCGGCAAGGAGTACGAGGCCGGCGGGATCGCGCGCGACGGCGCCAAGCTCGTCCACGCGATCGCGTGCGCCGAGGTGCCGAAGTTCACGGTCATCATCGGCGGCTCGTTCGGCGCCGGCAACTACGGCATGTGCGGACGCGCCTACAGCCCGCGCCAGCTCTGGATGTGGCCTAACTCGCGCATCTCGGTCATGGGCGGCGAGCAGGCGGCAACGGTCCTGACGATGGTCGGCGATGCCGACCCCGACGAGGTGCGCGCGAAGTACGAGCTCGAGGGGAACCCGTATTTCTCGACCGCAAGGCTCTGGGACGACGGGATCATCGACCCTCTCGACACCCGCCGGGTGCTCGCGCTCGGAATCGAAGCGGCTCTCAGCGCCCCGATTCCCGAGACGACCTTCGGCATCTTCCGGATGTGACCGCGTGACGGTCCGGAAGCTTCTCGTGGCGAACCGCGGCGAGATCGCCTTGCGCATCTTCCGGACGTGCCGGGCCCTCGGGATCGAGACGGTCGCCGTGGTCGCCCCCGACGATGCCGGGGCGCTGCACGCCCGTTCGGCCGACCGTGCGATTCAGATCTCGTCCTACCTCGACCCTGCCGAGCACGTTCGTGCCGCACGAGAGTCGGGCGCCGACGCTATCCATCCGGGTTACGGCTTCCTCTCCGAGAGCCCCGAGCTCGCCGCCGAGGTCGAGGCCGGAGAGATCCTCTGGATCGGCCCGCCGGTCGCGGCGCTCCGTTCCGGCGGCGACAAGCTCGAGTCGAAGCGGCTCGCCCGCGAAGCCGGGATCCCCGTGCTCGAGGCCGGTGATCCATCCGAGGTCGGCTTCCCGCTCCTCGTCAAGGCGGCCGGAGGAGGCGGTGGGCGAGGGATGCGAGTCGTCGAGGCGCCGGAGGAGCTCGACGACGCCCTCGCATCTGCACGCCGGGAGGCGAAGGCGGCCTTCGCCGACGACACGGTGTTCTGCGAGCGCTACCTCGAGCGACCGCGACATGTCGAGGTTCAGCTCCTCGCGGACACGCACGGAACCGTCGTGGCGTTCACCGAGCGTGAATGCTCGATTCAGCGACGCCACCAGAAGGTGCTGGAGGAGTCGCCGTCACCGGCGGTCGACGAGGAGCTCCGTGAGCGCTTGTGCGAGGCGGCGACCTCCTTCGCGCGCGCGATCGGCTACACGAGCGCCGGCACGGCCGAGTTCCTGCTCTCCGGCCGGGAGTTCTTCTTTCTCGAGCTGAACGCGCGGATCCAGGTCGAGCATCCCGTGACAGAGGCGATCGCCGGGGTCGACCTCGTCGCCGAGCAGATCCGGATCGCCGAGGGCGGGCGGCTCGAGCGTGTGGCCGCGCCCCCGAACGGGCATGCGATCGAGGTGCGGCTCTACGCTGAGGATCCACATGCCTTTCTCCCGCAGTCGGGGACGATCGAGCGGCTGGTCCTTCCCGAAGGGATCCGCGTCGATGCGGGGGTCGCCGAGGGTGACGTCGTCGGCACCCGCTACGACCCGTTGCTCGCAAAGCTGATCGCGCACGGCACGACGCGGGAGGAGGCACTCGTCACGCTCCGCGAGGCCCTCGCCGAGACGGAGGTCAGCGGCCTTCGGACGAACCTGCCCTTCCTCCGCTGGCTCGTCGCTCACCCGGTCGTCGCCACCGGTGCGGCAACCACGGCGTTCCTGACCGAGTATCCGCCGTTGTCGGCTCCGCCGGCCGCGCTCCCCGACGGGGTCTGGCGCGGGGCGTTCCGGCTGAACCTGCCTTCTCCCGCGCCGGCTGCACCGCCGAGGCTCGAGACGGCTGCCGGCGAGGAGCTCGCCGGAGGGCAGAACACCGTCACGGCTCCCATGCCCGGCACCGTGATCCGGGTCGCCGTGAAGCCGGGCGACCGCGTCGAGGCACGCCAGCCGCTCGTCGTGCTCGAGGCGATGAAGATGGAGACCTCGCTCGTCGCGCCGTACGCCGCCGTCGTCTCCGCCGTCCTCGTCGGGGAAGGCGATGTCGTTGCGGGTGGTGCCATACTCGTCGAGCTCGAGACGTGAGAGGGTGATGCATCGTGGACTTCGAGCTGCCTGAGGACGACCGGCTGCTCCAGGAGACGGTTCGCGACTTCGCGCGGAGCGAGATCGCACCGGTCGCAGAGGAGCTCGATCGCACCAAGAGCTTCCCGTACGAGATCGTTCGCGCGCTGGGCGAGCTCGGCCTGATGGGGATCCCGTATCCGGAATCGGTCGGAGGCGCCGGCGGCACGGCGCTGCAGTTCGCGCTCGCGATCGAGGAGCTCGCCCGCGTGGATTCGAGCGTCGCGGTCACGGTCAGCGCCCACACCGGCCTCGGGACGGAGCCGGTCTTCCTCTTCGGCTCCGACGAGCAGAAGGAGCGGCTCCTGCCGGATCTCTGCGCCGGGCGGAAGCTCGGCTCGTTCGGGCTGACCGAGCCGGGCGCCGGGTCGGATGCCGGCAATACGGCGACGCGCGCCTCACTCGAGGAAGGCGACTGGGTGATCGACGGCGCGAAGCAGTTCATCACCAACGCGGGCACGGACATCTCGGGCCATGTCGTGATCACCGCGGTGACGGGTGACGGCGGCGAACGGCCCGAGATCTCGAACCTGATCGTCGAGAAGGGCACGCCCGGCTACGAGATCGGCGAGCCGTACCGGAAGATGGGCTGGCACGCGTCCGACACGCGTCCGCTTTCCTTTGCCGGCTGCCGCGTGCCGGAGGCGAACCTCCTCGGCACTCGGGGCGCAGGTCTCAAGCAGTTCCTGCACATCCTCAACTCGGGGCGGATCGGGGTTGCAGCGATCGGCGTCGGTCTCGCCCAGGGCGCGTTGGACGAGGCGCTCGCCTATGCCGGGCAGCGGCAGGCCTTCGGCAAGGCGATCGGCAAGTTCCAGGCGATCCAGATCAAGCTCGCCGACCTGTCCGCCGAGATCGAGGCGACCCGCCTGCTCACCTACAAGGCCGCGCTGCTCAAGGATCGAGGCGCCGACTTCACGCTCGCCGCGGCCCAGGCGAAGCTCAAATCGGGCCGTCTGGCCGTGCGCGCCGCGGACGAAGCGGTGCAGATCCACGGTGGCTACGGCTACATGGAGGAGTATCCGGTCTGCCGCTTCTACCGGGACGCGAAGATCCTGACGATCGGCGAGGGCACCGACGAGGTCCAGCAGATCGTGATCGCGCGGGCGCTCGGGCTCTAACTCTAAGAGCCTCTTTCACAATGACCTCGCGCTGACTGGGCGTGATGGGTGCGTGCGCTGCTAGGACGCAGGGAGCCCCAATATCCCCTGTGATATTGGGGCGACCGAGGACGACGCAGAGTGCGTGCCCAGCGCGTCCAGACGGCCCGTGCTCATTGTGAAAGAGGCTCTAATCAGCCCAGGACGCCTTGCGGCGCTCGAGGAACGCGCGGAGGCCCTCCTGGCCTTCGGCGCCCGTCCTGAGGTCGGCGATCAGGTGCGCGCTCTCCTCCGCCGACAGCTCGGTCCGGGCGACCTGCTTTGCGACCCGGACCGCGTGCGGGCCGCCGGAGAGGAGCTCGGAGACGACGCGCCCGACGGCAGCGTCGAGGTCGCTCGCCACCTCGTCGACGAGCCCGATCCGGAGCGCCGTCTCGGCGTCGAATCGCTCCCCTGTCACAAAGAGCCGGCGCAGGCCCGCGCCGCCGGTGCGGGCGACGACGTACCGGGAGATGACGGCCGGCACGATCCCGAGCTTGACCTCGCCGAATGCGAAGACCGTGCCGGGATGCGCGATGACCGCGTCGCCGCACGCGATCACGCCGCATCCGGCCCCGATCGCGTGACCCTGGACAGCGACGACGACCGGTGCCGGACAGGCATCGACCGCCTCGAACATCGCCTGAAGCCGCATCGCATCGGCGAAGTTCTCCTCGGGTGTCAGGTCGATCGACGACCGCATCCATTCGAGGTCGCCGCCTGCCGAGAAGGTCGACCCCTCGCCCGTCAGGATCACGGCGCGCGCGTCTCCAACGTTCGCAAACGCCTCCGCCAGATCGGCGATCAGGCTCGCGTCGAACGCGTTTCGCTTCTCCGGCCGCGCCAGAGCAACCCGGAGCACTGGCCCGTCGCGCTGGACACGGAGGCTCACCGCGCGATCATCGCAGGCTCACGAGGCCCCACGTCGGGCCTCCGGGCCAGCATGGGTTGGGGCAACCGGGATCGTTCGCGAAACCGTTGCCCATCGACGGGTGCGGGCCGGTCGCGGGCCAGGTTCGACAGCCCGGGACACGTCGCTCGGGTCCCGCTCAGCGGCGATCGACGACGCGTACGGCCTTCCCCTCGCTTCGCGGCACTTCACCGACGTCCAGCACTTCGGCGCGCACGCGGATCCCGAGATGCTCGCGCACCACGCGCTCGACAGCCTTCCCTAGTCGTGTTCGATCGATGTCCGTGCTGGCGGGCTCGCATTGCACTGTGAGCTCGTCCATCGCGCCGGTGCGCTCGACAACGAGCTGATAGTGCGACGCCGCCTCGGGCAGGGAGAGCAGCGCGTGCTCGACGTTCGACGGATACACGTTGACGCCGCGGACGATGATCATGTCGTCCCGGCGGCCGCGTAAGCCGCGGATCCTCGCCGTCGTCCGGCCGCAGCGGCATGGTTCGAGCGTGAGCGAGCCGATGTCGCCGGTGCGATATCGGAGGAACGGCATCGCCTCCTTCGCGAGGGTCGTGAAGACGAGCTCTCCCTCTTCGCCCTCGGCTAGCACGGCCCCTGAGGTCGGTTCGATTGTCTCGACGAGGAAGTGATCCTCGTGGACGTGGAGGCCATCGCGCGCCTCGAGACATTCGGCTGCGACGCCAGGCCCGCACATCTCCGAGAGGCCGTAGAAGCTCACAGCTCGTAGGCCCGGGAGTGCCGCCTCGATCTGGGCGCGCAGGCCGTCCGTCCAGGGCTCGCCGCCGAACAGTCCGAGCTCGAGCTTCAGCTCCGACGGGTCGATCCCGGCGTCGTGAACGGCCTGGGCGATCACGATCGCGTACGACGGGGTGGATACGAGTACCTGAGCGCCGAGGTCGTGCAGGAGCATTGCCTGGCGCGTGGACATCCCACCCGACGCGGGCACGACCGGAGCGCCGATCCGTTCTGCCCCTTGTTGGAAACCGTGCCCTCCGGTGAAGAGCCCGTAGGTGTTCGCGTTGTGGACGAGCATGCCGGGCCGAACGCCGCCAAGCGTCATGCAGCGCGCCATCAGCTCCGTCCACGCCTGGAGGTCAGCCTGCGTGTACGCGACGATGGTCGGCTTCCCGAGACGTGCCGCTGGACGCGTGGACGCGAACAAGCGACGACACTGGAACACGTAACAGGCCGAACGGATAGGCGTCGCGCAGATCGGCCTTGCCCGAGAACGGCGCGTCTACGAGTGCATCCAGCTCGACTCCGAAGATCGCGCGCAGCCGCGTGCGCTGCAGCTCACGCAACTCGTCCCGAGGAAGGCGTTCTGCTCCGTCCCAAATCATCGATTCAGAGCTGGCGCTCATGAGCATTCCAGTGCGTCTCGAGGTTCCGCACGAGCGCGGGACTCAGGTGGCAATACGCCTGCTCGCGGCAGAACGTCGCCATGTACCGACGGAAGAGGTCGAGAGGCTCGGAACCGACGCGTAGCGCGCGCCGGTTGCCCGCGGCATTCACGAGCCCGGAGCTGATGAGCGCCTCGACGCGTTCCGCCACGGCCGCGTCGACCCCGCCGGACGACTCCACGATCTCGTCGCAGAGGAGATCGCCGTGCGGCGTGCCTGCCTCGAACTCCAGCCCGGAGAGGATCGCCTGCCGGGCGAGGCGGTCGCCGACGGAGCGGGCGAGTCGCAGGTTGGACGCGCCTGGGAGGATGCCCTCCTTGCGTGCCGGAAGGTAGAGCCGCGCGCCGCGTGCCGCGATCACGTGGTCGACCGTGTGCAGGAGCTGGCACGCACCGCCGATCGCGAAGGTCTCGACGGCTGCGATCCAGAGCTTCTCGGTCGTGTCCTCCGGCTCATCGGGATGGTGCTCCTCGGCGCTCAGCCCACGGAAGATCTTGTTCACGTAGCCGAGGTCACGGGTGACGAAGAAGAGATAGTCGATCCGGCCGTGGTACAGGTGCGTGAGGTTGAGGCCCGCGCCGAAGACTCGACGGCCGGCGTAGCGCGGGTGGCTGACCACGGCGCCGCGAATGACGACCACCTCGACCTCTGGATCGAGGAGCGCCAGGTCGACTGCAACTTCCGTCGTCGGCAGCGTGACGCAGTCCTCCGCATTCAGGTGCCGGTCGTTCCGGATCTCGAGGTACGCGGCACGCCCTCGTCGCTCGAGGTAGGTCTCGCCGAGATCCGCAACGCCAGTCGCGCGGAAGTCCTCGAGCCGCTCGAGCGCGGCGTCCGTCGGGCGCTGCATCGACCAGACGAGATGCGCCCCGGAGCGCGGCGAAGCAAGGACGAACGAGAGCAGCAGCCCCTGTGCGATCTCGATCCCCTCCTTGTCAGGCAGGGGCCTGGCCCGTTCGACCGCCATCTGCGCGCGCGTCGGCACGAGCCCCGGAAAGCGCTCGGCGGCGGCATAGACGAGCTCCTCGTCCCGGATCGCCCGGCGCAGGTCGTCGGTGAGCGCGGCGTAGACCGACTCCGCGTGTGCCCGCAGGAATCCCGAGCGTGCCGCGTCGAGCTTCGACTGGAGCACACCGGCGGCCTCGGCCTCCGCGTCGGTCCGTTTGCGGCGCGCCGGCAGGCGCCCGCGCAGTTCCTCTCCGCGTGCAAGGTGTGAACCCATCGCCGCGGCGGTGGCCTCGAGGGAGCCTGTCTGCTCCGGCTCGCTCGCGCGCCACGCAGCGAGCTCCGCCGAGGGCAGGCCCACTGCTTCGAGGACGGCGTCGGCCTCAGCCATCCGCAAGCAGGAACTCCGCTGCACGTTCGCCGATCATGATCGAGGGAGCGTTCGTGTTTCCGGTCGTGACCACCGGCATGATCGATGCGTCCGCCACCCGCAGGCCTTCGATGCCGTGCACTCGGAGGCGAGGGTCGACGACCGCGGCCGCATCGGCGCCCATCTTGCATGTCCCGACTTGATGGTGGTAGGTGATCGCCGTCTCCCGCACGTATGCGCGCAGCGCGTCAGCAGTGTCGACCAGCGGGCCTGGATACCTTTCGACCGCGCCCCAGGCGCGGAGCGCGTCCGCGGCGCCCACGCGCCGGCACAGCTCGACGCCCGCGACGAGGCCGTCGAGGTCGGCGTCACAGGCGAGAACATTCGGGTCGAGCGCGACCGGATCCTCCGGGTCCGGGCCGGTGAGTCTCAATGAGCCGCGGCTGAGCGGACGCACAAGTCCGCCCATCAAGGTGAAGCCGTTTTCGATCGGCTCCATCCAGGGCTCGACCATCGGCACCATGAAGTGGATCGGCTGAATATCCGGCGCCGGAAGCTCCTCCCGCGACCGCCAGAAAAGATGGGTCTGGCAGGCGGGCAGTCCGGGCGAGGGAGGCCCCACCTCGCGCACGGCACTGAAGATCACGGGCGAAAGCAGGTGGTCGTGGAGGTTCTCTCCGACACCGGGCAGGTCTGCGACGACGTCGATGCCGTGTGACCGCAGGTGATCCGCCGGGCCGACTCCCGAGAGCAGCAGAAGCTGCGCCGAGCCGATCGTGCCGCCGCACACGACGACGGTCGACGCGTTCGCACGCTCCACGTTGTTCCCGCGCGACCACTCGACGCCGGTGCACCGCGTCCCGTCGAAGAGCAGGCGTCGCGCTACCGAACCGGTAGCGACTTCGATGTCCGGGTGAGCCTCGATCGGCCGGATATAGGCCGCGGCGGTGCTATGGCGGACGCCGTCCTCGATGCTGAACTGCATGAACGACACCCCGTCCTGCGAGGCGCCGTTGTAGTCGTCGTTCAATGGAATGCCGCACTCCTGCGCCGCATCCGCGATCGACAGGTGGATCGCGTCGGGCTCGAACGAGGTGAGGAGGCTCACGATGCCCGGCCCGCCGAAGGCGCGCCGTTCGATGCGCTCGTACACCGGCCGCACGTCCTTCCACGACCAGCCCTCGGCGCCGAGCTCCGCCCACCCGTCGAAGTCCGAGGGGGCGCCCCGAACCCAGATCATCGCGTTGAGACAGCTCGACCCGCCGAGGACACGGCCACGCGGCCACGCGAGCCTCCGTCCGTTCGCGTGTGTCTGCGGAACCGTCTCGTAGCCCCAGTCAACGTCGGACAGCCAGAGCTCGTGGAGCCGCCGGGGATCGTGAATCGCGGGGTTCTCGTCACGGCCACCGGCCTCGAGCAGCAGGACATGGCCCGCACCGCCGTCGATCAGACGGCGCGCAACGACCGCGCCGGCCGAACCGGCGCCGACGACGATCACGTCGGCGCTACGACCGGTCACGTCAATGAGACCCAGACGCTCTTGACCTCCGTATAGAGGTCGAGAGCGTACTTCCCCATCTCGCGACCCCAACCGCTCGCCTTGACCCCACCCCAGGGCGCGGCTGCGTCGAGCGGATTCGGCATGTTCACCCAGACATTGCCGGCATGCACAGCCGATGCGAGCCGGTGCGCGCGCGCGACATCGCGCGTCCACACCGACGCGGCGAGCCCATAGGCGGTGTCGTTCATGCGGGCAACGACCTCGTCGTCGTCGTCGAACGGCATCACGCAGACGACGGGGCCGAAGATCTCCTCGCGCGCGATCGTCATGCTCTCTTCGACGCCCGCGAAGACCGCAGGTGTAAGAAATGCCCCGGCCTCGAGCCCGCCGCCAGGACGTTCGCCACCGCAAAGAAGATCCGCGCCCTCGTCGACACCCAGCCGGATGTAGCGCTCGACGCTCTCGCGATGCTCGTGCGTGACGAGCGGACCGAGCTGCGTCGCTGCATCCAGACCGGGCCCGACCGTCATCGCGGACGCCGCCGACGCGGCTGCCTCGGCGAACGCCTCGGCAATACGACGTTGAACGTAGACGCGGCTGTAGGAGGCGCACACCTGCCCGCTGTTGAGGAGGCCGCCCAGCAGCACGCCGCCGACGGCGGCCTCGAGCGACGCGTCGTCGAAGACGACCGCCGGGTTCTTCCCGCCGAGCTCGAGCGAGACGCGCTTGAAGTTGCCGGCCGACGCCCTGATCACCGAGCGCCCGACCTCGGTCGAGCCGGTGAACGAGATCTTGTCGACGCCGGGATGCTCGGCGAGCGCTGCCCCGGTAGCCGGCCCGCCGGTGACGACCTCGACGACGCCGTCGGGGATGCCGGCCTCGGCGATGAGCTCGGCGAGGCGCAGCGCGGTGAGCGGCGTCTGCTCGGCAGGCTTCACGACGCACGTGTTCGCACAGGCAAGCGCGGGAGCGAGCTTCCATGCGGCGATCAGGAGCGGGAAGTTCCAGGGGATGATCAGTCCACAGACGCCGACCGGCTCGCGCAGCGTGTAGTTGAGCGTCGCCGGGAACGAGAGCGCGTTCGTCTCCCCGGCGATCTTCGTCACCCAACCCGCGTAGTAGCGGAAATGCTCGGCCGCGGCTGCCACGCTGACGTTCCGCGAGATGCCGATCGGTTGGCCCTGGTCCCGCGTCTCGAGCTCGGCGAGCTCGTCCGCGTTCCGGTCGATCAGCTCGCCGATCCTCCATAGGAGCTGGGCGCGTGCGGCCGGTGAGAGCGAGCGCCACCCGCCGTCAGGGGAAAATGCCTCCCGCGCCCGTACGACGGCCGCATCTACGTCCGCGGCGCTCGCATCGGGGACCTCGGCGATGACCTCGCCGGTTGCCGGGTCGATCGTTTCGAGCACCTGGGTAACAGCAGCCACGGCCTCTCCTCCTCATCCGGGCGGATGTCCGCAGCATGACCGGGATGCCCCCGTGCTGCTGTTTCCTGCGCGCACGCTTGCTTGTGCGTCAGCGCACGATCACCGCGCGCCGTTCTCGCCGCGCAGATGCTCCGCCCGGTACTCGGTCGGCGAGACGCCGTACGCATGGCGGAAGAGCCGGCTCAGATGGGCGGGGTTCGTGAGACCCCACCGGGCGCCGATACCTGTCACCGTTTCGTCGCGCCGTGAGGGATCCGAGAGGTCGCGACGGCAGCCCTCGAGCCGTCGCTGACGAATCCATCCCGAGACGGTGGTGCCGTCCTCCTCGAAGAGCCGGTGAAGGTACCGCTTCGACACGTGCACTGCGGCCGCGATCTCGCCGGGCGAGAGGCACGGGTCGCTGAGGCGGGACTGTGCATGCGCGTGCGCCCGCAAGAGGAGCTCGGCTCGTGAAGCGGGGCATCCCCCGCCGCCGGCCTCGACAAGGCTCGTGCAGAGCGACTCGATGAGCTCGACGACGCTCTCGACGACTCGGCTGCGTCCCGCCGGGGCCTCTCCACGGATCGCAAGGTCGGCGAGGCGCTGCAGGAACGGCGCAATCGCCCACGCGATCCCGCCGTCGCCAGGGATCCGCGTCGCGGTCATTCGACCGACACGCGCGGGCTCGAGCCCGAGGATCGTGCGCGGGAGCATGCACACGAGCATGCGAAAGTCCCCGGCTCCCTTGATCGTGTACGGGCGCGAGCAGTCGTAGAGCGCGAAGTCGCCGGGACGCAGAACCGCCTCGCGGCCGTCCTGGACAACGTATGCCTCGCCGGCGAGTTGAAGGCTGAGCTTGTAGCGGTCGCCGTCGGTATCGGCCGCGAGCGCTGCGGTGCGCCGAATCGTGTGCGGCGACACCTCGATCCGGCTCAGTGCCAGCGGACCGACGGAACCCGCCCGCAAGAGGCCGCCGAAGGAGGAACGGTCGTACGGCCTGCACTCGAGCGGCACGAAAAGCTCGGAGCTCGCCTTGACCCAGAGCTCCGCCCGATCCTCGACCGGGACGCTAGACGTGTCGCAAATGACGGGCATCGTCCATTGCAGAGCCTACGGGGGACAGTGCGTAGCCGCCAAGTCTCGGTCTCCGGCGAAGAAGCCCACCACTGCCGCGAACCGGGCATCCTCGGTGAACCGCTCGAACATGGCTGTCCGATCCTAGGCCATGCGACTTCGTCGTACTGGTGCCAGACCTCGAACTGGTCACCGTCGCACCGCGCGGTCGGTAGCTCCGTCCGTGAACCGTGACGGTCGCAAGACCGTATCGGTGCGCCGGGCGGAGCCGGGCTCCGCCCGGCGGGAGCCGAACCACGCGTTGCAATCGCACGGCCAGGAGGAGGGGGCTCGTGGGGGAACCTCCTTCGGTTCCCCCACGGTCTCACGGCGGGGCTGGGATTTGAACCCACGGGACGCTTGCACGCCCAACGGTTTTCAAGACCGCCCCGTTCGACCGCTCCGGCACCCCGCCGTCGCTGCCTTCTAGCACAGTCGTCGCCGGGGATCGGCGCGTCCCGGATTCCAAACTCCCGGCTAGCTCGAATCCGCTCAACGGGTGACGAGCGGCGCCGCGACCTGACCGATGGTGAGCTCAGGGGTGGACGCCAGGGGCTAACGGGTGGCGTCCATCCCTCTCTTCACTCGTCTTGTAAAACGCGTCGGCCCCAAGCCATCTAGCTCGCGTCGTCTCGGCGGGGTTTAAGGGGGCCGAGACCACGCGATCGGCGAGCCTCTGCGGCAAGGCGCGCTGGGAAGATGTCTTAGGGGCCGACAGCACCGTCCGTGCCGGGACGGTCTCGTAATCCTATCCCTCGATCGAGGGACAAGCAAGCCCCTCAGCAGGCAATTTTCGCCGGAGCGCCGAGGGCGACGAGCGCGTCCGGGACGGCACCGGCGAAGTTCTCCAGGATCGCCAGGAGCAGGCGATCGGTGACCGCGGTGCCGTTGAGGGTGTGCGGGGTCTCGAGGCGCTTCTCGCCCGCGCGGTAGCGAATCCCGAGCCGCCGCGCCTGGAAGTCCGTGGTGTTCGAGGTCGAGGTGATCTCGCGGTAGCGCTGCTGCGAGGGGAACCACGCCTCGATGTCGTACTTCTTCGCGGCCGGGTCGCCGAGATCGCCCGCGGCGACGTTGACGACCCGGTAGGGCACGCCGGTTGCCTGCACGATCTCCTCCTCGATCTCGAGGATCCGCTCGTGCTCCTCGCCCGAGCGCTCGGGCTCGCAGTAGACGAACATCTCGACCTTGTTGAACTGGTGCACGCGGAACATCCCTCGCGTGTCTTTCCCGGCCGAGCCCGACTCGCGTCGGAAGCAGGTCGAGAACGCCGAGTAGCGGAGCGGCAGCTCTGCGAGGATCTCCTCCATGTGCAGGCCGGCGAGCGCCACCTCGGAGGTTCCCGTGAGGTAGAGCTCGTCGGCCTCGAGCGCGTAGATGTTCGACCGGTCGGTCGGGAAGAACCCCGTGCCGTACATCGCCTGCTCGCGCACGAGCACCGGCGGGATGAGCGGAGTGTGACCGTGCGTGGCGGCCCGATCGAGCGCGAGCCGGTAGAGCGCCATCGCGACGAGCGCCGAGTCGCCGGCGATGTAGCCGAAGCGGGAGCCCGAGAGCCTCGCGGCGCGCTCGAGCTCGAAGTTGCCCACCTCCGTGTGCTCCGGGCCGCTCGCGGCGCCCTCCCCCACGCGCTTGATCTCGACGGAATCCTCCTCGGTCGCACCGTCGGGCGCCGTCGGATCGGGCGGATTGGGAACGAGCACGAGCAATGCATCGCGCTCTGCCTCGGCCTCGGCGAGCGTCGCCTCCGCGGCGCGGAGCTCCTCCTTGACGCGCCCGAGCTCCTCGAGCTGCTCGGGCGTCGGCTTGCCCTTCAGCTTCTGCCGCGTGCGCAGCTCCTCGACGCCGGGGACGAGCGAGCGCCAGCGCTCGTCGGCGGCGAGCAGCTCGTCGAACCGGTCCGCCGCACCCTTGCGCGCAAGTGCGGCCCGGAAGCGATCCGGGTCGGCCCGGGCGGCACGCAGATCGATCATCGTCGTGAGTCTAGAAGCGCGTCGATCATCTGAGCGACGCCCTCCTCGCCCGCGGAGGGGCACACCCAGTCGGCGAGCGCCTTGACCCGCTCGTCGGCGTTCTCGACCGCGACGCCGTAGCCGCCCCAGTCCACCAGCTCGAGGTCGTTCTCGCCGTCGCCGACCGCCACCGTCCGCGCGCGGGAGAAACCGAGGTGCTCGCTCAGGAAGTCGAGCCCCGACCCTTTCGAGACGCCGGCGGCCGCGAACTCGAGGAAGAACGGCAGCGACTTGGCGATCCAGAGCCGGTCGGCGAAGCGCTCGCGCATCTCCGCGCCGAGCCTGTCGAGCTCGTCGGGATCGCCGATGCAGACGAGCTTCGTCGGCGGCTTCTCGAGCCAGCCGAGGAGATCGCCTGCCGTGTGGAGCTCGATGCCCTGGAAGCTCGCGTACCGCTCGGCCTCCGGCGTCACGGCCGACACGTAGAGCTCGTCGTCGACGTAGACGTTGAGCCCGAAGCCGTTCCTCTCGACCGCGGCGATCGCCTCGCGCGCGAGGCCGAGCTCGATCGGATGATGCAGGAGCCACGTCCCGTCGGCGTCGACGACGACGGCGCCCTGGTAGCAGATCATCGGCTCGCCGGTGCCGAGGCCCGCCACCACCCTGCGCGCAGACTGGACCATGCGGCCGGTCACCACGACGACGCGCAGGCGCTCGGCGTGCGCCCGGCGGAGCGTGGCGAGCGTGCGCGGCCGCAGCTCGTAGTCCTCCCAGATCAGCGTGCGGTCGAGATCGGTCGCGACCACCTCGACGTCGGTTGGGAAGCCGGAGGGAAGCTTGAGAAGCTCTAACAGAGTGACCTCGCGCTGACTGGGCGTGATGGGTGCGTGCGCTGATAGGACGCAGGGAGCCCCAATATCCTCTGTGATATTGAGGCGACCGAGGACGACGCAGAGTGCGTGCCCAGCGCGTCCAGGCGGCCCGTGCTCATTCTGTTAGAGCTTTTACGCGCGCCGGGCTCAGTGACCCTGGTCCAGGAACGCGACGAGGTCGGCGATCTGCTGCGGCTTCAGGCTCTGCCCGAAGGTCGGCGGCATGATTTTCGGCTGGTACCCGGGCGCGACGTAGGCATCGGGGTCCGTGATCGACGTGCTCGTGAACTGCGCGAGCGTCCCCTGGTTGGCCTTCTGCGCGTACTGCGCGAGGTTGTCGAGGTTCGGGCCGACAGTGCCCTTGGACCCCGCCGGGGCGAAGGTGTGGCAGGCGGCGCATCCGGCGGAGGTGAACACGGCCTTGCCGTCGGCTGCGTTCCCCTTCAACGCGGCCGGGGGCTGTGGCGCCTTGCCGACGACCTTGTCCGGTGTCGGCGTGACGACCCTCTTCCCACCAGGAACCGTGTCGGAGCAGCCGGCGACGAGGAGCGCGAGCACGGCGAGCAGGACGATACGGCGCACAAGTGCGAGTGTAGTTCACCGATGGGGCGGCCCTGGCGGGTAGCGCACCGGCGAGCTCCGGCGCTCCGCAACCTGGAGGTCCCAAACGATTGCGATCCGGATCACAAGCTGGGCTCGGTCACGACTCGAGGGCGCGCGTTGTCGCGGGCGGCGGCACACGGCGGGTTAGAGCTGCCTTAATCCTCCGCTGGATCCGTGAGGTCCCGGAGTACGATGAGTCGCATGAAACGTCGCTCCTACGGCCGCGATGCCGGCCTCACCCTGCGCATGATCTTTACGACCGCCCTGCTCGGCCTGCTCTACGTGATCTTCGCGGTCGTCCTCTTCAACGTCCTGAACGTCGGGCTCGCACCGATGCTCCTGATCGTGATCGGGATCGCCGTGTTCCAGTACTACACCTCCGACAAGCTCGCGCTCGCCGCGGCCGGCGCGCGCGTGGTCAGCCGCGAGGACGCCCCGGCACTGCACGACGTCGTCGAGCGCCTCTGCGGAATGGCCGACCTGCCGAAGCCGAAGATCGCGATCATGGACACGCCCGTCCCGAACGCGTTCGCGACCGGGCGCTCGCCCAAGCACGCCGCGGTGTGCGTCACGACCGGGCTCTGGGATCGCCTCGAGCCGAAGGAGATCGAAGGCGTCCTCGCCCACGAGCTCTCGCACATCGCCAACCGCGACGTGCTGATCATGACCGTGGCGAGCTTCTTCGCCATGCTCGCCGCGCTCCTCACCCGCTTCGGGCTCTATGCCGGCATGTTCGGCGGGTTCGGGGGCAACAACCGCAATAACAACAACAACGGCCCGCCCGTCTGGTTGATCGTGCTTGCGGTGTCGATCGTCGTCTACGCGATCAGCTTCATCCTGATCCGCACGATCTCGCGGTACCGCGAGTACGCAGCCGACCGCGGCTCGGCGCTGATCACCGGCGCGCCCGAGTACCTGATGAGCGCCTTGCAGAAGATCTCGTCGCAGATGACCATGATCCCGAATCAGGATCTCCGCCAGGTCGAAGGGATGAACGCCTACTTCATCATCCCCGCCCGGGCGAAGGCCTTCACCAGCGAGCTCTTCATGGATCACCCGCCGATCGAGAAGCGGCTCGCCGCCCTCGCCGAGATCGCACGCGAGATGGGCCGCCCGGTCGCCTGAGCGCCGGCACGACCCTAGAGCCTCTGAATGGGACTTCGCGACGCGGTCTTCGGACGCAAGAAGCTCTCCGAGCCCCGTGACGACCGGCTCTTCGCGCTCTCGACCGCGAGCGTCACGCTCGAGTCCGAGCTCGGGCTGAAGACCGCCGGCAAGGCGGCGGTCACCTACAAGGCCCTCTCCAGCGGCGACTTCAGCCGCGTCGACAACGACACCGAGGCCCTGATCAAGGAAGCCGGCCGCTCGGCCGGGTCGGAGGTCGAGCGCAAGACCGACACCTTCGGCTTCGAATGGCTGATCGTCAGCGACCCCGACCTCGACGACCAGATCACGGCGGTCCACGCCGTCGCCGCCGAGCTGACGGCGCAAGGCTTCGGCGCCCAGCTCCTCGCGGCCCCCTTCCGCTTCGACGGCGGGCCCAAGCCCGTGTACTGGATCTACGGCTTCAAGCGTGGGGCCTTCTGGCCCTTCATCCCGACCGGCGACGGGCAGAACCGCGACAACGCCACCGAGCTCGAGCTCAAGGCCAAGCTCGAGAAGGAGCTCCCGGTGGAGCAGGATCTGACGCGGTGGCTGGGACTCTTCGATGCGCCGCTTTGAGCCTTTCACGCGTTGTGTGATGCGCCGCGTCAGCTGTTATGCGCACGCATGGAAATCCTAGATTTCCGCGCGCCGGGGTTTCCATCGGCGTTGGTGAGCGAGCACGTGCGGAGCACGCGCTCTCTTTCTGGCGCCACCCGTCTGATCGGCTAAGACGTTCTCAAGACGGAGCTATGAGCTCTGCTCGGTGGCGGGCTCGGCTTCGTCCGCCGCCGGCTCGGCCGACTCGGCCGGGGCTTCGATCTCCTTGGCCGCTTCGCCTTCGCCCGAGCCCAGCTCGGCCTTGAGCTTTGCGAGCTCGTCGTCGACCTGGCCGGTCTGCTGGATCTGCGAGAGCTGGCGGTCGATGTCGTCGCCCTTCGAGGTGAAGTCGTCGAGCGTCCCGGCGGCGGTCAGCTCGCTGATCGCATCGGCGCGGGCCTGCATCTGCTGGGTCTTGTCCTTCGCCCGCTCGACTGCGAGACCCACGTCGGACATCTGGCTGCCGATCCCGGTCGCGGCCTCGCCGATCCGCACCTGCGCCTCCGCCGCCGAGTACTGCGCCTTGATCACTTCCTTCTGGCTCCGGAACGACTCGATCTTCGCCGAGAGCTGCTGCTCCCCGTCGACCAGCTTCTGCTGCTGGGCCTCGAGCTGCTGGCCTTGCTGCATGATCGACTCGAGCTGTCCCTGGATCGCCGCCTTGCGGGTCAGCGCCTCGCGCGCCAGATCCTCGCGATTGGCCTGCAACGCCTGCTTGGCCTGGCCGTCGAGCTTGTCGACCTGCTGCTGCATCGTCGTGTACTGCATCTCGAGCCGCTTCTTCGCAGTGGCGACGTCGGCGATGCCGCGCTTGACGTTCTGGAGCTGCCGCAGCTGCTCCTCGTAGGAGTAGTCGAGCGTCTCGGACGGGTTCTCGGCGTGATCGAGCAGCTTCGAGAACTTCGCCTTGATGATCGTGGTGGCGCGCCCAATCAGCCCTGGCATGTGTCCTTCCCTCCCGGATCGGTCGTGAGGGCCTAGCCTAGCCTCGCGCAGATAGGTTGACGGCATGATCCTTGCGCGCAGCTTGGACCCGTCTTACCTGTCGAACGCATATCTCGTCGGGGACACCGAGGGCGGAACCGCCGTCTTCGTCGACTCCGGCGCCCCGGTCGAGGCTCTCTTTGCCTTCGCCCACGACCACCACCTGACGCCTACTCACATCCTGCGCACCCATTCGCACGTCGACCATGTCACGCACGAGCTCGAGCTGGCCCTGCCCGTCGTGACCGGGCCACTCCGGACGGGCGGGCTGGCAGTCGAGGCGATCCCGACTCCGGGCCACTCCGACGACATGGTCTGTTTCGTGATCTCGGACGAAACCGGAGCCGAGTTCGTGTTCTCCGGTGACACGCTCTTCCGCGATTCCGTCGGCGGCGGGAACTTCGAGCGGGTCCGCGCCTCGGTCATGAACGTCTATATGACGATGCCGCACGAGCGACGGCTCCTTCCGGGCCACACCAACGAGTCGACGATCGGCCGCGAGTGGAACGAGAATCCATTCGTGCGCGTCTGGCGAGGCGCCGACTCCGAGGGAACGGAACGGATCACCGTGCGCGAGCGACCGGCGACGCTGATCGTCTGGAGCCCCGACTACGACGGCAACGGCAAGGCCTGGGTGCGCTTCGACGACGGCACCGACGCGATCGTCGGCGGCTCCAGCGTCACCCGCTGACCGGCTGCTCCAGGTCACGCCTGTCCGAAATGGCGAGTAGCGTGCCCGCGTGCGCCTCATCGTCGCCCGCTGCGAGGTCACCTACACCGGTCGTCTCACGGCGTTCCTGCCGGAGTCGACGCGCCTGCTGATGATCAAGGCCGACGGCGCGGTGCTCGTGCACGCCGACGCTGGCGGCTACCAAGCCGCTCAAGTGCGTTCGTTAGCCGGGTAGCGGCTCAGTGTTCGAAGTGAGCCCACTGCCCGCTGGTCGCGAATCTTCACGAAGTTCTTACAGGAGGCCCGCCGGGATCGGCGCGAAGTGGGTATCCGAGCGGTATGGACGTGGCCGGATGGATCATCCTTGCGATCGCGATCGCGACCATCATGATCCTCGCCCTGCGGTGGGGGCAGCGCCGCTGATCACAGCCTGACGCCGACCGGAAATCGGCGCAATCGTAAGCCGAAATGGCCTTCCATAGGCCACTTGATTGCTGACCGTTCAACTTCGGGCGCCTGCCGAGACTGTCCGGAAGGGGCAGTAGGGTGCACCTCTGTGCGTCTGCTCGTGGCCCGGTGCACGGTTGACTACTCTGGGCGTCTCACGACGCACCTCCCGGAGGCCATCCGGCTGCTGATGCTCAAAGGCGATGGCACGTTCATGGTCTGGTCCGACGGAGGGGGGTCGTCCGTCAAGCCGCTCAACTGGATGACGCCTCCGACGGTCTTCGAGGACGGCGGCGACGTGATCGTCGTGCGCAAGCGCGCCGGCAAGACCGAGGACCGGCTCGAGATCCGGCTGCTCGAGGTGCTCTCGGACGTCGAGCACGAGATGGGCGAGGCGGCCGGGCTCGAGAAGGACGGGGTCGAACGTGACCTCCAGGAGGCGCTCGCAGCTGCGCCCGAACATGTCGCCGAAGGACTGCGACTGGTTCGCCGCGAGTGGCCGACCGAGATCGGCCCGGTCGACCTCATGTGCCGCGACGAGAGCGACGGCTGGGTCGCCGTCGAGATCAAGCGCCTCGGGACGATCGACGCCGTCGAGCAGCTCACCCGCTACCTCGAGTACATCCGGCTCGATCCCGCGAAGGCCGAGTGCGAGGGGATCCTCGCCGCGCAGCAGTTCAAGCCGCAGGCGCTGACCCTCGCCGAGTCGCGGTCGATCCGCTGCGTCGAGGTCGACCTGGCGGTACTGCGGGGCGAACGCGAGCCCGAACTGACGCTCTTCGGTTAGCGAACCGAGCGGCCGCGTCGTCGCTCCGACCTGTCCTAAGGACTAAGGGCGGTGTCAGAGCCCGCAGCAAAGGTCACGGAAACGGCCCCGACGGAGCGTGAAATCCCTGCTCAGCGAAGAGCTCGCACAGTGGAAGACGGGGTCAGAGCCCGGTTTAGACGCGCCGCGCGAGGGCGCCGGCCGGACTGCGCAGCGCTCGGTTAGCCGGCGTAGCTCTGAACCAGCCGCCGGTAGTTGCCGGCGATCTGCGCCGACGCGTCCTCGCCCGACAGGTCGCCTGCGAGGTAGCCCTCGAGCGCGTCGCCCCAGATCGTGCGGCCGACGGCGAAGCCGACGTATCCCGGCGTCCGGGCCGCAGCTCGAAGCCAGGCCGCCACATCATCGGCGGGAGCATTTCGCCCGAGCACGATCACGCCGACATCTCCGTCAGGCGTCGCCCCGGTGAGCTCGACCACCCGCGCGCACTCCGCCTCGCTCGGGAGCCCGTCGACCTTCCAGAGCGCCGGCGCGATCCCCGCCTCCTGCATCTCGTCGATCCCCCCGAGCATCAGCGCCAGACGGTCGCCGTCGCCCGGGACGACCACCTCGAGCATCAGCTTCCCGCCGTTCGCCCGGCACCAGTCGCTGAGGATCCGGAGCCGGCCGCGCTGGCGCGCGTTGAGCTCCGCGTCGCCCCGGACGTCGTAGCGGACGAGTACCTTCGCGTAGTCGGGCTGCCAGCGCTGGAGGTAGCTGCCGAAGTCCTCCCCGTGCTGGAACTCGAACTCGGCCGTCCCGGCTGCCTCGACGGGCATCGCCAGGACGACCCCCAGCTCCTTGGCTTCGCGGGCGATCGGGGCGCCGTACTCCTCGTCGATCAGGAGCCCCGCCGCCGAACGCGGCACGCCGTCGGCAACCGCCTGCTGGAAGCCGTTCCAGATCACGCGTTTCGCATCGGCGATCGCCTCGTGCGAGCGCGCGCCGGGCAGGCGCTCGGTGAACGCCGTGCGGTGGTCGAAGGCGAGCAGGTACAGCTGGGTCATAGACCTTCTCCATTCGGTGAGATGAGAACCTTCATCGCCGCGTCGGTCTGGGCGAGCTCCACGGCCTCCTGGGCGCGCTCGAGCGGGAACCTGTGCGTGACGACGCGGTCGAGCGGCAGATCGTCGAGATGGGCGACCATCGCCTCCATCGCCGGAGCGTAAGCCGTCGCCGTCTCGCCGCCGATGCCGAGGACGCACACGTTGGGAATGCAGATGTCCGCGTTCGGATTGACGGCCACCGGGCCGAGATCGACGAAGGCCCCCGCCTCGATCACGGTGCCTCCCCACCGGACCAGCTTGAGCGCCTCGGTGAACGTCTCCGCGATGCCGGAGCAGTCGACGACGACGTCGGCGCCGCGCCCTCCGGTCTGCTTCCGGACCGCCTCGATGCGCTCGGCCGGCTTGGTGGCGCTCGCGTCGAGGGCCAGCGTGGCCCCGAACTCGCCGGCCAGCGCGAGCCGCGAGGGCAGCAGATCGATCACGATCAGCTCCCCGCACCCGAGCATGCGCGCCTTGATCGCGTGGCAGAGGCCGAGGGGGCCGATCCCGATCACGGCGACCGAGCTCCCGGGCTCGAACCGATGCGGGACCGGCAGCACCGTGGCCGTGTCGAGGCCGTGGGTGACCGACATCACCTCGGTCAGCACCGCGATGTCGTCGGGAAGCGCATCCGGCACGCGGAAGAGCTGCGAGCCCGGGAGCAGGTACATGAGCTCGGCCCAGCCGCCGAAGAGGTGCGGCGGGCGGGCCGGCGTAAGGCTGTTGCCGTAGTCGTCGAGCCACTCGCAGGCGTAGTACGGGAAGCCCTTCCGGCAGAACCAGCACTCGCCGCAGGCGACGTTCGCCCCGGGCACGACCCGGTCGCCGGGCTCGAGCCGCCGTCCTGCGCTGTCGCGGAGCTCTCCCCCTGTCTCGACGATCACGCCGACGTTCTCGTGCCCGCAGATGATCGGATAGGCGAGCTCGCGCTCGTGCGGCGTCCCCGCGTACTGCTTGGTCTCGCCGCGAAACGTGTGCTTGTCGGTGCCGCACACGCCCGAGTAGAGGACCTTCAGCAACGCGGCGCCCGGCTCGACCACAGGGCGGGGAAACTCAGCGATCTCGATCCGGCCCGGCGCCGTCATCACGGCGGCACGGACACCCGTCACGAGGGCCTCCGCTGCCGCTGCTTCGCGGCGTCGTAGGAGGCGCGAGCCGCCTGGACGGCGGGTACCTCCGACACCTCCGCGACCGCCACCTCCCACCAGCTCTCGTAGCCGGGAACGCCCTCATACCGGTCCGTCTCGATGTGGATCACGACCGTCTGCTCGATCGACTTCGCCGTCTCGAGCGCCTCGCGCAGCTCGGCGACCGAACCGGCGCGGATCACGTGCGCGCCGAGCGAGGCGGCGTTCGCCGCCAGGTCGACCGGCAGGACGTCGTCGCGGCCTTCCTCGGAGTCGGTGCCGAGCGAGCCGTCCTTGCGGTAGCGGTAGAGCGTGCCGAACCCGTCGCTTCCGACCGAGCGTGAGAGCGACCCGATCGAGCTGTAGCCCTGGTTGTCGACGAGGACGATCGTCAGCTTCATGCGCTCCTGGATCGAGGTGACGATCTCCTGGGCGAGCATCAGGTAGGAGCCGTCGCCGACCATGACGTACACCTCTCGCTCGGGATCGGCAAGCTTGACGCCGAGCCCGCCGGCGATCTCGTAGCCCATCGTCGAGTAGCCGTACTCGACGTGGTAGCCCTTCGGGTCGCGGGTCTTCCAGAGCTTGTGCAGGTCGCCGGGCATCGAGCCTGCGGCGCAGACGACCACGTCGCGGGGAGCCGAGGCAGCGTTGACGGCGGCGATCACCTCGCTCTGAGCAGGCCGCGGCGCATGGCCGAGGCTCGAGAGGCGGATCACCTCCCGGTCCCAGTCGGCGACGAGCGCTGCCGCCTCGGCACGGTAGGCATCCGGGACCGACCAGCCTGCGAGCTCCCGGCCGAGCGCCTCGAGCGTGGCCCGCGCATCGCCGACGAGCGCGAAACCCGAGCGCTTGGCGGCGTCGAAGGAGGCGACGTTGAGGCTGACGAAGTGCACGTCCGGATGCTTGAAGGCCGACCAGGACGCGGTCGTGAAGTCGCTCCACCGGGTCCCGATCCCGATCACGAGGTCGGCCGAAGCCGCAAGACGGTTGGCGGCGAACGTCCCGGTCGCGCCGATCGCGCCCAGGTTCGCCGGATGGCCGTAGGGCAGCGAGCCCTTGCCCGCCTGGGTCTCGCCAACCGGGATGCCGGTCGCCTCGACGAGGAGGCGCAGCGCCTCGGTTGCCTCGGAGTAGATGACGCCCCCGCCTGCGACGATCAGCGGCCGCTCGGCGGCGCGGATGAGCTCGAGGGCGCGCGCGAGGCTCTGGGCATCCGGCAAGGGTCGGGGGACATGCCAGACCCGATGCTCGAGGAACTCGACCGGGAAGTCGTAGGCCTCGGTCTGGACGTCCTGCGGGAGGGCGAGCGTCACCGCTCCCGTCTCGGCCGGGTCGGCGAGCACCCGCATCGCTGCGAGCGCCGCCGGCACGAGCTGCTGGGGCCGCTGCACCCGGTCCCAGTAGCGCGAGACGGCCTGGAAGGTGTCGTTGACCGAGACGTCGCCGCGCGAGGCGACCTCGAGCTGCTGGAGAACCGGATCGGCCACGCGCGAGGCGAACACGTCGCCCGGCAGGAGCAGCACCGGAACCCGGTTGACGGTCGCCGCCGCCGCGCCGGTGAGCATGTTCGTCGCGCCCGGCCCGATCGAGGAGGTGCACGCGAACGTCGAGAGGCGGTTGCGCATCCGGGCGTACGCGGCCGCCGTGTGCACCATCGCCTGCTCGTTGCGGGACTGGTGATACCGGAGGAGCTCCGGATGCTGGTGGAGCGCCTGCCCGATGCCGGCCACGTTGCCGTGCCCAAAGATGCCCAAGCAGCCCGCGAAGAAGCGGTGCTCGACCCCGTCACGCTCCACGTGCTGGGCCGCCAGGAACCTGACGAGCGCCTGGGCGGCGGTGATGCGGACCGTGCGAACCGGGGAAGGGACCCGAGCCTCGGGGCCCTCCCCCGTGCTACTCGCACTCCTCACGTCTAGGCGCCGAGCGACTCGTTGAAGGCGTCGATGTACGCCTGCTCGTTCGACGACGGTCCCTTGAGCACCATGCCAAGGGGCCGCTCGGGATCGTTGTAGAGGAAGCGGTCTGCCCGCTCCTTGTGACCCTGGTTGACGAGGATCTTGTACGCCTTCTCGTTGAACAGCGGGCGCCCGTTCACGAGGAAGTTGTGCGCGATCCACGGCGCCTGCTCCATCTGGTTGATGAAGGGCTCGAACGAGCTCGAGTTCGAGGACTCCTTCAGCAGCATCTCGGCGTCCATCCAGCCGTAGACGCCTTCCTTCGGCGTCGCGATCTCGATCTGCGGCCCGCCGGCGTCCTTGACTCGAGCGTCGGTGCCGATGTTCTCGATCGTCAGCCAGGCCGAGCCGTCGGTCAGCGCCCGCACCGACTCGCTGTTCTGCGAGACGAGCTTGAGGACGTTGGGCTTCAGCTGCTGCAGGAACGCCTTCGCCCTGGCGATCTCGGCCGTGGTCATGTCATACGGCTTCTTCGCGCCCGTCGCGATGCCCGCCATCGCCATCAGGTCTGTCGGCTGGTTCTCGAGCACGATCTTCTTCTTGTACGCCGGATCGAGCAGCGCGTGCCACGAGTCGGGCTTGGTCTTGACGTACTTCGGGTTGTAGTAGATCTGGAGGCTCGACCAGCCGAACGGATAGCCCATCTGGTTGGAGCCGGCCTTCCAGAACGGCACGTCGAGAGCGACCGGGTAGAGCTGCTTGGAGACCGGGAAGCTCTTGATGTCGAAGGCCTGGATCAGCCCCTCGTTGTAGAACTTCGGCACCCAGAGGGCATCCTCGGAGGACATGTCCCACCCGCCGCCGCCGGCCTTCACCTTGACGTAGGAGTCCGAGTCGTCGCTGAAGAGCTGCGGCCGTGCGCCGATGCCGATCGCCTTCTGGACCTGCTGGATCTGCTTCGGGAAGTAGTGGTCCGACCAGGTCAGCCAGTTCATCGTGACGGCGCTGGCGCGAGAGCTCGCACCGAGGGCCTGCCCGACCCCGCCGACCGCACCTGCCGCGTACAGGCCGACGGCGCCTGCCGCACCGCGCTGGAGGAGTGACCTCCGGGACATTCGGTTTTGCAGCTGATCCATTCCTTCCTCCTTAGTTGACCTAGCCGCGCCGGGGTCGTCGCGCCTCGCCCGCCACTCGTTAGCGAACTCCAAACCGGCACCCATCCTCACGTACGGCCGTGCTCGGACGAGCGCGGCCGGCAAGCCCACCACGAACCTGCCTGTCGGGACCCATCGAGATGTAGACGTAGACGCACATCGCAGCGCTCTCCGACGGAGATCCGTGGGACGCCGAGGCCAGAGGCACCCCGGAGCAGGCGCTGCATGCGCAAGCCACGTCGCGACTCTACCACCATGCGGACTGCATGTCTAGAATGCGGAATGGCTCCGTCCTCCTTCATGCGGGAGGCCTGGCCGGTCAACGTCCAAACGTCCAGGGAGCGCATTCATGAGCGAGGGAGCACGTGTCCGGATCGGCGTTGTCGGCTGCGGGATGGTCGCCCAGGCAGAGCATCTCCCCTACCTCTCAGAGTTGCAAGATCGGTTCGACCTCGCCGCCGTCGCCGACCCGAGCCGGACGGTGCGGGAGGCCGTCGCCGCGCGCTACGGCGTGCCCGGTATGCACGAGGACTTCCGCGCGCTGATCGGGGCGGAAAGCCTCGACGCAGTGCTGATCGCCTCGCCCGCTGCGACCCATGCCGAGGTCGTCCTCGCCGCGCTCGATGCGGGCCTGCACGTGTTCGTCGAGAAGCCGCTCTGCATCAGCGTCGCCGACGCCGACCGGATCGTCGCCGCCCGCGACCGGGCCGGGAAGGTCGTGCAGGTCGGGTTCATGAAGCGCTACGACCCCGCCTGGGAGCGCATGCTCGCCGAGCTGCCCGAGAGCGCCGAGAGCCTCCACTACCTGCGGGTCATGTGCCACGACCCGGAATGGCTCCCGTTCTTCGCCGAGGGCGACATCGTCAAGGGCCGGGACGTCCCGGAGGCGCTGGTCGAGGCGACGAAGCGATCGGAGTCCGAGCAGGTCGAGGCGGCGGTGGGCGACGGCTCGCCCGAGGCCGTGTTCGCGTTCTCGGATGCCTACCTCGGGAGCATGGGCCATGACGTCAACGCCGTGCACGGCCTGCTCGAGGCGCTCGGCGAGCCGCTGCCGGGCCGGGTCGCCGACGCCGCCTGGTGGAACGACGGCAAGGCGATCACCGGCTCGGTCGTCCTCGCGAACGGCGCGCGCTGGGACAGCGCCTGGATCCAGCTCTTCGGGATCCGCGAGTACCGCGAGACGATCGCGTTCTACTTCCAGGACTCCTACCGCAAGCTCGAGTTCCCGTCGCCGTGGCTGAAGCAGGCGCCGACGACCTACGAGCGCAGCGAGGCGGACGACCTCGACCGCGCCGTCAACGTCTTCGAATCCCACCGCGAGTCGTTCCGCCAGGAGCTCGTGCACTTCCACGCCTGCGTCACACAAGGCGTCGCGTGCCGTACGCCGCCCGAGCAGGCGCGGGTGGACATGCAGCTCCTTGCGGCGATGTTCCTGGCAGCGGCGAGCTGAGCTGACGCGCTAGGAGAAGAACGGGACGCGCGGATCGGGCTCGAGGTCGGCCCAGGCTGCCCTGATCCAGGCGAGGTCGGGATCGTCGGCGTACGCCATCGTCCTGCGCTCGCCGGCGAGCACGTTCAGGTAGTAGAGGTCGTGCCCGTGGGAGGCTGCGGTCGCGTGGTAGCCGTAGGGGACGAGGAGCAGGTCGCCGTCGTGCACGGTCTCGGTCAGGTCGAGCCCGTGCCGGGGGCTGTACAGCCGCTGCAGGGCGAACGCACCCGGACGGGCCGGGCGCATGCTGAAGTAGTAGGTCTCCTCGAGCACGGCCTCCGCCTCGCCGCGCTCCTCGTCGTGCTTGTGCGGCGGATAGCTGGACCAGTTGCCCGCAGGAGTGATCACCTCGACGATCAGGAGCCGCTCGGCGGGAAAGTCGGGCTTGATGATGTGGGTGATCTGCCTCGTGGCGTTTCCGGAGCCGCGAACCTCGATCTCGAGCCCGTCAGCCGGGATCAGCATCGGCTCCCGGCGCTCGTCGCACCGTGCCGAGCAGAGCGCGAACGCCGCGCCATCCTCGCTCGAGAGCGAGATGTCCGTGTCGCGGGGCAGGTAGAGCGAGGTCGGCCGGTCGATGAAGATCCCCTCCCGGCCGATCTGCCATTCGGCGCCCTCCGCGGCGACGCGACAGAAACCGCCGAGCGGCACGAGGCAGAGCTCGCTATCGCCCGTCGCGAGGGAATGCTCGACTCCCGGCTCGAGATGCTCGATCGCGAAGGAGATGAAACTCCAGCCGGCGGACGCCGGGTCGACGGCGTCCCAGGCACCCGCGCGCCAGAGCAGGTCGCGTGGGCTCATACCCGCGCCACCGCCTGCCCGCGCAGCTCGTCGAGAGTCGGCATGGCCTCCGAGCACGGTACTTGCCCGGCGACGATCGAGCCGGCGAGGTTGCCGAGCCGGACGCCCTCGGCGATCCCGTGCCCGTTGAGGATCGAGTACCCGAGCGCCGCCGCGAACGCATCGCCTGCGCCGAGCCCGTTCACGACCTCGACCGGTACGGCCGGCACGTCGAGCCGGTCGCCGTCCCTGAAGAGCGTGACGCCGTTCCCCCCGCGCTTGACGATCAGCGTGCGCCCGTCGCCCTGGACCGCGTCCTGCCCGCCCGCGGCGGCGATCTCCTCCTCGTTGCCGACGACGACGTCGGCGAACCGCACGGCCTGCGCAGCCAGTGGCGGGTACTCGGCCGGGGCCTGCCACAGCGCCGGGCGCCAGTCGAGGTCGAAGATCGTCGTTCCCTGGTGGGCCTCGAGCACCCCGAGCGTCGTCTCACGGCTCGGGGACATGGCGAGCCCGGTGCCGGTGGCGTACAGAAGCGGCGCCTCGGCGACCTCGGCCTGGTCGTAGTCCGACGGCACGATCCGCCAGTCGGGAGCCGTGGGATGACGATAGAAGGTGAGCGGGAAGCGGTCGGGCGGCCAGATCTCGCAGAACGTCGGCGGCGTCGGCCACTCCGGATCGAGGCGAAGGAAGCGGTCGTCGATCCCCTCGGCGACGAGGAAGTCGCGGATGAACTCGCCATGACCGTCGTCGCCGACGCGCGAGACGATCGCCGTCTTCACGCCGAGCCGGGCCAGGCCGATCCCGACGTTGCCCGCAAACCCGCCCACGTAGCGCGTGTACGTCCTCACTTGCCGCAGCGGCGTGCGGAGCTGGTTGGGGTACAGGTCGACCCCGATCCGCCCGACGACGACCGCGTCGATCATCCGAGCCACTCCTCCACGCGGCGCAGGTTCTGGGCCTCGACCGCCTGAACCGAGGCGAGGTCGTCGACCGTCACGGCCATCCGGTCCTGCTCGAGCACCGCATAGCCGTCGACCGCCCTCACCTCGGGAAGCGCGAGGAACTCGGCGAGCGGCACGACGCCTTCTCCGAACGAGCAGAAGATGCCCTGCCGCCAGCCCTCGTCCATGTCGATCTCCCCGGCGCGCAGACGGCCGAGCACGGTCGCGTCGACGTCCTTCAGGTGGAAGTGCACGAGCCGGTCGGCGTAGCGGCGCGCGATCGCGATCGGGTCGCCCCCGCCCACGATCGTGTGGCCGGTGTCGAGGCAGACGCCGAGCTCCGTCGGCGTGCGCTCGAGGATCGCGTCGATCTCCTCTGGCGACTCGACGTAGGTCGCCGCGTGCGGGTGGAACGAGGCCCGCAGGCCGCGCTCGGCACAGCGCAGGCGGGCGATCTCCAGATGGCGGGCGGCGACGTCGAACGTGTCAGCGGACCAGGCCGTCTCGCGCATCCGTTCCGGCTGGCCCGAGACACGGGCCCGCTCGGGGCGCTCCTGGTCGGCCAGGATCACGAGGCCCGTGCCGGTCGCCGCCAGCACCTCCGTGGTCTGGTCGAGGAAGGCGAGGTCCTCGGCGAAATCCTCCGGATCGTCGAGCCGGAGCGGCAGGAACGTCGCGACGATCTCGACGCCGAAGGGACGGATCAGCTCGACGGCCGCAGCGCCGCTCGGCGCGAGGTAGCCGGGAGGGCCGGACTCGAGCGCCCGGTAGCCCATCGCCGTCACGGTCTCGAGCAGCCGCAGCGGCGGCACGAGGTCGTCCCGATCGATGGTCTGCTCCCAGATGCCCCACGAGACGGGGGCGGTTGCCAGTTTGAGGTTCATGCAGCTCCTTCCGCGATTACGGGGGTTTGACTCCGTCCGCGGAGTGAGTGCAGGCCGCGTCGTACGAGCCGGAACAGGGCGGGAAGCGAGAAAGCGATCGCGAGGATCGTCAGCGATGCGCCGAGCAGCATCGCGGCGAGCGCGTTCACCTCGGGCGTGATCCCGAACTTGACCTGCGTGTAGATGTAGATCGGGAGGGTGTTGTGCCCGCCGATCAGGAAGTACGTGATGATGAACTCGTCGAGTGAGAGGGTGAACGCGAACAGCGCCCCGGCGACGATCGCCGGGAGGATCAGCGGCAGGACGACGAGCCGCAGGCGGTTGAAAGCGTTGGCGCCGAGGTCGCTCGCCGCGCGCTCGAGCGAGCGGTCGAACGACTGGAGCCGCGCGGCGACGAGCAGGATCACGAAGGGCGTCGTGTAGACGCTCTGGCCGATCACGGCGGTCTCCGGCGAGAGCTGGAAGTGGAGTACCTGCGTGAACAGTACGAGGAGGCTGACCCCGATCAGGAGGCCGGGGATCATGATCGGGAGGATGAACGCGATCCGGATCCCGTCCCGGAAGCGCAGCTTGGAGCGGACGAGCGGGAACGCCGCCGCCGTGCCGACGATCGTGCTGATCGCTGTCACCTCGGCCCCCACCCGGAGGCTCGTCGAGAGCGCGTCGTGGATCGAGAAGTCGTTGAAGACGTCGCGGTACCAGACGAGCGTCCACGCGGTGATCGGGAACGTGCCGTAGCGATTCGCGTTGAAGCTGAACAGCACGAGAAGGACGATCGGGCCGAACAGGAAGACGTAGATCAGCGACCCGTACGCCGCGAGCACGACGCGCATGACCCGGGCGCGGGTCGAGACGAGCTCGAGATCAGCCGCCATAGGCTTCCGGGGCCGAGAGCGAGCGGCGGAAGACGATCAGCATCAGCAGGATGAACGCCGCGATCAGGAGCGACACCGCCGCGCCGCGGGTGAACTCGGCGGCCTGGAAGAAGTTCACGACCAGGTTCCCGATCATCACGCCGCCCGTTCCGCCGATGATCTGCGGGGTCAGGTACTCGCCGAGAATCGGGATGAAGACGAAGATCACGGCCGTGACGATCCCCGGCCTCACCTGCGGGATCAGGATCCGGCGGATCGCGGTCATCGGCGTCGCCCCGAGGTCCATCGCCGCCCGGAGCTGGTCCCAGTCGAACCGCTCGATCGAGGCGTACAGCGTGAGCGCGGCGAACGGGAAATAGAGGTAGACGAGCACGAGGATCACCGCGGGCCGGTCGTAGAGGAAGAGGCCGATCGGATGGTTCGTGATCCCGCTCCACTGCAGGAAGCGGTTGAGGACACCTTTCTCGCCGAGGATCGTCAGCCAGGAGTAGACGCGGAGCAGGTAGCTCGTCCAGAAGGGCACGACGACGAGGATGAGGAGCAGCGGCCGCAGGCTTCGCCGCACGTAGCGCGAGAGCCAGTACGAGAACGGGAACGCGAGGGCGATCACGATCGCGGTCGCGAGGACGGCCACCCAGATCGTCGCCCACATCGTGTCGACGTAGGTCGAGACGCTGAAGAAGTACGTGTAGTTGCCGGTGGTCCAGTGGTGGACGACGTTGTAGTCGACGACCTCCCAGAAGCTGTAGAGCAGGATGATCACGAGCGGGACGACGAAGAACCCGCCGAGGAGCAGCACGGCCGGCCCGAAGCCGGCGTACGAGGAGGCGGCGACCGCGAGACGGTTGCGGTGGCGGCCGGCGGTCTCCTCGATCGCAGTCGCGCTCATTTTCCCGCTTCCCCGGCCGGCTCCAGGAGGAGCCCGTCGGCGGGCTTCCACCACACCGCCGTCTGCCCTCCGACGGGCGGTGCGGACGCAGCGTCGTGTCCCTGGAGCGCGAGGATGAGCGGCACGTCGGCCGAAGGGGATCTCACCGTGACGCGAACGTGGTTGCCGAGGAACGAGGCGTGGAGCGCCTGACCCCTGATCGCCCCGTCGGGCGCCGCTGCGGCGTCGGCGAGGCGCAGCACCTCGGGCCGCAGCATCAGGGTCGCCGGGCCGCTCGGCCTGCCGCCGGCGCAGGGGACGCGAGTGCCGTCGGGAAGCGTGGCAATCTCGCCGTCGACGGTCACGTCGAGGAAGTTCGCGTGGCCGATGAAGTCGGCGACGAAGCGCGAGGCCGGCCTGTTGTAGACCTCGGCCGGCGAGCCGACCTGCTCGAGGACGCCCTCCCGGAGGACGGCGATGCGGTCGGCCATCGACATCGCCTCCTCCTGGTCGTGCGTGACGTAGACGAACGTCGTCCCCACTTCTCGGTGGATCTGGGTCAGCTCGTCCTGCAGCCTGTGGCGGAGCTTCAGGTCGAGCGCGCCGAGAGGCTCGTCGAGGAGCAGCACGGCCGGGCGCTTGACGAGGGCGCGCGCCACCGCGACGCGCTGCTGCTGCCCGCCCGAGAGCTGGGCGGGGGTTCGCTCGCCGAAGGTCTCGAGCCCGACGAGATGGAGCGCCTCCTGAGCCCGCTTCCTGGTCTCGGTCTTGGACACCCTGTCCATGCGCAGGCCGAACCCGACGTTCTGGAGCACCGTCATGTGCGGGAAGAGCGCGTAGGACTGGAACACGGTGTTCACCGGCCGCTTGTGGGGCGGCAGCGTGTCGATCCTCTGGCCGCGGAGCGAGATCGTCCCCTCCGACGGGACGACGAACCCGCCGATCAGGTTGAGCGTCGTCGTCTTGCCGCAGCCCGAGGGGCCGAGCAGGCAGAAGAACTCCCCGTCGCGGATCTCCAGATCGAGCTTCTGGAGCGCGACGTGGTGGCCGTAGCGCTTCACGACCCCGCGAAGCTCGACGCCCGAGCCTCCGCGCCCCGAAGCTGCTCTCTCGGTCGCCACCGCCGTCACCGTCATGCTGGCTTCGCTCTCGTCACCGTTCGGCCCGCGGCGATGCTCGCCACACTGGCCCGGGACGTTACCATCATGCGGACTGGCTGTCTAGGATGTGGAAAGGCGTGATGGCGGTAGGCGACGAATCCAAGACCGCGCAGGAGATCATCCAGGACAACCCGGTCCGTTCGCTTGCGAAGGCCGTCCTGCTGCTCGAGGCGCTCGCCGACGAACGGGAGGCTACGCCCCGCCGCCTCTCCGAGGTGCTGAACGAGCCGCGCACCACCGTCTACCGCCTCCTGACCGGGCTGGAAGCGCTCGACATGGTCGAGGCCGGCTCGCAGAGCGGAACCTGGCGCCTGGGCTGGCGGCTCTTCCGGCTCGGCAGTGCCGTGCTCGAGCGGCTCGACGAGCGGCAGGCGGCGCTGCCGGTGATGGAGCGCATCCACGAGGCGACCGAGGAGACCGTGTTCCTCTGCGTCCGCCGCGGCGACGAGGCGGTGTGCATCGAGCGCATCGACGGCCTGCGCGTCCAGTCGCTCGCGCTGCGCCTCGGAGGCTCGCTTCCGCTCCACGCGGGCGCGGCACCGAGGACGCTGCTTGCCTGGGAGCCCCGCTCGGAATGGGAGTCCTACGTCGAGCGAAGCACGCACCTGAGCCGCTACACGGACCGGACCCCGGTGACCCGGACAGAGCTCTTCGTCGAGCTCGAGCGGACGCTCGAGCAGGGATACGCGATCAGCGACGAGGACATCACGCCCGGCATCGGCTCGCTCGGCGCGCCGATCTTCGACTACACGGGCGGGATCAGAGCGGCGATCTCGATCGGCGGCATGCGCCAGATCCTCCTGGACGACATGCGCGACGAGTCGATCCGTCTGCTCGTCGAGGGCGCACGCGAGATCTCAACCGTCCTCGGATTCGCTCGTGGGGGAACCAACGAGGTTCCCGCACGACCCCCCTCCTCCCTTGGGCGGCCCGGCCGTACTTGAGCCTCCCGCCGGGCGGAGCCCGGCTTCGGCGATGGGAGCGCGACCAACCATCATCCGTGGAAGAGCCGTACGGGCGCAGTTGTGTGCGTCTCGGCGATCGCTCATGGTTCGGTCGTGACGCAGGCCTGGTCATTAGCTCGGCTCCGCCTCGCTAACTCCGCGGACCGGTAGCTCGGTTAGATCTCGGAGACCGCGACCCAGCGGCGCTCGGCGGCCGAGCGCTCCATCGCCTCGCAGACCCGCTGCACGCGCAGGCCGGTTTCGAGGTCCGGGTCCCAGTTCCCGTCCGGCCACTTGGCCAGGTGGTCGGCGGCCTGGTTGACGAAGCTCGTGCCGTAGCCGACGCCCTGGCCGATCGGCCACCAGTCGGCTGCGTACGGGTGCGACCGATGCTCGGCGCGGATCCTGCGCATCCCGTAGAGCCGCTGGTCGTCCGAGGCGTCGCCGAACCAGAGCTCGTTCAGGCGCGGGTACTCGAAGCGAAGCGTCCCGAGCGTGCCGTTGACCTCGATCCAGAGGTCGCACGGCCGCCGAGCGCAGGTCCGGGCGAGCTCGAAGGTGCCGGCGGCGCCGCCGGTGAAGCGAACCAGCGCCGAGGATGCCTCGTCGATCTCGACCTCCCTCCCGCTCCGCTCGCGCGTGAACGTCGACGACTGGGCGCTGACCTCGTCGATCTCGCCCACGACCCATTCGGCGAGATCGACGACGTGGGCGCCGAGATCCGCGATCGTCGTCCCTCCCATCGCCCGCTCGAACCTCCAGTCGAAGGGAATCTCGGGATCGAGGAACTCGTCGGAGAGCCAGGTCGCGCGCCAGAGGAGCACCTCGCCGATCCGCCCCTCCTCGACGAGCTCCTTCATCAGCGAGACGGCCGGCAGCCGACGGTAGTTGAAGCCGATCGCGTTGCGGACGCCTGCCGAGCGCACGGCGGCGACGGCCGAGCTCGCGGATGCGTAGTCGGCGGCAAGCGGCTTCTCGCACAGCACGGCCTTTCCGGCGGCGGCAGCAGCCTCGACGACCTCCGCGTGATGGCCCGGCGGCGTGCACACATCGACGATGTCGACATCCGGCCGCTCGACGACCTCCCGCCAGTCGGTCGTCCAGGCCTCGACCCCATAGCGGCGAGCCGCCTGCTCGACCGCCGAGGCGTCGCGACCGCTGATCGCCCGCAGGCGCGGCACGACCGGGAGGTCGCGCGCCTGCGGCGCCATCGTGTAGCCGTAGGCGTGCGCCCGGCCCATCATCCCGTAGCCGACGATCCCGATCCCGACCTCGGACGGGCCGCTCACGATGCTTGCGCCCGGGAGAGCGATCGCGCAGCCATCTCAGCCGCCCGGATCGCGGCGACCGCGTCGGCGCCGCTCGCACCCGCCTGCTCGACCCCGTGCAGCACGGTGGCCGCAAACGCCTCAGCCTGAGCGGCGAGCGCGTCGAGAAAGACCTGCTCGCCCGCATCGGCCCACATGAAGGCGCTGCGGGCGTGTCCCTCCGTGCCCATCAGCTCCACCCAGCAGCAGTCCCCCTCGGGGAAGCGGCGGCCGAGCGAGACCGTCGCGACCGCCCCGCCCGAGAGCCGGCCGACGAGCTCGACGCTCTCGGGATCGCTCGAAACGGGCTCATCGGAGCACACGGTCGAGGCGACGGCGACCACGTCGTCGAGCTCCTGGCCGGTGAGCCAGCGGATCTGGTCGAGCTCGTGCACGCCCATGTCGATCAGGATCCCCCCGCTTCGCAGCCGAAAGGCGGCGGCGGGCGGCCGCTCGTCCCACTGCCAGCACGAGACGAGCGAGAGCTCGCCGAAGTCCCCGGCCTGGATCCTGCGCTGCAGCTCGACGAGCTCGGGCACGAACCGGCGCCAGTAGCCGATCTGCAGCGTGATCCCTGCCTCAGCGGCGCTGAGCACGGCTGTCGCCGTGTCCGTCGACCGCAACCCGCACGGCTTCTCGCAGAGGACGTGCACGCCGGCGGAGGCGAGCGCCTCGATCAGCTCGACGTGCCGGTCGGTGGACGCGGCAATCAGGGCTGCGTCGGCCGTGCCGGCATCGAGGAGCTCCTCGACCGTCGCGTACGTCGGGAGTCCGCCCGCTCCCGCGGCCTCGCGAAGCGCGTCGACCGGCTCGACGACCGCGCAGAGATCGATCGAAGGCGCGCCGGTGAGCGCCCGGAGATGGACTTGCCCCATCCGGCCTGCGCCGACGACGGCGAGACGGAGCCGCTCCCCTGCCACGGCCGAACCATAGCGAGCCTCGCGCCTCGAGTCCCACGATGTAGACAGTTCGTCCGTATAGTGGTCCGCCGGTCGGTGGCAGACACGGGGAGACGAGGATGGGCGTGGCATGAGGATCGGCATCGTGATGGAGGCGTTCCTCGATCGCCCGCTCGAGGCGGTGCTCGACCTGCTCGACGAGCACGCGCCGCAGGTGACGGATCTGGAGGTCGGCGTCGGCGGGTTCGCCCCGGCGCCCCACTGCGACGTCGCGCTCCTGCTGGAGGACGAGGCGGCCCGGTCGGCCTGGCTTGCCGGGATCGAGGCGCGCGGCTTCCGGGTCTCGGCGCTCAACGTGTCGGGGAATCCGCTCGATCCGGACCGCTCGACCGGCGGACGGCACGACCGCGAGCTTCGCGACGCGATCCGGCTCTCGGCCCTCCTCGGCATCGACCGGGTGATCGCGATGGCCGGCTGCCCGGCGGCGTGGCCGGATGACCGGGCGGCGCACTTCGACGCCGGCGGCTGGCTGCCGTATCTCGCCGGCGCCTACGAGCGGCAGTGGGAGCGCGACGTGCTGCCCTACTGGCAGGAGATCAGCGCGCTCGCCGCAGCCGAGCACCCGTCGCTCGCGATCTGCCTGGAGCTGCATCCCGGCAGCGCCGCCTACAACGCCGAGACGTTCGAGCGCTTCGCGGCGATCGGGAGCAACATCGCGGCGAACCTCGATCCGAGCCATCTCTTCTGGCAGCAGATGGATCCGCTTGCCTTCGCCGCTCATCTGGGCGACCGCGTCAAGCATGCGCACGCGAAGGATGTCGTCTTCAACGCCGGGCCGCTCGCCCTGAACGGCCTTCTCGACCATCGCTGGACGGCGACCAACACGAACGCCTCCTGGACGTTCGCCGCACCGGGACGCGGCCATGACGGGGACTGGTGGCGCTCGTTCCTCGAGGCGGTCGGGCGCTGCGGCGTCGCGACGATCTCGATCGAGCACGAGGACCCGCTGCTTTCGGCCGAAGAGAGCGTCGCGAGCGCCGCCTCGCTCCTTGCCGCCGCCCGCGAGCCGTAGATGCTTGCGCTCCTCGGCGGCCTCGGGGCCGCTCTGGCCTGGACGGTGACGACCGTCTCGGGCGCGCGCGGCAGCCGGCTCGTCGACAGCCGCTCGCTCCTCGCGTCGGTGATGACCGTCGGGCTCGTCGTCTCCGGCCCGCTCGTTTTCGCCGTGGGCATACCGTCAGGCCTCGATGCGCGCTCCGGCGGCTGGCTCGTCACCGCCGGCGTCGCCGACGTGGCCGGGCTCTTTCTCGCCTACCCCGCCTTCCGCCTGGGCGATCTCGGCATCGTCGCGCCGCTGATCTCGACCGAGGGCGCGGTCGCCGCCGTGATCGCAGTCCTCGCCGGCGAGAAGCTCGGCGGCGGCGCCCTGACCTGCCTGGTCGCGATCGTCGGAGGAGTCATGCTCGCGAGCCTCTCCCCGCCGGCCGAGGGCCGGCGCCGTCACGATCAGCGAGCGACGCTTCTCGCAGTCGCCTCGGCGATCGCCTTCGGGATCAACCTCTATGCGACCGGTCGCGCAGGAAGCGAGCTCGGGATCGTCTGGGCGGTCCTGCCGCCGAGGGTGGTCGGCGTCGGCGTGATCGCGATCCCGCTCGCGCTCAGGAGGCGGTGGCGAATCCCGCGAGCGGTGCTCCCGTACGCCCTTGCGGGTGGTGTCTGCGAGGTGCTCGGCTTCGCCTCCTACAGCTTCGGCGCCCGCCACGGCCTGGCGATCAGCGCCGTCCTCGGCTCGCAGTTCGCCGCGCTCTCGGCAGCGGTCGGCTTCCTCGTCTTCCACGAGCGGGTCGGGAAGATCCAGCTAGTTGGCCTCGTCACGGTGATCGCCGCGGTCTCGACGCTCGCCGCGCTCCAGGCCTGAGCCGGCCCGGTCGCGCACCTCTTCGATTTGGCTAACCTGAGCGCTGAGGGGCTATAGCTCAGTTGGGAGAGCGCCTGGATCGCACCCAGGAGGTCGCCAGTTCGAATCTGGCTAGCTCCACTCCAAGAATGGGCCTCGCAACAGGCTCTCTTCGTTGGCGGCGCGTCGCCTCTTCCGACGGCACCGTCACACCGCGTGAGCGTGTGGGCCCCAAGTCCTGGGCGGCACCGCGAACGCGCACTCTTCGACGGGCTCGTGCGTGGTTCACCCGAGATCCACCTCCGACCCTGACTCCACTCGGCGCCCCGGCTAGCAGCCGGTGAGGAGCGAGATCTGCTGTTCCCGGGCGAGGCGTTCGACGTAGCGTTCGTCGACGATCCGCCCGTCGGGGTGGAGGAAATTGAAGGCGATCGTGGCGCCGCGCCGGCCGCGGTCGGCCGGCCCGTAGATGACCGCGGTCAAGTCTCGTGCTTTGGCCGCAGCGGCGATTTGTTCGCTCGCTGCCTTCCTCTCCCTCGTTCCCGGGGCGGCGGCGATAGGAAGCCTCGACCAGTCCGACTTTGCCGCGACTGCCGGGGGCGGCCCGATCGTTGATTCGGGCGACACCGTCGCACAGACCTTCACCGCCGGCATCTCGGGGCCGCTCACGGACGTCTCCGTCGAGCTGGAGCTCACCCTCAATCCGGCCTCGGCTCCGCTCGAGGTCGACATCGTCCCGGTCAGCAGCGGCACGCCCGTGCTCGGCACCGTCCTCGGCACCGGGACGATCCTTGCAAGCGCCGTGAGCTCGTCGTACCAGCTCCTCAACGTCCACCTGACAACGGCCGCGACCGTCGTGAGCGGTACCCAGTACGCGCTCGTGCTCTCAACGACCGCAGGCTTCCTCAACAGCTACGTCTGGGAGCAGGACAGCACCGACTCCTACCCCGGCGGCACGATCTGGTCGACCGCAAGCAGCGCGAGCGACGACCTCGAGTTCGCCACCTACGTCACGCTCCCCGACTCGAACTCGGCCGGCCCGGCTCCTCGCGGCGGCTACTGCACCGCAGCCGGCGACACAACCGACGCGGGCGCGACGCTCGCCCCCGGCACCTTCGTGAACCTCGACGACGGCCAGGCATGGACCGATACTCACTATGCGGGCTCGACCCCGGCGAACTTTGTCCAGGGCCTCGGCCTGACCTGTGCCCCACCCCCTGCCGGCTATACGCGACGCGGGTTCGCAACCGCCGACATGAACGTCGACGCGAACACCTACCCGTACTACGCCACAGCGTAGGAGCGCTTTGCCCCGCCGAGCGTGGCCCCGGGGAGGTCGGGGCCACGCAGGTGTTTTGCGACCGATTCTCAATAGGCAGAAAGCGGCGCGACCTCGAACAATCGAGCGCGCAAGAGCCAAAGGTTCTTTCTGAGGCGTCGCCGATCACCACCAGCTCGAGCCGTCTCTTTGTCTCGCGGGTCGTCATCTGAACCTGCCCGCCTCTTGCTTCAGAACAGCTGTTTCGTTGCGCACGTCCTTGATACACGCGAACAGAAGTATGTTCGCCGCACTCCAAGGCGATGACTTCTGCGGTGAACCGGGCTCGGGGGAACTCACATCCGAGGCGACCCCTGGTTCCTCCGTCCTCCTGGGTCGCGGTTCGCGGGCCAGTTCGCTGGTTTCGGGAACCCATAGGCCGAGTGGCGGGGCGACGCCAGTAGCGCTCGGAATCTTTAGGCAGGCGGATTGTCTAACCGTCAAAGCGATCGGGACCATTGTTCGCGTCCTTGATCTGGCCACAAGTCTTTTCGGCGAGGGTCCCGCGCTGGCGGTCAGCCCATTGGGCGACCTTTGCCCTGGGCAGGCCGTCCGAATCCCCTTTTCGGCACGTGGGCGATTCCGAGGCAGGTTCCGTCGACGGGCTGGCGCTTCGCCACAATCACGGTGGAGTCGATTAGTGGAAACTGGGCGGACTCAGCCGCGTACGGCTTCGAGCCAGTCGAGGCTCTTCCCGCAGAGTGACCGCGCATCCGCGGACGGCACGGTCGTGAGCGGCGGGATGGGTGCGGCTGTGCCGACGATTAGGGGGCCTGCTCCGAATGCCGGGATGCCTTTCGCACCGGGGAGCCAGTTGGAGGTCGAGTAGTTGAGCACGACCGAGTGCCGGCCGGGTGTGAGCCTCGTCGTCGCGATCCGCTGTGCCTGGTTCGGCCAGTTCAGCTCGGAGCGGATCGACCCGACTTCGCGTCCGTCGACCGTTACTGTGAGGATCCCCTGGACCGAGCCGTCGACGCTGATTTCGAACGTCCCGGCTCTGGCGATGTTCAATTCCTTGGTGATCGTTTCAGGCTTGTCGAGGTAGACCGTGTCGCTCCGCTCGCCGTAGGGCCCCACCTGGAAGCTCGAAGCTCCCGTGAGGCCGATGGCCGCGTTCGTCGACCGCTCGACGGTCACGACCCTTCCGCCCGCTCCCGCGGCCCGTGCCACGGATAGCACCTCGCCGCACGACGGCTCCGCGGCCGCTTGGAAGCGATTGCCGAGGGGGATGTGCTCGACGATCTTGGCGGCGGCACCCGGTATCTGCTGCCACACCTGGTAGTAGCTTCCCTGCCAGAGGAGCTTGTAGGCCGACGGCGGCCGGCTGTTTTGGGGCGAGCGTCGAAGGACGAGCGTCCGGTAGTAGAGCAGCGTCGGGAGCGCGAACTCGTCGACGTCGGCCGAGTCGCCGGTCTGGAGGAGGCTTCCGTTCCGCAAGGGGTCTTCCCTGAGGCGCAGCTCGGAGGCGCCGTCGGTCTGCATGCTCCTGAGGAAGTGACGGGCGCCGTAGGAGTCGTACTCCGTCATCAGAGTGGGTCCTTCACCTGCGAAGCGCTGGCCGATCGTCTGGAGTTCCGACAGGCGCGCGCTCGGGGCGAGCCACACATCGTGGTAGGCGAGCACGTTCGACCAGAGCACGCCGGCGGCAAGCGGGAGGGCAAGGAGCCCGAGCAAGCGTCCGCGCGCGCTCATGGCTGCGCCGATGCCGCCGAGACCGGCTGCGAGGAGGGCGGGCGACGCGGTCGCGAGCCCCTTCCCGGCGATCCAGGGTGAGCCGAGGAGGTCGAAGAGCCCCGCGCCACCGAGTGCGGAGAGGAGATAGGCCAGGATCCCGAAGGCGCGAGCCCGGGCTGCGAACCAGACCCCGGCGGCCGCGGCAGCTGCGGTGATGGCGATCAGCACGTGGGTCAGGTCGATGTGGGTCGGGCCGGTGCGGAAGTCTCCCGAGGGCCAGATCCCGGCGACCTGGAGGAACGCGAGGGGATGGGCGAGATTGGCGAGCTCGGAGCTCTTCCCGAACCCACCCGTGTGCCTGAGCCAGTGCCGCGCGGCCGAAAGGGTCGGTAGTGCGAGCACGACGGTTCCTGCGATCAGGGCCGGAGCGAGCCGAAGAAGCCGTCGGCCACCTTGGACGATCGCCCAGACGACGGCGACAGCCGCGATCGGGACGACCCAGAGCGCGCCGCCCGCGCTGAGTGCACCGACGAACGCTGCGGCCACGACGGCGAAGGGCAGGAGCTCTCGCGCCCGGGTTGCCTCAATCACCTGCGGGATCAGCGCGCAGCCAAGCGCCAGGAGCATCGCCGCAGCCACCTCCTTGATCCCGCCCCACTGCACGTACCCGTAGAGGAGCGCAGCCTGCCCAGCGACGAACGCTGCTCCTCCACGCCAGGGACGAGAGGGCACGAGCGGCTCGAGGAGTCCGTAGATCGCAAGCGCCAGCATGGCGGCCAGGATGCTGAGGTACGGCTGCCAGAGCCATGCGCTGTCGGTTCGGGCGATCTCGTGACCGATTCCGAGCGGCACGAGTGAGCCCATCGGGTATCCGAGCGCAAGGCTCGTCGCGAGCGTCTCCGAGTAGGTGGACGGCGGTAAACCGGACATGTCGTAGCCGTGACCCATGAAGCGATCGAGCATCGCCAGGTACGTCGCCGTGTCGTCGAGCTTCACGTACCCGGCAAATGTCGCCCGCCCGGAGGCGAACACCGGCGCCCCGAAGACCAGGAACGAGCCGATTCCGGCGACGGCAGCCCATCGGTCCGGCCTTGGGCGCGCGCGCCGGCCGACGACAAACCCGGCGGCGGCGAGAGTCACGACGAGGGGAGTTGTGAGCCGTGCGAGTCCCGGAACGGTCGGCGGGAACAGGCCGGCGGCGATGACGAGGGCGAGTCCTGTCGGCAGCAGCACCCCTGCGCCGAGCCTGGCCCCGGCGAGTCGCTCGACCAGGCGGCCACAACCCCACGAGAGCGCCAGCAGCACGGCAGGGAATACGATCCAGGCGATCTGGATCGTCACGTCCCGTCCCTGGTTGTTCGGCGTTCGAAAATCGTGCGCCTCAGCGGCCAACAATGCCTGCCTGCACGGGGGACCGCCATAGGCGTCTCGCTTCTTGGTGCGGGAAGGTGTCAGGCCCGCGGAGGTTTGAGCCGGATTCAGACGGTCAAGAGGGCGATCGCGTCCTCTTGGATCCCCTGCAGACCAACGCGCTCGAAGGAGGAAGGCCGAGGCCCGCCGAAGCAGATCCTCTCCGCGGGCGGTGCGGGAAAGCCGCGTCGATCGTCTGTCGAAACCCTGATGATTCCCCAAGCGCCGCGCGTGAAAGTGGGGGCATGCTTCCCACGCAGTCGCCCCCGGGTTCGCCGGTGACGGTTCTTCGTGTCCTCCTCTGCGACGACCACGCACTCATTCGGAGCTTGGTTCGTGCAGCCCTGAATGCGGAGTCCGATATCGAGGTTGTCGTCGAGATCTGCAGCGCCGCGGATCTCTTGCGCGAACTCCCTAGCCACGCGATCGACGTCGCGGTTCTGGATGGGAGCATGCCGGGAGGAAGCGGATTCGATGTGATCCGGGAGGCGATCGAACTCAGCCCTCGCCTACCGATCGTCATATACACCTCCGAGAGCGACATCTCGTACGTTCGAGCGTCGCTAGCGAGAGGTGCTCGCGGCTACGTCCTCAAGGATTCCGACCCGGCTCAGCTCGCCGAAGCCATCCGAACGACCTTCGCCGGCGATATCTACCTGGACGATCGCCTGCCATCCCTTCGCATCACGGGCCTCGCCTCGTCGCGCGACAGCGAATCGTGCGACCGACGAACCGCCGAGGGGCCAGGGCTAGGCGTCTAGTAGCGGAGCAAGAGCCCGCAAGGAGGAGCGGCTCAACGCTGGAGAATGCTCTGTGCGAGATCCTGCATTTCCGGCGTCGCCCAGGCGTCGCTTGCCAGAACGAGACGAGCGAGCTCGACGGAGGGGTCCTCGTCGCCGGTCTCGAGCCAATGGGCAGTCACGCCGAGCGGGACGGCAAGGAGTTTGATCGCCTTCGCAGAGGGCGTTCGTCGGCCTTTCTCGATCATGTCGATGTACGTGCGAGTGCAACCCGGCTGTTCGAGCGTTTGAAACGTGAGTCCGAGCTCAAGCCTGCGCCGCTGGATTCGCCCGCCCACAGTCTCCTCCGACTCTTGAGACACGCCCGGATCCTACGAGCGCGAGCGTGATCGAGCAATTTCCCCGTCTCAAGCGGGCGGCACCCGAGACCGATAACCGGTGATGGACGGGTTCCCGTCGCCGTCGACGTCGACCAAAGGAGGTTCGGTCTGGCGGGGTCTCTTGGCGAGCGGGTCCTAGCGACACGGCTTTCCGCTGAGTTGTCAGCAGCCGAGGTCGCGCGCCAGGCCGGTCTCAGCTCTGGGTATCTCAGTCACCTCGAGAGCGGACGCCGGGGGCGAGCGATAAGACGGTGAGACGGCTCGCATCGATCCTGAGCGTCTCGCCGTCCTGGCTCGAAACCGGCCGCGAGGTTCCCGGCCTCGACCAGCTCCCGCGGCGCGATCGGGAACCCGGCGAAGTTCTTGCGCTCGGATACACGCGGGTTAGTACCGCCGAGCAAGGAGAGAGCGGGATCGGGCTGCTCACGCAGCGATACTCGATTGCCGCTGAGTGCGAGCGGCGGGGCTGGACGCTCCTCCACGTACTCGAGGACGCCGGCTGGTCGGGCAAGACGATGGGGAACAGACCCGGGCTCCAGATAGCGCTGCGCGCGCTTCACGACGGCGACGCAGACGCACTGGTTGCGGCCAAACTCGATCGACTCTCGAGATCGATCATCGACTTCGCGACCCTCATGCACGCGGCCGCAAGCAGAGCTGGACGTTGCTCGCGCTCGACTGTGCCGTCAACACGACCACACCGGCCGGCGAGGCGATGGTGAACATGCTCGCCACCTTCGCCCAGTTCGAGCGCCGCCTCATCTCTCAGCGCACAAGCGCCCACCGCACCATGCGCTACCGCCAATCTGTTCTCACGCGCGCGCTGATCGCACGGACAGAATCCTGACGTAGGCGTGCATCGAGGTAGGTCTCTCCGGTTTGGGTGGCGCGAATAGCGGCTGTGAGCTCCCGGCAGTCTGAGTCCTTGAGGACGTATCCACGCGCGCCGCACTTGAAGGCTTGTCCGACGTAGGCGCGGTCGGCCTCAACTGTGTAGACCACGACCGCCGAGGACGGAGACGCACCAAGTGCGTCGATGATCACATCGGGGCTCTTCCTTTGGGTGCTGCCGTCGATGACTAGGACGTCGGGCAGTACCGTCGAGATCTGCGCCAGGAGTTCATCGGCGTCGCACGCCTCGGCGACGACCGAGATGTCCCGTTCGCTGTGCAGGAGCTCCTTGATCAACTCGCGGATGTTCGTGTAGTCGTCGCAGACGAACACACGGATGGCCCGTGCTGTAACTCCTGGGTGGGCTTGAACCGTGGGGGCGGGCATGACGGCAGCCTCGCATCCGGGTCGTTGCTTCCCATCGGGGATTCAGCTCAACTGTCTTGCGGATTTGCCGTGGCTATGGCACGTAATCCGCGCGCTTCGCTCGGTGGCGCATCCGATTCGCTCAGTCATACCCGCGTGTGACGACGATCGCTGAGCTCTTGTAGTTCGTCTCCATCGTTCAGCGCTGCGGTTCGGGCCTGCAGCAGGCGGCGGGTCGGCAAGGGTTGAGGTGGTGCGGGAGGCCCGACTGCGGTTTGGACGCGGTCGCGGCCGGCGCGCTTGGCTTGGTAGAGGGCCTTGTCGGCTTCGAGGAAGATCTCTCGATAGTTGAATGGCTGTCCGGCGCTGGAGGCGGCGACGCCGAAGCTCATGGTGACGTGGTGGCCACCGCTCTCGAGCGCGGCTGCAGCCTCTCGGAGTTGCTCGGCGACGGTGGCTGCCTGGGTGAGCTCAGCGCCCGGGAGGAGCACAACAAACTCCTCGCCGCCGGTTCGGTAGCAGAGGTCAAAGGCGCGCAGCGTCTTGCGGAGCTGGTAGCTGAGATTGGTCAGAAGCGCATCGCCGGCTGCGTGGCCATTGCTGTCGTTGAACTGTTTGAAGTGGTCGATATCAGCCACGATCAGGCTTACGGGCTGCCGCGTCACCTCGGACTGCTGCTCGATCTCCTCGACCCTTGTCACAAGCGCCGCCACGTGAAACCCGAACACCGCGGCCAACAGCGGCACTAACGTCCACCACCCTAACCAGGGCCCACTGGCGACAAGCGCCAGCGTCAGGACCGCAAACGAACCACGACGTGCCGGCCGCAGCGACGCATCGAGCTCAAGCATCCGCTCCCGATCAGCTCCATCCGGAAACAGCCAGGAACTCTGCCGCATTCCCTCTTCATCGACCACTACCCCCCACCGAGCAACCGTGGAAACCCGCAACCCCACTGGGGCCTTTTTCAGGAGGGAGCGTCGCCTAATCAGGCCCGAGGAGCAGACCCTGACCTAGCCGCTCTTCGCGAGCGGTCGGACGGAGCGGCGGAACGGGGAGGCCGTGCGATCAGGGGTTCTCGGTTTGCCAGGCTGCTCGTGGCTGAGCGCGTAGGGTTCGAGCCGGGCTGCGGTTGGCGGCGGTCGCAAAGTCGGTGACTGAGCTGAGGAGTTCCGATACGGCGTCGACGGCGAGCGGTCGGGCGAAGAGGAATCCTTGCCCGAAGTCGCAGTCTTCCTCGCGGAGCTGCGAGAGCTGAGCAGTCGTTTCGATGCCCTCCGCCAGCGTGTTGAGGTTGAGCGTCTTGCCGAGCTGAACCAGCGTGCGGATCAGGGTTTTCGACTCTGGCGAGGATGCGATCCGGTCGATGAAGGTTCTGTCGATCTTGAGCTCGTCGACTGGGAATTGTTGGAGATAGGCGAGGGAGCTGTAGCCGGTGCCAAAATCGTCGATCGCGATCCGGATCCCGAGTTTCTTGAGCTCGCCGAGCCGCTTGGTGACGAGCTCGGGCTCGTGCATGAGCGTGGTCTCGGTGATCTCGAGGATCAGGGAGGCCGGGTCGAATCCGCTCGTGATGAGCGCGGCGGAAACGGCGTCCTGGAAGCCCGGGTCGTCGAGCTGAAGCGCGGAGACGTTGACGGAGACGTCGATCGGGTAGCCCTGCGCATGCCAGGCGCGTCCCTGCGCGCAGGCGGTTTCGAGGACCCAACGGCCGATCGGCACGATCAGCCCGGTCGATTCCGCGATCGGGATGAACTTGTCCGGGGGAATGACACCGCGGCTTGGGTGGCGCCACCTGAGCAGCGCCTCAACGCCGGTGAGCCTTTCCGCGGCAAGGTCGAAGGTTGGTTGGTACTCGAGGAACAGCTGGTCGGCGGCGAGCGCGTCGTGCAGATCGATCTCGAGCTCGAGCCGCTCATGGAGGGTGGCATGCATCTCCTGGCGGAAGATCGCGAAGCGGCGCTTACCCGCCGCTTTCGCCTCGTAGAGCGCGATGTCGGCGTCTCGGAGTAGGTCGTCGCTACTGGCTCTGGTGCCGACGGCGATGCCGATGCTTGCGGTCACCGACAGCGGGCCGTGCTCGAGGGCGTCGAGCTGAAACGGCTCGGCGAGTATCTCGAGCATCCGTTCGGCGACCAGCTCGGGGTGCGCTGCGCGGGTGTCGCTTTCGACGAGGACGACGAACTCGTCGCCGCCGAGGCGACCGACGGTGTCGGGCTCGCGCAGGACGCTTGAGAGACGCGCGGCGACGGCGCGCAAGAGCTCGTCGCCGGCGGCGTGGCCGAAGGTGTCGTTGACGGTCTTGAAGTCGTCGAGATCGAGGAACATCGCGGCCGCCTCGGTGCGTTCACGGCGCGTCCGCGCAAGCAGCTGAGTTGCTCGGTCGATGATCAGGGCCCGGTTGGGAAGTCCGGTGAGATCGTCGTGGAGAGCCTGATACTGGAGCTCGTCCGTCTTCTCGGCCACCATCGACAACGCCCGCGCCCTACTCCGTGTGAGCACCTGGATGAGGACGAAGACCAGCAGGCTGAGGAGAAGCCCACCGGTGAGCACCGCAATGCCCTGGCGTGTCGGGGAGAGCGTTCCCCAGCGCGGCTTCTCGGTGATCGTGACGACCCAGCGCCCGTCAGCCTGCAGGCTGAAGTGCCGCGTGAAAACGGTGCCCGACATGGCCGGGCCGACCTTGGCGACCGCGGTTAGGCGTCCCGGCCCGGTCTGCTTCGCTGCTGTGGTCGCGGCGCTGCCAAAACGTGATGCGTTCACGCGTGCGACTGAGACCGCAAGGGAATGGTCGTTTGCGACCGCGCTTCCGAGCACAGAGCCGACGTTGAAGACCCCGGTGATCCAACCGAGCATCTGCGCCGTTCGTGCCGTGGCCGTCGCGGGCACCTCCCCACCGCGATAGACGGGCGCAGAGACAATCAGGATCTGGCCGAGCGAAGGGATCGCGGCGGAGAGCGCTGTGATCCGTCCAGAGGCGGGCGATCCCAACAGCGCTCCGGTCCCCTGTGCGCACATGTCATAGCCCGCGCCTCCAGGAATGAGCTGCGCGAGCCCACCGGCGACGGCAAGCCGGATGAGACAGTAACTCGCTCGATGCCCCGGTGGCGAGATCCGAAAAGCCCCCGCTGATCTCGCGACCCCAGGGACAGGATCGGCCTGAATCGTCCGTGCGAACCGCGCAAGCCCCGACGCCGGCACGAGCTCGACATAGCCGAACCCCAACGCCCCCGGATAGCGGCTCCGCGCCCCCACACTCTGATACCAACCGGCGAGCTCGTGATTGGTCAGGTCAGGGTTTTGCGCGACCAATGTGCGCGCCGCCGTCGTCAAATCATCCATCCGCAACAACGCGGTCGTGACCGTCGAACCAGCCGTCGCCGACTCAGCCCGAAACGACCTGGTCGCCTGCGAATGGACAGTCGTTCGCCACACACTCGCCCCAAGCAACGATACGCCGACACCACAAAGCAGGCACACCCACGCGAGCACGTTCCACAACCGAACACCCCCGAACCCCGTCCGCTCCCGCTCGCTCGATCTCATTACCACACAGATCGACCGCGAGCCCCCGCGAGCCAACCGTAAAAACTACCGAGCCGCCAACGGATCATCCACACCCCAGCTCGTCGTCCACCGTCGGACAAGGAGGGTGGGTTCATCCCTGCTTACAAGAAGGGCAACCGATCGTTCTTGGAGTCGAGATCGATCTCGAATCTTCTGTGCAACACAGGAGACATTCGAGCAACGCCGGCGCGTTCAAGGTTCTCAAGTGAGCTGCCGATGCTGGAAGCATGAACATGCGCTTGTCCACCGCGGTCGGGGGGCTGAGGTGGGCCGTGCGTAGCCGTTCGGTCGCGCATCTAGAGCAGTTGTGTATGCGCAACCTGATCGAGAACAACGAGGAGCGGGTCTTCTTCAAGGATCTGGAGAGCCGATTTGTGCTCGTGAGTGAGGGCTTCGTGCAGGCTCTGGGCGGGGGGCGCTTGCTGGAGGAGCTGGTCGGCTTGACGGACTTCGACCTCTTCAGCTCGCCACATGCAACGCAGGCATTTGCTGACGAGCAGCGGGTGATCGCGACCGGCGAGGCGATGCCGGCGAAGATCGAGCGGGAGACGTTCGGTGACCTTCCTGACCGATGGGTCTCGACCGTCAAGCTGCCGCTGCGCGACGAGGAGGCGCGGATTGTCGGGACGTGGGGTATCTCGCGGGATGTGACTGCCCAAGTCGAGGCCGAGCGGGCACTCGCTCATCAGGCGTTGCACGACGGGCTGACCGGGCTGCCAAACCGTGTTCTTGTCGTCGATCGCACCGAGCAACTCCTCGCTCGCACGCGGCGGGTGCCGAAGCCGGTCGTGCTCTTCTTTCTCGATATCGACGGCTTCAAGTACGTCAACGACACCTTCGGTCACGCTGCCGGCGACGAGCTCTTGCGCGCCGTCGCCGCGCGCCTCTCAAGCGTCGTGCGCGAGACTGACACCGTGGGTCGCCTCGGCGGCGATGAGTTCGTGATCCTGCTTGATCCGGCCACGCTCAGCGCCTCACCCGAACTGGTAGCCGAGCGGGTGCTGTCGGTCTTACGCCAGCCAATCGATCTGAACGGATCGACCGGCAGGCTCGTCTCGATCACGGCCAGTCTGGGGATCGCCACCGGACCGTGTGCGAGTGCCGACGAGCTGATGCACGACGCAGACATCGCGCTCTACCGCGCCAAGGAAGCGGGCAAGGACCGCTACATGCGTTTCGAAACAGGGATGCAGGCGGTCGCCGAGGAGCATCTGACGCTCGAGCTCGACCTCCGTGACGCCCTCGACAGCGATCAGCTCGTGCTCGCCTACCAGCCCACGTTCGACCTTCAGAGCGAGACCGTCACCGGTGTCGAGGCGCTCGTGCGCTGGCAACATCCCAGCCGCGGGCTCCTTGCTCCCGACACATTCATCCCTCTAGCCGAGGAGACCGGCCTGATCGTCCCGCTGGGACGCTGGGTGCTCAGGGAAGCCTGCCAACAGGCCGCCGCCTGGCACCGCCACGGCCACACCGTTGGCATCGCCGTCAACGTCTCCGGCCGCCAACTCGACTGCGACGAGTTCCCCAACCACGTCCTCGAGGCCCTCCACGACAGCGGTCTCGAGCCAGCCGCGCTCACGATCGAGATCACCGAGACGACCCTGATGAGGAACGCCGATAAGGCCGCCGAGCAGCTCACCGCGCTCAAGGCACTCGGCATACGGATCGCGATCGACGACTTCGGCACCGGCTACAGCTCACTCGCCTATCTCCGCCAGTTCCCAGTCGACGCACTCAAGATCGACCGCTCCTTCATCTCCGGCATCGCCGCCTCCAAAGAATCCGCCGCCCTCATCCACACCCTCATCCAGCTCGGCAAGACACTCGGCCTCGAAACACTCGGCGAAGGCATCGAAGACCAAGCCCAACTCCGACGCCTCCAACGCGAACAATGCGACCTCGGGCAAGGCTTCCTCCTCGCACGCCCCCTCAGCCTCGCCGCAATCGAACAGTTCCTCGAAACACCAACCCCTACGACAGCCACGAAACCATGAGCCAACGCCCCGAACGAGGAGATGCACTCGCATCGAGCTTGCCGCCCAACGACGATCATCCCTTCGAGGACTCCTCACCGGCCAGCCTCTGTCGATGGTGAACGAGTGGGCCGCCTCCTTCACCTAAAGACACACAGACCGGCGACGGTAGCTCGGCCCATCGATTCACGGCCCGGCAAGTCGCGCGAACCTTCCATGGGAGCCATACCGACAGTTGCGCGGTCGCCCGGAATTCACGGACGCGGCGAACTCCTTGAGGATCTCGCCCACGCCGCCGACCCAACCGCATCTCCGACGGTGCTCGCGGTCTTCGGCTTCACGAACCTCAAACAGCAGCTCGAGACGATGTTGGACGCCGACGGCGACAAGCTCATCGGAGGAATCGCCGAACGCCTCACCGAAACAGCCCAACGGCACGCCGCTCTGTATCAACCACGGCGCGGGGAGTTCTGCGCGCTCTTCCCCGGCACCCTCGCCGCGACGTCGCCTGTTCTCGAACGAGCAGAAGCCCGGATCAACCGCGAAACCCGTCGGCTCGAAATCACCGCAGTGACCGGGACCGTCGAGCTCCCCAAAGAGGCGCAGTCCGCGCGCTCGGCCCTCGCCCTCGCCAGCTCCCGGCAAGGCCCAGTCGGCCCAGCACTACGACCAAACCGGCGCCAATCGGTCTACGCCCTCATCTCCAACGCACTCGGCAAACCACGCGAGCTACGAAAAACCGCGTAGCCACACAAGCCTCGAAACGCAGCTCAGAGTGCTCGTGGGTGCCCGGCGCCGATCTGGCGCCCGGTCGCAAACCAGTACAAGAAACCGAACACGCTCCTCAGTGCAGACTTGAACCACGTGCTTCCCATTGCACTCAGTAACAACGTCCGGGACTAGCAAGACAAGCGCATCAATCCACAGACCCGCCTCGGTCAACTACCGAGGCTTCCCGGCAACAGGGGTCTGCCAGCTCAACTCCAAGAATGGGCCTCGCAACAGGCTCTCTTCGTTGGCGGCGCGTCGCCTCTTCCGACGGCACCGTCACACCGCGTGAGCGTGTGGGCCCCAAGTCCTGGGCGGCACCGCGAACGCGCACTCTTCGACGGGCTCGTGCGTGGTTCACCCGAGATCCACCTCCGACCCTGACTCCATTCGGCGCCCCGGCTAGCAGCCGGTGCGGGCGGGCAGATCGTCGGGCACCGCGACGACGTCGACGAATGCGCGTGCGAACTCGCGGAAACGGTCGATGTCGGAGTCGTTGGACGCGAGCCCGAGCGAGGCGCGGACTGCGCCGCCGGAGGGAAGGCCGATCGCGGTCACGTAGTCGTCGAGGGTCATCGCCTGGCCGAACTCGCCCCCGAGCAAGGTCTCGGCTGAGATGGTGAATGCGATCTCGCCGGCGCCGGGGTTGCAGAAGCAGCCGGTGCGGAGCGAGATCTGCTGTTCCCGGGCGAGACGTTCGACGTAGCGTTCGTCGACGATCCGCCCGTCGGGGTGGAGGAAATTGAAGGCGATCGTGGCGCCGCGCCGGTCGCGGTCGGCCGGCCCGTAGATGACCGCGGTCTGGGCGCCGTTTGTGTGCCGGAGCGCCTGCAGCGTCTCGAGCAGCTCCTCCGTCAACTCGCCGACGTGGGCGTTGATCGCCTCGACGCCGATCCGTTCGAGGTAGCGGATGCCGATCTCGACCGCGGGCAGGTTGAGGAAGTTGACGGTGCCGTCCTCGAAATGAGCCGCTCCGGGGGCGGAATGGAACCACTCGCGCTGGACGAAGGCCGCCACGATCGTGCCCCCGGAGAACCACGGCCGCTCCAGCTTGGCGAGCGCCTCCGTCCGGGCAAGAAGCACGCCGACGCCGGTTGGCCAGCCGAACATCTTGTAGAAGGAAAGGGCGACGTAGTCCGGTTTGATCTCGGAGAGGTCGAGCCTGTTGGTCGGCACGAACGCGGCGGCGTCGAGGAGCACGTCCCAGCCGTGCGCGTGTGCCTGTTCGATCCAGCCCGGCGGGTGCTGGACGCCGGAGAAGTTCGACTGGGCGGGGTAGGCGAACAGGTTGTGGCGGTCTCCGCGGCCCTCGGCGAGGTAGCGAGCAAGTAGCTCCTCGTCCACGCGCAGCTCCGGCGCAGCGCTCGGCACGTAGGTCGTGACGGCACCGCGAGCGCGGGCGTACTCGCGGATGCCGTTGACGGAGTTGTGGTTGTCGAAGGTGAGAAGGAACCGGTCACCCCCGCAAAACGGATACGCCTCGCCGACCAGGTGCAACGCGCCGGTCGCGTTCGGGGTGAAGATGGCGACGTACTCGTCGGCGGGGGCGCGGAAGAAGTCGAGCACCGCGTGGCGGGCGGACTCGACGAGCTCGGTCATCGCCGTCGAGGTCGGGCTCTGGGAATGGGGATTGCCGAACACCCCCGCCCGCAAGAGTGCGAGGTGCTCGGCGAGCTGGGAGTCGCCGTAGAGCCCCGCACCGGTGTAGTCGAGATAGACATGGCCGGCCGCATCGAGCCGGGCGAAATCGCCGCGGCGCAGCTCCTCGAACACGGATCCGGTCAGGTCGCTCGGCGTGGGCTCAGGATACGCATGAACTTCGTTTGCTACCGGATCGTCGGCGAGGGCGTCCTCACCCGGACTCCCGCCGGGAGCCGGACATCGCCTGCCCTTGAAATGGGAGTGGCGTCGTCTCGATGCGGCGAGACGACGCCACTAGGTGGGGATTGCCCGGTGCCGTGAACGCCCGTTCGAGCAAGGGCATGACTCTCTTGGGTGTCTGACTACCGGGCAAACTACATCGTAGTACGAAGTACATCGGGTCGGCTACCCTACGGCGCCTCAAGAACCGTTGAGCATGCTCTTCGCGGCGCCGACGACATCGCTCGTCGTGAACGGGTAGAGGAAGAGCGCGCGCTCGTGTCCGGTCGCATCGATCAGGTACGCGGCGCCCGTGTGCGTGATGTAACGGACGCTGACGCCCGCGATCGTCTTCCTGGTGACGAGCACACCGACGCCGTAGCGCTTCCAGACCGCTGCGAGAGCGGCGTGGGATCCCGTCCCCCACTGCCACCCGGGCGCGAGCTTCCAGTGGAGCGCGTCCTGGTGGAAATTGGCGGCGCTATCGGCCCACGGGTCGACGCTGACGGCCACGATGGCCGGGCTCTCGCCCGCGAGCTGAGCGGCCGCGGCGCTGAGGACGCTGGCCTCGCGAGGACAGAAGTTGCGGCAGAGCGGATCGATGAACGCGACGAGAACGGGCCTGCCCCGAAGCGACGCGAGACTCAACGGCTGCCCACTCTGGTTCCGGAGGTTGAACGCAGGTGCGCTGCGGGCTCCCGCAGGCCAGGTCTGAATGGGCGCCGAGACCGCAACGGCGGGTGCGGAGCGGTCGGATCGGGAGACGATCGCGATGCCCACGCCCGCCCCGACACCGACGACCAGTGCCCCGAGCCAGAAGACCCACTTGAGCCGAGCGAGCACCGAATCGGTGGATGCGCCCGCTGCCTGAGTCACGTCTGGCTCATCTGTCGACATCTCAGCCCCCAGGGCGACCATACCGGCCCTATCCGCCGAGACGACGGCTCGCCGCGAGCCTCGAGCGCGGGAGTCTCAGCGAACACTGTCTTCACTCCCAGAGGCTCCACAGCAACTGACGGTGAGATGAGAGCTGCCACCGAGAGAAGGAGCGAAATATGGTCTTCATGCTGGTCTTGAACATCGTCTTGATGCTGATCGTCCTCGCCGGGCTCTCCGCCTTCATCTGGCGGGTCGGATGGAAGAATGTTCGTTACGCGAAGGTTCACGTCACACCGCCGAGACCTGCAGGACACGCGCATGCCCCATCATGGGATGGTGCTCCTTCGCTCGCCATGGAAGCTCGGGCTCGGAGCGGCGGTGCTCCTCGGCGCGCTCGCGACGGGCAGCGCCCCGGCGTCGCGGGCAGCTAGCTTCGGCTCCAAGCCGGGGCCCGCGGAGTTCCTCAGGGTTCGCACCGCATCGCACACCGTGGAGGTGACTCTCCTTGCAAGCGACGGCAACGGGAACGGCGGGTTCAACTTCGACGGCTACGGCCGTGGTGAGCTGACCGTCACCGTGCCTCGAGGCTGGCGGGTGGTCGTTCATTTCCAGAACAGGGGCGCGCGACTCGCCTCGTGCGCCGTCGTGTCGGGGCCGAACGCCTCCACCGTCGCCTTCGCCGGGGCAAGCACTCCCGATCCGATCGAAGGCACCGCGCCGGGGCGAAAGGCAACCTTCGCGTTCCGCGCCTCGCGAGCCGGCTCGTACCGTTTCGCATCGATGGTCGCCGGCCAGGAGGAGGCACGCATGTGGGACGTCCTCGAGGTCGCGCGCGGCGGGCGCCCGTCGATCGCGGTGCGCCCCGGACCGTGACCGAAGCTGCCGGCCCTCCTCAACGCTTACCCGCGGCGAGCGCACGGACATCGTCGGCGATGAACTGCGGCAGGAACGGGGCGTGCACCCCGGCCCGCTCGAAGCCGGCCGCGTCGATCACATACACCGCCGTTCCCTGCATGGCCCTGCTCGCGGATACCGCCCCGATCCCGTAGGAGCGCCAGACGGGCGCGAGCTCGCGCCGGGTCCCGGAAAGCCAGTGCCAGTCGCCGCTGAAGCCCCATGCCCGGGCCGCTGCGACCACCTCCGGGCCCGTCGCTGACGGATCGAGGCTGACGAGGAGCAGCTCGGGCCGCTCGGAAGGGGCGAGCTCCTGCTGAAGAGCGGAGAGGGCACGGCCCTCGAGGGCACATGCCGTGCGGCAGAGCGGGTCCATGAAGGCGAGGACGACCGTGCGCCCCGAGCCGGTAGGAGCCACCACCCGCCCGTCCTGGTCGCGTAGGGCGAACGGCGGGGCGGGCCGTTCGCGGGCCGCCCAGACGGCCTGCCCGTGAAGAACGGGAAGCGCGATCGGCGATGGAGAACCGCCTTCTCGAAGGACGTGCAGCGTCACTCCGAGAACCGTGCCGGCTGCCGCAGCGAGCACTGCACCCACCGCGACGAGCCGGAGCGCGGGACGCGCACGGCCCGCGCGTGGGAACGCTGGGGATGCGCCCGTCAGAAGTCCTCCGGATGGTTCCGGATGAAGACGGCCCAGTAGACCCCGATCACGACGAGCAGGGCAAGCGGGATCACGAGCGTGAGGATCCCGCTTTCTAGGTAGCTGGCGAGGAGCGGCATGGCGATCTCCTTTCGGTCAGTGCTGGCCGGCGATCCGCAGCGGACGCCGCGAGCTTTCGGGGCCGAGCCAGAGGTAGAACGACCACGCCGCGGCGACCACGTAGGCGATCGACCCGGGAACCCACATCACTCCGGCCGCGAGCTGCTGGTCGGCGAGCGCCGAGATCCCGCCCGGGCGGTGAGCGAGCGAGCCATAGGCATAGATTGGCGAGCGGGCGTAGGCGAGCACGACCGCGAGGACCCAGTTGGGGACGAGCGCGAGCACGAAGTACAGGCTCCGTCTGAGGCCGTCGAGCCGGACGCGAAGCGGCGGGGCGCCCAGCATCACTCCCCAGAAGAAGATCCCGCCGATCACGAAACACAGGTGCTCGACCTGGTGGACGGCGTTGCTCGTCAACGTGGCGTCATAGAGGCCAGGGATGTGCCAGACGGCGATGTCGGCGGTGATCACCACGAGGGCGACCGTGGGCTGAGCGAGCGGCGTGGCGGCGCGGAACGCACGCGCTCCGGCCACCTGGACGCTCCGGGGGAGCGGCTGCCAGAGTCGCGGCCAGGCGCGGCCGAGGACGAGCAGCGGTGGCGCGACGGTGAGGAGCAGGACGTGCTGGGTCATATGCACCCAGAAGAGCCGATCGGCATAGGCGTCGATCGGCGTGTCGAGCGCCAGCACGATCGTGGCAAGACCCCCGTAGTAGGCGACGGCCCGCCACGCGCTCCCTGTGCGCCCAGGGTTTGCGCCCCGCGCATAGAGCAGCGCCAGGACCACGCAGACGACGAACGGCACGCCGAGCGGCCAGTCCGCGGGAGTGGCGAGCCCGCCCATCTAGGAGGCCCGCGGCGCCCGCCGCGGCGTCAGACGAGGTACAGGACGATCCACGTGATGACCGCGACGACGGCCAGGAACTGAAGGTAGAAGCTGACGGCGGTGAGCTGCGGCCGCACGAGCGAGAGCGGGTCGGCGATGTCGTGGGCCATCCGGTGTGGATCGCCGGAGGCATGACCGGCCGGCGGCTCTCCGCCGATCGGCACGTTGCGGTAGCGGAACGCCGTCGCGACCACCGTCTCGAGCCAGTAGGCGGTGCCGAGCATGAAGAGGAAGAGCACCGCCGTCCAGCCAATGTAGACGCTCGCATAGGCCCCCTGCGTCGGGCCGAAGTCCTGGTTCGCCCAGGCGCCGATCTGGAGCCCGATCGCGGCGAGCACGAGCAGGAGCCCGATCGAGCCCAGACGCCGCCACTCGGCCCGGCGGCTTGCGCGCTGGTACCTGAGCCCGATCCGGACGAGGATCGCGGCCGCGACGAAGGCGGCGACCGAGGCGGTGCCGAGACCCGTCGACGGGTCGACGTGCTTGGGCCGCCACATGCCGCCGGTGTTCAGCGAGCGGAGGTAGAAGTACGCGAACAGGAAGCCGATGAAGAAGAACGAGGTCGCGCTCGCCCAGAGCTGAGCGCCGACGGTCAGGTTCCGGCCGGCAACCTCGGGCGGCTCCGCCTCGACCGCGGCATAGGCGGCTCCGCTCTCCGACGCGAACTCGCTCACGCCTCACCTCCGGCGGGGACGAGCCCGGGACGCGCGACGAGAAGCCCCTCCTCGCCGTAGCCGTACGGGTCGTTCTCGATCACCGGGATCCGGTCGAAGTCGTGGACCGGGATCGGCGAGGGGAGCTGGAACTCGAGCGACTTCGAGCCCCACGGGTTGGCGGGCGCCGGCACGCGGGCGAAGAGCATCGAGTAGACGAGATTGACGAGGAATACGAGCATGGAGATGCCGAGCACGAACGCGGAGGCCGACACCCAGTCGTTCAAGGCCTGCAGGTTGGTGGGATAGGTGACCACCCGGCGCGGCATGCCCATGAACCCGAGCGCGAAGAGCGGCGCGAAGGTCGAGTTGAACGCGAGGAACATCATCCAGAAGTGGATCTTCCCCAGGCGCTCGTTGAGCATCAGGCCCGTCATCTTCGGCAGCCAGTAGTAGATCGCCGCGAAGAACGTGAAGACGAGGCCGCCCATGATCGTGTAGTGGAAGTGCGCCATGGAGAAGAAGCTGCCGTGCGTCGTCACGTCGCTCGGCACGTCGGAGAGGAAGATTCCCGACAGCCCTCCGAAGAGGAAGTTGAAAACCCAGGCGAGGCAGAAGAGCATCGGGACCGTGTACCGGATCCGCCCTCGCCAGATCGTGCCCATGGCGCAGAGGAACGTGAAGCCTGTCGGGATCGAGATCAGCTCGGTCGAGAGCATGTAGAAGGGGCGCGCGTCGGAGTTGATGCCGCTGACGAACAGGTGGTGCTGCCAGACGCTCCAGGAGAGAAGGGCCACCCCGAGCATGCCCGCGACGGCGAGGCGGTAGCCCCAGAGCGGCTTGCGCGCGAACACCGGCAGGAGCTCGAGCACGACGCCGAAGCCCGGGATCGCGAGGATGTACACCTCGGGGTGCCCGAAGAACCAGAAGAGGTCTTCGAACAGGTAGCTCGATCCCCCGAGCGGCGCCAGGAAGAACCCCGTTTGCACCGTACGATCGAAGGCGGCCATCGCCAGGGCGCAGATGAGGACCGGCGCGGCGAGCAGCTGCAACACTGCGGTCGCGATCACCCCCCAGACGAAGATCGGCAGGCGGCCCCAGGTGAGGCCGGGCGCCCGCATCGTGATCACGGTTCCGATCATGTTCAGGCCGACGAGCGTCATCGAGAGGCCGATCAGCGCGAAGAACATGATGTAGGCGTCCATCCCCATGTTCGCCTGGAGGTTCAACGGCTCGTAGCCGGTCCAGCCGGTGGGCACGCCCCCGAATCCGATCGCACTCATGAGGATCACCCCGGCGGCGAAAAGCAGCCAGAAGGTGAGCGCCTCGATCCGCGGGAAGGCCATCCGCCGGGCACCGATCATGATCGGCAGCAAGTAGTTGGCGAACGGGCCGAGGATCGCACTCGACATGATCCCCATCATCATCGTGCCGTGCTCGGTGACGAGGGTCAGGTAGTTCCCGGCGGGCCACACGTTTGGCTCGGGCCGCAGCAGCTCGAAGCGGATCAGCATCGCGTTGATGCCTCCGACCAGGAAGAAGAAGCCGACCCCGATGAAGTACTGCAGGCCCACGACCTTGTGATCGGTGCTGAGGCCGAAGTAGCGGCTCAGGCCGGCCGTCTCCTTCTCCCTGAGCGACGGCGGATAGCCGCGGAGCCTCGCCCACGGGTAGACGCCGAAGCCGAGGCCGACCAGGAACCCGATCACGCCGAGGATGTAGGCGAGGAAGAGCGAGACGTCGTTCTGGTCCGTGTCGCCGACGAAGTCGAGGCTTTGGATGTCGAGGCCGTTGATCAGCCAGTGGCCGCCGTACCAGCCCAGATAGAAGCCTCCCACCCCGAGCGCGACACCGGTCAGGAGGTTGAACCCCAGCAAGCGCCGCCAGACGGGCCGGGTGAAACGTGGATCGAGGGTCTGGCTCATCGTGGCCTCCTCAGCCTGCGCTCGCTCAGCCGGCCCGGAACGCCGGCTCGGGCAGGTAGGTGGTGCTGTACTTGGGCAGGTAGCGGGCCACCGGAGCGACGAAGGCACGCTCCGAGGCGACCCACGAGGCGAACGCGCTCGGCGTGACGATGTTCCCGGTGTCGAACATGTAGCCGTGGAAGAGCCCGCACAGCTCGGCGCAGTGAATCGCCACCGCTCCGGTCTTGGTCGCGGTCACGTAGGCGATGTTGTCGGCGCCCGGATTGGCGTCGGCCTTGACGCCGAGCGCCGGCACCCAGAAGGAGTGGATCACGTCGAGCGAGGTCACGTGGAGCTCGACCTGGCGGTCGACCGGCAGGACGAGATGAGCAGACTCGAAGCCGCCCTCCGACGGATAACGGAAGGTGAACTGCCACTGCTGGGCGATCACCTGCACCTGGAGCGGAGGCTCGGGCTTGCCGCCCGGAGTCGCAGCCTCGGCTGCAGGGACGAAGACCGGATCGGAGCCTTGCCCGCCGCCGGCCCCGCCGAGCAGCTCGTACGTCCCGAACCCGGCCAGGAAGAGCACGGTGATGGTCGTGCCGATCACCCAGATCGTCTGAACCCTGGAGTCGCCGCGAACCGGCGGGCCGTCGCCCAAAGGCTGCCCGGAGCGGTCGCGAAAAACGATCAGCACGTAGGCGAAGTAGGTGACGATACCGGCGACGATCAGCACCGAGATCAGGGTCATGACCTCGTTGTCGAACCGCTGGCCGGAGGCCTCCTTGCTTCCCGTGCCGGGCGGGAGATGGGGCGTCAGGTAGATCGCGACGAGCGTCATCGAGATCGCGCTCGTGACGAGCCAGATCGTGATCACCCGGCCCATCGGGCTGAGACGGCTCATGTCGTCCCGCTCACGTGACGTTCAGGAACCCATCCATGAAGCCGAGCGTCTGCATCGGGCCGCCGAAGCCGTCCAGGAAGCCCGCGGCGCAGGGGACGAAGCACTGCCAGCGGTACCGGCCGGGGCCCGGCGTCCGGAACGTGAACGTGATCGTGTTGTGCGCGTTGCTCATCGCGCAGGGTGCGTAGCCGCACTGATTCTTCGCGTCGTCCGCGACACCCTGCAGGGGGACGATCAACCCGAGCGCGGGAACAGCGAAGGTGTGGGAGGCGGTGTCGGGGTCGATGACGTCGACCGTCTTGCCGTTCAGGCTCATCGTGTTCCCGACCGTGCCGCGCACCCTCGCCATGAACGGATTTCGGAGCCCGCTGTCTCCGTCGTACTGGTAGACGGTGACGTGGACGAGCGTGTGCGCCGGAAGCGTCCAGATCGTCGTGTGCAGCCACTTCCCGTCGGGCCCACGAACGAGGTAGGCGACCCAGTCGGGGTTCGACGACAGAGTCGGTCCGATCGCGGCGACTGTCTGGATCGTCAGGTTCACCGACTTCCCCTGCCCCGCCACGGCGGGTGGACGGTAGGCGGCGGGGCTGCTCATCAGCCAGCTGCTGATGTAGAAGCCGACGAGGACCCCCGTTAGGGCAACCCCGACCACGACCCCCAGCACCTTCTTCTGGACGGCGCTCACGGCAATCCTCGAAACGAGAAGCCCGCTTCGGTGCAACCCGACTTCTTCCTTACGGCCATTTCGACCGAATACCCCCCGACCCTGCGAGTTCAACCCTGCCGGCGAGCGGTTCTTCCGAAACGCCATCCCGGCAGGCCCATCTTCGAGCGCGGCAGATTATAGCGTGATACGTCATGACTTTGTCAACCCCCTGATCTTCGAAGCCGCGGCGTTGCTCGCCATGCACCGGGCGACCGCCCAGTGCTCGGCCGGCCATGGCGCTCTACCCCGCCGATCCCGTGAACATCCAGCTCGTGCGCCGGGCATCAAAGAAGCGATGTAGCCCATCACTGCAGGCGCAGCTGCGTCGGGCCCGCGGATGCGCTGCAGGGCAGACACGCGTGCGGCCGGCCTCCACCTGGCGGCCGGCCGCACGAGTCGCGGATCGAGGCGAGTGACTCAGCCGGTGCTGCACCCGTCCTGAACGCGATGGTTCGTCGTCAGGTAGGGCACCGTCAGCGTCTTCCTCTGCCCCTTGCCCGTCAGGGTGGCCGTGATCGCTACGGCTCCCGACGAGGCGGGTGTCAGGGAAGTGAGTGCGATGCCGTGGTCGTTGAAGGCGAGCGGGACGCTCCCGTTGAGCCCGGGGCCGGAGATCGCCAATGTGCCCTTCTGGCCGGAGCCGCCCGGGGCGACGATCTTGACGTCGAGCACAGGACGGCCGTTGTTGTCGGCCGAGGTTTGGAACGTGCACATCTCGAGGCCCGCCGTGGATGCGTGTCCGCTCGGAGTGGGCCCCGAGGCCTGTGCCGAGCACCCGGCCTGCACGGCGCGGTCGGTGACCTTGAACGGGATCCGCAGGGTCATCGCCTTACCGAGTCTGGGAATCCGGGCGACGACCTCGATCGTTCCCGACGCGGTCGGGCCGAACGACATGAGTGCGACGCCGTTTCGCTTGATCGTGAACGGCACAGCCTGGTAGAGCCCTCCCCCTCGGATCGTCAGCGTTCCTTTCAGCCCGGCACCGTTCCTGATCGCGATCTTCACGTCCTCGATCGCCGGCCCGTTGTCGTTCGCGGTCGTCTGGAAGGCACAGCCGCGAAGCAGGCCGGGCGCGGGGCTCGCACTCGCCGTCGCGCTCGCAAGCGACGCAGCCCCGATCGCCGTGGCGGTCGTCAGCGCGATCAAGGCGGCGCGAGCGATTCGTGCTCGGACGCTCGTCGCCCGGGCCTCGCGGCCGATTGTGAATCGTCTCGTTCTGAGCATGTCCAGCTCCTTTCGTAGAGCTCCTTTGCCGGAGCGAAGGAAGCGCCCCCACCCACGAGCCCAGCGGGTGGAGGCGCCAGCCGGCGGGCATGCGCTCCCGCCGGGTCGTTCCCGTCTAGGCGACGCAGACGCTCCGAATCGGCTGCCCGAGCGGGCTGGCCGACTTGATGGACTTGAGATGGCCCCAGTCGATGCCCATCGCGTTCGCAGTCGCGATGTTCGGGACCATGTGGTACACGCCGCCGAGGTCGCGCTGGTAGACCGTCGTGTTCGGGGCCACGACGAAGTCCAGGCCGTTGGCTTTCGTGGTCGGCGCGATCTCGTGGGTGCAGCTCGGCTGCTGGTAGACGATCACGCTCTTGATCGCGCTCCCGATCGGGCTCACCGCTTTCACGGTCCGCAACCCGCTCCACTTCAGGCCCATCGCATTTGCCGTGGCGAGGTCGGGGATCCAGTGGTAGACACCGCTGCCGTCGCGCTGATACACGGCGTGATCGGGGAGGATGAAGTCCTGTCCGTTCGCGAGCGTGGTCGGCGGCATTAGCGTCATCGGCGTCGGTGCCGCTGGCGGCAAGACGCTCGTGAACGCAGCACCGATCGGGCTCAGGCTGGTCGCGCGCGCCAACTGGTTCCACTTGATCCCCATGGCGTCTGCCGTGGCGACGTCGGGGATCAGGTGATAGGCCCCATTCGGCCCCAACTGGTAGACGTCGTTGTCGGGCAGGATGAAGTCGGCGCCGTCGGCAGGGGTGACTGCCGCGCTCACGGCGCTCGGGATCATGCACACGGCGAGCACCGCCGCCAGAGCGGCGAACCCTGCACCTACTCGCCGAAGCTTCGAGGCGTTCTTCCAATTCACAGACATCGCTCTCCTTTCCATCGTTCCCGGTGGGCCCGCTGAGCTCGCCACCTCGAGCAGATGGTTCGCGGTCGAGCGGCGCCGAGACCGGCCGGCCCAATCGAGATGTCGGTCCGTCACGAGCGTTCTTGCCACCCTGTGTTACGGAGTCGTAAGAGGAGCCTCAATTTACATCGTAGTACGATGTAAAGAGTCCGCGAGAGCGCTCGGCTGAGCGCCCTTCGGCTGGCCGTGGAGGGCCCGGGGAAACGCGCGAGCGACGCGCGGCGGCACCAGCCGAGGCGCAGATCGACGCTGCGCCGTGACGAGCTACACGTGTCATAGTCACCTGAACTTCGACCGAGGAGGTCACGATGGCTGGTGTTGAGAAGGGCGACTTCGACTCGCCGGATGAGAGTCGTGCTCCCGAAAAGACGCGGGTGGATGTCGTGCATCTCGGGGGGACGACGGCAGCCCGGTTCACGATGGAGCCCGGATGGAGCTGGTCCGAGTGCGTGAAGGCGGTTGCGGGAACCGACAGCTGTCAGCACCGGCACCTGGGAGTGGTGCACTCCGGGAGGATGCGTGTAAGGCACGACGACGGCACCGTGCTCGAGCTCGGCCCGGGCGATGTCTACGTGATCGAGCCCGGCCACGACGCGGAGATCCTCGGTGACGAGCGCTTCATCGGGTTCGAGTTTCAATCCCACGCCGCCGAGGAGTACGCCCGCCGCTGACCGTGCGTTACGCCCCGCGAGCGGCGCCTCGACCAAGGCGCTCGACCCGCCACGGTCACGGCGCTCCGTCGCCCAAAGAGGCGACGGAGCGCCGGTTCGGCAGTTTCAGATGCAGCCGTCGCCGTCGCTCGGCTGGCCGTTCTCGTCGTTGTCGTTGTCCGTGTTGCCGGAGGTCGGGATCGTCACGCCCGCGGGACAGCCGTCGTTTGCCATCGTGGTCGTCGACGGCGCCGGCGCGGGCGGCGCAGCGGTTGTCGCCGTCGTCACACCGCCCGAGGTCGTATGGGTCGCCGTTGTGCCCGACGTGAGCCCGGCCGGCTTGGTCTTGATCACCTTCCCGCTCGGTGCGAGCACGAACCAGAGGCCTCCGTTGAGGTCGAGCGCCTGTCCGGTTGCCTGCCCGGCTTTGAAGTCGCCGACGTAGGTGTACAGGGGCCACCCGTGGTAGGTCACCACGCGTCCCCCTTGCGGATCTCGGTCGCTGCCGAGAAGCTTCCCCTTGACGCCGCCGCGCGGCACGAGGCGCTCGTTCTTGGCGAGCTTGACGGGAGGCCATACGGCTGCGCACGTCGACTTGCAGGTCACGCGCTTCCGCTTGTCGGGCACGAACATGTACAGGGTGAGGCCCTTCTGGTCGACGAGCACGCGTCCGAGCCCAGGGAGGCGGCGAGTCGAGACCACGAGCTTCCGGCTCGGCGCCATCTTCTTCCCGGCCGCCTGGGCGGATGCGCCTGCCACCAACGCTCCGGCCGTGACGACGAGGCTTGCCAGGACGACGAGTTGCCTGATTCGCATCGGTTCCTCCTTGCTCGATCATGATTCGTATTACGCTTTATCTTGTAATACACTTCTAAATGCTAAGCAGATGTAAAAGAGGCGACGGGAACGCGGGAGAGGCTGCGTCCGGCAGATGCACCACCCGGCGGACGCAGCCCCGCCGCTTCCCTATCGGATGTGGACCTCGACCAGGCGCCGGACCGACACCCCGGCGAGTGCGCTCCCACCGGGCTTACGCGCTCGCACGAACATGACGAGTGCGTGGCGGTGGCCGACCGGGAGACGCGCACTCGGCGCGACCGTCAGCATCGCCGTCCCGTCGGCACCGGTCTGCTGTTCGGCCCCGGCCTTCACCCAGCTGTAGGGCAGCCCGAGCGCGTAGACCTTCGCGCCTTGCACGAGGTGCCCACTCGAGTCCTTGACGGTGACGCGAAGGCCGAAGGCCGCGCGCGTGCGCAGGATCGTCGGCGCGAAGGCGACCTTCGAGACGACCAGGCGGTCGGGCAGCGCGACCGAGTCGACCGAGACGACGCCCGGCGCCGGAGCGGTGCCCTGGATGGCCGAGGTCGGCTTCGAGTTGGCCCAGGCCGGGCCGTAGGCGTTCTGGGCCTTGACCTGGACGAACAGCTCGTGACCGAGATCGGCCGCGGTCGGCGAATAGGTCTGCGCGGTCGCCGCGGGGATCGGGTCGAAGCCGCCCTTCGCGTTGCTGCGAGCCCACTGGAAGTAGTACCGGATCGGTGTCGCACCGGACCACGTCCCTACGGTTGCGGTCAGCTTCTGGCCGACCGCCGCCGAGCCGCCGATCGACGGCAGAGCCGTGCTCACCGGCTCGCGCTGCGATCCGACGATCCCTCCGAGCGCCGTATAGGCGGTCGTCGATCCCGCGCCGTTGGAGGCGGTCACGACTCCTCGAACCCGGTCTCCGACGTCGCTGCGAACGAGCGTGTAGCTGCTTCCGGTCGCCCCGGAGATGCCAGCGCAGTTGTTGCCGCTCGCGTCACAGCGCTGCCAGCCGTAGCCGTAGGAGATCGGCGCCGTGCCCGACCATCCGCCCTGGTTCACCGAGACGGCCGAGCCTTCGAGCAACGTCCCCGAGAGCGTCGGGGCGCTCGTGTTCGCCGGTGCGCTTCCGGGCGCGGCGATCACCGCCGACGAGCCCGAGAACGACGAGGTCGAACCGGATGAGTTCGTCGCGGTGACCTCGACGCGAACCGTCGCTCCGACATCGGCGGCGACGAGTTGGTGCGAGCTCGATGTCGCGCCGTCGATCGCGGAGCACCCGGAGCCCGAGGCATTGCACCGCTGCCACTGGTACCGGTACGACAACGATCCGCTCCCGCTCCAGCTGCCGTTGCTCGCGGAGAGCGTCGAGCCTTGCCGGGCGTTGCCCGAGATCGCCGGAGCAGTCGTCGGATACGGAGCCCCCGCGCCGCTCACCACCGCCGTCGGGTCGGAAAGCGCAGTCCCGGAGCCCTCGGCATTGGTCGCAGTGACGAGCGCACGAATGGTCGCGCCCACATCGGCGGTCGTGAGAGTGTAGGTCTGGCTCGTGGCGCCGGCGATCGCCGTGCACGAGGCACCGGTGGAGTCGCAACGCCGCCACTGATAGTCGAACAGGATCGGATTGGCCCCGGACCAGGTTCCGCTCTGAAGGGTCAGCGTGCGACCCTCCTGCGCCACTCCGGTCACAACAGGTGGGGAGGCGTTCGACGGGGCGCCGGTCGCGGCGCCCGCTCCCGCCATCATCACCAGGCTTCCGAGCAAGAGCAGCACGAGGATCGGCGCCGATCGATGGGCGCCGAAGAGCCGCGCCACTCCGCGTCTATGCCGTGAGTTCATCAGGCTCAACCTCCGTCATTGTCTCGTTTTACGGTATATCTCACATTACGCTATAAGTTGTGATACCATTGTAAAAGCGTTCTACGCGATGTATGATCTGCTCCTCTCGCCTATCGCAACCGGAAGGAGGGACGCAATGACGCGAAGGACACCGACGCCGCGGCGGCCGGCCGCGGCCGAGTACGAGCGGGCCGGCGAGCTCAGGCGCGCGCTCCAGGAGTTCGTGCGCAACACCGAGCTCGTGACGCGGCGCAACGGCCTTACGACGGAGCGCTACCAGCTGCTCCTCTTCATCGAGCTCGCCGCGAGACGGGGAGGCGACGGCGCCACGGTCGGCCAGTTGGCCGAGGCGCTCCATCTCGCCAACAGCACCGTGACTCAGCTCGTCCGCCGAGCCGAGAACCTCCGTCTCGTCCGGCGTGAGCTCTCGGAACGAGATGCGAGGATCCGCTACCTCCGCCTGACGGAGGAAGGCGATCGGCGCCTCGCGGCAGCGGTGGCCGAGCTCGGCGGGGAGAGGGCTCGACTCACCGAGCTGCTCGCCGGGCACAGCCGCGCCAAGCAGGCAGAGCGACAGCCGTAGCAGAGCGAGGCCGTCTGGGTGCGCGAACTGAGCGTTGCGAACTTAACTCGTAATACGCTATTAGCACGTATATGGTTTTAATGAGTGACTCGTTCGATCGCATGCGGGGCTGCGACCAGTGCGCCGGCAGCAGGGGCCTTGAGGCGCGGCTTCCATTCGCTCCTTGCTGCCATTCTCTCGATGCGTAGATGGCTCAACGCTCCCGTGCGCGCGGGTTCGCGCAGAGTTGCGCGCGCCCTCGCGCTGGCGAGGGAGAGCCCGAGCGGCCTGGTCCTGCTCGCACTCTGTGTGGGCGCCGGCGCCGGTGCGGGTGCCGTCGGCTTTCGCTACCTGATCCTTGCATTCACCTACGCCTTCAGCGGCCATCGCGACTACAGCGCGGCCGGGCACGCCGGATACGGGCATGGCACCTCGATCGGATTGTGGTTCGTCGTCGCCGCTCCCGTCCTCGGGGGGCTTCTCTACGGCCCGCTGATCGAGCTCTTCGCGCCGGAGGCTCGCGGCCACGGCGTGCCCGAGGTGATGCTCGCCGTCGCCGAGCGCGGGAGCCGGATCAGACCCCGCGTCGGGGTCGTGAAGTCACTCGCCTCGGCTCTCTGCATCGGCTCCGGCGGCTCGGTCGGACGGGAAGGACCGATCGTCCAGATCGGCTCCACCCTGGGCTCGGCCCTCGGGCAGTGGACGCGGGCCCCCGAGTCCTGGCGACGGTTGCTCGTGGCGTGCGGTGCAGCCGGCGGCGTGTCGGCCACCTTCAACGCGCCGATCGCCGGGGTCTTCTTCGGGCTCGAGTTGATCCTTCGCGACTTCGAGGCGGAAGCGTTCGGCGTCGTCGTGCTCGCGTCGTTCGTGGCCGACGTGATCGGGAGGGCGGCCTTCGGCTCGCATCCGTTCCTCAGCCTCCCCGGCTTCGAGCTTCACTCGCCGCTCGAGTACTTCCTCTACCTCGGGCTCGGCGTGCTCGCGGCCGGGGTGGGAGTCGCCTTCATCCGGTTCCTGTATGCAAGCGAGGACGTCGCGGACAGGCTCTGGCGAGGACCGACCTGGCTTCGGCCGGCAGCCGGAGGCGCGCTTCTCGGGCTCCTGCTCCTGGCGCTGCCGGAGCTCTACGGCGTCGGCTACCCGCCGCTCGAGCATGCGATCCGGGGCGGAGACCTCCTCTGGTTCCTGCTCCTGCTCCTCGCCGGCAAGATCCTCGCCACGAGCCTCACGCTCGCGATCGGCGGCAGCGGCGGCGTGTTCGCGCCGTCGCTCTTCGTCGGCGCGATGCTCGGCACCGCCTACGGGACCGCCGTTCACGATCTTCTCCCGGGCGTCACCGCGCCCGCAGGAGCCTACGGACTCGTGGGGATGGGCGCGGTGTTCGCCGCCGCCGCCAGAGCGCCGATCACGGCGGTGATCATCATCTTCGAGCTGACCGGCGACTACCGGATCATCCTGCCCCTCATGTTCGCGGTCGCCCTCGCGACCGGAATCTCGAGGATCCTCAGCGACGACACCATCTACACGCTCAAGCTCAGGCGCCGGGGCGTCGACATCGGCCGGCCGCGTGCGCCGAACCTGATGCGGATCGTCCGTGTGGTCGACGCCATGGTCCCGCTGCCGGCCCCCCTCGAAGCGAACACGCCGATCGATCGCGTTGTTGCGCGCCTCACCAGGCATGTCGTCGACGGGCTGCCTGTCCTCGACGAAGAAGGCCGATACCTCGGCACGGTGACCACGGAACTGATCGAGCACACGCTGGAGGACCGCGAACTCGAGGGGACCGCCCGCGACTTCGCCCAGCCCACTCCCGTCCTCCGATCCTCCCAGACGCTCGAAGAGGCGCTCGGCATCCTCTTGAGGTACAGGTCAGGCGTCCCGGTCTGTGACCCCGGCGAGCGCGAGCTCGGCGGCTGGCTGACGCACCTCGATCTCCTCCGCGCCTACCAGGCCCGCCTCGAGCGCCACAAAGCCGCGCCGTCGGCGGCGCCTAGCGAGCACGAAGAGATCGCGACGCATGAGAGATCGCCGGAAGCCGGACGGACAGACCGGCGGCGCATCGCTCGATTCCTGAACGGCTCGCGCGGGTCGAACCGCCGCGCCCGGCAACCGCCGAGCACCCACAGCCCTCTCGACCCGAAGGGACACCCATGACCATTCACGAGCTCCTGATCGAGCACGGTGAGGACAGCCTCCCCTCACGCTCGAGCGATGCCGCTCTCTACGAGCACTGGGAGCGGCACCAGTGGTCGTCGCTCGCCATCGACCTGAGCGTCGACGCCGAGACGTTCCAGGCGCTCGACCGCGAAGCTCGCGACGGCTTCGTCTGGATGTTCGCGAATAGATTCCATGCCGAGTTCAACGTCGCCCGCCTCCTGGCGCCCTTCCTGCTCGCAGCGCCCGACTACGGCATCCAGCTCCTGCTCGCGACCCAGGTCGCCGACGAGCACCGCCATCTGCAGACCGTCCTGCGCATCTACGAGGAGGTCTTCGGCGTCGAAGGAGGGCTCGACGCGGTCCGTGAGCTCGCAGATCGCGACCTCGATCCTGTCTCGAGGACACTCCTGTACGAGAAGCTCGAAGAGTGGGTGCTGCCGCTTGCCGAGCGCCGGGACCCGGACACGTTTCTCCAGGCCGTGTTCGTCTACCACGTGCTCGGCGAGGGCGTGATCGCACGTACGGGACAGAACCTTGCGGCGGCCCAGTACGACCGGTTGCGGGGATTCCCAGGCCTTGTCGAGGGCCAGCGGCTCGTCGCCCGCGACGAAGCCCGCCACATCGGCATCGGCGTCTCGTACGTCCGCCGCCGCATGGCCGACGACCGCGAGAGGACGCGGGCGCTGGTCGAAGAGGTGATCGAAGACGTCGTCGCCGTCGCGAGCGGGCTTCTCGTCATCGCGAACGCCGGAATGGTCGACCTCGTGCGCTCGGGCTACGGCGTCGACCCCGAAGGGTTCTACGCAGAGGTCATGCGCCTGGTCGAGATCAGGCTGCGCTCGATCGGCTACCTCGAAGCATGACCGCTCCCGCGTCGATGCGAGCTCGACCACGGCACCTGACGAGTTTCCGCACCCATGCCCTCAAAGCTCATGAACAAACGAATAGGAGAGCCATGAACCGCCTGAACCGTTGCCTCGTTCTGCCTCTGCTTCTCGTCGTCGCCGCTGCCGCCGCGACGAGCGCGAGGGAGGCGCGCGCGTCGACCGAGCGTGCCGCGAGCGCCACAGCCGTCGTCCCGACAGTCAACGGGATGAAGCCCGTCTCGGCGATGCCCGGCATGCCGATGGTCATGTCCATCACCCCGATCGGCACCGCGAGCTGGCAGGGGATGAAGATCGAGGCGAGAGCGGCCGCACCGACGACCTTCATCCTGCTCGAGGATGGCAAGCAGACGATGGTCAGGCCGACCGGCAAGGACAGCTTCCATCTGATGGTCCTGCTCACGGATGCAAAGTCGGGAACGCCGATCCCGTACTCGTCGATCTGGGCGACCATCACCAAAGGGGGCACCACAGCAAGCGGACCGGTATTCGACGAGCGGCTCTGGCCGATGATCTCCGAGACGATGGGGGTGCATTACGGGATCAACGTGCCTCTCCCGACCGGCGGCGAGTACAAGATGACGTTGCTGATCAGCCCGCCTGCGGCGGCACGGCACATGGAGTACGACAACCGCTGGCTGAAGCCGCACAGGGTCAGCTTCAGCTTCGACTTCAAGCCCGCCCCCGCACGGTGAGGCTCACACGACTCCAGTTCCTAGGTGCCGCCGCCGGCCTCGCCGCGAGTAGCGGTGCACGTACCGGCCTCGGGGCGGCAGGGCCCTCGCGGGTGCCCCTCCGCCCCGCCCTCCCGGGCCTCCCGACTCGTCAGCACGCCTGGGAGGCAGGACTTGCCGCCGACGCCCACGGCAACCCGGTCGCGCCACGGTTCGATCGGCTGCTCTTCTTCGACGTCGTCGCCCCTCCCGGTGCCAGCGGCATCCGAAAGCTCGAATCATCCCTCCGCGCGCTCGAGCGGCTCTACCCCTGGTCCCACGATGGGCTTCTGTTCGCACTCGGCTGGGGGCCGCACTACTTTCAGCACGTCCTCGGGAGAGGATCCCCGGTGCCGCCCCCGACCGAGCTCTCGGACTTCGAGCTCCCCACGTTCGACGACTACGACGTCTGCCTTCACCTCGCATGCGACGACGAGCCGCGGCTCGCGAACATCGAGAGGGCCCTCGTCCAGGGCAGCGCCCTCGACGGTGAGCACTCGCTGAGCCTCCACGGGGTCCTCCGCTGGCGGGAGACCCGAACGGGCTTCGTCGGCGAAGGGCTCCCGGCCCGGCACCAGACGGTGGGCGGGATCCCCTTGGGGCGCCCCGTCCTCGAGAAGGCACCTCTGTACATGGGCTTCAAGTCGGGACTCAAGAAGAACCAGGCGAGCGAGGACGCGGTGACGATCCCCGCGGGCCCGTTCGCGGGCGGCACGACGATGCACGTGAGCTACATGCGACTCCGACTCGACAGCTGGTACGGGCTGCTCGACGAAACCGAGCGGGTTGCCCGCATGTACGCCCCGGAGCTGACGCCGGCCGAGGTCGATCGGCTGACGGACGACGCCCCCGGCCGCCCCGAGCTCTACGCCCATGCGGCGACGAGATACGGCGTCGTCGGGCATGCACAGACCTCGGCGCGGGCCCGCCGCCGAGGCATGCCGAGAATCCTCCGGCGCGACTTCGACACGGCCGACGGCGGCGTCGCAGGGCTTCACTTCGTCGCCTTGCAGCGCTCGATCGAGGACTTCGTCGAAACTCGCAAGGCGATGAACGCCGAGAACGCCTCCTACCTCAACCCGGCGATCACCGAGACCGTCAACAACGGAATCAACGAGTTCATCTTCGTGCTCAAGCGCGCGAACTACATCGTCCCGCCCCGGGCGAGGCGAGCCTTCCCGCTCCTACCCGGGCGGACCGCCGCCCTGGCATAGAAAGCTCGCTCGGGGCGGGCTCGTCAGGATCGCGGCGGATCCGGCTCCACCTGTCCGCCCCGAGACGACGGGTTGGAGGCGAGACCCTGGGCGAACGCCGCCGGCGGCGCGTCGAGGTCAGTGTTGGAGTGACGTTCGCTTGATGATGGCGTGGGTGGTGACGACAACCCAGGCGGCTTCGAGGATGAGGAAGCCGTACTGGGCGTCGTGATAGGCGCTTGCGACGAGGATGATCGAGCCGAGCAGGTTGGGGACGAGGTAACGAAGCGCCGAGGATGGTGCGATCTCGAAGTGGAGGAGGGCGAAGGCCCCCATGTTGAGAGCCGCCCCGAGGAGTTGGATCGCGATGCCGATGTCCATCGTCCCAGTATGTCGGCGCCAGCCGAGGGGCTCACGTCCCTACCCGGCCAGACCGGCGAACGTGACGGCGAGGCAAGAGGCCGCCGCCGCGACGACGAAGTCCTCCGGGCTCGAGGTGGACGGTCCGTGCCGCCAACGACAGGCACTGGGGTGAGCTCGATCGCGGCCTTGCCCTTGACTCGCGCCGATACCCGCCGACCGCCGATCAACTCGACCACGAGCGGAAAGTGGACTCCTTCGGCCGAACGGTCGACGCACGCTCGGCCGTCACCGTCATCGCTCACCCGGCGGCTGCCACATCCTCCTCGGCCGGCCCGGCGAGGACCTGCTCATCGAAGAAGCGTCCGATCGTCTCCGCCGGGTAGGCGCCGACAAAGCCGGTCACAACCTCGCCGCCCCGAAAGACAGCAACGGTCGGAATGCTCTGGATCCCGTAGCGGCCGGCGATCACCGGCTCGGCATCGACGTCCAGCTTCGCGAGCTCGAGCGTTCCGGCCCGCTTCTCGACCTCCTGCTCGATCGCAGGCCCGAGCGCACGGCAGGGCCCGCACCAGGCGGCCCAGAAGTCGACCACGACCGGCAGCTCGCGCGAGCGCTCGATGACATCGCGCTCCCAGTTCTCGGTGCTCACATCCATCGCTCGTTCTCCTCTCAGTGGGCAAGCGGTCGATGGTTACGGCTGTCGAACCGAATCAGGCGATAGAGCGGGCAGAAGCCGACCATGCCGGTCGCCAGCATCACTCCAGCGAACGCGAACAGCACGATCCCGCCGACGGAGCCGGCACCGATCGCAACCGCCGCGCCGATCGCAGCAAGTGCGACCAGCGTCCGCAGGCCTCGATCGAGCGCACTCATGTTCGTGGACATCTCGAACCTCCTTGCAGTCGTTACGTTCTCATGCTATACAACTCTACAACTACTTCGTTTATTCCGCACATAGTGACCAAAGAGGATCAGGTGACGCTTCCCCACCCGCTTCCCGACGACCTGGTCGAGCTGATCGCCCGCCGCTTCCGCGCCGTCGGCGAGCCGATGCGTATCCGGGTTCTCGACCGGCTACGCGACGGCGAGGCCACCGTCGGCGAGCTCTCCGACGCACTCGACGCCTCGCCGCAGAACATCTCCAAGCACCTGGCGGTCCTCGCCGACGCCGGCATCCTCGGCCGGCGCAAGGACGGAACACACGTCCACTACCGCATCGTCGACGACGGCGTTCTCACCCTCTGCGAACAGATCTGCGGGTCGCTCCAGCAGCAGCTGAAGAGCCTGAGCGCGCTCGTCGACCTCGGCGCCTGATGCTCGAGCTCTGGCAAACCGAGTGGTGCTCCTCCTCCCGCCGCGTCCGCCAGCGGCTGACCGAACTCGGCGTCGACTACCTCATCAGGCAGGTGCCGGTCGGCAAGGAGCAACGACAGGAGCTCGAACGCGCTACCGGGTCGGCGACCATCCCCGTGCTCGTGTTCGACAACGGCGAGCTCACCGTCGGCGAGGACGCCATTCTGCGGCTGCTCGACACCGTCCTACCAGAGCCCGCCGATGCGGATGCGCACCGACAAAAGGCGGCAAAGGCTCGCCGCCACTACCTCGAGGAGGAATGCGAATGCTCGCAACCAGCTACACCCTGAACGCCACGAGCGAGCTCACGTTCGCCGACGCCGTCGAGCGCGTCCGCGACGAGCTGAAGGCAGAAGGCTTCGGCGTCCTCTGTGACATCGACGTCCGGGCGACCTTGAATGACAAGCTCGGCATCGACGGCGGCCCCTACGTCATCCTCGGCGCCTGCAACCCACAACTCGCCCACCAGGCGCTCACGGCCGAGCCCGAGCTCGGCGTCCTCCTCCCCTGCAACGTCGTCGTCTACCGCCACGACGACACGACCCACATCGCCGCCATCGATGCCGAGCGGATGCTGTCGATCGTCGACAACGGCGAGCTCGCACCGATCGCAGCCCAGATCCGCGAAAAGCTCGCCCACGTCGTCGAACACGCCGCAGCCCGCTAAGAGCCTCTTTCACAATGACCTCGCGCTGACTGGACGTGATGGGTGCGCGCGCTGATAGGACGCAGGGAGCCCCAATATCCCCTGTGATATTGGGGCGACCGAGGACGACGCAGAGTGCGTGCCCAGCGCGTCCAGACGACCCGTGCTCATTGTGAAAGAGGCTCTAAGAGCTCATTGCACAGTGGGCGTCTTCACCCGCACAGTCAGCACCGACCCGACCGGTATCGCCGAGCGTCTCCGTGATCGCGCGGTACACATCCTCGACGTGCGCCAGCCGAGCGAGTGGCGCCACGGCCACATCCACGGCGCCGAGAACCTGCCACTCCTGCAGCTCAAAGACCGTCTCTCGACGCTCCCGCAAGGCAAGACGATCATCACCGTGTGAGCCAGCGGCCACCGCAGCGCCGCGGCCGCTCGCACGCTCCGACGTGCCGGCTACCAGGTCGAGAACCTCAGAGGCGGCATGCTCGCATGGACCCGAGCGGACCTCCCGACCGAGAAAGCAAAGAGACGCCGATGAAATCCGGCGGCTCGCCCGCGTGGCCGGGCCCCCCGGAACCCACCCGGGCGAGACGCTTCGAGCGGGCCGCGCGCGCCGCTGGCGAGCGGCGACCTGTCGGCGCCCGGGACCACGCTGCGGGTTAGTACCGACTGCGATCGGGCGATTGTCCGAGGCCCGGCGCCCGGGCGCCGGGAACGCTGAACACGACAAGAAGACTGGTAGGCGCCGCGGTGAGCTTGACGAGGCCGCGGCTGATCGGAAGGCGAAGTTGAGAATGTCTGAGCGCCCAGTGCTGACGTTGGCGATACCGCGGGAGACCGAGCGTGATGTGCCGGTGAGTGTGACGGCGTTGGTCGGATTCATGCCTGCGGTGGTCCTCGTGCTTGCGGCTGCCGAGCCGGATGAGCGGCTCGTGGCGGAGTTGCAACGCCGCGACTTGGATGCCGGAGCGGAAGTGCTCGTCGTTGCGCCGGTGCTCGCCCCTCATCTCGGCTTCTGGACGGATGAAGAGCGCTGGCACCGTCGGGCGCAGGCGATCGCAAACCGCACCGTGGCCCGGCTTGCCGCGGCCGGGTTCGTGTCACGAGGCGTGGTTGGAGATGCCCATCCGCTCGAGGCGCTCGAGGATGCCCTACGACGCGACCCGATTTCTGAGGTGATCGTGGTCGGCTCGCCGTTCGATTGCACGAGTTGGCTCGACCATGACTTGGTGCGGCTGGCGCGAGCGCGTCACGAGATTCCGATCACCGTCCTCGCAGCCGCAAGCGACGAGCCGTGTCCGTGGCATGAGACGAGCCGGCGCAGCAGGCGCGTTGCCGCCGTCGCGCTGGTCGGCCTCGTGATCGCCGCCGGGCTTGCGCTCGCGGGCGCGGGACAGGCGTGGCTCGTCGGTGAGCTCGGGATCGTGCTCGGCGTTGTCGCACTCGACATCGGAGCGCACATGCTGCTGCTGGGGGCGCCGCTCTGGCTCGCGCTCGGACCGCTCGAGGGCCGACGGGGTCGAGCCCAGGCGAACACCCGACTCTAGGACGCTCTCTGCGCCCTTCCCCGGCGTCGTCCCAGCCGCCCCAACTCGACGATCCCGATCGAGATAGGCCCGTGATCGGCCGAGGCTCTCGCTTGCCTCTCCTTGCGACGACCAGCGACCGCGACGGGAGCGGGTCTGGGGCTTCGACGGTCAGTGGCTACGCCGGATGATCCCGATCATCTTCAGGTTGATCGCGGCGAAGCGCCAGAGCTGCAAGGGCAGGAACGTGCGCAGGAAGAGCGTCCAGCGAGTCGGACGGGTTGCGTAGAAGGACTGTTCGTCGTTCATCGCGCTACTCCGGGATCAGGCTCCACCCCGGGCGGAGCCGTGCCTTGTAGAGAAACAGGTGGTGGAGCAGGATCTTGATCCAGTGCCCGGCGAGCCCGATCTCGCCGAACGTTCGCTTGGGGTCGCGGCCGTACTCGGGGTAGCGGTCGAAGTCGGGGACGATCGGGAAGACCGTCATCGAGGCTGCCGTCCCCGTGAACGGGTTGGCGCCCGCGGAGGCCACACACGCAGCCCCCATCTCGGCCATCGACGCTGTGTGAGTCGGCCGTTCAGCTCCGTGGATCATGTCGACGATGCTTCGTGCGACGGCCTTCGCGATCGTCGCCGAAGGCATCCCCGTGCGCGGCGGGGCGGGCGTGATCGCCGCGCCGCTCGGGCTCTGGTGGGGCTTCGAGATCGGGTGCGGCGGAGCAAACGCGATCCCGGCAGCGAAGAGGTTCGGGTATTCGGGCGACTGGTAGGTTCGCGGCCAATCGGCTCCGCGCCACTCCTCGTACGGTTTGGGCGCGTAGTCGGCGTCGACCCGCATGAAATCGTTCGGCAGGAACAGCCGCTCCGTGATCTCGGCGCCGGCACGATCGAACGCTTTCAGCCCTACCCCCGAGAACGGCGGCAGGAGCATCGCGAAGTCGAACGGCTGCTCCCCCTCGGCGCCCTCGACCGTCTCGTAGAACAGGCGATCGGGGTCGACCTTCGAGACGTGAGCGCGGGTGATCCACGAGATGCCGCGCTCCGCGAAGAGCGAAGCGTTGAAGATGCTGCTCGGGGTCATGTAGCCGGCATGCTTGATGTGCATGCCGCCCATGCCGAAGTCACCGAGCTCGTACTCGTTCGTGATCCAGGTGATCTCGGCCCGGTCACGCACCTTGCGGGCGCGAAGCTCGAACTCGAGATTCACGATGTACTCGAACGCGGCACCCTCGCAGGTGCAGGTTCCGTGGCCGACGCCGACGAGGAACTGCTGTCGCTCCCCTCGCCGCATCCGCTCGACCGACACGTCGAGAGCCGCAGCGGCCGCTGCGGCGTGGTCGGCCGTGCAGACCGAGTGGCTGTTCGCCTCCGGCCCAAGGCCAGGGGTCCGGTCGAAACGGAGGCTGGGCCCGGTCGCGTTGATCAGGTAGTCGTAGGGGATCCGCGTTGGCTGACCGGCCTCCGACTCGCCCACCACGAACGGCGTAGCGTCGCCCGCGTCGCCCTCGGGATGGAGCTCTTGCGCGGCGGCATGAACGAACTCGATCCCGTGACGCTCGTAGACCGGCCGAAGCGGAAACGTCACCTGGTCGGGCCGCTTGAGCCCGACACCCACCCAGATATTCGAGGGAACCCAGTTGTAGTAGTCGCGAGGCGACACGACGGTCACGGAGTCGCCGCTACCCAGCCAGCGGCGCGCAAACGCCGCCGCCGTATGACCGGCGATCCCGCTGCCGAGCACGACGACCCGGCTCACCCGCAAGCCTCGCATCCCCGCGGAGTCGCCCGAGAGATCAGGAGACCGAAGAAGTGGCCGGCCGGAGTCCCGAGACACCGAGGCGCCACACCGAACACTCTCGACACGGTAGGCCCTTTCCGCTCGACCACGGATTCCAGTGTCTCCACCGGCACCTCGGAGCGGCATCGGGGCAAACCGGGAGACCGTTGCGGGAAGCCCGCACACGCCCCAGCTCTGCCTCACTCGGGATCGGCGATCCGGCACGGAATCATGGCGTCTTCGTCGAGGTGATAGCTCGCGCAGACTCGGTGATAGCCGTCGGCAACGACAAGCGGCACGTCGTCGCTCGCGCGGCCGCGAATCAAGAGCACCGGCGAGAGCAGCTCTCCTCGAGCGACCTTCTTCAGATCCTTCGCCACCTCCGGGTTGCTGCTCGGTAACAGCGGCAGCCTGCTTGCCCGCATCAGATCCTTCGCCTTCCGGCGCACCGTCCCGGCCTCACGAAGCCGATCCACGAGCGCGCCAGCGACCGCCTCGGGAAAGAGCAAGTTCAGATAGTCCTCCGCTGCCGGAAAGTCGTGCTCCTCCGGCTCGAGCTTCCAGTTCTCGGAGACGTCTCGCTTCCCAGACAAGCCAACCTCGAGCGTCAGGCGTCCGCGGTTTCGATCAGCCTTGCGAGCTCGCTCCCGAGCGGAACCTTCTCGCCGCGCATGCTGTCTCCTCGGGCCCGCGTGCTGTTTGCGCTCCGATCCTACAGCAGCCCCGGACGGGCTTGGGCATCACGAGCCCGCGCCGATTGGGCGCAGCCGTCTTCTAGTCTTGAATACCGTGGACGCCGCCCGATTCGAAGTGAGCCTCGCGAACGGGGAGACCGAGACGGCCGAGTCGCTCTGGGGTGCGCATCACATCATCGCTCGACGTGCCGCGTTCGACACTGACCCTCTCGACCCACGGAACATCCTCCCGGCGCGGATCTATGAGCTCGGGAGCCGCTACTTCGGCGGGCGTAGCTTCGTCGCCGAGATCGCTCGACTGGGTGAGCTCTCGCCCGAGACGGGCGCTTGATGAAGGCCTCCTTCCTGGAACGGCTGGCGAGTGGCGCCGACCTGGTGTCAGACGGTGCCACCGGCACCAACTACCAGGCGATGGGCCTCGAGCCGGGCAAGGCTCCGGAGGAATGGCTTTTCGAGGCGCCGGACAGCGTGCTCGAGCTTCACCGGGCATTCATCGAGGCCGGGTCCGAGATCGTTCTCACCTGCACATTCGGCGCGAGCCCACTCCGCCTCGAGGAGGGCCCTCTGCAAGGTAAGGCGCAGGCAGTGAACACCCGCGCGGTGGAGCTCGCTCTCCAAGCGGCCGAAGACGACGTGCTCGTCGCGGGATCGATGGGCCCGACCGGCCAGCTCTGCGAGCCTCTCGGGCCGCTCAGCACCGAGGCGTGCGCCTCGAGCTACGCCGTGCAGGCCCGCGCGCTCGCCGACGCCGGTGCAGACCTCCTCGTGCTCGAGACCTTCTTCGCGCTCGAAGAGGCGACAGCCGCGATCGCCGGAGTGCGTGCGGCAACCGACATCCCCCTCGTCGTCACCTTCAGCTTCGATCGCGGCACGAAGACGATGATGGGCCTTTCGCCGCGCGACGTAGTCGAAGGGCTACGGCCGTTCGAGCTCGAAGCGATCGGGGCGAACTGCGGCCGCTCGCTCACCGATACCGACGTGATCGTCGACGAGCTCCTCGCCTGCGCCGGCGAGACACCGCTCTGGATCAAGCCGAACGCCGGGCTCCCCACCTTCGACGGGACTACGTTCGTCTACGACGCCGATCCCGCGACACTCGCAGCACACCTCGCCGCCTATCTCGAGCAGGGCGTTCGAGTCGTCGGCGGCTGCTGTGGTTCCACACCCGCGCACATCGCCGCGGTCGCAGCCGGGAAACAAGGCTTGTAGACGCCGCGGAGGCGCCAGACGCGGCGACGCAGCTGGCGGCTCTACTCGAGGTGCCCCACCGTGGCGTTTCCCGACCGGGTCATCGGGACCGCGTACCAGGCCAGCGCCACGATCCCGGCCACGACGGCCGAGAACACGACCGCAACGGTCAGGCCGAAGAGCACGTCGCCGACGAGCAGGAGCGCGGAGACGATGCCCGCCCCGAGGCAGCTCGAGCCGGCGAGGAAGAATCGATGCGCCATGCGGACGACATCCGACTTCCCCCCTTGCCTCCAGCGGAGCCGGTGGTGGACCGACGGAGCCATCAGGAGCACCGTCCCTGTCACGGTGAAGAGCAGGCTGACGAAGAGGGTGCTCCGATCGAACCTCGTCGTGCGACCGAAGCGGGTGGCGAACGGGACCGTGAGCAGGAACCCGAGGAGGACCTGCGCACCGGGCAGGGCCACTCGAAGCTCGGCCATCAGCTCGCCGAACTGGCGGTCGGTGCGCTCCTTCTCCGTCTCGGCCGGGCTGCCGCCGGCGGTTGACGTTCGCTCTCGATCCGGGAATGCGTGCACTGCTCCCTGAGTGATGCCCATTCAGAGGCCGGAGAGAACCCGAACCTTGCTGGGCCAGCGCCCAGGCGGTCGCGGGCTCGAGACCGAGTTGCGAGCGATCAGTGCTTGAGCTTGAACGGCTCGAGGCGCCAGCTCTTCCACGTGGCGTACCACTCCGGAAGCGGCGAGGGCGTCTCGGGCCGGTGGCCGCGACGCTTTACGGGGCGCTGCTCCCAGGCGAGCAGCTTGAACGCCCAGTGCGGGATGATCTTCGGTGCCTTCTTGGGGCGCGGAACCGGGACGGCGGTGACTGCGTGTGTAGGGCTGCCGGCATTGCCAGCCGGATCGACCGCGTGCAGGACGAAGGCCGACTTGTGCTTTGGCGCCAGCTTTCGGATGCTTGCGCCCGTCGCGCTCGCGGCGTAGGTCGAGCCGGCCTTGCCGTTCACGGCGAGCTGATAGTGGTCGATCAGGCCGCTGTTGTCGCTTGCGGGCGTCCAAGTCAGTCGGAGCACCCCGTGATCGAAGTGGCCGGCGAACGCACCCGGAGCCGTCGGGCCCTGGATGTCCTTCAGGACGGCGAACGAGCTCGCGTGCAGGGTGTAGATGTCGTAGGAGCCGTCCGGGTTGAGGAAGTACCCGTCGCTTGCACCGGCCGGGAGCGCCGGGGATGCCAGCTTCGGGATCAAGCGCCAGCTGACGCCGTCGGCCGAGTACGAGGGCGCGACGAAGATGCCCGGGGCCGCGAAGTGGATCCTGAGCGGCAGCGAGAAGCTCGTGATCAGATGCCCGGCACCGTCGGTCACCGTCAAGGTCAGCACGGTGCTTCCCGCGGCGAAACCGCCGACGTTCGCCGCCAGGGGGCTTTCGCTGAGCGTGATCGTCGCAGCCGGGAACGCTCCTGCTGCCCACGAGACTCCGTCGCCGCCGCCGAAGAGGTTGACGCTACCGTCGAGCAGCCCCGTCCCGATGAGCGTGGCGCTTGCCCCGCCCACGGTCACGTTGTTGACGACGGAACCGCCGCCGCCGCCGCCTCCGCCTCCACCGCCGGACCCGGTCGCCCCGGTCGAGCCTGTCGCGCCGGTCGCGTCAGCCCACGCCGAATCCATGAACTGGCCGATGGCCTTGTCGGCGAAGGGGACGGGCGAGGTCCAGACGACGGCCGCCCCGAGCGCGACGACGCCGCCCGAGACGAAGGCACGCCGGGTGAACGTCGTGTCGGCAAGAGCCGTCAGCCCGCCACCGGCTCCCTGATCGGCACCGGTTCCCTGATCAGCACTGTTTTCCTGATCAGCACTGGTGTCCCGATCAGCACTGGTGTCCCGATCAGCACTGGTGTCCCGATCGGTCAGCACTGGTGTCCCGATCGGTCGCCTCGTCGGTCTCGACCGCGTCGTTGCGGACATCGGGGGCGTCATCTTTGCCGCCGCTCGGATGCCGCTCGCTTGGCTGCTCCTCCATCGACTTTCCCCCCTAGGCCTGTGGTTCAGAGATCCTGTGCCCCAACCCGCGCCTCAGAGCCTTCCTTCACCTTCGCCGGCGATAGTACAAGACCCTCCGGCTACCAGGACTTTTGTTTAGCACGCAAAGAGGGAGCTTCCACAGGGTCGATCAGCGCCAGGGCCTGGTCGAGAGGCACGACTGCGAGCCCGGCGGCCGCGTCGCTGATACCGAAGCTGAGCACCAAGCTCTCCTCGCGGCGAGCCGCACCGGCGCAGAACTCGATGCGATCGGTCGTGAAGGTGAACCGTGGCGAGACCCCGACGAGCTGGAGGTCCCTCCCGAGCAGGACGAGACGGTGGAGGTAGCAGAGCCCCGGCCCTGTCCGGTCCACCTCGTGCGCGACGAACAGGTACCCATCGTCGACAAGAACTCCCTGGGAGCCGCCCCGGAGGGTCTCGAGCCTCGTGGGGGCAGGGTGCTCGACGACACGCTCCGCCTCGCCACGGGTCGGGTCGCAGCGGAGCACGACGGTCGGCGAGAGCGTGTAGACGAAGTGGAGCGCACCGCCGAGGGAGAAGGGCATCCAGTTCTTCTCGTGCCGGTCGGGTTGCGGCCCCGGAAGCCGTTTGACCTCCACGATCCGTGACTCGACGAGCGTGAGCAAGGCGATCTCACGCAGCTCGCGATCGTTCAGGTCGGACACGGTCGCAGTCGCGTACCACTCCCCCTCGATCTCGATCAGGCGGCAGTCCTCATAGCCCTGCACGTGCGAGGGGAAGCGCTGCACGGGCGGCGATCGGTCGACGATCGGCTTGATGCTCGTCACCGCGAGCGCTGCGTCGAGGTCGACGAGGTAGTTGATGTTCTGGAGGACGCCTTCGGCGTGTCGAACGCCGCGCTCGATCTCGTAGTTCGCTGTTCGGACGACCATCCGGAACCCGTCGCCGTTGCGGGCGATGCTCGGGTTGAAGCACGGCCAGGCCGGGCGCACGTCGAGCTTGATCTCGCCGATCTGGAGGCCGGGCGCGAGAGCGGAGAGACGCTCGGCGCGCGGCGTTCCCCCCCGGCGGCGCCTTCCCGGGCCAGAGGACGCCGGTGCGTCGGACGATGCCTCCGGCTCGTCGCCCGAAGGCGGCGCGATCTGCCCGATCGCCGCGATACGCGCGAGCTCTGCCGATCCGAGCACTGACGCGGTGGCACGGGTTCCGAGATCGATCAGCACGCGGGCAGCAGCCTGCTCGACCACGTGCGGCAACTCTTGGCGCTCGATCAGCGCTCTCAGCTCGTCTCGCGCGAGCTCGAGGTGCCCGAGCCCGGCCTCTGCGAGCGCATGCTCCAGGGGGAGCCCCCAGTCGTAGACCCACCGATGGATGAAGAGCACGTCGTCCGGCTGGGGAAGCCGGATCCCCTCGCTCGCAAAGAGGCGTGCAACCGCGAAGTCGCCGCGGCGGCGATGGAGCCGCGCGAGCTCGTAGAGCGGCTCGGCACGCGACGGGCGGCGCTCCCATGCTTCGAGGAGAGTCGCGAGGGCGAGCTCGCTGTCTTCCTCTGCGCGGATGATGCCCTCCTGCAGGTTCGCGTAGAAGACCTCCTCGTCCCAGCCGCCCAACTCGACCCGGCGGCGGTAGTACTCGACCGCGAGCTCCCGGTTCCCGAGCTCCCTGAAGGTCTGGGCGAGGTAGAAGACGGGCCGGGGGTTCTGCGGATTACGAGCCAGATCGCGTTTCAGCAACCCGACGTCCCGCAAGAGCTTGTCCTCGCGCGAGCCGCCGTCGGCGTGGTGCTCGATACCGAGCTCCTCGAGCTCGGCCTGGGTGAATCGCCCGTTCGTGGCGATGTGCTCGTGGGTCGAGCCTTCGTACCACCACTCGCGATCGCCGCGAACGAGCCGGATCACGCCGTAGTCGAGCGCCCCGTTCGTCCGGAGCAGGTAGGCGTCAGCCTCGAGCCGAGGCAGCCGGCCTGTCCGGGTGAGCGTCATATCTGCGTCCAGCAGGAGCAGGTAGTCCGCAGCGCCGCGGGCCGCGGCCATCAGCTCGCTTCGGTTGTGGCCGAAGTCGACCCAGTCGGCCTCGAGTAGCCGGCCGGGGATCCCGGCGAGCCCCGAGCGGACGACCTCTCGCGTGGCATCGGTCGAGCCCGTGTCGCAGATCACCCAGGAATCGATCAGCTCTCTGACCGACTCGAAGCACCGGCCGAGGATCGCGGCCTCGTTGCGGACGATCATGCAGAGCGCGATCGTCGGTTCTGCGGTCGCCGAGCTCACGCTGTCGCGAGCGCCTCTCCCGCTCGGTTGCCAGCAGGCGGCTCCGGCCAGGGCGCCCGCTGGCGGACCGCGAAGGACACAGACTCCGGATGCCCTGAAGCGACGACGCGGCCTCCGGCGGCCCAGATCAGCCGATCGGGTTGGCGGAGCACATGGGAGGGGTCTCTCACGGCTTGCACGATCGAGGTGCCGGTGAAGAGAAGCTCTCCGAGCCGGTCGTGCGCCCACCGCCGGAATCCGGCGTCGCCGGGCAAGCCGAGCGAGTCGACCAGCAGGAGGCTTCCGGCCGCGAAATCGAGAGCCAGCGCAAGCCCGAGCCTTCCGAGATCGACGCCCGAGACCTCGGAGAGCCTCCGCGTCAAGGTGGGCAGGAGCCCGGCGCGTTCGGCGATCTCAGGCGTCCGCTCGACGATGTCCGCCACGTGCCCGCCGAAGAACACGCCGAGCACGACGATGTTCTCGGCAACGGTCAGCCCGGGCTCGACCAGCCGGTCGAGCCTCGAGACGAGGACCGGGCGCGCTCGGACGCTCAACTCGCCGTCTGCGACGCGGGCGATCCCTGCCAGCGCGGACAGAAGCTCAGCTGCGGTTGCATCCTCTTCGACGACGACCCCCAGCATGCTCCCCGCCCGCAGGTGGGTCGTGAAGCCGCTCAGGAGAACCTCGTCGGGGCGGCTCGCTCCGGCCGGCCGCTCGAAGCCGGCGCTCGGGGAGCGCACGGAGACGTCCCGCGCGAGCAGCACGAGCCGCGAGGCTGCGCCCTGATCGGCTGGATCCTCCGGCTGAGCGGCAGCGTTCGGTGTCTCGATTGCGAAGCCACTCGAGCTCACCGCGGTGCGAACGGTCGGCGAGACGTCGACCTCGAGAGCGGCCAGCACGGCCGGGACGGCCGGATCGCGGCGAAGCCAGTCCGGACCGCGCCCGATCAGGCCGGCCGCGTACGACCGCTCGCAGGGCTCGTCGCTCGCTGCGTTGTCCACGATCCTCCGTACGAGCTCGCGACGGTCGAGCCGCGATGCCACGCGCCACCCGGGAAGCGCCGAGGCGGGATGTGCGTCGAGGGCGACATGAGCCTCGCGGCTGCCGGGCTGGACGTCCCCTGGAGCCACCTCGATGAGTGTCCCGGGCATGACCGTGTCGATCATGAAGAGGCTGTATCCGAGCTCGGTCACGACCGCCTGCAGCTCCGGCACCGAAGAGTCGAGGCGCGCGAGCGCGGCCGCATCGCAGTCGAAGACGATCGCGGCGGGCCGGTGGGGCCCGCGAAGGCACCGGGCCTGCTCGAGGAGGGAGGGCTCGGGCCCGCCGGCCCCGAGCCTGATCAGGTCGACGCGGTCCCAGCCGACCGCTGCGAGGAGAGCCTCGAGCCCGGGCCACGGGGCCAGCCCATCGGCGGTTGAGACCTCGGAGGCACGAACCGGCGCCAGCGTTGTGAAGCCGTTCCGGGCGGCGGCGTGTCGCGCGAGCTCGAGGCTCGGGTCCGACGTGTCCACCGCTGCAACCTCGGCGCCGAGCGCCGCTGCCGGAAGGGCGAGCGTCCAGGGCGCGCCGCCAAGGTCGAGAACCCGCATCCCGTGATGGAGGAGGTCGAGGGCGACGCGTTCGGCCGGCCCGTCGAAGCTGCCGAGCCCGAGGAGCCGATCCGAGACCGGGTCGTCGGCGTCCGGATCGACGCAGAACCAGATCGGCTCACGTCCTGCGACTGAGACCTGAATCAGCCCGAGGTCACTGCGCACGGCCGCAGGCTAGCGGGTCATGAACGGAAGTAATGCCGCAGCTCTCTCCGGCGTCAACAGGCGGCATTCGTGGAGACCAGCACTTCTAGACTGGCGGCCAACTTGCTCAAGATCTACTCGTTCACGAGCGGCCCGGCCATGTTCCTCGGGTACCAGAGCGCACTCTCCCGATACTTCCTCGAGGACGAGTTCGAGCTGATCGTGGTCAACGACGGGCAGGATGAAGCCTCGAGCTCCGAGATCGCCCGCGTCTCCGAAGAGCTCGGGCTCCGCTGCGAGCGAGTGCCGCTTCCGCCCTGCGCCGATCCGAGTATCGGGCTCGGGAACGCCATGAAGTTCGCACTCACGACGCTCGCCCGCGATGACGACGACCTCACGTTGTTCATGCACGGCGACGTGTTCGCCTGCCGGCCGTTCTCGGCTCGAGCGCTGTTCGAAGGGGCCGACGTGGTCGCGCTCCCGGAGCGCAAGCACTCCGAGGACGGCTTCGCCGTCGTCTACTACCCGTGGTCAGGCGTGATCGGCCTCAGGGTCGGTGCGCTCGCCGAGCTCGAGACTGTCGGCTTCGGACCGGGCGTCGTCGATGGTGTCAGGTGCGACACGGGTGGAATGTTCGCGCGCTATCTGGCCGCCCACCCCGGACTGCGGATGCGGGCGCTCGACAAGGCGCACCTCGTCGCCTGTGACGACCATGCCGAGTTTCCACCCGGGACCAACCGGTCGCTCTTCGAAGGGCGCGGAGTCGAGCTCGTCTCCGGGGTGTTCTTCCACTACCTGAGCGGCTCCGGATGGCTCGCCGAGGAGCGCCCGTCGCGAGCTTCGAAGCAGGCTGCTGCGCTGGAGCTGTTCGACGGCCTGCTCGACGGTGTGACGATGCGGCCGCCGGGTAGCCCGAAGCTTCTGACCGGGCCTTGGCCGGGGTCGGCGGAATGAAACGGCTCATCAGCTTCAGCCTCTACGGCGAGAACCCGAAGTACACGCTGAACGCGATCGTCAACGCGATGCTGGCGCCGAGCATCTACCCCGGCTGGACGTGCCGCTTCCATGTCGACGACACGGTGCCTCCCGGGGTCGTTGCAGCGTTACGGAGCCTTCCGGCGGTCGAGGTGGCCATGATGGATCGCCATGCCGACGCGAGAGCGATGTTCTGGAGGTTCCTTCCCGCAGCGGAGCCCGACCTCGACGCGATGATCTCGCGCGACACGGACTCCTGGCTCTCGCGGCGGGAGGCGGTCTGCGTCGAGGAATGGCTCGAGTCGGGTCGCCGGTTCCACATCGTGCGCGACCACTGCTACCACTCCTTCCCGATGATGGGCGGCCTCTGGGGTGTCCGGGGCGGTGTCCTGCCCGACCTTCCCGCCTGGATCGACGAGTTCGAGGGAATCTTCGACCAGGGATTCCTCGCCGAGCGTATCTACCCGCTCACGCTCGGGCACTCGGTCGTTCATCGCGGCGAACAACACGACCGGGACGGAGTGCCGACCGACTACCACGGGGACGGCGCAGTGCCGATGCCGGGCTACGTCGAGCCGAACGAGCCGGTAGGGGGTGTCTCGTTTCTCGAGGCGCAGCGGCTCAACGACTTCCCCTGCGCTCACTGCGGCCGCACGCACGAGAGCTACGTCGGCGCGATGTTCAACCGGATCCCGAGCCGCACCCTCGAGGAGATTCGGGTCGTCCTCGAGCAGGCGGGGGTCATGCCCGGGGATGTCCCCGGCCTCGTCGACGCACTCTCCCCCGTGAGCGAAACGGAGCCGAGCGAGGCCGAACCTGACCCCGACGTCGAGGAGACGGTCGAGCAGGAGGCGGACGAGACGGCCGGCTCCGGCGAGGGGGTCGGCCACGGCTACGAGGACGACGGATTCGAAGACGTGGAGGATCGCGAGGAGACGATCCTCTGGCTCGAGGCCCAGCTCGAGCAGGAGGTAGCCGACGGCGAGCGCCGCGCCGAGGAGTTGCGGCAGCGCAGCCGCAGGGTTCACGAGCTCGAGACGCAGCTCGCCGGCTACCTCTCCCCGTTCCGGGCCTTTCCCGGCGGCTGCGGCGTCGACCTGGTCGTCTTCTCGAGCTCCGGGTCGGTGCCCGCGGTCGCGGCCGATTACGCCGAGAACGGCCATCGCGTCTTTCTGCTCGATCGCCGCGACGGTTCGACAGCCCCGACGGCCCGTGCTCGCGAGCTCGCGCCTTCGCTCTATCGCGTGACGCTACCGCTGGCGGGCGCCGACGAGACGGCGGTCGACCCGCAGCTCGCCGCGCTCGACGAGTTCTGCCGCCGCGCCGCGATCGGACGGGCAATCGCCTTCGTCGACGACCCGGGCTGGGCGGAGCTCGCGATGGCAGCTCAGAGCAGGCTCGCCTGGAAGCTCGTCTACGGGCCCGGCGATCGCTCCGGCGACGGCGGCGAGCGCCTGCTCGCGAACTGCGACGTCGTCCTGCCGGCCGACTCCGCCGGGGCGACCTCCCAGCGTGAAGCGATCGAGCAGAGGCTCCGAGCCTGGTATCCGCGCGTGGCGATCGTCGTCGTCAGCTTCGACAACCCGGAGTACCTCGATCTCTGCCTCGAGAGCCTCTTCGCGCACTCCCTCTACCCCAACTTCGAGGTGATCGTCGTCGACAACGCCTCGTCACAGGCGACCCGCTCGCTCCTCGAACGGCACGCCAGGGAGAGCTCGCAACTGCGGGCCGTGCCGACCGGAGGCAACCTCGGCTTTGCCCGGGCTTGCAACCTCGGGATCGGCGCGGCTCCGGATGCCGACTACGTGGTGCTGATGAACGACGACACCGTCGCCACCCGAGGGTGGCTCGGAGGCCTGATCCGGCATCTCGCCGACGAGCGGATCGGCGAGGTCGGCCCGGTCACGAACTACGCCGGGAACGCGGCCCGGATCGATGCGCCCTACAGCGCACTCGAGGAGATGCACGCGTTCGCGGCCCGCAATGCGGCGGCCCGCGCCGGCGAGCTTGCCGATCTGCCCATGCTCGCGATGTTCTGCGTCGCGCTCAGGGCATCGCTGATCGCCAAGCTCGGGCCGCTCGACGAGCGTTTCTCGATCGGGATGTACGAGGACGACGACTACGCGATGAGAGTGAGAGCCGCGGGGTACCGGATCGTCTGTGCCCGGGACGTGTTCGTGCACCACTGGGGCGGAGCGTCGTTTCGCCGCCTCGATGAGGCGACCCACGCGCGCATCCACGAGACGCACAGCCGCACGTTCGCGGAGACCTGGGGACGCGAGTCGGCAGGAGTCGAGCGCGCTCCCGCGCCTCGCGTCGAGGCATCACCACGCGACGCGATCCTCGACCGGTTCGCCGAAGAGCTCACGAGCCGCTACGCCGCCGGACCGGTCGCGGTGGTGCGGGAGCAAGCGATCGCATCCGGGCACGAGTGGGGACCGGCAACGCTCCTCACCGGCGCGGACGAAGGCGAGCTTCGCCGCCGGGTCGAGGAGGGCGGGGCGGCGGTCGCGTTCACCGGGCTTCTCGACGGCGAGCCCGTCGTCGTCGCGACACCCGAGCCCTTCTCGTTTGCTCCTCCACCGGGCTTCACCGTGACCGCCTTCGTCCCCGTCTTCAACGAGGCCGACGTCCTGCGCGCGTGTGTCGAGCATCACCTCGCACACGGGGTGGATGTCCACCTGATCGACAACTGGTCGACCGACGGCAGCTGGGAGCTCGCCCGCGAGCTCGCGAGCGGCCCCGGGGTGACGGTCGAGCGCTTCCCTGCCGGCGGGCCGTCCGGAACCTACGAATGGGCGTCGCTCCTCGGGCGGATCGAGGTTCTCGCCGCGACCGGGGCCCACGACTGGGCTGTGCTTGCCGATGCCGACGAGGCCCGCGTCCCTCCGTGGCCGAACCGGACACTCCGAGAGGCGCTCTGGGCGGTCGACCGCCACGGGTTCACCGCCGTCGACCACACGGTGCTGGTGTTCCCGCCGACCGACGAGACGTTCGTGCCCGGTAGCGATCCGCAGCAGCACTTCTCCCACGCGGAGTTCTGGACCGGGCCCGGCCATTCGCCGCAGATCAAAGCCTGGAAGCGGGCTCCGTGGCCGGCGCGCCTCGTCCCCACCGGCGGGCACGAGGCGGAGTTCGAAGGACGTCGCGTCTTTCCCTTCAACTTCCTCGACAAGCACTACCCGATCCGATCGCAGGAGCACGGCGAGCGGAAGGTCCTCGGCGAGCGGATCCCGCGCTGGGCAGCCGAGGAACGGGCCCGGGGCTGGCATGCTCAGTACGACGACGCCGCTCCCGGTCGCAGCTTCACTCGCAGCACGGCAGGACTCAAGCGGTTCGAGCCCGAGCAGTTCCTTCGCGACCACCTCGTCGAATGCCTGGCGCGAATCGGCATCGGGGAGCCGGACCGGCTCGCCGCCACTCGCCGATGACGAGCAAAGCCGTAAGCATCGTCTACATCACCCATCGGCCAGAGCCGCGGTTCGAGTGGTTCGCAGACGGCCTGACGCGCCAACTCGACGGCGAGGCCGAGGTGATCCTCGTCGACGGACTGCACTCGGCCGAGCGCGGGGCCGGCTTCGAACGGATCGTCCACGGGCGATTCCCGTTCCGGTACGTGGCGGCGAAACCGAGCCCCTTCAACGGGCCTCACAGGCTGACCGCACGCGACTATCGAGCCCCTGCGAGCGCCCGGAACACCGGCATCGTCCATGCGACCCATCCGTATGTCGTCTTCGTCGACGACCTCTCGGTGCCCGGGCCGCAGTGGTGGGGAGCGGCACGAGACGCCGCCCAGCACGGGTACGTGAGCGCCGGCGCCTATGCGAAGCACTTCGAGCTGGTCGTCGCCGACGGCGTGCTCGTCACGAGCCGCCCGGCGCCCGACGGCCTCGACTCGCGCTCCCGGATCCATGCCGGCACGACACTCGTCCGGGTCGGCGGCGGCGCCCTCTACGGCTGCAGCTTCGGAGCGCCGCGGAGCCTCCTTCTCGACCTGAACGGGCTCGACGAGCTCTGCGACTCGATCATGGGCGAGGACAGCCAGCTCGGGTACCGGATCGAGCATGCCGGGGTCCCGATCTACTACGACCGGCGCATGTTCACGGTCGAGAGCGAAGAGCTCCATCATCAGGGCGAAGGGCCGGCCCGCGTGAACGGCCTCCTCCACCCTGCGCTCTACATGGCCCGCCTGCGCGAGTTCGGTGTCCCTCGACGCACGCGACGCGGCCGCTGGGACACGACGCACCTGCTCTTCGACATCGTGCACGGGACACGGACGACCGAGAGCCTCGGCAACTACTACCGGCTCGCCGACCTGACCGTGAAGAACATCGATTCGGTGCGAGCCGCCTTCCCGCGCCATCACTGGGTCGACCAGCGCCCGCTGGCGGAGATGTGATGGGCAAGAGCACCACCACGGGCCCCGCGACCACGCCGGCCGTGACCGTCGTGTATGCCACCCATCGTCCGGAGCCTCGCTTCGAGTGGTTCGCGGACAGCCTCGCGGCCCAGCTGGGCGACGATCGGGTCGAGCTCGAGGTGATCGTGGTGGACGGTCTCGCGGACGAGGAACGGCGCCAAGGGTTCGAGAGCGCCGTCGGCGGCCGGTTCGGCGCCAGGGTCGTGCCGGCGAAGCCGACGCCTTGGAACGGCCCGTATCGTCTGACCGGCAACGAGTTCTACGCGGGCGCGAGTGCCCGGAACACCGGCATCGTCTGCGCCACGGCACCCTACGTCGTCTTCCAGGACGACTGCTCCGTCCTGATGCCGGGCTGGTGGGACGAGGTACGAGAGGCAGCCCGGAAAGGGCTGGTCGTCGCCGGTGCCTGCCATGGCCACCGGCGCATGGTCGTCGAAGGCGGCGTCCTCGTTCGAAGCCGCGCCGAGCTGGAGGGGATCGACCCGCGTTGGCGGTTCGGCAGCGACACCGAGCTCGTCCGAATCGGCGGTGGCCAGCTCGCCACGGGAGCTTTCGGCCTCCCGCGAGCGCTCCTGCTCGAGCTGAACGGGCTCGACGAGCTCTGTGACCCGGTCGGCGTCGAGGTCGCGCAGCTCGGCCGCCGCCTCGAGCTCGCCGGCGCGACGATTCTCTACAGTCGGCGCATGCTGGCGGTTCGAAGCTCTGAACGCCAACTGCACGACGTCGTGCGGAAGCTCGACAAGGCGACGGATTCGGCCGGCTACATGGAGAAGCTCGCCGAGTTCGGCGTCTCGAACCGCTTCTTCGACGCCGCATGGACAAGCTCGAACCTGCTGCTCGATTTGCTGTTCGGCGCCCGTGAGGCAGCGTCACTCGGCAACGGCTACGAGCTCGCCCGGCTCGAGGAAGCAGACCTCGTCACGACCGGAGAGAGCTTCCCGCTCGACCACTGGTTCGACGGCCAGCCGCTCGCGGAGATGTGAGCCGCGGAGGGATCGTGAGCATCACCGCCATCGTCTTCTCCCGCGACCGGGCTGCCCAGCTCGACCTGCTCCTTGCCTCGCTCGAGCTCAACGCTCGCGGCCTGCTCGACCCGATCCACGTGCTCTGGCAGGCGACCGACGAGCCATACGAGCACGGGTATCGGATCTGCGCCGCAGCGCATCCCGAGTCGGGCTTCCTGCGCGAGACCGCGTTCGCTGCCCAGGTCGCGGCGCTCGTCGAGGGCGCCGGCCCGATCACGTTCTTCACCGACGACAGCATCCTCTACAAGCCGCTCACTCCGCGGTCGCGCTCGCCCGAAGCTTGGCTTGCGGCAAACGAGGAGCTGCTCTGCTTCTCACTCCGCCTCGGCGGGAACTGCGACAGCTGCTACCCGCTCGCCCGGCCGCAGCGGCTGCCGGACTTCGAGGCGCTCGATCCCGAGACTTTCGCGTGGACCTGGCGAGGCGCCGACGGCGACTTCGGCTACCCGGGCTCGCTCGACGGGCACGTCTTCCGGCGGGAGACCGTCCTCGAGCTCGTCGCCGAAGGCGGCTTCAGCAACCCGAACACGCTCGAAGGGCTCTTCGCGGCACGGCTCGCCGACAATCCGCGCGGCTCGATCGGCTCCTACCGCGAGAGCCACCTCGTCGGGATCCCGGTCAATCGAGTCAACGAGACGCACCCCAACCGCTTCGGGGAGCGATGGCCCTACGGCCCGAGCGTCCTCAACCAGCGCTACCTCGCCGGCGAACGCCTCGACCCTGCCCCGCTCGAGGCCGAGACGATCACCGCCGCGCATGCCGAGCTTCCCCTTCGCTGGCGGCCCCCTCGAACGCCGGGGTTCCCGTTCACCCGCGTCGTGGTCTGGGGCGGCCGTACCGACCTCCACTCGCACGGTCACATCCACCGGCACTTCTTCCGCGCCGCCCAGGCACTCGGTCTCCCAGCGTTCTGGGTCGACGACGAGCCGGCGGCCCGCGGCCTGCTCGAGCCGGGCACGCTCGTCATCGCCGCGGACATATGGGCAAACCACATCGCACCGGCGGCGCCGCACGTCTCGTACGTGCTCCACAACTTCGACGGCTCCCACCCCCTCTGCCGCGACCTCGAGAACGCACCCGAACGGCTGTTACGGCTCCAGGTCTGGTCGAACGACGCGCTCGGCGAGCCCTGGGACATCGCCCGCAGCTACTTCCGTGAGGGACGGACGCTCTTTCAACCGTGGGGCACGGATCTCCTTGCCGATGAGTTCCTCGCCCCGGTCGCCAACCTCGAGGCAAGGGATGCTGTCTTCGTCGGAGCTATCTGGAGCGACCGCTCGGACGAAGGAGAGCTCGGCAACGAAGGCGCGATCGACGAGCTTCGCACCGCGCTCGCGGCGCGCGGGCTCGGCTTCCGGCATCTGACGCACGTCTCCGACGCCGAGAATGTCGACGCTGTACGCAGCGCCCGGCTAGCTCCGGCATTTGCCGGCGCCTGGCAGGTGTCCCACAACTATTTTCCGTGCCGCGTGTTCAAGAACGTGAGCTATGGCCAGGTGGCGATCACCAACGTGCCGGGACTGCAGGAGCTCTTCAGTGCCTGCGGGCTCGGCGCGACCACGATCGAGGGGATGATCGGGGAAGCGCTCGAGCTCGCCGAGACCGACTACCTCGACCTTGTCCGCGAGCAACAGCGAATCGTCTCCCGGTACACCTACCGCGAGTCGTTCGGGGCGTTCGCCCGGGCCCTTCAGGAGCCGGTCTGATGGCGGGCTCGAGCTGCCTGCTCGCGGTCGTCCACGGAGCCGCCTACGAGCGCTACGCCGCCGCGCTCTTCGAGTCGGCCGAAGGGCTCTTCACGCCAACCGAGAGCGTCGAGCATCTCACCCTGCCGGCGCGCCCGGGCTGGCCCGACGCGACGCTCTACCGCTACCACGTCATCCTCGAGCAGCAAGACCACCTCGACCACGACTACCTCTTCCTCGTCGACGCCGACATGCGCTTCGAGGCGGCGGTCGGGCCCGAGATCCTCTCGCCGCTCACGGCGACCCGGCACCCCGGCTTCGTGACCGCGGAGCGGCGCGAGCTGCCCTACGAGCGACGGCCTCGGTCGGCTGCCTGCGTGCCCACCAACCGCGGTTCCGTCTACTACGCGGGCGGCTTCGTCGGCGGGAGGCGCGACCTCTTCCTGGAGCTGGCGAGAACGATCGCGGTCGCAATCGACCGGGACGACGAGGCGGAGCTGGTTGCTCAGTGGCACGACGAGTCGCACCTGAACCGGGCCTTGATCGACTCGCCGCCCTTCCTGAGCCTGACGCCGTCCTACTGCTACCCCGACGACGACAGCGACTACCTGGGCAGGTGGCGGGACGACTACGCGCGGCGGCTCGTCGCGCTCGACAAGTCCAGTGCCGCGCGATGAGCGACTTCGCCGTCCTCGATGTTGCCACGATCGCCTACGACGTGCCCTGGGCGATCGCTGCCCAGATCCGGCTCCTGTGCGAGAACCTCACCGACTCCTACCTCCACACCGTCTTCGACAACTCGGGGGACCCCGATCGTGCCGCAGAGATCGAGCAGTTGTCGCGGGAGAGCGGAACCCGCTACGTGCGCGTGGGGCCGCCCGGCTCACGGCACGAGCACGCACTGAACGTGGCCGCGCGCGACCTCGGCGCCAGGGGGCTTCCCTACTGTGCGTTCCTCGATCACGACATCTTCCCGCGCCGGCCCACCCGGCTCGTGGAGCCGATCGAGGCCGCCGGCTTCTTCGGGCTTCCCCAGCGTCACGCGCCGAGCGGCAGTGTCTACCTCTGGCCCGGTCTCGCCTGCTTCAGCCGCGCCTGGCTCGGCGCCCGGACCCTGGACTTCAAAGGGATCCGGGGCGCCACTCCCGAGCAGGACGGGGACACGGGGTCGATGCTCGGGGGTCTCTTCGAGCCATCCGCATGGGAGCGGATGGCTCCCCTCGAGCACGCCTACCAGCCGATTCGCGACCTCGACGACGACGGCGTCCAATCCTGGGGGGTCGAGCTGATCGGAGACTGGCTCCACGCGATGAACACCTCGGACTGGAAGGCCGTCCCCGACGCCGAGGGGCGCACCCGGCTCGTTCGTGCGCTGGTCGACGCTCTCTGATGGGTGACGCAACCGCCGACTTGCGCGGGAACGGAAGGCATGTTGGAGAGCCTGGGGTGACTGTCTGCATCCCTTGCTTCGAGCAGGCCGAGTGGCTCGAGGAGGCCCTCGCGAGCGTTCAGGCCCAGACCGTCTCTCCGCTGGAGACGCTCGTCGTCGACGACGGCTCGAACGAGCGCGAGGCGGACGAGATCCGCGAGCTCAGCCGGCGCCACGGCGCGACGTGCATCCGGGTGACCAATCGCGGGCTTCCGAACGCCAGGAATACGGCGCTGATGCTCGCCCGCGGCGAGGCATTCCTTCCGCTCGACGCCGACGACTGGATCGAGCCGGACTACATCGAGAAGACGCTGCCCTGGCTCCGGCAAGCCGACGTCGTGTGCGTCGGCCTCCAGGAGCACGGCGACCGTTCCGGCACCTTCATGCCCGGCTTCGACCGCCCCCTCGAGGATGTGACGACGGGGCTCGAATGGAGGATGAACCGCGTCTACTACTGCTCGCTCTACCGGACGGAGCTTCTGCGAAGTGTCGGCGGATACAACGGACGGATGGTCCGAGGCTACGAGGACTGGGATCTCACGCTCGACCTGATGACCCGCGGGGCCCGCTACGTCGCGGTCAACGAGATCCTCTTCCACTACCGCACCCGCCCTGACGGCCTTCTCGCCGCGGCCGAGAGACACCATCGCGACGAGAACCTCGCCGAGATGCGCCGCCATCACCGTCGGACCCCGCCCTCCCCGCCGGCCGAGCCCTCCTCGGGCTAGCCGGCCGCCGCGCTCGTCTCCGGCTCTCGAACGCCGATGAGCTCGGCCCAGGCGGAGATCGTGGCCTCCTCATGCACCTTCGCGAACGCCGCCATCTCCGAGCGTGCGCGGGCGAGGTCGGCGTGCGCGAGCTGCCACCAGAGGTGAGGCCAATCGTCGAAGCGAACGAGAAAGGCGTGCTCCGGCGAATACCACTCGGAAACCGCGAGCAGCCGGTCGAGGTAACCGCGATCCGGCCACCAGAAGCTCGCCTCGCCTGCGAGCTCGAGCAGCAAGCGCGGGCTGGGAACGATCACCGGGATCGCGTTCTGGAGGGTCTCGAAGAACGCGAATGTCGACCAGCTGTAGGGGATGTGCACGATTGCTCGGAAGCCGCGGAGGTCATCCGGGCCGCCGTATCGGCCCGAGTAGGCAGGCGCGCCGCCCTGCCTGCAGATGTCGGCCAGATCGAGGAGCACGGTGTCGTTGTGGTACGGCGGCACGAACACCGCCTCTTCCTTTGCCACCGTGGACGGTATGAGTGGGGTCAGGGGCCGCGGAAGCTGCCGGCCGACGGGCTTGATCACGCGCCTGCCGAGATCGACGCCCCGGGACCGCGCGTAGTGGAGCTCGAAGGGCGTGAACGCAGCGACCTCCACGCGAGGATGCCCGACCGCGGCGCGGAACAGCTCGTAGTAGCCCTCGTCGGGGAAGCCACAGTCGTTCGTGGCGGCGTCGTGGTAGTCGAACCTGTTGCAGACCCAGATCAGAAGCCGACCCGGAAACTCGTCCAGGTGCTGGAGGACGATGCGGGAAAGCGGCGCCGTGTCCGAGATCAGCACCACGTCGGACGCCAGCAACCGATCCTTCCATCGCTCCCACGCCCGGTCGGCACGATCCGGCCCGATGTTGTAGCCGTCGTCGAAGGTCGCCGAGGTCACCGTGAGCCCGAGCCGATCGGCCACGTACTCGAAGTCGGCGATGCACCCGTGGTGATGCGAGAGGTGAAAGACCTTCACGGAGGCGTCAGCGCGACCTGGTACCCGTCGAAGACGACGCGGAATCCGTGGCGCGTGAGATACGGGACCGAGTAGGCGGCCTTGCCGAGCTCGACGGTCGAGCCGTGCTCGCGCGGCACAGGGCTCAGTACGTCGTCGATCAGCACCAGCCCTCCGGGCCTCAGCAGGCTGCGTTCGCAAAGAGCTGCGGCCTCGCGGAGCTGGTGTTGCGCGCTCGGCTCGATCGGCCACACATCGCCGGTGTCGAGGTAGAGCAGGTCGATCGACCTGGGCGGAAGCGACTGGAGGAAGGCGACCGAGTCGGACACGTGGTACTGGAAGAACTGCGCGTAACGAGCCGTGACGATCCGGCAACGCGCGATGTGCGAGGCGGCGATGTCCACCGTGTGGATCTCCGGATCCACGTGCTCGAGTGAGATCGCCGCCATCAGGCTGAAGCAGCCGGCACCCCAGTCCCAGCTCTCCGGGTCATCCGGTGCCCAGAAGCGCGGGTCGTCCTCGTTGCATCCGGGGAGGCCACCGTGAACGAAGCTGCGAATCGTGCCGAGCTCGACGATGCAGCCCCCTCCGCTGGTCGGGAAATTGTCGAACGCGAAGCGAAAGCTCTCCGAGCGCGGAGCGCCGCAATCGGGCGGCGTGTGCTCTGCGAGCAGGGTGTCGAAGGGGGCAGAGAGAACCAACCCGGCCCGAGAATACGCGGCGGGCCGATCGGGCCGATTCCGAAGCTCGTTCTTCACGAGGTCGAAGGAGCACCCGGCCGAAACGCGGCAGTCACACGCACCGCTCAAGATACGAGCCGAATCTGCCGATGGCCAATGAACGTTGTCGTCCTGGGCGATGACAATAGTTCAGTAGGCAGGAACCGAACGTCGAGCGCAACCGGGGGGTTACTCGATGATCCGCGTCTTGGGCTCGTCCCGATCGAGCACGCAGCGTCTACGGGCCTTCGAATCGAGGCCGTGGATGGTGGCCGCGTTCGCCATCCTCTTCAGCTGCCTGCTCGGCGCGTTCTCGTACCTTGCGATCAAGTCGCAGTCCGACTCGCGCCACCAGGCCCAGCAGCGCTTCACGGGCGAGGCATCGCTGGCGGCGCAGTTCACCGCCTCGCTCTTCAACGCCTCTGTGGCGAGCGGGCAGGCGACCGCGAAGAAAGCGCTCGGCGGGCCGAAGGTGTCGACGGCAGACGTCGACGCCCTCGTGAAGCAGGCCCGGACCTCGGCCTACGTCCTCGTCCTCGACAACCACGGCAAGGTCATCGCCGCCTCGTCGGGCGCGGTGGCGCAAGCGCGCGCCGTGGTGATCTCGGGCCAGCTGCACGTGAAAGCGGCGCTCGAGGGCCGGCCGACGTTCTCGAACCTCATTCCGGGGTCGTCGACGCAGAAGGGGTACCTGCTCGAGTGGGCGCTCCCCTACACGACGTCCTCCGGGACTCGGATCGTCGTCGAGGCGCTCGCGCCGCAGGCGATCTCCGCGTTCCTCGACAGCTACCTCACCCAGGTCGAGGCGGCGAACCCGGGCGGGACGACGTTCATCCTCGACGGCAACGACCGCGAGGTCGGGGTCGCCGGGACGCCCTCGACCGCCCCGAGCGCGATCGGCGCGACATCCGCCGCGACGACGTCGGCGGTCGGCGGCCGGCCGAAGTCCGCAGCGCTCCTCGCCGCGCTCGCTCAGCGATCGCAAGGCTCCTACAGCTACGGCGGCGCCGACCGCTACTTCGTCGCCGCGCCGATCGCCGGAACGACGTGGCGCGTCGTCCTCTCCTCGCCGACGAGCTCGCTCTACCCGGAACTTGCAGGATCGCGCAGCTGGCTCCTCTACGTGGCACTCGTCGCCTTCGGGCTCCTGGGCGCCCTGAACCTCTGGCTCTACCGCAACTCGGTCAACGGCGGCATCGCCCTCGCTCGAGCGAACGCGACGCTGGAGGACCGCGTCGAAGAGCGGACCGCCGCCGCTGAGGAGCGCGCGCGGGAGCTCGCCCGCTCGAACGCCGAGCTCGAGCAGTTCTCGTCGATCGCCTCCCATGACCTGCAGGAGCCGTTGCGGAAGATCAGGATGTTCAGCGACCGGCTCCGCGAGAAGCTCGGCGACGAGCTTGCCGAGGGGCCCGCGGCAGACCTCGAGCGGATCGAGAGCGCATCGGCGCGCATGCAGCGGCTGATCAACGACCTCCTCGACTTCTCGCGCGTCACCCATCGCGGCAACGAGTTCGAGCCCGTCGATCTCGGCGAGGTCGCGGCCGAGGTCACGAGCGACCTCGAGGCACGCGTGGTGGAGCTCGGCGCGAGGATCGACGTGACCGACCTCCCGGTGATCGAGGCCGATCGAACCCAGATGCGCCAGCTGCTGCAGAACCTGATCGGCAACGCGCTCAAGTTCCATCGCGCCGACGAGCCTCCCGTCGTCCGCATCTCCAGCACCGTCGTCCCGCCGGTCGCCGCCCGCTTCCCCGGCGAGTCGACCGCCGCGGGACGCACCGTGATCACGGTCGCCGACAACGGGATCGGCTTCGACGCGAAGCACGCGGAGCGAGTCTTCGGCGCCTTCGAGCGGCTGCACGGCCGCTCGTCCTACGAGGGCACTGGAATCGGGCTCTCGATCGCGCGCAAGATCGTCTGGCGGCACGGCGGGCATATCTCCGCGGCCGGCGTCCCCAACGAGGGGGCGACCTTCACGGTGACGCTCCCGCTCGCACAGCCCGTGCAGGCCAACGGCCACGAAGGAGGCGCATAGGAGATGAGGCAGCAAACGCCGGTCACGATCCTGCTCGCCGACGACGACGAGGAGGATCGCGAGATGACGCTCGAGGCGCTTCGGACGAGCCGGCTCGCAAACGACGTGCGCATCACGCACGACGGCGAGGAGCTGATGGACTACCTCCATCGCCGGGGCGACTACGCCTCACCGTCGGACGCGCCGGTGCCGGGGCTCATCCTCCTCGACCTCAACATGCCGAAGAAGGACGGGCGCGAGGCGCTCTCGGAGATCAAGGGCGATGCGACGCTCCGCAAGATCCCGGTGATCGTCCTCACCACGTCGAAGGCCGAGGAGGACATCTTTCGCAGCTACGACCTCGGGGTGAACTCCTTCATCACGAAGCCCGTGACCTTCGCGGGCCTCGCCGAGGCGATGAAGGTGCTGGCGCAGTACTGGTTCGAGATCGTCGAGCTTCCGAGCAGGGCCTCCAGCCGGCTGTGAGCGCGCAGCCCGACCCGATTCGGGTCGTCCTCGTCGACGACGACGAGGACGACTACCTCTTCACGAAGGACCTGCTCGCGAGGATCGAGGGCGTGCGCCACGAGCTTGCCTGGGTCGACAGCTACGACTCGGCGCGCCAGGCCTCGACCGAAGCCGACTACGACGTCTGGCTCGTCGACTACCGCATCGGGCCCGACGACGGCATCCAGCTCGTCCGCGACCTGATCGCCGACGGCCATGACGAGCCGGTCATCATCCTGACCGGTCAAGGCGACCGCGAGGTCGACGTCGAGGCGGCGAGTGCGGGCGCTGCCGACTACCTCGTGAAGGGCGAGATCGGCCCGGCGCTCCTCGAGCGGACGATCCGCTACTCGATCCGGAGCGCCGCCCAGATTCGCGCTCTTCGTGAGAGCGAGGAGCGCCTCCGCCAGAACCAGCGAATGGAGGCGCTCGGCCAGCTGGCGGGCGGGGTCGCGCACGACTTCAACAACATGATGAGCGCCGTGATCGGCTTCAGCGAGCTCGGCCTGATCCGCATCGACGACAGGGAGAGGCTGCAGCACTACTTCCACGAGATCAAGCGGGCCGGAGAGCGCGCTGCGGCCATGACCCACCAGCTCCTCGCCTTCAGCCGCAAGCAGGTGCTCGAGGTGAAGGTCATCGACCTGAATGCGGTCATCGCAGACGTCGAGAAGCTGCTCCAGCATCTGATCACCGACGACGTCGAGCTCGTGACCGTCCTCGACGAGAGGCTCGGGCCGGTCGAGGCGGACCCGGGGCAGGTCGAGCAGGTGTTGATGAACCTCGCGATCAACGCGAGCGATGCGATGCCGACCGGCGGGAAGCTGACGATCGAGACCGCGAACGTCGACATCGACGAGGAGTCGGCCGCTCAGCACGCCGACATGCAGCCGGGCCCGTACGTGGTGCTCGCGGTGAGCGACACCGGGATCGGGATGGACGCCGACACGGCCCGGCGGGTGTTCGAGCCGTTCTTCACGACGAAAGAGGTCGGGCAGGGAACGGGCCTCGGCCTCGCCACGGTGTTCGGGATCGTCAAGCAGAGCGGAGGCGACGTCCGTGTGTACAGCGAGCCAGAGCACGGGACGACCTTCAGGGTCTACCTCCCCCGAGTGCAAAGCCCTGTGGACGCGATCGCGCACACCACTCGCGGCGACGACGAGCCGCTCGAAGGCTCGGAGACGATCCTGCTCGTCGACGACGAGGAGCTCGTCCGCACCTTCGAGCGGGAGGTGCTCGGCGAGTGCGGCTACACGGTGCTCGAGGCCACCGACGCTCACCATGCCCTCGAGCTGTCACGTCGATTCGACGGGCCGATCCACCTGCTCCTGACCGATGTCGTGATGCCCGGGCTCAGCGGTCGGGAGCTCGCCGAGCACGTGGCGGCCGACCGTCCCGAGCTGCAGACGCTCTTCACGTCCGGATACACGTCGGACGCGATCGTCCGACACGGTGTCCTCGAGGCGGGAATCGCCTACGTCCCGAAGCCGCTCAGCCGCCTCACTCTCACCCGCAAGGTCCGCGAAGTCCTCGACGGCGCGGCCCGCTGAGACGACCCGTGCCTGGCTCACTCTGCTCCCCACCCCACCCGGTGCCATGAGCAAGGACGACCGCCTGCGCGTCCTCGTCGCCGAGGACGACCCGATGGTCCGTGACTACCTCGCGGAGCTGATCGAGAGCGAGCGGGCCTTCGAATACGTCGGCGGTGCAGTGGACGCGACCGAGGCGGTCGCGCTCGCCGCGACCGTGAAGCCGGACGTCGTGATCGTCGATGTCCGCATGCCCGGCGGAGGCGGCGTCACCGCTGCGCGCGGGATCGCGCGCCGCTCGCCCGATTCGAAGCTGATCGCGCTCTCCGGGCAGGGCGATCGCGCGACCGTGCTCCAGATGCTCGAGGCGGGCGCGGTCGGATACCTCCTGAAGACATGCCCGGCGCGCGAGATCGTCGACGCGATCAAGGGTGCCCCGGAAGGGCACGGAAGCCTGTCGATCGAGGTCGCCGGCGGCATCATCGACGAGCTCGCAGGCGAGCTCACCGTCAGGACGCGGACGCGAAAGAAGCACGAGGCGTCGGAGCGGCGAATCCGGCGGGCCCTCGAGGGTGACAGCGCGCTCGCGATGGTCTACCAGCCGATCGTCGAGCTCTCCGACGGCACGATCGTCGGTGCCGAGGCGCTTGCACGCTTCCAGGGCCCGCCGATACGACCGCCGAGCCTCTGGTTCGCGGAGGCGGCAAGCGTCGCTCTCCGCGAGGAGCTCGAGCTGCTCGCGGCACGGCGAGCGATCGAGGCGCTCCCGGAGCTCCCGGACGACGCCTTCCTGAGCATCAACGTCTCGCCGACCACCCTGATGACGAAGGAGCTCCTGGACCTGGCCGCCGGCAGCGATGCGGGGCGCCTCGTCGCCGAGATCACCGAGCACGCACCGATCCACGACTACGCCGAGCTGGACGAGAGCCTCGGCCGCCTGCGGGCGCTCGGCCTGCGACTCGCGATCGACGATGCGGGCGCGGGCTACTCGAGCCTGCGCCACATCCTCGAGCTCCGTCCCGACCTGATCAAGCTCGACATCACCCTGATCCGCAACATCGACCGTGACAGCGCCAAGCAGGCTCTCGCCGCGGGCCTGATCTCGTTCGCTCATAAGAGCGGCGCGTCGATCGTCGCCGAGGGGATCGAGCACGAGCAGGAAGCGGAGACGCTCGTCGAGCTCGGCACGAACTTCGGGCAAGGCCACTACCTCGCGGTGCCCGCGCCCCTCCCACTCGCGCGTCCCTCGCGTCGTCCGGGCAAGCGCCTCACCGCTAGCGCGATCCGCCTGGGCTAGGAACTCGCTCAGTCGATCTCGACGTCGAAGTCCCACGAGACGATCGGTGCTGCATCCTCGGGCGCCCAGCGCAGGTGCCCGTCTCCGGTCGGGAGCACGTCTCTGACGGTGAGCGTCACCGTGTGCCCCGGAGAGACATGGCTAGGCGGGGCGCCCCCTCCGCCCCGTGTCACCGTCGGGTGATGGATGTGGCCGAGCTCGTCGAGGATCGTGAACGCGCTCGGCCTGATCGGAACGCTTCCGGAGGCGGACGAGAAGGTGACCGTGAAGGTGCAGAGAGTCGTCTTGGGCACGGGGAACTGCCCCTCCTCGGGAACGGCAGGACCAACGGTCGTCGCGAGGACGCGACCCCGGGCGAGCCGGACGGAGACGGTGTCTCCCTGGACTGCGAGCCACGGATGAGCGGCGCTCGCGGTCACGATTCGGTCGACGGGGATCGTCGCCTTCGGAAGCCAGCTGGGAATCTGGCCATAGGTGCTCGCCGGCGATGAGTCGTTTCGAAACGCGATGTACGCGCCTAGCCCGGCCGCGACGGCAACCGCGGCAATCGCGCCGGCGGCCAGCAAGCGGATGCGTGAGCCGGGCCCGAAGGCCCGGCTCACGTCGGCGCTGCTGGTGCTAATCGAACGGAACGTCACGGATCCGGCTCCTGCGTGCCTCTCAGTGACCGTGATGACCCGCCGGGTTGTTGAAGACATCGCTCCCGAACGGGGCGAGCCCGGGCTGGGCCGCGTAGCCGAGGTGGCCGTCACCGTCGAGGCCCTTCGAGGCCGGAGCGACGTTGAAGATGTCCTCCATCGTGCGCAGCCAGCTGTAGTGGTTGTAGTAGACGTCGCTCGATGTTCCGGGCCTGATCAACGGGCTGATCAGCACGCTCCCCGTATCGCCACCACCGGTCGTTGCGTCGGTGGCGTCGAAGAGCGGGTCCTCGGACGAGTTGAGCTGGCCCAGCGTGATCCCGCTGACCGCTCCGGTCGTCACGATCGGGATCCCCGAGGCGTCGACGAGCGTGAACGCGCCGGTGTCCACGATCCCGCCTGACTGTGACGCGAGGGTCGCGGTGACGAACGTGTCGGTCACCTGGCCGACGAATGCCCCGGCCGGGATGCCGGTGCCGGTCACCGACCGTCCCTTGTCGGTTGCGACGATCGCGTTGTCGGCGATCGTCGAGGTCCCGGTCGTCGCCGTCGCCGCGGCGTCGGTGCGCTGAACCGGCGGGTGGTTCCCACCGCCGAGCAGGCAGGTGCCCGCGGGCTTCGACGGCACCGTCTGTGCGACACAGCTGGTCGGGCGGTCGACGAAGGCGTTGTCGCCCGGGCCCGGGAGGAGCTGGTTACCGCTCGAGTCGGTTGCGAGCGGCGTGTTCGGGCCGGTCGGCTCGGTGTGCACCGTGTGGCCGAACAGGGTCTCGCCCGCCGAGTCCGCGGCGATCGAGCTCGCGGCCGTCGCGGGATCGGTGGCCGAGTTGGCGAAGCTGTTGCCGGTGAAGGTGAACGCCGGGAAGCCCTCGTCGAAGGTGACGTCGATCAGCCCGCCGTCCTTGAACGCCGGTGAGGCCTCGATCTCGGGAATCACGTGCTCGAGGAAGAGATCCGAGGCGTAAAGGCCACCGGTGTAGTTGACCGGCGCGTTCGGCGTATTCGGATCGGAGAACCCGCCCGAGAGGTTGTTTCCGTGGCAGACGGCATCGTGCGCGTCGCTGCAGTTGTTCGGCGAGATCCAGCTGAACGCCGGAGTCGTCGACTCGCTCTGCAGGTCGTGGTAGAGACCGTCGGTCGGATCGAACAGGCTCGCAATGTGAGCCGAGTCGCAGTCACCCGACCCCAGGATCGACTGGAACCACGGGAACGGGAAGTGCTTCGGCACGTACTGATCCGTCGCGTTCGCGCTCCCCGGGTTCGCGTCGGTCGCGCTGCCCGTCGCGCCCGGGCTCGAGTACGGTGCGCCGCAGTACTGCGTCCCCGCGTCATGAGTCTGACCTGTCCCAGGGCTCGCCAGCGTCCCCGTCGAGGACGCGTCGGGATTCCCGAGGTCCTGTGCGTACCCCTTCCAGCTCACGTGTGCAGCATCGAGCTGGTTGAAGAGCGTCTGAACGTTCGAGGGATATACACAGCCGTTCGCTCCCGCCGCAGCGTTCGGCCCAGCGGCTGAGACCACCTGCCCGTAGTTCGGGTTCGTCTTCAACGACCCGGACAGATCGACCGACCCGGAGAACGAGTCGTAGTCCGGGCAGTCGGCCTGCGTGTCGGGCTGGGTCGCCTGGCCGCTGACCATCGAGATGTAGTTGTCCAGGCTGAAGTGACCGGTACCGAAGTAGTTCTTGAGGAGAACGCCCTGCGACGGCAACGTCTGCCACAGGTACGTGTTGTTGTTCAGGCCCGTGAACGAGGCGTCGTAGGACTTGTTCTCGAGGATGATCAACCACACGTGCTTGATCGCCCCGGCCTGAACGCCCAGGCCGTCACTGCCGTTGCCACCATCGTCGCCCCCACCCTCCCCATGAAATGCGGGCAGGCTGGGCGTCCCCCGTGAAGCAAACGAGGCTCCCGCGGAGCTCGTCACCAAGAGCACCGATGCGACCGCCGCTGCGCTCAGCAAACCTCCGAGCAGAACCTTCCGTCGCCATCCCGACACGGACAGCACACCCCGACCCAAGCTGAATCGCTTCTTGTCCATCACCCGGTAACGCTCCCTTCCTCACGTAGGTTGCGCTCCGAGTGTCGCCACGAGAGGTCGGGCGTCGGGTAGCGATCGGGTGGACGCCGCGTGACAAACTCGCCACCTGCCAGCACGCGCCGTTCCTCCAGGCCCCATTAGGCTTTGACGATGGTCGCCGACCGCTTGGTCCGACGCAGCCTCACGTCCACGCTGCTCCACGCGATGCTCGTGTGTGTCGGCGCGACAATCCTGCTCGCCGGCTACCAGTTGTCTCCCGCTGCCGGTCAGGAGAATGCCCATGCGGCAACCGTGATCTCGGTGAAGGCCGGAACGCCGAGCGAGCTCGCCTACACGCTCTCACGATCGTCGGTGCCCACATGGCCGGCGAAAGCCTCCTCCGAGACGATCACCTTCGCCGTCACGAACAACGGAACGCGAGCGCACGACTTCAAGGTCTGTACTACCCCGGTCAAGCATGCGATCGCGAACAGCTGTGCCGGCAAGGCGACGAAGCTGCTCAGGCCCGGCCGGTCGGCGAGGCTCACCGTCAGCTTCAAGCGGCGCGGGAGCTACGAGTACCTCTCCACCCTGCGCGGTGACGCGGCGGGCGGAATGAAGGGGCTCGTGGGCGTCGGCGTCAAGCTCGCGGCCTCCGCCCCGGCGCCTCCCGGAACGACCTCTGTCACGACCACGACAACGACGACATCGCCGGGCACGAGCACCAATCCGTCGTCCCTGGTCGGTAACGCCAACGCCGGCAAGCCCATCTTCGCGAGCGCCGGCTGCGGTTCCTGCCACACGCTCGCAGCCGCGGGAGCGTCAAGCACCGTCGGCCCGAGCCTGGATGCCCTGAAGCCGATGCAGTCCGTGATCGTCCAGTACGTCACGAACGGCAGCAGCGCGAGCCCGACCCCGATGCCCTCGTACGCCGCGACGCTGACCCCGACCCAGATCGACGACCTCGCCGCCTACATCTACCTGGTCGTCCACACCATCAACTAGGTGTCTGGGGCGCGGGCTACCCGAGCAGCGCGCGTGTCCGGGGAATGACCTCGGTCCCGTAGAGCTCGATCGTGCGCATCAGCCGCTCGTGCGGCATGGCGCCGTTGCTGTACTTCAGGTCGAAGCGGCTCAGGCCGAGGGTGGTGACGGTTCGGGCGATCTTCGCGGCGACGGTCTCCGGCGAGCCGGCGAAGACCGCCCCGCTCTTGACCTCCTCGTTGAACTGCTCACGGTTCGTGGGCGGCCAGCCGCGCTCACGGCCGATCCGGTCGCGCTGGGCCTTGAAGTGCGGGAAGAGCAGCTCCTGCGCCTCCTCGTCGCTGTCTGCGACGAAGCCCGGCGAGTGCACGCCGATTGGTAGTTCCGGCGTCCCGAGCTGCTCGAGTGCCCGGCGGAAGAGATCCGCGTAAGGCAGGAACCGCTCGGGTGCGCCTCCGATGATCGCCAGCATCAACCCGAAGCCGTACCGGGCGGCACGTATCACCGACTCGGGCGAGCCTCCCACGCCGATCCAGGCAGGAAGCGCCCCAGCCTCGGTCTTGGGGAACACCTCGACGTTCTCGAGCGGCGGGCGGACCGAGCCGCTCCAGGAGAACCGGCTCTCGGCCCGGACCGCCGCGAACAGATCGAGCTTCTCCTCGAAGAGCCTCTCGTAGTCGTCGAGGTCGAAGCCGAAGAGCGGGAACGACTCGGTGAAGGAGCCACGGCCGAGCGTGATCTCCGCACGCCCGCGGGAGACTGCGTCCAGCGTGGCGAAACGCTCGTACACACGAACCGGGTCGTCGGAGCTGAGCACGGTCACCGCCGTGCCGAGCTTGATCCGCTCGGTGCGCGAGGCGATCGCGGCGAGCACGACCTCGGGAGCCGTGACCGCGAAGTCGTCGCGATGGTGCTCCCCCACCCCGAACGCGTCGATGCCGACGCGATCGGCGAGAACCGCCTGCTCGACGAGATTCCGGATCACCTCGGCGCCGGTCAGCCGCTGCCCGTCCGCGCCGACGGTGATGTCGCCGAACGTATCGAGTCCGAACTCGAGCTCGCGAGGCGCCATGCTCAGAGCCCGTAGCGGGCGATCGCGCGTGCCGCCACTTCCCGGCCGATCGGGATCGAGGCGGTTGCCGCCGGCGAGGGGGCGTTCAGGACGTGGACCGCGGAGTCGTCGTCGACGATCAGGAAATCGTCCACGAGCGCGCCGTCGCGCCCGAGCAGCTGGGCCCGGATTCCCGAGGGGCCGAAGACGACGTCCCGGGAGCGCACGCCCGGGAGGTACCGGCGCATCTCGGCGACGAACGCGGGCTTGTAGAGGTCCCGCCAGATCTCCTTGAGCGCGGTCGACATGTAGGAGCGCGCCAGCACCCGGAGGCCGGGATGCCTCAGCATCTCGATCGTGTCGCGCAGCCGGATCGAGCCGCGCCTGTAGCCCTCGCGCGCGAGCGAGGGAACCGCGTTCGGGCCGGCGAGGAGCGTGCCGTCCACCCGCCGGGTGAAATGGACGCCGAGGAACGGGAACGCCGGGTCGGGGACGGGATAGACGAGGCCGCGGACGAGGTCCTCGACCTCGGGCCGGAAGGTGTAGTAGTCGCCGCGAAACGGCACGATCCTCTGGTCGCTGTGGGCGAGCCGGTCGGCCTGCAGCCCCGCGCAAACGACGACGGCGCGCGCGTTGACCTCCGCGATCGAGCGGATCTCCTCCCCGAGCCGGATCACGCCGCCGAGCTCCCGGATCACCTTCGAGTAGGCATCGGCGACGGCGCCGTAGTCGATCACCCCGCTCTCGGCGACGTGGAGCGCCCGGATACCCCGGACGTTCGGCTCGAGCTCGACGAACTCGTCCGGCCCCAGCTCGCGGATCGACAACCCGTTGTCGCGGCCTCGTTGTGCGAGCGCGGAAAACCGGGAGAGCTCGCTCTCCTCGGCGGCGAGGACGAGCTTCCCGCAGAGGCGATAGGGGATGGCATGAGCCTCGGCAAAGTCGATCAGCGCGGCGCGGCCCTCCCGGCAGTAGCGGGCCTTGAGGCTTCCGGGTACGTAGTAGAGGCCGGCATGGAGCACGCCGGAGTTGCGCCCGCTCTGATGGAACGCGATCCGGTCCTCCTTGTCGATCACGGCCAGCTTCAGGCCGGGTCGGGCCTGCAGGATCGCCATCGCGGTCGAGAGACCGACGAGCCCGGCCCCGACGACGGCCACATCGAGCTCCGGGCGGCCGGTCAATTGGTGAAGCGCACGCGAATCGTTGCTCCTAGCCCGACGGCTGCGGAGCGACCAGGGCATCCGCGTCGATGTCGCTGAGACTCCCGAGCGCGGCAACGAGGGCGTGGGTGCCCAGTTGGCCGCGGCCCTGTGCCTTGGTCGCGACGTAGAGCTGGTGCGCGAGCGCGAGGCCCGGGAGGGCCAGGTTCATGCGAGACGCTTCCGAGAGGGCGATCCCGAGATCCTTGATGAAGTGCTCGACCTTGAACCCGGGCGCGAAGTCGCCGCGGAGGATCCGGGGCGCGTAATTCGTGAGCGACCAGGACCCGGCGGCGCCCGTCGAGATCGTGTCCAGTGCGCGTCCGACATCGAGCCCGGAGCGGTAGGCGTAGAGCAGCGCCTCGCACATGCCGATCATCCCCGAGGAGATCGCGATCTGGTTGACCATCTTCGTGTGCTGACCGGCGCCGGGGCCTCCCTGGCGGACGATCGTCTTGCCGAACGTCTCGAAGAGCGGCAGCACGCGCTCGAACGCCGCTTCCCTGCCGCCCACCATCACGACGAGCGTGGCGTTGCGTGCGCCCACATCGCCCCCGGACACGGGCGCGTCGAGCACCTCGACGTCCGGCTGGGCGGCCTCGTGGATCTGCTCGGCGAGCGACGGGTCGCTCGTCGTGAGATCGACGATCACGGAGCCCGGCTCTGCTCCGCCGAGCACGCCGTCGGCCCCGAGGATGACCTCTTTGACGTCGCTCGGGAAGCCGACCATCGTGAAGATCACCTCGGCCTCGGCCGCCACCGCAGCAGGCGAGTCGCACCAGGTCGCCCCTGCCTCGATCAGCGGCTCGGCTCTCGTCCTCGTCCGGTTGAACACCGAGACGCTATGCCCGCCAGAGAGCACGTGCCCGCACATTGCGGATCCCATCACCCCGGTACCGACCCATCCGACTCTCATGAAGCTCCCGATCCTCGATTGTGAGTTCGTCGCGACCGCCCGATCCCTCGGCCCTCAGATCGTCCACCCGGAGATCTCGCCGGACCCGGCTTCGCCGACTGCGAGCGCGGAGGTGATCCTAGCCTGCCTCCGGAGAGCAGCAATAGTTCAGAGGCGTGTCGTTCTCGGAGGATCAACGGTATGCCTATGCGTTGGGCCCGGCGAGCGTCGTCCTCGACGTCGGCGCCCACCGCGGCACCTTCACCAGGCAGATCTCGGAGCTCTACGGCTCTCGGGTCTACGCCTTCGAGCCGGTCCGCGAGTTTCGGGAAGAGCTGGAGGCGCTTTCGCTCGAGAACGTCCGGGTGTTCGACTTCGGCATCGGCGGGACCGACCGGATCGACACGATCTCCGTGCTCGGAGACGGGTCGAGCGTCTTCCGCGAAGGGGACAGGCAGGAGACGATCGAGGTTCGCAGCCTCGAGCGTGTCCTCGACGAGCTGGAACTGCGCTACGTCGACCTGCTCAAGCTCAACGTCGAGGGCTGCGAGTACGAGATCCTCGAGCACATCCTCGACAGACGCCTCGCCGATCGGTTCGAGCACATCCAGGTGCAGTTCCACGCGCTCGTTCCCGATGCGGAGGCGCGCCGCCAGGCGATCCGCGAGCGGCTCGCCGAGAGCCATCGCACGACCTACGACGTCCCGTTCGTGTGGGAGAGCCACTCTCGCTTCCCCGGTCGGGTCGAACTCGGGATCGCGGCGGTGATCCGCGCGGACCAGACTCGGCTCGAGGAGTGGATCGAGTATCACCGGCTCGTCGGAGTGCAGCGCTTCTGGCTGTACGACAACTCACCGCAGGAAGTTCGGCGGCAGGTGCTCGAGCCGCTGGTGGAGGCTGGGCTGGTCGAGTTGATCGATTGGCCCGTCGTCAGACGCGGCGACCTCATCGAACGACAGCTCGAGGCATTCGGCGACGTCCTTCGCCGCGCCGTGGGCGAGGTCCGCTGGCTGGCCCTGATCGACCTCGACGAGTTCCTGCTGCCGCTCGAGGACGACACCGTCACCGCCTGTCTCGACCGGCGCTTCGCAGGGGCCTCCGCCGTGTACGTGAACTGGCGGAACTTCGGCACCGGAGGAGTCCGGTTCGACCGGAAGGAGCCGATCCTCGGGCGGCTGACGGCGGCCTCCGACCGGCTGCATCCGAGAAACGCGGTCGGCAAGAGCATCCTCAGGCCCGAGGCCGTGCGCGTCGAGCATTACTGGAACCCTCACCACGTCCCGTTGCTCGGGGGCGCCTACGCGAACGGCGACGGCGAAGCCGTTCCTTCGGACCACAACCAGCCGGTGCTCGACGGGAAGGTGCACGACGGGCTGCTTCGGATCAATCACTACGCGCACGGAGACGAAGCCGCCTTCCGCACGACCCGCCTGCGAGATGTGTCGGACGAGTGGCTCGTCTGGGAGCACTACGCCGCGTTCTCCGAGGAGCAGGACACCCGGATCATCGACTTCCTGCGCGAGCGCCACCCGGCTTCGTACGACGCGTTGTGGGGCCGCCCCGCCGAGGAATGGCCGGAATGCGGCCCGTACGTCTCCGCGAAGCTGATCGGGCGGCTCGGCAACAACCTGTTCGAGATCGCGGCGGCGAGCGCGCTCGCCTGGGACAACGGGGCCGAGGCGGTCTTCCCGGAGCTGAGCTCCTCATCGCCGTACGAGAGCGTCCTCCGTCGCTGCGACCCGGGCCCCGTCGATCGAGACTGGGTCGACTGGCAGGAGCCGAGCTATGCCTACTCGCCGATCCCGTACCAGCCGGGTATCCGGCTCGGCGGCTACTACCAGTCGGAGCGCTACTTCGCCCACCAGCGCGCGCGGATCGTCGAGCTCTTCGCCCCCGCCCCCGAGCACCGGGTGGCGCTGCGCGAGCGCTACGGGGACCTGCTCGCGCATCCCGAGACGGTCGCGGTGCAGCTCCGCTACTACCGCGAGGACGACCCCTACGGGTCGATCTACCCCCAATACGGGCGTGAGTACCTGGAGCTCGCAAGCACCCACTTCTCGCCTTCCGCGCAGTTCGTCGTCAGCACCAACAACCCCGAATTCGCGCGGGCGAACCTGCCTGCACAGATGGAGAACGCGGTCATCCTCGACGACGACGACTGCCTCGAGTTGCACGTTCTCGCCTCCTGCCGCGACGCGATCATCACCAACTCGTCGTTCGGGTGGTGGGCCGCCTGGCTCAACGAGCATCCCAGCAAGCGCGTCGTCAGGCCCGCGATCTGGGTGTACGGATTGCCCGCCGACGACGTCTGCCCACCCGAGTGGATCGCGCTCGATGCCCCGATCGTCGCCGTCGTGCCGAGTTAGAGCTCTCCCAGGGGCGTGCCGTCGAACCAGTACTCGCCGGGCATCCGCGCCGCCAGGCCGGGGAGGTCGTCCGGGCCGAGTGCGGCCAGGTTGTAGTCGTTGCCGAAGGCGTGTGTCTCCCGGGTGCCGTAGAGGATGTCCAGCACCATGTGCGAGTTGTCGTACTCCCCGTCGGTCGAGCGCTCGAAGACACCGAACTCCGCGAGCTTCGCCATGTACCGCTCGGGTGGGAGCGTGCGCCCTACCCGGCGCGGCGTGTGGCCGTGGTGCTCGAGGTCGTGTGCCTCGGTCGTCAGCATCCGGCTGTCGTAGAAAACCGGTGCGCCGGCCCATTCGAGGCGGATCCCGAACTGGTAGTCCTCGCCGCCCATCGGATCGCAGAGCTCGTCGAGACCGTTGATGGCGAGCATCAAAGCCCGCGGGATGCCGATGCTCGCCCCGTAGAGCTGGCCGCCGACGATCTGGACGAATCCCTCGTCGTCCGCCAGGCCGAGCCTCGAGTCGACGCCCGAGTCGTCGGCCTCGCTGGAGACGATCTCTCCGCGCTCCACGACCATTCCCTTGCGCTTCTCGTAGGCACCGCTGACGACCCGGCCCTCCCGAGCGTGCTCGCGGACAGCGGCGAGCCACCCGGGCGACAGCACCGAGCAGTCGTCGACGAAGACCAGGTAGGGCCTGCGTGTGTAGATCACGCCGGTGTTCCGCGCGTTTGCCGCGGCGAAGAGATCCTCGCGCGTGCGCCGGTACGCGCCGTTGTACGGGCTCGGCTTGGGCGGGACGTGCGTCACCGGGAATCGCCCGGCCACCTGCGCGACGACGTTGTCTGTCCGGACCGGCGAGAAGAGCCCGTCGACGACGACGACCTCGAGCTCGTCACCCTCGAGCTGCGCGTCCAGGCTCTCGACGAACCAGTCGAGCCTCGGCTCCTCCCGATGGGTCACGTAGACGAGGCCGATCCCGGGCTGATCTTCACTGGAACGAGGAGGCATCCGCCCGACCCTATTCTGTAGCGTCCCGGGCCAGGTGGTCGAGGTCACCTTCACGACGGTCTCAGTCGCGGAAGCGCCGCCGGTGGAGTTCTGTGTCGATCCGGACGCGGGCGATCCTGTCGGCTCCTGGTTTCTCACGCACGACTGGATCGACGAGTTCGTCCAGCGGGTCTTTCTCGGCCTCGTCGAGCCGGGAACACGCGTGCTCGACCTGGGCGCGCACCTGGGCACCTTCTCGCTCTCCGCCGCGGGACTTGGCGCAGAGGTGATCTCGGTCGATGCAAGCCCGCGCCACGTCGAGCTTCTCCGCCTCGCCGCGGAGCGCAACGGCTTCGAGCGCGTCCACGCGGTAAACGGCGCGGTCAGCAGGTCCAAGCGGCCGGTCGCATTCATCGAGCAGAGCATCCACGGACGGGTCGCGCTGCCGACCGATCAGCAGGGAACGACGATCGTGGAGCCCGTGACGATCGACGGGCTGTTGCGCCGTTTCGACTGGGACGGCGTCGACCTGGTGAAGCTCGACATCGAGGGGGCCGAGTACTCGGCGCTCGACGGCATGCGGGAGCTCTTCGCCGCGGGCGACCGGCCCGATGTCGTGTTCGAGTGCAACGGAGCGATGCTGCCGCTCTACGGGGGCTCGGTCGACGGGCTGCGGGCGCGCTTCGAGCGGCTCGGCTACGAGCTCTTCCTGATCGACAACCTTCGTCCCGGCGTGCTCGTCGAGGCACCGTCGGACGCCCTCCAGCCGGAGTGCGTGTCGGACTATCTCGCCACGGTGAACGGGCGCGACCGCCTCGCGGAGCGCTGGAAGATCGAGCCGAGGCTCTCCGAGCCGGCGCTCGTCACCCGCCTCCTCGAGCAGGCGTCGACCGCGGGAGTCGGATACCGCCGGTATGCCGCCCAGACACTCAGGGCCGGGCCGGGCTGGCTTCGGCAGAGCCCCCTGGCCGCCGTCGCCGCCCGGACGCTCGAGCTCGACTCCGAGCCCGAGGTGCGCGACGCGCCGGCACCGCCCCGCTCCCGAGCGTCGCGACCGGCGCCGGGCTCCCCGCCCGCCGACGTGGCCGTGCTCGCGCGCGGCGTCTCGCTGAGAGCACACCGCTCCGAGCTCGACCATCTCCACCGGCGAAGCGGCCACGATCCACGCCCGCTCGTGCAGGACGCCTCGTTCCACGTGCGGCGTGGCCAGCTCGTCGGCGTCTACAGCGACCAGCCGCAGACGGCGTCGGCGCTTCTTCGGGCTCTCGCCGGCCACGATCGTCCCATCGCCGGCGAGCTCCACGTGCATGCGCCGGCCTTTCTCCTCGGCGATCTCGCCGACGTGCTCGAGCTCGACCTGAGCATCCTCGACAACCTCGAGATCCTCGGGTCGTTCCTCGGCGGGCACGTCCCGGAGGCGGTGAGGTGGATCGGCGACGTCGCCGCCCGGGCGGGGCTCGGGCACCGCCTCGACGCCCCCCTCAGGGCCCTGACCGGCTCCGAGGTGATCCAGCTGGCACTCGGGGCCGCGCTCGAGTCCGCTGCCGGGTCGGTCCTCCTGATCGACCGCCTCCCGTCGGCGGGCGCCGCAGAGTTCCGCCAGTGGGCGGTCGGGCGAACGTGGCAGCTACGGCACAGTGGGGTCGCAGTCGTGCAGGCGATCGGCAGCCCGGATGAGCTCCTCGGCCCGGCCGACCGGATGCTCTGGCTCCGGGGGCCGGAGCTCTTTGCCTGCGGACACGCCGAGAGTGTCCTCGACGCGGTGCGACGGGACTCGCTCCGGCTCGACCGGCGGCCCGTGTCCCGCTACTGGGCGGTCGCCAGTTGAGCAAGACCGTCGCCCTCTGCATGATCGTGCGCAACGAGGCGCCCATCCTCGAGCGCTGCATCGAGTCCGTTCGCGGGCTGATCGACGCGTGGGTCGTCTGCGACACCGGCTCGACCGACGAGACCCGTGAGGTCGTGCGGGAGCAGCTCGACGGGATACCCGGGGCGCTGCACGACATTCCCTGGACGGACTTCGGATCGGCTCGCTCCGAGCTCATGACGCATGCACGCGGAGCCGCGGACTACCTGCTCCTGATCGACGCCGACATGACGATCCGGCAGACGGGTGCACTGCCTCAGCTCCGGGCAGACGCCTACCTCCTGCGGGAGAGCGGCGCCCTCGACTACGGCGTGGCTCGCCTCGTCCGGGGAGACCGGGACTGGTGGTACGTCGGCTCGACCCACGAGTACATCGCGACCAACGGCCACTTCCGGCAGGACGAGCTCGACGTGCTGGTCGTCGACCACCACGCCGACGGCGCCTCGAGGCCGCACAAGCTGAAGCGCGACATCGGGCTCCTCAAACGGGACCTGGCCCGGGATCCGGACAACGCGCGCGCCGTCTTCTACCTGGCGCAATCCTTCCGCGAGCTCGGCGAGCACGACCGTGCGATCGAGTACTACCGGCGTCGGGTCGACATGCGGGGCTGGGACGAAGAGGTCTTCTACGCCAACCTGCAAGAGGGCATCCTCAAGGCCGAGAAGCAGAGCGACTGGGGCGTGCCGACGCTGCTCGAGGCCTGGCAGCGCCGGCCGACACGCGCCGAGCCGCTGTACGAGCTCGCCCGGCTCTACCGGGGCCGCCGGGAAGGCGCTCTCGCTCATCTCTTCGCCGAGCGCGGGCTCCAGATCCCGTATCCGGACGACACGCTCTTCATCCACCGCTGGGTCTACGAATGGGGCCTGCTGCTCGAGCGGGCGCTCGCCTCCGTCGAGCTGGGCCGTCCGGACGAGGCGACCGCAGACCTCGAGCAGCTGGCCTCCACACCCGACCTGCCGGCACACGTCCAGGATTTCGTTCAGCGCGCCCTCGACTCGGCCCCCGGGCTCAGCGGCAACGGCCCGCCCCCGGGCGCCAACCCGCCGCGCCTCGCCGCGATCGCGCCGAGCACCCGGATCGGTGAGATCAAGATCGACGTCAAGCCCGCCTGGCCGTGCTTCAACCCGAGCATCGCCGCCGACGGCGACGGCTTCCGCATGATCGTGCGGACGGCCAACTACCAGATCGAGCGAGGCGTGCTGCACGCCGACGGGATCCTGCTCAACGTCAACTACCTCCTCGAGCTCGACCGCGATCTCAGGGTCACCGCGATCGAGCCGATCGCCGACCGGTCCCGCGGCCTGCGCCGGTTCCCGTCGCAGGTGCAGGGCTACGAGGACTGCCGCCTCATCGAGCACGACGGCCGCTGGTATGCGAGCGCCACGGTCTGCGACCTCAACGCGGCCGAACGGCGCGAGATCGCGCTCCTCGAGCTCGACGGCGCAGACATCGTCTCGGTCACGCGGCTCCCCGGCCCCGAGCGGGGCAGGCACGAGAAGAACTGGATGCCGTTCGTCCACGGCGGAGCGCTGTCGTTCCTCTACACGAGCGGCCCCACCGTCGTGCTCGAGTGGGACGGCGCCACCCGTTCGCTCGCCGAGGTATCCCGTCGGAATGGGCCTCCTGGCGCCGACGAGTACCGCGGGAGCAGCCAGGGCGTCCCGATCGACGACGGCTACCTCTTCGTCGTCCATGAGGTCACTCGGCACGGCCCGAAGCTCCAGTACGTCCATCGGTTCGTTCAGGTCGACGACGCTCTCGGGATCGTCGCCACCTCCGTGCCCTTCACCTTCATCTCGGATCGCGTCGAGTTCTGCGCCGGCCTAGCCCGCCGCGAGGACGAGCTCGTCCTGAGCTTCGGGATCAGCGACGCCGCCGCAGGGCTCGCTGTCGTCGAGCTCGCCGATGTCCTGGCTCTCCTCCGCCCGGCCGGTCACGTCGATGCTCTCGAGCAAGCAAGCTCCGACCGATCACTCGACTCAGTGACTTCTGTCGAAACCGCTTAATCCGACCGACGACTTCTGTAGACTCGCCCCCCAGATGAAGAGCGTCGGGGGGCCTCTCATGAGACGTCGCGAGGGCGATCGCGACCCTGGCGGGCAGCCGGATGACTGACGACGGCGAGAGCGGCGACGCCATTCCGGAGGAGCCGGGCGACGAGCGGACCTACACGCGCCGCCGTGTCGTCATCGGTGGAGCTACGGCGATCGGCGCGGCCGTCGTCTGGAGCACGCCCTGGCCCTTCTCGGAGAGCCTGATCGGCCAGACGATCGACTCGGCCTGGGCCGGCGGCTCCACCGGCCCGACCGGCGGCGGCGGTGGCGGCGGCGGCGGTGGCTCGACGACGACGACCACCACGACCACGACGACCACGGCCGCGCCGCCACCGACTGCGAGCGGCCCGACCGCGCCTGCGAGCTTGAAGGGCCGCTTCCACAGGGGCGCTCTCGTGCTCTCCTGGGGAGCTGCCACGTCGCCGGGCGCCGGGATCAGCCACTACGAGGTGCTCCGCGACGGCTCCCCGGTCGGCGAGCCCACGGGTCTGAGCACGAGCGTCCGCAAGTTCGACAAGAAGGGCACGACGACGTTCACCGTCCGGGCGGTCGATTCTCTCGGGAAGACGGGCCCCGCCTCAGCCGCGCTCAAGGTCGTCCCGATCCCGCGCCCGGCAGCCGCACCGAAGCGGATCCCGAAGTGGGCCTTCGAGCTGGCCGCCTGGCAGGAGCAGGCACCGGCGAAGCGGGGAACAAGGCCGACGACGCCGGTGCCGCTTCCCAAGTGGTTCTGGGCCTGGAAGGCCTGGCACCTCGAGCCGTACAAGCTCGCCACCTGATCCCGTCCCGCCTGGCGCTGGGCCGAGCCGAACGGCCCGGTTAGGAGAGCGCTCCCAAGGTTCGCTGACGAGGCCTTACCTGTGGCGCCCTCGAACCTGTGGGGCCCCCGAGGCCGGTCAGGTGCAGTTCAGCGGGAAGTCTGTACCCGTGACGTCGAACGAGCGGCCGCCGAGCGACATGCGAAACGCGCCGGACGGCACGATCGACAGGCTCCACCCCTCGAAGACGGTGCGCACGAGCACCGGGTGGCCGGGCGAGGACTTGCTCGCTCCGGCACACCGGTAGAGCTCCTTGATGTGCTGCTCGACGTGCCCCGGCGCGTACTCCCAGCGGGCGAGGTCGCGCACGACCGGGCAGGCGACCTTCGCCGTCACGTGCACGAGCGCGTAGATCTCCTCGCCTGTCTTGACGGGGCGCTGGCACTCGATCAGCTTCGGCGCCGTCGCCTGACCCGTGGCGGCAATGACTGCGAGGGCCAACAGCGCAACGAGCGACGTCAGACCACTCAGCGCGATTCGCCGCCTCGACATGCCCCGAGGTTACGCGCCCGGGATGATGCCTTCGAGATTCGAGCATTCGCGGACCCGGGCGGAAGCACAACCGGCACGTGGACGAGAGCACCGGTCGCGCCGATAATCAAGCGGTCGTGGTACCGGAGAAGCGATGGCGGTAGGCGCTCGTGCGCCGTCTGGTGAACGCGGTCACACCCCGCGGCCCTCAGCTCACCCCCCGGATCGTCCAGATCGGGCGCATGAAGTCGTCCGGCCGGTTCGCGTATGAGCAGGCTCAGCGAAGGTGAGGCATCCCGACTCGACGCGGCGCTCGTGGAGCTCTACAACGAGCTCTACCGGCAGCTCGGGACCGAGGCGCAGCTCTCGATCACGCTCTCCACGGCAAACCGCGAGGTCGTCGCCTTCGCGCTCAACCGCGAAGGGAGCGGGTTCAGCGAGCGCGACCGGGAGCTGCTCGATCGACTAGCGCCTCATCTGACGGTCAGCCGCGAGAACGCACGAAGGCTGAGCTCGGCAACGGCAGAGTCCGCCATCGGTGACGGCGCGGCTCATCCCGTGAGCCTCGAGCACGTGACAGACCGCCAGCGACAGGTTCACGAGCTCGTCGCCGAGGGCCTGACGAACGTCGAGATCGCCAACATCCTCGGGATCAGCCCGGCGACCGCCAAGAAGCACCTCGAGCACATCAGCGAGCGGCTCGGGGTCTTCACGCGCACGGCCGCGGCGGCGCTCTACCTTCGAGCGCTCCGGCCGGGCTCGCCCCGGCAGGAGAGCTCGAACGGCGACTGAGAACCGTCCTCGGCCTGGCAGCGTCCGGGTGGGATCGACGGTCGTGGCACGCGTTGGTTGCTAGCGTTGGCCGCGCCCAGTGAGCTGCACGCACCTCGATCAGGTTCAACTTCGTGAGCTCCCGGAGTCGGTCCCCGGCTGCGAGGACTGCCTGCGGATCGGCAGCAAGTGGCTGCACCTGCGGATCTGCCTGAGCTGCGGCCACGTGGGCTGCTGCGACGACTCGCCGATGCGCCACGCGAGCGCTCACGCCGAGGCGGACGCCCACCCGCTCATCCGCTCGCTCGAGCCGGGTGAGGATTGGTGCTGGTGCTACATCGACGAGGAGGCCTTCGTCCTCGCCGGGCTGACCGGCGAGACGCACATCCCGCCTTCCCCCCTGCTCAACTAGCAGGCTGCCCGCCGATACCTGCGACGCGTGTTGCGCGGGCGCCGCGAATTCGGTACGACTGCGCCTCTGACGAGCGCGACCGCACCTCATCTGACGGGGAACCCGGTCACCGCCAGGCGAGGGTTCTTCTGGATCGGCGCGGAGCCGGCCACCGTCGCGGCCGCGACGGTTACCCGCGGCCAGATGTTCGTCCAGTGGGAGGCGCCGCCCGAGGTCACCAAGCCCTATCCGCTCATCCTCGTGCACGGAGGGGGCGGTCAGGGGACCGACTGGCTCGGCACCCCCGACGGCCGGCCGGGATGGGCGACCCTCCTCGTCGAGGGAGGCTATGCCGTCTACGTCGTCGACCGACCGGGGCATGGACGTTCGCCGTTCCACCCGGACGTGCTCGGCGGGCCCGGAGGGGTCTTCACCCACGAGCTCGTCCTGGCGCTCTTCACCGCGGTCGCCGACGGGCCGATGTCGCATCGCACCGCGCACCTGCACACCCAATGGCCGGGAAGCGGTGGGCTCGACGATCCGAGCGTCCAGCAGTTCGCGGCCGCGGCAGGGCCGATGCTGGCCGACATCGCGGCCGCGCACACCCTCGAGCAGGAGCGGGGAGCTGCACTGCTCGACGCGATCGGGCCCGCCGTCCTCGTGACGCACTCTGCCGGCGGGCCGATGGGCTGGCTGACAGCCGATGCCCGCCCGGAGCTCGTCAAGGGGATCGTGGCGATCGAGCCGCTCGGACCGCCCTTCCTCGACAACCCCGGCTTCGGCTTCACGCTTCCGTGGGGACTGACCGCGGTGCCGCTCCGGTTCGACCCGCCTGCAGCGACACCGGCGGAGCTCGCCGGCAAGGCCCGCGCGCTCCCGCGGCTCGCAAAGACCCCGATCGCCGTCGTCAGCGCCGAGGCCTCGCTCTTCGCCCACGGTGACGAGGCCACGGTCGCGTTCCTGCGCGAGGCTGGCGCGCCGGTGGAGCATCTCCGGCTGGCCGACCACGGCGTGCACGGCAACGGCCACCTGATGATGCTCGAGCGGAACAACCGCGAGGCGCTCGCCCCCATCCTCGGCTGGCTCCACGCGTCCGGCTTCTAGACCGAAAGGACAGGACGTGGCGCAGGCGACCTTCGGCATCTTCGACCACATCGAGGACATCCCGGGCACGGAGACCCACCGGCTCTTCCGGGACCGGCTCGACCTCGTCAAGCTCGCCGACGAGGCGGGGTTCGCCGGCTTCCACCTCGCCGAGCATCATGGCTCCGACCTCTCGATGGCCCCCAACCAGGAGATCTTCATCGCCGCCGCCTCCCAGGTGACGAAGGCGATCAGGCTCGGCCCGATGGTCAAGCTGCTGCCTCTCCACCACCCGGTCCGGATCATCGAGGACATGTGCGTCCTCGACCAGCTCACAGGCGGCCGGCTCGAGTTCGGGGTCGGAAGCGGCGTCGCGCCGATCGAGCATGCCTGGTTCGGGAGCGACTGGACCACACGGCGGGAGCGGTTCGAGGACAGCCTGCGGATCATCTGCGACGCCCTCGCGAACGGCGAGATCTCGAGCGAAGGCAGCGCCTACTACGACTTCCCGACCGTCCCGCTCTCGACGAAGCCGCTCCAGGACCCGATCCCGTTCTGGTACCCGGGCAACCCGGCCCTCGCCGGACGCTACGGCATGAATCTGATGTGGCCCGGGCCGATCGACCAGCGCGCCTACGACGTCTACGCCGAGGCCTGGCACGAGCATCGAGGCGGCGAGCTGCGAGTCGACGGTCCCGATTCGCGCCCGCGCGTCGGCTGCACGATGCTCGTTGCGATCGCGCCCACCGAGCAGGAGGCGATCGGCATCGCCCGGCGCGGGATGGACGGCCTTGTCCGCCGGGCCGAGGGCGTTCACCTCCACGACCGGAAGATCATGTCCGCGGAGGATTGCGAGGCGGCGCTCGCCCCGCTGCGGGGGATCCTCGCCCACATGGAGGACGCGATCCAGGGCGGAGCCGGGACGGCCGCCCAGATCGCGGAGCGTTTCAGCGGGATCCTCGAGGACGGCCGCGTCGACCACATGGTCCTGCAGCTCCCGGTCGGCGACATGACCTTCGACGAGGCGAAGCGCACGGTCGAGAGCTTCGCGGCCGAGGTGATGCCGCAACTGGCGGGGGTCAGCGGAAGGCGATCACCGATCTGATCCCCGCCTGTGCCTCCATCAGCTCGAAGCCCCGGTTGACCTCGTCGAGCGAGATCGTGTGTGAGATGAACGGGTCGACGTCGATCTCGCCGTTCAGGTAGCGGGCGACGAGCTGGGGCACCTCGTCGCGGCCCTTGATCCCGCCGAACGAGGAGCCCGCGACCCGGCGGCCCTGGATCAGGTAGCGCGGGACGATGTCGAGCGTCTCTCCCTTGCCTGCGACCCCGCACATCGTCGCGAGCCCCCACCCCATGCGCGCCGCCTCGACCGCCTGCCTCATCACGGCGACGCTGCCCGTGGCCTCGAACGTGTAGTCGGCTCCGAAGCCGCCGGTCATCTCCACGATCCGCTCGACCGAGTCGGGGCCGCCGACGAGCACGTCGGTCGCACCCTGGCCGCGGGCGAGCTCGAGACGGTCGGCGGAGAGATCGATGCAGATGATCCGCTCGGCGCCCTGGAGCCGGCAGCCGGCGACGGCGCCGAGGCCGACCATTCCGGCGCCGAAGACGACACACGTCGATCCCGGTGAGACCTTCGCGGTCTTGATCGCCGCACCGAGGCCGGTCGAGAGCCCGCAGGCGAAGAGGCAGGCCCGGTCGAGCGGTGCCGCGGGATCGATCTTCGCGAGCGCGATCTCGGGCATCACCGTGTACTCGGCAAAGGTCGAGGTGCCCATGAAGTGGCGGATCGGCTCGCCGTCGCGGGAGAGGCGCGTCGTCCCGTCCGGGAGGTACCCCTTGTTCTGCTGCTCGCGGATCGCGAGGCAGAGGTTGGTGCGCTCGTCGAGGCAATGGACGCAGCTGCGGCATTGCGGCGAGAAGAGCGTGACGACGTGGTCGCCCGACCCCAGCGAGACGACTCCCTCGCCTACACGCTCGACCACCCCTGCCCCTTCGTGGCCGAGCACGGCGGGCGCGTATCCGGACGGATCGGCGCCCGAGGCGGTGTACAGGTCGGTGTGGCAGACGCCGCAGGCGACGAGACGGACGAGCACCTCGCCGGCGCGTGGCTCCTCGAGGTCGACTCCCTGAACCTCCAGCGGTGCGCCGAACTGCTGCAGCACCGCAGCCCTGATCCTCATCGCGGTCGATCATAGACCTGCGGTCGAGCTACCGATGGTGGAGAACCGCGATCTCGAGCAGCACGAGCGCGAGCCCGAGCGCGCCGTCCGCAAGCCCGGCGAGAGCAGCGGCCCACCAGCGCTCGAACGCTCGCCGGCCGGCAAGCCACCCCCACCCGAGTAGCTGAAGGTCACAGACGACGATCGTCACGGTCGAGGCCGTCTCGCGTCCGAAGAGACCCGCCCAGCCGAGGAGCAGCACGGCGCTCGGCAGGAAGGCCGCCTCGACGAGCGGCCACTCCGACCGGGCGATCTGAGCCACGTGCCGGGCGCGGAAGAGCGGGCCGAGGTGGATCCGCTCGCCGACGATGCCCGACCAGAGGTGAGCCAGCCAGAAGACGCCCAGGGTCGAGATCATCGCCAGCGCTGTGTCCTCGGAGGAGACGTGCTCCTCGCGAAAGGCGCCGGCGATCGCCGCGGCGACGATCGAGCCGTAGATGGCCGCGGCGTAGAAGTCCGCCGCCCTCGGGCTCTCGGGAGGTGTCGTGTGCGCGCTAATGGACAGGAGGGCGTGCGTTCGCCAGGGGGTCGGCGCCGCTCGACTGGAGCGCGACCGCGCCGATCACGACGGCGCCGCCGATGAGAGTCGAGCTCGCGGGCCGCTCGCCGAGGGCGAGCCACACCCACACCGGGCCGAGGACAACCTCCAGCAGCGCGATCAGCGCAACGTCCGCGGCCGGGATCAGTCGGGCCCCGACGGTGAAGAACGCGAGGCCGAGGCCCATCTGGCCGACGCCCAGCGCGACGAGAAGCCCGAGATCGCGGGCGCTCACGCTGCCCGGGCTCGCGAACGGGCCGAACGCCAGGACGACGAGCACCTGCGAGAGGCACACGGCGGGCGTCATCGACACCTCCCGGTGGTGCCGGGTGACGACGACGCTGCCGGCGAAGCAGAGCGTCATCACGACCGAGAGCGCAAGCCCGATCCCTCTCGCTCCTCCCGGCCCGCCGACCATCAAGCCGACGCCGGCCAGGGCGAGGACCATCGCCCCCGCCGTGCGGAGCGAGACCGCCTCGTGGAAGGCGACCCAGGCAAGCAGCGCCGCGATCAGCGGCGCGAGCGCCTGCAGGAAGAGGACGTTCGCGACCGAGGTGTGATTCAGCGCGACGATGAACGTCGACGACGCGACACCGACGAGCACGCCGACCGCGACCCCGGCCAGGCCCATGCGGGCGAACGCGCGAAGCACGTCGCGCCGCTCGACCCAGAAGGCGTAGGCAAAGAGCGCAGGCGCCGCGAAGAGCGCCCGGCCGGCTACCTGGGTCGCCGCGTCCAGGGGCAGCTCGCGTTGCACGAGCCCGGCGCTCGACCACGCGAGCGCCGCCAATGCCACGTACGTCTGCCCGCTCCGGCGTACGGAACCGAGCTCTGCCACCCCACTGAGCGCCATCACGACAGTCAAGCAGGCACCCGGGTGAGGCACTCGAGTCAGCCCGCGAGCTCGAGTCGCAGCACGGGACTCGGGCAGGGATCGCGTGCCCGGCTTGCCGGTAGCCGACTTGTGAGCCACTGGCTGCCTGAGCCAACTTGCCTGAGCCAACTTGCCTGAGCCAACTTGCCTGAGCCGACTTGACCCGGGGCCGACTTGACCGAGGCCGCCGCGAGGCAGACGATGGCAGAAGCCATCTCGCCGAGAAAGGTGCAGGCCCGGGAGCCGTGACTGCCACGGCCCTTCGCCTGCGAAACGAAAGGAGCCACTCGTGGCAACCGTCCTCTGTGTCCTCTACGACGATCCCGTCGACGGCTATCCGACCTCGTATGCCCGCGACTCCGTCCCGCGGATCGAGCGCTACTTCGACGGCCAGACGACGCCCTCGCCCGAGGCGATCGACTTCGTCCCCGGCGAGTTGCTCGGAAGCGTCTCAGGAGGGCTCGGCCTGCGCCGCTACCTCGAGGAGCAGGGCCACAGGTTCGTCGTGACCTCGGACAAGGACGGTCCCGACTCGGTGTTCGAGCGGGAGCTTCCCGACGCGGAGATCGTGATCTCACAGCCGTTCTGGCCGGCCTACCTGACGGCGGAACGGATCGCGAAGGCGCCCAACCTCAGGCTCGCGATCACCGCAGGGATCGGCTCCGATCACGTCGACCTGCAGGCGGCGATCGAGCGCGGCCTCACGGTCGCCGAGGTGACGTACTCGAACAGCATCAGCGTCTCCGAGCACGTGGTGATGATGATCCTCGGTCTCGTCCGCAACTACATCCCGTCGTACAAGTGGGTCGTCGACGGAGGCTGGAACATCGCCGACTGCGTCTCGCGGTCCTACGACCTCGAGGGCATGCAGGTCGGGACGGTCGCGGCAGGGCGGATCGGCTCGGCCGTCCTGCGGAGACTCAAGCCGTTCGAGGTCGGGCTCCACTACACGGATCGCCACCGGCTGCCGGCCGATGTCGAGGCCGAGCTCGGGGTCACGTACCACCCGACCGTCGAGTCGCTCGTCAGCGTTTGCGACGTCGTCACGATCAACGCGCCGCTCCATCCCGAGACCGAGCATCTCTTCGACGACGAGCTGCTCGGCAAGATGAAGCGCGGCGCGTATCTGATCAACACGGCGCGCGGGAAGATCTGCGACCGCGACGCGATCGTGCGCGCCCTCGAGAGCGGGCGGCTCGCCGGGTACGCGGGGGACGTCTGGTTCCCCCAGCCGGCACCGCGCGACCATCCGTGGCGCACGATGCCCCACCACGGGATGACGCCGCACACCTCCGGCACGAGCCTCTCGGCCCAGGCGCGGTATGCGGCCGGCACCCGAGAGATCCTCGAATGCTGGTTCAGCGCCAAGCCGATCCGCGACGAGTACCTGATCGTCGACGCGGGCCGTCTGGCCGGCACGGGAGCGCACTCCTACAGCGCCGGGAACGCGACCGGCGGCTCGGACGAGGCGGCACGCTTCCAGGCGACGTAAGAAAGAGCACAGAGCAGCGCCTCTCCAGGTACAACGCGTGGTACCGGCGGCACCGACGCAGCCACAAGCCGGGCAAGGAGGGGAAACAGGTGGTGAGGCAGGAACGCCGCCTCGAAGTGCGCGTGCTCGGGCCTTTCGAGGCTCTGGTAGACGGCGCGCCGATCAGGCTCGGGCGGCGGCCGCGGACGCTCCTCGCCGCGCTCGTGCTCCGGCGCGGCGGGAGCGTGACCACAGAGGCGCTGATCGAGGCGGTCTGGGAAGGCTCGGCTCCGGCCTCGGCACGGAGCGTGCTCCACGTCTACATCGCGCAGCTGAGGCGCCTGCTGCCGGACGGGTGCCTCGTGACCGGGCAATCGGGCTACAGGCTCGTTCTCGCTGCCGACGCGGTCGACGCCTACGAGTTCGAGCGACTCGCCGGCGAAGGAAAGCGTGCGCTCGCCGAGGGCCGCCTCCGGCGGGCCTCGGGCGAGCTCTCCTCGGCACTCGCGCTCTGGCAGGGCGAGGCGCTCGCCGATCTCGACGGAGTGGCTCTCGCGCGCGACGAGGCAAGCCGGCTCGGCGAGCTGCGCCTGGCCTGTCTCGAGGACAGGTTCGAGGTGGAGCTCCGCCTCGGCCGGCCCGCGGAGATCACCGCGGACCTCGAGCGTCTCGTCGCCGAGCATCCGCTTCGCGAGCGGCTCCGCGGCCAGCTGATGACGGCGCTCTACCGCGCCGGGCGGCAGGCCGATGCGCTCGCCGCCTATCGCGAGGCTCGCCACCTCCTCGTCGAGGAGCTGGGTCTCGAGCCGGGCACGGAGCTCCGCGAGCTGGAGCGGCGCATCCTCGCCCACGATCCGGAGCTCGCCGCCCCGCCGCAGGACACCCGCAGGCGCTTCCATGTGCCCGCGCCCCACACCCCGACGATCGGGCGCGACACCGAGCTTGCCGAGATCGTGCCACGGCTCCTGGCGGAGCGCACGCGGCTCGTCACTCTCATCGGGCCCGGTGGGATCGGCAAGACACGCCTCGCGGTCGAGCTCGCCAATCTCGTCGGAGACGAGCTCCCGGACGGCGCCGCCCTCGTCGATCTGGCGCCGGTCGCAGACCCGCGACAGCTCCTGCCGACCATCGGCCGCACGCTCGGCCTGCGCGAGGGCGATGCCGGCGGCTGGCCGGAGCTCCTCGAGGCGTTCCTCGCAGATCGGGAGCTCCTGCTCGTGCTCGACAACATGGAGCACCTCGTCGAGGGCGCAACCGCGCTGACGCCTCTCCTCGACGCCGCCCCCGGGCTCACACTGCTCTCCACGAGCCGGCGGCGGTTGCGGCTCTCGGCCGAGCAGCTCGTCGAGGTTCGCCCGCTCCAGGTCGATCCGGCGCGAGCGCTCCTGGCGAGCCGGGTCGCCGCCGCCGGCGTCACCGCCGATGTCGAGGAAGGGATCGCAACCGAGGTCGTCGAGCGGCTCGAAGGGATGCCGCTCGCCATCGAGCTCGCCGCTCCCTGGTTCCGGAGGCTCGCGCCGGCCGAGCTGCTCGGCCTTCTCGACTCGCGGCTCACCGTTCTCGAGGACGGCCCCCGCGACGCACCGGCCCGGCAGCAGACGATGCGCGCGACGATCGACTGGGGCTTCGAGCTCCTCGAGCCCGGCCCACGCCATCTGCTGGGACGGCTCTCGCTATTTCGGCGGAGCTTCGACGCAGCCGCCGCAGCAGACGTCGGCGGCATGGAGCATGCCTCTGCGGCCCTCGAGGAGCTCGCGGAGTCGAGCCTGGTCGTGCGGGCCGACGACGGCAGCGGGTACAGCCTGCTCGAGGTCGTCCGGGAGTACGCCCAGTCCCTCCCGTCGGCCGACCGCGAGGGGCGCGAGCTTCACGCCCTCCACTTCCTTCAGCTCGCCGAGACCGCCGAGCCCGCTCTCGTCGGGCCCGAGCAGGGCCGCTGGCTCGAGCGGCTCGAGACGGCGCATGACGACCTCCGTGCCGCGCTCGACTGGTTCGCGGCCGAGCGAGAGGCGACGCTGCAGCTGCGCCTCGCCACCGCTCTCGGCCGGTTCTGGTACATCCGCGGCTATCTCAGCGAGGGCCTGGAGCGGCTCCAGCGAGGAGTCGCGGACGCGGACGGCGCTCCGGCCGAGCTGAGGGCGAACGCGCTCCGCTCCGCTTCTGCGCTTGCCGTCCTGCGTGGCGACTACCCGCAAGCGCGCGAGCTCGTGTCGCAGGCACTCGTGCTCTATCGCGAGCTCGGCGACTCGCTCGGCATCGTGCGTGCCCTCAGCAACCTCGGGGCGATCCTCCACGGGCTCGGCAACCTCGACGCAGCCGCAGAGACGCTCGACGAGTGCATCGCCGCCGCCGAGGAGCTCGAAGAGCGACGGCCGCTGGCGCTCGCTCGCAACAACCGCGGCGACCTGGCGCTCACCCAGGGCGACCTCGACGTCGCGCGCACCGAGTTCGAGCAGAGTCTCGCCCTCCTCCGCGAGGCAGACGACATCGCCAACGTGGCCCGATCGCTGTACAACCTCGGCGCGGTCGCCCTGCAACAGGAGCGATCCGACGATGCGCGCCGCCTGCTCGTCGAGGCGCTCGATCTCTCGGACAGCGTCGACGACAAGGAGGACATCGCGTGGTGCCTCACGGCACTGGCGAGCATCGGGGCCTCCGCCGGCAGGCTCGACGATGCCGCACTCGTCCTCGGGTTCGCACGAGCGCTGCTCGAGCGCATCAACGCCACGAGCAAGCCGAACGAGCTGCGCCTCTCCGAGAGCACGTTCGAGCAGCTCGAAGCCCGGCTCGGCCGGCCGGCGCTCGACGAGCTGCTCTCCGCCGGCTCTCGCGCAGCCGATGGAGAGGCGATCGCGCTTGCGCGCTCACTCGGCGCCTGACCTTCCGCCAAAGCGCCTTCAGGCGGGCTGAAGGGAACCTATGCTGGCGCTCGCGACACTCCGATCGCCCTCAGAGCTGGCCCGTCGCGTCAACGGGCCGGCTCGCGAATGACGACCGGAGGTAACGCATGAAAAGCAAGAACGACACTGCAACGAGTGGAAGCTCGCCCGACGGTGGATTGAGGAAGGCCCGGCGAAGGGCAGCTGCTCTCCTCGCTTGTTCGGTGGTGGCACTCGCGCTCGTCGCCGCCGGCTCGTCGGCCCGCTCGGCAGCCTGTTCGTTCTGCGGCAAGAACCTCGTCAAGAACCCGGGCGCCGAGTCCGGGAAAGGCCAGAACGCCGTCAACGAGTCGGGTGCGGTTCCCGGCTGGACGAAAACGACCGGCGCCTTTGGTGCCGCCTTGTACACGGCGGCCGGGCTCAACTTCACCCCCACCGGGATGGGCCCGAAGGACAAGGGCAAGAACTACTTCTTCGGTGGGGACATCCCCGGCGCGCAGTTCCCCGAGAGCGTCGGAACCCAGACGATCAAGCTCCCGGCCGGCGCCGTCGGGCACAAGGCCACTCTGAGTGGCTGGCTCGGCAACTACAGCAATGACACCGCCCAGGTACGCGCCCAGTTCATGGACGGCTCGGGGAAGATGATCTCCGCGCTCCGGATCGGCCCGGACACCACGATCAGCACCAGCGGCGACATGGCGTTCCGGACACGGAGCGCCACCGTGCCCGCGGGAGCGGCGAGCATCGCCGTGGTGATCACCTTCACGGATCACAACAACGCGAACGAGGCAGGCGCTGACGACATCTCCGTCGTCGTAAGCTGACGACTGAGGGCAAGCGGGCGGGAGCGGGCTCGGCCCGTTCCCGCCCGTGTTCATCCCTCGAAGCTGGCCGACGTGTCGAGCTGACCCGCTTGCTGCGCCTCGGCGCGATCCGTCCGAGCGGCACAAGCGGCGCTGGAGCTCATTGCAGAATGACGCTTCGTCGATCGGACGCGCTGGGGGGTGCGAGGGCAGGACGCAGGGAGCCCCAATACCCTTGCGGTATTGGGGCGACTGAGGACGCAGCCTCGCGCCGCCCAGCGTGTCCGAGCGACACAAGGCTTCATTTTGCAATGAGCTCTTAAAGGGATTCTATGGGGCCGCTCGCGACACTCCGATCACCCTCAGAGCCCGGCCCGTCGCGTCAACGCGCCGGCTCGCGAACTGACGACCGGAGGCACGCATGAAACGGAAGAACGACAATGCACCGAACGGACTCAGACTCGACGGTAGACGTCGAGCGCTCCGAGGAGCGACAGCCCTCTTGATCGGCGCGGCCATTGCGCTTGCGCTCACGGCAGTCGCCTCTTCGGCTCGCTCGGCGGCCTGTTCGTTCTGCGGCAAGAACCTCGTCAAGAACCCGGGCGCCGAGTCCGGCAAGGGACAGAACGCCGAGCACGAGTCCGGAGCGGTGCCGGGGTGGGCGAAGACGGCCGGAGCGTTCGGGGCCGCCTCCTACTCCTACACCGGCTTCTGGTTCCTGGCCGCGTCCAAGGGCCCGAAGGACAAGGGGAAGAACTACTTCTTCGGCGGAAGCATCAACGGTGCCGCTTTCCCCCAGAGCGTGGGCACGCAGACGATCAAGGTGCCCTCCTCGGCGGCTGGGCACAAGGCCACGCTGAGCGGCTGGCTCGGGAACTACGGCTCGGACACAAGCCAGGTGCGGGCGCAGTTCATGGACTCCTCCGGCAAGATGATCTCCGCGGTCAGGATCGGGCCGGACACGACGATCGGCGGGACTGACATGGCGCTGAGGAGCCGTACTGCCACCGTCCCCCCGGGCACGGCGAGCATCAACGTCGTGATCACGTTCACCACGCTGAACCACGACGCGAGCCAGGCAGGCGCGGACGACATCTCGCTCGTCCTCAGCTGAGACAGGCGCGGCGGGAACGGGCGCGGCCGTTCCCGCCTGCGAGACGTCTGGCGGGGACAGGGCGCGACCCGTCCCCGCCAGACCCGATCGGCGTGCCTAGCCGACGCCGATGAACCCGAACAGCCCGTGCGACTGACCCACCGGGCCCGAGGCGAAGTAGAGGTTGTTCGTCGGGCCGGATCCCGTGCCGTTGCCGAACGCGATCGCCCAGGGGCCGTCGAGGGCGATCGGGGTGCCGGCGGTTTTCGGGAAGGTGCCTGTGGCCGGTCAGCCGGCCTTGGCGCGCGCCCGCTCTTCGGGCTCGGGCTGGATCAGGAACGTCAGCTCGTGCTCGTCACGCAGGCGCCTGCGAAGCGACGGGCCTGTCCGGGCGCGCCGCAGGCTGAACCGGGTCGCCTGGTTGCGCTTCTTCTGCGCGTAGAGCCGCTCGTCGGCAAGGCTGAGCGCCTTCTCCGGGTCCCGCGCCTCGAAGGGAAGGAGAACCGAGCCGAACGAGCTCGAGACGTTGAAGGCCAGGCCGTCCTCGTTGAGCGCGGTCACCGCCGCGTGGAGGAGCTCGTCGGCCGAGTCGGCGCTCACCTCCGCGAGGACGCAGAACTCGTCGCCGCCCATCCGGTAGGCGCACCCGTTGGTCGCCGCCGCAAGGTCCGCCCCGAGCCGCACGAGCAGCTGGTCGCCGGCGGGATGGCCGTACGTGTCGTTGTAGTGCTTGAACCCGTTCAGGTCGAAGAGCGCGAGCAGGCGATAGGTCGGGACCGAGGCCGGCTCGAACGCGCGCTCGAGGTCGGAGGTCAGCTTGCGGCGGTTCGGCAGGCCGGTCAGCGAGTCGTGCTCGGCGAGGCGCGTCAGCTCCCGCTCGAAGTTCTTGCGCTCCGTGACATCTTCGATCTGCGCGACGATGTAGAGAGGGTTGCCTTCGCGGTCGCGAACCGGGGTGCTGTTGATGCACGCGTAGACGATCTTCCCGTCCGACCGGAGGTAGCGCTTCTCGAATCCCTGGACGTCGACCGTCCCTGGGATCCGTTCTGCCCAGTGCTCCCTCGTCGCCTCGATGTCCTCGGGGACGGTGATGTCATAGACCGTCGAACGAAGCAGCTCGTCCTCGTCGCGTCCCAGGAGCGTGCACAGCGACGGATTGACCTTGAACCAGCGGCCGTCGAGCGTGATCAGAGCCATCCCGATCGGCGCGTTCTCGAAGGCGGCATTGAGCTGCTCGCCCGCGACCCGAAGCTCCTCGTCGACCAGCTTGCGTGCAGTCAGGTCGAGACAGGTCCCGAGCCAACCGGTCAGCTCGCCTCGGTCGTTGTGCAGAGCGGTCGCGAAGCCTTCGATCCAGGCGATCCGCCCGTCGGGGCGACGGAATCGATACTCGACGATCGAGTCGCGTCCCTCCTCGGAGGCCTGAGCCCATTCACCGAGGACGCGTTCGGCGTCGTCGGGGTGCAGGGCCGCCTTCCACCCGTCCCCGAGCGCCTGCTCGTAGCTGAGCCCGGCCAGATCGCACCAGCGCTCGTTCACGTACTCGCAGGCACCCTCGATGTTGGAGCGAAAGATCCCGTACGGAGCGTGCGCGGTCAGCGCGCGCAGCATCTCGTGTGCGTCAACAGCGTCGCCGGTGACGGCCAGGTTCGCCGAAGCGAGCGCGTCCGCGACACGAACGTCACGGTACTCCATACCGTCTTATCGTCCCCTTTTCCCTTGCTGCTGTCCCTCTTCTGAGGGATCCCGGCTCTTCAGGCTCGCGAAACAGCGACCGGAACGCCCGCAGTGAGCGTCTGGAGCACGACGCAGTAGCGCTGAGTCAGGCGAAGCAGGGTCTCGATCTCCTCCTCGGTCGCGTCCCCTCGCAGGTCGAATACGAGCCTGATCGCCTGAAAGCCGACCGGCACGTTCTCCTCCTTCGCGACGCCGAGCGTCCCGCGGAAATCGAGGTCTCCCTCGACCCTGACCGTACCGGTGACCGGAAGCTCGAGCGAGGTCGCCACCGCCTGCAAGGTCACCCCGGCACAGGCGACGAGCGCCTCGAGGAGCATGTCTCCCGAGCATACGAGCGTGCCCGTCCCACCCGTTGCCGGATGCAGACCGGCCTCGACCAGGGCCCGCCCGGTCGAGATCGAGCAGGAGAGCGACTGCGGCTCGATCTCGCCCTGCGCGACCAGCGTCACGAGTGCCGCGTCCGGATCCTCGCGATAGCGATCTTTGAGCGGCCGTTGAAGGCCCTGAAGCTCCGCCTTGTCCATCGGCGGCCTGAGCCTACCCGGGGCTCACGGGCGGCGAGACCTCATCCTGGCGGACGGGACGATGCTCGGCCAGCGAGCGGTCCGCGGCAAGCGCGACGACGAGTGCGGCGCGCGCGTCCGAAAGCGTGCATGGGCTCGGGCGGCCCTCGATCACCGCGGTGACGAACACGGCGAGCTCCTCCCGGTAGGCGCTCTCGAATCTCTCCATGAACGTCGGGTACGGATCCTCGATCGGAGGCGCTCCGCGCTCGAGCGACCGGATGGGTGAGCGCTGGTCGACGCCCACGGCTGACGCTGTCGCCGGTGCCGAAGACCTCGAGCCGGACGTCGTAGCCGAACGCGTCGTGGCGCGCGCCGGAGAGGATCGCCAGCGCCCCTCCCGAGAGCCGCATGGCGGCCGCCGCCGCGTCGAAATCGTGGTGATCGGCAAACCACGGCGTCTCCCGGACGGCGCCGTCCGCGTAAACCTCGACGATCTCCTCGCCCGTGACGAAGCGGATCGCGTCGAAGTCGTGGATGTGCAGGTCGCGGAAGATGCCGCCGCTTCCGGCGATGTAGGCCTCGGACGGAGGCGCAGGGTCGTGCGTCGCTGCGCGCACCACCAGGAGCCGGCCGATCCCACCGGAGGCGACGACCTCGCGTGCGGCGACGTAGCCGGCATCGAACCGCCGCTGGAAGCCGATCTGGATATAGGCGCCCTCGAGAGCCGGATCGGCGATCAGCTCGTCGAGCGCCGCAAGCTCCGTGGCGACCGGCTTCTCGCAGAAGGCCGGCACGCCTGCCGTCGCGGCAGCGCGAATCAGCGGCACGTGCCCGGCCGTCGCCGTGGCGATCACGACCGCGTCGGGATCCGCGGCGAGGAGCTCGTCCGGGCTCTCCGCCGCCTCGGCGCCCGCGGCTGAAGCGACCGTCCGCGCGAGGGACGGGTCCGCGTCGGCGACGGTGACCCGCTCGACCTGCGCGAGGCCGAGGAGCGTCCGCAGGTGGAAGGCTCCGATCCGGCCGACGCCGACGATCCCCACGTGGAGCTGCCCTCCCATTGCAACCGCTTACGGTAAGCGGTTACAGCGGGTCAGTCAATAGGGCGATCAGCCCGGAGCGGGCCCGGTCGAGCCGCGCACGATCAGCTCCGGCGCGAGCAGGTGGCGCAGGTGCCCGACCTGCCGGTGGTTGCAGAGCTCGAGCAGGAGGTCGGTCGCCCGTTCTCCGATCTCGCGCGCCGGCTGGCGGATCGTCGTCAAGGCCGGGATCGTGTAGGCCGCCAGCCGTAGGTCGTCGAACCCGATCACCGACACGTCTGCGGGAACGCGCTTGCCGCTCTCGGCGACCGCCTTCAGCACGCCGATCGCCGAGAGGTCGTTTGCGGCGAAGATCGCCGTCGGCGGCCGGTCGAGCCGAAGCAGCGCCTGAGCCGCCTCGTACCCACCTTCCTCGGTGAACCGCGCTTCGCGCACGAGCTCCCGATCGGGCTCGATCCCGGCCGCGACCAGGGCCTCACGGTAGCCGTCGGTGCGCTCGCGGCTGATGGTCAGCTCCTTCGCCCCGGCGACGTGGGCGATCCTCGTGTGGCCGAGCCCGAGCAGGTGCTCGGCCGCCATTCGTGCCCCGAGCTTGTTGTCCACCTGGACGCGCGGAACCTCGCTCGAGTCGAGGTCGCGATCGAGGCACACGATCGGGAACCCGTCGCCGATGAAGCGCGCGATGCGATCGGCCGGCAGGAGCAGGCCGTCGACGAGCGCACCGTCGACCTGCTTCGACCGCAGGAGGTTGAGATAGAGCTCCTCGCGCTCCGGGTCGCCTCCGGTCGCGCAGAGGAGCATGGTGTAGCCCTGCTCGAGCGTTCGCTCCTGGATCCCGCTCATCAGCGATGCGTAGAACGGGTTGGTGATGTCGGGCAGGAGCAGCGCGATCGTCTGGGTCGACTTCGTCACCAGGCTGCGGGCGAGCGTGTTCGGCCGGTACCCGAGCTGGCGGATCGCCTCGGCGATCGAACGCTGGGTCGCCTCGGCGATCTGGCCCGTCCCGTTCAGCGACCGTGACACCGTCGCCGTCGAGACCCCCGCCAGGCGTGCGACGTCGTAGATCGTCGGGCGCGCGCTCTTGGCCATCGTCGGGTGAAGGAGCTCCTCTGTCCTCGGGCTCACGTGGGAGTTGACTTCCGCCGCTGTCACCGCTTACTGTAACCGCTTACCGGTGCTTGCAACAACTCGCACATCGCGCGTCTTCGACGGCAATCCGGCCCGGATTGCACCGCGAGCGCTCGATCACGTCTCCCTCTCCGGCCCGGAGCCGCCGGATGGGAGCAGCCACACCATCGGCGCTCTGCCGTACGACCTGTCGGGCGCCGTTGCACCTGCCAACCCGGCTCCAGCCGAAGGGAGTGTCCAGTGAAGAGATTCCGGTTGAAGGCGGCGGTCGGCGCGATCGCCCTGACGGCGGTGATGGCGGTCGCGATCACCGCCGGCTCGTCGGCTGCCCCGAGCTCGTCGGCGGCGGCCTCGTGCCCGTACAAGTTCGCCGTGATCACCCATGGAGACAACGGCAGCTTCTGGAGCGTCGTCTACAAGGGCGCCAAGAACGCCGCCGCCGACCTCAACTGCAAGCTGACCGAAGTGTATGGCTCGCAGCAGCAGGGTCAGGCGCAGCCGGACGACAGCGCCGAGAACGCGCAGATCCAGGACGCGATCAACGCGAAGGTCAACGGCATCGCGGTCTCCGACCACGACCCGAGCCTGATGAACAAGACGCTCGCAGCGGCCCACGCCGCCGGGATCCCGGTGGTGCTGATCAACGCCGGCTGCGACAACGCTGACATCGCCGCCAGCAAGGCGATGACGTGCGTCGGTCAGCCGGAGACGCTGGCCGGCCAGCAGGCCGGGGCTCGCTTCACGAGCGAGAAGCTCACGAACGTCCTGTGCGTGATCCACCAGTCGGGGCAGAACCTGCTCGACCGCTGCAACGGCCTCGCGGCCGGCCTCGGCGTCGGCTCGACCTGCAAGACCGGGAACGCGCCGGCGAAGGGCCCGGCGTGCACCGAGCTGATCCTCTCGACGCCGAACGCGGCCTCGAACCCGACGCAGGCGATCGGCCAGGTGACCGCCTACCTGCAGGCGCACCCGGGGATCCAGGCCGTGATGACGCTGAACAACGCGATCGGTGACGCGCTCGCCGCCACCTCGCCGAAGGCGAAGATCGCCACCTTCGACCTCGACACGACGGTCGAGAACGACCTCAAGTCCGGGAAGATGGACTTCGCGGTCGACCAGCAGCAGTACCTCCAGGGGTACCTGCCGATCGTGTTCCTCTACCTCTACAACAAGCACGAGGGCAACTCCGTCGGCGGCGGCACCACCGTCGCGAGCGGCCCGCTCCTCGTCGACAAGTCGAACGTGGCCAAGGTCGCCGGGGCGATCAAGGTCGGAGACGACTAGCAGTAGCGCGCACCAGGTCGTGGGGGCCGGGCTCGTGTCCGGCTCCCACGACTAACCTCATCGGAGGGACAGATGACCGAGGCCGCCGCAGACGCGCAAGCATCCAGCTCTCCGTCGCCGAGCTCCCCCACTCCGGCCGACGAGCGCCTCGTCCGGATCAGCAGCCTGACGCGCGTTCTCCAGCGCCCGGAGCTCGGGGCGCTCATGGGAGCGATCGCGGTCTTCGTGCTCTTCGCCTCGACCGACTCGAGCTCGGGCCACCTCTGGCTGACCCAGGTCGGGCTCGCAGCCTGGAGTCAGCAGGCGGCGTTCTTCGGGATCATGGCCGTGCCGGTCGGGCTGCTGATGATCGCGGGTGAGTTCGATCTCTCGACCGGTGTCATGACGGGAGTCACCGCGATCGTGATGGGGCTCCTGATGAACAACTGGCACTGGAACGCCTGGCTCGCGATCGTCGGGACGTTCGTGTTCGCGATCCTGGTCGGGCTCGTGAACGGCATCGTCGTCGTGACGACCAAGCTGCCGAGCTTCATCGTCACCCTCGCGACCTTCTTCATCCTGCGCGGGCTCAGCGTCGGCGGCGTCCTCTCGGTCAACCACGGGAGCACTCAGGTCTCGCTCACGAACCCGAACCCGCCCGGGCTCAGCTCGGCGCGCACCGTCTTCGGCAGCGCCTTCGGCAAGAGCAGCTCGCTGCAGTCCGGCTACCAGACCTCGATCCTCTGGTTCGTCGGGCTGACCGTCGTCGCCACCTGGCTGCTATCGCGGACGACCTACGGCAACTGGATCTTCGCCTCCGGCGGCGACCCGAACGCGGCGCGCAACGTGGGCGTCCCCGTCAACCGGACGAAGGTGCTGCTCTTCGTCGGCACCGCCGCCTCCGCCGCCCTCGTCGGCGTGATCTCGTTCACCGCCGCGTCGTCTGCGGTGTCGGAGCAGGGGGTCGGCTACGAGTTCTATTACATCATCGCCGCCGTCGTGGGCGGCTGCTTCCTGACGGGAGGCTATGGCTCCGCGATCGGTGCGGCGATCGGGGCCTGCATCATCGGGATGGCGTTCGAGGGCGTCATCTACGCCGGCTGGGACAGCTCCTGGGACTTCACCTTCCTCGGGGTCATCCTCCTGCTCGCGGTCGTCGTGAACACGTTCGTGTACCGGCGGGCGCTGAAGGCAAGGCGATGAGCGAGCCCGCCGCTTCGCCGCCTCCGCTCCTCGAGGTGCGGAACGTGAGCAAGTACTTCGGCAACGTGAACGCGCTGGACGACGTCTCGCTCGAGGTTCGCGCGGGCGAGGTGACCTGCGTGCTCGGCGACAACGGCGCCGGCAAGTCGACGCTGATCAAGATCCTCTCCGGCGTCTTCACCCCCGACGAGGGCCAATTCCTGATCGACGGCGAGCCCGTGAGCTTCACCGGCCCACGCGAGGCGAGGGCGCGGGGGATCTCGACGGTCTTCCAGGACCTTGCGACGGTGCCGTTGATGTCGATCTGGCGGAACTTCTTCCTTGGCTCCGAGCCCGTGAAGGGCGTCGGCCCGCTGCGCCGCCTCGACGTGGCGCGGGCGAGGGAGATCACGCGGCAGGAGCTCGCGAAGATGGGGATCAAGGTTCGCGACCCGAACCAGACCGTCGGGACGCTCTCGGGCGGCGAGCGCCAGGCGGTCGCGATCGCGCGGGCGGTCTACTTCGGCGCCCGGGTGCTGATCCTCGACGAGCCCACCTCGGCGCTCGGCGTCAAGCAGTCCGGCGTGGTGCTCCGCTACGTCGTGCAGGCGCGGGAGCGCGGGGTCGGCGTGATCTTCATCACGCACAACCCGCATCACGCCTACCCGGTCGGCGACCGCTTCGTCGTGCTCAACCGGGGACGGCTGCTCTACAGCGGCGAGAAGAACGTCACCGACCGGGAGGAGCTCGTCCGCATGATGGCCGGCGGCGCGGAGCTCGAGGAGCTCGCGCACGAGCTCGAACGGGTGATTCCGCCGGCGACCTGAGCCCGGGCACGCGGCTTGACCGGATCGCATAGGGTGCCCGCAATGCGGTTCATCGTGGTGGTCTCGACGCCGCCACGCGCGCGCAGACCGACTGACGCGCTTCGCGTCCGGACCTGGCCGAAAGACCCGTGAGCCGCCTGTCCGCTCGGGCCATCTGCGGGGACAGTCCCCGGGTTCGGCCCCTCAGGGCGCGCCTCGGAGGGGCGACACCTCGGCCCGCGCAGACGCGTCCACCCGGCCCAACCGGACATGGCCGCGCGCCGGCTCCCGACACGCCTTTTCGGGCCAGTCGCAGACATGGCCCGAATGGAGCAGCACGCCCCCGCTCCCGGACAGAACCGACCCCGTCGTCCGAGACAAAGTCCGAAAGACCCAGGGTCACCTGTCCGCTTGGGCCGACTCTGGGGACTGTCCCCAGGTTTCGCCCCTCGGGGCGCGTCTGGGAGGGACGACGTTCTCGCTCGCGCGGACGTGTCTAGCTGGCTAGATCGGACATGGCCCAGCGCCGGCTCTGGACGCGTCTTTTTGGGGCGGTGGCGGACATGGCGCGAAGAGACAGGAACACGCCCCGCGGAGGGCGCGAGCTACGCCGTCCGGCCCGGCGGGCCGGACGTGAGCCGCCACAGGGTGCTCGACGAGAACGTCTCGCCCGGCTCGAGGGTCGTCGGCGGGAACTGGGGCCGGTTGACCGAGTCGGGGTAGTGCTGCGTCTCGAGCGCGATGCCGGAGCGCGCCCGGTGCGGCTCGCCGCTCTTGTCCCGCCCGTTGCCGTCGAGATGCTGACCGGTGTAGAGCTGGATCGCCGGCTCCGTCGTGAAGATCTCCAGCTTGCGGCCGCTCGCCGGGTCGTACAGCTCCGCCGCGAGGTCGAGCGAGCCGGTCACGCCGGCGTCGAGAACGTAGTTCGTGTCGAACCCGCCGCCCCCGATCTCGATCTGCGGATGCCCGACCCGCAGCTGGGCACCGACGGCGGCCGCTCGCGTGAAATCGAGTGCCGTGCCGGCGACCGGCTCGACGGCTCCGGTCGGGATCAGCTCGTCGTCGAGGGGCGTGTACGCCCGGGCAGCGATCGTCAACAGGTGGTCGTCGATCAGCCCTGCCCCCTCCCCCGAGAGGTTCCAGTAGGTGTGGTTCGTCAGATTCACCACCGTCGTGCGATCGGTCGTCGCCCGGTAGTCGATCCGGACCGAGTTCTCGCCCGAGACGATGTAGGTGACCGTGACGCGCAGCGCGCCCGGGAACCCCATCTCGCCGTCGGGGCTCAGATACGAGAGCCTCAGAACAGCCCGCCCCGGTTCCGCGCCTGCATGGTCGACCGCGAACACGCGCTTGTCGAACCCGACCGTGCCGCCGTGGAGCGCCTTGACACCCTCGTTGGGCGAGATCTCGAAGGCCTCGCCGTCGAGGGTGAAGCGCCCGCCGGCAATCCGGTTGGCGTACCGGCCGATCGTGCTCCCGAGGTAGGCCCGGTTCCCAGCGAGGTACTCCTCGAGGGTCGCGTACCCGAGCACGACGTCGGCGAGCTCGCCCTCAGCGTCCGGCAACTGTAGAGCCTGCACGGTCGCCCCGAACGTCAGCACCCGAAGCGTGAGCCCGGCGCCGCTCTCCAGAGAGAAGCGCTCGACCGCCGCCCCTTCCGGGGTCGTCCCGAACGGCTGAACCGAGATCGACGGCGTGTTGCCCTCCATCACCCGGCAGACTCGCACATGGCGACGAAGGCGAGAGCGTTCCAGGGCCGGCGGCGCCGCCGGCCGCCGACCCTGGAACCGCATGACGGCTCGGAGCTCTAGGCGCCGCCGAGCTTGGCCTTCACCGACCAGGCGCTCCAGCCGGCCGCGTTGTGCGCGCGCACCTGGATCGTCCAATCGGGGATGTCACTGACGGAAAACGTCACAGCCAGCGACGAGCCGTCCACCGTCTCCGTGAACGTGCCGCCGCCGTCGCTGCCCTTGATCTGCACCTGGTAGGAGTCGACCGGGCTGTCGCCGCCCGCCGCTGCAGCCCAGGTCGCGACGAGCGTGTCCGGCGTAGAGCCGGGCGCAGTCCAGTGCGCCTTCACGCCCGTCGGAGCCGACGGGACGACCGATGCCGACGCCGTCGTCACGTCAACCGGATCCGACGCCGGGCTCGAGCCGCCCGAGTCCGAGTTGACGACGGTGATCGCATAGGTCGTCTGCGGCTGGAGCGGGCCGAGCGTGCCCGTCGTGGCCGGGCCGGTCACCGTCGCGGTCACGACCGGCGCCGTCGAGCCGACGGGAGTCGCGGTCAGGGTCGACGAGGTGATCACCGCCGGGTTCGCCAACGACGGCGTCCACGAGACCTGGAACTGGTCACCGATCTGGACGGCGCTGACACCGGTGGGTGCAGTCGGCGCCGGAACCGTCAGGAAGGCTGCAGTGCCCGTGTTGTAGACCGTGTCGCCGTTCGCGTCGGTCGCCGTGAACGCCGGGTCGACGCTGACGCCGGTCGTGACCTTCGCCGCAGCCAGAACGTTGCCCCCGAAGTCCCAGGTGACACCGACCCAGGCCGAGTATGTGGTCACGTGGTAGCCGCCGCCGCGACCGCTGCCGCCGCAGCGGGTCTGGATGTAGACGTCGCCGTTCGGGTCGCCGCTCGTCGCGTCGAAGCCGGTCGCGAATGACTGCTCCTGAATCCCGCCGCACGAGTGGCCGAGGATCGAGAAGGCGATCGACTGGGGCAGGAGCAGCTGGGTGGGAGCCGCGCTCGCCGAGGCTGCGAGGCAGAGGCAGAGCACGATCGAGGCGATGACGCCGACAGCGCGAATGCGAACCATGTCTCGTTCCTTTCTTGGGGGCCGTTATCCGATGAGGCAATGAATCGGACACGCCGAAAACATGAGAGACGCCCGGAACGAGTGATCTTCGGGGCCCGTTCGAGGGAAATCGCCCCTCAGTAGAACAGCGAAGGCAAGATCGGCGCGCACACGGACGGAACGACGAGCGCGGTGCGGAAGGATCCCGGCATGCGCCGGAATTACCGCAAGTGGGCCCTACGGATCGTCCTGGTCGGGGTTGGCCTGTTTGCGCTCGCCCAGGCGGTGCCGTATGGCCGCTCCCACACGAACCCGCCCACGCTCGCCGAGCCCCACTGGAACACGCCGGCAACGCGCGAGCTCGCCGTGCGCGCCTGCTTCGACTGCCACTCGAACCTGACCACCTGGCCGTGGTACTCCAACGTCGCTCCGGTCTCCTGGCTCGTGCAGCGCGACGTCGACGGCGGCCGCGGCGCGCTCAACTTCAGCGAATGGACGAAGCCGCAGGACGGCGCGGGTGACGTGAGCGAGGCGATCTCGAGCGGCTCGATGCCGCCGTGGTTCTACCCGATCATGCACCCGAAGGCGAGCCTCTCGAGCGCCGAGAAGCAGGCGCTGATCAGCGGCCTCGCCGCGACCTTCCGCAACTCGCCGCCAAAGGGCGGCGGGTAGCTCCTCTAACCGGCCGAGTCCTCGCCGAAGCTCGCCTCGAGCCCCGCGAGCTGCGCGCCCGAGCCCTCCGCACGAGCACCGGCCCGGTCGAGGCCGGTCACGGTCAGATACGCGACGAGCGCCACGATCCCGACCGTGAGAACGCCCGCAACCGGCCCGTCGCCGTAGCCGAGGCCGCCGGCATGCCGGGACTTCCCGAGCCAGTCGGCGAACGAGGCGCCGAGCGGGCGCGTCATCACGTAGGCGAACCAGAACGCCAGGATCCCGTTGAGGTTGAAGAAGCGGTACGCGATCGCCGGGACGGCGAAGACGCCGACGAAGAACAGCCCCGCCGAGAGGAAGCCGAGGTTCGCCGTGTACGCCGCGAGATCGCCGGCCGCCGTACCCATCGCGAAGGTGGCGAGCACCGCCGCCCAGTAGAACGCCTCGCGGCGCGGCGTGAAGATGCTGTGGATCGAGAGCGTCCGTTCACTCTTCTGCCAGGCGACGAACACGACCGCCAGGACGACGGCGAACAGCACCGTCGAGGCGATGTAGGGCACGCCGAACTGCACGTGGAGGACGTCTGCGGACATCGTCCCGAAGACCGCGACCATCACGACGGCGAGCCAGTAGGCCCACGGCGCATAGGCCCGCGTCCGGAACTGGATCGCCATCGCGGCCACGAACACCGCGAACCCGCCGACGACCGCGATGTAGGGGTTGAAGCGATGGACGAGATAGTCCGACGTCGCCTCTCCCATCGCGGTGCTGAGGATCTTCACGACCCAGAAGTAGAGGGTGACCTCGGGCACCTTCGAGAGCCCGCCGGCCGACCCGTCTCGACGCAAGGCCGCGACGGCATTCGCGATCGCGCTCATCGCCCGGCTCAGGCGTCGCGGCGGACGAGCAGCACGGCGGAGATCGCGATCACGAGCGCGGTGTAGCCGAGGAACAGCGCGAGGCCGGGACCGGGCGCGAGGTCGTGCGCGCCGTGTGTCAGGGAGAACACGTCCCGGCCCGCGCTGCTTGGGAGGTACTCGGAGATCGACTGGTTCCAGTCGGTCGGAAGGATGTTCATGAGCGGCGGGATCACGAACATGACCCCGGCGAACGCCGCGATCCCGCCCGCCGTGTTCCGCGTGATCGCGCCGAGCCCCATCGCGAAGATACCGATGATGGTCAGGTAGAGCGCCCCGCCGAGCACCGACCGCGCGACACCGCCGTGCGAGAGCGAGATCTGCAGGATGTGGTGTCCGTTCAGGATCGCCTGGCTTCCGAAGAAGGCGATGAGCACCGAAGGTACGGCGAGGAGGAACGAGACGACCGCGAAGACGCCGACCTTTGCCCACAGCACGGGCAGGCGGCGCGGCACGGCACCGAGTGTGGCGCGGATCATCCCGGTCGAGTACTCACCGGTGATCACGAGCACGCCGAGGACGCCCACTGCGAGCTGCGAGAGGTTCACGCCCGCAAGCGCGATGTCGAGCGGATGCCGGTTCGCCCGCTCGCGCGGCCGCATGTGGGCCCAGTGTGCGCCGACGACCGCCGCGAAGAGCAGCGGCAGCCCGATCGTGAGCAGCACCGTGACGAGCATCGACCAGCGGGTGGAGCGCAGCGACCTGAACTTCGTCCACTCCGAGGTGAAGACGCGCGCCTGGGTGACCCGCAGCCGGGCAGACCAGCTCGACGGCGCCGCGACCGCGCTCACGCCACGACCTCGGCGGGCCTGGGCCCATCCGCGTTCGTGAACGCGTGATACTCGATGTCGTCGCGCGTCACGTCCATGAACGCCTCCTCGAGCGTCGCGCGCTCCGGCGTGAGCTCGTGCAGGACGAAGCCATGCGCCGCGGCGGCCTCGCCGATCTGCTCGGCGGTGAGCCCGCCGACCCTGAGCGCACCGTCCTCGGCGAGCTCGACGGTGACGTCGGGCCCGACGAGCGCGTCGCGCAGGTCCGAGGCTTGCGGCGAGCGCACGAGCACGAGGTCCTTGGACGCCTTGCGCACGAACTCCTCGATCGAGAGATCGGCGATCAGATGACCGCGCCCGATCACGATCAGGTGCTGGGCGGTGAGGGCCATCTCGCTCATCAGGTGCGAGGAGATGAAGACGGTGCGCCCTTCGGACGCGAGCTCCTTGAGCATGTTGCGGACCCACTGGATTCCCTCTGGATCGAGGCCGTTGGCGGGCTCGTCGAGGATGATCGTCTGCGGATCGGCGAGGAGCGCAGCCGCGATCCCGAGCCGCTGCCCCATCCCGAGCGAGAACTGCCCGACGCGCTTCTTGGCCACCGACTGCAGCCCGACGCGCTCGACGAGCTCGTCGACGCGGCTTCGGGGGACGCCGTGGGTCTGCCCGAGGGCGAGCAGGTGGTTGTAGGCGGAGCGCCCGGTGTGCACGGCGCGCGCCTCGAGCAGCGCTCCGACCTCGTGCAGCGGCGCCGCGTAGTCACGGTAGGCCTTGCCGTTGACCGTGACCGACCCGGCCGTCGGCCGGTCGAGCCCAAGGATCAGCCGGATCGTGGTCGACTTGCCGGAGCCGTTCGGCCCCAGGAAGCCCGTGACGATCCCCGGCTTGACGGTGAAGGTGAGCCCGTCGACGGCCCGTTTCTCGCCGTAGTCCTTCGTGAGGCCGTTTGCCTCGATCAACCTGCGTTCCCCCTCGAGAAGTTGCCCGCCTCACCTAAGCGCACAATTGTGAGAGGAACGTGAAATACCGCCTGGGCCGGATGTGAAGCGGCTAAGAAGCTCTAACAGAATGACCTCGCGCTGACTGGGCGTGATGGATGCGTGCGCTGGTAGGACGCAGGGAGCCCCAATATCCCCTGTGATATCGGGGCGACCGAGGACGACGCAGAGTGCGTGCCCAGTGCGTCCAGGCGGCCCGTGCTCATTCTGTTAGAGCTCCTAACGCATGTCGCCGGTGTGGCCGAGCGAGTAGCGGCCCGGCTGTGGCCAGACGCAGAGGCCGTGCGGGCCCTGTCCGACCGGGATCTTCGCGAGCAGGTGCCCGTTCCTGGTCGAGATCGCGTAGACGACGCCGTTGTAGCGCCCCGAGACCCACAGCACCTTGCCGTTGGCGGTGACGCCGCCCATGTCGGGGCTCCCGCCGCCCGGGATCTGCCAGGTGGCGGTGACCTTCCGCGTCGCGAAGCTGATCACCGAGATCGACCCGGCCAGGCGGTTGGTGACGTAGAGCGACTTGCCGTCACGGCTCGGGTAGAGGCCGTGGGCGCCGGCTCCGGTCTTGATGAACCCGAGGACGTGCATCCGGTTACCGTCGACCTCCCAGACCCCGCTGGCCCGGGTGTCGGCGACGTAGAAGACGCGCCCGTCGGCCGAGAGCTTCACGTCCTGGGGCATCCCGGAACCGCCGTCGGGCAGCGTCATCACCTGCGCGACGCTGTCGGTCGTCAGGTCGATCTTGACGAGCTGCCCCGAGAACTCACAGCTTGCGATCAGGTAGGAGCCGTCGGCCGAGAAGTCCATGTGGTCGATCCCCACACAGGGAACGGTCACCGAGCGCTCGAGCGCGAAGGTCTGCGGGTTGCGGAAGTCGAGCCTGTGCAGCCGCTCGGCCACGACGATCGCGTGGCGGCCGTCGGGGGTGAAGTACATGTTGTAGGGGTCGTCGACCGGGATCCGCGCACCGGGGCGCCCCGTCTGCGGGTCGATCGGCGTCAGGCTGTTGCCGGCGTCGTTCGTCACGTAGAGCGTGCGGAGGTTCCAGGCGGGAACGACGTGCTGCGGCAGGTAGCCGACCGCGAAGTGCTCGACGATCTTGAACGTGCTCGGATCGATCACGTCCACGGTGTTGCTCTGGCTGTTCGGCACGTAGACGAGCGGCTTTGCCTTCCGCGTGACGGCGTTGAGCATGTTCGCGCCGTCATGGCTGTAGACATCGGCGCTCGCAGCGGAGGCGATGTGTCGCGGCGCCGCAACGGTCGACGGGCGGAGCTCGCCCACCGTCGAGACCGTGCCTCCCGGCGCCGAGCCGCCGGCGACCAGGATGTGGGTGCCCAGCGAAAGCGCCGCGAGATCGGAGAGAGGCGAGCTGAGCGCTCCCGCCGCTGCGACCTTGCGCGAGCCGACGGCGACCGAGGTGATCGCGCTCACCGGCGAGCCGATCGTCGCCCCTCGCCCGCCGACGACGTACACGGTCGAGCCGAGGGCCGCTGCCGAGGCGTGCGTCGTCGGCCCTGCGAGCGCGCCGATCCGGACCGGCGCGCCCCGGCCGGGGGTGAACTCGTACACCGCCGAGCTGGCTGCACCGCTCTCGAGCGAGCCGCCCGCGATCACCAGATGCCCTCCCGCGGCCGAGACCGCGGCGTACCGAACGGCGAAGGGAAGCCTCGCCACCACCTTCGCCCCCGCGCCGGGGCGGTAGGCGACGATCGTGTTCAGCCACTGCGTCCCGGTGTAGCCGCCGACCACGTACGCGCTGCCGCCGATCGCCGCCGCCGAGGAGTCCGAGCTGGCGGCAGGCAGATGCCCGACGATGTTGGCGGCGCCGGAGGCGGGATCGACACGGACGATCTGGTCGAGCTGGGAGACACCGTCGCCGCCGCCGAAGACGTACGCGTAGCGCCCGATCGCTGCCGCCGCCGTGTCATGGCGCGCCGTCGGCAGGTGCCCGACGACACGGCCGCCGGTCGAGCCGACCTCGACGATCTGGTCGGTCGAGGTGTCGGCCGCGGTCAGACCACCGAAGAGCAGTGCCTTGCCGCCGGCGACTGCGCTCGAGGGATCCTGCAGCGGCGCCGGCAGCGCTCCGGTCCCGTGCTCGACGAGAACCGTGCGCCGAACGGCGGCGACGACCCGGGACACCGGCCTGAGCGGCGCCTCACGGGCGGGCGCCTTCGTGGACGTCGTGGCAGGAGGAGCTCCGCCGGCATGCTTGGCGCCGCCGGGGATGACGACAACGGGGACGGCGACCAGCGCCGCGACCACGATGACCACCCCACCGAGCCGTCTCTGGCCGCGCCGGCGCCTCGCACGGCGACGCTCGACGCGCCGATCGACGGGAGTGAGCGGCGAGCTCACACGCACTCAGCCGCGGTCATGGTGGTGGTGCGCCCGCGCCGAGTGCGTCCAGGAGTGGGTCTGCGGGAGCGTTGCGAACGCGATCCCGATCCCCACGGCAAGCGAGCCGAGGAGCAGCGCGACCCGCAGGCTCGTCCCCCCGATCCGCCGGCCGCCTCGCTCTGCCAGCACGTACCTTGCCCCGCGGCGCACGTAGGCGAGCACGTGGATCGAGGTGGCGCCGAACCAGACGATGAAGCTCGCCTTGTGCAACCCGACGACGAGGCCGTTGCGGATCCCGAACGCGATCAAGGCGACCCCGGTGCCGAACAGGACGAGGGTCGAGAGCACGAGCACCGGCGCGACGAAGACCCGCATCAGCGGCGCCGGCGGGCCATGCTCGACGTATTCCCGTGAGCCCGTGTAGTACCGCAGGAAGCGGTAGCCGGTGGCTGCCAGCTTCAGCGCCACGGGGCCGAGCAGGAGCATTCCCAGGAAGATGTGCACCGTGATGAGCGGCCCGATCCACGGGATCGTGGCGCCCTCGGCCGCGAGCAGGAGGATCAGGATCGTCCCGACCACGGCTGTCAGCCGCAGGTTGCCCACGGCCCCGCCGGCACGGCCACGAGCGCGGCCGCGAGTCATCGCGACCCGGCCTTCGTCGCGCTGCACCCGGTCGAGCTCCGTCTGCATGACAAGCAGTGAACCGGGGCTTGATGAGGAGGCGATGAGTCCTCACGCTGCACTCATGGATCCGGAGCGACAATGGATTCATGCGAGTTCTCGTGGTCGAAGACGAGCCGAAGATGGCGCAGCTCCTCAAGCGAGGCCTCACCGAGGAGGGCCATGCGGCAGACGTGGCGCCGACCGGCGAGGAGGCGCTCTGGATGGGGCGGGCAAGCGAGTACGACGCGATCGTGCTCGACGTCATGCTCCCCGGCCTCGACGGCTTCGGCGTCTGCCGCGAGCTGCGGGCGGGCGGGATCTGGACGCCGGTGCTGTTTTTGACCGCCCGCGACTCTGTCCTCGACCGTGTCGAGGGCCTCGACACCGGAGCAGACGACTACCTGGTCAAGCCGTTCTCGTTTGCCGAGCTCCTTGCCCGGCTGCGCGCGCTCACCCGGCGTGTACCGCACGAGCGCCCGGCAGTCCTCGAGGTCGGGAACCTCCGGCTCGATCCGGCCACCCGCCGCGCCTGGCGCGACGACGTCGAGCTCGACCTGTCGGCAAAGGAGTTCGCGCTGCTCGCCCTGTTCATGCGCCGCGCGGGCGACACGCTCTCGCGAACCGAGCTCCTCGACGGCGCCTGGGACATGGCGTTCGAGAGCCGGTCGAACATCGTCGACGTCTACATCCGCTACCTGCGCGAGAAGGTCGACAGGCCGTTCGGAGCCAACTCGCTCGAGACCGTGCGCGGTGTCGGCTACCGCCTCCGCGCCGACGGGCGCTGAGGCCGTTGCGCGCGCTCCCGATCCGCGTCCGCCTGACACTCCCGTTCGCGCTCGCGATGGCGCTCGTGCTGGTCGCCACGGGCGCGTTCGTCTATGTGCGAGTCGGGCGGGCCTTGCTCACGAGCGTCGACCAGACGCTGCGGGCACAGGCGGCGGAGGCAGTGCCGCGAGTCGAGGACGGCCGGCCGCTCCTCGACCACGATGCCGCCGACATCGCCCCCGTCGAGCAGCTGATCTCGGCGTCCGGCCGTGTCATCTCGACCACCCCGGCCGCCCTGCCGTCGCTCCTCGACCCGGCGCGCCGGGCTCAGGTGCTCGCGGGGCGCACCGTCAAGGAAAGCAGCGACGACTTCGTGGGCCTCAAGGACCGCTGGCGGATGCTCGCCCAGCCGATCCGAGTCGATGGCACGCGCGAGGCGCTCGTCGTCGCCCAGCCGCTCACGCAGCGCCACGACACCCTCGTGAAGCTTCGGCGCGAGTTCCTGATCGCGGCCCCGGTCGCGCTGATCCTGGCCATCCTCGGCGGCTACCTGCTGGCGGCCGCGTCTCTCCGCCCGGTCGAGGCGATGCGCCGCCGGGCGGCCGCGATCACCGCCGCCAAGCCGGGCACCCGCCTGCCGGTGCCGGCCGCCCACGACGAGATCTCACGGCTGGCCCAGACGCTCAACCACATGCTCGACCGCCTCGAGGCGGCGTTCGAGCACGAGCGGCGCTTCGTCGCCGACGCGAGCCACGAGCTTCGCACGCCGCTCGCGCTCCTGCGAACCGAGCTCGAGCTTGCGTTGCGCCGGCCCCGATCGGCCGAGGAGCTCGAGCTTGCGCTCCGCTCGGCCGCCGAGGAGACCGAGCGGCTGAGTCGCCTCGCCGAGGACCTTCTCCTGATCGCCCGCTCCGACGAGGGCCTCCTTCCGGTCAGGCGGGAGCACCTGTCGGTCCACGACCTTCTGCACGACGTGGCCGGGCGCTTCGCCGGTCGCGCCGAGCGGCTTGGCCGGCCCGTCACGGTCGTCGAGGGCGACGACTCGCTGGTCGACGCCGATCTGATGCGGCTCGAGCAGGCGCTCGGCAACCTCGTCGACAACGCGCTCCAGCACGGCGACGGCGAGGTCAAGCTGTCGTCCGTCCGTCGCGACGGCGCGGTCGAGATCCATGTGGCCGACGAGGGCCCGGGCTTCCAGGAAGGCTTCGTCGCGCGCGCCTTCGACCGCTTCAGCCGGGCCGACAACGCCCGCAGCCCCGGCGGAACGGGGCTCGGTCTCGCCATCGTCGACCTGATCGCCTCCGCCCACGACGGCACGGCCGGGGCGGCCAACCTGCCCGGTGGCGGCGCCGACGTGTGGATCGCGCTCGCCGCGGTTCGCGACCCGGTGCCGACCGGCTAGACAGGCCGTACGCGGTGCCGCGGCTGCTCCGAGGCGTGCCGCAGCGTCGATCCGAACCAGAGCAGCGCGTCGGTGACCACGAGCAACGTCAACGCCGTGAGCGAGCCCGTCCAGAGCGCCCAGATCGCGAAGGCCAGTGCCAGCGTCCCCACCACCGCGAGGATCACGGTCGTGAGCCGCTCCATCATCGTCGGGCCTGCCGTCCCGAGGTTGCAGCTCGCCATCCCGAGGATCAGGATCGCTCCGGCGGCCCAGCGGTGGCTCGAGCCGACGAGCGCGACGTTCCAGCCCTCGCGGCTCGCGGCATAGACGGCCACCGCGAGGAGCGTGAACATCCCGGCAGCCGTGTCCCTCCAGGTGAGTGTCATCGTCAGCTCTCCTCTGCTTGTGCGCGGGTCAGGTCGAGCGTCGGCTCGTGCGGCCCCGCGTCGAGCCGGAAGGGCGGATAGTCGCGCGTCATGAACGCCCCGTAGGCGAGCGTGCGAACGACCCAGCGGTCGAGGCCGAGCACCACATCGAAGAGGTCGCCGGGGTAGCGCCGCTTGAAGAGCAGCAGCACCCCGGCGACGAGGACGAGGATCCCGACGAGCCCCTGGATCCCCGAGCCGCCGCAGGCGAAGACTCCGGCGATCGCGTACTGCGGGATGCCGAGGAGCCACCAGCCGATCAGCGGCAGCCCACGGCGCAGCTCCACCGGGTAGTCGATCTCGAGCCGGGCCGGATACTCCGGCGCCGGCCCGAGCGTGAACGGCGGGTACTCGTCCGTGCCGAGGGCGCCGAAGGAGTAGAACGCGACGCGCCACGACCAGCGGAGCACGCCAAGGTTGAAGCGGAAGATCCGCTCCGGATAGCGCCCCGTGAACAGGATCGCGAGGAACGCGGCGATCGTGAGCAGGACGAATCCGAGCCACAGAAACGCCAGCACGACGTAGTGGGGGATCGCCAGCACCCACTTCACGAGCCAAAGCCAGCGGCTCAGTGACGGCGCCAGCTCGCCGTCCAGGCGAACGTGTGACCTCCCGACCGCCGCGTTCATCGCGGTCACCTCCGACGAGAGGATTGCGCGCCCGGGCGCGCCTCACAACCGTAGGAACCACGCGATCTCGACTGGGAGAAAACCGCAAACGAACTTCACAGCGTTCTCTAAGCCCCTGCTCATTGCGATCTCATTTCGCCCTGCGACTCTGGCGCTTGTCATGAACGGAAACCGCGTCCCGAGCAGACCGATCGCGGCCCGCGACGCGGCCCTGCGTCATCTCCGCCGCGCGACCGCCGCAACCCTCCTCGCGGCGGCCGCGGCGGCAGGTGCGATCGCCGCCTACGCGTCGTCAACCGCCGGGAGCAAGCAGTCGGCCGCGACCACCGAGGCCGCCGGCACGACGACCGTCGTCAAGACGGCGACCGCGACAGTTCCGTCAGTGCCCGCGCCCGCGGCGACGACGCCCGCAGCGACTGCGGTGAGCTCGACAGCATCGTCCTCTTCTTCGTCCTCGTCCTCTTCGTCTTCTTCTGTCTCCTCCTCCCCGTCGGTCTCGTCGTCCGTCTCGGCGCCGGTGGTCTCCTCTGGAGGATCGTGAGCGCCCCGGCCAGGACGTCGCTGCGGGCCCTCGGCACCACAGCCGTTCTCCTGACCACCGACCCAGCGGCGCTCTTCGCCGCCCGCGCCCAGCTCGTCTGCGGCCTGCGCGCCTTCGACCTCGCCTGCAGCCGGTTCCGCGACGACTCCGAGCTCGCGGCCCTCAACCGCGCGGGCGGGCGGCCGGTCGAGGTAGGCGAGCTCCTCTGGGACGCGCTCCAGATCGCACTCGCCGCGGCGGCCCAGACCGGCGGCCTCGTCGATCCGACGGTCGGGCGCAGCCTGCGCCTGTCGGGCTACGACCGCACCTTCATGCTCGTGAGCCGCCGCGACGGGCGGCTCGTCGACGCTTCCAACGAGCTCGCCGGCCGCTACGCCGAGATCGAGCTCGACGACGCGGATCGGACCGTGCGGCTTCCCGCCGGGGTCGAGCTCGACCTCGGCGCAACTGCGAAGGCTCTCGCCGCGGACACGATCGCCGCGGCTGTGGCCGACCTCACCTCGTCGGGAGTCCTTGTCTCGCTCGGCGGGGACATCGCCGTCGCCGGCGAGCCGCTCGAAGGCGGCTGGCCGGTCAGGATCGCCAACGACCACCGCGCACCGCTCGAGCAGCCGGGCCCCGTGATCGCGCTTCACTCCGGCGGGCTCGCGACGTCGAGCACCACAGTGCGTCGCTGGCAGACCGCCGCCGGCGAGCGCCATCACATCGTCGATCCGCGCACGGGCAGGCCGACCGCCGGCCCCTGGCGCACGGTCACGATCGCCGGGAGGTCGTGCGTCGAGGCCAACACCGCCACCACCGCCGCGATCGTGATGGGAGCGCGCGCCCTCGACTGGCTCGAGGAGCGACGGCTTCCCGCGCGGCTCGTCGACCTCAACGGCGGCTCCTTCCACACCGGGCACTGGCCCTTCGAGCTCGCGAGGGCGGCATGACCCTCCTCGGTTCGGCCAGCGCCTACTGGTTCCTGACCCGCGGCTCGGGCGTCGTCACGCTGGTCCTCCTGACCGCGTCGGTCTGCCTGGGCGTGCTCACGACCGTGCGCTGGCGCACCTCGCGCCTGCCCCGCTTCCTCGTCTCGGGCCTGCACCGGAACGTGACGCTCCTCGCCGTCGCGTTCCTCGCCATCCACGTCGTGACGACGCTCCTCGACGCCTACGCACCGATCCACCTGCAGGACGCGTTCATCCCGTTCATCTCCTCGTACAGGCCGATCTGGCTCGGGCTCGGCGCGCTCTCGTGCGATCTGCTCCTGGCGGTCGTGGTCACGAGCCTCCTCCGCGTGCGGCTCGGCTACCGCGTCTGGCGGCTCACGCACTGGCTCGCCTACGCCTCCTGGCCGCTCGCCCTCGTGCATTCGCTCGGAACGGGAAGCGACTCGCGCACGAGCTGGCTGCCGGTGCTCGCGTTCACCTGCGTGGGTGCCGTGCTGCTCTCGGTCTTCGCCCGGCTCCTGAACGGGCCGGGCGACGTGGCTGTCCGCGGCATGCTCGCCGGGGCGACGCTCCTGATCCCCGTCGCGATCTTCCTCTGGTACCAGTCCGGCCCGGCGCAGCACGGCTGGGCCGCGAAAGCGGGCACGCCGGCCGTGCTGCTCGCAAGCCGGTCGAGCAAGGTCTCGACGACCGTGAAGAAGACCGTCGTCGTCTCCCCCACGATCCCGACGTCGTTCACGGGCAGGTTGAGCGGCGCGCTGACCGAGTCCGCGTCCGACGCGCAAGGGCTCGTCACGTTGCGGATCGACACCGCGGTGCGCGGCGGCCTCCACGGCACCCTCCGGCTTGCGCTGCGCGGCTTCCCGACCGACGACGGCGGCGTCACGATGACCTCCAGCGGCGTCGCGTTCGCTGCGAAGGGCTCGTCGTCGGTCTTCGAAGGAAGCATCGTCGGGCTCAACGGCACCGACGTCTCGGCACAGGTCACCTCGAGCTCGGGCGGCACCTACAACCTCTCTCTGCATCTAAGCGTCGACGGCACCACAAACGCCGTCACCGGGACCGTCACGGGAGTGCGCGCATGAGCGCCGCCGTCGCGATGGATCCCTGGACGAGCCCAGGCCTCGCGCCCTCGGGGCTGCCTCGTCTCCTGGCCGGCCTGCGCGCCGACCGCCCGCTGCCGCTCGACGAGCACCTCCGCCTCCACGGCCCCCTCGCCGACCTCGACCTGATCGGGGAGCTCGAGGCGAGCGGCCTTCGCGGACGCGGCGGCGCCGGCTATCCGACAGGACGCAAGCTCCGGGCGGTCGCCGGCCAGCGGGGTCGCCCGGTCGTGGTCGTCAACGGCACCGAGGCCGAGCCGGTGAGCGGCAAGGACAAGCTGCTGCTCCGCCATCTCCCCCACCTCGTCCTCGACGGCGCCGTCGCCGCGGCCCAGGCGATCGGCGCACGGCAGGCGATCGTCGTCGTCGGGCCGGACGCCGACGCCGAGCAGGCGATCCTCGAGCGCGCGATCGAGATCCGCGCGAAGCGGAGCCTCGACGGCAAGGTCGATCTCACCGTCGTCGCCTCGCCGGGCGGGTTCGTCTCGGGCGAGGAGACCGCGGTCGTCAACCTCCTCAACGGCCGCGGCGCGGTGCCGACGTTCAAGCCGCCGCTGCCGTTCGAGCGCGGCGTCGGGGGCGCGCCGACCCTCGTCCAGAACGTCGAGACGATGGCCCACATCGGCCTGATCGCCCGGCACGGCGCCGAGTGGTTCCGCGAGGTCGGCACCCACGACGAGCCGGGCAGCGCTCTCCTGACCGTCTCGGGCGCAGTCGGCCATCCCGGCGTGTACGAGGTCACCCACGGCGCCTCGCTGCGCTCGCTGCTCGCAGAGACGGGCGGTGTGAAGGGCGAGCCGCAGGCTTTCCTGGTCGGCGGCTACTTCGGCTCCTGGATCGCGGCCGAGGACGCGCGCGAGCTTCGGCTCGCCGAGTCGAGCCTCCGCGAGCACGGAGCGTCACTCGGCGCGGGCGCCATCTACGTCCTGCCCTCGTCGGCCTGCGGGCTCGTCGAGACGGCGCGCGTCACCCGCTACCTCGCCGGCGAGAGCGCCGGACAGTGCGGCCCGTGCGTCTTCGGCCTGGATGCGATCGCGGGGGCGCTCGAGCAGCTCGCCCGGCCGCAAAGAGGCTCCGTCGCGCCGCCGAGGTTGCAGCGCTGGCTCGAGCAGGTGCAGGGGCGCGGCGCGTGCCGCCATCCCGACGGGACGGCGCGCTTCGTCGCCTCCGGGCTCGAGGCTTTTTCGCACGAGCTCGACGCGCATCTCCGCGGCCACTGCAACGGCCACGGCCGGCCGGTGCTTCCGGTGGGAGCCCGCGCATGACCCAGCTACGGGTGAACCCGATCGACTGCAAGGCCCACGGGCTCTGCGCCGAGCTCCTCCCCGAGCGGGTCAGCCTCGACGACTGGGGCTACCCGATCGTCGACGGCGAGCCGGTTCCGCGCGAGCTCCTCCAGCACGCGCGCCGCGCCGCTGCGGCGTGCCCGACGCTGGCGCTCCTGCTCGCCAGGTCGACGCCCCGTTAGTTCCGCGCCGGTACAACCTGGATCGTGAACACCGCGATCCTGCTTGCCTCGACGTTCCTCGCTAGCGGTGTCGAGATGGTCGAGGCGCTCACGATCGTCCTCGCGGCCGGGATCGTGCGCGGCTGGCGCTCGTCGCTGACCGGCGCCGCCGCCGCCACCCTCGTACTCGCCGTCCTCGTCGGCGCCTTCTATCCGGTGCTGAGGCGGGTGCCGCTCGACGCGTTCCGGCTCGTGATCGGCCTGTTGCTCCTGGTCGTCGGCCTGCAGTGGCTGCGCAAGGCGATCCTGCGCGCGAGCGGGCGCAAGGCGCTCCACGACGAGGGGAAGATCTTCGCCGAGACCCGCGCCGAGGCGGCGGCTGCCGCTCCCCTGCTCCGCGGCGGCCTCGACTGGCCCGGCTTCAGCCTCTCGTTCCAGGGCGTCTTCCTGGAAGGGCTCGAGGTGGCGGTGATCGTCGTCACCTTCGGCAGCGGTCAGGGCCGGATCCTGCTCGCCTCGCTCGGGGCCGTCATCGCGCTCGTGGTCGTCGTCGGGCTCGGCGTCGTGCTGCGCTCGCCGCTGACGCAGGTGCCCGAGAACGCGCTCAAGTTCGCGGTCGGGATCATGCTGACCGCCTACGGCGTCTTCTGGGCCGGCGAGGGTGCGCACCTCCACTGGCCCGGATCGGACGCGGCGCTGCTCGGCCTGCTCGCTCTCGTCGGGGCTGTGTCGTTCGGGCTCGTCGCCCAGCTGCGGCGCTCGGCCGCAACGATCTCCTAAGACCTCATTGCAAAACGAAGCCTTGTGTCGTTCTGCAATGAGCTCTAAGACGCGATCTTCTCGACCGGCCCGCCGGGCAGCAGCGTCGGCCGCGGGAGCTGGCCTTCGAGCCAGAGGGCGGCGATGCCGGCCCGCGGGAGCCCGAAGCGGCGCTCGTACATGAAGTAGCGCGGCTCCCAGCGCGGGAAGAACTTGGCGTTGAAGCGGTAGAGCCGCTCGATCTGGAACCAGGTGTCGCCGAGAGCGACCACGCGCCCGGCGATCCGCTCGAGCAGCCCCTCGGGCTCGCGGAAGAGCCTGGCGAAGGCGGCGAAGTTGAGCGAGACCTCCGCCACGTTCCGGTCGCGCAGCCGCTCGATCGCCTTCACGACCATGAACTCGGTGAGCCCGTTGGGCGTGTCGTGGCACCGCGCGCATGAGCGAGAGCGAGACGGCGCTCCGCCCGTAGGTCGGGACGAACTGCAGGAACCCGGCCGAGCTCGCCGTCCTCGTCGAGGGCGCGGAGGACGAGCGTCTCGCCGCCGTGCGGGTTGCGGAGCGAGTCCATCGCCATGCTGAAGCCGCGCTCCGGAGCGCCTTGCCGCCACGACTCGGCGATCCTCTCGAGCCCGCACAGCACGCCCTCGTCGAGGGAGCCGAGCTCGGCGAGCTCCGCCCGGTAGCCCGGCCTTCTCGAGACGGGTGACCGACTGGCGCACCTTGCGGATCGCCCGGCCCTCGGTCGAGAAGCTTCCCGTCTCGATGATCGCCTCGTCGCCCATGTAGAGCGCGCGGAGCCCGGCCAGCTCGAAGAGCGCCCGGCCGGCCGGGCTCACCCCGAGCGCAGCGATCCGCAGCGAGCGCGCCTCGGCGAAGCTCGACGATGTTCTTCACGAGCTCCGCGACCGCCGGTGGGTCGCCGACGGGATCGCCGGAGATCATCATCACGCCGCTCTCGACGCGGTAGGCGGCGAAGGCCTTGCCGGTCGGGTCGAAGAGGTAGTGCTTGTCGCGCGCGGAGCTTGAAGAAGGACAGCGTGTCGCTGCCGTGGCGGCGCACGAGGTCGGCGGCGGCGTGGCGCAGCTCGGCGTCGGGCAGGTCGCGCGGGGCGGCGAGCGGCCGGAAGATCACGTAGGCGATCGTCAGCAGCGCGAGCCCCGAGATGAGCTCGACCGCGAGCCCGGTCTTCGCGAGCTCGTCCTTGAACCCGAACGGCCCGGGCTGCCAGAGCAGCAGGTCGAATGTCTCCCGGACGATCGCGTTCGCGCTCACGGCCGACGGCGCTGCCAGACCGACGACGGCGAGCGAGACGGCGAAGGCGGCGCCGATGATCAGCGGGACGCGCAGGACGGCGGAGCGCAGCGTGCCGGGCTGGTGGCGCGCCGTGAACGACGCGCGGCTCAGCCAGAGCAGCACCGCGCAGCCGAGCGTGAGCACGGCGCCGTCGAAGTCGAGGCCCTTGACGAGGTCGAAGATGGTGAGCGCGAGCATCAGCGCGATCGCGACGACGAGCGCGCGCGCCCGCTTGCGGTAGAGGTAGTAGGCCGTCAGGACGAGCGCGATCGACGTCGGCACGGCGAGGGCGTGCGCGTTCTTCATCAGCGCGACCGGCTCGACGTGGACGAGCACCCGCCCGCGCCAGGACACGTTCGGCGTCACGGCGGAGACGAGGTCGACGATCCCCACCGCGGCGGTCGCGACGGCGGCCATCGTCGGCACGTCGTCGAGGAAGCGCCAGGGCCGAAGCGGCAGCGGCCGCCGGTGCATCCCGAGCCGCCAGCCGGCCGTGTCACGGCCGCTGCCCGTCAGATCGGGCCAGTCCTTGACGATCAGCCAGAGCCCGAGGATGAAGGCGACGACCCCGGTCGACGGCCGGACGAGCCCGGCGAGCGCCGCCGCCGCGAAGCCGACGATCACGAGCACGCCCAGGTGCCACTCGTGCGCTCGCGCGCCGAACACGTACAGGCGAAGCCCGAGTGGGTGGCGTTCGAGCCTCAACATCCGTGATCGCATACCTCGGTAACCGTGTGTCGGTTCTTGAGTCAATTGACACCGTCTCGAACGGCCGCCGCATCGGGGTTTTCCACGTCACCCACCCGGCGGAGTAGTGCCGCCGAGCAAGCGGCCAGCTGACGAATACGCTACATCATGGCTCAGGAGCCTCTGACACCGGATCAGGCTCAGTACCTGCCGCGGTGGCTTGCCTGGGCGTTCGCCCTGATGGCCGTGTTCCTGGTCCCGTGGACGCTGTGGCTGACGTTCTCGCTCCCGACGCGGCATGTCACGCGTCACTACGACGTCGCGTGGGTCGGCTTCGATGTCGCGCTCGCCTGTGCCTTCGCTGCCACGGCCGCGGCCGCCCTGCGTAGATCGCCGTGGCTCCAGGTGCTCGCGACGCTGACCGGGACGATGCTCCTCTGCGACGCGTGGTTCGACACCGTCACCGCGACCTCGCGCGACGAGCAGGTGGTCGCGATCGTCGAAGCGGCGGTCGCCGAGCTCCCGCTCGCGGCGCTCTGCGCCTGGATCGTCTTCGACACGACGCGCTTCAACGAGGCGGTGACGCGCTGGTATCTCTCTACGCGCCGGCCCGCCCCGCCGGAGTGACAATGCCCGCCTCGTAGGCGAGCACGACGGCCTGCACCCGGTCACGCACACCGAGCTTTCCCAAGACGCGCGCCACGTGGGTCTTCACCGTCGTCTCGCTGACGAAGAGCCGCTCCGCGATCTCGCGGTTCGAGAGCCCGCGGGCGAGGAGCTCGAAGACCTCGTGCTCTCGCGGGCTCAGCTCCTCGACGCCGCGCGGCGGCTCGATGCTCGGCCGGGGGCTCGTGAACTCCTCGATCAGGCGCCGGGTGATCGACGGTGCAAGCAGCGTGTCGCCGCTTCGGATCATCCGCACGGCCGTGGCGAGCTGGTCGGGCGGCACGTCCTTGAGCAGGAAGCCGCTCGCCCCCGCCCGGAGCGCGTCGTAGACGTACTCGTCCAGGTCGAACGTCGTGAGCATGAGAACGCGCGTCGGGGGCTCGTGCACCTGGGCGACGATCCGCCGCGTCGCCTCGATCCCGTCGAGCTCCGGCATGCGGATGTCCATCAGGACGACGTCAGGGCGCTCCGACTCCGCGAGGCTCACGGCTTCGAGCCCGTCGCCCGCCTCGCCCACCACCTCGATGTCAGGCTGCGCGCCGAGGATCATGCGAAACCCGGCCCGGACCAGCTCCTGGTCGTCGGCGACCACGACACGGATGCTCACGCGAAGGCTCCCTGGGCGGCGCGCGGCAGGCGGACGACGAGGCGGGCGCCGCTCGTGTCGCCGGCAACGGCACCGACCTCGCCGTTGCAGAGCTTGACCCTGTCGGACATGGCCTGTGTCGGCCAGGCGCGCGGGTCGAGGCCGGGTGCGCTGAGGTCGAGCTCGAGGCTCTCCTCGCCGAAGCGCAGCGCGATCGCGACGGCTCCTCCGCGGCGCTCGGCCGCGCTGCTGAGAACGTCCTCCAGGATCCTGTAGGTCGTCAGGTCGACCCCCGCGAAGACAGCGCCGGGCTCCCCTTCGATGCTCAGCTCGACGATCTGCCCTGCCTCGCGGGCGCGCTCGACGAGCGCGTGGATCTGCCCGAGGCCCGGCTGTGGCTCACGCACCCGGCCGTCGTCGTGTGTGCGAAGGACGCCGAGGATGAGCCGCACCTGGGCGAGGGCGCGCCGGCCGGTCGCCTCGATCGCCTCGAGCGCCTCCCTGGCGGCGTCGGCGTCACGGTCGAGCCGATCGTGGGCGGCCTCGGCCTGCACGACCATCGCGACCACGTCCTGAGCGACGAGGCCGTGGAGATCGCGGGCGATGCGGATCCGCTCGGCGACGGCGGCGAGCCTCGCGCGATCGTCTCGCTCCGCGGCCAGGCGGGCGGCGCTCTCGCGAAGCTGGGCTGCGAGCTCGCGGTGCGAGCGGATCACGCGACCGACAGTCCAGGTGGCTCCGGCGGCGACGAGCGGCCCGGTCAGCCCGCCTAACGCGGCATGTTCGAAGAGGCCGATGGCGGTCGCGCCGACTGACCAGAGCGCGAGCCCGACGATTGCTCTTCCCCGCTCCTCCCAGCCTGCCACGGCATAGATCGGAACGACAACGGTGTAGAGGCCGGTGACCGTGCTGTAGTCCCGCGAAGTGAGGCCGTGGGTGAGCGGGATCGTGAGCAGGCCGACCGCGACGAGAAAGGCGAGCGGCCATCGCCGGCGCCAGAGCCCTGCGATCGCTGCCGCCCCGACGAGCGTGACGTTGAGCGCAAGCGATCCGTGCCGGTGGCTGCTCGTCAGCGCCTCGGTCTCGAGCACCACGAGCCAGGCGGCGGCCAGAGCGGGGTCGAGCGTGCGTCCAAGCCCCACTCTCGGCGGTGTCGCCTCGACCGCCTCGCCGTCGGAGTCACTGACCGGCATCGGCCCCTTCTCGGTCAGAGGCAGGCTGGCGCGCACCGCCCAGCCGCCGCCGGGAAGCGGGCCGGCTGTCAGCCGGCCGCCGTGGAGGGCGACGCGTTCGCGCATTCCCACGAGCCCGTGACCCGACTCCGGGAGCTCCGTGCCGGGGGCTGCGGCCCCCGAGTCGGTGACGACGACCTCGACGGCGTCTCCGTCCACGACACCGAGCTCGATGTCGGCGGCGGCGCCGTTTGCGTGCTTGACCACGTTGGTGAGCGCCTCCTGGACGACGCGGAAGAGGGCGAGCTCGAGCCCGGCCGGTAGCGCCGGGAGCGGGCTACTGATCCGAACGCGGGTCGGCACGCCCACCTCTCGCGCCCGCTCGGCCAGCGTCCCGAGCTGCGAGAGGCGAAGCGGCCCGTCGGTGAGCTCGTAGCCGTCCCGGCGCCTGGTGCCGACGATGCGGCGCAGATCGGCGAGCGCCTCTCGACCGGAGCTCTCGACGGCGCGGAGCGCCGTACGGGCCCCGTCGAGGTCCTCGCCGAGGACGATCCTCGCGGCGGAGGCCTGGATCACCATGACGCTCACGCAGTGGGCGATCACGTCGTGCAGCTCGCGCGCCATCCGGTGGCGCTCCTCGTTTGCCGCCTGTGCCGCTCGCAGATCCTGGCCGTCTCGCAGGCGTGCGTTTGTCTCGAAGAGCGCCGTTCCGAGGGCTTCGTGCCGTGCGACAAGCTTCCCGAGCGCCCAGGGGACGAGCGCGAAGACGAGGAAGCCGCCGGCCGCCTGCGCCGGGACGTTTCCGCCCGAGCGCCAGAACATGAGCGCGAGGGCGGCGAGCGCGTAGGCGAGCAACACGCCCGCGACGGCTCGTTCGCGGCTCCTGGGCGCGTGGCGGCCGAGCATGTAGAAGACGAGCGCGATCGCGAAGGGCTCGAAGGTGAGCTGCGGGTCGCCGGTGAGGAGCCCGTAGGCGAGCAGCGAGCTCATCGCTGCGAAGGCAGCCGCCGCAGGGGCACGGCGGCGCCACGCGACCGAGCCCGTGCAGATGACGGCGAGTACCGCCCCGACCTCGACCCACCGGTGGAGCAGCGCCACGTCGACGAGCGCGCCTGTGGTGAGGACGGCCGACGCGGCAAGGTCGAGCGTGGCCGGCGTCGCCCGCGAGACACGGCCGTGCAAGCCGGCAACAAGGGTCACGCGACTCACGCTACAACGCTCGAGGCCGGTTGACCATCGTCCGCTGGGATGAGTCGAAATCGTCCTCGCGGCCACGAGAAGTCGTTCGCCCTGCCGACGACAGGCGGACGGCACGGCGCGAGGCTTGATCCCGACCAAGCCACCGCCGGCATCGCGCCGGCCCGCCAAAGGAGCCAGTCCGCATGTCATCCGCAACCACCGTCGATCTGCACGACTTGATGGACTCGGCGATCCCGGCCCGCCAGGCCCGCTGGGCGCCGCTTTCGGGGATCGCGTTCGTCGTCTTCTTCATCGCGGGCATCGTTGCCAGCAGCCCCCCGTCGGACAAGGCCTCGGACGCGAAGTGGATCGCGTCGTACACCGGCCACGGCAATCAGCTCGGCCACGTGCTCACCGGCGTCTTTCTCGTCCTCGCTGCGCTGAGCTTCGTCTCGTTCGTGTCCGTCGTGTGGACGCGCATCGTCGAGGCGTCTCGCCCAGCGGTCGTGAACCCGCTCCCGCTCCTCGCCGCGGGTGTCGCGGCTGCGTGCATCGCAGGGGGCGGTGTGCTGATGGCGGCCGTTGCGGGCGCGAGCCTCACCAACTCGTTGCCGGTGCCGGGCGCCGACCTGCTCCGATTCTCGGACACGTCAGGCTTCACCATGGTGTCGATCGCAGGCATGCTCGCTGCCGCGCTGTGCGTCGTCTGCCTGAGCGTTCAGGCCCGCGGCGCCGGGGTCTTCGGCCGCAAGATCGCGGCTCTGGGGCTCGTCGCGTCCGTGATCCTGCTGGCGTCGTTCCTGTTCTTCCCGATCCTGGCGCTGCTGGTCTGGCTCGTCGCTGCCTCGGTGGCGTTGCTGCGCTCGCCCCAACGCGCCTGAGCCGAGCACGCTCACCCGGGCGGTCGCTGGGGGCCGCCCGGGGCACCCCGTTCAGTCGACGCGATCGATCGCCGGATACGGCGGCGGCGACGTCCTCAAGGGAGTGGCGTTCGACGTGCCCGAGGGCGGCATCACGTGTGTCGTGGGCCCGAACGGCGCCGGCAAGTCGACCCTGCTCGCGACGGTGAGCGGCACGCTGCGCGCCCGCCGCGGCGCGATCCGCTTCAACGGCCGCGACCTGGTCGGGATGCGCCCGCGTCAGATCCTGGCGCTCGGGATCGTGCAGGTGCCGCAGGACCACAGCCTCTTCCCCGAGATGACCGTGCGCGAGAACGTCGAGATCGGCGCCTTCACGCTGCGCGACAAGGAGCTCACCCGCCGCCGCCTCGGCGAGATCGAGGAGCTCTTCCCCATCGTCCGCGACCGCGCTCGCGAGAAAGCGGGCAGCCTCTCGGGCGGCCAGCGCCGTCTGATCGAGTTCGCACGCAGCCTGATGCTCGACCCGAAGCTGATCGTCCTCGACGAGCCCTCGATGGGCCTCGACCCGCGCACCCGCCGCGCCGTGTTCGACACGGTGAGGCTCATGAACGAGCAGGGGCGGACGATCCTGCTCGTCGAGCAGAACGCGCGCGCCGGGTTGAAGCTGAGCACTCAGGGTGTGGTGCTGGAGAACGGCCAGGTACGGCTCTGCGGCTCGGGTCAAGAGGTGCTCGAGCATCCCGATATTGGCGCGCTGTATCTCGGCGTGCGCACTGCGCAGTCGCAGGCGAGCTAGCCCGGCGCCCGCCCGAGCGTGCGGCGCTCGTTGTTGCGCCGCGCGTAGATGCAGCCGGGCTCAGGTCGCGCGGGCCGGCCCTGATTCACGATCAAATACCGACCGAGAGCCCGCGCCAGTCGTCGGCCTCCGGGATGGCGACGAGCCATGCGTGCACTCCGGCTGCGATTGCCGAGAACTCGTGGTGCGAGAGCGACCAGACCAGGATCACACCCGAGTGCTCGCGCGCGGCTTCCGCCCAGAGCCGGCACACGGGGGCGAAGTCGCGAGCGTTGCGCGTGACGAGAATCCGGCGATCGGCCGCTGCGAGCTCCAGCACCGAATCGTCGTCGAGCCCGTCCAGATCGGGCTCTGCCCCGACCCCGCGCACGTCATGCCCGCGCCTCGAGAGCAAAGGGCCGATCCGCTTGACCGAAAGGTCGGCGTCGAGCAGGAGTCGCAAGCTACGACGCTGCGGCTCGGCTGCGCACGAAGGGATAGAGCACCCCCCACTCTTCGGGTGTCCGTGTGTTCTCGGCGATCGCCTCGCCGATCTCTTCCGGATACTGCTCGCGATACGCGAGCGCCAGACCGACCTGCCGCTGGCTCAGTTGGGTGTCGGAGACGAGCTCGTCCACGGACGGGAACTCGTCGGCCATCTGGCAGATCTCCCACACGTCTAGCCCGCTTCCGATCACCCAGGGCCTGCGACCGGCATCCTCGCCGCGAAAGGCAATCCCGGAAAAGCGCCGAGTCCGCATCGCCTCTTCGGCAAGCGACTCGACGATCGCGCTTTTCGAACGCTTCACGCGCCGCGCCTCGTGCTCGACGGCGAGATCGGTCGCGGCGGCGAAGCGAACACTGAACGGCGCACCCTTGCCCGGCTTCTCGGCTTTCCGCGCCATCTCCAAAGTCTATTACAAAACTTACGCCGTAGGTTTGCGGCCGCGCATTCGGCCCCACACGAGCGCAGCGCGTGGCTCACGCTCGAGCCTCGACGAAACCTGCCGCCGCGAAGTCCCCGTCGAAGGCAAGTGCCTCCGCGATGCGCCTGTGCCTCATCAGGGCGAAGCTCGTCGCGTCCACGAAGGAGTACGAGCGCTCGTCGTGCTGCCGCAGCCACGCCCATGCGCCAAGCTCGAGCTCCGGGGTGACGAACGTGACCTCCACGTCGCGGGCGTTCTCGACCCGCCCCTTGAAGGCCAGTGCGGCACCGTGGCCGTGCCGGGCCCGAAGAAATGTCCACGTCTCGCCCACGACGTGGTTCGTGGTGACGAACCGGTCGCGCTCACGGGCGGCGAGGAGCTCGACCGCCTGCCCGTGCCGGTCGTCGCTGCGATCGGCGACGCCGATCCAGAACGACGAGTCGACGAAGATCACGGGCGTCCGAGCTTGCCGTAGACGATCTCGTTCACGCGCAGCGAATCGTCGGGACTGCCGCTTTCGACCATCCCGACGATCTCCCAGATCGAGTCCCGCCGGCCGGAAGCAGGCGCATCGAGGCGCTCTCGAACATACCGCCTGATCAACGCGGCCTTCGACACGCCCTCCCGCGCTGCCTGGCGGCCGAGCTCGGTGTCGAGCTCCTCCTCGATCATGATCTGGAGCCGTTTCACCGCACTCATCTTACGTCAGTTCTCCGAAGTGATGTAATCGAAGAAGGTTAGGACGAGCCCGCGGCGCGCGCCAGACGCTCTTCAGGACAAGGGCGCCGCGAGCTCGACGAAGCGGCAGAGCGCGTTGGCGAGCCGCATCTGCGGGATCGTGCGGGCGCTCACCTCGAGCAGCCGCGGGCTCGCGACGAGGTAGGCGAGGCAGCGGGCGCGCGAGATCGCGACGTTCAGGCGGTTGCGCGAGAGCAGGAACTCGAGGCTGCGCGGCACGTCCTCCCCGCTCGAGCTCGCCATCGAGTAGATGACGACGTCGGCCTCCTGCCCCTGGAACTTGTCGACCGTGCCGACGGCGACATCGCCCGGCAGCGCCTCGCGGAGCAGGTTGACCTGGGCGTTGTAAGGCGCGACGACCTTGATCTCCTCACGGGCGACCCCCGCCGCCGCGCAGCTCTCCGACGAGAGCACGGACGGCCTCGACCTCCTCTTCCGACTCCTGCCGGTTGCCTGCGTGCTCGACCTGGACGAAGCGCAGCCCGGTGCCGAGCGGGGTCGAGCGCTCGGCGGTTCGCGAGTCGGGCCGCAGCCGCCCCTCGTAGAACTCCTCCGAGATGTAGCCGCAGACGTCGGGGTGCAGCCGGAAGGTGCGCTCGAGGAAGAGGCCGCGGTCGGGCGGGATCGTCTCGGCCTCGCCGAGCAGCTACGTCAGCACCGAGGCGTCGGTTCCGTCCGGGTGCGTGCCCTGGATCACCTGGGCGAGCTGCTGCGGGTCGCCGACGAGGACGACGTTGCGGGCGCACGTGCCCATCGCGAGCGCGTCGGCGAGCGAGACCTGGCCGGCCTCGTCGATGAAGAGGTAGTCGAGCGTCGAGTCGTGGTCCTCGCGGGCGAAGAGCCAGGCGGTGCCGCCGGTCACGTCGACACCCGGCGCAGTCGTCCGAGCTCGGTGACGCTCGTGAAGTGGTCGCTCGTCGAACTCCGACTCGGGGTTGCCGCCGCTCGCCTTCTTCAGCCCGACGAAGTCGAGCCCGAGCTCGGCGCGCGGCCTCGACCTCGCTCGAGGAGCTTGTGGATCGCCTTGTGGCTCGTCGAGGCGACGCCGACGCGCTTGCCGGCGCGAGATCAGGTCGGCGATCAGCCGCCCGGAGGTCCACGTCTTGCCCGAGCCGGGCGGGCCCTGGATCACGAGGTGGCGGCCGTCGAGTGAGGCGACGAGCTCCTTCATCTCGTCGAGGTCGGTCGTCTGGATCGCGCGCTGGAACGGGACGCGGTCGAGGATCGACTCGAGCGCCGGGTAGCGGTGGTCGCCCGCGAGGAGCGAGCGGCCGAGGCGCGCGAGTGCGTCCTCCTGGTCGTCCGTGAAGTACGGCCCGCCGGGGATGAGCGCGAGCGGCAGCGCGACCGTCGTCGAGACTCGGGCCGCGCTTGAGCGCGAGCCGGCGCTCGTCGCGGTCGAGCTCGAGGATCTCGCCGGCGACCCTTGCCGGTCGCCGGGTCGAGGACGTCCTGGCCGGCGCGGAGCTTGTGCTCCTGCGCCGGGAAGGTGAACGTCCAGGCCTTCGACCGCTTCGATCTGCTCGGGCTCGCCGACAGGCTCGAGCCCGCCGATCGACTCGGCGTCCTCGAGGAGCTCCTCGGGCGTCTTCTCGACCGGTCGAAGAACGCCCACCAGACGGGCTTGTGCTCGCGGTCGGTGGTAGTCGAGCAGGTGCGCCGGCGGTTTCGTGGCCCGCAGCGAAGAGCGCTTGCTGCAACGCATCGCGCGCGATCGCCGGCTCGGAGGCGAGCTTCGGCTCCTCGGGTACGAGCGTGGGAACGGCCCGAACCGCTCGAGCGCCTCGGCGCTTGCGCTCGAGCAGCCAGTCGCGCAGGAGCAGCGTCGCGATGCAGTCCTCCTCGTTGTAGGCGTCGATCTGGTCGAGCAGCGCCGCGGTCGCGCGTCTGCATCCAGTCCTCGAAGACGACGATCGAGGTGCCGCCGTCCTTCACCTCGGCCTCGCGGTGGAAGTCGAGGAAGGTCTCCATCTCCTTGAGCCCGTAGCCGGGCCGCGAGGCGCGGATGCCGTTGCGGACGACCGCGAGCAGGTCGACGAAGACGCCGCGGCGCAGCAGGTCGTCGAGCTCGTCCTCGCGCGTGCCGTAGCGGCCCATCAGCCGCTTGAGCGCGGTGATCTCGTAGGCGGCGTAGTGGTAGACGTGCATGTCGGGGTGCTCGCGCAGGCGCTCGTGCACGAGGTCGACGAACTGCTCGAGCGCCAGCCGCTCGCTGTCGTGGTCCTCGGCGCAGAGCGGCGTGAAGTTGCGCTCGGTGTCGAGGATCCCCCAGAGGTACTCGAGGCTGCCGTCCTTGTCCCAGAACGGGTTGCCCTCGAAGTCGAAGAAGAGGTCGCCGGCGGACGGCTCGGGCAGGAGCGCGAACCCGGTGCCAGCCTGCGTGCGGGAGGAGCTCGAAGCTGTCGCTCGCCGGTCTCGCGCGCGTTGAGCTGCAGCGCGGCCTGTCCGCGCAGCTTCGCGAACGTCTCCGCCGAGATCCCGGCCGGCGCTCGCTCGGGCGCCGTCGCCGAGGGCCGGCGAGGGTCGTGATCCCGGCCGCCAGCGAGCTTCTCGATCTGACGCCGCCGCATCCGGCGACGCGACAGAGGTGGTCGACCTCGTCCCACTAGGCATCGCAGAGCGGCTTGAAGTCGCAGACCCGCAGTGGTCGCACGGCTACGGCGTCGGTTCGCGCCGGCTGCGCGACGAACTCCTCGAGCCGCGAGCGCACGCGCCGGTAGTAGGCGCCGAACTCCTGCGGCCGGAAGGTCTGCTGCTCGCCCGAGCCGAGCAGCACGTGGATGTGCTCCGGCGCGAGGCCCTGGATCGCGCCGAGCTGCTCGTCGTAGAAGCAGAGCTGGAGGATGTAGGCCGGCTTCGCGTTGCGCGCGAGCTTCGTGTCGAGCGCCTCGTAGCTCCAGTCGCCGAGGGCGGACGGCCTCTCGACGCGCATGAGGAAGTCGGCGATGCCCCGCCAGCCGCCGTCGACGAGGACGCCCTGGTAGACGACATCGACCCCGTCTCGCATTGCCTGCTCGGTCGCGGCGGCAGCGGCGTTCCAGTCGCCGTCGAACGCGATCTCGCGGATCTCCTTGCCGGCGGCTTCGAGCTCATCGAGTGTACGCGTTCGTGCTCCTCGCCCTTGCGCCGGACGATCTCGAGCTGCGGATCCTCGACCTCGGGCTTCGGCGTCCCGGCGAGCTCGAGCGCCGTCAGATGCTCGCAGGCCAGGAAGCCGTTCAGATCAGACGGCGAAAAGAGGACATGACCATCGCTCTGCTGCATGAGCGGATTATCAGCTTGCGGACGGCTCGTTCTTACGGCGGCGAAGCAGCCAGTGGAATCAGAGATATCTGATATGTTCGAGTTATGACTCGAATGACGGCAACCGAAGCATCTCGCTCGTTCTCGGAGGTGCTGACCAGGGTGCTGGCCGGCGAGGAGATCGAGGTAACTCGGAACGGCGCACCCGTCGCCCTGATCTCGCCGGCGCCGAAGAAGCGGCAGTGGGTTCCGATGGCGGAGCTCAAGTCGTTTCTGGCGACGCTGGAGCCCTTCGACGACGATTTTGAGCGCGATGTCGAGGAGGCGCGACGTCGCGCCGGGCCGGCCACGTTCGAGGATCCGTGGGACGAGTCCTGATCGACACGAGCGTGCTCGTCCCGATGGAGCGGGGCGAGGTCGATCCGGAGGCTTTCGGCGAAGCGGGAGCGATCAGCGTGGTGAGCGTCAGCGAGCTGCTCTTCGGCGCCTTCCGCGCCCGCTCGCCTGTCCGGATGCGGCGCCGGCGCACAGTCGAGCGGCTGCTAGAGCGCTTCGAGGCGCTGCCGATCACCGGGGAGATCGCCCGTCTCCACGCCGAACTCGGCGCCGAGCTCGCCGCTGACGGACTCGCGGTGCCCGCCAACGACTTCTGGATCGCGTGTACGGCGCTCGTCCACGACGCCGCTGTCGCCACACGGGATCAGCGAGGATTCAGTCGGATCCCCGGGATTCGGCTCATCGCGGCATAGCGGACATCTCTGACGCTCCTAGACGCCAGGGATCCCACCGGCATCCTCAGCCCACGCCCCGATCTCAGGCTCGGGCACGTCGTCGGCAGCGAGTGGCTCCTCGGTTAGAGCGTCGACGGAGAGACGGAGCATGTCGTTCAGAGCCGCCGCTATCAGCGCCTTGCGAGCGGCGCAGAAGTCGTCGAACCCAGGCCCTCGTGCGTCGAGCTGCTGGTGGAGCGGCAGCTGGGGGTCCGCGAAGAGCTGGAGCTCCATCTGCCGGTCGCGCTCGTGGCCCGAAAGCGTCTCGAGGATCGCCTTCGTCGAGAGCCGCTCGTGAACGAAGAGCGGCAGCGTCGGCACATCGAACGAGAGCCGCTCGGCCTTACCGGCCCAGTCGAGGAACGGCCCGGAGAGCGCTTTCAGCCGGGCGACCGCATCCTGGAGCCCCGCGATCTCGACCTCGCCGAACCGGCGCGGGCCGGCGAAGAGATGCGGCGGTTCGAGGCGCGAGGCCGCGTCGATCCGCTCGATCAGCCACTCCCCCAGCTCGCGCGCCGGGTTCTGGCCGTCCCAGTCGAGCGCCGGTGAGAGCGAGGAGTCGTAGCGGTAGGTCTTCGGCGGCTCTTCTTCTTGAACTGCGCCTGCGTGCCGACATCCGGGCGCAGGAGGGCCTCTTCGTCGTGGCGGTAGCTCTCCGCCGCCTTGCCGCCCTTGCTCGTCCGGCGCGCTGTCGAGCAGGGCTGGCGGGTCGAGGAGCGGCGGCGCGGCAGTATCCTGTTGTTCCGTCCCGACGGGAAGACGATCGTCACGCTCCACGGGACGCCAAGCGACACGAACTGGCATCACGCGGCAATGCGGAGACTCCGGCAAGGAGGGTTCGATCCGAAGCGATGACTGAGTGGATCCTGGACATCGAAACGCCCGATTCGGTTGCCGCCTCGGCTGATGATCTCGAGCGCTTCGCGGAGGCTCTCGGCCTGGCCCGCGGGAAGACCGGGGCCGCAGCGAGCCTCGACAGAACCACGGGAGCGCTCACGGTGAGCTTCGCTGTCGACGCCGCCGACGCGGTTGCGGCGACTGACATCGGCGTTGCTGCCGTCCGCGCTGCGTCTGCTGCGATCGGGCTCGATTGCGAGCCTGTGAGGGTCGCCGTCGAGCGACTCGGGCACGACGCACCTGTTGCCGTGTAGTCCGCGGGCCGCTAGCGCGAGCAAGCGCGGACGAGAGGCCGTTGCCCGCTTCGCCTGACGCGGCCTCTCCGGACATCGTGCCGACCGCGCGTCACACGCCTGGCGCGACCCCGAAGACCGTTCGATACAGCGTCTCCCAGTCCCCCGCGATCGCCCGCTGGGCCGTGCGGAGAACCATGTGGCCCTGACATACGAGCTTCGGTAGACGATCTTCGAGGCGATCCTTGACGTGGAATCCTGGCGCCGCTCCGGCTCGTTCGGGGAACAGGTTCGCGATCGCGTTCGAGCCGCCGAGGTCGAGCGGGACGATGTGGTCGATCTCGAGGGTCGATCCGTACGACCGGGGTGCGAGGCCGTACTCGATCTCGACGGCGTGCTTCTCCGACTCCGGGACGTTGCGCACCGTCGAGGTGCGATAGGTGGACGAGCAGATCACCGACTTCGTCAGGCCGGTGTAGTACGCGCCGGGTGAGCAGCGCGGGTCGGGGGTCGGGCCGAGGCGGCAGCCGGAGTCTTTCGTGCGCGGGGCTAGCTGCACCGTGGCGCCGACGGCGACCCTCGAAGTCGCCGCGCTGGAGGACGCCTTCGTCCCGCTCGAGCTTCCATCCAGCCACGCGGCGACGCCGCCATGATGGGAGCACGTGCCCGAATGGTGGAGCGAGTAGCTCAGCGTCCCGTCGCGGCACCTCGCGGTTGGCGCGGTCGCTCCCGCCGGTGCTGCGAGAGCGCTGAAAACGATCAGCGCGACCAGTGTCGCCGCCCAGCACTTGCCGCTTGTCACCACATGCCGCACCGCATCGCCCTGCCTTCACCGTTGGGCCTGTCCCCAAGGTAGGTGTCCCCTTCGTGCGGCGCAAGCCGGGGCATGGCCAGAGCGGCGGATTGACGGCCGCTTGCCGCGCCCATACTCTAATCGGACTAACTTAGTCCGGTCGAGAAAGGACACAGATGCCCAAACCGACGTCCGTCGGAATCCATGAGGCGAAAACGAACCTCTCGCGGCTCGTGAAACGTGCGGCTGACGGTGAGGAGATCATCGTCGAGAACTACGGCAAGCCCGTGGCTCGGATCGTTGCCTACGAACCGGCGGGACGGGCGCGGACGCCCGGGCTCCTCGCCGGCAAGCTCACGATCGGCGATGGCTTCGACGAGACGCCGCCGGAGCTCACCGAGGCCTTCGGCGAATAGTTGCGCCTGCTGCTCGACACCCACGCGTTCCTCTGGTGGCTCGGGGACGATCCTCGGCTAGGACGGAAGGCGCGGGTGGCGATCTCCGACGCGTCGAACGAGGTCTACGTCAGCGCCGCAACCGCCTGGGAGATCGCCGTCAAGCGGGCCGCCGGCAAGCTCGAGGCGCCCGGGGAGATCCGCTCATGGATCGAGGACAGTGACTTCCGCGAGCTGCCGATCGAGGTCGAGCATGCGATCGCCGCCGCGGAGCTTCCGCGGCACCACACCGATCCTTTCGACCGGATGCTCGTGGCGCAGGCCCGGATCGACGAGCTGACGCTGGTCGTCGACGACGAGCAGATCGCCCGGTATGAGGTGCGGCGGCTCGATGCACGGCGGTAGTCACGTAGGACGCTGAGCGGACTACGCATCGTCGAACGCAAGGCGAGGCGTCGGATGCGGCCCGGGAACCGGCCCGTCATGCTCCGGCGCAAGCCGCGGCAGCGAAGCGGCTGAGGCCTCGCAGGCGGGCTCGACGCACCTAGCTTCCCTCGGCCGATCCGGGCTCGAGCCGGCGGATGGTCGTCACGCGGTCGAGGTCGCGGTCGAACGACGCCACCACGCCGACGCCCGTCACCTCGGCGCAGGCAGCGAGATACGACTCGGCGAAGTGGATCCGGTGCTCGTCGTAGAGCTCGAGGGCGCGGAGAACCCGAGCAGGGCTGTCGACGATCATCGGCTCAAAAGCGAGAATCGCGCGCATGAACTCGGCAATACGTGCTCGTTCAACACGGTAGACCGACTCGAGGACGTACACGACCTCGGCGATCACGACGTCGACGAGGATCAGGCCCTCGGAGTCGCGAAGAAAGCCAGTGGCTCGCTTCGCCTGGCCCGGTGGATCGCCCGTTAGGTGACGGAGCAGGATGTTCGAGTCGACGTACGCCCTCACCCGCGAGCCTGATCCGCCCACGCACGCCGTCGGATCTCCTCCCACGAGAGACCCTTGACGTCGGCCGGCGTCTCGACGGTCCCCGCGAGATCAAGAAGATCCGGCGTACGGGCCAGAATCGCGCGCTCCCCTTCGACGACCCGGAAGACGACGTGATCTCCCTCGTTCAGGCTCAACGCATCGCGCACTGATTTCGGGATCGTGATTTGCCCCTTCGAGGTCACTCGAGCCGCGATATCCATCCGCCCTCCTTACTCTCTGCCGGAAGTAAGGATAGCGCAGGCTCATATGCTCGAGGTTCGGCCCTCGTCACCGGGCCGCCAGACGCTCTTCGAGACAAGGCAGACCCGGTCGATGGCTAGCAAGGCGGAATGCGCCTTCGCACCGGATCAGGCGTCGTCGAAGGCAGGCCGCGACGTTGCGTGCGGCCCGGGCACGGGCCCGTCGTGCTCCAACGCGAGCCGCGGCAACCGCCGGTCGAGCCACGTCGGGAAGTACCAGGCCTTCGGCCCGAGTAGATGCAGCACGGCCGGCAACAGGATGCACCGGATCACCAGCGCATCCAGGAACACCGCCCCGGCAAGCCCGAGCCCAAAGAGCTCGATCACCCGCTCGCCACCAAAGATGAACGATCCGAACACCGCCACCATGACCGCCGCCGCCGCCGTGATCACGCGACCTGTCTCGATCAACCCGTCACGCACAGCGGCGCTCGCGTCGTGCTGGCGCGTCCACTCCTCGTGGATGCGCGAGACCAGGAACACCTCGTAGTCCATCGACAGGCCGAACACGATCGCGAACATCAGCACCGGCACGAACGCATCGATCGGGCCCGACGCTGTGCCGGGGAGCCAGCCGTACTGGAAGCACGCGACGACCACGCCGAGCGAGGCGCCGATCGAGAGCAGGTTCATCACCGCCGCCTGCAGCGGGATCAGCAGCGAGCGGAAGACGACCAGCAGGAGCAGCGCCGAGAGGAATACGACGATGCCGATGAAGAGCCACAGCTTGGCCGACAGCACGCTCGAGAAGTCGATGAACGTCGCGGTCGGGCCGCCGACATAGACAGTGGCGCCCGTTGCCGTCTCGACCGGCGGGATCACGTCGTTGCGCAGGTTCTTGACGAGCGAGCTCGTGGCGCTGCTCTCCGGCGACGACGTGGGATAGGCGGCGATCGTCGCGACCTTGCCGCTCGGGCTCAGGCGCGGCGGGTTGACCGACGCGACGTCCGGCGTCTTGCCCACCGCGTCCGCGAGCTTCGTCAGCACGGCGGTGTCGTTCGCCTTCGGCAGCTTCACCACCAGCGAGAGCGGGCCGTTGAAGCCCGGGCCGAAGCCCTTCGCCAGCAGGTCGTAGGCCTTCCTGGTCGTGAACGAGGTCGGGTCGTTACCCGCGTCGCTCGAGCCCAGGCGCAGCGACAGCGCGGGCGAGGCCAGCAGGAGCATGAACGCCGCCGCCCCGGCCGCAGCGACCTTCGGGTGCCGCTGGATCACGCCGATCCACCGCGTCCAGAAGCCGAGCCGCTCACGCCTGCGCGGGCGCCGGCGGCGGCTGAAGAAACGCGCCAGCTTGCCCGGGGAGCCCACGCGCCGGCCGAAGAACGCGAGCAGCGCCGGCAGCAGCGTCACCGAGGCGGCGAGCACCAGCAGCACAGCCAGCGAGGCTGCGATCGCCAGGCCGTAGAGGAAGCTCACCCCGAGCAGGAACATGCCGAGGAGCGCGATCACGACCGTCGCGCCTGCGAAAAGCACAGCGCGGCCGGCGGTATCCATCGCCAGCGCGACCGCGTCGTGCACGTCGCCGCCGTTCTCGCCGTACACCTCGCGGAAGCGCGTGAGGATGAAGAGCGCGTAGTCGATCCCGACGCCCAGGCCGATCATCGCGCCGAGCTCGATCGAGAAGTTCGGCATGTCGAGCACGTGCGAGACGAGGCCGACCAGGCCGATCCCGGTCCCGAGCCCGAACAAAGCAGTGACGATCGGGAGGCCCATCGCCAGGAAGGAGCCGAAGCTGACCAGCAGCACGACGACCGCGGCCAGCACGCCGATAGCCGTCGTGGAGCTCGGCTTGGAGAACTGCGTCTGCTGGATCGCCTGCCCTCCCAGCTCGACCTCCAACCGAGGCGAGTCAGCGGCCTGGGCGACGCTCATGACCTTCTTGATCGCGCCCGTCGGGAGCGCGTTCGCCTTCTCGTCGAAGGTGACCGTCGCGAACGCGATCGTCCCGTCCTTCGAGATGCGGTCACCCGAGCCGGCGTCGAGCGGGCTGACGACGCTCGTCACGTGCGGGAGCTGCGCGACCTTCGCGAGCGTCGTCTTGATCGCAGCGGACGTCGAGCCTTCCTTCACCGTCCCGGTCTTCGTGTGGAAGACGATCTGGTCGGGATCGCCGGCCTGCGACGGGAACGCGCCCTGCAACAGGTCGGCCGCGCGCTGGGCGCCCGTGTGGCCGAGCGTGAAGTTGCTCGAGTAGTGGCTCCCGATCGACTGCCACGCGCCGCCGACCCCGATCAGGATGACGACCCAGGCGGCGAGGACGACGCGGCGGTGAGACGAGCAGAAACGGGCGAGCGCGAGCATCGGTCTCGACCGTAGCACAAAGCGGACACCGTCTCCGTTTTCTGTTACCTTCTGTTCATGACCGAGACCGTGGCCAGTGGTCCCGATTCACGCAGGGAGCCGGGCTCGCGAAAGGACGCGCAGCGCAACCACGACCTACTCGTCGCGGCCGCCCGCGAGGTCTTCACCGAGAAGGGCGTCGAGGCGCGCCTGGACGAGATCGCCCACCGCGCCGGCGTCGGCACCGGGACGCTCTACCGCCACTTCCCGAGCCGCGAGGCGCTCGTCGAGGCGATCTTCGCCGAGCGCGTGGGCGACCTGCTCGCTCTCGCCGAGACCGCGCTGGCCGAGCCGAGCGCCTGGGACGGGCTCGTGCGCTTTCTCGAGGCGATGCTCGAGCTGCAGTCGGGCGACCGGGTGCTGAAGGAGATCTTCCTGCGCTACCCACCCGGCGAGGGGCAGCTCGCCGACTTCCGCGCCCGGATGCGCGAGCTCTTCACCGAGCTGATCGACCGCGCACACGCGGAGGGCACGCTGCGGCCGGACTTCACCCTCCCTGACCTGGCGGTGCTGCTCTGGTCGTTCGCGCCCGTGATCGACGCGACTGCCGAAACGGCACCTACCGCCTGGCGCCGCCACCTGCACTGGCTCCTCGACGGGCTCCGGCCCGCCGCGGCGACACCCCAGAGCGAGCGGCCGCTCGACGACGAGCAGCTGACCCAGGCGATGCAGCGCCTGCGTGAGCACCGCTTCCCGCGCAAGCCCCATCCCCCACGCCGCGAGCCGGACAAGGCGTGAGCGAGCTCGCCGCCGACGACGCCGCAGTCGCGGTAGCACCTCCCGCACCCAGCGTGCGGCTCGTCTTCGGCGCGCTGATGCTGGTGCTGCTCCTGGCCTCGCTCGACCAGACGATCGTCTCGACCGCCCTGCCCACGATCGTCGGCGACCTCGGGGGCCTCACCCACCTCTCGTGGGTCGTGACGAGCTACCTGCTCGCCTCGACGATGGTCGGCCCGCTCTACGGCAAGCTCGGCGACCAGTACGGCCGAAAGACGCTCCTCCAGGGCGCGATCGTGCTCTTCCTGATCGGCTCGGCGCTCTGCGGGCTCAGCCAGAACATGACCGAGCTGATCGCCTTCCGCGCGCTGCAGGGGCTCGGAGGCGGCGGGCTGATCGTGCTCACGCTCGCCGTCGTCGGCGACCTCTTCACGCCCCGCGAGCGCGGGAAGTACCAGGGCTTCTTCGGCGCCGTCTTCGGCGTCTCGACGATCATCGGCCCGCTCCTCGGCGGGTTCTTCGTCGACAACCTCTCGTGGCGCTGGATCTTCTACGTCAACCTGCCGATCGGGGCGCTCGCCCTCGGCGTGATCGGCGTCGCCTTCCACGCCCGCACCGACCGTACGCCGCACAAGGTCGACTACCTCGGGGCCGCCGTCCTCGCGGCGGGGATCTCGGCGATCGTGCTCTTCACGAGCCTCGGCGGCAGCACCTACGCCTGGGGCTCGGTCCCGATCATCGCGATGATGGTGATCGGCGTCGCGCTGCTCGCCGTGTTCCCGTTCGTCGAGCGGCGCGCGGCCGAGCCGATCCTCCCGCTCGACCTCTTCCGAAACCGCGTCTTCGCGGTCACGAGCGCGATCGGCTTCATCGTCGGGCTCGCGCTCTTCGGGGCGATCACCTACCTGCCGCTCTACCTGCAGGTCGCGCGCGGCTACAGCCCGACCAGCTCCGGGCTGACGCTGACCCCGCTGATGGGCGGGCTGCTCGTCACCTCGATCGCGAGCGGCCAGCTGATCAGCAAGTACGGGCGCTACAAGCCCTTCCCGATCGCCGGCACCGCGCTGATGACGGTCGCGGTGTACCTGCTCTCGCTGCTGGCGATCCACACGCCGCTCTGGCGCCTGATCGTGGCGATGATCGTGCTCGGCCTGGGCCTCGGGATGGTGATGCAGGTGCTCGTGCTCGCCGCACAGAACGCCGTCCACTACAAGCTCCTCGGCGTCGCCACCTCGGGCTCGACGCTCTTTCGCCAGGTCGGAGGGTCGATCGGCGTCTCCGCGTTCGGCGCCATCTTCACCAACCGCCTCGGAACCGAGCTGAAGGCGAAGCTGCCGCCCGGGACGGTGCTGCCGAAGTCGGCGAACCCCGAGGTGGTCAAGCACCTGCCCGCCTCGGTGCACACGCCCTACGTCCTCGCGTTCGTGGATGCGCTCCAGCCCGTGTTTCTCACCGCCACCGGGATCAGCGCCGTCGCCTTCCTGCTCACCTGGCTCCTGCGCGAGGTGCCGCTGCGAGAGACCAAGCGCCCCGTAGCCTGAGGGGCCTTGCCCGACTACGGTCACGAGCTCGAGTTCGGCGTCTTCGTCACGCCCGCCGCCGGCAGCGCCGACTCGGTCGTGGCCCTCTCGGGCGTTGCCGACCGGGCCGGGCTCGACCTCGTCTCGTTTCAGGATCACCCCTACCAGCCGCGCTTCCTCGACACGTGGACGCTGCTGTCGTTCGCTGGGGCGCGCACGAGCCGGATCCGGCTCTGCGCGAACGTGCTCAACCTGCCGCTCCGCCCGCCGGCGGTGATCGCTCGGGCCGTTGCGAGCCTCGACATCCTCAGCGGCGGGCGGGCCGAGCTCGGGCTCGGGGCCGGAGCGTTCTGGGACGGAATCGAGGCGATGGGCGGCCGCCGGCTCGGGCCCGGCGCCGCGGTGGAGGCGCTGGAGGAGGCGATCGACGTGATCCGGCTGCTCTGGGACACCGACGCGGACGGCGCGGCTACATACGCGGGCGAGTACTACAGCCTCTCGGGCGCGGCGCGCGGCCCCGCCCCGCTCCACGACCTGAGCATCTGGCTCGGCGCCTACAAGCCGAAGATGCTCGCGCTGACCGGGCGGAAGGCCGACGGCTGGCTGCCGAGCGTCCCCTATCTCCAGCCGGGCGACCTTGAAGCCGGGAACGCTCGGATCGACGAGGCGGCGACCTCTGTCGGGCGCGAGCCGCGCGAGGTGCGGCGGCTCCTGAACCTCACCGCCGAGACCGCAACCGTCGAGGAGATGACCCGCCTCGCGCTCGAGGACGGGATCGCGACGTTTATCTATATCGGCGACGACTCACGGGCGATCGAGGCTTTCGCGGCCGAGGTCGCGCCGGCCGTGCGCGAAGCCGTCGACGCCGAGCGGGCCGCCGCCCCCGCCCCGCAGACGCAAGCGGAACCGGAGCCCGAGCCGATCACGGTGCCGCCCGACCCGGCCGAGTCCGAGTACGAGCGCCTCGGCATCCTCCCCACGCCCGACGACGGCACCCGCGTCAGCGCCACCGCGCCCTGGGATGAATCGACGCGGCCGCATCGCGCGAGCGCGGATCCCGGCGTCGTCTACTCGGAGACCGGCCGCCTCGTCGGCCGGCATCTGATCGACGTGCACGACCATCTGCGCGCCGAGCTTGCCGAGCTTCGCAACGTGCTCGAGCAGGTTCGGGACGGCGCGATGCGGGCCGGCGAGGCACGCGCGGCACTGAACCAGATGGCGCTGCGCCAGAACGACTGGACGCTCGGCGCGTTCTGCTCGCGCTACTGCGCGCTGGTCACGGGCCACCACGGGCTCGAGGACGACGCCGTGTTCCCCCACCTCACCCGCACCGACGGGACGCTCGGGCCGGTGATCGACCGCCTGGTCGAGGAGCACCTGACGATCCACGACGCCATCCACGCGATCGACCAGGCGCTGATCGAGCACATCAACATGCCCGGCAACTACGCGCCCCTGCAGGAGGCGATCGACTTCCTCACCGACGCCCTGCTCTCGCACCTCTCCTACGAGGAGCAGGAGCTCGTCGAGCCGCTGGCGCGGCTCGGCTTCTACCCCGGGCAGGTCTAGCCAGCCGGCGCGACGGCGTCGAACACGGTGCGGCCGAGCTCCTCGAGCGCGGCCGAGCGCGACGTATCGGGCAGGCCTGCGTAGGCCAGGGTCTCCGGCGCCGGCCCGCGGATCGTCTGGCCTCTGAGCCTTCCGAGCACGCCGACCGGAGCGGGCTGCCCCGCCGGCGGCGTGAGCTTCGAGGCGGCGGCGAACGCCGTGAGCAGCGCCTGAAGGATCTGCTCCGGCGTCACCTTCTTGCCGGCCGCCTTCGCCGCGTCGGCTCCGGCGGTCACGCCCCGCGCGACGCTCGCGGCCGAGTCCATGTCGAGCTCGATCCCGGTCTCGCTCACCTTGATCGTCTTCACGCGCCAGTAGAACGCACCGCTCAGGAAGCACGCGCCGCCGAGGAAGAGCAGCGAGAGCGTCACGGCATTCGAACGGCCCTGATCGGTGGGCGTCGCGGCGGTCGCGCTCGAAGTGGTCGTCGTGGGCGCCGGGGTCGTCGTGGTGGTGGCCGTCGTGGTCGTGACCGGCGTTGTGGTCGTCGCGGGTGTCGTCGTGGTCGTATCGACTGGGGAGGCGAGGCTCGCGGGCGCTCGCGGCGCGGCCGGCTGCACCGGGGAGAGCGGGCCGCGCGAGCCGAAGCCACCCCGACCGCCCGGGATGCCGCCAAAGCTCGAGCCTCCACCGAAGGACGGGAACTGGCTCTGCTGGCCGGCGCCCGCGAAGACCTGCCGCTTGAAGCTTCCGTCGACCGAGAGGTTCGAGACGTTCAGCACCTCTGTCGTCGAGTTCACCGTCGTCTGCCCGGCGGTGCCGGGCGCCGGCGCCGTCGTCGTCGAGGTCACGCGCGTGATCTGGGCCGAGGCGAGCGAGCGCGGGCTGCGCGTCCACGTCCAGAGGCCGACAAGCATCAGCAGCACACCGAAGACGAGCAGCACCCACGGCATCTTGCGGCTCGTCGGGTCGGCGACCTTCTTCGCGTCGGCTCCCGCACCGCTGGCCGGATTCGGCGGGGTCGCCATTTGTCGCACAGTGACAGAAGTCCAGCCCGTCAGCAATAGCCCGCTGAAGGCGCCGAGTTCAGCTCGAGACGGTCTTGCCGTACTGCACGTGCACGGTGAGCGAGGCGCCGTTGACGACGACGCTGAGCTCGTCGCCGGGGCTGATCTCGTACTTCGGGAAGAACTGCTGATAGAAGCCGCCGAGGTGGAAGTCGATCTCCGTGGCCGTGAACCTGGTCACGATCAGGGCCAGGCAGTCGAGCTCCCGCGTCTGCGGGATGTAGCGGCCGGCCGCAAGCTTCTTGTTCAAGTCCTCGAGGTAGAGGCTCGTGCCGTAGTCGTACCCGGGCGTGCCCGTGATCTTGACCGGGCAGAGCGGCTGGTTGGACGGCGTCGTCGTGGGGTCGTGCGCCGGTTCGGAACCCAGATCGGTGCCCCGGATCGTGAACGTGGGGTCTTGAGTCGTGCCGCCGACGGTGACCGAGCTGATCGTCGGTGCTGCGGTGACCCCGGGGACGACCGCCGTCCGCGACCCGGAGAACTCCTGGCCGTCGTAGGTGAGCTTCACCGAGACGGTCACAGTCACGTCTCCATGCGGGCCCGAGAGGAGCGAATGCCCGGCGGCCGTCGGCGTGATGCGGAAGGGCATCGACACGCCGCTGGTGCCGGTGCCCGAGCCGTTCTCGAGAAGCGTCGGCGTAGCGGCGAGCCGGCGCGCGCCGGCGATCCGCCGCGGAGCGTGCACGGTGCCCGAGAGGACCCCCGTGACCTGCGTCGTCACCGAGCCGAGCCCCGGGGAGCTCGGAAGGATGATCGTCTCGGGATTCGGAGCGACCGCCGGCACGTCACGGCCGGTCGGGTTGCCGACCCCGATGATGGCGTTGAGCGCGTCGTTCAGCAACAGGTTCCCGATCTTGTCCGGCGGCTCGTCCTTCGCGTTGGGACGAATCCGCACGAACTGCACGTCCGAGTTGAGGTCGAGCTGGGTGACCGAGGTCAACTCGAGCTGCGGGTTCGACCCTGCCCTCTTTTCATGGGCGCTCATGGGGTACCTGAAAGGCAGGCTGTTGTAGGACACCGTCCGTGTCGCCGAGAACGCGTCCAGGAAGCTCTGGGTACGCGGAAGGTTTTGCCACTCAGCCCCGTCCTCGCCCGGCGTGAAGAGCAGGAACTCGTCGGGCCTCGGGCAGTCCGCACCGCCCGTGACACGGATCTCGTCCTCGCCCGTCGGGGCGAGCCCGACGCTCGCGCCGCCGAGAGGCATCGCCCAGCCGAGCTCGACGGGCGGGTTGTCCCGCGTGAACGTCTTGCCGTTGTACGTGCCGTTCTTGACCACGCGCTTCTCGACCTTCGGCGTCGTCGTCGAGAGCTTGCAGTGGAGGTTGACGCTGCCTGCCTCCTTCGTCGAGAACTCGTCGTACGTTCCGTTCGCTTCGAGCTCGGTGGTCCAGACATAGGTGAAGGTGCCGTTGGCCCGCGGCGTGATCGTCTCGCCGATGATCCGTGTCCAGGAGAAGTCCTCGCTCTGCGTGAGAAGGTCGCCCTCGGCCCGCCCGTACCCTCGGTTGTAGTCGCTGAAGCTGTACGTGCCCGTGTAGGTCGTCGACCACACGATCGGCTCGAGCGACTGCTTGAGGTGCGAGGCCGAAGCCGCCGACACCGCGAACCCGAACCCGAGGAACAGGACCAGCCAGGGCACCCCGAAGCCGCATCAGATGGTGATCCTTCCACGCTTCGCGCACGGGCGCAAGCCGCGGGTCCCATTCGAGGGATCGGGCCTCTCGACCGCTAGATCGAGTGATCTTCGGTCCCGCAAGGCCTGTATCGGCGCCAAGCTCACCCTGAAGGGTGATGCAGCAGGAAGCCCCTCCGACTTGGGTGGGAATCACCGTGGCGCTGTGGCCACCTACCCCCAGGAGGACGCTCGAATGATTCGCTGGAACGCTCCTTTCATGCGCGTCGCGATTTCCATCGCAGCCCTCGTCTCGCTCGCCGTCGCGAGTGGCGCCGGCGCCCGCTGGGCCTAACGGTTCGGCCCCTGCGAGCCGATTCATGAGGCTCATGGCAGGACGCAGCAAGGCTGGCAGCTCGCTGCCGCCCCGGCTCCGTTGGTACATCCTCGCGGTCTCGGCCGCGGGAGTGCCACTCGTCGCCGGGGCGGCGCTTCGAGCCTCCGGGTCACACCCGGGCGCGCAGGCGATCTTCGGGATCTCCATCTTCTTCTGCTTCGCCCTCGTCGCGGAGCTGCGGCCCGTCCCGGTCGACCCGGCGGGTCACCACAACATCTCGCTCGCCTTCGTCTTCATCATCGCGACCCAGCTGCTCTTCGGCTGGGAGTGGTCGATCCTGACGGGCACGCTCGGGATCGGCGCCGCGATGGCGTCCAACCGGGTGGCGCCGGTCAAGATCGCGTTCAACGCGTTCACCTACGCGATCGCCGCGGGCCTCGCCGCAGGCGTCGGAACGCTCCTCGAGCGGGTCACGAACAGCCACGGCTACGGCGGCGTCGTCGCGCTCACGATGGGCTGTGGTGCGGCCTTCGTGCTCGCCAACGTCGCGCTCGTCTGCGTCGCGATCGGCCTCTCGTCGCGAGTGAGGGTCGGAGCGACATTCGTGAACCACCTGCGCCACTCGGGCCCCATCTTCGCGATCATGGTGTTCGTCGCCGCCCAGGCCGTGATCTTCTGGCGGCTCTCCCCGCTCCTCGTGCTGCTCCTCGCCGCGCCGGTCTTTGCGCTGACGATGTACCAGCGCTCCTACGTGCGCAGCCGCACCGCCGAGGAGAAGGCCGCGACCGACAGCCTCACCGCGCTCAAGAACCGGCGCGCCTTCGAGGAGGAGGCTGCCAGGGCGCTCGCGGAGGTCGGCTCGAGCGGAGAGGTCTCGCTCTGCCTGATCGACATCGACCACTTCAAGCAGGTCAACGACAACCACGGCCATCCGATGGGCGATGCGACCCTCACGCTCCTCGCCGACGTCATCGGCGAGGTGGTTCCCGGTCGCGGCTACCGGCTCGGAGGCGACGAGCTCGCGTTCCTGCTCCCGGCACGCGGTGAGGTCGCGCTCGAGACCGCCAACCGCATCCGCGACCTCTTCGTCGAGCGGCAGGCAGAGATCGTCCCGGACGCCGTAACGATCAGCGCCGGCATCGCCGTGGCCCCGAGTGACGCCGACGAGCTCCACGCGCTCGTGATGCACGCCGACCTGGCGCTCTACCAGAGCAAGAACAACGGCCGCTCGCGCTCGACGATCTACGTCGCCAAGGAGCGCCGACGGCACGGCGAGCAGGTGATGGGCGACACGTTCCCGCTGCTCGACATCCGCCTGATGACCGCCCGCAGGCTCGCGACTCTCGTCGACGCCCTCGCGACCGCGAGTGCCGAGGAGCACGGCCATCTGCCCGACCCGGTCTACACGAGCGTCCTCGACCGCTGGAAGAGCTTCGACGGCGACCACTCCGAGGCCGTCGCCTCGCTCGCCGTCTCGCTCGGCCGCCGCCTCGCCCTCCCTGCCGAGGAGCTCGACTGGATCCGCCTCGCCGCGCTGCTCCACGACGTCGGCAAGATCGCCGTTCCGGCGAAGATCCTCAGCAAGCCGGGCCCGCTCTCGGGTCTCGAACGCGATCTCGTCGAGCGTCACCCGATCATCGGCTACGAGCTCCTCCGCGACCTCGGCCTCTCCCCCGTCGACACCTACGTGCTCCATCACCACGAGCGCTGGGACGGCCAGGGCTACCCCCACGGCCTCGCGGGTGAAGAGATCCCGATGGGGTCGCGCCTGATCCTCGTGGCCGACGCCTTCGACTCGCTCACCTCCGACCGCGCCTACCGCAACAAGGTCTCGGTCGAGCTCGCACTCCACGAGCTCCAGAGCGAGGCGGGCCGCCAGCTCGACCCGCGGGTCGTCACGGCTCTCCGCGAGCACCTCGCCGAGACCGAGACGGCGCCCGCCGGCGCCAACGTCACGGAGCTCCAGCCCGCATGGTCTTCCTGAACCTCGCCCTCGTCGGGCTCGTGCTCGGCAAGCTCCTCGGCGGTCAGCTCCGCAACCTCGCGGGCACCCGGATCAGGAGCTCCTGGCTCGTGTTCGCCGCGGTCGTGCTCCAGCTCGTCGCCTTCCCGTCCGACGCCCTGCCGTGGAGCACGCCGACCTCGGTCGCGAAGGTGCTCTGGCTCGTCTCGTATGCCCTGCTGATCGCGATGATCGGGCGGAACCGCGCGCTTCCGGGCGCGCTGATCGTCGGAGCGGGCCTCGCCTGCAACCTCGTCGCGATCCTCGCCAACGGCGGGCTGATGCCTGTGCGCCGCGCGGCCCTGGTCGCGTCGGGCGGCAACTACCGCGTGCACAACAACAGCATCGAGCTCGTCCATCCGCACCTCGCCTTCCTCGTCGACCGCTGGGCCGTCCCGTCGTGGGTGCCGCTCGCGAACGTCTTCTCGGTCGGAGACGTAGTGATCGGGCTCGGCCTCCTGGTCGGGCTCGTGGTCGCGATGCGCACGCCTCTCGCGCCGGCTGTCGAGGGCGCGAAGCCCGAGCCGGCCGCGGCCTAGGTTCCTCCGGCGCGGCGTACAGTGGCGGCGATGCGCCGCTCGATCTGCGTGCTCGCGCTCATCGCGGCTGTCTCGGCCCCGGCGGTGAGCGCCGGGCGCGTCTCGTACCTCTCGCTGCGGGCCGGCGACTGCGCCATCCGCGCCGCCTCGACGCCGAAGAGCGTTGCGGTCGTCCCGTGCTCGAACCCGCGGCATGACCTCGAGGTGTATGCCGTCGAGCACGGCGGTTGGAGGCACCGCGCACTGCCGTCCTCGTCGCTTGTCTCGGCGCGGGCGCAGTACCTCTGCCTCAACGCGTTCGTCGACGTGACCGGCCACGAGCTCCCTTCGGGCTACGGCTGGCGTGGGTTCTGGCCGGACGCCGGTGCGGAGCAGAAGCGCTACGGCGACGAGGTGATCTGCAGCCTCGGCCGCTACCCGGCACTCGCGGCGCTCGGGGCCGGGCGGCACTTCTAGATGTGCGCGTACCACCGGGGCTTCTGGGAAGAGCGTTGGTCGGAAGTCCTGCGCGACCACAAGGATCGCGTCGCGCAGCGGCCGCCGAACGCGCATCTGACCGCGGAGGTCGGCGATCTGCCTCCCGGACGTGCTCTCGACGCGGGCTGCGGGCACGGGTCGGACACGCTCTGGCTGGCGGCGCACGGCTGGCAGGTCACCGCGGTCGACTTCGCCGCGACGGCCCTGGCGTACGCGCGGTCGACGGCCGAGGCGATGGGGCCGGACGTTGCGGCGCGCATCGACTGGGTGGAGGCCGATCTCGCGATCTGGACTCCCGCTCCGGAGCGTTACGACCTCGTCGTCTGCCTGTATGTCCACGTGGCGGGGTCGGTCGAGGAGATGGTGCAACGGCTGGCGAGCGGGGTCGGTCCCGGCGGGACGCTGTTCCTGGTCGGCCATCGCCCGGTCGACCCGGCAACGGGCGCGGCGACGGCGGCGGCCGGGCAGGTGCAGGTCTCGGTCGAAGCGGCGGTCGCCGTCCTCGATGCGGGCCCGTGGGAACTGGTCGTCGCCGAAGAGCGTGTGCGGCCGGCGGCGGGCACGGGCGTGGATGCGGTGATCCGGGCGCGGCGCCGAACCTAGCGGTCCCCGTGACTTACGGGCCAACACGATCCGCTGCTCTGGCCAGGCCGACAAAGGCCGGCGCTCGAGGCCTCCGAGATGTGTAAACCGGGGTCAGACGCCACGCTCGAAGTGCCGCGAGCGCTCTGGCCAGGCCAAAAACCGGTGTCAGACCCCGGCCTTCGGGTCTTGGGAGCGGCGCTAGGTTGAGGCGCCGAAGAAGAACGCCTCGAGCTCGGCGATCGTGCCGTCGGGCATCGGCTCGAACGTGCCGAGCGCGCGGGCGTTGATCAGTGCCTCGGCGGTCGACTCGAGCACCTCGAGCCGGTCGAACGCCTCGAGCACGTCACCGCCGGTCACGAGGGCGCCGTCGTTCTCCAGGATCACCACCGGGTGCTCGAGCGAGATGAGAGCTGCCAGCGCTCCAGGATCCTCGAACTGGAGGCTGAACGGCGCGATCGTGGGGCTGCGCAGGACGAGCCGGCTCTCGGGGATCGTGCGCGTGTCCGGCACCGAACCGGTGACGCTGAAAGCCGTCGCGTTGACTGGCGCCGCATTGACGATCGCGCCCACCTCCGGGCGCGCCCGGTAGATCGCCTCGTGCAGGCGCGTTGCATGGCTCGGGTGGCGGCCCGGCTCGGCGTGCCCGTCGCCGACAAGGACGAGGTCGGAGGCCAGCAGCTCGCCGCGGTCGACGTCGTGCGGCGTGATCACGAACGACGAGGAGTCGAGACGCGCCGAGAAGGTGCCATGCGTGCTGATGAAGAGCCGCTGCCGGTAGCCGCGCCGGACGAACTCCTGCAGCGTCGCCCGAAGCTCGCGCTCTCGATTCGACGGCCCCCCGGCCCGCGCCGGGCCTTCCGGGACGTCGACGTGAGTCCGTGCGAGCTCGATCTCGCCGTCCTCGAGCAGCTTGATCTCGCCACCGAGGAGTCGCGCCTTGATGATCGTCTTCCCCGCGAACTCGAAGGTCTCGAAGCGGCGGAACGCCTCCGGGAGGCTCGCCCCGGCGGCAACGACGCCGTGGTTCTCGAGGATCACGGCGTCGTGACCCTCCGCGAACGTCCTGGCCACCGTCGCGCCGAGCTCGGCGCTGCCCGGCAGGCAGTACGAGGCGAATCCACCCTCGCGGCAGATCGTCCAGGCCTGATGGAAGACCCGCGTCCCCGGCACCTGGTGGGCGAGGCTGAACGCGACGAGCGCGACCGGATGGGCGTGCACGATCCCGCCGAGATCGGGCCGGGCGCGGTAGATCGCCTGATGGAACGGCAGCTCCGACGAGGGCTCGATCGCCCCCTCCCAGCTCCCGTCGGCGGCGACGTAGACGATGTCGGCTCGCCGGAGCGCGCCCTTGTCGATCCGGGCCGGCGTGATCCAGAGGCCGCCGTCCTGGTCTCGGATCGAGAGATTGCCGCCGGAGGTGGTCGTCATCCGGTAGCCGTAGATGCGCGCCATGAACTCCTGGAGCTCCGCGCGCGGGTGGGGGTAGCGGCTCTGGCTCATCTCGCCCGTTCCATCGAGCACACTACGCCTCGCCGGCTCCAGGCCGAGCCCGTTGTCGTGGCCTGTCGCGTCGGAGCTTCAAAGGCGTGGGGCATGCGTCTCCCGCGGCCGCGAGGACTACTATTGGGCGCGGACCACCCTGAAGGTCAACGTCCTGCCCGCAGACATCGCCGCCGCCATCCTCTTCTTCGCCTCGCGCAACCGCTCCGGGAAGAGCACGGGCAACATCATCAACGTCGACGGCGGCGTTGCCCTGGCCTATCCGCGTTAAGTGCGTCGTGCGCATCGCGCTGTTCGTCACGTGCATCGGCGACACCGTGGTGCCGGGCGTCGGCAAGGCGACGGTCGAGATCCTCGAGCGGCTCGGGCACGAGGTCGCCTTCCCGGCCGAGCAGACCTGCTGCGGCCAGATGCACGCCAACACCGGCTACCGGCAGGAGGCGACCGGGCTCGCGCGCCGCTTCGTCCACCAGTTCGAGGGCTTCGAGGCGATCGTGGCTCCGTCGTCCTCATGCGTCGGCATGGTGCGGGACGTCTATCCCGTCCTCGCGCGGGAAGCCGGCGATGAGCAGCTCCGGCAGGACGTCGCCGCGCTCGTGCCGCGCGTCTTCGAGCTCTCGGAGCTCCTCGTCGACCGTCTCGGGGTCACCGAGCTCGGCGCCTCCTTTCCCCACCGCGTGACCTACCACCCCACGTGCCACTCCCTGCGGGTGGCACATGTCGGCGAGGCCCCGTACCGGCTGCTCCGCGGCGTCGAGGGGCTCGAGCTCCTCGAGCTGCCGGTAGCGCACGAGTGCTGCGGCTTCGGGGGCACCTTCTCCCTCAAGAACGCCGAGACCTCGACCGCGATGGTGGCCGACAAGTGTGCGGCGATCGTCTCGACGGGAGCCGAGGTCTGCACGGCACTCGACGGGTCGTGCCTGCTCCAGATCGGCGGGTTTCTAGCGAGAGAGCGCACCGGGGTGCGGGCCATGCACCTGGCGGAGATCCTCGCTCAGACAGGCTCTCGATGACCGGGCGCACTCCCGCGTTCCCGGTCGCCGCCCACACGGCCCTCGCCGACGGCCAGCTGCGCGCCAACCTCCTCAACGCGACCACGACGATTCGCGACAAGCGTGCGCGCGTGGTCGCCGAGGTTCCCGACTGGGAGGAGCTCCGCGAGGCCGGGCGGGCGATCAAAGCAGACGTGCTCGCCCGACTCGACGAGTACCTGGTGCAGTTCGAGGCCGCTCTCGTCGCGGCGGGGGCGACCGTGCACTGGGCCTCCGACGCCGCCGAGGCGAATGCGATCGTGCTCGACGTCGCGAGGAGCCACGGCATCGCAGAGGCGCTGAAGATGAAGTCGCTCACGACCGACGAGATCGGCCTCAACGAGGCGCTTGCCGCCGGCGGCGTGCAGGCGATCGAAACCGACTTCGCCGAGCTGATCCTGCAGCTCGACGGCGACTGGTCCTCGCACATCCTCGTTCCGGCGATCCACCGCAACCGCACCGAGATCCGGGATCTCTTCCGCCGCACCATCGCCGACGACGACATCTCCGACGACCCGCGCGAGCTCGCCGAGGCGGCACGGGTCTACTTGCGCGAGAAGTTCCTCAGCGCCCGGATGGGGGTGAGCGGCGCCAACTTCGGCGTCGCCGAGACAGGGACGGTGGTGATCGTCGAGTCGGAGGGAAACGGCCGCATGTGCACGACGCTCCCGCCGGTCCTCGTCACCGTGCTCGGGATCGAGAAGCTCGTGCCGAGCTTCGCCGACCTGGAGGTGTTCCTGCAGCTCCTTCCCCGCTCCTCGACGGGCGAGCGGATGAACCCGTACACGTCGCTCTGGACGGGCGTCACCCCCGGCGACGGGCCGCAGGAGCTCCACGTGGTGCTGCTCGACGCCGGCCGCACGCGCGTCCTTCGCGACGAGGTGGGTCGCCAGGCCCTCCACTGCATCCGCTGCAGCGCCTGCCTCAACGTCTGCCCGGTCTACTCGCGCACCGGCGGCCATGCCTACGGCTCCGTCTATCCCGGCCCGATCGGGGCGATCCTCGTCCCGCAGCTCGAGGGGATCGAGAAGCGCTCGTCGCTCCCGTTCGCCTCGAGCCTCTGCGGAGCTTGCTACGAGGTCTGCCCGGTGAAGATCGACATCCCGTCGGTGCTACTCCACCTGCGGGCAAAAGCGGTCCAGGCGACCGGGCGACGCGACGAGCATGCGGCGATGCGGGCACTCGCCTGGATCTTCTCCCGGAGCAGCCGGTTCGTCCTGGCACAGAAGCTGGGCCGGCTCGCTCAGCTTCCATTCGTGCGGGCCGGCGCGATCAAGCGGCTGCCGCCGCCGCTCGCCCGCTGGACGCGATCGAGGGACCTCGAGCCGCTGGCCGCCGAGAGCTTCCGCACCTGGTGGGCGAGGCGCAGATGAGCACGGCCCGCGAAGCCATCCTCGCTCGCATCCGGGAGGCAACCGCCGCTGCGCCTCCGTCTCCGGTGGCGCGCGACTACCGCCGCCGGGGCAAGCTCGAGCCGGAGGCGCGGCTCGAGCTCCTCTGCGAGCGAATCGGCGACTACCGCGCCGACGTCCGGCGGGTGCGCGGCAGGGAGCTGCAGGGCGAATTGACGGCAGTGCTCGGCACCCACGGCTCGCGACGCGTGGGCGTCCCGCCCGGGCTCCGCGAAGCGTGGCGGCCTGCCGGCGTCGAGCTCGTACTCGACGAAGGGCTTTCCGCAAGCGAGCTCGACCGGCTCGACAGTGTCGTCACGGGCTCCACCGTCGCCATCGCCGAGACAGGGACCATCGTCCTCAGCGGTGCACCCGACGAAGGTCGGCGGGCGCTGACGCTCGTGCCCGACCTCCACGTCTGCATCGTGCAGGCCGCCCGCGTCGTCGAGCTCGTCACCGAGGCGTTCGAGACGCTCGGCCCCCTCGTCCGCGACGAACGGCGGCCGCTGACGTTCATCTCGGGCCCCTCGGCCACCTCGGACATCGAGCTCAGCAGAGTCGAGGGCGTCCACGGCCCCCGCACCCTGATCGTCTTGGTCGTCACAGAGGAGCTGCCATGACCGAGCGCGCCGGGTTCGTCCTGCACGTGAAGCCCGACCGGATCGACGAGTACGTCGAGGCCCACGCGCAGGTATGGCCGGAGATGCTCGAGGCACTGCGCGGCGCCGGCATCCGCAACTACACCATCTTCCGGGCCGGCACCTCGGTGTTCGGGTACTTCGAGGCCGACGACCTCGAGGCGGCCGAGCGCCACCTCGCAGGGCAGGAGGTGTGCGGCCGCTGGCAGGACGCGATGGCAGAGCTTCTCGAAGGCCGCGTGCCGGACGGCGGGCCGCCCGCCCTCGAGCAGATCTTCCGGCTCGACTGAGCTTCTCGGGCTACCCCGAGGGGTACGGCTTCGGCTCGGGCGCCGAGTACTGCCGGAGCGCCTCGAGGCCGTATATCGACTTCGCGCAGTCGGACGATGTCGGGCACGCAGGCTGGACCATCGGGTCATACGGCAGGTACGCCCGGAACGCGCCCGCCTTCTGGGTCGCCTGCGAGGGTTTGAGGTTCGGCGGCAGGTCGACGATCGAGTAGTCCTGGTAGCGGACGAGCGTCACGTTCCGCGCGTGCAGCTCGATCGCCTGGTCGCTGAAGAGCGCTCCGGCGATGTGGTCGTAGTGATCGTGGTTGGGCACGATCGTGAACGGGGCGTCGTAGTCCTGGGTGCCGACGAACGTCGCCTTCGCGCGGTTGATCAGGATCCCGATCGTCGCGATCAGGTCGTCGCGGCTGTAGGTCGCGAGCCCGTCCACGCTCGTCATCGTCGGGATGTCGCTGTACCAGAGCTTGTAGAGGCTCTGGTCGCCGTCGGCGGCGAATCCGGTGCCGTCGGACCTGCCGTCCGGAAGGTTGAGGAAGACGACGCTGAGCTTGGGATTGCCGCCGAGCCGCCACGCCGAGGCGGGATGTCCGGGAATGCCCGCGTCATGCTCGGCCCAGGTGCTCGACTCGTGGGCGACGTAGGCGAGAGCGGTTCGCAGCCCGAGCTCGCGCCCCTGCCAGTAGGCCGCGCCGAGCCCGGAGTCGCCGGCGGTCAGGTCGACCAGCCGGACGCAGTCGCCGGCGGCGATGTCGTTCCCGAGGGACGGCATCATGAAGAGCAGCGCGTCGTCCTCGTGCGCGAACACGAAGACGTCGCTCCGCGCGCAGGGTGCTCGAAGCCGCCCGGCTTTCGCGCCGTGCCCCTCGGCATAGCCGATAGCCACTGCTGCAAGCGCGGCTGCGCCCAGCAGGGCCAGAGCCCATTTCCCCAACACCCGTCCGCACCTCCTGCCTCGACCCCAGCCTCCCCGACATGGCCGACAAGCAGTGCGCGGCGGATTCTGAGGCCAAGGCTCGCAAATTGCAACCCGGAACCGGCCTTTCTTGACATGTAACCTCACGGTTACCTATGATCGTGGCGTGGACGACGTGTTCAAGGCGCTCGCCGACCCGACTCGCCGGGGCCTGCTCGACGAGCTCTTCCGCGAGGACGGCCAGACGCTGACCGCACTCGAGCGGCGGCTGCCGATGACGCGGATCGCGGTCATGAAACACCTCCGGGTGCTCGAGCAGGCCGGTCTCGTCACCACCCGGCGGCGGGGACGCGAGAAGCTCCACTTCCTGAACCCGGTCCCGATCAGGCTCGTCCACGACCGCTGGGTGAGCAAGTACGCCGAGCCCTGGGCGGCATCGCTCAGCGAGCTCAAGAAGACACTCGAGGAGGAGACGATGGAGAAGGTGTTCGAGATCTACATCAAGACGACGCCCGAGCGGCTGTGGGACGCGATCACCGATCCGGACATGAGGGCGCGGTACACCTTCGGCGTCCGGGTCGAGTCGGACTGGACGGCCGGCTCGAGCTACCGGGGCGGCTCGGAGCTCGCGCCGACGCTGATCTTCGCGGGCGAGAACCTCGAGGTCGATCCGCCCCGGCGGCTCGTCCAGAGCTTCGACGCCCTCTGGAGCGACGACGTCAAGGCGGAGGGGACCTCGCGGGTGACGTGGGAGATCGAGCCCGTCGGGGACTCCTGCAAGCTGGTCGTGACCCACGACGAGCTGCGCGAGGGAGCCAACGGCGAGGTCTACGGCGGCTGGCCGCAGATCCTCTCGGGCCTGAAGACGCTGCTCGAGACCGGCGAGTCCCTGACGACCCCAGGCTCCCTGCTCTTCGCCGCCCCGGCGGCCTGAGAGCGCAAGCCGCGAATGTGTTGCAAGCCACGAAGTCACGACTTTGTGGCTTGCAACACATGCCGGGTTCGGGCCTTCCGGGTGCCGCAGCGTGCCGCCGGCCGAGTACGTGTTGCACGGCACGATGACAACGCTTGTCGCATGCAACACATGGGTCGTTCCGACCTGAGACCGGCTTGCGCTTTTAGCATCTCCTCAGCTATAAGTTAGCCATGGCTAAAAAATCACCGAGTGCCACGTCGGAGCATGCGGAGCGCACTGCGGCAGTCGAGGACTACGCGAAGGCGATCTACGCCCTCGAGACCGAGCAAGGCGCCGCGACGACCAACGCGCTCGCCGAGCGTCTCGGTGTGCGGGCGCCCTCTGTCTCCGGGATGCTGAAGAAGCTCGTCTCGCTCGGACTCGTCGAGCACGAGCGCTACCGCGGGGCGCGGCTCACCGAGCAGGGACGCCGGGTCGCCCTCGAGGTCATCCGGCACCACCGGCTGCTCGAGCTCTACCTCGTCGAGAGCCTCGGGATGAGCTGGGACGAGGTGCACGCCGAGGCGGAGGTGCTCGAGCACGCTCTCTCCGAAGAGCTCGAGGAGCTGATCGCCTCGAAGCTCGGCGACCCGACGATCGACCCGCACGGCGACCCGATCCCGACCCGCGAGCTGACCCTCGAGGGCGCGGCCACGCGCGAGCTCTACGCGCTCGAGCCCGGGACAACCGGGACGCTTCGCCGCGTCTCCGACTCCGATCCGGAGATGCTCCGGTTCCTCGCCGCCCGCGGGATCGCACCGGGAACCACCCTCGAGGTGATCGACCGCCAGCCGTTCGACGGGCCGCTCTACGTGCGAGCCGGCGACGAGGTGCACGTGCTCGGCGCGGTGCTCGCCCGCGCGATGCGGGTCAACACCGAGACGACGGAGCCCGCTGCGTGACGCCGCCGCCTCCAGCCCGCGACACGCTCGCCACCGCGGCCGGCGGACAGACAGTCCCACTCGAATCGGGGCCCTCCCCGCTCGAGACGCTGCTCGCCAAGGGCCGCCATCGCGCGACGCTCGCTATGCTCGGGCCGGCGTTCGTCGCCTCGATCGCCTATGTCGATCCGGGCAACTTCGCCACGAACGTCCAGGGCGGTGCCGAGTACGGCTACCTGCTCCTCTGGGTCGTGCTGGCGGCAAACCTCGTGGCGATGCTGATCCAGTACCTCTCGGCGAAGCTCGGCGTCGTCACCGGCCAGAGCCTCCCCGAGCTCTGCCGCGAGCAGTATTCGAAATGGCTCGCGTGGTCGCTGTGGGGCCAGGCCGAGCTGATTGCGATGTCGACCGACGTCGCCGAGTTCCTCGGGGCGGCGCTCGGCCTCAACCTGCTCTTCCACGTGCCCCTCTTCCCCGCCGGCGTGCTCACCGGCGCGATCGCCTTCGGCGTCCTCGAGCTCCACCGTCACGGCTACCGCCGCTTCGAGATCGCGATCACCGCCCTGCTAGGGCTGATCCTGCTCGGGTTCCTCTACGAGACCCTCGCGATCGGGCCATCCGCATCGGGCTCGGCGGCGGGCCTCATCCCCCACCTTGCAGGCACTCAGTCGATCTATCTCGCAGTCGGGATCATCGGCGCGACCGTGATGCCCCATGCGATCTACCTGCACTCCGCGCTCGTCCAGAACCGGATGGCCACGCGCGACGACGCCGAGCGCTCGCGGGTCCTCCGGTTCGAGCGGACCGACGTGCTCGTCGCGCTCGGGCTGGCGGGCCTGATCAACCTCAGCATGCTCGCCGTCGCCGCCAAGCTCTTCCACACGGAGGGCCACGCCGTCGTCGACACGATCCAGGGCGCCCACACCGGCTTCGCGCATCTGGCCGGCGGGACCGCCGCGCTCGCGTTCGCCGCCGCCCTTCTCGCGTCCGGGATCTCGTCGTCGAGTGTCGGCACCTACGCCGGCCAGATCGTGATGGCCGGGTTCGTGAACCTCCAGATCCCGCTCGTCCTGCGCCGCGCGATCACGATGATCCCCGCCCTCGTCATCCTCGCGATCGGCGTCAGCCCGACGCGCGCGCTCGTCGCGAGCCAGGTCGTCCTCTCCTTCGGGATCCCCTTCGCGCTGATCCCGCTCGTTCGTTTCACGAGCCGTCGCGAGATCATGGGAGCCCACGTCAATCGACGGATCACGACGATCGCCGCCTCCGCAACGGCGGTGCTGATCGTGACGCTCAACGTCTTCCTGATCGTCCGCCAGCTCGCCGGCATCTAGGAGCGTTTCGGCGGCCGCGGCTGCGGGTACGCCGACGACGTCAGCGGTCGTCCGGAGGCGGCCGTCCCGCCCCGGTTTCTGGCGCTTCCCGAGGCGGCGCGGAGAAGAGCGCCCGACCCGCCTCCGGCCGCCCGCGACCCGCGCGTGAGGGCCTCTAGCGCACGTGCACGGCGAGCGTGCGAGTGGCCTTGCCTCCGACCACCCGGAGGCGCAGGCGGTCGGTTCCCTTGTGGCGAGCCTTCTTCGGGAGCGAGAGGGAAAGGACCCTTGTCCCCGCCCTGACCGACTTGCGCCAGATGACGAGCTGCCGGCCGTGCGAGTCGAGCAGCACGAGCAGGAGCTCCGCATGCCCGGAGAGCTTCACGCGCAGATGAAGAGTCGCCCCGTGCTTTCCCAGCTTGACGAGCTGAACCGCGGCCAGCTGAAGCACTGCGGGCTTGACCACGGGGAGGGATGCCGGCCCGGTCGAGCCCCCACTCGTCGAGGTTGCCGGCGTGGGCGTGCCGAGCGCGATCGTGTAGGTCACCATGCTGTCGGCGGGGTTGGCATCGCCAGGCGAGGAGGAGGTCGACGTCGTCAGGACGAGCGCGCCGAGCGAGCTCACCTTGACCGACAGGAAGACCGTCGAGCTCAGTGCCGGCGGGAAGAAGTCGAGGAAGCAGCTCACCGATTGACCGCTCGCCGTGCAGCCGGGGCCCCGGTCGACGCGCGTCCCGACCAGGGTCACACCACCCGGAAGATCGACGTTCAAAGTCGACGCGCTCGAGCTTCCACCCTGGTTGACGATCGTGACGGCGTAGGTGAGCTCGTCGCCCACGGCGTGCGGCAGCGGTCCGGCGCTGACCGAGACGTGCAGGTCGGGCGCAGCGCCGCCTCCCCCTCCTCCACCACTGCCGCCGCCTCCGCCGCCGCTTGCCGACGGGGTGACGGCGTTGGACGCGATCGAGGCTGCCCCGGTGCCGGCGGCGTTCGTCGAGGCGACCGTGAACGTGTAGCTGGTGCCGTCCGTCAGGCCGGTCACGGTGATCGGGCTGCCGGCGCTCGACGCTGTCTTCCCGCCGGGCGTCGAGGTGACGGTGTAGGAGGTGATCGGGGCGCCGCTGTCCGTCCCCGGCGGTGTGAAGCTGATCGTCGCCTGACCGTCGCCCGGGCCGGCGACGAGGTCGCTCGGCGGGTCGGGCAGGACGGCATAGTCGACGGTGCCGACGGCGAAGCCGGTGTTTGTCCCGTCGGTCGCACTCCAGAGGATCTCGCGGCTCCCGCTCACGGTCGCGGTGCCCGTGAATGCGACCGTTCGGAGCACCGCCTGGTAGTCGGCGACCGTGTCCGTCCCGCTCAGGGTCAGCACGCCGCCCGAGAACGACGAGCTGATGCCGGTCCCGGTCGTGGTCGCACTCAGCGAGTCGCCCGCGTCGAGGCCCGAGCTGATCGTGACCGTGGCCGAGGTCAGCATCGAGCTCGCCGTGTCCGCCACCGTGACCGCCGGGTCCAGCATCGCCGGCTCGCCGCCGACGCCGAACGTGACCGTGTTGTCGGCGCCGCCGACCGTCAGCGGCGCCGACGGTGCCGTGACGCTCTCGACCTGCTCGGCGCTCTGACCGTCGAAGGTCGCCGTCTCGGCGGGAGTCCCGACCGCCGTGTCGAGCATGTAGAAGGTCGCGCTCGTCGAGCCGGCCGGAACGGTCAGGTCAAGCGTCGCCGTCCACGGCCCGCTCGGGCCGGAGGAGAACGATCCACCCGCCGAGCTCGACGAGAGCTGCACGGTCGAGTCGACCGGGAGCGACGAGACGACGTCCCCGATCTGCAGCTGGACGCTCATCGGCCCCGACGCGCTGCCGACCGTAACCGACTGGGGCGAGGACGCGAATGCGGCCGTCGTCGGCGTCCAGCTCGAGAAGGCACCCCAGGCGCCGGTGAACGACGCTCCCGCGACATCGGCGGTACACCACGGCGACGTGCAAGCCCCGGCGCCCGGCGAGGTGGGATCCGCCGAGTCGTGGATCGCCTGGGCAAGCCGCGAGAGCACATCCGCCTCCTCGGCGGCGAAATCGCCCGCCGAGAGCCCGAGCGAGTTGGAGGGCGACCAGGCGAACCCGATCCGGTCGGCGCTCCATCCGACCGACGCCTCGTAGGAGCGCATCGCGTCCACCTGAGCCGAGACGTAGTCCTCCATCTGGTCGAACGGGACGGCGGTGTAGCCGAAGGCGGAGCTCCAGGCCCACGCAGCATTCGCGAGCGGGCCGTAGCTCGAGGCGAGATACGACTGCGCCGTCGAGGCTTCCGACGGGGCAACCGAGGCGAGCGAGACGACCTGCTCCAGGTACTGGTTGAGATGGGCAAGGCGAGTCGTGACGTCGGCACCCGCGACGCCGTACTCGCGGATGTCGCCGTAGGTCTCCTGCATGAAGTCGGAGACGTAGGCGCCCATGTCTGTCCAGAAGGCGGGATCCTGCAGCCACGACTCGAGCCGCGCCTTGTAGGTGTCGAGCGAGGTGGTCGGCTGACCGATCCCGGTCACGAAGATGACGCCCTTCGAGGTAGTGAGGGAGCCGCCGCCGTCGTACAGGCCGCGCACGAGGTCGCGGATGTTCTGCCGGCTCATGCCGGAGCCCTGCCGGACGGCGGAGGAGAGCTCGTTAACCGCCCACGAATCGCCTGCGCCGACGTCGAATCCCGCCGACGCCATGCGGTTCCGAGCCTCGACTCCGGCCTGGTACCACGTCGAGTTGTTGGTGCTCACCCAGCTCTGCCAGGCGGTGACGTTGATCTCGGCGAGCGCGTGGAAGTTGGCGCCGAGCGCCCGGATCTGCGAGGCCTGGCCGCTCCGCATCTGGGTCTTGTCGGCGACGAGGGGCGGCACCGAGATGGAGTAGTGGGCACACGGCGAGGCCTGTGCGGCGAGCCCCTGAGCGAGTCCGACCCAATCGGTCGCCGCATAGAACACCGCCCGCAACGGCCGGCAGCCCGGGTCTGCCTGGGCCCGGAGAGGCAGCAGAGCCGCCCCGAGGACGCAGAGAAGTGCGGCTGTGACGATCGGCGCCCTTCTCATCGCTCCTGGTCTACCCCCACTTCTGCGGTTCCGAGGTCCGCGCTTACCGGGCTGCCGCCTTCACTGTTCCCGATCCGCCGGGTCGCGTCCAGGCACAACCCGTTTAGGATGCTGCCCGACCGCGTGGCCGCCGTGGCGGCGCTCGCCGCCGTCTGGAACTAGAAGTCAAACTCCAGCTACTTCCCCCGAACAGCCGCTTCGGCCTTCCGGCGACGTCCTTCCGGGGGAAGCAGCTAGTCCCAGCGCCGCGACAACGCGAAGGCCGCGTTGATCAGCCCGACGTGGCTGTAGGTCTGCGGGAAGTTCCCGCTCTGCTCGAGCGAGTCCGGGAGGATGTCCTCGCTGTAGAGACCGAGGCCGTTGTCGAGCGCGAGGAGCTTGTCGAAGAGCGCGGTCGCCTCGTCGCGATGCCCGATCGCGGCAAGCGCGTCGACCAGCCAGAACGAGCAAGCGGTGAACGCGGCCTTCGTCTCGCCGAAGTCGTCCTTCACCGTGTAGCGGCGCAGGAGGCCCCCGTCGGCACGGAGCGCGTTCTGCGTGGCGAGGACGTGCGACTCGGCGCGCGGGTCGTCGGCGCGAAGAAATCCCAGCGGCAGGCTCAGCAGGAGCGACGCATCGAGAGCCGATGACCCGGCGGCCTGGGTGATCGCGCCCTGCCCGGCATCCCAGCACTGCGTCTCGATCAACGCCGCGGCGCACTCGGCGATCGCGGTTCCCCGCTCCACGAGCTGTGGCTGGTCGAGCGCCTCGCCGATCTCGGCCGCGCGCCGTGCGCCCGCCCAGTGCATGAGCAGCGTGAAGCTGTGGAGCTTCTTGACGCCGCGAAGCTCCCACGGCCCGGCGTCGGCCTCCTCCAGTCGCGAGTCGATCTGGTCGAGGAGCTCGGAGACGAGCTCGATCGCCTGCGGGGTCGCGATCGAGCCGAGGAAGCGCGCGTCGAGGACGAGCCTGCTGACCGCGAGGATCATCTCGCCGTAGACGTCGTTCTGCGGATGCCTGAAGGCCGCATTCCCGATCCGCACCGGCTTCTCACCGCGGAAGCCCGCGAGGTGCGTCAGCTCCGTCTCCTCGACGTCGTCGGCGCCCGCGATCGTGTAGACGGCCTGGAGCGAACCACCCTGCTCCACCGCCAGGTTGCGGAGAAAGACGAGGAATCGCTCCATCTCGGTCGCGTGCCCGAGCCGCTCGAGCGCGTTCAGCGTGAAGTAGGAGTCCCTGAGCCAGCAGTAGCGGTAGTCCCACGTCCGTCCGGACCCGGGATGCTCGGGAAGGCTCGTCGTGGTGGCGGCGAGGAGCGCGCCGGTGTCCTCGTACTGGTGCAGCTTGAGGACGAGCGCCGAGCGGATCACCTCCCGCTGGTAGTCGCGCGGCACCCTCGTGCGCTTGATCCAGTCGCGCCAGTGGCCGACCGTGCGCTCGAGGAACCGCTCGGCCGTCTCCTCGAGGCCCGCCTCGAGCGGCTCGCCCCAGGTGAGCGCGAGATGGAGGTCGCGGTCGAGCAGGAACGGGCGCTCGTCTTCGACGTAGGAGAGCGAGATGTTCGTCGTCAGGCGAAGCGGCGTCCCGAGACCGGTGAACTCGATGTGGTTCGACGACCTCCATGGTGACGCCGTGATCCGGCCGTAGTCGTAGACGGGCCGGCACGAGACGCGCACCAGCGGCGTGCCGGAGAGCGGCCGGAGGATCCGCACGATCATCGCCGGCTTGTAGGTGCGGTCGTACAGCATGAACCGCGGAGCGAAGTCGAGCAGCTCGAACGAGCCGGAGGGCCCCGAGAAGATCGTCCGCAGGACGTTCGTGTTCTCGAGGTACTCGTGCCGGATCTCGTCGACATCGACGCCCTCGACCTTGAAGGCCCCGCCCTTCTCCCGGTCGAGCAGGCCGCCGAAGACGAAGCTCGAGTCGGGACGCGGCCAGCACAGCCACTCGATCGACCCCTCCGACGAGAGCGCGACGGTATTGCAGTTGCCGATGATCCCGAGAGGAGGCACCATGGGGTGCCCCTAGCTTAGGCAGGGAGCAGGATGGGTAGGACCGAGGCGTGAGCGAGGACCGGCCGGTGCCAGAGAGCGCCCTCGTGATTGCGAGCAACCGGCTACCCCTCACGCTGACGGTCGCGGGGGGCGATCTCGGGGTCGAACCCAGCTCCGGAGGGCTCGTGGCAGCACTCGGCGGCGCGGAGCTGGCCCATACGTGGATCGGCTGGGCAGGCACGAGCGTGCCGCCCGAGCTCGAAGGCGAGGCGACGCGCCTGCTCGCCGACGAAGGATGCGTCCCGGTCTTCCTGAGCGCGCAAGAGGAGGAGGAGTTCTACGGCGAGATCTGCAACGACGCCCTCTGGCCGCTCTTCCACTACTTCGTCGACCGGCTGCGCTGGCGAGCCGATGCCTGGTCGACCTACGTCGAGGTCAACGAGCGGTTCGCCGAGGCGATCGCGCGTGAGGCGGCGCCGCGAGCTCGTGTCTGGATCCACGACTTCCACCTCGGCCTCGTCCCGAAGGCGCTCCGGGCGCGGCGCCCCGACCTCGCGATCGGCTTCTTCCTGCACGTCCCGTTCCCCTCGTCCGAGATCTACCGGCTGCTCCCGGCGCGGGTGGAGCTCCTTCGGGGCATGCTCGGCTCCGACTACATCGGCTTCCACACCGGCGACTACGCAAGGCACTTCCGCTCGGCCTGCCTGCGCGTGCTCGGCATCGAGACCGCGCCGGATGCGGTCGAGTACGACGACCGCCTGATCGGGATCGGCGTGCACCCGATCGGGATCGACGTCGCGAGCTTCCGCGAGACGCTCCGCGACCCCGAGACGCGCCGGCTCGAGACCGAGCTTGCCCGCCAGTACGAGGGCCGGAAGCTCGTGCTCGGGATCGAGCGGCTCGACTACACGAAGGGGATCCCGCAGAAGCTCGAGGCGTTCGAGCGGATCCTCGAAGGAGACCCCGAGCGCGCCGAGACGATCACGCTCCTGCAGGTACTCGTCCCGTCACGCCTGCAGAACGTCGAGTACCAGGTCAAGCGCGACGAGATCGAGCGGCAGATCGCCCACATCAACGGCCGCTTCGGCCGCCTCGGGCGGACGCCGGTCGAGTACGTCCACCGCTCCGTCTCGCGCTCGGAGCTCGCCGCGCTCTACCGCCTCGCCGACGTGATGATGGTCACGCCGCTCCGGGACGGGATGAACCTGGTCGCGCAGGAGTTCGTGCTCTGCCAGACGGCCGAGCCGGAACAGGGCCGAAGCTGGCACGGGGCCCTCCTGCTGAGCGAGTTCGCAGGCGCCGCGCACGTGCTCCCCGGCGCCGTGCTCGTCAACCCGTGGGATGCGGACGATCTCGCCGATCGCTTGCTCGAGGCCCTCGCGCTCGACACCACCGAGCGGCGCCGGCGTCTAGAGCTCATGTCAGACCGGGTCGAGGCACTCGACAGCGCCGCGTGGGCCGAGACGTTCCTCAACCGGCTCGACCGGTACGCCCGGCCCGCGCGACGCCTCGCGCGAGACCTCGACGCTGCCGCCCGGGAGCGGATCGCCGGCAAGCTCGCCGAGGCCGAGGCCCGAACATTCCTGCTCGACTACGACGGCACGCTCCGCGAGCTCGTCGGTCACCCGTCCCTCGCGGTGCCGACGGCGGAGATCCGGGCGCTGCTCGAGGACCTCACGACTCTGCCGGAGACGAGCGTCCACATCGTGAGCGGCCGGACGAGCGAGAGCCTTCAAGCCTGGTTCGGCGACCTGCCCGTGCATCTCTGCGCCGAGCACGGCTACCTCGTGCGACCGCTCGGCGAGGGCTGGCAGGTCGCGATCGACGTCGACCTCTCCTGGCTCCCGGTCGTCGAGGAGATCCTCGGGCACGTCACCGAGGACGTGCCCGGAACCTCGATCGAGCGGAAGATGGCCAGCATCGCCTGGCACTACCGCCAGGCGGAGCCCGAGTACGGGGCGTGGCGGGCACGCGAGCTGCTCTTCGCGCTCGAGGAGACGCTCGGCGGGCTCCCCGCCGAGGTGCTTCCGGGGCATCGCGTGATCGAGGTGAGGGCGCGCGGCGTCAACAAGGGGACCTACTTCGAGAGGATCGAGCCGGAGATCGACCCCGAGGCGAACGTGGTCGTGGCGGCGGGCGACGACCTGACCGACGCCGATCTCTTCCGGGTCCTCCCCAGAGGCTCCGTCGCGATCCACGTCGGCAGCGCGCGCCCGCGCGCCGACAACCCCGCGCTTCGAGACCGCTACGTCGTCGACTCACCCGCCGCACTGCGCGAGGCCCTGCGCGGCTTCGTCGTGGATGTCGGCGTCCTTCGCCGGGTCGGGCCCCGCCGTAACCCCGAGGCGGGGGCCGAAACCGAGGCTCAGCCGGGCAAGGCCCCGTCCGGGAACCCCGCGTCGAGATCGGGCTCGATCCCGGCATAGGCCTGGCGCGGGTCGTTCGTCTCGTCCGCGACACCGGCGCGATGGTGCTGGGCGAGCTCTGACTCCGGATAGACGACGTCGCCGTCGGTACGCGTGCCGACCGCGAGGATCGTGCACGGCCCGCTTCCCGCCCCGACGAACACATGCTCCGTCCAGGCCGGGCAGTGGACGAAGTCCCAGGCCCGAAGCCGCCGCTCCTCACCTTCGATGAGCAGAAGGCATTCGCCCGAGAGCACGAGGAAATCCTCCTGCTCGTCCTCCCGGTGGTACATGCAGGAGGGTTGCCCGGGCGCGAGCACGCCGATGTTGATCCCGAGCCCCGGGAAGCGCGGAGCCCCCTCGAATCTCGTGAACGCGCCGAACTCGCCGTCGAGCCACCGCGCCTCGCGTGTGTTGAGCACGAACCACCCTTCACCCGCCGGAGCAAGGCCGCCAGCCGTGCGCTCGAGTGGTGCCTCGGGGACCACGACACGATTATGGGGACCCGAGCAGACCTGAGCGAGAGCGCGTAGGCAGCGGGCTCGACCAGGAACTCGAGGCACGGGCTCATCACTCGAAGGAGTGACCGTTTTCCGTCGAGGCATCACTTACCGACTCAAGGGGCCTCAGCCGAGTTAAGGTAAGGATGTGCCTGGCACGCGATCCCAGAGCCTCTCCCTGTCGTCTTCAGAGCTCACGCAGGCAGCTGCGTTCCGAGCCGAGCTCCGGCGGTTCCTCAACCGAACGGAGGCAGCGACCGTGGGAGCGGGGCTGACCCCGCAGCGCTACGACCTGATCCTCGCGCTGAAGGCAGCCGGCGGAGAGTCGACCATCAACGAGCTCTGCACGGCCCTCGACATGCGCCAGACGGCGGTGACCGAGCTCGTGAAGCGGGCCGAGGAGGCCGGGCTCGTCACTCGCAATCAGTCGACGGTAGACCGGCGAGTCGTGCTCGTCCGCGCAACCGCCGATGCAGAGGCCCGCTTCGAGCGGGGCTACTCGGCCCTTCACGCCGACAGGGCTGCCCTCGCCGGCGCGCTCGAGCTCCTCAAGGAGACGCTGCAGCCTGCCGGGCCCGAGCTCCACCCCTCGCTCGAGCCGCCGCCAGGCCCGGCGTTCCCTTCCTAGGGCCCCAGGAGCACAACCGAGCTTCAGCTCGGCTACCCTGGCTCTCCCTGAGGCGGCAACTGCTCATCTATGCGTGTGCGAACGCGCTGGCGCTCGCCGTGCTCGCTGCAGGTGCGGGAGCGGCGCCTGCCACCTCGACGGCCGGGAGTGCCGGCGCCTGCACGGACCCGGTCGTTCACGACACCTACGACGGCTTCCAGGTCGGCGTCCCGGAGGGTTGGCATCTCACGAGCGGGAGCGGCCTGATCCTCGTCCAGAAGGCGATCTCGGGGGCGACCGAAGGCGTGATCGAGTCGGCGTTCCTCGGGAAGCACCAGACGCCGGCAAGCTACTTCGCCGCGACGATCAGGGAGCTGACCAGCAAGGCAAAGGCGAACCACAACCTCCTCTCCTTCAAGCTCACGAGCCCGACGCAGGCGACGGTGACGGGCCGCTCCGGAAAGACGGCGTTCGCCGGCGCCGCCAGCGGCCGCCTCGTCCACATGCACACGGCGCACGGCTCGAGGCTCGGAGTGTTCTCCGCCTACTGGGCGCCGCCCGGCGAGCTCGCCGGTGAGCGAAAGGCGCTCGCGTCGATCGGTGCGTGCTACGGCCCCGAGCAGGGCACAATCTTCCGGATCGTCAAGGACAAGTTCTTCACCTACGCGCTCCCCGTCGGCTGGAAGGTGAGCAGCGAGCAGGCGAACGACCTCTTCCTGAACGACGGCAAGGACGGCTCGGCCAACTACCTGCTCGAAGGGCCGTTCTCGACGAGCAGCGGGATCAAGGACGCCCAGACGTTCTTCCAGGCCAGCCTCAACGATCTCGGGATCAAGGTGAAGAACATCCTCCTGAGCGAGCTCACCCCGCAGGTCAAGCAGTCGAACGGCGCGATCGAGCAGCAGCTCGTCGTCGAGTTCCAGGGCACCCTCGGCAGCGAGAGCATCCAGGCGCTCGCACGCGTGCTCAGCGAGACGAGGTCCGGCGCGGCGAGCGGCGAGCTCCGCATCGCCCTCGCCAAGAGCTCGCAGTGGAACGCCCTCAACGGCGCCCTCCTCTGGAGCACCTACGGGATCCAGCAGAAGTTCGCGCAGGACGAGGCAGCGATCCTCCAGATCCAGCAGCAACTCACCGGCTTCGGCCAGCAGGTGAGCGGCTTCGAGCAGGCCCTCGGCGGCGTCGACATCGTCCGGAACGTGCGGACGGGCGTCGAGTTCGAAGCGCCCTACAACGCCTACAGGGCGACCGGGCCAAGCGGGCCCGGCTACTACGTCGGCAAGCCCGGCAAGCTGACGAAGCTCGCGATCATCACCCCTTAAATCATGGGGGAGCACCTTCGGTTCTCCCCCATGGGCCCCCTCTCCGACATCTTTCGTTCGCAGCGATGGGCGGGCGCGACTTGTCCGCCCATTCGCAACGGGGTCGGGCTCTCCGGCTAGCCGTCGTGGCCGCGCCCGCCAGGTCGGGCGCGGCGGCGAGAGCATGGGGAAGCACCTTCGGTTCTCCCCCATGGGCCCCCCTCCGACATCTTTCGTTCGCAGCGATGGGCGGGCGCGACTTGTCCGCCCATTCGCAACGGGGTCGGGCTCTCCGGCTAGCCGTCGTGGCCGCGCCCGCCAGGTCGGGCGCGGCGGCGAGAGCATGGGGAAGCACCTTCGGTTCTCCCCCATGGGCCCCCTCTCCGACATCTTTCGGCCGTAGCGGTAGGCAAATGCCGGTCGTCCGCCCGCTCGCCACGAGGCCGGCTGCTTCGGATGGCGGTTGTGGCCGCGCCCGCCAGGTCGGGCGCGGCGGCGTAGGCTCCTCGAGCCCCAGGCCAGTGGGAGGCGTTATCGTCTGAGGCATGGCGGTGGTGACCGGGCACGACGAGCAGCTCCTGATCGGCGGCACCTGGGTCGACGCCCGCGACGGTGCCCGCTTCGACGTGACCGACCCGGCGACCGGGGAGGTTGTGGGGTCGGTGCCGAACGCGGGCGTCGAGGACGTACAGGCGGCGATCGACGCGGCTGCGGGTGCACTCGAGGGCTGGCGTTCCCGGGCGGCGATCGAGCGGGCCCGGATTCTCCGGCGCTCCGCGGACCTGATCCGCGAGCGCAAGGACGAGATCGCCGCGGTGATGACGGCCGAGCAGGGCAAGCCGCTCGCCGAGGCGGTGGGCGAGGTGGAGTACGCAGCGGGCTTCTTCGAATGGTTCGGCGGCGAGGCCGAGCGGATCTACGGTCAGGTCGTTCCCGCGCAGAACCCGCGCAACCGCGTGCTCGTGCTTCGCCAGCCCGTCGGGGTGACCGCCGCGATCACACCGTGGAACTTCCCGGCGGCGATGATGACGCGCAAGCTCGGGCCGGCGATGGCGGCCGGCTGCACCAGCGTCGTCAAGCCCGCAAGCGCGACCCCGTTGACCGCCGCACTCATCCTGAGGGCGATCGAGGACGCCGGCGCCTCGCCCGGGGTCGTCAACCTCGTGACATCGCGCTCCTCTGGAATGGTCGCCGACACGCTCTTCGGCGACCCGCGGGTACGCAAGGTCTCGTTCACCGGCTCGACCGAGGTCGGCAAGGAGCTGATCCGCCTTTCCGCCGGCCAGGTGACCCGCCTTTCGCTCGAGCTCGGCGGGCATGCCCCCTACATCATCTTCGACGACGCGCCCCTCGAGCAGGCGGTCGACGGCTTGATCGCCTCCAAGTTCCGCAATGCCGGCCAGACCTGCGTCTGCGCGAACCGCGCCTTCGTCCAGCGGGGGATCTACGACGAGGTCGTGCGGCTCCTCGCCGAGAAGGTCGCGCGCCTCGCGGTCGGCCCCGGCGACCGGCCCGGCGTCGTGATCGGGCCGCTCATCGACGCGAGCGCGGTCGACAAGGTCGAGGAGCACGTCGAGAACGCCGTCTCGCTGGGCGCCCGGCTGCTTGCCGGAGGCACCAGGCTGACGGAGGCCGAGCTTGCCCGCGGCTCCTTCTACGCGCCAACCGTCCTCGCCGACATCACCCCGGAGATGCTGATCTCGAGCGAGGAGACCTTCGGGCCGGTCGCGGGGATCGCGGCCTTCGACACCGAGGACGAGGCGATCGCGCTCGCGAACGACACCGTGTTCGGGCTCGCAGCCTACTTCCACACTCGCGACTACGCCCGTCTCCTTCGGGTCGCCGAGCGCCTCGACTACGGCATCGTCGGCGCCAACTCGGGGCTGATCAGCGCACCGAACGTGCCGTTCGGCGGTGTGAAGGAGTCCGGCTACGGCCGCGAAGGCGGGGACTTCGGGATTAACGAGTACCTCGACGTCAAGTACGTGCTCGTCGCAGACGTCGACGAAGCCTGAGCTCGTCCCGATCGAGGTCCAGCCGGAGAGTCCGGCAATGTCCTCGTGTGAGGGCGGCTGGCCCAGGCGCGAGGTTTCCCTGGGCCCGCCCGAGACGGGAGCTCTTGCTGCTGATCCTCGTCGCAGTAGCCGTCCTCACACCCGATCACGCGACCAACACGCAGGACTTCACGAGGGTGTGCCTTTCGAAGGCGATCGTCCACGGGCGGCTGACGATCGACAGCTGTATCGACAACGGCATCGACCGCGCGAGGTACCGCGGTCATATCTACTCCAACAAGGCGCCCGGCCTCTCGATGCTCGCGATCCCTGTCGGCGAGGCCGTCGGCGTACATCAACCGGCGACGTGGACCTATCTCCACGACACGCGGCTCTGGGCCGTTCGAGTGGCAACGAGCGGCCTGCTCTTCCTGATCGCAGCCTTCGTCGTCGGGCGCATGGCAGAGGGACTGGCGCCCGGAACCGGCGGCCTCGTTCTCACGACCCTCGCGCTCGGGACGCTGCTCGCACCGTTCGCTGCGACGAGCTTCGATCACGATCCGACAGCCGCGTTCGGAATCGTCGCCTTCGCGCTCGCGTGGAGCCGGCGACCGTTCGTGGCGGGGCTCGCAGCCGGAGCGGCCTTGCTTTGCGAGTACGAGTCCGCCCCGCTCGTGCTCGTGCTCGGCGCCTATGCCGCGATCGGCGGCACCCGTAGCCTGATTCGATACGCGGCCGGAGCCGCCCCGGGAGCGGTGTTGCTCGCCGTCTACGACTGGGCCGCCTTCGGAGCGCCCTGGCACAACCCGCTCAGCTACTCCGACAACGCCTACAAGCTCGACCATTCCCGTGGCATCCTCGGCATCCAGGAGCCGACCTTCCATGCGGCCGAACGAGTGCTCGTCGGCACCGGAGGGATTCTCGTGCTCACCCCGGTGACCGCCGCGGCAGCCTTCGGGCTCTCGATCCTGTGGCGACGAGGGCTTAGGGCCGAGACCCTCGTGTGCAGCAGTATCACGGCCCTCTATCTGGTCGCCGAGTTCGGGTACTTCGACCCGTATGGGGGCTCCTCGCCGGGACCGAGATTCTTCGTCCCCGCGTTTCCGTTCCTCTTCCTCGGGCTCGGCCCGGCAATCGCGTGGCGACCGCGCCTGACGGGCCTGCTCGCAATTAGCTCGGTGATCGCGAACACCACGGTGATGCTCGTCTGGTCACATGGGTCGGCAGGGTCGTACGCCCAGGGGGTCTGGGGCCAGCTTGTCCGCTTCCCCGCGGACGGAGGGCGCTCGCCGCTCTACCGTGACCTCTCGGAGAACATCGTGCAGCACCTGGGGCTTCGTCTCGGCCGGCCTCTTGCGTCCCTGATCGTGTGGGAGTGTGCCGCAGCCGCCGTGCTCACTGCGCTCCCGCGCCAGCACAAAGCGGCGCCTTGGACTCCGTTTTCGCCCCCCGTTTGAGCGATCGCCAGACGCGGTGAACGGCCGATGACGTTCCTATGGCTCGCCTTCTCGCGCTCGCAGCGCCGCTCGCGGCAGTGCTCGCGCTGGCGGCGACCCCATCGTCGGCGCTTGCGTCCCGCTCGACACAGACGTCCCGCTCGACACAGAGCGTGTCGCTCGATCTCGGGGTCTTCCAGCAGCTGAACGCGATCCGGGTCGAGCACGGCCTGGCGCCCCTGGAGCTCAGCGCGACGCTCGACCAGGCTGCCGAGCAGCATTCGCAGGACATGATCGCGAAGGGCTACTTCTCGCACGACTCCTCCGACGGGAAGTCGTTCTCCGATCGCCTCTCGGCGTTCTACCCCGAAGCGGGCGCCCGCTACTGGGCCGTCGGGGAGAACATCCTCTGGTCGAGCGGCTCGCCGAGCGTGACGCGCACCATGTCGGCATGGATGGCCTCGCCCCCTCACCGGGCGAACATCCTCGATCCGACGTGGCGACAGATCGGGATCAGCGCCGTCACCTCGAGGGACGCTCCGGGGACCTACGGCGGGCGCTCCGTGACGGTGATCACCACCGATTTCGGCGTCCGGCGCTAACCGTCCACAGCACCAGCGGCGGTCACAGCACGAGCACCCCGGAGACGAGCGGCGTCCAGCCGATTAAAAGGGTTCACCGAGCCGGTGGCGCTTTCGTCCACCGCTTCCACTGACCTTCCGCCTGTGGCCTTGCGGCCTTCCGCGTACAGCCTTCAGAAGCGGCTTCGACCTACTCGCGCTCCGCGCTCGGTGCGAGACGCACACTAGTCCCCGGCGGCGGCCGGGCACAAGGGGTCGAGGAGGCGAAAATCGCGCTTGGAGCGGGAAAATCCGCGGGCGTTCGTCGGCTCAGCCCCGGCACGGCCAATCCGGGTCGTCCCCGCACTCCCGGCCCGGAGAGGGCGGCCGCGGACGGTGGACAAACTTTCACAATCCTCTAAGCTCGACCCCTGAGACTGTCAACCCTGAGAGGCATGGACGCTAGCCCGGCGAGCCGATCTTGGGTGGCGTCTTGCGGCTTTGTTGGCGTTGTGTGAAATCCACGTTTGGGGGTACTTCGTGAGGATGCTTCAGATCTGTGACCATCCAGGCTGCAACACGTTCACGCTCGGAACCCTTTGCGTCTTCCACGAGCCTCCGGTCAGGCAGGAGCGTTTCCCTCGAGGCCGCCCGTACCCGCGCCCGATGAGGCCTGCTTCGGCGGTCGTAAGCCGGTCGTTGGCAGGGTCGGCATCGATGGCTCCGGCCCGCGCCGTATCCTTCGGAGGTGGCTCGTAGAGGGTTGACGCGGAGCTCGCGCGGGGGACGCCGAGCAGGCCCTCTCGCCGGGCGGGCTTTTGCGCCTCGCAGGAGGTTCGAGCTTCAGAGCTCTGCCCTTCGCGGCTCTGCCGTCCAGAGCTCTGCCGTTCAGGGCCGTGCGATCGTCGCGGCGCTGACAGCGGCTGTCCTGCTCTCGGTCACGGCGCTCGCTACCGCCTCCGGCGCGAGAACGGCCGGGGGGCGCGGGCCGTCGGTGACCGACGCCCCCACCGTTGTCGGCACGGCAGCGGCGGGCAAGCCGCTCACCGCCCTGAGCGGCAACTGGGCCGGCTCGGGCGCGATCGGCTTCGGATACCAGTGGTACCGGTGCAACGCGGCAGGGGCCGGGTGCGCGACGATCCGAGGCGCGACGTCCACCATGTTCACGCTCGGCCCGAAGGACGTCGGGAAGACGATAGGCCTCAGCGTCCTCGCAACCGATTCGAACGGCACCACGATCGCGAACGCGAGCCTGATCGGCCCGATCGCATCCCCGAGGCCCCTCCTCGAGACGACCGCGCAGCCGGTGGTCACCGGGCCGCCCGTGGTCGGGAAGACCCTCCAGGTGACGACCGGCGCGTGGAGCCCGATGCCGGCCGGGCTGACCTACCAGTGGGAGCGCTGCAACGGAAGCGGCCGTGTCTGCGCCCCGATCCAGCGGGCGACCGAGAGCTCGTACACGGCCGTGGCGGCCGACCTGGGCCACGCGCTGCTCGCGGTCGTTCAGGGCAAGAACGGGACGACGATCCAGAACGCGTTCAGCACCGCGAGCCCCGCAGTCGTCAACGGGTCGGTGATCGGGCCGAAGCTCGTCTCCCAGCCGACGGTTACCGGCGTCGCGACGACCGGCGAGAAGCTCTCGGTCGTCACCGGCGTCTGGCACGGCGTCGGGCCGATCGGCTTCTCCTACCAGTGGTATCGGTGCGACGGCACAGGGAGTCACTGCCTGTCCATTCACGGCTCGACGTCGCCGACCTACAAGCTCGTCGCCAAGGACGTCGGCGAGACGATCGGTCTGACGCTGACCGCGAGCGACGCGACCGGGGCGACCGCGGCCTATGCGAGCCTGATCGGGCCGATCGTCACCTCCGGCGCGCCCCTCGTCGCCTTCACGACGCCGACGCTCTCGGGCACCGCACAGGCCGGCGGCACGCTCACGATCGCCCCGGGCCAATGGACCCCGCAGCCGACGCGCTACACCTACGCCTGGCTCCTCTGCAACCCCAACGGCCGGCTTTGCACCCAGATCGCCGGCGCGACCTCCGCCTCCTTCAAGCCGACCGCGGCGGACGCCGGGCACACGATCATCGGCCAGGTGACCGCAGTCGCCGCCGGGACGCGCCAGGCCGCGCTCACGCCGGCCACGCCACCCCTCACCTAAAGAGCTCATTGCAAAATGAAGCCTTGTGTCGCTCGGACACGCCGGGCGGCGCGAGGCTGCGTCCTCAGTCGCCCCAATACCGCAAGGGTATTGGGGCTCCCTGTGTTTCAAAAACAGTGTCCTGCGCTCGCACCACCCGTGTTTCGCGCCCGATCGACGAAGCGCCATTCTGCAATGAGCTCCAAACCGGTAACGGCTCCGGTGCTGCCGAGGTCTATCGTCAAGGGCTTGGCGACGGACCGGCACGTAGCGGCGACTCGGCTCGCACTGATCGCGGTCTGCTCGGTGCTGTTCCTGACGTTCCTCGACAACACGATCGTCAGCGTCGCGCTCGCGAACATGCAGACCTCGCTGCGAAGCGGCGTCGCAAGCCTGCAGTGGATCGTCGACGGGTACGTCCTCGCCTTCGCGGCGCTGATGCTGACAGGCGGCACGCTCGGCGACCTGCTCGGACGCAAGAAGGTCTTGCTCGTCGGTGTCGCGATCTTCTGCGGCGGCTCGCTCCTCTGCGCGCTCGCCCACACCGCCCACACCCTGGTCATCGGCCGGATCGTGATGGGCGTCGGAGCCGCGGCATCCGAGCCCGGGACGCTGTCCTTGATCAGGCAGCTCTACCCCGACTCGCGCGAGCGGGCCCGGGCGCTCGGGGTCTGGACGTCGGTCTCCGGGATCTCCCTCGCGGCCGGCCCCGTGCTGGGAGGGCTGCTCGTCGGGCTCGCAGGCTGGCGGGGCATCTTCTGGTTCAACCTCGTGCTCGGTGCCCTCGCCCTGCTTGCCGCGGCGCTGACACTGACGGAGAGCTCGGACCCGGCCGGGCGGTCGCTCGACCTCCCGGGGCTCGTCCTCGGGGCAGCCGCGATCACGGGGGCGACCTTCGCGGTGATCCGCGGCGAGAGCGCCGGCTTCGAGACGTGGTGGATCCTGCTCCTCTTCGTCGCCGCGGCGTTTGCGGCGTTCGCCTTCGTCTGGATCGAGCGGCGGCGAGCCGACCCGGTGCTGCAGCTCGACCTCTTCCGCATCCCCACCTTCGCGATCGCCAACGGGGTCGCCTTCGCCACGAGCTTCGGCCTCTTCGCGGTCTTCTTCTTCACCTCGCTCTATCTCCAGGTCGTCTCGCACTTCTCCGGCTGGAAGATCGCCCTGCAGTTCCTCGCGATGGCGGTGTCGATGGCGGCAGGCGGCCGCATCGCGGGCGGCTGGACGGCCGCACGCGGCCCGCGGGGATCGATGGCGATCGGCTGTGCGCTCTCGGGGGCCGGGATGCTCGCCGTCGACACCCTCCTCAAGCCTTCCGTGAGCATCGCTCCGCTGGCCGCGGCACTCGCGGTCGCCGGGTTCGGGCTCGGGCTCGCCCTCGTGGCGGTGACCGCAGCTGTTCTCTCGATCGTGCCGGCGGAGCGCTCCGGGATGGCCGCCTCGACGGTGAACACGAGCCGGCAGCTCGGCGGCGTTCTCGCCGTCGCGATCCTCGGCGCCGTCGTCAACGGGCGCCTCGTGAACGACCTCAGCATCCGGCTTACGAAGCTCGGGGTGCCCGGCAGCCTCAAGCCGATCGTCCTCCATGCCGTCACCAACGGCGGCCTGCCGGCGGACGCGATCGCGGCCGCAGCCGCTAACCCGGTCGCGGCGCTCGCAGCCGTGACCCATCCAGGCATCCTCGGCAAGGTGCTCGACGCAGCGAAGGCGTCGATGGGCAACGGCGTGCACGTCGCCCTCCTGGTCGCCGCCGGGATCTTGCTCGCGGGGGCGCTCGCATCCCTCGCCGCCGGGCGCGTCGAGGAGGCAGGCTAGACGGAGGCCGCGATCCGCTCGACGGCCTCGGCGAGGAGCGCCGAGGAGGTGCCGTAGTTCAGGCGCGCGAAGCCCTTGCCCTGGTCTCCGAAGGCGAGGCCGGACGTGAGCGCGACCCGTCCGCGCTCCAGGAACACGGCAGCAGGATCGTCACCTAGGCCGAGCGAGCGGCAGTCGAGCCAGGCGAGATAGCCGGCCTCCGGTGCGACGTAGCCGATCCCCGGCAGCTGCTCCCGGAGGAGCTCGCCGAGGAGGACGCGGTTGCGGTCGAGGTGGGCGACGAGCGCGTCCAGCCACTCCTGGCCATGCCGGAACGCGGCGACCGACGCGAGAACGCCGAGATGGCCTGCGTGGTAGGGCAGATGCCCGGGCAGAGTCGACTCGAGCCGCTCGTGCATGCGCTCCGAACCGGTGACGATCAGGGCGCACTTGAGGCCCGCGAGGTTCCAGGCCTTCGAGGCCGAGACGATCGCCACGCCACCCTGCTCGGCCTCGCCTCCGGCCGTCAGGTAAGGGATGTGCGGGCGGCCCGGCAACGTCAGCGGCGCATGCACCTCGTCGGAGATCACCGTGACCTCGTAGCGGGCCGCGAGCTGGGCCACGGCGGCCAGGTCGTCCCCTCCGAAGCTGCGCCCGCTCGGGTTGTGCGGATGGCAGAGCAGGTAGGCCCTGGCGCCCTGTGCAAACGCCTCCTCGAGCGCGTCGAGATCGAGCCGCCAGCCCCCCGCGTCGAACGCGAGCGGCGCCTCGACGATCGTGCGGCCGATCTCGCGGGTGACCGAGAAGAACGGCGGGTAGATCGGCGGGTTGACCACGACGCCGTCGCCCGGCTCCGTGAGCGCGCGAAGCAGCTCGGCCACCGCCGACATCACGTCGGCGACGAGCCGGATCCGCGCAGGCTCGAGCTCCCACGCGTACCGAAGCGCCGCGAAGTGGGCGTACGCCTCGGGAAGGCCGTCGACGTCCGCGTACCCGACGTCGTCGCGCGCGATCGCGGTCTGCAACACCTCGCGAATCGGCAGAGCGAGCGCGAAGTCCATCTCCGCGACCCAGACAGGGAGCACATCGGGCGGGTACTTCGCCCACTTGGCGCTCTTGCGGGCGCGGAGGAGCTCGAGCGAGACGTCGTCGAACGCGTCGACGTGCGACGCGATGCCGGATGCGGCAAGCGAGTCGCTGGTGCGGCTTCTCACGACGCTGAACGCGAAACACTCGCTGCCGCGGGCCGCACCTGTGGCCGCTTCGCGGCCATGTGTCTTTGGTCTTTCGTGAGGGATGCGATGGCGAGGCGAGGAGCAGCCGAGGTTCGTCGCACGAACGGCAGAGGAGGGCGAAAGACGAACCCGGCCGCGGAGCGGCGGGCAAGCGCGGCCTCACAAACGCAAGTTCGAGGCCAGACGTGTGAAGAAGCCGCGCTAGGCACGTGCTGTGATCGTGATTCCGCCGCGTGCCTTCTGCTCGAGCGTCACGCGCACGAGATCTGCCGCGAGGTCGAGGGCGTCGGCGACCTCGTCACGGATGCGAACCGCCAGCGCCTCGCAGAAGACGCCCTCGTTGCGGAAGGCGTTGAGGTAGAGCTTGAGCGACTTCGACTCCAGGCAGAGGGCATCCGGGCTGTAGCCGATCGTGACCCGGTAGAGATCCGGCTGGTTCGTGATCGGGCAGAAGGCGGTGAGCTCGTCGCTCACGAGCTCGACGTCGGCGACGCCCGGATTCGCGAAGGTCTCGAGCCCGGCGAAGTGATCGTTGCCGGGGTGGCCGAGCGCGACGAACTCGGTCGATCTGGGCTCCCCGGGCATGGGGACAGCTTAGAGCCGACCCAAGCCCAGCGGCTCCCTTGAAGCCTTAGGGCCGGCCGTCCCACGTTGGGACAGCCGGCCCCTTGGCCCGCCACGCCTGAGGAGACGCGAAGCCGTCAGTACGCGTACCCGCTGCTGCCGCCGCCCGAGCCGGTGCTCGGCGTCGTGCCGGTGCTGGGGGTCGTCGTGCTGGGGGTCGTGCTGGGGGTCGTGCTGGAGCTCGACGAGCCGGCCGAGCTCGAGGTCGCCGCCGTGGTGGCGGCCGTCGCGCTCGCCCTGATCGTCGCTCCCGACGGTGCGAGCACATACCACTTCTTCTCGAAGCCCTGACCGGCGACCTGGCCTGCCTTCGTGTCGGCGGCATAGAGGTAAAGCGGGTGGCCGTTGTAGGTCACCTGAACCGTGCCGTCGCTCCGCTTGATCGTGCCGAGCTCCGACGCCGTCACACCCTTGCCGGCAACGAGCTTCGCCGTCTTGGCGATCGTGAGCGGCGGCCAGTAGGCCGCGCACTGCCCGGAGCACGAGCTCGTCTTGCCGCGATCGGAGGTGTAGAGGTAGAGCGTCCTGCCGCTCGAGTTGACGAGGATCGACCCGAGCCCGCCCGCCTTCGCGACCGAGACCTTGACCGACGAGCCCGCAGCCCCGCCGGCCGGAACTCCCACACATGCGGCAACGATTGCGCCAACGACGACAAACGCCCGTAGCCTTCCACGACGAGTTCCGACTGCGCCCATGACTGCCATCCCTTCTTTCGACACCGTGGTCAAGGTGACTCCGTGTTGAAGGGAGATACGGCGGAAGGGCCGAACTGGATTTCCGGCTAGGCAAGGAGCGAGCTGAGCGCACCCGGAGCGACAGGCCCGCCCGAGGCGATCAGCTCGGTCGCGGCGTCGATCTTGCCCCACAGATCGACCATGAGAAAGCCGCGCGGGCGCCCCTCGGAATCGAGGTAGGCGACGACTCCCTTGCGGTTCGGCTCGAGCCATTCGGCCACGGTCTCCCGGCGCGAGTCGACGTCGCCGACCGCCTCGTAGCCGAGCTCGAAGAGATCGGAGTAGAAGAACGGCTGATGGCGGTACGGCGTGTCCGCGCCCGCCATGTTCGCACCGACCGCCCGTCCATGGCTGTTTGCCTGGTCCTCGTGCTCGACCCGGATGTCGACCCCGAGGAGCGCCGAGGGAAAGCGGGCGACGTCGCCGGCGGCGAAGACGTCCTCGAGCCCTCCGGCACGCCCGAGCTCGTCGACGACGATGCCGTCGGAGACGGCGAGCCCGGCTGCCTCGGCGATTTCGGTGCACGGCACGATTCCGAGGCCCGCGACGACGCCGTCGGCAATCAGCGTCCTTCCGCTCTGCAACCGCACGACGAAGGTCGAGCCGTCGCGCTCGACGCCCGCAACCGACTCGCCCGCGAGCACCTCAACGCCGTGCGAGCGGTAGAGCTCGTTCACGGACTCCGAGAGGGCGGCGGGCAACACGCGCGCCGCGATTCCGTCCTCGGGAAACGCAAGCGTCACCTCACAGCCGACCGAGCGAAGCGCCGCGGCCAGCTCCGAGCCGATGAACCCGCCGCCGAGCACGACGAAGGAGGCTCCCTCCACCGCTTGCGAGCGAAGGCGGTGATAGTCGGCGACGGTCCGGAAGTAGACGATCTCGTCCCCCTCGTCCCCCGGAAGCCGCCTGGGGCGCCCGCCGGTCGCGAGGAGGAGCCGCTCGTAGCCGTAGGTCTCGCCGCGGTCGTCGACCATGCGGCGTGCGTCGCGGTCGATGCTCACTACCCGCCGGCCGAGGTTGAGCTCGACGCCGAGCTCTGCCGTCCCGCGCCAGATCGAGGCCTCGTCCTTCCCCTGCCAGAGCGCCTTGGAGAGCGGCGGCCGGCTGTAGGGCGGCTCGGGCTCCTCGCCGACGAGGCCGATCGGCCCCTCCGTGTCGAGGTCACGGATACCGCGGCAGGCGGCGTCTGCCGTCATGCCGCCGCCGACGATCAAGTAGCGATAGTCGGGCACGACAAGCTTGTAACACACCGCGGTCGGTCGGCCGCGGGCAGCGATCTCGTCATTCCGGCGCTTTAGTTGCGGGCCGTTCGTGCCGAGAACCTCAAACAATGCAGCTGGAGCTGAGGGAACGGCCTTTGCTTGCGTTGGCTCTGGGGGCAGTCGCGGCGCTCATACCGGCCGCGGTGGAGCTCGCCGTCGGGCGGGCCGGCGTCGACATCTCCGCGACGATCCACTTCTACGCGGTCGGGATGACCGCCCTCGTCGCCGCCGCCGCGGCGGTGACGCTGACGCTGATCGGCGCCCGGTTCGACGACACCCGCACGGTGCTGACCGGAACGGCGTTTGCCGTCATGGCGCCCTGCTCGCGCTGCACGGGATCTCCACACCCGGCGTGCTCTTCCCGGGCGATCACTACGGCGAGGTGATGCTGACCGGCGGCGCCACCCTGCCTGCGGGCGCCGCGATCCTCGCCCTCTCGGTCATCCGGCTCCCGCGATTCCTCCAGGGTGTCCGGCCGCTGCTGATCCTCCAGGCCGTTCTCCTGACGGTCGTCGTCTCGCTCGGCACGCTCGGTCTCTTCTACCCCGCGATCCTTCCCGAGGTGCCGGCGGCAGGAAGCCCCGTGGCGCTCACGGTGCTCGCCATCGGCTTGCTCCTCTTCGTCGTCCTCGCGATGCGAGCCGGGCGCACCTACCTCCTCACCCGTCGCGTCCCCGACCTCGTCGTCGTGGTCGGGCTCGTCTGGCTCGGGACCTCGCTCGTAGCGGCGCTCACCCTCGCAAACACCGAGCTCGGCTGGTGGCTCGGCCACATGTTCGAGCTCAACGGGATCCTGATCGTCGGCATCCCCGTCGCGATCGACCTAGCCCACGCCGTGCAGTCCCGCCCGCTCGCCGGCGACCTCCAGGCCGAGGATCTGGTCGCCGCAGAGGAGGTCTTCCTTGGCTCGCACGTTCGCGGCATCACCCTCCGCCTCGCTCAGAAGGACGAGTACACCGAGCAGCACACCCGCCGGGTCGCGCACCTTGCGGTGCAGATCGGCGAGCACCTCGGGCTCTCCCGCGGGCGCCTGCGCCAGCTCGCGATCGGGGGCCTCGTGCACGACATCGGCAAGCTCTCCGTCCCCGACTCGATCCTGAAGAAGCCGGGCCCGCTCGACGACGCCGAGTTCGACGTGATCCGCCGCCACCCCGAATGGGGCGCCAGGCTGATCGACGAGCTCGGAGGCTTCTCCGGCGCGATCCGGGGCCTCGTCCGCGACCATCACGAGCGGCTCGACGGCCGCGGCTACCCGCGCGGGCTCAATGCGGACGAGATCGGGCTCGACACGAGGATCCTCACCGTCTGCGACGTCTACGACGCGCTGATCACGGCGCGTGTCTACCGCCCCGCCTGGCCGCACGAGAAGGCGATGGCGCTCCTGCGCGAGGAGACCGGCACGGCCTTCGACGGCCGCTGCGTCGAGGCACTCGAGAAGATCCTCGCGAACGAGACCGGAGCCGGCACCGATTCGACGACGGCACCCTCTAGGAGGCAGCGCAGCCGCTCGCCGCTTGCGACCGTCGCCCGCTGATCGCCCATGAGCACCGTCTCGCCGATCCGCGCTGCCCTTGCGCTCTCGGGCATCGACGAGCTCTCCTCGCCCGAGGAGGTCTTTCGCGCCCTTGCGGCCCAGACGCCCGTCGGCATCTTCGTCGCCTCGCGGAGCGGCGAGCTCGAGTACGCCAACGGCCGCTGGTGCGAGCTCACCGGGCTGGCGCCCGAGGAGACCCTCGGAAACGGCTGGAAGCGGGCGCTCCACCCGGACGACGCGGGACGCGTCGAGGCTGCCTGGCACGAAGCGACGGCCGCGACCTCGGACATCGTCTGCGAGCATCGCTTCCTCCGGGACGACGGCTCCGAGGTTCGCGTCGAGACGACGGCGACGCCGCTTCGGTCTCCGAGCGGCGAGCCGATCGGCTGGGTCGGAGCCTCCTACGAGCTCTCTCGAGAGCGCCTCCGGCACACCGATCCGGCCGGCGAGGAGCGCTTCCGCATCGCCTTCGAGAAGGCACCCGTGGGAATGGGCCTCCTCGGGCCTGCCGGAGACTGGATTCAGGTCAACCCGGCTCTCTGCAGGCTGCTGGGCTACTCCGAGGAGGAGCTCCTCACCCTCGATCTCGCAAGCCTCACCGTCCCCGGCGACGCGACGATCCAGATCGACGAGGCCGAGGAGACGCACACCGAAGCGCGGTACCTCCGAGCCGACGGAACGCCCCTGTGGGTGGCAACGAGCGCCACGCTCGTTCGGAGCGAGCTCGACGAGCCTCTCTACCACGTCGTGCTGATCGAGGACATCAGCAGCCGCAAGCAGACCGAGCGCGAGCTCCGCCGGCTCGCCGACCACGACTCGCTCACGGGAGTCCTGAACCGCCGCGGCTTCATGGACGGCATCCGCCACGAGCTCCGCCGGATGGAGCGGCGGGGAGAGTACGGGGCGCTGCTCCTCCTCGACCTCGACAACTTCAAGGCGGTGAACGACACCGCGGGGCACATGGCCGGGGACCGTGTCCTCCGGGCCACGGCGGATGTCCTCAGGCGGCGCCTTCGCTCGACCGACGTCATCGGCCGCCTCGGCGGCGACGAGTTCGCCGCCCTCGTGCTCAACGTCACGCCGCAACAGGCGAGCGAGATCGCGAGCGAGACCGCCGAGACGCTCCGTGCGATGACGGTGAGCGCCGACGGGCGCACCGTGCAGGTCGCCGCGAGCGTCGGCGTGATCGCGATCGACGAGCCCCAGTCCGGCACCGAGGAGGAGCTGATCGCGGCCGCCGACCGGGCGATGTACCGCATGAAGAGCCGCCGGGACGCCTGATCGAGGCGGAGCCGGAAATGAGCTCGATCTCGCTGGTGCACGGGTGGGCGCTCGACCCGCTGGTCATTGCCGCCGGCGCAGTCATTGCAGCTCGGTTCGGGCGAGCCTTCAGGGAGCTGAGGCGCCGGGGCCGCAGCGACCATGCGGGCTGGGACCGGGCCGTCCTCTTCGCAGCGGGGCTCCTGCTTGCGACCCTCCCCCTCCTCTCGCCGCTCGATCCTGCGGGCGACTCCTACCTGCTCTCCGCGCACATGCTCCAGCACGTGCTGATCGGCGACGCCGCCCCGGCGCTCCTCCTCACCGCCGTGCGCGGCCCGCTGATCGCGTTCATGGTGCCGGCGCCGGTCACCCGTTTTGTTCACCGCAAGCGGGCGCTCCGAGGAGCGACCTCCCGGGCGACCAGGCCGCTCCCCTCGCTCTTCCTGTGGGCCTCGGCGATCGGGATCTGGCACGTGCCCCCGATCTACGACGCGGCGCTGCGGCATCCGTGGCTCCACGATCTCGAGCATGCGAGCTTCGTCTCGGCGGGGCTCCTCGTCTGGATGCAGCTCGTCGACCCGGCACGGCGAGGCCGGCTCTCGCTGGGGCGGAAGATCGCGTTTGCAGGTGCGGTCTTCGCGCTCGGACAGGTGCTCGGCGAGGTGCTCCTCCTCGCACCGAGCGCGCTCTACCCGGCCTACGCCGGGCACCAGACGCGGCTCCTCGGGCTCTCGCCTCTCGCCGACCAGCAGTACGCCGGGCTCGTGATGATGGCCGAGCAGCTCCTGACGATCGGGACCTGCGTGTGGATCCTCGTCGTCACGGCGCTCCCTCGCCCGACCGCGCGCCGATCGCTTACCGCCCCGGCTTAGAACTCGAACCAAAATGAGCGTCCCTTCCGGGTCGCTCGGAGCGAGTGGGTGGGACGGCCGGCTCGCAGGCCAGGCTGGTTGCCTGTCCGAGAGGCGGCCGTTCCAGCCGCGAAACCCTGGATCCCGCATGTTTGAGCGGGATCCAGGTCGCCGGAGGCTCGAGGCGCGGACGCGAAGCGTCCGTGTCTCGAGCCGGAGGACGATCCGAGCGGGCCGGGAACGACGCTCATTTTGGTTCGAGTTCTTAGGGCCTATCCCGCTAGGCAGGGACCCGGGTACGGGTAGCGAAGTCCGACCTCGTTGCTGAAATCGACGAGGGAGGCTTTGATGGGTCTTGTCTCGAGCGACGATGGTTGGCGGCTGCCGGACTGGCTGTGGGAGCGGGTCGAGCCGTTGTTGCCGGTGCCGCCGGAGCATCCGTTGGGCTGTCATCGGCCGCGTGTTCCCGACCGGGACGCGATGGACGCGATCCTGCTCGTGCTGCGTACCGGGATGCAGTGGAACGCGTTGAACGCGACCGGGATCTGTAGCTCGTCGTCGGCGCATCGGCGTTTCCAGGAGTGGGAGCAGGCCGGGGTGTTTCACGAGATCTGGCGGCGAGGGCTGCTCGATTACGACCAGGAGATCGGGATTGACTGGGCCTGGTTGTCGTGCGACGGAGCGACCGGGAAAGCACCGCTTGGTGGTGAGTCGACGGGGCCGAATCCGACTGATAGAGCAAAAGGGGGGCGAAACGTTCGCTTCTCTGCGAGGCGCGGGGGGTCCCGATCGGGCTGGCGCATGACGGCGCCAACCGCCACGACTCAAAGCTCCTAGCCCCGACGCTCGACTCGATCCCGATCCCGCGGCCCGAGCCGACCGCCGACGATCCACAGGCTCTCTGTCTCGACGGAGCCTACGGCTACCCCTGGGTCGATCAGCTCGCGGTGGGCCGCGGCTACACGCCACACGTTCGGCGCCGGCGAGAGGAGATCGAGCTCAAACGCGGCACCCCCGGTTGGCGCGCTCGCCGCTGGGTCGTCGAGGCGTGCCACTCCTGGCTCAACCGCAACCGCGCCCTCCTGATCCGCTGGTCAAAGAAACCCGAGAACCACCTCGCACTGCTCCAACTCGCCTGCGGCCTGATCGCCTACAAGAAAGCCCACGCAGCCCGACTCGCTCACGCCCTACCGGGATAGGCCCTTAGAAGCTCTTCCCTTCATTGGCGGCCCGCTCCCCCGAACGGCAAAGATGGAGCCGTGGGGGACGGAGCCGAGAAGCGAGGAGCCCTATGGGCCGCTGAGGCGCGACGTGCGCCTGCTGGGCTCGCTGCTCGGGCGGGTGCTGGTCGAGCAGGAGGGCGAGGAGTTCCTCGCGACCGAGGAGCTCATCCGCGCCAGCGCGCGCAGGTCACGCGAGGTCGGCGACCCCGCAGACGTGCGTGCCGCCGTCCGCGAGCTCTCGCCCGACGCGCAGGCCGGCATGCTCCGTGCCTTCGCTCTGTACTTCCAGCTCGCGAACACGGCCGAGCAGCACCATCGGATCCGGCGCCGGCGCGCCCAGACCGACGACCCCCGCCCGCCGCGCGAGTCGCTCGAAGACGCCTTCCAGAGGCTCGCCGCGGTCCCGCTCGAGGAGCTCGCGAGGCGGGCGGCCCATGTCTCGCTCGAGCTCGTGCTCACGGCCCATCCGACGGAGGCGACCCGCCGGACGCTGCTTCGCGCCCACGTCCGCATCGCCGATCTGCTGACCCGCAGCGACGACCCCGAGCTCACCTCGGCCGAGCGGGCCGAGATCGAGGAGAAGCTGACCGAGGAGATCACGGTGCTCTGGCAGACCGACGAGGTGCGCGGCGAGCGGCCGCGAGTGACCGACGAGATCCGCCACGGTCACTGGTTCTTCGAGGAGAGCCTCTTCGACGCCGGGGAACGGCTCCTGCGCGACTACCGCCGGTTCCTTCCGGGCGCCCCACCGCCGTTCTCGTTCGGCACCTGGATCGGCGGCGACCTCGACGGCAACCCGGACGTGAACGGCGAGACGATCGCCGCGGCTCTCGAGCGCGCCCGCGAGTCGGCGCTCTCCCGGTACCGGGCCGAGGTGCGCCAGCTCGGCATCGAGATCGCCTCCAACCGCTCGCTCGTGCCCGTCTCGGACGAGCTCGAGGAATCGATCGCCCGCGACGAGCATGAATGCGCCGGCTACGCCCGGGAGCTCGGCCGGATGAACGCCGGCGAGGCCTACCGCCGCAAGCTCGCATTCATGTGGTGGCGGCTCGGCAACGATGGGTACCGCAGCTCGGACGAGCTGCTCTCGGACCTCGCGGTGATCCGGCGAAGCCTCGCCGCGAACCGCGGCGAACGGATCGCGGCGGGCTCGCTGGCCGCGCTGGAGCGGAAGGTCGAGATCTTCGGCTTCTACCTGGCGAAGCTCGACGTGCGCCTTCACGCCACGGAGGTGCGAAGCCCCACGGAGCGCACGCGCGCCGTCTTCGACGCGATCGCGGCGATGCGCGAGCGCCACGGCCCGCGGGCCCTCGACACCGTGATCGTGTCGGCGACCGAGGAGCCGCAGGACGTGCTCGGCGTGCTCGAACTGACGGAGGAGCCCGTCTCGGTCGTACCGCTCTTCGAGACGATCGCGAACCTTGACGGCGCCGCCGAGACGGTTCGGGCGCTCCTCGCCGACGAGGGCTTCGCCCGACGCGTCGCCGAGCGCGGCAACCGGCTCGAGATCATGGTGGGCTACTCGGACTCCGGGAAGGACGGCGGGTACCTCGCCGCCCAGTGGGCGATCTATCGCGCCCAGGAGGCCCTCGCGGCGGTCGCGAGCGAGGCCGATGTCGAGCTGACGATCTTCCACGGCCGCGGAGGCAGCGCCGGCCGCGGCGGCGGCCCGACGCACGCAGCGATCCTCGGGCAGGCGCCGGGCCATCCGCCCGGCAGGCTCAAGCTGACCGAGCAGGGCGAGACGATCTCGGCCAAGTACGGCCTGCCCGGCATCGCCTACCGCAGCCTCGAGGCGGCGGTTGCGGGGACGCTCCTCAGCGCCTTCCCCGAGCTCGTCGGCCGCACGCCGGGCCATCGCGAGCGCGACCTGCTCGACGGCCTCGCGGCCGCCGCCGAATCCGCGTACCGCGGGCTCGTCTGGGAGACACCCGGCTTCGTCGAGTTCTTCCGCGCGTTCACGCCTGCCGACGAGCTCTCGGTCCTGACGATCGGCTCCCGACCGGCGCGACGACCGGACGGCCCCGACTACCTACCCTCGTTGCGGGCGATCCCCTGGGTCTTCGCCTGGACGCAGAACCGGACCCTGCTGCCCGCCTGGTACGGCTGCGGCACCGCGTTCGAGACGGTCGGGATCGACGAGCTGCGCCGTCTCTACGCCGAGCTCCCGTTCTTCCGCTCTCTCGTCGGCAACCTCGAGATGACGCTCGCGAAGTCGAGCCTCGAGGTTGCGCGCGAGTACCTCGTCCTCGTCCCCGCCGAGCTCGAGCCCGAGCGGTTCTTCACGACGATCGCCGACGAGCACAGGCGGACGGTGAACGCAGTCCTCGCCATCGTCGAGGAGGAGCGGCTCCTCGAGCGCACACCGGTCGTGAGGCGCTCGATCGGGATCCGGAACCCCTACGTCGATCCGATGAACGCGATCCAGGTCGAGCTGATTCGACGTCACCGGGCGGGCGACGAGAACGCCCGCCTGCCGCTTGGACGCTCGATCGCCGGGATCGCCGCCGCGCTCAGAAACACGGGCTAAGAGGCGGGACGGCGGGCTCGCTTGCCCCGAGGTCCTTGCAAACGCAAAAATGCGCGGATGGCCGAAGCTGCGATCAGCGAGCGGAGGGCAGAGAGCGGGCGGACGAGGGTTGGGGATCTGCCGGGAGCGGGCGAGGTGTTCGCACGTGCATCCGGGGAGAACTTCTCGGTCGCCGCACTCGTGCTCGGTCGTGGGGTGCGCGAGCACCTCATTGCGATCTATGGGTACGCCCGGCTCGTGGACGAGATCGGAGACGCGAGCCCCGGCGACCGACTCGCGCTCCTCGACACGCTCGCGGGCGAGCTCGACGGGATCTACGCCGGATCCGGCGGCCGGGAGCACCCCGTCCTCCGGAAGCTCGCCGCCACGATCGAGACGCTCCGGCTTCCCCGCGAACCGTTCGACCGGTTGATCGAGGCGAACCGGCGCGATCAGGCGATCGTCGCGTATGAGACCTTCGACGACCTCGTCGGTTACTGCGACCTGTCGGCGAACCCCGTCGGCGAGCTCGTCCTCCACGTGTTCGGCGAGGCGACGCCGGACCGGATCGCGCTCTCGGACAAGGTGTGCACCGCCTTGCAGCTCGTCGAGCACTGGCAGGACGTCGCCGAGGACTACGCGGCCGGCCGCGTTTACCTCCCTGCCGAGGACCTGCGGCGGTTCGGCGTGGCCGCCCCCGAGCTCGGTGCCCCCCACGCCTCTCCGGCCGTCCGCGAGCTGATGGCCTTCGAGGTCGAGCGGGGGCGCAAGCTCCTCGACGAAGGCGCGCCGCTCGTCGCCGTGCTCCATGGCCGCGCCCGCCTTGCGGTCGCCGGCTACGTCGGCGGCGGTCGTGCCGCTTTCGGCTCGATCGAGCTCGCAGGCTACGACGTGCTCGCCCGCAGCCCGAAGGCCACCCGCCGGCACCGCGCTCGTGCCACGCTCTCGACCTACGCCCGGAGGCGATGAACGGTGACCGGGATCGATCTCGCCTACGCGGAGTGCCGCCGCATCGCCCGGGCCTCGGGCTCGAGCTTCTACGCCGGGATGCGCCTGCTCCAGCCCGAGCGGCGAGGCGCGCTCTTCGCCGTGTACGCCCTCGCCCGCCGCATCGACGACATCGCCGACGGCGAGCTGCCGGGCGAGGAGAAGCTCGCGGAGCTCGCGACCGTCCGGGCCCGCCTGCACGATCGCGACGCGACAGGCGACCCGGTCCTCGCCGCCGTGCTCGACGCCGCGACGCGCTACCCCATCCCGCTTGCCGCGTTCGACGAGCTGATCGAAGGTGCCGAGCTCGACACCCGCGGCCGGGAGTACTCGACCTTCGCCGAGCTCGAGCACTACTGCCGGTGCGTCGCCGGGTCGATCGGACGGCTCTCGCTGGGCGTGTTCGACTGCGTACGACCGCGCTCGAGGCTCGGGCCTCGCGGACGAGCTCGGAGTCGCACTCCAGATCGGCAACATCCTGCGCGACGTCGGCGAGGACGCCGCCGCCGGCCGGCTCTACCTGCCGCGGGAAGACCTCGAGCGCTTCGGCTGCACGGCCGGCGGCGGGACGTTCGACGGGCCGATCGAGCTCGTGATCGCCTTCGAGGCCGAGCGGGGGCTCGAGCGCCTCCGTGCCGGCCTCGCCCTCGTGCCGCTGCTCGACCGCCGCAGCGCCTCATGCGTCCTCGCGATGGCCGGCAAGTACCGCCGCCTGCTCGAGCGGATCGCCGCGGAGCCGACCCTCGCCTTCCGCGGCAGGCTCTCGCTCCGCTCCTGGGAGAAGGGCCTCGTCCTCGCCCGCAGCCTCGCCGGGAGCGGCATGAGCGGCCGGATCGCCATCGTCGGCGGTGGGCTTGCAGGGCTCGCCGCCGCGGTCGAGTGCCTCGATGCCGGAGCGTCCGTGACGCTCTACGAGGCCCGGTCCCGGCTCGGGGGCGCCACGTTCTCGTTCGAGCGAAACGGGCTGTGGCTCGACAACGGCCAGCACGTCGCGCTTCGCTGCTGCACCGCCTACCTCGGCTTCCTGCGCCGGCTCGGCGTCGAGCATCTCCTCCCGCTCCAGTCCCGGCTGCGCGTCCCGGTCCTGCGCGAGGACGGGCCGCCGGGGCTGCTCACCCGCTCGGGCCTTCCCGCTCCGCTCCACCTCGCAGGCACGATGCTGCGCTACGCGCCGCTCTCGCTCCGCGAGCGGATCGCAGCCGCGCGCGCAGCGATGGCGCTCCGCAAGCTCGACCCCGACGATCCCGTCGCTCGACGAGCGGACGTTCGGAGACTGGCTGACAGAGCACGGCCAGAGCGCCAACGCGATCGCCGCACTCTGGAACCTGATCGCGCTCCCGACGCTGAACCTGCCGGCCGGCGAGGCCTCGCTCTCCGGCGCGGCCAGGGTGTTCCGGACGGGCCTCCTCGACTCGGCGGTCCGCGTGCGACATCGGCATCCCGGCTGTTCCGTTTGCCCAGCTGCATGCCGAGCCCGCCGCCGCCGCGATCGAGCAGGCGGGCGGCACCCTGCTCATGAGCACGCCCGTGCGGACGGTCACGCCACGTCATCGCGATCGTCCGCGACGCCGGCACGGATGACGCCGACGCGGTGATCCTCGCCCTGCCCCACGACGCAGTCGGGGCGGTCGCCCCCGCCGGACTCGTCGACCTCGAGGCGCTTGCGGCGCTCGGGACGAGCCCGATCGTGAACCTGCACGTCCACTACGACCGGCGTGTGCTCGACGAGCCGCTCGCGGCCGCGCTCGACTCGCAGGTGCAGTGGGTCTTCGACCGCACCGAAGCCTCGGGCGCTCGCAAGGGCCAGGTGATCGCGATCTCGCTGTCGCACGCGGTCGACGAGATCGGCGGCTCCGTCGACGACCTCCGCAGCCGCTGCCTGCCGGCGCTCGAGCGGCTCCTCCCCCGGGCACGAGACGCGCAGATCCTCGACTTGGCCGTCACGCACGAGCCGCGCGCGACCTTCCGGGCCGCGCCCGGGAACCCGCAAGCTGCGGCCCGGGGCGCGCACCGCCTTCCGCGGGATCTACCTCGCGGGAGCCTGGACGGACACCGGGTGGCCGGCGACGATGGAGAGCGCCGTCCGCAGCGGCATCGCGGCGGCTCGCGCGGCCCTCGCCGACCTCGCCAATCCGAGGAGCCCCGAAGACGAGCCCGCGGTGACCGCCGGGAGTATGAGTGACGATCACCGAGAACAGGTCGGTCGGCGCTGCCCGCGCCACGCTCGAGCGCGCCACCCGGCACCTCCTCTCGCTCCAGCACGAGCAGGGCTGGTGGAAGGGCGAGCTCGAGACGAACGTGACGATCGACGCCGAGGATCTGTTCCTGCGCCACTTCCTCGGCCTGCTCCAGCCGAAGGAGGTCGAGCAGACCGCCACGTGGATCCGCAGCAGGCAGCGGCCCGACGGCTCGTGGGCGACGTACTTCGGCGGGCCGGGCGACCTCTCGACCTCGGTCGAGGCCTACACGGCGCTGCGCCTCGCCGGCGATCCGGACAGACGCCGCCCACATGAAGCGCGCCGCCGCGTTCATCCGCGATGCGGGCGGCGTCGAGGCAAGCCGCGTGTTCACGCGGATGTGGCTCTCGCTCCTCGGCCTCTGGTCGTGGAACACCGTCCCGACCCTGCCGCCCGAGCAGATCCTGCTGCCGACGTGGGCACCGCTCTCGGTCTACTCCTTCGGCTGCTGGGCGCGCCAGACGATCGTCGCGCTCTCGATCGTGACGGCGCTCCAGCCGACGGCAGCCGGTCCGGCTTCGACATCGACGAGCTCCGGACGGGCAGCGACAAGCCCCTCGCGGCCGAACGATCTGTGGGGCCGCCTCTTCGTCGTCCTCGACCGCGCGCTGCACATGTACAGCCGCCGCCCGGTCGGGCCGGCGCGGCGCCGGGCGCTGCGGACGGCGGAGCGCTGGGTCGTCGAGCGGCAGGAGCGGGACGGCTCGCTGGGGCGGCATCCAGCCGCCGTGGGTCTGGTCGATCGTCGCGCTGCGCGCGCTCGGCTACGCGCTCGACCATCCCGTGATCGTCCGCGCGCTCGAGGGCCTCGACGGGTTCACGATCGACGACGAGCAAGGGCCGGCGGATCGAGGCGTGCCAGTCGCCGGTCTGGGACACGGCGCTCGCCGCTGATCGCGCTGCTCGACGCCGGCGTCGACCGCGAGCGACCCCGCGATCGTGCGCGCCTGCGACTGGCTGGCTGCGCAGGAGGTGAGCACGAAGGGCGACTGGGCCGTCCGCCGGCCGAACCTCGCCCCGGGCGGCTTCCCGTTCGAGTTCGCGAACGAGAACTACCCCGACGTCGACGACACGGCCGTGGTCGTGCTCGCGCTGCGCCGCGCCAGGCGCGACCTCGACGGGCGCAGCCGACCGCGGGCTCGCGTGGATGCTCGGGATGCAGAGCCAGTCGGGCGGCTTCGGGGCCTTCGACGTCGACAACACGAGCAAGCTCTGCGACAAGCTCGCCTTCTGCGACTTCGGCGCGGTCACCGACCCGCCGAGCGCCGACGTGACCGCGCACGTCCTCGAGACGCTCGCGTACGTCGGCATCGCGCACGAGCGCCCCGGCGCCCGTGCGCTCGACTGGCTGCTTCGCGAGCAGGAGCGCGACGGCTCCTGGTTCGGGCGCTGGGGGGCCAACTACGTCTACGGCACGGGCGCCGTCCTCCCCGCCCTCGCCGCCTGCGGCCTCGGCGAGCACGAGAGCGTCCAGCGCGGGAGTCGAGTGGCTCGAGCGCGTCCAGAACCCGGAGGGCGGCTTCGGCGAGGATCTGCGCTCCTACCGCGACCGCAGCTGGAGCGGCCGCGGCGTCTCGACGGCCTCCCAGACGGCGTGGGCGCTCCTCGGCCTGCACGCGGCGGAGCGGCCGGCGGCGAGGCCGCCGCGCGGGCGATGCGCTGGCTGGTCGAGACCCAGCAAGCCGAACGGCGGCTGGGACGAGCCGTACTTCACGGGCACCGGCTTCCCGGGCGACTTCTACCTCAACTACCACCTCTACCGCGACGTCTTCCCGGTGATGGCGCTCGGACGGATCCTCGGCGGAGCGGAGCGGTGAACGAGCCCCTGCTCGTGCTCGCGCCGCTGCGGATCGAGCAGCTGGCGCTCGGCAGCCCCGCGGGGAACGCGCGTGCTCCGCACCGGCATGGGCCCCGAGCGGGCACGGATCGCCGCCGCGCGCGCGCTCGCGAGCAGCGCGGCGAGCGTCGCCGTCGCCGGGCTCTGCGCCGGGGTCGACCCCGACGCTCCAGGCCGGCGACGTCGTCTGCGCCACCGAGCTCGTGGACGAGGCGGGCGACCGCACCTCGGTGCCCGGCAGCGCGCTGCTCGTCGGCGCGCTCCGCCGGCGGGGGCTTCGCGTGCACGTCGGCCCGCATCGCTCTCGACCCGGCGCATCCTCGGCCCCGCCGAGCGGCGCGGGCTCTCGGCGGCGCGCTCGCCGTCGACATGGAATCGGCCTGGCTCGCCGCCGGGGCGGGCGGACGGCCGCTCGCCGTGGCCCGCGTCGTCGCCGACGCCGCCGGGCGGCACCTGGCCGACCCGCGGATGGCGGTCGCCGGCGTCGCGCGCGCTCCGCAGCCTGCGGCAGCGTGCGGCCGGCGCGCTCGCAGAGTGGGCCGAGCTCGTCGGGCCTGCGAACGCGTGCTCCTCGCCGGGCCGCGCTCGTTCTGCGCCGGCGTCGAGCGGGCAATCGACATCGTCGAGCTCGCGCTCGCACAGCGGGGAGCCCCTGTGTACGTGCGCAAGCAGATCGTCCACAACGAGCACGTCGTCGCCGACCTCGAGACGCGCGGCGCGGTCTTCGTCGAGGAGCTCGACGAGGTGCCGGAGGGCGCGACCGTCGTCTTCTCGGCACACGGCGTCTCGCCGGCGGTCCGCGCCGACGCGGCAGAGCCGGCGGCTCGACGTGATCGACGCCACCTGCCCGCTCGTCGGCAAGGTGCATGCCGAGGCGCGCCGGTTCGCCGCCGAGGGGAACACGATCTTCCTGATCGGCCACGAGGGCCACGAGGAGGTCGAGGGAACGCAGGGCGAGGCGCCCGCCTCGATCACGCTCGTCGAGGAGCATCGACCAGGTCGACGCGCGTCGAGGCGCCCGACCCCGACCGCGTCGCCTTCCTCACCCAGACGACGCTCGCGGTCGACGAGACCGACGAGATCGTCGAGCGCGCTCCGCGGGCGCTTCCCGGCCCTGCGCGGGCCGGCCTCGGACGACATCTGCTACGCGACCTCGAACCGCCAGCACGCCGTGCGGGCGATCGCGCGCGAGGCCGACGTCGTGCTCGTCGCCGGGCTCGCGAACCTCGTCGAACTCCAAGCGCCTCGTCGAGGTCGGCCAGACGCGAGGGCGCCCGCGCCTACCTCGTCGACGACGAGACCGACGTCGACGTCGCCTGGCTCGACGGGCGCCGCGACCGTCGGGATCACAGCCGGCGCCTCGGCGCCCGAGCGGATCGTCGACCGGCTCGTCGCCGCGCTCGCCTCGCTCGGCCCGATCGACGGTCGAGGAGCGCACCCAGACGGTCGAGACGCTCCGTTTCCGCCTACCGAAGGAGGTGGCAAGGATATGAGCGTCCCGTTGCGGCAGAGCGTCGCCGTCGGCCGGTACCTGATGCGCCAGAAGCTCCGCCGGGAGGACAAGTTCCCGCTGCTCGTCGAGCTGGAGCCGCTCTTCCAGTGCAACCTCGCCTGCTCGTTCTGCGGGAAGATCCAGTACCCGGAGCACATCCTGAAGAAGCGGATGCCGGTCGACACGGCGCTCGCCGCGATCGAGGAGAGCGGCGCGCCGATGGTCTCGATCGCCGGCGGCGAGCCGCTCGTGCACCCGGAGGTGCACGTGATCGCGAAGGAGCTGATCAAGCGCAAGAAGTTCGTCTACCTCTGCACGAACGGCATCCTGATGAAGAAGAAGCTCGACCTGTTCGAGCCCTCGCCCTACTTCGCCTGGGTCGTGCACCTCGACGGCATGCGCGAGCGCCACGACGAGTTCGTCGAGCGCGAGGGAACCTTCGACAAGGCGGTCGACGCGATCCGCGAGGCGCAGAAGCGCGGCTTCCGGGTGAACACGAACACGACCTTCCTCACCACCGACACGCCGAAGACCGTGCGCGACGTGCTCGACTTCCTGAACGACGAGCTGAAGGTCGACCAGATGATGCTCTCGCCCGCCTACGCCTACGAGAAGGCGCCCGACCAGGAGCACTTCCCGGGCGTGACGCAGGCCCGGAAGCTCTTCAGCGAGGCGTTCGCCGACGGCAAGCGCAAGCGCTGGCGCCTCAACCACACGCCGCTCTTCCTCGACTTCCTCGAGGGCAAGGTCGACTTCCAGTGCACCCCGTGGGGGATCCCGAGCTACTCGGTCTTCGGCTGGCAGCGGCCCTGCTACCTGATGTCGGACGGCTACACGGAGACGTACAAGGAGCTGATCGAGACGACCGACTGGTCGAAGTACGGCCGCGGCAACGATCCGCGGTGCGACAACTGCATGGCCCACTGCGGCTACGAGCCGACCGCCGTGCTCGCGGCGACCAGGTCGATCCGGCAGTCGCTGCGCGCGATCGTCGCTCCCCGGTAGCCGCGGGGCTACTCGGAAGGCTCGTCAACCCGCCTCCGAGTTGACACAATCCACTCGTGGCGACGCAGTTCTCGGACCCGGCGTGGTGGCCGAAGCCGCCGCCGAAGCCGCCCCAGCGGATCTCGCCGCTGAAGATCCTGTTCACCACGCTCCTGCCGGTCGCAGCCGTCGCAGCGGTGGTCGTGCTCATCGTCAAGCAGCAGTCGCACGGCTCGACCAAGCCGAGCGCGCCGCCGTCGATCGCCGCGTTCGAGTCCTGCCTCCGCGCGCACGGAGTCAGCGGCGGCGAGCAGGGCGCCATCGTGGGACGGGCGGCGACCGCGTGCCGGAGCGAGCTGCCGGTGGGCACGCAGCCCCGGGCCTTCGGTCCACAGCAAAGCGCCGAGAACGCGAGCGTTCAGCAGGCGTTCGAGCAGTGCGTGCGGACCGCTGTCGGCTCGCTATCGCGGGGAGGCGGCTCGTTCGGCGGTCACGGCGGGTCCCGCCAGTCGTTCGAGAGCGCGATCGCGGTGTGCCGGGCAACGGCCGAGCAGGAGGCGACGACGCCCACCGAGACCACCACGACCACCCCCGCTCCGGCCGTCGCGTAAGGAGCTCCCTTCTCTTGGAGCCTCAGGCCGGGATCCCTGGCGGCCCGAGGATCTCGATGCCGTACTCGGCGGCGGCGGCCACGAGCGGCCCGAGATCGGCGGGAGGAGCCGCCGGAGGCGGGATCGTCAACGTCGCGGCCGGCTGTCCCATCGCCCGCAGGAAGCTCTCGAAGCCGCCCGGCTCGGTCACGAGCAGGAAGCGCGCCTCGGGGGAGCTGATCAGGAAGGTGTGGGGCACGTCGCGCGGGCCGTAGACGAACGAGCCCGCGGGCGCCTCGATCACCGTGCCACCGACCCAGAAGGTCAGCTCGCCCTCGATCACGTAGAACCACTCGTCCTCGCGCCGGTGGACGTGCAGCGGCGAGCCGGCACCCTGCGGCCCGAGGTGCTCGATCACTCCCACGCGGCCGGCGGTCGTCTCGCTCGAGGCCTTGATCGTGGCAAGGACGCCGAACGACCAGATCGCCTCCCCCTCGTCCGGCTGCAGGGCGATCGGCTGAACCGCCGGATCCGTTCCGTCAGTCATCTTGCGCTCCCTTCCATTCTGCAAATCATCTTTTGCGATTGGGAGCACGAGGCTAGCCCGGGCCGGGTGATGGCGCGCGGACCCGCCGTACGCCATAGTCTGCGAGAGCATGGGCAGGCAGGCCTCTCTCGCTCGGATCGCGGGCGCCGTTCTCGCGCTGGCGCTTTCCGTCTCGGCGCCGGCGCTCGCCGCGACCGCGAAGCCGGACGCCCACGACCGGGCCCTCGCAAAACACCTTGATGCGAGCGTCGCGACCTTCCGGGCGATCGCCGGCAAGGGCGGCAGCACCGAGACGAAGTCGCTCGACAAGTGCCCCTACCTGAAGAAGCACCCCAAGCAGGCGTTCGCGGCCGCCTTTGCGCTCCTTCCGGCTTTGCTCGCGGAGGTCGTCAACACCTACAAGCCGGAGATCCTCGGCCTCCAGTCGACGCTCTCGGGCATCCACCCCGACTCACCGCTCTTCACCCGGTGGCTGAGGGCGGTGAGCGCGGACTTCACGCTCATCCTCTCGTTCGACAACCACGGCAAGAGGATCGATCTCTGTCGCGCCGCGGTCGTGATGCTCGACAAGAAGTCGACCGCTGCCGACATCAAGCGCGTCACCGGCCTCGATCCCGGGCTGTTCGCCAAGATCTTCACGAGCCCGGTCTCGGCGAGCCTCAGCAAGCTCGACCCTCAGATGAAGACGTTCTTCGTCCAGGCCGGGCTGCCCGTCAAGGACGCGACGACGCTTACGTCGTAGGGCTGCCCCGCTCGAAGCGGGCGACGGTGAACGCCGCGATCAGCGGGACGTTCAGCGTGAAGGTCGCCAGCAGCAGCGTCATCACGACCAGGATGGCACCCCGTGTGTGGTCGTAGACGAAGGCGTACTCGATCATCCCGGAGATGACGACGTAGACCAGCAGCATCCAGCGGGCGACCTGGCTGAAGCGCCACCAGGCAAACCCGGGGCGCCGCGCCAGCCAGGCCAGGTTGAACACGAGGACGGCGACCGCCGCAACCAGCAGGCCGACTGCCGGCGCAAGCGGGGCGTGCTTCGGCAGGTATGAGGCGAGATAGATCACGCCGGAGGCGACGAGGCCGATCGAGGCCATCCCAAGCTCCGTGACTCTGGGCTCTCGCAGCTCTGACGGCTCGCCTACCGTGAGCCGAGCAGCGGCGTCCATCAGCTCGCTAGCCTCGTCATGATCACGAGCGTCGCGACCTGCATCGCGCCCGTGATCGCGGCGGCGAACACGAACCGGCGCATCAGCCCGCCGATGATCGCAGGGTTCGGCTGCGGCTTGCGGAGCTCGAAGAGCACGGCGATGTTCGCCGGCTGGAGGAGCCCGAGCGCGGTGATCGCCATCACGGCGACGACCGCCATCGAAGCAACGACCCAGGCGTGCCGCGGATAGCCGGCCGAGAGCATGCCGTTGAGACGGGCCAACTGAAAACCAGACGCCAGGGTCATGGTGACCAGGGTCGGCATGATCAGGAGCATCCTCGGCATCAAGCGTTTGGTCAGCTCGACACGTGCCGGTATGGGAAGCCCGCGCATGACCGGCCCGATGACGAAGCCCATGAAGAGGTCGACGCCGGTCCACAGGCCCCCGCCGACGACGTGAAAGAAGTCCAGCGCCCAGGGCCGATTCGACTGGATCGCGACGACCAACGCAATGAGGATCGCCCCGACGATCGGAAGCCCCGCGAGCGGGATGATGGACGTGCTCGAGCGCTCGCCCGGGCTCGCGACCGCGCCCACCTGAACACCCTGTTCGACGACGGCCAACTCGAAGCAGACAATAACGCTGCCGGCTGATCTTTTCTAGATGCGCTTGCCCGAACCGTCGAGGGCTGCGCGCCAGCGCTCGTCGATGCGGCGGCTCTTCCAGATCGCAACCGACCCGATCCAGGTGAGGAAGAAGAGGCCGACGATCCCGTAGCCGAGCTTCTCGAAATCGAGGGCATCGAGCCAGCCCCAGAATCCGTTGTCGAGCCCGAGCTTCGCCGCCAGCACCTGAAGCAGCTCGATCGAGCCGACGGCAAGCGCCACCGTCACCGAGAGCGATGTGACGGTGATGTTGTAATAGACCTTCCGGATCGGGTTCGAGAACGCCCAGCCGTACGCCTGACTCATGAACGCCCCGTCCGCGGTGTCCATCAGCGACATCCCCGCAGCGAACAGGATGGGAAGGGAGAGCACGGCGAGGAACGGCACCGCGTGGCTCGCGACGCCGGCCGCGAGCGCCAGAAGGCCGACCTCGGTGGCAGTGTCGAACCCGAGGCCGAAGAGCACCCCGAGCGGGTACATCTGCCACGAGGACGAGATCAGGCGGAAGAAGCGCCCGAGGAAGAACCGGTTCATGAATCCGCGGTCCTGGAGGCGCTCCTCCAAGCGGGCCTCGTCGTAGGCTCCTCCCTGGAGGTCGCGGTAGATCCGGACGATGTCGAGCAGCACGATCAGGTTGAGGATCCCGATGATCCAGAGGAACGTGCCGGAGACGCTCGCGCCGACGTAGCCGCCCCAGTCCTGGAAGGACGGGATCTGCGACCTCACCGTCCGGGCGGCGAGCGCGAGTCCCGCGGCGAGCGAGAAGACGATCGTCGAGTGGCCGAGCGAGAAGAAGAACCCGACGCCGAGGGGGCGCTTGCCCTCCTGGAGGAGCTTTCGCGTGGTGTTGTCGATCGCCGCGATGTGATCGGCGTCGAAGGCGTGGCGCAGCCCGAAGGTGTAGGCGAGCACGCCGAGCCCGGCGAGCTCCGGGTAGCGATGCGAGTAGAACGCGAACAGCCCCCACCCGGCGAGGTGGAGGACAGCCACGGCCGCACCGAGCCCGGACAGCCGCACCCACTCCTTGCGGGTGAGCATCTGGGCGAGACGCGTGCCGGCCATCCTCTTCTCCTCTCGATCAGGCGGGCCGCCCCTCCTCGCGACCGGTCGTGCAGCTCGAATCTAGCTGCCCGGGAGAATGAGAGCGATCGCCCGCGGCGGCGAGCGAGCGCCTCCGAGTCGGGGCCTGCCGTTGCGGCAGCCGCGATAAGGTTGCCGCCCCGGATGCATGTGCGCTTCGAACGCCGCCTGACCCAGCCCCGATGGCTTCCCGTCGCGGTTCCGGCCGGTTCGCTCGTCTTCGCCTTCTTCGCGGCGGCCCTGGTGCTGCTCGCGACCGGACACAACCCGGTCACCGAGTACCGGCAGCTCTTCGACGCGGCCTTCCTCCAGTCGGGAGCCCTTGGCCAGACGATGATCACGGCGACACCGCTCGCCTTCACGGGTCTCGCCGCTGCCGCGGCGTTCCGGATGCGCCTGTTCAACATCGGCGCGGAGGGCCAGCTCTACCTCGGCGCGATCACGGGCGGCGCGGCGGGGCTCTACTTCGGCGGGCGGGGCGGCCCCTCGGCGTTCGCGATCGCCGCCACCGTCGTCGCAGGCTGCGCGGGCGGCGCCGCCTGGGCGCTGATCCCCGGCGTCCTGCGGGCGTTCTTCCGCACCAACGAGATCATCACCTCGCTGATGCTCAACTACGTCGCCGGGTACCTGCTCACGTACCTGATCTTCGACAGCCAGTCGTACTGGCGGCAGACGAAGGGCTTCAACGCGACGGTCTTCCCGACCGGCAAGCCGCTTCCGAGCTCCGCCATCTGGCCGCAGTGGACGATCCACGTCCAGGGCGGCGTCCCGATCCCCCTCGGGCTTTGCTTCGCGGTCCTCGCCGCGGTCGTGATCTGGGTGCTCTACCAGCGGACCCGCTTCGGCTTCGAGGTCCAGGTTCTCGGAGACTCCGAGCGTGCAGCGCGCTACGGCGGCGTTCGGGTGCGACGCAAGATCCTCGCGGTGATGGCGATCTCGGGGGCGATCGCCGGCCTCGGCGGCGCCAGCCAGGTGGGCGACTTCAGCCACGCCGTCGACGGCGACCCGAACGGCCTCCAGAAGCTCGGCTACGGCTACACGGGGATCGTCGTCGCGGCGCTCGCCCGCTACAACCCGTTCGCGACCGTCGTGATCGCCTTCCTGCTCGGCGGGCTCGAGAACGCCGGCAACACCCTGCAGGGCGCGAGCTTCCCCGCCGGCCTCGTCGGCGTGATCGAGGGAATCGTGCTCTTCTCGGCGCTCGGCGGCGAGCTGCTCGTGCGCTACCGCGTTCGCCTCACGCGTCCCGACCGCGCCGCGCCCGCCGTGGAGCCCGTGTGACGCTCTCGACCGACGCGAAAGCCGGGCGGGCGTGAACCACTCGCTCCTGATCGTCGTGCTCGCAAGCGGCGTCACCTACGGGACACCGCTCCTCTACGCCGCGCTCGGCGAGCTCCTCTCCGAGCGCGGGGGCGTGCTCAACCTCGGCGTCGAGGGCATGATGCTCGTCGGCGCTGTCATGGGCTTCTGGTCGGTGCAGCGCTTCCACCCGACCACGTGGCTCTCGCTCACGTGCGGGATCCTCGTCGCGGCCATCGCCGGTGGGCTCATGGCCTCGATCCACGCGTTCCTGTCGATCACGCTGCGCGCGAGCCAGATCGTCTCCGGCCTCGCGCTCACGATCTTCGCCGGCGCGGCCGGCCTCTCGTCCTACCTCGGCAACGACCTGAACGTCTCGGGCATCCCGTCCGTCCATCAGTTCAACGCCGTCTTCCCCACCTCGATGCAGCGCTGGCCGATCGTCGGGCCGATCATCTTCGGGCAGAACGTCCTCGTCTACCTCTCGTGGGTGCTCGTCGTCGCCCTCGTCTACTACCTCAACCGCACCCGGCCGGGCCTCAACCTCCGCGCCGTCGGCGAGTCGCCGGCCGCCGCCGATGCGATGGGGATCAGCGTCACGCTCTACCGCTACGTCCACACGATCGCCGGCGGAGCCCTGGCCGGGATCGCCGGGGCGACGATCACGCTCGCGATCAATCCGCTTTGGGTCGACGGGATCACCGGCGGTGCCGGATGGATCGCGATCGCGCTCGTGATCTTCGCGTTCTGGCGGCCCGAGCTCTGCCTCGTCGGCGCTTACTTCTTCGGCTCGCTCCAGGCACTCGCGCCGGAGCTGCAGGCCCGCCAGATCAACCTGGGGCCAACCGTCCTCTGGGCGAACGCGCTGCCGTACGCTGCAACGGTGATCGCTCTCGTCGTGATCTCGACGAGCAACGCCCGGCGGCGGCTCGGGGCGCCCGGCGCGCTGGGCCTCGCCTACACCCGCGAGGAGCGCTAGGGACATGGACAGCCAGCCGATCGGCCGGTGGCTCGACGAGCTCGCCTCGGAGGCGCCCGCCCCGGGTGGCGGCGCGGCCGCCGCTCTCGAGGCGGCAACCGGAGCGGCGCTCGTCGAGATGGTCTGCAACCTCACGATCGGGAAGCCCGCCTACGCCGAGCATGAACAGGCGATGCTCGCCGTTCGCGGACGCGCCTCGTCGATCAGAGCCGAGGCGCTCGGCCTTGCGGCCGAGGACGCGGCCGCGTTCTCGGCGGTGATCGCGGCCTACCGGCTGCCGCGCGAGACCGATGCCGAGCGGGCCTCGCGCACCTCGAAGATCCACGAGGCCCTCGTCGGCGCGGCGGAGGTTGCCCGATCGACGGCGATGCTCGCGGCTCAGGTGCTCGATCTCGCCGAGGAGATCGCGCCGATCGGCAACCCAAACGTCATCTCGGATGCCGCGGCCGCGGCGGGGGCCGCACGCGCCGCGGTGCAGACCTCGCTCCTGAACGTCCGCGTCAACGCGGCGGCGCTCGATGCCGCCGACCCGGCGCGCGCGGAGCTCGAGTCCTCGATCGAGGCGACGGCGCCGCGCCTGGAGCAGGCCGACGCGATCGTCGCCACGATCCGGGAACGGCTCTCCGGATGACGCTGATCGAGGGCCGGGAGCTCGCTGCCGGGATCCGCGCCGAGGCGGCGCGGCTCGCCGCAGCCGCAACGTCGCCTCCCGTGCTCGCCGCCCTCGTCGCCACCGACGACCCGGCGACGGCCTGGTACCTCGGCTCGCTGCAGCGGGCCGGCGAGGCCCTCGGCATCGCCGTCCGCGAGGAGCGCATCGGCGACTCCTCGCCCGACGCCGTCACGAGCCGGCTCGACGCGCTCTCGGCCGACCCGGGAGTCCACGGGATCCTCTGCCTGACCCCGCTTCCGGCCGGCATCTCGCTTGCCGAGGCCGCCGAGCACATCGATCCGGCGAAAGACGTCGACGGCGCCGCCCCGAAGAGCCTCGGCCGCCTGGCGGCGGGGCTGCCCGCGTTCGCTCCCGCCACCGCCCAGGCCGTGATCGAGCTGCTGCACCACGAGCGCACACCGCTTGCGGGCGCGAAGGCGGTGATCGTCGGCCGCTCGACGGTCGTCGGCAAGCCGCTCGCATTGCTACTGCTCGCCGAGAACGCTACTGTCACTCTTTGCCACACCAAAACGCGCAACCTCGCTGCCGAGACCAGCTGCGCTGACATCCTGGTCGCTGCGGCCGGCAGCGCCCACCTGATCGGTGCAGAGCACGTGAAGGTGGGCGCGATCGTCATCGATGTGGGCACGAACGAGACCGCCGAGGGCGAGATGGTCGGCGATGTCGACACCGACGCGGTCGAGCCGCTTGCCGGCGCGGTGACTCCCGTTCCCGGTGGCGTCGGTCCCGTCACGACGGCGCTCCTGCTGCGCAATGTCGTAACTGCTGCGATCGCCGCTCAGTAATTTCTCACGAGGACAGACCCCCGACCCGTGGGTAGCCTCGATGCCATGACCTCGCTAACGGAAACCGCAACAGCTCTCGTCGCGCCCGGCAAGGGAATCCTCGCCGCGGACGAGAGCGCAGGCACGATCGAGAAAAGGTTCGACGCGATCGGCGTCGAGTCCACGGAGGAGAGTCGCCGGGCCTACCGCGACCTGCTCTTCACCGCCGCCGGCTCGAGCGAGCTGATCAGCGGCGTCATCCTCTACGACGAGACGCTGAGGCAGCGCTCGGCCGACGGCACGCCGTTCGCAGAGCTGCTCGTGCGCCATGGCATCGTGCCCGGGATCAAGGTCGACCTCGGCGCGAAGCCGCTGGCCCTTTGCCCCGGCGAGACGGTCACCGAAGGGCTGGACGGGCTGCGAGAGCGGTTCGCCGAGTACTACGAGCTCGGCGCGCGGTTCGCGAAGTGGCGCGCCGTGATCTCGATCACCGCGGAGATCCCCAGCGAGACGTGCATCCACGCCAACGCCCATGCGCTCGGCCGCTACGCCGCCCTGGCGCAGGAGGCGGGGCTCGTCCCGATCGTCGAGCCCGAGGTCCTGATGGACGGCGACCACACGATCGAGCGCTCGTTCGACGTGACCTCGCGTGTCCAGCGTGCCGTCTTCGCCGAGCTCGCCGACCAGCGGGTCGCGCTCGAGGGCATGCTCCTGAAGCCGAACATGGTGCTCTCCGGCTATGAGTGCCCGGCGCAGGCGAGCGCCGAGGAGGTCGCCGAGGCGACCCTCAGATGCCTTCGCGACGAGGTTCCGAGCGCCGTCCCCGGGATCGTGTTCCTCTCCGGCGGACAGAGCGACGAGGCAGCGACCGAGCACCTGAACGCGATCAACGCAGCTCCGGGCCCGAAGCCCTGGGAGCTCACGTTCTCATATGGGCGCGCACTGCAGCACGCAGCGCAAACCTCCTGGCGAGGCCTGCCCGAGAACGTTGCGGCAGCGCAGGCTGCCTACCTGCACCGCGCCCGCATGAACAGCGCCGCGCGCTCCGGCACCTGGTCGCCGGAGCTCGAAGCTGCGTGAACGACCCGGCCGGCGCCACCCGGGCCGGCGGCCCGGATGAGGCGCCGCGCTCCGAGATCGCAATCGACCGGCAGGCTCTGCGGGCGAACGTCCGGCGGCTGATCGAGGCCCTGGCAGGCTCGGAGCTGTGGGCGGTCGTGAAGGCCGACGGCTACGGCCACGGCGCAGCCACGGTCGCGGAGACGGCGCTCGACGCCGGTGCAACGGCCCTCTGCGTGGCAACGGTCGGCGAGGGAGCAGAGCTCCGGGCCGACCTTCCCGAGGCGCGCATCATCGTGCTTGGCCCGAGCAGCGGCGAGGAGCCGCGCGTGGCCCGGGACGCGCGCCTGGAGCTGGTCGTCGCCGAGCCGCCGTGGCCCGACGGCATCCCGCTCCACGCAAAGCTCGATACGGGCATGGGCCGCTGGGGCGCCGCGGACCTGGCCGCATCGACGCCGGATCTCGTCGGTCTGATGAGCCATTTCGCCTCCGCGGACATCGACCCCGCCTTCACCGCCCAGCAGATCGAGCGCTTCTCGGCGATCGCCGACGACCACCCCGGACTGACCCGTCACCTCGCGAACAGTGCCGGCATCCTTCGCTACTCGAACGCGCGCTTCGATGCGGCCCGGGCCGGAATCGCCCTCTACGGCCTCTCGCCGTTCGGCTCCGACCCGGCCGACGACGGGCTCCGGCCTGTCCTCTCGTGGCGCAGCCGCCTGGCTCAGGTGAAGCAGCTCGACACCGGAGAGAGCACGGGCTACGGCCGGCGTTTCGTCGCCGAGGAGCCGACCGCGATCGGGATCGTTCCCGTCGGGTACGCCGACGGCTTCCGGCGCGATCTGACGGGAACCGAGGTGCTCGTCGACGGGAAGCGGGCACCCGTCGTGGGGACGATCTCGATGGACGCATTCGCCGTCAGGCTGGAGCGCCCGCTCCCGGTCGGGACACCAGTGACGATGATCGGGGACGGTCTCCTGGCCGAGGAGCATGCGCTCGTCGCCGGGACGATCACCTACGAGCTCGTCTGCGGGATCGACTCGAGCCCTGCCCGAGCCACCCGGATCGTTCTGTAGCTCGGTAGGCCCGCTCCCGGCGGGCTCCCGACCGGGATAATCGAAGGCATGCGTTACAAGCAGTTCGGCAAGAGCGGCCTCGAGGTCTCGGAGCTCGGGTACGGGGCCTGGGGCATCTCCGGGGCGCAGTGGATCGGAGCAGACGACGAGGAGTCGCTCCGCTCTCTCCGGCGAGCGGTCGAGCTCGGGGTCAACCTGATCGACACGGCGCTCGCCTACGGCGACGGGCACAGCGAGCAGCTCGTCGGCACGGTCGTGCGAGAAGCGGGCACGACGGTGTACGTCGCCTCGAAGGTCCCGCCGAAGAACTCGCGGTGGCCGGCCCGGCCCGGCGTCCCGGTCGAAGACGTCTTTCCCGGCAGCTGGATCCTCGAGTGCACGGAGGCGAGCCTCGGGCACCTCGGGCTCGAGACGATCGACGTCCAGCAACTGCACGTCTGGTCGGACGAATGGGTCGGTCAGGGCGACTGGCTCGAGACGGTCGATCAGCTCAAGCGCGACGGCAAGATCCGCTTCCTCGGCGTCTCGATCAACGACCACGAGCCGGCCAACGCCCTGCGGCTGATCGACACAGGCGTGGTCGACAGCGTGCAGGTGATCTACAACGTCTTCGATCAGAGCCCGGAAGATGAGCTCTTTCCGCAGGCGATCGCCGACGGGATCGGCGTTCTCGCGCGCGTCCCCTTCGACGAAGGCTCGCTCACCGGCACGGTCCGGCCGGACACGACCTTCCCGCCGGGCGACTTCAGGAACCAGTACTTCGCGGGAGACCGCAAGCAGGAGGTCTGGGAGCGCGTGCAGGCGATCACGTCGGAGCTCGGGATCGGAATCGAGGAGCTGGCCGCGGTCGCGCTCCGGTTCTGCGTCTCGAACGACGCGGTCTCGACCGCGATCCCCGGAATGCGGTCGGTTCGGAACGTCGAGCGCAACGCCGCGGCGATCGCGGCAGGCCCGCTCAGCGCCGAGGAGCTCGAGGTGCTCGCGCGCCATCGCTGGGTTCGGAGGTACTACGCATGAGTCGCGGTGCGAGCTGCGCGAAGGCGCGGCGATGAGGCTCGTCCGAGGCCTGGTCAAGGCCCTGATGGTGTTCGTGATCGGTGTCGCGATCGGCTACGGGCTCGCCAAGGCCTCCGCCGAAAGCACAGCCTAAGGGCCTATCTCGGTAGGCCCTAAGAAGCTCGTCAGCGCTTGCCGCCGAGCCAGCGCGAGATCCGGCTCCCGAGCGAGGGGCTCCCCGGAACCCACTTCGTCTCCGGCGGTGCGGCTCGAAACGGCTCCAGGCCTGCAACCTCGGAGGACGAGAGCTTGACCGTGACCTGGCCCGGATAGATCGCCGCCACCTGCTCGCCCGGCAGGTAGCGCAGCTCGGCAGATGCCCCTGACGCAAGCGCGAGCCCGTCGAAGATGTCGGACTCCTTGTCGCCCTCGACCTGAGCAACGGTTCCGACGGTCATGCCGTCCGAGCTGACGACGTTCCAGCCCTGCTCGATCTGCAACCAGGAGACAGGATCGGCCACGTGCGCACCGTACCACCGGTGCGCACGACTGCCTATTCGGCGAGCCGTCTGGGCAAGGAGGCCGGCAACCAGTGCCTGGACCCGGGTGTCGATCTCGTCCCTGATCCGCCGGACGGCTTCGAGATCCTGGCCCGCCGGATCGTCGAGCTTCCAGTCTTCGTAGCGCTTCCCCGGGAAGACCGGGCAGGCATCGCCGCACCCCATCGTGATCACGACGTCGGAGTCGAAGACGGCGTCGCGCGTGAGCAGCTTCGGGCGCTCGGCCCGGATGTCGATGCCGAGCTCGGCCATTGCCTCGACGACGACGGGGTTGAGCGCGTCGGCGGGCTCGCTGCCCGCAGAGCGGACGGCGATCCTTCCCCCGGCTCGGTGTTCGACGAGCGCCGCGGCCATCTGGCTCCGCCCGGCGTTGTGCACGCAGACGAACAGCAGCTCGGGTCTGTCGGTCACGGGTACCGAAGATGCTACGCGCAGTCGGCTCGGCTGCCGTCGGCGGAACCGGCTCTGGTTTCATGAGGAGCGTGGGTCGGCAAGAGGACGTCGGGGTGGATCGCGCGGCGCGCGCTCCAGCGGTTACTGTCCGCGACCTCGTCAAGCGGTATCCGAAGTCGCCGGTCAACGCCGTCGACGGGGTCAGCTTCGAGGTCAGCCCGGGCGAGGTCTTCGGCCTGCTCGGCCCCAACGGAGCCGGAAAGACGACGACGGTCGGCGTGCTGACGACGCGAGTCGCTCCCACGAGCGGCACGGCGACCGTGGCGGGCGTCGATGTCGTGCGCCAACCGGTGCTCGCACGGAGCAAGCTCGCCGTGATCCCGCAGCGGAGCAACCTCGACCGCGCGCTCTCGATCCGCAGCAACCTGATCTTCCATGCCGCCTATCACGGCGTCTCGGCCAGGGAACGGGCCCGGCGCGCCGACGAGCTGCTGGATCAGTTCGGCTTGCTCGAGCGGGCGAATGTCAAGCCCGACATGTTCTCGGGCGGGCAGTCGCAGCGGGTGATGATCGCCCGGGCCCTGATGCACGCGCCGACGGTGCTCTTCCTCGACGAGCCTTCGACCGGCCTCGACCCGGCAGCCCGCCTCTTCCTCTGGGATCGCCTGCGCGAGCTGCGCGATCGCGGCGTCACGCTCGTCCTGACCACCCACGACATGGACGAGGCGGCCGAGCTTGCCGACCGGGTCGGGATCATGGACCACGGCAGGCTGCTCGCGCTCGACGCGCCCGAGGCGCTGATGCGCTCGGTGCCGGGCGGCACGACCCTCGAGCTCACGACCCACGCCGGCAACGCCGCGACAGCCGACGGGATCCTCGCCGACCTCGGCGCGCTCACCGAGGTCGAGCGGGTCGACCGCCTCGGCCCCGCCGGCGACGGCTCCCCTCCCGGGGCCCCGAACGGCGACGGGGCCTTCCTGGGAGGCGAGCTGCGCATGCGCCTCTACGTCTCGGGCGACGCTCCGCTGCTCGTCGCTCCCGCCGCCGCGGTGCTCGGCCGGCACGGCGCGACCCTCTCGGACGTGAAGCTCGGCATCCCCACGCTCGAGGACGTGTTCATCGACCTGACCGGGCGGGCGCTGCGATGAGCACGGTTTTTCGATGAGCACGGTCGCGATCGACGACACCGCCGTCCCCAGCCAGCGGCGGGTCTTCCTGGCGGTCCTGCAGCGCGACGCGTACGTGACCTGGGGCGAGTTCCCGGTCTTCCTCGCCCAGGTGATCCTGCAGCCGTTCTTCCTGCTCTTCGTCTTCGGCAAGGTGCTGAGCAGCCTCGGGTACACGCAGAAGGGCTATGCCGGCCTGCTCTTCCCGGGCCTGCTCGCGCTGACCGCGGTGATCACGAGCATGCAGACGCTCGCGTTCCCGCTCGTGATCGAGTTCGGCTGGACGAAGGAGATCGAGGATCGCCTGCTCGCGCCGATGTCGACCGGGCTCGTCGCCGCCGAGAAGGTCCTGTTCGCGGCGCTGCGGGCGCTGATCGCGACGGCGATCATGATCCCGATCGGGATCGGCGTTCTGGGCTCGATCCCCTGGCGCTGGAGCGGCCTGCCGCTCTTCCTCGCGATCGCCGTCCTCGGCTCGCTGCTCGGTGCCGCGCTCGGGCTCGTGATGGGGACGCTCGTGAAGCCGAACCGCATCAACATCGTGTTCTCGCTCGTCTTCACGCCGCTCCTCTTCACGGGCTGCAGCCAGTACCCGTGGCCATCGCTCGCGCGCCTGCGCTGGTTCCAGGTCGTCACCGCGTGCAACCCGATGACTTACGTGAGCGAGGGGCTTCGCGGCGCGCTGATCCCGACCGTGCCGCACATCGCGCCATGGATCTGCATCCTCGTGCTGCTCGGCTCGCTCGCGGTGCTGTTCGCGGTCGGGACGCGCGGGTTCTACCGGCGAGCCGTCGACTAAGCTCAGCACCAAGATGAGTCTGGTCTCAAGCCGACTCGGCATCGAGTGGTTCCGCACCGATGAGCTCTTCGCCGTCGAGAGACTCGTACGCGAGCGGAATCGGTTGAGCTTCTTGATAGGCGGCTATCGAGAGTTGCGCTGGCGAGGCGACCAACCAGTTGCGGATGGTCACTGTCGCCTCAGTCGAACCACTTCCGCCCAGGCCCGCCACCGAGAAACCGGCCCCTTCAAGGACTTCGGCTATCCCGAGCTCGCAATCCTGAGGTGAGGCTGTGTCCCGAATCAAGAAAATCACGAGGTCAAGGACAAATGGTGGATCCTGCGAAAGGTCACCCACTACGCGGATCTCATGCAGATCGCGATTGAGCTGCTCATGCGGCCGGTTCCGCCCACAGAGACGTTTGATAGAGGCAACGAGCGGTCGCTGGATGTGTTCAACCGCGGGAGTCGGCAGCGCGGGACGGTCGTACCGCGCTCCTAGCCAGTTCGAAAAGCGACGACCTCGGTGCGAATCGCCCGCACAGGGCGGCTCAGGAACCGGCAGAGCAGCAAGCGCCTGGCGGGTCAAGAAGGCCCCGTAGGCCCTGTCCGCAAGCGTGCCTTGCTTCGGGTCGAGGACAAAAAAGCGAGCGTCATTGGCGCGGACAGCTCGGGCGTGATCGCTGTCGTCGACGCAACCAATCGCCTCCACGTACGGGAGTCGCTGCTCATCCTTGACCAGGTCACAGTCCTGAGTAGTGAGGACGAGGTCCATTCCTGCAGGTAACGCCTCCTCGCGGACGCCCTCGCCAATCACCGCGTAGTGAGCCTGGGGTACCGACCCTGGAATACGGGCTCCCTGGCGCCATCCGGCGTCGTAGAGGTCCTGGCCAAGTGTCGACATTGTCTATGCGGTGTCGCCTTGGTCATCAGCAGCGACGAGCTGCCTGCGCCACGCCATCCGTTCGTCCACGCGGGCAAAATTGAGCAGATCCGAGAGGGCGGGGGGAAGATCGAGTCGGAGTCCGTCTTGGTTCGGGACGGGGATGCGCACGGCGAGGATCGCAACAAGCTGATCCCGTCCATCGGCAAGGAGACGGGCTGGAGTGAGCTGCAAATCCGGGCCGATCGGGGAGTCGAGCCAGTGGCTTACAGGAGCGTCTGGATCCGTGCGCTGTCTGAGAGCAAGGATTCGCTCTAGACGAAGGAGGCGCTGCCGACTCGATCGTCGAGCGACAGTCGAACCCCCAGTCCATCCACGCCAGGTCATGCGGGTGACTCCGACGAGCTGCGCGAGGTCCCCCTCTGAGAACTCGGGCAGCATAGTGTGGATTCTCTTGCCGAGGGCAGCGGTTGCCTTTCGCTCCTCGCGTTGCGTGGCGATTAGATCCACGGAAGCGAGCTGCTGCGCCGTCTGCCACGACGGTGGCAGGACGATGCCGTACATCAGATACTCAACCGCGATGTTGGGCTCTTCGGTGAGAGCCTGTGACGCTCGTTCATCGGAGTACGTGAAGCTTGGATTCGGCCACTCGTCCTCAAACGACGGAAGCGGTGTATCAACGACGACGTAATAGCCAAACTGCGTCCCGTGTGAGGGAAACTCCGGGCCGTAGGCCTCGGCCGTCGAGACAACGCACCAGCCTTCTTCTGAGCTGTCCAGGCCAAGCTGAGAATCGAAAGCCGCGCGGGCACCCTCCACGAAGTCGACTGAAACCGCGTCAAGAAGCTGAGAGGCTCCCTGCAATATCCCGATGTTGGCGTACGCCGAGGTGTCGCCGCCGACGGTGTACGCCGCACCTGTCGAGATCGTTCCTGGCTGAGGCCGGCGAGGGTTTTGGTAAGGCGTGAGGGGCGACAGCGGGAAGACCATCGTTTCCACGCTGTTCATGAGGATGCACCTGGGACCATGTTCGCTTCGAGCTCCTCTCGGGTCTCCAAACGCTTTATTCCAGCCTCGGTGAACGCCCAACGAAAGAGTCTGTAGACGTCTTCGTGGTACTCGTCGAGTTCCCGTCTTGCCTGTTCGGGATCGACCGTTTCAACTCGCCTGACGTCGAACTCATCCATGTCGAGCAGCAAATGAGGGCGCTGTTGAGGTGGGACCATAGGATGGGTAAGCAACCCGGGTTCGACATAGCCATACCGCACGAGCATCTGACTCTCGTCGCTCGCAAACCGCGCCTGGCCGAAGGATGACTTGAGCTCGTCAGACTCAATCAACCCCTCGGCTGCAGCTAGTCCCAGCAGTTCGGGCCGTACGAGCTTGCGCCACCCCTCAATCGTCTTGACGTCGTCGAAGACGATTTGGTTGATGTATCGGAGTCCTAGCCGCAGCCGCGCGCCGGGCTCGTAAAGGTTGACGAACGAGCGAAGGGCGGTCAGGAAGCGGTCACGCAACTCTTCGTACGAACTGCAGTCCCGTGACTGAATGGTGAGACTCCCCCGCCCAAGAACCATCTGCCACCTTTGATCTGCAGACGCGAACGCCCAGGAGTCCCCCTGTCCCGTCGCCGCACGAAACCCGGAGGCCCCCAGGTTGATTTGCAGTGCGGCGACACGAGCAAGCGTCGGATACTCCTCGCGGAAAGCGTCTTGGAACGGCGCGACTGCACTAGCTTCGCCTAGCCGGAGAATCGGCTCGAAGTTGATTTGGCACGCAGCGAGCGCGAGCTGTTTATGAGCAAACGTGCCTCGTGGGACATCTATGCGGATGAGTGCCATCTCACCTTCCTTCACTTCATCTGGGCTGAAGAGGTCAGAAACTTTACAGCCAACCTTACAGCATGTATTGTTGGCGGAGTAAATTTACAGCTAACTATACATGGTAGGGGATGGTTTAGATGGCCGACCGCCGAGCGGGTAAGAAGCAGGGCCCGTAGGTCCCCTCGCCTCACGGGGGCAAAGAGCCCCGCGCCCGTAACGCAAACGGTACGTGGCGGAAAAAGCGAGGCGACGCCGGCAAACCCCGCAAAGGCTGAGCCGACGCCGCCAAGCAAGATCAACTCGGGTCCCGGGGGCGAGTAAGTCACATGGCAGGTACGGGCTCGTCTGTGAGCTCGGCTCGCCACCAAATTCCACGAATGGCCTGGGATCGAGTTGTCGGGGCAGCGCCGGATCGCCACGTACCGGCGTTGCCCCTTGCCGTCGACGGTGATTCGCTGCTATCGAGGGGCTCGTGACTTATCAGCGACTCACGCCGAGCTCCGTCACAGCCTGTGACCTCGAGACTTTTGCGAGAGTCACTTGATAGTAGTCAGTCTCGAGCGCAGGCTCGGCGACGAGCTCGCCGCTCTCCTGCTCCTGCTCCTGCACCCCTCGCTTCAGCCCGACGAAGGCGACGATCGCCGCGGCTGCCATGATCGCCGCCATCGCCTCGAGGACGGAGCGCGTGGCGTATGCGAAGTCGAGGCGCACGAAGTGCGGGATCGTGCCGGTCGAGCCTCCCTGCTGGAACCTCGCGATGCTCGCCGCCTGCGCGGCCGCCTGCGGCCTCGGCAGGCCCTGCGCCGCGAGCGAGTCGGTGAGCCGGTGTCTCACGTCGGTGACGAGGAGGCTCCCGAGGATCGCCAGCCCGAGGCTCGCCGCGTAGTTCCTGACCGTCTGGGTGATGCCGGTGGCCTCACCGTAGGAGAGGCGCGAGGCGCGGTTGACCGCGTCGGTGCTCGCCGGCCCGAGCATGAAGCCCATGCCGGCGCCGGAGAGGATGATGAACCCGATCTGGGAGCCGAACTCGAGGTCTGCGACCTTGCCGGCCCAGAGCCAGAACCCGACCGCGGCAAGGACGCAGCCGACCACCACCGGGCGCTTGGCCCCGATCCGATCGAGCATCCGCCCGCCCACCTGCGCCGCAGCGACGAAGCCGATGAAGAAGTAGAGCAGGACGAGGCTCGCCGACGACGCCGACTTGCCGAGCCCGATCTGCGCGTACTCGCTGGCGAAGAAGAACACGGGTATGAACACGAGGTTGGAGACGCCGAGCACGATGTTCTCGACGGAGAACGCGCGGATGCGGAAGATGCCGACCTCGATCAGCGGCGAGTCGGTGCCCCGCTCAAGGATCGCGAAGAGGACGAGCAGAGCAGCGCCGACGGCAACGCAGGCAACGGTTCTCGCGTCGCCCCACCCCCAGGTCCCGGACTGCTGGAACCCGAAGATGCTGAGGGCGACGCCCGCCGCGATCACGACGAGCCCGCGGTAGTCCATCCGCGAGGGCCGATGCGCGGTCTCCGGCTTCGAGATCCAGATCATCACGAGCGCGATCAGCGCGACCGGGACGTTGACCCAGAAGATCGCCCTCCACGTCCACTGCGTCAGGAAGCCTCCGAGCGCCGGCCCGACGGCGGTCAGCCCGCCCGCGATCCCGAAGAAGAGCGCCAGCGCCTTGCCGCGCTCGTGGAGCGAGAACGTCTGGACGACGATGGCGAGCGCGGCCGGGAACATGATCGCGCCGCCGACGCCCTGGACGACGCGGAACGCGACGATCCACGCCTCCGCGGCGCCGCCCTTGGGTGTCAGCCCGCAGAGTGCCGAGGCGGCGGCGAAGACGATCACCCCGAGGGTGACCATCCGCCTGTGGCCGATCGTGTCGGCCAGGCGCCCGCCGAAGGCGAAGAGCGCCGCGAGCGAGAGCAGGTACGCGTTGATCGCCCACTGGACGCCGGTGCTCGTGAGCCCGAGCTCCCGCTGGATGTTCGGCGCCGCGATCGAGACGATGGTCTGGTCGATGAACGTCATCGACACGGCGAAGATCATCGCCGCGAGAACGAGGTTCCGCGACCGCGTGCCCTGCGCGCTAATCGCGACTCCGCCTTCCCGCCATAGCCGCGACCGGCAACGTCTCCCCCCTGACCCTCAGAGCCATTCCGGCAGCATCATGAACGCGAGCGCAGCCGAGTGCAAGCCTCACGAGCGCCGAGCGCCTTCGTAGTTTCGAGCAAGCTGGTCCGCGCAATCTCGGATGTCGTCGCGACGCGGGCGGAAGAGAGTTGGCTACACGCAGAAATTCTTGCTCAGACTCGCAAGCTTGGAGGTGCGGAGATGTCTGTGAACGTCCCGCGGCTCGAAGACGGGATTCCGCTGGTGCCCGGCATGCCCGATGTGGTCGATCTTGCGGATCTCTGGCTCGTACATGCACTTGCCCGTCTCCTGGACGCTTGCGGCGTGCCGGAGGGAAGCCGCCGGAAGCTGGTCGAGTCCGGAGCCGACCCCTTCAGGACGAGGAAGGCGAGACAGGGCGCACCGGACGACCTGACTCGGCTGGAGCGTCTCGATTCCTGCCGCCTGGCCGTCGTGTTCGCCGCCCTCGCGCTCGAGGGTCGCCTCAACAGAGTCCTGAGAAGCGGCGCCCCCGCCGAGTGGCGGAGAATCGCCCCGCTCACGACGCCGGAGAAGTTCAGCATCTCGACCCGGCTTCTCGACCGGCCCGAGTGCGAGCTCGAGGCCGACGAGCTCTTCCCACTCGTCGTGGAGCTCTTCGAGGTGCGCGACGAGCTCGCCGAGGCCGGAAGCGCACCGGACTCTGTGCTGCGGCTCGGCCCGAGCCGGGCGCGCGCGATGGTCGAGGCGAGCGCGAGGCTCTGCTGCTTCGTCGGAGCGCTCGGCGGTGAAGACGAGAGCGGTTCCGCGCGGCTCGCCCACAGGGCGGCGGAGGCGCTCGCGCGGCGGGCGGACGCGCTCGCGCTGATCAGATCGACGAGCCGGTCGCATCCCGCGCCGAGCGACGACCTCGACTTCCCGCCCGACCTGGCGGAGTGGTAGGTGACCCGTGCCCGCCCGGCTCCCACAGGTGGAGCACGACAAGCTCGACCCGGCGTTGGCGGGGCTGGATGGGTTCTACGGGATCCGCTTCGAGTCGATCGGAGGGCTGGGCGCCCACCTAGCCGGGCAGATGCTGGCGGAGGCCGGCGTGCTCGGCGGCGGGCTGAACGGCTCGCACTTCTCCTCGTACGGCTCGGAGAAGAAAGGCTCTCCCGTCCGGTCGTACGTTCGGTTCTGCGCCTCCGACCACGAGATCCGCCGCAGTGACCCGATCGAGAGGCCCGACCTCGTCGTCGTCTTCCGTGAGGCGCTGATCGGCTCGACGAACGTCACCGCGGGGCTCGTGCCCGGCGGGACGGTGATCGTCAACACCGCACAGGCTCCCGACGAGATGCGCGAGCGGCTCGGTGTCGGCAACGCGACGGTCGGGGTCGTCGACGGCCTCGGGATCGCCCTCGAGGAGAAGACGAGGGTGAACACGGTGATGCTCGGCGCCGTCGCGCGCGTGTGCCGGATCGTCCCCCTCGACGCGATTCGCGCGGCGATCGCGGACCGTCTCGGCCGCCGCTACCCGGAGCTCGTCGAGGCGAACCTTCGCTCGTTCGACCGCGGCTTCGACGAGCTGAAGCTGGAGACGTTCGCCGCCGGTGCGAAGGCGCTCTCGGGCCCCGACCGCGTCGCTCCTGCCTACGGCTACCTCGAGGCACCGCTGGGCGGGACGATCCTCGATCCCGGAAGCAGCATCGCCCGCGACCTCTCTGCCTCACGCGAGGGCTTCCTACCGGCGCTCGACCTCGAGAAGTGCGTCCACTGCGGCCTCTGCGACATCGTCTGCCCCGACCTGTGCTTCGTCTGGGAGACGGAGGGCGATGCCGTTCGCCTCCGCGGGATCGACTACCAGTACTGCAAGGGGTGCCTCAAGTGCACCGAGGCGTGCCCGACCGGGGCGCTGGCGGAGATCCGCGAGGAGGAAGGCTGGGCCGACGCCCACCGCGTGCGGCTCTATCCGGAGCCCGCCAGGGACCTCGAGGCGGTCGCGTGATGGCCGCCACGCTCGCACCGGCGCTCGAGCCGGCCTCGCCGGATCGGTGGGCAGAGCAGGTCACAGACTTTTGCAGCGGCAACGAGATGGCGGCGATCTCGGCGAAGCACATCGACTTCCATGTGATGGGCTACTACCCGATCACGCCGTCGACGGAGATCGCCGAGAACCTCGACGAGATGCGCGCCGAAGGGGAGCACTCGATCGTGATGATCCCGGCCGACGGGGAGCACGGTGCGGCAGGCATCTGTTACGGCGCCTCCACCGGCGGCGGGCGCGTGTTCAACGCGACGAGCTCCCAGGGGCTCCTCTACTCGCTCGAGCAACTGCCGGTGCAGGCCGGGACGCGCTTCCCGATGCTGCTCGACGTCGCGACCCGCGCGGTGAGCGCTCCGCTCGACATCCGCGGCGACCACTCCGACATCTACTTCGCACTCAACACCGGCTGGCTCATCTTCCTCGCCCGCAACCCGCAAGCCGTCTACGACCTGAACGTGATCGCCCTGCGCGTCGCGGAGCGCTCCGAGGTGCAGCTGCCCGCGATCGTCGCCTTCGACGGCTTCTTCACGAGCCATCAGAAGCGGCGCGTCGAGTACTTCGCAGACCCACAGGTCGTCCGGGACTTCCTCGGCCCGATCCCGGAGCGCGTCACCGCTCTCGACCCGCGCCATCCGGTGACGATCGGGCCGTACATGAACGACCCCGACCTGATCAACAACAAGTACCAGCTCACGCTCGCGATGCGGGCCGCGGAAGGCGTGATCGACGAGGAGCTCGCCGCCTACGAGGCAATCAGCGGGCGCCGGTACGACCAGATCGACCTCTACCGGATCGAAGACGCGGACGTCGCGCTGTTTCTGCTCAACTCGGCGGCGGAGACCGCAAAGGACGTGGCCGACCGCCTGCGCGACGAGGGCATCCGGGCCGGCGTCATCAGCCCCAACGTGCTCAGGCCGTTTCCGGCAGCCGGGCTGCGCGCCGCCCTCCGCGGCGTCAACGCGGTGTTGATCGGCGAGCGCGCCGACTCCTACGGCGCGCATGGGGGCAACCTCGCCCACGAGGTGAAATCGGCGCTGAAGGACGACCCCGACAACCGGACGCTCTGCCTGAACAGGATCTACGGGCTCGGCGGGCGCGACTTCTATGCGGAAGACGCCGAGGCGCTCTTTCGCCTCGCCCTCCAGGCGGCCGACACGGGACGGGTCGAGGTGCCCTTCGACTACTACGGCGTGGTCGCCGAGGTGCACCCGCCCGTGCGCAAGCGGCTGCCGGCGATCGCCCCCGAGGAGACGCGCACGAACGGCCTGATCAAGGTCGAGCCCGGCCCCGACGGGCGCCTGCAGGTCGAGACGCCCCCGGCGTGGCGGCTCGCCGGTCGGCCAAAGGCGGTCGCGCCCGGTCACAGCGCGTGCCCCGGCTGCGGCGTCTTCCCCGCCCTCAACACCTTCTTCAAGGGCCTCGAGGGCGACGTCGTCGTCCTCTACCAGACCGGCTGCGCGATGGTCGTCAGCACCGGGTATCCCCTCACCTCGCACCGGATCACCTACGTCCACAACCTGTTCCAGAACGGCGCCGCAACCCTCGGTGGGCTCGTCGAGATGTTCCACGAGCGCATCCGCCGCGGCGAGCTCCCGTCCGGCGAGGAGATCACGTTCGTGATGGTCACGGGCGACGGCGGGATGGACATCGGGACCGGCGCGGCGATCGGGGCCGCGATCAGGAACCACGGGTTCATCGTCCTCGAGTACGACAACGAGGGCTACATGAACACGGGCGCGCAGCTGAGCTACTCGACCCCGTTCGGCCACATGACCTCGACAAGCCATGTCGGCCCTGCCCAGTCCGGCAAGACGTTCCATCACAAGGACATGCCGCAGATCATGGCGGCGACGAACATCCCCTACGTCTTCACGGGCGTCGAGGGGTTCCCCGACGACCTCGTCGGGAAGGCCGCGAAGGCGCAGTGGTACGCGAACCACGAAGGCATGGCCTATGGAAAGGTGCTGATCTCGTGCCCGCTCAACTGGCGCACGGACGACCGCGCCGGGGTGGACGTCGTCCAGGCGGCGGTCGACTCGTGCTTCTTCCCGCTGTACGAGATCGAGCGGGGCCAGACGGCCATCACGTACGACCCCGAACTGCTCGGACGGCGCGTGCCCGTCTCCTCCTGGCTGCGCCTGATGGGCAAGACGCGGCATCTCTGCCGCCCCGAGAACGAGGCGCTGCTCGCCTCAATCGACACCGAGGTCGAGCGGCGCTGGCAACGACTGAAGGCGATGCACGACAACCCCCTTCTCTGATGAAGACACTCGACACGACGGCGACGGTCCTCCTGAAGCGGAAGCTGACGGACGTCACGACGCTCTTTGTCATCCGCGCGCCGCTCGTGGCGCACAACGCGGCGCCGGGACAGTTCGTGATCGTCCGGGTGAGCGAGACAGGCGAGCGCGTGCCGATCAGCCTCACCGACTTCGACTCGGTCGCGGGGACGATCACGCTCGTCGTCCAGGAGGTCGGCAGGACGAGCGGCCTGATCTGCGCACTCGAGGAGGGCGACGAGATCCTCGACGTCGCCGGGCCCCTGGGGCAGCCGGTCGCCTTGCCGGCGAGCGGGCACGCCGTGCTGATCGGCGGCGGCTTCGGCGCCGGAGCGATCTTCCCGCTTGCCTGCGCGCTCCGCTCGGACGGCGTGCGCGTCTCGGCGATCGTCGGCGCCCGCACGCGTGAGCTCGTGATCCTCCAGGAGATGCTGAGCCCTGCGTGCGACGCCTTCCACGTCTGCACCGATGACGGCTCGCTCGGGTACCACGGGCTCGTCACCGGCCGGCTCGAAGAGCTCCTCGACGCCGGCGAGGCCTACACGTGCTGTTTCGCCGTCGGGCCGATGCCGATGATGCGGGCCGTGGCCGAGACGGCGCGGCGCCGGAACCTCCCCGCGATGGTCTCGCTCGACCCGCTGATGATCGACGGAACGGGAATGTGCGGCGGCTGCCGCGTCACGGTCGCCGGGGTGACGAGATTCGCGTGCATCGACGGCCCCTTCTTCGACGCGGAGGAGGTCGACTTCGACGAGGTGAGCGCGCGCAAGGCGATGTACTTCGACGAGGAGCGGATCGCGTGCGAGCTGGTCGAGCCGAGGGCGGTGGTGTAGCGATGCCGCTCGTCTACCCGCACAAGACCGAGATGCCGAGCCAGGACGCGGGCGTGCGCCGCAGCACCTGGAACGAGGTCGCGCTCGGCTACACGCCCGAGCAGGCGGTGGCCGAGGCGCGGCGCTGCCTGCAGTGCCAGGAGCCGTTGTGCGAGCTCGGCTGCCCGGTGAACGTCCCGATCCGCGAGTTCATCCACCTCGTGGCGGTGCGACGATTCGACGAGGCCGCCCACGCGATCCGGCGGCGCAACCTCCTCCCGGCGATCTGCGGCCGCGTCTGCCCGGTGGAGCACCAGTGCGAATCGCGCTGCGTGCTGAGCCCGAAGCAGGAGCCTGTCGCAATCGGGCGCCTCGAGCGCTTCGTCGCCGACTGGGAGCGCGAGCACCGGTCGGCCGTGGCCGCCGTCTCGCTGCCTCACCGCACCGAGAAGGTCGCAATCGTCGGCTCGGGCCCCGCCGGCCTCACGGCGGCAAGCGACCTCGCCCAGCTCGGCTACCAGGTCACGGTCTTCGAGGCGTTGCACGCCTTCGGCGGCGTGCTTCGCTACGGCATCCCCGAGTACCGCCTGCCGAAGGCGATCGTCGACGAGGACATCGGCCACCTCGAGGCGTTGGGGGTCGAGTTCGCGCGCGACGTGATCGTGGGCAAGACGGTCACGATCGACCAGCTCCTCGACGAGCTCGGCTACGACGCGATCTTCGTCGGCACCGGTGCCGGGTTCCCGGTGTTCCTGAACATCCCGGGAGAGAACCTCAAGGGCGTCTACTCGGCCAACGAGTTCCTGACCCGTGTCAACCTCATGCACGCAAACGCCTTCCCGGCGTACGACACACCCGTGGTGCGACCGAAGCGGGCCGTCGTGGTCGGCGCGGGAGACACGGCCATGGATGCCGTCCGCTGCTCGATCCGCCTCGGCGCCGAGGAGGCCCACATCGTCTACCGGCGCTCCGAGCAGGAGAAGGGCGCGCGCGCCGAGGACTACCGGCGCGCTGTCGAGGAGGGCGCGATCTTCGACTGGCTGACGCTGCCGCGCCGTTTCCTCGGCGACGAGAACGGCTGGGTCACGGCGGTCGAATGCATCGGGACGGAGCTCGGCGAGCCCGACGAGTCGGGACGGAGGCGACCGGTGCCGGTTCCCGGCTCCGAGCGGACGATCGCGTGCGACCTTGCCGTGATCGCCCTCGGCACGAGGCCCAACCCACTCGTCCCCCATGCGACGAAGGGCCTCGACGTCGACGACCACGGCTGCATCGCCGCCGACCCGGCAACCGGAGAGACGAGCCGGCAGGGCGTGTTCGCGGGTGGAGACATCACGACGGGCGCGGCGACGGTCATCCTCGCGATGGGCGCCGGCCGTCGTGCGGCGAAAGCCATCGACGGCTACATCCAGGCGAACACCAAGGAGGTTCGATCATGATGCTGACGATCCACGTCGACCTCGAGAGCCCCGGGGAGACGGCCGATCTGGTCGAGTTTCTCGGCGACCGCGGCCTGACCGCGGCGGCGACGAGCTTCGAGGACCACTGCGAGCTCGAGGTCGGGTACGCGCTCGACCCGGAGGCGCGGCTGCAGCGCGACTTCGAGGAGGCACTCTCGAGCTGGTTGGAGCAACACGGCCGTCCGCTCATCCCGGTCTCGGACGCCGAGCACCACTACGTCCTGCGGCCGCCGTTCGACTGATCCATGCCGGCCAGGGCCCGGCGCCTCAACCATTGACGGTTGAGACGCCGAGCCTCGGCTGTCAGGCGGCATCCGGCCGCTCGGGCCGCTGCAGGTCGCGCTCTTTGCGCGCCTCTCGGCGAACCCGTAGCTCGATCAGCTTCGCCGAGTGCTTCTCGCTCGGAAGCGGCGCCGATTGAACCGGCCGGAGCTGGTACAGGCGTAGCATCGCGGTCTCCTCTCGATCTCAGAGGTCACCGATCGATCTCTCGACCGCGCGACCTCTCCCAGGTCAGGACGAGGCCCTCGCGTTCGGTTCCTGCGCGGCTTCTCGAAATCAGCGCAGGCTGACGCCAACCGTATTCCGGCATGGTGTTTTCGACGAAATTACGAGTGCGCTCTGGCTAGCGCTCGGACCTCAGATATGCCTCTTTGTCTCTCCCAATCGCACATCACTCCTTCAAGGTTGGATTCGCAAATCGGTCCTGAAACGACGAAGGCGACCCGCTGGGTCGCCTTCACTTCGAGCTTCTATGCGGCTAAACGACTAGCGCGCACACCTCTCAGCGAAGGACGAACCTGTGGCGACCGATCCGGTCCCGGCGATGGACGCACGCCGGCCCCACGCCGTAACAGTCGTGCCTGTCTCGGCGAGCAACGGGAAGATGGTTGTGGTCGGCATCGTGGTCATAGGTCTCACCGCCCGCGAGACTAGACGAAAGCTCGGACAGATGCAAGGGCCAATTGGAGAAAACCGTGTAACAAATTCGAGCCGTGATTCACCGATCATTCCTCTTGTCTCGAACCGGCTAGACCGTCCTGAGGGCATCCGTCGGAGACAGTCGAGCCGCCCGGATCGCCGGAAGGAGCCCCGCAAGGGCGCCGATTGCGAGCGCGGCGCCGAGGCCGCCGAGCCAGGCGAGGAGAGGGATCACGACCGCCCAGTGCTTCGTGTGCGCGTACACGTCGGTCGCGAGGGCCCCGAGACTGACCCCTGCGGCACCGCCCAGGAGAGCCAGCAGGATCGCCTCGCTCAGGAATTGCAGGCGGATCTGGCGTTTCGTCGCGCCAAGCGCCCGGCGCAGCCCGATCTCGGAGCGCCGTTCGAGGACGGCGATGATCATGATGTTCGCCACTCCGACTGCGCCGACCAGGAGCGAGACGGCCCCGAGCCCGAGAAAGAGGCCGTTGAGCGCTCCCTGCGCCTCCGCGCGCGCCGTGAGCACATCCGAGGGCTGGCTCACGTTGACCTCGTTCGGGCTCTCCGGGTTGGCAGTCGCCGCGAGCACCGACTGCACCGCCGCAGTCTGGCTCGTCACCGTTCGGACGTAGATGGTGGTCGGGTGCCCGTCGAAGCCCAGGTAGCGCTTCGCCGCGGGGAAGCCGACGAGGACGCTGCTGTCGATCTCCGGCGCGAGGGCAGCCGAGGTGAGGATCCCGGTCACGTAGAACCACATCCCGCCGAGCCAGACGCGCTCGCCCGGATAGACGCGGTCGATCCCGAGCAGCTGGGCCGCCTGCGCGCCGAGGACGCAGACCGGCTCGGTCGCCGTGGCGGCGTTGAGGTAGCTGCCGCGGGCGACGGTTGCCCCGACCGCCTGGAGGAGCCCCGCGGTCGCCGCCTGGACGCTGAGTGCGTTCGTGTTGACCGATGGGATGAGCGGGCTTCGGTAGACGTTGACCGAGGTCGAGCCCGTGTCGGCGACCTGGGTGACGGGCCCGATGCGGCCGATCATGCCGGGTGCCGCCAGCGGGAGCTCGGCTGTTCCGCCGAAGAGATCCTGGCCGGTGGTGACCGTGAGGAGATTCGTCCCGAGCTTGTCGATCTCGCTGAGAAGCCCCGCCTGGGACGACGACGAGAGGCCCAGGACCGCGACGATCGCCGCGACGCCGATCGCGATCCCGAGCGCCGAGAGCCCGGCACGCACCCGGCGTGTGCGCACACCGATGCTCGCGACGCGCGCAAGGTCGCCGAGCCGAAGCTTCGTCGGCGACGGAGCGCTGGCGAAGCTCACCGGTTGCCGGCCGGCGCGTTGACCAGCGCGAAGGCTGCGCTCCCGGCGTGCGCGACCGACGCACGCACCACGTATCCGCCGGCCTCCTTGTTCGCGACGAAGGACGGGGCGACGGCGACGCCGGCGCTGTTCGTCCGAACGACGACCGACGAGCGACGGCGGGCGAACGTCCCGCTCGGGCCGCGAGCAGGCGCGGCAAAGCGCACGGCCGCGCCCGAGACGGCGTTGCCGTCCTTGTCGCTCACCGTCACGGCGAGCGGGATCGGGAAGCGGGAGCCCTCGACGGCCTGCTCGCTCGAACCCGCTCCCGCGGTGATCGTGGCCGGGTGACCGGGGAGGTTCCGGAGCGAGAAGCTCACACTCCCGGTGATCCCGGTCGCCGTCGCGGTGCCCGTGAATGACCCGGCGGTCGTCCCCGCGGCGAACCGCGGCGAGACCGCGATACCTGCGCCGTCCGTCGTCCCCGTGGCTTGCGTGCCCCCGCCAACGAAGCTCGCCCCCGCTCCGGCGGCCGCGGCGCTGCCGCCGGCGGATCCGAGCGTGAAGGTGACGCTCTGTCCGCTGAGCGCCTTGCCGTTCCCGTCCACCACCCTGACCGCGAACCGGCGCGCGTACCGTCCGTCCACGGTCGCGGCCCGGCGCGAGGGCCCGACGCGGCGGATCGAAGCCGGCCTGCCCGCGAGGTTGTCGAGCGCGAAGCTCACCGTCCGGGTGCTCCCGGCGACGGCCGCGACGGCCGTGAACAGACCTGGCGTCGAATCGGCCTCGACGGCCGGAGTGACAGCGACCCCGCGGGCGTCGGTCGTCTCGGTCACCTGGGCCGCACCTCCGATGAAGCTCGCACCGGGTGTCGCAGCGCCGCCCGAGCCTCCGGCACCGCCGCCGCCCGAACCGAGCGTGAAGGTCACACTCGCACCCTGCACCGGCGCTCCCTGCGCCGTGCGAACCTCGACCTCGAGCGGCTTGCGATACCGCGTCCCGACCGTCGCAGACCGGTGCGCCGCCCCGAACACCCGAAGGATCGGCGGCCTCGCGGAGAGGTTGTCGAGCGCGAAGCTCACCGTCCGGGTGCTCCCGGCGACGGCCGCGACGGCCGTGAACGCACCTGGCGTCGAATCGGCCTCGACGGCCGGAGTGACAGCGACCCCGCGGGCGTCGGTCGTCTCGGTCACCTGGGCCGCACCTCCGATGAAGCTCGCACCGGGTGTCGCAGCGCCGCCCGAGCCTCCGGCACCGCCGCCGCCCGAACCGAGCGTGAAGGTCACACTCGCACCCTGCACCGGCGCTCCCTGCGCCGTGCGAACCTCGACCTCGAGCGGCTTGCGATACCGCGTCCCGACCGTCGCAGACCGGTGCGCCGCCCCGAGCGCCCGAAGGATCGGCGGCCTCGCGGAGAGGTTGTCCAACGCGAACGTGATCGGAGCCGCCGCTGCCCCCATCACGACGGCGGTGGCGGTGAACCTTCCCGCGACGCCGTTCGCGACCAGCGACGGCGAGGTGGCGCTGCCGTCGGCTCTGGTGACCTCGGTCGCCTGGGCGGCCCCGCCGAGGAAGCTCGCACTCGCCGCGGCACCCGACCCGGCGGCGCCGGAGGATCCCACCGAGAAGGTCACCTGGGCCCCGGGTACCGGGTTCCCACTCGCGTCGCGCACCTCGACCTGGAGTGGATGGGCGTAGCGGTTGGAGACGACAGCTGCCTGCCGTGCCGCCGACAGGGGGGCGATCGACACCGGCACTCCGCTTGCCGTGTTCACGAGCGAGAAGGTGACCGAGCCGTAGTCCGAGGAGGCGGTGACGAGATAGCCGCCGCCCAGGGTGTTCGCCGTGAACATCGGTGCCGTCGCGACTCCCGAGGAGCTTGCGCCTACGAGCGCGGCATTCGACCCGCTCGAGGAGAAGACCCCGCTCGGGCCGCTGGCCGGCGCGGTGAACGTGACCGCGACTCCGGCGAGCGTCGTGGTGATCGGGCAGCCGTTCGTGTTCGCGAGCGCCACCTGCAGGCTCGAGTCGAACGGCGTCCCGAGCTTCGTGCTCTGGGGCGTCCCGCCCGCGAGCACGAGCGTGTTCGGCGCGTTGTAGGTGGGGCAGTCCGACTGCGTGCCCGGGCTCGCGGCTGCAGCTGCGAACCGCACCCCGGCACCCGCAGTCGCGAGAGCGAGCGCCAGCACGAGCACCGATAACCTGAGCCGCGTCAGTCCTGATGCGCTCATCACGCCTCCCTCCGGCCGATGTCAGCGGGGGTGCCGGTATCGCTGACGATCCGGCCGTCGAGCATCTCGACCTGGCGCGGGAGACGGGCGGCCAGGTCGCGATCGTGCGTGATCACCGCGATCGTGGCGCCCTCGTCGTGCAGCGCCTCGAGCAGGTCGACGATCGCCAGGCCGGTGGCGCTGTCGAGGTTCCCGGTCGGCTCGTCGGCGAGGACGATCGCAGGCTGCCCCACGAGCGCGCGCGCGATCGCGACACGCTGGCGCTCCCCACCCGAGAGCTGGTTGGGGCGAAAGCCGGCCCTGTGCGACAGCCCGACCCGGCCAAGCGCCTCGGCCGCGAGCCGGCGCCGCTCGGCGACGGGCACACCGGCATAGAGCAGGCCGTCGGCGACGTTCTCGAGCACGGTCGCGTGCTCGGCGAGGAAGAACTGCTGGAAGACGAACCCGATCCGGGTCGCGCGGAGCGCCGAGAGCTCGCCGTCGCTCATCCTCGCCGCATCGAGCCCCGTGACCCGCACGGCGCCGGAGGTCGGGCGGTCGAGCGTCCCCATCAGGTGAAGCAGGGTCGACTTCCCCGAGCCCGAGGGCCCCACGATCGCGACGAGCTCTCCCTGGCAGACCGCGAAGCTCACGCCCGCGAGCGCGACGACCGGCGGCTCGGCCGGATACGCCTTGGACACATCCTCGAGCTCGAGCACCGTCATGGGGATCGGCATCCCCGTCGACACGACGGCGCTCATTCGCTCGGCACCACGATTCGCTGACCGGCGGCGATGCCGGCTCCGGTCACCTGGACGAGGCCTTCCTGGTCGTCGAACAGGCCCAGGCTGACGGCCGTCAGCCGGTGGGCCCCGCCGGCCTCGATCTGCTCGAGGGCGTAGCCACCACTCGCCAGCGCAAGCAGCGCGTTGACGGGGACGACCAGTGCGTTCTCGACGCTGGCGGTCGTGATCGACACCGTGACGGGCGCCTGGTCGAGCCGGCCGGTCGCCGCGGGGTCCGTCGGGGTCACGTCCACCTCGATCGTCGGGGCTCCCCGAGCCGCCGCCCTGGTCGCCCCCGGACGGGACGGTCGCGACGGTGCCGACATACGAGACGCGGCCGGGAGTCGTGCTGTTGTCGGGCAGAGTGATCGTGACCGGGTCGCCCACCTTGATCGAGCCTTGTTGCGCCGCGTCGAGCGCGATCGTCACCTCCCGTTCGGTCGAGGTGATCGTCAGCACCGGCCCCGGCGCCACCGTCGCGCCCGCCGCCGGAGTGACCGCAGTCACCCGCACGGGCCCCGGCTCGAACACCACCGAGCCGAGCAGCAGCGCACCTGTCTCGCTCATGTCCCGGGCGGATTGGAACGCGTCGATCGCGGCAGCGGTCGCCGACGTGAACGAGTCCCCGGACAGATCCGCCCCGTACCCGAGCGCGCGCAGGTTCGCGTTCAGCTCGGCGACGTCGGGACCGGGCGTCATTCCCGCCCCGAAGGCTCGCCAGGCAGTGACGGGCCCGTAGAGGAGGACGACTGGCTCGTCGGCGATCGCATACACGCTCTGCCCGCGCCGAGCGATGTCACCGACGGCCGGCAGCTTCGTGAAGGTCGAGGTCTGCCCGTACACCGCCCCTGAGGAGCGGGCCTGGCCGAGGCTCACCTGCGCCGCGTTCAGCGCCTCCCCGGCCGAAGCGACCTGGGCCTGATCGGCGGCCACCTTCGCCGCGTCGCCCTGCCGGCTCTGCTGGTCGGTCGCGACCGCCTGGGCATCGACCGCACACGCCCCGGAGCCTGCGCCCGATCCGTTCGACCCGCCGCTTGCCGCGCTCTCGGCCGCGCCCGCGCCGCGACAGTCGACCTGCTCCTTTGCCTGGGCGGCCGCCAGCTCGGCCCGGATCTGCGCGAGCGTCAGCATGTCGGCGGCGAGGGTCGCCTGGGCGCTCTTCAGCGTCCCCTCGTCCGTCGTGATCGTCTGCTGCGCCTGGTCCACGCTCGCCGGCGCGGTGCCAGCGGGGACGACGATCGTCGAGGAGGCCGCATATCCGAGCGTCGCGCTCACCTGGGTCTGCGAGGCGAGTGATCGCCGCTCCACGCGGGCGACACCGGTCGCGAAGGAGTTGTCGGCGCTCGCGTTCGGGCTTCCGCCGCCGCCGAAGGGATCGGTGACGAGCACGACCCCAACCACGGCCATGACGGCAGCGGCCACCCCGGCCGGGAGCAGCCAACGGCGGGACCGCAGAGACGAGGCGACGGCGGTCACGGCCTCAGGCAACCAGAGCGCTCTAAAACGCCTCTAAAGCGGCTCTGACAGGTCGGTGAAGGCGACATGAGCGCGTTCCGGGCTCGGGCTAGCCGATGCCGATGACGGCTCCTCCGGTGGACTTGGCGCCGCCTCCGGACGAGGTGACCGCCGCCTTGCCCGCCGATCTCGACCCGACCGGCGCTCCGGGCAGCACGCTCTGGCAGGCCTGCTGGGCCTTCTGGAACTGGGGCGAGTTCGGGTTGAGCCCGTTTCCGGCTGTGACCTTGAGGGAGGCCCGGGCGCCCTGGAAGACCGGGTCCGGGAAGTCCGGCACCCCGTGCGAGCGCATGCAGGCGGAATAGGCCAGAAGCTGACTCCGCGCCTTCGCCTGCTGGGCCGCCGTCGGCTGGCCGCCGTTGGGCAGCAGCTTCTGGCAGGCCTGCTGCGCCTTCTGGAACGAGGCGGAGCTCGGGTCGATGCCGGACTGGGAGTTGATGACGAGCCCGCCCTGGCTGGTCGGGTCGGGGAAGTTCGGGACTCCGTGCGTGCGCATGCACGCCGAGAACGCCATCCCGAGCTTGTGCTTGTCCGCCGGCGTCACCGACGCGCCGGGAGCCGGTGTGGTCGTGGTCGTCGTCGATGCCTTGCCGAGGCTCGCGACGGCCGGGGTTCCGGGCTTCGAGCCACAACCCGCGACGGTGAGCCCGAGCGCGGCCAGGACTGCTGCACAGAGCGCGGCGCCCAGCCGCCGCCTGGCCTTCGTCGATGGATTCGGTGTCATCCCGGTCACGCTCCTGGTCGGGGCCCGCTATGGCCCGCGTGTCAAGGAATAGCGCCGCCCTGGTAACAGCCGGGGAACGTGAATTGTTACGTGGCTGTAACCCTGGGTCGGGCATCGTTAGCGGCAATCGCGGCTCCCGGCGTCCGGCCGGGAGCCGCGGGCCAAGCGAATGCGTGTGCTCGTCGTCGAGGACCAGAAGGAGCTAGCCGCGACGCTGGCGGTCGGACTGCGCAGGGAGGGGATGGCGGTCGACATCGTCTTCGACGGCGCGGCCGCACTCGAGCGGGCGGACCACGAGCAGTACGACGTGGTCGTGCTCGACCGCGACCTGCCGAAGGTGCACGGCGACGAGGTCTGTCGCGTGCTCGTCGCCGGAGGCTCGGGACCGCGGGTGCTGATGCTCACCGCCTCGGACACGATCGAGAACCGCGTCGACGGGCTCAGCATCGGCGCCGACGACTACCTGCCCAAGCCGTTCGCTTTCGCCGAGCTCGTCGCGCGCATCCGAGCGCTCGCGAGGCGCACGTCGGTCGCCGTCCCGCCCGTGCTCGGGCACGGCGACATCCGGCTCGACACGACCCGGCGCGTCGCGACGCGAGGCGGCCGACGGCTCGAGCTCAGCGTCAAGGAGCTCGCCGTCCTCGAGCTGCTCCTCGCGGCCGACGGCGCCCCGATCTCGACGGACGAGCTCCTTCGCAAGGGCTGGGACGCCTATACGGTGTCCTACAGCAACGTCGTCAAGGTCACGATCAGCCGCCTTCGCCGGAAGCTCGGAGAGCCGGCCGCGATCGAGACGATCCCTCACGTCGGCTACCGGATCTGCTCGTGAGCATGCCCCGGCCGCGACTTCACGTGCCGGCTCGCTGGCTCAGGCTGCCCAGCCGGACGATCCGCTTTCGGCTGACGCTTCTCTACGGCGGGCTCTTCCTCGTCTGCGGTGCTGGCCTGCTGGCGATCGACTACGTGCTCGTGGCCCACCGATTCTCGGGCGAGTTCTTCCTCACGACGGGCAAGAACTCGGTCACGATCACCGGAATCGCCAGGAACGGCGGCGTGACCTCGGCCGGCTTCGCGAAGAGCGTCGCCGGCCTCGGCGCGTCGGGGCAGACCGTGAAGCCGCCGGGCCCCGACCAGGTTCTGGCAACCGCGCAGGCGCAGTCCACAGCGGCGCTGCACCAGGTGCTGATCCAGTCGAGCATCGCGCTCGCGATCATGGCCGTGATCTCGATCTGGCTCGGCTGGCTGGTCGCCGGCCGAGCCCTGCGCCCGATCCGGACGATCAGCGACGCCGCCCGCGACATCTCGGCCAGCAGCCTCCACCGGCGCCTGGCGCTGGCCGGCCCCGACGACGAGCTGACGCAGCTCGCGACGACGTTCGACCAGCTCCTCGAGCGGCTCGAGGGCTCCTTCGCGGCCCAGCGCCAGTTCGTCGCCAACGCCTCGCACGAGCTGCGAACGCCTCTCACCCTCGAGCGCGCGCTCGTCGAGGTGGCGCTCGCAGATCCGGAGCCGACGGTCGACTCGCTCCGCGAGATGGGCCGCCAGGTGCTTGCCGCGGGCGAGCAGCAGGAGCGCCTGATCGAGGCGCTGCTCACGCTCTCGCGGAGCCAGCGCGGGCTCGACCGCCACGAGCCGGTCGACCTGACCGCAGCGGCGGCCCAGACCCTCCGGCTCGTCGACAGCGCGAAGCTCACCGTCGACACGTCCCTGGAGCCGGCCTGGACGAGCGGCGACCCGCGCCTCGTCGAGCGCCTCGTCGCGAACCTGGTCGCCAACGCCGCCTGCCACAACGTTCCGTCCGGGCGAATCGACATCCGCACCACCACGCAGGACGGACGGGCGCTGCTGACGGTCGACAACACGGGCCCCAGGATCCCGCCGGAGGAGCTCGAGCGCCTGTTCGAGCCGTTCCAGCGCCTCGACGCCGAACGTGTGAACAGCTCCGGCCGTCTGGGGCTCGGGCTCGGCCTCTCGATCGTCAGGGCGATCGCCGCAGCCCATCGCGCCACCATCATCGCCCGTCCGAACAGCGACGGCGGCCTTCGGATCGAGGTCGGCTTTCGCGCTACGAACGACGCTTCGGGCACAGCGGTCGGGGCGCTTTGACCGCGGCGCCGAAAGGCACGATGACAGGGAGCGAGCGCCGCGTCACGACCCGAATCCGGGCAGGTACCTCCGGCAAGCCGCCTGTGCAGCGCGGAACTGCGGTGTGTTCGGGTCTAGGTCGTTCAGCCTGATCCCGATCGACTTGCCCGACACGGTCGGATCGGGAAACGACGGAACCCCGTGCGACCGCATGCAGGCGGAGTAGGCGAGCAGCCGCTTCTCGATCTGCTCCCGCTGAGCCGGGGTCGAGGCGGGCAGGAGCTTCTCGCACTTCGGCTGCGCCGACTTGAAGCCGGGCGAGTCCCCGATGCTCGCGGTGATCTTGATCCCACCGCTCGCGTCGGGGTCAGGGAAGCTCGGCACGCCGTTCGCCCGCATGCAGGCGGCGTAGGCAAGCATCTTCGTTCGCTGCGAATCGGGAAGTACGCCGCTCGCCGTGCCGGTCGCGGTGGTCGAGGCAGTCGTCCCGAAGCTGGCAACGGACGGGCCCGAAGAGCCTCCGGCGCAGGCTGAAGCTGCCAGCGTCGAGGCCACGAGCACGGTCGCAAGGAGTGAGCTGCGGCCCCCACGTCGCGCGTCCGGCACCGGAGCAGATTCACTGAGATTCGTGAAGCGGCTCTGAAGCCGCTCTAACGACTGCCTAGAAAGCTCAGGCGCAGGATCGCCCCGCCGCCGGGCTCCCCGTCGACCGCGACGGTGCCGCCGTGGGCCTCGGCGATCTGCTTGACGATCGCGAGGCCGAGGCCCGCGCCGGGCATCCCTCGGGCAGCGGCGGACCGGTAGAAGCGGTTGAAGACGAGCGGCCTGTCCTCGCTGGCGATCCCGGGACCGTGATCGCGCACCTCGACGAGCCCGTCGCGAACCTCGACGTCGACGGTCGAGCCGGCGGGGCTCCATTTGCGGGCATTGTCGAGGAGGTTCGCAACCGCGCGATCCACCCGTTCCGGGACGCCGACGATCAGGGACGGCTCGAGCCGGGTCCGGAAGGCGAGCGCGGGCGAGCGCCTGGCCGCACGCTCGACGGCGCCCTTCACGACCTCGTCGAGGCGGAACTCGCGCGCGAAAGCATCCCGCTCCTCGCCTCGAGCGAGCTCGACGAGCTCGCCGACGAGCGTCGTCATGGACTCCAGCTCGCTCCCCGCGTCGCTCAGCAGCTCGGCGCGCTCGTGCTCGTCGAGCGCGCCCGGATTGGCGAGCAGCTCGAAGTTCGCCCTCAGCGTCGCGATCGGGGTGCGGAGCTCGTGGGAGGCATCCGCGACCAGCTGCCGCTGGGCGCTCAGCGATGCGTCGAGCGTCCCGAGCAGCTCGTCGAGCCGCCGTGAGAGACGGCTGATCTCGTCCCGCCCTCGGTGGCCGATCCGCCGGCTGAGATCGCCGGTCTCGACGATCCGCTCGGTCGTCTCCGTCAGCCGACGGAGCGGTGCGACGGCTCTGCTCGACACGAAGCGCGCCGAGAACCACGGCGGCGCCGATCCCGCCGAGCGAGATGACGAGAAGCAGCCAGCGCAGGTGCGCCAGATTCCGGTCGACCTCGACGAGCGAGCGCGAGATCAGGATCTTCTCGCTCGGCCTGTCCAGGGTGAGGACCCGCGTGCGCACCCCGCCGATCCTCTGCGTCGAGAAGCTCGGAGGCCGTGCAGCGGACTTCACCTGCTGTGGGTGGATGCTCACCCGAACCGCCGTGAGCGAGCGGGGAAGGACGAACAGGCGCGAGGTGCTCCTGATCTGAGCGCCGGTGGCGGGCGGGTGCTTCTTCAGGAGCGTCCAGGCGACGTTGGCAGGCCTGAACGACGGGGCAGGGCCGAGCAGCAGGCTCACGCGCGGCAGCGTCTTGCTCGCACTGAGATCGGCGTCCACCTGGGCGATCAGCTCGTGCTTGTCGGTGTAGTAGACGGCCAGCGACGCCCCGACGATCGCGACCGCGACCGCAAGCGACGCGAGCAGCGTCAGACGAAGACGGAAGCTCATCGCTCCCGGAGCGTGAAGCCGACGCCGCGGACGGTGTGGATCAGGCGCCGCTCGCCGCCTGCTTCGAGCTTGCGCCGAAGATGCCCGACGAAGACGTCGAGGGAGTTCGACGAGAGCGACGCGTCGTAGCCCCAGACCCGCTCGTAGATCAGCCCGCGAGACAGCACCTGGCGGGGATGCCTGAGCAGGAACTCGAGCAGGTCGAACTCGATCGGCGTCAGCTCGATCTCGCGTCCGCCCCGCCGCGCGTCCCGAGTGAGCAGGTCGAGCTCGAGGTCCGCGAAGCCGATCGCCTCCGAGTCGCCCTGGGCCCGCCTCAGGAGGGCGCGCACCCTCGCCACGAGCTCTTCGTTCGCGAACGGCTTGACGAGGTAGTCGTCGGCGCCCGCTTCGAGCCCTGCGACGCGATCGCGCACGGCATCACGCGCGGTCAGCATCAGCACCGGCAGCCGATCGCCCGCTGCGCGGAGCCGCTCGCAGATCTCGATGCCGTCGTGTCCCGGCATCATCACGTCCAGGACGACGAGGTCGAACGAGCTCGCGCCCAGCCGAGCGAGCGCCTCGGTGCCTCCATCCGCCACCTCGACGTCGAAGCCTTGCGACACGAGGACGCGCCGGAGCGCCTTCCGCAGCCCCGCATCGTCGTCGACGACGAGTATCGCCACGGGCAAAGTGTGCGCGCTCTCCGTGAAACAAGGTTAAAGGCCCTGCGGCGGAGCCGTTTCCGCCGTCGCGCTCAACATTTCCGGTGCCCGAGCCGATGAAGAGCATGTGACGGCCCCAGAGACGCCCCCCGAGACCTGGTCATCTGCCTCCGCCGACGAGCTTGCGAACGCGGCCGGCGCCTCCGACTTCTTTGTCTTCCGCAGGGTCGGCGAGGGTCGGTTCGCACACGTCGGCGGCGCGGGACGCGGCGCGGGCTGGGCCGGGATCGTGGAGGTCTCGGATCGCGAGCCCGTCGTCTCCACGATGTCGACCGGCACCCTCTTGCGAAGGGCCGAGCGCGAGCCGTGGCACGTGATCGGTCCCTACTACGCGAAGTCGGTCGCCGCGGTGCCGGTCACGGACGACGTCTTCGTCGTCTTCGGCGCTTCGGACGCGACCGCCGAGAGCCTGGCGGCTCTGACCGACGAGGATCTCGTCGCGCTCGCCCGGTTTGCGAGCGACACCCTCGTCGAGGTCGCCCCGGCCAAGAGGCTCGCGGACGAGCTCGAGGTCCTCAATGCCGTCCACGACCTCCTTCACTCGCCGGCCGAGACGTTCGACGAGGCGATCCAGCGGCTAGCCGATCAGGCGACGACCTCGCTCTCGTGCGACCTCGGCTTCGCCTTCATCTACGAGGGCGAGCAGGTCGTGATCTCCGACCGGCGCGGCCTGGGCACGCTCACACCCGACGACGTGCTTCCGGCGCTGACCGCGATCGGAGAGCGCTCGACGTTCCCCGTCTGCATCCAGCGGGCGGACGTCGACGAGCTGCCGGCACCGTTCCGCACCGAGGACGGCGTCCTCGCCTACTACCTGCTCGAGATCAAGCAGCCGCGGCCCGGCTTCCTGCTGCTGCTGCACACGACCGCCGCGGGCCCGCGAGGCTTCACACTGCTCTGCCAGTCACTCGGGCGCAAGCTCGTCGAGGCCTCCGAGCCGATGCTGACGACCGCGATCCTCAGGGACTCCATGCGCAACCAGCTCGAACTGGCCGAGGGCCAGGCGCGGCGCGATCCGCTCACGGGCCTCGCCAACCGCCTTGCCTGGGCGGAGGCGCTGACGGCCGCCTCGGGATGCGCGAGCACGCCGACGACGATCGTCCAGTTCGACTGCCGCGGGCTCAAGCAGATCAACGACACGCACGGCCATGCGGAGGGAGATCGCGCACTCTGCCTCGTCGCGAAGGTGCTTCGCGAGAGCGTCCGCGAGGGCGACCTCGCCGCACGCCTCGGCGGAGACGAGTTCGCGGTGCTCCTCTGCGGCGCCGACGAGCAGCTCGCGGCGACCATCGTCGACCGGATCGAGACGACACTCGCAACGACCAGAGAGGCGAGCGGGATCGAGATCAGGCTCTCCCGCGGCAGCGTGACGACGCGGAACCGGGACCTCGAGGCCGCGCATCAGCAGGCCGACGCGTTGATGGTCGAGGCCAAGCGGCACGGGCGCGCCGTGCACATCACCGCCTGACGAAGATCCACGCCCCTTTCAAAGCGCTGACGCCCTTCGGAAGCTCTAGCGTGCACCATCATGGACGTGGTGGTGAGACACCCTTCCCCGAGAACCCACGTGCCGGCTGAGGCGTCCGCATGAAGGGCGTCGTAGACCAGATCGCCAATCACACCTCGATCGGGCGGCCTGCGGCGATCCTGATCGTGATCGCCGGGCTGTTCATCGTCGCCTGGCTCGTCAGCTGGGTGGCGGCCCGAGCAGCGATTCGCCTCGTCAGCCGGAACGAGCGCCGTGGCTCCGGCGCCCCCGGGCCTGCCGACAGCGGGGTGATCACGGGGATCCGTCAGCGCGAGACCGCGATCGCGCTGATTCAGACGAGCATCCGCTACCTCGCGTTCGTCATTGCCTTCGTCCTCTCGCTGGCCACGATCGCCGGAGCGCAGCGACTGCAGACCGTCGTCGGAGCCTCGTTCGTCGCGATCATCATCGGCTTCGCAGCCCAGCGGTTCCTCATGGACGTGATCGCGGGCCTGCTGATGTTCTTCGAGGGCTGGTTCAAGATCGGCGACACGGTCGCGATCGACGCCCTCCACGTCCAGGGCATCGTCGAGGGCGTCTCGCTGCGCTCGCTGACGATCCGAAGCATCACGGGCGAGATGATCCACGTGCCGAACTCGCAGGTCGTCGCGCTCCGCGTGATCCCGCGCGGCTATCGAGACGTCGAGGTCGAGTTCTTCACGAGCGAGCTCGAGGCGGGAGAGGCTCTCGTGGAGCAGATCGCCGAGATCGTCCCGAGCGGCATGACCCGCTTCGTGCAACGGCCGGAGCTGATCGACTCGGAGCGGCTCGACGATCATCTCTTCCGGATCTCGGCCCATTGCGCAGTCGCGGTTGGGCGCGAGTGGCTGGTGGACGATTTCCTGCCGGAGCTGATCAAGGAGCGGGCTCCCGAGGGACTGCTGCTCCACGGCCCGATCATCACCTACGTCGACGACAAGGCCCTGAGAAGCTTCTCCCGCGCGATCACGCGCCGGGCGCCCCAGCCGTCCGAGGCGCCGACGCCGCCACCGGTCGACAGCTGGTAGCCGAACGGCTGCGGCTTTCTACTGAAGCAAGACCCGCAGTCGCCACGGTATCCCGGAGGCCGCCGAGCCCGTAGCATCGGGCCCGAACGTGCAGATCCACTTCCTGATCGCGTCGACCGCGCTGGATCTCGCGCGCTGGCAATTCGCCGTCACGACGGTGTACCACTTCCTGTTCGTTCCGGTCACGATCGGGCTCGCGTGGTTCGTCGCCGGCATGCAGACGCTCTGGCACCTGACTCGAAACGAGCGCCACCTGCGGATGACGCGGTTCTTCGGGAAGCTCTTCCTGATCAACTTCGCGCTCGGCGTCGTGACGGGGATCGTGCAGGAGTTCCAGTTCGGGATGAACTGGTCCGTCTACTCGCGCTACGTCGGCGACGTCTTCGGCGCGCCGCTTGCGATCGAGGGCCTCGCCGCGTTCTTCCTCGAGTCCACCTTCCTCGGCCTCTGGATCTTCGGCTGGGACCGGCTGCGCGGCGGCGTCCACCTGGCGATGATCTGGCTCGTCGCGATCGGGACGACCGCGTCCGCCTACTTCATCCTCGCGGCCAACTCCTGGATGCAGCATCCCGTCGGGTACCGCAAGGTCGGCGACCACGCCGAGATGACCTCGCTCGAGCGGGTGTTCTTCCAGTCGCTCCAGATCACCCAGTTCATGCACACGATCCTTGCCGCGCTCCTCACAGCCGCGCTGCTCGTCCTCGCCGTGAGCGCGTACTGGCTCCGGCGCGGCCGCGACCTGGAGCTCTTCCGCGGCAGCGCCAAGGGAGCGCTCGTCGTGACGCTCGTGACCTCGCTCCTCGTGATGATCGTGGGCCACTTTCAGGCCCAGGTGCTCACGCACGAGCAGCCGATGAAGATCGCGGCCTCGGAGGCGCTCTACACCACCGCCGCGCCCGCCCCGCTCTCCCTGTTCGCGGTCGGCCCGGTTGCACGCCACCCGAAGCGCACCGACGTGAACATCTCGATCCCGCACCTGCTCTCGGTGATCGCGACGAGCTCCTGGAACGGGAAGATCGAGGGCATCAACGAGATCCAGGCGCAGTACCGCAAGCAATACGGCCCCGGTGACTACACGCCGATCATCGGCACGGCGTACTGGACGTGGCGGATCATGGTGGGGCTCGGCGTCGTCGCCTTCCTCTACTCGCTCGCAGGCCTGTGGCTGATGCGCGGCGGGCGCGGGCTCGAGCACTCCCGACGATTCACCAAGTCGACGTACCTCCTCCTCGCGCTGCCGTTCGTCGCCAACACGGCCGGCTGGCTCTTCACCGAGATGGGGCGGCAGCCGTGGATCGTCCAGGGGCTCCTGCTCACGAAGGACGCAGTGTCTCCGCGCGTCGGAGCCGTCTCGGTCGCGATCTCGCTCGGCTCGTTCGCGGGGCTCTACGGCGTGCTCGCGGGCATCGAGACCTGGCTGATGGCCAAGGCCGTCAGGACAGGGCCGGAGGAGACGATCCCCGAGGCTCACGAAGGCACCCTCCTACCGCCACTGGTCTACTGAGATGGGCTTCCCGGGCGAGATCGTGGCTTCGAGCGGGTACGCGAACCTCCAGAGCCTGTGGTTCCTTCTGATCGCGGTGCTCTGGATCGGCTACTTCGTCCTCGAGGGGTTCGACTTCGGCGTCGGGGTCCTCTATCGCTTCCTGGGCCGTGACGACGCCGAGCGGCGCGAGCTGCTGATGACGATCCAGCCCGTCTGGGACGGCTACCAGGTGTGGCTGCTGACCGCCGGCGGCGCCACCTTCGCGGCGTTCCCGGGCTGGTATGCGAGCCTCTTCTCGGGCTTCTACCTTGCGCTGCTCCTGATCCTGATCGGCCTGATCGTGCGCGGAGTGGCGATCGAGTACCGCAACAAGCACGACGGTGTCGAATGGCGGCGCCGCTGGGACGTCGCCCTGCCGGCCTCGAGCGCCCTCGTCGCCCTCCTTTGGGGCGTCGCGTTCGCGAACATCGTGCGAGGCGTGCCTCTCGACCGGGCCGGCGACTACACCGGCGACCTGCTGACGCTCCTCAACGGGTACGCACTCCTGGGCGGCGTCACCCTCCTGGCCGTGTTCCTCCTGCACGGCGCCCTCTTCCTGTCGATGCGCCTGACGGGCACGCTTCAGGAACGCGCGCGGCTGGCCGCGCTGCGCCTCTGGCCGTTCGCAGCCGTGCCGCTGATCGCCTTCGTCGCCTGGACCGCGGCCGACGCCGCTTCCAGCGCTCCGAGGCGGATCCTGGCCGTGGCGATCGGCGTGGCAGGCGTTCTCGCTGCCGCCGCGACCCTCCCGCTCACCCGGGGCCGCCGGCCCGGCGCCGCCTTCGGAGCCAGCTGCACCGCGATCGTCCTCGTCGTGGCGACGCTCTTCCTGTGGCTCTACCCGAACGTGCTCCCCTCGAGCACGAGCGGAGTCCCGAACCTGACGATCTTCGGCACGGCGTCCAACCACTACTCGCTGGTGGCGATGACCGTCGTCGCCGTACTCTTCGTTCCCGTCGTGCTCGGCTACCAGCTCTGGGCGTTCCTCGTCTTCCACGGCCGTCCCGGAGGCACCGGGGGAGCACAGCCGCCGAGCCCGATCGACCTGATCGCCCGCACGCCGCTCGGCCGCAAGCCGGAACAAGATAGGCCCTAAGGGCCGTTGCGTCCGTTCGATCGCCGGCTCTGGCGCGAATCGGCGAGCGCCCGCCGGTTTCTCGTCCTCGCGGCGTTCCTGACCACGCTCGCGGTGGCCGCCACGATCGCCCAGGCGGCGCTGCTCGCGCACGCGATCACCGGCGGCTTCCTGCACCACCGGAGCGTCAGCTCGCTCCTGCCCGAGCTCTTCGCCCTCGGCGGGCTCACGATCGTGCGGGCGGCAATCGCCTGGACGCTCGAGAGCGGCGGCCGTCTCACTGCGCTCCGGGCGACGAGCGAGCTCCGAGCCCGGGTCCTCGCGCACGTCGTCGCCACGCAGCCCGGAGCCGTTCCCACGGCCGAGGTCGCGACCGCGACCACCGAAGGCGCCCGTGCGCTCGAGCCGTACTTCGGGCGGTTCCTGCCCCAGCTCCTCTCCGCGGCGATCGCACCTCCGGCGATCGTCGCCTTCGTGCTCTGGGAGGACGTCACCTCCGCGGTGATCATGCTCGTGACCCTGCCGCTGATCCCCATCTTCGGAATCCTCATCGGCAAAGCGGCGCAGGCCCGCTCCCTCGCTCGGTACGCGGCTCTCGCCCGCATGAGCGCCCACTTCCTCGACGTCGTCGGCGGCCTCACGACGCTGCGGGCGTTCCGGCGGGGGCGGGCACAGGCGAAGACGATCGCCACCGTCACCGAGGCCTACCGTCGCGAGACCATGGGCACGCTTCGCGTTGCCTTTCTCTCGGCGCTCGTGCTCGAGCTCGCGGCGACACTGGGAACGGCCGTGATCGCCGTCGAGATCGGAGTCCGCCTGGTCGACGGCCACATGAGCCTCGAGCCGGCCCTCGTCTGCCTCGTCCTCGCACCGGAGCTCTACGGCCCGCTGCGGCTCCTCGCCACGCAGTTCCACGCGAGCGCCGACGGGCTGACGGCCGCCGAGCGGCTCTTCGCCCTGCTCGAGCTGCAGCCGGCCGTCGCCCAGCCTGTGGCGCCCGCACCCCCCCGCTTCGGCGCGATCCACTTCGATGCCATCTCCAAGACGTTCCCCGGGCGAGGAGCCGTCCTCGACAACGTCTCCTTCACGCTCGCTCCGGGCGAACGCGTCGCGCTCGTGGGGCCGAGCGGCGCCGGCAAGACCACCCTTCTCTCCCTGCTCCTCCGTCTCGCGGACCCGGATGAAGGGACGATCGCCGTCGACGGCCTCGACCTTGCCGGCTTCGACCCCCGGGAGTGGCGGCGGCTCGTCTCGTGGCTGCCGCAGCGTCCACGGCTCGAACCTGGGCCACTCGCCGCGGCGATCTCGCTCGGCCGTGCGGGCGCCGACGTCGAGTCCGCCGCTGCGCTCGCAGGCGCAACGGCGCTGCTCGGCCGAAGCGTTGGCGAGGGCGGAGCCGGGCTCTCCGCCGGTGAGGTCCGCCGGGCAGCACTCGCGCGGGCACTCGCGGTCCCCACCCCGCTCCTCCTGCTGGACGAGCCGACGGCCCACCTCGATCCCGACACGGCAGCCGGGGTGCGTACCGCACTCGCGTCCGCACTCGACGGAAGGACCGTCCTCGTCGCGACGCACGACCCGGAGCTCGTCGCGGTGCTCGACCGCGCCGTCGAGCTTCGCGTCGCCGAGTCCCGCGGCCGCTCCCCGGTGGCCGCATGAGCCGCAGCGCGCTCCTGCGGGTGGCGTTGCTGGCCCGGCCGCTCTCGGGCCGCTTCGGGATCGGAGCCGGGCTCGGCGCGATCGCCATCGGCGCCTCGGTCGCACTCATGGGGACGTCCGGGTATCTGATCTCGCGGGCCGCCCTGCGCCCGCCGATCCTCTCGCTCGAGGTGACGATCGTCGCCGTCCGGTGCTTCGGGATCACGCGCGGCGTTGCGCGGTACGGCGAGCGGCTCGTGTCCCACGATGCGACCTTCCGCCTGCTCGAGCGCATTCGCGTCGACTTCTTCCGCCGCCTCGAGCCGCTCGTCCCGGGCGGCCTGCCGGAGAGCCGCGCCGGGGATCTCCTGAGCGGCTTCGTGGCCGACATCGATGCTCTGCAGAACGTGTTCCTCCGCGGGATCGGGCCGATCCTCACGGCGTTCGCGGTCTCGGCCGGTGCGGCGCTTGCGGCTGTCTTCCTGCTCCCGTCCGCGGCGATCGCGGTCGTAGCGGGACTGGCACTCGCGTCGATCGCGCTCCCCGCCGCTGTCGCAAGGCTCACCCGCTCCTTCGGGCGGCGGCAGGCTCCGGCACGGGCCGAGCTCGCAACCGAGGTCGTCGAGCTCCTCGCCGGCGCACCCGAGCTCGTCGCCTTCGAGCGAGACCGAGCCCAGCTCGACCGGATCGCGAAAGCCGACCTGCACCTCCGCCGCGTCGCACTCCCGGGTGCGATCGCCGCCGGCCTCGGCGAGGGCGGCCTGACGCTCCTGACCGGCGCGACCACACTGGCGGTGCTCGTCACGGGCCTCGAGGCGATCAGGGGCGGAGCCCTTCGCGGCGTCCTGCTGGCAGCCCTCGTCCTGCTGGCGACCGCCGCCTTCGAAGCCGTGCGGCCGCTTCCGGAGGCGGCGCACGAGCTCGCCGCCGCAGCCGGCGCGGCGAGGAGACTCTTCGAGCTGACCGACCGCGAGGCTCCGGTGAGGGATCCCGAGGATCCGCTACCGCCACCCGCGGGCGAGGTGCTGTCCTTCGAGGGCGTCCGGGCGCGATACCGGGACGACACGCCCTGGGTCCTGGACGGTGTCGACTTCAGGCTCGGGACCGGGCGACGCATCGCGCTCGTCGGGCCGAGCGGCGCCGGCAAGTCGACGCTCGCCTCGCTCGCCGTCCGCTTCCGGGATCCCGACGAGGGGCGGGTGACACTCGACGGGCACGATCTGCGCGACTATGCGCAGGACGACGTGCGGGGCGCGATCGTGCTCGGCGGGCAGGATGCGCACCTCTTCTCCACGACGATCCGCGAGAACCTGAGGCTCGCAAGGCCCGGCGCCGGGGACGACGAGCTCGAGGCGGCGCTTCGTCGCGCCCACGCGTGGGACTGGGTCGACTCGCTGCCCGACGGCCTCGGGACCGAGGTGGGAGAGCTCGGCAGGGAGGTCTCAGGCGGCCAGAGGCAGCGGATCGCACTCGCGCGCGCGTTCCTCTCGGGCGCCAGGCTCCTGATCCTCGACGAGCCGACCGCCCATCTGGATCCCGACGCAGCCGCGGCGGTCATGGACGACATCTTCGAGGCGAGCGAGGAGATCGGCGTCCTCGTGATCACGCACTCGCAGCTCGACCTCGATCGCTTCGACGAGGTGCTCCACCTCGAGTCGGGCCGGATCCGGACGGGCTAGTGCCCGGGGAGCGGCCAGTGGCGCCGGGCCGGCACCTTCGTGCCCGACGCCGGCCGCGGGGGCCGTTGCAACCAGCGCGGGAGGTACCAGTTCCAGTCCCCGAGGAGCTTCATCGTGGCGGGCAGCAGCACGCCGCGGATGATCGTCGCGTCGATCAGCACGGCGAAGGCGAGGCCCACGCCGAGCTGCTTCATCATGATCAGCTTCAGCGTCCCGAAGATCGCGAAGACGGCGACCATGATCACCGCGGCGCTCGTCACCGTCCCGGCCGTTCGCCTGATCCCCAGCGAGACCGCCTCCTCCGTCGACAGGCCTCGGTCGTGGAGCTCCTTGATCCGGCTGACGATGAAGACGTGGTAGTCCATCGAGAGCCCGAACAGGACGACGAACAGGAACATCGGGAGCCACGAGGTGATCGAGCGGTTCGAGGTGAAGCCGAGGATCCCCTGCGCCCAGGTGTGCTGGAAGATCAGGACGAGCAGCCCGTAGGCGGCCCCGACGGAGAGCAGGTTGAGGACGATCGCGGTCAGCGGGATCACCACCGAGCGGAACGTCAGCAGGAGCAGAGTGAAGGACAGGGCGAGCACGAACGCCATCACCCAGGGCATTCGCGCCTTCATCTGCTGGTTCCAGTCGTGCGTTCCGGCGGTCTCGCCCGCGACCGCGTACTGGACGCCCGGGACCTTGCCGAGCGTCTCCGGGAGCACGGTGCTCCGCAGGGTGGCAAGCGCGGCGAGCGAGGCATGGTTGTCGCCGTTGCCCGCGAGCGGGATCTGGACGTTCGCGGTGGTTCCGTCGGGGCTGATCGTGACGAGGAACGGTCGGAACATCTGGCCGCTCGCCGCCGCGGCCTGCTCGAGGTTCTGAATTCCCGCGGTCACGGCCGGATCGCGAACGGACTGCGCTTGAATGACGACGCTCGCCGGGGTGGGCGCACCCGGGAAGGCGGCGATCACGGCCTTGTAGGTTTTCACGATCGGGATGTCGTTCGGCATGTCGGTGAAGCTCGGGAGCTTCGTGTGCATGCCGAGGGTCGGTGACGCGAGAGCCAGCAGCAAGCCTGCTCCGAGCGTGACCGCGACGACCGGCCGGCGCAGGACACGGTCGAGCACGAAGGCCCAGACACGAGACTCGCTGGCGGCGTGCTTCTTGCGGCCGAAGTACGGGATCCGCCCCTTGTCGACCCGGTCACCGAGCTTCCCAAGGAGCGCCGGCAGCACCGTGACCGACCCGACAACGGCGCAGAGGACGACGAGCATCGTCCCGATCGCGAATGACGTGAAGATCCTGTTGCCGGCGATGAACATCCCTGCCATCGCGATCAGCACGGTCGCGCCCGAGATCAAGACCGCCTGCCCCGAGGTCGACGCGGCGCGCAGGAGCGACTGGCGCGGCTCCTGGCCGCCGGCCCGCTCCTCCCGCTCGCGCCGCAGGTAGAAGAGCGAGTAGTCCACGCCGACGGCCATCCCGATCAGCAGGATCACGGCCGAGGTCGACTGGTAGTCCCCGCTGTAGGCGTGGGTGATCACCGCGTAGATGCCGAGCGAGGCGAGAACCGCAGAGAAGGCGAGCAACACCGGAAGGCCTGCCGCCACGAAGGCCCCGAACGCGACGAGCAGGATCACGAGCGTGATCGGGATCGTCAGCCGCTCGGCATTCGCGAAGTCCTTGGAGAACCGCTGGTCGAGCTCGTAGGTGGCGCTCGCGACACCGACCTCCTCGACGGTGAGCTTCGGGTTCTGCGCCTGCACGGCCGCGATCGCGTCGAGGATCGGCTTGACCCGGTCCTTGGCCGTGTCGGGGTTGCCGGTGATCGTGAACTGGACGAGCGCCGAGTGCCCGTCCTTCGAGATCTGCCCGCCGGCGCTGTCGCCGATCAGCGGGTTCTGGATGCCGGTGACGTTCTTCTGGGCGTCGAGCGCCTGGACGACCGCCCAGGTCGCGGACATGAAGGCGGGATCGGCCGCTGTCAGCTTGCGACTCTGGATCAGGACGTTCTCGTTCGCCGGCTCCTTCAGACCCGCCTGCTCGAGCATCTGCAGGGCTCGCGCGGTCTGACCCGAGGCGGCTTTCGAGTCGGGCATCTGGACGTGGCCGACGACGCTCCCGACTGCCATCGCGAGGATGGCGAAAGCGAACCAGCCGAAGAGGGCTTTCTTCCAGTTCGCGGCGCTCCACCTACCGGCGCGCCCGGCGAGTTTGAGGTCGGCCAATGTCCCACCCGTGTCTCGGCTGAGCTGTGAGCTTCTGCCGCCCAAGCTGATCGCAGCCGGAGACCGGCCACATCGGGGAATGCGCCGAGCCCGACGCGGTAAATCCGCACCGGGGCGGTCGCCGGATAGAGTCCGCCAGTCTCGCGCACGCCGGCGACCGGAGCCGGGCCGGCCGCGGGCCCATCCCCGAATCCTACGACCACTCCCGCCACGCCGAGGCGGAGGTCAGCCCGGCTCCTGGCGGTTCGATCAGGCGAGTGCGGGAACGAGGCGGCCACGCCTGCGAAGACGGAGAAGCACCGTTCCGGCGATCAAGGTCAGCAGCGCGACTGCTCCGCCGGGCACGAGGGGGCTGACGACGAGGACGGTCTTCGTGAACGTCAGCTCGTCGGTCGAGGATTCCGTGCGTCCGGGATAGATCAGGTGGACGGTCATCGTGACCCTCCCGACCGGCCAGCCCGCCTTGCGGGAGACGCTCACGATGCTCGACGAGCCGACGGGCAGGAGCGAGGGATCGAGTCGCTGCTCGCTGAACGAGCCGCCCGAGGCCGTCGTGTCGTTCTCGCCCCAGTAGCGGACGACGGTGTGACCCGTATTCGCGATGCGCAGCGTCCCGTGGACGTGGGTCCCGACCACGAAGCTCGAGAGGTCGAACGTCGCGTGAAGGCTCCGAACACGCGGGCCGGGGACGTCGACGGTCAGGAAGGAGCCGATCTGGTTGACGACCTGGAGGTTGCCCGCACTCTGCTGCTGGGGGGTGACGAGGAAACCGATGAAGTACAGGTCGGGCTCGATCTGACGCGGCAGCCGGATCCTGAGCGGGACGTCCCGGAATCCTTCGGCCGGGATCGCGATCGGGGCCTTCGGGAAGTCGAGGCTGCTCCAGCGAGGATCCGGCGACGCCAGCATCGAGGTCTTGCCGTTGTCGCCGAAGCTGAGCCCGCGCGGCGAGATCGTGGCGGTCATCCGGCGAGGGTTCGGATTGGTGACACGGATCTCGACGGTCTGAGCGACGCCGGGCTTGAACGGGATCGGATCGGGCGGGACGGACACCGAGAGCGCCCTCGCTCCACCGACCGGTGCCGAGGCGGCGGCCGCGCCCCCGGTGGCGACCGCCGCCAGGAGCGCCGCCACGACGGCGAGCGAGAGAAGCCCGATCCTTGCCGGTCGGAGCCGGTTGTGGGGCAGAGATGGGAACAGGGTCATCGGGCTAGGTGTAGTTGGGGGTGACGGTGTAGGTGAGCGTGTCGCTGTAGACGCCCGAGGGCACCGAGTAGTCGATGGCGACGCGGTTGGCGATCGAGATCGAGTCGGCAGTGCCACCGGTCGTGCCGGGGTGCGTGGCGATCGTCTCGCCGCCCGAGGTGTAGCCCGCGTACTTGGCTGCGGAGAAGGCCGAGTCGATCGTGGCGCCCGTCCCGGTCACCGTGTACCCCCAGCCGGCCGCTCCCGGCCAGGCGAGCGAGGTGGCCTTGCCGGTCGAGACCTTCGGGATCGTCGGGTTGCCCGTCGCCGCGCTTTGCAGCCCGGCGGCGCTGTCGGCGACGCTCAGCGTGTAGCCGGAGTGGGCATTCGTCTGGACGGTGAGCCCGACAGTTGCTGCCTGCTCGGCAAGCGCCGGCAGGCTCGGATCCATGTCGAGCTCGAAGGCAGTGCTGCTCACCGTGAACGTGAGGCTCTTCGCGATGCTGACGGTCACCGCGGTGTTGCTCGCGGCGAGCGTGACCGACGGCGTCGTGCCGCTGTCGATCGTCGCGGGCGCCGAGGTCTGGGTCGTGATCGTCGTCGTATAGCTGGTTGCCGTCGAGCTGTTGGCCAAGCCGGCGAACTCGAGATAGACGGGCACGCCTGCCGACACCGAGACCGGGCTGGTCACCGTGTAGGTGATCGTCTGGCCGGAGCGAGACACGGTCCCCGCTCCGATCCCGAAGTTGCGGCCGATCGTCGGCGTGCCGGCGAGACCCGAGCCTGAGACCGCGAACGTGATCGTCTTGATCGTCCCCGCCGTCGCGGTCGTGAACGAGTAGGAGTAGCTGACCGCGGTTGCGCCGATCTGGTTGTTGGAGACCGACCAGCTCATGTTGGTCGCCGTTCCGGCCGAGGCGACCAGCGAGAACGCGAGAAACGCCGAGGTCGCGATGATGACGGCGGCTGTGCCGCCGAGAAGCCGCTTCCGGCGCCGTGGCGCAAGATCGTGCACGGAGTGCGTGAGGTGGTTCGAGGTCACTCGTCCATCCTTTCGGAGCCTTCTGAGCTCGTTCGTCGTGTGGCCGGACGACGGATGAGACCGAGCGTCGGCCCCAACTCTTCGTCGCCTCGACGCAAGCCGCTCATCACTCCAAAGGGGGAATCATGAAATCGTACTTTTGTACAGGTTTTTCTGGCTTTTCCTTCTTTAACTTGCTTTTCGATCGTTGTCTTTAGTCGATCGCCGCGAAGGCGGCCGCCCGCCCCAAAAACGACGCATTCCGCACTCCGAAACCGGGCGGAAAGGGCACCGGTCAGGCCAGCTCGGCCGCGAGCTGACCTAGAAGCTCCACCATCCCGACATCCTCGTGCTGGAGGTGCTGGAGCATCGCCCGCTCCACTCCGACTTCCTCGTAGCGCCGTAACGTCCCGGCGATCTCGGCCACGGTTCCGGAGAGCGGCGGCACCTCCCCGCCGGTCAATGTCCGCCAGGCGTCGACCCTGTCGCGTGCCTCCCGGCGATCTCGGCCGACGACGCAGCCGGTCATGATCGAGAGCCGCAAGGGTGGCCGGCCCGCGGCCGCGGCCGCGGCGTCGAGGATCCGCCGGATCTCGCGGGCATCCTCCACCGAGGGAAACACCGCGTTGTACTCGTCCGCGAAGCGCACCGCAGCCCGGACAGTGCGGGGCTTGCCGGTGCCTCCGACGATGATCGGAGGCCGAGGCTGCTGCACCGGCTTGGGCCACACGTCACCCGCAGTCGTCCACTGACGGACGATCTCCTCGAGCTGGCGCTCGAGCTCGTCGAGACGCTTCCCGGTGGTGAGGAACGGGAACCCGTACGAGGCGTGCTCGGCCTCGAACCAGCCGGCCCCGATCCCGAGCTCGGCGCGTCCATCCGAGACGTGGTCGACCGTCACCACCGACTTCGCGAGGACGGACGCCGGCCGGAACGTGACCGGGGAGACCATCGTCCCGAGTCGGAGGCGGTCGGTCCGGGCGGCTATCGCGGCGAGCGTCGCCCACGCATCGAGCGAGCCGGCCGGGTCACCGCGGACGATCGAGCGGTAGTGGTCGGAGCGAAACAGGCCCTCGAGGACGGCCTCCTCGGCCGCCTGCGCGAGAGAGAGCCACCCATCCCAGCCGATCCCCTCCTGCCCCTCGAGCATCAAGCTGATGCGCACGGCCTCTATTCAAGCGGCTTGCGTAGGATCCGCCGCGTGCTGACCGACGACGCCCGCGACTCCACCTCGACGATCCGGGAGCTGGTCGAGAGCTGGGCCGTCTGGCGGGACGCCGGGCTGTGGGAGCGATTCCGGACGATCTGGCACGACGACGGCGTGATGATGGCGACCTGGTTCCAGGGGCCGGTCGACGAGTTCATCCGCGTGAGCGCCGAGGGCTGGGCGCGCGGCGTCCGCATCCTCCACTTCCTCGGCGGGACGTCCATCGACCTCCAGGCGGGCCGAGCCGTCTCGCAGACGAAGATGACGATCTCGCAGCGCGCCGCCGTTCACGACGTCGAGTGCGACGTCGTCTGCACGGGCCGCTTCTACGACTTCTTCGAGGAGCGCGACGGCCGCTGGGGCCTTGTCCTGCGCCAGCCGATCTACGAGAAGGACCGGCTCGACCCGGTCGATCCCGCCGCGACGCTGTCGCTCGATCCCGCGCTGCTCGGGAGATTCCCGGCCGGGTACCGGCATCTCGCCTACCTCCAGACGCTGATCGGCTACGAGGTGAAACGAGACATGCCCGGGCTCGACGGACCCGAGGTCGAGGCCCTCTACCGCGACGGCGATACCTGGCTCGCCGGGGGCTCGATCCCCGATCGGCTCGCGCCGTTCGCCTGACGGGTAGCCCTACCAGCGCTGGTGCACGTCCGGAGCGATCAGCTCCTCGTAGATCGCAGAGATCTCGCGGAGCGAGCCCTCCGGCAGGGCAGCAAGGTCGGAGGCGGCCGCGTTGGCACGGGCCTGCTCGGGTGTCTTCGCCCCCGGGATGACCGTGGAGACGGCCTCGAACCCGAGTATCCACCGGAGCGCGAGCTGCGCCATCGTCGCTCCCTCCGGCACGAGCGCACGGAGGCGCTCGACGGCTTCGAGCCCACGCTCGAAGTCGACGCCCGCGAACGTCTCGCCGACGTCGAACTCCTCGCCATGACGGTTGAACGCGCGGTGGTCGTCTGCCGCGAAGGCCGTGTCCCGCGCGAACTTGCCGGTGAGGAGGCCGGAGGCCAGCGGGACGCGGACGATCACACCGACGTCGCGCAGCCGGGCCTGCTCGAAGAAGAGCCCGGCGGGTCGCTGGCGGAAGACGTTGAAGATGATCTGCACCGTCGCGACGCCGGGATACTCGATCGCCTTCAGGGCCTCCTCGACCTTCTCGACGCTGACCCCGTAGGAGCGGGCCAGCCCCTCCTCGACGAGACGGTCGCAGGCCTCGAACACCGACGGCGTGTAGTAGGCCTCCCACGGCGGGCAGTGGAGCTGGACGAGATCGACCGCGTCGACGCCGAGGTTCTCCAGCGAGCGCTCGAGCCAGGCGCGCAGGTTGTCGTAGGTGTAGTGCTCGACCTCGACCGGAGCGCGCCGGCCGAACTTGGTCGCGACGACGAGCGGCTCGCTGCGCTCGCGCAGGAGCTCGGCGAGCAGGCGCTCCGACCTCCCGTCGCCGTAGACGTCGGCGGTGTCGAAGAACGTCACGCCCGCCTCGACCGCGGCCTCGAGCGAGGCGAGAGACTCGCGATCGTCGGTCTCGCCCCAGGCGCCACCGATCGCCCAGGCGCCGAACCCGATCTCGGAGACCTCGCGGCCTGTCTTGCCTAGCCGCCGGGAGCGCATGACCTGGAAGCTAGCCGACCGGTCAGAAGAGCTCGCGCCACGTGAACGCGGGCTCGTATCCGAGGACGGCGCGGGCCTTGTCGATTGCAAGGAGCGTTTCGTGCTCACCGAGGCCCGGCTTGATCGGGACTCCGGGGAACACCTGCTCCATCAGGCTCGTGCTCGACTGCTTCATCACGGTGTCGCGGGCCGCGACGATGAACGCGTCTGCGCCGCGAACGTCCGCCTCGAGTGCGCAGGCGACGCTGTCTGCGACGTGGCTCTCGTCGACATAGCTCCAGAGGTTCCAGCGGCGGAGCAGCGGATCGTCCCAATACGCCGGGAACCGTTCGTAGTCGGCGCGCTCCATGATGTTCGAGAAGCGGAGCCCGACGAACGGGAGCCCGCTCCAACGGCTGAACTGGCGCGCCATCTCCTCGCCGAGGACCTTGGAGAGCGCGTACGAGGACTCGGGTCGCAGTTCGTGCTCCTCGTCGACCGGGGCGTAGGCGGGCGGCTGCTCGAACGGCAGGCCGAGCGTCGTTTCGCTCGAGGCCCAGACGACCCGGTCGAGCTTGAGGTGCGCGGCCGCAGCGAACACAGCGTGGGTGCTCGCCATGTTCGTCTCGAAGACGACGCTCGCCGGAGCGTGGACCGGGGAGGGAATCGCAGCGAGGTGGACGACCGCCTGGATCCCCGGCAGCCGCTCGCCGCCGCTCAGCGCTTCGACGGCCTGCCCGTAGTCGGTGACGTCCGCGGCGAGGAACGGGGCAGGCGACTCGGGCCCCTTCGACTCGGGCGAGGGCACACGGTCGATGTTGAGGACGTCGTGGCCGCGCTCGAGCAGGCCGCGCACGATCGCGCGGCCGGCCTTGCCGCTGCCCCCGGTGACGGCGACCTTCAAGGCGCCTGCCCTCGGCCGCCGCTCAGCAGAGGGTCGAGCGTGGCTGCGTGTCGAGAGCAGCAGACGTTCGTTCCCGGTGCGTTGCTCATGAGGTTGATTCTGGCATGGGATGGCAATGGAGAACCGCGACGTCGGCGCAGAGCTCCGGGCGTGCCGGGGCTACCAGCGAGCCTCCCTGAGCCGCGACTCGCGATCGAGACGGTCGTCCAGCGTGCCGAACGTAGGCTGGCCTCAGATGCACGCACGATCGTCGATGCTCTTCATGGGTGATTTCCGGGGCGGGTACGAAGACGACGCCTACCACCGGCGATGAAAGCTCTCCGCCTCCACCGCGCCGGAGACCTGCGCCTCGAGGATGAGCCGGTGCCGGCGGCCGACGACGACCATGTCCTCCTGCGCGTCGAGGCTGTCGGCCTCTGCGGCTCGGACCGTCACTGGTACCTGGAAGGCGCGATCGGCGATGCGGCGCTCGCCCATCCGCTCGTGCTCGGCCACGAGTTCGTCGCGACGATCGTCTCGGGGCCGCGAAGCGGCGAGCGGGTCGCCGTCGACCCATCCGACCCGTGCGGACGCTGCGCGCCCTGTCTCGGCGGGCTGGGGCACCTCTGCCTCGACCCGCGCTTCGCCGGGCACGGCGCGCAGGACGGCGCGCTTCGCGAGCTCATGAGCTGGCGTCCCGAGCTTGCCCATCCGATCCCGGACTCGATCGGCAACGCGGACGGAACGTTGCTCGAGCCGCTCGGTGTGGCGCTGCACGCCATCGACCTCGGCCACATCGCCGAAGGGACGACGACCGCGGTCTTCGGCTGCGGCCCGATCGGGCTTCTCCTCATTCGCACGCTCCGAGCCGCCGGTGCGCACGTCGCGGCGTTCGACCCGCTCGGCCACCGCCTCTCGGCGGCCTACGCAGGCGGCGCCACCGAGGTCGGGCCCGCGGTCGACGTTGCGTTCGAGGTGGCGGGCACCGACGAGGCCCTCGGGGCCGCGATCGAAGCGGCGCGCCCGGGAGGCCGAGTCGTGATCGTCGGCATCCCGGACGACGACCGGACGACCTTCGCGGCGAGCAACGCCCGTCGCAAGGGACTGACCCTGCTCCTGTCCAGGCGGATGACGGCCGCGGACCTCCCACGGGCGATCGAGCTCGTTGCGACGGGCGCGATCTCCCTCGCCGGCCTCGTCACCGAGGAGCACGACCTGGACGCGGCCACCACGGCGTTCGAGGGCCTCGTCGAGCGGCGCGGGCTCAAGATCGTCGTGACGCCGGGCTCAGCTCGCGCGACCGGCTGATCCGTAGAGCCGCATCAAGGAGCGGACGTTCTCGACCAGACGAGGCTTCGCGGCCTCGAGCAGGTCGGAGGCCCGGTGCGAGCCGACGAGGTCGTGCGGGCTCGCTCCCTCCGGGAGGCTCGCGATCTCTGAGCTCAACCCCTCCAGGAACGAGCGCTTGAGCGTCGTTCCCACGTTGAACTTCGCCACGCCGCGCTCGATCGCGGCGGGAACGGCGGGCGCCGGGAACGCGGTGCCGCCGTGGATGACGAGGGGCACCTCGACAGCACCCTGGATCGCTGCGAGCAGGTCGAGGTCGATCTCGGCGACGGCCGACTCCAGCGTGTGGACGTTCCCGATCGAGACGGCCAGCGCGTCGACCCGGGTCTCCCGGACGAAGGCGGCGGCCAGCTCCGGATCGGTGCGGCTCGCATGCGAATCGTCGATCTCGCCCGCGGGATTCCCGTCGGGCAGCTCGCCGAGCTCGCCCTCGACGGCGACCCCGCGCTGGTGGGCGATCCGTGCGAGGGTCGCGATCGGCTCCGGCTCGCTCGTCGCCAGCATGACCGCGTTGAAGCCCGTCTCGATCCCACGAACGGCGTGCTCGACCGTGTGCGCCTCGTTGAGCAGCAGCGACACGGGCACGGTCGCACGCCCGGCGACGATCCGCCCGATCGCCCCGAAGAGCTCGATCCCGCCACGATCGAGCCAGGCCTGATCCAGTAGGAGACAGCCGAAGCCGAGGATCACGGGAGAGCGCTCGAGCTCCGCCGCTTCGAGCACCGCCTCGATCGAGTAGCTGTCCCAGGCCTCGAAGTACCCGACGGCGTAGCCCCGCTCACGGGCGCCGGCCAGCAGGTCGGCGAACGGCACGGCCGGCATCGGCTATCCGCCTGCCCGCAACGGAAGCGGATGCTCGGCGACGAACGCGTCGGCCTCGGCGCGGGTGAAGATCCCGGCTGCGCACCCGAGCGCCGTGCAGGCCGAGGCGCCGATGACGCTCGCGAACCTCACCATCTGCTCGAGCCCCCAGCCCTCGAGGATCCCGACGGCGAGGCCCGCTGCGAAGGCATCGCCGGCGCCCGACGGCTCGACGACGGCGATCGGCGGGGCGTCCAGCTCGAACGCCTCGCTGCCGCTGCGAACGTAGATGCCCCGGCGGCCACGCTTGATCATCAGGGTCGGGGAGCCGAGCTCGAGCAGGATGTCGGCCTGGCGGCGGGGCTCGTCCTCCCCGGTCAGCGCATGGGCTTCGTCGGCGTTCGGGACGAAGTAGTCGACGTGCGGGAGCAGGTGGCCCGTCGCCTCGAGCGACGGGACGCCTCCTGCCGGTGCGACGACGTCGAGGATGATCTTCGCTCCACACGCCCGCGCCGCCTCGAGCTTGGGAGCGAGCTCCTCCTCGCGGAGCGCCGGGAGGATCCAGTACCCGCCGATGTAGATGACCCTGGCGGTCTCGAACTCCGGCGAGGCGATGTCCTCGGCCGCGAGGAGCGCGTTCGCGCCGAACGTGTGCAGGAAGCGGCGATCCTCCCCGGCGACGGTCAGGATCACCGTCTTCGACGTTCCGAGCTCCGGCGTCGTCAGCACACCGGTCGTGTCGATCCCGAGGACGGAGAGGTCGCGCCGGACCATCTCGCCGAAGAGGTCGTCGCCGACCCGGCCGCTCAGGGAGACGGCGACGCCGAGCTTGCGGAGCGCCACGGCGACGTTCGCCGCACAGCCTCCGGGCTCGATCAGGAAGTCGTCGGTCGCGAGCAGCTCCCCGGCCTCCGGCAGGCGCTCGACCGGGGGCACGAACACGTCGGCAACGAGGATCCCGGCGCAGTGGACGCGCGACACGGTCAGTCGCCGGGCGGATTCTCGGGCCGGACGGCCTGTCCGGCCGCGGCGAGCACGTCGTCCCGTTCGATCCGCCCGCCGGGGCCTCGGCCCTGAACCTGCTCGAGGTCGACCCCGTGCTCCCGCGCGAGCGCACGCACCGCCGGGGTGGCGAGCACGCGTCCGGCGGGCGCGCTCGAGACGAAACTGTCGGCCTGCTCGTGGTGCTGGACGGGGGCGACCGGCGCGGGCGCTGCCGCCGGTGCATCGTCCGCGGCCGGGATCTCCTCGCCGGGCTCGCCGATCCAGCCGATCACCTCGCCCGCGGAGACCGTGGCTCCCACGTCGTGGACGATTGCGAGCAGGGTGCCCGACGACGACGCCTCGATCTGAAGGGTCGCCTTGTCGGTCTCCACCTCGAGCAGCGGCTCCCCTTCGGCGACCGTCTCGCCTGGCGCCTTCAGCCAGGCGAGGATGTCGATCTCGTCGCTCGTCTGCCCGAGCGGCGGCATCCGCACGCGATTCACGAGGTCACGACTTCCCGGACGGTGGCGGCGATCCGCTCGACCGAGGGAAGCACGGCGTCCTCGAGCACCGGCGCGGCGGGCGCCGGGACGTCGAAGCTCGCGACCCGCTTGATCGGCGCCTCGAGCGAGAGCAGGCACTCGTCGGCGACGCGCGCTGCAACCTCGGCTCCCCAGCCGCCGGTCAAGGTGTCCTCGTGGGCGATCACGAGGCGCCCTGTCCGGGCGACAGACTCGAAGATCGTCAGCTCGTCGAGCGGGTTGAGGGTAAGCGGATCGATCACCTCGCACTCGATCCCCTCGGCGGCGAGCAGCTCGGCGGCCGCGAGCGAGCGGTAGAGCGAGACGTGAGTCGCGACGATTGTGACGTCGCGCCCTTGCCGCTTGGTCACCGCCCGGCCGATCGGGAAGGTGTAGTCCCCCTCCGGGACCTCGGCAGTGAGGTCGAGCCCGACGGCGACCTCGCGGCCCTTGCTGCCGTAGAGGAGCTTGTGCTCGAAGACGAGCACGGGGTTCTCGTCGCGGATCGCGCTCTTGAGGATCCCTTTTGCGTGGTAGGCGTCGGAGGGCGCCACCACCTTCAGCCCGGGGACGTGGATGAAGTAGCTCTCGGGCGACTGCCCGTGCTGGGCGCCGCGGCGGCTCGCACCGACCGGGGCGCGCATGACCAGCGGCACCGAGACCTTGCCGCCGGACATGTAGCGCAGCTTCGCCGCCTGGTTGACGAGCTCGTCCATGCACTCGAAGAGGAAGTCGGAGTACTGCATGTCGGCGATCGGGCGCATCCCGAGCACGGCGGCCCCGACGGCGGCGCCTGCGATCGCCTTCTCGCTGATCGGCGTGTCGATGATGCGGCTGTGCCCGAACTCCTCGACCAGGCCGAGATAGACGCCGAACGCGCCGCCGAAGCCGCCTTCGACGCCGATGTCCTCCCCGATCAGGAACACGCGCTCGTCGGCACCCATCTCCTCGGCGATCGCCTCGCGCAGCGCCTCACCGATCGTGAGCCGCCGCGTGGCTGTGGCCGGGTCAGGCATAGACGTCGGTGAACGCGTCGGCGGGATCCGGGAACGGCGAGCTGCGGGCGAACTCGACGGCGTCGTCGAGCTCGGCCTTGACCTCGGCCTCGAGCGCTTCGCGCTCGGACTCGCCGAGCGCCGGCGCGAGCACCGTCAGCGGATCGCGGCTCTCCCATTCGCGTTCTTCCTCGGAGCTGCGGTACCCGCGGGCATCGCTGCGGCTGTGCCCGGTGAAGCGGTAGGTCTTGAACTCGAGGAGGGTCGGCCCCTCGCCGCGGCGGGCGGCGGCGACCGCGAGGCTCGTGGCCTCGCGGACGGCGAGGACGTCCATGCCGTCGACGATCTGGGCGGGAACGCCGTAGGCGGCCGCACGGGTGGCGACGTCCTCGACGAGCGAGACGGTCGAGAACGAGGTCGAGGCGCCGTAGAGGTTGTTCTCGCAGGCGAAGACGATCGGGAGCCGCTGGACCGCGGCGAAGTTCAGGCCCTCGTGGAAGGCGCCTTCGTTGGTGGCGCCCTCGCCGAAGAAGCAGGCGGCGACGCGGTCGTCGCCGCTCAGCTTGATCGCGAGGCCCATGCCGCTCACGACCGAGTTGCCGCCGGCGACGATCGCGATCGCGGGCAGCATCCCGACGGCCGGGTCGCCGAGGTGCATCGACCCGCCCTTCCCGGCGCAGCAGCCGGTCGCCTTGCCGTAGAGCTCGGCCATCGCTGCCCGGGCGGAGACGCCCTTCGCCAGCGCGTGCCCGTGCGGCCGGTGGGTCGACGTGATCCAGTCGCGCGGGCCGAGCACGTCGCAGACACCGGTCGCGACCGCCTCCTGGCCCTGGTACTGGTGCAGCGTCCCCGGGATCTCGCCTTCGAGGAAGAGGCGGTACACGCGCTCCTCGAAGCGCCGGATGAGGAGCATCGTCCGGTAGAGCCTCGCCGCGAGCTCCGGCTCTGCCGTCGCGGTCATCGCTCCCTCTGACGGGCCGGCGGATCGGCTCGCTCGCACGAGTCGGCGACGCAGTCCTGGCTCGCGCCGTGACAGCGATTCGCCGCAGACATCATGCGACCGAGGTTATCCGCTCCCGGTGAGGGGCCCCCTCGGTTGCCCGCCCGGCCCGTCGCTTGCCTGCCCCCAGAAGCGGCGGAGAGACCGGTGCCGGAGTGCGGTCGTCAACGACGCGTCAACTCTGCGCCGGCAGTGCCATCCGATGTCCCTTCGCGTCTCGCTACAGGGCGTTGCCGCTGCTCGAGAGCAGCCGCGTGAGGTCGCCGCCGAGGAAGACCAGGGCGAGGACGGCCACGACCGCGATCAGGGTCAGGATCAGTGCGTACTCGGTCAGCGTCTGACCTTCGTCACGATCGCGAAGCGCGAAGCCCTGCTGGAGGTCGAGGACGCCGCTCCCGACCGCCGACTTGACTCTGGTGATCATGCTGTTTCGCCTCCCATGTCTAGAACCGGTCTCTCCCCCATCTAGAGCGACGGATCGGCCGCGCAACCCTGCTGCTTGAGCAGAAATGCACAAACGAGGGTCTCCGGGCTCTCGTTCGAGACGTCTCGGTCTCGCTCGGCGGTTGGAAGCCTGACGAGCTCGTTCGACCCGAGACGCGAGATTCCCGCTGTGCGGGCGCGCTACTCCCGCGAGGCCGTTCATCCGTTCCGGGCGTCCCGACGCCGTGAGCCCGCGACTCCGCGGGACCGCTCGCCACCGTTGAGGTGTCGTCCGAGACGAGGCGCGCCTATGATCGTGCCGATGTTCCTGCGCGCCACGAGCCGCCGACCGGGCATGGCGATCCTCGCGATCGTCATCGGCCTGGGGGCGGCGAGCATCGCCTCGAGCTCGGCGGTCGCCTCCTCGGCGCTCGCGAAGTCACAGCTGCGGTCCGCGCATTCGGGGGTGTCACCGAAGACGAGGGCCGCCGCCAAGAGCTTCTGCGCCGGCGCCAAGACTCTCGCAGCCCTCAACACCAAGACCCTGAAGGACATTACTTCGAGCGTCAACGTGACCGCCCCCGGCTATGTGTCGAGGCAGTTCGGCGCGACGTTGTCGTCGCTGCACGTGATGTACCTGCACGCGCCGGCCGCGATCCTCCCGACCTCCAAGGAGTACGTGAACGCCTACATCGACTACGGGAAGCAGATCGGCGAGGTCCACTGGAACCTGCAGCCGACCGATCCCGGCGAGCAGAAGATCGTGACGAAAGCGACGCTCGCGTACGCTCCAGTGGCGACGGCAGATCTCCCGAAGCTCGACTCGTTCGTGAAGAAGACTTGCGGCTTCGGGCTCAACCTGCTCACGACTCCGCCGAAGTAACCCTTCGCGGACGCCGCCACTCTTCGGATCACCCCGCCGGCACTACGATTCATCTGGTGAGACTCGCGGGCGTATCGACGATGCTCGTCCTCGCCCTCGCATCCGCCGGGTCGCCCGCTCTCGCGCGCACCTCGTCAGGACCGCAGTTCGGTGTCTACACCGCCAATGTGTCGGTCGCCGGGAGCGGCCATCTCGAGGTCAGCATCCACGTCCTCGACCCTCCGACGAAGGCCGCGCTCACATTCGATTGCGGCAAGCCGACGGGCCGGGACACGGTCACCGCTGCCTGGGACAGCCCGCCGGTCCCCCTGCACGGCGGCGCGTTCACCTTCAACGGGACGGCGTCGTTGGCGCGGATTACGACGCTGACCGAGAACAACGCACTCGTGAAGCGCAGCTCGTACAGGGCAGCAGTGGACGTCAAAGGGGCGTTCACCCCCCGCGGCCAGTTCGCCGGAACCGTCCTGATCGGCGGCTCGCCCTGCGCCGGCACGAGCTACGAGGCGAGCCGGCTCGCCGGGCCGAAGCCGTAGGGCGCCGGCGACATCACCGAGCAGGGCTCGTGGGGCTTGCTCGGCTCTTCGAGAAAGCCCTGCCCGGCGTCGTCAGCGCTTCCGTGTGGCCGCCGACGACCGCGAGCCCCGACCCGTAGACCGCGGCGGGCCGGCAGGCCTCGCAGCACCGCGACCCGTTTCGCGCATCCTGTCGAACGCACTCAGGGTCGGCTCGGCGAGCTGGGCAGCCCTGAGGACGTCGCGGTGAACGGCGTCGCCGAGCGCGGCGATCGAAGTCGCCGTGTGCACGCGGCGAAACGTCGACTCCAACCGGACTCGAACGAGGCCGGCGACGACGAGCGTGGCAAGCTGCACCTCGGGATCGCTCGGGTCCGCGCCGACTCGTTGCGCGAGGGCGACGGATACTTCGTCGATGAAGCGCTGCAAGTCGGCGAACCGCGCCTCGACAAGCGTCGGCGATCCGGTGGCGGCCTCGCAAAAGAGACGGAACAGGCGCAGCTGACCGGCCTCGTCCAAACCCGCCCACCGGCCCGGGCGAATCTCGCCGGTCATCGACTGCACAACGGCTTCGGCCAGTGAACCGCTCCCGCGTTCCCTGACGGCATCGGCCACGGCGGTGATCATCGCCTCGGAGCGATCGAAGAACATCGACTCCTTGGTCGGGAAGTAGTTGAACACGGTCTGCTCCGAGACCTCGCACGCCGCCGCGATCCGGGCGACGGTGACGTTGTCGAAGCCGTGGGCCAGAAAGAGGGCGGTCGCCGTGTTCGAGATCTGTTGACGAAGCTGCCGCTTCTTGCGTTCGCGCAGGGACTCGTTCGGATCGGAGGCCTCATCGGGCTCCATCCCTCCGAGGATCTCGAGGACGGCATCCACATCCAGGTCGCCGTGCGTGGTCATGCGAACAAGTGTAGACAAAATATTTTTGTCATGATATATTTCGTGTCACACAAACAATAGAGAGGCACCACGATGACTACGCCAGAACGAGCCGATCGGATCACTCCCCGAACCGGCGGCGACAGCTCTTCTTCCGTCACCCCGGCTGTCGAGGCCCGCGGCTTGACGAAGACGTTCGGCACGAACCGCGCCGTCGACGGCATCGACCTCACCGTCTTGGAAGGTGAGATCTTCGGGGTGCTCGGCCCGAACGGGGCAGGCAAGACCACGATGCTGAACATGCTGGCGACGCTGCTGCCGATCGACGGCGGCGAGGCGAGGATCTTCGGCCACGACGTCCGCAGCGAAGGTCACGCGGTACGGCAGCTGATCGGGGTCACCGGCCAGTACGCGTCGGTCGACGAGAACCTGACGGCCCGCGAGAACCTCTGGATGTTCGGTCGCCTGCAGGGACTGTCCTCAAAGAAGGCCCGCAGCACCGCCGAAGATCTGCTCGCGCAGTTCGACCTGACCGAGGCCGCGCGCCGGCCCATCTCGCAGTTCTCCGGCGGCATGCGCCGCCGCCTCGATCTCGCGGCCAGCCTGATCACCAGGCCTGCGCTGATCTTCCTCGACGAGCCCACGACCGGGCTCGACCCCCGGAATCGCAGCCAGATGTGGGACACGATCCGCGACCTGGCCGCCTCGGGATCCACGATCCTGTTGACCACGCAGTACCTCGACGAAGCCGATGCACTCGCAGGCCGGATCATGGTTATCGATCGCGGCCGCAAGGTCGCCGAGGGCTCACCCGTCGAGCTCAAGGCCAGGATCGGAACGTCGAGCCTCCGCGTGCAGCTGGTCGAGGGCGCCGACATGGCGCAGGCGGCTGCGCTGGCTGCCGGCCTGACCGACGAGGCACCGATCCTTGCCGCGACCGGCTCTGGATTCAGCGTCACGTTGACCGATGCCAACCAGGCTGCCGACGTGCTCATCGCGCTCCGGGACAACCGGCTCGGCATCACCAACGCCACCGTCGAGCAACCGAGCCTCGACGACGTGTTCATGGCCTTGACCGGCCACCCCAGCGAGACCCCCGTCCCCGACTACGAAGCGAGCGACTCATGAGCGCGACTATCGCCAACCCGACCCCAATCGTGTCCCCAGCTATGTCCCCACCGTCCGCCCGCGCCGTCCAGGCGTCGGTACCCGTTTGCGACGCGCTCACGCAGATCACGACGCTGGCATGGCGCGCCCTGATCAAGATGCGACGAAACCCCGAGCAGCTCGTGGACGTCACTTTCATGCCCGTGCTCTTCACCCTGATGTTCGGGCTGATGTTCGCCGGGGCCATCTCCGGCAACCAGGCGAGCTACCTGCCGATCCTCATTCCCGGCATCATCACCATGACCACCGTCACCGCGTGCGTCGCCGCCGGCGTCCAGCTCCGTGAGGACATGGACAAAGGCGTGTTCGACCGCTTCAGGTCGCTGCCCATCGCCCGGATCGCCCCGCTCGCGGGCCCGATGCTGGCCGACCTCGCCCGCTACGCGATTGCGGCGAGCGTCGCTCTCACCGTGGGCGTGGCCATGGGCTACCGGCCTGGCGGCGGCATTCCCGGCGTGGCCGCGGGAGTTGTTCTCGCCGTCATCACCGGGTGGTCCCTCGCCTGGATCTTCCTGTGGATCGGCACGATCGCCAGGACCGCCGGCGCCGTCCAGGGCCTTTCCATGATGAGCATGTTCCCGCTGGCGTTCCTCTCGAACGCATTCGTCCCGGTCAGCACCCTCCCGGGATGGCTCCAGACCGTGACGCGGGTCAATCCGGTCTCGCATGTCGTATCGGCGCTCCGTGACCTGATGAACCACGGCGCCTTCACGGCCCAGGCCGGGTGGGCGCTCCTGGCATGTGCCACGGTCGCCGCGATCTTCATCCCACTCGCCGTTCGCTCCTACTCCAGGCAGGTTTGACCACGGGCACGACTTGACGAAGGCGCGGGGCGGCGACCGGCTCTCGGTCTCACCGCCCCACGCCCGTGTCGATCGCGTCAGGACTCGCAGCGCGTGACGAACGCCGCCGCCTGGGCCCGTCCCTTGTGGCCGGCCCGCTGCATGATCGGCGGCACGGCGGGATCCGAGACGAAGCTCTGCCAGCCCTGCTCGTCCCAGTCGAAGAGCACCCAGACCCTGTCTTCCTCGGCGGGGTCGTGGAAGACGGTGGCACCCTTCGAGCCGTGCTGCTTGCGCTTCTCGGCGCCTTCCGTCGAGAAGATGTCCAGAAAGCGGTCGAGGTCCTCGATCTGAGTCGTTGCTAGAAGCATCTCGTTCTCCCTTCGGGTTATCGGTGGACGTGGGGACGGGTCAGCGGGCGAGGGCCGGCATGTCGACCAGGCGCTCCTGCGGGTCGATCGCCCCGAGGTTCTCGACGATCTCGAACCGCCCGTTTCGGGCCTGGGCGATGTACATGTTCAGGCGCAGGTGGTGCTCGCCCGGCACCATCGACGCCGGCCCGCCCGGGCCTTCGGCGAGCTCCGCGTGATCGAGAGCGGCGATCACGTCGTCCTGGTCGAGCGAGCCGGCCTCGGTCACGGCGGCGGCCCAGAGCCGCAGCGCGCGGTAGAGGCCCGAGCACCCGCTGCCGCCGGTGAACTTCGCGTCGCCGGGATAGAGCGTGTCGTACTGCTCGAGCAGCTTGCGGCTGAACGGGTCCTCGACGTCCTCGTAGTAGTCGAGGCATCCGTACAGCCCCTCGACGTGGGCGGCCGGGACCATGTTGAGGAAGTTCTCGTCGAAGTACGTGCAGACCAAGCGGCCTCCGCGCTGGGTGAAGCCGGACTCGGAGAGCTCGGTGAAGAAGGGCGTCACGCCGGGCGGGACGATCGTGTTGAACACGACGTCGGCGCCGCTCGCGTTGATCCGCTCGACGGTCTCGCGGTAGTCCATGTGGTCGAGCGGGAAGTACTCCTCGCCGACGATCGAGCCGCCTTCTGCCTCGACGACCTCCTTGACGCGCGCGTTCAGGACGTGCGGCCAGATGTAGTCGGCGGACGGCAGGTAGAAGGTCTTCGCCCCGGTCTCCCGCATGAGCCAGGGGATCAGCGGATCGACCTGCTGGGCCGGGACCGGGCCGGTGCAGAAGATCAGCGGGTCCACCTCCTGACCCTCGTACTGCTCGGGGTAGAGGTAGAGCGTCTTTCCCTCGACGACTACCGACTGCTTGATCGCCTGCCTCGTCGAGCTGAAGATGCCGCCGAAGACGACGTCGACCCGATCGGTCTGGACGAGCTTCCGGCCCTTCGCGGTGGCGACTGCGTCGTCGGTGGCGCCGTCTTCGATCACGAGCTCGATGTGCCGCCCGAGCAGTCCGCCGCGGGCGTTGATGTCGCCGATGACCATGCGGGCGACGTTGGCGTTGGCGAGCCCGACGAACGAGAGCGGCCCGGTCTGGTCCGCGATCACCCCCACCTTGATGGGCCCTTCGCCTGCTCCCGACAGTGCTTCCGACATGCGCTCCTCCTTCGGTGGTGCGCCGCCGGTGGGGCGGCGCGTCCTGTGAGAAGATGCTGTCCCAGCAGCAGGCCCCATACATCGGGAGCACTCCCTATCTTGAGCGACCAGCTTTCCAGCCCGGATCAGAGCCTTCGCCTGGCCGAATTCGTCGCCACGCTCGCTCTGGCTCAGGACAATTCGTTCGGCCAGCCGCTCGAGTCGCAGCTCCGGTCCTGCCTGCTCGCGATGTGGCTCTGCGAGGCGGCCGGCTACAAGCGAGAGGTCCACGAGACCACCTACTGGGTGGCGCTCCTGCGCTACGTGGGCTGCACCGGGCACGCACACGAGGTCGCGACGCTCTTCGGCGACGACATCGCGATCCGTGCCCAGACGCTCGTCCACGACGCTGGCAATCCCACCGAGGTCATGGGAGACGTCGTCCAGTACGCGACCGCCGGCCGCTCCGCCGAGGAGCGGGACGCGATCGTCAAGCTGATCCAGGAGACCGGTCACGCGTGGGCGGTGAACAACTTCCGCTCCGGATGTGAAGTGGGCGACATGCTCGTCGAGCGGCTCCAGTTCGGCCCCGACGTCCGCGAGGCGCTCGCGTTCACGTTCGAGCGTTGGAACGGCAACGGCTTCCCGACGCACACGGGCGGCGAGGCGATCCCGCCACCGATGCGCATCGTGCATGTCACGCACGACATGGAGGCAATCGGGCGGATCTTCTCGCCGGAGCGGGCGATCGAGGTCGCCCGCGAGCGCAGCGGAAGCACGTATGACCCTGCGGTCGCCGAGGTCTTCGTCGAGCACGGGCTCGGGTGGTTCGAGCGACTGGGCCAGGCCGACCCGTGGGATGCGGTGCTCGCTCTCGAGCCCGAGCCGCGCCGCATGCTGGAGGGCGAGGCGCTCGACCGCGCTCTCGTGGTCGCAGCCGACTTCATCGACCTGAAATCGCCCTACATGGGCGGCCACAGCCGCCGCTGCGCCCGGCTCGCGACCGACGCCGCACAGGTGCTCGGACTGGCCGACGAGGCGACCGAGAGGCTGCGCGGGGCTGCCCTCCTGCACGACTTCGGCACCACCGCGGTGTCGAACTCGATCCTCGACAAGCCCGGAGCGCTCACGCGCACGGAGTTCGACCGCGTCGAGCTCCACCCCATGCTCACCGAGCAGATGCTCCGCCGCTCACCCGCCCTCGCCGCCCTGAACCCGATCGCATCCGCCCACCACGAGAGGTGCGACGGCTCCGGCTACCACAAGCGCGTTCGGGCCGACACGAGCGATCCCGCGGCGTGCGTGCTCGCAGCCACCGAGGTCTACGTCGGGATGACGACCGAGCGCGCCGACCGTCCACCGTTCACCGAGGCGGACGCTGCCGAGGAGCTCCGCCGGCTCGAGTCGGAAGGCGTGCTCGAGCCGCGCGCAACCCGCGCCGTCCTCGTCGCCGCGGGCCATGGAGAGCCGGTCGCACGGAGACGCAAGCGCCCGGAGAACCCCGGCGGGCTCTCACGGCGCGAGGTCGACGTCCTGCAACTCGCCGCGCGCGGGCTGACGACGCGCCAGATCGCGGATCGGCTCGTGATCTCGCCGAAGACGGCCGACCATCACATCCAGCACATCTACAACAAGATCAACGTCTCGACACGTGCGGCGGCGGCGCTGTGGGCCATGCAGCACGAGTTCGTTCAGTAGTTTTCTGGCGAGATGGACATCAACCGCGTCACCGGCATCGGCGGCATCTTCTTCACAGCCAAAGACCCGAAGGCGCTCCAGGCCTGGTACAAGCAGCACCTCGGTATCGACGTGCAGGACTGGGGCGGCGCCGCCTTCCGCTGGACCGACGCAGATGGCACGCCTGTGGGCGGAACGACGGCCTGGTCGATCATGTCCGCCGAAGGCGACGCGTTCGCACCGAGCGCCGCCGCCTTCATGGTGAACTACCGGGTAGCCGACCTCCGCGCGCTACTCGATGCGCTCAAGGACGAGGGCTGCGAGGTCTTGGACAGGTTCGACGAGTCGGAGTACGGGAGGTTCGGCTGGGTCATCGACCCGGAAGGCAACAAGGTCGAGCTGTGGGAGCCGCCTGCCGGGCAGTAGAGCTGGGCGATTCTCGATTGAGCTCCTGAACGGGCGAATGGCGGTTGGCGGGTCCGATTCAGCGAGTCGTGACTTGAGGCTGGCTTCGTTCATTCAAGGGACACCATGAATCGGTAACCGATGCGCGGAATGGTTTCGATGACCGGTGGATCTCCGAGCTTTCCCCGCAACCGACTGATCGTCACCTTGACTGTCTTGGTGAAGAGATCCGCGTTCTCGTCCCAGACCTGGCGAAGCAGGGTTTCGGCGCTGAGAACACAGCCGTCGGCTCCCATCAGCGCCTCGAGCACGGCGAACTCCTTGACCGAGAGGTCGAGCCGCCGGCCGTCACGGGTCGCGCGGTGGTGGAGCGGGTCGAGCTCGATCCCGGCGGCGCGGAGAACGCGGGCGCGAGCAGTGGGCCGGCGACGGCCGAGCGCACGGATCCTGAGCACGAGCTCCGGAAAGTGGAACGGCTTGGCGAGGTAGTCGTCGGCACCGAGGCTGAGGCCGCTGACTCGTTCGGCGGGCGAGTCGGAAGCGGTCAACATGATGACCATGGCCGGGTCCTCACTCTCGACGACCATCCCGCACAGGATGTCGCCGTGGAGCCCCGGAAGGTCGCGGTCGAGCACGACCACGTCGTAGCTCGTGAGGTTGAGCTTCATCGCCGCCTCGAGGCCGTCATAGGCGACGTCGACTGCAATGCCCTCGTCTCGGAGGCCTTCCACGACGACGTCGGCGAGCGCGCGCGAATCATCGACCACCAGCACCCTCACTTCGGCTCCATGTCCGAGAGCTTTCCCCGCTCGACCGTGGCGAGGGCCGCTGCGACCTTCCGCATCACCGGTTCGCGGTCACGCCCGCCGCCGAGGCGTACCGGCTGCACTTCTGCATTGCGGCGCGGAGACTGCTCATCCCACCCGTCGCTGCGGCAGACGGGATTCGGTTGGTGTCGACGAGGGGCCCATTCGGGGTGGGGTCGGGGAAGTCGGGCACGCCGTTCTCGCGCACGCACTGGGCGAACTCGAGGCGTGCAGTCCGTTGCTGGGCCGTCACCCTGGTGCCCGTGAACCCCGGCGGCTCCAGGTGCTTGCACGCGCTGAAGGCGCGGTCGAAGGTAGGTGAGCTCGTGTCCACCGAAGAGCCGTTCGCGATCCCGTCGATGGTCATCTGGCCCGATGCGTCCGGATCCGGAAACTCGCTGACACCGTTGGCGCGCATGCACTCGGCGAACTTCACCGCCTTCTCACGCTTGATGGCGGTGCCGCTGCCACCGCTGCTACGGGTGCCGTCGGACACCGCCGCGGTGTTGGTGCCGCCGCCACTGCCGGCACCGCCACAGCCCGCGCCGACGACGGCGATCGTGACGACCGCGGCAAGGGCGGTCAACGCCCCAAGGGTTCTTCTCATGGTCTTCTCCCGGTTCTAGGGTCGGCTTATGGGGACGCGCAGCCGTGGTCGACGGCCTCCGGGCGCAGTTGGCGTCGGCAGGGCTCGTTGCGAGAGATCCGCCACGGCCCCCTGACCGGCGATGCGGTCGACCATGGCGTCGGCGGCCGCGAGACCCGCCGCAGCCCGGGGGTAGCCGGGCTGGCCCAACACGACCCCGGTGATCGTCGTCCGCTTGCCGTCGATCAGGCGGACGGCACGGAAGGCGAAGCAGCCGCCGGCCGCACTGTCCGAGCCCGTCTTGACGCCGACGAACCCGTCGTAGCCGAGCAATCTGTCGGTGTTGTGCACGGTGCCGGCAACCGGCAGCGTCGCGCTCGATGTGGCGACGATGCTCGCGAACACCGGCTGGCGCATGGCCCGGTCGACGATGCGCACCTGGTCGGCGGCGGTCGACACGGTCGCGTCGTCGTATCCGCTCGGATCGGTGTAGCGGGTGTGGGTCATGCCGAGAGCCCGAGCGGCGGCGTTCATCCCCGCCACGAACTGCCCCACCGACCCGGCGTCCCATTGCGCCAGAACCGCGGCGATGTTGTTTGCCGACGGCAAGAGCAGCGCCTGCAGCGCCTGCAGCTCGTTCAGCTCCTCTCCGGCCTCGACGGGCACGACGGACTCCTCCTGCCCGGCCCGGCGTTCGGTGTCGGCGACATCGGTATCGGTGAGCGCGATCGTCGGGCCGTCCTGCCCCACCCGTAGCGGGTGGTCACGGAGCACGAGATAGGCCGTCATCACCTTGGCGACACTGGCGATCGCGGCGGCGTGCTGGTTCGGGCCGGCCTGGACCCGCGACTGCCCTACCTGAACGGCGGCCTGGCCGGATGCCGGCCATACCGTGCTGGGCACCGCTCCAACGAGCACGCCTCGACGCTCATGCCGACCGGCCTCGATGGATGATGCGGCTGACGAGGGCGAGGACGAGGACGAGGACGAGGCCAGCCGGTAGCCGAGGGCAGCGGCGATCGCCGCGATGACGGCCAGCAGGCCGGCGACACGGATCCAGCGAATCCGAATCCGGCGAGCCGGTGCTCGTGCTTGCTTACTGTAGGCCATGCAACCAGTGAAGCGAGCGTGGTGTTGCCGGCACGTATGCGGTTTTCGATATGCCGACGATACGCATCGGCTCCTAGCATGGGAGGGTGCGGGTGCTGATCGTCGAGGACGAGCCTTACATGGCGGAGGCCATCCGCGACGGGCTGCGCCTGGAGGCGATCGCCGCTGACATCGCAGGGGACGGCGACGCCGCGCTGGAGCTCCTGAGCTTCAACGCGTACGACATCGCCGTCCTCGACCGAGACATTCCCGGCCCCTCGGGTGACGAGATCGCCGAGCGCATCGTCGCCTCCGGCAGCGGCATTCCGATCCTCATGCTCACCGCCGCCGACCGCCTCGACGACAAGGCCACCGGCTTCGAGCTCGGCGCCGACGACTACCTCACCAAGCCGTTCGCACTCCGAGAGCTCGTGCTCCGCCTCAGAGCACTCGACCGCCGGCGCGCCCACTCGAGGCCTCCCGTGTGGGAGATCGCAGGTCTGCGGCTCGATCCGTTCCGCCGCGAGGTCTATCGCGACGGCCGCTACGTCGCGCTGACCAGGAAGCAGTTTGCGGTGCTCGAGGTCCTCGTCGCCGCCGAGGGCGGTGTCGTCAGCGCCGAGGAGCTCCTGAAACGCGCGTGGGACGAGAACGCAGACCCGTTCACCAACGCCCCGCGCATCACCGTCTCGGCGCTGCGCAAGCGGCTCGGCGAGCCCTGGATCATCGCCACCGTGGCCGGCGTCGGCTACCGCATCGACACGGGGCCGGACGCCGGGCTCCAGGAAGAAGAGCGTGGATAGAGCTCCCGGCCTGAGCGTTCGCCTCAAGCTCACCCTCAGCTATGCCGGCTTCCTCATGGTGGCCGGCGTCTTGATGCTCTCAGCGGTTTGGGTGGTCGTTCTCCGCTACATCCCCGATGGCGCCCTCCAGCACATGCATCCCTCGTGGTGGTTCGTGGTCGACCGCTCCGACCCGCTGCACGGCTTCGGCTCGATCGCGGCCATCGTGTTGGCGTTCCTGCTCGTCTTCGGGCTCCTCGGCGGATGGCTTCTCGCCGGCCACATGCTCGACCCGCTCAACCGCATCACAGACGCCACACGAATCGCTGCGACCGGATCGCTCTCCCACCGGATCCAGCTACCCGGCCCCAGAGACGAGTTCCGCGAGCTTGCCGACGCGTTCGACACGATGCTCGCCCGGCTCGAGTCACACGTCGCCGAACAGGAGAGATTCGCAGCCAACGCTTCCCACGAGCTGCGCACCCCGCTGGCGGTCACCCAGACACTGCTCGAAGTCGCCCGCAACGATCCGAGCCGTGAGAACAGCGAGCTCGTCGATCGTCTCCACGCCGTCAACACGCGTGCGATCGACCTCACCGAAGCGCTGCTCCTGCTCAGCCGAGCCGACCGGCGGTCCTTCACCCCGGAGACCGTCGACCTCTCGCTCATTGCGGAAGAAGCCATCGAGACCCTCCTCCCCCTGGCGGAGAAGCGCGGCCTGACCGTCGAGACCTCCGGCGAGATCGCCTCCACCCTCGGCTCGCCAGCGCTCCTGCTCCAGATGGCCACGAACCTCGTGCAGAACGCGATCGTCCACAACCTGCCCGAGCACGGCACCGTGTGGGTCACGACCGGCGTTCAGCCCAAGAGCGTGGTCCTCACCGTCGAGAACACCGGCGAGAGGCTCACGCCACAGCTCGTTTCGACGCTCGACGAGCCGTTCGAGCGCGGCACCAAACGCGTGCGCGCCGACCACGCGGGTGCCGGTCTCGGCCTCGCGATCGTCAAGAGCATCACCAGGGCGCACGAGGGAACCCTCACCCTCACCCCTCGGGCCGCGGGGGGGCTCTGCGTCACGGTGCAACTACCCGCGGCACAGCTCGCCCGGTAGCAACAGAAAGACCCGCAGGCCGGGCCTCCCGAGGCGATGCCGGGTGAGCAGGTAGTTGAGCCTGATTCTTCGGGCGCGGGCGATCGGTTCGATCGTCGTGTGAGTCGTATTCACCGAGATCGGCAGACCTTCGCACGACAGCCCGAAGCTCGATTCGTGCTTCGCGACCGACGCGAGCGGCGCCGGACCCTCGAGTAGGCGTAGAGTCAGGCGCGTGGCGATCGAGCCCCGCACCATCATCACGAGTTTCATCGAGCGTGACAAGACGGTCTCGGACTGGCTTCACGCGAGCGTGATCGAGTCCCTGAGCGCGGCGCTGGGTGACGCCGAGGCGATCGCGCTGGCGAGCTGGCACGAAGAGCAAACCCGCAAGATCAAGGGTCTTGTGGCCTGTCGCGGCGGCGAGTGGCTACTCGTGACCGTCAGGCCCGACGATCGCCACGGCGCCGAGGTGGTCGCGCACGAGACGACAACCTCCTTCGGCAACCTCGAGGGCGTCGGGCTCGTGACGCACAGGATGTTCGCGTGCCTTCCCCGGGGCCCCGTGAACAACGAGGTTCACGCGCTGCACTTGCGGCACGAGGCGTTCCCCGGTGGGAAGGTGCAGATCGAGCTGCACGACCCTCTCCTCAGCGACAGTCGGGACGAGATCGTCGACGCCTTCCGGGCTGCCTGCTCGGCCGCCTGACCATCGAGAGCGCCTCTACGGGTCAGCGGCAGCGAGCGCCCATCTTCTTCGCAAGCGAGTTCGCGGGCATCGCCTTGCCGCTCGCTGCGAGCCAGGTCGAAACGCCTTTCGCCAAACCCGTTACGGCCTTGACCGAGACGAGCCAGCCGCCGGTCGAGGCCTTGACCGACTGCTCGGCTGGCCCTAGCCGGAGTCGCCGTCCGGGTCGGCGATCATCGAGGAACCGCGGCCAACATGAGACGATTTGAACGACGGAGAAGGCGCCCGCGCGTGAGAACGTCAGCTTGCAGGGCTTCACGGCCGCGCCAACCGCTTTCGTCACCAGGCGAAGCGCCGTCTGCCGGTCGATGCCGCTACGGAGGTCGATCTTCCCGATCGGCGAGACCGAACTGATCGAGGAAGCCGTCACCTCCACGGACTTGCCGACCGTCACGTCCTCGGTCGGCAAACCGGGCTTCGTCGGGTCCACCTCGACCACGCCCCTCGCGACGGTCGTCGTCGAGGTGCGCGAGCTGGGGTCGTAGAAGACGGTGAAGATCGTGCCCCGGACGCTGCTGACGGCCGTCGGCGACTTGATCCGGAAGTCCGACTTCGGGATCTCTCCCTTGCGTGCCTCCTGCAGCTCGGAGCGGATCTGCCCCCATTTCAACTCGAGCTGGGTCCTGAAGACCCCGCCCTCGCTCAGGAGCGAGCCGACGGTCAGATAGGTCAGGTCCCCGAGGGTCGCCGTCGAACCGTCGGGGAAGCCCATGGTGATCGTGCCGTCGGGGTCCGTGCTGATCGTGTCGCCGGCTTTGAGGATGGTGTCCGTGTCGAGCGGCAGCCACGCGTCGGCCGGCGACCCGCCTTTGTGGAAGTAGGCGGTGCCGGTGACACCGGTCACGTGCACCTCCTGTGTCGCTCCACCCGCGCTCGGCGTTGCCGCCGCGCCGTTCGAGGAGCACGGCCCGAAGCTGCATTTCCCATCGAACGGGCCTGAGATCGCCCCGCCCGTGTCCTTGTTCTTGCCCGTATACGAGCCGGTGAAGCTCTTCCCCGAGAGCTTCAGCTGGAAGCTGCCCTGGTAGTGGGTCTCGTTGAAGCCGCCGGTGAACGTCGCACCCGAGACGCTCCCGGAGACCCGCCCGCTGCCGTCGTTCCAGGTGTAGCGGCCCGAGACGGAGGCGCCGCTCTGGACGAGGATCAGGTTGCCGTTGACCCCGTCCTCGGCGCGGGACCACGTGCCGCTCCAGGTGTCTGCGCTACCCGCGCCTTCCGAGGCGACCGGAAGGGCAAGCAGAGCACAGGCAATGCCCACGAGACCAAGCGCCACCCGCCGCATGCGGCGAGACCATACAACCATGCAACAGAAAAGACGAGTGGCCCGCGACTGCTCGGCTGGCCCTAGCCGGAGTCGCCGTCCGTGTCGACGATCGTCAGGCGAAGGTCGATCGCGGATACGCCGGTTTCGTGGTCAGGTCGCGATCCCCGATCTCATCTGTCTGAGCGGTCGTCCACCTCACCCGAGTAGGCGGTGATGTGGAAGCGGACCCGGTCCCGAGCCACGCGAGTTGCGCGTGCTCGAGCGGCCGGCCGGTCTGGAGGTAGGTCGTGGCGGTGACCATCGCGATCGGGACGTCATTCGTCACTTGAAGCAGCATCGTCTCCTCGCGGGTCGCGCGCACGACCTCGAGCTCGGTCTCCGCGCGTGCCGGGACGAGCCCGTAGTCCTCGGCGAGTGCACGTGACAGGGAGCCCGAGAGGCGAACGGACCGCTCGAGCCCGGGCACGAGCGCGTTGTCGAACCAGGAGCGGTAGAGCACCGTCGGCTGACCGTTGATGTAGACGCGGCGCATCATGTAGAGCGCGCCGCACGAGCGTGAGAGCTGCAGCCGGCTGCGAATGTCGTCGGACGGAGCGTCGAGGATCGAGACGTCGATCACCTCGGCCCTGTTGTCGAAATCGGCGTCGTGCCAACGAGTTGCGAGCGCCCCGACCGTCAGGCCGAGGTCGTACACGAGTGGTTGCTGGTGCTCGCGGAGATATGTCCCGCTCCCCCGGCGACGCTCGAGGACGTCGTCCTTGACGAGCTCGGAGAGCGCCTGCCTGATCGTCACGCGGCTCACGTCGTACTCGCCAGCGAGCGCAAGCTCGGGGGCGATCCGCTTGCCCTGCTTCCACTCCCCCTCGTCGATCCGGCGACGGATGTCGGCTGCGACCTGGAAGTAGACCGGTAGCGGCGCTGACCGGTCGATGATCTGCGTCGGATCGAAACGGGTGCTTCCCACGGCAGGCACGACTCTCGCACTCTTGCAACAGTTGGACGAGTTGTCTAGATTCGTAGACATGTTCGGTCTGGTGGAGCAGTCAGCGAGCAACGGGTCGCCTGAGTGGCTGGAACCGCTGCGCGGAGCGGTGCTGTTCGGTGCAAAACGGCTGATTGGCCTCCTTGCCGTGCTCCTCGCGATCTCTTTCGGCACCTTCAGCCTCCTCCACATCGCGCCGGGCGACCCCGCCCAGCTGCTGCTCGGTACGCGACAGCAGTCTCCCGCGGTGCTGAACGCAGTCAGGCACGAGTACCACCTCGACAAGCCGTTCCTGACGCAGTACTGGATCTGGGCTCGAGCATGCTGCCGCTTCGACTTCGGGCAATTCGATCACGCACGGACGACTGCCGGTTTGGAGGGACATCACTTCTCGGCTCGGGCTCAGCCTCTATCTCGGCGTCTACGCGTTGCGCTCGTCGCGGTTCTCGTCGGCGTCGGCGCTCGGCATTCTCGCCGCCGTCGGAAGACGCCAGGCTCGCTCGACCGGGGGACCGTGGTCGGGTTCGGCGTGATCGGGTGTTTCGACACCGGCGTTCGTGAGCGGCGTCGCCTTCCTCTACGTGTTCGCGGTGCTTCTCAACTGGTTCCCGGTCTTCGGTGCGGGCAGCGGCTTCGTCGACGGGCTCTACCACCTCACGCTGCCCGCGATCGCGCTGGCGCTCACGGTGATGGCGCTCGTGATGAAGCAGACACGCGCCGCGATGATCGGCGCCCTCGATCAGGACTACGTCGTCTTTGCCCGGGCGCGAGGTGCCTCCGCGCAGACCGTGCTCTTCACCTACGCGCTGAGGAACGCGCTGATCCCGATCGATCACTGCCGCGGGGGCGGTACTGGGTGCCGTCATCGTGGGGGCGGTGCTGGTAGAGGTGACGTTCACGATGCAGGGGCTCGGCTCGTTGCTGGTGGAGTCCATCGACGCGAAGGACATCCCGATGATGCAGGGGCTCATCGTCGTGCTGGCTGTCGTGATCGTGGCCGTGAACCTGCTGACGGACATCGTCTACCTCGCTCTCGATCCGCGGATCCGATTCGGCACCGGAGCGGTATTGAGCGAGCTCGCCGCTACCACGCTCGATCGTGAGGTGCCTGTGGCGCGTGCGACGCCGGCGACCGTCGATCCCGATCATGCTCGCCCTCGGGTTCCTGTCTGCTCGTTGTCGTGCTCGCGCTCTTCGGGAGTCAGATCGCCCCCATGGACCCGAGGCCCAGGATCTGAACGCGGCCCTCCTCGGGCCGACAGGGCATTTCTGGATCGGCACCGATGCTCTCGGCCGCGATCTGTTCGCGCGCACGATCGTCGGGGCGCGAGCGCGCTCGACGGGCCGCTCGTGGTCGCGGTCGGCGCGATGGCGATCGGAAACGCGCTCGGGCTGCTCGCCGGCTATCCGGGCGGGCTCGTCGACTCGCTCGATCATGCGCGTGGGTCGACCTGATGTACGCGCTGCCGCCGCTCCTGGTCGCCATCGTCGTCGGAGGGGTCGTCGGCGGCGGGTTACTGGGTCGCGGTCGCGCATCCTCGTGGTCCTCACCGCGCCGTACGACACGCGGCTCATCCGCGGGGCGACGCTCGAGCAGCGGCGCTCGCCGTACGTCGAGGCGGCGCGAACGCTCGGCCTCTCGCGACCGGCGGATCATGACTCGGCACATCTGGCCGAACGTGATGCCCGCTCGTCGATCGCGAACACGTTCCTCAACTTCGCCGTCGCGCTCGTCGCGCTCGTCGGGCCTGTCGTTCCTCGGGCTCGGGGTGCCGCCCGGGAACGCCCGACTGGGGCCTGATGCTCGCCGAGAACGCAGCCGCTGCATCTTCGTGAACCCATGGTCGCGCACTCGCGCCCGCGGTGGCGATCGTCCTGACGGCCGCCTCGATGAACCTGATCGGGCGACTGGCTCTACGAGCGGCTCTCGGATCGGGGAGCGGATTCCGGTGAGTGGCGAACCGCTGCCTCGACGTCCGCGGGACCTTCGGATCGAGCGCCGGTCGCGAGCGCGGGCGTCGGCACACGATCGTGTCGGGATCGATGTCGCTGGAGCTCGCGGCGGGCGAGACGATTGGGATCGTCGGCGAGTCCGGGAGCGGCAAGTCGATGACCGCGCGGGCGATCATCGGGCTGCTCCCGCCGGGCGTCGGGGCGCAGCGGCGAGGTCATGCTACGAGGGCCGCCGATCCTCCTGCGCTGCCGCGAGCGCGAGCTGTCGGCGCGTGCGCGGCACGCGAGATCGGGCTCATCCTGCAGGACCCCTTCACGATGCTGAACCCGCTGCTGCGCTGCGGCCGCCACATCGACGAGGTCGCTCCGAGACGACCGAGGGCAGCGGCTCGTCGCGGACGGCCCGGCGCGCCGAGGCCGATCCGCCGGCTCGCCGAGGTCGGAATCGACCGACCCCGTCGCTGGCGATCGCTATCCGTTCCAGCTCTCCGGCGGCATGCGCCAGCGCGTCGCGATCGCGGCCGCGCTCGCGCGCGACCCGACGTCCTGATCGCGGACGAGCCGTCGACCGCGCTCGACGTGACGACCCAGAAGGAGATCCTCGCGCTGCTCGAGGCCGTCCAGGAGACGCGCGGGATGGGCCTTGATCCTGATCACCCACGACCTGCGCGTCGCGTTCTCGAGCGCTGCGACCGCATCTACGTGCTCTACGCGGGCGCGCTGGTCGAGGTGGCCCCGGCCAGGACCTCGAGGCGCGAGCCGCTGCACCCCTACACGCTCGGCCTGCTGCTCTCCGAGCCGCCGGTCGAGACGACGCTGGCCGAGCTGCCGCGATCGATTCCCGGAACCGTGCCGCCGGCACGAAGAGATGCTCGGACGCTGCGCCTTCTCGCACCCGCTGCGCGTGGGCGACCCCGGCTGTGCGACGCCGGCCGCGCCGCCGCTCGTCGAGGTCGAGCCCGGTCGCTGCAGTCCGCCTGCATGCGGCTCGCCGAGATCCGTGACGAGATGAGCCGTCGAATGCTCGGTCGGCAGCGCCGGTCACGCGCCGTCGAGGCCGACAGAGCGCGCCGTGCGCTCTCCGGTCGTCGATCTGCGCGAGACGTCGTGAAACGCTTGGCGGCGCGACCGTCACGGCGCTCGACGGCGTGATCGCTCGAGGTCGGCGCGCAACGAGAGCGTCGGCCTCGTCGGCGAGTCGGGCTCGGGCAAGACGACGCTCGCGCGGTGCCTCGTGGGCCTCGAGACGCCCGGACGAGCGGCACGATCGAGATCGCCGGGCTCGACGCGACATGACCTCAGCCGCGCTCGACACGCGACGAGCGGGCGCTGCTGCGCGGCACCGTGCAGATCGTCTTCCAGGATCCGTACTCGTCGCTGAACCCCGATGCGCACGGTCGGCGCGACGCTGCAGCGAGGCCATCGCGACGGTCGCCCGGACGTCGAACGTCGAGGCGACGTCGCCGGGCTGCTCTCGCAGGTCGGCCTCCCGGCAGAGCTACAGGCGCGCGAGCCCGTCGCGCTCTCCGGCGGCGAGCGCCAGCGGGTCGCGATCGCCCGCGCCCTCGCCGTCAAGCCGCGGATCCTCATCTGCGACGAGCCCGTATCGGCGCTCGACGTCTCCGTTCAGGCGCAGATCCTCAACCTGTTCGGCCGGCTGCGCGAGCGAGCTCGGGCTTGCGCTACCTCTTCATCACCCACGACCTGGCGGTCGTCCGCCAGATCACCGATCGCGTCTACGTCATGTACCGAGGGGCAGATCGTCGAGAGCGGGCCGGTCGACGAGGTCCTCGATCGTCCCTCGCACCCATACACGCGACGACTTGTCGAGTCCGTCCCGGGATCCCGGCCGGCCGAGAGCGTCGAGCAACCACTCCGGAAGGGAGACACATGACGTTCAAGAAGATGCTGGCGACCGTCGCGGCGCTTGCGGTCGTCGCAGGGGCCGTAACGGGGGCCGCGCTCACCCAGCCGTCCGCGACTCACGGCGCCGCGGCGAGCAAGGACATCGACACGCTCACCTGGGGCCTCACCTCGGGGCCGCGCTCGCTCGACCTCGCCCACAGCATGGACATCAACACGCTCTCGGTGCTCGGCCTCGGCCTGGAGTCTCTGCTCCGAATCGACGAGCACGGAAAGCTCGTTCCGAACCTTGCCGTCTCGTGGAAGGAGCCGAACGACCTCACCTACGTCTTCAACCTCCGCCGCGGTGTGAAGTTCTGGGACGGCAAGCCGATGACGCCTGCTGACGTCGTCTTCTCGTTCAACCGTCAGATCGACCCGAAGACGCAGTCTCAGGACGCGAGCTTCTTCACGAACATGAAGGAGGCCGTGCAGTCGGGCCCCGAGCAGGTCACGATCCACATGAAGCACGCCGACCCGACGTTCATCTACATGCCGGCCACATACGCCTTCATCATCGAGAAGGCCTATGCCCTGAAGGAGGGCAAGAACCTCGGCACCCCATCGGGCGGCATCATGGGGACGGGCGCCTACACGTTCAGCAACTTCCAGCCGGACGAAGGCATCACGGCCACCCGAAACGACGCGTACTGGGGCAAGAAGCCGCCGATCAAGACGATCGTCTTCAAGTTCATCCCGCAGGACGCGACTCGGCTCCTCGCGCTCCGCTCCGGCCAGATCGACGGGACGTTCGTCCTGCCGCTCTCTCAGAGCAAGAGCTGGGAGAGCCTCGCGAACGTCGACGTCCTCTACGCCCCGGGCATGAACCAGGACGAGTTCGCGTTCAACTTTGCGGTCAAGCCCTTCGATGACGTCCACGTGCGCCGGGCGTTCGCCTACGCACTCGATCGGGCCGGGCTCGTGAAGAGCCTGCTCGGCGGGCACGGCGAGGTGGCCGTCGGGCAAGCCGGTCCCGCCCAGTGGGCCGGGAAGCTCACCGTCTCGCAGGTCCGCGCGTTCTACCGCAAGATCGACGGCTACCCGTTCGACCTCGCAAAGGCGAAGGCGGAGCTCGCGAAGTCGAAGTACCCGAACGGCTTCACCGTGACGGTCAAGTTCGCCGACGGCTTCCCGGAGACCGGCCAGATCGCCGAGAACCTCGCGTCGAACCTCTCCAAGATCGGCATCAAGCTGAACGTCGTGCAGGAGACGACCGACGCCTTTATCCCGACGCTCTTCTCCCACAAGGGCTACGGCATCACGATCGCCCAGAGCCAGCCTGACTACCCCGACCCCTGGGACTACCCCGCTCAGTACTACGCGAGCTGGAACGCGATCAACGGTGGGCTCGACTTCGCGAGCTACAAGAGCCCCGCGATGGACAAGCTGATCACGCAGGAGGAGGCGCTACCGACCTCGAGCCCGCAGCGCGTCGTGCTGCTCGAGAAGGCAGAGAAGATGATGCGCGCCGACCTCGCCTACCTGCCCGTCTTCTACATGGACTCGGCGATGGCGATCTCCAAGAAGTACGTCTTCAAGGACTTCGACGCCATCTACGCGTCCCGCGACTGGGCCTACAACATCCAGGCCAGGTAGGGAAGGATGACGCCTACGGTCTCGCAGGGAACCGTCGCCGCCGGGTTCGAGCCGGTCCGCGACGCGTTCGACGAGAACTTCAACAGCCGCAAGGACGTGGGAGCGGCGTTCAGCGCCTACGTCGGGCAGGAAAAGGTTGTCGACATCTGGGGAGGCGAGGCGAGCCCCGGCCGTCCCTGGGCCGAGGACACGCTCGTGCTCGCGTTCTCGGTCGCGAAGGGACTGACCGCGTTCGTGATGCACCTGCTCGCAGACCGAGGCGAGCTCGACATCACGCAGCCCGTCGCCTCCTACTGGCCCGAGTTCGCAGGGAACGGCAAGCACGCCGTCACCGTCGAACAGGTTCTCAGCCACACCGCAGGCGTCCCCCTGATCCCGGACTACTGGTCGTGGATCTCACTGGATCGACCCGACGCCTACCTCGATCTCGGCCGCATCGCGGCCGGGATCGAGGCGTCGCCGCTCCAGTGGGAGCCCGGGACCGATTTCGCCTACCACTCGACGACATACGGGTGGATCCTCGGCGAGGTGGTGCGAAGGATCACGGGCAAGACCCTCGGCACGTACCTCCACGACGAGGTCGCAGCACCCCTCGGCCTCGAGATGCACATCGGGACACCCCGGTCCGTGCACGGCCGGGTCGCGACGCTGATCCCAGACCCGGCCTATGACTCCGACGAGTTCTACGCGCACTTCTCACCGGACCTTCCCGGCGGGCAGACCGCCTTCATCGGACGCGAGCGTCGCTTCGGCCAGGCCGTCTCCACACTTACAACAGCCCACTCATGTGGGAGGCCGAAAGCCCCGCGGGCAACGGGATCATGGACGCCCGCAGCCTCGCAAAGCTGTACGCCCTCCTCGCCAACGGCGGCGAGATCGACGGAGTCCGACTGGTCTCGCCGGCATCGATCTCCGAGTGGAGCCGGGTGCGCGTCGAACAGAACGACCTCTACGACGGGCGAGACTTCCGGATCGCGCTCGGTTACATCTCCTCGTCGAGCTGGTACCGCATGGGCCGAGGCGAGAGCACGTTCGGCGACCCGGCATGGGAGGAGCTGTCGGCTACGCCGACCCGGATGCGCGACTGAGCTTCGCCTTTATCCCGAACCGGATGGTGTTCAGTCCGGGGAGGACGGATCCACGCGTCGACGCACTCACCGAGGCCGTCTACGCCTGTCTCTAGCCGCTGCTCCCATGCCGTGATGCTTCGGTCTGCGCTCACCGGCACGATATGGCCCCGACGATGGAGGACATCTTGACCAGCACACCCTCGACCGACTCCCAGCTGCCCGCCCTCGCCCCTGGAGAGGCGGCGCTGGCGGACATCCGCAGCGCACCGGCCGGGACAGTCTCCGCCGACATCGCCGAGCTGGCTTCGATCGGCGCTCGCCCCGGAGGAGGCGTCACGCGTGTCGCCTGGTCGAGTGAGCTCTTCGCCGCGTATGACTGGGTGGCGGTACGGATGCGCGAGGCCGGGCTCGAAGTCGACATCGACCCGGCGGGGAACCTTGTCGGGAGGTGGAACAGCGGGGAAGGAGCGCCGGTCGTGGTCGGGTCGCACCTGGACACGGTTCCGAGTGGCGGGCGCTCGACGGCTCGCTCGGGGTGATCGCCGCCGTCCACGCCGTGCGGCTGCTGAAGTCTCGAGGGGTGACGCCAAGGCGCCCTCTCTGGATCGTCGCGTTCATGGACGAAGAGGGGACGCGCTTCGATACCGCCTCTTCGGCAGCCGGGCCTTCACGGGCGAGGACCTCGGCGCGGTCGGCGATCGGTTCGACGCCGACGGGATCTCACTGTCCGAGGCCATGCGCCAAGCCGGCTACGACAGCTCGCGCCTGGGGCTCGCGCGCGCGGTGGATCGAGCCGCTGCGTATCTCGAACTGCACATCGAACAGGGGCCGGTGCTCGACGCCGACGGTGTCCAGATCGGCGCCGTCACCTCCATCGTGGGCCTCCGCCGCTACGTCATCGCCCTTCATGGTCGCGCGAACTATGCGGGCACGACCCGATGCGCCTGCGACGCGACGCTCTCGCGGGCGCGGCGCGCATCCTGCTCGAGCCCGGGAGTTCGCCCGGGCGCGCGACGGGGTCACCTCCAACGTCGGCAAGCTCCTCGTGCATCCGGGCGGTGCGAACGTCGTTCCGGGCCGCGCCGAGTTCACCATCGACATGCGCTCCCCTGACTCCGCTGCACTTGCGGAGGTGGAGCGAGTCGTCCGGGCGACAGTCGAAAGGGTTGCTGCCGAGGAGGAGCTCACGGCGGACCTTGAGCAGACATTTGCCCTCGACCCGGTGCTGCTCGACGCGACGCTGGTCGCAGACGTCGAGCGGGCGGCAGCCGCGGAGGGCGCCACGTGCCGCCGCATGCCGAGTGGTGCGGGCCACGATGCGATGCTGCTTGCCCGCCACGTGCCGACCGGGATGATCTTCGTCCCGAGCCGGGGCGGGGTCAGCCATTCCCCGGACGAGTACACGCCGCCGGACGAGATCGAGCTCGGTATGCGCGTCCTCGCCTCGTGCCTCCAGCAATCCCTCGAAAAGGAGTAGCGAACCATGCGCGTCGTCGGAGTCGACATCGGTGGAACGTTCACCGACCTGGTGCTCTACGACACCGGATCGAGCGGTGCACGTCCACAAGGTGCCCTCGACCCGGCCGAGCCCGAGGCCGCATGGTGAGCGGGCTCGCCGAGCTGTGCGAGCGAAGCGGCGTCGGCCCGGACGAGATCGCAGGCGTCTTCCACGGGACGACCATGGCCACCAATGCCGTGCTCGAGCATCGCGGCGCCGGAGCGGGGCTGATCACGACCAAGGGCTTTCGCGACATCATCCATATCGGCCGCCATCAGCGGCCGCAGCATTATTCGATGATGCAGGAGATCCCGTGGCAGGAGCGGCCTTTGGTGATGCGCCGCTTCCGCATGCGTTGTCACGAGCGGCTCGTGCCGCCGAATGGCGAGGTGCTAGTCGCCGCTGGACGAGGAGGAGGTGCGGGCGGCAGCGCGCGAGCTGAAGACGGCGGGCGTCGAGGCGATCGCCGTGTGCTTCCTGTTCTCGTACCTGAATCCCGCGCATGAGCGGCGCGCCGCGCGCGATCGTTCGCCGAGGATCTGCCGGACGCTTCGTCACCACGAGTTCCGACATCGTCGCCGCAGTTCCGCGAGTTCGAGCGCTTCACGACGGCGGCGATGAACGCGTTCATCGGCCCGAAGACGTGCGCACTACCTCGCGCCGGCTCGACAAGGGGCTGCGCGAGGCGGGCATCGAAGGCGGAGCTGCGCATGATGATGCTCGCAACGGGGGCGTGGCGAGCGTCGAGGCGGCGGCCGAGCGGCCGGTCACGCTGCTGCTGTCCGGGCCCGGCCGCAGGCGTGCTGGGCGGCCGATGTGGCGGCGCGCTCGCCGGCCGCAGGAGGCTCATCACCTTCGATGTGGGGGGGACGGCGGCGGATATCGGCATCGTCACCGAGCGCGGCATCGCGCGAAGCGTCGGCTCGCGACACCGCGATCGGCGGCTACCGGTGCTCGTGCCGATGATCGACATCTATGCGATCGGCGCCGGTGGCGGCGCGATCGCCTATATGGACGAGCGGCGGCTCCTTCCGTCGTCGGGCCGCGCAGCGCCGGCTAGCGCCGGGACCGGCGGGCTACGGCGCTCGGCGGGACGCGAAACCGACGATGAGCGATGCGAACGTGGTGCTGGGGCGGCTGGATTCCGAGCATTTCCTCGGCGGCGAGGATGAGCCCTGGACTGCGGCAGCGCCGAGCGATGTCGTCGGACGGATCGCAGACCGTCTCGGCCTCGGCGTTGCCGAGACGGCGGCAGGGGATCGTCACGCATCGTGAACGAGCAACATGGCCCGAGCGATCAGCTCGCGCACGATGGAGAAAGGCAACGATCCGCGCGATTTCGCGCTGGTGGCCTTCGGCGGAGCAGGGCCGCTCCACGGTGCCGAGCTCGCCGACATACTGGGTATCCCCGAGGTGCATCGTGCCGGCTCATCCGGGCATCACCTCGGCGGTGGGCCTGCTGACCGGCGACCTTAAATACGACGAGATGCGCACCGTGTTCCAGGTCGAGGGCCGACCTCGACGTCGAGGCGCTGAATGGCGAGCTCGGTGAGATCGCAGGCAGAGCTCCTGAGCGGCAGTTGAGGCGACGACGTTGCCGAGGTGCGAGATCGAGGTCGCGCGCATGCGCTCGACTGCTCGCTACGTGGGTCAGGGCTACGAGCTTAGCATCCCGATCGCGCGAGGACGGATTCGAGCGACGACGGTCGCTCGACCGTTTCCACCGCGCTCCATGAGACGCGAGTATGGCCACGCCTTACGGAGACCCGATCGAGATCGTCAACGTCCGCGTGACCGGCGATCGGGCGCGCGTCCGGAGCTCGAAGGGCCGAGCGGAAGGCGCCGGAGACCTCGAGGGAGAAGGCGCTCGTATCGAGGGAGAAGAGGAATTTCGAGTATCGACGGCACGCTCGAAGAGCTCGACACCGCGTTTTACGCGCCGCACGCTGCTGCCGCTCGACGAGGCGCTTCGAGGGGCCGGCGGTCGTGCTTCCACCTCGACACGCACGACGGTCATGCCGCCGGGCTGGTCGGCGGTCGCGACGGCTGACCGGTACGGCAACCTCATCCTGACGCGAAGGGAGACGGTGTCGCAAATGAGACATGGGGAGAGAACGCAGGCCGCCTCGATCCGATCACGGCCGCTGTGATCGGAGGCGCCCTGGAGATCGATCGCGGTGGAGATGGGCTACAAGCTTGCGCGGATGGCGTACTCGTCGATCATCCGTGAGTCCGAGGATTTCGGCGGCGTCGCTCTGCGATGCGCGGGGTCGGCAGCTCTGCGAGTCGGCGCAGTGGACGCCGCTGCAGTCGGGGCCCATCCCGGGCTACATTCGCCGGGATCAGAAGATGCTTCGCGAGCTGGGCAGGGAGGTGGCAACCGGGCGACGTGGTCGTGCACAACGATGCCTACGGCGGCGCTTCGCACGGGCCGGACGTGGGATTCATCGTGCCGGTGTTCGTCGGCGACGACCTGGTGGGCTACTCGGCGACGACGGCGCACCACCTCGACCTCGGCGCGCTGACACCGGGGAGCGTGCGGCATCGTCGACGCCTGCGACGCGTTCGCCGAGGGGCTGCAGCTGAATGCGGTCAAGATCGAGGAGGAGAGCCGCCGCAACGAGGCCGTCTGGCAGATCCTGCGCGACAACTGCCGGGCTCCCGCAGCTCGTGATCGGGGACATGGAGGCGCAGGTTGCCGCCTGCAAGATCGGCGCGGGCCGGTTCCTCGAGCTGATCGACGCGCTACGGCCTCGAGACCGTCCAGGCCGCCAGCGAGGACCTCATGGACTACTCGGAGCGGATGCTGCGACGCGAGATCGCGACTCTTCCGGACGGCACCTACCGGGCGACGGGCTGGCTCGACGGGTTACGCCGACCATCCGGATCCGGCGTACAGCGGATCTGCCGCATCGAGGTCGCCGTCACGATCGACGGCGCGGACATCGTCGTCGATCTGACCGGTAGCTCGCCACAGGTCGACCTGCCGATCAACATGCCGTTCGTCGGCACGGTCGACGTGGCGGTCTGGGTGACCCTGCGGTCGCTCCTCCTCGACTGCCTGGACCCACGAGCAGGTGCCGACGAACTCGGGGCTCTTCCGGGCGATCCGGATCGTCGCGCCGGAGGGCTGCATCGCCAATCCTCGCTTCCCCGCTCCGACGATCGCGCGATTCTGCCCGGGGAACATCGATCGCCGACACGCCTGATGCGTGCGCTCGCGCCGGTCGATCCCGGAGCGGTGTGAGGCCGGCGTCGGCAATCTCAAGGTCGTCGCGTACTCCGGGATCAGCGGGGGCGGCGGTTCCCACTGGGTGTACATGGACATCCAGGAGGGGAGCTACGGCGGTCGTCGCGGCAAGGACGGGCTCGACGCCGTCGACACGCTCTACGCGAACACGCGCAACAACCCCATCGAGGACATCGAGTCGCACTTCCCGCTCCGCGTCACCCAGCTACGAGCTGCCTCGACGACCGCGCCGGAGCCGGGCGCTGGCGGGGCGGGATCGGGACGGTGCGCGAGATCGAGTTCCTCGAAGACGGCGGGCTGCTCGCTCGAGGGCGACGGGTCGGTCTGGGCTCCGCCCGGGCTCTTCGGCGGCGAGGACGGCACGCCGGGCGCCGTCGTGCTGAACCGTGGAGCCGAGGACGAGCGCGAGCTGCCTTCGAAGTTCCCGTACCGCAAGACGAAGGCAGGAGACAGGCTGTGCCTGATGTCGCCCTGCGGCGGAGGGTACGGCGATCCCACCGAGCGCGATCAGCAGGCCGTGGAGGCCGACCTCGCCGACGGCTTCGTCAGCCCCGAGAGCGCACGGAGCCGATACGGTCGCGCGCTCTGAGCGACGGTTACGCGGGAGAGCGAGAGCCATCTCGTCGACGCGGTTCCGTTCACGAGCACCGTCGACGCTGGTCGAGGGCCTCACGAATCGCTCGTGTGCGGGGACCGGCGTCTAGACTCCGTGAGCTCGTCGAGCCACTGGCGACGGATCGACCCTCAACCCGGGAGGCACGATTGAGCATCACCGAGTCAGCCACGCTCCATCACACCTGCTACGTCGTGCACGACGTCGAGAAGACGGCGGCCGCGCTGGCAAAAACCGGGATCGGGCCGTGGAGCGTCTGGACGATCGAGCCGGGGGCGACCACGGTTCGGGGGCGAGAGGTCCCGTTCTCCTTCCGCGTCGCGTTCGCGTCGGCGGGCGGCTCGAACTTCGAGTTGCTGGCACCCCTCGAGGGCGAGAGCATCTACGTGGGTCACCTCGAGGCGAACGGCGAGGGGTTTCATCACGTCTGCATGGCCTACGCGAGCCGCGAGGCGATGCAGGAGGCCAAGTCGGAGCTGGTAGGACAGGGTCGGGAGATCGTGCAGAGCGCGGACATGGGCGAGCTCGGCGAGTTCTGCTACTTCCACATGCTCGAGATCGGCTCACTCCTCGAGCTCCTCTATCTGACGGAGCTGCCGCCACCGGAGAAGACCATCGGCTAGACGCTGCCGCGGCCCCGGCCCTAAACGAGCTCAGTCGGATTGCTCGCCGGCGTTGATCGGCGGCCAGTCGTCGGGCCACCAATCTCCCCCTGGGTCGGTGGTTTGCCCGACCTCGATGATGTAGCCGTCGGGATCTCGGATGTAGCAACGGATCTCGTACTGGTGTTGTTTCGGCGGCGTCAGGAACTGCGCGCCCCGGGCGCTCCATTCGGCGTACACGGCGTGGATGTCGGCGACCCGGATATTGAGGAAGCTGCTGACCCGGTCGGGGTCTCTCGGCGTTTCGAAGGTGACCGTGGGCTTGTCGTCGGTGGGGCCTCCGCCGACGTTGATGATGATGAACGTGTTGGCGAGCGCGATGTTGGTCGGCTCCGGGCCGAAGACCACCGTGCCCCCGAGTACCTCCGTGTAGAAGCGCCGGGAGCGCTCGACATCATCGGAGACGATGAAGTGGGTCACTATCATTCGTCTTGCGGGCTGCGTGGCTTCGGCCACTGGCACCTCCACTGGCTGGGGCTCGCTTCCGGCCTACGACGGGTCTTGGCGATGGTGGCGGGGACGTCGTTGTCGGTCATGGCGATCCTGCATCACCGGAGCGATCTGAAGGCCGCCCTCACCTCGTCGCTGAAGAGTTCCGGCTCTTCCCACGCCGGCAACGCGTTCTCGTGCGACGACGCGACATGGATGAAGTGGATGTCCACACCGTCGATCTCCGTGACGGACTGCGGCAGCCCGTTCAGTCGCGCCTCGTTGCGCCCGAAGTCGTACTCGTCGAGCCAATAGCGGGCGAGGGCCTTGGTCGCGGTGAGCTGCACACCCTGCGACCTCTCCTCGACCAGCTCCTTGCTCGGCCAGCGCGTCGCGGCGATTCGTCGCCGCAGATCGCCCATCTGCTCCTCCGAAAACTCGGACCGGAACGGTCGAATCGCCGTCGCGGTCTCGGCAGTCGTGCTCATGGATCGATCTCCCCCCGCTCTCGAACTGACGCCGCGTCCCGAGCCTACATGCCGACTTCCGGCCAGGCAACAGCGCGATACGGATCGGCACATCTCCCTCCTTCAGGTCTCACGAGGCGCCAGACGATGCAATGACCTTCAAGAACCGCGGCCGACATGAGACGATCGAACATCTGTTCCTCGCGCCCGCGGGGCAAGCGACACGTGGCCCTCCGTGATCGCGGATCCGGGTCGATGTCGCTCGCTGCCGTCCCTCTAGAGTCCGGCGCGTGGACTTCTTCGTCTACAGCCGCGATGCGGCAGAGGCGGGACCGCTTCGGGAGGACGAGGGGCTGCTCGAGAAGCACTGGTCGTACATGGATCGATTCGCGGAGTCGATGATCGCTCGAGGCCCGACGCTTTGCGCCGACCGCGACACCGCAACCGGCAGTCTCCATGTCGTCGGACTCCCGAGCGTCGATGCCGTGCGAGACTTCGTCGCGGGCGAGCCCAACAACCGCGCAGGCGTCTACGCCGACCATTCGGTCTGGCGATTCGAGAACCTGCTCGGTCGCACGATGTGGGAGTTCTCAGGCGCGGCCAACGAGCCCAGATTCCTGATCATCGCCCGTGCCCAGCGCGACCGGAAGAGAGCGGCGAGCTCCAGACCTGCCCCGGCAGAGAGCCTCTCGGCTGAACTGCGCGAGCGGCTGATCCTCTACGGCAACCTTTCCACACTCGATGATGCTCGACTGATCGGGATCGCGCTAGCCGTCCAGGCGCCGGACAGGGAAGCGGTCGACACGCTGCTCGACGAGGGGCAGCTTGGACTCGACGGGTTCCCGGAGATCGAGATACACGACTGGGAGTTCGGCGGCCGACGCTGACCAGCGAAACAACGACTCGCCCACCGCTCTACAGCGCCTCGAAGGACCCTCACCTGCGAGCGCACGGTGGTTCGATGCCCGCGCAAGCAACCATTTCGCGTGATTTACAGATCCGTTCTATGGGCCTAACTGGGCATCTTTCAAACCCTCCCGAGCCCCTGAGGGAGCTGCTGAAAGATGCGGCGACCACAGCCGGGGTCTCATGTCTCGTGAGTTCGGGCAAGCGGGAACAACTGCCGCCGACGGCCGCTCCTTCGCCAGCTTCGCACACGCCACGCACGAGATCCTCCACCTCATCAACTCCATCGAGCCTCTGACCGAATTGTGTCTGGCGGCTACGGATGGGATACTCTCCGTGTGGATCCACGCTGGGCGCTGCGACTGGGGTTGGTCTCCGTGGGCGTCTTGGTGGTGGCGGCTTGGTGCGGTGTCGATTCGGGACGCGCGAGCTGGGGGAATTACTGCCAGTCTGGATGGGAGCCCTATCAGGCTTGCGATGTTCCTCCGCCACCGTCGAGCGGCAATCCTATTGCCGGCGGGAACGTCAGGTTCCAACTTGACCTGACAACACAGCCGGGCGCCCATTACCTGGTGTCGTTTACCAATAGCGGCTGCAGGCAGACCAGCTCGCCGATCGTCATCCAGATGCTGATCGTGGGCGAGACGTCTGACAAGATCCGCGGGTTGACGCTCGGTACCATCGGGCCGACCAAGGTTGGCAAGACCAGTTCGTTTTCAATGACCGTTCCGGCCGTTCCGGCCGGCTGGCGGTATATCGGGCCGTACTGGAGCTTTTCCTGGGCCGCCACGAAGCTGTGCACTGATTTCGCGCCCGCTTACTCGGGGATCTGGAAGGTCGGTGCCGGGCCGAAGGCGCCGTCCCGGAGTGAGCTGAACGTGTCCATCAGCGTGTCGAGGACGGTGCGCTCGGGTCTGGCGGTGCATGACCTGTACGGGCATCCGGAGCCGCAGTCTCTCGTTGATTTCGTCGAGGCGAAGCCATCGACCGGGTCGGGCGGCCAAACGTTTCGATGCGAGTCTGGTTGCACGGAGGTGCGGGTCAAGGTCTTCGATACCAAGACGCACAAGCCGGTGACAGGCGCACGGGTGACAGCCTCGGTCAACTCGATCCCGTCTGTCGCCGGCGAGACGTACGTCTGCGACACCGATCCGACGACGGGCCGTTCGCAGAACTGCGACCGCTCGCCGCTCAACGACCTCGTCACGAACTCCAACGGCGAGCTTCTGCTCCGTTACTGGGCACCGGGCGTGATCGCGCCGGCGACGACCACGATCGGGATCACAGCCCGCGACGACGCCAAGCACGGAACCGGGAAGGCCAACCTGACAGTGAAGCCGTATCTGATCTACCAGCACACCGCCTCGCTGACGCCGGAGGACATTACCGAGCTTGCGGGCTGGGCGAAGGGACCGTCCATCTTCGCGACGGAAATGACGGCCGCACCGATCCTGGAAAAGGCTGTAGCGAGGCATCTGCAGGAGCTCGAAGAGGCCGAGCTGGCCACCGAAAAGGAGATCCACGCCTTGGAGATCCTCCACAACGTCCCGGTCAGGGCGCTCTCGGGCGTCCTCGACGTGTACGAGGTCTATCGCACCTGGACCGAGCTCAAGGAACACTGGGCGATGATCGGCCTGTTCCTGGAAAGGACGGCACTCAGCGGCTCGGGGCTCGGAAACGATCCAATCGAGGACTCCGCACCGGCGTACCCCACCTACCCCTTCACCAAGCAGCTTGCCAACTACAACGGCCTCGCCCCGGGCAACCTCGGCGAAGCGATCGGCAACGGCGAAGCAGGCGCCTGGTGGGATATCGCGACGACGATGAGGAAGCTGGTGACGGGTGGAGATCACTCTGTCCAACCTGGCCAACCAAATCATTGGGGTGTCCAGGTCAAACTGTACGAGGTCTCGACCTGCGACCCCCACGAGCGATGCGACCCCGGCTACGCCGACGATCGCGGCATCCAGGCCAAACTCTACGTCCGCATCGCCCTCCTCTACGACGGCAAGGCGAGCCCAAGCGGCGCCAACCTCTATACCTTCACCACCCCATACGACGCACTCGCCTGGACAGAAGCTCAACAAACAGGGGACAACAAGCAGGGCAAGCTCCTCGGGGTCATCCACAATTGACGACCGGAGCTCCCCGAGGTCTTCCGGATCTCTTGCGTCCTCCGCCGTCACTGAGTCACCGAGGCAAGGTCGCCGATCTGAATCATCGACGCATCAGACCTGTTCGGTGCCCTTCGAACGAACATCGGCGCCTTCGAGCAAGACGACCGGGTCTCCCCGAACTGCCTCAACCAGCGGTTCGACGCCCAGTTCGCTCGACGAGCGATCGGACTAGAGCACAGTGTGCACCGGGTTATCAGGCACGTACGTTGTGGCCTTGACAACAGCCGAATGGGCGGAACTTGGCTGTGCGCAAACCAGGCTGTCATTGAGGGCGACGCGCTTTCCCTAGCGTGACCGCCTGCGCGGAGGCTGATCCTTGAGAACGCGCTCGTACTCTTTACTCAGCATCGCAATTTGCCCAAACGCGTCGCCCCCATTTCTCAGTGCGGCGAGGCTTGTCGGTGCATCGCGACTAGATCAACTTCGGCGACCTGATGGCCCGTCCCGTCGAGTCCGACGAGCAGCCACTGCCCGGGCGGCATTGAGACGGTGCCCTTCTGTGGACCTGGACTGGTCGCGGGCAACTGGGCGAAGAAGAACCCGCCGCCAAATGAGACCGGGGTTGTCGAGCTGCCCGAGCGAAGCTCCAGTCTGGCGATCCCCGATCCGGGGTCGACCGCGCCGGTGATGTCCCAGGTGTAGACGGCTTTGCCGTCGAGGTGGGTGAGGCCTGCTCCGAGGCCGACGTTAATCGGGCTCTTAGCGTTTGCTTGGTCGCTTGTTGCCGCGCAGCTGTTGGTGAGTCCGTACCCCCGAGTTGTGCTGGCGGTTCCCGGGCCGGAGACTACGAGGCAGGTCGTTCCGTCCGAGCGCGGGGCGGCCTCAAAGGTGATTGTCTGGCCTGCCTTCCAGAGCGAGTAGTTCTGGGTCAGCGTTACGTCGAACACCTTCTTGGCAGCTCCGAGGTCGACGGTCGGCGGCGCCGCGGGTCTTCGCGGCTTGCATGTGCCGCCGCTTTGCTCGCTCCAGAGCGGCACCGGATACTCGCCGTCGGTGCCGGTCCTGGTCGGGGCGCTCGCCCAGTTGACGCAACCACTGCGGAGTACGCCGCCTGTGCTGTCGATGATTGCTCCGTGCGTCGCGGTGCCGCTCAGCTGCGACCACTGTGACTGCGGGACCTGCCCGAGGAAGAAGCCGCCGGATGCGAGGTCGAGCGTGAATGCTCCGAGGTCGATCTTGGCGGCGCGCGGGTCGGTGATCCTTCCGTAGACGATCCACGCCGCGGCCCGATCGCCGCTTGCTCGGCGGGTCGCACTGACTGTGCGATCGTCGTCGCCGCTCCGCGGGTTCTTGACCTGGTACTCGCATTGGGCGCCGAGACTTGCGCGACCGTCGAGCGCCGGGATCAGGCAGTAGCCGGTGCCGTTCAGCGGCACAGCGACGAGCGCCGCATCTCCCGCGGTCACCACGGTGCGGGCTCGAGCGACATCGACGTTCGCTGGCAAGTTGTCGCTGGCGACCGAGACAACCTCCTTCGGATCCACCGGCGGAGCGCCGCTCTGCCACCAGGGGGCCTCCTTGACGGCGGCGACGGAAGCAGCGGCCAAGACGAGAGCACCCGCCGCGAACGCAAGGGTCAAGCGCTTGCGGCCGACGAGCCGTGGGAGCAAACGGCGACGAGTCGTCGTTTTCGCTACGACGCGTTCGTAGGCGGAGCGGGTTGCCTCGTGATCCGGGAGCGGGATCTCGCTGCGAAAGTCGCTGAGCAGTTGGATCGTGTCGTCGGTCATCAAAGTTCTCCGTCGGCGAGCAGGTTCGCTTCGTTTTGTTCTTTCCCGGACGGGTCGAGACGGTTCCGAAGCTGCATCCGCGCTCGATGCAGGCGCGATTTCACGGTGCCGAGCGGCAACGAAAGCGCCTCTGCGATTTCGCTATCGGTCAGGCCGGCCCACGCGTGCAGCAGGAGAATGTCGCGCTCGCCTTTGCGGAGGTCCGCGAGTGCGTCGGCCAGCTCCCGCTTCCTCGCATCAGCGGCGGCGCGATCGAGCGAATCGTTGAGGTCGTCGATAAACGGGTCGATCCCGGTGCGCGCGTACGCTTGCAGTTGCCGCCGCTCCTTCCGCCAGTGGTGGCGGAGCAGGTTTGCGGCGATGCCGTAGAGCCAGGGACGGAGTGCCCGACGCTGGTCGAAGCGCTCCCAGCTTGCGTAGGCTGTGGCGAACGTCTCCGCGGCGAGGTCGTCGGCGAGCGACCCGCCGACGCGCCGCCGCAGGTAGCGGTGCAACGGTGGATACTCGTCGCGGAACGCCTGCGCAAAACTCCGGGCCACACCACCAGTTTCCCGCTCATTGCACTGCGGTTCCGCCGGAAAGGCCGGATAGTTGCCAATTCCCTGGTAGATCGCCGCCAGCTGGGGCTTAACAGGGGACCCGACAGCGTTCGACCGACGACCAGGAAAGCCGCTCGGGAAGCGGCGTGTCGGTGCCGTGTCGGTGCCGTGTCGGTGATTTGTCGGGTCTGGGTCAGTGTGGTGCGCCATGATCCGTCCCGTTATGCAGCGCCTGATTTGTGACTTTTCGGGCCCCGAAAGGGCCTCTCTATAGGAGAGACCGATTCGGGCTCCTCAGCGTTGGTGTTGTTCGGGCTCCTCTGCCGGTCCCGCATGACTGACCAAGAAGACTGATTTCAAGCTGCTGCCGCCGCGTCTTGTGCGGTTGAGCGAAGAGCAGCGCCGCGAGGCAGTGGCGCTGCTGGCGGATCTGCTGTTGGAGGCGGCCCGGAAACGGGCTGGCGTTTCCGGTGGCGCTTCGGACGGCGTTATCGACGGCGCTTCCCGCGGCGTCGCTGAATCCTCCGATGGGCGCGGGGAGGCGCGCCGTTGCGCGTGATCCGGCCGATGGGAAGCCCGACATAAGAGGGTCAATTCGTAATTCTTCGTGGTCTGCGCGTGAGGCGCGGCCGGTGCGGGTGAGCTCGGAGCGGGTGTTCGAGCTGGCCCGGCATCTGACCGAGCGCGACCGCGAGATCGTCTGGATGCTGTTCGAGCAGCAGGTGCTGACGACGGATCAGCTGGCGCTGGTGTTCTTCTCGTCGAGGCGTCGGGCGCAGGATCGGCTGCTGTTCCTCTATCGCCATCGCGTGCTCGACCGCTTCTACCCGCCAGCTCCGTTCGGCTCCGGGAAGTTGCAGGCGCACTGGCTGCTCGATGAGGCGGGCGCGATCCTGGTCGCTGCGCAGCTCGGGGTCGAGCGGAGGAAGCTCGGCTGGCAGCGCCGCGACGACTGGGGCTCCCATCCCCAGCTCGCGCACCGACTGGAAACCAACCGCTTCGTCACCGACCTAATCGCCGCAACACTCGCGGAGCGGTCGCTCGGGGTGGCCTGGTGGGTCGGACCGAGGGAGGCGGCGCGACGGCTTGCCTTCGACGAGCATCTGCCCTCGCCGCGGCCGGACGGCGCGTTCGAGCTCGTCTGCCCGCCTGGCTCAGTCGAGTGCTATCTGGAGTGGGACCGCGGCACGGAAACGCGACAGCGGCTGCACGACAAGCTGCTTGCCTACCTACAGGTGCACGAGGTGTGGGACTACAAGGAGTGGGCGCCGCTCAACCTGCTCTTCGTCGTCCCGGGTGCAGGGCGCCTTGCCACCCTCGAAGGCGCGGTCGCCGACCTGCGCGAGAACGGCAAATGGAATTGCTATCCGTTCTTCACCGCCTGGGGTCTGCTCGCGGCGACTGCGGGGGACCTCGGGTGGCAGGGGTCGCTCGCGCCCGTGTGGTTGCCGCTCACTGGCGGCGGGCGCATCCGTTCGCTCGTCGAGCTTGCCCCGTGCGCCAGCGGCGGCGACTCGGCCGCGGCGCTCGGCCGCCGCTGGCGGCACGACCGCGACGACTTCTGGGAGCGGCTCTCACCGCTCGCACCGAAGGGCGGGAAGCCGCCCCAGGCGCGCGAAAGCAAGGCGGACTTGCGTCTGTCCGGCGTCGATGGTCTCATGCCAGACCCCGACGAAGAGGAGGGGTCATCGTGATTGCCCAACCCGTTCGCTCCATGCGTTCGCTCCATGCGTTCACTCATGGAGTGAACGGTCGCGGCGGGCGCAACCGCGCATCGGTACGCGGGTCCTGCAGCCAGGGTGGACGCCGACTTCATACCCCAATTCCTACGAGTGCGTCAACGCTCGGCTTCGCCGCGGACGGCGCGCGTCTCGCGCGCCTCGTCGGCGTCAGCCGCGCAGAGAAGGGAGAGCGATGGCAGTGACCAGGGTGTGCATCTACACGCGGATCTCGACGGACGAGGAGAACCAACCGACCTCGCTTCACACCCAGCGCGAGCGCCTGGAAGCGTTCTGCAAAGCACAGGAGGACTGGCGGATAGCTTCGCACGAGCAAGATCAGTCGACCGGCACCAAGCTCGACCGTCCCGGCCTGCAAGCGGCGCTCGACCTCGCTCGCACTGGCGCGGTCGACATGCTGCTCGTCTACCGCGTCGACCGGCTCTCGCGGAAGGTACGCCAGCTCGCGCAACTCGCCGAGGAACTGGACACGCTCAATGTCGTTCTGCGGTCCGCTACCGAGCCGTTCGACACCGGCTCCGCGGCGGGCCGGATGATGCTGCAGATGCTGGCCGTCTTCGCCGAGTTTGAACACGCGACGATCGTCGACCGCGTCACCGCCGGAATCGAACGCCGCGCCAGAGAAGGCAAATGGGCGACCGGACGACTGCCGTTCGGCTACCAGCGCAACGAGCGCAAAGAGGTCGTGCCCGACGAGCGCACCGCACCGACGGTGAAGCGCATCTTCGATCTCTACACGCGCGAGCAGCTCGGGACCGCCGCGGTCGCGCGCGTACTCGCGGACGAGCATGCACCCGCACCCGCCGCGGGCTGGCAACCCGCAGTCGTGCAATGGGTCTTGGAGAACGAGGCTTACCTCGGCCGCGTGATCTGGCGCGGCGAAAGCCTGCCCGGCCTACACGAAGCACTGGTCGACGAGTTCAGCTTCGCCCGCGCGCAACGGCTGCTGCGCGAGCGCGGCGACGACATGGCCCGGCGCCGCAGCAACCCGGGCGACTACCTCCTCTCCGGCCTTCTGCGCTGCGGCCGCTGCAAGCGCGCCTACGTCGGCATGAGCGCAAAAGGAAACGGCGGCACCTACCACTACTACGCCTGCTCCGGCCGACAAAAGCTCGGACCCAAAGGCTGCGAGGGCGAACGCATCCCCCGCGACAAACTCGAAGCCGCCGTCGTCGGACAGCTCACTGCGCTCTACCGCAACGGCGACGTGATCCGAGAGGCGATCGACGCTGCTGCCGAGCAACGGCAAGCAGACGGAGCCGCGCTCGAAGAACAGCGCCGCGCACTCGCCGAGGAGATCCGGCGGGCCGAACGCGCACTCGACCGCTACTACGCCGCCTTCGAAACAGGCGACCTCGACGCGAAACGATTCCAGACGCGCGTCGCCGCGCTGGAAACGCGCCTCGCCGACCTGCACGAGCAAGACCTCGGTTTCGCCGCCCGGCTCGCCCCACAGGCGCCGACAACGCCCGACGCGGCCAACCTTGCCGCGGTCGCTGACCAACTCGAAGGCCTGGTCAGCACCGGCGAGCCGAAGCAGACGAAGGCGCTTCTCCGCCTGCTCGTCAAAGACCTCCGCGTCAACGGCAGAAGCGAGATCCTGCCGACCTACCGCGTCGTCACGGACACGGTTTGCGCACTGCCAAGTTCAGTGGGCGGTACTGGGCTCGAACCAGTGACTCCCAGCTTGTCCAGATGGTGCAGCCGTTCGCGCTGGTTCGCTGCCGTTCGGAAAAACGGCACCGTTGGGCGAAATTCGTACTGGGATCGAACGCCTGAGCGAACACGAACGAACGCGCATCCTTGCCATTCTTGCCATGCGACCTCGGGGCCGATTCGACGCTTTCCCAGAAGGCAGAGCGGTGCAGCGCTCAGCTCTTTTCGCTTCTGGCCTCAGATCATGGTCATGCGGTTTCAGCTCACGTGTCGGCCCGCTCCGAGCGGGGTGAAGGCGGGGAAGTGCACGTAACTGCAGATGATGTCGTCGGCGTAGTGGGTTTGTTCAGCACCTGGGTCAGGGTCGAAGGCGTCCCATCCGCCGCCGGCCGGCATCTGGTGCCCGGTGATCTGCTGATAGGCCGCGAGGCAGACCGACCTCATGATTAGTTTGACGGTCGCAGGCGGCGGCACTTTCCCGTGCCCCCAGCCCCCGTGGCGGACCGCGTAGACCTCGAACTGGTGGCGTGGGTCGGAGCACGGGACGACGAGGACGATCTTGTCGCCGCCTGTCCCGCTCTTGCTTCCGGCGATCAGGCATTGGCCTGGCCGAACGGTCAGATAGAAGGCGCGCTGGCCAGGGCTCGCCGCCGCCTGTTCTGCTGCCGCCATGGCCAGGCAGGCGACCAGAGCGACGAAAATGATCCGTGACATTGGTCTTCTCTCCCTTACTTGGCTGGATGTCAGGCGAGGGCTGCGGTGAAGCGAACGATCCCGCTGCGACAGGCGAGGCCGCCCGTCCCGATCGCTGTCAGTTCGACTGTTCCGGAGACGAGCTTGCCGCCGTCGCTGAAGGCCCCTTGTACGGTCGAGTGGCCGGTACCGCTAAACGCCTGCGGATCGGTTGAGGGCTCGCGAAACGCGAAGGTGCCGCTCAGCTTGAACGTCCCGCGAGGCGTGATTTGAAGCGTGCGAGTGGGGCGGAGCGTGACGTGCGCCGGGCCGACACACGAGCCGCGTCCTGCCTGCCCGAGCAGCATCAGGTTGAACCTGCCGCTTGCGAAGTTCGCACCGGTACTCGACACGGCGAGCGTCACCACGCCCTTCGTGGCGTCGTGTCCCGTGTAGTGGCCCCCTTCGATGGGCGGGCTCGATGCCAGAGCGAGCGGCACCAGGACCCCGGTGACAAGGACCACTGATAAGAGCGCCAGGCGTCGGGCGTGGGAAGCAAGTGCGAGCGGGTTCATGGAGATCCTCCTTAGGAAGCTGTCTGTCCGAGGATCCGCGGCGCCGTTCAAGCGGGGCTCATCGCGCGATCAAGCCGATCTCCTCCTGTCATCATCATCTGGTGGAGGTGCGGCTGCTTGGTCCTGTCGAGTTGGTTGAGGGCGACCGGGTCGTCCGGATCACAGCAGCCAAACAGCGCGCCTTGCTCTCGCTGCTCGCGCTCCAGGCGGGGCGGGTGGTACCAGTCGAGTCGATCGTTGAGCGCCTCTGGGATCAGCCCCCTCTCACCGCCGTGCATGCGGTCGGTGTCTACGTTTCCGAACTTCGCCGTCGACTGCCCTCGCGCGAGACGCTGCGTAGCCGCAAACCCGGCTACCTGATCGACCTTCCGGTCGAGGCGGTCGACGCTCTGCGCTTCGAGCGGCTGTACCGAAAGGCACTGGCGAGCCTTCGTGCCGGTGAGCTGCCCACGGCCGTTGCCGAACTGCGCGACGCGCTCGCCCTCTGGGCCGGCCCGGCGCTCGCCGATGCCCGCGAAGGATCGCTTCGGATGGAGGCAGAGCGGCTCGACGAGAGCCGCCTCGCTGCGTACGAGGCGTGCCTCGACGCCGAACTGCGGCTGGGACGGCTCGACACGGTCCTCGTCGATGCCGAACGCCTGCTCGCAGAGCACCCGCTACGTCCTCAGCTAGTGCGCACAGTGATGCTCGCCCGCTTCGGGCTCGGCCGCCAAGCCGCTGCACTTGCCGCCTACCACGACCACCGTCGCCGGCTCGATTCCGAGCTCGGGCTGGCCCCCGATGCGAGCCTACGCGCGCTCGACACGGCGATCCTGCGCGGGGAGATGACGGCTCCGCCTCGGGCGATGCGACCAATTCCAAAGCCGCTGCCCGTGCAGCCGACCACGTTCGTCGGGCGCGAGCGCGAAGTCATCGAGGTGGGTAAGCTGCTCGCCCGCGAGGACGTCCGGCTGCTGACGTTGACGGGGCCCGGAGGGGTGGGAAAGACACGGCTCGCGCTTCAGGTCGCTGCTTCTGCAGCCGACCGAGTCGAGGACGGCGTATTCTTCGTTTCTCTCGCACCCGTGCGTGACCCCGAGCTAGCGGTCGCCTCGTTGGCCGAGACGCTGGGCGTCCGGGAGCAGGCAGGAAAGACCCTGACCGCAACGGTCGCCAGACATCTTGCCGATCGGGAACTGCTCCTCGTGCTCGACAACTTCGAGCAGGTGTCGACCGCCGCGAGCGAGGTTGCGACACTGCTGGCGGCCGCCCCGCGCCTGCGCGTGCTCGTCACGAGCCGGACGGTACTCGGGCTTCGCGGAGAGCACCTTTACGACTTGCCGCCGCTCGGTGTGCCGTCGCTGTCGGATGGCCTGGAGGCAATTCTGAACTCGGACGCCGTGCGGCTCTTCGAACGGCGGGCGCAGGCCGTCGATCCCAAGTTCACGATCGACGAAAGCAACGCCGTAGCCGTCGCCGAGGTGTGCCGGCGGCTCGACGGCCTGCCGCTCGCCGTCGAGCTCGCAGCCGCACGCATCCGAGTGCTGCCGCCCACGACGATGCTCGGCCGCCTCGACAAGCGGCTGCAACTCCTGTCCGGCCGCGCACCGGACTCGGAACCACGACAACAAACGCTCACCGCCACGATCGCCTGGAGCTTCGACCTCCTCCGCCCCCCGGACCGTGAGCTGTTCGCGCGGCTGGGCGTCTTCGTCGGCGGGTTCCGGCTGGAAGCGGCCGAGTCGCTGATCGCCGCAGACCACGAACTCCAGCTTGACGTGCTCGACGGCGTCACCTCCCTGCTCGCGAGCAGCCTGCTGCGTCGTTGGGTCGACCCCGACGGCGAGCCGCGGTTCTGGATGCTCGAGACGATCCGCGAGTTCGCGACCGGCCAACTCGAGCGCGACGGCTTCCTCGACGTGTACCGCCGTCTCCACGCAGCCTTCTTCGCCAACCTGGCCGAGCAGGCGGAGCCCGAGCTCTGGGGAACCGAGCAGGCCGCCTGGTCGACCCGCCTCGACAGCGATCAGGACAACTTCCGCGAGGCGGTCGCCTGGGCGCTCGGGGCCGGCGAGGGCGAGCTCGCGCTTCGACTCACAGGAGCGCTCGAACCGTACTGGGAGACACGCGGCCAGATCGCAGAAGGCGAACGGTGGCTGCTGGCCGCGCTCGCCGAACCCGCCCTCGCCGCTCCAGGGAGGCGCGCCAAAGTCCTCTTCGGCGCCTCGCGGCTCGTCGCCATCGGAGGCGACTACCCACGGGAGCGAGCGCTGCTCGAGGAAGCCGTCCAGCTGTTCGACGACGCTTCCGACAGGAACGGCCTCACGTTCGCGCTCGCCCACCTCGGTGTCGTGCTCGGCCGGCTCGGCGAGAGCGCGGCCGCGACGGCGACCTCGCTGCGAGCCGTCGAACTGTCCCGACAGCTCGACGACCGCTGGCTAATCGCGATGGCGCTCAACTGCCAGGGCACGGCCCTTCTGGATGCCGGACAGTACGCGCCCGCTCAGGCGGCGATCGAGGAGAGCCTCGCGATCAGGCGTGCGCTCGGCGAGAAGCGCGGGATCGCCGTGACGCTCGACAGCCTCGGCACGCTCCTGCTCGCCCAGGGACAAGGCGTTGAAGCGCTCGCTCCGCTCGAGGAGGCCCTGTCCCTCGTCCGCCAGCTTGGCAATGTCGCCCTCGAGGCGCCGTTCCTGACCAGCCTCGGACTGGCGACGCTGAACACTGCGGACCCCGAGCGAGCACGAACGCTGCTCACGCAGAGTCTCGTAATCTGCCGCGAGATCTCCGATAGAGAGACGATGAGCGGTGCGCTGATCGGGCTTGCCGCGCTCGAACTCGAGCGCGACCGGGACCGCGCTTGCCAGCTGTGGGATGTCGCGGCGGAACTCCGAGCCCGCCTCGAAAGCCCACCGCTGGCGCATGTCCGCCCAACCTACGCGCTCGTCCGGCGAGGGCTCCGCGCCCGGAGGCTCAACACCACCGGGGGCCGGGAACCCCTCGATGAACGCACCGTCGACGCACTCCTGACCGCACTTTTTGGTGAACTGCGGACTGAAGACCGCAGCGCAAGTCGGACCGAGTCGGATGTCTGAGCCCAACCGAGTAGACGGAGCCCTAATCCTCGGGCTTCGAAGCACTGACCTCCAATAGGACCGGCTGGATGTCCGGTGAATAGCTTTCCCTCCGCGCGCCTGCCCGATTCCATCCCTTACCGCCGATAGGCTGGCTTCCAGGCTTCTATCCTTCCCGATCTTCGCGCGATCGCGAGGTGATCAGGTTCGGCGGAGACAGTGAGCGCGCAGCGTTCGCACCGCAGTCCTTGCCACCGCCTTTACCAGTCGTCGCCCCCCGAGAGCAACGAAAAGCTCCTGTGCAGGCTTTTTCTATGGGCGGTACTGGGCTCGAACCAGTGACCCCCAGCTTGTCGAGCTGGTGCTCTCCCAACTGAGCTAACCGCCCCGGTCGCGCTCATCCTAGCCGCTTCGGGCCCGCCCCTACTGTGTGACGGGCACATGCTGGCCGGCGTCGGACGAGCGCGCTTGAGCCGATGGAGAGGCGGAGCTCGGCCAATCGACGCACACGGCATGGTGTTTCGCCGACGCTTCGCTCGAGGTATCCCGACGTCGGTTGGGTCCGGTACCTTCGGAGTTGATGGACGGGGAGGGGTTGCAATGAGTTCGCTTTCGTACGAGTTGATGGCGGAGCGGGAACGCCCTACCACCCTCGCTCGGCTGATCGTCTGGAGCGGTGCGATCGTGAGCCTGCTCGATGGGCTGACGACCTTCCGCGGGCTGCAGCATGGCAACGTGAGCGAGGCGAATGCGTTGCAGGTGCTCGCCATCGATCGCTACGGGCTGGCCGGGGCGATCATCCTGCGCGTCATGATCGGGACGGCGATCTTCGTCCTGCTCGCGTGGCTCTTCGGACGGCTTGGGGGACGGGCGCGGGCGCTGCTCTTCATTGTCTCGAGCATCGGGATCCTCGGGACGACCGCGTTCGTGGCGAACAACCTCAGCGTGCTCTATCTCCACCACGTGCTGCTTCCCAGCTCATTCATGCGCGCGGTGTACGGGCCGATCGCACAGATCGCCCACCACGTGACCGGCTGAGCCGGCGCTCGAGCCTCGGGCTCGTCGAGGGTCGGGGTCGTCGGTCCCGGGCCGTGGCTGGACGCGGGAGGAGCGGGAAGCACGAACCGGGCGCGAATACAATCGGCCGGTGACGGGGACGCCGGAGCGCAGGCTCCTGATAGCAAACGGCCGCAGCGGTGCCACCCCCTTCCTCGACGACTTCGACGAGGCCGCCCACGTCAACACCTTCCACGGCGGGCCGTGGACGATCCGAGAAGGAGAGCGATGACCAAGCTGATCCTGGACGTCGACACCGGAACCGACGACGCGATCGCGATCATGCTCGCCGCGCTCAGCCCCGAGCTCGAGGTGCTCGGCGTCTCGACCGTAGCCGGCAACACGTCGATCGACCACACGACCGAGAACACCCTCCGCGTCCTCGACCACATCGGCCGCCCCGACGTGCCGGTCTTCCGCGGCGCACCCGGAGCCCTCGTCCCCTCGCGCGCGGTCGCCGACCAGGCCGAGCGCAGCCGCAAGATCCACGGCGACTACCTCGACCTCGCCCCCGCCCGCTCGAAGGCTCAGGCGACGGCAGCCGCGGAGTTCCTGGTCGAGAGCTTCGAGGAGGGCGCCGACGACGTCGTCCTCGTCCCGACCGGGCCGTTGACGAACATCGCGACCGCGCTCGCGCTCGACCCGGGCCTCGCTGCACGGATCCCCAAGCTCGTCCTGATGGGCGGCGGCCATCGAATCGGAAACGTCACGCCCGCCGCCGAGTTCAACATCTGGGCCGACCCCGAAGCGGCTCGGATCGTCCTGCGAAGCGGCATCCGCGAGCTCGTCGTCGTACCGCTCGACGCAACCCACCAGGCGCTCGTCTCGGAGGACGACTGCGAGCGGCTGAACGGGCTCGGAACGCCCGCCGGAACCGCCGCCGCCGGGATCATCCGCACCCGGATCGAGGGGTACGAGAAGGTCCAGCCCCAGGCGGTCAGCCGCTCGGCTCCCGTCCACGACGCCGTCTGCGTCGCCTCCCTGCTCGACGAGAGCGTGATCGAGACGCAGGAGCTCTACGTCGACGTGGAGCTGAACGGCGAGCTCACCCGCGGCCGCACCGTCGGCGACTTCCGCCCAATTCCGGGCACACCGCCGAACGCAAGGTGGGCGTTCGGCGCGAACCGCGCCCGTTTTCTCGAGCTGCTGCTCGAGGCGTTCAGCTAGGCGATCTTCTCGAGCGGCGCGTACTCGAGCACGAGCCGCCGCTCCGAGCCGTCCTCGAACCTGACCGTGACGACGCCGTCGGGCTCGATGCGGGTGACGATCCCGGAGCCGAGCGAGTTGTGCCTGACGTTGTCGCCGGTCGAGAGCGACGGGATATCCGCCCTCGGAGCCGTCTCGCGCCTCGGGACCCGAGTGCCGTAGCCGGCCCACGAGGCGGGCCTGAGGCGCTCCCGCTCGACGCCCTCGGCCGGAAGCTCGTCGAGGAACCGCGACGGCAGGTTCGCGTCGCTCCGGCCGTACAGGGACCGGCGGGTCGCGTGGATCATCGTCAGACGCTCCTTCGCGCGCGTCATTCCCACGTAGCAGAGGCGCCGCTCCTCCTCGACGTCGTTCTCCTCGAGCGAGCGCGAGTGCGGGAAGATCCCCTCCTCCACGCCGAGCATGAAGACGCTCTCGAACTCGAGGCCCTTCGCGTTGTGGAGGGTCATCAGCGTCACCTGGCCGCCGCCCTCGTCGTCGCGCAGGGCGTCCTGGTCCGAGTAGAGCGAGATCTCCTGGAGGAACGAGGAGAGCGACGGCTCGTCGGCCGACTGCTCGTACTCGCGCGCCACGCCGACGAGCTCCTCGAGGTTCTCGATCTTGCCCTCGGCCTCCCACTTGGGCAGCGTCGAGAGCAGGAACTCCGGATACCCGGTTCGCTCGACCACGAGCTCGAGCAGGCTCGCGATCGAGTGCTCCTGCGCCTGCGCCATCAGCGACTGCATCAGCGTCCGCCAGCCCTGCACCGCCTTCAGCGAGGCGGTCGCGAGCCCAGCCTCCTCGGCCCGGCCCACCGCCTCCCAGAGCGAGATGCCCTCGCCGTCCGCGAGCGCTGCGAGCCGGGCAAGCGACGTGTCCCCCACCCCGCGCCGCGGCCGGTTCGCGATCCGCCCCAGCGAGACGGCGTCGTACGGATTGTCGATCGCCTGGAGGTAGGCGATCGCGTCCTTGATCTCGGCCCGCTCGTAGAACCGCGGGCCGCCGATCACCTGGTAGGCGACGCCCTGGCGCACGAACACGTCCTCGAGCACGCGGCTCTGCGCGTTCGTCCGGTAGACGATCGCGATCTCGCGGAGGCTCGTCCCGAGCTCGACGAGCCCTGCCACCTCGGCCGCGACGAAGCGCGCCTCGGCGTGCTCGTCCTCGGTCTCGATCACGCGCACCGGCTCGCCCTCGCCGAGCTCGGACCAGAGGCGCTTCTCCTTCCGCTCCCGGTTGTGCGCAATCACCGTGTTCGCCGCGTTCAGGATCGAGTTGGTGGAGCGGTAGTTCTGCTCAAGCGGGATCACTCGCGTCCCCGGAAAGTCCCGCTCGAACTCGAGGATGTTGCGAATGTCCGCGCCGCGAAACGCGTAGATCGAGTTGTGTGTGAGGAGGCCGTTCGCGATGAAGTTGTGCAGGCGATCGACGTCGAGGTCGTACACCGGCTTGTTCAAAGCCACTCGCTCCACTGAGACGACCGTCTCGAGCCGCCCGTGCTCGTTGACCATCACCATCCCCGGTCGAATCGCCGAGGCCGGCATGAACGGGATCGCGTTCTTCTCCTTACCCTGAAGACCTTCGTTCGAGGCGAGCCGAGCCGTGTATCTCGGCTCAACATCGAGCTCTCGTCGCAGCCTTTCGACGACGCCGACGAGATCGCTGAAACTCGGACTGGAAGTCTCGTACCTCCACCCACTCGAGCCCTTCCGAGCCGGTCGGACAGACAGCCCCAGCCGGGTCAGCGCCTCTCGCCCCGCCTCGTCGCTTCCCGTCAGGTGGATCCGATGCCGTGAGCTTGGCCCTCGCGAGTCGCCACACAGCGCTACCGAGAGCCGCCTGCGCACCCGGGCGCCTGTTGTCGTCGTCGCTGCGCTGAAGTGCGGATGATCGAAACTCAGGCCCTCGTCGTCGAGGAGGCTCCTGCCACCCGACTCCGTGTCGAGCTGGCTGTACATCCGGTCAAGCATCGCCTGATCCGAGACGACCCCGCGCACTTCGCCACGCAGAGGTCGAGCGACGAACGGCAACGTCGGCAGTCCATAGCGAAGCGAAAGCAGCGTTTCGTCGAGCCGCGCCTCGGCATCGGACGAGTGCGTGCGAATAACCCAACACGCGTCTGCGTGCTCCCCGTTCAAGCGGAGGGACGGTCCTGGAAGCGCGCCATCTCGAGAATTCGTGTAGGTCCGCGATGTCCCGATGCGAAATCCGCACCCACGCTTCCACATCAGATAGGTCATGTGGAGCTGAGGCGTCTTCCCAACCTTGAACCCGGCGAAGTGGATGTGCTCCGGAGTGCTGATGACGCAGCGCCCAGACTCGGTCGTGATCGCAACCCCCGAACGCGCCGCTCCCACATACACACGACTGACTCGCGCCGACGTGAAGTTACCGCTGCCGTACCCGGCCCGAACGAGGTCGCCGACCTCGATCCTCTCGATCGGCTTCAGCGACCCGTCGCTCATGGTGATCATCGTTCCGGCGACAAGACACTGGTCCGGATCCCCGACCACCATCACGTTCTGATGCTCGCCCGCAAGCAGTTGAAGCAACACATATTGCGCATGGTTCGTATCCTGGTACTCGTCGACGAGGACGTAGCGGAACGCCTTCGCCCAGCGCTCCTGCGCCTCGGGGAAGCGGCGCAGAACCTCGACGGTGAGCATGAGCATGTCGTCGAAGTCGACGGCGTTGAGCGCGAACAGCTTGCGCTGGTAGAGCGCATAGACGTCGGCGACGGTCTGGTCGTAGAAGCTCCCGACCCGCGAGGCGTACTCGTCCGGGCCGATCAGCAGGTTCTTGGCGTTCGAGATCTGGCCGTGGATGCCCCGCGGCGTGAAGCGCTTGGGATCGCGCTCGAGCTCCTCGAGACACTGGCGCACCAGCCTGACCTGGTCGGCCTGGTCGTAGATCGTGAAGGTCGAGCGGTAGCCGAGCCGCTCGGCCTCCCGTCGCAGGATCCGGCCGCAGGCGGCGTGGAAGGTCAGGATCCAGATCGCCCGGGCGCGCGGGCCGATCGCAGCCTCGATCCGCGAGCGCATCTCGGCCGCGGCCTTGTTCGTGAACGTGATCGCAAGGATCTCGTTCGGCTCGACGCCGGCGGTCGAAAGCAGATGCGCCACGCGATAGGTGAGAACGCGGGTCTTCCCGGAGCCCGCGCCGGCGACGACGAGCACCGGGCCCTCGGTCGTCGTCACAGCCTCGCGCTGGGCCTCATTCAGCTCGGAGAGGTAGGTCTCGGGCGCGCCCAGCGTCACCGTTCCAGGGTAGTACACCCCGCAACGGCCACCGGAACCGCTCGGTCGACCGCACCGGGGCTGGCAGAGTGGGGCGAGTGGCAGGGGGAACCACCATGCCGGGGATCGAGCTCGATTCGCTGGTAAAGACGTTCCGGACGGGCGAGACCGTGGTTCAGGCCGTCCGCGGGATCGACGTCCTGGTCGAGCCGGGCGAGACGGTTGCCCTCCTCGGCCCGAACGGGGCCGGGAAATCGACGACGATCGACATGCTCCTCGGGCTGCTCGAGCCCGACAGCGGCAGCGTCGAGGTCTTCGGGTCCGGCCCGCGGGAGGCCGTCGACCGTGGCGCCGTCGGCGCGATGCTCCAGACCGGGGCCCTGATCCGCGACCTCTCCGTGCGCGAGCTCATCACGATGATGGCCTCGCTCTACCCGACACCGCTCGGCGTCGACGAGGTGCTGAAGCTCACCGGGATCCACGAGCTCGCCGACCGCCGCACCCAGAAGCTCTCGGGCGGGCAGACGCAGCGCGTGCGATTCGCGATCGCCCTGATCAGCAACCCCGATCTGCTCGTCCTCGACGAGCCGACCGTCGCCATGGACGTCGAGGGCCGGCACGGCTTCTGGACGACGATGCGCGACTTCGCCGCGCGCGGCAACACCGTCCTCTTCGCCACCCACTACCTCGAGGAGGCCGACGCCTACGCCGACCGCGTCATCCTGATGGCGAATGGGCGGATCGTCGCCGACGGCCCACCGAACGAGATCAAGGCGATGGTCGGCACACGCACGATCCGGACGAGCCTGCCGGGAGTCGAGCTCGAGGCGCTCGAGCGGCTCCCCGGGGTGACGCGGGCCGAGCGCCAGGGCGAGGCCGTCAGGCTCAGCTGCGCCGACTCCGACGCGGCAATCCGCGCGCTCCTCGACTCGTTCCCCGAGGCGAAGGACATCGAGATCACGGGCGCCGGCCTCGAGGCGGCGTTCATCCAGCTGACCTCCGACGACGCCGACGACGAGGCCGTGTCGTGATCTACCTCAAGTACGAGGTGCTGCGGACGCTCCGCAACCGGCGGTTCTTCTTCTTCTCGCTCGGCTTCCCGCTGATCCTCTATTTCGTGATCGCGGGCACGAACAAGCACACGGCCAACTTCAGCAAGACCGGGCTCTCGGCGCCGCTCTACTTCATGGTCGGCCTCGCGGCGTTCGGGACGATGAACGCGATGCTCTCCGCCGGGGCGCGGATCTCCGGCGAGCGGGCGGTGGGCTGGAACCGCCACCTGCGGATCACGCCGCTCACGACCCGTATGTACTTCCGTGCGAAGGTGCTCACCGGCTATCTGATGTCGGCGATCACGCTCGCGGCGCTCTACATCGCCGGAACGATCCTCGGGGTCAGCCTCACCGGCGGCGAGTGGGTGCGGATGACGGTCCTGATCCTCGTAGGGCTCCTGCCCTTCGCCGCGCTCGGCATCGTCATCGGCCACTTCGTCACGCCGGACTCGGTCGGCCCCGTCATGGGCGGCGCGACCGCGCTCTTCGCCTTCCTCGGCGGCACGTGGTTCCCGATCACGGGCAGCCTGATGAAGAAGATCGGCGAGGCGCTCCCCTCCTACTGGCTCGTCCAGGCGGGGCACGTCGGGCTCGGCGGCAAGGGCTGGAGCACGACCGGCTGGATCGTCGTCGCCGTCTGGGCCTTCTGCGGGGTCGTGGCCGCCCGCTGGGCCTACCGGCGCGACACGCAGCGCGTCTAGCGACCCCCTACGAAGGGTTGGCCGAGCGTGACTCGGTCTCGGCGAGCGCGGGCTCGATCCAGGCCACAGCCTCCGCGAGCGCCTTCGCGTCGGCGGACTTGAGCACGACCTCGACCTCGGGCCCGTCGGGCTTGAAGCGCGGATAGGAGCCGATCGAGACCCGCGGCCAGCGGACGGTCGCCCCGGTGAGCACATGGACGATGTCGCTCTCGCGGATCGCGTAAGCCTTCCGCCACGAGGAGATCGGCTGCTCGCCGCGCAGCTCGTCGGCGTAGGCGTCGAACATCGCCTCCATCTCCGAAGGGAGACCAGGTAGGGCCCGTACGTTCTCGATCACGAAGCCCGGGGCACCGCCTTTCGGGTTCCGGAGCGGGCGGCTTCCCGCCGGCAGGAGCGCCCACCGCGCGGCGTAGTCGGGGTGGCGAGGGAAGCGCTCGCGCAGCTCGGCCGCCAGCTCGGGCACCTCGACCTGGACGACGCCGAAGGCAGCCGCGAGCGCCTCGCGCGTCAGGTCGTCGGGCGTGCCGCCGAGGCCCCCGGTGACGATCACGTGGTCGACGCGCACTCGCTCCCGGTTGACGAAGTCGCCGATCGTGACGATCTCGTCCCGCACCGCCGCCGCGACGACGACCTTCACCCCGAGCGACTCGAGGCGCTGCGAGAGCCAGGCGGCGTTGGTGTTGACGACGTCGCCCGAGACGACCTCGTCGCCGATCGTGAGGAGCGCCGCGCGCACGCTCTCAGTATCGCTCCGCGACGCCGTTTCCCGTGTGATCATTGCGCGGTGGCGTACTCGTGGCCGCTCGAGCCGTTCGATTCGGCGCACCCGGTGCGTGCCTACTTCAACGACCCGCGCATCTCGGGAGCCTCGAGGGCGTTCCATTTCGGCATCGACATCTCGGCCCCGAACGGCACGGCCGTCTACGCGGTCGAGGCAGGACAGGTGCACCTCGAAGACCCGCGGGCGATCTCGGTCGCCACGGGAGACGTCGACTTCGGCTACTGGCACGTCATGCCGGTCGTCTCCCACCTGCAGCAGGTGACCCGGCACCAGCTGCTCGGCCACGTCGACGCTCCGTGGCTCCACGTGCATTTCGCGGAGCGGCGGCTCGGTGAGTACCGCAACCCGCTCCGGGCAGGCGCCCTGACGCCGTGGCACGACCGGACAAAGCCGGCCGTCACCCGGATCGCGTTCTGGCGCGACGGCCACGAGCTTCCCGCGGGGCCGCTCTCGGGAGCGATCGACGTCGTCGCGGAGGCCCACGACACACCTCCTGTGCCGGTTCCCGCGCCGTGGGACGGCCTTCCTGTCACGCCGGCCGAGCTCGGCTGGCGCGTACGTCGCGGGACGACGATGGTGAGGCCGTGGCACACACCGATCGACTTCACCGGGACGCTCCTACCCGAGAGCGACTTCGCGAAGGTCTACGCGCCGGGAACGAGGCAGAACCATGCCGGCGAGCCCGGCCTCTACCGGTTCTACCTCGCCCATACCTGGAGCACGAGCACGCTCCCGGACGGCGCCTACGCCCTCGAGGTCGAGGCCTCCGACCTCGCCGGCAACAAGGGCGTGCTCTCACATAGCTTCGAGATCGCCAACGACGTTTAGGGCCTATCTCGGTAGGTCTCGCCGGCCGGATGGGCTGCGCCGACTGCGCCGGACTGCGTCCTCAGTCGCGCCCGTAGCCTCCGGCTACGAACGCTCCCTGCGTCCTTCCCCGGCTTGCGCCGCAACCGCCCCGACTCGACGATCCCGACCGAGATAGGCCCTTCGGAGTTCTCGCCTGGCCGGCGCGAGAGGCGATCCGCTAAGCTCGGCGAGCCGGGCACATATCCCCGGCCGGTGAAGTAGCAGCGAAGCCGGTGAGACTCCGGCGCTGTCCCGCAACTGCGATGCCCCCGTGTCGAGCTCAGCTTCGAAACGACGCGGAGGACGAGCCAGGTCGCCTGTTCTTTGCCGTCGAACTCAGCCCTCGGAGGAAGGGCGGTTCGCGCGGCCAGCCCGCCGAGCCACCTCCCTCCGCTTCACGCGGAGGTTTTTTATGGCCACAAGCAGGTATCTCTTGGCGCTGGCGGTCTCGGCGCTCGTTGTCACCGGCTCGGCCGCGGCGCGACACACGGCCGTTCCGAGCAGGATCGTCTCGCTCTCTCCGACCGCGACCGAGGATCTGTTCGCGATCGGTGCCGGCAAGCAGGTCGTGGCGGTCGACAACCAGTCGAACTACCCCGCGGCCGCACCCAAGACGAAGCTCTCGGGCTACACCCCGAATGCGGAGGCGATCGCCGCCTACAAGCCTGACCTCGTCGTCGTCTCCTTCGACGCGAACCACATCGTCGAAGCGCTCGGCAAGCTCACGATCCCCGTCCTCGTCGAGCCCACGGCGTCGACCCTCCCCCAGGTCTACGGGCAGCTTCAAGCACTCGGGAAGGCAACCGGGCACAGCGGTGGAGCCGGCGCCGTGGTGACGAAGATGAAGACGCAGATCGCGGCCATCGTCGCCTCGACGCCGCACGCGAACCCGGCGATCACGGTCTACGACGAGCTCGAGCCCGACCTCTACTCGGTGACGTCGAAGACGTTCATCGGCCGCATCTTCACGATGCTCGGGCTGAAGGACATCGCCGATGCGGCCGACAAGACCGGCTCCGGCTATCCGCAGCTCTCGCAGGAGTACGTGGTCGCGGCGAACCCGCAGCTGATCGTCCTCTCCGACACGACCTGCTGCGGCCAGTCGGCCGCGAAGCTCGACAAGCGCGCGGGCTGGAGCACTGTCGCAGCGGTCCAGAACGGCGGCGTGCTCGCAGTCGACGACGACGTCGCGTCCCGCTGGGGCCCTCGCGTCGTCGACTTCGTGCGCGAGGTTGCGGACGAGGTGAAGGAGCTCGAGAAGAAATGAGCATCGCGGCGCGCGGGGTGGTCGAACAGGGCAGCGCACGCAGCCTGTCGGCGCCCCGCGCGCTCGTTCCCGTGCTGGGAGCGGTCGGATTCGTCGTCGTCGCGGTGTTCGTCGGCCTGTTCGTCGGGCCCGCGGGGATCGGCTTCGACGCGATCGTGCGGGCGCTCCTCTCACACGTGCCGCTTCTCGGCGTCAAGTCGCATCTCTCGGCGACCGATTCGGCGATCCTCTGGCAGCTCAGGGCGCCGCGCGTCGTCCTCGGGCTCCTGGTCGGCGGGATGCTCGCCCTCGCGGGCGGCTCCTACCAGGGCGTCTTCCGCAATCCCCTCGTCGACCCCTACCTGCTCGGTGTTGCAGCGGGCGCGGGGCTCGGGGCCACGATCGCGATCGCCTACGCGGGCGGCGCCACCGGCTCCTACGACCTTCTCCCGATCGCCGCGTTCCTCGGTGCGGCGCTCGGCGTCGCGCTCGCCTACACGCTCGGAGCCTCCGCGATCGGCGGTCGCAACCCGGCGGCGCTCGTCCTCGCCGGGGTCACGATCGTGTCGTTCCTGACCGCGATCCAGACCTTCATCCAGCAGCAGCACGCCCAGTCGCTCCAGGAGATCTACAGCTGGATCCTCGGCAGCGTCGACACCGCCGGCTGGCACGAGGTCGTCCTCGCCGGTCCCTACGTCCTCGTCACCTCGATCGTGATCCTGCTCCACCGCCGCGTGCTCGACGTCCTTGCAGTCGGCGACGACGAGGCTGCGACCCTCGGGGTCAACGTCAGGCGGGTACGGCTCACGATCGTCGTCGCCGCTACCGTCGGCACCGCCGCAGTCGTCTCGGTGAGCGGGTTGATCGGCTTCGTCGGCATCATCGTCCCCCACTTCGTACGGCTCGCGATCGGGTCGAGCTACCGCATCGTCCTGCCGCTCTCGCTCCTCGTCGGCGGCGGGTTCCTCGTGCTCGCCGACGTCCTCGCCCGGACGGTCGTCTCGCCCGCAGAGCTGCCGATCGGCGTCGTCACCGCGTTCTTCGGCGCGCCGTTCTTTGCAGTCGTGCTCCGGACGAGCAAGGCCTTCTCGTGAGCTCGCTCGCGGTCGACGCCCTGCACGTGAAGCTCGGCGGCTCGCCCATCCTGCACGGCGTCACCGCCTCGGTCGGCCACGGCGAGTGGGTCGCGCTGATCGGGCCGAACGGAGCCGGGAAGAGCACGTTCCTCCGTGCAGCCGCGGGGCTCGTGGCCTACGACGGCACGATCCATGTCGACGGTGACGAGATCTCGTCTCTCCCGCGCCGCTCCGTCGCCCGCCGGATCGCTTTCGTCCCCCAGACGCCGCTCCTGCCGCCCGGCATGCGCGTCGACGAGTACGTTCTCCTCGGCCGGACCCCTTATGTCGGCGCCTTCGGCTACGAGAGCGACGGCGACTTCCAGGCAGCGCGGGCGGCACTCGCCCGGCTCGAGCTCGGCCCGCTTGCCCATCGACGACTCGCGACGCTGAGCGGCGGGGAGCAGCAACGGGTCGTCCTCTGCCGTGCGCTCGCCCAGGAGGCACCGCTGCTCCTGCTCGATGAGCCGACGAGCTCGCTCGATCTCGGCCGCCAGCAGCAGGCGCTCGAGCTCGTCGCGACGCTCCGTTCGCAGCACGAGCTCACGGTCCTTTCGGCGATGCACGACATCACGCTCGCGGCGCAGTACGCCGACAGGCTGATCGTGCTTGCAGGGGGTCGTGAGGTGGCGTCGGGCCCGCCCGGTGAGATCGCGACCGCCGCGCTCTTTGCCGAGCACTACGGCGCCGACGTGCGGATCGTCGGCGAGGGCGGCTCGCTGGCTGTCATCCCCGTCCGGCCCCGCCGCCAGCACTAGTGCACTAGCGTCTAGCGGGTGGAAGCGGTCGCAATCGAGCTCGACGGCGTTCTCGGAGACACACGCCCGCTCTATGACGCCTGGCTCGCGGACGTGTCCCGCCGCGCCCACGTCGATCCCGAGCGGCTCGACGAGGAGCTGCCGAACTGGCGGACGCTGCTCGAGCGGTTCGCCGAAGATCATGCCCCGGTGTACCTCCGTCCGAGCGGGCCTGCGACAGCGGCCTTGCGCCGCCTTCAGGCCGACGGCGTGAGGATCGGCCTCTTCACGGAGGCGCCTGTCGAGCTGGCACGGATCGCGGCGGCGCACCTCGGGGCTGCACGGCGGATCGAGGCGCTGGAGGCCGGCCCCGGGGCACTCGAGCGGCTGCTCGAACGACTCGGCCCGGATACGCAGACGATCAGGTCGCTGGCAGAATTCGACCGTTGATGGAAGCCCAGGGCCTCACCGATCGCCAGCTGGAGGCGCTGCTCGAGCGCCTCGATCGCCTCGCGACCGAGCTTGCGCGCATGAACCGCCGCCAGGAGTCCCGCGAGGAGCTGACGGTGATCGCACGCGAGCTCCGCACCCTCAACGAATCGCTCCAGGCGCTTGCCTACGCCGCGCTCGGCCATCAGGGGCCGCAGATCCGCCGGCGCCGCGCCGACTGACGTCCACGGGGTTTTCCCCAGCCCCGTCCACAGGGCTCGATCTGTCTAGCGCAGGCGATAGATGTCGAGGATGCCGCTCGTCGCGTGATCGTTCGAGTTGCCCTCGCCGGCGGCGATGCGCCCGTCGACGACGATCGGGCTCTGCCAGTGCGCCTCGCCGATCGGGATCGATCCGACCTGCTTGCCCGACGAGGGCAGGTAGACGCGGATCTCGCCGCTCGACTGCACGTAGAGGAGGCCGCCGGAGACGACAGGGCTCGTGCCGGCATTGCCGTTCGACCAGGCGGTGTGAAGCTTGCCGCCCTGCAGGTGCCAGGCCTCGGTCCCGGCTGCGGTCCCGACGAAGACCCACGTCCCTTGCCAGGTCGCCGGCTCGGAGAAGACATCGGTCGGCCCCGGCACGTTCACCGTCTGCAGCTCGCCGCCGAGCTTCTGGTCGACCCCTGCGAGGCTCGAGAGGCGCAGGAGCCTGAGCTCGCCGTCCTTGCCGCCCTGGACGAAGTAGCCGTCATCGAGCAAGGCCGGCGCCGTCGAGCCGAGATCGATGTCGTCACGGTCGAGCTCGTCCTGGTTGGTCGGAGTCCAGTGCTTGAGGAGCGTGCTCGCGTCGGGCGAGAGCACGACGACGCTGTCGCCCCAGCTCGTCTTCCCGTCCCACGGGCCGTTGCTCGTCGCGACGAGGATGTCTCCGCTCGCGGGATCGACCACCGGCGCCGAGCGGCCCCAGATCGCCGAGTCGCTCTGGGAGCAGGAGGAGGGCTGGATCAGCCCTCGGCGGTCCGAGCACAGGGAGTTCCACTCGCCGACGAGCTTGCCGGTCGCCGGGTTGAGCGACACGACGTGCCCCTGGTAGAACGGCGCGTCGCCGATGTAGCCGTCGGTGGCCGCGAGCACCAGGCCGCCCGCGACGTTGACTGCGCCGCCGAGCTTCTCGTGCGTCGGGTCACGGGTGATCGAGGTCGCCCAGAGCACCTTCCCGGTCGCCACCGAGAGCTTGCGGATCTTCCCGTCCGGAGCGCCCGCGTAGATCGCCGTCCGGCTCGGGTCGGCGGCCGGCGTCATCGTCGTGATCTGCGCACTCCCGGCGTACGAGGAATAGCCAGGAGGCGCGAATCTCCAGAGGATCTTCCCGCTGCGGGCGTCGATCGCCTCGGTGATCCCGTAGGTCGTCGTGACGAAGAACGTGTCGTGGGCCTTCCCGCCCACCTGCACGCCGTGCAGGTAGATCGGCGAGGAGTCGATCGTCCCACCGGCTTGCACCTGCTGGCGCGCGAGCGAGCCCAGGTTCGCCGCGGTGATCCCCGAGGACGCCGGCCCGGTGTTCTGCCGGGCCGAGTCGTAGCCGAACATGGGCCAGTCGCTGCCGCCGGTGGCCCCGCCCGCTCCGCCCCCGAGCGTCAGTGCGAGCACGGCGACGAGAGCGACCGCGGCGGCGCCGGCCCGCGCGATCGGGGCACGCCGGACGGCTGGCGCCGACGGCTGTGTCTTACAGCTCTTAGGCGGCGGGCCCACGTCACCAGGGTAAACGGCGTCGAGCGCCTGCCGCTTGAGGCCGGCAACCCTCGAATGGGGATGCTTGTCGATCCGCGCGTCAGACGCGGTCGAGGATCTGGCGGAGCTCGTCTTCCTTGCCGGGCTCGAGGATCGCGAGGAGCGCGTCGCCGGGCTCGAGCTGCATGGCGCCGTCCGGCTCCTCGGCACGGCCGTTGCGGACGACCGAGATCAGGCGGGAGCCTTCGGGAAGCATGACCTCCTTGATCGTCTTCCCGAGGCACGCGGCGTGCTTGTCGACGGTGATCTCGACGATCTCGAGGTTCTCCTTGCGGAGCTCGAGCAGGTGGATCAGGCCGTGCTCCGGCACCTCGTGCTCGATCAAGCCCATGATCGACGCGGTCGCCGAGACCGTCGGGCTGATGCCGAGGAGGTCGAAGTACGGCTGGTTCCTCGGGTCGTTGACCCGCGCGATCGTCGTCTCGACCCCGTAGTGGTCGCGGGCGAGCTGGCAGATGACGATGTTGTCCTCGTCGTCGCCCGTTGTCGCAACGACGACGTCGGGCGGACGGCGGATGCCGGCCCGCTCGAGGACGAAGAGCTCCGTGGCATCGCCGCGATGGACCTGGTGCTCGAACTCCGCCTCGAGCTGGTCGAACCGCAGCGGCCGCTGCTCGATCAGCGTCACCTCGTGGCCGCCGCGGATGAGGCCGCGCGCGAGGTTCGAGCCGACCTTGCCGCCACCGGCGATCAGGAGGTACATCGGTACCCCTCGTCGAGCCGCTGAGTGGGCATCAGGAGAGCGCGCCTTCGAAGGTGCGAACGGCGTTCGTGAGCGTCTCGATCGCGCTCTGCGTCGGACAGACGACGTTGAGCCCGCGCGTCTTGAAGAACTCGGCACGGGCCGGATCGAGAATCCGGACGACGACGAGACGGACGTCGAACTGCTTCTGCGCCATCTGGCCGATCACGATGTTCGAGTTGTCGCCGTCGGTGGTGACGACGACGGCGTCGGCGTCCTCGATCCCCGCGGTCCGGAGAAGCGAGATGTCCATGCCGTGCCCGACGTAGAACTCGCCGGCCCAGTCGTCGCCGAGCCGCCCGAGGGCCTCCTCGCGCTCGTCGATGACGCTGACCTCCCAGCCGGCCTCCTCGAGCTCGAGCGCGACGGCGCTGCCAACGCGCCCGCAACCGATAATCAGAACCTTCACGAACTCAGTCTACCGCGGGCGGAAACCTGACGGTTTCTTACGCACGAGACGCCTCCATGCCCGCTTCCCCACCACGGTCGGCGGAGCTACTCGAGGCGAAGCCGAGGGTAGCGACCAGGCCGTGCGTGCGCCGTAACCCGGAGCGTCTCTGGCAACGCACACAATCGCGCCCGTACGGCATTTGACGTGGCGAGGGCCCCGGCCCTCGAAAGACAAACCTTCCGCGAACCTGATCGATACCGCCCCGTTACCGCGCCCTGCCCAAGAAAGGGAAGGGGAGCCCATGAGGGGAAACCGCCAGGTTTCCCCTCATGAAAGCGCAAGCTCTTCATCGAGGACACGTTGCGGGAATGCCACGACGAGCACCTCGCAGGGCGCCTGGCGGAGGATGAAGTCGACCGTCGGCGAGAAGAACCGTGACTGCCGCCGCCATCGCGGCGACGAGCCGAGGACGATCAGGTCGGCGCCGCAGTCGCGGGCCCGGTCGACGATCGCGCGTCCGATCGCCCGGGCGCGGATCGTGGTCGCGACGACCTCGACGCCGAGCTCGTCCCCGAGGGCGCGCGCCTCCTCGAGCGAGGCTGCGGCACCGGCCTCGGCTTCCTCCATCGGCGCGTCGATCGCCTTGGAGAGCGGGACGAGCACGACGTGCACCGCCTCGACCTTGGCCCCGTGCTCCGCCGCGAGCTTGACCGCGGTCGCGACCATCTCCTCGCCGATCACGCCGAGCTTCATCGGCACGAGGATGCGGTGGAACCGTGGCACGTCGTCGAAGTGGACAGTGTCCGGCGCGATCACCCGCTGGGTCAGGCCCTCGCCGTGGGCGCGGCGGACGGCGACGAAGATGACGATGCCGATCGCGAGCCAGACCGGTCCCGCGTACCGTGCTCCCGGGTGCGTCGCGAGAGCGAGGATCCAGACCGCGAAGGTGAGGGCGGCGCCGACGATTGCAGGAAGCGGCACCACGGCGCCGCGAATCTTGAGGTTGAGCGGCGCGCGGTAGGGCCGGGGCAGGTCGGGCTCGTCGATCCGGAGCTTGATCACGGCGAGCTGGGTGGCGGTGAACGCGAGTAGGACGCCGAACGAGAAGACGCTCGCGAGGAACGCGACGTCGTGCTTGACGAACGACGAGGCGATGACGATCCCGATGGAGATCAGCGCGGCGCTGATGATCGCCTGCGGCGAGACGAGCGTCCGGCGGTGCAGGCGGCCGAATGCCCTCGGCAGCTGGCCGTGCTCGCCGAGCGAGTAGGCGAGGCGCGAGAAACCGGAGATCGACGTCGTCACCGAGGCGATCAGGATCAGCGCGCCGCTCGCCCCGACGAAGAACCGGATCGTGTCGCCGAGCCCGGCCGACGTATGCGCCCGGATCTGCTCGGCGACGCCGACGAGCGGGGAGCGCAGCCACTCGTGCCCGAGGGCGGTGCTCGGCCCGGGAAACGCGGAGAGAGCGACGAGCGCGATCGCCACGTACGTCGTCACCACGGTGCCGATCGCGACGAAGAGCGAGCGCGGCAGGTCGACGCCCGGACGGCGGGCCTCCTCGGCCAGGTTCGCGACGGTCTCGAGGCCGGTGAACGCGAGCATCGCCAGCGGCACGGCGAAGGCGAGCGAGCGGACGGTCGGCGCATGGCCGAGCGAGGTTCCGTGCGTGAGCGCATGGCGCGAGAAGAGGAATGCGAAGCCGAAGCCGATCAGCACGAGCTGGGTCAGCAGGTCGAGCGCCGGAACGATGAAGCCGAAGGTGTAGAGCGACGGCCGGCGCAGGAGGCGGACCCCCGCGACGACGAGGATCACGCCCACGCCGAAGACGACGTCCCAGGGGTTGTGGTCGAGCGCCGAGATCTGGAAGGCGCCCGCGACGTAGTGCGGGACGAACAGCGCCGACAGCGCGATCACGATCAGGTAGTCGAGGAAGAGCGCCCACCCGGTCAGGAATCCGAAGAAGTCGTTCGACGCCCGCCGGACGAACGTGGCCGCGCCGCCGGTCTCGGGCAGCGCCGAGGTGGCTTCGGCGTAGGAGAGAGCGACGATCAGGAAGAGCAGGCCGACGCCGAGCAGGACGAGCGGCGTGAAGCCGAGAGCGTGGAGGGCGACGATCCCGAGCGCGAAGTAGATCGACGAGGCGATCTCGCCGTAGGCGACCGAGAAGAGCGAGCGGGCGCCGAGCTCTCGCCTGAGGCCGGGAAGCTTGCGGGCCATCTACTGCACTACCCCCGCCTCGCCAGGTAGAGGCGCCCGCCGCCGGCGACGGTGAAGAGCAGCCCGACGAGGATGCCGACCTCTCCCCCGCCTTCGGCGATCGTGATCGTCAGGAGCGCCAGCCCGAGCAGGATCGTGATCACGGCGAGGAGCATCCCCAGCTTGGTGAGCGCGCTCATGCCGCCTTCTTGCCTGCGGCGACCATGACGCGGCATGGTGCGTTCTTGAGGACGTAGTCGATCGTCTTGCCGAAGAGGTCGCGGTGGCGACCGCGCGGCGCGCCGAGGACGATGATCTCGGACTGGCGCCTGGTGGCCTCCTCCACGATCGCCCGTCCGGCATGGCGGGCGCGCGCGACACGGTCGATCGTTCGCACGCCGTAGGCGGAGGCTGCGACCCGCGCCTCGTCGAGGAGCGCATCGGCCTTCGCTTCCTCGGCTCCAAGGTCGGTGTCGAGCGGAAGGTCCATCGGGACGACGATGACGCGCAGGGCGACGATCGTCGCGCCGCGCTCGGCCGCGAGGCGCGCCGCGAGATCGACGGACTCGTGGGACTCCTGGCCCGAGACGATCGGCACGAGGATCGACCGGTACTCGAGCGCGACTGCCGATCCGAGCGCGAGGGGTGCGAGCACGGTCTCTCGCAGCGGGACTCCGAGCCGTCGCCGGTAGAGGACGTAGAAGACGAACCCGGCGGCGAGCCAGCCGAGCCCGGCGTAGCGGGTCGGGACGTCCTGGACGACGACGACCAGCCAGGCGAGGCCGGTCCCGAGCCCACCGAGGACGGCGAAAAGCGGCCAGCTCACGCCTCGGATGCGCAGGTTCGGCCGCACCCGGTAGGGGCTCTCGACCGCGGGCGGCCGGCGTCGCAGCTGGATCACGGCGGCGTGCGCGATCGTGAACGAGAGCATCGCCCCGAACGCGTACATGCGGCCGATGAAGTCGACGTTGCCGGGCAGCATGAAGATGATCGAGAAGAGGCCCGCGAACACGAGCAGCGAGAGCCAGGGCGTCTTGAACCTCGGGTGCAGCCGGCGGAATACCTCCGGGAGCTGCCGGTGGATCGACATCGAGTAGGTGATCCGCGAGGCGCCGATCACGCCGGCGTTGGTGGCGATGAAGAGGATCGTGGCGGCGAGGACGCCGACGTAGACCTTGGCCGCGGAGAGCACGAAGCCGTGCAGGTCGAGGTTCTCGACGAGGCCGAGAACCGGGTCGTTCTTGAACCCGATCGGCGGGTCCTGTCCGAGCCGGGTGACGTAGTCGCCGGCCGCATCCTTGTGGACCGGGAGCGCCGAGAGGGCGACGAGCGGCAGCGTGAAGTAGATGGCGAAGACGGCGATCGCGACGAGCCGGATCGAGCCCGGGATCGTGCGCCTCGGGTCGCGCGCCTCCTCGGCGAGGTTGGAGACGGTCTCGATCCCCGTGTACGCGATCATCGCCACCGGGATCGCGAGCGCGAAGTTGGCCCAGGTCGGAGCGGTGCCGAGATGGATGTTGGCCCTGAGCACGTGCGGGCTGAAGATCAGGACGAAGCCGAGCCCGACGAGAAGGAGCTGGGTCGCGAAGTCGACGACGGCGAGCACGACGTTGAGCGCCGCCGCCTCCTTGATGCCGACGATGTTGATCCCGACGAGGACGACGACGACGATCACCCCGCCGATCACGTCCCAGGGGTTCGTCTTCAGCGGCGCCCAGAAGATCGAGAGGTAGTGCGGCACGAAGAACGCCGAGATGGCGACCGTGATCACGTAGTTGAGCATCTGCGCCCACGCGGCCCCGAACGAGACGAGCTCGTTGAACGCGTGCCGCGCGAAGCTCGACGACCCGCCCGCCTCCGGGAAGAGCACCGTCCCCTCCGCGTAGGTCGCCGCCGTGCAGGCGAAGATCAGCCCGGAGATGACGAAGACGAGCGGCGTCAGCCCGAGCGAGATCGCCGCCGTGACGCCGAGCGCGTAGTAGATCGACGACCCGACGTTCCCGTAAGCGGTCGCAAACAGCGCCGGCGTGCCGAGAACCCGCTCGAGCCCATGCGATTGCCTTCTACGCCGCGGCACTGCGCGACTCTACCGGGGGGAACCTGACGGTTTCCCCGTACTGACCGCATTTGCCTTCTCGATCGACGGCCACGCGGCCAGGTGAGCTGCTCGATAGGCAGCCGGTAGGACTCCGCAGGTGCTGCCCCACCCGTAGCCCGGGATTCCTGACTAGTCAACTCGCGCTCCTGGAGCGACACCGTTCGGCGGGCATGTCGATCGCGGCCATCTTGCGATTGCACCCGTTCGTCAAGACACTGAGAGGCACGGCCCCGGGGTGGCTCAACCGGTAGAGCAGCCAACTGTCCATTGGACGGATGCCGGTTCGAATCCGGCCCTCGGGGCCCAGGACATTCGGCGGCCCGCCGTGAGGCGGGCCTCCGAGTAACTCAACTGGCGCCAACTGTCCGCGTACGTGGATCCGCCGGCAGCTCGACGGAACGCGATACGCGCGGAGCTGCGGATTCACGCGGTTGCTGAACACACCACGACAGCTCGCGGAGCTCCTCGAGGCGGAGCCGCGGGTAGCGACCAGGCCTTGCGTGCGCCATAACCGAGAGCGCTGCATAGCAACGTACGAAACTGCGCCCGTACGGCCCTTGACGTGGCGAGGGCCCCGACTTGCCGGGGCCCTCGTAAGCAGACGTACCGCGAACCTGACCGGTCCCGCCCCGTTACCGCGCCCCCGCCCAGGAAGGGAAGGGGAGCTCATGAGGGGAAACCGTCAGGTTTCCCCTCATGTATGAATAGATCACGATCAGCGGGATGATCAGGATCGCGACGATGTTCGTGATCTTGATCATCGGGTTGATCGCGGGGCCGGCGGTGTCCTTGTAGGGGTCGCCGACCGTGTCGCCGGTGACCGAGGCGGCGTGGGCCTCGGAGCCCTTGCCGCCGTAGAGGCCGTCCTCGATCGATCTTCTTCGCGTTGTCCCAGGCGCCGCCGCCCGCGGTCATCGAGATCGCGAGGAAGAGGCCGGTGACGATCGTGCCGACGAGCAGGCCGCCGAGCATGCGGGCGTTGATGAGCCCGACGACGATCGGGAAGACGATCGGGATCAGCGCCGGCAGCGAGCATCGACTTGATCGCCGAGCCGGTGACGATGTCGATCGCCGGCCGTACTCGGGCCGCTCGGTGCCCTCCATGATCCCCGGGTGCTCGCGGAACTGGCGGCGCACCTCCTGGACGACCTCGCCGCCGACCCGTCCGACCGCCTGCATCGCGAGCGAGGCGAACAGGAACGGCATCAGGCCGCCGATGAAGAGCCCGGCGATCACCCACGGGTCGGAGAGCGAACTGACGACGCGTGGTCGAGCCCGCTGGTCGGCTGGAGCCCCGTCGTGTACGAGTCGAACAGCACGAGCGCCGCGAGCGCGGCCGAGCCGATCGCGTAGCCCTTCGTGACGGCCTTCGTCGTGTTGCCGACGGCGTCGAGCGGGTCGGTGATGCCGCGTACCGACTCCGGCAGGTCGGCCATCTCGGCGATGCCGCCGGCGTTGTCGGTGACGGGGCCGAACGCGTCGAGCGCGACGATGAGGCCGGTCATCGAGAGCTGCGCCATCACGGCGACGCCGATCCCGTAGAGGCCGGCGAAGTGGTGCGCGACCAGGATGCCCGGCCACGATCACGATCACCGGCAGCGGCGGTCGCCTGCATGCCGACGGCGAGCCCCTCGATGATGTTCGTCGCGTGGCCGGTCTGCGACGCCGCGGCGATCTTCTTCACGGGTTCCAGCGGGTGCCGGTGTAGAACTCGGTGATCGCGACGAGCAGGAACGTGACGACGAGCCCGACGATCGCCGAGATGTAGAGGTCCTTGAAGCTGTACGTGCCCGCTGTCGAACGCCATCGTGACCGGGATGAACCCGAGCGCCGACAGGACCGTCGCGGCGAGCACCGACCGGTAGAGCGCGTTGATGACGCGCGTTCTCGCCCCGGCCGAGATAGGCGAAGAACGTGCCGATCACCGAGGCGATCGCCGAGACGCCGCCGAGCGCGAGCGGGTAGAGGTAGAGCTTGTGCGCGACGCCGAGCGCCGCTTCGCGTGCCGAGCAGCATGACCGCGACCGCCGTGACGGCGTAGGTCTCGAACAGGTCGGCCGCCATGCCGGCGCAGTCGCCGACGTTGTCGCCGACGTTGTCGGCGATCACGGCCGGGTTGCGCGGGTCGTCCTCGGGGATGCCGGCCTCGATCTTCCCGACCAGGTCGGCGCCGACGTCGGCGGCCTTGGTGAAGATGCCGCCGCCGAGGCGGGCGAAGACCGAGATCAGCGAGCCGCCGAAGGCGAGCCCGACGAGGTCGTGGATCGCCGAGACCGGCGTGTGGTTGAGCCCGCGGTGAGGAACCAGTAGTAGCCGGCGACGCCGCCGAGCCCGAGGCCGACCACGAGCAGCCCGGTGACCGAGCCGGCCCGGAAGGCGACGTTGAGCGCCGGGCTTCAGCCCGTCGCGTCCCGCTTCGGCAGTCCGGACGTTCGAGCGGACGGAGACGTTCATGCCGATGAAGCCCGCGGCCGCCGAGAGCGCCGCGCCGATCAGGAAGCCGAACGCCGGCCCCCAGCCGAGCTTGTCGTAGAAGCCGAGCAGGAGGAACGGGACGATCGCCACGATCGCGATCGTCGTGTACTGCCGCTTCAGGTAGGCCGATGCGCCCTCCTGGATGGCGCGCGCGATCTCGCGCATGCGCTCGTTGCCTGCCGGCTGCTTGAGGAGCCATGCAGTCAGCCACAGCCCGTACGCCACTGCCGCGCCTGCGCCGACGAGGCCGACGAGCACAGCGTGATGCATGAACCAGTCCATTCGCTTCGCTCCCTCAGAAAGTCAAGCGCCGAGGGCTTCGGCGCGGGCCGGATTCTACTCGAGGCTCCGACGGACGGCGTCGGCGTCAGCGCGCCTTGAGCGTTCGCCACGGCGTGCGTAGGCGAGCGGAGGATCGCGAGCGCCTGATCGAAGTCCGCGCTCGTCGATCTCGCCCTCGAGCAGCGGGAGGAGGGCGTCGATCGCGTCGATCGCCCGCTTCGCCTCGTCGAGCTCCTTCGACTCGAGCTTCCCGTAGGCGACCGAGGCGAGCGTCGAGACCGTCGAGAGGACGAGCTCGCCGACCTTCGCCTCCCGGATCGCGCCGAGCATCGCCTCGAGCGTCGCCTGGGCCTCGGCGTCCGGCGCCTCCGTGTCGCACCTGCTCCTCGTTGCCCTCGTCAGCCAATGCGCTCCCCGGCTCCTCACCTGTCGGCGTAGATCTCCTCAAGCGTAGCCCCATCCTGCCAGCCGGGCCTGCTGGCGCTCGGCGGCGTTCGCTGCGGGCACGGCGAGGAACGGCGCGGCGCCGGTCTCCTCGGCGACCGGCAGCGACCCACTCGATCAGCTGCTCGATCCGGGCCCGCGCCGGCACGGGCTCGCCGCGGTCGAAGTCGATCAGCTCGCCCGCGAGGCCGTAGCGGATCGCGCGCCAGAGGTTCTCCTCGAGCAGGCGGTTCGGCAGGTCGGGCAGCGGCTCGCCCTCGTCGAAGGCCGCGGCGGAGCGCAACGGCGAGCGAGTAGGCGAGCGCCGCGAGGCTCTGGGCCTCGGCGAGGTCGGGCTGCGCGTCGCAGATCCGGATCTCGACCGTCGGATAGGCGAGGTGCGGCCGGACGCTCCACCAGAGCTGCGTGTGCTCGTCGATCGAGCGCGTCCGGTAGAGGAACGACGACGTAGTCCTCGAAGCCCTGCCAGCCGTCGTACGCATCCGGGATCCCGCAGCGCGGGAACATGCGCGTGAAGATCTGGGTGCGGGCGGAATGGAGCCCGCTGTCGACGGCCTCGACGAACGGCGAGCTCGCCGAGAGGGCGAGCAGCTCGGGCAGGAAGCGGCGCATCGCGTTGCAGACCGCGATCGCCCGGTCGCCGCCCCGGATGCCGACGTGCACGTGCAGCCCGAAGGTGTTGTTGCGCCACACGACGTAGCGGAGGAGCTCGTCGTTTCGCCGGTAGTGGGGCGTGTCGATGATGCGCTGGTCCTGCCAGCGGCTCCAGGGGTGGGTGCCGGTGGCACCGAGGAGGAGCCCGAGGTCGCGGGCGAGCGCCTGGAGCTGGGAGCGGCGCGTCGCCATCGTCGACCGCGGCCTCCGAGAAGTCGGAGCACTTCCCGGTTCGGACCTCGGCCTCGGAGGCGATCAGCTCGCCGACGAGGTGCGGCTCGAGCTCGGTGCCGGCGGCCGAGCGCCTTGACATCCTCGAACCGGTTGACGAGGTCGAGGGTCTCCGGGTCGAGGAGCGCGAACTCCTCTTCGACGGCGACGGTCGCGTCGGTCGCCACCCGCGAAAGCCGCGCGGGCGGTGGCAAGCTGCTCCTCTGCCGAGAGACGCTGTTCCTCGCCCATCGGCACGGAAGGCTACGCGACCGGCGCGAGCAACCGGGCCGCGACACTCGCCCACGACCAGCGCGCCTCGACAGTCCGCCGGGCAGCCGAACGTACGGCGTCCCGCTCGGACGGCCGGCAGTCCGAGGAGCGCGGCGAGCTTCTCCCGCAGGTCGGACGCATCGCCGGACGTGAACGCGGCGAGGCTGCGCAGCGCCGGCGGATAGGCCTCCTCGAGCCCGGCGGCGATCTCGGCGAGCCCGCTGTGCCGGGCGACGAGCGGCGGGCAGCCGCAGGCGGCGGCCTCCGCCGCAACCATGCCGAACGCCTCCGGGAAGATCGACGGCACGACCGCGGCGTCGGCCAGAGGGAGCAGATGGACGAGGTGGCGGTGCTCGAGCGGCCCGGTGAAGAGCACCTTGCCGGCGGGAGACGGCCCGCCTGGCGCTCGAGCTCGCCTCGGTAGTCGCCGAAGCCGACGACGACCGCGCGCGCATCGAGCGACTCGAGCGCCTCGAGCAGGAGCTGCACGCCCTTGTTCTCGATCAGCTTCCCGAAGTAGACGACCGTCGGGGCGTCCTCGGCGAAGAACGCCGCCAGGCGCGCGGCGTTCCCGCCGTCCGGGAGGCGCTCGTTCCGGTTCCCGGCATTCGGCGCGTCCAGGGCGGCCTCCTCGAGCAGGTCGGCAAGCGCCTCGGCGCGGGGCTGGGGCACGAACTCGTCGACGTCGACGCCGGGAGGCACCTCGACCACCCGTTCGACGTGGCCGACCACGTCCTCGAGCACCTCGCGGATGTGCCGGGACCCGACGTACACGGCCTCGGCGCCTTCCAGCGACCGCCTCCCCCACTCCTCGAGCTCGGGCCGCCCGCGCATCGAGTACTCGAGCTCCGAGCCGTGCGCCTTGACCCGGAAGGGCCGTCCGAGGGCGGCGCCGACGGCGGCCCCCATCAGCACGTGGTTCAGGAAGACGATGTCGGCCGGGAGGAGGTCGCGGAGCGCAGCCGCGTTGGCCTCGACATAGGCGGTGCGCTCACGCGCGGTGAAGTCCTGGAGGAGCCGTGGCTCGAGCCCCGTGTAGCGGTCGAGCACGAAGACCGGGAGGAGCCCGCCGGGGAGCTCGGGACGGACCGTCGCGGCGCCGCCGATGTCGTAGCGCGCCGGGTCGGGCTCTTGCGAGACAACGACGACCTCGTGACCGGCGAGGCTCCATTCCCGTGCGAGCGAGCGGGTGTACACGTTCGACCCCGTGCCGTCGAGGAGGTACCCGTGCCAGAGCAGGATGCGCATTCGACTCCCTTCGGGGCCGGGGGACGGTTCCCGTCAGTTCAGGAGGAAATAGAGCGCGTGCAGGAGCTCGACGGCCGGGTTCGAGGTGTGCACGGTCACCTCGGGCGAGATGTCGATGAGTGCCTCGGTGTAGTTGAAGATGATCCGCACGCCTGCGTCGACGAGGTCGTCGGCGACTCGCTGCGCAGCGCCCGCCGGCACCGCCAGCACCCCGACGACGATGTTCTTCTCGCGAACGACGTCCTTGAGACGGCTGTAGGGGCTGACCTCGACGAGCCCGATCGGCGTGCCTACCTTCGCCTCGTCGGTGTCGAAGACGGCGGCGATCGTGATGCCGTGCTCGCCGAAGATCGGCGAGCCGGCGATCGCCTGTCCGAGCCGGCCCGCCCCGACGAGGGCGATGTTGTGCTGGCCCTGCGTGCGGAGGATCTTGCGGATCTCGGCGAGCAGCGCGTCGATCGAGTACCCCACACCGCGCTTGCCGAACTTACCGAAGGAGGAGAGGTCGCGGCGGATCTGCGTCGCGTTGATGTTCGTGTAGTCCGCGATCTCCTGGGACGAGATCCGGTCCTTCCCCATCTTCTTGGCCTGAGTGAGCACCTGGAGGTAGCGCGAGAGGCGGGCGGCGACGCCGACGCCGACGCGGTTCTCGAGCGGATTGGCACCCTCGGCGGGACTTTGCAACATGTAACGAAGATTCTGCCTGAACCGCTTGGGGAAGCCGTTCGCCTTGTTACAAGCTCAGCGGCCCGAGGCGAGCTTGTGACGGAGCGCATCCGGCTCGACGCGGTAGACGGAGACCCGCTCGCCGTCGACCTCGACGACCGGGATCCACTCCCGGTAGCGGCGCTCGAGCTCCGGATCGCCGGTGATGTCCACGTCTTCGACCTCGAACCCGAGCTCTGCGCGAAGCGGCTCGAGATCCTCGCGAGCCCGTTCGCAGAGGTGACAGTTGCGAGCAGTGAAGAGGGTCACCGTGGTCATCCTCAGAAGCTCTAACAGATGACCTCGCGCCGACTGGGCGTGATCGCTCCCATACGGCTTCTGGAGCGATCAAGGATCGCATCGCCCCGAAGCCGGAGCCGGGCTCCGCCCGGCGGGAGGCCCACACCGGCCTGGCCGCCACAACGGAGGAGGGGGTCCGTGGGGGAACCTGGTTGGTTCCCCCACGAGCCTTATGGGTAGAGCCCGCGGATCGTGCTCGCCTCGGCGACGCGTTCGACCGCGAGGCCGTAGGCCGCGAGGCGAAGCGGCAGGTCGCGCCGTTCGTGGAGCTCCCACGTCTGCTCGAACGCACTCCGGATGATCGCCTGCAGCCGGGCGTTCACCTCGCTCTCGATCCAGAAGAGCTCCTGGAGGCCCTGCACCCACTCGAAGTAGGAGACGACGACGCCGCCCGCGTTCGCGAGCACGTCGGGAACGACGAGCACGCCCTTATCCTCGAGGATCGCGTCCGCGGCCGGCGTGGTCGGCCCGTTGGCGCCTTCGAGGACGATCTTCGCCTGGACCCTGTCCGCGTTCTCCTCGGTGAGCACGAGCTCGAAGGCGCAGGGCGCGAGCACGTCGCAGGGCAGGGCCAGCAGCTCCTCGTTCGTGATCTCGTCGCCGCCCGCGAGCTCAGCGAGCCGGCCGCCTGCTTCCTTGTGGGCGATCGCCGCGGTCACGTCGATCCCGTTCCGGTCGAAGCGGCCACCGTGGGAGTCGGTGATCGCGACGACCTTGGCGCCGCCCTCCGAGACGAACCTCGCGACGAGGGCGCCGACGTTCCCGAACCCCTGGACCGCGACCTCGAGACCATCGAGACCGCGCCCCTGCCGGGCGAGCGTCTCCTCCAGGCAGAAGTAGACGCCGCGACCGGTTGCCTCCTCGCGCCCGAGCGAGCCGCCGATCGCGAGCGGCTTGCCGGTGACGACGCTCAGCACCGAGTAGCCCTGCGTCATCGAGTAGGTGTCGAAGATCCACGCCATCACCGCGGGGCTCGTCCCCATGTCGGGCGCCGCGATGTCCTTCTCCGGGCCGATCTCGTTGACGATCTCAGACGTGTACCGGCGGGTCATCCGCTCGAGCTCGCCTGCCGACATCGCGCCCGGGTCGCAGACCACGCCGCCCTTCGCGCCGCCGAAGGGGAGGTTCATGAGAGCGCACTTCCAGGTCATCCACATCGCGAGGGCCTTGATCTCGTCGAGGTTGACCGACGGGTGGTAGCGGATCCCGCCCTTCGACGGGCCGCGCGCGACGTTGTGGGTGACTCGCCAGCCGGTGAACACCTCCACCGAGCCGTCGTCCATCGTGGTCGGGATCGAGACCTCGACGGCCTTCTTGCACTCGGAGAGGATCTCGACGAGGTCGTCGGGGATCCCGAAGGCGTCGGCAACGTTCCGGAGCTGCTGCCGCGCGATGCGGAAAGGACTTTCCGACGGTGGATTCGCCAACGGGGGATTCGCCTGGTGGGCGAGCGCATGCGCTCGCTTCTCGCGCCCTACTCTATCCGGAAGTCGACCTGGGCCCTCGACGGCGCACCGCCGAGCTCCGGCCAGGCGACGATGCGTACCTGGTAGCTCCCCGGCGAGAGAGTCGAGCCGTCGGGCTTTCGGCCCGTGAGGCCGAACGTGTAGCTGCCGGGCAGCAGGTCGATCTCGTGGGCGAGCGCGCCCAGGAACGTACCCCCGGCGCTGTATAGGAGCAGATCGAGCCGGGCCGCCGGCTCGATCCCGGGGCTTCCCCGTCCTGCGATCCGGCCGACGACGACGCTCAAGCTCGCGGGCCTCGTATCGGAAGGGGAGAACGCCTCCGGCGCGACCGACGCGCTGCCGAGGAGCGGCCCGGCCGGAAGGCGGAAGGTGAGCACCCACGGGATCCGGAGCGCCTGGCCGCCGACAGGCCGGGCGATGACGGCGCCGGTGACGATCTCGAGCGAGGGACGGTGGGTCGCGCGAGCGGTCACGACGAGCTTTGCCTGGGCTCCCGCGGGAAGCACGACCGTCGCGGGCTTCACCGTGAGGAGGCTCGAGCTGGACGAGATGCGGACCGAGAGGCGGCGGCTCGAGACGTTGTGGAGCACGAGCCGCTGCGAGCGGTGCCAGGCCGCTCCCGTCCAGGGCCCGAAGGCGAGCGTGGTCTGGGAGGCGACGATCTCTCCGACTGCGCTCGCTCCGGCGTCGAGAACGCCGCCTGCCGCCGTCAGCGGCGCCGAGGCACGTCGGGCCGACCCGGCGAGCAGGCTGGCGAGGTCGGCGGCCGAGAGACCCGGCCGGGCTTGCGCGAGCAGCGCTGCTGCGCCTGCAACCGAGGCCGCGGCGGCGCTCGTGCCCGTGACGGTGGCGAACGCCGGCTCTCCGTCGCCGGCGGACCCCGGATCGGAGGTGGCGAGATCGACTCCCGGCGCGGCGAGCTGCGGGGCGAGCGCGCCGCCGAAGGTGAGGCCCCGCGACGAGAACGACGCGACGCGTCCGGCTTCAGGGCTCGGCGTCGTCGAGGTTCGGCCGAATGCGACCTCGATCGAGGCCCCGACGGCAACCGAGGAGACGAGCGTCCGAGCGGCGGCCACGGGGATCTGGACGACCGGGATGCCGGGGTCGCCGAGGGAGCCGTTCGGGAGCGTCCGTCCGTAGAGCAGCACCGCCGCCGCGCCGTCGGCAACGGCCCGGTCGACGGTCGTCAGCGGATCGGAGCCCGGCTGCACCAGCTCGGCCTTGCCTTCGAGGCTCACCCGCCCGTCGGGCACCGCGAGGGCGAGATCGACCGAGCGGCCGGACGTGACGGAGTCGAGCAGCGGCAGCTCGTCGTCTTCCAGCACCGTGAGCCCCTGCGTGAAGACGACGCGGACGGAAGCGCTCCCCGGACGCGTGTCGGTTGCACCGACCGACAGGGCGGCGGTCGTTCCCGCCGGGCCGGAGATGGACCCATAGAGCGGCCCTGCGACGCCGTCGTTGCCGGCCGGCGAGACGACGAGGACGTCGAGGCTGCGGGCGCCTTCGATCGCCTGCGCCTCCGGGCTGTCCGGGAACGCCGCGAAGGGCTCCGCGACCCCGAGCAGCGCAACCCGAACTGCGTCGTGTGTGTCACCGTCGCCGTTCGGGTCGACGGCGCGCTCGAGCCCGGCGATCACCTGGTCGGAGCGCGCGTAGATCACGTCGCGACCGTTGGCGCCCGGTTGCCAGCCGGCGACCCGGATCGGCAGCACCGTCGCCGCCGGGGCTGCGCCCTGGATCCCGTCGGGCCCGCCGGATCCGGCGAGGATGCCCGCGAGCTCCGTGCCGTGGCGCTCGACCAGGTGGCGATTCTGCGGGTCGCGCTGGGGTGCCGCGGTGGCGGTCCCTCCCACGATGTCGACTCCCGGCTCCACCCGTCCGTTGAGGTAGGGGTGCGAGCGGTCGACGCCTGTGTCGAGGAGCGCGACCGTGATGCCGGCACCGTCGAAGCCGGGAAGCGCCGGTGAGGGCGAGCCCGACTCGCCGCCGCTGAACGCCGTCGCCGAGAGGGAAGCCGGGTAGGCGACGCGCACGGGATAGACGCCGGCCACCTCGGGCAGGTGCTGGAGGAGCGCGATCGCGCGAGCATCGAGCACGGCGGAGAACCCGTCGAGCACCCGCGCATAGCTGTACTCGGGCCTCACGGTCAGACCGTGCCGGGCAAGCTGGGTCAGGATCTGCTGCTGGGCCGCGAAGGCCTCTGCTGCCCAGCTTCGCTCGACCGACTCGCTCGCGAAGCCGGCCGCGGCGAGCCGCTGGGCGACGGACGGGGTGCGCAGGACGACGATCGTCTGGCCGCCGAGCCCGACCGACGGGTGCGACCCTCCGACGAGCCCTCGCCACGAGCTGGTCGAGACCGCTCCGGCGCTGACCGGAGCCGGGCTCGGCTTCGAGCGGACGGTGACCCACGCCCCCGCCGCGATCGCCACGAGGACGAGCAGGCGGAACTCAGGGCGTCGAAGCAAACGCATCGAGCGCAAGGTACTCCCCGGCCGGGACGGGTTCGGTGAACCTTGCTGCCGATGCGATCATCGCGGCGTTGTCCGTGCAGAGGGCGAGCGGCGCCGCGACCGCCTCGGGCAGCGAGCTCCGGAGCTCGGAGTTCGCGGCCACGCCGCCGACAATCGCGACCCGCCCGGGCCCTGCGGCCTCCACCCGCTCGACGAGCGCGCGGACGATCGCTCGCTGATAGCTCGCCGCGAGATCGGCGCGACGCGCCTCGAGCTCAGCCGGCGCGAGCCCGCGAACGGCGTAGAGGAGCGCGGTCTTGAGCCCGGAGAACGAGAAGTCGAGCCCCGGCACGCGGGCGACCGGGAACCGATAGGCCTCCGGGTCGCCGTCGCGGGCGAGCCGGTCGATCTCGGCGCCGCCCGGGTAGGGCAGGCCGAGAAGCCGCGCACCTTTGTCGAACGCCTCACCGGCGGCGTCGTCGAGCGTGCGGCCGCGCACGGTGACGTCGCTCCAGCCGCGTTCCTGGACGTCGAGCAGCAGCGTGTGGCCACCGCTCGCGAGCAGGCACGTGAACGGTGGTTCCAGGTCGAGCGGCTGCAGGTAGAGCGAGGCGACGTGGCCGTGCAGATGGTTGACCGGCGCGAGCGGGAGCCCGCGCGACCAGGCAAGCGCCTTGCCCGCTGCAAGGCCCACGAGAAGCGCCCCGATCAGCCCCGGCCCGGCCGTCACACCCACCAGGTCGATCTCGTCGAGCGAGGTCCCCGCACCCTCGAGCGCCTCACGGATCACGGGCGCGATCAGCTCGAGGTGGCGGCGCGAGGCGATCTCCGGCACGACGCCGCCGTAGGCCGCGTGGAGCGCTGCCTGGGAGCTGACGACGTTCGAGCGGATCTCCCCGTCGGAGGTGACGACGGCGGCCGCCGTCTCGTCGCACGAGGTCTCGATGCCGAGGATCACGCGCGCCCCTCGAGCCTGCGGTGGTTCAGGGCGATCAGTCGCTCGGCTCGGGATCGCGCCACATGATCAGCGCGTCTTCGCGATTGTCGGTGTAGTAGCCGCGCCGGATCCCCTGGCGCTCGAAGCCGAGCTTCTCGTACAGGGCGATCGCGGCCGAGTTGGAGACGCGCACCTCGAGCGTGTACCCGCGGCGCTGGTCGTCGCGCGTGAGCTCGAAGAGCCGCTCGAGCAGGCGCCCGGCGATTCCCCGGCGCTGGTGATCGGGGTCGATCGCCACGTTCATGATGTGCCAGGCATCGACGTACCGGGAGTTGACGACGTAGCCGACGAGCCTCGCGTCCTCGAACGCGCCGAGGCAGATCGAGGTCGCCTTCGCGAGCTCCGACGCGAACATCGAGCGGGACCACGGCGTGCGGTAGGCCCGCTGCTCGATCGCCTCGATCGCGTTCAGGTCGGAGAGGCCGAGCCGGCGGATTTCGACTGCGATCGCGGTCATCGCGCCGGAACCGCGTCGGGGCTTCTCAGGTACAGCGGCTCGAGCTCGCCCGCATCGGCGAACGCGCCCGCCTGCTCGGCCAACCGGTAGGCGGAGGGACGGTGGCGGGGATCGGCGTCGTCGGGGATGTCGGCGCCGGCGTCCTCGAGAATCGCGCGATAGCGCACGGCACCGTCGCCGACGAGGAGCTCCCCATCGACGTCGAGCTCCCCGGGGCGTGCGAGAGTCGGCCCGGTCGTGAACACCTCGCCTCGCCGTGCGTCGATCACCGGCCGGCCGCCGGCGAACGCGAGGAGCGTCGAGACACCCGACGCGGGGATGCCGAGGCCGAGCGCGAGCCCGCGGGCGGTGGCGAGCCCGATCCTGATCGAGGTGAAGCTTCCGGGCCCGGTGCCGACGACGAGGGCGTCGATGTCCTTCGGCGAGAGGCCCGCCGAGCGGGTCAGTTCCTCGGCCGCGGCGAGGACGGAGCGTGCCTCGACGATGCGCTCCCCGGCCGGCTCGCCGTCGAGGACGAGCCCGCAGACGGCGGTCGTGGTGGCGGTGTCAAAGGCGAAGATCGTCTTCACTCTCGATCCTGACGGTGCGGTGGGCTTCGTCGAGATGAGCCAGGGTGACGGACGCGCGGCTCGCGGGAAGCCAGCCACCCGCGTGCTCGGGCCACTCGACGAACACAATCGTGCCATCGAAGTAGGGCTCGAGATCGGCCCACTGCTCGGCGCCGATCTCGGCGAGCCTGTACAGGTCGAGATGCGCGACCGGGATCCGCCCTTCGTACCGGTGCCCGATCGTGAACGTGGGGCTGGTCACAGGCGCCGAGACCCCGAGCGCCCGGCAGGCACCGCGGACGAACGTCGTCTTGCCCGCCCCGAGCTCACCCGCCACGCTGACGACGTCCCCAGCGGTCAGGACGGAGGCGAGCTCCGCCGCGAGCGCCTCGGTCTCGAGCTCCGAGCCGGTTGTCGTCTCGATCCTCACCCCGAAACCCTAGAGCGCCGACGACCGCACCCAAGGACCTCTCGCCAAACCTGGCTTGTGTTGCAAGCCACTAGGGAAGGAACTTCGTGTCGTGCAACACAAGGCCTGCCTGAGGCGCGAGGCCAATCGCCGGCGCCGAGCGAAGGGACGCGGACGGGTCGAGAACCTCGTGCCGGGCGGCGCCTTCGTCCGAGGCGCGTCCGGCCTGGGCCGGGCCAGCTGCTAGAACAGGCCGAGCTGCACGGCGGCGGGCTCGGACACGCTCGCCACATCCGGCTCGGCCGGCTTCGGCGGCTGCACCAGCTCGACCACCTCTGCGGGAACCTGGCCGAGCAGGTCGGGGAGCTGCTGGAAGTCCTGCTTGAGCACGTCGAGCATGCGCGGCGTGTAGAGCGCTGCGGCCGGGTGGAAGATCGGGAACAGCGTCACCCGTGAGCCGCCGAGAACGACCTCTTGCGGACGGCCGTGGACCTTCGTGATCCCGTCGGGCTTGCCCGAGAGGAGCTTCGTGGCGAAGTTGCCGAGCGTCGCGACCACGCGCGGGGCGATCAGCTCGATCTGCCGGAACAGGTGGCTCTCGCAGGCTGCGATCTCCTCGGGCTGGGGATCGCGGTTGCCCGGCGGCCGGCACTTGAGCACGTTCGCGATATAGACGTCGTCGCGCGAAAGGCCGATCTCGGCGAGGAGCTTGCCGAGCAGCTGGCCGGCCGCGCCGACGAACGGGACGCCCTGCTTGTCCTCGTGGAACCCGGGCGCCTCACCCACGAACATCAGGTCGGCGATCGGCGAGCCGGAGCCGAACACGACCTGGGTCCGCGTCGCGGCCAGCGGGCAGCGCGTGCACCCCGCGACCTCGGCACCGAACGCGGCGAGCTCGGCCGCACGGTCAGGCGAAGCGCTCAGCGAGTCAATGGCCGCCACAGCCACAGCTTCCACCGCAGCACCCACCGCCACCGGAGGGGCCGCCGAAGCTCGGCTGCTGGCTGACGCCATGAGTCGCGAACACGGAGAACTGCTTCTTCGCTTTCTTCGACCCGCAATCCGGGCAGGCAGGAGTCTCGTCGTCCCGGACGAGCTCCTCGAAGTGCGACTCGCAGCTCATGCACACGTACTCGTAGATCGGCATCGCGGGGCTCAGACTACCAGCGAGTTTCGGTTGCTCATCACGCGGGATGGTGCGCGGCCGATCGGACGGAGCGCCCTTGAGGGGTCGTCGCGCTACTCTTCCGGTGCCCGGCATCCGCAAGGAGCTGGAGCCGACAGATGAAAACGCTGGACACGATCGCCGGACTACGGCTCGCGCTGCGACAGCGTGCGCTCGACCACGCGAGGAGCGGCTCGAGGGTCGGGCTCGTCCCGACCATGGGCGCGCTCCATGCCGGCCACCTGGCGCTCTGCAAGGCCGCGCGCGAGGAGTGCGACCTCGTCGTCGCCTCCGTCTTCCTCAACCCGGCCCAGTTCGCCGACGGGGCTGACCTCGCCGCCTATCCCCGCGATCTCGCCGCCGACGCCCGGCAGGCAGAGGCGGCCGGCGTCGACCTGCTCTTCGCCCCGTCCGTCGAGGAGTTCTATCCCGCGGGCTTCGCGACCTGGGTCGAGCCCGAAGGGGTCGCACGCGGGCTCGAGGGCGCCTCACGGCCCGCGCACTTCCGCGGCGTCGCGACCGCGTGCCTCAAGCTCTTCACGATCGTCCGCCCCGACATCGCCTACTTCGGTCGCAAGGACGCCCAGCAGGTTGCCGTGATCAAGCAGCTCGTCTCTGACCTGAACCTCGAGCTCGAGATCCGGGTAGTGCCGACCGTGCGCGATCCGGACGGCCTCGCCCTCTCGTCGCGCAACGTGCATCTCTCGGCCGACGAGCGGCGCCTCGCCCTCGCGATCCCGCAGGCTCTCGCCACCCGGGATCCCGACCGGGCGAGATCGCTGCTGACCCAGGCGGGCATCGCGCCCGACTACGTGGCCGTGGCCGACCTCGACGGGCTCACCCTGGCCGTCGCCGCACGTGTCGGAACGACCCGCCTCATCGACAACGTCCTCCTGGAAGGAGACACGTGAGCACCAGGCCCCGCACCCCCGGCCCTTCGGCCCCCGCCCCGGGAAAGCTCACTCTGCCCGAGCTCGGCGAGATGAAGCGCCGCGGCGACCGGATCGCGATGGTGACCGCCTACGACGCGCCCTCGGCGCTGCTCGCCGACGACGCGGGAGTCGAGCTCCTGCTGGTCGGCGACACCGCCGCGATGGTGATGCTCGGCCACGAGTCCACCGTGCCCGTGACCCTGGACGAGCTGATCTTCCTCACCCGGGCCGTCACCCGCAGCGCCCGGCGGCCGCTCGTGATCGGCGACCTGCCCTTCGGCAGCTACGAGATCTCCGACGAGCAGGCGGTGGGAAGCGCGATCCGGATGGTCAAGGAGGGCGGCGCGGACGTCGTCAAGCTCGAAGGAGCCGGGCGGATGGTCTCGCGCGTACGGGCGATCGCGGAGTCGAACATCGGGGTGATGGCGCACATCGGCCTGACCCCGCAGTCGGCGACCAAGCTCGGCGGGTTCCGCGCTCAGGGCCGCACAGCCGAGGCGGCGCTGCGCCTCTACGACGATGCGCTCGCGCTCCAGGATGCCGGCTGCTTCGCGCTCGTCCTGGAGGCCGTTCCGGCGCCGGTCGCCGCCCGCATCACGCAGGCGCTCGAGGTGCCGACGATCGGGATCGGTGCGGGGCTCGGCTGCGACGGGCAGGTGCTCGTCTGGCACGACCTCCTCGGCCTCTACGCAGGGCCGACGCCCCGGTTCGTCAAGCGCTACGCCGAGCTGGCCGACGAGATCCGGGGGTCGCTCGAGTCCTACGTCGAGGATGTCCGCGACGGCTCGTTCCCCGAGGAGCAGCACACCTACTCGATCCCGGGCGACGAGCTCGCGCGCTTCGAGGAGGCGCTCGACGCGCGCGGCGCCCCGACCGCGTCAGGCTAGAGCGGCGAGGACACAGAGCGCGATCGGCGGTGCGGCGGCAAGGGCGGCCCGCCCCCAGGTCCAGCCGTGGACGGCACGCACGCCGAGGACGAGCAGGGCCGCCGCCCAGAGCTCGAAGGCGACCCAGAGCCAGGCGAACACCTCGCCTCCGGCGCCGCCGTCCGAGCCCCCGGTTCGAAACAGTGCGCCGCCGTAGAGCGCGAGCTTCACGGGCCAGAGGATCAGCGAGAGGACGACCGGAACCGCGGCAAACGCGAGCACCTGGCGCGAGCGTCGGAACGAGCCCTCCGACCCGAGCACTACCGACGACCACTGGAGGATCGCGCCGAGCACCCAGTAGGCGACGGCGCCGTAGAGCCCGCCGGCAAGGAACGCCCAGACGGCGACGAGGAGCCCGTCGTAGTCCGTGTCGTTCATGAGCTGCGCCGCGGTGCGCGTCGAGAGCACGAAGGCCATGCCCGCGAGCAGGACGATCAGGAGCACGGGCTCGGAGCGGGCAGCGAGATCGTCCGGGTCGTCCTCCCGCAACGCCACGAAGACGGCCCGCGGCGCTTGGAGGACGAGCACCGTTCGCAGCCACCAGTCTCGCACGCCGCTGAGCCTACGTTCCCTTACAAGCTCGAACAGGTCACTTGGTGACGATCTGCCCGTTCTGGCAGAGGTACTCGACCTGGCCGATTCCGGTGTCCTGCTGCTGGCGAGGCGGCTTGCCGTCCTTGCAGAGCGGCGTGTGCCGGCCGTTGTAGCCGATGATCACGCCCGCGGCGAACAGGACGACGATCAGCGTCGCCAGGCCGACGTAGACGAGATGCTTCTGGTGCTGCGACACGCTGGAAGGCTACGCCGCGACGACCGCGCGACGGTCGAGCAACGGGCGCAGGAACCGCCCGGTGTACGACCCCGCCACACTCGCGACGTCCTCCGGCGTGCCGGTCGCGATCACCTCGCCGCCTGCCTCCCCGCCCTCGGGGCCGAGGTCGACGATCCAGTCCGATTGCTTGATCACGTCGAGGTTGTGCTCGATCACGAGCACGGTGTTGCCCGCATCGACGAGCCGCTGGAGCACCTCGAGAAGCTTCTCGATGTCCGCGAAGTGCAACCCGGTCGTCGGCTCGTCGAGGATGTACAGGGTCCGGCCCGTCGCGACCTTGCAGAGCTCGGCCGCGAGCTTCACACGCTGCGCCTCGCCTCCCGAGAGGGTCGTCGCCGGTTGGCCGAGCGTCATGTAGTCGAGCCCGACGTCGTGCAGCGTCTGGAGCCGGCGGCGGATCTTCGGGATCTTCGCGAAGAAGCGCAAGGCCTCCTCGACCGACATCTCGAGCACGTCGGCGATGGTCTTGCCCTTGAACCTGACCTCGAGCGTCTCGCGGTTGTAGCGGCGGCCCTTGCAGGTCTCGCACGGGACGTAGACGTCGGGCAGGAAGTGCATCTCGATCTTGATCTGACCGTCGCCCTTGCAGGTCTCGCAGCGGCCGCCCTTGACGTTGAACGAGAAACGGCCCGGCTTGTAGCCGCGGACCTTCGCGTCGGGGGTCAGGGAGTAGAGCTCGCGGATGTGCGTGAAGAGATCGGTGTAGGTGGCCGGGTTCGAGCGCGGTGTGCGTCCGATCGGGCGCTGGTCGATCTCGATCACCTTGTCGAACGCCTCGATCCCCTCCACCGTCTCGTGCTCGCCCGGCTTCACCCGCACCTTCTGCAGCCGGTTGGCGAGCGACTTGTAGACGATCTCGTTCACGAGCGTCGACTTCCCCGAGCCCGAGACGCCGGTCACGGAGATGAACCGCCCGATCGGGAACTCGACGTCGATGTGCTTGAGGTTGTGCTGCGACGCGCCGCGAACCGTGAACGAGCCGTTGTCGCTGTCCCGGCGCTCGGGCACGGCGATCTCACGTGCCCCCGAGAGGAACTGCCCGGTGATCGACTTCCGGTTCCGCTCGACCTTCGCCGCGGGCCCCTCGGCGACGACGTACCCTCCGTGCTCGCCTGCCCCCGGGCCCATGTCGACGAGCCAGTCGGAGCTCCGCATCATCTGCTCGTCGTGCTCGACGACGACGACCGTGTTGCCGAGGTCGCGCAGGCGCTCGAGCGTCCCGATCAGCCGGTCGTTGTCGCGCTGGTGCAGGCCGATCGAAGGCTCGTCGAGGATGTAGAGCACCCCGACGAGCTGCGAGCCGATCTGGGTCGCGAGCCGGAGGCGCTGCGCCTCGCCGCCGGAGAGCGAGGCCGAAGCGCGGTCGAGCGCCAGGTAGCCGACGCCGACGTTGTCCAGGAAGGTGAGCCGCTCGCGGATCTCCTTGACGATGCGCGCGCCGATCAGCTCCTCGGTCGGGCTCAGGGCGAGCCCGTCGAGGAAGCGGAGGGCAGCCGAGACGGAGAGCTGGGTGAACTGGTGGATGTTGCGCTCGCCCACCGTCACTGCGAGCACCTCCGGCTTGAGGCGGGCGCCCTTGCAGACCGGGCACGGCCGGAACGACATGTACTCCTCGATCCGCTCGCGCTGCGAGGAGCTGTCGGTCTCGCGATACCGGCGCTGCAGCGAGGTGACGATCCCCTCGAACGCGATCGTGTATGCGCGCCGCCGCCCCATCCGGTTGCGGTAGGTGACGTACACCTTGTCGCCGCCGGTCCCATCGAGGAAGTAGCTCTGCTGGCGCTCGGTCAGCTCCTGCCAGGGCACGTCGGTCGGGATCTCGTACCGGTCGGCGATCGCCTGGATCACCGATTCGTAGAAGCTCGAGCCGCCGACGGCCCACGGGACGAGCGCGCCCTCGTCGATCGAGAGGCTCGGGTCCGGGACGAGCAGGTCGGGGTCGATCTCCTGCTGCGCCCCGAGGCCCGTGCAGCGCGGGCAGGCGCCGTGCGGGGCGTTGAACGAGAAGATGCGGGGCTGGAGCTCCGGCAGCGAGACGCCGTGCTCGGGACAGGCGAAGCGCTCCGAGTACGTGTACGACTCGCGAAGACCGGCTTGGCGGTCTTCGTCGGACAACTCTGCGATCAGGTCGACCGTCACGATGCCCTCTGCGAGCGCCACGGCGGTCTCGACCGACTGGGTGAGCCGCAGGCGCAGGTCGTCCTTCATCACGAGGCGGTCGACGACGACCTCGATCGTGTGCTTGAACTTCTTGTCGAGCGCCGGCGGCTCCTCGAGTTGGTGCTGTTCGCCGTCGACCTTGACGCGCGTGAAGCCCTCGTTGCGGAGGCTCTCGAAGAGGTCGCGAAACTCGCCCTTGCGGTCGCGGACGACCGGGGCGTTGACCGTGAACCGCGTTCCCTCGGGCAGCGCCAGGATCTGCTCGACGATCGAGTCGACCGCCTGGCCGGCGATCGGCCTGCCGCAGATCGGGCAGTGGGGCCGTCCGACCCGCGCGTAGAGCAGGCGGAGGTAGTCGTAGATCTCGGTCACGGTCCCGACCGTCGAGCGCGGGTTCCGGGACGTCGTCTTCTGGTCGATCGAGATCGCCGGGCTCAGGCCCTCGATCGAGTCGACGTCCGGCTTCTCCATCATCTGGAGGAACTGGCGCGCGTAGGCCGAGAGCGACTCGACGTAGCGCCGCTGCCCCTCCGCGTAGATCGTGTCGAACGCGAGGCTCGACTTCCCGGAGCCCGAGAGCCCCGTGATGCAGATCAGGGAGTTCCGCGGCAGCCGGACGGTGACGTCCTTGAGATTGTGCTCGCGGGCACCGTGGACTACGAGCTCGTCGGTCGCCATCGAAGCGTCCATTGTACTGGGCGAACGGACGTTCGTGCCCGCCGCCGCGCGGCCTAACGAAAGACCCTGCGCAGACGTCGAAAGAGGCGAGCCGCGACCTTCTTACCGGGGTGTCACACCGGCTAGGGTCAAGGCCTCAATCCAGCCCCGGTGAGCCGGGGAACTTGCGATCGAACCTGGGACCCGACGGAAGCGACTGCACGGGTGACGGGAGGAGGCAGAATGGTTACGTTCTCGAAGCGGCATGGGGGGATGAAGCTAGGCGCCGCGGCGCTGGCCGTCCTGGTTGCCCTGGTGGCGAGCGCGTCCGGGTCGTCGGCGACGCGCTCACATCTGGTGAAGGCCCAGGGCGGCACCGTGTACTGGGCAGAGCCCCCGCAAGCGACGCCGGCCTACATCTTCCCGTTCATGAACGTGCAGTTCTTCAGCGTCGACAACATCCCGCAGTTCCAGCAGCTCATGTACCGCCCGCTCTACTGGTTCGGCAACGGGAGCAACCCGACGCTCAACCCGTCTCTGTCGCTCGCATCCAACCCGGTCTACTCGAACGGATCCAGGACCGTGACGGTGCACCTCAAGCCGTACAAGTGGTCCAACGGCGAGACCGTGACCGCCCGGCAAGTCGTGTTCTGGATGAACATGACCAAGGTCGAGTACCTCAACTGGGCCGCCTACGTGCCGGGCGGGATGCCCGACGACCTGAAGTCGGTAACGGCGCCGAATGCGACCACGATCGTCTTCAACCTGACGGGCCCGGCCAACGAGGGTTGGTTCACCTACAACGAGCTCTCGCAGATCACGCCCATGCCGATGGCGTGGGACATCTCCAAGAACGGCGAGAAGGCCGGTGGGGATGCCTGTGGCACCGCCAGCTACGCGTCGGTGACGACCAAGAAGTCGGGCAAGGACATCGTCCCGGTCTCCGCCGCGGCGAAGTCGTGCGCGGCAGTCTGGACGTACCTGTCGCAGCAGTCGGGCTTCAACCCCGACAACCCGAAGGCCCCGAACAACTCGCTCAAGACCTACGCGACCAACCCGCTCTGGCAGGTCGTCGACGGCCCGTTCCACCTGACCGCCTTCGACCCCTCGGGGCAGGCCACGTTCGCGCCAAACCCGACCTACTCGGGCCCGGTGAAGCCGTCGGTCTCGAAGTTCGTCGAGCTGCCGTTCACCTCCGAGACCTCCGAGTTCAACGCGCTGGTCGGCGGCAAGCTCACGGTCGGCTACCTTCCGTCCGAGGACGTCACCTCGTCGGCGAAGGCCCCGACCGTGCCGGGCGCGAACAACCCCCGGCTCTCGAACTTCAACCTCGACCCGTGGTACGCGTGGGGGATCAACTACTTCCCCTACAACTTCAACTCGACGGGCGACGGCGGTCAGGCCGGCAAGATCTTCAAGCAGCTGTACTTCCGCCAGGCGTTCCAGCTGCTCGTCGACCAGCCGCTCTACCTCGAGAAGCTCTTCAAGAACTACGGCGTCCCGACCTACGGGCCGGTGCCTGTGCTCCCGAAGAACTCCTTCGCGACATCCTTCGAGGCGAAGAACCCGTATGCCTATGACGTCAAGAAGGCGACCGACCTCCTCACCTCGCACGGCTGGAAGGTCGACTCGAAGGGCGTCACGACCTGCCAGGACGCCGCCAAGTGCGGTGTCCCCGCCGGGACGCCTCTGCAGTTCACGCTCCAGTACGTCGGCGGCAACCAGACCGAGCAGGAACTGGTGCAGGCGGAGGTCGCCTCGTGGCAGCAGGTCGGGATCAAGATCACGCTGACGACGGGGAGCTTCAACACCGTCATCGGCACCGCGATCCCGTGCTCGGGCAAGTCGTGCACCTGGGAGCTCCAGAACTGGGGCGGCGGCTGGGTCTTCGCACCGGACTTCTATCCGAGCGGCGAGCTGCTCTTCCAGTCGGGCGCAGGCTCGAACGTCGGCTCGTACTCGAACAAGCAGGCCGACGCGCTGATCAAGGCGACGAACTTCGGCGACGCGACGCTTGCCGGGTACGAGAACTTCCTCACGAAGGACCTGCCGGTCGTCTGGCAGCCCAACCAGCGGTACGCGCTCACCGAGGTGCAGAAGAACCTTCAGGGCGTCTTCCCGCAGAACCCGCTGCTGACGATCAACCCGGAGAACTGGTACTTCACGAAGTAGCGTGGCAGAAACGCCGCCGGCCGTCTCCTGGACGGCCGGCGGCCGGCCTCCCCTCTCGATCCGTGATCGCGTACCTGATCCGCCGCGTCGCCCAGGCGCTCGTCGTCGTCTTCGGCGTGACGCTGCTCGTCTTCCTGCTCGAGCAGCTCGTGCCGGGCGGTGAGGCCCGCGCGGCCCTCGGCCAGAGAGCAACGGCCACGACGATTGCGAGGTTCAACCACCAGAACGGCTTCGACCTGCCGATCTGGCAGCAGTACTGGAACTACGTCCGCGACCTCGTGCTCCACTTCAACCTCGGTTACTCGTACAAGTCGAACCAGACCGTGCAGGCCCTGATCGAGGAGAAGCTCCCGAAGACGCTCGTCCTCGTCGGCCTCTCGACGCTCCTCGCCGTGCTCATCTCGATCCCGCTCGGCGTGCTCCAGGTCGTGCGCCGCAACAAGCCGATCGACTACGTGCTCACCGGCGCCTCGTTCGTCGGCTATGCGATGCCGGCTTTCCTGCTCGGCCAGCTCCTCATCCTCTACTTCGCGATCGACCTGAAGTGGTTCGGCGTCGAGGCGCCGCAGTCGCCCTCGATCGCGGGGATCCTCTCCGACCCGCGGGACCTCGTGCTACCGGTGCTGACCCTCTCGGCGATCACGATCGCCGCCTTCTCCCGCTACATGCGCTCGTCGCTGATGGATGCGATCACCCAGGATTACATCCGCACGGCGCGGGCGAAGGGGGCGAGCAGCCGCCGGGTCCTCTACCGGCATGCCCTCCGCAACGCGCTGATCCCGCTGATCACGCTGCTCGGCCTCTCCGTCCCGGGGATCGTGGGAGGCGCGCTGATCACCGAGACGGTCTTCAACTTCCCGGGGATGGGGCTCCTGGCCACGAATGCGGCGATCAACAACGACGTCCCGCTCCTCCTCGGCACGACGTTCGTCGGTGCGCTCGCAACCGTCGTGGGCTCGCTGCTCGCAGACATCCTCTACGCGGTCGCCGACCCCCGGGTGCGCTATGCGTAGGCGCCGGCCCGCCGCAGTCACCGGCCTCGGGACACTGGTCGAGGAGCTCGACGTCGCCCCGACGCCGGCTCTCGCCCCGGAGGGAGGCGAGGGCGTCTCCGAAGGCGGGATCTTCCGCCAGTTCGCCCGCGTCTTCGTCGAGAACAAGCTCGCCGTCGTCGGTGCGGGCTTCATCGTCTTCGCCGTGCTCTTCTGCTACGTGGGGCCGACCTTCTACCAGACCAACCAGTCGAGCACGCAGACCGCGCTCCTCTTCTCGACCCAGAACCTCCACCCGAACAGCCACCACCTGCTCGGCACCGACGGCAGCGGGTTCGACGTCCTCGGCCGGATCATGTACGGGGGCCAGGTCTCCCTCGAGGTGGGCTTCGCCGCCGCGGCCATCGCGACTCTCCTCGGCGTCCTCTACGGCGCGATCTCCGGCTTCTTCGGCGGGTGGGTCGACGCGCTGATGATGCGCATCGTCGACGTTGTGCTGTCAGTGCCGCTGCTCTTCCTCGTCATCGCGCTCGTGGTCATCTTCCACGCCTCGCTCGAGCTCCTGATCTGGGTGCTCGGGTTCACCTCCTGGTTAGCCCCGGCGCGACTCGTGCGCGGTGAGACCCTGACGCTGCGCGTGCGCGAGTACGTCATGGCGGTGCGCGTGATGGGCGGCAGCGGGCGACGGATCGTGCTGCGCCACATCATCCCGAACACGATCGGGACGATCGTCGTCAACGCCACCTTCCAGGTCGCAGACGCGATCCTGCTCCTCGCGGCGCTCGGCTTCGTCGGCCTCGGCGTCCCGGCGCCCCTCACCGACTGGGGCTCGATGCTCGCCAACGGCGTCAACTACGCCCTCGACGGCTACTGGTGGCAGATCTACCCGGCGGGGGTCGCGATCGTGCTCGTCGTCGTCGCCTTCAACTTCGTCGGCGACGCGCTCCGCGACGCCTTCGAGGTCAGGCTGCAGCGCCGCTGACCGGCGGCCGCAGCGGAAAGTGACACGCCGCCCGGTGGCGGGGCCCGAACTGCCGCAGCGGCGGCTCCTCGAGCGCGCAGATCTCGGCCGCGAGCGGGCAGCGCGTCCGAAAGCGGCACCCTGACGGAGGATCGATCGCCGAGGGGAGCTCTCCGCGCACGACACCCGTACGACGCCGGCGCGCGATGCTCGGATCGGGCACGGGAATCGTCTCGATCAGCCCGCGCGTGTACGGGTGCACCGTCTCGCGGTACACCGCGTCCGCCGGCCCGATCTCGACGAGCTTGCCGAGGTACATGACCGCGATCGTGTCGGCGAGGTACTTGACCACGGCGAGGTCGTGCGAGATGAAGATGTAGGTCAGGCCGTGGCGGTCCTGCAGCGACTTCATCAGGTTGAGGATCTGCGCCTGGATCGAGACGTCGAGCGCCGAGACGGGCTCGTCGGCCACGATCAGCTTCGGGTTGAGCGCCAGGGCGCGCGCGAGGCCGATCCGCTGGCGCTGGCCGCCCGAGAACTCGTGCGGGTAGAGACGGCCGGAGCGCGGCGAGAGCCCCACCTCGTCGAGGAGCTCCGCGACCCGGGCATGACGCTCCTTCCGCGAGCCGATGCTCTGCACCGCGAGCGGCTCCCCGATCGCCGAGCCGACCTTCATCCGTGGGTCGAGCGAGGCGTACGGGTCCTGGAACATCAGCTGGACGTCGCGGCGCCGGTGCCTGAGCGCGCGCCCGTGCAGCTTGGAGAGCTCCTCGCCCTCGAACCGGACCGCGCCTCCGGTCGGGCGCTCGAGGGCGGCGACGAGCCAGCCGATCGTCGTCTTGCCGCAGCCCGACTCGCCCACGAGGCCGAACGTCTCGCCGCGATGCACCCGAAACGAGACGTCGGACACCGCCTTCACCGACCCGACCTTCCGCTGCAGCACCGCGCCGGCAGTCACGGGGAACTCCTTCTCGAGGTGGTCGAGCTCGAGGACAACCTCCGCGTCGCGGTGCCCGTTGGCGAAGGCAGCCGCGGTCGTCGCGATCACCGTCGCCATCGGGCCGTCGACAGGGTGGAAGCAAGCGGCACGATGGCCGTCCTCATTGGGCGTCAGCGCGGGCTCCTCGATGCGGCAGCGCTCCGTCGCATAGCGACAGCGTGGCGCGAACCTGCAGCCGACGATCTCGGCCGAGAGCTGAGGAGCAACGCCGGAAATCGAGTAGAGGGGCTGCGACCGGTCCTGGTCGAGCCGGGGGATCGAGGCCAGCAGCGCCTCGGAGTAGGGATGGTGCATCTTCGAGAAGAGGCCAGTGGTCGAAGCGGCCTCGACGATCTTCCCCGCGTACATGACGAGCACCCGATCGGTCTCGGCTGCGATCACGCCCATGTCGTGGGTGATCAGGACCACCCCCATCTTCAGCTCGCGGCGCAGGGTCCCGATCAGGTCGAGGATCTGACCCTGGATCGTGACGTCGAGCGCCGTCGTGGGCTCGTCGGCGATCAGCAGCCTGGGCTCGCAGGCGAGGGCGATCGCGATCATCACACGCTGGCGCAGCCCGCCGGAGAGCTGGTGGGGGTAGTAGTCGATCCGCTCCGTGGGCCGTGGCATCCCGACGAGGCCGAGCACCTCGAGCACCCGGGCGCGCGCCTGCTTCTTCGTCAGGCTGCGGTGCAGGAGCAGCGGCTCTGCGATCTGCCGCCCGATCGTCCACGTCGGGTTGAGCGACGTCATCGGGTCCTGGAAGATCATCGCGACCTCGTTGCCTCGAACCTGGCGCAGCTCGTCCTCCGGAAGGCCGACGAGCTCCCGCCCGAGGAGGCGCACCGACCCGCCCGTCACGTGACCGACCGTCGGGAGGAGGTTGATGATCGAGAGCCCGGTCGTCGACTTGCCGCATCCCGACTCGCCGACGAGGCCGACGCACTCTCCTTCCCGTACCGTGAAGGAGACGCCGTCGACCGCCTTCACGTTGGCCGTGCGGAGATGGAACTCGGTGTGGAGGTCGTCGACCTCGACCACGGTCGCATCGCCGCGGAACGGCGCGTGCTCTAGGCCGGACATCGCCAGATCGTAGACGCCCCGGTCAGCAGATAGTTGGCTGCGGCCGGATCCGAGACGGTCGCGATCAGGCCTTGCGCCAGCGCCCGAAGACGAGGCCGCCGAGGGTGAAGCCGAGGCCGAATGTCCCTGCGGTGAAGCCGCCGATCGCGAAGCCCTTGCGCCACGGCGAGAGCCGCTGCCAGCGGCCGAGCGCCTCCGCCTCTTCGGCGGTCAGCGGCTCGCCGCGCCGCTTCTTCCGGAGCGCGCCGCCGGCCCGGACGCCCAGGTAGACGTCGTCGAAGATCTCGTTGCCACCCTCGTACTTCATGGCGCTCACTGTAGCCTGCTTCGACGGTGTCATCGTGCATCCTCCACGTGTCCGACCTCCATTTCGGCGCGGGAAGCGGCCTCGACGACCCGGCTCTCGAGCAGGGAATCGGGGCGTTGATCGGGCGAATCGAGCCGGAGCTCGTGGTCGTGAGCGGCGACCTCACCCACCATGGGACGCCCGCCGAGCACGAGGTTGCGGCGCGCTACCTGAAGGGTCTCGAGGTGCCGCTCCTCGTGATCCCGGGAAATCACGACATTCCGCCATTCTCTCCCGGTCGGATTACCCATCCGTGGCGCGAGTTCAAACGGCACTGGGAGACGACGGAGGCGGCGTACTCCTCCCCGACCTTCGAGGTCGTCGGCTTGAACTCCGTGAACCCCTGGGGATATCAGCGAGGCCGGCTCGGCGGGGCGTCGCTCGACCGTGCTGCCGCGCAGCTCGCCCGGGCCCGGCCTGGGGCGCTTCGAGTCGTCGCGATTCACCATCACCTCGCGGGAGCGCCCTGGCGCCTGCGGAAGCTCCCGCTCGCGCGCAGGAGCCACGTCCTCGGCCGGCTCGCCGACGCCGGAGCAGACTTGATCGTGGGCGGCCATATTCACCAGGTGACGGCGCTCGAGCGCCGCGAGTTCGAGGTGCTCGCCGACGGCTCACGAAGCTGCGTGCTCGTGACCGCACCCGGGCTCGGGCGGCCGCGCCCCGGCCGCCGCTACGAGGTGCGGGGCGCGCTCGTGCATCGCGCCGACGAGCACACGCTCACGACCGAGACGCACGTCTGGCGGGCGACCGACTGGCAGCTCGCCGCCACGCGCACGTTCCCGCGCAACCCCTAGCCCCCCGCGGGCCGGGCCCAAGCGGGGCGCGTCCCAACGGCGGTGTCAGACCCCCGTCCACGCCCCGAGGAGCCACGGCCCAACGGCGGTGGGTGGGGCCTAGCGGCCCGAGCGGCTGCTGTAGCCGGCGCCGACCGCGCCGACGAGCAGGGCGGCAATGGCCACGGCGAGGATGAAGCCGAGGACGCCGCTGATGAGGATGCCGGCGACGATCGCAGCGACGATGCCGATCACGATCGTGAGCCAGATCGGCATCGGGTCCGGCCCAGGGCGAACGAGGCGGCCGAGACCTCCGATGATGAGGCCGGCGATGACGAGCCCGATGATGCGCCCTAGCATTCTCGCCTCTTTCGGTTTGCCTGGGCTCGAGTCCTGCCCACGGTCATCCGGTCACCTCGGTCACACCGGCGACGTCGGTGCTACGGGCCGCAGCGTCGGCGGCGAGGAGCTCCCGGCGGAGGTCCTTGATCTCGTCCCGGAGCTTGGCCGCGTACTCGAAGCGAAGCTCGTCCGCGGCGGTCTTCATCTCCTCCTCGAGCGTGATCACGAGCTTCTCGAGCTCGGAACGGTCCATCCCCTCCACCTTGCGGCCACGGCGCGACCGCTTCGGCACGTTCGGCGACTCGAGCATCAGGAACTCGGCGATGTCGGAGACGCCCTTGGAGATCGACGCCGGCGTGATCCCGTGCTCCTCGTTGTAGGCGAGCTGCTTCGCGCGCCGCCGCCCGGTCTCGTCGAGGGCGAACTTGATCGCCTCGGTGTGCTTGTCGGCGTACATCAGCACCCGCCCGTTGACGTTGCGGGCCGCCCGGCCGATCGTCTGGATCAGCGCCGTCTGGCCGCGCAGGAACCCTTCCTTGTCGGCGTCGAGGATCGCGACGAGCGACACCTCGGGCAGGTCGAGGCCCTCGCGGAGGAGGTTGACGCCGACCAGGACGTCGTACTCGCCGAGGCGGAGGTCCCGGATGATCTGGATCCGCTCGAGGGTGTCGATCTCGGAGTGGAGGTACCGGGCCTTGACGCCCGCCTCGAGGAGGTAGTCGGTGAGGTCCTCGGCCATCTTCTTCGTCAGGGTGGTGACGAGCGTACGCTCGTTCTGCTCCTCACGCTGCCGGATCTCGTTCAGCAGGTCGTCGATCTGGTTCCGGGTCGGGCGGAGCTCGACCTCGGGGTCGACGATGCCCGTCGGGCGGATCAGCTGCTCGGCGACCCGTGTCGAGTTGCGCAGCTCCCATGCTCCCGGCGTCGCCGAGACCATCACGAGCTGCGGCACCTTGGCGAGGAACTCGTCGAAGCGCAGCGGGCGGTTGTCGAGCGCGGAGGGAAGCCGGAAGCCGAAGTCGACGAGCGTCTGCTTGCGCGAGCGGTCTCCCTCGTACATGCCGCCGATCTGCGGCACCGTCTGGTGCGACTCGTCGACGAACACGACGAAGTCGGACGGGAAGTAGTCGAGGAGCGTGTGCGGGGCCGAGCCGGGCGGCCGGCCGTCGAGGATCCGCGAGTAGTTCTCGATCCCGTTGCAGAACCCGAGCTCCTGCATCATCTCCAGGTCGTACTCGGTGCGCTGCCGGATCCGGTGCGCTTCGAGCATCCGGCCGTCGGCCTCGAACTGCTTGACCTGGGCGGTGAGCTCCTCACGGATCTCCACTGCGGCGCGCTCGATCGTCGGCTTCGAGGTGACGTATTGCGTGGCCGGGAAGACGGTGATCGAGTCGAGGCGCGACAGCACCTCGCCCGTGAGTGGATCGAAGTGGGTGATCGCCTCGATCTCGTCTCCGAAGAAGGAGATCCGGTGGGCGGTCTCCGAGTAGGCGGGCTGGATCTCGAGCACGTCGCCCTTGACCCGGAAGCGACCGCGGCCGAGCAGCGTGTCGTTGCGGGCGTACTGGATGTCGACGAGCTTGCGGAGGACATCGTCCCGGTCCTGCTCTTCCCCCACGTTCAGGAAGACGACCTTCTTCTCGTACTCCTCGGGCGAGCCGAGCCCGTAGATGCACGAGACGGAGGCCACGATCACGACGTCTCGGCGTGAGAGCAGGTTCGAGGTGGCGGCGTGGCGCAACCGGTCGATGTCGTCGTTGCGCGAGCTGTCCTTCTCGATGTACAGGTCGGCCTGGGGAACGTAGGCCTCGGGTTGGTAGTAGTCGTAGTAGGAGACGAAGTACTCGACGGCGTTCGTCGGGAAGAACTCGCGGAACTCGTTGCAGAGCTGCGCGGCGAGCGTCTTGTTGTGGGCGATCACGAGCGCCGGCCGGCCGACCTTCTCGATGATCCAGGCCATCGTCGCCGTCTTGCCGGTGCCCGTGGCGCCGAGCAGCGTCTGGTAGCGCTCGCCTGCGAGGAGACCGTCCGCGATCGTCTCGATCGCCGCAGGCTGATCGCCTGTCGGCGTGTAGGCATCCCAGGTCTTCAGCTCCGCCATCGCTGCCGGCCAGGGTATCGAGCGAGGAGCGTCCTAAGAACTCGATCCAAAACGAGCGTCCCTTCCCGGTTCGCTCGGAGCGAGCGGGTGGGACGGCCGGCTCGCAGGCCAGGCTGGTTGCCTGACCGAGAGGCGGCCGTTCAACCCGCGAAGCCCTGGATCCCGCATGTTTGAGCGGGATCCAGGTCGCCGGAGGCTCGAGGCGCGGACGCGAAGCGTCCGTGTCTCGAGCCGGAGGACGATCCGAGCGGGCCGGGAACGACGCTCATTTTGGTTCGAGTTCTAGCGAGGCAGCCCGCCGAGCGGGGCGGGGTCAGTCGCCCCAGTCGAAGTCGCGCGAGCGCGACCAGAGGCCCTCGTCGGAGGCCGGGTCGGCCTCTTCGTCGACAGCCTCCTCGGTCTTCTCCTCGACGGGGGCCGGCTCGAGCGTCGGCCAGTCCAGAGACGTGGGCTCGTCGACGATCGACTGCTGGGAGCCGTCCATCGTGTCCTCGACTCTCGCCTGCTCCTCGGTCTTGAAGAGCGGATGGTTCTGGAACGGGTCATCCGGCATGTACTTCTCGAGCGGCATCTCGTGCTCGAGCGCTGCGTTGCGGCGGCGAAGCTCGAGGTGCTCCTGGATGACGGTGGCGAAGAGCGACGTCGTGTCGACGGGCATTGCTTCCTCCTGGTCGAACGCCATGCACGGAGAAGTCTAACTCCCTTCGACGGGTTTACAACCGGGAGCGCGACGGGGACAATCCCGGCATGGCACGTCCGCACGCACGGGTGAAAGGCGTACGCCAGGCCGTCGGGATGGCGATGCTCGCATTCGACATGTGGCGCCGGCTCCCGGCGAAACGCCGGCGGCAGCTCTATTCGCTCGCGCGCCGCCACGGCCCGAAGCTCGTGAAGCGGGCCGTCCAGGCCCGCCGCGGATCGCGCTAGCGCTACCGGGTCAGGACGGCGAGCGCGATCCGGTCCTGCTCGATCGTGTGCGTCGTCGGGTAGCCCTCGGCGGTGCTTGCCCGCCAGGCGCGACCTTCGTAGCGGACGGGCACGCCCGCCGCTGCCTCCTCGAGACGGTGGCGGATCGTGCGCCAGGCACCCATGTTCTGGGGCTCCTCCTGCGCCCAGACGATCTCGTCGAGCGCCGGGTACGACCGGATCAGCTCGCGGGCCGCGGCGACCGGGAACGGGTAGAGCTGCTCCAGGCGGGCGACCGCGATCCCCTCGGCCTCCTGCGCCGCCTCGTTGCCGACGATGTCGTAGTAGATCTTGCCGGTGCAGATCACGAGGCGCCTGATCTCCGCCTTGTCCTCGACGCCAACCGCGTCGAGGATCGGCTGGAAGGTCCCGTGCGAGAGGTCGTCGAGGCTCGAGGCGGCGCTCCTGAGCCGAAGCAGGCCCTTCGGGGTCATCACGACGAGGGGCCGCGCGTTCGGGTCGAGCGCCTGGCGCCGGAGGAGATGGAAGTACTGCGCGGCGGTGGTGCAATTCGCGATCCGGATGTTCTCCTGCGCGGTGAGCTGCAAGAACCGCTCCAGGCGCGCACTGGAGTGCTCGGGACCGCTGCCCTCGTAGCCGTGCGGCAGGAGGAGCGTCAGCCTCGAGGTCTGCTTCCACTTGGCGAGGCCACTCGAGATGAACTGGTCGATGATCGTCTGCGCGCCGTTGGCGAAGTCACCGAATTGCGCCTCCCAGAGTACGAGCGCGTCGGGGGCTGCGGTCGAGTAGCCGTACTCGAACCCGACGCAGGCATACTCCGAAAGCGGCGAGTTGTAGACCTCGAACGACGCCTTCGGCTCGTCGAGCCTCTGCATCGGGACCTCGATCTCCCCGGTGACCGCATCGTGGAGCACGAGGTGGCGATGCGAGAACGTGCCACGCTCGGTGTCCTGACCGGTGAGGCGGATCGGAATCCCCTCGAGCAGGAGCGAGGCGAACGCGAGCGACTCGGCATGGCCCCAGTCGATGCCGCCCTCGTCGATCGCGGCCCGGCGCCGTTCGAGCTGCTTCGCGAGCTTCGGGTTGACGGTGAATCCCTCCGTGGTGCGCGTGAGCTGCTTGGTGAGCTTGCGGAGCCGCTTGCCGCCGACCCTCGTCTCGACGGTGGCTGCTCCTTCCCGCGGAACCTGCTCGTCGTGGGACTTGGCGGGAACGTCGTGCCCGAAGGACGCCCGCAGGCGGTCGTGGGCCTCCCGGAGGCGGCCGTCGACCTCCTTCGACATCTGCTCCACCTCGTCGGCGGTGAGGACGCCCTCCTCGACGAGACGGGCTCCGTAGAGCTCGCGCACGGTCGGGTGGCTCTCGATCTGCTGCGCCATCAGCGGCTGGGTGTAAGCGGGCTCGTCCTGCTCGTTGTGCCCGAAGCGCCGATAGCCGACGAGATCGATGACGACGTCGTGCCCGAAGCGGGCCCGATACGCGAGCGAGAGGCGGACCGCAGCGATCGCCGCCTCCGGATCGTCGGCGTTGACGTGGGCGATCGGGGTGTCGAAGCCCTTCGCGAGGTCGGAGGAGTAGCGGGTCGAACGGCCCTGGGCGGGATCGGTCGTGAACCCGACCTGGTTGTTGGTGATCACGTGGAGCGTGCCGCCGGTCGAGTATCCCTCGAGTGCATAGAGGTTGAACGACTCCGCGACGACGCCCTGCCCGGCGAAGGCGGCGTCGCCGTGAAGCAGGATCGGCATCGCAGCGGAAGGCTCGTGAGCGCCATCGCGCGAGGAACGGTCGGTCTGGACCGCGCGCGTCATCCCTTCGACGACGGGATCGACGGCTTCGAGGTGGCTCGGGTTGGCGGCGAGGGTGACGGCGATCGGGCCGGTCGAGGTGGTCCGGACACCCTCGGCACCGAGGTGGTACTTGACGTCGCCCGTCCCACCTTCGGCGTCCGCGGCGACCGCGTCGAGCGCGCGCTCGCCCTCGAATTCGCGCAGGATCTGCTCGTATTGCATGCCGATCGTGTGGGCGAGGACGTTGAGCCGTCCGCGGTGGGCCATGCCGATCACGACCTCGCGCGCGCCGGCGGCGGCGGCCAGCTCGATCGACTCGTCGAGCATCGGGATCAGGACGTCGAGGCCCTCGAGGGAGAACTGCTTCTGTCCCAGGAACGCACGGCGGAGGTAGCGCTCCATCCCCTCGGTCTCGCACAGGCGTACGTAGAGGGCACGGCGCTGCTCGCTGTCGAGCGGCCCTCGGAAACGGCCGGACTCGATCGCCTTGCGCAGCCAGACGCGCTGCTCGTGCTCGGAGATGTGCTCCATCTCGTAGGCCATCGAGCCGCAGTAGGTCTCCTGGAGGTGCGGCAGAGCCTCGGCGAGCGACTCGCCCGCGACATGGACGCGGAGGACGGACGTGGGGATGCGCGCCTGCAGCTCGGGCGTGAGCTTCGGCTCGAGCCGAAGCGGGTCGAGCGCCGGATCGCCGATCGGCTCCGAGCCGAGCGGGTCGAGACGGGCAGCCAGGTGCCCGTGCATGCGATGCGCCTTGACGAGGGCCATCGCGGCCGCGACGCCGCCGATCAGCTCCTTGTCCACCTCGGGTGTCGAGGCGGGCGCTGCGTTGGGGGGCGGTGCTGCAGCGGAGGGCGGCGCGGACGTCGCGGAAGCCCCGTTACCCGACCATGCGAGCGTCTGCGATTCGCCTACCGGGGGTGCCAGCTCGAGCGGCACGATCGAGGTCTCTGCCGGCCCGTCGGGAGCGGCGGACGCGATCGCGGTGGGCGAGCTCGTCGTGGCGGCACGTGGCTCCGCGCCGTTGCCGTTGCTCTCGGCCGGGGCGGCGGAGACGCCGTTGAGCTTCCCGAGGAGCCGGCTCAGGCCGGGCAGCGCCAGAAGAGCGGCGGAGTCGCCGTTCTCGAAGAGTGCGCGCCATTCGGCGGGTACTGACTCGGGGTTGTCGAGATACTCCTCGAGCAGCAGACGCGCGTAGCCGGCATTTGCGCCGTCGACGTCATGCATAGCTGTGACTTCTTTTGTAGCAACCCCCATCCTCCTGCGGCACGCGCAGAAACGGGAGCTCGCGGTGGTTGCTCTGAGACTGTTGCCGACCGGGAGACCATTCCCGGCGAGAAAGCGCAGCTCGGGTCATCTCGCACATAGTCGGCAGAAACCGCAAACGGTAAAGGGCCGCGGTTGTCGGGATCTTCCTCGTCTCGTTGGCTACGCGAACCGCTAGTAGAGGGCCCGCGAGCTCCAGACGGCGACTGTGGCGCCGATGATGAAGCACGTCGAGACGACAACTGCCGCGCCGACGCCGAAGCGCCGGTACTTGTCGCTGATCCCGATCCCGATCAGCACCAAGATCGCCGCGACCGGCGTAAAGATGAAAGGCCTGAAGAAGATGTCGACTGCCGCCGCCACGAGGCCGAGCACGATCAGCGTGATCGATGCCGTTGCCGCACCACTCGAACCCGTGCCGCTCGATCCGCTCACGATGCGCTCCTCGACATTGCAGTTCCGCTGACGACAGTGCTCCCCTTCACAACAGTGCTCCCTTCGACCCGGCGTTCAGTGTGCGCCGCCAATCCTCCCACATGCGCGCTCCGGCGTGCGGCACTTCTCCCGGCGCGGGCGGGCGTGCGAAGCGGGCCGCCACGGTGCGGACGCGTGGACGGGCCGCTCGGCGGGCGCCGCCAGGGCCTCCAGTTGACCCCATCGGTGCCTCCCTCGGTTCCGAGCTCCGGCTCCGCTTTCACGGCCCACCAGACGACCCACCCGACATAGAGCACCGGGATCTTGAGGATCACGAGCATGAAGACCAGTTCCCAGAGAGCCAAGAGCGACAAGTGTACGGCACCCGGCGGAGGCTTTGACCAGTTTCTTCCCAGACCTCGTCCAGCTCACGCAAACCGCCTTCCTTCGTCTCGCCGGTAGCCAGCGACCGCCGCGAGTGCGAACAGGCCACCGAAGGTCGCGAGTGCGAGCCAGTCGCGCCAGTCGAACCGATCCTGGAGCGCGATCGAGGCGAGGGCGTCGGCGAGTGCCCGGGTCGGAAGGAGCCGCGACAGCGCGCCGACGGGATGGGGCAAGCCGCCGGGTCGAATCCAGAGCCCTCCGGCGTAGGAGAGCACGAGGTAGAGGAGATTTGCGATCGGCAGCGCACCCTTGACCGGCGACCAGTAGCCGAGTGCGATCCCGAGCAGCGCGAACGGGGCAGTGCCCGCGAGCAGCGCCGCGGACAGCTCGAGCCACCCCGCCGCAGGCAGGGTGGCGTCGGTTGCCGTCACGGCGACCGCGACGAGCAGCCCTGCAGCCGCGCAAGCAAAGAGCAGCGCCGACATCACCCGCGCACCAAGCCGCGTCACCGGCCCGACCGGGAGCGTGCGCAGATAGGCCTCCCAGGGCGAGCCGCGGTCGACTGCGATCCCGACGCCGAACTGGAAGAACGCGACACCGATCGCGGCGAAGCCGGCGAACGTCGCCATTCGCACCGTCGCCGCCTGCGCAGAGCCAGGGGCGATGAAGAACAGGAAGAACACCGAGGGCACGAGCATCGTCGGCACGAGATAGGCGGGATACCGGCACAGCTCGACCACGCTCGCTCGGGCGTGGACGAGGGACAGGGCGAGGCTGCGATCGCTCACGAGGGCACCTCACGGCTCGAGAGGGCCTCCGCGAGGGTGAGAGGGCGAACCTCGAGATCCTCCAGGGCAAGCCCGGCTCCGATCAGGTTGTCGATGGTCCCCGCCGGGTCGGTGACGAAGAGCAAGGCGAACGAGCCCTCACGGACTGCCCCAGCCGGAACGGCTCCGGCCCCGACCCGAAACCGGACGACGGTACGGCCTGCCCCGGCCTTGAGCTCGCGAACGGCGCCCTGTATGACGACTCGCCCCCGCTCGATCTGGATGACCCGATCTGCGAGCGCGTCGGCCTCCTCGAGATGATGCGTGCAGATCAGAGCCGCTCCGCCCCGCTCGCACTGGTCACGGATCGCCCCCCAAACCGCGCGCCGAGCCTCCCCGTCGAGCCCGGTGGTCGGCTCGTCGAGGACCACGAGCATCGGGTTGCCGGCGAAAGCAAGCGCGACTCCGACGCGCCGCCGCTCGCCTACCGAAAGGCCCCCGACCTGCCGAGAGGCCAGCGACTCCAGCCCGAATCGGGCCAAGATCGCCGTCGCCGGAAGTGGGGTCGAATAGTGGCGCCGGACGAGCGCGATCAGCTCTCGGACACGCAGCGTAGCCGGGAAGGCGGTCTCCTGAAGCATCGCGCCGAGGACGTTCCGCGCTGCCCGGTCCGTCGGGTTGCGACCGAACAGCAGTGCGGCACCGCGGTCGGGGCGACGGAGACCGAGAAGGAGCGCGATGGCAGTCGACTTGCCTGCGCCGTTTGGCCCGAGAAGCGCCGTCACGCTTCCAGGGGCGACCGACAGCGACACGTCGTCGAGCGCAGTCGCGGGACCGAATCGCTTGGTCACATTGAGCAACTCTGCGGCGTTCATGGTTGGCGCCGGAGCCGAGGGTTGCGAGTCGTAGGGAACGGGAGAAGGAGGTTGTACGACCAGTGCGCGCAGATGGGCACCGTCAAGGCCCCGGTTGCGAGGTAGAGGCCTCCGAAGGCCGCCCCGGTGGCGAGCTGCCGGCCGGGCCGCCCCCTGTGGCCGAGAGCGAAGCCGAGAGCGCTGGCCGCCCAGGCAGCCAGAGCTCCCCAGCGGAGCGCCTCGCCGAGCACGACCCGCCGCCACGTGATCTCCTCGCACGCTGCGAGCAGGCCCAGGAGCCCGGCTCGAGAGAGCGCAGGACGTAGCCAGGCGCGATCGACTGCCCTCGCCCGAACGCCAGCACGGACGACTGCAACCGGAAGCAGGGAGTAGGTCGCGCTCGCTGCGAGTGTCCTGAGCGCAGCGTGACTCGCGACGGGCCCCGGCGGAGAGGCGACGGCGAGGAACGCGACGGCTGTCGAAAGCTCGAGGCCGACGCGCAGCCACAGCTGATGCACGATTCTCACCGCTGGCCACCGAGAACGACAGCGTGAACCGTCGCCTCGTCGAGGCCGTCGGCTCCGACGATCGCATCGAGTCGCCGGTCGTAGAAGCCCCCGAGCGGGAGCGCCTGGAGGTCGAGCTCCGCGGCGGCCAACACGAGGCTCTGCCCGACGTGACCGGCCTCGAGGAGCGCGAACCGGTAGCCGCGCTGACCGTACTTGAACCGTGAGCGCCAGAAGGTCGCAGTGATTATCAGGACGGCGGCAGCGTGGTCGAGTACGGCAGCATCGACGAGGGCCGCCTGCAGGTCACTCCATGCCAGCGGGCCCAGCCGCGCGAGCCGATGTCGGAACGGATGGAAGTGGTAGGCGCCCCGCGTGAGCCCATTCACGGAGAGCGCAGCCACGTAGACCTCGAGCGGGTAGAGGGCACCGGCGGACGGGACGGGACGAGACAGAGAACGAGGGGTCATGCGGGCGTAGGCCGAGGCGAGCAATGTCCCGAGCTCCACGAGCTGAAGCGGCCGCGACGGCTGAGGCGTCCTCGACCGGCGTCGACGGACTGCGTCCTCGAGCGATCCGCGCAGCCGAATCGCCGCCGGCAGCTCGATCGACGACCGGTGGTCGTGCAGAAGACCCGCCCGGGCGACCGTCGTCGCGAGCTCGCCGCCGCCGGAGAGGTCAGCCAGCACGTCGAGGCGCAGCGGCGTGACGCGGGGGTACAGGCGCGATGCCTCGTGGAAAGCCTCGGCCGGATCGTCCGGCCCCACTCCGGCCGGGCCGTACACCAGGGAGGCGAAGTCCGGCGTGGGCGTCACGCCGCTCAAGGAAACGGGTGTGGGTCGGGATTGACATCGAGCTCCTCGAGGACGCCGTGCCGAGCCCCGATCGCAGCGGCGGCGTGGTAGAGACGCGTCCCGCCGAGAAAGCGAGCCTCGTGGAGCACGTCGAGCGAGCAGAGCCCCGGCGTCAGCACTCGGGTCACCATGAGACCGAGCGCGCCGACGTCCGGCGAGGTGACGTCGAACGCGTACGCCGCCGAGCCCGCCCTTTCCACGCGCCGGCAGAGAGCCGCGATCCGCTCGGGAGCGTCTGTTCCCTCGAGCGGACCGACCGTGGCCACGGGGGAACGGACGGGGCTTGCATCGAGGAAGGCGACCGAGGCAGCGTTTTCGTGCTGTGCGTAGTGGCGAATGTGCTCCTCGAACGAGCGGATCGATCGACCGGCGACCCCTCCGTCGAGCTCGCCGGCAAGCAAGGAGAGCGTGGCGCCGGCCGCACGCGTCGCGAACGCCTCGGCCAGGGCCTTCCACCACGCCTCTTCGATCGTGGCGGCAGCGGCTGCGCCGACACCCACCGCACCGGCGACTCCCCTCGGCGCTCGCACGACGCCGAGCACGGTCGGGAGTCGGTGAAACGAGGACAGGTCGACCGCCGTATACCGGAGCCCTGCCGTGTCGAACACCCTCGTGTCGCGTTCGATCGCCTCGCTTCCCTGCCCGTCGAGGAGAGGCAGGGAGAGACGATTCGCCCAGACGAGCATGAAGGCATCGCGTTCGAGCACCTCGAGGAGCGCACGCTCGACCGCTTCCTGGAAGGAATCGCCGCAGGCAAGCCCGCTACTGGTCGAGTAGCCGATGGGCGCCGCCCCGTTGAGGCGGGCCGGCCCCAGGAACACGAGCTCGGCAGGCGCATGGACCTGCCTGCCCGTTGCAAGCTCGACGCCGTCTACCCAGAGGACCCGCGTGTCCTCCAGGAAGCGCCTGAACTCGAATCCGCGTTGTCGATGCTGACGCTCCGAGAACAGGGCGAATCGGTCAGGGCGGATCGCGCTTTCCCCGAGCTCGGCCGCGGATGCCGCTACGAGACGGTGCTCGGGCACGTAGGTTGCGGAGTAGCGCTCGACCGCCTCGCCCACGGCTGCGGCGGCAGCAGCTTGACGAGTGCGACCGATCCCTCCGAGGCCGGAGAGATGCTCGAGGCCCGTGCCCAGGAGCCAGTCTCCCGTGCCGGTCTCGCACGCAGCCCGAAAGAGCCGCGGTTCGGTCGTCGGGCAGAGACATTCCTCCACGGCCCTCACGATTCCCGTGTAGGGCGACACGGCCGCTTGCAACGAGGGCGGGAGTAGTTGGCTCACGCCGCGACTCCGCGATCCGCCTCGGCCGCATGCCACGGCAACCGGGAGGCCACGCGTTCCACCGATGAGCATGCCGAGCATCGGGGCACACGGAGAACGGCGTGCCTGCTGAGGCCGATCGTGGGCCTTGCCTCGAGGAGGTGCATCGTGCCGGGCAGCGCCGGATCGTGGCCGATCACCCAATCGAGCGCGAGCTGGGCGAGAATCCCGACCGCTACGAGCTCGAGCGCCGGGCTGCAGGCAGTCGCCGCAGGCCGACCCTCGATCAGGGCGAGCTCACCCCCGTACTCGAGGTGAGAGGCAAGGCGGAGCCGCAGGCACTCGTAGCAGCACGACTCCCCCGGTACCACGAGCGGCCCGATCGTGAGTGCGAGCCCGTCGAACGGTCGCAGCCCGATCCAGCACGTGCCCGACTCGAGCGCCGCGCGGTTCCACTCGGGAAGGAGGGAGACCTCCCCCGCCGCGGGCGTTACGAGCGCGAACTCGACACTGGGGGCTGCCTGGGGTGCGATCCGGGCGACCGCTGACCGCACTCCTGCAGCCTCGAGGGCCCGCACCGCGCGGGAGCCGAGAGACGAGCCGCCTACGACACCGATCCTCAGTGCGGCGAGCCGGTCGGCAACGACCGCCGGGGCGAGCCCGTACGCCGCCGCCAGCGCCGGGACCGTCGCCGGGACGCCTGTCGGGGAAGGACCCTCGAACAAGAGGCCCTGCGCCGAGAGGCGAGCGAGCGTCTCCTCGAGAGCCGGACGGGTCGACTCGCCCAGGGCAGCCGCAAGCTCGTCCACCGTCCTGGAGCCGTCGAGCAGCGCAAGGAGCGCCGGCACGAAGCTCCGGACGGCGGCTCCTTCGAGCACGACGACGGTGCGCGCGTGCTCGAGAAGCAGGCGATCGCCGTCGGGCACCAGCCGGTACCACGGGGCGAGCAGCGGACGGAGCGGCGTCGAGATCAATCAGTCGTCGCCCGCGCGCGACCCGCAGGAGGAGCAGCAGCTACAGCACGAGAGGAGCAGTGCGAATGCGCTGCCGCGCCGCCCCTTGACACTCACATGAAGATCGAGAAGCTCGGTCGTGAGCTGATCGAACATCGTTCCTACCTCCTTGTTGTCTGTTTCGACAACGATAGCAAGCGAGCGCTCCGTGCTTTGCAACAGATCAGTCACAGATGACCGGAGAGCGGCACGGAAGGCCTTTCCCACGGCAACCGGGCGTGCGAGGATCGGATGGTGGCCATCCACATCGACCGCGAGCCTTCTGTCGAGGACGTGCGAGTCCTCATTCGCGAGTACGCGGCTTCGCTCTCCTTCGACCTGGGCTTCCAGGACTTCGAACGGGAGCTCGCAGCCCTGCCCGGGCCTTATGCCCCGCCCACCGGCGGCGTGCTCGTCGCCTCCGTCGACGGCGAGCTCGCAGGCTGCGTCGCGGTGCGCACCCTGGAACCGGGGACGGCCGAGCTGAAGCGCCTCTACGTCCGCCCTTCCCACAGGGGGCTTGGCCTTGGCCGGCTGCTCACCGAGGCCGCGATCGCGCTCGCCCGCGAGCTCGGGCACGCGCGGTTACGGCTCGACACGACGCCCGAGATGTCGACCGCGCAGCGACTGTACCGCGAGCTCGGGTTTCGCGAGATCGAACCGTACGCCTACAACCCGGTGCCGGGAACGCGTTACCTCGAGCTCGAGCTCGGCTCCCGGCTCACCCGGTGACGCTCGCGGTATTGGCGCGCCTTCTCGCGATTCCCGCAGGAGCTCATCGAGCACCACGACCGGGAGTGATTGCGCGCGGTATCGATGAACGCCCACTCGCAGTCGGTGGCCCGGCACGCCTTCAGCCGCGCCCATGAGCCGTCCGCCATCGCGCGATGGATCGCGATCACGAGCCGTCCGAGCGCGGCCGGCATGCCACCGGCGGCGGGAGCAAGGTCACCTGCGCACTCCTCGAAGCAGAGCTCGATCCTCGCCGTCCGCGCAACCTCGTCAACGACCTCGAAGTGCTCGTGAGTGTCGATCTCGAGGCCCGTATTGGCGAGCAGGATCTGCCGCAGCGCCTCCCTGAGCTTCAGGGCCTGCCTCAGCTCGGCAGGTGTCGCGGCGACGCGCTCCCGGAGCAGCTCGTGTGCTTGAAGCCACGTCTCGAGAGCAGCGGGGCTTGCAAGCTCCTCGACGTTCTCGAGGAGCTCTCTCGTATTCACAAAATCCCTGATCAGCTCGGTGTCACTCAAGAAATTTCTAACCTCCTAACTTGCTTTAGAGGTTACGTAACCGGTAAGATCCTAACACAGGTTATGAGCCGTGCGGGAGGGCTCAGGCGAGAGCACGTTTGAGACAAGGAGGAGCGATGATGCACCCGGATTTCCTGCAGCAACTCTTGAACGACCGCCGGCGCGAGCTCGAGCGGCGCACGAGGTACGCCTCCGGCTCTGGCAGCGTCAGCGTGCCGGAGCCCGTGGACAACGTCTTGCTCAGGCTCTGCTGCGTAAGTGACGACGCGGCGATCGAGCGGCTGGCCCAGCTGGAGGGCAGGACGGCACCGATCGGCCGGCACATCGTGGCGGAGGTCGACGGGGTCGTGATCGCGGCTCTTCCTCTCGCCGGAGGGAAGCTGCTGGCCGATCCGTTCCGGGCCACGTCGCACCTGCTTTCGCTGCTCGAGCTGCGGGCAAAGCAGGTCAACGCCTGCAGCTACGGGCACGTCTCGATCTGGGGAGCCGTCCGGAGCTGGAGCTGGAGCCGGGCGTGAGCGAAGGCCGCCCGGCGGCGGAAGGGATCTTCGCCGCACTCTTGCGCGGGGTCAACGTGGGCGGGAAGAACACGATCCCGATGGGCGAACTGTGCGAGCTCTTCACCGGTCTCGGCCACGCGGATGTCGTCTCGTACATTCAGAGCGGCAACGTCGTCTTCCGCAGCGCCGAACCCGAGGCGGCCCGGGTCGCATCGGCGCTGGAGGCGGCGATCGAATCGCGGTTCGGGCTTCCGGTCTCGGTTCTTCTCCGCACGCCCTCCGAGCTGCAGGAGGTCGTGAGCGGCAACCCGTTTCTCCCTCGCACAGAGACATCGAAGCTCCATGCCGTCTTTCTCTCGGGCCGGCCGGAGAAGGCGGCGGCAGAGGCTCTCGACCCGGACCGGTCGCCCGGGGACGAGTTCTCACTCGCCGGGAGCACGATCTACCTGCGCTACCCGAACGGCTCCGGAAGGTCGAAGCTGACGCTCGACTACTTCGAGCGGCGACTCGGGCTCGCCGGCACGGCCCGCAACTGGAACACGGTGATGAAGCTCGTCGAGCTCACGCACGGATGAGGCCGGCCGCGAGGCCGCCGACCAGATCCGACACGTGCTCGAACCCTCGCTGCGCGAGCAGGCTCGCCGCGATCGACGAGCGGTAGCCGCTGGAGCAGTGCACGACGATCGCGCGGTCGCGCGGTAGCTCCCCGAGACGCTCGGGCAGCCGGGTCAGCGGGATGTTGAGGCTGCCGGCGATCGTGCCCTCCGCCGTCTCGGACTCGGCGCGGACATCGAGGACGAGCGGAGGCTCTGGCTCTTCGAGCTGCTCGGCGAGCGTCGGGGCGGTGATGCGCTCGAGGCGCTCCACGAGCTCGGGATGCCGCTCGAGGGCGAGCATCCCGCCTTCGAGATAGCCGGAGACATTGTCGAAGCCGATCCGGCCGAGGCGAATCGCCGCCTCTTCCTGGCGTCCGGGGTCGACCACGATCACGATCGGCTTTTCGTGGTCGAGCAAGGTGCCGGCCCACGTCGCGTAGCTCCCGTCGAGGCCGATGTTGAGGCTGCCCGCGAGATGCGCGCCCGCAAAATCGACGCCCGTCCGCGCGTCGAGGAGCTGCGCCCCGCCGGCCTTGAGCCCGAGGGCCTGGTCGAGCGTGAGAGGTGTGAGCTCGACGGCCAGCGCCTCGTCGAGGGTCGGGCGCTCCTTCGAGTTCAACACCGCGTCGTAGGTGAAGTACGCCGGCGTGTCGGGCTGATCGGCCGTGACGACGCTCACGAACTCGTCGCGGCTCATCGGTTGGAGCGCGTAGTTGTAACGGCGCTGGACGCCGATCGTCGAGACGGTCTCGCTGCCCAGGTGCTTGCCGCAGAGCGAGCCGGCGCCGTGGCCCGGATAGAGGATCGTCTCATCTGGCAGCGGGAGGAGCTTCGTGGTGATCGAGTCGTACAGCATCCGGCCGAGCTCCTCGGCGCTCCAACCGAGCGAAGCGCGGAGATCCGGTCGCCCGACGTCGCCGATGAAGAGCGTGTCGCCTGTGAGGACGGCGTACGGCGTCACCGCCTCGCCGGACGTATCGTCGAAGACAAGGAGGGAGATCGACTCCGGGGAATGGCCCGGCGTCTCGAGCGCCTCGATGCGCACCCGACCGAGCTCGACGCGATCGCCGTCGGCGAGCGGCGTGAACTCGTAGTCCGCCGCTGCGCGGGCGCCCAGGTAGATCCTGGCGCCCACCAGATCACGAAGCTCGAGATGACCGGCGATGAAATCGGCGTGCAGATGCGTGAGGAGCACGTGCTCGATGCGGCAGCCGAGCTCGGAGGCCTCGATGAGATAGCCGTCGATGTCGCGCTGCGGGTCGACGACCGCAGCAACACCTGCGTCCTCGTCGGCGATCAGGTAGGAGGCGTGCGCCAGGCACCCGAGGTAGTGCTGCCTGAGGATCATCCCGCGGCATGGTAGGCACGCGCAGCCCAGCGCCGCGACCTGTAAGCGCTGCGAGCGCCGTCGCCGTCGCCGTAGCTCAGGTGAGCTTGCAGCCGTCGACCTGAAGCGAGGCCTTGAGCTCGCGTTGCATCGCCGCCTGGCCCGGGTTGGGATGGAAGCCCGGCTGGTTCCAGAGAATCCCGCGCTGGAGCTCTTCCGTGTGGTAGGTGGCAAGGCACTTCGCTGCCGACCACGGTGGCGCCGGCAAGTTCGCGACCACGCTCGGGCTCTTGTCGAAGCGCGATCTCAACTCGGCGTTGTCCCCGTCCGGGGTCGTGCAGGGCCCGGCGTAGTTGCCGCCGGTGATCGATGCGTATACGTCGCCTTTGGGGACGAGCGGGTTCTGGGTGAACTGACCGGAGACGCCGGTCGACTCGAGCTTCTTGTAGTACCCGTCCCAGTAGGAGATCGAGTACGAGAGAGCCTTCGGCACGGCCTTGAAGAGGACGCCCACGCTGTGTGCGCAGCCCGCGCTCGAGCCGCTGCCGGTCGTCTGCTGCACGGCGACAAAGCGCCCCGCCACCTTCTGCGTCGGCCCTGCTGCCGCCCTGTGAGCGAACGCGGCCGATGCCTGGCTGCCAACGATCGTCAGCCCGATGCTTACAACGAGCCACAAGCCGGTGAATCTCCGCCGCATGTCTGCTCCCGTCGAGAGTGCCGAGCCGACTCTAAGACCCGGAATGTGCGAATTGCAACCACCGCAATTCGTCTCCCTCGTTGATCGCCACCGAGAGTTGGGCTCGCCTTCAGGACAGGCGATCTCAGGCCACCCGGAGAGGGAAGGAGTGCCGGGGCAGCGCGAGTCTGTGTGTGGCGGGCCTGGTCTTGGAAAGCTCGGTGGTCAATACCAGGCCCGCACCAAGCTCGAAAGACGTGCGTCGGCTAGAGCTTTGCAATCGCCGTCGCGACCGACATGGCGGTCGCGGCCACACAGGCCCTCCGCAGCAGCCGGGCCTCGGTGCGATCGGCCGGACAGCGCGAGCCGCCAACGCCGCCGCCGAAAGATGTCGGAGAGGGGGCCCGCGGGGGAGAACCGAAGGTGCTCCCCCGCGTCTATGGACCCAGGCGGGCTCGAACCGCCGACCTTCTGGCTGCCAGCCAGACGCTCTCCCAGCTGAGCTATGGGCCCCAGATGCCCTAGTCTAGCCCGGCAGAGCCGGTCAGGCCGACGCAGCCTCGAGGGCCTCCTGCGGCACGTCGCCCCAGAGATCCTCGAGCCGGTAGAACTCGCGCGCCTCCTGGGTGAAGACGTGGAGGACGACGTCGAGGTAGTCGGCGACGATCCACGTGGCCTCGCGCTCCCCGGCCGACGAGCGCGGCAGGAGACCGTCGTCTTTCTTCAGCCTGGCATGCACCTCGTCCCAGATCGCCTTCGTCTGGCGCGCGTTGTTGCCGGTGCACACCACGAAGTAGTCGGTGTAGCTGCACACCGGCTGCATGTCGAGGATCACGACGTCCCGCGCCAGTTTCTCCTGCGCCAGAGCAGCGATGCGGCGCGCCTGTTCGATCGACGTCAAGCGGATCTCAGTCTACCGCCAGCGTGGGAGCGTCCGTAGAGCCCGCCGCGCTCGATCAGCTCCCACACCGCCTGCGGCACGAGCTCGTGGACGTCCTCGCCGCGGTCGAGCCGGTCGCGGAGCTCTCGCGAGGCGATGGGAACTGGCTCCATGTCGAACAGCTCGACGCGGTCGCGGCGTTTCACCTTCCGGAGTGCCGACTCGAGCCGGTCGGGGCCGAACCCGGGCCTCGTCGCGACGCCGAGCCTCACCAGGCCGAGGATCGCCTCGGGCTCCTTCCAGGTGGAGAAGTCGACGAACTCGTCGGCGCCGACCACGAAGACGGATCCCTCCCACTCCGGATGCGCGCGGAGCAGGTCGATCGTTCGCCCTTGATCGTCGAGGATGACGCTGTCATGCGGAAAAGCGGCCTTGACGAGCTCGAGACGGACGATGGAGGGTGTCTCGACCTGCTTGTGCGGCGGGGCCGCCGTCACCGCGACGACGCATTCGTCGGGCTCGAAGGCCTGCTTGGCGGCCGCGAGCAGCGCGACGTGCCCGTTGTGCGGAGGGTCGAACGCGCCGCCGTAGAGTGCGATCACGGCACGTACTCGAACGAGTCGTCGCCGACGTGCACCTCTGCGCCCTTGCGCGCGCCCGCTTCGCGCAGCGCGCGCTCGAGCACCTCCTCCGACGGCGGCACACCTGCGACCCGGAAGCCGTCCTCTGTCCGCAGCAGGCTCCAGGGGCGCTCCTTCGGCTGGGGCCGGTAGACGAGGAAGTCCGCGACCGGCACCTCGTCGTCTGCGGCAGGCGCCTCGTGATGCAACTCGGGAACGAGCCGGAAGAGCGCGCTCCGAAGCTCGGGAATCCCGGCACCCGTTGCGCACGAGATGCGGAAGACGGCGGCAATCCGCTCGTCGGAGACGGTGAAATCAGGATCAGGCTTCAGGTCGATCTTGTTGAGCACGACGATCTGCGGCAGCTCGTCGAGGCCCGCGCCGTAGGCGGCGAGCTCGCCGTCGATCGCGCGCCACTGCTCGTCGGCCGGGTTGGAGCTGTCGATCACGTGCAGGAGGCTGCGTGCCCGTTCGAGGTGGGCGAGGAACTCGTGGCCGAGGCCGGCGCCCTCGCTCGCACCTTCGATCAGCCCCGGCACGTCGGCGACGACGAGCTGCCGGCCGTCGGGCGACTCGACCGTGCCGAGCACCGGCTCGAGCGTCGTGAACGGGTAGTCGGCCACCTTCGGCCGTGCGTTCGAGAGCCACGTGAGGAGCGATGACTTGCCCGCATTCGGCAGCCCGACGAGCGCGGCATCGGCGAGGAGCTTCAGCTGGAGGTCCACGTCCCGCTCGTCGCCGGGCAGGCCGACCTCGGCGAACCGCGGCACCTGGCGGATCGAGCTGACGAAGCGTGCGTTCCCCCTGCCGCCGCGGCCCCCACGAGCGAGCACGAAGCGCGACGTGTCGCGCGCGAGGTCGGCCAGCAGGTCGTCGCCGTCGAAGATCTGCGTTCCGACGGGCACCCGGATCTCGACATCCCCCCCGTTGGCGCCGTGCTTGCGGGCGCCGCGACCGTTCGCGCCCTTGCCGGCCGAGATCAGCCGGCGGCGCTGTAGCGACGAGAGGTCGCGAAGCGCCGCATCGGCAACCGCGACGACATCGCCGCCGTCGCCGCCGTCGCCGCCGTCCGGGCCGCCCTTCGGCACGTACTTCTCGCGGCGGAACGACAGACCGCCGTCACCACCGCGGCCGGCCTTGACGTGAAACTGGGCACGATCGCTGAACATCTGCTCAAGTGTGACGGGCCGGGGTGTGACGAGTATTGGCGCCGGAGGCGCCCGCGAGCCTCGTCAGGCGTCCGGGGCGTCGACGACTGCGATCGACCGAAGCTCGCCGCTGCGGCGGAACTCGGCCTTGCCGTCGCGCACGGCGAAGATCGTGTCGTCCTTGCCGAGCCTCGTCCCCGGGCCCGGCCGGAACTTGGTGCCGCGCTGGCGCACGATGATCTGGCCTGCCCGGACGTCCTGGCCGCCGAAGATCTTGACACCCAGGAACTGCGGGTTCGAGTCGCGGCCGTTCTTCGAGGAGCCGAGACCCTTCTTGTGTGCCATTAGTCGCTCTCCTTTGCGAGTGCAGACCGCAGCGCCGCCAGAGCGCCCTTGCGCGCCGCCCCGGACTGCTCCTGGGCGAGTGCGGCCTCGAGCTCGCTCTTGCTCCACTCCTTCGCGCCTGCCGTGATCTGCGCGACCGTCATCCCTTCGTATCCTGCAGGGAGCGACCCGGCCGGCGTCGCCGCAGCCGGCTCCGCGGGCGGCGCGGCGGCCTCGACCGCCTCCAGCTTCGGCGCCTCGACCTTGGGTGTTTCAACCTTCGGAGCTTCAGCCTTCTTCGGCGCGGCTGCCTTGCGGGCCCCGCCGGAGCCGAGCGCGATCTCGACCTTCGTCGTGGCGGCGCGGAAGCCGTTGTGGCGCTTGTAGCCCGTGCGCTTGCGGTACTTGCCGATCACCAGCTTCGGCCCGCGGCCGTGCGCGACGACCGTTGCGGTCACCTTCGAATCGCCGAGCAGCACGACAGGCTCGAAGCTCTTCCCTTCGTCGGTCGGCAGGCGATCGACGACGAGCGTCTCGCCGTCGCGAACGCGATGCTGCTTGTTGCCGAGCTTGATGATTGCGTAGTCCATAAGCGTGGAAAACGCGGGCATGACGCGCCCGCGGCGCTGAGAAGTGTAGCGAGCCGTGCCGCCTCGGGCTCCCAGGTCGGTCAGTCCTTGTCCCACTCGCTCATCGGCGTGTACTCCCAGTCGTCGCCACTCGCGCCGGTCGGTGGCTCGGTCGCAGGGGTCGAGACCGACGATGCGAGCACTTCGGCTTCCGTCCCGGTCGCGGCGGGCTTGCGACGGCGGTTCCGGCCCCCGCGCGAGCCGCGGCGAGTCTTGCGCGGACGCGCGGGATCGCCGGCCGCACCGTCCTCTCCGTCGGGATCGTCTTCGTCCGTGCCGAGATCGCGGCCGGGAACGTGGATCAGAGGTGCATGCGGCTCGGCTGCGCGGGCCCCGTCCCCGGCGAGCGCGGAGCCCACGGGCTCGGTCTCCTCGCCGTCGGGCGCTACCCCATCGGATGCTTCGCCGCTCGGCTCCTCGGCGGCTGCGTCCAGCTCGCCCGCAACCGCGTCGGCACCGTCGGCGCTTGCCGCCGCCGGCGTCCGGCGGCGATTGCGACCGCCTCGCGTCCCGCGACGGGTTCGCTTCTTCGGCGCGGCCGCAACGGTCTCGCCGTCCACCCCCTCGGCCGCCTCGACCTCGTCGGAACCGTCTGTCGAGTCGTCCTCGAACGCGACCGGCTCGGCTGCAGCCTTCGGCGCCCGTGCGGGCCTTGCCGCAGGCTTCTCTCCCGCCGGACGCCGGCTGCGCTGAGCGGCGGCCTTCGCGGGAGCAGGGACGACCTCGGCTTCGGTTTCCGCCTCCTCGTCCTCGGCGACCTCTTCGCCCGCGCCCTCGGCGTCCTTGATCGGCCGCTTCGCGCGCGTCGGCCGTTCGGCCTCGGCCTCGGCCGTGATCGGCTCGGCCTGCCTGGGAGCACCGATCAGGACTGCGTACCCGAGTCCTTCCATCACGGCGGTGACCTTCACGCGCACCTTCTTGCCGACGAGCTTGGCCGCATCGGCGACGACGATCTCGAACCCGTCGATCTTGCCGACGCCCGTCCGGGCGTCGTAGAGCCCGATCTCGACGAGCTTCAGCTCGAGCTCCTCGCCTGCGGCGGCGGGGGCCACGGGCGCGAGCTTCTCCACCGTTCCCTGCTCGAGCAGCCGAACGTGGTCGAGGTGCACGTCGTCGAGCCCGACGAAGAAGAACCGGCGCTTCGTCAGCTCCTCGAGCTCGGCGAGCCTGGCGCCGTCGGAGCCGGCGATGAGGGCAGCGACCTTCGCGTTCAGCTCGACCTTGAGGGCCTTCGAACGGGAGCCCGGCGTCACGAGTGCGCGGATCCGGCGCTCGACCTCGACCGCGGCGGTCTCGTCGGAGACGATGATCCCGTCGCCGCCACAGGTCGGGCATTTCCGGGTCATCACCTCGCGCGGCCCGTCGGTGACGTTCTGGCGCGTCATCTCGACGAGGCCGAGCGGTGAGATCTCGACCACGTAGGTCTTCGTCCGGTCGCGCTCGAGCTCCTGGCGCAGCGCGTCCTCGACCTGCTGCCGGTTCTTCGGGTTCGCCATGTCGATGAAGTCAATGACGATGATCCCGCCGACGTCGCGGAGCCGAAGCTGGCGGACGACCTCCTTCACGGCCTCGAGGTTGTTCTTCGTGATCGTGTCCTCGAGGCGTCCGGCGCCGTTTCGCTTCGAGCGCGAGCCGACGAACCGCCCGGTGTTGACGTCGATCACCGTGAACGCCTCGGCGTAGTCGAAGATCAGGTAGCCCCCCGAGGGCAGGTCTACGCGGCGGCTGAGCGTCGAGCGGATCTCCTGCTCGACCCCGAACGCCTCGAGGAGCGGCTCGCGCTCCTTGTACCGCGTGACACGATCGACCATGTGGGGCGAGGTCTTCTTCAGGTAGCCGACGATCCGCTTGTAGGTGCGGTCGTGGTCGACGTACAGGCGCTCGAAGTCGCCCGTGAAGAGATCGCGGGTGACGCGCAGCGGGAGCTCCGCCTCCTGGTAGACGAGCGCCGGAGCCTGCGCCTTCTTCGCGCTCGTCTCGATCGTCGCCCAGAGCCGGCGGAGGAAGTCGAGGTCGCGGGCGACGTCCTCGGCGGATGCTCCTTCGGCGGCGGTGCGCACGATCACGCCGCCCGTCTTGGGCGCGATCTCCTTGACGATCGCCTTCAGGCGGTTGCGCTCGTCGTCGTCGAGCCGGCGGGAGACACCGAGACCGTCTCCGTGCGGGACGTACACGACGAACCGGCCCGGGAGCGAGATCTCGGTCGTCAGGCGCGCGCCCTTCGTCTTCATCGGGTCCTTGACCGCCTGGACGAGCACGGTCTGGCCGCGCTGGATCAGATCCTGGATCTTGCGGGCGCCGCGACGGCCCTCGAGCTCGGGCCCGACGATCTCGTCCACGTAGAGGAAGCCGTTCTTCTCGAGGCCGATCTCGACGAATGCCGCCTCCATCCCCGGCAGCACGTTGTCGACCGTGCCCAGGTAGATGTTGCCTGCGATCGAGCGCTGCTCGGGCCGCTCGAGGTAGACCTCGGCGACCACGTCGTCCTCGATCACGGCGACGCGCTTCTCGCCCGGGTCGACCGAGACGAGGAGCTCTCGCTTGGCCTGGGGCAGCGGGGCCCGGCGCTGCGGCGTCCTGCGCGGCGAGCGGGAGCGGTCACGGCGGCTTCCTTCCTTGGACGCGCCGTCCCTGGAGGCACCCTCCTTGGACGCGGCGTCCCTGGAGCCACCGTCTTTGGAGGCACCGCTCCGACGGTCGCTGTCGGCCGTGTCCTTGCGGGCGCTCGCCCGGGTGGTGACGGCCCCGCTGGGCTCTGCGGTCGTCGCTTCTTCAGCCGCGCCGGCTACGGGCCGCTTCTTGCGGCCGCGTCCCCCGCGACTTCCGCGGCGGCGCTTCTTGGCTGGTGTCGTGCTTCCGTCCGCTGCCGGTGTCTCGGCGAGCGGTTCGGGGATGGTCTGAGGTTCAGGTTCGGCAGTCGGAACGGCAGCCTGAGACGGCGCCGGGTCCGCCGTCGCCTTCGGGCGACGGAACCATGGCAGTGGCAAAGAGGGACTCCTTCATCGTGAGGACGCGCAGCCTCAAGGCCTGCGGGCGCGCGCCGGGGGCGGATAGAAAAGACAGAGGCACGAAAGACAATTGCATTGGCCTAGGTGGAAGGGTAGCAGGGAGCGCGCCGAGCTCTCGGAGCCCGAGCCAGAATGTGCTTCCGCGGTCCGGGCGCGATCGGCCCTTTAGAGCCTGTCAGGCCGCCTCGGTCACGGGAGCGAGCCTCGAACGGCGTGCGCGCACGGCACGTAGCCGCTGCTGGAGGCGTGCCCAGGCCCAGGGCTCGATCTCGGCGTACCGGTTCCCGCGCTGATCCTTGGTCGTGTCCGCGTATTCGAACCAGGCGTCGGCCTCCTCGATCAGCAGGAGCTCGTGCGCTTCGCGATTGGACGTCAAGGACATGCGCTCCCTCCTTCCGATTGGGAAAGAGCGTAGGACCGAGGTCGGACGGACGCCGGATCCAGCTAGGCCGGCCGCTCGGTGAAGCGCGCACGGGCCGCCTCGCCGATCGCCTTCGTGCCCGTGAACGCGACGCCGCCCTTCACGGCCCAGCCGGCAACCGGCACGAGGTCGAGGAGCTCTCGTGCGAGCCGTCGCCAGCCGAACGCCGCACCCACGACCGCGAGGATCTCCGGCCACAGGCCGGCATCGACCTCGCGGCCGCAGGCGATCGCAATGCGCAGCACCAGCCTGAGCTCGTTGAGCGTGAGGATCGGCAGGTCGACCCCCGGGACGAAGACGGCCGCGCCGATCAGCCCGTTTCTCCGCGCGGCCGAGCGGATGAGCTCGTCGACGACGGCGTCGCGGAGCGCCGGGAGCCTGGCGGCAAGCGCCGGCCCGTCGTCGCCCAGCACACGCGCAAGTGCGCTCGCGATCCGCCCCATCGGGAGCCCCTGCCCGGCCGGAAGGCGCACGAGATCGATCTCGAGCACGTATGGGAGGCTCCCACCCGCCGTGACACCGACGATCGGAATGCCGGCGCGCTCCGCCTCGCGAAGCGCGTGCTCGTCGCTCGCTCCGATCCAGACGAGAGCGGCGCCCTTCCTGCCGGCCGCCCGGTGCTCGACAACCGCGGCCGCGTCTCCGCCGGCGCGGAGCTCCTTCGCGAGCAGAGACACGAGCAGGCGATCGCCGTCGACGAGGATCGGCAGCTCGTTCCCCACCCGCCCGCGAACCTCCTGTACCGCCCGGAGCACCGAAAGCGGGGCAGGTGCCGCCCTGAGCGCTTTGATCACAGGCGTCGCCGCCGGCGGGCGTAGATCCCTTGCAGGATGCCGAGGCCGGCAAGGTTGCTGATGATCGCCGAGCCGCCCACCGAGACGAACGGAAGCGGAATGCCGGTGATCGGTGCGATCCCGATCGTCATGCCCACGTTCACGAAGACCTGGAAGACGAAGGCGAAGACGATCGCGGCCGCGACGATCGCCCCGTAGAGGTCGCTCGATGCGGTGACGACCTTGAGGCCGCGCCACACGATCACGAGGTAGAGCAGGAGGAGGATCGAGGCTCCGAAGAAGCCGCGCTGCTCGGCCAGGGAGGCGAAGGCGAAGTCCGTGTCGTTGGCCGGGAGGTAGTCGAGCCGGGTCTGGGTCGCGCCGGCGATCCCGCGACCGCGGAGGCCGCCGGCGCCGACTGCGATCTTCGATTCGATCAGGTTGTAGGCGTTCTGGTCGGTGGGGTCGCTCGAGGGGTTCGTGAAGCTCGTCAGGCGCTGGGCCTGGTAGGGCTTGAGCACGTTGACGCCCGCGGCGGGAAGGAACCAGAGGACGCCGAGGATCGTCGTCAGGGCGACCGCTCCGACGAGCGTGAGGTGGAGCCAGCGGACACCCGCGACGAAGAGCACGGCGGCGAGCACGGCCACGTAGACGAGCGCGGTGCCGGCGTCGGGCTGCGCGAAGATCAGGACGATCGGGACCGCGGCGAACGCGATCGCCTTGAGCGGCGTGGCGATCGAGTAGAGCTGCTTGGAGCGGTCGGCCAGGAACGCCCCGAGCGTCAGTGCGAGCAGGATCTTCCCGAACTCGGAGGGCTGGAATGTGAAGAAGCCGATGTTGATCCAACGCTTCGACCCGCGGGTCGCAGCCCCGAAGACGAGCACGAAGGCCATGACGCCGATGAGCGCGACGTAGATCGTCGTGCTGAAGCGCCGGTAGAGCCTCGGATCGATCAGGACGCCGCCGATGAAGAGCACGCTTCCGGCGGCGACGTAGAGCGCCTGCCGGCTGGTCGCGCTTCCCCCCGGATCGTGCCTGGTGATACCGCCGATCGCGACGAGCCCGTAGAGGACCGTGCCGCAGGTGGCGGCGAGGAGCACCCAGTCGAGCCGGCCGATCAGGCCGAGCGAGCCGACCGACTCCTCCCGGCGGCGGGTCCGCAGGCCTCTGGCGCGCGGGTCGACGGCCTCGATGGTCATCGGCTCGTGCTCACCGGGCTCGTCATGTGCGGAAGTCGCTCAATCGCTGATGTGGAAGGTCGTGATCCCGTGCTTGTGGAAGTACGACTCGAAGACCTGCAGCGCCGCCGGTGCCGCAGCTGCGCCGCCCTCGCCGCCGTTCTCGATCACGGCGCAGACGACGATCGAGGGCGAGTCCGTCGGACCGTAGCCGCACCACCACGACTGGCTCAGCTTGACCGGGTTCGGATAGCCGGGCAGCCGCACCTCCTTCTCGGCCGTCCCGGTCTTCCCGGAGATCGAGACGGGGAACTGGCCGAACACCCCGTACGAGGTGCCGTACACCGAGTGCGTGCCGGCAAAGAGCCCCTCCTGCACGGCCTCGAGCGCGGCCGGGTCGACGCCGCTCGGGGTCGGCTGCTGGGTGGCGAGCACCCGGAGGACCTGTGGCGGCTGGCCGGAGTCGCCGGAGGCCTGCTGGATGTCCTGGGCTATGTGAGGCGTCACCATCTGACCGCCGTTGGCGAGCATCGCGTAGAAGCGGGCCATCTGGATCGGGGTGACCTCGAGATCGCCCTGGCCGATCGCGAGCTGGACCTCGTACCCGGGCTTCCAGATCCGGTCGATCGCGGCCGTGAAGGTCTTCCTCCGCCAGTCCGGGGTCGGCACGAGCCCGGCGTTCTCCGGGCCGATGTCGATCCCGGTCTTCGACCCGAACCCGAACCGCGAGGCCCAGAGCTGCAACGTCGGGCCGCGGCTCGAGGAGAGGCTGTAGAACTTCTCCCCCACCCGGTAGAAGTAGGTGTCGCACGACTCGGCGAGCGCCTGGGTCAGTTCCATCGGCTGGTTCACGTACAGGTCCCAGTTCTTGAACACCTGCTGGTAGTAGGTGAGGCTCGGCGTGCAGTCGAGCGACTCGGTCGGCGAGAGGATCCCTTCCTCCATCGCCGCGAGCGCGGTCACCGGCTTCCACACCGAGCCGGGCGGGTAGAAGCCGTCGATCGCCCGATCGATGCCGGGATAGTTCTTCTTCGCGGCGACGGTGAGATCCTGGAGCGGCGCGAGCTTCGACGGGTCGCGGCTCACGTAGACCGACGGCTCGTAGGTGGGGTTCGAGGCGAGCGCGAGCACGGCGCCGTTGTTGGGGTCGATCGCGACGATCGCCCCTCCGTCGGCGAACGACTGCCCGCTCTTGCGCGCCGCCTCGATCCCGCTCTTCAGCGCGCGCTCGGCTGCGCGCTGGAGCCGGATGTCGATCGTGAGCCGCAGCGTGTTGCCGGGCTGGGGCAGCACCGAGGGGACGGGTGCGCTCGTCGGCTGGCCCAGCGAGTTGACCGTGAAGGTCTGCGTGCCGTCCTTGCCGCGGAGGTAGCGGTCGTAGGTCTGCTCGACCCCGGCCTGCCCCATGACGTCCTGGGGCTGGTAGCCCTCCTTCTCGGCGGCCTTGAGCTCGAGCTGGCTGATCGGGCCGACGTAGCCGAGCACCTGCGCGGCGAGCGACTTGTACGGGTAGTCGCGCAGGTAGCTGTTGACGAGGTGGACGCCGGGGAACTCGAGCTGGTGCTCTTCGAGGAAGTCGATCTGATCGGAGTGGATCCCTCGGCGCAGGACGACCGGCTGAAGCGGGTTCTTCGCGAACGGCTTGATCGCAGCCTGGATCTTCTTCACGGGCATGGAGGCCACGAGCGAGAGCGCGTCGAGCTCCTTCCGCCTCGCCTTCGTGCTCTTCGGCAGGTCGGCAGGCCAGACCTCGAGGCTCGTGCCGAGGACGTTGGAAACGAGAACGTGTCCGTTTCGGTCGACGACCTGTCCGCGCGGCGCCTCGATCTGGACCGAGCGGACGCGGTTGTCGTTCGCCTCGGCGCGGTACTTGGAGCCCGAGAGCACCTGGAGCGCCCAGAGGCGCAGGAAGAGCACCGCGAAGACGGCCAGCGCGACGAACCCGAGGACGGCGACCCGCAGGGCAAGTTGGGGCGTCAGGCGGTAGGGCTCCTCGACCCTCGGATCACCGGGCAGGAAGCGGCGGGAGTTCTTCTCGTTCGAGCTCATCTCACGACTCGCTAACCAAGGAGCCGAACCTCATGGATGCGGTCGAACGCGTCGATCGGCGGGAAGAGCCGGCGCGCGAAGGCATACGCCGGCCACGTGAGCACCACGTTGAGCAACACCGTCGCCGGGAGCCCGGAGAGGTACGACCCGGCCGGCGACGGCTGGCCGATCACGAAGTTGAGGGCGAGCGTCCCGAAGCTGTAGAGGATCGTGATCACCGCGATCGACGTGAACGGCGCGTGCGCCTTGTCCTGGGCCGTCGTCTCGCCGTAGCGCCCGGTCCAGAAGCCCGCGAGCGTGAGCAGGAGCGACGTGAACCCGAGCGTGCCCAGGTTCGCGGTGTCGATCAGGAGCCCTGCGGCGAAGCCCGCTGCCGCGCCGAACACCGAGCCCCGGAGGAGGGCGACCGCGATCAGGAAGACGAGAACGAGATCGGCCGTCCCGCCAAGCGGCGAGTAGAACGCGAGGATCGAGACCTGGACGAGCGAGGCGATGAACAGCAGCAGCCCCGCCTTGAGCACGTCGAAGATCACGACTTCGTCTTCTTGGCCGGCCGGTGGCTCGTGACGAGGCTGCTCTTCGGGATCAGCACGAGCACCGACTCGAGCGAGGAGAGATCGACGAACGGCTGCACCTGGATGTTCTTGTAGATGTCGGTGTCGGTCTGGCCGACGCTCGAAACGGTGCCGATCTGGATGTTCCGCGGAAAGAGCGAGGCGAGCTTGCTCCCGGACGGCGAGCCGGCGGTGATGATCGTGTCCCCGTAGGCGACTTCCTTGTCCTTCCCGACCCGGTCGAGGATCAGCGAGGTGACGCCGCTGCCGTGCTCGAGCACCCCGACCGCGGCGAGATTCGACTCGTCGACGGCCCGGACCGCGCTGGTCGGATCGGTGATCAGCGTGACACGGGACTCGGTGGAGAAGACCTTCGAGATCGTCCCCACGAGTCCCTGATCGGTGACGACCACGTCCTCCTGCGCGATTCCCTGGTTCGAGCCGGCGGAGATCGTCACTCCCTGGTCGAGCGCCGAGGGGCTCGTGAGCACCTGCGCCCCCACCTCGTCGTAGTCCTTGGGGAAGCTCGGGGACCGCACGTAGCGCAGCAGCTTGTGGAGGTTGGCGTTCTCCTCCTCGGCACCGGTGAGCGCGGCGTTCCGGCGTCGCAGCCGTGCGTTCTCGGCGGCGAGCCGCCGGGAGCGCGCCTTCGCGTTGAAAAGCCCGTGCGTCCAGCCCGCTGCGTCCCGGAACGGCCGGGCGACGCGGTTCGCGGCGACCTGGAACGGGCGGAGGACCGAGGCGGCGCGGCTCTCGACCGGATCGAGCGCCGTCGAGCGGAACGAGACGGTGAGGAGCGCGAGGGAGACGAGAACGAGGCCCACCACGACGATCCGGCGCCTGAGGGGGCTCGAGCGGGTCGAGGAGGGGCCGGAGGGAGCGGCACGCTGGACGGAGGAGCCCAGGACCGCAACTCGGACGTTCCGGTTGCGTGGCACGAGCTCAAAAAGTCTAGCGGTGCCTCGCACGAGCTCAGTTCTCGATCCGACGGCAGATGTTCCGCGTCAGTCGGATGCCTGTCCTCTCGGCCTCGCGTCCCGCCGGATCGCCTCGAAGAAGCGGCCTTCGAACCTCGATGCTCCGGCGACGCTCAGGTGATCCGGATCCAGGTACATGAACGTCCCGTTGCGCACCGAGTGACACGCCTTCCGCGTGCACATCGCATTCTCGAAATCGAGGGCACTGCTCATCGAGGTGCGGGCGATCGCAGCGTCCTCCGCCTCGATCGCAGGCGCGAGGTTGGCATCCGTCCTGGACCGGTCGAACGTCCCGTCACATGCCTTCAGCATCGCGAGGAGAGCGGCGCAGCCATCCGGCGCAACGTTCCCGACGGGTACCGGGTGCACGAGGACGACCGGGACGCCACTGCCGTTCAACCGCCGAAGGACATCCTCGAGACCGCGTTGCCACAGCTCTTCCTTCGCAGCCGCGGCAAGGTGCTGCGGCTGACCCGAGACAGGACCGACGAGCACCTGCCGCTCCTCGATATAGGCGTCTGCCCGGTCCGCCGTGACGACGAGGCTCGGCCGCTCGGCGACCAGCGCCTTCAACGAGCGCTCGACGAAGCGCAGGCACCCAGCCTCGTTCGTGAACCGCGAGCTGTTGGCAAACCGCAGCAACACGAACGGACAGGCGGGACTGGTCGCGACAGCGACGTCGTATCCGGCCTTGTTCCCGGCCTCTACCACCGGCTCGGTGAACTGTCCTGCGTTCGAGTCTCCGATCAGCACGACGAGCCCGCGCGGGTCAGGTATCCGCCACTCGCACGTCCTCTTGGGCAAGGCACCGTACGGCGTCAAGCTGGAACAGCCTCGCGTGAAGTCGAGATGGAGCGCGCGCGCCTCGATGGCCGGGTGCAACGTCGACCAGCGCACCAGGAGCCGGTGCGCGCCGAGCAACGCGGCGACCGCGACGATCGGAACCGCGATGCACGCCCCGGCCAGCGAGAGCACCGCCCGGCCTCGGATCCGCGGATCGAAGCGGATCGGATTTTCCAGGTACTTGTAGGAAGCCCAGGTCGGGCCGAGCGAGGCGACCGCGGCAACGACGGGCACCCAGCCGCCGCTCGGCCAGAGTTCGGTAGCCACGACGATAAACGGCCAGTGCCAGAGGTACCAGCTGTAGGACCTGTCACCGATCCACCGCGCCGGAGCGAGCTCCAGCACCCTCCTGACAGCGTGGCGGTTCCCGGCTCCCGCACCGATCACCGCAGCGGTGCCGAGGGTTGGCGCGAGCGCCACGAGGCCCGGGAAATGGTTGGTGCCGGACGCGAGATACGCGGCAGCGCCGATCGCGGCCAGACCGCCCAGCCCGAGCAGCTCCGCCAGGCTTCGCGACAGCTTCGCGAGGCGAGGCTCGGAGAGCGCGACAAGCGCTCCGATTCCGAACTCCCAGGCACGTGTCGGCGAGCCGTAGAAGGCAAACTGCCCCGGTGACTTGATGATCCGCGCCAGATGGCCGTAGGACAGCAGGTACGACACGGCAAACGACGCCGCGGATACCGCCAGGACGCCACCCAGGATCAGCTCGGTGCGAATCCGCGCTCGAGCGCCCGCGAGGCGCCAGGCGAGGAAGAGGATCATCGGGAAGATCACGTAGAACTGCTCCTCCACCGCGAGCGTCCAGGTGTGCAAGAGCGGGTTGACGCTCGATCCGGAGTCGAAATAGCCGCCCGTGAGCCGATACAGATAGGCGTTGGCCACGAAGAACACGGCGGCGAGACCCGTCTTGGCGGTGCGCACCTGATCGAGAACGGAGCTGAGGAGGGCCGCAGTCAGGAGCACGACAGTCACCACCGCCGCCAGAGCGGGCAAGAGCCGCTTGATCCGCCGAGCGTAGAAGCTCGACATCTTGAGCCGCCCGGTCGCCGCGAGCTCCTCGATCAAGACGCGGGTGATCACGAACCCGGAGATCACGAAGAACACATCGACACCCATGAACCCGCCGCTCAACGACAGCCCGGCGTGGAACGCAACGACGAGGAGCACCGCGATCGCCCGCAGCCCCTGAACGTCTAGGCGTTGCCGCTGCGGGGACACCGTCATGCGGGTGAGGCTAAGAGCTCATCGCAGAATGACGCTTCGTCGATTGGGCGTGCTGGAGGGTGCGAGGGCAGGACGCAGGGAACCGCAGGGAGCCCCAATATCCCCTGTGATATCGGGGCGACTGAGGACGACGCAGAGTGCGTGCCCAGTGCGTCCAGGCGGCCCGTGCTCATTCTGTTAGAGCTTCTAAGTCGCCCTTCGGAGGGTACGAGCGACTAGTAGCGGCCGCGACCGTTACGGGACCGCGAGCGGGCCCGGGCTCTCGCGCTGTTGCGCATCGCCTCGAACTCCTCGAGGCTTCGGCCGGAGCCGACTGCGACGCAGGTGAGCGGCGACTCGGCGAGGTGGGTCGGCATGTGGGTCTCCATGCGCAGGCGCTGGTCGAGCCCCTGGAGGAGCGCGCCGCCGCCGGCGAGGACGATGCCGCGGTCCATGATGTCGGCGGCCAGCTCGGGCGGCGTCTTGTCGAGCGTCGACTTGATCGCGTCGATGATCTGGGAGATCGGCTCCTCGAGCGCGTGCCGGACCTCCTCGCTCGAGAGGATCACCGTCTTCGGGAGCCCGGTCAGCATGTCGCGGCCGCGCACCTCGGCCTGCACCTCTTCCTTGAGCTGGTAGGCGGAGCCGACCTCGAGCTTGATCTCCTCGGCTGTCTGCTGGCCGATCAGCAGCTTGTACTCGCGCTTGATGTGGTTGATGATCGCCTCGTCCATCTCGTCGCCGCCGACCCGCAGCGACTGGGAGACGACGATGCCGCCGAGCGAGATCACGGCGACCTCGGTCGTGCCGCCGCCGATGTCGACGATCATGTTCCCGGTCGGCTCGGCGACCGGGAGCCCGGCGCCGATCGCCGCGGCCATCGGCTCCTCGATCAGGTAGGCCTGCCGCGCGCCTGCCGAGAGCGTGGCCTCCTCGACGGCGCGCTTCTCGACGCCGGTGACGCCCGAGGGGACGCAGACGACGACGCGCGGGTGGGCGAAGCGGTGCTGGTGCACCTTCTGGATGAAGTGCCGGAGCATCTGCTCGGTGACGTCGAAGTCCGCGATCACGCCGTCCTTGAGCGGACGGATCGCGCTGATCGTCCCGGGCGTGCGGCCGAGCATGCGCTTCGCCTCGAGGCCGACGGCGTGGACGTCGCCCGTCGTCTGGTCGATCGCGACCACCGAGGGCTCGCTGAGCACGATGCCGCGGCCGCGTACGTAGACGAGCGTGTTGGCCGTGCCGAGGTCGACGGCCATGTCGCGGCCGCCGAACCCCGTGAGGTAGTTGAAGATGCCCATACGTGGACGCGCGGCTCACTCTACCCGCGCTGACCCTCGCGCTCGGCTCGGCCGTCCTCCACGCGGCGTGGAATCTCCTGCTCGGGCGGTCTCGCGACGTCCAGGCGGCCACCGCGGTCGACCTTCACGCTCTCCGTCGTGATCGGGGCGCCGTTCGCCGTGATCTGGTGGAGCGCGGACACCTCCGTGTGGCCGTATGCGCTCGCTTCGAGCGCTGCTCGAGGCGCGTCTACGCGCTCGGCCTCGCCTACGGCTACCGGATCGCCGACGTCTCGTTCGTCTACCCGCTCACCCGCGGCCTCGCGCCCGTCCTGACGCTCGCTCGCGGCGGTCGTGCTCCTCGGGCACGTCGCCTCGGCGCAGGAGGTCGCCGGCGTTGTGCTCGTCGGCGGCCGGCGTCGTCCTCGTTCGCGGCCCCGAAGGGCACGGCGACGCGAAGGCGGTGCTCGTCGTCCTGACGATCGCCGCCTCGATCGCCGCGTACACGACGATCGACCGCGCCGGGATCCAGCCACGCCGGGGCGTTCACCTACTTCGTCCTCGTCCTCGCCGGCCCGTGCCTCGTCTATCCGCCGCTCGTCGGGCTCGAGGCGATGCGGCGAGAGCTCGGGATCCGGACGATCGTCGCTGCCGCAGCGGCGGCCGCCTCGTTCCTGCTCGGACTGCTCGCACTCCGGCACGGCGGCGCCGCGCCGGTGCTCGCCGTGCGCTCGTCGTCGATCGTGATCGCAACCCTGCTTGCCGGGCGCTTCCTGTCGGAGAACGTCTCGCGGGCAAGGATCGCGGGCTCGCTCGTCGTGTTCGCGAGGCGTCGCGCTGCTCGCGCTGTAGGCCTCAGCCTCAGCCAGCCTCAGCCGAAGCCGTACGTGCCCGGGAACCGGGCGACGAGGAGACGGACGAGCAGCGCCGCGGGCAGGCCGACGACGTTCAGGTAGTCGCCCTCGATCCGCTCGACAGCGACGCGCCGAGCCCCTGGATCGCGTAGCCGCCGGCGCGCCCTTCCCACTCGCCGCTCCGCAGGTAGTGGCCGAGGTCACGCGGGGTGAGCGCGCGGAAGGTGACGCGCGTCGTCTCGACCGCGACCTCCTCCCAGGCCTCCGTGCGCAGGCAGAGACCCGAGACGACCTCGTGCGTCCTGCCGGCCAGGCGCTCGAGCATCCGCTCCGGCATCGCCGGCATCGCGTGGCTTGCCGAGCACCTCGCCCTCGCAGGAGACGATCGTGTCGACGCCGAGCACGGGCCCGCGACCGCCGTCGACCGAGCGCGCCTTGCCGACCGCGTGCTCGAGCGGGTCTCCGCCCGGCTCCTCCTCGTAGGCCGGCGCGACGACCTCGAAGGGCATCCCGAGCTGCGTGAGGATCGCCCGGCGCTGCGGCGAGGTCGAGGCGAGGACGATCACCGCTTGCCGCGCGACCCAGATCTCCTCGGCCGGCCACTTGCGGCCCCACTCCGCGGAAGCTGTACTTGTAGTAGCGGTGCATCTCGGCGCTCTCGGGCGCCTGGATCTCGATCAGATCGCTCGATCTCGAACCCGTGGCGAGCGCAGGAGCTCGATCCGCTCGCCTGCCGGGAGGTGGAACTCGACGCCGTCGTCGGCCCAGTCGAGCCGCTCGAGCCCGAACTGCGGCCGCACGAGCCGCTCGCCCGACCGGCTCGTCGTCGGTCGAGCAGAGCGCGAGAAGGGTCGAGCAGCACATGAAGACGAGCCGCCCCCCGGGCCGCAGCAGCCGGGCCGACTCGGCGACGAAGCGCTCCGGATCGACCCAGATCGAGGCGCCGTACTCGGAGACGACGAGGTCGAAGCTCTCGCCGGGCAGCCCGGTCGCGCCCGCGTCCGCCTCGACGAGCGGGAACTCGATCCCCGTCGCCGTCATGCATTCGCGCGCCGTCGTCGAGCTGGGCCGGGGTGATGTCGACGCCGACGGGCCTGGCGCCCCGCTTGGCGAGGGCGGCCGAGACGTACGCCGTGCCGCAGCCGAGCTCGACGACGTCGAGGCCCGCGACGTCACCGAGCGGAGCGCCGAGCTGGGACTCGGGGATCTCTCCAGATCCCCCAGGTCAGCTCGTCCTCGGCCCACTTTCCGGCCGCTTCCTGCGCCGGTGTACTCGGCGTTGGTCTTCGTCCAGGCGTCGCGGTTGCGGGCCGCGTCGTCAGACCAGCCCATCGGGGAACCACAGGCCGATCTCGCGCTCGGCCGACTCGGGCGAGTCGGAGCCGTGCACGAGGTTGTTCGGCATCGCGAGCCCGAACTCGCCGCGGAGCGAGCCGGGGTCGGCCTCGGCCGGGTTCGTCGCCCCGATCGTCTTGCGCGCCGTCGCGATCGCGCCCTCGCCCTCGAGCACGAACGCGAGCGTCGGCCCGGAGGTGATGAAGTCGACGAGCTCGCCGAAGAACGGCTTCTCGCGATGCTCGGCGTAGTGGGTCTCGCCGAGCTCGCGGCTCGCGACGAGCAGGCGGGCGGCACGCAGCTTGAGGCCGCGGCGCTCGAAGCGCGCGACGATCTCGCCGGCGAGGTTGCGCTCGACGGCATCCGGCTTCGCGAGGATCAGTGTGCGCTGGAGGGCCATGCGGCCGAGGAGCTTACCCGGAAGAGCGGGTGCCCGAGCTGCGGGTGCGTCGCGGAGTCAGCGTGACGGGCCGGTCGACGACGGGCGCCTCGCAGTAGGGGCACACCTGCCACGCCGGCTCGAGCGGCCGGCTGCACGACGTGCAGGCCGCGCGGAGCTTCGTCGTGCACACCGGGCACACGAGGAAGTCCGGCTCGATCTCGCATCCGCAGACCGAGCAGGACATGTCGGAGCCGCCGAGGCGGCTCTCGATCGCCCTGATCTCGAGCTCGCGCTCCCGCACGTCCTCGAGGTACTCGGGCGGGCGGAAGAGCATGTAGACGAGCGGCCCGAGGAACGGCGGGATCGCGCCGAGCAGCGTGGCGATACCCACGAGCCGGCGGATCGTCGATGCGGCGGCGCGCGTCCTTCCAGACCCAGTAGACGGTCGCGAGCCAGAAGAGCACCACGAACGCGACGAGCGCGAGGCTGACCGCCATCCAGGTTCCCGAGTGGAAGAAGTCGTGCACACCGCTGAAGATGCTCAGGCTCACAACCCCTACCACGATGCTCGCGCGACCGGTCGGCCCATAACGATTGTGTTCGCGGCTCTCACAGGAAGAACCTGCCTAGGAGCCAGCCGGCAGCGAACGCAAGCCCGACGTACAGGCCGAGGAGAGCCGCTGCGAACAGATACACGCTCGTGCGTCCACGGGGCCCAGGAATGGTACGGGTTCTACGCATCGAGCGATAGCGCCGCGAGCAAGTAGAGCGATCCTGTCACAAGTACGGCGCCGTCCGGCCCCGCGAGCTCGCGGGCACGCGCGAGCGCCTCCTGCGGCTGCGGCGATCGCCTCCACGCGGTCGAAGATCGGCTCGGCGATCCGCGCAAGCTCGCCGGCGGGCAGCGCGCGCGGGTTCTCGGACGCGGTCGCGACGAAGGTCGATCCGAGCGCCGAGAGCGCTCTCAGCATCGCCTCGGCGTCCTTGTCGCCCAGGATCGAGGCGACGATCGTGTACGGCCGGGCTGGAAGCCGGGGCAGGAGGTATCCGATCCCGGCCAGGTTGTGCGCGCCGTCCCAGATCTCGAGCGGGCGACTCGCCGCGCCGCTCGAGTCTCCCCGGCACGCGGACAGCCTCGGCCGCCGAGGCCTCGACGGGCCGCTCGAGGAACTGCTTCGGCGGCGGCAACCGCCGCGGCGAGGTTCGAGCCGCTCGTGATCTCGACCGACCCGGCGCCGGCGGCGCGCGCCAGCGGCTCCCATTCCGGCTCGCCGAGGACGACATGGGCGCCGGGCGAGACGACCGCGAGCTTCTCCTCGGCGATCGCCTCGCGCGTGTCGCCGAGCACCTCCGTGTGCTCGAGCGAGACGTTCGTGAGCACCACGACCCGGGCGTCGAGCACGTTCGTCGCGTCGTGCCGGCCGCCGAGGCCCGCCTCGATCACGGCAGCATCGACCTCGCGCGCGGCGAACTCGGCGAAGGCGGCGGCCGTCAGCACCTCGAACTGCGTTGCGCCCTCCGCGTACGGCCGCACCCGGGCGAGCGCGCCGTCGAGGTCCGCGGCGGCCCCGTCGACCTGGATGCGCTCCGCCCAGGCGCGAACATGCGGCGAGACGTACGCGCCGACTCGCTTCCCCGAAGCTCGCAGAAGGGCGGCGATCATGAGCGTCGTCGAGCGTCTTGCCGTTCGTGCCGACCACGTGGACGGAGGGGAACCGCCGCTGGGGGTCGCCGAGGTCCGCGAGCAGGCGCCGCATGCGGTCGAGGCCGAACTCCTCGGGCCACGGCGAGAGAGCCGTCATCCACGCGGTGTCGTCCATGAGCGTCCTAGAGAGCGCGTCGAGCTCGCGCCGGTAGCGCTCGAGCTTCTCGCGCTCGGCTGCGACCACGTCCTCCGGGGCGTTCGCGACGAACCGCTCGTTCGCGAGCATCCCTTCGCTCCGGGCGATCTCCTTGCGCAGCCGCTCGCGCTCGGCTTCGGCGGCGCCCGGATCCTTGACGCCGATCCGCTCGGGCTTGACGACGGCGTCGAAGATGCGCTTGGCGTCGCCTTCGAGCGTGACGAGCGCGCCGCTTCGGCGGAACGTCACCGCGGCATCCTGGACGCGCGCCATCGACCGCCTCCGCCGTGCGGTCGGAGGGAGCCGCGTCCGGCCACGGCGAGACGATCAGGCGGGTGTCGTGGAACTGCGCCCAGATCTCCTCGGTGACGTGGGGCAGCACCGGATGCAGGAGCGCGAGCAGCCGCTCGAGCGCCGCAAGCGCGGTCGAGATCGCGGCGGGATCGTCCGCGTAGAGCCGGGGCTTGATCGCCTCGGCGTACCAGTCGCAGAAGTCGTCGAAGGTGAGGTGGTAGAGCGCGTCGACGACGTGCGCGAAGTCGAAGCGCGGGAGCAGCTCCTCGATCTCGGCGCGCGTGTCGTCGATCCGCCCGATGATCCAGTGCTCCTCGAGCGCCTCGGGCCGGAGCGCGGGCGACGAGCCCTCTGCCTTCTGGAGGATCAGGCGGGCGACGTTCCAGAGCTTGTTCGCGAGCTTCTGGCCTTCCTCGATCATCCCCCACGAGAAGCGCGGGTCCTGCATCGAGGACATCTTCAGCAGGCCGTAGCGGGTCGCATCCGCGCCATGCTTGCCGACGGCTTCGAGCGGGTCGATGCCGGTGCCGAGGCTCTTCGACATCCGCCGGCCGTCGAGTGCCATCACGGTCGAGGTGATGATCACGTCCGAGAACGGGATGTCGCCGAGCAGGAAGAGGCCCGAGAAGATCATCCGGTTCTCCCAGAGGCGGATGATCTCGCGGGCCGTGACGTTGACGTTGCCCGGGTAGTAGCGCTCGAGCTCCGGCGTCTCGACCGGCCAGCCGAGCGTCGCGAACGGCCAGAGCGCCGAGGAGAACCAGGTGTCGAGCACGTCGGTCTCGCGCTCCAACTCGCCGGAGCCGCACTCGGCACAGGCGGTCGGCGGCGGCCACGTGCACGTGAGGTGGCCGTCCGGGCAGGTCCAGATCGGGATCTGGTGGCCCCACCAGAGCTGGCGGGACACGCACCAGTCGGGAGCCGTCTCGAGCGAGTCGATCGCGAAGCGGTGCTGGCTCTCGGGGTGGTAGCGGACGCGACGAGCCTCGAGCGCCTCGATCGCGGGCTTGGCGAGATCTTCCATCCGGCACCACCATTGCGGCGAGACGAGCGGCTCGATCCGCGTGTGGCAGCGCTCGCAGGTGCCGACGGAATGGCGGTAGTTCTCGCGCTTCTCGATCAGCCCCTCCTGCTTGAGCCGGGCGAGGATGTGGGTTGTCGCCGCCTCCTGCGACATGCCGGCGAACTCGCCCTCGCTGATCCGGCCGTCCGGCCCGATCGCGGTCAGCGTCGGCAGGCCGTGGTCGGCTCCGATCTCGAAGTCGAGCGGATCGTGCCCGGGAGTGATCTTGAGCGCGCCGGTGCCGAACTCGGGGTCGACGCGCGAATCGGCGATCACCGGCACCTGGCGGTTCACGATCGGGACGAGCACCGTCTTCCCGATCGCGTCCTTGTACCGCTCGTCGTCCGGATGCACGGCGACGGCGACGTCGGCGAGCATCGTCGCCGGCCGGACCGTCGCGATCGTGACGAAGCCGGAGCCGTCGAGGAACGGGTAGCGGATGTAGGTGAGCACGTCGTCCATCTCGACGTGCTCGACCTCGAGGTCCGAGAGCGCGGTCTGGTGGTAGGGGCACCAGTTGACGATCCGGTTGGCCCGGTAGATCCAGCCGGCGTCCCACAGGCGCACGAAGTACGTCATCACCGACTCGACATAGCCCTCGTCCATCGTGAACCGCTCGCGTGAGTAGTCCAGCGAGCACCCGAGCTGCCGGAACTGCCCCATGATCGTCCGGCCGGTGCTCTCGAGCCACGCCCAGGTGCGCTCGAGGAACGCCTCGCGGCCGATCGCCTGGCGCGTGGTGCCCTCGGCGATCAACTGCTTCTCGACCACGTTCTGCGTCGAGATGCCGGCGTGGTCGTAGCCCGGCTGCCAGAGCGTGTCGAACCCGCGCATCCGGTGCCAGCGGATCAGGCAGTCCTGCATCGCCCCGTTCAGGGCGTGGCCCATGTGGAGCTCACCGGTGACGTTCGGCGGCGGGACGCAGATGACGAACGTCTCACCGGAGCGCGCGCCGGCGCCGGCCCGGTAGAGACCCTCGGCCTCCCAGGTCTCCTGCCAGCGGCGCTCTACTCCGTGCGGGTCGTACCGCGTGTCCATCGTCATCGAAGCACCAGCCTAGAGATTGCGCGCGGAGAGCCTGCGGGAGCGCGACGAGGCCTGCCGTGAGCCTGTGAGGGCGGGTTGATCTTCGCTCGGGCGATGGTTTATCGTCCGCGGCGATGGGGGTTGCGCTGCTCGTCTGCAGGTTGGTGCTGGCGGGAGTGTTCCTGGTCGCAGGCCCGGCGAAGCTGCTCGATCCCGCCGGGTCGCGAAAAGCCGTCGCCGACTTCGGGGTGCCGGAGGGGCTGGCTCGCCCCGCCGGGTTGCTGCTGCCGCTCGCCGAGCTGGCGATCGGGATCGCCCTCGTCCCGGTCGGATGGGCTCGCTTCGGCGCCCTCGGAGCAGCAACGCTCCTGCTCGCGTTCGTGGCGGCGATCGGGAACGCGCTTGCCCACGGGCGGGCGCCCGAGTGCCACTGCTTCGGGCAGGTGCACAGCGCGCCGGCCGGATGGACGACGCTGGTGCGGAACGCCGCCCTGCTCGGGCTTGCCGGCTTCGTCGCCGTCGGCGGCTGGCGCGACGGCGGTGCGAGCGCGACCGCGTGGATCGGGCACACCGGCGCCGTCTGGCTTGGGGCGGGTGCCGCGACGGTGGTGGTCGTGGCGATCGTCGGCTTCCAGACGTGGTTCTCGCTGCAACTGCTCGCGCAGAACGGGCGCATCGTCGGACGGCTCGAGGCGATCGAGGCCGCGCTCGCCGGTGTCGAGCCACGGGAGCGCGAGCTCGAAGAGCTGGAAGGCGGTGGGCTCGAGCCAGGGACACCGGCACCTGCGTTCACGCTCCAGGCGACGGGCGGCGGCTCCGTGTCGCTGGAGGACCTGCTCGACGAGGGCAGTCCGGTGCTGCTCGCATTCACGGACGCCGGCTGCGGCCCCTGCAACGCGCTCATGCCCGAGCTCGCGAGCTGGCAGTCCGAGCTCCGCCACCTGCTCACGGTGGCAGTCGTCGCGAGCGGCGACGAGGACGGCAACCGCGCCAAGGCGGAGGAGCACGGGCTCCAGCGGGTACTCCTGCAGCGCGAGCGAGAGGTATCAGATGCATTCCGGTCGGTCGGGACCCCGAGCGCCGTCCTGATCGGCACCGACGGGACGATCGGCAGCCCGCTCGTCGGCGGCTCCGTGGCGATCGAACGGCTCGTCAAGCGAGCAGCCCGACCGGGCGGCGCGAACGGGCGGGAGCGGGCGCGCGTCGTGCCCCGTCACGATCCGCCTGCCGACACCTCGCGGATCGGCTCGCCGGCACCCGAGCTCGCCTTGACTGCACTGGACGGGCAGGAGACGGCCCTCGCGGACTTCTACGGCGCGCCGACGCTCCTCCTCTTCTGGAACCCGGACTGCGGCTTCTGCGAGGGCATGCTGGACGACCTCAGGACCTTCGAGGCTGAGCCACCCGAGGGCGCCCCACGGCTCGTCGTCGTCGCGCGGGGAGACCGCGAGCGCCTGCGCGCGCAGCGGCTCGCTTCGCCGGTCCTCCTCGACGAGGCCGGCGAAGCGGCCGACGCCTTCGGCGCCGGCGGAACGCCCATGGCGGTCCTCGTCGAGGCCGGCGCGGTCGCCTCGCCCGTCGCCGCGGGCGCGGCCGCCGTCCTGGAGCTCGTCCGCCGCCCGATCGGGAGCCCGCGCCTATGAGCCACTGGCTCGACGAGACGGCGCAGGGCCTCGCCGAGCGCCGCCTCACCCGTGCGGGGACCCTCCGCCTCGGCGCCGGCGTGCTGGCAGGGACGATGCTCTCGTCGCTCACGGCGCCGCTGCGGGCCCTGGCGGCGCCTGGCCCGCGTTGCGGCCAGCATCCCCTCCCCGCCGGCTGGCGCTGCTGCAAGTTCAACGAGAACGACGCCGACGGGTACCCCTACGACCCCGACACGCACCACTGCTGCACGGGCAAGGTCTGCGAACAGGGCGACGCCTGCTGCGGGGACGAATGCCTGTCGTACCACTGCGGCCCGGGCATGGCCTGCTGCGGCCACTCCCCCAGCGAATGCTACGACCCGAAAACGAAGGTGTGCTGCGGGAACGGCAAGCTCTGTCCGATCGAGACGGGCGGCTGCTGCGGCGGCGAATGCACCGAGGACTTCTGCAACAACCGCGGCGGCTTCACGCGGGGGCACTGCTGCGGCGAGGATATCTGCTTCGACCCGAAGACCCACTACTGCTGCAACGACAAGCTCCCCTGCAAGAAGGGGACGCAGTGCTGCGGCAATCGCTGCTGCCCGCCCAGCGAGTTCGGCCCCACGACCTGCTGCGGGAAGAACTGCTTCGACCCGGCGCGCGAGTTCTGCTGCCCGAACAAGACGCACGCCTGCGAGCACGGCAAGAAGTGCTGCGGCGAGAAGGGTTGCTGCGAGTCGGGGAGCGAGGAGTGCTGCGACGGCCGGTGCGTCCGGAAGGGGAAGTGCAAGCCGCCGCCGAGCTCGGGCGGTGGGGGAAAGCACTGCCCGTCCGGGCAGGTGCTCTGCGGCAGCGGCAAGAGCGCGAAGTGCTGCAAGCGTGAGTACTGCGTCGACGGGGAGTGCAAGCTGCTTCCGTGCTCGGCCCTGGGCCCGGGCTGGATGTGCTGCCCGGCCGGATCGCCGTGCCCGGGGTGCTGCTCGAGCTCGAAAGGCGGCGACTGCTGCGCCGACGCGCCAACCTGCGTAGGACAGCCCTGCTACTGACGAGCTCACGACTCCGCCGGCGTGGCGCCGGCCGAGCGCGCGGACTGCTAGGCCGACTCTTCGGCTAGCTCTTCAGGCTGCTCCTGCGAGGCGCCGGCCGACGTCACGAGCGTCGGCTTGAGCCCCTTCTCGATCGTCTCCTTCGTGATCACGCACTTGGTCACGTCCTTGCGGGACGGGAGCTCGAACATCACGTCGAGCAGCGCGTTCTCGATGATGGAGCGAAGGCCGCGGGCGCCGGTCTCCCGGACGAGCGCCTTGTCGGCGACGGACCAGAGCGCATCCTCGGTGAAGTGGAGATCGATGTGGTCGTAGTTGAAGAACCGCTGGTACTGCTTGACGAGCGCGTTCTTCGGCTCGGTGAGGATCTGCACGAGGTCCTCGCGCTTCAGCTGATGAACAGCCGAGAGGACGGGCAGGCGGCCGATGAACTCGGGGATCAGGCCGAAGTTGAGGAGATCCTCGGGCATCACCTGCGCGAGCAGCTCGGCGCTGTCGGAGTCGCGCTTCGAGGAGATGTCGCGGCCGAAGCCGATCGCGTTCTTGCCCACGCGCTTGGCGATGATCTTGTCGAGCCCGGCGAAGGCGCCGCCGCAGATGAAGAGCACGTTCGTCGTGTCGATCGAGAGGAACTCCTGGTGCGGGTGCTTGCGCCCACCCTGGGGCGGCACGGAGGCGACCGTGCCCTCGAGGATCTTCAGGAGCGCCTGCTGGACGCCCTCGCCGGAGACGTCGCGAGTGATCGACGGGTTGTCTGCCTTGCGGGCGATCTTGTCGACCTCGTCGATGTAGATGATCCCGGTCTCCGCCTTCTTGATGTCGAAGTCGGCCGCCTGGATCAGCTTGAGCAGGATGTTCTCGACGTCCTCACCGACGTAACCGGCCTCGGTCAGCGCGGTCGCATCGGCGATCGCGAAGGGGACGTTGAGGATGCGCGCCAGCGTCTGGGCGAGATGGGTCTTGCCGCAGCCGGTCGGGCCGAGGAGCAGGATGTTCGACTTCTGGAGCTCGACGTCGCCTTCCTCGGCGCCCATCTGGACCCGCTTGTAGTGGTTGTAGACGGCGACCGAGAGCGTCCGCTTCGCCTCTTCCTGCGAGACGACGTAGTCGTTGAGCTCGGTGTAGATCTCCTTCGGGCGCGGCAGGTTGTCGAGGTCGAGCGTCGAGGGAGTGGTGAGCTCCTCGTCGATGATCTCGTTGCAGAGATCGATGCACTCGTCGCAGATGTAGACGCCGGGACCTGCGATGAGCTTCTTGACCTGCCGCTGCGACTTGCCGCAGAAGCTGCAGAGAAGCTGCTCGTTTCCCTCGCTCGGCCGCGCCATCGTTTGGTCTCCCGGCAGACGGCAGAGCCGTCCTTAGGCCGCGGCCTCCGAGCGCGCCACGTCGCGATGCGTGATCACGCTGTCGATGATGCCGTACTCCTTGGCTTCCTGGGGGCTCATGAAGAAGTCGCGCTCCATGTCTCGTGACACCTCTTCGATGCTCTTTTCGGTGTGAAGCGAGTAGATCTCCTCCAGGCGGCGCTTCAGCCCGATCACCTCGCGCGCCTGGATCTCGATGTCGGTGCCCTGCCCCTGGAACCCGCCTGACACCTGATGGATCAGGATTCGCGAGTTCGGCAGCGCCATGCGCTTTCCTTTCGCCCCGCCCGAAAGCAGCAGCGAGCCCATGCTCATCGCGATCCCGACGCAGATCGTCTGCACGTCGGGCTTGATGAACTGCATCGTGTCGTAGATCGCGAGGCCGGCGTAGACGGAGCCGCCCGGCGAGTTGATGTAGAGGAAGATGTCCTTGTCCGGATCGTCGGACTCGAGGTGGAGGAGCTGCGCGATCGTCAGGTTCGCGATCTGGTCGTCCACCGGCGTGCCGAGGAAGACGATGCGCTCGGCGAGCAGGCGCGAGTAGATGTCGAAGGCGCGCTCGCCGCGCGAGGTCTGCTCGACCACCATCGGGATCAACGGGCTCATGCGAGACCTCGACCCAGGCCCGAAGCGCAGGCAGTTGCGGCTGACGCGGCTCTCATTTCTCTCACTCCTTAGTCGATGTTCCAGGAATCCACAACTTGTTCTCCGGCGAGGACGCCTGTTCCTTGCCGGGCGTCCAAATGCTCTCGCGGGTCTCGGCGAGCTCCGGGGAGATCGGCGTCACCTCGGCGGCGATCCGGGCGGCGGCCTCACGGAGCCGCAGATCGGGCCGGATGCGGTCGGCTCCTCCCGCCTCCATGAACTCGTCGATGTCCTCGTCGACTTCACCCTCCTCGCGCAGCGCGGCGCGCACATCGTCGTCGGAGATCTCGATTCCGAGCTTGTCGGCGACACCCTCGAGAACGAGCTCACGGCCGATCGAGTACGCGGCCTCGGCCGCAAGGCGCTGCTCGAGATCGGCGCCCGACATTCCCATCATGCGCAAGTAGGAGCCGGCGTCGATGCCGCGCTCGTCGAGCTGGCGCAGAAGCGTGGTGATCAGCTCTTCCGTGCGCCACTGAACGGCAAGACGTGCCGGAACGACCTGAGAGGCCTTCAGGAGCTCGTCGACGGCCGCGACGCGGAAGCGGTTCTCGGTCTCCTGGTCGAGGAGGTCGCGGATGCGCCCTTCGATGTTCGCCCGAAGGTCCGCGAGCGAGTCGAACTCGGACGCCGCGCGGGCCAGCTCGTCGTCCTGTGGCGGCAAGACCTTCTCGTGGAGCTCCTCGAGAACGATCGTGGCGCCTCGGGTCGAGCCGTCGGCGAGCTCCCAGGCGACCTCCTTGCTCTCGCCGGTCGAGAGCCCCTGGATCGCCTCCTCGAGCTCCTCGACAAGACGTCCCGAGCCGAGCTCGACGACGTAGTCGTGCTGGGATGGCCCTTCGTCGGAGAGCATGTCGATCACGGCCACATCGCCGGGCTGGGCCGGGCGACCCTCGACCGGCGAGAGCGGCGCGACGATCGACTGCAGGACCGAGAGCTGGTTCTCGACTGCCTCGTCGGGCACCTCGAGGTCGAGCTTCGCCACCTCGAGCTTCGTCCAGTCGGCCGGTTCGGCCGGGCCCTGGACGGGAAACTCCGCCTGGAACGTCCAGCTCTCGTCCGGAGTGGTCGGCAGCTCGTAGTCGAACCTGGGCTGCTCGGTCGGGAGCAGCCTGTTTGTGCGGGCGGCGCTCCGGAACCAGCTGCCGATGTGGGATTCGACCGCCTCGGCGTAGAGGCGCTCCCGTCCGATCCGGGAGACGAGCACCTGCTCGGGAACCTTGCCGGCGCGGAACCCCGGCACCTTGACCCTGCCGGCCAAGTCGTGCGTCGCATGCTCGACGGCATGATGCACCTCGCCGGCGGGGACCTCGATGGTCAGGCGGACGCGGTCGTCATCGAGCCGCTCGAGCTGAGCATCCATAGGCGAGTCATTGAATCAGAGCGAATCGGTGTGCCGCTCTTCGCGGCTCTCCCATGTACTAGCGTGGCTCGCATGGACACCGAGGTGGCGATCCGCGGGCGCCGGACACACAAGGCCTACGGCCGTGAGCCGGTTGACCGCGAGACGGTCGAGGAGCTCCTCGACCTCGCGCGCTTCGCGCCGAATCACCACCTGACCGAGCCGTGGCGTTTCCGCGTGATCGGCTCCGAGACCTTCGCCCGCCTCGCCGAGATCGGGGGGCGCTCCGAGGAGGAGAAGCTTCGGCGCGCTCCGACGCTCGTCGTCGCGAGCGCGATGCTCGCCGGCGACGAGCACGAGCAGCGCGAGGACCTACTGGCGGCCGGCTGTGCCGTCTACATCGTGTTGCTCGCCGCCCACGCCCGCGGGCTTGCGTCCTATTGGCGGACACCGGCACTCTTCGAGACCGAGGCCGGTCGAGCCGCGGTCGGCCTGGCCGACGACGAGACGTTCGTGGCGCTGATCCACCTCGGGGCGCCTGCCACCTCGCCTGCGGCGAAGGAGCGCAAGCCGAGCGCCGAATACACGGCCTTCTTGGCGTAGTCGTTCGCACGCACCAGACGTCGCACGCGCTCGGGCGCTTTCCAACCTCGGTGCGTGGGCGGAGCTGGCGGGAGATCCCTGCGGGCCCGCCCACATCGCCGCACACCCGTGAGCGCATCCCCCCGGCCGCGCCGAGCGCCGCCGCCCCGGGATCGAGCGATGCGGGCGAGAGGAGTCGAACCTCCAAGGGCCGAAGCCCACCGGGACCTAAACCCGGCGCGTCTGCCAGTTCCGCCACGCCCGCGGCACGTTGATGCTACTCCCCTCCCCGCCGGACGATCCCGACGGCCGGCCGCAGTTCGAAAACCGGTGTCTGACCCCTCGCTCTGGCCAAGAACCTCGCGCACAGAGCGAACTTCTCCCTTCATCCGTTACAAAGCTGTGACGGTGCCTGACACCGGTCTTTAGAGCCTCTTTCACAATGACCTCGCGCTGACTGGGCGTGATGGGTGCGTGCTCTGGTAGGACGCAGGCGGCCCGTGCTCATTGTGAACGAGGCTCTTAGGCCCCTCGGCGAGCGCCGAGGGTCGAGGCGGTGCTCAGCGCGTCTTGGCGAAGCGGCGCACGGCCGCCACGAGCTCGTCTCGCTTCGCGGCGATCTCGGCCTGGTCGCCGGAGGCGAACGCGCCGGCGACGCAGTGCTCGACGTGACGGTCGAGCAGCTCGAGGGCAAGCGACTCGAGGGCGGTGTCGATCGCCGCGATCTGGGTGAGGATGTCGATGCAGTAGCGCTCGTCCTCGACCATGCGCTCGACGCCGCGCACCTGACCCTCGATGCGGTGAAGCCGCTTCACGAGCGCCCCCTTGTCCGCGCTGTAGCCAGGCTTGGCGCTCACGCGGTCCGCACGCTCCTGAAGCGGGTGAGGCGGAGGCTGTTACCGACCACGAAGAGGCTCGACGACGCCATCGCCGCAGCAGCGACGATCGGGCTGACGACCCCGGCGATCGCGAGCGGGATCGCTGCGACGTTGTAGGCGAAGGCCCAGCCGAGGTTCCATTCGATCGTCCGAAGCGTCGCCCGTGCGAGCCGGATCGCATCGACCGCGGCATGCAGGTCGCCCGAGACGAGCGTCACATCGGCTGCCTCGATCGCGATGTCGGTGCCGGTGCCGATCGCGAGGCCGAGGTCGGCGACCGCGAGGGCCGCAGCGTCGTTGATCCCGTCTCCCGTCATCGCGACGACTCGCCCCTCCGCCTGGAGCCGCTCGATCTCGGCAGCCTTCGCCTCCGGCGAGATGCCGGCGAGTACACGCTCGATGCCGACCTCGTCCGCAACCTCCCGGGCGGCCGCCTCGGCATCGCCCGTCAGGAGAAGCGGAGTGAGCCCGAGCGCCTTCAGCTCACGGATCGCCTCAGCGCTCGAAGGCTTGACCCGATCGCGCAGGTGCAGCCTCGCTCGAGGAATGCCGCCCCAGGCAACCTCGACGAGAGATCCCGAGCGCCCGACCGTGATCTCGAGCCCGTCGACGACTCCGGACACGCCTCTGCCCGGATGATTCTGGAACTCGCCGACCTGAGGTAGCTCACCGAGCTCGGCTCTGGCAGCACGGGCTACTGCCGCGCCGATCGGGTGCTCGGAGGCAGATTCGACGGCTCCGCCGAGGCGGAGCACCTCCCTCCGGGATGACCCGTTCAGGAGCTCGACGCCGTCGAGCTCGAGTGCGCCTTCGGTGACCGTTCCCGTCTTGTCGAGCACGATCGTGTCGAGGCGACGGGTCCGCTCCAGCACCTGCGGCCCACGGATCAACACCCCGAGCTGGGCACCCCGGCCCGTGCCCACCATGAGCGCCGTCGGCGTCGCGAGGCCGAGTGCGCAGGGGCACGCGACGATCAGAACCGCGACGCCGGCGGTGAATGCCGCCCCCGCCCCGCTTCCGAATACGAGCCGGCCGCCGAGCGTGAGCAGCGAGACGCCGACGACCACCGGAACGAAGACGGCCGACACACGATCGGCGAGACGCTGCGCCTCGGCCTTGCCCGACTGGGCCTCGTCGACGAGTGAGCGGATTCGCGCGAGCACCGTCTCGGAGCCGACGCGCGTCGCGCGCACGACGATCCGGCCGTCCAGGCTGAGGGTGCCGCCGACGACCTCGTCCCCAGCGCGGGCATCCACGGGAACGGGCTCACCCGTCAGCATGGAGGCGTCGACCGAGGTACGCCCGTCGACCACCGTGCCGTCCGTCGCGATGCGCTCGCCCGGCCCGACGGCAAAGAGCTCTCCCAGCCGCAGCTCGGCGATCGGAACGAGCTCCTCGTGCCCGTCTCGCACCACCCGCACCTCATGAGCACCGAGATCGGCGAGCAGCCTGATCGCCCGCGAAGAGCGGCGGCGCGCCCCGCCTTCGAGAAAGCGCCCGAAGAGGACGAGCGTGGTGACGACCGCGCCCACCTCGAAGTACGTCCCGGTGCGAAGGCCCGCCGCAAGCACCACGGTCGACCACGTCCAGGCCGCGACCGCGCCGATCGAGACCAGCGTGTCCATGTTCGGGCTTGCATGACGGATGCCCGCAAGGCCGGTTCGGTGAAGCTCGCTCCCGGCGACGAAGACGACCGGAGCGGCGAGCCCCAGCGCGACCCACTCCCAGCCGGCAAACCGCGCGCCGGGCGCCATCGCGAGCACGACCACCGGCACGGTGAGGATCGCCGCGAGGGCGAGCCTCCAAGGGATCAGAGGCTCCTCCTGGTCGCTCCGCCCGGCCGCGGTCGCGACCCTCGCCCCGTAGCCGACCGACTCGACCGCCGCGATCAGGCCTTCGACGTCGACGTCGGCATCGATGTCGACCGTCGCCTCCTCCGTCGCCAGGTTCACGGTGGCCACCGCGCCGTCGACCCGGTTGAGGCAGCGCTCGATCGCGGCCGCGCACGAGGCGCACGTCATCCCGTCGAGCTCGAGGCGGACTCGCCGCCGCCCGCCCGTATCTGCGGCCGAAGCTTCCATATACCCCCATAGGGTATCAATGCCCGTTACGCTGCGGGTGAGCGCCCGTAGCTCAGTGGAAGAGCGGCGGCCTTCTAAGCCGATGGTCGGAGGTTCGAATCCTCCCGGGCGCACCTGGCTCGACAGTACTGAGTGGATCACGCCGTCGATCGTGAAGTGGCCCGATCACGACCATCCAAGAGCGCCAATGTGAGCGATGGTCGTCTCGGTCGCCCTGATCTAGGATTCGGCCCCCGGCACGGGAGAGAAGCGTGTCGGGGGCAGGCATCCCAACGAAGGGGGCGGGCATGAGAGAACCGAGCAGACGCGATCTGCTGAAGGGAGGCGTCGGTCTTGCGGCCGGGGCGATCGGCATCGGCGCAGGCATCGCACCGGCTGCCGGCGCGCAAGCCGGCGACGCTCGGGGCGGGCTCACACTGAGTCTCGACGGGATCGGCTTGAGGGCACGCGTTCACGGCGGTTCGAAGGGCCGGCTGCCGAAGCTCGACGACCACGTCACGATCCATGGCCAGGTGACAGACGGGCAAGGCGCCAACGGGACGTTCGGGGCGACCGGTGTCGCGATTCGCGTCCCCGGGACGGACGAGCTCGCCCTGCTGGAACAGCACGTTTTCACACTGCCCGACGGCATCCTCACCGGAGCCGGCCAGCGCACAGGTGGAACTGGGACATTCGCGATCACGGGCGGAACCGGGAGATTCGCGGGAGCCCACGGCAGCTACACGGCGCACCTCGATCCGAGCGGGCTCGGAGGAGACGGCACGGCGCGCTTCGAACTCACCCTCACGATCCAGGAGCGATGATGGCGACCACCGACAGCATCTATCTCAAGTTCACGAACTACGGGAGCGCGCCGGCGACGATCAAGGGAAGCGTCACGACGAAGGGATACGAGGGGTCGGTCCTGGCCACCACCCTCACCTGGAGCATCGAGCAGACGCTCAACATCGGGTCGCAGTCCTCGGGCGCCGGCGCCGGGAAGGTCGCCTTCAACGATCTCCACTTCACCAAGAGCCTCGATGCGACGAGCCCGGTCTTCTTCCAGGCACTCTGCGCCGGCACGCCGTTCGAGTTCGTGGACATCTTCTTCGTCGCGAACGGGTCGACGGCGGCCACGTGCAGGCTCAAGCTCGCCGCGGTCAAGTCGATCGACGGCACCGCTGGGCCAGGCTTCCCGGTGGAGGACATCGCGCTCGAATATGGCGGGGCGAGCTGGACCGTGGGCGCCGCGAACGCCGGCTGGAATCGTGTGAAGAACGTCTTTGACCCGAACCCGGCAACGATCGTCAGCTGATCGGCCTCGTCGTGCCGGAGTCATACAGCCCCATCGTGTGACCCGCGAAGGCATCTGACCCCGCGTTCGCCAGAGCCGGCTCGGACCTTGTTCCGGGCCGGCGCTTCGAGCAGCTCAGCTCATCGGTGGGGCCACCTCAGTGGAAGCTGTGAACACGCAGCCTGGCTCCCACTTGCAACTAGGGTCCAATCATGTCGACGGCAGCTACCGGCCGGGTCAAGCCGCGCCTGCGGGGCGTGTTCCACGAGCTCGGCTTCTATGTCGCGCTGGTGCTCGCCTTCCCGCTCGTCCTGACCGCCGAGCCGGGGAAGGCGCGGATCTCCGCGATCGTCTTCTCGACGTGCCTGATCGGCTGCTTCGGGGCGAGCGCGCTCTATCACCGCCCGACCTGGACGCCGCGCGTCCGCTCGTGGCTCGCCCGGCTCGACCATGCCGGGGTGTACCTCCTGATCGCCGGCACGTACACGCCGTTCGGGCTGCTCGTCCTCTCGCGCGACTGGGCGATCCCGGTGCTCGCAATCGTGTGGACCGGAGTCGCGACCGCGATCGCGCTGAAGCTCTGCTGGCCGACGGTCCCCAAGCGCGTGTCGGCGGCGATCGGCGTCGGTCTCGGCTGGGTCGGTGTCGCCGCGATCTCGCAGCTCCTGAAGCTGCCCGCGCCGGCGCTCGCCCTGGTGCTGCTGAGCGGCGTGGCCTACACGGCCGGGGCCGTCGCCTATGCGCGCCGCCGCCCCGATCCCATCCCGGCCGTGTTCGGCTACCACGAGGTCTTCCACGTCCTCACCTTGGTCGCCGCAGCCTGCGACTACGCGGCGATCGCGTTCTACGTCCTGCCACGCGGGTGAGGTGTTGCGAGGCCCACTGCGGCTTGCCGGCGGTGGATCCGCTACAACCCGAGCGGTGACCCATCCATTCCTCTCACTGACCGACGACGACCGGTCGGAGATGCTGAAGGCGATCGGCGTCGAGTCGGTCGGCGAGCTCTTCCGCGACCTCCCCGAAGGCGTGCGCTTCGACGGTCGCCTCGACCTCGAGGCGCCGCTCTCGGAGCCCGAGGTCGTCGCCCACCTCGAGGAGCTCGCATCGCGAAACGTCCACACCGGTGCCGAGCTGTCGTTTCTCGGCGCCGGCATCTACGACCACTACGTTCCCGCCGTCGTCGACGCCGTGCTCCAGCGCGGCGAGCTCCTCACCGCCTACACGCCCTATCAGGCCGAGATGAGCCAGGGCATCCTGCAGGCGATCTTCGAGTACCAGACGGCGATCTGCGAGCTGACCGGAATGGACGTCTCGAATGCGTCCGGTTACGACGGGACGACGGTGGCCGCCGACGCCTGCTTCGTCGCCAAGCAGGCGACCGGGCGGACGAAGGTCGTCGTCTGCGAGACGGTCAACCCGCAGGTGCGCCAGGTAGTGAAGACCTACGCTCCGGGCTTCGGGCTCGAGGTTGTCGAGGTCCCGCACCGCAACGGCGTGACCGACCCGGACGAGCTCAGGGAGGCAGCGGCCGGCGCCGCGTGCGTGATCTTCCAGCACCCGAACTTCTTTGGCTGCCTCGAGGCGGCGCCGGAGCTCGCAGCCGCCGCGGCCGAGCAGGGGGCACTGCCGGTCGCCCACGTGGACCCTCTTTCGCTGGGAGTGCTCGAGGCGCCGGGCAACTACGGCTGCGCGATCGCGATCGGGGAGGGGCAGCCGGCGGGCAACTTCCAGTCGTTCGGGGGCCCGCACTACGGCTTCATCGCCTGCCGTGCCGAGCTCGTCCGGCGCATGCCGGGCCGGATCGTGGGCGAGACGGTGGACGCCGAGGGGAAGCGCGCGTTCGTGCTCACCCTGCAGACGCGCGAGCAGCACATCAGGCGCGAGAAGGCGACCTCGAACATCACCACCAACCAGACGCTGCTCACGGTCGCAGGGCTCGTCTACCTGACCTGGCTCGGGCCGGCGGGCCTCGTCGAGCTCGGCGAGACCTGCATGGGGCTTGCCGAATACGCCAAGCAGCGCCTCGACCTTCCGCCCGCGTTTCCCGGCCAGGCGACGTTCAAGGAGTTCGCGGTCCGCCTCGACCGCGACGCGCAGGAGGCGATTCGCGCCGCGAAGGCTCGGGGCATCCACCCGGGGTACGCCCTCGGCCGCGACTACGAAGGCCTCGAGGACTCCCTGCTCGTGTGCGTCACCGAGAAGCGGACGCTCGCGGAGATCGACCGGCTTGCCGAGGTGCTGCACGGATGAGGCCCGCCGAGCCAGAGGTCAGACGGTGAAGCTGATCTACGAGCGGTCGCAGCCCGGGCGGCGAGCCTCCAGCCTGCCGCGGCCCGACGTGACGGCGCCGCCGGTTGCCGAGGGCCTGCGCCGGAAGTCCCCGCCGCGCCTGCCCGAGGTGAGCGAGCCCGAGCTCGTGCGCCACTTCACGGAGCTCAGCACCCGCAACTTCGGCGTCGACACGGGCTTCTACCCCCTCGGGTCCTGCACGATGAAATACAACCCGAGGGTGAACGAGCGCGTGGTCGGGCTCCCCGGCTTCCGCGACCTGCACCCGCTGCAGGAAGAGGATTCCGCGCAGGGCGCGCTCGAGCTGATGTGGCGGCTGCAGACGATCCTGGCCGAGGTGTGCGGGCTCGACGCCGTCTCGTTGCAGCCCGCGGCGGGCAGCCAGGGCGAGCTGACGGGGCTGATGCTCGTTCGCGCCTACTTCGCGGACCGCGGCGAGACCGACCGCCGCGAGATCGTGATCCCGGACACGGCGCACGGCACGAACCCGGCGAGCGTGACCATGAGCGGCTTCGAGCTCGTGCCCGTCCAGACCGACCCGCGCGGGAACATCGACGTCTCCGACCTGCGGTCGAAGGTCGGGCCGCGGACAGCCGGGCTGATGCTCACGAACCCCTCGACGCTGGGCCTGTTCGACGAGAACATCGAGGAGATCGAGCGCATCTTCCACGGCGCCGGAGCGCTCATGTACTTCGACGGGGCGAACCTGAACGCGATCTGCGGCATCTCGCGCCCCGGCGACATGGGGTTCGACATCGTCCACATGAACCTGCACAAGACCTTCTCGCAGCCTCACGGCGGCGGGGGCCCCGGCGCCGGCCCGATCGCGGTCGCAAAGCGGCTCGAGCCCTTCCTACCGGCTCCCGTCGTCGCGCGCGACGGTGAGCGCTACTGGCTCGACCACAACCGGCCGAAGTCCGTGGGCCGGGTCCGCGGCCACGCCGGCCCGTTCGGCGTCTTCGTCCGCGCCTACGCCTACCTCCGCATGTACGGGCCCGAGCTGCGCGAGATGTCCGAGCTCGCCGTGCTGAACGCCAACTACGTCCTCGCCCGGTTGAAGGAAGGCTACGACCTTCCTTTCGACCGTCTCTGCATGCACGAGTTCGTGGTCTCGGCGCGGACGCTCAAGCACGAGCACGGCGTCTCGGCGCTCGACGTCGCCAAGCGCCTGATGGACTACGGGTTCCACCCGCCGACGATCTACTTCCCGCTGATCGTGCCCGAGGCGCTGATGATCGAGCCGACCGAGACCGAGACGCGCGAGACCCTCGATGCCTTCTGCGAGGCAATGCTCGCGATCGCCCGTGAGGCGCAGGAGAGCCCCGAGCTGATCCACGAGGCTCCGCACCATCGCCCGGTGCGGCGTGTCGACGAGGTGCAGGCGGCGCGGCATCTCGTCCTGCGCTACGACTTCGAGCCGCCGCAGACAGTCGCCTCCTGACGGAGGGAGCAGGGGCTGTGGGTTTCCCGCAGCTGGAACGTGGGGCGCACCGATGTCCAGGTGCCGCGCCGGCGCGAGGCTCGCTGCATGCGTATTGCCGTCGTCGGTGCGGGACCGGCCGGCTTCTACACGGCCGGCGGGCTTCTCTCGTCGGGGCTCGACGTCGAGGTCGACCTGATCGAACGGCTGCCGACACCCTGGGGCCTCGTGCGTCAAGGAGTCGCGCCGGACCATCCCAACATCAAGGCCGTCTCGCGCGTGTTCGAGCAGATCGCCGCCCGGGACGGGTTCCGGTTCCTCGGCAACGTCGAGGTCGGACGCGACGTGAGCGCCGAGGAGCTCGCCTGCCGCTACGACGCGGTCGTCTACGCGGTGGGCGCGCCGGCCGACCGCCGCCTGGGGATCCCGGGGGAAGACCTCCCCGGCTCGCTGCCCGCGACCTCGTTCGTCGGCTGGTACAACGGGCACCCCGACCACTCGGCGCTCGCGCCCGACCTCTCGTGCGGGACGGCCCTCGTCGTCGGGAACGGCAACGTCGCACTCGACGTGGCGCGGATCCTCGCGGTCGAGCCGGCCGAGCTCGCGGCAACCGACATCGCCGACCACGCGCTGCACGCCCTCGAGGCGAGCGCGATCGAAGAGATCGTCGTCGTGGGCAGGCGAGGGCCGAGTCAAGCCTCGTTCACCAATCCCGAGCTGCGCGAGCTCGGCGAGCTCGACGGCGTCGCCGTGCTCGTCGATCCGGCCGAGCTGCCCGCCGACGAGCCGGACCAGACCGGCCCGCGCCGCAACCTCGAGACGCTTCGCAGCTGGGCTGCACGCCCCGCAACGCCCGGGGGCAGATCGATTCGAGTCCGCTTCTGCTCCTCCCCGGTCGCGCTTCTCGGCAACGGCAAGGTCGAGGCGGCGGAGCTCGTGCGCAACGAGCTCGAGACGCTCGCCGACGGAAGGGTCGTGGCGGTACCGACCGGCGAGACCGAGATCGTCCCATGCGGACTCGTCCTGCGCAGCGTCGGCTACCGAGGAGAAGCGCTTGTCGGCCTGCCGTTCGACGAGCGGGGCGGCACGATCCCCAACACCGGCGGCCGCGTGGCGCCGGGGGTCTACTGCTGCGGCTGGATCAAGCGCGGCCCGAGCGGGATCATCGGCACGAACAAGAAGGACGCCACCGAGACCGTCGAGCAGCTCCTCGCCGACGCCCGGGCCGGGATCCTTCACGAGGGCTCCACCGAGCCGGCCGGGACCATCGACGAGCTCCTCGCCTCACGCGGCATCCCCGTCGTCGATGACGAGGGGTGGCGCCGGATCGACGCCGTCGAGCGCGCCCTCGGCGAGGCCGCCTCCAGGCCGAGGGTCAAGCTCTGCCACTGGGACGAGCTCCTCGCAGCCGCCAACCCCGGACTTGCCGTAGCGTAGGAAGCTCCAGCCCTCCGAAGTTTCCCGCAGCCACGAGCCGTAAGTCTTCGGATGCTCGCTGCGCCACGAACGACAAGCCTGGCGGTATGAACATGTCGACTCTCGAACTGCGCCCTGCAGCACATCTCGCCTCCGCACTCGGCCTCGAGGGGCACGAGATCCAGCCGTACGGCACCACCGCCGCGAAGATCGAGCTCTCCGCGATCGACCGCCTCTCTGACCGGCACGACGCGAAGATCATCTCCGTCACCTCGATGACCCCGACCAAGTTCGGCGAGGGCAAGACGACGACCGCCATCTCGCTCGTCGAGGGTCTCGGAGTGCTGGGCGAGCGCTCGCTCCTCTGCCTGCGCGAGCCCTCTCTGGGCCCCGTGTTCGGCCTCAAGGGCGGCGGCACGGGTGGCGGGCGCGCGCAGGTCGTGCCGATGGAGCAGATCAACCTCCACTTCACAGGCGACATCCATGCGATCGGGGCTGCGAACAACCTGCTCGCGGCGATGGTCGACTCGCACCTCGTGCAGGGCAACGAGCTCGGCATCGACCCGTTCTCGATCACCTGGCGCCGCTGCCTCGACATGGACGACCGGACGCTGCGGAACGTCGTGATCGGGCTGGGCGGCAAGGTGAACGGCGTCCCCCGGCAGACCGGGTTCGACATCACCGCCGCCTCCGAGGTGATGGCGATCGCCGCAGTCGCGAGCGACCTCGGCGACCTCCGCGCGCGCCTCGGCGCGATCACGGTCGGGACCACGTTCGAGGGTGAGCCCGTCACCGCCGAGCAGATCGGCGCCGCCGGCTCGATGGCCGTGCTGCTCAAGGAGGCGATCAAGCCGAACCTCGTCCAGACACTCGAGGGCCAGCCTGCGCTCGTGCACTGCGGGCCCTTCGCCAACATCGCCCACGGGAACAACTCGCTCGTCGCCGACCGGCTCGGGCTCAAGCTCGCCGACTATCTCGTGACCGAGAGCGGCTTCGGTGCCGACATGGGCTTCGAGAAGTTCGTCGACATCGTCTGCCGGCTCGGCGGAATCGCTCCGAGCGCGGTCGTGCTCGTCGCGACGACCCAGGCGCTGAAGCATCACGGCGGCGACGACAAGGGCGGGATCGAGGCGATCGAGCGCGGAGTCGCGAACCTACGGGCCAACCTCCGGATCGTCGAGGCGTTCGGCCTCCCCTGCGTGATCGCCGTCAACAAGTTCCCGGGTGACAAGGACGAGGAGATCGAGGCGGCCTGCGAGCTCGCGAGGGAGCTCGACGTCGCGGGGGTCGAGGTGAACGACGGCTACGAGCGAGGCGGCGAAGGCGCGACCGAGCTCGGCCGGGCGGTCCTCGACGCGATCGTCACCCCGGAGACACCCGACTTCCTCTACTCGCTCGACGACCCGATCGTGACGAAGATCGAGAAGATCGCCGCCAAGGCCTACGGCGCCGCCGGCGCCGAGCTGTCAGCGGCTGCGCATGCCCAGGCCGACGCCTTCGAGCTTGCAGGCTTCGGACGGGTGCCGATCTGCATGGCGAAGACTCATCTCTCCCTCTCGCACGACCCGGCGCTGGCCGGGGAGCCGACCGGCTTCACCCTGCCCGTCCGCGAGCTGCGCCCCTATACGGGTGCCGGCTGGATCGTCGCCATGTGCGGCGACATGCAGACGATGCCGGGCCTGCCGGCCGCCTCGGCGGCCAAGCGGATCGATCTCGATCACACCGGTCACACCATCGGGCTTCGCTGAGCTCTCGTCGCGGCACGCAGCCGCATACGGGGATCTACTGAGCGAGGCTCCGTCGAAGCCCCGAAGTCGGCTCGGTGACACGGTGCGAGATTGGCTTCGATGGACGAGAGAAGCCGCCAGCTCGGCCTGGAGCACGAGATCGTCGACGCTGCGACGCTCGAGCGGACCGCGGCTCGCTTCCGCGAGGCCGGAGTCGTCCTCCCCACGTTTGCGCAAGTGGCAGACCCGGCCGGGGCGCCAGAGCAGATCCACCGCGCGCTCGCAGGGATCGGGCCCGACGAGCGGCACCCGCTGAATCTCTTCCGCGTCCACTGGTTCAACGGTGCGAGCAGGCGCGAGCTCGTCGCGGTCCCGGACCATCTCGTGCTCCCGAAGGAGCTGACGGGGGTCGATGCGACGATCGTCGTCGCGCTCGGGAACCGCTTCCCGCTGATCGCCACCCACAAGGTGCTCGCCGCCTACGGATGCCTCGCCCCTAGGCTCGTCTCGGGACGCTTCGACCCCACGAGCCATCGCGCGATCTGGCCCTCGACGGGCAACTACTGCCGCGGCGGGGTCGCGATCTCGCGCCTCCTCGGGTGCCACGGGGTCGCCGTCCTGCCCGAAGGTATGAGCCAGGAGCGGTTCGACTGGCTCGAGGACTGGGTCGCCTCCCCCGACGACATCATCCGGACGCCGGGCGTCGAGAGCAACGTCAAGGAGATCTACGACAGGTGCAACGAGCTCGCCACCGATCCGCAGAACTTCGTCTTCAACCAGTTCGCCGAGTTCGGGAACCACATCGTCCACTACGCGGCGACGGGCCGTGCGCTCGAAGCCGTCTTCGAGTCGATGTCGGCGAGGCAACCGGAGCTCCGGCTCCGCGCCTTCGTGTCGGCCACCGGCTCTGCGGGGACGATCGGTGCCGGCGACTACCTGAAGGAGCGCTTCGGGTCTCTGGTCGTGGCCTGCGAGGCGCTCGAGTGCCCGACCATGCTCGAGAACGGCTTCGGCGAGCACAACATCCAGGGGATCGGCGACAAGCACATCCCGCTGATCCACAACGTCATGAACACGGATGTCGCCGTCGCGATCTCCGACCGCTCGACCGACGACCTCGGCCTGCTCTTCGGCTCGCCGGAGGGCCGCGCCTATCTCGGCGGACGGCGAAACGTCCCTGCCGCACTGGTCGACAGCCTCGACGCGCTCGGTCTCTCGAGCATCTGCAACGTGCTCGGGGCGATCAAGATCGCGCGGTACTACGACCTGGGGCCGGAAGACGTGATCGCCACCGTGGCGACCGACGGCGCGGAGATGTACAGCAGCGAGCGCGAGCTCGCCCGGCGCCGGCACTTCGAGGCGGGCTTCGACGAGGTGTGCGCCGGTGAGGTCTTCGGCGAGCACCTGCTCGGCGCAGGCACCGACAACCTGCTCGAGCTCTCCCTGGTCGACCGCACCCGGATCTTCAACCTCGGCTACTACACCTGGGTCGAGCAGCAGGGCACCTCGATCGAGGAGTTCCAGGCGCGCCGCGATCAGAGCTTCTGGCGCGAGATCCGCACGGTCGTCGCCGAGTGGGACGAGCTGATCGACGAGCTCAACGCCCGCACCGGAGCCCTGGAGACCGTATGAGCGTAGGCTCGACGGAGCTCACAGGAGCGGAGGTGCCGGCTCTGCCGGCGCCGAAGCGGAACCTCATCGGGCGACCGCAGGTTGCCCGATGAGCTCCGCTAGCCGCTTCGTCTGCACCGGCTGCGGCGCCGTCGTGACCGCGGATGAGCCTTACCCGTTCGCCTGCCCGAACGCGGGCGCGGGAGACGTGGACCACGTGCTCCGCCGCCACCTCGACTACATGACCGTCCCCTTCCCGTTCCGCGCCAGCGAGCACAACCCCTATCTCCGCTACCGCGAGCTCCTCCACTCCTACCACGCCGCGCGGGCCGGTGGCCTCTCCGACGTGGACTTCTGCGAGCTCGTCCAGCTGCTCGACGCACGCGTCGCAGCGGTCGACGGGCACGGATTCGCCGTCACACCCTTCGCACGCCATGACGAGCTGAGCCGGGCGCTCGGCTTCTCCCATGAAGGGGGCGTCTGGGTCAAGGACGAGACCGGCAACGTCTCCGGCTCGCACAAGGCCCGGCATCTCTTCGAGGTGCTGCTGCAGATCGAAGTGGCCGAGCGCGCGAAGTGGATCGACGCCGCCGATTGCCGACCGCTCGCGATCGCAAGCTGCGGCAACGCGGCGCTCGCCGCCGCCGTCCTCGCTGCGGCAGCCGGACGCTCGTTGAGCGTCTACGTCCCCCCGGACGCCGACCCCGGCATCGTCGCGCGGCTCGAAGAGCTCGGCGCTGAGATCGCGACGTGCGAGCGCCGGCCGGGAACGAAGGGCGATCCGACCTACCTCGCCCTCCGCGAGGCGGTCGCAGCGGGCGCGCTCCCGTTCACGTGCCAGGGGAACCTCAACGGCCTCGCGGTCGAAGGCGGGACGACCCTCGGCTACGAGATCGTCACCGAGCTGGCCGAGGCTCGCCTGACCCTCGACCGGATCATCGTGCAGGTCGGCGGCGGGGCGCTCGCAAGCGCCTGCTACGAGGCGCTCTCCGACGCCAAGGGCCTCGGTCGAATCCATCGCCTGCCGCGGATCGACACCGTCCAGACGCACGGATCGTCGCCGCTCCGCCGCGCGTACGAGCTGATCGCGGGCAACAGCTCCCCCAACGCCTTGACCGAGGCCGCGAGGCACCGGTCGAGATTCATGTGGCCCTGGGAGCCCGAGCCACACAGCATCGCGCACGGGATCATCGACGACGAGACCTACGACTGGGTCGCGGTCGTCGAGGCGATGATCGAGACCAAGGGCAGGCCCTTCCTGGTCGACGAGGAGACCCTCGCCAACGGGAACGAGCTCGCACGGGAGCTCACCGGGATCGACGTCGACCCAACCGGATCGGCGGGGCTCGCAGGCCTCGGCGCCCTCCGCGAGACCGGCGAGGTCGGCGTGGACGAACGCGTCGCAGTCCTCTTCACCGGCCGCATCCGCACGGCCCCCCAAACGAAGGAAAGGAACCACGATGAGAAGCTTTCTCGGCCGGGACATCCTGTCGCTCAAGGGGTTCGAGCGAGCTGAATTCGAACGCGTCTTCGAGGTCTGCGACGAGCTCGCCCCGATCGCCCGCAACCGGCGAAACAGCGACCTCCTGGCCGACAAGACGCTCCTGACGGCCTTCTACCAGCCGAGCACCCGCACCCGGATGGCGACGGAAGCGGCGATGCACAGGCTCGGCGGGCACGTCCTCGGCTTCTCCGACTCGAAGATGACCCGCGCCGGCGACTTCTACCAGGAGTCGATCAAGGACACGGTGCACATGCTCGAGTACTACGCCGACGTGATCGCGATGCGCCACTTCCAGCAGGGCGCGCCGGCCGAGGCGGCCAAGTGGTCCTCGGTGCCGATCATCAACTGCGGCGACGGCTGGGGCGAGCACCCCACCCAGGTGCTGACCGACCTCTACACGACGCGCACGGAGCTCGGGACGCTCGACGGCCTGACGTTCCTGCTCGTCGGCGACATGCGGATGCGCACGATGCACTCGATCCTCTACGCGGCCTCGCAGTTCGACATCCGCGCCTACGTCGTCGGCCCGCCCGAGATGTCGCTCCTGCCCGAGTTCAAGGCGGAGCTCGACGAGCTCAACGTCCGCTACATGGAGGCGCCGTCGGTCGCCGAGGTGATCTCCGACTGCGACGTGATCTACATGGAGCCGGTCGTCCAGCCCGACTACACCAAGTCGCGCGACGAGCGCGGCGACTCGGTGGGCCTGACCCCCGAGGCCTACAAGGTCACCCGCGAGCTGATGCGCGACAAGGCGAAGCCCGGCTCGATCGTGCTCCACAGCCTGCCGAGGATGGACGAGCTCTCCGAGGAGGTCGACGGGACCCGCCACCAGCGCTACTGGGTCGAGGCTTTCAACGGCGTCGTGACGAGGATGTCACTTCTCGCGCTCGTCCTGGGGGCTATGGAATGAGCCTCCGCGAGGCCACCGGCCTCGAGCGCGCGACCGTCGAGTTCACGCTCAACGGCGCTCCCGTCTCCGTGGAGGTCGATCGGTCGACGAGCATGCTCGAGCTCCTGCGCGAGGAGTTCGGCCTGACCTCGGTCAAGGACGGATGCTCACCGGAGGGCTCCTGCGGGGCCTGCACGATCCTCGTCGACGGTCACGCACAGGTCTGCTGCGCCCAGAACGCCGCCCATTTCGCGGGCAAGCACATCCTCACCCAGGAGGGCCTCTCCGACGAGCAGCGCAGGCTCTGGAGCGAGTGCTTCGCCGCCGCAGGCGCCTCCCAGTGCGGCTACTGCTCGCCGGGGATCGTGATGAAGGCCGAAGGGCTGATCGCGAGGCATCCCGAGCCGACGCGCGAGGAGATCGCCCACGCCCTCCTCGGCAACCTGTGCCGCTGCACCGGCTACGTGAAGGTCATCGACGCGATCGAGCTCGCCGCCGCAGCGAGGCGGGGCGCTCCGCTTCCCACACCCGACCGGAGCGGCCTCGTCGGCGCGCGGTCGGCTCGATACCAGGGCTCCGAGCTCGCCCTCGGCGACAAGCCGTTCATCGGCGACATGGCCGTCCCGGGGATGCTGCACGGCGCCCTTCGCTTCTCCGATCATCCGCGGGCGCGCATCGTCCGAATCGACACCACGAAGGCCGAGGCGCATCCCGAGGTGATCGCCGTCGCCACCGCCGCGACCGTCCCGGGCGAGCGAACGCAGGGATCGATCACCCGCGACTGGCCCCAGCTCGTCGCCGTCGGGGAGGCGACGCGGTACGTCGGCGACGTGATCGCCGCGGTGGCCGCCCGGACGCGCCGCGCCGCGAGAGAGGCCGCAGCCCTCGTCGAGATCGAGTACGAGGTGCTCGACCCGGTGACCGACCCCTTCGAGGCGCTTGCCGCCGACGCCCCGCAGCTGCACGAACGCGGCAACGTGCTCTCGGTCTCGCGCGTCCAGCGCGGCGACGTCGACGCGGGGCTCGCAGCCTCGGCCCACGTCGTCTCGCGCCGGTTCCAGACGCAGTTCATCGAGCACGCCTTCCTGGAGCCGGAGTCCTCGCTCGCGCTCCCCGAGGACGGCGTGCTGCACGTCTACTCGCAGGGCCAGGGCGTCTGGGACGACCGGCGGCAGATCGCCTCGTTCCTCGGGCTGCCGGAGGAGACGGTGCGCGTGACGCAGGTTCCGACCGGCGGTGCATTCGGCGCGAAGGAGGACGTCGGCATCCAGTGTCACAGCGCGCTCCTCGCCTCGATCACAGACAGCCCGGTGCTGATCACGTTGACCCGTAAGCAGAGCCTGCGCTTCCACTCGAAACGTCATGCGATGTGGCTCGACTACACGGTGGGCTGCGACGCCGAAGGCCGGCTGACGGCCGTGCGCGCCCGCATCGTCGGCGACACCGGCGCCTATGCGAGCGTCGGCGACAAGGTCCTCGAGCGTGCCGCCGGTCATGCGTGCGGGCCGTACAAGGTCGACAACGTCGACGTCGAGGCGACCGCGGTCTACACGAACAACCCGCCGTGCGGCGCGATGCGCGGCTTCGGCGTCAACCAGACCAACTTCGCCGTCGAAGGTGCGATCGACCTGCTCGCGGATGAGGTCGGCATCGACGGCTGGGAGATCCGCTGGCGCAACGCCCTCGACGTCGGAGACCGGTTCGGCACCGGGCAGAAGCTCGGCCCGGGGGTCGGTCTCAAGCGCACGCTCCTCGCCGTTCGGGACGCCTACCGCGGGGCGCGATACGCCGGGATCGCCTGCGTCGCCAAGAACACCGGCATCGGCAACGGCATGAAGGAGCTCGGCCGCGCGATCCTGCGGCCCGAGGCCGACGGGTCGGTGACGCTCTACCACTCCTGGACGGAGATGGGCCAAGGCGTGAACACCGTGCTCGGGCAGATCGCCTGCACCGAGCTCGGGCTCGAGCGCGATCGCCTCCGCGTCCTCGTCGACACGGAGCGCGACCTCGAGACCGGGCAGACGACCGCCTCGCGCGCCACCGTACTCGGAGGGAACGCCGTGATCGCCGCCGCGCGCAAGCTCGAAGCGGACCGCGCCGGGCGCCCTCTGGCAGAGCTCGCCGGGCAGGAGTTCCGCGGCGAGTTCGTCGTCGACTGGACGACCGCTATCGACGCCGACGAGCCCGTGACGCACATGGCCTACAGCTGGGGGACGCAGGTTGCGGTCCTCGACGACGAGGGCCGGCTGGTGAAGGTCGTGGCCGCCCATGACGTCGGCAAGGCGCTGAACCCGATGCTCGCCGAGGGGCAGATCGAGGGAGGCGTCCACATGGGGCTCGGCCAGGCGCTCTCCGAGGAGTTCGTCGTCAAGGGCGGCGTGCCCGTGACCGAGACGCTGAAGTCGCTGCACATCGTCCCGCCCACGGGCATGCCGGAGGTCGAGTGCATCCTCGTCGAGGAGCCCCAGCCCGAGGGCCCGTACGGCGCAAAAGGCATCGGCGAAGCGGCACTCGTACCGACCGCCGCGGCGGTCGCCGGCGCGCTACGGGCCTTCGACGGGGTCCACCGCACGCGCCTGCCGATGAAGGACTCGCCGGCGGCCCTCGCCGCCGTGCCTCACCTCGCCGACCACCCTCACGGGAGGCCGGCCGCATGATCCTGGCGGGCGGCACGGTGATCGTCTCGATCGACCCCGTGCAGGTCGTCGCCGGCGACGTTCGAGTCGACGACGGCCGGGTCTCCGCAGTGGGAGACGTGGAGCCGGGCGGGACCAGGCGGGACTGCAGCGGCTGCCTCGTCGTCCCGGGAAACGTCTGCGCCCACACCCACCTGTACTCCGCCCTGGCCCGCGGGATGCCGTACGACCTCGAGCCGCCTGCCGACTTCGTCCAGATCCTCCAGCGCATCTGGTGGCGCCTCGATCGCGCCCTCGACGAGACGAGCGTGCGCGCCTCGGCGCTCGTCGGCGGGATGGAGGCGCTGCTCTGCGGCACGACGACCTTGATCGACCATCACGCCTCGCCCAACGCGATCGACGGCTCGCTCGACGTGATCGAGGAGGCGCTCGGCTCGCTCGGCGTCCGCTCGGTGCTCTGTTACGAGACGAGCGACCGCGACGGGCCCGACTCTGCCGCCGCCGGGATCGCCGAGAACCGGCGCTTCCTCGAGCGCGTGAGGCGCGAGGAGCCCCGGCTCGCGCGCGGCCTCGTCGGCGCCCACGCGTCGTTCACGTTGTCGGACGAGACGCTCACAGCCTGCGCTGCGGTCGCGACCGACCTGGGCGCCGGGTTGCACGTGCATGCCGCCGAAGACGGAGCCGACGAGCGCGACGCCGGCGCCCGATTCGGCGTTCGCGTGGTCGAGCGCCTCCAGCGCGCCGGCGCTCTCGACGAGCGCACGCTGCTCGCGCACGGGGTCCACCTCGACGACGGCGAGATCGCCCTCGTCCGGGAGGCGCACGCGTCGCTCGCCCACAACGCACGGTCGAACATGAACAACTCGGTCGGGCGCGCGCGCGTCGAGGCACTCGGAGATCACGTCGCGCTCGGAACCGACGGGATCGGCTCCGACATGTTCGAGGAGTCCCACGCCGCCTACTTCCGGCTCAGGGAGGACGACCTCGCGACCGGCACCGGCTGGCCTCTCGCGCCGCTCGCAGAGAGTGCTCGTCTCGCCGGGCGGATCTTCGACGAGCCGCTCCTCGGCACGATCCAGCCGGGAGCTCCCGCCGACCTCGCCGTCCTCGACTACGACCTTCCGGCGCCGCTCGACGCGTCGAGCTTCGCCGGCCACTGGACCTTCGGCCTCTCGTCACGGACGGTGCGCGACGTGATGGTCGACGGGGAGTGGTCCGTGGTCGACCGGCGCCTTGCACGCGTCGACCAGAAACGGCTCGCCGCCAGGGCGCTCGTGGAGGCCGAGCGCCTCTGGCGGCGTCTTGACCAGATCGAGCCGCACGGGTTCGAACCGAAGGGAGGATGACCATGCCCGTCTCGAGCGACGGCCGCGTCGCGCTCTACCTGCAGGACAAGCACCCGATCCGCGACGGCATGAGGTACGCCCAACTGGCCGAGGAGCATGGCTTCGAGGCCGTCTGGCAGGCCGAGAGCCGGCTCGTCCGGGAGGCGACGGTCCCGATGGCCGCCTACGCCGCGGTCACCTCGAAGATCGGGATCGGCTCCGGCGTCGTCAACACGTGGACCCGCAACGTCGGGCTCCTCGCCGCCACCTTCTCGACGCTCGACGACCTCGCCCCCGGCAGGGTCAAGCTTGGCGTCGGCGCCTGGTGGGAGCCGCTCGCCTCGAAGGTCGGCGTGAACCGCCGCCACACGCTCGAGGCGATGCGCGAGACCGTCGAGGTCACGCGGAGGCTGCTCGCGATGGAGCGGGTCACCTTCGACGGCGAGTTCGTGCACCTCGACGACGTCGAGATCGACATCGTCCACGGCGACCGCTCGCCCAAGCACGTGCCGATCTACATCGGCGCGACCGCGATGAAGATGATGGCTCTCGCCGGCGAGATCGGCGACGGCGTGCTCCTCAACTACCTCGTCGGCCCCGAGTACAACCGCTCGGCGATGGCCGCGCTGGCCGAGGGCGCCGAGCGCGCCGGACGGCGCGTCGAGGACATCGACCGGCCGCAGCTCGTGGTCTGCTCGCTCGACGAGGACCGCTCGCTCGCCCTCGACCGCGCACGCGAGCTGGTCGCCCAGTACCTGGGCCAGCAGCCGCACATCATGAAGGCGAGCGGCGTCAGCGAAGCGCTGCTGGAGGAGATCGGCGCCGTGCTGACCTGGCCGGCGACGCCGGAGCAGATCGAGCGGGCGATGCACCTCGTCCCGGACGAGGTCGTGCAGCTGATCACGGCTTCGGGCACGGCCGACGAGTGCCGCGCAAAGGTCCGGGAGTACGTCGAGAGCGGCTGCACCTGCCCGATCCTCTATCCGCTCGGAGACGACGTCCCTGCCATGATCGAAGCCTTCGCCGACGGCCGCTTCTGATGGAGGCGTACCTTCCCCGCTCCCTCGACGAGGCGCTCCGGCTCCGGGCGGCCCACCCCGAGGCGGTGCCGGTCGCGGGCGGAACCGACCTGATGGTCGAGCTCAACTTCCGGCGCCTCGAGCCGGCAGCGCTGCTCGACCTCTCCCGCGTCCAGGAGCTCGCGACCGTGCAGCGGGGCGCCGGCTCGATGGTCGTCGGCGCCGGCATGACGTTCGCGCGGATCGAATCAGAGCTTCAGGAGCTGACCGCGCTCGTCGACGCAGCGAGAACCGTCGGATCCGCGCACATCCGCAACCGCGCCACGATCGGCGGGAACCTCGCGACGGCCTCCCCGGCCGGAGACGGCATCCCCGTTCTCGCCGTCTATGACGGCAGCGTCGTCGTCGCCTCGGCGCGGGCCGGGGCCCGCTCGGTGCCGTGGGAGGAGTTCTTCCTCGGCCCCAAGCAGACGTGCCTGGCGGCCGACGAGCTGATCACCGGCGTCGAATGGCGCGTCCCGGACGGGCCGGGATCGTTCGCGAAGGTCGGGCCGCGAAGCGCGATGGTGATCGCGGTCGCCGGTGTGTGCGTGCAGATCGATGCCGGCTGCCAGGCCGTCCGGGTCGCGCTCGGATCGGTCGGGCCGACGGTGCTGAGAGCACGCGAGGCCGAGGCCTACGCCGCGCTCGTGTATCCCTGGAACGACCCCGGCGCGAGGCTGTCGCCGGCACAGCTCGACGAGTTCGGCGCTCTCGTCGCGGCAGCCGCGCAGCCGATCGACGACCTGCGCGGGACGGCGGACTACCGCCGCCACGCCGTCGAGCGCCTCTCGCGGCGCCTGCTCGACTGGACGCTCGCCGACAGGAAGGCTGCCTGATGCTCGTCTCGCTGGCCGTGAACGGCGCTCCGCACGAGGTCGAGGTCTCGCCCGGCGCGAGCCTGCTGACGCTCCTGCGTGACCATCTCGGGCTGACGGGGACAAAGAACGCCTGCGAGCAGGGCGAGTGCGGCTCGTGCTCGGCCTGGCTCGACGACAAGGTCGTCTGCGCCTGCCTCGTCCCTGCGGTCCAGGCTCATGGGCGGACAGTGCGAACCATCGAGTCGCTCTCGAACGGCGCGCTCCACCGGATCCAGGAGGCGCTCGTCGAGGTCGGGGCCGTGCAATGCGGCTTCTGCACCCCGGGCATGGCGGTCACCGCCGCAGACCTGCTCGACCGGGATCCGCATCCGGACGAGGAGACGATCCGGGAGGCGCTCGCCGGCAACCTCTGCCGCTGCACCGGCTACCAGAAGATCGTCGCGGCCGTCCTGCTCGCCTCGGAGGCCTCATGAGCCGCAGCCGCAGCCGCACCGCCCCGCGCGGGCTCGTCGGCGACAGCCTGACGAGGATCGACGGCGTGCCCAAGGTCACGGGATCGTTCGCCTACGGCAGCGACCTGAGTAGCGAGGGAATGCTCTTCGGCGTCGCGCTCCGCAGCCCGCACCCGTCGGCCCGGATCAGGTCGATCGACGCGACGGCCGCACGCCGCGCGCGCGGCGTCGTGGCCGTGATGGTCGCAGCCGACCTCCCCGGCAAGACGACGTTCGGGCTCGAGATCTCGGACCAGCCCGTCCTCGCCGCGGACGTCGTGCGCTACGACGGCGAGCCGGTCGCGCTCGTCGCCGCCGAGACCCTGGAGCAGGCCCACCAGGCGACGCGCCTGCTCGAGGTCGACTACGAGCTGCTTCCGGTCGTCTCGGACATGGCGGCAGCCCTCGACGCATCCTCCCCGCTCGTCCACGACTTCGGGAACGTCCTCCGCCACGTCCACATCGTCCACGGCGATCCCGAGCACGTCGAAGCCGACGTGTGGGTCGAGGGCTACTACGAGACGGGCATGCAGGACCAGGCCGCGCTCGGGCCGGAAGCGGGCCTCGCGGTCCCCGCGGCCGACGGGGGCGTCGACCTCTTCGTCTCCACGCAGTGGCTGCACATGGATCGCCAGCAGATCGCCCCTTGCCTCGGGCTCCCGGAGGAGCTCGTGCGGATCACGCTCGCGGGCGTCGGCGGCTCGTTCGGCTCACGCGAGGACATCCACATGCACATCCACTCCTGCCTGCTCGCCCTGCGCACGGGACGTCCCGTCAAGATGTCATACGGCCGCGAGGAGTCGTTCCACGGCCATGTCCACCGGCATCCGTCGCGCTCGTGGATCCGCTACGGCGCCACGCGCACGGGCCGCCTGGTCGCCGCCGACGTCCGGCTCCTGATCGACGGCGGGGCCTACGCCTCGTCCTCGCCGGCGGTGATCGCGAACGCCTCGACATTCGCGGCGGGCCCGTACGACATCCCCAACGTCCGGATCGAGGGGACCGTCGTCTACACCAACAACCCGCCGTGCGGCGCGATGCGCGGCTTCGGAGCGCCGCAGACCTGCTTCGCCTACGAGGGCGCGATGGACGCGCTCGCCGCGAAGCTCGGGATCGACCCGATCGAGCTGCGGCTCCTGAACGCGGTGAAGGAGGGCTCGGTGCTCCCGACCGGGCAGATCCTCGGCGCCAGCACCCCCGTGCGGGAGGTGATCGAGCGCTGCCTGGCTATTCCGCTGCCGCCCGATCGGCCCGCCGCCGGCCGCTCGCAGGCCGGCTACCCCGGCGGGAGCGGGAACGTGAGCCGGGGCGAGTCGCTCGAGCGCGGCGTCGGCTTTGCGCTCGGGTTCAAGAACGTCGCCTACAGCGAGGGCTTCGACGATGCGGCCGAGGCGACCGTCACGCTCGGCCAGGGCACGGAGGGGCCCGTCGCGGCGATCCACACGGCCGCGGTCGACTTCGGGCAGGGCCTGTACACCGTGCTGACGCAGATCGTCCGCACCGAGCTCGGCGTCGAGAACGTGGTGGTGCACCCCGCCGACACTCGGGTCGGCTCGTCGGGCTCGACCTCGGCTTCCCGGCAGACGACGATGACCGGCGGAGCGGTGAAGGAGGCCTGCCGGCTCGTGCGCGAGCAGCTCGCCGAGCGCAAGGGCGACCTCGCTCGCGGCCCGATCACCTGCACGGCCGAGTTCCATCACGCCCCGACGCAGCCCTTCGACGAGGACGGCCAGGGCAACATCCACGTCTCGTTCTCCTTCGTCGCCGAGCGCGCGGTCGTCGATGTCGACACCGAGCTCGGCCTCGCCCGCGTCGTGCAGATCGCGGCAGCCCAGGACATCGGGCGCGTCGTCAACCCGCAAGGCGCCGAGGGCCAGGTGGAAGGGGCGACGGCGATGGGCCTCGGCTTCGCGCTCATGGAGGAGATCCAGGTGGGCGGCGGCATCGTGCGCAACCCCTCCTTCACCGACTACCTGATCCCGACCGCTCTCGACGTCCCCGAGGTGATGAGCGAGTTCGTGGAGGTGCCCGAGCCGGGCGCGCCCTACGGCGTCAAGGGCATCGGCGAGCTCGGAACCGTCGTCGCCGCGCCGGCAATCGTCGCGGCACTCCGGCAGGCGACGGGCAGGACGCTCAACCGCATCCCGGTGCAGCCCGACGACCTGGCCGGCCTGCGGCCGCCGGTCTCGTCGGCCAAGCGGGCGCCGATCCCCGACGTACCGACACAGCAGCCCATTCCGGAGCACCTGGGCATCGAAACCGGCCAGCAGGAGCTCATGAAAGCAACGGCCTCATGAAAGGACATTCGAGATGACCACCACCACGGCAATCGAGCGCAGCTCGCTCACGGGCCGCGACTACATCGAGACGATCGACTGGTCCGTGCCGGAGATCGACGAGGCACTCGCGGTCGCGGGTGAGCTCAAGAGCGCGTACAAGGAAGGACGGCCCCACCGGCTGCTCCCCGACAAGACCCTGTTCATGCTCTTCCTCGACAAGTCGACGAGGACGCGGAACGCCTTCGAGTCGGGCATGACCCAGCTCGGCGGTCACGCGATCTACCTCGACTCGGAGAAGACCCAGGTCTCCCACGGCGAGAGCCCGAAGGACATGGGGATCATCCTCTCGAGCTACGGGCACGGCATGGCGATCCGCCACGACCTCGCCCCCTACGAGGGCAACGCGTGGATGCGCGAGATCGCCCGCTGGGCCGAGATGCCGATCATCAACCTCCAGTGCGACGTCGACCACCCGACCCAGACGCTGGCCGATCTGATGACGCTGCGCGAGACACGAGGCGAGAACCTGCGCGGCTTGCGCATCGCCGTCTCGTGGGCGTACGCGCCCTCGTATGCCAAGCCCTTGTCCTGCCCTCAGGGCCTCGCGACGCTCCTGCCTCGGTTCGGCATGGACGTCGTCGTCGCCCACCCACCGGGGTTCGAGTTCATGCCCGAGGTCGTCGAGCGGGCCGAGGCGGCAGCGGCCGAGGGGGGCGGCTCGATCGAGTACGTCGACGACATGGACGAGGCCTTCGCCCACGCCGACATCGTCTATCCGAAGTCGTGGGGCAGCCTGGGCGCCTTCAGCGACGAGAAGGCGGGCCTCGCCTACGCGGCGGGGTACAGCGACTGGATCTGCGACAGCCGCCGAATGGGGCTGGCAAGGCCCGACGCGCTCTACATGCACTGCCTGCCGGCCGACCGCGGCACAGAGGTCACCGACGAGGTCATCGACGGCCCGCAGTCGGTCGTCTACCAGGAGGCCGAGAACCGCATGCATACCGCCAAGGCGCTGATGGCCCTCACGATGGGGGGTTACCCGGCGAGCTGAGCGACTCGCGGCGGCACCCACCGCCCCCGCTGAACGCTAGGAAGGTCGTTCGTCTTTCCGCGGTCTCACGCGCCGAGGGCGATAGCGGTCAGCTGTCTGCCGGATGGATCGTGAAGGGGTTGCCGCGTGGCGTTCGGAGGGCTCGGAAGTGGCGCTCATCGAGGGTCAGGATCTGATCTGTGTGGAAGCGTTCTGCGAGGACGACGATCGAGGCGTCGGCGAGGCCGAGGCGGAGGTCGCGATAGCGCTCGATGACCGCGGTTGCCTGGCTGATGTCGTCGGGACCGAAGGGCGGAAGGTCATAGGCGCCCGCGGCGACTTCTGAGAGCAGTGCGAGCTCGGCATCAGTACCGCTCTCTCGGGAGAGCAGGTAGTCGAGCTCGGCGAGCACGAATGGCGAGAGCACGAACGGGGGCCCCAACCGCTCGAGCGCGGCCTTCGCTTCTCGGTGGAGGCGTTGGTCGGCGACCAGTGCCGCGAGGAGGCCGCTCGTGTCGAGCAGGATCAATCGCCTCCGAAGCCGTCGGCGAGAAGCTCGTCGACGCGCTCCGAGATGTTCGCGACGCCGAGCGAAGGGAACAGTGGCAAGGTCGGTGCCGGCCGCGCTTCGCCGCGCGTGAACTCGTCGATCGCCGCCCGTATCACCTCGGCCTCGGAGACGTTGCGTTCCCTCGCTGTCCGCTCCACCCGTTGCTTGAGCGTGTCGGGAAGATAGACGGTGGTCCGCTTCATATATGGCAACGTACCATATGTGCGCCGGAGCGATGGTGGCACATGACCCGCCCAGAGCTCGATTAGTCACGGACCCCGTAGCTGACCCTCGGCGACTTGAGATCGGGACACCAAGTCGGAGTCGCCGCCTAGCATCGGATCACGTGGACGGCCGGGTCGAGGCGGGAAAGGTCGTCCGGGTCGCTGCTGATGACCTTCGCGTGATGGTGGCGTGCGGCGATCACGACTGTGGCGTCGATGACGTCGGTAGTGTCGGCGCGCCCGCAGAGGACGCCAGCCAGTTGCGCAACCTCGAGGTCGAGTGGCTCGACGAGTGTTCCGATGGCGCTGACGAGCCGCGCGAGCCGAGCCTGGCGTCCGCCGTCCCGCCAGACTTGAGCTACCACCCCGGCCGGCACGACGACCGTGGCGCGATCGAGCGTGGCAACTCGACAGAGTGCGAGCACCTTTCGGTCACCCTTCTCGATCGCGATCAGCGCGCCGGCGTCGAGGACTACTGCGCTTGTAGCTGATCGCGCGCCCACGCCGTCTCCTCGACGCTCAGGGGGCCGCCGCTGGCTTCGAGGAGTTCGTCGAGCACCTGGGCGAGGCTTTCCCGCCGCGCTTTTGTCTCGGCCGCGTCGGTGACCCAGGCACTCAGCGACGGCGCGGCGCCGCTCGCGACATCGTTCCTTGCCACGGCGAGTACCTCGTCCGGGACGGTCACGGTGACACGGCTTCGCGTTTGCATATAAACATCATACCGGTGCCGCTTACGGGCGTCGAGGGCGTCGAGGGCGTCGAGACGGCTCATAGAGCCACGTTCGTCGAGGTCGTAGCGGCCGTCTACCCCGACCCGTTCGCCGTGATCGTCGTGCCGGCAGTGCCCGCCAGGATGGCCACGGCGTCGTTGAGCGATCCGATAGCGGCGGCGTGCCCGGTCGCCTCGACGAACCGGCAGGCCGCCTCGACCTTCGGGCCCATCGAGCCCGCGGCGAACTCGCGCGTGCGCAGCTCGGCCGCGGTCGCGTTTCGGATCTCGCGCGGATCGGGGCCGCCGTAGCCGTCGATGACCGCGTCGACGTCGGTGAGCATCAGCAGGAAGTCGGCGCTGAGGCTGCGGGCGAGGAGCTCTGCGGCCAGGTCCTTGTCGATCACGGCTTCGATGCCGTGCAGGGCGCCGCGGTCGTCGAGCGTCACCGGGATCCCGCCGCCGCCCGAGCACACCACGAGGGCGCCGCTCTCGACCAGTGTCCGGATCGCCGCCAGCTCGACGATCCTCACCGGCTGGGGCGAGGGGACGACACGGCGGAAGTGATTGTTGTCGGGCGCGATCGACCAGCTCCGCTCCACCGCCAGGCGCTTGGCCTGCTCCTCGGTGTAGACGGGCCCGATCGGCTTGGACGGCGTCTGGAAGGCCGGGTCGTCCCGGTCGACGACCATCTGCGTCAGCACCGTGACGACGTTCCGTCCGGGCAGCCGGTTCTCGAGCTCCTGCTCGAGCACGTACCCGATCATCCCCTCGCTCTCGGCCCCGAGGACGTCGAGCGGATACGGCGGCACTTCCGTGTACGCGAGCCCCTGAAGGGCGAGGAGCCCGACCTGAGGACCGTTGCCGTGCGTCAGGATCACGTCGTGCGCGCGTGCCAGCTCGGCGATCTCGACCATCGCCTCGCCGGCGTGGAGACGCTGGATCTCGGCGGACAGAGGCTCACCGCGGTGCAGGAGCGCGTTGCCCCCGAGCGCGACGACGATCTTCTTCCTCGCGGCAGTTCCGTTCCCGGAGGACCGGCTCATTGTGATTCCTTTCGCTCGACGGGCACGGATGGTTCCTCGCCTGCCATGCGCAGGCCGATCTCGACGATCGTCTCGTTCTCGCCGACCTCGGAGAGCCTGCCCTCGTACATGACGAGGATGCGGTCGTTGAGCGCGAAGATCTCGTCGATGTCCTCGCTGAGGAGGAGGACGCCCGCACCGCGCCGGGCCGCCTCGATCAGGTGCGAGTGGACGGTCTGGACGGCGGCGACGTCGAGCCCACGGGTCGGTGAGGCGGCAACGAGCAGCTTCACCTTGTCGGAGAACTCGCGGGCGAGGACGAGCTTCTGCAGGTTCCCGCCGGAGAGATGGTCGGCCTGGGTCGTCGGCCCCGGCGCCTTGATCTCGTATGCCTCGATCGCGGCGGCGGCGTCGCCACGCATGCGGCCGAGACGCAGGAGCGGCCCGAGCGAGTCCTCCCGGTAGTTGCGGAGCTCGAGGTTCATCGCGATCGAGAGGCTGGGCGCGACACCTGTGCCAAGGCGGTCTTCGGGGATGAACCCGACCCCGGCCTCGAACGCGCTTCGGGGGTCTCCGTTCTCGAGCCTCGCGCCCGCGATCGCGATCGAGCCGGCCGAATGCGGCCGAAGACCGGCGATCGCCTCGCTGAGCTCGCGCTGGCCGTTGCCCGCCACGCCCGCGACGGCGACGATCTCGCCCGCGTGTACGGCGAACGTCGCGTCCTCGACGGCCGTCCGGCCGCGGTCGCCCTCGACCTTCAGGCCCTCCACGGCCAGCACGACCTCGCGCTCGGCAGCCCGCTGCAGGCGAGCGTGCGTGACCGTCTCGACGTCGTGGCCGATCATCAGCGAGGCGAGCGACTCGGCACTCGCTCCCGCAGTCGGGACGGTGGCGATCCAGCGGCCGGCGCGCAGCACCGTGACCCGATCGGACACCGCCATCACCTCGTGGAGCTTGTGCGAGATGAAGATGACCGTCCGCCCCTCCCCCGCCATCTGGCGGAGCGTGACGAAGAGCGAGTCGGCCTCCTCGGGCGTGAGCACCGCGGTCGGCTCGTCCATGATCAGGATCCGGGCGTCCTGGTAGAGGGCCTTCAGGATCTCGACCCGCTGCTGCTCGCCGACGGAGAGCTGCCAGACGTGCGCGTGCGGATCGACTCGCATCCCGTAGCGCTCCCCCACCTCCTGAACCCGGTCCTCGACGGCGCTCGGGTCCACGCGCAGCTTTCGCCCGACCCCGCGCCGGTCGCCGAGGATGATGTTCTCGGCCACGGTGAAGCGCTCGACGAGCCGGAACTGCTGGTGGACCATGCAGACGCCCGCGTCGATCGCCTGCCGCGGCGACTCGAACGCGACTCGCTTCCCGTACAGGAAGACCTCGCCTTCGTCGGGGCGGTAGAGCCCGGTGAGGATGTGGGAGAGCGTCGTCTTGCCGGCGCCGTTCTCGCCGAGGAGGGCGTGAACCTCGCCCGCGGCGGCCTCGAAATCGACGTGGTCGTTGGCGACGACGCCCGGGAAGCGCTTCGTGATCCCGCGCATGACGAGCGCGGGGCCGCCGGCCCGCTCCAGGGTCTCGCCGTTCGATGTCGCGAGCTGAGTCTCGGTCGCCATCGTCTCGAAATCAGCTCAAGCCTCGCCGACAGGGCCTTGCGGGGCATCCGCGGAAATCCGCATCGAGCAGGTGGCAAACCACCCAAAGCGGGAGGGGCGTTTCCGCCCCTCCCGGACATGCACGAGCTTCGAGGAGAGCTAGCCCTTCGCGCTCCCGATGATGCCCTTGACGAGCCAGTTCATCCCGTACAGGCTGTTCGTCCCGCCGTTGAGCACCTGCATCTTGATGCCCTTGGCGACGCGCAGCTTGCCGCTCTGGTCGTACAGCGGGCCACTGAACTCGTAGAACGAGCCGTTCTCGATCGCCTTCTCCTTCGCGGCGATCAGCGCCTTCGTCTTGGCGGTCACCCCGGGCCCGTACTTGGCCAACGTCGTGAATCCGTCCTTGATCGTGCCGTAGTAGAAGCCCGGCTTCCAGGTGCCGTTCATCCCTGCCTCGACCCGCTTCAGGTAGTACGGCCCCCAGTTGTAGACGGCGGCCGTCAGCCACGACTTCGGCGCGAACGACGCGGAGTCGGAGTCGTACCCGACCCACGGAACGCCCTTCGTCTCGGCGAACTGCCCGGTCGCCGGCGAGTCGACGTTCTGACCCAGGACATCGGCGCCGGCCGAGACGAGGCTCTCGGCTGCCTTCTTCTCCTTCGCCGGGTCGTACCAGCTGTTCGTCCAGACCAGCCGGACCGTCGCACCCGGATGGGTCGCCTGCGCGCCGAGCGCGAACGCGTCGGCGTGCCGGATCACCTCGGGGATCGGATACGCGACGACGTAGCCGATGTTGCCGGTCTTCGAGGCTGCGCCGGCCGCCATCCCGGAGAGGTAGACGGTGTCTTCGGCCGCCCCGAAGTACTCCGACAGGTTCGGTGCCAGATCGGTCCCGGTCGCCTGCTCGAAGAGCACGTCCGGGTACTTCGCCACGAACGCCTTCGACAGGTACCCGTACGAGGTCGCGAAGATCATCTTGTAGCCCTGCGCAACCAGGCTCTGAACCGTCTGGGCGAACTGCGCCCCGACCGCGATGTTCTCCTTGTAGGTCGTCTGCACCTTGCTGCCCAACATCTTCTGGACGTACTGGCGGCCCTGTTCATGGGCCTGCGACCAGCCGCCGTCGTTATGCGGCCCCACGTAGATCCACGCCACCTTGTAGGGGGTGGACGCAGATGCGGCGGAGCCCGCGCCTGACACCGCGAGTGTCATGGCTGCGGCCGTCAACGCCGCCGCCGCGACCGCAAGAGCGCGTCTCGACATCACTTATCGCCTCCAAGCTGGGCTGAGCCCATTCTGGGTTGTGCCGACAAGCGTGCTCCCGGTGCCTGTGTCCTACATCGGGGAGTGCGCGAGGCCCTGCGCGGGAAACTACGAGCGCGGCTCGAGCCTGTCGCCGACCCTTGCGCGCTCGACGAACTGCCCGGAGCCGGGGGTCGCGAGGAGCCTCTCTCCTTCGACGATCACCTCGCCGCGGCGCAGCACCAGCTCGGGGACACCCTTCACGCGCACGCCCTCGAACAGCGAGTAGTCGGCGCGGGAGTGCTCCGTCGCCGCCGAGATCGTCTTCTCGCGGCTCGGGTCGAAGACGACGAGGTCGGCGTCCGAGCCCGGCTCGATCGTCCCCTTCCGGGGGTAGAGGCCGAAGAGCCTGGCCGGCTCCGTCGCGAGCAGGTCGACCATCCGCGTGAGCGAGAGCTTGCCGGCGCCGACGCCGAAGGTGTGGACGAGCTCGAGGCGCGTCTCCAGCCCGGGGCCGCCGTTGGGGATCTTCGAGAAGTCGTACCGGCCGAGCGTCTTCTGCTCCTTCCAGCTGAAGGAGCAGTGATCCGTGGAGATGACCGAGAGGACGTCCTGCTCGCAGGCCTGCCAGAGCGCGTCCTGATCGGCCTTCGTTCGCGGGGGCGGAGTGAAGACGTACTTCGCGCCTTCGAAGCCGTCGCGGTCGAGGTAGGAGCCGTCGAGGAGGAGGTACTGCGGGCAGGTCTCGGCGGTGACGGCCCAGCCGTTGCGGCGGGCGGCCTCGATCGGCTCGAGCGCCTCCCGGCACGAGACGTGCACGACGTAGAGCGAGCAGCCTGCAAGGTGCGCGAGCTGGATCGAGCGGTTCACGGCCTCGCCCTCGGTCGCAGGGGGCCGTGTCTTCGCGTGCCAGACCGGCGAGGTGTGACCCTGGGCGAGCGCGTCGGCGACGAGGACGTCGATGACGTCTCCGTTCTCGGCGTGCACCATCACGCGGGCGCCGCTCGCGGCGGCGATGCGCATGGCGCGGAAGAGGACGCCGTCGTCGACCTGGAGCGAGCTCTTGTACGCGAGGTAGAGCTTGAAGGAGGTGACGCCCTGCTCCGGTAGCCTTGCCAGCTCGTCGAGAAGCTCGGGGCTCGACAGGTCGGTCACGGCCATGTGGAAGCCGTTGTCGATGATCGAGCGCCCCGCGCGCTTGCCGTGCCAGGTCTCGAGCGCCTCGGCAAGAGTCGAGCCACGTGTCTGGGTGGCGAAGTCGATGTGGCACGTGGTGCCGCCGAACGCGGCCGCGGTCTGCCCGGACTCGAAGTCGTCGGCGGTGACGATGTCCCCGAGCGGCATATCGAGATGCGTGTGCACGTCGATGCAGCCTGGGAGGACGAGCTTGCCGGTCGCGTCGATGACACGCTCCGCCGCCGCCTCGCCCAGGCGGCCGACCGACACGATCTGCTCGCCTTCGACGAGCACGTCGGCGACGACGTCGTCTGCCGCCGTGATCACACGGCCGTTCTTGATCAGGATCGATGCCGGTCTCATCTGCCCTGACGAGCCTGGCAGAGCCGCTGCGGGGTCGCCACAGCCCTAACCCGCACATCCGATCCGCGAATCTCCTGATGGTGAGCGTGCCGCTTCGGGCATGATCGGCTCGTGGCCTCGTCTGAGACGGATATGTCGCGCCGCCTTGCGGCAGCCCGCGGCGACGAGCCGGCAGATCTCGTCATCCGCAACGGGCGCGTCCTCGACGTCTTCACCCGCGAGTGGCTGGACACGGACGTCGCGATCGTCGACGGCGTCGTCGCCGGGCTCGGGAGCTACGAGGGACACGAGATCATCGACGCCTCGGGGCGATTCCTCGTTCCCGGGCTGATCGACCCGCACATCCACATCGAGTCGACGAAGCTGCTTCCCGACGAGTTCTCGCGCCTGCTGCTCCCGCTCGGGACGACGGCCATCGTCGCCGACCCGCACGAGATCGCCAACGTGCTCGGCACCGACGGTGTCCACTGGCTCCTCGACGAGTCGGCGCGCTTGCCGCTCGAGATGTTCTTCATGGCCTCGTCGTGCGTTCCCGCGTCTCGCTTCGAGTCGCCCCGGCGAGCACTGACGCCCGGCGACCTCGAAGGGCTGCTCCGACGCTCGCACGTGCTCGGGCTGGCCGAGATGATGAACTTCCCGGGCGTCGTCTCGGGCTCGCCGGAGGAGCTCGCCAAGCTCCGGCTCGCAACCCACGTAGACGGGCACGCGCCGGGGCTCACCGGCAAGCCGCTGAACGCGTACGCAGCGGCAGGCATCCGGTCGGATCACGAGGCGGCCACGGTCGAGGAGGGCCGCGAACGGCTGCGCGCGGGCATGTGGCTGCTCATCCGCGAGGCCTCGAGCGCCCGCAACCTGGCCGCACTGCTGCCTCTCGCGCTCGAGTACGGCCCCCACCGGATCGCCTTCTGCACCGACGACCGCGAGCCCGAGCACATCGCCGAGGACGGGCACATCAACGCGATCGTGCGCGAGGCCGTCGCGCTCGGTCTCCCTCCCGAGGATGCGCTCGTGATGGCGTCTCTGAACCCCGCCGTCTACCACGGGCTCTCCCATCTCGGGGCCATCGCACCGGGATACCAGGCCGACATCCTCTTCCTGCCCGACCTCGAGTCGTTCGTGCCCGAGCGGGTGCTGAAGCGTGGCCGGCCCGTCGGCGAGATCCCGGCCGTCGCCGTGCCGGAATGGGCGAAAGGCACGGTGCACGTCGCCACGATCGACTCCGGCCTCCTGAGGATTCCCTGGTCCGGCGGCAGCGCACGCGTGATCGGCCTCCTACCGGGTCAGATCATCACGGCATCTCTCGTCGACGAGCTCTCGACCTCGGACGGCGCCGCGGTCGCCGACCCCTCGCGCGACCTCGCGAAGATCGCCGTCTTCGAACGCCACCTCCAGACCGGACGTGTCGGCCTGGGCTTCGTCCGCGGCTTCGGCATCGAGCGCGGCGCCTTCGCCTCGACCGTGGCCCACGACGGCCACAACCTGATCGTCGTCGGAGTCGACGACGAGGCGATGGTCCAGGCGGCTCGGCGCCTGAGGGAGATCGGCGGAGGGATCGTCGTCGCCGGCGACGGCGTCACGGCCGAGCTGCCGCTCCCCGTCGCAGGCCTGCTCTCCGACCGGCCGCTCGCGGAGGTGCTCGAGGCGAGCCACGCCGTCGGCCGGGCACTGGATGCGCTCGGGGTCACCCACCCCCAGCCGGTCCAGACGCTCGCGTTCCTCGCACTCTCGGTGATCCCCTCCCTGAAGATCACCGATCGCGGCCTGATCGACGTCGACCGCTTCGAAGTCGTGCCACTCGCCGTCTGAGGGCGCGAACGCCGAGGGGGCCCCCGTTCCACCGATACGATGTGGCCGCGCGGTGGCGGTAGCTCAGTTGGTAGAGCCCCGGGTTGTGGTCCCGGTGGTCGCGGGTTCGAATCCCGTCCGCCACCCCTGAACTCGAGTTCGGTTGACAGCACGGCCCCGTAGCTCAGCGGACAGAGCGGCAGCCTTCGAAGCTGCGAGCGGTGGTTCGACTCCACCCGGGGCCGCTTCGCGTCGTGGGGAAGAACCTCCGGTTCTCCCCCACGGGCCCCCTCTCCGACATCTTTTGGGCGCGGCGTCGGCGGATTCGACGCTGTCCGGCGAATCGCACCGAGGCCGGGCTCCTTCGAAGAGCCGTGACGGCCGCGACCGCCATGTCGGTCGCGGTGGCGGGCCCGAAGTCTCAGGCGGGACATCTTGCACCGAGAAAGGTCTCACGGACGCCGTGCCGAAGGAATCGGCGTGTCGGGGCAGGGTCCCTCGTGAACGGGCCTGGGTTGCGCGCAAGGCAACGATTCGGAGATCCCTAGCCCCGGCACCTTAGGGCCTCGGCCCTTAGAGCTCGGGCGTTCGAACTTTTGGACACATGAGCTCCAAAATCTGGACACACAAGCTGATATCCTCGTCCTTGTGACCGATCTCGATCTGCTTGCCGCCGAGCTCGGAGTCGGCGGCCGCACACTGCGCCGTGCGGGCGCACGCGGCGCGATCAGGTTCCACCGCCCCACCCCGTACAAGGTCGAGCTCAGCGCCGAGGAGCGCCGCTACCTGCGCACCCACTGGCAACTTCTCAGCACGCTCACACAGACGCTGCGTACCGAGAAGAACGTCCGGCTGGCCGCCCTCTACGGGTCCAGCGCACGCGGCGATGAGCGGGCTGGCAGCGACGTCGATCTGCTCGTCGAGCTCGACGAGCATGACCGCGGCCTCCCGCTTGCGCGGCTCGGCATCAAGCTCGAAGCGGTTCTTGACCGCCCCGTGCAGGTCGTCGCGCTCCGCGACACCGAGACCTCCCCTGCGTTGCTCTCCGAAGCGCTGCGGGACGGCCGCGTCCTGATCGACCGGGAGCAGCGCTGGCCGCGGCTGAGACGGCGACAACATGCGCTCGCCCGTCAGGCTGCCGCCGACGCCGAGCTCTCTCAGAGCGAGGCCTGGCAGACGCTGGCCGAGCTCGCACGATGAGCGACGACCAGCCGCAACTCCCACGCGCGATCACTGAGCGACTCCGCGACCTGCGACGCCAGGTGGAGACCCTCGACTACGCGACCGACCAGATCGGCGAGGGCTTCTATCGCGAACGTTTCGCCGAAGCGTCACGCTCTGACGATCCGGCCGAACGAGCGCGAGTGCTTGCCGTCGAGCGCGGCTTCGAGCTGCTCACGAACTACCTGACCGAGCTGACCGTCGCCGGGCTGGAGGCTGCCGGGGTTCGTGCCCCGGGTACTGAGGTCTCGGCGCCACGCGAGTTTCGGTCGTTGGCCGAGCAAGGCGGTATCTCGCAGGACGTCTGCGAGCGGCTGATCGCGATCGCCCGGACGCGCAACGACCTGCAGCACGACTACCCGACCCTCCACGCCAACGCGCTGCACGCCGCGATCATCGAGCTACGCCAAGTCTTCCCTGCCTTCATGCGCAGCTACTCGAGGTGGCTGCGCAAGCGGGTCTTGCAACACGACGCCGAGAACCCCTAGCGGATCTGATCGCGAGAGCGCTCACGCCGCCTGCTCACCGCGCTGACGACGCTGCTGCTTGCGCGCGACGTCAAGCGCTCCATCCCAACGCACCTCCGCCCGACCGGGCACGAGGCGACACGGAGGCTGAGTGAGAGCGGGTGGCGGGAATCGAACCCGCATAGTCAGCTTGGAAGGCTGGAGCTCTACCATTGAGCTACACCCGCACCGATCGGCTCCAAGCGTACCGAGGTCCGCCGGAACCGCCGCCGGTGGGGCCCGGTGAGTCGCGGCAGGTCAGTGGAGGCAGCCGGTGACGAGGGCGAGGTCGCTGTCGCTCGGATGCAGGTGCCACAACGTCACCGCGTTGTTGTATCGGCGGAGAACGTCGGCGAGGCCGGCGCGGACGTTCGTGAACGCGAAGCGCTGGTAGGCGAGCTGCAGCTGCTTGCCGTCGCTCACGTTGTCCCCGAACGCGATCGTCACGAAGTTGTCGCTCAGGTGGCCGATCACGGCTCCGCCGGGCGCGGTCTCGGCGACGAAGTCGAGCTTGCCGCCGAGGCTCGCTCCCCGCTGGACGAGGCAGCTCTTGGTGCTGCCGAGCGTGTAGGTCTTCGCGCCACCTCCGCACGCGGCGACGACGAGGACAAGGCCGGCCGCGATACCGGCGAGCGCGAAGCGAGCCATCAGAGAGGCTCAGTCTAGTCAGGCCGTCGCGCCCCGCTCGACGCTCAACCCAGGCCGACCGGCGCGGACGGGCGAGGATGCTCAACCCCGGCGCGGGCGATGCCGATCTAGAGAACATGGCGAAGAAGAAGCCCGCCGGCCGGAACGGCGACCGCGTCTCCCAGAACGGCAACAGTAAGAAGCACGGCCCTCTGAGCCAACCGCGCCCAATCGCCAAGGAGCCGATCGACACGGCGGCGCTGCGCGCAGGCGTGGGCCGGGGCAGCCTCGCCGAGCAGACCCTCGATGCGCTCGAGCGGACGATCGGCGAGCTTCAGCGCGTCTATGGCGAGGTGGCGGCGCTCGGAAAGTCGCTGACGCTCGCACGGGACCAGCTCGACGAGCAGGAGGCAGAGCTCGAGGAGCTACGCGACTCCCAGCCCGACTAGCCTCGCCGGTGGCCCCGGGGAGGCACCCGCAGCTATACGGCCTTGCGCTTCGTCCAGTACCGAATGGCGATCCGCACGGCTCGCCTGAGCAACAGCAGCATCGGAGGATCTTAGAGATCGAGCCCGGCCGGCGCGGAAATCGCTCTCAAGAACTCCCAGGAACAGGCCGATATTCAGGTTCATGTCCGATCAGGCCATCGATCGCCGCAGCGGCGGCGAGCGGCGCACAGACAACGACATGCGCAGGGGCGCCGAAAGGCGGAAGGGTGTCGAGAGGAGAAACGGCCTTGCCGTGCTCCTCGCCGGCTGCCCGGAGTGCGGGCGCATCGCCCCGCCGCCGGCCGAGATGCAGCTCGAGGGCTGGCTCGTCGTCGCCGACGCAGAAGGCGTCAAGCTGATCGCCTGCCCCGAGCACAGGTCGCTGTACGAGGAGAACGCTCACTAGCCGGCGCCGAGAGACGGCACCATCGGGGCTCCCATTTCAGCCCGGATGCGGCTGTGTTCGAGCGGTTCACCGAACGCGCCCGCCAGCTCGTCGTCTACGCGCCGTCGCCGTCGCGAAGAACACGGCGCAGACGGATGGCGACGCGAAACGAGCGGCGCTGGTCGAGCATCGCCTCGACGGCCAACCTGTGCGCCTCTGCCAGCTTCTCCTGATCGGGCTCTTCGGCCACCACACAACAACTACCTCATCTGCACCCGACGGACGCCTGTGGGGACAAACGCTCTGCGGTCGCGCAATGATGCCGCCGGTGACTGCGCCTCCGCCGCCGATCGTCTCGTTCGCAGCGCTTCCCCCCGGATGGCACAGCTTCGCGAGCGCGGGAGCCACCGCCACGAGTTGGTCGTACGTGCCTGGGCGGAGCTTCGGCGGGTGGGCCGATCACATGCCGAAGGACGGGATCGCGGTTTCGGTCACGTTTCCTGATACGCGGGCGTTATACAAACCGCTCCGTTTGCTGCTCCCGCGAAGGCCCGCGGTAATGCTCGAAGGAACGACGAACACGCCCGAGTACCGGATTGAAGGTCGAAGCCGCGTCACAAATAGATATGTCCTCACGCGGGATCGGGGTAGCCCCATCGCCGTAGAACTTATGCTCCGCGCTCGGCCACTCGTCTGTCTGCGCCAGGGAAACCAGGATCTCATCTACGAGCGCCCGTCAATAACGCTCGCCGCGTGCCCACGCCTTATCATCGAGGACAGGCTGCTCCTCAGAATCAGCCATTTGGACATAGCTTAGAGCCGCTCGGGCGACGCTCCGCTCGGCTGGGGGCAAGCGAGTCTCACAGACGCCTGAGAAGCAGGCCAGGGCTCTATTGCGTTTCGAGGGTCCCGACCTTGATCGCTGTGATCACGCTATGGCGCGCCTGGCCACCACCGGCCGCGTTGCAGTTCAGTTTTATGTCGCCCCCGGTCGTGGCCGCAGTCAGCGTGATCGTCTGCGCGAACACGTTGAGCGCCGGGAGGTAAGCGGAGCCGCCACCGATCGGGCTGTTGTTCTCCAGCAACGTGCAGGTGACCAGGTTGGTAGCACCGCTTGAGTTGCCCAGCTCGGCTCCGGCAATAACGATGTAGCTACTTCCAGGGGCCAGGGTCAGCTGTACCACCGTTGTATCCGCGCCAGCAGCGAGGGCCGTTGCCGACGGAAGACTCTTGACATAACCGTTGGACGGCCCGATCGGCCCCTGAACGCCTTGCAGTCCCTGTATGCCCTGTGAACCCTGCGCGCCTCGCGGACCTTTCGGGCCCTTCGGGCCCTGAAGGCCGCGCGGACCACGCTTCGGGATGGTGTTGGCCACGGACCGCACCGTGGCTTTAGCCACGGACCGGCCCGTGCGCTCACCGCTCCTGGCGGCCCATCCGTCGCCGCTAGCCGTGAGAAGCAGCGCGATGACGGCGATGACAACCGTAGTCGACTTCAGGCGGACCTTCAACATGGAGACACCTCTTCCCGGATAGGCGCGACGTTCGCACAAGACGGCGTCCTGCAAGTGCAGCGTAGTCGCCCGACTCCCACTCGATTCGTGGCGAACCATGGGCCTCGATGAGGTTGACGATCGGTCGTCAAGCCTCTTGTCTGCGCGAGGGTTCGCGAATGACCCCCGAACGCCTCAGACGCTTACGTCGGCAATGCGGATCACCGAGCCTGCAACCTCGAACTGGCGGCAGGCTTCGGAGCGAGTCTCTAGGTCAATGAATCGAACCTGGAAGGCATCGCTGTAGCCACGATGATTGACCATCGTCCAGGCGTGCTCGATCACCTTGCCGACAAGTCCTTCAAGCAGAGCATCGTCGACGATCTCATCGACCCCGGCTGAACGATCGGACGCAGCCACGATGATTTCGTCCGTGTCGCCGTCGCAGGCGAGGCGAAGGGTTCCACGCTCAAACGCCAATTCAATGACCTCGTAACCGGCCTTCACGCGCCGCCCCGTAACCCGGTGCAAATTGCCGGAGTCAGCAGCATTCTCGCTCCATCGTCGCCAAGCCCAATCTCGCACCAAGCTCGCACCGACGATCTCAGGCTTCTAGCTACGCAAGGGTTTGAGGCGCAAGCGCAGTGTTTATGAGGGGCCGAGTAGTCGGGACGCCCGGATTCGAACCGGGGGCCTCCTGCTCCCAAAGCAGGCGCTCTAACCAGGCTGAGCTACGTCCCGTGACGCTTACCTTAGCCCTCCGGGCGGCAGCGTTCCGTCCCCCAGGGGCCGCTGGTGGCCGAAAGATGGTTGCACCCTCGGGGCCCGAGGCTCCACGGGAAACAGCCTGCGGCAAATCACCGGATGATGAGGGACAACGCTGACGGGACTTCGCGCACAGTCCGCGAGACTCCAGTCATGAAAACCAACAAGCCCCTCGGCTTCAGCATCGAGTGTCTCTCGTGCGGGACCGTCCGCCAGGTGAAGAACCTGGCCCACGGCCACACGCGAGACTGCGCCGCATGCGGTTACCTCGGCTGGACACTGCCGGGATGCGTCACCGACGTCAACCGCCTCGCGGTCCAGAGCTCTCATTCGGTGGATTCCCGGGGGACACACAGCGCCGCCCGGTTGTTCAGCCGGGGCTGAGGGCTCGCTCGGGCGCCGGTAAACGGCGTACTGCAGTCGAGATCCGCGAAAATCGTCGGTTCCGGGCGAGATTCGCACTCGGCGGCGGCCGCGATCATCTCACTTCGTGAGCCTTTCTTCCCTGGATTTGCCGGTTTTATGATTTACAAAGATGGGTCGAGCGGCCCATTGGATCCGAGCCCGCGCGCGGTTAGCGTTCAGGGCGCACTGGGCGATGCGAACCCTGAAGGTGCTTGCACCGGCAGTGGGGAGCATTTACGGGAAAGCCCGTCGCGCCGACCCCCCGAGCGGCGGGCTTTCTCGTTCCTCTCCTCTAGAACCCGGGATCACTCTTCGCCGATCGGGCGCGGTGTCGTCGTGCCGGCGGCCCGCTGACCTCGTGCCTCTACACTCCTCGGAGATGGTTGAAAAGGTTCTCCTCGCCTCGCCGCGGGGCTATTGCGCGGGAGTCGAGCGCGCGGTCGAGACGGTCGAGAAGGCGCTCGAGCTCTACGGCGCTCCCGTCTACGTCCGCAAGCAGATCGTCCACAACATGCACGTCGTCGAGGAGCTCGAGCAGCGCGGCGCGATCTTCGTCGACGACGAATCCGAGGTGCCCGAGGGCCAGACGATGGTGCTCTCGGCCCACGGAGTCGCACCGTCGGTGCACACGAACGCCGAGGCCAGGCAGCTGCGTACCATCGATGCGACCTGCCCGCTCGTGACCAAGGTCCACGTCCAGGCGCGCCGATATGCGGCCGAGGGCTACTTCGTGATCCTGATCGGGCATGCCGGCCACGAGGAGGTGGTCGGGACGATGGGCGAGATCCCCGACTCGATCGTCCTCGTCGAGTCACGGGACGACGTCGGCGCCCTCGACCTTCCCGCGGACGCGAAGCTCGCGTACGTGACCCAGACGACACTCTCGATCGACGAGACCGGCGAGGTGATCGCCGCCCTGCGCGAGCGCTTCCCGACGATCAGGGCGCCTCAGCGCGAGGACATCTGCTACGCGACCTCGAACCGGCAGTGGGCCGTCAAGGAGCTGCTCGACGACGTCGACCTGCTGCTCGTGATCGGGTCGCGCAACTCGTCCAACTCCAACCGCCTCGTCGAGGTGGCCCGGGCCCGCGGCGTCGCCTCGTACCTGATCGACGACGAGTCCGAGATCGACGAGTCGTGGATCGACGGGGTGCGGATCGTCGGCATCACGTCGGGCGCCTCCGCGCCCGAGAAGCTCGTCCAGCGGGTCTGCACCTGGTTCCGCGAGCGCGGCGTGACCGACTTCGAGGAGAAGAGCTTCCTCGAGGAGAACGTCGAGTTCCGGCTCCCGGTCGAGCTGCGCCGCGAGCTTGCGCTCGCCGATGCGCAGGGCTAGCCGGCTCAGGCCTTCTCGAGGCGAAGCTCGGGGCCGATCTCGACCGAGACGGCCAAGGTCTCCTCGGCGATCCGAACGGCGAACTGCAACAGCTCCTCGTCCGGGATCCACAGCCGGATCCGGTCGATGATCTCAAGGCCCGAGTCCTTGCGGAGCACCTGGACCGAGCGGATCAAGTCGTTCACCCGCGCCTCGAGACGGAGTTCGTCGTCCAGCGTGGTCTCGAGGGCGACCGTGATCGTACCGTCGGTAGCGACAATCACGCCCTCCCGGCCGATCCGCTCGACGATCACCTCGTCGGGCTCGAGGATGTAGCCGCCGACCTCAAAACGACCACCGTCGAGCTCGGTGAACGAGCCTTCGGCGAGGAGCGCCCGTACTCGCGGCAGGTCGGCGCCGAGCTTCGGCCCGAGCAGTCGCAGGTTCGGCTTGACACGAAGCTCTGACGTCTCGACATCACCGAACTCGACGGTCTTCAAGCGCAGCTCGTCACCGATCTCGTCGGCATGCTCCAGGGCGAGCGGCGCGCCTGCGACGATCATGCGGGCAAGCGGCTGGCGCAGCTTCAGGCCCGAGAGCGAACGGGCCTGCCGGCCGAGCTCCACCACCGCCCGTACCTGTGCGATCTCCGCCAGTAGCGCCCCGTCGGGCTCGGCGACCTCGGGCCAGCCGGCGAGATGGATCGAGCTCTCGCGCCCGGGCACGAGGATCCGCCAGAGGTGGTCGGTGAGAAACGGCGTCACCGGGGCCATGACGCGCAGCGACTGGACGACCGCGTACCAGAGCGTGCGGAACGCGGCCGGATCGTCGCCGTAGAAGCGGCGCCGCGAGCGGCGGACATACCAGTTGGAGAGATCCTCGGCGAACGCCTCGAACGCCCGGATCACGTTCACCGTCAGGGTCGCCTCGTAGGCCGCCTCTGCCTCGCGGACGAGCTCGTGGGTGCGCGAGACGAGCCAGCGGTCGAGCGGCTCGAGCTCCGCATCGGCAAGCCCGCTCTCGAGATCGCCGGGCGTCGGCTCGAACCCCTCGATGTTGGCGTAGTCGACGAGGAACCTGGTCACGTTCCAGAAGGTCAGCAGGCGGCGCTTGATCTCGTGGCCGGGCCCGAAGCCGAAGAGCAGGTTTCGGTCGGGCGGCTGGGCGCAGTACTGCCAGCGCATCACGTCGGCGCCCATGCGCGCGAACGCGTCCTCGGCGTCGATCATGTTCCCCCACGAGCCGTGCATCTCGCGGCCGTGCTCGTCGAGCATCTTCTCGTAGCCGAGCACGCGGTTGTAGGGCGAGCGGTCGACGAGCACCACCGACATGAAGAACTGCGAGTAGAACCACAGGCGGATCTGCTCGCGCATCTCGGTCACCCAGTCGGCCGGGAACCACGTCTCCCAATAGGCGTGATCGGGCAGGTCGGCCTTCGTCAGCCCGGCCGCGGCGCCCGTCGCATAGCCCTCTGGCTTCCACTCGTCGTTCTGCCAGCCGAGGGTCGAGAACGGGACGATGCCGGCGTCAAGCCAGACGTCTCCCACCTCGACGACCCGCTCGACCCGCTCGCCGCACGACTCGCAGCTGATCGGAACGCGGTCGATCCACGGCCGCCGCAGCTCCTCGAGCTGATCCAGCCCCTCGAGCGCCCGCTCGGCGAGCTCCTCCTTCGACCCGATCACGGTCAGATGTCCGCAGTCGCAGCGGTAGAACGGGAGCGGCAGCCCGTAGTAGCGCCGGCGCGAGATGTTCCAGTCGCCCATGTTGCGCAGCCAGTCGTCCATGCGCTTGCCCATGTACTCGGGCACCCAGGTGACCTTCGCGTTCTCCTCGAGCAGCCGGGGGCGGACGCCTTCGACCGAGATGAACCAGTCGTCCGAGATGCGGTAGATGATCGGCGTGTCGCAGCGCCAGCAGTGCGCGTAGTCGTGGACGATCGTCGAGGTCTCGACGAGGAAGCCGCGATCGGAGAGGTCGCCGACGATCTGGTCGGCCACCTCGACGGTCGACTGGCCGTGGAGCCAGCCGTAGTCGTCGTAGAAGTGCCCGGCCTCGTCGACCGGGCTGAGGACGGGCAGGCCGAGCGTGCGCCCGAGCTCGAAGTCCTCGGGCCCGCAGCCCGTGGCCAGGTGCACGATCCCGGTGCCCTGCTCGAGCGAGACCTCGCCCCAGGGCACGACCCGGTGCTCCACCGACGCACCGGGCGCGAGCGTGTCGAACGGCCCTTCATAGCGAAGCCCCACCAGTTCCGTCCCCGGGGCGCGACGGACGAACGTGTCGTCCGGGAAGCGAGCGGCTAGCACCCACTCCCCGCTCTCGCGCAGGCCGTACTCCCCTTCGGGATTGACGGCGGCCGCGACGTTGGCCGGCAGCGTCCAGGGCGTCGTCGTCCAGATCATGATCGACTCGCCGGGCCGGTCGAGGAGCGGGAAGCGGACGAAGAGCGAGGGGTCGCTCTTCTCCTGGTAGACGCCCGACTGGGTCAGCTCGTGCTGGGACAGCGAGGTCCCGCAGCGAGGGCACCAGGCGGTCGCGCGATGCCCGACGTAGAGCCAGCCGCGCTCGTTGACGATCTTGAGGAACCGCCAGATGTACTCGATGTTCGTGTCGCTGAACGTGAAGTAGTCGTTGCCCCAGTCCATCCACTGGCCCAGGCGGATGCAGCCGCGGGTGAGCTCCTCGGACGACTTGACGACGACCTCGCGGCAGCGGGCGGCGAACTCCTCGAGCCCGTAGGCCTCGATCTCGCGCTTCGAGTTGAAGCCCAGCTGCCTCTCCACCCCGACTTCAATCCACAGCCCCTGGCAGTCGAAGCCGTTCTGGTAGCGCTGATGGAAGCCGCGCAGCGCCTTGTAGCGCTGGAAGACGTCCTTGAGCGTCCGCCCCCACGCCGTGTGCACGGCGAGCTTCTTGTTCGCGGTGACCGGGCCGTCCACAAACGACCACTTCTCACCGCCGGCGTTCTTCTCGCGGAGGGCCGCAAACGTCTGCTCGCGCTCCCACGCGGCGAGCACCTCGAGCTCGATCTCGTTGGAATCAGGCTGCGGCGGGAGCGGTTGAAACACGTTTCGATTCTACGGAGGGGGAAGAATGCCGCCTCTAGAGGCGTTATAAGAGACTGCAACTCGAAGAAAGGATTTGCACATGGCAGTCGAAGCAACCGAGACGACCTTCGAGAGCGAGGTGCTCGGGTCGGAAGGCAAGGTGATCGTCGACTTCTGGGCGGAGTGGTGTGGCCCGTGCCACGCCGTTGCCCCGGTGCTCGACCGGATTGCGGACGAGCGCGACGTCAAGCTCGTGAAGGTCAACATCGACCAGGAGCAGGGTCTTGCCCTCCGCTATGGGGTCTCATCGATTCCGCTGATGGTCCTGTTCGAGAACGGCCAGCCGCAGGCTCAGGCGCTCGGCGCGCTGCCGAAGAGCGCACTCGAGCGCGCGCTCGGGCTCAGCGACGAGGAATAGGCATCGCCGGGCGGCGGTCGATCAGGCCGTCGCCCGTCTCGCCCACTCGGCGAGAAGCGGGCCCTGCGAGTCGAACGCCATCTCGGCCGGAAGCTCGTCGGGCAGAAACCAGGCGAGCTCCTCGACGTCGTCGGCCGCCACCGGCTCGCCGTCGGCCTCGACGATCCAGCTGAGGCTGAGCACGAACTGGTGCTCGTAGCGGTCGATCCATGCTCCGGCCCAGTCGACCGAGCCGAGCTCGAGGCCGGTCTCCTCGCGAAACTCGCGGCGCAACCCGATGAGCGGCTCCTCGCCCTCCTCGAGGAAGCCGCCGGGAAGATCCCAGTAGCCCTTTCGCGGCTCGTGCTTGCGCCGGCCGAGGAGCACACGCCCGTCCCGGGCAAGCAGGCCCTGCACCGCGGGCGCCGAGTTCGCCCAGTAGCTCGACCCGCAGCCCGGGCAGCCCAGATGGCCGCGCTCCCGTGCCTCGAGGGTGTGACCGCAGCGCGGGCAGAGCCTCCAGCCGTCGTGGATCGCCATCGGCCCAGGATACGGAGAGGTTAGGGCCTATCTCGGTAGGGATCGTCGAGTCGGGGCGGTTGGGACGCAAGTCGGGGAAGGACGCAGGGAGCGTTCGTAGCCGGAGGCTACGGGCGCGACCGAGGACACAGTCGTTAAAGCGGGGACGCAGTCCGGCGCAGTCGGCCCAGCCGCATCCGGCCGGCAAGACCTACCGGGATAGGCCCTGAGAGCTCATTGCAGAATGACGCTTCGTCGATCGCCCGAGCGACACAAGGCTTCATTTTGCAATGAGCTCCTTTAAGGCGAGCTCTGTCAGCACCGCGTCTGCGAGCTTCGGCCAGGCGTCCTTCGCCCACTCGCCGAAGTCGAGGTCGGTGAGGCACGCGAGCGCGACGCCGGCGGCGGGATCGACCCAGAGGAACGTGCCCGCCCGTCCGAAGTGGCCGTAGGTGGCCGGGCTGTTCCTCGTACCCGTCCAGTGCGGCTGCTTGCCGTCGCGCAGCTCGAAGCCGAGTCCCCAGTCGTTCGGGTCGCACCGGCCGAAACCCGGCAGGACGCCGCCGAGCCCGGCGAACTGGGTCGAGCGCGCCTGCTCGAGCATCGCGACCGAGACCCGGGTCGGGCGCTGAAGCTCCAGGGCCACCTCGATCAAGGCGCCGAGCGGGGCGCGCACGCCGTGCGCCGGTGAGCCCGCGAGCGGGAAGCCCCACACCGCCGCGAAGTAGTCGGCAAAGGCCATGCCGGCGCGCTCGGAGACGTGACTCGCGAGCACCTCGAAGCCCTCGTTCGAGTAGACCCGCCGCTCGCCTGGCCTTGCAATCGGAGCGTGACCGCTGAAAGGCAGGCCCGAGGCGTGGGCGAGAAGGTGCCGGACCGTGGAGCCGGGCGGCCCGGCCGGCTCGTCGAGCCCGATGCTCCCCTCCTCGACGGCGACGAGCGCGGCGACGGCGGCGGCGAGCTTGGTCACCGACGCCCATTCGAACTGGCTCTCGACCTCACCGTGCGTGACCCGGCGGCCGTCCGGGTACACGAGAGCGACGGCTGCCCGGCGGCAGGGCCAGCTTTCCACTTGCCGTAGCGCCTCCACGCATCGACACTACCGCCATGACCCGGCAGCTGATCTCATCAGGAGCCGTCTTCGAGGAGCGTGTCGGCTATTCGCGCGCCGTTCGAGTCGGGTCGTTCCGTCTGGGTCTCGGGAACCGCGCCGATCATGCCGGGGGATGCCGATCCGCCCGCCGACGCCTACGAGCAGGCGCAGGTCTGCCTCGGGATCATCGGTCGCGCGCTCGAGCAGGCGGGAGGATCGCTCGACGACGTCGTCAGGACCCGCATCTACCTGACGAGCGCCTCGCACATCGACGCGGTGGGGAAGGCCCACGGCGAGGCGTTCGCAAAGGCACGGCCTGCGACCACCGGCATCGTCACGGAACTGCTCGATCCGCGCTGGCTCGTCGAGATCGAGGCCGAGGCGATCCTCGAGGAGGCCTCGTGACGGCCGGTGCAGTCCGGGCACCAGCGATCCGGACACGAGAGCAGGTCGCAGCGAGCGTCCTCGACCACCGGTTCGGATCCTCCGAGCAGTACACGCTCGGCGTCGAGGAGGAGTACATGCTCCTCGACCCGCAGACCTGGGATCTCGTCCAGCACATCGAGTCGGTGCTGGCGGCGGTGGCGGGCGGCGAGTTCAGCGCCAGGATCAACCCGGAGCTGATGCAGTCGGTGATCGAGATCACGACGCCGGTCTGCCGCTCGGCCGCCGAGGTCGGAGAGCAGCTCAACCGCCTGCGCCGCTACGTCGGCGAGGTCGCCGCCGCCGAAGGGTGCCGGTTCGCGTCCGCCGGGACGCACCCGTTCAGCCTGTTCGAGCGGCAGCGGATCACGGCGAAGGACCGCTACCGCATGCTCGTCGAGCAGATGCAGTACATCGCCCGCCGCGAGCTGATCTTCGGGATGCACATGCACGCGGCAGTGGACGATCCGGACAAGGCAATTCAGGTGGCGAACGGCCTGATCGTGTACCTGCCCGAGTTCCTTGCGCTCTCGGCAAGCTCCCCGTTCTGGCGGGGCGAGCCGACCGGGCTGCACTCCTCGAGGCAGATGGTGTTCTCGGCCTTCCCGCGCTCGGGCGTGCCGCCGCGCTTCGAGAGCTACGAGGCCTTCGCCGAGGTCGTCGGCCAGCTCGAGCGCACGGGCTGCATCGCCGACTACACCCACATCTGGTGGGACATCCGCCCGCATCCGAGGCTCGGCACGGTCGAGCTCCGCATCTGCGACGCGGTCCCCCGGGTCGAGGACGCCGTCGCCCTCTCGGCCTACTTCCAGGCGCTCGTGAAGATGCTCTCGGAGCAAGTCGACGCAGGCGGAGCCGTCCCGAGCTTCCACCGGATCCTCACGACCGAGAACAAGTGGCTCGCGGCACGACACGGCCTCTCGGCACCGGTGATGGATCTCGCGACCGGGCGCCGTAACCGCGTCCCCGTGGGGCAGCTCGTACGGAGGACGCTCCGAGACCTCGACCCGCACGCCCGCGAGCTCGGTTGCGAGCGCGAGCTCGAGGGGATCGCGCAGATCCTCGACCGCGGGAACGGAGCGGAGGCCCAACTTCGGGTGTGGAACGCGAACCGCGACATCGTCGAGGTCGTACAGGAGCTCGTGGCGACGACAGAGGTCGCCGGGGACCGCGACTGAGGTCGCTGAGAAGCCGCTTACCGCAGGCGAGCCCGGAGCAGCACGAGCGCGGTGATCGCGGTCAGGACCGCGTCGCTCGACACGCACCAGGTGCAGATCGCATGGATCGCGACAACCTGGACGACGAGCAGGTAGAGGCTGAACATCAGCCCGGAGACCGCGATCGTGACTGCCGCGACTCGTGCGAGCTCACCCCGAATCGCCGCGGTCGCGAGCAGCCCCACGAAGCCGACCAGCCCGAGCGCCGCGACGGGGACGCCCACGACCTTCGCGTAGCGCGACTGCTGCACGGTCTCGCAGCCGTTCCCGGCGCAGACGAGCCGCCCGCCTGTGTACCGCTCGACCAGGAGGTAGGAGGCGATTCCGATGCCCGCGAGCGCGAGCGCCACGACCGCCGCCCGGTACCGGGACTCTGTCACCCGAGGATCGCTGCGCTGATCGCCTGCGTGAACGACGCGGGGTCGAATGAGGTGACGGCCAACGGGCGCAACGTCCCGCCACGAGCCCCGAGCTCGAAGGTCGGCGTGGCGTCGATGCCCGAGAGCGAGGCGATGCGCGCCATCGAGCTCACGGTGCTTGCCACAGCCGGCCCGTCGCGCTCGGCGAGCGCCCTCGAGACGTCAAGCCCGGGAACGGCGGAGAGCACATTGCGCACGAGCGGCTCCGTCACCCAGCCGGTGTTCTCGGTGCCCTGATTGCGGTAGAGAAGATCGAGGACGTTCCAGAACCGGTGCTGGCTCGCCGCGCCGAGCGCCGATTCGAGGGCGGTCTTCGAGTCCGGGCCGACGAAGGTCAAGCCGCGGAAGACGATCTGGAGCTTCCCGGCCCGGACAAAGCTCCTCACGACGGCCGGGAAGACGTCACGGGCCCAGAGCCCGCAGTACGGGCACTGGAGGTCGGCGTACTCGACGAGCTGGTAGGGAGCATTCGGAGAGCCGAGCGTGGTCCCGCTCTGCGGAACCCCTGTCAGCAGCGCCGCCGTCGCGCTTACGCCGGTGACGATGGTGCTCTTCTTCGCAGCGTGCGTGCCAGCGAGGCTCAAGCCGATCAAGGCTGCCGCAACGAGCAACCCCAGACCGGTTGCCGACAGGAATAGAGTGCGCCTCGACAGGCCTTCGAGCAGCGGCCCACGGGCAGGCTTTCTCCTGCCGCGCGAACCGCCTGGGCGCGCGCGTGGCGCCTGGATCGGGCGGGACGAGCTCGCCATATCCGGATCTTCACCCTCGGGCGCTCCGACCGCCCCCGGCGAAGCCCTGAACCGCACGGCGGAGAACTACGGATCGTCGACGCTGTCCTCTCGAGCTCCTGGAGGCGGGAGCTGGTCCGTGTTGAAAGGCGTTTCGGGCCCCGGTAGTCTCAGCTCGTGAGCTCGCCCGAGATCACCAGCGAGGCCCAGGCAACGGGCCGCGTCTCCCAGGTTCCGACTCTGCTCGTCGGGATCGCGTTCCTCGTCGTCGCGGGAATCTTCATCTCCACGACCGACTGGTTCACGTTCTTCCTGACGGTGCACATCACGTTCGTGGTGATCTGGATCGGAGGCGGCGTGCTGCTCACGATCCTCGGCCTCATGGCCGAGCGGCGAAGCGACGGCGAGGAGCTCGTCACGATCGCGCGCCAGGCGTCGTTCGTCGGCGAGCGGATCTTTGCGCCGTCCGGGATCATCGTCGTGGCGATGGGCGTCGCGATGATCGAGAACGGCGGCCTCGGCTACAACCATTTCTGGGTCATCTTCGGGTTGCTCGGCTTCCTCTCGACCTTCCTCACGGGCGTCGGCGTCCTGGCGCCGATGTCGAAGAAGGTGTCCGCGATCGTCCAGGCTCACGGGCCGAACGCGCCCGAGTCGAAGGCGGCGGTCTCGAAGATTCTCCTGATCGCCCGCGCCGACGTCGCGCTGCTCCTGCTCGTCGTCGTCGACATGATCACCCGCCCGTTTTCTTAACGTGGGGGAACCAACGAGGTTCCCCCACGAGCCCCCTCCTCCGCGGCGTCGGACCAGCCGCCGTTAGCCTCCCGCCGGGCTGAGCCCGGCTCCGGCGGCGGGAGGGCAGCGATCCTTGTCCCTAGAACTAGGGGCGGGAGCGTGCGTTCAGCTCGTCCTCGAGGGCGCTGATGTCGATTCCTCGGGCGGCCAGGAGGACGTAGAGGTGGTAGACGAGGTCGGCGGCCTCGGAGACGACGCGGTCGTCGGGCTCGGACAGGGCGGCGGTGACGACCTCGACCCCCTCTTCGCCGACCTTCCGCGCGACTGCCGCGACTCCCGCGTCGAGGAGCTCGGCGGTGTAGGAGCCTTCGGGACGATCCTTCGCCCGCTCGGAGATGGTGCGCCAGAGCTCGGGCGCGAAGCAGGAGAGCGAGCCCGTGTGGCAGACGGGGCCTGCCGGGCGGACGCGCATCAGGAGCGCGTCGCCGTCGCAGTCGTCGCGCAGCTCCACGACCTCGAGCGTGTTGCCCGAGGTCGCGCCCTTGCGCCAGTACTCGTTTCGCGACCGGCTCCAGAACCAGCCCTCCCCGCTTTCGCGCGTGCGGCGTTCTGCGCCGGCGTCCATCCAGGCGAGCATCAGGACCCGTCCGGAGTCGGCGTCCTGGACGATCGCGGGGCGAAGCTCGCCCTCCGGTTGCGCGCTCTCAGGCGGCATCGCGAAGCTCCACTCCCATCTCCTTGAGCTCGGCCCGGAGCGAGGTCAGCCGCTCGGGGTCTTCGTGGAGGATCGAGGCGAGGAGCGCCGCCTGCGCCACCTCGAGCGCCTCGGCGACGTGCTGGGCCCCGCCGGCGCCGCCCGAGGCGATCACGGGCACGCTCACCGCTTCGGCGACCGCCCGGGTGATCTCGAGGTCGTAGCCCTCGCGAGTGCCGTCAGCGTCGATCGAGGTGAGGAGGATCTCGCCGGCCCCGCGCTGCTCCGCCTCGATCGCCCACTCGACCGTCCCCCTCGAGGTGTCGGTGGTGCCGGCACGGGTACGCACGCGACCCCGCTCGGTGTCGATCGCGACGACGACGGCCTGCGAGCCGAGCTTCTCGGCGAGCGCCGTGATCAGCGACGGGCTCGCAAGCGCGGCCGAGTTGACCGACACCTTGTCGGCGCCGGCCGAGAGAAGCGCGTCGGCGTCGGCGACCGACCGGATGCCGCCGCCGACGGTGAACGGGATCGCGAGCTGCTCCGAGACGCGCCGGACGACGCCGACGAGCGTGTCGCGCTCCTCGAGCGTCGCTTTCACGTCCAGGAAGACGAGCTCGTCGGCGCCGCGGTCCGAGTAGGCGGCGCCGAGCTCCACCGGATCGCCGACATCGCGCAACTCCTGGAACTTGACGCCTTTGACGACGCGGCCGGCGGCCACGTCGAGGCACGGGATCAGGCGCGGGAGAGGGATCGCTCTCTCACCTCCGCAAGGACACGGTCGAGGTAGCGCGCGCCGGCGACGCCGCTCTTCTCCGGATGGAACTGGACGCCGAGGAACGACCCGGAGCGGGCCTCCGCGACGATGCCCTCCGACCAGGCGGTCGCGTGGGACGTCTCGGCGGCGTAGGAATGCGCGAAGTAGTAGGCCGCGGCCTCGTGCCCGTTCCCTTCCACCTGGGCCCAGCCCATCCGCGGGATCCGTTCGCTCTTGAGGCGCACCGAGCGGCCGGGCAGGATCCCGAGACCCTCGACGCCTCCGTCCTCCTCGGACCATTCGAGGGCGAGCTGGAGGCCGAGGCAGATGCCGAGCACCGGCCGGCCGGCCGCGACGCGGGCCTTCAGCGTCCCGTCGGTTCCCTGTCGGCGGAGCTCACCCATCGCAGAGCGGGCCGAGCCGACGCCGGGCAGGACCGCCAGGTCGGCTCCCGCGACGTCCTCGACGAGCTCGGCGCCGAGCCGGCGCATCGCGATCTCGACCGAGCGAATGTTGCCCGCGCGGTAGTCGCAGACGGCGACCTTCACAGCTTCCCCTTCGTGGAGGGGATTCCGGTCGACTCGACCCGGAGGGCCGTCTTGAGCGCCCGGCCGACGGCCTTGTAGGCCGCTTCGGCGACGTGATGCGCGTCGCGACCGGATGCCTCGACGTGGATCGCCATTCGCCCGGCCTGGGCGAGGCTTCCGAAGAAATGGCCGGCGAGCCCGGGATCGGGGTCGATCGAGAGCTCGGCGAAGGGCCTGCCGCCGAGGTCCACGGCCGCGCGGGCAAGCGCGTCGTCCATCGGGACGACCGCGTCGCCGTACCGCGCGATCCCGCGGCGGTCGCCGAGGGCCTTGTCGAGCGCCTCGCCGAACGCGAGCGCCGTGTCCTCGACGGTGTGGTGGTCGCCGGTCTCGAGGTCGCCGCTGCCCTCGACGACGAGGTCGAGCCCGGCGTGAAAGGCGAGCTGCTCGAGGAAGTGGTCGTAGAGACCGCCGCCGGTCTGGACGCTTACCCGGCTGGCGCCGTCGAGCCCGAGCCGGACCGCGATACGCGTCTCGGCCGTGGCGCGGAGGTGCCGCGCGCGCCGGCCCGCCGCTGCGGCGACCGGAGCCGGACGGTCGAGGAGCCGTGCGAGCGCCTCGACGATCAGCTCGTCGTCGGCCTGGTCGCGGATCGTGATCCGGATGCCGTCGTCGTAGCTCCGTACGACGAGCCCTTGCCGGAGCAGGCGCTCGCCGAGCGAGCGTCCGTCGTCGACGGGGACGAAGAGGAAGTTCGTGCTCGACGGGAGCGGCGGCAGCCCGATCGCCCGGAGCGCGGCTGCGAGCCGTTCCCGCTCCTCGAGCGCGGGACGCACATCGGGAGGCGAGACGAGCGCTGCCACCGCAAGTGCGGCGGAGACCGTCGAGATGGGCGCGGGTGCCTGTCGCGCGTTCAGCTCGGCAGCCGTCTCACGGTCGGCGAGCGCGTATCCGACCCGAGCGCCGGCGAGCGCGAACGCCTTCGAGAGGGTGCGCAGGACGATGACGCCGTCCCCGATCAGGGGCACGCTCGTCTCGCCGCAGTACTCGTAGTAGGCCTCGTCGCAGATGAGCGGACGGGCGTCGGGAAGCGGGCGCAGGGCTCCGTCGGGGCTGCTCGGCCGGCAGGTGAACGTGACGACCGGATCGTCGTTCCCCACCTCGGCGCCGGCGAGCTGGGCGGCGATGCGGTAGAGCGGATAGGTGGGCGCCTCGGGGATCGCGATCGTGTCGCCCGGCCCGGCGAAGGCACGCGCGCAGAGAAGGATAAGGTCGTCCGCGCCCGCGCCGAGGACGACGTTCTCGGGGTCGACTCCGGTGTACTCGGCGATCGCCCGTCGCAGCTCGGGGTATCCGCCCACGGGGTAGCCCATCACCGAGGCAAGGGCTGTGGCGATCGTGCCCGGGCGGGTGCTCGGAAGAGGGAGCGGCGGGGTGTTCTGGTCGTAGCGGACGACCTGCGAGGGGTCGATGCCGGCAAGCCGCGCGACCTCCTCCGTCGGCGGAGCCCAGGTGTACGCGGTGAACTCAGGCGCGAGGGCTCTCATCGGCGCGCGGCCTCCGCGTGCGCGGGCATCCCTTCAGCCGCGGCGAGCGCCTCGATGGTGGGGCGGATCAACGCCAGCCCGTCGGCGCTGATCCGCTGGGTCGTGACGGGCTTGAGGAAGGTCTCGAGGCCGAGCCCGCCGACCGAACGGGCCCAGCCTGCAGTCGGCAGGACGTGGTTGCCGCCGGTGGCGTAGTCACCCGCTGCTACGGGCGACGTAGGACCGACGAAGACGGCTCCCGCGTTCCGGATCTCGCCCGCGCGCGCTTCGGCTTCGCCGAGGAGGACGAGGTGCTCGGGCGCGAGCGCCTCGGCTTCCTCGATCGTCTCGACGACACGGCAGACGGTGTCGGGGCCGTGCTCGGCCTGCGCGGCGAGCTCGAGCTCCACGATTCGGCGGTCGACCTCGGCGGAGGCGACGACGACGACTTCGGAGGGGCCGCCCGGCAGGTCGATCGCGACGTCTCGCTGCACCTCGAGCTTCGCCTCGTTGACGTAGGAGTTGCCGGGGCCGACGATCTTGTCGACCTTGCGGACGTAGGCGAGCCAGCCGATCGCCTGGGGCCCGCCGAGTGCCCAGACCTCGTCGATCCCGAGCGCTTCCGCCGCAGCGGCGATCAGCCCGGAGCCCGCCGGCGGAGTGCAGACGACGATCCGTTTCACGCCCGCCGCCTGCGCCGGAACAGCGCACATGACCAGCGTGGAGACGAGGGTGCGAGGCACGTAGATGCCGATCGTCTCGAGCGGTACCCAGCGCCGCTCGAGCACGACTCCCGTCTCGACCTCGAGCGAGATGTCGGCCGGTCGCTGCCGCTCGTGCCAGCGGCGGACGCGATCGGCCAGATCGAGGAGAGCCGCCCGCGGAAGCAGGTCGGGCTCGGCGACGGCGAGCGCGGGCTCGACCCCGTCGAGCTCGAGCGCCCAGCGCCTGACGGCCGCGTCGCCATCTTCCTTGATCTCGGCCACGATGCTCACGAGCGCCCCGCCCGTAACACGCCCGTATCGGTGTCTGACCCCTGATTTAGCGCCTGAGAATCCCCCGATTTGCAGCGATTTCTTTCGACGCTATCCCAGTTCTGTGACGATTCTGTCACGTAGCCTGACCCCGGTTTAGAGGCACCGGCGCTCATCGCGTCATGCGCTCGACGGGGACGACGAGGATCGAGGAGGCGCCCGCTGCCTCGAGCTCGGGGAGAAGCCGCCAGACCTCCACCGAGGGCACGAGGGCGTGCACGGCGACCATGCCGGTCTCGGCGAGCGGGAGCACGCTCGGCGAACGGGAGCCGATGATCCTGCAGACCTCGTCGAGCCCCGCCTCGGGCGTATTGAGCATCAGGTAGCGATGAGCCCGCGCCTCGACGACAGCGCGCATCATCGAGACGAGCCGGCTTGTATCAGCACCAGGTCGCCCGATCAGCACCGCCTGGGACGAGAAGAGCTGCCCGAGCGAGCGGAGCCCGTTGGTGCGGAGCGTGTTCCCCGACGAGACGAGATCGACGATCCCGTCGGCCAGGCCGAGCCGTGGCGCGATCTCGACCGAACCTGTGACGTCTACGAGCTCGACCTCCACCGGGAGAAGCTCTCTCGTGAGCCGCGGATAGACGCTGGCAATCCGGGCGCCCGCCAGTTCCTCGACCGTCTGATAGCCCGACTCCTCCGGGACGGCAGCTTCGAGCCGGCAGGAGCCGTAGCCCAGCTCGAGCAGCTCCTCCACCCGCGCCCCACGCTCCCGGACGAGATCCTGGCCGGTGATCCCGCAGTCGACCACGCCGTCCTGCACGTACTCCGGTACGTCCGCTGCACGGACGAGGAGAACGTCAACCGGCGCATTCCGGCACGGGAAGGCAAGCGCCCGCTCGCCGGGCTGCTCGGGACCGAGCCCGGCATCCTCCAGGAGGGAAACGGAAGGCTCACGGAGGCGTCCCTTGACCGGGACGGCAATCGTCAGGCGGTCGACGTCGCCGCCTTCTGACGGTCGAGAGCCAAGCGGTAGCCGCCTTCGCCGTGGCGCAGCCAGTGCGCCACCCGCGTCACCGTCGTCGTCGAGGCGTGCGTCCGCTCCGCGACCTCCAGGTACGGAAGCCCCCGGTCGACGAGCCGCGCGACCGCCCAGCGATGCGCCATCGCCTCCAGCTCCGCGATCGTGCACAGATCTCGCAGGAACCGCTCCACCTCGTCCCGCGACTCCAGCGCGAGGATCGCGTCCGACAGCTCTCGAAGCTCTCTCGTCCGCCATGAATGTCGTCCTTGCTCCGCCATCGCGCTCTCATGTTAGCACGTTAACATGGCACTTGGGAAGCAAGTAAGATGCAAAGCATGCTCGAAGAATGGAACCGTGCCGCGATCCAGGTGATCCCTGCGGTCGACGTGCTCGGCAAGGACGCCGTGCGGCTCCACCGAGGAGACTACGACCAGGTCGTCGATCACGCGGGCGATCCGATCGAGCTTGCGCGCCGCTTTGCGGCCGCGGCCGCGACCCGCATCCATCTCGTCGATCTGGACGGCGCCCGAGCCGGCCGCGCCCGCCCGGAGCTCGTACGCGCCGTCGCCGACGCCGTGGCACCGGTTCCCCTCCAGGCCTCGGGAGGGATCCGCTCGCTGGACGACGCCCGCGCGCTCCTCGACGTGGGCGCCGACCGCGTCGTGGTCGGCACTGCGGCCTTCCCGGACCCGGCGCCGTGGGCGGCGGCGCTCGGCGAGCGCCTGGTCGTCGCGCTCGACATCAAGGACGGCACCGTGCGAGCGGCCGGATGGACGGAGACCGCAGGCCTCTCCACCGCCCGCGCGATCGAGCTCTGCCTCGACGCCGGCGTGACCAGGGTCCTCTGCACGGCAATCGATCGCGACGGGACGCTCGCCGGGCCCGACCTCGACCTCGTTGCCTCCGTCGCCTCCTCGGGGCTCGCGGTGCTCGCCGCGGGCGGCGTGCGCTCACCCGGCGATGTCCAGCAACTCGCGGATGCGGGCGCCGAGGCAGCCGTCGTCGGCAGGGCGATCCTGGCCGCGGGCCGTTCGAGCTTCGCCGCGGGCTAGACTGGCGCTGCCCGCGGCGCTGCGAGATTCCGAACCGGGTCAGATCCGGGAGGAAGCAGCCCTAAGGATCCCTCGCAGGTGCCGCGGCTGTTCTCTCGCGAAGCTCAGACGCCCAGGCCGGCTCGGCGTCGAGCCCCTCACCGCGACTCGCGCTGCGCGAACGGTAGTTCATGTTCTGATATATGAATCGCGCGCGGCACGGCTCCGCGCACTTCCCGTGCGTGTCTGCCGGGGAGGTAGCAAGCGAGGGGCCTCGGCTCGCCGAGGCCCCTCGCCACTCTCACCGAAGATCGAACGAGCCACTGCGACCGTCGTTCTGTCGATAGGCAGCCCGCGTTCCCTACGCGGACTCCTTTTCGAACACGAGCACGAACAGGAGAGGAACGCGTCGGAGCGCGGGCGCTACGGACTCGTGCTGGTACTTGTCCAGGACGTCCGAGGAGATTCGCGGCTCGAGAAACGCCGTCAACCTCAAGCCGTTGGACGATGCTGCGTTGAGATATGCGGAAAAGGGCTGATGGTAGTGCGGGGCCATGGCGCTACCCAGGTTCTTCTGAACCCAGCGCGTCTCGAAGTAATTGTCGACGACGAGCACCCATTCGAACCTTCCGAGCACCACTCCCGCGATCTGGCGCAACGTGAGTCGCAGCGACCTCTTCTTCGGGTCGAATGAGCTGTAGAGGCCCGATCGCAGGCCCCATGCCCAACGGCCGACCGGCACGGAGTAGTAGGGGTTCGTCATGCTCGCCACGAATCGCCCCGACGGACCGAGGCTCGCAGCGATGTTCTTGAAGACCCTGTCCAGATTCGGCAGATACATGAGCACCATCGACGCGGTGATCGCGTCGAAGGTGCCAAGATCGAGCGTCGAGGTGTTGATGTCGGCCACGTGATACGACCCGTCCGGATCTTGCGCCCGCGCCCTCGCGAGAAGATTCTCGGACATGTCGCATCCCACGACCTCGGCCGCCCCTTCCGCTCGGAGCACACGCGCGAAGTACCCTTCGCCGCACCCGACATCCAGCACGCGCTTCCCGGCCGCCTCCACTTCCCGGAGCATCAGCGGATCAACGACATCACGCACGACCTGGCCCCCGTCGGAATGGATGTAGTCCATCCAGTCTTCGACAGAGACGTCGCTCCACTCCTCGATCACAGTGACTCCTTGCCCGTTTTGTGGTCCTTGCACGACGTACCGTGGCGGCCCGAGCGTAGCTCGTCGACTGCCATTCAGATCATCGATTGCAGGCCGATGGTCGGGGTTCGTGCCGGCCCGCACCGAGCACCGGAGGCCGCACGGCACCGCATCGGCACCTCTGCCGCGCCTGTCCCTCGGCCCGCGTTCCGAGCGCCATGCGACGGACCGGCAGTGTCGACCGGAGCGACGATCGAGGCGATCTGCGGTCAAGGGCAATCGTCGTGGCCTCTCGAGAACCTCCGAGAGATGGCTAATCTAGAGCGATCCCGGGCGCATAGCTCAGCGGGAGAGCGCCCGCTTCACACGCGGGAGGTCCCTGGTTCAATCCCAGGTGCGCCCACTGCTTCTTTCCCGGTGACCAGGTCTTCCGGGAGACGGGGCCCCTCTGTCCCGGAGATGAAGCGAGTCGCGAGCTCCCTGCAGGGTGGGTCGGCTCTCGGTGGGCCTCTATGCTCGCCGGCATGAAAGCTGTCCTCGTCACCGGCGCCGGCGGCGGCATCGGCAAGGCGATCGTCGAGCGCCTCGAGGCCGACGGCTTCGCGGTCCACGGAGTCGATGTCGGCGACGCCGACCTCCGGACGAGAGAAGGGAACCGCGCCGTCGTCGAGGCGACGCTGGCGCGCTTCGGGCGTCTCGACGCGATCGTGGCGAATGCGGGCTTCCAGCATGTCGCGTCGATCCGAGAGTTCCCCGAGGACAGATGGGACGAGCTGCTGGCCGTCCTCCTGACGAGCCCGTTCCTGCTCGCCAAGTACGCCTGGGAGGCGCTTGCCGCGAGCGGGGACGGGAGGTTCGTGGCGATGGCGTCCGTGCACGGGCTCGTCGGCTCGCCGTTCAAGACCGGGTACGTCTCGGCGAAGCACGGCGTCGTCGGGCTCGTCAAGGCACTCGCACTCGAGGGCGCCGAGCATGGAATCACCGCGACTGCGGTCTGCCCTGGGTTCGTACGGACGCCGCTCGTAGAAGATCAGATCGCGTCACAGGCGGAGGCGAACGGCATCTCCGAAGACCGCGTACTCGAAGAGATCATCCTCGCCCCGCACGCCGTCAAGCGCCTCCTCGAGCCGAGCGAGGTCGCGGCCGCGGTCGCGTTCCTACTGGGCGAAGGAGGACGCGCCTTCACGGGCGCCGCGCTGCCGATGGACCTCGGGTGGTCAGCCCGCTAGCCCGCCGGCGATGCGCTCCTGCCCACCGCGCGCACGGCAAACACGCCCGCCTGGGCACCACTTGTGCACTCGGAGCAGTCGACGGGCGTGATAGACGAAAGGCTCATGGCCGAGGAGATCTATTCGGCGAGCGCCGACTACAGGAGCCGGGTCAACGTCCTCTCGGACAAGCTCTCCTACGGTCTGAAGCCGCTCGCGCGCGTCGCCTACAACTACCGCTGGAGCTGGGATCCCGACGGCCCGGCGGTCTTTCGCGACATCAACCCTCACCGCTGGGTGCTCTCGGGCGAGAACCCGGTGCACTTCCTGAACGACCTCTGGCCCCTGACCCAGGTCTCGGTCGAGCGCAATCCGGCGCTCCTCTCGCGCATCGGCGCGCTCCGCGCCCGGCTCGACGCCGAGCTCACGGAGCCGTTCCGCCCCCGGGCCGGAATCGACGGGCCCGTCGTCTTCATGTGCGCCGAGTTCGGCTTCCACCGCTCCCTGCCCGTCTACTCGGGCGGTCTCGGCGTGCTCGCAGGCGACATCCTCAAGGAGGCGAGCGACCAGGGCCTCGAGACGTTCGGGATCGGCCTCCTCTACCGGCGCGGGTACTTCCGGCAGCGCCTCGACATCGCCGGGCGCCAGCAGGAGTACTGGCTCCAGCTCGACCCCAAGTCGCTGCCGATGGCGCGAGTCACCGAAGCCGACGGCACCGCGCTCCTGCTCGAGATCCAGCTCTTCGGCTCGCCGCTGATCTTCCAGGTCTGGCAGGTCGACGTCGGGCGCGTCCCGCTGTTTCTCCTCGATGCCGACCTGCCCGAGAACGACGCCGTCCAGCGGTGGACGACGGCACGGCTCTACGAGGGCAACCGGGCGGTGCGCCTCGCCCAGTACGGCCTCCTCGGGATCGGCGGCGCCCGGCTGATCCGAGCGCTCGGCCTCGACCCTGCCGTGATCCACCTCAACGAGGGCCATCCAGCGCTGGCCGCGCTCGAGCTCGTGAGCCAGCGGATGAAGGACGGGCTCCCGGCCGACGAGGCCTTCGACGAGATCAGGCAGAAGTTCGTCTTCACCACGCACACGCCGGTGGCCGCCGGCAACGAGACCTATGCGCCGGCCGAGTTCCTCGCCGCCTTCGGCGAGCTCGGCAAGCGGCTCGGCCTCGACGAGGAGGCGTTCCTCGACCTCTGCCGCTCGCCCGGCAACCCCGATCCCGGCATGACCCCGCTCGCGCTCAAGGTGAGCCGCAAGCGAAACGGCGTCAGCAAGCTCCACGGCGAGGTCGCGCGCGAGATGTGGCGGCCGCTCTTCGACAAGCTGCCGGAGACACCGATCACGCACGTCACGAATGGCGTCCACACGCCCACGTGGGTGTCGGAGCCGCTGCGCGACCTCTTCATGCGCCACCTCGACGGCGACTGGCTGCGGTCGCCGGCCGATCCCGCCTCATGGGAGGCGGTGCGCAAGATCCCGAACGCCGAGCTCTGGGCCGCCCGCTGCGAGGCGCGCAAGCGGCTCGTCGAGTTCGTGCGCGCGAAGGCCGGTCAGGACAGCCTCCTGCGCGGCGAGCAGCTCGACTACGTCCGGTGGATCGAGTCGAGCCTCGATCCCGACACGCTCACGATCGGCTTCGCCCGCCGCCTCGCCACCTACAAGCGCTTCCACCTCCTCGCCCACGACCCCGTCCGGGCGCGGCGCATCTTCACCGGCGAGCATGCCGCCCAGCTCGTGATCGCCGGCAAGGCGCATCCCAACGACGACCCCGGCAAGGACGCGCTCCAGCGCTTCTACGCCTTCGAGCACGGCGGCCGGGAGATCTCGGGCCGGGTCGTGATCGTCGAGGACTACGACATCGGCATCGCCGCCCAGCTCGTCGGCGGCTGCGACCTCTGGGTCAACCTCCCGCGCAAGCCGATGGAGGCGAGCGGGACGAGCGGCATGAAGGCGACCTTCAACGGCGCGCTTCAGCTGAGCGTTCTCGACGGCTGGTGGGCCGAGGCCTACAACGGCTCGAACGGCTGGGCGATCCCCGGCGACGCGAACGGCGACAGCGACCCCGACGTCGTCGACGCCCGCGACGCCGAGCGCTTCTACGACCTGCTCGAGAACGAGGTGATCCCGCTCTTCAACGACCGCGACGCAGCCGGTGTGCCGCAGGGCTGGTGCGACCGCGTCAAGGAGGCGCTCATGACGCTTGCGCCCGTCTTCGGGGCGACGCGCATGGTCGACGAGTACGTCGAGAAGATCTATCCTTCAGGGCAGAAGCAGAGCCAGCCCTAGCCCCGGGTGACCTCGCCGGTGGCCGTCACGACGAGACGCTGCGGCGGGTCGTCTTCCTCGAGCGCATCGAGCACAGCCTGCTCCGCGTCCTCGAAGCCGAAGCGCCCCTGACGATCGGCATCCGATATCTCCGCGCTGATCGTCCGGCGCACGCCGTCCCGCTCGACGTCCCACGACCAGCCGACACGTATGTCGCCGCCGGCGGTTCCCTCGTACTCGTGCGGGCCACCGACGATTCGCCATGACATGAGGCAAGCCTACCGCCCGACCGAGATCAAGCCAGCTCGCGGCCTAGCTGTCTGGCGAAGCGGAAGTTGGAGCAGCAGGCGGCCCGAGACTAGGCTTGCGCCGTGAGCGCGGCGAGGCCCTTCGCAATCGTGCTGGCAGGCGGCGAGGGCAAGCGCCTGTGGCCGCTCACCGCGGACCGCGCCAAGCCCGCCGTCCCCTTCGGCGGCAACTACCGCCTGATCGACTTCGCGCTCTCGAACCTCGTCAACGGCGGGATCCTCCGCATCGCCGTCCTGACCCAGTACAAGAGCCACAGCCTCGACCGCCACGTCGCCGCAACCTGGCAGTTCTCCCAGCTCCTCGGCAACTACGTCGTCCCCGTGCCTGCGCAGATGCGGCGCGGGCCGCACTGGTTCTCGGGCTCGGCCGATGCGATCTTCCAGAACCTCAACCTGATCGGCGACGAGAAGCCGGACGTGATCTGCGTGTTCGGCGCCGACCATGTCTACCGCATCGATCCCCGCCAGATGATCGATCAGCACCTCGAAAGCGGCGCGGCGGTGACGGTGGCCGGGATTCGCGTGCCGATCGAGCAGGCCCGGTCGTTCGGGGTGATGGAGGTCGCCGCCGACGGGCGGCAGATCACCGCGTTCCGCGAGAAGCCCGAGTTCACCGTCGGCCTGCCCGACGCGCCCGACGAGATCATGGCGTCGATGGGCAACTACGTGTTCGGCGCCGCCGAGCTGATCGAGGCCGTCACGACGGACGCCAAGAACCCCGACTCGAAGCACGACATCGGCGGAGACATCATCCCGATGCTCGTGGAGCGCGAGGCCGCGCAGGTCTTCGACTTCGTCCACGGTACCGTCCCCGGAGTCTCCGAGCGGGAGCACGGCTACTGGCGCGACATCGGGACGCTCGACGCCTACTACGCAGCGCACCTCGACCTGATCTCGCCCGACCCGATCTTCAACCTCTACAACCGCGACTGGCCGATCCACAAGGGTGCCGACCGCCAGCCGCCCGCGAAGTTCGTGTTCGGCGACCCCGGCCGGACGGGAATGGCCGTCGACTCGATGGTCTGCGCCGGCGTGATCGTGTCCGGCGGCATGGTGCGCCGCTCGGTCCTCTCTCCCGGTGTGTTCGTCCGTTCGGGGGCCAAGGTCGAGGCCTCCGTGCTCCTCGACGGCGTCGAGGTCGGCGAGGGCGCCGTCGTCCGCAACTCGATCGTCGACAAGAACGTCGTGATCGAGTCCGGCGCCCAGCTCGGTGTCGACCTCGACCGCGACCGCGAGCGGTTCGTCGTCTCTCCGGAGGGGATCGTGGTCGTCGGCAAGGGCGAACGTGTCACCGCCTGACGGTTTCCACCTCGACGTCGCCCTCCTCACGCGCGAATACCCACCGGACGTCTACGGCGGGGCCGGCGTGCACGTCGAGTACCTCGCGCGCGAGCTCGCCAGGCTGATCGAGGTCACCGTGCACTGCTGGGGCGCCCCGAGACCGGCGGGGAGCATGCCACCGGTTGTCGCCTACGAGCCGTGGGACGCGCTCGCCGGCGGCGCGCCCCATCTCGCAGCGATGCGCACGATGTCGATCGACCTCGAGATGGCCGAGGGCGTCGGCGAGGCCTCGCTGGTGCACAGCCACACCTGGTACACGAACCTCGGCGGGCATCTCGCGAAGCTCGTCCACGCTATCCCGCACGTCGCGACGGTTCACAGCCTCGAGCCGCTCAGGCCCTGGAAGGCCGAGCAGCTCGGCGGGGGCTACGCGCTCTCCTGTTTCTGCGAGCGCACCGGCCTCGAAGCCGCCGACGCGGTCATCGCCGTCTCCGCGGCGATGAGGGACGACATCCTCCGCCTGTACCCCTCGATCCCCCCGGACAGGGTCACGGTCATCCACAACGGCATCGACACCGAGGAGTTCCGGCCCGATCCCGGCACCGGCTTCCTCGGGCGGCTCGGGGTCGACCCGGCGGCGCCGATCGTCCTCTTCGTCGGCCGGATCACCCGGCAGAAGGGGCTCACCCATCTCCTCGACGCAGCACTCGAGATCGACGCGTCGGCCCAGCTCGTGCTCTGCGCAGGCGCTCCGGACACCCCCGAGCTCGGGGCCGAGACGCTGGCGAAGGTCGAGGCACTCAGGGCCGCGAGCCGGCCGGTCGTCTGGATCGAGGAGATGCTCCCGCGGCCGGAGCTGATCCAGCTTCTGAGCCACGCCCGTGTGTTCGTCTGCCCGTCTGTGTACGAGCCGCTCGGGATCGTCAACCTCGAGGCGATGGCCTGCGAGACGGCCGTCGTCGCGACGCGCGTCGGCGGGATCCCGGAGGTCGTCGCCGACGGCTCCACCGGCCTGCTCGTCCCGCTCGAAGCGCGAGACGACGGCTCGGGTGAGCCGCTCGACCCCGCTCGGTTCGCGCACGACCTGGCCGACGCGATCAACGCTCTTCTCGTCGACCCGGGCCGGGCCGGGCAGCTCGGCAAGGCCGGCCGCGAGCGCGCCGTCGCGGACTTCGGCTGGGATGCGATCGCCGCCCGCGTCGTCGAGCTGTACCGAACGCTCGCCTGAGCAGCACATCATCCAGGACGCCACGCGGTCACGAGCGAGGGCTTGGTCGTCTTGGAGCCCCCGCTACAGCATCCGTTATTCCTCCGCGCCCGGCGCCTCGGACCCGTTGGCCGGGAGCGGGCCCGGCCTTCCGAAGTAGTAGCCCTGGGCGTGGTGGGCGCCGAGACCCTCGAGCGTCGTCGCCTCCTCGGCGCACTCGATCCCTTCGGCGATGATCGTCGCGTCGCTCTCACGCGCGAAGGAGATCAGGCCCGCCGCGAGTGCCCGCTTGGCCTGGTCGAGGTGGATGTCGCGCACGAGGGCTAGATCGAGCTTGATGTAGTCGGGCTGGAGCCGGAGGATGTGGCGAAGGCTCGAGAACCCGGCTCCGGCGTCGTCGATCGCGAGCCTGACGCCATGCGCCCGCAGCCGGCCCAGCGCATCGCCGATCCGGTCGTAGTTTGCGATCGGGGCGTGCTCGGTGATCTCGACCACGATCCGGGTACCGTCGGCTCCGAGCTCGACGAGCAGCGCGAGGAGCCCGTGGCCGAGCAGGGTGTCGGGCGAGACGTTCACGCTCAGGAACACGCTGCTTGGCAGCTGGGCGAGGGCCGGAAGCGCCTTGCGCACGGCCTTCAGCTCGAGCTCGTCCCCCAGGCCGACCTCACGCGCCTCGGAGAACCAGGCCGGCACCTCGCGCTTCGGGGCCGGGCCAAACCGTGCGAGCGCCTCGGTTCCCACCACCATCCGGTCGGGAAGCGCGACGATCGGCTGGAACACCATCTCGAGCGCGCCCCCATCGGAGAGGACACGCCTGATCCTGCGCTCGCGCGCTGCCCGGGCGTCTCTCGCCTGGCGCTTCGAGGTGAGCTCGCTCGCAAGCTCGTCGATCACGCCTGCGGTCACCTGAGCGGCGAGGCTCCCTCGTCCCTCGGCGACCCGCCTGATCGCCTCGACGATCTCGGCGGGCGGCCCGCCCTTGACGAGGTAGCCACTGACGCCCGCCCGCAACATGTCCATGACGGTCGCGCGGTCCTCGTGCGCGGTCAACGCGATCAGCTTCGTCTCGGGGACCCGTTTCCGGATGCCGGCCGCGGCAGCCGCGCCGCCGCCGTGCGGCATGTTCACATCGAGCAGCGCGATGTCCGGCCGCAACGTCTCGGTGAGCGCGATCGCCTCGAGCGCGTCGTCGGCCTCGCCGACAACGTCGAAGTCCGGGACGTCGGCAAGCAGCTCGACGATCGCGCCGCGCAGGTGCGGGTCGTCGTCGGCGACGAGGATCCGGACGCGCCGGGGATTCATCGCCGGCCGGCTCGGATCGGCCGCCGGCTCGCTCGGACAGGCGTCCCTGCTTCCGCCGACCTCCACGGACCAGGCCTCCCGAGAACCGCACCTGCTGCCAACGTTGCCCTTCGCTCTGTCACGCTGCGTGGCGCAACCGGTGGATCGTACGCTCATCCCCGACAAAAGTCGACCGCGCCGCGTTTCACCGGCTGCCCGATTCGGGTACTCCTCGAACATGAAGCTGTGCGATCGCGGCGGAGCCACCGAACCAGGTCGCGCATGAGTGGCGACCCTGGTCTTCTCCCCCTCGCGCTGCCGACGCTTGCGGCCGGGGCGCTGATGATGCTCGTCGGCACCGAGAAGAAGCTCCTCGTCTGGAAACAGACCCGTCGGCGCTGCCCCGTCTGTGGGCGGACCGACCGGCATCGCTGCCCGTCCTGAGCCGGTACCGGTGGCGCTCGTGAAGAGCGGTGACTGCTGCGTCTGTGCTCAGCTTCCGGCGGCGAGGCTTGGAGCTCCCAGGCCGGGATGATGTGCCGGGCCGACGCCGAAGGCCCTGTTCTCGATCAAGCGGCGGGTGAACCCGTCGAGCTCGTCGGCGTACGTCCAGCCGACGTAGTGGCAGCGAGGGCATTCGCCCCCTTCCCGGCCGATCATGACGCGGTCGGTCCCGCAGCACAGGCATTCGATCGTCCTGGGGGCCGTCTCGATGGTGATGCGGTGCTTGTTCATGATCATTCGCTCCCTGCCGTGAATCCCGCGGCCGTCTTGTCGGTGATGTGGAAGCCCGTATCGGCGAGCATTCCCGGGTCGGTCAACGGCAGCCAACCACCGGTCGTGCCGGCGATATGGACACCGTCGAATCGGTACGAAAAGTCGTTGCAGGCCGCCTGGCCGCCGTTCCAGCTCTCGCTCATCGCCATCGGCTGGAAGCCGCCGCTCTTGGGGAGGTAGACGGGCGGGGTCGCCGGAGCGCCGCCGAGCGTGACCTGCCACACGTTCGGCCGGTTCGCGACGCGAACAACCGCGAGCTGATACGACGAGCCCGGCGCGACGTTCGTTGCGAGCGTCACGTGCTGGATCGCATGTCCGGGCTGCGCGATCTCGGCGTAGAGCTCGCTGCCTGCGCCGGCGACCGTGTCGAGCCCCGCCTGAATCCAATCCTGCTGCCCCTTCGGGCCGGCATTCGGGCCCCCGACCCCGATCCAGGCCGCCACGTGGCCATACGGGACGGTTGGGCTCGCGAGCGCCGTGAGGTCGGCCTCGATCCCCGGTGCCGGCGCCTGGTTGTACTCGCCGGCGTATGCGAACGACGTGGTGCCGCACGTTGAACGTGGGGTGACAATCGCCCTCCCGGCTGCGTGAAACGCAGTCGCGTCGGCCGCCGATGCGCCGATCCCCGCGAGGCACGCCCCTGCGATGATCGAGGCGGCGATGCGGAAGGGGCGGACTGTGACGAGAGCCAACGAGCCTCCTGGCGTCGGCCACCCCCCTCTTTCGGTAGCCCGGCCGGCTCGGAGAGCCCCGTTGGCGTTGCGTCACCGCTTCGCAGCGGCTTTGCCCTTTCGAGAAGCGGCGTCTGTCGTAGTCGAGATACGACATGGATCGGCCCTGCGGAGGCCCGCCCCCATCCGGCGAAACGACTGCCTCGACTCGTCTTTTTGCAGGATGCGCGGTCTAAGAAGCTAGGACGCGAGAGCCGCGGCGTCGCTTCGGCGCAGCGGCAGAGGGCCCGGGTGCCCGAAGTAGAACCCCTGCGCCTTCTCGACGCCGAGGTCGATCAGCGTCCTGGCTTCCGCGGCATGCTCGATCCCCTCGGCCACGATCGATGCCTGGCTCTCGTGCGCGAACGAGATCAAGCCGGCGGCAAGCGCCTGCTTGGACTGATCGTGGTCGATGTCCCTGATCAGCGTCAGGTCGAGCTTGATCAGGTCGGGCTCGAGGCGAAGGATGTGCCGGAGGCTCGCAAACCCCGCGCCGGCGTCGTCGATCGCGAGCCGTACACCCTGCTCGCGCAGCTTGCCGACAGCTCCTGCGAGCCGGTCGTAATCTCGGATCGGTGCGTGCTCGGTCACCTCGGCGACGAGCCTCGCCCCGTCGGTCTCCGCGACGACGCGCAGGAACGGCTCGCGCGCGAGCGTCGCGGGCGAGACGTTGACAGACAGGAAGGCATCGGAAGGCAGGTCCGGGAGCGCTTCGATCGCGCGCCTGACCGCGCGCAGCTCGAGCTCCTCTTCGAGGCCGACCTTCCGGGCCTCCTCGAACCATGCGCTCGGGCCGCGTCTCGACGAGCCGGCGAACCGTGCGAGCGCCTCGGCCCCGACGATCCGCCTGTCACGAAGGCAGACGATCGGCTGGAACACCATCTCGAGCGCCTGCTCGTTGTCGATCGCCCGGCGGATCCGCCCCTTCTGCTTACGCTCGCGCTCGCCGGCGCGATACCGCAGCTCGAGCTCGGCCGCGAGCTCCTGGATCACCCCGGTCGTCACCTCGTGGGAGAGGCTCGCCTGACCGTCGGGCGCACGCCGTATCGCCTCGATGATCTCCGCGATCGGCGCGCCCTTGACGAGGTAGCCGACGACACCCGCCTGCAGCATCCTGAGGACCGTCGAGCGATCGTCGTGGCCGGTCAGGACGATCAGCTTCGAGCCGGGAGAGACTTTGCGGATCCCTCGTGCCGCGACCTCGCCGCCCCCGCCGGGCATGTTCACGTCCATCAGCACGACGTCCGGTCGCAGCTCCGCCGCCCGCTCGATCGCGGACCGTGTGTCGCCCACAGCGGCGACCAGATGGAAGTCCGCCTCCCCCTCGATCAGCTCGCTGAGAGCCCGCCGAACCTGAGCGTCGTCCTCGGCCACGAGAACCCGCAAGCGCCCGTTCATCCTTCGACCCCTCCCACTCGCCCGACCGCGGCGCATACCGCCGGGCGGCGCGACCTTCCACTACCGTCTGCATGCGCCTCCAGGCCGGTTCCGCCCACCCATTTGCATCCCTCACGTAGGACAATAGTCCGAAATATCAACAATTGTCGGGCTTTTCCCCCGCGAGGAGGTCTAGTATCAGGTGAGCAGGATGGGTGAGACGCCGGGAGTGACCGCGTCAACGAGGGCCATTGCGACTGGTCGTCGCAGACGACCATCCGGCGATCATCGATGCGGTTGCGCGGTTCGTCGCGGACGAGGAGTCCGTCGAGCTCGTCGGCCGGGCAGCGGACGGCGCGCAGGCCCTCCAGATGATCGATCAGCTCCACCCCGACGTCGCCGTGCTCGACATCCGGATGCCGAAGCTCGGAGGCATCGACCTCCTGCGGCAGCTGCACGGCACCGAGGGCGCCCCGGCGGTGATCCTCTACACGGGCTACCCGGAGCGAAGCCTCCTGCTCGAGGCGCTCGACGCCGGCGCGAGCGCCTTCCTGCTCAAGGAGTCGCCGCTCACCGACCTCGTCCGTGCGATCAAGATTGTCGCCGAGGGCGGCACCTACGTCGACCCGGTCCTCGCCGGGCTCCTCGCCGGCCCACACGCAACCGAGAAGCTGCCGTCGCTCACCAAGCGGGAGCGCGAGGTCCTGCGGATGCTCGCCGACGGGATGCGCAACGAGCAGGTCGGGAGGATTCTCTCGATCTCGCCGCTCACGGTGCGCACCCACGTCAAGAACGCGATGGACAAGCTCGAGGCCGACACCCGGACGCAGGCCGTCGCGAGCGCGCTCCGCCAGTCGCTGATCAGGTGAGGCACCCGTCCTGCAAATGCAGGATGCCCGGAGGTCGAGACGTCCGATTGCGCTCGGGCGCGATCTCACCGACGCTAGGCGTGAATGGCGTCTCGACGTAAGACCCGGCCCCGGCGCACAGTCGTCCTGGTCGACGACCACGACGAGCTGCGTGAAGCGCTCGGAGAGCTGCTCGAGCTCGAGGGCTACGAGCTCACGGGCCAGGCGGCAACCGGTGCCCAGGGACTGTTGCTCGTAAGGAAGCTGCAGCCGTCCGTCGCGGTCATCGACTACGAGCTGCCGGACACGAACGGCGTCGAGCTTGCCCAAGGGCTGGCGCGAGTCTCCCCCGCGACGAGTCTCGTGCTCTTCACGGCGACCCAGGGGCTCACCCTCGAGCGGAGAGAGCGCGCGGCCGGCATCGTCGCCGTCGTCTCGAAGCACGGCCCGCCGTCCGAGCTCCTGCACGTCCTGTGCGAGTTCGCGCCGGCTGGATAGCGTCGGCGAGCGTCGAGACGACGTCGGGCGACTCGGTGAGCCGCGAGATCTCGAGCACGCGGCGCGGGCCATGGCTACGGGCGACATCGCAGCGACCGTCGAGCCCCTCCCCGCGGCCCCGGATCAGCGATCGACGGGGATACGCTGTCTCGCAGGAGCCCGCGCCGTGATCCTGATCATCACCCTCATCCTGGCTCTGCTCTTCGCTCCCTGGCCGTGGAATCTCGTCGTGATCGGCATCGCCGCGCTCCTCGAAGGCTCGCTCGCCGTCTTCGGGATCCGCTGGAGCAGGCGCCGACGGGCACAGGTGGGCGTCCAGACGCTCGTCGGTGCGAGGGCGCGGGCGCTCACCGCCCTGACGCCACGGGGCCAGGTCGCGATCGAGGGCGAGATCTGGGAGGCCCACGCATCCGCGCCCGCCAGGGCGGGCGACAGCCTGCTCGTGACGGCGGTGAACGGCCTGACGCTCGAGGTCGAGGCCGCCGAGGCCCAATGAGCTCTCACGCCCTCCGGGCCTCCGTGATCGATGGCGCCGTGACACGACGGGCCGCGGGAACGAGCACGACCTGCCGGACCGGCTTCCCTCGGTAGGTTTCCCGGCCGTGGCCAGAATCGTCCAGAAGTACGGCGGCACCTCGGTTGCCGGCCCCGACGAGATCAAGCGCGTCGCCGGCCGCATCGTCCGCACGGCCGAGGCGGGGAACGCCGTCTGCGTCGTCGTGTCCGCGATGGGCCATACGACCGACGAGCTCATCCAGCTCGCCGGCAGGGTGTCGGCCGACCCGAACCCGCGTGAGCTCGACATGCTCCTGACGGCCGGCGAGCGCATCTCGATGGCCCTCGTCTCGATGGCGATCAACTCGCTCGGCCACGAGGCGGTGTCGTTCACGGGCTCGCAGGCCGGGATCGTCACCGACACGAGGCACGGCAAGGCCAGGATCATCGAGATGCGGCGCGGGCGGGTTCACGAGGCCCTCGACGCCGGGAAGATCGCGATCGTCGCCGGCTTCCAGGGCGTCTCCACCACGCTCGACGTGACGACGCTGGGCCGCGGCGGCTCGGACACGACCGCCGTGGCGCTGGCCGCCGCTCTCAACGCCGACGTCTGCGAGATCTACACGGACGTCGACGGCGTCTACACCGCCGACCCGCGGATCGCGAGGAACGCGCGCAAGCTCCAGCAGGTCTCGTTCGAGGAGATGCTCGAGCTGGCCGCGTGCGGCGCACGCGTCCTCGCCCTGCGCGCGGTCGAGTACGCTCGTAACCACGGCGTAAGGCTCCACGTCCGCTCCTCGTTCAACGAGACGGAGGGAACGTGGGTCTTGCAGGAGGAGGACATGCTCGAACAAGCGATCATCTCGGGAGTCGCCCACGACCTCGACGAGGCGAAGGTGACGATCCGCCGCGTCCCCGACCGGCCCGGGGTCGCCGGCCACACGTTCCGGCCGCTCGCGGACGCCGGGATCAACATCGACATGATCGTCCAGAACACCTCGGTCGACGGGCTCGCGGACATCTCGTTCACGCTCCCGGAGAACGAGCTCGACCGTGCCAAGCCGATCCTCGACGAGCTCGCCCGCGAGATTCGCGCCGAGGGCCTGACCTCCGAGCGGGACATCGCGAAGGTGTCCGTGATCGGCGCCGGCATGAAGACGAACCCGGGCGTCGCGGCGACGATCTTCGAGGCCCTGGCGGACGCCGGCATCAACATCGACATCATCTCGACCTCGTCGATCCGCGTCTCGTGCGTCGTCCCGCGTGAGGACGCCGAGCGTGCCGTGAACGTCATCCACGAGCGGCTGAAGCTGTCGGACGTCTTCTACGAGGACGCCGACGAGCCGCTTGCGGAGTAGCGAGCTAGGAGGCCGCGCCGGCCGTCGGCGCGGCCGGGCCCAGGAGCTTGCCGGCCCTGATCCGCGCGGCCATGTCCGTCGACTGCTCGCGGTAGCTGGAGCCGTCCTCGAACTCGATCACCGGGTACGAGGTCTGCCCGGTGAGGCGCTTGACCGCCTCGCGGCTGGTGCGCCGGTACGGGCCCTTCACGACCTCGTACTCGATCCCGGACTCGTCGAGCGCCTTCTGGACGCGCCAGCAGGGATGCCCCTCGAGCTTGACCCACAGGTTCGAGCAGCGGTGGAGCTTGACCGCCACGTCAGGTCGCGGGCGCGGGCGGCGCCCCGAGGTCGGTGCTCACCCGCACGAACTCGTCGCGATCGATCTCGCCCTTCGCATAGCGAAGCCGCACCAGCTCGAGCGCGTTGTCACCAAGAGCCACGGCGGAGCCTGGGCCAACGAGCGCGTTTGCGCCCGGCATCCGGATCGTCCTGATCAACACGTACAGCGCGAAGCCTGCGAGCGCGATCAACACGATCAGCAAGACGAGCCACAAGAACGGATGCCCGTGGTGGGCGTGATGAACGAAGTAGGCGGGTCCGCCCGGGCGCATCAGACGACCAGTCTACGCCGATCCGTGGGCACCAACCGGCGCTCTCAGGACTTTCTTAGCTTGGCCCCGCCCGACCGCGGCAGGCCGTCAGCCGACGGCCGCGGGATCCGTGGCCCGAGCTGCCCCGATGCCGTCGAGGGCGGCGCTCGCCGTCGCGGTGAAGAGATGGTGGAGCACGAGAAGCTGGATCAGCGCGAGCGACTCGGAGCGGTGCAGGTCGGTTCCGATCGTGAACTCGCCGAGCCGCTCCGGGCGAAGGTGGCTCGCAAAGTGGAGACCATCCCAGATCATCTCCTCGATCGCCTCGGCTCGCGCGCGCTCGAGCCGGCCGGGGATGCGGAGATGCATCTCGCCGTCCCGCTCGCTGATCGCGATCGATCCCTCGGCTCCGGCACTGCCGTCCAGGACCGAGCGAAAGTCGGGATGGCGGAGCGTCGGGCGCAGGACGAGCTCGGCATCGAGATGCTCCGGGCCCGCATCGTCGCTCGGCAGGAACGACACGACGATGTCGGCGTGGGCGCGCTGGGGCCGGATGTAGGCCTCCGAGTCGGGCTCGCGCCGGTCGAGCTCCGAGAGGACCTGGTCGGTCGTGTAGCCCCGCCTGGTGCAGTCGCGCTGCACCTTCCACTTGCGCCTGAGCTCCTCGGGCGGGGCCAGGTAGATCTTGACGTCGAACAGCCTGCGAAGCTCGGGCGTGTAGTAGCCGAGGAGCCCCTCGACGACCGAGAAACGGGCCGGGTCGACGCGCACGAGCGGGCCGAACGTGCCGTCCTTGTGCTGGTAGACCGGCTTCAGGAACGGCTCGGCCCGGCGCATGTGCCCGAGATCCGAGGCCATGATGTCCATGTAATTGCATTCCGGGTCGAGCGGCGTGATGTTCCGCTCCGCCCGCTGGCGGCGGTCGTAGCGGTGGTAGTCGTCGACGCAGACGTGCGTGACGTTGTCCTCGCCGAGCACCCGGACGAGCCCGCGGGTGAGGGTGGTCTTACCGGCCGCCGAGTCGCCGACGACGCCGAGGATGATCGAGCGTCCCACGACGCTCAGTGCGCTCCGGCCGCCGGCGCCTCGTCCTCGGGCTCGCGATCCTCGGCGAACACGCTGGACTGGAGGATGTCGTCGGGCGAGATAGTCATCAGGTCGTGGCGGGAGAGGATGCCGTGCCCGTCGGCGAAGAGCCGGTTCGCCTGCCGGAGCCGTGCCCGGTCGATCGAGTTGCGAACGCTGCGGCCGTGGGCGAAGCGAGGCCGCTTGACGCGGCGCTCGAGGTACTCGCGAAACGCATCCTCGGCGCCCGGGCCGAAGACGTAGTTCTGCTGGTCGAGCATCAGGTGCGCGATCGCCATCAGCTCGTCGACGTCGTAGTCGGGGAAGTCGATGTGGTGGGCGACCCGCGAGCTGAGGCCCGGGTTCGAGCGGAAGAAGTCGTCCATCCGGTCCTTGTAGCCCGCGAAGATCACGACGAGCTTGTCTCGCTCGGCCTCCATCACCTGGAGCAGGATCTCGATCGCCTCCTGCCCGTAGTCGCGCTCGTTCTCGGGTCGGTAGAGGTAGTAGGCCTCGTCGATGAAGAGGACGCCGCCGTAGGCACGGCGCAACACCTCCTTCGTCTTCGGCGCCGTGTGGCCGACGTACTGGCCCACGAGGTCGTCGCGGGTGCAGGCGACGACGCGCGGCTCGGCGATGTAGCCGAGGCGGTGGAGCACCTGGGCCATCTTCATCGCCACGGTGGTCTTGCCCGTCCCCGGATTCCCGGTGAAGGACATGTGCAGCGACGGGCGGTCCGAAGCGAGGCCGACCTCGCTCCGCAGCCGGTCGATCAGGAGCAGCGCGGCGATCTCGCGGATCCGCGTCTTGACCGGAGCCAGGGCGATCAGCTCGTTGTCGAGCTGGTCGAGCACCTCGACGACATGGGTCTCCGCCAGAGCGGCGCCGAGATCGGCTTCGTCCGCAGGCGGACGGTCGGCCACGGGCTCGTCGAGCGTCGCCTCCGGCGACTCCTCGACCGGAGCCGCCGGCGCGTTTCGCACCATGCCGAAGGGGGTTCCGCTCACGAGCCGTTCGAGCTCGGATCGGCGCCGCGCATCGGCTGGTTCCCGAGCTCGACGGTGCCGGTCGCATGCTGCTTGTGCCTCATCCGGTAGCGGATGACGCGGTCGTGATCCTCGTACCGCTCGAGGTCGAAGCCGTGCTCGACCGTGGGGCGGTTGACGATGAAGCTCATGGCGCTCGTCTGCCGGCCGTAGGTGGCATCGTAGGCGATCACCTTGATGTACGACTCGGGGAAGGCCTCGCGGCAGGCGCGAACCTCGCGCATGACGGTCTCGATGCCGTCGGGCTGGAGGTCGAAGTGAGGCAGGCCCCACATCTCCCAGTAGGCGTTCCGCGGGTGCGGGTCGTCGGTGTACTCGATCGAGAGCGACCAGCCGTTCGAGACCGAGTAGCGCATCTGCGCCTCGATCTGCTCGTCGGTGAGGTCGGGCAGGAACGAAAAGGTGCCTTGCGTGATTCTCATCTCACTGCCTCCTAGTACCCGACGGACGGGGTCGCGACGTAGTCAGGGACGTCGGTGGACTCGAAGTTGAACGTGATGTCCTTCCAGATCTGCAGCGCCGCGTTCAGCTCGGGGCAGCCCTTGGCCGCCTTCTCGAGGATGTCCGGGCCCTCCTGGAAGTAGTCCTTGCCCTCGTTGCGGGCCTGGATCATCGCCTCGACCGCGACGCGGTTCGCCGTCGCGCCGGCGCGGATCCCCATCGGGTGGCCGATCGTGCCGCCGCCGAACTGGAGGATCACGTCCTCGCCGAGGTAGTGCAGGAGCTGGTGCATCTGGCCGGCGTGGATGCCGCCCGAGGCGACCGGCATGACTCCGGGCATCGAGGCCCAGTCCTGGTCGAAGTAGATCCCGTTCTGGGGGTTCGCCGGGATGTGGTTCTCGCGCAGCGTGTCGTAGAAGCCCCTGGTCGCGTTCGGGTCTCCCTCGAGCTTGCCGACGACGGTGCCGGCATGGACGTGGTCGACGCCCATCAGGCGCACCCACTTCGAGATGACGCGGAAGCTGACGCCGTGTGTCTTCTGGCGAGTGTAGGTGCCGTGGCCCGCGCGGTGGAGGTGCAGGATGATCCCGTTTGCGCGGCACCACTTGGCCATCGACTGGATCGCCGTGTAGCCGATCGTCAGGTCGATCATGCAGATGACGCTGCCGATCTCCTTCGCGAACTCGGCCCGCTCGTACATGTCCTCCATCGTCCCGGCGGTCACGTTCATGTAGTGGCCCTTGACCTCGCCGCTGCCGGCCTGGGCCTTCTGGACGCCTTCGATCGCGTACAGGAAGCGGTCGCGCCAGCGCATGAACGGCTGCGAGTTGATGTTCTCGTCGTCCTTCGTGAAGTCGAGGCCGCCGACGAGCGCCTCGTAGACGACCCGGCCGTAGTTCTTGGCCGAGAGCCCGAGCTTGGGCTTGACGGTCGCGCCGAGGATCGGGCGGCCGAACTTGTCGAGGTACTCGCGCTCCATGACGATCCCGTGTGCGGGCCCCTGGAAGGTCTTGACGTAGTGCGTGGGGATCCGCATGTCCTCGAGACGCAGGGCCTTGAGGGCCTTGAACCCGAAGACGTTGCCGATGATCGACGACGTCAGGTTCGCGATCGAGCCTTCCTCGAAGAGATCGATGTCGTAGGCGATCCGCGCGATGAACTGGTCGGTGCCCGGAACGGCTTCGACGCTGTAGGCCTTCGCCTGGTAGTGCCTGTGGTCGGTGAGGCGGTCGGTCCAGACCACCGTCCAGGTCGCCGTCGAGGACTCACCCGCTACCGCAGCCGCGGCTTCGATCGCGTCGATCCCGGGCTGGGGCGTGATACGGAAGGCACACAGGATGTCGGTGTCCTTCGGGACGTAATCGGCGTCGTAGTACCCCATCTCCGCATACGGGGTGACGCCGGCCGACCAGCGATCCTTCTTCTCGAGGCTGCTGCCGGAACCTGGTGTTGGGCTCATGAAATTGTCTTCTCCCGCTCGGTCGTTGGGCACCGGTCGTTGGGCACCTGGGGCATACGCAAGGGTACGGCACCAATCAATAGAACTCAAATAAGAGTATTGGGCTTTTCCATCGCTTTCTCTAAATGGATCGTCGCCGCTCGAGCTGCTGGAACAGGGCCCGCTCGACACCCCCGCACTCAACACCTCACCGGGAAAGCCGGTTGCACTGACCCGGCGCCCGCCCAGGGCGCGGCGCGTCGTCTGGCGACCCTAGCACCGGCCCCGGCGACGCCGGCCGACGCGGGCCTTCGATCTGCTTGAATCGGGGAGTGACCGCGCTCTACCGCAAGTACCGCCCGCAGACGTTCGCTGAGGTCGTCGGGCAGGAGGCGGTGGTGCGGACGCTCTCGAACGCAATCGAGGGCGGGAAGATCCGGCAGGCCTACCTCTTTGCCGGCCCTCGCGGGACGGGCAAGACCTCGCTGGCGCGGATCCTGGCGAAGTCGGTCAACTGCAAGCTCGGCCCGACGACGCACCCGGACAACACCTGCCACGCCTGCGTCGCGATCTCCAACGGCACCTCGCTGGACGTGGTCGAGATGGACGCGGCCTCGCAACGCGGGATCGACGACATCCGCGAGATCCGCGAGCGTGTGGTGCTCCAGCCTGTCGAGGGACGCTCGAAGGTCTACATCCTCGACGAGGCCCACCAGCTGACCGACGCAGCCTGGAACGCGCTGCTCAAGCTGATCGAGGAGCCGCCACCCCACCTCCTCTTCATCTTCTGCACGACGGAGCTCCAGAAGGTGCTGCCGACCGTGCGCTCGCGCTGCCAGACCTTCGTGTTCCAGCGTCCGCGGCTGCCGGATCTCGTCGGCAAGCTCAGGCTGATCGCCGACGCCGAGGGGATCAACGCACCCGACGCGGCGCTGGCGCTGATCGCCCGCGGCGGCCGTGGCGCCTATCGCGACGCCGAGTCGACACTCGACCAGCTCGCCTCGGCGACCAACGGGACGATCACCGTGCAGGACGTGCTCGCGCTGCTCGGCGCCGTCGAGGACGAGGTGCTCTTCCGCCTCTGCGACCTGATCGTCGACGGCGACACGGCCGGCGCGCTCGTCCTGCTCGAGGAGCTCTCCGAGCAGGGGCAGGATCTGGGCCGCCTCGTCGTCGATCTCCTCGAGCATCTGCGCCACCTGATGCTCGTCCAGCATCTCGGCGAGGTCCCGGACACGCTGCCCGTGACCGACGAGGCGCGCGAGCGGCTCAGGGAGCAGGCAAACCAGCTTGCCGGCGCGACGGTCGTCCGCCTGATCGACCTGCTCCACGTGGCGGTCGACGACATGCGCCAGGGCGGAGACCCGCGCCTGCCGCTCGAGCTCGCCCTCGTGAAGGTGACGCGCGCCTCGTCCGATCTCTCACGCGAGTCGCTCGCCTTCCGGCTCGAACGGCTCGAGCAGGGCAAGGCAACGGCGATGCCTGCGCCCGACGCCGCGCCGCGGGCCGAGCCGCCGCGCCCTCGTGCCGAGCCGGCCGCACCGCCTGAGGCACCGGCAACGGACTCTCCGGCTGAGGCCCCGGCCCCGGCGCCTGCGGAAGGCATTCCCGAGCCGTCGGGGCCGACCCTCGAGCTCGAGCAGCTGCAGGAGGCATGGCGGCGCTCGGTGCTGCCCGCGGTGGAGCAGCGGTCGATCCCGGTCTCGGCGATGCTCGTCGAGGCGCATCCATCGCTGCTTCAGGCCGACGTCCTCACGCTCGAGTTCCCGGCAGCGGCCCGCTTCCACCGCGAGAAGGCGCAGGAGCCGAAGAGCGTCGCGCTGCTCAAGGACGCCCTCTACGAGGTGACGGGCAGGCGGCTCGAGCTCCTCTTCGCTACCGGCGAGCGGGTCGAGAGCGTCGAGGCCGATCCCGAGCGGCCGGCGACCGAGGAGGAGATCGTGGAGCTGATGAAGTCGACGTTCGACGCCCAGGAGCTCGACGTCTAGCGGGGTGCCGCCTACCGCCTCCGCGGGTCGGGCAGGTCGATGTTCCAGTGTCTTGCGACGGTGAGGATCCAGCCCTCGCCGTTCGACTTGGGGTTCAGCCCGAAGCGCGAGATGATCCGCTGGCCGCCTTCGAAGTCCCCGTAGAGGAGGTCGACCATCAGGTACGACCTCTTCCGGATCGCGTCGGCCGCGGCGACGAACTCGGGTGACGACGGATCGCGGAAGGTCCCCTGCCAGAAGCCGATCTCGCCGGCGGCGATGTAGAGGTCGCGCGTGAGGCGGGTGAGGCTCTCGGGCCGGGGCATCTCGCGGGTCGCGTCGCGCTCGGTGTAGAGCCTCCAGCCGTGGAGAACGGCGATGCCGGTGCCGACGCTCCGAAGCGAGGCCGCGATGTAGATGGCGCTCTCGCCGACGTCGGCGACCGCCTCGCCGCCGGGCAGGTGCTGCCACTTGTCGTCCATGTAGGTGACCTTCTGAACGGGATCCTCGGGCCGCGAGGGCACGAGCAGCGGACGCATGCCGGCGAGCACGCTCCGCTCCGCGGCCCGCGCGGCGCGGTTGGCGGAAGCGGTCGAGCCGAAGGTCGCGATCGCGAGCACGAGCGTTCCGCCGCCGGTCGCGAGCGCCGAGATCGTCGTCCAGTCCACGTCTCGAGTCTAGGCATCGCCGGCCGTGTCCTCCGTGGGGACAGACCCCTTTACAAAGCGCCGCGACGCTCCGGGGACAGACCCCAACGGCGCCCGCCGGGACGCCGCGGGGACAGACCCCTTACGTAGCTGGCAGGCGCTCCGGGGACCGGCCGTGGCGGTGTCCGTTGCGAACACGGGCGACGTCGACCTGACGTCGGTGGACGGTCCGACCGGGCGGCACCGGCACAATGGCGCCGTGTTCAGCCCGTCGGTCGAGAACCTCGTCGCCCAGCTCTCGCGTTTCCCCGGAATCGGGCAGCGAACGGCGCAGCGACTCGCATTCCACATCCTCCAGCGCCCCGCAGAGGAGGCACTCGCTCTCGCGGCGGCGCTCGCCGAGGTGAAGGAGCGCGTCCGCTTCTGCCGCGAGTGCGGAAACCTCACCGAGGAGGAGGTCTGCGCGATCTGCCTCGACTCGCGCCGCGACCAGGGGACGATCTGCGTCGTCGAGCAGCCCGTCGACGTCATCTCCCTCGAGCGCACGCACGAGTACCACGGCCTCTACCACGTCCTCGGCGGAGCGCTCAGCCCGATCGACGGGGTCGATCCCGGCGACCTGCGCATCGACGAGCTCGTCCACCGCGTCGAGGCGAACGGCGTCCACGAGGTAGTCCTCGCGACGAACCCGACGATGACCGGCGAGGCAACCGCCGCCTACCTCGCCGACCGCCTCCGGGCCAAAGTGCGAGTCACCCGGCTCGCAAGCGGCCTGCCGGTCGGCGGCGACCTCGAGTACGCCGACGAGGTGACGCTCGGACGCGCGCTCTCGGGGCGACGCGAAATCTAGTGGGGAAGAACCTCCGGTTCTCCCCCACTGGCCCCCTCTCCGACACCTGGCGGCTCGCGACGATTCGGGCTCATCCAGACTCCGCGAAAGAAGCGCTCCAGGCGAGACGGGGTCTTCGCCTCGGTAGCCTGTAGGCAGATGGGACGCGGCACTCGCATTGGCGTTGTTGGCGGCACGGGGGCTGTTGGGACGGTCACGCTCGGCCTGCTCGAGGAGCATGGGTTCGAGAACGTGCGCGTCTTCGCCTCGGCGCGCTCGGCCGGGCGGCAGCTCGGCGCCCACAGGGTCGAGGAGGCGACACCCGAGGCGCTCTCGCGCGGCGACATCGACGTCTTCCTGTTCTCCGTCGGCACCGGGGCCTCGCGCGAGCTCGTGCCCCACGCCGTCGAGGGTGGCGCTATCGCGATCGACAAGTCGTCGGCCTACCGCCTTCAGGACGGCATCCCGCTGGTCGTCCCCGAGGTGAACGGAGAGCGAGCCCTCGAAAACGGCGCGATCATCGCGAACCCGAACTGCTGCACGATCCCCCTCACCTGCGTCCTCAAGCCGCTCCATGACGCAGCGGGCCTCACGCGCGTCCGGGTCGCGACCTACCAGTCGGTGTCGGGCGCCGGCGCGCAGGCGATGGACCGGCTCGCGAACGAGGTGCCGGGCGAGCACGACCTCAGGATGGACTGGGACTTCGACGGCGAGGAGTTCGACGAGGAGTCGAAGCTTCGCGCCGAGACGCGGAAGATCATGGAGCTCCCCGAGCTGCCGCTCCAGGCGACCTGCGTCCGCGTGCCCGTGATGGTCGGCCACGCCGAGGCGATCTGGATCGAGACCGAAGACGCGCTCGGCGCCGAGCAGGCCCGCGAGATCCTGGGAGCGGCCCCGTCGATCCGGCTCGACGAGTTCCCGAGCCCCGGCAAGGCGGCAGGCATCGACGAGGTTCTCGTCGGTCGGGTCCGCCGCGACCCCACCGTGGACCAGGGCCTCGCACTGTTCCTCGCGAGCGACAACCTCCGCAAGGGCGCAGCGCTGAACGCGATCCAGATCGCCGAGCTCGTGCTCGACGGCGCCCGCGCGACCGCCTAGTAGCCGGTCAGGGCCTCGGCGCGGGCACCGGGTCGGGCAGGAACGCCTCCCGGACGACGCGAAGCACCCGCGCCCGGCGACCTTCTTCCACCGGCTGGAGGCCTCCGAGCTCGAGCCGCGCCAGGCCGACGCGCCCCGAAGAGCGGACGACGCGGAAGCCGAAGTCCCCGAGGAAGTCCGCGGGGAAGACCGTCTTGTGGACCCGAAAGCGCTCGTAGGCCGACTCCCCCTCGGGATAGCGGTACGCGAACGCCTCGACCGACGAGGCGCCGCGGTCCCGGGCCTCGCCGATCGCAGCCAGGAAGAGCGACTGCAAGACCCATGGCGTCGACTCGTCGACGATGTAGGCGCACGTGACGAGGATCGCGTCGTCCGACGGCGGGCCGCCGGGAAGCTCGTAGGCGCGGGGGAAGAGCGGTGCCGGGCCCGACTGCAGGACACCTAGCGTCCGGCCGTCGTCGCCGTAGTAGACGGTGCCGAACGCGCCGAACTCCTCCTCGACCCGCGTCATCCACCGTACCTTGTCCACCTCGCGCCGCCGGCCGCGCGCCTGCCACCACACACAGTCGTGGCAGACCGAAGGGACGGTCTCGAGCGAGAGCTTCGTGAGCCCGGTGAGCCTAGTCTCCGCCATCGACCTCGTCGACCACGATGTCGACCGACGCGGGGCGAACGTCGGTCATCTGCTCGAGGTAGGAGGCAACGCGGCTCTGCACCTCGGCCGCGACCTCGGGCAGCGAGAGCCCGTAGCGGATGGAGAGGTGGATCTCGATCTGGTTGCCGTCGACCCGGATCCCCTTGCGGACACCCTCGACGATCCCGACGACCCCTTCGACCTCGCGCGCAGCGTCCCCGGCATAGCGGGCGACGACGTCGGGCGAGATCAGGCTCTGACCGTCCATGCTGCCCTGGAGCTTATTTCAGAGCGCTGGGTCTCTAGGTCTCGAGCTTCTCGAGGACGGGAGCCACGGAGACGACGTGGCGCCTGAACTTGAGCTCGGACTCGCTGAGACCGGCGGCAACCCCGATCAGCTGCGAGAGGTGCAGGATCGGCATCCCGAAGTCGCGCCCGGTCGCCGCCTTCAGCTTCGACTGCCACGCATCGAGCGAGAGATGGCAGAGCGGGCACGGGGTGACGATCGCGTCGGCGCCCGCCTCCATCGCCTGCTCGATCGGCTGGATGAGCTCGCCGAGCGCCGTCTCCTCACGCGCCTGGATGATCGGGAAGCCGCAGCACTTGAGCTTGGCGGGGTAGTCGACCGCCTCGCCGCCGCAGGCCTCGATGATCCGCTCGAGCGACGACGGCGCGTCCGGGTCCTCGAAGCCGAGCACCCGCGATGGGCGCAGGATCTGGCACCCGTAGAACGGCGCGATCTTGAGCCCCTTCAGCCCGCGGTGGGCCGCCGCCTGCAGGCGCGGGTACCCCTCTTCGTCGGCGAGCTCCCAGAGGAGGTGGCGGACGTCGATGTCGTCCTCGTACGGGGCGACGCCGACCGCCGCGAGGTTCCGGTTCACGCGGAGGCGGAGCGCCGGGTCGCCCATCAGCTGGAAGTTCGCCTGGCGCAGGTTCAGCGTGCAGACGTTGCAGACCGTCATCAGCGTGTCGGCACCCGTGGCCGCTGCGTACGAGAGGATCCGGGCGTTCAGGTGGAGGTAGTAGTCGGGCTCGGCCTCCTGGATGTCGCCGGCCCCGCAGCAGGTGACCGACTCGAGCTCGATCAGCTCGAGGCCGACCCGAGGTGCCAGTGCCTGGGTCGAGGAGTCGAGCTCCTTCGCCGACAGCGAGGCGAGACAGCCCTTGTAGTACGCGACGCGCTTCATGCGGAGGCCTCCTCGCCGGGGATGAACGGCCGCGGGAAGGAGCCCGGGCCGAACGGGTCACGATCCTCGCGCTCCAGGTGCCCCTTCGCGAGGCGGGTGAGCGCGTGCTCGCCCTGCACGATGCCGGCGTAGCCGCTCACGCCCTGCTCGTGCAGCAGGTCGTGGAGGCGCCGCGACTCCCGCACGTCCTTCGCCACGTGCGGCGGGAACGGCGGCGGAACCTTGCCGCGAACGGCGAGCCCGAGCGCGAACCGCGTCTGGCGGATCGCCTCGACCACACCCTGCGTCTTCGGCACGAGCTCGGTCTCGCGAAGCCACCCGGTCGTCTTCGCCGAGGTGACGAACCACTTGGCGTGCTTCGCGCCCATGTCGCGGTCGATGCCCTCCTTGATCGACTCGGCCCCGAGCTTCGCGATCGCATCTCTCGGGTCGACTCCCTTCGGGCAGCGCTCGTTGCAGAAGTAGCAGCGGGTGCACTCCCAGATCCCGTGCTGCCCGTTGACGTCCTCGAGCCGCTCGTTCGTCGCTGCGTCGCGCGGGTCGCCGACGAAGCGCATCGCCTTCGCGAGCGCCTGCGGGCCGAGGAAGTCCGGGCTGGACTCCATCGCGTTGCACTCCGAGACGCAGCAGCCGCAGTTGATGCACAGCGACTCCTTGTGAACCGCGTTCATGCGCTCCTGCGAGATGCGGTGCTCGCGACCGGCCGGCGGGACGTTGTAGCCCGGCTGCAGGTACGGGTTGACGGAGCGGAACTTGGCCCAGAAGGGATCCATGTCGACGACGAGGTCCTTGACGATCGGCAGGTTCCCCATCGCCGAGATCACCGGCACGTGCCCGGACTCGGCGATCTCCCCCATGCGCGTCTTGCAGGCGAGGACGGCCGCGCCGTCCATGCGCATGCCGCACGAGCCGCAGATCATCATCCGGCAGCTCTTGCGATAGGCGAGCGACCCGTCGTGCTTGTCCTTGATGATGTCGAGCACGTCGAGGAGCGTGACCCACTCGGGCGCGTCGACCTCGTACTCGACGAGCTTCCGCTCCCCGGTGGGGCTGGAACGCCAGATCTTGAGCGCGACCTTCATCAGTACGACCTCACGGCAGGTTGCCATTTTGTGATCTCGACGGGTTTCCAACCGAGCTTCGGGCCGCCGTTGCGCGTGTCGACGAGCGTGTGGCGCAGGAAGCTCTCGTCGTCGCGCTCGGGGTAGTCGTACGGGCGGGCATGCGCGCCGCGGCTCTCCTTGCGGGCGAGCCCGGAGACGACCATGCAGTCGGCGAGCTCGAGCATGAAGCCGAGCTCGAGCGCCTGGGTGAGGTCGTTGTTGAACACGTCGCCCTTGTCTTCGACGACGACGCGCTCGTACCGCTCGCGCAGGCCGGCGACGATCTCGCCCTGCCGCTCCATCTGCTCCTCGCGGCGGAAGACGCCGAAGTTCTCGTGCATCGACTCGGCGAGCTCGTGACGGATGCTCCAGGGGCGCTCCCCGTCGGTGCGGTCGAGGAGCACCTTCAGCTCCGCCTCCGCATCGCGGAGCGCAGAGTCGGGGACGCTCGCGTCGTCGGTGCGGAGAGCCCGCTCGGCGGCATCGGCACCCGAGCGGCGGCCGAAGGTGATCGTCTCCATCAAGGCGTTGCCCCCGAGACGGTTGGCGCCGTGCACCGAGATGCACGCGGCCTCGCCTGCGGCGTAGAGCCCGTCGAGGCTCGTCCGCCCCCAGACGTCCGTGTCGATGCCGCCCATGTGGTAGTGGGCGCCCGGCCGGACGGGGATCGGATCGTAGATCGGGTCGATCCCGGCGAACACGAGCGAGAGCTCGCGCGTGCCGTGGAGCCGCTCGATGATCCTCTCGGCTCCGAGATGCCGCAGGTCGAGGAGGACGTTGCCGTCGAGGCCGCGGCCCTCGTCGATCTCCGTCTGCTCCGCGCGCGAGATCACGTCGCGCGAGGCGAGCTCCATCGCGTTCGGGGCGTAGCGCTTGAGGAACCGCTCGCCGTCCTTGTTGACCAGGAAGGCGCCTTCGCCGCGGCAGCCCTCGGTGATCAGCACCCCGGTCGGCGCGAGGGTCGTGGGATGGAACTGCATCATCTCCATGTCCTTGAGGGGCACGCCGACGCGCAGGGCCATCCCCATCCCGTCACCGGTGCACGCGTAGGCGTTGGTCGTCCCGACATACAGGCGCCCGGCCCCACCGGTGGCGAGGATCGTCGCCTTTGCGTTCACCGCCACGAGGCCGCCGCGCAGGAGGTCCCACGCGATCACGCCGACGCACCTGCCTCGATCCTCGACGAGCTTCCAGGCGAAGTACTCCTCGTAGACCTGGATGCCGCGCTTGACGACCTGCTCGTAGAGGACCTGGATCAGGACGTGGCCGGTGATGTCTGCGGCGTAGGCCGTCCGAGGGTGGCCGGCCGCGCCGAAGGGCCGCTGCGCGATGCGCCCGTCGTCGGTGCGCGAGAAGACCGCGCCCCAGTTCTCGAGCTGGTAGACGTCCGCGGGCGCCTCGTTGCAGAGGATCTCGATCGCGTTCTGGTCGCCGAGGAAGTCCGACCCCTTGACCGTGTCGTAGGCGTGATCCTCGGGCGCATCCTCCGAGGCATTGCCGAGCGCCGCGTTGATGCCGCCCTCGGCGGCGCCCGAATGGCTGCGCGTCGGATGGAGCTTCGAGATCAGGGCCACGTTCGAGCCGGCGTCGAACGCCTCGATAGCAGCCCGCATGCCCGCACAGCCAGCGCCGACAACGAGCACGTCGTATTCCGCGGTCACCGCGCAGGACGGTATCGGAAGCCCCGTACCGGACGCGGCAGCATGCGGCGCCCGCTGCGCGCCGTCCCACTAGCATCGGTCGCAGGTGGAGACGACTAGCCCACTTCCGATCGTCGGGCGGGGTGCCCGGACTGACAACTGGTGGCTGGCGCCGCTCGCGACTGTGACGGCTCTCAGCGCGTTCGGCATCTATTCGCTCGTCGCCGCCGCCCAGAACGCCCACTACCTCTACACGCGCGGAGGGGCACACTACCTCTCGCCCTTCTACTCGCCGGACCTCCGCAGCCTGCTCGGCGTGGACGTCCCGTTCTCGGCCGCGTTCCTCGTCCTCTGGGCACCGCTCGGCCTGCGGATGACGTGTTACTACTACCGCAAGTCGTACTACCGGGCGTTCTTCTGGTCGCCACCCGCGTGCGCCGTGCCCGGGCCGCGCCGCCGCAGCTACCGCGGCGAGAGCGCGTTCCCGTTCATCCTGCAGAACGTCCACCGCTACTTCCTCTACTTCGCGACGATCGTGCTCGGCTTCCTCTGGTACGACGCTGGCAGGGCGTTCCTCTTCAGGTCGAGCGACGGCTCGCTTCAGGTCGGGCTCGGCCTCGGGACGCTCGTGCTGCTCGTGAACGTCGTCGCGCTCACCTTCTTCACCTTCGGCTGCAACTCGCTGCGCCACCTGGTCGGCGGCAACCTCGACTGCTTCACCTGCTCCCGCTCGACGCGGGCCCGCCACCGGTTGTGGCTCGGGGTCACGGTCATGAACCTCCGGCACAGCACCTGGGCGTGGGTCAGCCTGACGACCGTCGGGCTTGCCGACCTCTACATCCGGCTCTCCTCGGCCGGCGTCTTCCACGATCCGCGGATCTTCTAGCCGTGTCGTTGCCGGCCTACGAGACGCACGAGCACGACGTGATCGTGATCGGCGCCGGCGGCGCCGGCCTGCGGGCGGCGATCGAGTCGTCCGGCGTCGGCGCCAGGACCGCCGTGATCTGCAAGTCGCTGCTCGGAAAGGCACACACGGTGATGGCCGAGGGGGGCGTCGCCGCCGCGCTCGGCAACGTCGACGAGGACGACACCTGGCAGCAGCACTTCCAGGACACGATCTCGGCCGGCAAGTACCTGAACAACTGGCGGATGGCCGAGCTGCACGCGAAAGAGGCCCCCGAGCGCGTTCGCGAGCTCGAGCGCTGGGGCGGCGTCTTCGACCGCACCCCGGCAGGGAAGATGTCGCAGCGCGCCTTCGGCGGGCACACCTACCGGCGGCTCGTGCACATCGGCGACCGGACGGGCCTCGAGCTCCTCCGGACGCTCCAGGACCGGTGCGTCCACCAGGACGTCGACGTCTTCATGGAGTGCACGATCACGCACCTGCTGCGGAGCGAGGGGCGCATCTGCGGCGCCTTCGGCTACTGGCGCTCGACCGGGCAGTTCGTCGTCTTCAAGGCCCCGGCCGTGGTGCTCGCGAGCGGCGGGCTCGGCAAGTGCTACCAGGTGACCTCGAACTCGTGGGAGTGCACGGGCGACGGGCAGGCCCTCGCCTACGAGGCGGGCGCCGAGCTCGTCGACATGGAGTTCGTCCAGTTCCATCCGACCGGCATGGTGTGGCCCTCGGGAGTCGCCGGCCTGCTCGTCACGGAGGCGGTTCGCGGCGAGGGCGGCATCCTCAAGAACGCCGAGGGCGAGCGCTTCATGGAGCGCTACGACCCGGAGCGCATGGAGCTCTCGACGCGCGACATCGTCTCGCGGGCTATCTACACGGAGATCCAGGAGGGGCGCGGCAGCGAGCGAGGCGGCGTCTACCTCGACGTGTCGCACCTGCCGGCCGACAACGTCAAGGCCCGGCTGCCGAGCATGTACTCGCAGTTCCTCGAGCTCGCAGGCGTCGACATCACGAAGGAGCCGATGCAGGTGGCGCCCACCTGCCACTACATCATGGGCGGGATCAAGGTCGATGCCGACACCGCCGCCACGAGCGTCGAGGGCCTCTATGCGGCCGGGGAGTGCTCAGGCGGGATGAGCGGTGCGACCCGGCTCGGCGGGAACTCCCTCTCCGACCTGCTCGTCTTCGGGCGGAGGGCGGGCATCGCCGCCGCCGAGCACGCGAAGAGCGCGCCCGCACCGTCGATCGACCCGGCGGAGGTCGCCGCCGCCGAAGCCGAGATGACGGAGTACCTCACCGGGGACGGCGACGTCGATCCGTACGACCTGCACGCCGACCTGCGCCGGACGATGCAACGCGGCGTCGGCATCTTCCGCGACGAGGCGGGGCTCGCCGCCGCGGTCGCGGAGATCGAGGTGCTCAAGGAGCGCGGCCGCAATCTCCACGTTCTCGAGAGCGAGCGCCGCTTCAACCCGGGCTGGCACCTCTGCGCCGACGTGCGGAACCTGCTCGTCTGCGCCGAGGCGATCACCCGGAGCGCGCTGACGCGCACCGAGAGCCGCGGCGCCCACAGCCGGCTCGACTTCCCGGAGCCCTCGGACGAGTGGGCCGCACGTAACCTCGTCGCCGTGAAGTCCGGAGAGGCCATGACCATCGAGGAGCGGCAGAGCGTCACCACCGCCGAGCTCGAGGAGCTCGTGTCGACCCGCCGGGAGCATGACCGGCGATGAGCGAGGGCGGCGTGCGCTCCTTCGAGGTCTGGCGCGGCGACGAGGCCGGGGGAGCCTTCGAGCACTACGAGGCCGAGGCACTCGAAGGGATGGTCGTCCTCGACGCGATCCACGAGATCCAGCGCACCCAGGCGAAGGACCTGGCGGTGCGGTGGAACTGCAAGGCCGCCAAGTGCGGGTCGTGCGGGGCCGAGGTGAACGGCAAGCCGAAGCTCCTGTGCAAGACGAAGGTCGCCGAGCTACCGGCGGACCGGCCGATCCGCGTGGCGCCGCTTCGGGCCTTCCCGATCATCCGCGACCTCGTCACCGACGTGTCGTGGAACTACGAGGTCAACAAGCAGATCCCGCCGTTCTCGCCGGCGGAGGACGCCGAGTGGCTGATGGCCCAGCAGGACGTCGATCGCATCCGCGAGTTTCGCAAGTGCATCGAGTGCTTCCTCTGCCAGGACGTCTGCCACATCCTGCGCGACCACAACCTGAAGTCGCGCTACTTCGGCCCGCGCTTCCTCGTCCGCATCGCGAGCCTCGAGATGCACCCGCTCGACACCGCCGACCGGACCGGGCTACTCGCCGGAGCGGCAGGGGTAGGCCTCTGCAACATCACCAAGTGCTGCACGGAGGTCTGCCCGGAGGGCATCCACATCACCGACAACGCGATCATCCCCCTGAAGGAGCGGGTGGTCGACCGGCGCTACGACCCGGTGCTCGCGCTCGCCCGCCGGCTGCGCGGCCGCGGGACGCCTTCGGCGAAGCGGGCTTCCAAGGGCTAGAGCTGCGGGCCTGCCGCGGCGATCTCCGGGTCGACGTCGGCGAGCTTCTCGAAGTTCCCCCGGAACAGGCCCGCCAGCTCGCGGGCCATCCGATCGTAGGCTGCCGGGTCGCGCCAGGTCGAGCGAGGATCGAGGAGGCGGGTGTCGATGCCCGGCACCGTGACCGGAACGTCGAAGCCGAACACCTCGTCGACACGGAACTCACCCGTCGCCAGGCGGCCGGACATCGCCGCGTGGAGAAGCGCCCTGGTCGCCGCGATCGGCATCCGGCGGCCGTCTCCGCCCGCCGGCCCGCCCGTCCAGCCCGTGTTGACGAGCCAGATCATCGGCTGGTGCTCGGCCAGTTTCTCACCGAGCATGCGCGCATAGACCGGAGGCGGCTGCGGAAGGAACGGGCCGCCGAAGCACGGCGAGAACGTCGGGGCCGGCTCCGTCACGCCGATCTCGGTCCCCGCGAGTCGCGCCGTGAAACCGGAAAGGAAATGATAACGGGCCTGCGCGTTCGAGAGCCGCGCGATCGGCGGCATGACGCCAAACGCGTCGGCGGTGAGGAAGATGACGTTGGACGGATGCCCGGCCTGCTTGATCGGGAGCGAGTTCGAGATCTTCGAGAGTGTGTAGGCGGCGCGCGTGTTCTCCGTCTTCGCGGCGCTGTCGAGATCGAGGACGCCGTCCTCGTCGACGACCACGTTCTCGAGCAGCGTGCCGAAGGTATGTGTCGTCTCGTAGATCTCGGGCTCGGCTTCGGGCGACAGCCTGATCACCTTCGCGTAACAGCCACGCTCGAAATTGAAGACCCCGGCGTGACCCCAGCCGTGCTCGTCGTCGCCGATCAGCCGTCGCACGGAGTCGGCGGAAAGCGTCGTCTTCCCCGTTCCGGAAAGGCCGAAGAAGACGGCCACATCCCCGTCCGGACCGATATTCGCCGAGCAGTGCATGGGCAAGACCCCCTGCTGCGGCATGGCGTCGTTCAGCATCGTGAAGACCGCTTTCTTGATCTCGCCGGCGTAATGGGTGCCGCCGATCAGAACCTCCCTGCGCGAGAGATGCAGCGCGATGAAGGTCTCGGTTCGAGTGGCATCCTCCCCCGGGTCGGCCTCGAAGCCCGGGGCGTGCAGGACGAGCACGTCCGGCTCGAACACCGCGCGCTCCGCGTCGCTCGTTCGCAGGAACATCGTGCGGGCAAAGAGCCCGTGATAGGCGGAGGGCGTGACGACGCGAACGGCGAGCCGGTGCTCCGGGTCGGCACCGGCGAAGGCGTCCACGACATAGAGGTCTTGCTCCCCGAGATAGGACGCCACCTTCGAGCGCAGGCGGTCGAACGACTCCTCCTCGATCGGCCGGTTGCCCGGGCTCCACCAGACGCGAGCCTCCGAGCCCGGTTCCCGGACGATGAACTTGTCCTGCGCCGAGCGTCCGGTGTGCTTGCCCGTATCGACCACGAGACCGCCGCCGTGGGCCAGCACGCCCTCCTCGCGGCGCAGGGTCTGCATGTAGTACGCAGGCGTCCGCAGGTTCCATGAAACGGACCCGCGAGCCTCGATGCCGTGCCGATCGAGGGCCATCGAACCGGTCGTCGTAGCCAACGGCGCCATGATAGGCCGCGCCACGACAGGGTTGCCGACTGAACCTCCGGGTTCTGCGACGAGCTCAGGAGATCTAAGAGCCGGTCCGTTAGGTCGTGCGGCCGGATCCTGCTGGGACGGCTGAGGAGGCTGCGCCTTTCCGCGGCTCATGGTTCGATCTGCCTCCTGCGCCGAAGCCGGGCTTCGCCCGGCGCAGGCTCACAACCACATGGCCGACACAGGGAGGAGGGGGCCCGTGGGGGAACCTGGTTGGTTCCCCCACGACTTAGAGCTGCCAGTCGCCGCCGCGAAGCACCGGGACGCGTTGCCCGTCCACGGTGACGCCGGTGACGTCGAGCTCGTTCGAGCCGACCATGAAGTCGATGTGGATGCCGCTCCGGTTGAGACGGTCGCGATCCTCTTCGCCGGCCGAGGCATCGTAGGCGTTCCCGAGCGCGAGGTGGCTCGAGGCGTTCTCGTCGAGGAGCGTCTCGTAGAAGACGGTGCCGAGCGGGCCGATCCTCCCGTGCCGGTCGACCAGGGCGACCTCTCCGAGACGATCGGAGCCGTCGTCGATGCTGAGCTTCGCCTTGAGGGCCTCGCCGTTCTCGTCCGCCTCGAGCTCGACCGCGCGGCCGCCCTCGAAGCGGGCTCGCAGGCCCCGGATGATCGCGCCGTCCTTGAGCACGAGCGGACGGGTCGAGGTGACGTGACCGTCGACCCGGGCCGGGTCGGGCGCGGTGAACACCTCTTCGGTCGGGAGGTTGGGAAGGTGGCGGATCCCGCCACGCGTCTGGAAGTCGCCCGCCTGCCAGTGCGAGGTCGGCAGGAGCCCGACGGTGAGCTCGGTCCCGGGCCCGCTCAGCTCGAGCGCGTCGAAGCGCCGCTCGTTCAGCGCCTCGGCCGAGGCGCGGAGCACCCGCACCCGCTCGTCCCAGGCCGCCTTCGGATCGTCCTCGTCGAGGCGGAGGACGTGCCAGATCTCACCCCAGAGCCGCTCGTAGGCCTCCTCCGGCTCGAGCTCCGGGAAGACGAGGCGCGCCCACGCCGGGTGCGGGCAGGGGACGATCGTCCAGTTGGTGGAGCGGTCGTCGATCACCTTGGCCGACTCCTTGAGCCACGGGAGCTGGTCGCGCCCGAGCCGGGCCGGATCGACTCCGTCGAGCGCGTCGGGTGAGACGGCACCGCCGAAGCTCATGCGCGCATCGCGCCTGTCGCCGAGCGCGTTCAACCGGAACGGCAGCCAGGACGGCACGAACTCGAGCGTCTCGTCCGCGGCATGCTCGATCCGGGCGCGCTTGACGTACGGGTCGAAGTAGAGGACGTCGACGAAGAGCGCCCCGCGCCGGTAGGCGGTAGACGCGACCGCCCGGGCGAGGTCCTCCTGGCCGACAAGTGCACCGATCGCGAGGATCTGGCCTTCCTGCAGGTTCGCGCCGTGAACGGCGAGCTCTGCCAGGTCCCCGAACCGAGCGTCCACGGCAGGCGATCGTACCGGCGCCGCGAAGCAAGCTGCGATGAAGCTGTCACAGGCAACGGCGCGGCTGCTCGCCTCGCCCGCTCTCTCCGACGCGACGCGACGCGCCTACGCGTCCGATCTGCGCGACTTCGCCGAGTGGTACGGCGACGGCGAGGTCGCCCGCATCGATTCGCGCATCCTCGCCGAGTACACCGCCGACCTGGGACGGGCGCGGCCCGGCGGGAAGCTGGCACCCGCGACGATTGCCCGGCGGCTCGCGGGCGTTCGGGCGCTCCTTCGTCATGCGCTCGGGCCGAGCCATGTGCCCGAGGTCCCGCTCGCCGCCGCCCGGCGCGGGCGCAGGCTCCCCGACGCACCGAAGAACGAGGAGATCGAGGAGCTGCTCGGCCGCTTCTCAGGCGACGACGCCCTCGGGCTTCGCAACCGAGCGCTGCTCGAGCTCGTCTACTCGGAGGGGCTCCGCAGCTCCGAGGCGGTGCAGCTCGATCTCGGCGACGTCGACTTCGAGCAGGAGCAGGTGCTCGTGCGGCACGGCAAGGGTGCGAAGGAACGGGTGGTCCCGCTCGGCGAGGAGGCCGCGCACTGGGTCGCGCGTTACCTTCGCGAGGCGCGCCCGCAGCTCGCCCGCGGCGCCGAGAACGCCCTCTTCCTCTCGGCCCGCGGCCGCCGTCTCGACACCTCGACGCTTCGCCGCCTGATGCCCCACCCGCACCGGCTGCGGCATGCGTTCGCGACGCACCTGCTCGAGGGCGGCGCCGACCTGCGCACGATCCAGGAGCTCCTCGGCCACTCCTCGCTCTCGACGACTCAGATCTACAGCCACGTCAGCGCCAAGCGCCTGCGGCGCGTCTACGACAGCGCCCACCCGCGCTCGTAGCCCCAACCACTCTTTGTGTTGCACGCCACAAGAGCTTGCAACATGCAACACAAAGTGATCGGAACGCACCGCCCCTGATAGGGGAGACGGGGAGCACGTCGAACGGGGATGCGCATGCCCGGGAAGGAGCCGACACGACGCGACAACGCTCACCGCGAGGCCGAGGTCGACGGCTTCCTCGCACTGCTCGCAGCGCGCCGTGCCCCGCGCACCGTCGATGCTTACGGCCGCGACCTCGGGCAGCTTGCGACGTTCCTCGGCAGCCCGATCGCGAAGGCCACGGTGGACGACTTCGAGCGATACGCCGCCTCGCTTCGCGCCAGCGGGCTCTCAGCGGCGACGATCGCCCGCCGGATCGCCGCCTCGCGGACGTTCTTCCGGCACCTCCAGCTGATCGGCGCCCGGGCGGACAACCCCGCCGCCGAGATCGACCTGCCGCGGCGGGTGCGCAAGCTCCCGCGAACGCTCTCGGCCGGAGAGGCGGAGCGGCTGATCGAGGCCGCGCGCGGCGGCGGCCCGCGCGCCCTCCGCGACCGCGCCCTGGTCGAGCTGCTCTACGGCGCCGGCCTTCGGATCTCGGAGGCTCTCGGACTGGAGAAGTCCAGCGTCGACCTCGACGATCGCCTCGTCCGCGTCCTCGGCAAGGGCGGGAAGGAGCGCGTCGTTCCCGTCGGGCGGCAGGCCGTCGAGGCCCTGCGCCGCTATCTCTTCCGCGGCCGGCCGCATCTCGACCGGAGACGGCGGCCGGAGCTCTTCCTGAACGCCAAGGGCGGCCCGCTGACCCGCTCGGGGGCGTTCCTGATCCTGCGCGGCCTGGCGGAGACCGCGGGCCTGGATCCCGCTCGGGTCCACCCCCATCTTCTCCGCCATTCGTTCGCGACGCACCTCCTCGAAGGGGGCGCCGACCTGCGAAGCGTCCAGGAGATGCTCGGGCACGCCGACCTGAGCACGACCGAGCTCTACACGCACGTGTCCGACCGGCGGCGGCGCGAGCTGTACTTCCAGGCCCACCCGCACGCGAAGAGGCTCTAGCTCGCTACCTCGCCGGGCCGGCCTTGCGGCGCAGCGACTGGGCGACCTTCGCCGCCGCTTCGCGAAGCTCGGTCCCGGCCTCGTCGTCGGCGGCCAGGGCCGAGAGGATCGCGATCGTGTCGCGGGCGCCGGAGCCGTTGCGCAGGGAGACGACCGCAAGCCGCCTGACTGCGTCGTTGTCGTCCGCGTCGACGAGCTTGTGGAGCAAGGGCCTCATGCCGTTCACGGCCGACGGGTGGTCGCGCGAGAGCAGCTCCAACGAGAGCAGCGCCGAGCCCCGGCACGCCGGGCTGTCGTCCTCGAGACCGCGTCGCAACAGCTCGATCTTCTGACGGAACCGGAACTGCCCGACGGCCCTGAAGGCGACCGCGCGCTCCCGGAAGTCACGGGACCGCGCCGCAGCCTCGAGCTCGTCGTCCCAGCTTGCCCTTAGCTGCGCGAGCGCCTGCTCGTCGCCTGACTCGGCGAGCGCCGCGGCCGCGGCGGCTGCCTCGGCGAGCGTCAAGCGGCCTCGGCCCGGCTCCAGGTACCCCTTGCCAAGCTCTAGACCTCGGCCAGTGAGTGGGCCGGCACGCCGACGTAGCGCGCCGACGGGCGAATCAGCCTGCCGGTCCGCCGCTGCTCGACGACGTGGGCCGACCAGCCCGCGACGCGCGCGCACCCGAACATGGCCGGGTACATCGGCGGGGGCACGTTCGCGACCTCGAGCACGACCGCGGCCCAGAACTCGACGTTCGTCTCGAGCACCCGGTCGGGCGACTTCTCACGCAAGGCCCCGAGAGCCGCCTGCTCGAGCTTCTCGGCGGCCTCGACGCGCGCCGAGCCGAGCTCACGCGCCGTTCGGCGGAGCACCCGTGCTCTCGGGTCCTCCGCGCGGTACACGCGATGACCGAACCCCATGATCCGCTCGCCGCGATCGATCAGGCCGCGAACGTAGGCGTCGGCATCGCCGCTCGCCTCCACCTCATCGAGCATCCGGAGCACACGCGTCGGCGCTCCGCCGTGAAGCGGCCCGGAGAGCGCACCGACCGCCGACGAGAGCGCCGCGGCGCAATCGGCACCCGTTGACGCAGCGATGCGAGCGGTGAAGGTCGATGCGTTGAGGCCGTGCTCGGCGGTGCAGACCCAGTAGGTGTCGAGCGCCTGGACGTGGCGAGGATCGGCCTCCCCGCGCCAGCGGATCAGGAACTGGGCGGCCGCGTTCTCACCGGCATCCACCTCCGACTCCGGCACCGGCGCCACACCTTTTCCGCGCGCGGCCTGCGCGACGAGCGAGAGGGCCGCCGCCGAGAGCCGCGCGAGGTCGTCGCGAGCCTCCTCGGCCGAGATGTCGACGAGCTGGCGAAGCTGCCACTTCGGCCCGAGGGTCGCAAGGCCGGCCTGGAGGTCGGCCATCACGGAGCCGCTGGGATCCTGAAGCTCGATCCGCTCGGCCCGGGGCATCCCCGGCTCGAAGCTTCCGTCCACCAGCAGCCCCCAGACCTGCTCGAAGGGATACCTGCCGACGAGCTCCTCGATGTCGACGCCGCGGTACCGGAGCGCGGAGCCTGCCTTGTCGGGCTCCGCGATCTCGGTCTCAAACGCAATCACGCCCTCGAGACCCGGGTGGAAGTCGCTCACGGACGTCACGCTAGCGCATCGAATCGCGGCCGGAGACGGAGGCGAACGGGTTGTTCCCGAGCCAACGGTGCGCGCGAACGTACACTGCTGGCAGCGATGGCCTACCGCGTGACATTGATCCCCGGCGACGGCATCGGGCCGGAGCTCACGGAAGCCACGCGGCGCGTTCTCGAGGCGACCGGCGTCGAGTTCGAATGGGACGTCCAGCCCGCCGGCGCGGACGTGATGGCAGAGCACGGCGGCAACCCGCTGCCGGAGTCCACACTCGAGTCGATCCGCCGGAACGGCGTCGCGCTGAAGGGGCCGATCACGACCCCGGTCGGCGAGGGCTTCCGGTCGGTGAACGTCGGGCTGCGGGTGTTGCTCGACCTGTACGCGCAGGTGCGCCCGTGCAAGACCTACGAGGGTGTGCGCACGCGCTACGAGGACGTCGACCTCGTGATCATCCGCGAGACCACCGAGGACATCTACGCCGGCATCGAGTTCGAGCAGGGCACGCCCGACGCGGAGGAGTTGATCGCCTGGCTCGAGGCGCACGGCCAGCGCATGCCGCAGCCCGACACGGGGATCTCGATCAAGCCGACCTCGATCACCGGCACCCGCCGGGTCTTCGAGTTCGCGTTCGACTATGCGCGGCGCATGGGCCGCCGCAAGGTCACGGCGGTGCACAAGGCGAACATCATGAAGTTCACGGACGGGCTCTGGCTCCACGTTGCCCAGGACGTCGCAGCGGAGAACCCGGACATCGAGTTCGACGAGCGGATCGCAGACAACATGTGCATGCAGCTCGTCCAGAGGCCCGAGGAGTACGACGTGATGGTCCTGCCGAACCTGTACGGCGACATCATCTCGGACCTCGCGGCGGGCCTGATCGGTGGCCTCGGGGTGGCGCCCGGCGCCAACTTCGGCCGCGGTGTCGCCGTGTTCGAGCCGACCCACGGCTCGGCGCCGAAGTACGCGGGCCTGAACAAGGTCAACCCGATCGCCCAGATGCTCTCCGGCATGCTCATGCTTCGCCACCTCGGCGAGATGGAGGCCGCCGACCGTCTCGAGGCCGCGATCGCCGATCTCATCCGCGAGGGCAAGAGCCTCACCTACGACATGAAGCCGACCCGCGACGATCCCACGGCGGTCGGGACGAGTGAGGTCGCGGACGCGCTGATCGAGAAGCTCGTGAGCGGCGTCGCCGCCTGAGAAGCCGAGGGCGAGGATGAGCTCCAGGCGCAAGGTCACGGTGGTGGGCGCCGGGAACGTCGGCGCGACCTGCGCGCAGGTGCTCGCGACTCGTGACTACGCCGACGTCGCGCTGATCGACATCAAGGAGGGCCTGCCCCAGGGCAAGGCGCTCGACATCGACCAGATGGGCGCGATCCTCGGCTACGAGCCGAACGTCACCGGGTCGAACGGCTACGAGGCCTCCGCCGGCTCGGCAGTCGTCGTGATCACGGCCGGGCTGCCACGTGGGCCCGGGATGAGCCGCGACGACCTCGTCACGACCAACGAGAAGATCGTCGCCGACGTGACCGCGAAGGTGATGGCGCAGTCTCCGGACGCGGTGCTCGTGATCGTCTCGAACCCCCTCGACGCGATGTGCCATGTCGCGCGGCGGGTCTCGGGGCTCCCTCGCGAGCGCGTCATCGGCATGGCCGGGATCCTCGATACCGCCCGGTTCTCGACCTTCATCGCCTGGGAGACGGGCTCGTCGGTCAAGGACGTGCAAACGCTCGTGCTCGGCGGCCACGGCGATCAGATGGTGCCGCTCGTGAGCGCCACGAGGGTCGGCGGCGTGCCGCTTCGGAAGCTCGTCGCGGCCGACCGGATCGACGCGATGATCGAGCGGACGGCGAAGGGAGGCGGCGAGCTCGTCCAGCTGCTCGGCACCTCGGCCTGGTACGCGCCCGGAGCAGCGGCCGCCCAGATCGTCGACGCGATCATGCTCGACGAGAAGCGCGTCCTTCCCTGCGCCTCCTACCTCCAGGGCGAGTACGGCATCGACGGGCTCTTCGTCGGGGTGCCGGTGCGGCTCGGTGCGGCGGGGATCGAGGCGATCGTCGAGCTCGACCTCGAAGCAGACGAGCTCTCGGCGCTGCAGGCCTCTGCCGCAGCGGTGCGCGAGGTCGTCGGCGTCCTCGCCGGCGGCGGCTAAGAAGCGGTAAGCGCTCGCACGACAGCGCGACCCGACCGTCTACAGTGAACCTCGTGCTCGCCGCCGCCCGGCGCCTCTTCACACCTGCGAAGGCGCTCGTGCTCGGGGGGTTGCTCTTCGGGTGCTTCCTCGCGCTCGAGCTGATCTCCTCGCGCGACTACATCTTCCTTCCGGATCGGGCCCATCCGGTCGCGCCGCTCGTCGACGTCGCGGGCGGCCACGAGCCCGCCAACGGCGGCGGCATCTACTACGTCGACGTGATCGTCCGCAAGGCGACGCTTCTCGAGCAGCTGCTCGGCGGGCTGCACTCGGGTGCCGACCTGTATCCGCCGAGCCAGGTCGTTCCACCGGGCATCACGAGCGCGCAGAACGCCCAGGTCGACGTGTCGGAGATGAAGACCTCACAGGAGGTCGCGGCGGCGGTCGCGTTGCGCACTCTCGGCAAGAAGGTCACCACGGTCGACTCCGGGGCGCTCGTCTCGGAGATCGAGCCTGGCTATCCGGCAGCGCGCAAGCTCCAGCCCACGGACGTGATCGTCTCCGTCGACGGCCGGGCAACCCGGTCGCCGGCTGCCGTCTCCCGCGCGATGGCGGGCAAGCCTGCCGGCACGACCTTCCGGTTCACGATCCTCCGGAACGGGAAGCGGATCGAGATCCCCCTCACCACCGTCCGAGCCGGGCAAGGGTCGAAGCGCGGGGTCGTCGGGGTGTTCCTCGACCCGAGCGAGAAGATCGCGCTGCCGATCAAGGTGTCGATCGACGCGCACGGGGTGGGCGGACCGTCGGCCGGGCTCGCGTTCGCGCTCGACGTGCTCCAGGAGCTCGGGCGCAACGTCGACCGTGGCCACAAGATCGCGGCGACCGGCGAGATCTTCCTCAACGGCCAGGTCGGCCCGATCGGCGGCATCAAGCAGAAGACGATCGGCGCGCGCGAGGCGGGTGTGGATGCCTTCCTCGTCCCGGCGGGCCAGAATGCGACAGTTGCCCGCAAGTACGCGGACGGGCTGCGCATCATCCCTGTGAAGAGTTTTCAACAGGCGTTGCGCGAGCTGGCAACATTGCCGAAACTGGGCTAGAAACCTGGCGTTTTCGGCCAGTCGAAAGGCACGGAAACTGCGCGTTTTCTCTTCCGGCAACCCCTTGTGCCCGGCGGCGCCGCGCATAGGATCCCTCCTCGTCCAACCCGCCCCAACGCCGTCTGAGAGCCCCCACTTGACCAAGCCCCCGCTCACCTGCCAGGACTGCTACTTCCGCCGACAAGGCCTCTGCGCGCTCTCGCTCGAGCGCCCCTGCCCCACCTTCAGAGCCGCAGGACGCATCCTCCAGCCGCCGCCCCAACCGCCTCTCGTCGCCCGGCCGTTCGTCTCGGCGGCGACAGCCGTCTACTCGTAGATCGCGTCCGGCCCGGACGATCCCGGGGCGAAGGCGCGCCGGCTTAGACGGCGTTGGCGAGCCGCTCGACGCCCGCGTCGATCTCGTCGGGCGAGACGTAGCTGTAGGCGAGCCTGAGCGTGTTCGGAGCGCCGCCGAAGTCCGTGCCGAGCACCGCGGTGACGCCCTCGGCACGCGCGAGCACCTCCGCGGCGTCCGTGCCTTCCGGGAGCTCGAGCCAGATGAAGTAGCCGCCCTCGGGACGGGTCCAGCGGGCTCCGGCGAGATGCTTCTCGAGCGCCGCGAGCATCGCGTCGCGGCGCAGCTTCAACAGGGCATTGACCCGTTGCACGTTCGGCTCGAAGCTTCCGCGGCTGATCAGCTCGAAGATCGTCGCCTGGCCGAGGAGCGCAGGAGTGATGTAGGTCGAGTTGGCGAGCTCGACGAGCGGCACCGCGAGCTCCTCCGGGGCGATCAGCCAGCCGACCCTGAGCCCCGGCGCCACCGTCTTCGAGTAGGACGAGGTGTACATCGTCACCTCCGGCGCGAGCTCGTAGAGCGAGGGCGGCATCTCTCCCTCGAAGCGGATCAGGCCGTAGGGGTCGTCCTCGAGCAAGAGCGTGCCGGAGGCTCGCGCGATCTCGACGATCTCGTGCCGCCGCGAGGTCGGGATCGTCCGGCCACTCGGATTCTGGAAGCTCGGGATCGTGTAGACGAACGATGGGTTCGGGTGCTCCTCGAGAGCGCGGGCGAGCTCGGCCGGGACGAGGCCGTCGTCGTCACTTGCGAGCGCGACGGCCTCGATCCCTTCCGCCCGCAGGATCTTCAACGGACGGTCGTAGGTCGGCAACTCGACAAAGATCGGCCGGCTCTTGCCGAAGTGGCGCACGAGGAGGACGAAGCCCTGCAGCGACCCGTTCGTCAGCAGCACCCGGCTTGCGGGCACGCCGGCCCGCTCGCCGATCAGCTCGCGCAGCGGCCGGTAGCCGGCGCCCGAGTCGTAGGAGAGGATCGTCTTGCCGTCCCGCTCGAGGACGGTCTTCGCGCAGTCGGCCAGCTCGAACTCGGCGAGGCACTCGGGCGCAGGCACGCCGCGGGCGAGGGAGATCGTCTCCATGTCCATCGAGTGTACGGACCGGCGGTCTCGTGCCTGCGCGGGAACCGCAGCGCGTGGCTAGCGGCCGGCGAGCCGCTCGGCGACGAGGGCGGCGACCTCGGTCGGCGTCGTGCCCACCGCGACCCCGACGGCCTCGAGCGCCTCCTTCTTGGCGGAGGCCGTTCCCGAGGAGCCCGAGATGATCGCTCCGGCATGCCCCATCGTCTTCCCCGGCGGAGCCGAGAAGCCGGCGATGTAGGCGAGCACCGGCTTCGTCAGGTGCTCGGCCACATGGCGGGCGGCCTTCTCCTCCTCGTCCCCGCCGATCTCGCCGACGAGCACGATCAGCTCCGTCTCGGGGTCGGCCTCGAACCGGTCGAGGATGTCGACGAACGTCGAGCCCACGACCGGGTCGCCGCCGATCCCGACGATGGTCGAGTTCCCGATCCCGAGCTGGGCCAACTCGTTCCCGATCTGGTAGGTCAACGTGCCCGACCGCGAGACCAGGCCGACCGATCCGGCCGCGAAGACCTCCGCGGGGATGATCCCGACGTTCGCCTTGCCCGGCGACAGCGCACCCGGGCAGTTCGGGCCGATCATGGTCGCGCCGCTTGCCCGCGCGCAGGCGCGCAGGCGCAACGCGTCATGGACGGGGATGTGCTCGGTGATGCAGACGACGGTCGAGATGCCCGCGTCCAGGGCCTCGTAGACGGCGTCCGCGGCGAAACGCGCGGGCACGAAGACGAGCGAGGTGTTGGCGGCGGTCTCGGCGACGGCCTCCTCGACGGTCCCGAAGACAGGGATCCCTTCGACGTCCTGTCCGCCCTTCCCCGGCGTCACGCCGGCGACGACGTTCGTCCCGTAGGCGCGGTTGCGCAGCCCGTGGAATCGTCCCTCGCTCCCGGTGAGGCCCTGCACGACGAGGCGCGTGGCGCCGTCGACGATGATCGCCATCAGCCGACGCTCCCGAGCAGGGCGATCCGGTCGAAGGTGACGAAGCCGTCGTGGGTGCGGTCGGCGAGGAGGGTGCGGACGAGCTCGGCGTCCTCGCCTTCGCAGCCGGTCCGGTCGAGCCACGGCTGGAGCTCGACGGGGAAGTCGATGATGCGGGCCTCTTCGATGGAGACGCCGGCGTAGGTGAGGAACGAGCGCCATTCCGCCTCGGTGTAGCTGCGAACGTGCGAGGGATCCCGGAGCTTCTCGGCACGCTCGGCGTCCTCGCCGCCGTAGAGGTTGTCGACCACGACCACGCGCTTCGACGCGACACGGGCGAGCTCGCGCGCCGACTGGGCGACGTCGGCGAAGTGGTGGGCGGCGACTCGCGTGACGGCGAGGTCGAAGGATCCGTCGGCGAAGGGCAGCTCCTCGGCGAAGCAGATGACGTCGGGGCGCATCCCGGGCGCCGGGTCGCAGGTCACGACCTGGAGGCCGGCCTCGCGCAGGCGCCGGGCGACGTGACCGCCGCCGGTCGCGACGTCGATCGCCGTCGCGCACCCCCCGGCCCACTCGACGATCAGGTCGAGATCGGGGCCTGAGCTGTGCGCCGCACTCGTGCGGTAGAGCTCGGCCCGATCGCTCCAGGCGTCACTCACAGCCGCCCCCAGCCGTCACTGTTTCGACCCAAAGCGTCTGACACCGGAAGTGGGCCCCTCGCCGCGCTGATTTGGCTCGAGCACGGCGATTCCGGCCGAATTCTCGTCACTGTTGCGTTACAGGGGGTTGTCTTCATTGGACGAGCTCCACGGCTCTGCGCGCGGCCTCGAGCATCGTCGGGGAGACCTCGAGGTTCGGCCTTGCCGCCTCGGCCAGGATGCGGCGGCCCTCGGCCGCGTTCGTGCCGTCGAGGCGCACGACGATCGGCACGGCGATGTCGATCTCGTCGAGCGCCGTCAGGATCCCGCGCGCGACCTCGTCGCAGCGGGTGATCCCACCGAAGATGTTGAACAGGATCGAGCGCACCTGCGGGTCACGGGAGATCACCTCCAGCGCCGCCACGACGCCCTCGGCGGAGCCGCCGCCCCCGAGGTCGCAGAAGTTCGCGGGGCGACCACCGGCCACGACGACGACGTCGACGGTCGACATCGAGAGCCCGGCGCCGTTGCCGAGAATCCCGACCGCCCCGTCGAGCTTCACGTAGATGACGCCGCGCTCCTTCGCGAACGCCTCGAGCGGATCGCCGCCCGAGCTGTCCTGCAGCCCCTCGAGCTCGGGATGGCGCCAGAGAGCCGAGTCGTCGATCGTCACCTTCGCGTCGAGCGCGCGAACCTCGCCGGCCGGCGTGACGATGAGCGGGTTGATCTCGCAGAGCGTGGCGTCCGACTCGACGAACGCGCGGTACAGGCTCTCCGCGATCTGCTCGATCTTGGCCCTCTCGCCTTCTGCGGGCACCCCTGCAAGGAGCTCGCGCAGATGATGAGGGCCTAGCCCTTCCAACGGATCGACGTGCACACGGACGAGCGCCTCCGGCGTCTCGGCGGCGACCTGCTCGATCTCGACTCCACCCTGGGTGGTGAACATCAAGAGGGCCTGGCCGGCGCCGCGGTCGAGCGTGACCGACAGGTAGTACTCGGCAGCGATCTCCGAGGCGACCTCGATCCAGAGCCGGCCGACGACATGCCCGCGGATGTCGAGCCCGAGGATCTCGGAGGCCCGGGCGGCCGCCTCGTCCGGCCCCGCGGCGAGCTTGACGCCCCCGGCCTTGCCGCGCCCGCCGGTGAGAACCTGCGCCTTCACGACCACCTCGCCGCCGAGCTCGCCCGCCGCAACTCGCGCCTCGTCGACGTTCGTGGCAAGCCTGCCTGCCGAGACGGGAATACCGAACCGTCCGAGGAGCTCCTTGCCCTGATACTCGAACAGGTCCACTGCCGTCCGACTCTACTCATCCGCAAAGAGCCGATGCCCCGGAAGAGCTCGGTTCGAGCTCTAAGGCCGTATTCTCCCGGCGATGACGATCGCCGACCAGCTGACCCTGACCCGGGCGGCGTCCGCTCCGCTCGTCGTCCTGCTCTTCTCCGTCCATTTCGCGAACCACGACTACTGGGCGACCGGCGTCTTCTGCCTCGCCATGTCGACCGACTGGTTCGACGGGCGGATCGCCCGCCGCACCGGCCGCACGAGCTCGTTCGGCTCGCTCCTCGACCCGGTCGCCGACAAGGTGCTCGTGCTCGGGACGCTCGTCGTCCTCCTCGACCAGCACGCCTTCCGGGCCTGGATGGTCGCCGCGATCGTCGCCCGCGAGCTCCTGATCAGCGGGCTGCGGCTGGCCGCGCTCGAGCGCGGCGTCGTCATCTCCGCTCGCGACCTCGGGAAGCTCAAGACGTGGTCGCAGGCCCTCGCCGCCGCGGCCGGGGGCCTGGCGGCCGGCGGGGCGTGGAGCAGCAGCGTCTCGTGGTGGCTCCTCCTCGTCGCCGTCGCGCTCACGTGGGTCTCCGGGCTCGACTACGCACGGTCGGCGCCGAGCGTGCTCAGGGCACGCGCCGTCGCGCCGTCGTAGCTTCTCGGATCGCTAGATTCGCCGGATGGACACGGTCGACCGCTCGACGATCTGGCCGTACGACGACCGTGGAGAGCCGCGCGAGTTCTTCTACGTCCGCTACGGGCACCCGACCGGAACCGCCGCCGAGAAGCGCCTCGGCGAGCTCGAGCGGGGCGACGCGACGCTCTTCGCCTCCGGGACCGCGGCCGCGACGGCGATCGTGCTCGCGGTCGCGCGCCCCGGAACCACGATCGCGCTCGCCGAGGGCGCGTACTACGGCACCTCCGTGCTCTTCAAGCTCTTCGAGCCGTGGGGGCTGACGCTGATCGAGTTCGACCAGACCGGCCCGCCGCCGCCCGAGGCGGACATCGTCTGGCTCGAGGCACCCGCCAACCCCGTGCTCACCGAGCCGGACTGGGAGACCGCGGCGGCGCATCCGGGATTGCTCGTCTGCGACGCGACCGTGGCGACGCCCGTGTACCTCCAGGCGCTCGGGAAGGGAGCCGACATCGTCGTGCACTCCGCGACGAAGTTCCTGACCGGGAGCCACAACGCCCTGCTCGGCGCGGCCGTGACGCGCGACCCGGCCCACACAGACGCGCTCCGCGCGATTCGCGCCCAGACGGGAAGCGTCTGCTCTCCCGAGGCCGCCGCCTCGCTCCTCGCCGGGCTCGACTCGCTCGGCCGCCGGATGAAGCGGATCACCGCGACGGCAACCGAGCTCGCGCGCCGTCTCGAGGAGCACCCGTCGGTCGGCCTCGTTCGCTACCCCGGCTACTCGGGGCTGATCTCCTTCGACGTCGAGGACCCGCGCTCCGTCGAGACGCGGACGCGCGTGATCGTGAACGCAACGAGCCTCGGCGGGGTGAACTCGACGATGGAGAGCCGTCACCGCTGGGAAGGCGACCGCATCCCCGAAGGATTGCTCAGGCTCTCGGTCGGGCTCGAGGACGTCGACGAGCTGTGGGAGGATCTCGCCCAGGCGCTGGCCTTTGCACAGGCACGTGCGTGAAGCACGCGACCGAGTACCTGACCTTCGAGACGCCGAACCGGCGGGACTACGTGAACATCACGGACCGCGTCGAGGCGTTCGTGCGCGAGTCGGGGATCGAGCACGGCCTCGTCCTCGTCAACCCGATGCACATCACCGCGGCCGTCTATGTCAACGACGACGAGGGTGGGCTGATCGCGGACATGGACGACTGGCTGGAGCGTCTCGCGCCCCACGAGCCGGTCTCCGGCTACCGCCACAACCGCGGCGAGGACAACGCGGACGCGCATCTGAAGCGCCAGCTGATGGCGCATCAGGTCGTCTTGCCGATCACGGACGGGAGGCTCGACCTCGGCCGCTGGGAGCAGGTCTTCTATGCCGAGTTCGACGGCCGCCGCCCCAAGCGCGTGGTGCTCAAGGCGATCGGCGAGTAGCGGTGGAGGCTGCCGACGCGTTCGACCTGCTCGACTGGAAGCGCCGGGTCTTCGCGCTCTACGCCGATGTTCGCGCCGCTGAGGACCCGGCAGAGGGTTGGCGCCGCTGGCGTGCCGCCCGCGACGAGCTCTTCCGATCGCACGTCTCCTCGCCGCTTGTCGAGCCGGATCGGGCCGGCTATCCCGGCGTGCCGTGCTTCGACTACGACGAGTCCTTCCGGGCTCTCGCCGAGGTCGTGCCGGCGCCCTCCGAGTCGACGCAGATCGCCTCGAGCGGCGAGGAGGCGATCTCGTTCGAGCGGATCGCGATCGCGCACTTCTCGCTCGGCGGCACGGCGCACACGCTGGAGCTCTACTGGCTGATGGCGTACGGCGGCGGCCTGTTCGTGCCCTTCCACGACGCAACCAGCGGCGGCGATACCTACGGCGGCGGCCGTTACGTGCTCGACACGGTGAAGGGCGCCGACCTGGGGATGGCGGCGGGCCGCCTCGTGCTCGACTTCAACTTCGCCTACAACCCGTCGTGCAGCTACGACCCGCGCTGGGTCTGCCCGCTCTCGCCGCCCGCGAACCGGCTATCGGTCGCGGTGCGCGCGGGCGAGCGCATGCCCTGAGCTCCCAAGCTCGCGACAAGCCGGAGGTGGGATTCGAACCCACGACATCCGCTTTACAAGAGCGGTGCTCTGCCAACTGAGCTACTCCGGCGCACCCCGAATCGTAGGTGATGCCGAAGACCACGTCCGCTCGCTCAGGCCAGGACTTGCCGCTCGCGCTGGTGGTTCAGGATCTTGCGCTTGACGCGCTGGAGCGCGTTGTCGATCGTCTTCGTGTCGCAGCCGAGCTCTTCGGCCATCGCCTCGTAGGAGCTTCCCTCGAGGTAGAGGCGCAGTGCGTCGGCCTCGAGCGGCGAGAGCGTCGAGCCGAGGCAGCCGACGAGGCTCTGGAGCTCCTCGGTCGAGATCACGCAGATGGCGGGATCGTTGACCGCGGAGCCGGGGAGCGCGTCACCGAGCGTGCAGTCGCCGTCGGGATCCTGGCCTGCCGGGGTGTGGCTGAACGACACGTACGAGTTGAGCGGCGTGTGCTTGAAGCGCGTCGCCGTCTTGATCGCCGTGATGATCTGGCGGGTGACGCAGAGCTCCGCGAACGAGCGGAACGAGGTCTCCTTGTCGGGGCGGAAGTCGCGGACCGCCTTGTACAGGCCGATCAACCCCTCCTGAACGAGGTCGTCGTTGCCGCCGCCGACGAGGAAATAGGCGCTCGCCTTGAGACGGACGAACGGTGTGTAGCGGCGAATGAGCGTGTCGAGCGCAACGGAGCTGCCGTTGCGAGCCTTCAGGAAGAGCTGCAGATCCTCAAGCTCTCGTTGAGCTTTTAGCGCTGTCTTCGGAGCGGTCGCAGTTCTCATGGTCTCGCCTAAACCCCCGTTTAGAGCGGTTTGTGAAACTCCCCTGCACAGAAACCTCACCCTGAGGTCGAGGTGAATCTAGCAACTCTTTACAGAAAAGACAAGGCCTCTTTGCAATGGACCCGTGTGCACCGCTTTGGACCATCCGAAAGAGGACGCGATTCGAACACTTCGCGGCCTCACCGGCCGGCGCGGCGATCAGGTGCCGCGGCGAAGACGCTCGAGGCGCGCGCGCGTCTCGGCGTCGAGCCTGTCTCCGAGCCCGCCCGGCGCCGCCCGCGGCACCTCGGGAGGAGCGAGCTCGCGAAGGAACGTGGCCGAGGAGAGATTCGCCACCTCGCGCCCGGCAGTGCCGAGCACGGTCGCATCGGACGAGACCAGGAGCACCCGCTCACGAGACCGGTGCTGAGCGGCGAGCCGCTCCAGCATCGTGTCGGCATCGGGCGTGAACCGCACGGAGAGCGGGCCCACCTCCGCATCGTCTCCTGCACCGTCGAAGACGAGGATCCCGCGCGCGCCCTTCACCGCCACGAAGCTCGCGAGCGAGTCGACGAGGGCGGCGCGCTCGGCCCCGGCAGCGTGAAGCAGGTTGTAGCCGTCGAAGAGGTAAAGCGTCGGGTCGGCCATCAGGCGCCGGGCCGTCGCTGACGTCGCGCCTCGTAGAGAAGCAGCGCCGCGGCGACGCTGACGTTGAGCGACTCGACGCTGCCGGCGCTCGGGATCTTCACGAGCAGGTCGCAGCTCCTGCGCACGAGCGGCCGGATCCCTTTGCCCTCGGCGCCGAAGACGAGCGCGACACCGCCGGCGAGATCGGCGTCCCACATCTCGGTCTCGGCCTCGCCTGCCGCTCCGTAGACCCAGAGCTGCGGGCCCTTGACCTCGTCCAGGTAGCGGGCGAGGTTCGTGACGACGGCGATCGGCAGATGCTCGATCGCCCCGGCCGAGGATCGCGCCACCGCCGGGGTCACGACCGCCGAGCCGTGAGCCGGGACGACGACACCGGTGGCGCCCGCCCCCTCTGCGCTCCGGCAGACGGCACCGAGGTTGCGTGGATCGGTGACCCGGTCGAGCACCGCGATGAGCGGCCGCGGCCCGGCGGCGAGCTCGTAGGCATCCGCGTAGCGGAACGGCTCTACACGCGCGACGACGCCCTGATGGTCACGCGTGCCGGCCAGTTCGCTCAGGTCACGCTCGGGCCGAAGCTTCGGACGTGCCTGCGCCAGCCACTCCTCGCCGGCGACCGCACGCTCGGTCGCAAGCACCTCGAGCACCTCGCGCCGGCCGCGAAGGGCCTCGCGGACGGCTCTGCGGCCATAGACGAGGTCCGTGCTCACCGGGGTCCGGGGTGAGGCTCGCGCCCCTCGCGGACGATGACGCAGCCATCCGGAAGATCGCGAACGGTGTAACCGAGATCGCTGATCCGATCGCGCGCCGCGTCGGACGCACCCCAGTCCTTCCGGGCTCGTGCGGCGCGACGCTCGCGAACGAGGTTGAAGACCTGCTGCTGGGGTCGAGTCCCGAGGTATTGAATTCGATAGATCTCGGGCTCTGCGCCGTCCTCGCCGACCTCCTCGATCTGCTCCTCGGAGCGCCGGCTTACATTGAGCCCGAAGAGGGTCATAGCTCGCTCCAGCAGGTCAAGCTGACCCACGGAAGCCATCGAGTGCATGACCTCCAGTGCCTGAGGTGTGTCGAAATCATCGTCGAGGGCTCCAGCGAACCGTTCCCACAACCCGGCGTCAGGGGACGCCGCCTCCTGCACCAAATAGGCATTGTTCAAATTCTCGAGGCGCAAGCTCGCTTGCGCCATCGTCTCGTCGGAGAAGTCGATCGGCTTGCGCCAGTGACCGCCGAGGAAGAAGACGAGCAGCGTCTCGCGGCCCCAGCGGTCGAGTACCTCGCGGATGGTGGCGATGTTCCCGACCGACTTGGACATCTTGTCGCCGGTGAACTGCAGCAGGCCGTTGTGGGCCCAGATGGCCGCGAACTCGTGGCCGAGCGCGCGCGACTGGGCAAGCTCGTTCTCGTGGTGGGGGAAGACGAGGTCGATGCCGCCGCCGTGGATCTCGAACGCCGGGCCGAGGATCTCCTCCGCCATCGCCGAGCACTCGATGTGCCAGCCCGGCCGGCCCTCGCCCCAGGGCGCGGGCCAGTGGGTGTCCTCGCCGAGCTTGGTCGCCTTCCAGAGAGCGAAGTCGCGCGGATCCTCCTTCCGCGGATTGGGCTCCTGCTCCTCGACCCGATCGGGCCGCTGCCCCGAGAGCCGCCCGTACTCCGGGAAGCGGGCGACGCGGAAGTAGACGTCCCCGTCGACCGAGTAGGCGAGCCCCCGGTCGAGGAGCTCGCCGATGAAGGCGACGATCGCCGGGATGTGGTCCGTGACCCTCGGCAGGTGATCGGGCATGCCGAGGCCCAGGTCGCCCGTGTCTTCGAGGTACCAGGAGGTCGCCTGCTCGGCGAGCGCCGCGCTCGCACCGGGCGCCGCGTCGTAGATCTTGTCGTTGACGTCGGTGATGTTGTGCACGAGCGTCGCGTCGTAGCCGGTCGAGCGCAGCCAGGAGCGCAGCCACATCCCGATCACGAAGGGACGGGCGTTCCCGACGTGGGCCCGGGCATAGACGGTCGGGCCGCAGAAGTACATCCGCACCGGCCCGGGCGGCGGGGGCAGCTCGACGAGGCCGCGTGAGTAGGTGTCAGAGAGCCGCATCGATCCTCCGCAGCGTCTCGTCGCGTGAGAGCGCGGCCAGCACCGCCCAGAGCTCTGGCCCGCTCTCTCGCCCCGTGAGCGCCCGGCGAACCGCCCGGAGATGCCCACCGACCGCCTTCAGCTCCCGCACGATCGCGCGCGCCGCCGTCTGGTCGAGCGTCTCGGCGGCTCCGCGCCGCAGCTCCGCGAACCGCGTGAGCGTCTCCCTCTCGTCCGGCAGGGACACCTCCGGTGCCTCGATGATCGTCTCCGCGAACGTCCGCGCCTCGTTCAGGTCTCGCGCGCCTCGCAGCGCCGGAACGACGGAGACCGGAACGTCGACCCTCGCGGCGAAGGTCGCGTCCGGCATCTCCGCGATCGCATCGACGGCCAGAGACCTGATCCTCGCAAGGTCGAGCCGCACGTCGTGCTTCGGGATCCCGAGCTCCTCGAGGTAGGCGCGGACGGCCTCGGGCGGGATCCCCGCTTCGCGGAGCGAGGCGACCGATGCCCCCTCGGCGCGCTTCGAGAGCTTCTTGCCGTCCGGGCCGAGCACGAGGCCGTGGTGGATGTACTCGGGCGGCTCCGCGCCGAGCGCCAGCGTCAGCGCCCTGTGCAGCGCCTCGTTGGGGCGGTGATCGTTGCCCCGGATCACGTGGGTGATCGCGAAGTCGATGTCGTCGACGACGCTCGCCAGGTGGTAGGTGGCGGTTCCGTCCTCCCGAAGGAGCGTGATGCCCTGAAAGCGCTCGGGCAGCCCGGCTGCCGCCTCGCGGTAGCGGTCGAGGCGCTCGCTCTGCCGCACCGGCCCTTCGTCCCAGTGGATCCCGAGCCAGCGAAGGTCGTCGACGATCGCCTGCTCGCCGCCGGCGAGGTTGCGTGCCGGGTCGGTGTCGTCGATCCGCAGCAGCATCCAGCCGCCGGCGTTGCGGTTGGCGACCGCACCGAGCGCGTTGCCGATGTGGAGCGATCCAGTCGGGCTGGGAGCGAATCTGACCCTCATGCGCCTGAGTCTACGGCGGGTCTTACGTTGCTCTTAGCCTCAGCTGGTTGTCTCTCCGCCGATGGCTCGTCTCGGCCGCCGCCCGCTCCTCCTCTACGGAGCCCTCGCCGTCGCGGCCACGGCCGCGATCGTCTTCGGGCTCAACTCGGTGTACAGCTTCTTCGGCGGCTCGTCCGCCTCGGCCGGCACGCAGCGCACCGCGACGGTCGCGTCCGGCACCGTCCAGTCGAGCGTGAGCGCGAGCGGCAACGTCGGCGTCGCGACCTCCGCCTCGGCCGACTTCTCGACGAGCGGGACGCTCACCGCGGTCGCTGTCGCGGTCGGCGACAGGGTGAAGGCGGGCCAGGTGCTCGCCCGGATCGACCCGACCTCCGCGCAGAACACGCTGCGCCAGGCGGAGGCGAACCTCGAGCAGGCTCGGAGCACGCTCGCAAGCGCCGAGGCGGGCCAGACGACCGCTCAGAGGCTCTCCAACGAGTCGAGCGTGCAGCAGTCCCAGAACCAGCTGACGAGCGCGAAGCAGTCGCTCGCGACCGACAAGCAGAACCTCGCCGACGCGAAGAAGCAGCTGGCCGCCGACATCGCTCTCGACTGCCCGCCCGCGAGCACCGGCTCGTCGGGCGCAAATGCGTCGGCCTCCGCCTCGGGCAACAGCGGTTCCGGAAGCACCGGATCGAGCGGCACCGGGTCGAACAGCACCGGGTCGAGTGGCACTGGGTCTAACAGCACCGGGTCTAACAGCACGGGGTCGAACAGCACCGGGTCGGCCTCGGCCACAACCGGTTCGACCGCAACAGGATCGACCGGAACAGGCTCTTCGAACGCAACGAGCTCGTCGGCCGGATCCGGCTCGACGGCCTCGAGCTCCGGCGCGGCCACCGGTTCGGGCTCGTCGGGCCACTCCGGCACGGGCAGCTCCGGGACCGGCAGCTCGGGCAGCGGCGCAGCGAGCGCCGGGCAGGGAACGTCCGTCGGGACGACTGCCGCAGAGTCGACGAGCAGCGCGCAGGTTCTCGCCGCCGTGGACACGCCGACGACCACGAACGCGCAACAGACCTCGCCCCCGACGGTCTCCACCGGCGCCGCTTCGAGCATCACCGCCACCGGCGCGACCCTGACCGGAACCGTCAACCCTCAGGGCTTCGACACCTACTACCACTTCGAGTACGGGACGACCACGGGGGTCGAGGAGCAGACCCCGCCGCTCGACGCCGGCTCCGGCACCTCCCAGGTTCAGATCTCGGTGCCCTTGACGGGCCTGCAGCCCTCGACGACCTACTACTTCCGCTTCGTCGCCTCGAACCAGAACGGAGCACAGAAGGGCACGGAGCTGACGGTGACGACCGCCGCGGCGATCGCGCCCGTCGCGACGACCGGATCGGCCAGCGGCGTCGCGACGAGCTCGGCCACGTTGAGCGGCGCGGTCGACCCCGAGTCGAACGACACGACCTACCAGTTCGTGTACGGGACGACCAAGGCGTTCGGGTCCTCGACGCCGAGCGTCGATGCCGGCTCCGGAGCCGCCGCCACCCAGGTCTCCGCTCTGCTCACGGGGCTGAAGCCGGGCACGACCTACGTCTACGAGCTCGTCGCCACGAGCCCGTTCGGCACCACCCGCGGCGTCGTGCAGTTCTTCACGACGGGCACCGCTTCGAGCGCCTCGACGGCGGCGGCGTCGAACGTGACCACGAGCTCCGCGACGCTGAACGGAACCGTCGACCCGCAGGGAGCGAACACCTCGTACTCCTTCGAGTACGGGACAGGCAGGAAGCTCGACCACCGGACGGCGACGAAGAGCGCCGGTGCGAGCAATGGCTCGGTCTCCGTCTCGGCTGACGTCGCGGGCCTCGAGCCGGGCAAGACCTATCGCTTCCGCGTCCGGGCGACAAACGTCGTAGGCGCTTCCGTCGGCCCGGTCGAGACGTTCACGACCCCGGTGGCGGCGAAGGCCTCGGTCACCGCGGGCTCGGCAAGCGGGGTCGGGATGGCGACGGCGACGCTGAGCGGCACGATCGACCCGAACGCGAGCGACACGAGCTACCGCTTCGAGTACGGGCGCACCGAGGCCTACGGGTCGACAACGGCGAAGGTGGATCTCGGCTCCGGCTCGTCCGCGACGCAGGTCTCGGCGGTCGTGAGCGGTCTCGACCCCGGCGTCACCTACGTGTTCCGCCTCGTCGCCACCAACGCTTACGGAACCTCGAGCGGGGCCGAGGAGACCTTCACCACCGCCGGCGCACCCGGGAAGCCTGCCGCGACGACGGCGAGCGCCTCCTCTGTCCTCGCCACCAGCGCGACCTTGACCGGGACCGTCGATGCGAACGGAACCGACACGACCTACCGCTTCGAGTTCGGAACGACGGCGTCGGCCGACGCGAAGACGGCGACGGCCGACGCCGGATCGGCTCAGGGCGCCGTCGAGGTGACCGCGACGGTGAAGGGCCTGAAGGCCGACACCACCTACCTTTTCCGGCTCGTGGCGACCAACCGCTACGGCACGAGCATCGGGACGGAGCAGGTCGTGACGACCGCCCAGCGCTCGTGCACCACCGACACCTCGACCGTCACGACGGACGAGCAGGCCGTGCAGCAGGCCGAGGCGTCGGTCTCTTCCGCGAAGCTCGGCCTCCAGCAGACCCGGGCGTCGATCGCCGAGAGCTCGACACCCGACTCGGCGACGATCGCCCAGGACCAGGCGGCGGTGGCCGAGGACGAGGCGACGGTCGCGACAGACAGGAGCGCGCTCGACGAGACCACGCTCCGGGCTCCCGTCGCCGGCACGGTCACCGCGGTCGACGGCTCGGTCGGCGAAACGGTCAGCGGCAGCGGCTCCTCGGTGAGCTCGGCCGCGGCGAGCGCTTCGAGCGCAGCGAGCGCTGCCGGCTCGGGAACGGGTGCCGGCAGCGGGAACGGAAGCTCGGCGAGCAGCTCGTCGGGGCTTTTCACGATCGATTCCCTCGACAAGCTCGAGGTCGTCTCCGGCTTCGCCGAGGCCGATGCGACCAAGCTCGCGGTCGGCCAGCCGGCGACGATCACGTTCCCGGCGCTCCCGAACACGGAGGTGGCGGGAAAGGTCACGGCGGTCTCCTCCACCTCCACGGTGGTGAGCAATGTCGTCACCTACGACGCGACGATCACCCTCGTCAACCCACCCGTCGAGGTCAAGGAGGGCATGACCGCCAACGTCAGCGTCGTCACCGAGACGCGCGCCAATGTCCTCGAGCTGCCGAGCTCGGCGATCACGACGAACGGCAATGCCTCGACCGTCGAGCTGCTCCAGAACGGCAAGACGACGGTGACACCGGTCACGATCGGGCTCGTCGGCGCCTCGACGACCGAGATCGTGCGTGGCCTTGCGAAGGGTGACGTGGTGGTCGAGCCGACCGTCAACGTGACCGCGGCTACCGCGAGCACCGGGACAGGCACCGGCGGCCTCGGTGGCGGCGGAGGCATCTTCGGAGGCGGCGGCGGCGGAGGCGGAGCCGGTGCGATCTTCCGCAACGCGGGCGGATGAGCTCGCCCGCTCCGACGACGGGAGCACGGCCTGTCCTCGCGCTGCGACGGATCGTCAAGACCTACGTCATGGGCGACGTCGAGGTCCACGCCCTGCGTGGGGTCTCGCTCCTCGTCGAGCGCGGCGACTTCGTCGCGATCATGGGCGCATCCGGCTCGGGCAAGTCGACGCTGATGAACATCATGGGCTGCCTCGACGTGCCCTCGCGCGGCCAGTTCTTCCTGGACGGGATCGACGTCCGCACCCTCGACGAGGCGCAGCTGTCGAGGATCCGGAACCGCAAGATCGGCTTCGTGTTCCAGTCGTTCAACCTCGTTCCGCGCACCTCGGCGCTCGCGAACGTCGAGCTGCCGCTCCTGTACGCCGGTGTGAAGGCGAAGGAACGGCGCGAACGGGCGGCGGTCGCGCTGGCCGCCGTCGGTCTGGCGGACCGGGCCTCGCACCTCCCCAACGAGATGTCGGGCGGCCAGCAGCAGCGCGTCGCCCTGGCGCGGGCGATCGTCACCGATCCCGCGCTCGTGCTGGCAGACGAGCCGACCGGCAACGTCGACACCACGACGAGCAGCGAGATCATGTCGATGTTCAGCCGGCTGAACGCCGAGGGCCGGACGATCGTGCTGATCACGCACGAAGAGGACATCGCCGCCTACGCGAAGCGGACGATCCGTGTCAGAGACGGCCTGATCGTCGAGGACCGTCGGCGGGCCCCCGTCGCCGCGCGTTCCCCGCTTCCCGGAACCGGTCTCGTCGCCGGTGCCGCTGGAGCTGCCTCGTGACCGTTCTCGACACGCTCCGGATCGCGTGGCAGGGCGCAAGCGCGAACAAGCTCCGCTCGGCGTTGACCGTCCTCGGCGTCCTGATCGGCGTCGGCGCGGTGATCATCCTCCTCGCCGTCGGCACGGGCTCCTCCCAGGCTGTCCAGAACAGGATCAAGCAGCTCGGGACGAACACGATCACGATCCTCAGCCGCGGGCGGTTCGGCGGAGGGCGGGCGACCACCGGCACCCAGTCGCGAGCGGCGGCGCTCACCGAGCAGTCGGTGCAGGCGATCGAGGACCCGAACCAGGCTCCCGACGTGCAGTCGGTCTCGCCGGTCGTCTCGACGAGCGAGACCGCGACCTACCAGGGGGCGAGCTACTCGACCACGGTCACCGGCACGACGCCGGCATACCTCTCCGCGGAGGACTACACCCTCGCTGCCGGCAGCCCGATCTCGACCTCGGACGTCACCAACCGCCGCCGAGTCGCCCTGGTCGGCCAGACCGTCGTCAGCAACCTCTTCTCGACGGGCGAGAACCCGCTCGGCCAGACGATCCAGCTCGGCTCTGCGAGCTTCCAGATCGTGGGCGTGCTCGCCGAGAAGGGCGCCTCCGGGACCACGAATCAGGACAGCGTCGTGATCGCCCCCTACACGGCTGTCCAGGACGAGCTCACCGGCGAGTCGGCCTCGTTCAACGAGCTGCTCGTCGAGGCCAAGTCCTCCAAGAGCCTGAACAACGCCGCCGCCGAGGTCGAGGACATCCTCGCCTCGCAGAACGACACCACGGTCGCCAACCTGCCCTTCTCGGTCATCAACCAGGGAACCCTGCTCTCGACCGCCCAGTCAACGTCGAGCACGTTCACGACCCTTCTCGGCGCGGTCGCGGCGATCTCGCTCCTCGTCGGCGGGATCGGCGTGATGAACATCATGCTGGTGACGGTGACCGAGCGGACCCGCGAGATCGGGATCCGCAAGGCCGTCGGCGCACCGAAGGCGGCGATCCTCGCCCAGTTCCTCGTCGAGGCGGTCCTGCTCTCGCTGATCGGAGGGGGCGCCGGGGTCGTCGTCGGGATCATCGGCACGCATTTCAAGATCGAAGGGGTGACGCCGGTGATCGCCTCGTACTCGATCCCGCTCGCCTTCGGGATCGCGGTCGCGGTGGGCGTGTTCTTCGGCCTCTATCCGGCAAACCGCGCGGCATCGCTGCGACCGATCGACGCCCTCCGCTACGAGTGACCTGACGATGCCAGACGACCCCACCACGGAGATCACGGCCCCTCCCGAGGAGCCCCGGCCGGGCGCCGATCAGAGCCTGGGGCTCGAGGACGACGACTGGCCGACCCGCGGGCCTGCGCGGGGCATCCGCCTGGCGATCCCGGCAGCGGCCCTGATCGCGATCCTCCTCGTCGGCGCGGGTTTCTGGGGCGGGGCGACCCTGCAGAAGGATCACGGCTCCTCGGGAGGGACCGGCGGTGGGAATGGCGTCGCCGCTCTCGCCTCCCGGCTCCGGGCGCTCGCGGGCGCCACCGGGGCCAGCGGCGCCACCGGAGCGCGTGGGACGACCGGCGCGGCCGGTCTCTTCGGCGGCCTCGGCGGCGCCGCCAGTGGGACGACCGGGACGATCTCGGTCGTCGACGGCGACGTCCTCTACCTGCTCACGTCGGACGGGGCGCTCGTGAAGGTCACGCTCGACCCCTCGACGACGACGATCACGCGGAATGCGACCGGGAAGGCAGTCGACCTCCGTCCCGGCGACACCGTCGTCGTTCAGGGCGCGACGAGCGCGAACGGCAACGTCTCGGCGACGAGCATCGCCGCATCGGCGCCCGGCGTGTCCAGCGGCCGCGGCGGCGGTGGCTTCTTCAGCCGCGGCGGCAACACGGGAACGGGCTCCGGTGCGACGGGGACAGCAGGGTGACATGCTCGACGAGTTTCTAAGCCGCCGCTTATGTTCGTTTGCAAAGGTGCAGGCCGTGCGCGGCACGACCCACACGAGGAGAGACGCATGAGCGATCTGCGGCTGCCCGCCTCCGCCCGCCGGATCGCCGGTGCGCTCGCCGCGACCGGGCTCGTGCTCGGGTGCGCGTTCGTCGTCTCGGCATGCGGGTCGAGTTCGGCCGCGCCCGGCACGACGACGACGTCCACCACCACGACCTCGACCAGCGCGACGACGAGCTCGACCGCCTCGCTGACGGCCTACACGAACTGCCTCAAGTCGCACGGGCTCACGCTGCCTCAGGGCGGATTCGGCTTCGGCCGTGGCGCCTCGGGTGCACGCGGAGCCAGCGGCGCGGGCGGGTTCTTCGCGCGTGGCGGCACAGGCGCGCGGGGCGCGACCGGCGCCCGCGGACCGTCCGGTGCTCTCGGCTCCTTCCGCCGTGGCGGCTCGGGCCCGACCGGCGCAGGCGGCTTCCGCGGGACGCTCACCGCTGCGCAGCAGAAGGCCCTGACAGCGTGCGCGAGCCTCCGACCGTCCGGGGGCGGCGCGGGAGGGCTCTTCGGCGGTGGAGGAGGCGCTGCCGCTGCCAGCAACCCGGCCTTTGCGAAGTTCCAGGCGTGCCTGACCAAGCACGGCGTCCAGACCGGCTCGACCGTAGATCGGACGTCCACGACCTTCCAGTCCGCGCTCGCCGCCTGCCGCAGCCTACTTCCGGCGGGAACCGGTGGCTTCCTCGGCGGTGGGAGCGCTCCGTCCGGCGCAACGGGGAGTAGCGGCACGGGTAGCTCGACGAGCAGCGCCTTTGCGAGTTTCCAGGCCTGCCTGAAGCGCCACGGCGTCCAGACCGGCGCCGCCAACCAGTCGCAATCGGCGACGAACGCCGCGCTCGCCGCCTGCCGCAGCCTCCTTCCCAACAACGGGAAGGGCACCGGCGCCGCCACGACGACGAGCGGCTAGAAACCTCGCCAAACGCGTCGGCGGTCGGGCCTCGTGGAGCAGGTGCCTCTAGAGTCCTCGTCGATGATCGCCGAGCTGCTCGGCTGGTACCGGACAAACGGCCGGGACCTCCCCTGGAGACGGACGACGGATCCGTACGCGATTTTGGTCAGCGAGGTCATGCTGCAGCAGACGCAGGTCGAGCGCGTGATCGCGCGCTGGACGCGATGGCTCGAGCGCTGGCCCACGGTCGAGGCGCTCGCCGCCGCCACCCCTGCCGAGGTGATCGTCGAGTGGCAGGGCCTCGGCTACAACCGCCGCGCGGTCAACCTTCACCGTGCCGCGGTCACGGTCGCAAGCGAGGGCTGGCCGGACGACCTCACCGAGCTTCCCGGCGTCGGGACATATACCGCGGCGGCGGTCGCGAACTTCGCGCTCGGGCGCGACGTGCTCCCGGTCGACACGAACGTCCGCCGGATCCAGGAGCGCACCGGGCAGGCCTTCGACGGCTCGTGCACCCAGGCGCTCTTCGATCTCGGCGCGACCGTCTGCCTCGCCCGCGTGCCCCGCTGCGAGCAGTGCCCGCTTGCCGCCGCGTGCCCCTCTCGCGGACGGCGGTACGAGCCCCTGCGGCACCAGTCGGCCTTCGAGGGCTCGTTCCGGCAGCGGCGGGCGATCGCGCTCCGGGCCGTCGCTGCCGGTGCTGGCAGCGACGACCGCGAAGCGCTCGACTCGCTCGCTCTCGACGGGCTCGTCGCGATCGGTGCCGACGGGCTCGCGACCCTCCCGAGCTGAGCGAGTCTTCCTTGACACGCGTGGTCGGGCTACTTGCCGATCGTGAGGATCGGGGCGTTCAAGACGATGTGCGCGTCGGTCACCGTCAGCTTGCCGGCCTTCTCGAGCGAGTCGATCTGATCGTCCTGCCCGAGGAGCACCGGCGTGACGCCGGGCTTCCAGGTCACCCACATCTCTTCCCAGAGCGGGTTGTAGCCGCCCTCGCCGGGCTCGGAGCCGAACACCGTGGTCTGACCGGCGGCCGCCTTGCCCTTGACGAAGTACTGGAGCGGCAGGCCCTTCACCGCCTTCAGCACCGGGGCGTAGTTCACGTGCATCGCGCCGGCCTGGGCCTTGTCGGACACGTCGGTGATCAGGTACGTGTCGACGTGATGGTCGTAGTAGCCCAAGTAGACGGGCTGCGAGCCGTTCTTCGCCGGACCGAGATTCGGCAGGCCTGCTGCTGCCGAGGCTGTTGCCGCAGTCGCCGCCACCGTCAGGCTTGCGAGCGCGGCCAGGATCCATGTGCGCATGGCGTCACTCCCTCTTCGAGTTGTCGTCGTTTCTTCAGAGGGAGATACGAGCCGAACCGTGGGACCGGTTCTTCCCGTTTGCGAAGAGTGCGTTAACGCCGCTCGAGCAGCGCGACCGCGTGGGCGGCGAGGCCCTCGCCCCGCCCGGTGAAGCCGAGGCGGTCGGTGGTCGTGGCGCGGACGTTGACCTCGCCCTCGCCGATCGCCCGGGAGAGGGCCCCTCGCATCTGGTCTCGCCGGGATGCGATTCTCGGCTCTTCGCCGACGAGGACGCAATCGGCGTTGACGAGCCGCCACCCGGCGTCCTTCACCTGCTCGTAGGACTGGGTGAGCAGCTCGAGGGACGAGATCCCGCGAAACCGCTCGTCACCCGAGGGGAACAGTCCCCCGATGTCGCCGAGCCCTGCGGCACCGAGCACGGCGTCGATCAGGGCGTGTGTGATCACGTCGCCGTCGGAGTGACCGGCGAGACCGCTCGAATGGTAGATCTCGACACCGCCGAGGACGAGCGGGACTCCCGCGACGAGTGCGTGCGCGTCATACCCCATTCCGATCCGAACGTCGGCCACGCCGGAAGGCTACTCGGCGGCGAGCATCGCCTCGACGCGGCGCAGGTCCTCCGGCGTCGTGATCTTCAGGAGGCGCTCGTCGCCGGAGACGATCGCAACGCGACCGCCGGCGGCCTCGACGAGCGAGGCACAGTCCGAGCCTTCGCCGGCCGCGGCCCTTCGCAGCACCGAGGCGACGAAGGCCTGCGGTGTCTGGACGGCCACGAGCTCTTCCCGCGCCGGCGTCTCGACGACCACCCCACCGCGGACGTGCTTCACCGTGTCGGCGACCGGCAAGCCCGGGACAGCGCCGTCGAAGCCCTGGGCGAGCGCTTCGAGCAGGCGCGGGATCAGGTCGGGCGGCAGGAGCGGCCGGGCCGCGTCGTGGACGAGCACCACGGCCGCGTCGGCGGGAACCTCGGCGAGCCCGGCCCGAACCGACGCCGAGCGCGTCTCGCCGCCCGGGACACAGGCAGCCACCTTCGAGGCGCCGATCTCCTCGGCCACGAGGATCGCAGGCTCCTCCCACTCGGGTGGGGCGACGAGCACGATCCCGTCGATCCAGTCGGACGCGTCGAGGCGGCGGAGCGGCTCCGCAAGCAGCGGAAGACCTCCGAGGCGTGCGAACGCCTTCGGACGGTCCTCGCCGAGCCGCTCTCCCCGCCCCGCGGCGACGAGCACGGCCCACGTACTCAAGCTATGCGGCGGCCGGTGTCTTGGGGGCGGCAGTCTTGGGGGCTGCCTTGGCCGCGGGTGCCCGCTTGGCCGTGGCACGCTTGGCCGGCGAATCCGGGCCGGTGAGCACACCTTCGAGCCAGACGAACGCGTCGTCCTCGGAGAGGTTCTTCGCGTACATGAGCTCGGACGCGAGGATCTTCTTCGCCTTGACGTACATCTGCTTCTCGCCCGTCGAGAGGCCCTTCTCGCCGTCGCGAAGCGAGAGGTTCCGCACGACCTCGGCGAGCTCGAAGATGTCGCCCGTCTTCATCTTGTCGCGGTTGTGCTTGAAGCGGCGGTTCCAGTTCTTCGGCATCTCCGTGCCGCCGCTCGTGAGGTACTTGACGACCTTCTTGACGGCCTCCTCGTCGATCACCTTCCGCAAGCCGACCCGCTCCGCGTTGTCTGCGGGCACGTTCACCGTCATGTCGTTGTGGAGGATCTTGATCGTGAGGTACTCGCGCGTCTCCCCGAGAATCTCCCGCCGTTCACGTTTCACGATGGTGCCCGCTCCGTGATGCGGATACACCACCTTGTCGCCGACCTTGTACAAGCTGACTCCCTCTCCCGTATCGCGAAAGCGCCGACGGTCGGAAAGACTGCCGGCGAAGGCCTACAAGTCTAGCAAAAACCTCCAAAAAAGCAGCATTTTTGCAGGGCTTTTGGAAAATCCCTGCTCAGAACGCGATTCCGAAAACCGCGCCGCGGAAAAGTGCCGCTACGAGGCCGAATCGCCGAGGGCGAGGCCGAGAGCCTGGCGCAGAGACTCCGCCTCGAGCCCCGCGCCGGCCGTCCCCGAGGGCGCGAGAACGGCCGTCACGCCGAACTTCCGGCACTCCTCGACCCGCCTCGGCGCCTGCGTCGCAGGCCGGAGGCGGCCGGTGAGCCCGATCTCCCCGAAGGCCGCGAGCCCCTCGTGCACCGGCACCCCGCGCGCCGCCGAGGCGATCGCGAGCGCGATCCCGAGGTCGGCGCCCGGCTCGTCGATGCGGACGCCGCCGGCGACGTTCACGAACACGTCGGCGCTCCCGAGCGGCAGGCCGGCGTGCCGCGCGAGCACTGCGACGATCATCGCGAGGCGCTTCGGGTCGACCCCGGTGCCTACGCGCCGTGGCATCGCAAGGTCGGTGGGAGCGACGAGGGACTGGATCTCGATCAGAAGCGGCCTCGTCCCTTCGAGCGCACAGGTCACGGCCGCGCCGATCTCACCCGGCTCGGTCTTCCCGAAGAGCGCGGAGGGGTCGGCGACGCCTACGAGCCCGCCACCCGTCATCTCGAAGACGGCGAGCTCGTTCGTCGAGCCGAAGCGATTCTTGGTCGCCCGGAGCACGCGGTGGGCGTGGTAGCGGTCGCCTTCGAACTGGAGCACGCAGTCGACGAGGTGCTCGAGAACGCGAGGGCCCGCCACGGTGCCGTCCTTCGTGACGTGACCCACGAGGAACGTGGCGACCCCCGCCTCCTTCGCCACCCGGAGGATGCGCGAGGCCGCCTCCCGCACCTGGGCCACCGAGCCCGGTGCGGAGCCGATCTCGGCCGAGTAGAGGGTCTGGACGGAATCGATCACGCAGACGCCGGGACGCTCGCGCTCGAGCGTCGCGCAGACCGTGTCGAGCTCCGTCTCCGCAAGGATCTCGACCGCGTCGCATCCGCCGAGCCTGGCGGCACGGAGCTTCACCTGGACGGAGGACTCCTCGCCGGTGACGAGCAGCGCCCGCCTGCTCTGTGAGATCGCCCCGAGGGCGGAGAGGAGCAGCGTCGACTTGCCGACCCCGGGCTCACCGCCCACGAGAACGAGCGAGGCAGGGACGAGACCGCCTCCGAGGACACGGTCGAGCTCGGGGAGCCCCGTGGGGATCCGGTCGGCCTCCTCCGCCTCGACCTCGACCAGCCGCAGGAGCGGCCGGGCCGACGGGGTCGTCCCCGAGCGCCGGTCCGGGATCGCTTCCTCGACGAGCGTCCCGAACTCGCCGCAGCCGGGGCAGCGGCCGAGCCAGCGCCCCGACACCGTCCCGCACTCGGTGCATGCATGCTGGGTCGTCGCCGCCTTCGCCATGGGCGCCCCACTGTACGCACGGCTGCCGACGGTGACTGTGCCGGCTTCGAAACAGATGGTGGACCGGTGGGACCGCCGTAGCGATCCCACCGGTTCTGTCGCCGCCGGGCTACCGGGGAGAGTGCCGGGCTAGCGGGAGAGGAAGGGATCGATGTAGAGGTCGTCGACCTGGACGGTGCCCGTCGAGCTGAGCACGATCTGGATCGACTTCGTCCCGACCGGGATGTTGAGCTGGCTGAGCGTCGTCGAGAAGGTGGAGGTCGGGGCCCAGCCGCCGTCGACGGTGACGGTGCCGCCGTCGAGAACCGAGAGCGCCCCGAGCAGGCCGTGAGCGACAACCTGGACGCGGAGCGTTCCCTGACCTGAGGTCATCATGCGGATCCCGGGGTAGAGCAGGCCGAAGCAGAGCGACGGGGAGGTCGCGGTGCCGCCGCTCGGGAGCAGCAGCGAGTTGCGGTCGGACGAGCTGTGGAGGTTGTAGGTCTCGTTTCCGGGCACCACCTTGGCGCCGCCCGCGAAGGTCCAGCCTGCTCCGCCGGCCTCGAACCCGCCGTCGGCGGTGAAGTAGTAGGAGCGCTGGTCGCCGAAGCGCGCGAAGACCTGGGAGGTCGAGCCGCAGTTGCCGCCGACGAGCGCGGTCGTCACGGAGCCCAGGACAGAGCCTGCGCGAGCAGATGACGCCGCCACCGCAGAGGCGGCGATTGCCGCAACAAGCAGGGAAAAACGAAGGGGACTGCGGGACACTGTCGGGCTCCTTCCGATGGATTTCCTTCGAGCCGACGCATCATGGGAGGGCCCGAAAGAGGCGCCTATCACCCTTCAGGGTGAGATCGGAGGCGTCCCGACGCCCGAACGAGGGATTTGCGCGAGGCTCAAGTCGGGTCGCGTGGCGCCGATGAGTCCCCAATGGGCGCTCTGACGCGATCGCTTCCGTTTCCCTGGTCCCGTCTCCGGCGCGCGAGAGCCGCCGAGTCGACATTCGCCGGGGACGAGCTGACGCGTCATTCACGCGACCGGGTCGAGAACGGGGCCCAGGCTCGCAGGGCGCAGCAGGCCTTCGCAGCGACCGCAGGGGTGTTCGTGCTCTGCGCCTTGCTCGGCGGGCTCTTCCTGCACGCCGGGCCGCCGTTCTCCTGGAGCACGGCTCTCTTCCTCGTCATCCTGTGCGGCGCAATCTCGCGGGTGCAGTTCGAGATCGGCACCGGCGCCGCGATCCCGACCGAGCTCGTCCTCGTGCCGATGCTCTTCACCGTCCCGATCGGCACCGTGCCGGCGCTGATGGCGGCCGGGCTGCTCCTCGGCGATCTGGCCGACCGGTCGGTTGCCTTCACCGTCGATCGCGTGCTCGTCGTCGTCGCGAGTGCCACCCAGACGCTCGGCCCCGTCGTGGTGATCTCGGCACTCGGGGGCGTCCCTCTTCGCTGGGGGGCCGCGCCGGTATACGTGGCCGCGCTCGCTGCGCAGTTCACGGCCGACTTCGCCGCCGCCGAGGCGACCAGCGGTCTCGGTCACCGCGTGCCGGTTCGCTCGCTTGCCGGCTTCATGGTCTGGGTGTTCGTCGTGGACGCGTGCCTGGCCCCGATCGGGCTCGTGATCGCCTTCGCCGCCCATGCGCACGTGCTCCTGATCGCGCTCGTGCTCCCGCTGGTCGCGCTGCTCCGGAACTTCTCGCAGGAGCGGCAGCGCCGGATCGACAACGCGCTCGAGCTCTCGGATGCCTACCGAGGGACGGCCTTTCTGCTCGGAGACGTCGTCGAGGCCGACGACGCCTACACGGGCGCGCACAGCCGGCACGTGGTCGACCTGGTGCTGGACGTCTGCGACGTGCTCGGGCTCTCCCCGGACGAGCGGCGCGACGCCGAGTTCGTGGCGCTCCTCCACGATGTCGGCAAGATCCGGATCCCGGCCTCGATCATCAACAAGCCCGGGCCGCTCGATCCGGACGAGCGGACGCTGATCGAGACGCACACGATCGAGGGGCAGGTGCTGCTCGAGCGCGTCGGCGGGCTGCTCGGCCATGTCGGCCGGATCGTCCGCTCCTGCCACGAGGACTGGGACGGCACAGGCTACCCCGACGGGCTCGCCGGCGAGGAGATCCCGCTGATCGCCCGGATCGTCACGGCGTGCGACGCGTTCAGCGCGATGACGACGACGCGTAGCTACCGCGCCGCCCGAACCGAGGCCGAGGCCTGCGTCGAGCTCGAGCGCTGCGCGGGAACCCAGTTCGACCCGCGCGTCGTCGCCGCCATCCTTCGCTGCGTCGCCATGCCCGCCTAAACCAAACCCGTCTCCTCCCGACAGGGCCGCGCGGGGCAACGTTGGGGACAGACCCCGAGACGGCCCACGGGCGAGCTCTGGGGCCTGTCCCCAACGCGGCGCTCCGGCCGGGCACGGGGACAGGCCCCGGTATTACGCGGTTCTGGCCTCGCCCGGAAGGGGCCTGGCCGCCCGAGCAATCGTCTAGCCTCATCGCGATGCCTCGCACAAAGCTTCGGAGCCGGCGCGAGGTCAACGACCGGATTCGCGCTCTCGCCGGGCCGCTTGCGACCGCGCTGCGGGCCCTCCCGGCCGGCGCCGGCGATCCCGCGGTGATCGAGGCGGTCTGGCAGGCCGAAGGGCTCGGAATGCTGCTCTGGGCGCTCGGCCTGGTCGAGCTCCCGCCGTTCGACTCGCCCTTCGACGCCGAGTGGCTCCTCGCGACCCCCACCGCCCACGGAAGCCTTCGGGCACGGGAAGAGATCGAGCATGCGCGAGAGTCCGCCCGGCTGTGGCACTGGCGCGCACGGACGCTCGCGCTCCGCAAGGGCGACGAGATCGACCTGCCGGACGACTGGGCCTCCTTCGAGCAGCTGATCGCCGTCGCCGCGATGCGCGGCTACGAGCGCGGTCTCCTACCCTCCCCGGTACGGGGCGACTTCGCAGCCTTCGGCACCGGCTATCGCGAGCTCTCCCCCGCGCAGGCCGCCGAGGCCTTCTCGATCGCCTATGAGCGCCACCGGGCGCTCAACTGGCTGTGCGGCGAAGGCCGAAGCTGGGACGACACACCCACCGACACCTGAGCGGCGCCCTCACCGCGCCGGGGCACGTCACCGACGCAGCCTCATCCCGGTTCGAGTTCTCTTAACGCAGTGGGGCGCCCGAAGGCGCCCCATGCGACCACACTGGGCTGGTGGTTCAGTCTAGTTTCCCGGAGCCCTCGTCCGCCCGCTCCTCGGACGGCTGCGAGTCGCCGCTCGCCGATGGAGCCCCGACCGTCGCGGGCTCCGCGGCCTCCGTGGGAGGCTCGGCCTCGACCGGCGGGATCACCTCGATGTCGACCTCCTCCTCGTTCTTGCGCTTGACGACGATCGTCGAGCCGGGCAGGAGGCTCCGGCCGAGGACGAAGTCGGCCAGGGGATCCTCGATCAGTCGCTGGATCGCGCGGCGCAGCGGCCTCGCGCCCATCGCAGGGTCGTAGCCCTTCTCGACGAGCATCTCCTTCGCTTCCGGCGAGAGCTCGATCGTGACCTCGTGCTCGGCCATCTGCACACGCAGCCTGTTGAGCATCAGGTCGACGATCTGCAGGATCTCCTCCCGCGCGAGCTTCGGGAACACGATGATCTCGTCGATCCGGTTCAGGAGCTCCGGGCGGAACGACTTCTTGAGGTCGCCCATGACGCGGCCCTTCATGTCGTCGTACGAGAGCCCCTGCTCGTCCGAGAGGTTGAACCCGAGCGCCTGGTTCTTCGAGATCGACGTCGAGCCGATGTTCGAGGTCATGATCACGATCACGTTGCGGAAGTCGACCTTCCGGCCCTGCGAGTCGGTCAGCTTCCCGTCCTCCAGGATCTGGAGCAGGATGTTGAAGACATCGGGGTGCGCCTTCTCGATCTCATCGAAGAGGACCACCGAGTAGGGCTTGCGCCGCACCGACTCCGTCAGCTGGCCGCCCTCGTCGTAGCCGATGTAGCCGGGAGGCGAGCCGACGAGCCGCGAGACCGCGTGCTTCTCCATGTACTCCGACATGTCGATCTGGATCATCGCCTCCTCGTCGCCGAAGAGGAACTCGGCGAGCGTGCGCGCAAGCTCCGTCTTCCCGACCCCGGAGGGGCCGAGGAAGATGAACGAGCCGGTCGGGCGCTTCGGATCCTTGATCCCGGCGCGGGCGCGCCGGATCGCCTTCGACACGGCGATGATCGCCGCGTCCTGGCCGATGACGCGCTTGTGCAGCTCCTCCTCCATGCGGATGAGCTTCTGGGACTCGGCCTCGGTGAGCTTGAACACCGGGATCCCCGTCCACATCGAGACGATGTCGGCGATCTCGTCCTCGCCGATCTGCGGCTGCTCGGACGGCTCCTGGTTGCGCCACTCCTCCTCGAGCTCGCGCTTCTTCTGCGTCAGCTTGCGCTCCTTGTCGCGCAGCGAGGCCGCCTTCTCGAACTCCTGGTTCTCGATCGCGTCTTCCTTGTCCTTGCGGACGCGCTCGATCTCGTCTTCGAGCTCCCGGTACCGCGGGGGCGCCGTCATCGTCTTGATCCGCATGCGCGAGGCAGCCTCGTCGATCAAGTCGATCGCCTTGTCCGGCAGCTGGCGGTCCTGGATGTAGCGGTCGGCGAGCGTCGCCGCGGCGATCAGGGCGTCGTCGGTGATCTTGCACCGATGATGCGCCTCGTACCGATCTCGAAGACCACGCAGGATCTGCACCGTGTCGTCCGTCGAGGGCTCCTCGACACGGATCTGCTGGAAGCGCCGCTCGAGGGCGGCGTCCCGCTCGAGGTACTTGCGATACTCGTCGAGCGTCGTCGCGCCGATCGTCTGCAGCTCTCCGCGTGCGAGCGCCGGCTTCAGGATCGAAGCCGCGTCGATCGCGCCCTCGGCCGCACCGGCGCCGACGAGGTTATGGAGCTCGTCGATGAAGAGGATGATGTCGCCGCGCTGGGTGATCTCCTTCATCACCTTCTTCAGGCGCTCCTCGAACTCGCCGCGGTACTTCGAGCCGGCGACGAGCGCCGCCAGGTCGAGGGTGTAGATCTGCTTGTTCTTGAGGATGTCCGGAACCTGGTTCGAGCTGATGCGCGCAGCAAGGCCTTCGACCACGGCGGTCTTGCCGACACCGGGCTCGCCGATCAACACGGGGTTGTTCTTCGTCCGCCGCGAGAGGATCTGCATCACGCGCTCGATCTCGGTCTGCCTTCCGACCACCGGGTCGAGCTTGCCTTCGGCGGCGAGCTTCGTCAGGTTGCGCCCGAACTGGTCGAGGAGCTTCGAGCTCTTCGACTTCTCGCCGGGCGGCCCACCCTGTGCCTGCCCGCGGCGTCCCGGGCCGGAGAGCATGCGGATGATCTCGTTGCGGATCTTCTCCGCGTCGGCGTCGAAATCGAGCAGGATCCGCGCGGCGACCCCTTCGTTCTCGCGCACGAGGCCGAGGAGGATGTGCTCGGTGCCGATGTAGTTGTGCCCGAGCGACAGCGCCTCGCGGAGGGCGAGCTCCAGCACCTTCTTGGCCCGAGGGGTGAACGGGATCTGCCCGCTCGTGACCTCGTCGCCCTGGCCGACGATCCGCGCCACCTGCGCGCGCACCTCCTCGACGGTGATGTCGAGCGACTCGAGCACGCGCGCGGCGAGACCTTCCTCTTCGCGCAGCAGCCCGAGGAGAATGTGCTCCGTGCCGATGTAGTTGTGCTTCAGCGCCCTGGCTTCGTCCTGTGCCAGAACGACGACCTGACGGGCTCTCTCTGTGAACCTCTCGAACACTCCGTGCCTTCCTGCCGCACTCTCGCGGCGCCCACTGATGACCCTGGCTCCGACCTACTGACCGTACCACCTTCCGTGAGCAGGTCATGGTAGCCCGGAGGGCGGGCGTGGGAGCGCCGCGGCCGCCGCGGCCTTACTTCGAGGGATCGCCCCCCGACCGCGAGGGATCGCGCAGCGCCGGGAACAGGATCACGTCGCGGACCGAGTCCTTGCCGAGGAGGAGCATCGCCAGGCGGTCGATGCCCATCCCGAGGCCGCCCGTCGGCGGCATGCCGTAGGAGAGCGCCTCGACGTAGTCGGGATCGCCCTGCTCCGCCTCGTCGTTTCCGCCGGCCACCTCGCCCGCCTGCAGGTCGAAGCGCGCCTGCTGCTCGGCGGCGTCGTTGATCTCGGTGAACGCGTTGCCGAGCTCCATGCCGCCTGCGTAGAACTCGAAGCGCTCGACGATCCCCTCCTCCTCGGCGGGACGGGCGAACGGCGACAGCTCGACCGGATAGTCGTAGAGGATCGTCGGCTGGATCAGGGCGGGCTCGACGAAATGCGTCAGCGCATGGTCGATGAGCTGCCCCCACGTCCGGTCGGCCGTCGTATCGACGTCCTTCGCCCGCAGGCGCTGTCGCAGGTCGTCTTCGTCCCTCGTCCAGAGCCCGTGCTCGGCGAGTGCGTCGACGAGCTTGAGGCGGCGCCACGGGGCCTTCATGTCGATCTCGTGGCCGCGGAAGGAGACGGCGGTCCCGCCGGTCGTCGCGCGCGTGACCCGCTCGACGAGGCTCTCGATCCGGGCCATCGTGTCCCGGTAGTCGGCGTAGGCCTCGTACCACTCGAGCATCGTGAACTCCGGGTTGTGCTTGAACGAGACCCCCTCGTTGCGGAAGTCCTTCCCGATCTCGTAGACCCGCTCGAGGCCGCCGACGATCAGCCGCTTGAGGTAGAGCTCGGTCGCGATCCGCAGGTACAGCCTCTGGTCGAGCTCGTTGTGATGAGTCTCGAACGGCCGGGCGAACGCACCGCCGTACCGGGGCTGGAGCACCGGCGTCTCCACCTCGATGAAGCCGTCGTCGTCGAGGGCGCGCCGGATCTCGGTGACGATCCGGGCACGAAGCTCGAAGTCACGGCGCGTCTCCTCGTTCATCAGCAGATCGAGGTAGCGGCGCCGGTATCGCTGCTCGACGTCTGTCAGGCCGTGGAAGGTGTCCGGCAGCGGACGGGTGTTCCGCGCGAGAACCTCGAGCGTGTCGACGAGGACGGACGGCTCTCCCCGGCGCGACTTGGTCGCGTGACCCGTGACGCCGACGATGTCCCCCAGGTGGACGTCGATCTCGCCGGTCCGGTCGACAGGGCAGAGCAGCTGGATCCGTCCGGAGCGGTCGACGAGGTCGAGGAAGACAAGCTTCCCCATCCCACGGCGTGCGAGCACGCGACCGGCGAGGCGCCGCTCCTCGACGCCTTCGATGCCCGGCTCGAGGCCGTCGGCCTCGACGCGGACAGATGCGACCTCGTTCCGGTCGGGAAAGCGCCTGGAGCTCACGGCGAGAGACTAGTGCTCGCCGGAGGCGTGCTCGACGGTGGGCGGCGCGGCATCAGTGCGTCGCTGCATCACCCACGCGCGCGGGCCCTCGGCCGGCGTTCGGCCCTCGCCCAGCACGTCGAACCCGTGGCGCCCGTAGAAGGCGACGTTGTCCTCGTTGTTGGTGAGGAGTGTGCACGGCACCTTGTCGGCGGTCGAGTGCTCGATGCCCGGCCCGAGGAGCGCGCTGCCGATCCCGCTGCGCCGCTCTGCGGCCTCGACGCCGATCCCGGCGAGGTACCAGTGCGGCCCCGGCGAGGCGCCGACCCGCATCGCCTCGACGGCCCTGCCGTAGGCGAAGAACCGCTGGGTCGCCTCGCGGAGCCGCACCGGCGTCGCCACCAGCGCTCGAAGCATCGGCCCGACGTGGATCTGCGCCGGGCCCGGGGCGATCCAGCGCGCACAACCGAGGACCGCCCCTGGGGTCGTCCAGGCCTCGGCGTCGGTCACCTCGAAGTTGACGCGGAAGAGCCAGGGAAGGAGCGCGGCCCGCCGCCGGGCGCTCGGCAGCACCCACTCCCACGCCGGGTCGTCCTGGAAGGCGTGGGCGAGCATCTCGCTCGCCTCTCCGACCTGATCTGCGCGCAGCCGGACGATCTCCATACGCCGACCCTAACGGCCAGCGCACCCGGAGACATCTTCTGGGACTGTCCCCAGGGCGCCCGAAGCGAGCGCGGCTGGACGAGCCGGTCTTCGAGAGGCAGGAAGCAACGGCCGCGGGCAAGCCCGCGGGCGGTCAGGCGGCCTTGATCTCGAGGATCTTGAACTTCAGCGCGCCGCGCGGGGCCGTGACCTCGACCGTGTCGCCCTTCTTGCAGCCCATGATCGCCTTGCCGACGGGCGACTCGTTCGAAAGCTTGTTCTCGGCCGGGTTCGCCTCCGCAGAGCCGACGATGTGGTACTCGACCGTCTTGTTGGCCGCGATGTCACGGAGCCGCACGGTCGAGCCGACGGAGACGCTGTCCTTCGAGATCTCCTTCTTGGTGATCACGCGGGCCGAGAGGAGCCGCTCCTCGAGCTGGGCGATCCGGTGCTCGAGCATCGCCTGCTCGTTCTTCGCGTCGTCGTACTCGGCGTTCTCGGCGATGTCGCCGAACTCGCGGGCAACGCGAATTCGCTCGGCGACTTCGCGCCGCTTCTCGGTCTGGAGATAATCGATCTCCTGCCTCAGCTTTTCATAGCCTTGGGCGGTAAGTATGACTTCCTTCAAAGCGGCCTCCTGGAGGCTTCTGACGCGCGAGGGAGCGCGGAAGCGGGCGCCCATAGTAGCGACAGCGGCCAGGGACTCGCAAGAGCCTCTGTACCATCGACCCCGAATGGATGCCGGGCCGCAACTCGACCTTCACGAGAGTTGGACCCTGGGCGGCGTCGAGATCCCCGGCAGGCTCGTGCTCGCCCCGATGGCCGGGGTCAGCGTGCAGGCGTTCAGGCGCCAGGGCCGCCGGTACGGAGCGGGGCTCGTCTGCTCGGAGATGGTCTCGGTCGCGGGGATCCAGCATCGCAACGAGCGGACGCTCGGCTACCTACGCGTTGCCTCGGACGAGCATCCGCTTGCGATCCAGATCTTCGGCTCCGACCCGGCTGCGATGTCCGAGGCGGCGAGGACGGTCCAGGCGTCGGGCGCCGACATCGTGGACATCAACTTCGGCTGCCCCGTGCGCAAGGTCACGAAGACCGGCGCCGGCGCCTCCCTCCTCGACGATCCCGACCATGCGGCGAGGATCGTCGAAGCGGTGGCAACCGCCACGTCGCTCCCGGTCTCGGTGAAGATGCGCCGCGGCACGGCAGACGGCTCCCGCGACTGCCTCGTCGTCGGGCCGCGGCTCGTCGCGGCCGGCGCCGCCTCCCTGACCCTGCATCCGCGCTCGGCGAAGCAGATGTACACCGGCACGGCCGACCACGCGCTGACCGCGGAGCTCGTCTCGCTCGTCGACGTGCCCGTGATCGCCTCCGGCGACATCACCTCCCGGGCCCGTGCCCAGGCCGTGCTGGCGACCACCGGTGCAGCGGCCGTGATGGTCGGCCGGGCCGCGCAGGGAAACCCGTGGGCGCTCGCCGAGATCATGGGCGACGACCGCGAGCCGACGCGCGAGGAGGTCGTCGCCGAGCTGCTCCTCTTCATGCGGGAGACCGTCCGCGAGCTCGGGCCGGAGCGGGCCACCGGCTTCCTGAAGAAGTTCTACGCCTGGTACCTCGGCCGCGGCCGCTTCCCGAAGCCGTTCAAGCAGGAGCTCGTGATGCTGCGGACGATCGACGAGGTCGAGCTGCGCCTGCTCGCGGCGGCACCGGGCGCATACGAGGTGCTGGAGCGCCTCGAAGCCGAGCTCCCGCCCGTCGACGAGGTGCTGCTCGACTCGCTCCCGATCTCCCTGTATGGCGGAGGCTAAAACGTGGGGGAGCACCTCCCACCGTGGGGGAGCACCTCCGGTTCTCCCCCACGAGCCCCCTCTCCGACACCTCTCACCGGGCTAGGTAGGCCCCTGACAGCTTCCGCCTGAGCGCGCTCTTGGTTGCCGCGGGCGTGCGACGATTCGGACGTCCCCTGGAGAACGACTCGCCTCGTTAGCGGACGCACGGGCAAAGCCCGTACGCCCGTCGGGAGACGCCAAGAAACTCTAAGCCGTCTGGTGATTTCGATACCAGACGAGCCGAAGGCCTTGAAGCGTCAGCTCCGGGTCGACCGTTGTGATCGTGCGGGAGTGTGGGGCGATCAGCTCTGCGAGGCCGCCCGTTGCGACCGCGGGCGCCTGCGGAGCGTCGAGCTCCGCACGGATGCGGTCGACGATCGCGTCTACCTGACCCGCGAAGCCGAACACGAGGCCCGACTGGAGAGCGGCGACGGTTGTCTGCGAGATCACGCGCTCGGGCGCCACGAACGGGACGCGCGGGAGCCTGGCGGCACGCGCGAAGAGCGCGTCCATCGAGATCTCCACACCCGGTGCCAGCACCCCGCCGGCAAACTCACCCGCCGCCGAGACGACGTCGAAGTTGGTCGACGTGCCGAAGTCGACCACGACCGAAGGGGCGCCGTGACGCTCCCGGGCGGCGACGGCGTTCGCGATCCGGTCCGGGCCGACCTCCCGCGGGTCGTCGTAGCGGATCGGCATGCCCGTGGAGACGCCGGGCCCGAGGACGAGCAGGTCGACCCCGGCCCAGTGCTCGGCAAACCCCTCGTACTCGCGCGCGAGCCTCGGCACCGACGAGCACAAGGCGATCCCTTCGAGCTCGTCGAGGTCGATCAGCGAGCGCAGGAGCACGCCGAGCTCGTCGGCGGTGTGCGTCGGCGTCGTCCCGACCCGGAACTGCCGCTCGAGCGTGGCGCCCGCAAAGAGCCCGAACACGGTCTGCGTGTTGCCGACGTCGATCGCGAGCAGCATTGCCGGGAGCCCGGAGGGGGACGCTACTGCTCGTCTTCGCGCGGACGCTGGTCGCTCAGCCGCTTGGCGAGCTCCTCCGCGGTGAACACCGGCTCGTCGCCTTCGCCGCGAAGCTCCTCGACGGTGACGTCGCCGGACGTCCAGAGCTCAACGCGGGGGATCATCCGGGTCGGACGGCTCTTGTCCCACACCCAGACGTCCTCCATCTTCAGGCTGAAGAACGGATACGACGGCTGCGGGACGACCTGCAGATCGAGCTTGTTGCACAGGTAGGTGCCGTCCTGCGCGAGCACGCAGTAGCGGAAGAGCGAGTAGACAGCGCTGTATTCCTTCTTGAGCCGAAGCTCGAGCTCGGCCTCGTAGTCGTCGAGCTCGTCCAGATGGCTCATGCGCGCAACTCCCCGGCGATGGCGGGTGCCCTCATGCCTGCGATTGTAGCTTTGCCAACAAGGCCGACACCTCTCCGCTCCCCGGCACGATCAGCGCCGGCGCAAGCTCCGCGAGCGGCTCGAGCACGAACAGCCGCTCGTGCAGGTGGGGATGGGGCACTTCGAGGCCCGGCTCGTCGACCTCCTCGGCACCGTAGAGGAGCAGGTCGAGGTCGATCGTTCGCGGGCCCCAGCGCACGTCCCGAACCCGGCCGAGCGCCACCTCGACCTCGAGGAGGCGCTCGAGGAGCGCTCGCGGCCCCTCGTCGGTCTCGAGCTCGGCGACAGCGTTCATGAAGAAAGGCTGATCCTTGACGCCCCAGGGCTCCGTCTCGCGAATGGTGGAGAGCCGCCTCGCTCCGATCGCCTCTGCGGCGCGGCGAATCGCCTGCTCCCGATCGCCGAGGTTGGCTCCGAGCCCGACGTACGCGATCGTCACAGCACCGACACGATCGCTCGCAAGCTCATCTGACGACGGTGACGGCGGCGAACTCGACGTCGATCCCGGCCGGCCGGACGTCGGGCTTCCGGACCCGCACCGTCAGCAGCTCGGGTGCGAATCTCCGCTCGAGCTCGTCGGCAATCGCCGTCGCCAAGGCCTCGAGCAGCCGGTAGGAGCCGCCCGCGACATCGCGGACCACCGCGGCGACCTCGCTGTAGTTGACCGCGCTCTCGATCCGGTCGTCGGCGCCGCGGTCGCCGACCTCGAGCTCGACGTCGTACAGGAACCGTTGACCATCGGCGCGCTCGTGCTCGTGCACCCCGTGGTAGCCGAAGAGCTCGAGGCCGATCAGCTCGATCTTCACCGCGCGTACACCGACCGCGCAACCTGCAGCGCCTCGACGTGCTGGCGAACGTCGTGCACGCGCAGGATCGCCGCGCCGCGCTCGTAGGCGGCGACTGCGGCTCCGACCGAGGCCGCCACGCTTCCCGTCGTCGCCGCCGGGTCCCCTGCGATCCGGCCGAGGGTGCTCTTGCGGGAGAAGCCGACGAGGACCGGCCGCCCGATCGCGGTCAGCTCGGGGAGCCGTCGCACGAGCTCGAGGTTGTGCTCGATCGTCTTCCCGAACCCGATCCCGGGATCCAGGCACACGAGCTCCTCGCGGATCCCCTGCGAGACTGCGAACGCGAGGCGCTCCTCGAGGAACGCCTTCACCTCCGACACGACGTCGTCGTAGACGGGATCGACCTGCATCGTCCTCGGCTCGCCGCGCATGTGCATCAGGCAGACGTAGGCGCCGGACTCGGCGACGACAGCCGCGAGCTCGGGGTCGCCGCGCAGAGCCGTGACGTCGTTCACGAGCTCGGCACCGAGCGCGAGGGCACGGCGCGCCACCTCGGCCTTGGCCGTGTCGATCGAGACCGGCGACCCGACGAGCGACTCGAGCACGGGCACCACCCGCCGAAGCTCCTCCTCGAGCGGCACCCCTTCCGCCCCGGGCCGGGTCGACTCCCCACCGACGTCGATGATCGCCGCCCCTTCGTCGAGCATCCCAGCCGCCGCCGCAGTCGCCGCGTCGGGCCACAGATGCACCCCCCCGTCGGAAAACGAATCGGGCGTGACGTTGATCACCCCCATCACCGAGGGCGAGGCAAAGCGTTCCTCAATCGGCGTCCGAGAGCTCACTGGAGACGATTCTCCCCGATTCGCCCAACCCTGCGAGCGCATCCACGGTCCCAACCTGAAGTTGAAACCTGGAACCTCCCGCGGACTTAGCGAGGCGAAGCCGAGCTAAGAGCCTCTATCACAATGAGCACGGGCCGCCTGGACGCGCTGGGCACGCACTCTGCGTCGTCCTCAGTCGCCCCAATATCGCAAAGGATATTGGGGCTCCCTGCGTCCTACCAGAGCACGCACCCATCACGCCCAGTCAGCGCGAGGTCATTGTGAAAGAGACTCTAAGGACCAGGCAGTGCGTCCCGACCGAACCATGAGCGTCCCGGGTGCCGCAAGCGACAGCGCCCGTACGGCCTCTAGAGCGCCCAAGGATCGCACCGCCCCGCCGCCGTAGCCGGGCTCCGCCCGGCGGGAGGCTCACAGAGGCCGTGCCGCCGCTACGGAGGAGGGGGCTCGTGGGGGAACCTCGTTGGTTCCTCCACGGTGACCGCCGTAGCCGGGCTCCGCCCGGCGGGAGGCTCACAGAGGCCGTGCCGCCGCTACGGAGGAGGGGGCTCGTGGGGGAACCTCGTTGGTTCCTCCACGGTGACCGCCGTAGCCGGGCTCCGCCCGGCGGGAGGCTCACAGAGGCCGTGCCGCCGCTACGGAGGAGGGGGCTCGTGGGGGAACCTCGTTGGTTCCTCCACGGTGACCGCCGTAGCCGGGCTCCGCCCGGCGGGAGGCTCACAGAGGCCGTGCCGCCGCTACGGAGGAGGGGGCTCGTGGGGGAACCTCGTTGGTTCCTCCACGGTGACCGCCGTAGCCGGGCTCCGCCCGGCGGGAGGCTCACAGAGGCCGTGCCGCCGCTACGGAGGAGGGGGCTCGTGGGGGAACCTCGTCGGTTCCCCCGCGTTAAACGGCGTCCGGCTCCGGCGGCTGCATGGCCGAGCCGGGCAGCGGGAACGGGCGCGGCTTGGGCTGCGTCCGTGACCTCGGCTTCTCGGCGGGAGCGGCCGGCGGGGTCTCCTCCTCGGCGGGGAACACCTCGTCCTCGGAGGCTCCGGCGAGCAGGCTCTCGAACTGATCCTTGTCGATGGTCTCGCGCTCGATCAGGATCTGCGAGATCCGGTGGAGGTCGTCCATGTGCTCGCGGAGCACCCTGAGCGCAAGCTCGTGGCCGTCCTCGATGATCCTGCGCACCTCGTCGTCGATCTCGCGGGCGAGCTCGTCGGAGTAGTCGGGCTCGTGGCCCATCTCGCGCCCGAGGAACGGCATGCTCGTGTCGCGGCCGAGGACGCGCGGGCCGAGCTTCTCGCTCATCCCGAACCGCATCACCATCTGCTTGGCGGTGTGCGTGATCTTCTCGATGTCGTTCGCGGCTCCGGTCGTCACCTCGTTGAAGACGAGCTCCTCCGCGGCGCGCCCGCCCAGAGTCATCGCGATCTCCTCCTGCAGCGCCTGCTTGGTCTGCATGTAGCGATCCTCGGTCGGGAGCGAGATCGTCAGACCGAGGGCCTGACCGCGCGAGACGATCGTGATCTTGTGGATCGGGTTCGTGTTCTCGAGGAAGTGGCCGACGAGCGCGTGTCCCATCTCGTGGTAGGCGGTGATCCGCTGCTCCTTCTCGGAGAGCAGCCGGGCCTTCTTCTCCGGCCCCGCGATCACGCGCATGATCCCTTCCTCGAGGTCATCCTGGCCGATCTGCTTCTTCCCGTGCCGTGCGGCGAGCAGGGCGGCCTCGTTGACGAGGTTCGCCAGGTCGGCGCCGGTGAAGCCCGGCGTGCCGGCGGCGAGGGAGTCGAGGTCGATCTCGCTCGCGAGCGGCTTGCCCTTCGAGTGCACCTCGAGGATCTTGCGCCGGCCGTTGCGGTCGGGCCGGTCGACGACGATCTGCCGGTCGAAGCGGCCGGGGCGGAGCAGCGCCGGATCGAGGATGTCGGGCCTGTTCGTCGCGGCGATCAGGATGATGTTGTCCTTCATCTCGAAGCCGTCCATCTCGACGAGGAGCTGGTTCAGCGTCTGCTCGCGCTCGTCGTGGCCGCCGCCGAGGCCGGCGCCGCGATGGCGGCCGACCGCGTCGATCTCGTCCATGAAGACGATGCACGGCGAGGCCTGCTTGGCCTGCTCGAAGAGGTCGCGGACACGCGAGGCGCCGACACCGACGAACATCTCTACGAAGTCCGAGCCGGAGATCGAGAAGAACGGGACGCCCGCCTCGCCGGCGACAGCGCGCGCGAGCAGCGTCTTGCCGGTTCCCGGGGGCCCGTAGAGCAGCACGCCCTTGGGGATGCGCGCGCCGAGGGCCTGGAACTTCTTCGGGCTCTCGAGGAACTCCTTGATCTCCTGGAGCTCCTCGACCGCCTCATCGACGCCGGCAACGTCCTTGAAGCCGATCTTCGGCGAGTCGGGCGCCATGCGCTTGGCACGGGACTTCCCGAAGCTCATCACCTTCGAGCCGCCGCCCTGCATCTGGTTCATCAGGAAGAGCCAGAAGCCGATCAGGAGCAGGATCGGCAGGAACGAGACGATCGCGGAGGTGATCGAGAAGCCGCCGACGCCCTTCGAGTCGAAGGTGACGCCGTGGGCGGCCAGCAGGTTCTGGAACTCGAGCGCCGACTGGTCGCTCGGATAGTGAACGGTGACCGCGGTCTTCCCGTCCGTCTCCGTGGCGGTGATCGACCGCTTCCCCGGGTTGAAGACGACGTCCTCGAACTTCGGCTTGCCCTGCTTGATCGCCGTCTGCAGCTGCGAGTACGTCTTGATCCCCGGCACCGAGTGGCTCGTGCGCGACATCAGCGTGTTGCTGGCGAGCCAGACAACGAGCACGATCGCGATGAGGGGGATGAACGCGCTGCGGAAAAGGCGACTCATAGCCGAACCGTAAGGGTACCCGAACCAATTTCGCCGACGGGTGCCGATTTACCCAACGCTTAGGGAAATCCTCTCTGCGCCTCGTTTTCTAGACGCCTTCGGGCATCAGCGCTTCGTGGAGAACGCCCACGTAGGGCAGGTTCCGGTAGCGCTCTGCGAAGTCGAGCCCGTAGCCGATCACGAACTTGTTGGGGATCTCGAAGCCGACGTACCGGACGTCGACGTCGATCTCGCGGCGGTCGGGCTTGGTGAGGAGCGCGCACACCTCGAGGCTCGCCGGCTCGCGCGACTCGAGGTTGCGGACGAGGTAGGAGAGCGTCAGCCCCGAGTCGATGATGTCCTCGACCACGAGCACATGGCGACCCTCGATGTTGATGTCGAGATCCTTGAGGATGCGCACGACACCGGAGGAGTCGGTCGAGGCGCCGTAGCTCGAGATGGCCATGAAGTCGATCTCGCACGGCACCGAGATCGCCCGCATCAGGTCGGCCATGAAGAACACCGCTCCCTTGAGGACGCCGACGAGCAGGAGCTCGCGCCCGGCGTACTCGGAGGTGATCTCCTCACCGAGCTCGTGGATGCGCGCCTGGAGCTTGTCGGCGTCGATCAGCACCTCGCCGACGGCACGCTCGAGCTCGGACTGCGGACGGTTCATGCCCGCACCGCCTCGACCCGGGTTGCCTCTACGCCGTCGGCCTCGACGATCCCCGGCACGGCGAGCACCTCGTCGCCGCGAACGACGAGCGGCCATGCCTCTCGGTCGGAGCGTGGGATCTTGGCGTCGACGAACACGTCCTGGATCTTCTTCGAGCGTCCGGCGAGATGGTCGCCGGGCCTCCATCCTCGCACGACGAGGCCGGTCAGGTCGGAGCGAATGCGCCAGCCGCCCCACTCGACCTCGCCCTGGAGGCGTACCGGGCCCTGCTCGAGCCAGAGCCGGTCGTGCTCGCGCACCGCCTGGACGCCGCCGCCGAGATCGACGCGGCGGGACGCCGCAGGGGTGTCGAGGAGCTCGGCAAGGGCTGCCGGCATCGTGCGCCGCTCGTCGAGGACGCGCAGGACGTTCTCCCGAGCTGCGGGGTGGATCCGCTCGAGCAGCGGCAGGATCTCGCGGCGGATCAGCCCTCGGACCGTCGCGTCGTTCGTCGAGTCGACGCGGTAGGCGACCCCACGCTCGCGGCAGAACGTCTCCGTGTCCTCACGCCAGAGCGTCAGGAGCGGCCGGACGACGCCGTCCTCCCGGCGCGCCTTGATCCCCTTCGTATTGCCGCTCGTCGCGAGCCGGTAGAGGATCGTCTCGACCTGGTCTGTCGCCGTGTGGCCGGTCGCGCGAAGCCGCTCGGGGCGGAGGCCGTACCGAAGCTCGCGGAGCTCGGCCTCCGTCCGGCCGGCGCCCTCGAGCTTGACGACCTCGGCGCCGAGCACCTCGGCGCAGAACCGGGCATCCGCATCGGACTCGGCCCCTCGCAGGCCGTGATCGACGTGGAGGGCGGCGGCGCGATATCCGAGCTCACGCAGCGCGAGCAGCAGGCAGGTCGAGTCGGCGCCGCCCGAGACGAGGCACGTCACCTCGCCGCCCTGCTCGACGAGCTCCCTCGAGCGGATGTGCGCCCCGATCCGGTCCGTGATGCTCACCGAAGGCGCCGCCGGCTCACCAGTCCGGTTGTGAGAGCCAGCGCTGCATCACCGAGGCGGCGACGTCCAGCTCCTTGCGCGTGAAGTAGTAGGGCATCGCGTAGGCGCTGAGGCCGATCCGAGATCTCGGGCCGATCTGCTCTCTCGCCGAGATCGCGTACGAGATCGGCAGCGAGTGCGTGACCACGAGGACGCTCGCCTCCTCGCGAGCCAGGATGTGCCGGAAGCCGACGACGTAGCGGCGCACGATCTCGAGGCGGCTCTCGCCCTTCTTCCCGGGCGTGTCTCCCGACGAAGCCGCGGCCGCCCAGACCCGGTAGCGCTCGAGCACCGTGCCCTCGAACGGGCCGTAGGCGGGATCGTTGAGCTCCTCGACGAGGAGGCGCGGGATCTCCCGGCCCTCGAGCGCAATGTCGGCGGTGAGCGTCGTTCGCTCGAGGCCCGACGTGACGCACAGGTCGATCTGCTCGCTCTCGAGGAGCGTCCCGAGCTTCTTCGCCTGCTCGACGCCCGTCGGTGTCAACCCACACCGGATCTTCGGGTCGCCGTTGAGAAGCCCGCGGGCGTTGTACTCGCTCTCTGCATGACGGACGAGGATCGCGCGTTCCATAGGCGTCAGAAGAGAAGGGAACGGTAGCGGCCGGCGAGCTTCATCCCGACGGACTCGTAGAGGCCGATCGCCCGGAGGTTCTCGGTCCGGACGAACAGGGACACGGTCGGTGTCGAGGCAAGCAACAGGCGGCAGAGATCGCGCATGCCGCGCTTACCGTACCCGTGGCCGCGAGCCTGCGGGTCCACCCACACCTGCTGGAGCTGAACCACCTCCGGCGTCCAGGCCGATGCCTCGGCCTTGAAGAGCACGACGCCGCCCTCGATCCACAGCCAGGAGCGGCCGTCCGAGATCTGCGCCTGGGTGCGCCACCGGAATCCCTCCTCGTCGCGGCCGAGCGGATCGACCCCGAGCTCCTCCTCGTGGGCGGCTGCGCAGGCAGGCAGCAGCCGGTCGAGATCGTCGGCCACCGCGGGCCGTAACCCGGTGTTGCCAGCCTCGGGCGGGTCCGTGATCGCGTAGACCGGCTGACCCGGTCGGTCTGCCCGAGGCTCTGGAAGGAGGGGCGCGGCTTCGAGCCAGAGATCGCCCACGGCGCGCTCCTCGCCGATGATCATCCGTGCCCGGCTCTCCCCCGCAGCCTTCGCGAAGGCCCCGCAGCCGGGCCCGGAGGGAACGAGGTTCGCCCCCAGATGGCAGAGCGAGACGAGTCGCTCGTCCGCGTCGGCGACCGCGAGGAAGCGCCCGTAGCCTCGACGCGCGACGTCTTCGAGGAACACCCGCTCGATCGGATCGCGGGCGCAGAACTCGAGAACCTGCTCGTATCGCGGCTCGGTGACGGGTCCCACAAGCGCATCCTTGCATCGCGGTAGAGTCCACGCGCGATGCCGATCCATGTCCGTGCCGAGCCAGGCGAATACGCAGATGCCGTCCTGCTGCCGGGTGACCCGCTGCGGGCGAAGTACATCGCCGAGACCTACTTCGACGACCCCGTCCAGCGCAACAGCGAGCGCGGTCTCCTCGGCTACACCGGCACCTGGAAAGGGAAGCCGGTCTCCGTTCAGGGGACCGGCATGGGCTGCCCGGGCGCGACGATCGTCTTCGAGGAGCTCACTCAGCTCGGCTGCAAGAAGCTGATCCGCGTCGGCACCTGCGGCGGGCTCCAGACGAGCCATTCCCTCGGTGACCTGATCGTCGCCTTGACCGCGGTGCCGGCCGACTCGACGGCGATGCATCTCGTCGGCAACGAGCCGCACTGCCCGACGGCCTCCTGGTCGCTGATCCACGAGGCCGTGCACGTCGCGAAAGAGAACGGCCAGAAGCTCCACGTCGGCCCGATCGTCTCGAGCGACCTCTTCTACAATCCGAACGAGGGCCAGTACGAACGGTGGGCCTCCCGCGGCGTGCTCGCCGTCGAGATGGAGGCATCGGCTCTCTTCACGGTCGCGGCTCTTAGGGGCGCCGAGGCTGCCTGCCTCTTGACCGTGAGCGACATCGTGGTCGAGGGCATCTTCACACGGATCAGCGACGACGAGCTCCGAGCAGCGGTCGACCGGATGACCACGCTCGCACTCGACGTCGCGATCGCCGACTGAAGGTCGATAGGCCCTAAGGACGCTCGATGCCGGAGAGCCCGGCCCAGGACGTCGTCTTTCTCGTCAACCCGGCGAGCGCGAACGGGGGGACCGCAAAGCGGTGGCCGGCCCTTCGCCGCCGCGCGGCCGAGCTCGGCCTGAGCGGCGACGAGCTCCTCTCGGAGCGGCCCGGTCACCTGACCGAGCTCGCGCGCGACGCCGCGACTCCAGGCCGCCTGATCGTCGCCGTTGGCGGCGACGGGACGCTGAACGAGGTCGTGAACGGGATCGCCGGCACCGAGGCCGTGCTCGCGGTGCTCCCCAACGGGACAGGCCAGGACTTCGGGCGCAGCCACGGCATCCCGACGCGCTTCGACGAGGCGGTCGAGGTGGCCCTGCACGGCGAGACCCGCTCCGTCGACGCCGGTCGCGCCGTCTTCCGGGGGCCAGACGGAATCGAGACGACACGGATGTTCGCGAACGTCGGGTCGGTCGGGATGAGCGGCGCGGTCGCACGACGGGCCAACGGCATGTCGAAGGTGCTCGGCGGCCGCGTGACGTTCTACTACGCCCTGGCACGCGAGTTCCTCGCCTGGAAGAACACCGAGGTCACGGTCGGCCTCGACGAGGGCGAGCGGCGCGGGCGGATGCACGACGTGATCCTCGCCAACGGACGGTGGCACGGCGGCGGGATGAAGCTCGCCCCGGATGCGCTCCCCGACGACGGCCTCTTCGACATCGTGCTGATCGGCGACGTCAACAAGCTCGACTTCGTCACGACCTCACCCAAGCTCTACAGCGGCAAACACGTGACCCACCCGAAGATCGAGGTCGTCCGGAGCGCGCACGTCACCATCGATGCGCCCGAGCCCCTCCCGATCGAGCTCGACGGCGAGGAGTGCGGGACGACGCCGGCCCGTTTCGAGATCGTGTGCGACGCTCTCCGGGTCCGCGCAGGCGACCGGCTGACCGGCTCGAACGGCTAGGAGGGCTTCGGCTTCGCCGAGCTGCGAGGCTTCGCGGCCCGCGAGCTCGAGGCCGTCGAGGCGGCGCGGCGCGGCTTCGGAGCCTGCGACTCGAGCGAGGCAAGCCGCTTCTCGATCGCAGACAGGCGCCCATCGATCGACTCGAGACCGTGGACGATCCGCTCGCCCCGGTCCTTCAGCTCGATCGCGCCTTTCAACGCCCCTCGGGTGGCGGGATTCTGCGCCACCTTGCCGAGCGCGCTCTCGCCGGCCGTCTGGAGTTGTGAGATCACTGACTTCTTGGCCATCCTCGCCCTCCTCCTGGCGCCCAGTCGCTGGGAAAGTGGTCGCCGGGAGCCCGGCGTCGTGACCCGAAAGATACGCGACCCACACGAGTCACGGTTTGTTGACAAACGTTGACAGTGCGTTAGAGTTGGCCGATGCGAGCTGTCCGGGCGATCCTGCGGTGGATCGGAGCCAACCTGGCGCCGCTTCTCCTCGTCCCGCTCGCCGCGGGTCTCATGTGGGTCTCGGTCTGGCGGATCTGGCTCCCGCCCCTCCACGGCGGCGCGGTCTCCCGGACCGTCACCACGGTCGATGCGCTGGATGCCTCGCACAAGGTGACGAGAGTCGTGAAGACGAGCAGGGCCGCCGGCCCGACCCGCCGCTCCGAGGCTCTCGCGATGCTGCTGATCCTGCTCGGCGCAGGCGCCGCGATCGTGGCCGTCTTCCACGATCGCATCGACGCGATCGAGCTCGGCAAGGACGGGATCAAGCTCGAGCTCACCCCCGCCGAGCAGCAGGGGGCAGCGACCCTGGCCGCACGGCTTGCGAGGCGTGGCGCGCCTGGATCGGCCTACAGGCAGGCCTTCACCCGCTACCTGCGAGCCGTCGGAGCTCGCACACCTCGGGAGCGCGCTCTCGCCGGCACCCCTGCCGGAGCGACGGCCCCGGCACTCGGGCTCACCGCCGCCGAGGCGACCTCGCTCGCCGATCGGATCGCCGACGAGCTGGCTTGAGAGACGAAGAAGAGCCGCCTCCGGGTCTACCCTCGGAGCGTGCCGATCGTCGCTCACCTCGACCTCGACGCGTTCTTCGCCGCCGTCGAGGAGCTCGAGAGCCCGGAGCTCCGACGTCTCCCGCTCGTGGTCGGTGGCGATCCGCACGGGAGAGGAGTCGTCGCCACCGCGAACTACGTCGCGCGACGGTTCGGGATCGTCTCCGCGATGTCGTGCGCCGAGGCGCTGCGGCGCTGCCCGACCGCCGTGTTCCTCCGGCCACGACACTCCGTCTATCGCGAACACTCGCGAGAGGTGTGGTCGATCGTCCGCGACATGGTCCCTACCGTCGAGCAGGCCGGAATCGATGAGGGATATCTCGACCTGGGCGAGGTCGCGCCCGCGTTCGAGGATGCTCGCGCCCTCGCCGAGGCGATCCGAGCCGTCGTCCGTGCGCGCACGCGCCTCTCGTGCTCGCTCGGCGTCGCCACCTCGAAGGTCGTCGCGAAGGTCGCCTCCGATCGGCGCAAGCCCGGCGGGCTGACCGTGGTCCGGCCCGGTCGCGAGGCCGCGTTCCTCGCGCCGTTCCCGATCCGGGTGCTCCCGGGGATCGGCCCGCGCGCCGAGGCGCGTCTCGTCGCTGCCGGCATCGAGACGATCGGCGCGCTCGCAGCGCTCATCGACGCCGACCTGGCCCGGCTCCTGCCCGGCAAGGTCGGCCTCGTCATCCGCGACCGCGCGGTCGGAATCGATCCGCGCCCACTCGAGGTCTCGACCGAGCGCATCTCGATCTCGAACGAGGAGACGTTCGAACGGGATATCGGAGACGTCGAGCGGCTCCACGACGAGCTGCGGCGAATGGCCGAGCGGCTCGCCGATCACCTCCGCGAACGCGGTCAGACGGCCCGCACGGTGACGACGAAGCTGCGCTATCCCGACTTCGCGATCCGCACCCGGTCGATCTCGCTGGACATCGGGATCGCCGACGGGGCTCGCATCGGCGAGCTCGCCTGCGGGCTCCTGGACAGAGCGCTGCGAGACCGCCCCGGGCCACTCCGCCTCGTCGGCGTCGGCGTCTCTGGCCTCGCGGCTCACGCCCAGCTCGAGCTGGCGCTTTGACGGGAGCCGCTAGGCGTGTCATCTGACAGAGTGCGGCCTGTGGACGGATACGACTTCACCGCCCGGATCCGCGTGCGCTTCGCCGAGACCGACGCCCAGGGAGTCGCCCACCACTCCAACTACCTCGTCTGGTTCGAGGTTGCGCGCGTCGAGTTCCTCGAGCACTTTGCGGGTGGGTACCAGAGGCTGCGCGACCTCGGGATCGAGTCGCTCCTCGTCGAAGCCCACGTGCGCTACATCACGCCGGCCCGGTTCGACGACCGGCTGCTCGTGCATGCCCGCTGCCTCGATGTCCGCGGCGCGCGATTCCGGTTCGAGTACGCCGTCGAGCGGGACGACGACGTGATCGCCGAGGGCTGGACCGCTCACGGGACGGTCGATGCGAAGACCCTCCGCCCCACCCGGACTCCGGACTGGCTTCGCCGGGCTATCGGGACAGACGGGACTATTGGAGCGGACGAGCCGCCGCTCCCGTCACCGCAGGAGTGACCGCGGTCGACGGCGTTGCCGGCTTCTTCTTCGGCTTGGGCTTCGGAGGGCCGACGAGCACGATCTTCGGAGTCGAGCGATAGCTCGAATACCACGTCGCGTCGGAGAGCAGCTTCCCGCCGGCGTCGTAGACCTCGCGGCGAACCGACGTGGCCAGCGCGGGGGAGCCGGGATCCTCGACCTCGCGGGCTCCCGGTGCGAGCGATGGGTCGAGCTTCCGCTGGACGGGCGGCGGAGCCACGACGCGCAGCGGTGCCGTGTTCGACACCACCCGGCGATGCTGCGGGGTCCCGTAGAGCGTCACGACGAGCGACGAGGAGCCGACGAAGGTCCGGAGCAGGAGCCAGTGACCCGTGTCGTTGACGAACTTGAGATCGACGTCCGGGTAGTCGACCGTCGCGTCGCGCCCGAGCGGGTAGTGCGAGATGTACAGCGCGTGGTTCGTCCGGTCGGTGATCGGCAGCCCCGCGTCGTACGCCGCGTTGAAGACAGTCGTCGACACCTGGCAGACGCCGCCGCCGAGACCGTTCGAGACCTCGCCGTTGATGATCACGGGCGCTTCGAGGAAGCCCTTCGCCGCAGTCCGGGCGCCGGTCGCCTTGTTGAACGAGAACGTCGCGCCGGGCGCGATGTACTTGCCGTTCACGAGATGCGCGACGAGCTGCACGTTGTGGATCCGGTTGGCGACACCGCCGTAGTCGGTCTCGAACGTGCCGACGACCCCGGTGATCCCCATCGCCTGGGCCGCCTCGTTCGTGCGGCCGACCGAGATCGAGCTCACCGAGATCCGCGCGACCCGGTGGGTCGCCTTCTCGGCGGCGACCAGAACGGCGGCGGCCGTGCGGGGCACGTCCAGGGCGACGCCGGGCTTGGCCGGGACGATCGTCACGTGGTCGCCGTTCGCCGCGAACTGAGCCCCGTGCGCAGGCTGCCCGACGATCCGATCGAGCTTCGCGAAGTACCGGTCGGCTGCCGTCCCGCCCAGGACGAGGCTCGCGTCAGCCGCCGAGGGTAGCTGGAGCATCGGGGCGAGCTGCTTCGGCTCGAGGCGGAACCGGTGCTGCCCGAGCGTGAGCGTGACCGGGGCAGACAGGGCCTGCTCGGCAACGACACGCGCATTGTCGAGGTCGGCGGCGGTCACGGTCGGCTCGGCGACACTCGTCGGGAGCACGACGGGACCGGGACGGCCGAGGCTGGCGAGGGCAGCGATCACGATCTTCTCCGCCGACTTGCGATCGAGCACGTTCCCGGCCTTCGCCGGGATCACGTCGACCTGGGCTCCGTGCCGGACGAGGCGGGCCGGGCGGTCCGGCTGGTCGACCTTGTCCGCGATCAGGCCGACCTCGTAGTTGACCGCCGCGGTGTAGGCCCGGGTCTTCGGGACGATGTTCACGGGGGAGAAGCGCAAGGCGAGCCGCCTGAAGCCGCGCACGACGTCGACGCCGTCACCCTGCGATGCGGCGGCGGCGACAGCCTGCGCCCAGTTGGAGGTCACGCTCAGCTCGTCCGGGCGGATCGAGAAGCTCTGCGTCCCTGCGACGAAGGTGACCGGCACGTGCGCGAGGCTCGCGCTCCTGGACGAGAGCAGCGCCTGCGCCTGCCGCGTGGTCAGCCCGCCGACGTCCACGCCGGCGATGTGCGTGCCGGCCGCGAGCTTCCCGGGGGAGCCCCCGAAAGCGATCCCGACGCCGATCGCGGCCACGACAAGACCCGCGGAGGCCGCGAGGGCCTTCACGTGACCGGTGCGGACCACCGGAGGGGCGGCCCGCCGAGCCTGGCGTGCGGACGAGGGAGCGCGGGCGCTCACGTCGGCGAAATCTTATCGGCGCGCTCTCGTGGTCGCCGTGATTCTCCGCGTGTCGTATCGATTGGGGATGCGAATCGGTGCCGGCTCGATCGGACAGGCCGCACATCGACACCGTGGGGCTATGGAGTCTCTAGGCTAGACCCGTGGATTTCGAGCTCACCGACGAGCAGCGACTCCTCCAGGAGACCGTCCGCGCCTTCGTGGACGATCGCGTCCTGCCCGTCGCGGTGCAGAACGACATCGACCACAAGCTCGACCTCTCGCTGATCGAGGGCATGGCCGAGCTGGGGATCCTCGGGATCGTGATCCCCGAGGAGTACGGCGGGGCCGGCCTCGACTTCGTCGCGGAGGCGCTGGCGTGCGAGGAGATCGAGCGCGGCGAGGCGGCGTTCCGGACGTTGATCTCCGTGCATGTCGGATTGAACTCGCTCTCGCTGCTCAAATACGGCTCGGAGGAGCAGAAGCAGCGCTGGCTCACGCCGCAGGCGAGCGGAACGAAGCTGGCGTGCTTCGGCCTCACGGAGCCGGGCGCCGGCTCGGACGTGGCTGCGATGCGCTCGACCGCGCGCCGGGAAGGAGACGTCTACGTCCTGAACGGGCAGAAGAACTGGATCTCGTACGCGACGGTGGCCGACCACGCCCTCGTCTTCGCGAAGACCGATCCGGCCGCCGGGCACAAGGGGATCACCGCGTTCCTGCTCGAGAAGGGCACATCCGGGTTCACCTCACGCGACCAGGAGAACAAGCTCGGGATCTGGGCCGGCTCCACCGGGGAGCTCTTCTTCGAGAACGTCGAGGTGCCCGAGGAAAACCGGATCGGCGAGGAGGGACAGGGGTTCGAGATCGCGATGCATTCTCTCGATCACGGCCGGTTCACGGTCGCAGCCGGGGCCTGCGGGGTCGTCCGGGCGTGCCTCGAGCGCTCGGTGGAGTACGCGCGCGAGCGCGAGACGTTCGGAAGCGAGATCGGGCGCTATCAGTTCGTCCAGGACATGATCGCGACGATGGTGCTCGGGTACGAGACGTCGAAGCTGCTCGTGATGCAGGCGGCCTGGATGAAGAACGAGGGGAAGCGCTCGACACGGGAGACGTCGCTCGCGAAGTGGCATGCGACGGAGTCGGCGTTCGAGGCCGCGCACCTCGCGATCCAGGTGTTCGGGTCGTACGGCTACAGCGCCGAGGTGGGAATCGAGAGGTATTTCCGCAACGCGCGCGCGCCGATCATCTACGAGGGCACGACGCAGATCCACAAGATGATGCAGGCCGAGAATGCGCTCGGATATCGGAAGCTGAACGGCGCGCGCGGCGAGGTCTCGCCGATCTGCTCCTGGGCGCCGGCGCTTTCAGCTGTTCACGCGAGGTCCTGAGGCGAGCCGTCCGCTCCAGTTCCACTCGTGGGGTTCGGCGCACAGACCGGCCCGAACCGGGTTGTCCCAGACGTACGCGCAGGCGTTCGAGAGGTGCTCGTCGTCCCGGATCACCCGTGCGTGGAACCGATCCTGGAACAGGTGCCCGACCCTTCGGTGGCGCCGGTTGAACCGCTGTGCGTGAGCGCCGTTCAACTCGTGGCAACCTCGCGACAATCGCTCAAGCTGAGTTTCGATGATGAGGTGGTAGTGATTTCCCATCAGGCAGTAGGCGTGGCATTTCCAGTGCCAGCGGTTTACGGCCCGCCGCATTAGCGCGACGAAAGACGCTCGATCCGAGTCGTCGAGGAAGATCTCGCACCGGGCAACCCCACGGGACGTGATGTGGTAGACGCCCGCCGGCGGCAACGCGGAACGAGGAATCCGTGCCATAGAGCCAACCTAACGCCGAGCCGCCGCTCGCGCATCGGCCCTTAGGGCCAATCCTGGGGACAGACCCCAGCTCGGCCCGACGCGCACCGTCGGGGTCTGTCCCCAATCGGCCCGGCACGGCGGCGATGGGGACTGTCCCCGGTTGTTGGCCCCTCGGGACGGGTCAGGCTTCGCCGTGCCAGTAGTCGACGGCGGCGGCTCTTGGGAGGATCAGGTCCAGGTCGCCGTCGCCCGCCCAGATGCCGAGCTTGCCGGAGTCCGGGTACACCGCGATCGCCGGGCGATCCTTGGTTGCGAGCATCGCGACGAGCGCGCGGCCCTCGGCGCGGTTGGTGATCTTGTGGGCGCCGGCGGGGCCGGCTGGGAAGCACACGAGGTCACCGGGCGCGAGAGTGCTCTCGCCGTCGGGGTCACGAAGGACCGGCGTTCCCTCGAGAACGACGAGCCACTCCTCGCCGGGGTACTCGTAGTGATACGGGCAGATGCTCTCGCCCTGCGCGAGCTCGTACACCGACATCCCGAGAGCCGAGCCGCCGACGAGCGGGCCGATCCGGGCAACCGCCGGCCGGTAGCCCGGCGGGTCGGTGTCGCCGCGCTCCCTGGGAACGTCGAACAGATTGACCTCGACGCTCATTCGCCGTCCCAGTAGTCGGTCGCATCCGCAAGGCGGAAGACCTTCCGCGGCGGCGACACGCCCACCTTGCCACTGTCGGGATACTCGATCGTCTCGGGCGAGCCGCCCGTCGAGACGATCAGCACCGTCCCTGGGCCGCGAAGCTGATGGGCGCCGTCCGGCCCGACCGGGAAGCAGACGACGTCCCCCCGTCGAAGCTCCCTCTCCCCCGACGGGTCCCGCAACACGGGCGTGCCGTCGAGCACGATCAGCCACTCCTCGAACCCGTGATGGAAGTGAAACGGAAACGAGCGCTCGCCGGCCGGAAGCTCGTACACCGTCCCGCCGATCTGCTCCGCGCCTACCGCACGGCCCACGCGAGCGGACCGCCAGCGGTAGCCCTCCCGCTCCGAGGAGTGGTCGAACTCCGGTGAGAACACGTTCGGCCGTCCCATGCGAGCAAGCCTATTCGAGCCCTAGCGCCGCCGGCAGGCCTTCGAGGCCGTCCAGCCGGCCTTCGAACTCCGGGTAGCGGCGGGCGCGATCGACCAGGATCGCCCGCATCCCGATGGCGCGTGCACCCTCCACGTCCTCATGGGGCGTGTCTCCCACCATCACCGCCTCGTCGGGAGCAGCCTCCAGCAGTGCGAGCAGCGCCCGGAAGATCGACTCGTGCGGCTTCGTCTTCCCGTGCGCATGCGACGTCAACGCAGCGTCGACCTCGAGGCCGTGATGACCGACGAACTCACCCAGGTCGCGCGAGGAGTTCGAGAGGAGGCCGATCTTGAGACCGTGCGCGCGAACCGACTGCAGCGCCGGGATCGCATCGTCGTAGAGCTCGAAATGGGCCGCGTGCACCCAGCGGCGTTCCATCTCGACCGCGGCGCTATAGGTCTCCCCGTTCCCACCCATGCCGACGATGATCCGCTCGGTGAAACGCACCCAGATCTCCTCGTCGTGATCGAGCTCCGGATGGCGCTCCACCGCCGCGAACGAGGCCTCCCTTGCCGCCTCGTACTTGTCCACGTCGAGCTCGAGGCCGTAGCGGCGCCCCAGCTCGCGGTACCCGCCGGGCCCGAGGTCAGGCCCCGGGCGCGCGAGCGTGAAGTCGACGTCGAAGATGATCGCCCGCAGCGAGGGCAGAGACTCGTCGGCCATCGTCCGAGGATAGAGCGCCTATCGCCTCGAGCGACGGGCGGAGGAGAACCGGACGTTCTCCCCCGCCAGCGCTATCGGGGTGCCCAGATTCGAACTGGGGGCCTCTCCGACCCGAACGGAGCGCGCTACCAGGCTGCGCCACACCCCGAGCGGGCCAATCGTACCGGCTCGGTCTGCCCCGTCCCCCGGCGAGCTTGCCGCACGCCCGGTCCGTCGATTATGGTTCCTGGTGATGAGCAGGCCCCTAGAAGGACGAGGCGCGTAACGATGCCTGTCGTGGGGAGCCCTGCGAAGAGACCAGCCCGTCGGCGCTTTGAGCGCGGCGGGCTTTTTTGTGCCACGACGAGAGGAGCGAGATGGCCAATCATCTGACGCCTGAGGAGCTTTCGAAGGAGGTCGGCATGGAGCAGGCCGAAGTGATCCGCATCTGTCACGAGGAGCATGTGCCGATCTACCACGGCAAGATCGACAAGACCCTGTTCCAGGCGCAACTCGCGCACATCAACGCGCTACCGGCCCAGCACTAGGGACGGCCCAGCACTAGACCCATCGATCCTCGCGCGGCCGCCGCGCCCGAGCTCTACTTGGCGGCGGTCGTGCGCTTGCGGCGGGAGGCCGGCTTGGCCTGCTCGGCGCCGCCGTTTCCGTTGCCGCGAGAGCTCTGCGAGGCCGCGACCGACGCTCGCAGCGCCTCCATCAGGTCGACGACCGGGGCGAGATCGTCAGCCTCGGCAGCCGCCTCGGGCAGCTCGTGCCCGTCGAGCTTGGCCTCGAGCAGCTCCCTCAGCTTGGCGCGGTAGTCGCTGCGCAGCTCGGTGGGATCGAACTCGCCTGCGAGCCCCGAGATGATCTGCTTGGCGAGCGCGAGCTCCTCCTTCTTGACACCGGTCGCGGCGATCGGCTCGTCGATCTCCTCCTGGCTCCGGACGTCCTCGGCGAGGAAGAGCGTCTCGAGGGCGAGCGCCTGGCCCTTGGGGCGGATCAGACAGAGCTTCTCCTTGCCGGCCAGCACGAACGCGCCGATCCCGACGACCCCGGCCTCTCGCATCGCCTCGACGAGGAGCGCATACGGCCTGCGCTGCGCCTCGGTCGCGGCCGGGACGAGGAAGTAGGTGCGGTCGTAGTAGACCGGGTCGACCTCGGTTGCGGCGACGAACTGCCGGATCTCGATCGACCGCGACGTGTCGTAGCTCTCGAGCGCCTCCAGCTCGGCGTCCTCGACCGGGACGAACTGCCCCTTCGCCACCTCCCAGCCGCGGACGATCTCGTCAGGCGAGAGCTCGACGTCGTGCACCGGGCACCAGCGCTTCTGCTTGATCGGCGTCAGGCACTCGCGGTGCAGAAGCTTGAACTGAACGTCCGACTGCCGCGCCGAGGAGGCCGTCGCCGGTGCAAGCCCCACCGGGATGCTGACGAGCCCGAAGCTGATCGATCCGTTCCAGGTTGTGCGCATGGGAAAAGTGTAGGGAAGCGAAACGCCGGGAAACCGGTTTTCGCCGAACCTCATCTCCCTCCTGCAGAGGACATACCGCTCTTCGGGCCAGCGCCAAACCGATCGCGGACTTAGCGAGGCGAAGCCGAGCTAAGGACCAGGCACTACGTCCACCGAACCATCAACGCAGATGTGCCGGAAACAACGGCGCCCGTACGGCTTCCGAGCGGATCCTCGGATCGCACAACATCCCGTCGCCGGAGCCGGGCTTGGCCCGGCGGGAGGCCGGAGCGGGAGAGGCACCACAGCGGAGGAGGGGGCTCGCGGGGGAACCTGGTTGGTTCCCCCGCGCTATACGCGGCGTGCGCCGTCGTAAGAGCCGGCGTAGGAGCCCGAGTCGAGGCTCGAGACCTGCACGACCGTGCCGGTGTGCGGCGCGTGGACGAACTCCCCGCCGCCGATGTAGATCCCGACGTGACCGAGCCCGTCGAAGAAGACGATGTCGCCCGGCTCGAGCTGGTCGCGCGGCACCGGCGTGCCGACGTTCCACATCGCGTACGAGGAGTGCGGGAGCGAGACACCGACCTGGGCGTAGGAGTACATGACGAGCCCCGAGCAGTCGAACCCGCTCGGCGAGGCGCCTGCCCAGGAGTAGGGGACGCCGAGGTAGTTCATCGCGACTCCGACGACGCCGGTGTAGCTCGACGGCGGCACGATCGCGGCTCCCTCGGGCGTCGAGGCGCTCGCTCCGACGGTCGCGTCCGCGAACGCCTGGGAGGCCTGGCTCTGGGCGTCGGCGACCTGGAGCCGGTTGGTGCGCGCAGCTGCTATCGCCGCAGCCTGCTGGGCCGCGATCAGCCGGGCGACCTCGCCGTCGAGCGAGCTCAGCAACGTCCGGCGCTCGCCGAGCCTGACCTCGATCGCGTTCTGCTCGGCCGCGCGCTGGGCGGCTAGCCGCAGGACCTGGCTCTTCTCGATCGCGAGCTCCCGGCGGTTGCGAAGCACCGCCCGCTTGAAGGTGACCACCTGGTTCGCGACCTGCGCCTCGATCGACGAGACGCGGTCGGCGGTGTCGATCCGGTTGAGGATGTCACCCACGTTCTGCCCGCCCAGGATCACGTCGAGTGTCGAGGTGGAGCCGCTCGAGTACATGTTCACGAGGCGGGAGGCGATCGTCCTCCTGCTCCTCGCGAGGTTGTGCCGGGCGACGATCAGCTCGCGCCGGTTCGCGCGAATCCCGGCGCGTACCTGGTCGAGCTTGAGAGTGGCGAGGTTGACGAGCTCGTCGGAGCGGTCGAGGCTCGCGTTGAGCGCGTTGATCTCGGCGACGACCTGCCGGGCCTCGGCCTGCTTGGCGGCGATGGTCGGTGAAGGGGTGGCGACAGCTTGTGTCGTCAGGGTGAGCGCCGCGATGACCGCGAGCAGCACGTACGGCGCCAGCCCTCGTCCCGCTCTCCCCCGCCGCGACACGCTTCCGGACTGGCGCACCGGTAGGGGCCGGCACGTCACGAGTGGCGGACGTTAGCAATCTGTTCGGAACCGGGCAACCGGCCAGGGCCACGAAACTGTCGAAACATTGTCATATCTATGGTCCTGGTGGTCGAAAATCGATCGTTCGTGTGGTACGGTCCTCCCCTTGCTCGGGCCCTTCAAGGGGAGGTGGGGATCGATCATGGTCGCGACGACAGGCTTCTGCCTGCTCGCGATCACGCCGGCGCGCGCCACCGGGCCCTCGAGCGCGATCGGACGGCTCCAGGCCGACGATGCGAACCTGGCGTCGAAGTCGCGTGCGGCTGTCCTGCAGCTCTATTCGCTCGACGCGCGCCTGACGAGCGCCGAGGGCAGGCTGGCGGCGCTACGCACCGACATGCAGAAGCTCCAGCAGCAGCGGCGCTGGCTGCTGCGGGAGCAACGACTCGCGAAGCTCGACACCCGGCTCTCACAGCAGCGCCTCGCCTCCAGGCTGCGCTTCATCTATGACCACGGCACCACGACCTCGCTCGACATCCTGATGGGCTCCGCCTCGCTGGGCGATGCGCTGACCCAGCTCGACGACGTCAACAAGGTCGCGGCCTCGAACGCGGACGTGCTCGGCCAGGTCCGCTCGTCGCGCCGGCATCTCACCGCGCTCTCCCACGGGCTCGCCGCTCGTCACCGCGCGCTGGCGGCCGCGACCCTCGAGGCTTCTGCCACGGTGACCCAGCTCCAGGAGCTGCGGGGCGCGCGTTCCGCGTACGTCGACGAGCTCTCCCGGCAGCGGTCATCCGACGCTCGGCAGATCGCAGCCCTCACCTCCCAGGCGCAGGCGGCAAGCGTCAAGGCCGAGTCGATCACCGCGAGTGCGACCTCGAGAGCCCAGCAGGCCGCCACGGCAGTGCCGACGACGGATCCCGTCGCAGCCCCGGCCCTGCAGGCGCCGCAGATCCCGGGCTCGCGGACGCTGACCGTCGTGGCGACCGGGTACGACCTGGGAGGCCGCACCTCGACCGGGCTGCCGGTCGGGTGGGGGATCGCGGCAGTCGATCCGTCGGTGATCCCTCTCGGCACCCGGATCGTCATCCCGGGCTACGGCGAGGCGATCGCCGCCGACACCGGAGGGTCGATCGTGGGCTCGACGATCGACCTCTGGTTCCCGTCAGCGGCCCAGGCGATCGCGTGGGGACGGCGTACCGTCACGATCTCGGTCGACTAGCGTCTTGCCGCCAGTTGGATGCACTAGCATCCGAGGTGTCAACCGGGCACGAAGCCGAGCTGATCGAGTTGCAGGAGGAGGGACCCGAGGTGTTGCCGCGCGTGCTCCTCGTCGATGACCACCACCTGTTCCGAGCCGGGCTGCGGGCCCAGCTCGAGGAGGCAGGGGTCGACGTCGTGGGCGAGGCACAGACAGGCGCCGACGCGCTCGCCGAGGTCCGCTCGAGCGCTCCCGATGTCGTGGTGATGGACCTCAACATGCCCGGGATCAGCGGGGTCGAGGCGATCCGCCAGATGGCGATCGTGGCCCCGACGAGCCGCGTCCTCGTGCTCACTGCCTCCGACGAGGACGCCGACGTGATGGACGCGATCATGGCCGGCGCCTGCGGCTACCTGCTGAAGGACGCCACGATCACCGAGCTCCTCGCGGGCATCCGCGCGGCGGCCGAAGGAGAGTCCCTGGTCTCGCCGGTGATCGCGGCAAAGGTGCTGCAGCGGTTGCGCGCGACGGGCCCGGAGCCGCGGGAGGAGACCGCGCCGGCCCAGCTCTCCGATCGTGAGATGCAGGTGCTGCGGCTGATCGCCGCGGGCCAGGACAACGCGCAGATCGCCGCCGAGCTCCACATCAGCCCGAAGACGGTGAAGAACCACATCTCGAACATCCTGATGAAGCTCCAGTTCGAGAACCGGATCCAGGCGGCGGTATTCGCGGTGCGCTCGGGCCTTGCCTAAGGGGGCCTGACGGACGCGACAAAGGAAGGACGGCGGCCGGTCGGCTCGTAAGACTCTCCAGATGCGTCTCCGCACCCTTCTCCTGGCAGCCGTGCTCGCGGCCTCTGCGGTAGCGGCCGCGAGCGCCGACACCGGCACGCGGATGACGACGGCAGGCCTCGACCGGCGGCTGGCCGCGACGTTCGAGGTCCCCGGCGTCGTCTCGAGCGCCTCGACCGCGGTCGTGCTCGACCTTCCCTCCGGGCAGGTCGTCTTCGCCCACAACGCCGGGCTCTCGCTGGAGCCGGCCTCGAACGAGAAGCTCGGGGTCACGTTCGCGGCGCTCCAGGAGCTCGGGGCGTCGTACCGCTTTCCGACGACAGTGCTCGGCGAGGGAAAGCGCGTCGGCAGCACCTGGGAGGGGCAGCTCGTCCTCAGGGGCTCGGGCGACCCGTCGCTGACCTCGCGCGGGCTCAAGAGACTCGTCAACATCCTCTGGCGCGAAGGCATCCGGACGGTCACCGGCGACATCGTCGGTGACGCCTCCGTCTTCGACTCGAACCGGGTCGCGCCCGGATGGCTCGCCTCGTTTGCCGGCATCGAGTCACCGCCGCTCTCGGGCCTCGTCGTCGACCGTGCCGCGCGCAACGGGCGGCTGGTCGCCAATCCGGCACTGGCGGCGGCCGCGACGTTCGACCGCATGCTGCGCGCGCGCGGCATCATCGCCCGCAGCGCGATCCTTGGACGGGCGGCGCCCGCCTCGCCGGCCCTCGCGACGATCTACTCCGATCCGCTCTCGCAGGTGATCGAGTTCATGGACCACTACAGCGACAACTTCACGGCCGAGATGGTGCTCAAGGCACTCGGCGCGCACGCCTACGGCAAGGGCACGACAGCCGCCGGGGCTGCCGTCGTCACTCGCGACCTCGCCGCGGCGGGCATTCCGCTCGAGGGCGTGCGCGTCGTCGACGGATCCGGGCTCTCCCGGGAGGATCGCGTCACCGGCCAGGAGCTCGCCGGGATCCTCGTGCACATCTGGAACAACCCGGCGATGCGATCGGTCGTGTGGAACTCCCTTGCCGTCGCAGGTCAGGTCGGGACGCTCGAGTACCGTCTCCCGGACAACCCGAATCGCGGGTTGCTGCGGGGGAAGACCGGCACGACGGACATCGCCTCGGCCCTCTCCGGCTACATCGGCGAGCAGTACGCGTTCGTCGCGATCGAGAACGGCCAGCCGGTCGACTACACCGCCGCCCACGAGGCGGAGGACGGCGTCGCCGAAGCGCTGATCGCAAAGCTCGTCGAGAGCTGACGGCCTCTCAGCCGGCCGCGAGCAGCGAACGGAGCTCGGCCTCGCTCAGCTGCGGCACGCCGGCGCCTTCCGCCTTCGTCAGCTTCGAAGCGCCGGGGCTCTCGCCCACGAACACGGCGGTCGTCTTCTTGGACACGCTGTCGGAGACCTTCGCCCCGAGCGCCTCGAGCGCGGCGGTGGCCTCCTCGCGAGTCATCGACTCGAGCGTCCCGGTGATCACGTACTGGCGGCCGGTGAGCGGCCCCTCCTTCGGCCTGTCGGCCTCATCGGACTCGAAGACGAGCCCGAGCTCGCGCAGCTCCGCGAGCAGCGCGAGGTTGTCCCCGTCCGCGAACCACTCGGCGATCGCCTCGGCACGCTCGGGCCCGATGCCCTCGCACTCGACGAGCTCCTCGGGCGTGGCTGCGATGAGCCGGTCGACGCTCCCGAAGTGCCGGGCCAGGTTCTGGGCGGTCACCCACCCGACGTCGGGGATGTTGAGCCCGAAGAGCACCCGCCTGAAGGGGACATCCTTTGACGCCTGAATCGAGGCGATCGCATTCGTCGCCGAGATCTCGCCGTACCCCTCGACCCCCAGCAGCGCCTCGGTCGTGAGCCGGTAGAGCTCCGGGAGCGAGCGGACGAGCCCCTCGTCCCAGAGGCGCCGGATGAACTGCTCGCCGACCCCGTCGATGTCCGCGGCGGCGCCCACCCAGTTGATCAGTGTCTCGAGCCCTCGCGACGGACAGGCCCGGTTGGGGCAGCGGTGGATCGCCTCGCCCTCGGGCTTGACGATCGCCGTGCCGCAGAGCGGGCAGTGGGTGGGCATCCGGAACTCGTGCGTGCCGCGCGCGTGGGGGCCGGCCGGTCCGACGACCTGCGGGATCACGTCGCCTGCCCGCTGCACGATGACGGTGTCGCCCTCGCGGATCTGCTTGCGGTTGATGTCCTCCTCGTTGTGGAGCGTGGCGCGAGAGACCGTCACGCCTCCGACCTGCACCGGCTCGAGCACGGCCCAGGGGTTGAGCGCGCCGGTGCGCCCGACGCGGATCATGATCTTGAGCAGCTTCGTCTCCGCGGTCATCGGCGCCCACTTGAACGCGCGGGCCCAGCGCGGACGAGAGTGGAGCGCACCGAGCACCGCCTGCTGGGCGTAGGAGTCCACCTTGATCACGATCCCGTCGATCTCGTAGTCGAGGTCCGTTCGGCGGCGCTCCCAGTCGGTGCAGGCCTTCGCAACCGCCTCGATCGAGTCGAGCCGCTCCGCAAACGGGTTCGTGCGAAAGCCGTGCTCCCGCAGCCATGCGAGCGTCTCCCAGTGGGACGTCAACTCGAGGCCTTCCCGCCGCCCGACGCCGTAGGCCCACGTCGCAAGCGGCCGGGAGGCGGTGATCGACGAGTCCTTCTGCCGCAGCGAGCCGGCAGCCGCGTTGCGGGGGTTCGGAGCGAGCTTCTGCCCGGTTCCCACGAGCCGCTCGTTCAGCTCGCGGAAGCCCGAGATCGGCAGGTACACCTCGCCTCGCACCTCGAGCAGGGCCGGCGCCTCGTCGCCGAGCATGCGCAGCGGGACCGTGTCGATCGTGCGGAGATTGGTCGTCACGTCCTCCCCCTGGATGCCGTCGCCTCGCGTCGCGCCGCGGACGAGGATGCCGTTCTCGTAGGTGAGGTTGATCGCGAGGCCGTCGATCTTCGGCTCGATCACGTACGCCACCGGCTCGTCGCCGTCGGAGGCCGCATCGAGGCGCTTGCGAACGTCCTCGGCCCATTTCTCGAGCGCCTCGGCGGTCGTGACCTTCTCGAGCGATCCCATCGGCTCGAGATGCCGCACCTTCACGAACCGGTCGGAGGGCGGCGCCCCGACCCGCTGGGTGGGGGAGTCGGGCGTGACGAGGCCCGCTTGGGCGGTCTCGATCTGGACGAGCTCGTCGTAGCTTCGGTCGTACTCCGCGTCGGAGACGCTGGGCTCGTCCAGGACGTGGTACTCGTAGCCCCAGCGTGTGAGCCGTGCACGGAGCTCCGCGGCGCGGGCGGAGAGATCAGAGGACGGCAACGAGCTCCTCGGCGTTGTCGACGACCACGTCGGCGTCCGCGAGCAGGTCGCGATCGTGCACGCCGCCCCAGGTCACGCCGATCGCGTACAGCCCTGCGGCGCGCGCCGCAGCCATGTCGAAGGGCGAGTCGCCGACGTAGACGGCGCCCGAGGCGGCCGCCTCCAGACGTTCGAGGGCAAGCAAGAGTGGATCGGGAAAGGGCTTCTGGCGCGCGGTCTCGTCGCCGCCGACGACGACGTCGAAGAACGGCCCGATCCCCGTCGCGGCGAAGGCAAGCTCGATCGTCACGCGGCGCTTGGCCGAGACGAGGCCGAGCGTGCGACCCTCCTCGTCGAGCCGGGCGAGCACCTCGCCCATGCCGGGGCACAGGCGCAGCTCGCTGTGCAGCGGCTCGTTGTGGGCCCGGTAGACGCGGACGAGCTCGTCGAGGTGCTCGGCGCCCGCGAACTGGAGCATCTGCGCCTCCAGGCCCGGCCCACCGACGGCGGCCATCAGCGCCTCGTCGGGGATCTCACGCCCGAGCACCGAGCGCGTGGCGTGGCGCATCGAGGCGAGGATGATCCCGCCGGAGTCGACCACGGTGCCGTCGAGATCGAAGAGGACGACAGGAAAGCGCACGCGACCGATCGTAGCCACCTCGTCTCCCGCCTCGTCCCACCATGCGCGCCGCCACGTCAAGGCCACCCTTGTGTTGCACGCCACGTTCTTGCGCCGAAGCTCGCAACCGAGACGGCTTTGCAACATGCAACACAAACTGGGTTCGGGCCTGGCGCGCGGCCGGGGACTCGGTGGGTCGCGTCGCTCGAACGGCTGGGGTGGCTCAAACGGCTCGGAGAGCTCGTCTACGCCTCCCCGCTGGAGTCGGGCGCCCGCTCGCCGTCGTAGGCGACGCTGACGAGGTACAGGCCGCAGGCGGGCGCGGTGGGGCCGGCGGCAGAGCGTGGCGCGCCGGCGAGGAGCCCGGCTAGTTCGGCCGGCTCGCGCTCGAGCATCGTCCCCACGAGCGTTCGGACCATATGGCGCAGAAACGAGTCGGCGGTGATCTCGAGCTCGACGGTCTCGCCCCGGTCGTGCCAGCGGGCGGCCTCGATCCGGCGCACGAAGACCGCGTGCTGGGTGTCGGTCGGCGTGAACGCACGAAAGTCGTGCTCGCCGGGGAGACATTCCGCCGCCTCGCCGAGGCGCCCGAGATCGAGCGGACGCGGGTACCAGAGCGAGCGGTTCGCTTCGAACGGCGAGCGAGCCCGGCCTCGCCAGATGCGATACCGGTACGAGCGCGACCGGGCCGAATGGCGCGCGTGGAAGCCCTCGGGCGCCGCCGAGCTCGCGAGGATCGCGACATCGGCGGGGAGCCACGCGTTCAGCGCCTCGGCTGCGGCCTCGGGTGGCGGCCCGCCGTCGACGTCGACCGTGACGACGTTCGCGAACGCGTGCACGCCCGCGTCGGTGCGTCCGGCGACCGCGAGGCCTCGATGGCCCGGGAAGACCGTCTCGAGCGCGGCTGTGAGCGTGCCCTCGACGGTTCGCTCGCCCGGCTGGCGAGCCCACCCGCGGAAGGCCGTTCCGTCGTAGGCGATCGTTAGCTTGAGCCGGATGTCAGCCACTCCTGACCTCGCTTGTCAGGATTGCCTTATGTTCTATGAGCTTGCAATCCATTTGATACACTCTAAATAGTTGAGCGAGTCGCGCGACTTCCTGCTCCAGCGGGTCCAGCCGGCCATGGTCGGGCTGATCGACGGCTCGCTCTCCACCCTGGCGCCGATCTTCTCGATCGCGCTGATCAGCCACAAGCCGTTCTACGCCTTCGTCGGCGGCCTCGCAACCTCGATCGGGGCCGGGATCTCGATGGCGTTCTCGGAGGGCCTCTCGGACACGGGAGAGCTCACGGGCCGCGGTAACCCGATCGTCCGCGGCGGCATCACCGGGGGCGGCACATTCGTGGGCGGGATCCTGCACTCGCTGCCGTTCCTGATCCCGTCCTACCACGCGGCGCTCGTAACCGCCCTCCTCGTCGTGACGTTCGAGCTCGTCGCCCTCGCCGTCCTGCGCGCACGCTTCTTCTCGAGCAGCTTCACGACCTCGCTCGCGGCTGTCTCGCTTGCCGGAGGCATCATCGTCGCGGTCAGCGCCGCCCTCGGCGCAACGGCCTAGCCGGTGTCAGGCTTCAGGGGCCGGCTCGCCGGCGTCCGGCTCCGAGGAGGCCTCGGGCTCGGCAGCAGGCTCGGCTTCGACCGCCTCGGGCTCCGCCGTCTCGGCTTCGGCCGCCGGCTCCGCCTCTGAGGGCTCATCGTTCGCAGCGGCGGGCTCTGCGGCCGCCGGCTCAGCTTCATCGACCGGGTCAGCCTCATCGACCGGCTCAGCCTCGGCAGCAGCATCCACGTCGTCGAGAGCCTCGGACTCTGCAACGACCGCCGCCGGAGCCGAGGCTGCGGGGCGCTCGCGCGGGACGTGCGGCTCGTCGATCAGCTCGAGGTAGACCATCTCCGCGGCGTCGCCCGGGCGCGGCCCGAGCTTGACGATGCGGGAGTAGCCGCCAGGGCGGTCGGCGAAGCGCGGGCCGATCTCGTCGAAGAGCTTGTGGACGATGTCCTTCGAGCGCAGCACCGCGACCGCCTGGCGCCGGGCGTGGATGTCGCCGCGCCGACCGAGCGTGATCATCTGCTCGGCGAGGGGCTTGACCGCCTTCGCCTTCGTGATCGTCGTGCGGATGCGGCCGTGCTCGATCAGCGCGCCGGCAAGGTTCGCGTAGAGCGCCTTGCGATGGGCCGAGTCGCGGCCGAGTCTCTTGCCGGTGCGCTGATGACGCATTGCGTTCCTACTCGATCGAGCTGCCGTTGTCGCCACGGAGCCGCAGGCCGTGCTGGCCGAGCGTCTCCTTGACCTCTTCGATCGACTTCTTCCCGAAGTTCGGGATCGAGGCGAGCTCGTTCTCGGTCTTGGTGACGAGATCGCCGATCGTCTCGATGCCGACCCGCTTCAGGCAGTTGTACGAGCGGACGCCGAGCTCGAGCTCCTCGATCGGGAAGTTCTCCATCCCGTGCGCGAGCGAGACGTCGACCATCGCTCCGCCGTCGAGCGCGGGGGAGTCGACGCCGAAGCCCTCGATCTTGTCGAGGTCGGTGAAGATCGCGAGCTGGCGGATCAGGATCTCGGCCGCCTGGGCGATCGCGTCCTTCGGGTCGATCGAGCCGTTCGTCGTCACGTCGAGGATGAGCTTGTCGTAGTCGGTGCGCTGCCCGACACGAGCTGCCTCGACGTCGTAGGCGACGCGGCGGATCGGGGAGAACATCGAGTCGACCGGGATCACGCCGATGGTGTGCGCGTGCCCACGGTTGCCCTCGGCGGGGACGTAGCCGCGGCCCTTGCCGATCGTCAGGGTGATCTCGAGCCGGCCCTTAGCCGACACGTTGGCGATCTCGAGCTCCGGGTTCAGGATCTCGAGGTCTGCCGGGCATTCGATGTCGGCGGCGGTGACCGTGCCCTCGCCCTTCGCGGTCAGGCGAACCTCGACCTCGGGCGAATCGCCGTGGAGGACGCAGACGAGCTGCTTGAGGTTGAGCAGGATGTCGGTGACGTCCTCGCGGACGCCGGGAAGCGTGGTGAACTCGTGCGCGACTCCTTCGAGCTTGACGGAGGTGACTGCGGCGCCCTCGAGCGAGGAGAGCAGCACACGGCGCAGCGAGTTGCCGAACGTGTAGCCGAAGCCGCGGTCGAGCGGCTCGATCACGAAGACTCCGCGGTGCTCCTTGACCTCCTCGTGGGTGATCTTCGGCACCTGGAAGTCCATGACAATGGAGCGACTAGCCAAAATCGGTCCTTTCTTCATGAAATCGCGGACGCGATTTCATTTGGTCTTTGGAATATCTATGTCCTTCTATCGAAGCAAATAGGTGAAACCTATTTGCTGTAGAGCTCGACGATCAGCTGCTCTTGCACCGGTGTGTCGATCTCGTCGCGCTCCGGCCACTTCAGCACCTTCCCCGTCAGGCCCTCGTGATCGGCCTGGAGCCACGGGGCGACGGCTGCGGTGAGGTCGGTCGCATCGCGAATGACCTGCTCTGCCGGCGAGCCGGACTTGAGCGTGACGACATCGTCCGGACGTACACCGTAGCTCGGGATGTTGACCCGGCGCCCGTTGATCGAGAAGTGGCCGTGGCGGACGAGCTGGCGCGCCTGGGCGCGCGAGGCGGCGAAGCCGAGGCGGTAGACGACGTTGTCGAGGCGCGTCTCGAGGATGCGGAGCAGGTTCTCGCCCGTGACGCCGCCCTGGCGGCTCGCCTTCTCGTAGTAGGTGCGGAACTGCGCCTCCAGGAGCCCGTAGTAGCGGCGGGCCTTCTGCTTCTCGCGCAGCTGCATCAGGTACTCGGACTGCTTGATGCGACCGCGGCCGTGCTCACCCGGCGGGTAGCTGCGGCGCTCGACCGCGCACTTCTCGGTCAGGCACCGCTCGCCCTTGAGGAACAGCTTCATCCCCTCGCGGCGGCACTGCTTGCACTTCGGTGAACGATCCCTTGCCATTTAGTGGTCCTTCCGGTGGTGTCGCCGCGCTTGTGGGTCGTGAGCACCAAGCGAGGGAAGGACGCAGGGAGTCCCGATAGTGGAGCTATCGGGACGACTGAGGACGCAGCATCGCGCAGCGTGATCGCGGGCCACAAGCACGGATGACATCGCCGGAAGGGCCACCTTAAACACGCCTCCGCTTCTTGGGGCGGACGCCGTTGTGAGCCTGCGGCGAGACGTCCTTGACGCCGAGAATCTCGAGCCCCGCCGCCTGGAGCGAGCGGATCGCCGTGTCGCGTCCCGAGCCTGGGCCCTTGACGAAGACCTCGACCTTCTGCAGGCCGTGCTCCATCCCCTTGCGGGCGGCCGCGTCGGCTGTGACCTGCGCGGCGAACGGCGTCGACTTGCGCGAGCCCTTGAACCCGGCCGAGCCGGCGGACTCCCAGACGATCACGTTTCCCTGCGGGTCGGTGAGCGCGACGATGGTGTTGTTGAACGACGTCTTGATGTGCGCCTGCCCGATCGCGATGTTCTTGCGGACGCGGCGGCGCGTGCGGCCGCGGGTCGCTGCTTTGCGAGGCGGAGCCATTACTTGGCCTTCTTGCCGCGCCCGACGGTCTTCTTCGGGCCTTTGCGCGTCCGCGCGTTGGTCTTCGTCCGCTGGCCGTTGACCGGCAGGCCGCGACGGTGGCGGAGCCCGCGGTAGGCGCCGATCTCCGAGAGCCGCTTGATCGCCTGGGTGCGCTCCCGGCGGAGATCTCCTTCGACTTGATAGTGCTCGTCGATGTAGTCGCGGAGCTTGGCGACCTCGTCCTCGGTCAGGTCGCGAACCTTGGTGTCCTGGGAGAGCCCGAGTGCGGCGCAGATGTCGCGCGCGCTCGGCTGCCCGATCCCGAAGATGTAGGTGAGGCCGACCTCGAGGCGCTTCTGGTTCGGCAAGTTGACACCAGCAATACGCGCCATGCCTACCTACCTACCGTTCTGGCTCTGGTTGAAATCATTCTGTTTAGCCCTGCCTCTGCTTGTGGCGGGGGTTGTTCTTGCAGATCACGATCACGCGGCCGTGACGCTTGATCACGCGGCAGTGGTCGCACATCGCTTTGACTGAGGGACGTACTTTCATGCTGATTCCTTCTCTATCCTGCGCTTCTAGGATCTGTGTCGGTAGGTGATTCGGCCGCGCGTGAGATCGTATGGCGAGAGCTCGACCTTGACCTTGTCCCCGGGGAGGATGCGGATGTAGTGCTTGCGCATCTTCCCGGAGATCGTCGTGAGTACGTCGTGACCTCCGTCGAGCTTGACGCGGAACATCGTGCTCGGCAGGGCCTCCGTGACCTCGCCTTCAACCTCGATCTTCTCTTCCTTGCTGGCCAATCCCCCTCGTCCTATCAGGTCTCTATCCGACGAAACATGCGGCCCGGAACTGCTCGATCCGCCACGAACACTGTCCCATTCGCCACGAATTCCCGGCTGCACACACAAAGACACGGCTTTCGCCGCGAGCGAGTCATGGTACCAGGACCGGCGCGGCCTTCGTGAGCACCCGGGGGCCTTCTGCGGTGATCGCGACGGTGTGCTCGAAATGCGCCGCCAGCGAGCCGTCGACGGTCGAGATCGACCACTCGTCGTCGTGAACGTAGACCTCGGGGCCGCCGGCGGTGATCATCGGCTCGATCGCGATCGTCATCCCCTCGACGAGCTCGGGGCCCCGGTAGGGAAGGACGAAGTTCGGCACCTGCGGATCCTCGTGGTAGGCCTTGCCGACGCCGTGGCCGACGAGGCTGCGCACGACCGAGAAGCCGGCGTCCTCCACGAGTGTCTGGACGGCGGCCGAGATGTCGCCGACCGCCGAGCCGACCTGAGCGGCGTCGATCCCCGCCTCGAGCGCGGCGCGGCAGACATCGAGCAGCCGCTGCGCCTCGGGTGAGATCTCGCCGACGCCGAACGTGGCTGCGGAGTCGGCGATCATCCCGTCCTTGGTGACGCCGATGTCGAACGAGACGATGTCCCCTTCACGGGCGCGGTAGTCGTCCGGGATCCCGTGGACGATCATCGCGTTCGGCGAGATGCACGTCGCCGCGGGGAAGCCCTTGTAGCCCTTCGACGTCGGCACGCCGCCCTGGGAGGCGATGTACTCGTCGGCGATCCGGTCGAGGTCGCGCATCGAGACTCCCGGCTCGAGCTGCTCCTCGAGCAGCGCGAGGGCGCCGGCGACGACCGCACCCGCGGCGGCCATCAACTCGATCTCGTGCGCGGACTTGCGGATGATCAAGCCGCGCCCTCCAGCTCGTCCAGAGCCGACTGGACCTGGGCGTAGACCTCGGGGATCGTGCGCTCGGCGTGCAGTGGGACGAGCTTCCCCGTGACGCGGTAGTGCTCCACGATCGGCTCGGTCTCGGCGTGGTAGGTCGCAAGCCGCCGTGCGATCACCTCCGGGGTGTCGTCGGCCCGGTTCTCCTCGATCGCGCGGCCGAGCATCCGCTCGGTGGCGACGTCGTCCGGGAGGTCGAAGAAGAGGATCGCATCGAGGGAGCGGCCGATCGCCGCGAGCATGTCGTCGAGCGCGGTCGCCTGCGCGGCGTTGCGGGGGAACCCGTCGAGCACGAAGCCGTGCAGCGCATCGGTGTCGGAGAGCCGCTCCCGGATCAGCGCGATCGTGATGTCGTCGGGGACGAGCGCGCCGCTCGCGAGGATCGGCTCGACCTCGCGGCCGAGCTTCGTCCCGGCCGCGATCGCTTCCCGGAAGATGTCTCCGGTGGACACGTGCGGGATCGCGTAGTCGGCTGCGATCCTCTTTGCCTGCGTCCCTTTCCCGGCCCCCTGCGGGCCAAGCACGAGCAAATTCACGCTTCGCTCGACCTCTGGCGGGCCAGTCTCCGGGCCACCCGTTCCGGACCAGGGATCAACGTAAGAAGCCTTCGTAGGAGCGCATCATCATCTGGGACTCCATCTGGCGCATGGTGTCGAGGGCGACGCCGACGACGATCAGAACCGAGGTGCCTCCGAGCGCTCGGGAGGTCGCCTGCGAGAAGTTGAAGTAGTTGATGAACACCGACGGCAGCACCGCGACGATCGCGAGGAAGAGCGAGCCGGGCAGCGTCAGGCGCACGAGCACGCGGTCGAGGTAGAGCGCGGTCGGCGGCCCGGGCCGGATGCCGGGGATGTAGCCGCCGTACTTCCGCAGCTCGTCGGCCTGGTCGACCGGGTTGAACTGCACCGACGTGTAGAAGAACGTGAAGAGGATGATGAGCAGCGCCTCGACCCCGAGGTACGTCCACGACTTCGGCGAGAAGTGCGTGTTGATGAAGTTCTGCGTGTTGGGGACGAACTCTCCGAGGGTCTGTGGCAACGCGAGGAGCGCTGCCGCGAAGATGACCGGGATGACGCCTGCCATGTTCACCCGAAGCGGCATGTAGGTCGAGCCGCCGCCTGCCTGCCTGCGGCCGACCATGCGCTTCGCGTACTGGATCGGGATGCGGCGCTGGCCCTCCTGCACGAAGACGACCGAGACGACGACGCAGAGCGCGACGATCGGGAAGAAGAGCTTCTCGACCGGCCCGCCGTTGACCCAGGCGCTGATCCCTGCGGGGGCGGAGCTCAGGATCGAGGCGAAGATCAGCAGCGAGATGCCGTTGCCGATCCCGCGCTTGGTGATCATCTCGCCCATCCACATGAGGAGCGTCGTACCGGCGGTGAGCGTGAGCACGATCAGGACGAGCCGGCCGGCGTCGAGCTGCAGCCCGCCCTGGCGGTGGAAGAGGTATGCGTACCCACCGGCCTGGGCAGCGGCGAGGGCGACCGTGAGGTACCGCGTGTACTGGTTGATCTTGGCGTAGCCCGACTCGCCTTCCTTCTTCAGCTGCTCGAGGGTCGGGAGGACGGGCGTCAGCAGCTGCAGGATGATCGACGCCGTGACGTACGGCATGATCCCGAGCGCGAAGATCGAGAACCGGGCGAGCGCCCCGCCGCTGAAGAGGCTGAGCAGGCCGAGCACACCGCCACCGAAGAGGCTCGAGATCTGCGAGGAGTTGACGCCCGGCGCCGGCATCCAGGATCCGAGCCGGTAGGCGGCCAGGACGATCGCCGTGAAGATCACCCGGCGCCGAAGCTCCGGAACCCGCCACGCGTTGGCGAGCCAGGAAAGCAGAGCTAGTCCTCGCTCTCGGGCTCGGGCGTCTCGGCCGCGGCCCCGGGCTCTGCAGACTCAGGCTCTGCAACCTCCGCCCCGGCCTCGTCGACGGTGTCGTCGAGATCGGCCGCCGGCGCGTGACTGCGATGCTTGCGCTTCTTGACCTTCGGCTCCTTGAGGAGGGTCAGCGTGCCACCGGCGGCCTCGACCTTCTCGCGAGCGGTCGCGGAGGCGCCGTGGACCGTGATCGAGAGCTTCTTCGTGAGCTCGCCGACGCCGAGCAGCTTGACGTCCTTACGGACGGAGCGGATCAGGCCCTTCGCCTTGAGCGACTCGGGCGTGACCTCCTCGCCGGCCTCGAAACGGTCGAGGTCGCGGACGTTCACCGGCTGGGTGTAGGTCCGGAACGGGCCGATCGGCATCGCGTCGCGCGACGTGTTCCCGCGGAGCTTCGGGAGGCGCATCGCGAGCGGCATCTGCCCGCCCTCGAAGCCGGCGCGCATGCGGTGCGAGCCCGCACGGGACTTCTGGCCCTTGATGCCGCGGCCGGAGTACCGGCCCTTGCCGGAGCCGAGACCGCGTCCGACCCGCTTGCGGTCCTTGCGCGGCTGGGCAGGCTGCAGGTTCGAGAGGCTGAGGCTCTGCTCGGCGGGGTTCGTGTTCTCGGCGGCCATCAGATCTGCTCCACCTTGACGAGGTGGCGCACCTTACGAAGCATGCCAGCGAGGACCGGGGTCTCGTCGTGCTCCCGCGTCTTGCCGATCCGGCCGAGGCCGAGGGCGCGCAGCGTTCCGCGATGCCTCGGGGACTGGCCGATCCCGCTGCCGACCTGGGTCAGCCTAACTCTCGCCATCGCCGGTCTCCTCCACCACAGCGTCCACCGCCGCGACCGCGGCGACAGGCTCGGGTGCCTCCTGGGAGGCTACGACGCGAGGCACGGGAAGAACGTCGCGGATCGACTTGCCGCGAGCGAGCGCGACCTCTTCGGGCCGGCGCAGGTCTCGAAGGGCCATCTCGGCCGCTTTCAGCATGTTGATCGGGTTCGTCGTCCCGAGCGACTTCGCGAGCACGTCGCGGATGCCGCCGAGCTCGAGCACGGCGCGCACGCCGCCGCCGGCGATGACGCCGGTGCCGGGGGACGCCGGGCGGAGCATCACGCGGGCGGCACCGAAGCGGCCGAGCACCTCGTGGGTGATCGTCTGGCCGTGCTTGGGCACCGAGAAGAGGTTCTTCTTGGCGTCCTCGACCGCCTTCGAGATCGCGAGCGGGACCTCGCGCGCCTTGCCGTAGCCGACACCGACGCGGTCGACCTCGTCGCCGATCACGACCAGGGCCGTGAACGAGAACCGCCGGCCGCCCTTGACGACCTTGGCGACGCGGTTGATCTCGACGACCCGCTCCTTCAGCTCTCTCGATTCAGCGACGTCAACGGCCATCAGAATTTCAGTCCTCCCTCGCGCGCACCCTCGGCGAGAGCCTTCACGCGTCCGTGGTACAGGTAGCCGCCGCGGTCGAACACGACGGCTTCGATGCCGGCCTTCTTCGCGGCGGCGGCAAGTGCCTTGCCGACCTCGCGGGCCTGCGCGGTCTTGTCGCCCTTCACCTTGACGCCGACCCAGTTGGCGCCGGCAATCGTCTTGCCGGTGGAGTCGTCGACGAGCTGCGCGAAGATGCCGCGGTTGGAGCGGAAGACCATGAGCCGCGGCCGCTCCGCAGTGCCGGTGATCTTCCCCCGCACCCGCCGATGCCGCCGAAGCCGAGCCTCTCTAACCGAAAGCGCACTCATGCCTGTTCAGTCCCTTTCGCGGGTCGCAAATGAACAGCGAAGCATCGCGAGTGCGGGCTCCGCCCGTGCTCGCCCATCGCCATCTGCCAGCTGTCGGAAGGGGGGCTCGTGGGGGGAAACCGGAGGTTTCCACCCGCGGGAGCGCAAGCGACAATCATGCGCGTTTTCCGACCTTGCGGCGGACGAACTCGCCCTCGTAACGGATCCCCTTGCCCTTGTAGGGCTCGGGCGGGCGGACGCGGCGGATCTCGGCGGCGGTCTGACCGACGACCTGCTTGTCGATGCCGCGCACGATCACCTGCGTCGGCGCCGGCACCTCGAACTCGATTCCCTGGCGCGGCGTGATCCGGACCGGATGCGAGTAGCCGACCTGGAGCTCGAGGTTCGATCCGGCCATGCCGGCGCGGTACCCCACGCCCTGGATCTCGAGGCGCTTCTCGAAGCCCTTCGTCACTCCCTCGACCATGTTGGCGACAAGCGTGCGGGTCAGGCCGTGGAGCGCGCGGTCGGGACCGCGGTCGGTCGGGCGCGTGACGGTGATCGTCTCGCCCTCCTGGACGATCGCCATGCGCGCGGGCACCTCCTGGCGGAGCTCGCCCTTCGGTCCGTGCACGGTGACACGCCCCGGATCGACCAGAACGGTGACCCCGGCGGGAACCTCGATCGGTTGTCTTCCGATGCGGCTCATATTGTCCCCGATGCGCTCGTGGCGGAGGACAACCGATCTGAACTTTGAGAGTTAGTATTCATATTCAAGTCCATATATCCCATGTTTTGTGTGGTGATCCTTCTCACCACACAAAACAGATGACTTCGCCGCCAATTCCCTCGCGCTCGGCGGTGCGGCTCGTGATCACGCCGCGTGACGTGGACAGGATCGCCGTCCCCATGCCGCCGAGCACACGCGGAAGCCTGTCCTTGCCGGCGTAGATCCGGCGGCCCGGCTTGGAGATGCGCTTGACGCCTGTGAGGACGCGCTCGCGCCCACGTCCGTACTTGAGCTCGATCACGAGCACCTTGTAGGGCAGCTCGCGATCGTCGACATGGTAGTCGCGCACGTACCCCTCCTCCTTGAGGATCCGTGCGATCTCCTCCTTGAGCTTGGAGGTCGGGAGCTCGACGGTGTCGTGCAGCGCCTTGTTGGCGTTGCGGATGCGCGTGAGCATGTCCGCCACGGGATCGGTCAGCATGACTTACCGATCCCGTGTGATTCTCGGTCTTGAACTTTGGTGTTGAGCGGCGCGATCATGATTTCTCTCCTAAACGTCAAGTTCCACGAAAAGCTCGTGGCTCACCACGAGCTTTTCGTCATGCCGGGGATCACGCCCTGGTGGGCGAGCTCGCGCAGGCAGATCCGGCAGAGCCCGAACTTCTTGTACACGGCGCGAGGACGGCCGCACTTGTTGCAGCGGCTGTAGTTGCGCACCTTGTACTTCGAGGGGCGCGCGGCCTTCGCGATCAACGATTTCTTCGCCACTGGTCTCCTTACTCCCTGCCGGCCTCGGTGGCGAGCGGGAGGCCGAGGCCGCGCAGAAGCGCCTCTGCCTGCTCGTCCGTCGCGGCGGTCGTGGTGATCGCGACGTCGAGGCCGCGGATCTCCTTGATGGTGTCGTAGTCGATCTCCGGGAAGATGATCTGCTCGCGGAGACCGAGCGAGTAGTTGCCCCGCCCGTCGAACGAGCTCGGGCTGAGGCCGCGGAAGTCACGGATGCGCGGCAGCGCGATCGAGACCAGGCGGTCGAGGAACTCCCACATCCGGTCGCCGCGCAGCGTGACGCGCGCGCCGATCGGCATTCCCTCGCGGATCTTGAACTGCGCGACCGACTTGCGGGCCTTGCGGATCTGGGCGCGCTGCCCGGCGATGATGCTGAGCTCGTCCATCGCGGCGTCGAGCACCTTCGCATCGGTCTTCGCCTCGCCGACCCCCATGTTGAGGGTGATCTTCGAGATCGTGGGGACCTGCATGATCGACGACAGGCCGAGCTGCTTCTGCAGGCTCGCGCGCAGCTCGTCGTTGTACTGCTGCTTCATCCGGGGGATGTAGGTCTCGGTAGCCGCGGCCATCAGTCGATCTCCTGGCCGCAGCCGTCGCGCTTGCAGACGCGCACCTTGATCGTCTCGCCCTTGACTTCCTTCGTGCGGTAGCCGATCCGGGTCGGCAGCTTGCACGTCGGGCAGACGAGCATGACGTTCCCGGCGGGAACGAACGTCGCCTTGTCGATGATGCCGCCGGGCGTCATCTGCGTCCCGCCCATGCGGTTGGCGTCGCGGATCGGCTGCGGCTTCTGGTGGCGCTTGACGATGTTGAGGTTCTCGACGAGGACGCGCTCGGAGCGCGGCTGGGCGTCGATGACCCGGCCCTGCTTGCCGCGGTCCTTGCCCGAGAGCATCTGCACGAGATCGCCCTTCTTGACTCTCATGGCTAGAGCACCTCCGGGGCGAGGGAGACGATCTTCATGAAGTTCTTCTCGCGCAGCTCACGTGCGACGGGCCCGAAGATGCGGGTGCCGCGCGGGTTGCGCTGGGCGTCGATGATCACGGCGGCGTTCTCGTCGAAGGCGATCAGCGTGCCGTCATCGCGCCCGAAGGGCTTCTTCGTCCGGACGACGACCGCCTTGACGACTTCGCCCTTCTTGATCGCGCCCTGGGGCGCGGCGGTCTTCACGGTCGCCGTGATGATGTCGCCGACCCGCGCATAGCGGCGGCGCGAGCCGCCGGCGACGCGGATGCACAGGATCTCGCGCGCACCCGTGTTGTCAGCCACTTTGAGTCGTGTCTCCTGCTGGATCATGCGTCCCTCTCGCTACTTGGCTTTCTGAACGATCTCGGCAAGCCGCCAGTGCTTGGTCTTCGAGAGCGGCCGGGTCTCGACGACGCGGACGACGTCACCGATTGCGGCGGCGTTCTGCTCGTCGTGGGCGTGCAGCCGGGAGCTGCGCCGCACGACCTTCTTGTACTTCGCGTGGGCGCGGATCGTCTCGACCTTGACGACGATCGTCTTGTCGCCCTTGTCGGAGATGACGACGCCGCGGCGCTCCTGGCGCCGGCCCGGCTCGGTCTCCGCCTTCGGCGTCCGCACGATCGGCTTGCGCACCTCGCTGTGCTCACGGACAGGCTTCGAGTGCTTGTGACGGAGCGAGCGCGGGAGCCGCTTGCGCTTCTTCTTCGGCGCGATCGGCTCAGGCGCCGGCGCCTCGACCACAGCCTCGCTTGTGGGCTCTGCCGCTGGCTCTGCCTCGGCCGCTGGCTCTGCCTCGACGGCAGGCTCCTCGGCGGCGGGCTCTGCTTCGGCAACGGGCTCCTCCTCGGCCAAGGCCTCCTCGACGGCAGGCTCGTCGGCCGCAGGCGTCTCCTCGGCGACAGTCTCCTCGGCAGCAGCCTCTTCAGCCGCGGGTGCTTCCGCCTCGGCGGCAGGCTCCTCGGCCTCCGCGGCCGGAGCAGGCTCGGAAGCCTCGGGCTCCGGAGCTTCCCCGGCAGCAGGGACATCTTCGGCGACCGGAGTCTCCGCCACGACCGCAGCCTCCTCGGCCGCTGCAGCCTCCTCGGCCGCTGCAGCCTCCTCGACCTCGGTGGCCTCCGCCTCGGGCGTCACGGCCTCTTCGGACGTCACGGCCTCTTCGGGTGTCGCAGCAGCCTCCGGCGCCTGCTCCTCGGCAGTCACCTCGGCCTCGTCAGTTGTCTTCTTCGGTGTTCTAGGCCTCGCCATCTCGTTCCTCGTCTCAGCTTTCTGCCTGTCCGGCCCGCTCATGCTGGACCGTCAGGATCCGAGCGATCTCACGCCTGGTCAGGCGGAGCCGCGTTGTGTTCTCGAGCGACCCGGTCGCGGACTGGAACCGGATCGTGAACAACTCCTTGCGTGTGTCGGCGAGCCGCGTGTCGAGATCGTCGGCACTGAGGTTGCGCAGCTCCCTAGCTCTCATACAGGTCACCGCCCTCGCGACGCACGAACTTGCTCTTGATCGGGAGCTTCTGCCCTGCCAGGCGCAGCGCCTCCTTGGCGAGCGGCTCCGGGACGCCGGAGAGCTCGAACATCACCCGGCCCGGCTTGATCACGGCGACCCAGCCTTCCGGAGAGCCCTTGCCCTTGCCCATGCGGGTCTCGGCCGGCTTCTTCGTGAACGACTTGTCGGGGAACACGTTGATCCAGACCTTGCCGCCGCGCTTGATCTTGCGCGTCATCGCGATTCGGGCAGCCTCGATCTGCCGGTTGGTGATCCAACCGACCTCGGTGGCCTTGATGCCGTAGTCGCCGAACTGCACCTGGAACTGGCCCTTGGCCTCGCCGCGGCGGCGGCCGCGGTGCATCTTCCGGAACTTGGTTCGCCTCGGAAGCAGCATCAGGCCTCACTCCCGGTCTCGGTCGAGCTCGTATCGGCAGGATTCGTGGCCTCCGGGGTCTCCACCGGAGTCTCCGTCGGGGTCGCCTCGACCGGAGCGGCCTCGACCGGCGTCGTCACGTCGTCTGCGACGACCTGATCGGTGGCCTCGACCGTCTCCTCACGTGGGCGTCCGCCTTCGCGGCGCGGCCCGCCGGGGCGTCCGCCGCGCTGGCCGGGACGGCTGCGCCGCACGGGGCCGAGGCCCTCGCGATCCTGGTTGCGGCCACGGCCGGCCTCGCGCGAGGCGCTCAGGCCCTCGCTGACCCCGCCCTTGCGCCGTGCGGTGTCCTGCTCGCCGAGGCGCGTCTCCTTGCCGCCGCCGGGGACGCCGCCGTAGCCGGCCGGCATGATCTCGCCCTTGTTGATCCAGACCTTGACACCGATTCGCCCCGTGGGGGTTCGAGCTTCGGTGAAGCCGTAGTCGATGTCTGCGCGGATCGTGTGCAGCGGCACGCGGCCCTCGGAGTACTGCTCGGAACGGCTCATCTCGGAGCCGCCGAGACGGCCGGAGCACTGAACCTTCACGCCGGCCGCGCCGGAGCGGATCGCGGAGGCTAGCGAGCGCTTCATCGCGCGCCGGAACGAGACGCGGTTCTGGAGCTGCTCGGCGATCGACTGGGCGACGAGCTTCGCATCGAGCTCGGGCCGCTTGATCTCGTTGATGTTGATGTGGACGTTCTTGTGCGTGAGCGCGTGGACTTCCTTGCGCAGCGCGTCGACCTCGACGCCCGACTTCCCGATCACGATGCCCGGACGGGCCGTGTAGATGTCGATCGTGATCCGCTGCTTGTCCTTCTTGATCAGGATGTCCGAGAGGCCTGCGTGCGAGAGCTTGCGCACGATGTGCTCGCGAATCTTGATGTCCTCGAGCAGCGCGCCCGCGAACTCCTTCGAGCCGACCATCCAGTTCGACTTCCACTCGTGGATGACGCCGACGCGAAGCCCGCCGGGATGAACTTTCTGGCCCATGAGTTAAGCCACCGCCTCTTTCTTCTTCCTGGAAGATTTCGCGGGCGTCGCCGAGCCGCCCTCGGAGCGGCGGCGGGCCGGGGTCTGCCCTGCGGCCGGCGCCTGTGCGGCGCGAACCGGCTCGGGAGCCTGCTCGAGCTTGATCGTGATGTGGCAGGTCCGCTTCAGGATCTGGTTGACGCGGCCGCGCGCGCGCTGCTGCCAGCGCTTCAGCGTCGGGCCTTCGTCGACGTAGACGGCGGCGATGTAGAGGTCGTCGCCGTTCCAGCGGACGTGCGGGCTCGACTCGGCGTTCGCGACCGCGCTCTTCAGCACCTTCTCGATGTCGTGAGCGGCAGCCCGCGTCGAGAACGCGAGGATCGTGCGCGCCTCGGGCACGCTGCGACCGCGGATGTGGTCGGCGACGAGGCGCGCCTTGCGGGCGGAGACCTTCACGTGCTTGGCCGTGGCGCCGATGTAGGGACGGGGATCGGTCATCGCTCCGGTTACCTCTTGACCTGGGTCTTGGAGTCGCCGGCGTGGCCGCGGAAGTGCCGCGTGGGCGCGAACTCGCCGAGCTTGTGGCCGACCATCTGCTCGGAGATGAACACCGGCACGTGCTTGCGGCCGTCGTGGACCGCAATCGTGTGGCTCACCATCTCCGGCGAGATCGTCGAGGACCGCGACCAGGTGCGGATCATCTGCTTGCGCCCGCCTTCGTTCATCGCGGTGATGCGGGCGAGGAGCCGCTCCTCGATGAACGGGCCCTTCTTCAGGCTTCTACTCAACGCTTCTCCTTCCCGCGACGGCGGCCACGGATGATGAGCTTGTCCGATTCCTTGTGCTTGCCGCGGGTGCGCTTGCCGAGTGTCGGGACGCCCCACGGGGTGACCGGGTGGCGGCCGCCCTTCGACTTGCCTTCGCCGCCGCCGTGCGGGTGGTCGACCGGGTTCATGGCCGAGCCGCGGACGGTCGGGCGCTTGCCGAGCCAGCGCGACCTGCCCGCCTTGCCGCCGGTGATGTTGCCGTGGTCGACGTTGCCGACCTGGCCCACCGTGGCGCGGCACGTCAGGAGCACGCGGCGCATCTCGCCCGACGGGAGCCGCAGGGTCGCGTACCCGTTGTCCTTCGCGACGAGCTGGATGCCGGAGCCGGCCGAGCGGGCCATCTGGCCGCCCTTGCCCGGCTTCAGCTCGACGTTGTGCACGAGGGTGCCCGTGGGGATGTTCTCGAGCGGCAGCGCGTTGCCCGGCTTGATGTCGGCGCCGCTGCCGGACTGGACCTCCGAGCCGACCCGCAGTCCGGCCGGCGCGAGGATGTAGGCCTTGACGCCGTCCGCGTAGTGGAGCAGCGCGATGCGCGCGGAGCGGTTCGGGTCGTACTCGATCGCAGCGACCTTGGCCGGGACGCCGTCCTTGCGGCGCTTGAAGTCGATCACGCGGTAGCGGCGCTTGTGGCCGCCGCCCTGGTGGCGGGTCGTGATCCGGCCGTTGTTGTTCCGGCCGCCCTTCTTGGTCAGCTTCTCGGTGAGCGACTTCTCGGGGGTCGACTTCGTGATCTCAGCGAAGTCGGAGACGGTCATGAAGCGGCGGCCCGGGCTTGTGGGCTTGAATCGGCGGACCGGCATTAGTGGTTCTCCTGGTGGCAGCGGTGGATGCCCGGTGCGGTAGCACCAAGCCAGGCAAGGACGCAGGGATCATCAATAGTGGTCACTATTGGTGCGACTGAGGACGCAGCATGGCGCAGCGCGACACCGCGCCGGGCGCCGCCGATGATCGCCGGGAGAGCCACTTTAAAGCTGCGCTCCTTGGAAGACTTCGATGGTCTGGCCGGGCTTGAGCTGGACGATGGCCTTCTTCCAGCCGGGCTTGATGCCCTTGATCTGGCCGCGGCGCTTGGGCTTCGGTTGCACCTTGAGGACGTTGACGCGCACCACGTCGACCTCGAAGAGCTCCTCGATCGCATGGCGGATCTGGGTCTTGTGGGCGTCGGAGTGCACGCGGAACGTGTACGTCCCGTTGACGCTCCCGTGGTAGCTCTTCTCCGAGACGATCGGCGCGAGGATGATCTGACCGGCGTGCATTACGAGGCCCTCGTCTCGACGAGGGGCAACGCCGCCTCACTGATCAGCAACGACCGAGCCCAGACGATGGCTCCGACCTCGAGGTCGGCCGGGGCGACGATCGCGACGCGCTCCAGGTTCCGGAACGACTTCGCTGCGGCGCTCTCTTCCACGGTGAGGACGATCACGATGGGCGTCGAGAGCCCGGCGGACTCGAGCAGCTCCTTGGCCACCTTGGTCGAGGGCTCCTCGAACGAGCCGGCGTCGAGCAGCACGAGCGATCCGGCCTGAGCATGGCTCGAGAGCGCGGAGCGCAGCGCGGCCTTCGCGGCCTTGCGGTTCACCTTCAGGTCGAAGGAGCGCGGCACCTTGGCGAACACGTGGCCACCGCCCGTGAACTGGGCGGCGCGAACCGTGCCGGCGCGGGCGCGGCCCGTGCCCTTCTGGCGCCATGGCTTGGACCGCCCGCCGGAGACGAGCCCGCGGCTCTTGGAGGCGAAGGTGCCCGCACGATGAGCGTTCTGCTCGGCCCGCACGGCCTCGTGGACGAGATGAGCCTTCACCTCGCTTGCGAACACGGATGCCTCGAGCGTGACGTCCTTGCCCTTGCCGCCCTTGAGGGCGAGCACCGATGCTTTTGGCGCAGCCACGTCCTGCCTCCTAGCCCCTGACCTCGACAAGCCCGTTCTTGGGGCCGGGAACGGCGCCCTTGACGAGCAAGAGGTTCTGGTCGGTGTCGATGCCGTGAACGGTCAACCCGAGCTGCGTGACCCGCTTGCCGCCCATGCGTCCCGCCATCTTGAGCCCCTTGAACACCCGCGAGGGCGTCGCCGAGGCTCCGATCGAGCCCGGCGCACGCACGTTGTGCGAGCCGTGGGCCCGGGGACCGCTCGAGAAGTTGTGGCGCTTGATCGTCCCCTGGAAGCCCTTGCCGATCCCGATGCCGGCGACCTTGACCTCGTCACCGGCCTCGAAGACCGCGACCGTGACGGTCTCGCCCTCGACGGCGCCGTCGATCCCGCCGCGGAACTCGACGAGCGTCCTGTGGGCTCCGATCCCGTAGCGCTTCAGATGCCCGAGCTCGGGCCGCGTCAGCTTGCGGTCGGGCACGGCGTCGAAGGCGAGCTGAACCGCGTCGTAGCCGTCGGTGGCAGACATCTTGACCTGCACCACCGGGCACGGCCCGGCCGCGATCACGGTGACCGGGGTCACGACGCCTGTCTCCGGGTCGAAGACCTGCGTCATTCCGAGCTTCCTGCCGAGGATGCCCTTCACGAAGGCACCGTCCAGTTCTGGGCAGGAACCTCGGAATGACGTGAATTTGAGAAATTGATGTTCATGCGTGAGGCGAAATCTCCGATTTCGCTAGAGCTTGATCTCGATGTCGATTCCGGCCGGAAGGTCGAGCCGCATCAGCTGGTCGATCGTCTTCGGGGTCGGGCTGAGGATGTCGATCAGGCGCTTGTGCGTCCTGATCTCGAAGTGCTCCCGCGAGTCCTTGTCCTTGAACGGGCTCCGGATCACGCAGTAGACGTTCTTCTCCGTCGGCAGGGGAACCGGACCGGTGATCGTCGCACCGCTGCGCTGAGCGGTGTCGACGATCTGCTGGGCCGACCGGTCGAGCTGCTGGTGGTCGTAGCCCTTGAGCCGGATGCGGATCTTCCCCTGTGCCATGGTGTCTCTCCTCGACCTCTCTACTTGATGATCTCGGTGACGACGCCTGCGCCCACCGTGCGGCCGCCCTCGCGGATCGCGAAGCGGAGGCCCTGATCCATGGCGATCGGCTGGATCAGCTCGATCTTCATGGTCGTGTTGTCGCCCGGCATGACCATCTCCTGGCCCTCGGGCAGGCCGATCGCGCCGGTCACGTCCGTGGTGCGGAAGTAGAACTGCGGGCGGTAGTTGTTGAAGAACGGCGTGTGCCGTCCGCCCTCGTCCTTTCCGAGCACGTACACCTCGGCGTTGAACTGGGTGTGCGGCGTGATCGAGCCGGGCTTCGCCAGCACCTGACCGCGCTCGACCTCCTCGCGCTTGACGCCGCGGAGCAGCGCTCCGGCGTTGTCGCCCGCCTGCGCGTAGTCGAGTGTCTTCTGGAACATCTCGAGCCCGGTGACGACCGTCTTTGCAACCTCCGGGTGGATGCCGACGATCTCGACCTCGTTGCCGACCTCGCACTTGCCCTGCTCGATCCGGCCGGTCACGACGGTGCCGCGGCCCGTGATCGTGAACACGTCCTCGATCGGCATCAGGAACGGCTTGTCGACGTCGCGCGTCGGCTCCGGGATGTAGCTGTCGACTGCCTCCATCAGCTCGAGGATCTTCGGCGTCCACTCGGGATCGCCCTCGAGCGCCTTGAGCGCGGAGACCTGGATCACCGGGATGTCGTCGCCCGGGAAGTCGTACTTGGAGAGCAGCTCGCGGACCTCCATCTCGACGAGCTCGAGCAGCTCGGGATCGTCGACCATGTCGGCCTTGTTGAGCGCGACGACGATCGCCGGCACCTCGACCTGGCGGGCGAGAAGGATGTGCTCGCGGGTCTGCGGCATCGGGCCGTCGGCGGCGCTGACGACGAGGATCGCGCCGTCCATCTGCGCGGCGCCCGTGATCATGTTCTTGATGTAGTCGGCATGGCCCGGGCAGTCGACGTGCGCGTAGTGGCGGTTCGCCGTCTCGTACTCGACGTGCGAGGTGTTGATCGTGATGCCACGAGCGCGCTCCTCGGGAGCGTTGTCGATCGACGCGAAGTCGCGCACCGCCGTGTTGCCGGCTCCCGACTCGGCGAGCACCTTCGTGATCGCGGCAGTCAGCGTCGTCTTGCCGTGGTCGATATGTCCGATCGTGCCGACATTGACGTGCGGCTTCGACCGCTCGAACTTCTGCTTGGCCATGTTTTTTCCTCCGGAAAAAACTCGTTAATTGACTTTATTCAAACGAGTTAACCGGTGTTACTAGCGACAATCGCTTCGGCGATTGACGCCGGCACTTCCTCGTACCGCTCGAAATCCATATGGAAGTCTGCACGACCCTGCGACATCGAGCGCAGGTCCGTGGCGTACCCGAACATCTCCGCGAGCGGGACGATCGCCTTGACCACCTGGGCGTTGCCCAGGGGGTTCATGGACTCGATCCGGCCTCGCCGCGAGTTGAGGTTCCCGATCACGTCGCCGAGGTAGTCCTCCGGCGTCGTCACCTCGACGGACATCACGGGCTCGAGCAGCTTCGGCTTCGCCCGCTTCATCGCGTCCTTGAAGGCCATCGAGCCGGCGATCTTGAACGCGCGCTCGCTCGAGTCGACGTCGTGGTACGACCCATCGACGAGCTCGACCTTGACGTCGACGACCGGGTAGCCCGCGAGCACCCCGGAGCCCATGGCCTCCTCGATGCCGGCGTTGACCGCCGGGATGTACTCCTTGGGGATCTTCCCGCCGACGATCTTGTCGACGAACTCGTAGCCCGCGCCGGGCTCCTGCGGCAGCAGGTTGATCTCGACGTCGCCGTACTGGCCGGACCCTCCCGTCTGGCGAACGAACCGCCCGCGGATCTTCTCGGCCGGCTGCCTGATCGTCTCGCGGTAGGCGACCTGCGGCCGCCCCACGTTCGCGTCGACGTTGAACTCCCTCTTCAGGCGGTCGATGATGATCTCGAGATGCAGCTCGCCCATGCCGGCGATCAGCGTCTGGCCCGTCTCGTCGTCGGTGCGGACCCGGAAGGTCGGATCCTCCTCGGCGAGCCGTGCAAGCCCTGAGCCGAGCTTGTCCTGGTCGGCCTTGGACTTCGGCTCGACGGCGACGGCGATCACGGGCTCGGGGAAGGTCATCGACTCGAGCACGATCGGGGCGCTCTCGACTGCGAGGGTATCGCCTGTGGTCGTGTCCTTGAGCCCGACGCCTGCGGCGATCTCGCCGGCGGTGATCTCCTCGCGCTCCTCACGGTGGTTGGCGTGCATCTGGAGGATGCGGCCGACCCGCTCGGTCTTGCCGGTCGAGGTGTTGAGCACGCGGTCGCCGGACTTGAGCGTGCCGCTGTAGACGCGGAAGTAGGTGAGCTTGCCGACGAACGGGTCGGACATGACCTTGAAGGCCAGGGCGGAGAAGGGGGCGCCGACGCTCGCAGGCCGCTCGGCGACCTCTTGCGTCTTCGGGACGATGCCCTGGATCGGCGGGACGTCGAGCGGGCTCGGCAGGTAGTCGATGACCGCGTCGAGGAGCGGCTGCACGCCCTTGTTCTTGAAGGCGGAGCCGAGCAGCACCGGCGTGATCTCGCCGGAGAGCGTCCCCGCGCGGAGCGCGCGCTTGATCTGGTCGGTCGTGACCGAGCCCTCGTCCCCGATGTACGCCTCGAGCACGTCGTCGTCGAAGCGCGAGATCACGTCGATCAGCTGGTGGTGGTACTCGTTGGCCTGCTCGGCGAGCTCGGCAGGGATCTCCCCCACCTCGAACTCCTGGCCGAGATCGTCCTTGTAGACGATCGCGTGCATCTCGACGAGGTCGATGACGCCCGTGAAGCTGTCCTCGGAGCCGATCGGGATCTGCACCGGCACCGGGTTGGCGCCCAGGCGCTCGCGCATCGACTGCACGGCGGCGAAGAAGTTCGCGCCGATGCGGTCCATCTTGTTGATGAACGCGATGCGAGGGACCTTGTACTTGTCGGCCTGCCGCCAGACGGTCTCGGACTGCGGCTGCACGCCGGCGACGGAGTCGAAGACGGCGACCGCCCCGTCGAGGACGCGCAGGCTTCGCTCGACCTCAACCGTAAAGTCCACGTGCCCGGGCGTATCAATAATATTGATCCGATAGTCGTGCCAGAACGCCGTCGTGGCGGCCGACGTGATCGTGATCCCGCGCTCCTGCTCCTGCGCCATCCAGTCCATCGTGGCGGCGCCCTCGTGAACCTCACCCATCTTGTGGGTGCGGCCCGTGTAATAGAGGATGCGTTCGGTCGTCGTCGTCTTGCCCGCATCGATGTGGGCCATGATCCCGATGTTCCGGACGCGGTCGAGCGCCACGCGCGATTCAGCTACAGCCACTTCTTCTCTCCCTTACCAGCGGTAATGGGCAAAGGCCTTGTTGGCCTGTGCCATCCGATACATGTCGTCTTTGCGCTTGAACGCGCTCCCCTGCTGCTCGAGCGCGTCAACGATCTCGCCCGCGAGCTTGTCCGCCATGTGCTTCTCACGGCGCTCGCGCGAGTAGGTCACGAGCCAGCGTAGCGCGAGGGTGCGGCCTCGCCGCTGCGGGACCTCGACCGGCACCTGGTAGTTGGCGCCGCCGACCCTCCGGCTGCGCACCTCGAGCACGGGCGTCACCGTCTTGACCGCCTGCTCGAGCACCTCGGCCGGCGGGCGGCCGGTCTTGGTGCCGACCTTGTCGAGCGCGCCGTAGACGATCGCCTCGGCAGTCGACTTCTTCCCGTCGAGCATGACCCGGTTGATCAGTTGCGTCACGAGCAGGCTGTCGTAGATCGGGTCGACTGCGAGCGGACGTGGCTGGATCTCTGCGCGGCGCGGCATCGCTTCTACCTAGGAGGTCTTCTTGGCGCCGTACTTGGAACGCGCCTGCTTGCGGTCGGCGACTCCGGACGCGTCCAGCGCGGCGCGGATCACCTTGTACCGGTAGCCCGGGAGGTCCTTCACGCGCCCGCCGCGCACCAGCACGACGGAATGCTCCTGGAGGTTGTGCCCCTCGCCCGGGATGTAGGTGCCGACCTCGATCCCGTTCGTCAGCCGTACGCGCGCGATCTTCCGCAGCGCCGAGTTCGGCTTCTTCGGCGTCATCGTCGAGACGCGCGTGCAGACGCCGCGCTTCTGCGGCGCACCCTGGAGCGCGGGCGTCTTCGTCTTCTCGCGCTTCGAAGTGCGGCCCTTGCGAATCAGCTGGTTGACGGTCGGCATTCGTTATCTCCGGGCAGAATTTTTGTGTTGTCTGGGCAGAACCTGTCGAAGGATGCGCTCGGAGCGAACAGACTCGTCACGCGCGAAAGGCCAGCTCGGACCAGTGGTCCGTGCCGAACCAGGGGAGATGGTAGCAGAGGAAAAAAGAACGGCGTTGGCCGAAAAGTGTGTCAGAATCAGAGAACCCGGGCCGTTCTGGCCGGATCCGGGCGGCAAGGGGAACGATGGGTATTGCGTTAGGGGTTGCGATCGGCACCGCGTGCGTCATCGCCGTGATAGCGGTGATCGCAGTCGCGCGGACCCGCAGGGCCGTCGACGGCCGCATGAGGCAGGTCACCAACGGGCTCGGCTACACCTCGGAACTGGCCTCGTCGCTCGACCCGGGCGATGTCCTCGATCGCACGCTCGACGCGGCCGTGGCGCTCCCCGGCGTCGACGCGGCGCTGATCACGATCGGCGAGGATGGCGCCGAGGCGGCGACGCGCGCTACCGGCCTCACCGAGGACGAGGTCGAGCGCACGCTCCTGCAGATGCCCTCCCACCCCGACCTGAGCGCGATCGAGGTCGTGTACCGCTACCGGCTCGACGACGTGGAGGGAAGCTCGAAGCTGCCGAGGTCGGCGCTCACGGTCGCCCTGCGTGCCGACGGGGAGACGATCGGCTCGCTGGCCGCAATCGCCCGCTCGACCCAGACCGGCTTCCCGGAGACGACGGAGGGGGCCCTCGAGAGCCTCGCCCGCCGCGCCGGGCCGGCGATCTGGAACGCGATCCGCTTCACCGAGGCGCGCGAGCATGCCGAGCTCGACTCGCTCACCGGGCTCCACAATCGCCGCCTGTTCTACGAGTTCCTCGGCCGGGAGATCGCCCGCGCCCAGCGCTACGAGCGGTTCGTCTCGGTGATCGTCTTCGACCTCGACGACTTCAAGCGCATCAACGACCGGATCGGCCACCTGGGCGGAGACGCCGTGCTGAGCGACGTCGCCGAGCAGGTACGCAGCGTCGTGCGCTCGACCGACATCGCGTGCCGGGTCGGCGGCGACGAGTTCGCCGTGATCCTGCCCGAGTCCGGCCGCGACGACGCCGAGCTGCTCGCCGACCGGATCTCGCTCTCGATCAGGTCGATCAAGATCGAGAAGATCGGGCCGCTCAAGGTCTCTGCCGGCGTTGCCGAGGTGCGACCCGACGACACCGCCGCCGACCTCTTCAAGCGGGCCGATCAGGCGCTCTACCGCGCCAAGCACGCCGGCAAGGCGCGCGTCGTCGCAAGCTGAGAAGCTCGGCATGACATTGCACGCGTGCATCTCGTAGTCTGCGCGCATGGCAGACGACAACGGTCTCGGGCTGTTTCTCACGGCGCTGCCGGCGTCGCTCGCGATCGACTTCGCGGGGCGTGCCGAGGAGGCCGGCTTCGCGAGCGCGTGGTTCCCGGAGATCACCTTCGCCGACTCGTTCGGGCCGGCGACCGCGGCTGCGCTGCGGACGAGCCGGGTCGGGATCGGGACCGGCGTCGTCGGCATCTGGTCCCGCTCGGCGGTGACGATGGCGCTCCAGGCTGCGACGCTGCACGAGCTCTCGGGCGGCCGGCTGGTCCTCGGGCTCGGCGTGCAGGCGCGCGGCTATGTCGAGGGCTGGCATGGTCAGACCTACACGCAGCCGATCGAGGCGATGCGCGACTTCGTGACGATCCTCCGCGGCGCGTTCTCGGGCGAGCTCGTCTCCCACGAGGGCAAGGTCTTCTCGGTCCGCAACTTCCATCTCGACATGCAGCTGCCCGAGCAGCCGCTGAAGATCTACCTCGCCGCCAACGGGCCGAAGATGATCGAGCTCGCCGGTGAGATCGCCGACGGGATGGTCGGCTGGTACCAGTCGGTCGAGTACGTCAGAGACGTGACCATGCCCGCCCTCGCACGGGGCGCGGCTCGGTCCGGGCGGTCGCTCGAGGGCTTCGACGCCACCGTCGGCTTCCCGGCGGTGATCACCCGCGACGACAGCGGGATCGAGCTCGCGAAGGGGCAGGTGATGATGTACGCGACCGCGCTCGGGTCGACCCGCGCCTACCTCGAGAGCGCCCGTGCCGCCGGGTTCGGCGAGGTCGCCGAGTCGATCGGCGAGCGCGTGCAGGCGGGAGACCTCCGAGATGCCGTCGCCCTCGTTCCCGACGAGATGGCCGCTTCGATGGTCATGGCCGGGAGCGTCGAGCGGGTCCGCGCGCGCATCGAGGCCTACCGGGAGGCCGGGCTCTCCGGTGTCCATGTGCTCCCCTCGCCGCCGGGCGCCTTCTACCCGCTCTACGAGGGGCATTTCCCGGTCGAGTCGCTGTCGCAGCTGCCCGAGTTCGACTTCCCGGCGATGATCCAGGGCTTCTCGGACGCGGTCGAGCTGCTCGGCTGAGCGGCGGGCCGACGGAGGAGCTTCGTCGTTCCGGCCGAGGCGTGCGACCGTTTCATGGGTCGCCACTCGGTGCTGCTCGGTCCACAGCTGACGGACGTCGCAGCCGTCTTCCACGAGGCGGGCCTCGGCGCCGTGGAGGAGTCGGCGCTCACGATCGGGGTCGAGCACTCGAGCTCGACGGCGGGCGTTAGCCGGAGGCGGCCCTGATCGCCTCCTCGTACCGGGCAGCCCGCGGAGTCGAGAGCCAGATCTCGGGCGGGTCGCCCCAGCCCTCGCCGGCCTCGGGAAACGGGACGACGATGTGGAGGCGGCTCTCGCCGTCATGCTCGTCGACGGTGGCGTCGCCGCCCGAGCAGGAGTACGTCGGGTAGCCGTTCTGGAGCCTGAACTTGCTTCGATACGCGGCATACCCGGTCTCGGGGACGGGCGGCGCGGCGGTCGCATAGTCGAGGATCATCAGGATCACGAACTTGTGCTTTCCCTCCGGGCCCCCGGTGGCAAGCAGGATCCGCCGGTCGGTGAGGACGGAGCGGACGCGGTGCGTCACGACGACTCCGCCGTGAGCGGCGGTTCGCCGGAAGCGGTGTGAGAGCTTCAATCCCTCCTCCTCGAGCAGGACGCTTTCGCCGCCCTCGAGGGGCAGGCGGACGACGATCGCCCCGCGCTGGGTCCGCCGCACGACGACCACCGCGACCGCGACGAAGGCGATGACGACCACCGCATAGAGGGCGCCGGACACCGGGGGATCCTACGAGCTCCGGGCAGCGCGAGCCTAGGCGGCGTTCCTCAGCCGTCGCCGCCGGCCGGGTTTCTGGGCGCGACCCGCCCCCGGGGATGGCCGGTGACGAGCCGCTCGCGGTCGAAGAGGCGGGAGACGATGCGCCAGGCGGCGAGGTCGGCGGCGAGCAGAGCGAGCGCGAGCCCGATCGCGATCGGCACGGACGGCTTGATGATCTGGAACGAGATCAGCGACGTGAAGGCGAGCAGCGGCAGGCTGGCGAGCGTGGCGAGCTGCTGGGCGACCCGGACGTCGCCGGCACGGGTGGAGATGCCGATGCCGACCCAGATCGACCACAGCGCGAGAAGCGGGGTGAAGAGCACCTGGGCGAGCAGTTGCGGCGGGTGGAAGACGACGCTGCGGACGACGTGGGCGGCTCCGAAATACACGCCGATCAGGACGACGGAGTAGAGGGTGTAGGCGATCGCGACAGAGGGCAGGAAGGCAGCGGCGGCCTTGCCCAGCAACAGCTCGGACGCGCGAACCGGCGTCGTGAGGACAGGTTCGAGCGTTCCCTGCTCCCGTTCGCCGACGACCGAGTAAGCCGCGATGACCGGCGGGATGACGAGCGGGACGATCAGCATCAGGAGCGAGATCACGCCGACGCCTGCCTTGACCTGAGTCCCGGTTGCGGACTCGGGGATCCTGAAGATGGTGATCATCGGCGTGATCAGGAAGACGACGGGCAGCGCGCCCATCGTCACGATCACGAAGCGGTTGCGCCGGAACTCGCGCACCTCCTTGCGGACGACCGCGAGGACTCGCCTGACGCTCACGGCGCCACCGTGACGTCGTCGTCGATCAGCTCGAGGTAGACGTCCTCGAGCGAGTGCTGCGCCTCCGCGAGTGAGAGCACGTCCGCGCCGGCGGCGACGAGCGCTCGCGTCACCGCCGGTGCCGCTAGCCGGGCGTCGCTCACGGTCAGCGTGTAGCGCGACGTGTCGTCGGCGTGCCAGCCGTCGACGCCCGCGACCGAGAAGACGGTCTCCGGCGACGGAAGCGGCGCCCCGGTGCGAACGATCAGCGCCTTCGTGAAGAGCCGGTCGCGGAGCTCGTCGGGGCGGCCGATCGTGCGCAGGCGGGTGTTGAGGATGGCGACGCGATCGCAGAGACGCTCGGCTTCCTCGAGCCGGTGCGTGGTGAGGAAGACGGTGACGCCGTGGTCGCGGAGCCCGTCGATCAGCTCTTGCACATCGCGGGATGCGACCGGGTCGAGCCCGGAGCTCGGCTCGTCGAGGAAGACGATCACCGGATCGTTGAGCAGCGCGCGTGCGAGCCCGACGCGCTGGCGGAGCCCTTTCGAGAGGCTGCCGCACGGGTCGTTCGCGCGGCTGGTGAGCTTGACCGCCGCCAGCGCCTGCTCGATCCGCGCCTCCGGGTGTGCGAGCTCGTACAGCCCCGCGAAGTACTCGAGGTTCTCGAGCACGGTGAGGCGAACGTAGAGACCGGGATTCTCGGTCATCACCGCGATCCGCTTGCGGATCTCGACGCCGTTCGCCGGGTCGAGCGGCAGGCCCGCGACGCGGGCCGTCCCCGAGGTGGGAGCGATCAGCGTGGCGAGCATGCGCACGGTCGTCGTCTTCCCGGCGCCGTTCGGGCCGAGGAAGCCGAACACCTCTCCGGCGCCCACGCTGAAGGAGACGTCGTCGACCGCGAGCCGGCCACCGAAGCGCTTGGTCAGGTGCTCGACGACCAGCGCCGGCTCGTCGTGCGAGCCCGTCGAGGCCTGCCCCGAGGTCAGCACGCGAAGCGCGTGCCGCTGGTCGAACTCGTTGCCTTGCTCGGCCTCGCTCTCTACGGGCTCAGCCGTGGGTGAACCGGCGTCGGGCAGCTTGGCACCACCGGTCGCGAGCGCGACCACGGCGTAGGCGGCGAAGATCAGGATCGTGATCGGAACCCGGGCCGGCGAGGCGCGAAGCAAGGCGAGCACGGCGATCACGGCGGCGACGGCGATGAGGGTGATCGCCCAGCCGTGCCAGTCGGCCGGCCGCCAACCCAAACCGACCCGCCGACGCTGGAACCACCGCTGCGACCTCATGAAGCGGGACACACACTAGCTCGGCGACTCGTGGGCCGGGCGTTGCGAAGCCGACGGGGAGGGATCCCGCGGGGCGTCAGCTACTTGGGCGCGGGTGGCTCGCCGTCGCAGTCGGCGTTGCCGTAGAGCCGATCGCAGACCTTGGCGCGGGCGAGCTCGTATGTGATCGCGGCGCCTGCGGCCTGGGCGTGGAACGAGCCGTTCGTGTTTCCCTGCTGCCAGACCGACCGGGTCGGAGTGTCGAAGTACGAGTCGGTCGAGCAGTAGCCATGTCCGATGAAGCCGGCTGCGACACCGGTGATGGGGACCCAGCCGAGCGAGCTCGTGCCGGCGACCGCGGCGTTGAGACCGTTGCCGGTCTGCTGCAGCCAGCCCCAGACGACCTTCGAGAGCTTCGGGAAGGGCCCGGCGTTGTCGTCGCAGAGCCGGCCTTTCTCGTTGGTCGACTCGTCCGGGTACTGGGACGCGAAGATGTGCGCCGCGTCGAGGCTCTTGAGGTGGTCGTTCAGGAGCGCCAGCCGTCCCGGCAGCACGCGGACGCGCTCCGCCGTCCGCGTCGCCACGGTGGCGTCGGCGAAGTCGGCCGACTCGCTGTAGGCGGTGGTGTAGCCGAGAGCGTCCTTCGTCGGGGTGACGTGCGTCGACTCGCAGCTGTGGTTCGTGAGGGCGGTTCCCGTGATGTTGTAGGTCGTGCAGAAGGCCATGATCGAGCCGAAGAACAGGTCGTTGATCCCGACCGACATGATCACCGCGTCGGGCTTTCGGTCGCCGATCACGCTCTTCACCTGATCGAGTTGTGGCGGCAGGATGACGTTCCCGCTCGGCTCCTGCCCCTCGTACGAGTTCTGCCAGACCTGGTCGCTTCGAGCGCCCGAGCAGGAGTCGAAGACGAAGGTCACGCTCGAGCGCGGGTCGTGGTTCTCGATGTAGAGCGCAGTCTGGTACTGGTAGGAGGCCAGGCTGCGATCGCAGCGCTCGTTGATGTACGGCGGGTTCCCCTGGCCCGAGCCATTCGAGTCGCCGAAGCCGACGATCAGCCAGTCCTTGACGACCACCTTCTTGTTCGTCGCTTCGGTGCCCGTCGCCTTGCCGTCCTTCAACTCCTTCGCGGTGACCTTGTAGGTTCCGAGCTTCGGGACCGGGACAGAGGCCCGGCATTCGTGCGTATCGGGCGTGATCGTCTTGCCCTCACCGGTCACTGTCCAGTCGAAGGTGACGCCGCTCGGGCACGTCTTCTGGTCGCCGTCTGTGAGGAAGAGGTCGACCGTCCAGTCTTTCGGAGTGACGTAGAAGGCAGGCGGAAGGCCGTAGGCCCCACCCCAGTCGGAGTTGTCGGGATAGAGGCGATGGGGCATCGTCCAGTCGACCGACAGGGTCTCGCCGACCTTGAGCGTCGCCGTGTCCGACCCGCTCACGCTGCCCGATGAGGCACTGTCGGCGCTCGCGCTGGCTTTGAGGCTGGCAGACCCCGCCTTGGCGCCCTTCACCGTGAACTCGAATGTGCGCGAGGTGCCCGAGTCGAGATCGAACCCGCTCAGGCCGGAGGCGCTCTTGGTCACGGTCGCCGAGTCCGACGACGCGACGAGTCCCTTCCCGAGCTGGACGTTCGTCAGATCCTGGGCGCCCGCGGTGACCTTGACGGTCACGGTCGTCTCGTCGCCGATCGCTACGGTGCCGTCCTTCGCGGCCACCGAGACGTTGACAGACAGCGACGCGCCGCTCGGCTTGCGGGATCCGGCCCACGTCCCCCCGACGTGGTTCGAGTCCGTCCACGTGCCTGTCCACTTGTCACCGCTGATCGTGCCGTGGACGGTCGCCGAGTAGCCGCCGCCGGTCACGGTCATCGTGAATGAGGCGCCACTCATGTGCCCCACCACCGAGAAGCTCCCCGCATCCACGCCCGAGAAGGCTCCCGTGGCGGGGTTGTACGAGGTGATCGTCGTCGGGTTGGCGAAATCCTGACCGTCGCACCAGCCGCTCGTGCAGTGCGTGGAGGTCGTGCTCCAGTCCCCGATCGGTGAGACGTTCCCTGCCGAGGCAGGCATCGCCGCGCCCGCGAGCGCGCCGACCGCGAGGCACGCAGTGAACGCGCAGAGGATCAGACGCCACAGCACCGCAAGCCGGGCCTTCACCGACCGAGTCTATAACGCCTGGCGAGATCCAAGCAATCCGGCCGATCCGACATGGCGAGTCGGGGTGATTCATGCCTTCCGCTTTCCCGGACTATGGCATTTCTTAAGCCGTGCCTGAGAGTCTGGAAGCGAACCGTCGGCACTCGAGGGAAAGGAGCATTCGATGAAGCAACTGCTCGCACTCGTCGCGCTCGGCTCCGCAGCTGCGGTCGCAGTCGGTGGCACGGCGGTCGCGGCTCGTGCAGCCGGCTGCCCTATCGGCGGCAGCGCCGAGAAGACGGGGCCGACCGAGATCACCGCCCACTTCTGCGGCCCGGCGATCGTCACGCTCCGGATCGGCGGGAAGACCGAGATCTTCAGGAACGGCTCGTGCTTCCATGCGAACGGCTCCCCCGGCATCATCGTCGAGGTCGGCACGCAGATCACGAGTAGCGGCGTCGTCTCGAACGCCGTGAAAGGCGGCGTCCCGTACCTCGTTCTTCGCCTCTCTGCGACGACCCGGAGCAACGTCGCGGCGTACTTCGGCGACACCGTCGTGGTCGAGAACGACGGACTTCACGGTGTCCCGATCACGAGGAACCCGTACGGTGTCAGCGGCTCGTTCACCGGTCGCTCGCCGCGAGTGAGCGGCACGCTCAAGGACGATCACCCCGCCGCGGCCTTCTCCGGCACATGGAACTGCGGGGGAGCCGTCCTCCCAGGCGACGACGTGGTCGGGATCTACCTCTCCTCGTTGAAGAAGTAGAGATGGGCGGAAGCGGCGTCGCCAGGCGCTGCGCCGAGAGCTCGTTGGTAGCCTCGATCGATGCCCGAGCTGCAGCGCCTGCGTCCCGATCACGAGGACGGGGTCCTTGCGTTCGAAACGGCGAACCGGGAGTACTTCGCGGCTTCGATCTCCGACCGGGGTGACGAGTTCTTCGAGAACTACTCTCGGCTGCACGGTGAGCTTCTCGCCGAGCAAGAGGCGGGCAAACGCGCCGCGTACGTGCTCGTAGCCGACGGTGAGGGGATTGTCGGCAGGTTCAATCTGCTCTTCGTCGAGGAAGGCGTCGCGGTGGTTGGCTACCGCGTCGCGCAGCGAGTGGCCGGGCAAGGCGTCGCGACCGCAGGGCTAGGCGAGCTGTGCCTGCTCGCGGCCTCATCTCACAGGGTCAGGACACTCAGAGCCGCGGCTTCGAGCGAGAACGTCGCCTCCCGGAAGGTGTTGCTGAAAGCCGGGTTCGTCCCCATCGGGCCCGCGGATCCGTCGGAGATCGGGGGCAAAGAAGGCTCCTGGTACCAACGCAAGCTCACCGACGAACTCGAGTAGGGCTCAGCGGTCGCCTGCCCACTCGCTGTCGCGTTGAGCCATCGAAGCAAGCTATTCGAGCAGGCGCGTGAAGTCGATCCTCTGGTTGTCGACAGGCCGTAGTTGCGTCAGAGGCCCGATCCGACGCGACCAGGTTGCGTTTACAAACACGCCCCGATTGTCGCACTGGGTAGCAGGCGGCTGGGCTGCGCCGGTGAGTTGCGGAATGACGCCTGGACGTTGCGCCGGGCCTGTCGGTCTAGGCTTGCGAGATGCGCTACGAGCCGAGCCGCAGACCGGGGTTCCGGCACCGGTTCACGAGGTTCGACGGACAACTCGTGGATGCGGAAACGGACAGCCCGCCCATCTACACAAGCTGGCCGCTGGCGGCAGTCTTCGCAGGGCTCCTGAACCGCGAGGAACTGTCGCGGGCAACCATTAGCGACCCATCGCCAATCCCTCGTTATTCGGTGTCGGCGGCTCCGAACAAGCAAGGCGAGTTCTTCATCTACGGGGCGACGAGTCCGACGGTCAGAGATGAGGCGCAGTTTGGTTTCGGGGTGATAGCCAAGACCGGTGACACCGACGTCGCCAAACGTCTCGTCGAGCGCATGAATGCGATCGACCCTGCGCCTCGATCAAAGGTCTGGCTCGGGGGTTTCTGACTCCTGCTGGGGCTCCGCTGGACTGCGCCAGCCCCCTTACGCCCGAGGGCGCGACTGCCGTCGCGCCGTAGACTTGGCGGCATGTGCCGGAACATTCGTCCTCTCCACAACTTCGATCCACCGACGACTCACGACGAGATCAGCGCGGCCGCAGTGCAGTACGTGCGGAAGGTGAGCGGCATGCAGAAGCCGTCGCTCGCCAACGCCGCTGCGTTCGACCGTGCCGTCGAGGCGGTCGCCGCTGCGACCCACGAGCTGCTGCACGGCCTCGTCACCTCGGCGCCGCCGAAGGACCGCGAGGCCGAGGCTGCCCGCCGCCGGGCTCGTGCCGCCGTCCGGTTCGGGACCGTCTCCTGACCGGCTGAAAACGAGTGAGGCCGGGCACCCGGCCCGGCCTCACTCAGCACAGCTGGGAAGCGTCCCGTCAGTCGTCGATCGGCTGGTCGAGGCCGGGAGCCTCGTCGACCTCAGGGGCTACGTTGCCATCACTGTCGATCGCACCGTCGAGATCGCTCTCGAAGGTCAGCGAGCCGCCGTCCTGGTCGATCTCCTCGAGCGCCTGCAGCAGGACATCTTGCTGGTAGGCCTCCGGGGCGATCGGGTCGGTCGGGCCGATCTCGATCGAGCGATAGCGGCGGAGCCCGGTCGCGGCCGGGATCAGCTTGCCGATGATCACGTTCTCCTTCAGCCCGAGCAGGCGGTCGATCTTGCCTTCGATCGACGCGTCCGTGAGGACCTTCGTCGTCTCCTGGAACGAGGCGGCGGAGAGGAACGACTCGGTCGCGAGCGACGCCTTCGTGATCCCGAGGATCAGCGGCTCGAACGTCGCCAGCTCCTTCTTCTCGGCCTTCGCCTTCGAGTTCTCACGCTCGAGAACGACCCGGTCGACGAGCTGCCCGGGCAGGAGGTCGGTCTCGCCTGCGCTCTCGACCCTGACCTTCTTGAGCATCTGGCGCACGATCAGCTCGATGTGCTTGTCGTGGATCTCGACGCCCTGTGACTTGTAGACCTTCTGCACCTCGGCGACGAGGTACAGCTCGGTCGGCGTCGAGCCCTTCAGCGCCAGCAGCTCCGCGGGGTTCCGCGAGCCCTCGTTGAGGGCGTCGCCCGGCTCGACGATCTGGCCGGCGGCAACGAGCAGCCTCGTCCGGCGCGGGAGCTGGTACTCGATCGGATCCGCGAGCTCGCCGTCCTTGCCGATCTCGGTCGGGTGGACCGTGACCTTCGGCCCGCGCTCGGTCGGCTCGACCTCGACGCGACCGCCGATCTCCGCGAGCGTGCCGGCACCCTTCGGGTTCCGGGCCTCGAAGATCTCGACGACGCGCGGCAGGCCGTGCGTGATGTCCGCGCCCGCCACACCGCCGGTGTGGAACGTGCGCATCGTCAGCTGCGTGCCCGGCTCGCCGATCGACTGTGCGGCGACGATGCCGATCGCATCGCCGATCTCGCACATCTCGCCGGTGGCGAGGAACACGCCGTAGCAGGACTGGCACACGCCCGTCTCGGCGCGGCACTTGACCACCGAGCGCACGGGAACCGTGATCTCCGAGCCGAGCTCGGCCTCGAGCTCCTCGAGCAGCGCCGCGGTCACGATCGCGCCGGTCTCGGCAATCGCCGTCTTGCCCGGCTTCCCGTTCGCGAGCGGCTTGACCACCGGCTCGGCGATCAGGCGGCCGAGGAGGGACTTGTTCAGGCCCTCGCTCGTCCGGATCGGGAGCTCGACCCACTCCTCCGTCCCGCAGTCGGCCTCGCGGACGATCACGTCCTGCGAGACGTCGACGAGCCGGCGGGTCAGGTACCCCGAGTCGGCGGTGCGGAGCGCGGTGTCGGCGAGGCCCTTGCGGGCACCGTGCGTCGAGATGAAGTACTCGAGCACCGACAGGCCCTCCATGAAGTTGGCCTTGATCGGGCGCTCGATGATCTCGCCCTTCGGATTCGCCATCAGGCCGCGCATGCCGGCGAGCTGCCGGATCTGCTTGAACGAGCCGCGGGCTCCCGAGTTGGCCATCATGAAGACCGGGTTCAGCTCGTCCAGGTTGGCCTGCATCGCGTCGGCAACCGTGTCGGTCGCCTCCGTCCAGATGTTGACGATCGTCTCGTGGCGCTCGTCCTCGGTGATGAGGCCGCGGTCGTACTGGCCGTGGACCCCCTCCACCTTCTTCTCGTACTCGCCGAGGATCTGCTCCTTCGACGGCGGGATGACGATGTCGTTCTTCGAGATCGTCACGCCGGCCTGCGTCGAGTAGTGGAACCCGAGCGTCTTGATCGTGTCCAGCACCGGCGCCAGCGTGTGCGCGCCGTACCTGTCGGAGAGCGAGAGGACGAACCGGTCGGTGTCGGGCTTCGTCAGCGTGTGGTTGACGAACACGTACTCCTCGACGTTGCCGTCGGCGTCGCCGATCAGCTCGCCGAGCTGGCGATACACCGCCGAGTTGAACAGCACCCGGCCCGGGGTCGTCAGATGGAGCTCGCCGCGGAACCGGAACTCGATCGGATCCTTGAGCGCGACGCTCTTGCCCTCGACCGCGAGCTCGACCTCGTCGGCGGAGTTGAAGCGCTTCGGCCGCGGGTCGAGCGTCGTGGAGTCGATCTTGGTCAGATCCTGCGCGGCATAGGTGAGCGAGTAGATCCCGAGCACCATGTCCTGCGTCGGGGTCGCAAGCGGGCGACCCGAGGCAGGCGAGAGGATGTTGTTCGACGAGAGCATCAGGATCCGCGCCTCGGCCTGGGCCTCGGCAGACAGCGGCAGGTGGACCGCCATCTGGTCTCCGTCGAAGTCGGCGTTGAAGGCATGGCAGACGAGCGGGTGCACCTGGATCGCCTTGCCCTCGACGAGCACCGGCTCGAAGGCCTGGATGCCGAGGCGGTGCAGGGTCGGTGCGCGGTTGAGGAGCACCGGGTGCTCTGCGATCACCTCTTCGAGGACGTCCCACACCTCGGGCGTCATCGAGTCGACGTACTTCTTCGCCGCCTTGATGTTCTGCACCGACTTGCGCTCGACGAGCCGGCTCATGATGAACGGCTTGAAGAGCTCGAGCGCCATCAGCTTGGGCAGGCCGCACTGATGGAGCTTCAGGCTCGGCCCGGCGACGATCACCGAGCGGCCCGAGTAGTCGACGCGCTTGCCGAGCAGGTTCTGGCGGAACCGGCCCTGCTTGCCCTTGAGCATGTCGGAGAGCGACTTCAGCGGCCGGTTGCCCGGGCCGGTGACCGCGCGGCCGCGGCGCCCGTTGTCGAACAGGGCGTCGACGGCCTCCTGGAGCATGCGCTTCTCGTTGTTGACGATGATCTCCGGCGCGCCGAGGTCCAGGAGCCTTTTCAGGCGATTGTTCCTGTTGATGACGCGGCGGTAGAGGTCGTTCAGGTCGGAGGTGGCGAAGCGGCCGCCGTCGAGCTGGACCATCGGGCGGAGCTCCGGCGGGATCACCGGGATCGCCTCGAGGATCATCCACTCGGGCCGGTTCTCCGACTTGACGAAGGCCTGGCAGACCTTGAGGCGCTTGATCGCGCGCTGCTGCTTCTGGCCCTTCGAGGTCCGGATGATCTCGCGCAGCTCGAGCGACTCCTCGGCGAGGTCGAGGTCGCGGAGCAGGTCGCGGATTGACTCCGCCCCCATGCCGCCCCGGAAGTAGTTGCCGAAGCCGTACGGCGACCCGAACCGGTCCTTCAGCTCGCGGAAGAGCTGCTCGTCGTTGACGACCATCTTCGGCTCCGCCTCGCGGAAGAGCTGGAAGGTCGCCTCGAGCCGGTTGACCGAATCGACCGCGGCCTCACGGGTGTCCTCGCGGCGCGACTCGATGTCGAGATACATCTCGCGCACCTTGAGCGCCCACTGGATCAGCGCATCGAGGTCCTCCTTCTGGATCTTGCCGTCGGTGCGCAGGCACAGGTCGTTGGCGAGCTCGCGGATGTCGGTGTCGTCCGAGGCTCCCGCGAGGACGTCGCGCAGCAGCCCGTTGCCGAGCTCGCGAGACTTCTCGAGGTTCTTCGTGTCGACCGCCGCAACCGTCTCGGCGTCCTCGCCTTCGAGCGCCTCGCCGCCGAGGAGGGCGTCGAGGAGCTTGTTGATGTGCTTGGAGACCGCGCCCTTCTTGGAGCCCGACGCCGAGTCCTGCTCCTTGCGCAGCCCGGCGAGCGCCGTGCGGATCTGCTCCGCGGCCACCGAGACCTGCTCGAGCTCACGGGACGAGAGCTTACGGTCGTCGCGGATCGCTGCGTTGCGGACGAGCTCACGGATCTTCTTGGCGTCCTCGGTCGTGATCTGGCCGACGAGCTCGACGAACATGCCGCTGACGAGCTTGCGGGCATCCTCGAGCGGCGGGAGCATCTGCTCCTCCGCCCAGGCCGAGAGGCCGCGGGCCCAGAAGTCGTCGTCCTCGTCGAAGCCCTTGTCCTTGCCGGCCGCGAAGAACGCACGGCGGCGGGTCAGGCGCTGCTCGAGCGCGGCTAGGCCTTCGTCGCGGTCGACGTAGATGCGCTCGACCTCGGCGGTGACCTTGTCCTGCAGGTCGTTCAGGTCCTTGGCGCGGGCCTCGACGTCGACGCTCGTGATGATCGAGGCGGCGAAGTACAGCACCTTCTCGAGCTCGCGCGGGGCGATGTCGAGCAGGTAGCCGATGCGGCTCGGGACACCCTTGAAGAACCAGATGTGCGAGACCGGCGCGGCCAGGTCGATGTGACCCATGCGCTCGCGACGCACCTTCTGGCGCGTCACCTCGACGCCGCAGCGCTCGCAGATGATCCCCTTGTAACGGACGCGCTTGTACTTGCCGCAGTAGCACTCCCAGTCCTTCGTCGGACCGAAGATGCGCTCGCAGAAGAGCCCGTCGCGCTCCGGCTTCAGGGTGCGGTAGTTGATCGTCTCCGGCTTCGTGACCTCGCCCGAAGACCAGTCACGGATCTGCTTGCTCGACGCGAGCCCGATGCGGATCGCGTCGAAATCGTTAATATCGATCATCATTCACCTCCGATGAATGATGATCGATTGAGATTCTGAGTTCTCCCAAGACCCTTACCGACCTTTCTCTCTGCAAGATCAAAAATGATTGAAAAACAACGTTGTGATTTTTCCGCAGGAAAAATCATTAGTCCTCGACTTCTGCGTCGAGCTCGTCAAGGGCGCCGACGGGCGCGTCGTCGTCCAGCCCGGGCCCGAGGTCGATGTCTGCGAGGTCGTCGAGGACGACGTCGTCGACGACGGCTGCCGGCACCTCGCCCTCCGACTCCTCGGCGCGCTCGCTGTCGAGCGCCTCCTCGAGCTCGGCCTCGGGATCGTCCGGCCCGCCCGCGAGCCGCAGCGAGCCGGGTGAGAGGTCGATCCCGAGCTCTTCCGCGGCGCGGAGCAGCTCGTCGTCCTCCTCCCGCACCTCGACCTCGCCGCCGGTCTCGGAGATCACCTGGACGTCGAGCGCCAGCGACTGCATCTCCTTGAGCAGCACCTTGAACGACTCGGGGATCGACGGCTCGGCGATGTTCTCGCCCTTGACGATCGCCTCGTAGGCCTTGACGCGCCCGACGGTGTCGTCGGACTTGATCGTGAGCATCTCCTGCAGCGTGTAGGCCGCACCGTAGGCCTCGAGCGCCCAGACCTCCATCTCGCCGAAGCGCTGGCCCCCGAACTGGGCCTTGCCGCCGAGAGGCTGCTGGGTGACGAGCGAGTACGGGCCGGTCGAGCGAGCGTGGATCTTGTCGTCGACCAGGTGGAGCAGCTTGAGGATGTACATGTAGCCGACCGTGACCTTCTGGTCGAAGGGCTCGCCGGTGCGGCCGTTGAAGAGCCGCACCTTGCCCGACGAGCGGCGCCCTGCAGGGGCCTTGCGATCGATCTCGAGGTCGATCGCACCGTCGGGGTTCTGGTCGGCCCAGGCCGCGAGGGCGTCGTCGACGTCCTCGACGGTTGCGCCGTCGAACACCGGAGTGGCGACCGGCGTCGGCGCGGGTGCGTTGATCACGCGGCTCGCGTTGCCGTTCATCACCTCGACGTCACCGCCGACGAACACGCCGTGCGCGGCGGCCCAGCCGAGGTGCGTCTCGAGGATCTGCCCGATGTTCATCCGGCTCGGGACGCCGAGCGGGTTCAGCAGGATGTCTACGGGGCGGCCGTCCTCGAGGAACGGCATGTCCTCCTCGGGGACGATCTTCGAGATGACGCCCTTGTTGCCGTGGCGGCCGGCGAGCTTGTCGCCCTCGCTGATCTTGCGCTTCTTCGCGACGTAGACGCGGACAAGCTCGTTGACGCCGGGCGACAGGTCGTCGCCGCCGTCGCGGTTGAAGGTCTTGACGTCGATGACGACGCCGCCCTCTCCGTGCGGCACCTTCAGCGAGGTGTCGCGGACCTCGCGCGCCTTCTCCTTGAAGATCGCGCGGATCAGCTTCTCCTCGGCGGTCAGCTCGGTCTCGCCCTTCGGGGTGACCTTGCCGACCAGGAGGTCGCCGGAGCCGACCTCGGCGCCGATGCGGACGATGCCGCGGTCGTCGAGGTTGCGCAGCGACTCCTCCGAGCGGTTCGGGATGTCGCGGGTGATCTCCTCGTCGCCGAGCTTCGTCGAGCGGGCGTCGATCTCGTACTCGTGGATGTGGATCGAGGTCAGGACCTCGTTCTTGACGAGCCGCTCCGAGAGGACGATCGCGTCCTCGAAGTTGTAGCCCTCGAACGGCATGAAGGCCACGAGCAGGTTCGCACCGAGCGCGAGCTCGCCGTGATCGGTCGACGAGCCGTCGGCGAGCACGGAGCCGGCGACGACCTTGTCGCCGAGCTTGACGATCGGCTTGTGGTGGATGAGCGTGCCCTGGTTCGAGCGCATGAACTTGATCAGGTCGTACTCGTCGCGGGTGCCCTTGCCCTCGACCACGATCCGGGTCGCATCGAGGTCGATGACCTCGCCCGCGTTGCGGGAGACGATCACGTCGCCGGAGTCGACCGCGGCGCGGTACTCGAGGCCGGTGCCGACGAGCGGCGCCTGCGGGATCATCAACGGCACCGCCTGCCTCTGCATGTTCGCGCCCATGAGCGCGCGGTTGGCGTCGTTGTGCTCGAGGAACGGGATCATCGCCGTCGCGACCGACACGATCTGGGCCGGCGAGACGTCCATGAACTCGATCTCCTTCGGGGAGGCCATCACGGCCTCGCCCTCGCGGGAGCGGCAGAGCACCTGCTCGTGCTCGAACTTGCCGGTCTTCTCGTCGACACGCTCGGAGGCCTGCGCAATCGTGTACTGGGCCTCCTCGGCAGCGTCGAGGTAGACGATCTCGTCGGTGACCTTGCCGGCGACGACCTTGCGGTACGGCGTCTGGATGAAGCCGAACTCCGACACGGTCGCCATCGACGCGAGCGAGCCGATCAGGCCGATGTTCGGGCCTTCCGGCGTCTCGATCGGGCACATGCGCCCGTAGTGGGTCGGGTGGACGTCGCGAACCTCGATCGGCGCGCGCTCCCTCGTCAGGCCGCCTGCGCCCAGCGCCGACAGACGCCTGCGATGAGTCAGCCCGTCGAGCGAGTTGGTCTGCTGCATGAACTGCGAGAGCTGCGAGGAGCCGAAGAACTCCTTGAGCGCGGCCACGACGGGACGGATGTTGATGATCGTCTGCGGCGTGATCGTGTCCACGTCCTCCGTGGTCATCCGCTCGCGGACGACGCGCTCCATCCGGTAGAGGCCGACACGGAAGGCCTCCTGGATCAGCTCGCCGGTCGTGCGGAGGCGCCGGTTGCCGAAGTGCTCGTACTCGTCGAGCTCGTGGGCGATCGGCCGGCGGTCGAGCACGATCGCATCGGCGGCGTAGTCCTTCGAGTCCTCCGGGACGCCGAGGGAGTGCGGCAGCGACACGAGCTTCTGGACGAGCGCGAGGATGTCCTGCGTCGTCAGCACGCGGCAGTCGTCGGGGACGCTGACGCCGAGCCGCTGGTTGAGCTTGTACCGGCCGACCTTCGTCAGGTCGTAGCGCTTGGGGTCGAAGAAGAGCGACCGCAGGAGGTTGCGCGCGTTGTCGAGCGTCGGCGGCTCACCCGGCCGCTGCTTCTTGAAGACCTCGATCAGCGCCTCTTCCTCGCGCGTGGTCGTGTCCTTCTCGAGCGTCGTCTGGATGAAGTGGGAGTCGCCGAACAGCTTCAGGATCGCCTCGTTCGTGCTCGTGTCGAGCACGAAGCCCGTGGTCGGGTCCTCTTCCGGCAGCGCCCGGAGGAGCGTGGTGATCGGCAGCTTGCGCTTCCGGTCGATGCGGGCGTACACGACGCCCTTCTTGTCGATCTCGAGCTCGAGCCACGAGCCGCGGCTCGGCATCAGGTTCGCCGTGAAGACCTGCTTCGTCGCGTCCTTCGGCTCCATCAGGTAGGCGCCGGGGCTACGGACGAGCTGCGTGACGATCACGCGCTCGGTGCCGTTGATCACGAACGTGCCCCAGTCGGTCATCATCGGGAAGTCGCCCATGAAGACCCGCTGCTCGCGGATCTCGCCGGTCTCCTTGTTGACGAACCGGACCGTCATCGAGAGAGGCGCCTGATAGGTCAGGTCCTTCTCGCGGCACTCCTGGATTGAGAACTGCGGGACGCCGAACTCGTAGTCGCCGAACTCGACGGCGAGCGAGCCGGTGTAGTCCTCGATCGGCGAGATGTCGTCGATCGTCTCGCGGAGACCTTCTCGCATGAACCAGTCGAAGGACTCACGCTGGATGTCGATCAGGTTGGGGAGGTCAAGGACGTGCTTCAGACGGGAAAAAGACTTGCGCGCGCGAGGCGCAGTGACCGTTTGGGCCAAGTGAGACAGCCTCCCTTAAGTGGTCTCGATGGGGCGAAGCTGGAAGGAAAACCTGAGGAAAACGGGGCGTGGCAGAGTGGGAACCGTGGGCGTACGGCGAACCTCCCAGAATAGCGGAGAAGACCCTCCAGCCGCAAGGCACGCAGCGAGGGTCGGAACGCCGATCGGCGTTCAGGATAGCAGGGCCCGGGGATCTAGCCGCAAGAGGCTGCGAATCGCGCGACGCCGTCCCTCGCGGCTCGGCAGGATAGCCATGTGAGCGGCCGCGACGAGTCACCCACCCCGGCCCGCGCTCTGCGCCGCCCGCGACTCGCCCGTCTGCGTCCGGGCCGGCTCGAGGTCGCGCTCCTCGTCGCAGTCTTCGCGATCTCTCGTGTCGCGCTGCGCTCGCTCGGCTTCCACTACGACGTGGGCCTGGTCGACTCGGCGGTGCAGAACGTCGACCCGTCCCTGCTGAAGGCGCACTTCCTGCAAAGTCTCTGGCACCTGCACGGCCAGCCGCCGCTCTGGAACGCGCTGATCGGCGTCTCGCTCAAGGCGGCGCCGTCCCACTGGCCGGATCTCTGGCATGCCGCGTTCCTCGGGCTCGGCCTCGGCGAGGTTCTCGCCCTGTATGCGCTGCTCGTGGAGCTCGGAGTCTCCCGGCGAGTGGCCGCCGTGCTCGCGGCGGCTTTCTCGCTCTCGCCCGCGGTGCTCCTGGCCGAGAACCAGTTCTTCTACGACTACCCGACCGTCGTCGTCGTGACGCTCGGCGCGCTCGCGATCGTGCGCTGCGCGGCCCGGCCCTCCTTCTCACGAGGCTCCCTCGTCTTCGCCTGCGCCGCCTACGCCGTCCTCACCCGGACGCTGTTCCAGGTCTGGTGGCTGCTCGCGATCCTCGCGATCCTGCTCGTAGCCTGTAGCCGGCACCGGCGCGTGGTGCTCCTCTCGGCTGCGCTTCCCCTCGCACTCGTGCTCGGCGTCTACCTCAAGAACTGGATCATGTTCGGCGTCCCGTCGACGACGTCGTGGACGGGGATGGGAGTCGCGCGGGTGGCCGTGGTCGGGGTTCCGCTCTCGGAGCGCCGTGAGCTCGTCCGCGAAGGGAAGCTGCACTCCGTCTCGCTCGTGAAGCCGCTCGCGCCTCTTCGCGACTACGAGGCCGTCGGCATCAAGCCCGACCCCCCGACCGGGATACCGCTCCTCGACGAGGTGACCGGGGCCGAGGTGAGCAGGAACCTCGAGAACCGCACGTACATCAGGATCTCCCGCCTCTACTGGAAGGACGACCTCTGGATCATCGAGCACCGGCCTGGCGCCTACCTCCGTGCGGTCGGCCACGGCCTAGACGACTTCTTCACCTCCTCGACGGTCGCCTGGCAGGGCCAGGGGAACGAGGCGCAGATCGGCTCGTACGACCACTGGTTCACTCGCATCGTCTACGGGAGGCTCGGCCCCGGCGAGGTCGGCCTGTTTCTCGTCGCCGCCTACCTGCTTGCGTTCGGGTACGGGCTCGCCGTGGTGGTGAGGCGCCTGCGCCCGGGCTGCGATCCGGCCGTCGCCGCAATCGCCTTCGCCGCGATGACGATTCTCTACGTCACCCTCGTCGGCAACTTCGCGGAGGTCGGCGAGAACTTCCGCTTCCGCCTCGCGCTCGACCCGCTTGCGCTCGCGCTCTGCGCGGTCGCAGCCGGCCGGGGGCTCCGGCGGCTGCGCCGCTAGGGCTGCGGCGGCGAGTAGAGCAGGATCACCGTCCCGACGTCGGCCCGGCGGAAGCCGTTGGCCTCGAGCAGGGCGACGTCGTGGGCCTCGTAGGTCTCGCCGCGCACGAAGATGTAGGCGAGGCGATGCGCGGCACGCACGGCCCGGTCGTAGGCGGGATGGTGATGGGTCGTGTAGTCGGTCGGCACCGGAGGCAGCACGCGCCCCGGGCCTTCGACCGTGAGGTGCGTGAGGTCTCCCTCCGAGACGACGATCCGCTCGCGCGTGTCGAAGGTGAGGCGGTAGGCGATCGCGTAGGTCGCGTAGGCCCTGTCGATGCCGGCACGGTCGAGCGCCGCGATCGTCGGGCCGAGCGCGACCACCTGATCGTTGAGCGAGTTGGCGCGCGCGGGCGCGTTGTTCCAGTCGAGCCAGCGGACGAGCCCGACGCTCGAGAGGAGCGCGGCGGCGAGGAGGATCGCCGCGGCCCGCGGAACGGTCGTCGCGAGGCTCGCCGCGGCCAGGATGAGGACAGGGACGAGCACGACGACGTAGCGGGGCTCCAGGGTGCTGGAGGTCATCCCGTTGATGGCGTAGAGGAACGGAAAGGCGACGATCGTGAACGGAAGCAGCGAGAGCGCGCTGCGCCGCCAGCGCCAGGCCGCAAGGGCGATCGCGGCCAGGCAAAGCCCGTAGAGGAGAACGGAGACGATCGGGCCGAACGTCCAGTCGACGAGGTAAGGCACGCGCAGCCCGAGCGCCATCGGGAAGGTCGCCGAGACGAAGCCGTGGAACCGCGACTCGTAGGTGCCGCCGCTGCCCTGGAACCCGAGAGACCACCAGTCGTGCCTCAGGTTCGAGAGGAGCCACGGCAGGCCGCCGAGCACGAGGCCCGGGAGAGCGAGCCACGACCGCAGCCAGATCCGGGGTCGCCGGATCGTCAGCCAGGCGAGCGCCGGCAGGACGATCGCGAGGGTCTGGACGGACTCCCAGAGCGAGAGCCCGAGCACGAGGCCCATGGCGGCGATGCGCGCCGAGGTGGGCTCCTCGTCCAGGAGAAGCGTCAAGCCGACGATCAGCGCGACGTAGAGCAGGGCAGCGCCGTAGAAGCCGCTCCAGATCTCCATCTTCCAGACGGCGAAGATCGGCCAGATCCAGACGAGCAGCGCCGCGACCGCGCCGGCCGGCTCGCCGTAGGCCCGCCGGGCGATCCGCGCGAGCACGAGCGCCGCCGCGACGCTGAGGAGGATCGGCACCGCCCGCATGAGCACGAGGTGCGTCCCGAAGACCGCGAACAGCACGGCGACCGCGACGACCTCCTGCGTGCCGCCGTAGGACTGCCCCCAGAAGAACGCGCTGACGTGCCCGTGCGCGGCGTGGCGGGCCATCAATCCCCAGGTGGCCTCGTCGATCCCAAGGCGGCCGAGCGAGGTGACGTAGATGGCGATCCGGAAGGCGAGACCAAGCACGACGGCCGCGGCGAGCAGCGCGACGAGGCCTCGCCGGCTCCGGAGGCTGCGCGTGGCGGGCGAGAGGATCGCGGTCATCGAGCGTGCGCGGTCGCCTGAGGCCTCACACGTTCGAGCCTAACGGGCGCACCTCCTAGAGCTGTGATGTCGAGGCAACTGGGGACGCAGCCGCTCGGCGCCGGCGGGAGTCAAATAGCGACGACGTCGATGAGGGCGCCGAGACCGTCGAAATCGTCGGGATTGCGCGTGTACAGCGGGAGGCCGCGAGCCAACGCAGTAGCGGCGATCATGAGGTCGAACGCACGGCGGCCACGTGGTTGCCGTCCCGTATCGCGAACTGCGGCATAGACGCGCCCGAACGCTCGAGCGACGTCGCCGTCGACCTGGACCGGCTCGAAGGTTGCTTCGGCGCGCTGAAGCCTGTCCTGGCGACGAGCCCGCTCCATCGACTCGGCAGCCCCATGAGGGCCCGCGGCAAGTTCCGCCAGGGTCACGGCCGAGATGGCAAGCTCGGCCGGCAACAACGTTGCGTGTCACCACGAATGCCTCCCCGCGGTCGAGAGCCCGCATGATCTCGCCGCTCTCGTTGCGGAGCTCGCGCTGGGTGATCGCTCTCATGACGAGAGGAGGTGTAGCACGGGTGCTACGGCCCGTCGTTCTCCAGGCGGACGGTTTGGATGACGTTCGGCTCCGCCTGGTTAACGTTCGGCTCCGCCTGGTTATGAGCCTCTTTCACAATGAGCACGGGCCGCGTGGACGCGCTGGGCACGCACTCTGCGTCGTCCCTCAGTCGCCCCAATATCGCAAGGATATTGGGGCTCCCTGCGTCCTAGCAGCGCACGCACCCATCACGCCCAGTCAGCGCGAGATCATTGTGAAAGAGGCTCTAAAGAGCGAAGCCGGGCAGGTGCCCGGCTTCGCCGCGAAACCCATCTCGGGGCGAGCTACTTGAGCTCGACCGAGGCGCCGGCCTCTTCGAGCTGCGCCTTGATCGAGTCGGCCTCGTCCTTGTTCACGCCTTCCTTCACGTTCGCAGGGGCGCCGTCGACCAGATCCTTGGCCTCCTTGAGCCCGAGCCCCGTGATGGCGCGGACGACCTTGATCACGGGGATCTTCTGCTGGCCGGCCTCGGTGAGCACGACGTCGAACGACGTCTTCTCCTCGGCCGCGGCCTCGCCGCCACCGCCGCCTGCAGGTGCAGCCACGGCGACGGCCGCCGCCGCGGTGATGCCCCACTCGTCCTCGATCTTCTTCTTCAGCTCGACCAGCTCGAGGACGCTCATCGCGCCGAGCTGCTCGAAGACGGTGTCAACTCCCGCCATCGTCGTCTCCCTTCTCTTCTCCATCGGATTCGGTTCCAGGAGCCTCGGCCTCTGCGGCCGGCTCCTCGGTCTCTGTCGCCTCGGCCACCGGCTCGGCTTCGGCATCGGGCTCGCTCTCCGCGGCGGGCTCCGTCTCGGCAGCAGGCTCTGCCTCTGCAGCGGGCTCTGTGTCGGCGGTCGCCTCGGGTTCCGCCCCAGGCTGTGCGGCGGCACCCTCGCCGCCGAGCTGCTCGATGCGGGCGTCGATCAGCCCGACGAGGTTCTGCAGCGGCGCGCTGACGAGCCCGAGCAGGCTCTGCAGCGGGCCGACGATCGCCCCGAGCACCTGGCCGCGAAGGACGTCGAACGGCGGCAGCTTGGCGAGCTCGTCGACGTCTTCCGCCGAGATCGTGCGGCCCTGCATGACGCCGCCTCGGATCACGAGCACGTTCGTCGCCTTCGCCGAGTCGGCAAGCGCCTTCGCAACGGCGACCATGTCGCCGTCCGCCTCGATGAACGCGATCGCCGACGGCCCCTCGAGGAGCGTGAGGAGCGCTTCGGCCCCGGCTGCCTCGGCGGCACGGCGGGTCAGCGTGTTCTTGACCACGGAGAACTTGGCTCCGTGCTCGAGGAGCTTGCCGCGGAGACCGTCGATCTCCGGCATCGTCAGACCGCGGTAGTCGGCAACGATCAGCGTCTCCGCCTCACGCAGCCGAGCCGTCAGCTCGTCGACGACTTGTTGTTTCTCGTCTCTGTCCATACCACCTCCAACTCACTCCTCGGTGAACATCACCGCTAGATGAACGACAACGGCCCGCCTTGCAGCGAGCCGTGGGAGCTGGAGATGCCAGCGGTTCCGACTCGCCTCGGCTGGATTTCCGCTCCCGCCTTCAGGCGAGGGAGCCACCAGCTGTCTCAGGCGAAACTGAGTGACTGAAAACCTAGACCTCGACTGCCTCCAGCTCCTCGGCGATGTCGCGCGTCCGGGCCGGGTCGATGTGGATCCCGGGGCCCATCGTGCTCGCGAGGGTGATCTTCTTGATGTAGCGGCCCTTTGCGACCGCCGGCTTGGCGCGGACGATCTCGTCGATGAGCGCGGCGTAGTTCTCGACGAGCGCCCGCTCGTCGAAGCTGCGCTTGCCGATCGGGATGTGGACGTTGGCGCCGCGATCGGTGCGGTACTCGAGCTTGCCGGCCTTCGACTCGCGCACGGCCTTGCCCACGTCCATCGTCACGGTGCCCGTTTTCGGGTTCGGCATCAGGCCGCGCGGGCCGAGCACGCGCCCGAGCCGGCCGACCGTTCCCATCTGGTCGGGGGTCGCGATCGCCACGTCGAAGTCGGTGAAGCCCTCCTCGATGCGCTTGGCGAGATCCGCCGAGCCGACGACGTCGGCGCCGGCCTCCTCGGCTTCGCGCGCCTTGTCGCCCTCGGCGAAGACGGCGACCCGCGTCGTGCGGCCGGTGCCGTGCGGCAGCATCATCGTGCCGCGCAGCTGCTCCTCGGCATGGCGCACGTTCAGCCCGAGGTTCAGGTGCACCTCGATCGTCTCGTCGAACTTCGCGGCCTGACCGGCCTTCAGCAGGCGGACGGCCTCGACCGGCGAGTAGACCTTCTCCCGATCGATCGAGCCACGGGTGTCCTCATAGCGCTTTCCGTGCTGTGCCATTACGCCTCCACCTCCACGCCCATGGAACGGGCAGTCCCGGCGATCACCTTCATCGCCTGCTCGACGTCGCGCGCGTTCAGGTCGACGAGCTTCGTCTCGGCGATGCCGCGAAGCTGGTCGCGCGTGAGCTTGCCGACCTTCGCGCGGTTCGGCTCGGCGGAGCCCTTCTCGAGCCGCAGCGCCTCCTTGATCAGGACCGCGGCCGGCGGGGTCTTGGTGATGAAGGAGAAGCTCCGGTCCTCGTAGACCGTGATCTCGACCGGCGTGATGCGGCCGTTCTCCTGCGCCGTCGCGGCGTTGAACGCCTTGCAGAACTCCATGATGTTGACGCCGTGCTGACCGAGCGCAGGGCCGACCGGGGGCGCAGGGTTCGCCTGCCCGCCCGGGATCTGCAGCTTGATCATGGTGAGAATCTTCTTTGCCATTTCCCCTCGGTTCGCGCCTTAGTCGAGCTTTTTCACTTGATCGAAACCGAGCTCGACCGGCACCTGGCGCTCGAAAATGTCTACCAGGACCTTGAGCTTCTGCTGGTCGGGGTTCACGTCGACGATCTCGCCGTCGAAGTCGGAGAGCGGCCCGCTCGTGACCTTGACCGACTCGCCGAGCGAGAACTCGACCTGCGCGCGCGGCCGGTCGGCGGTCGCGGCGCCCGTCTTCAGGATCCGGTCGACCTCGCCCTGCCCGAGCGGCACGGGCTTGGAGCCGGCGCCGACGAACCCGGTGACGCCGGGCGTGTTCTTCACGACCGTCCACGCCTCGTCGCTCAGGTCCATGTTGACGAGCACGTAGCCGGGCAGGACGCGCTTCTCGATCTGGACCTTCTGCCCGTCCTTCGTCTCGATCACCTGCTCGGTCGGGACGACGACGCGCCGGAAGCGCGGGCGCTGCCCCATCGACTCGATGCGGTGCTCGAGGTTGGCCTTGACCTTGTTCTCATGGCCGGAGTAGGTGTTGACGACGTACCAGCGGAACATCGGCGGCTACCTCAGCAAGACCTTCTCGACAAACTGCTTCCAGACCTGGTCGTTCAGCCACAGGTAGGTGCCGACGATCACGCAGGCGACGAGTACGACGACCGTGCCCTGGATCACCTGGTTCTGGCCGGGCCACTCGACCTTCTTGAGCTCGGCGACCGACTCGCCGATGAAGCGCCAGAGCCCCGTGATCGGGTTGCCGCTCCGCTTCGCCTCGGCGGCGGGGCGGCGCTCGGGCAGCGGCGCGCCTGCGGCGGCGCCGAGATTCAGGTCGCGTGCCATGTGGTTAGCGCGACTCCCGGTGCGGCGTGTGCTTGCCGCACCAGCGGCAGAACTTGCTGAACTCGACCCGGTCGGGCGTGTTCCGCTTCGACTTCGTCGTCTGGTAGTTGCGGCGCTTGCACTCGGTGCAGGCGAGCGTGATCGCAACTCTCACTCCTGTCTTGGCCATAAGCTCGCTTCTCGTCTGGGTCTAGTAAAAGGGATCTGCGCCGGAGGCGCGCCGGGCAGGCTGACGCACCGCCCGCGGACTGCAAGAGTGTAGCGGGAAGCCCCATCCCGCTGTCATGCCTCTGATTCTCAAGCGGCTGCGAGCTGCACCGCGATCCGCCGCGGGCGCGGGCTGAGCCCGTGCCCGCCCACAACGAAGGACTCAGAAGGCGAGCGCGGAAATTCTAGGATTTCCATGCGCGGGTGAAAAGTAGCGGCGGGTGGGCTCGAACCACCGACCTCCGGGTTATGAGTCCGGCGCTCTGACCAGCTGAGCTACGCCGCCGTGCCGGGCAATCGTAGCCGAGCGTCCGCCGCCGATCGTAGGCTCCATGCGTGTCTGCGACCGAGCGTTGCTGGCGCTGCAGCGCCGAGATGGAGTGGCGCCACGGGACGTGGCAGTGCCCGCGCTGCCACTTCAAGCTGGGCTGTTGCGAGGGCGAGCCGCAGAGCTCTTTCGAGATTCAGAGCTCATGCGAGGCTGCCGCCGCTCCCGGCGCGCCCGCGCCCTCGCAGGTTGCCACCTGAGGCGGCCCGCTCCCTCGATCATGCGGCCGTGAATTCCAGAGCCCGGGTGGGATTGCCGAGTACAGTTGCCAGATGATGAGCGCAGCAGACGTCGAGAACGTCCAACTCACCGGTCGTGAGCACCAGGTGCTGGAGCTCCTGGCTCAGGGGCTTCAGCTGGACGAGATCGCCGAGCGGCTCGGCATCGGCCTCGAGACGGTGCGCACGCACCTCCAGAAGGCGACCGAGCGCCTGGGCGCCGCCAACCGCACACATGCCGTTGCGGTTGCGATCCGGCGGGGCCTGATCTGAGGCTCCTGGCCGCCGGGCTCCTCGGAGCCTGCCTGCTCGCCGGCACCGCAGGAGCAGCCGGCCGCCCGACGCCCCCGACGATCGCGGGCTGCCCGATCTTCCCGGCGACGAGCGTCTGGAACCAGCCGGTCGACAGGCTCCCGGTCGCGAAGGACTCGGCGACGCTGATCGCCTCGATCGGCCTCGACTCGCCCGTTCACCCCGACTTCGGCTCGGGCCTCTACGACGGACAGAGGATCGGCATCCCTTACGTCGTCGTCTCGGGCTCGAAGACGCCGAAGGTGAAGCCGCACTTCGACTACGCCGACGAGTCCGACCCCGGCCCCTACCCGATCCCCGCGAGCGTCCCGATCGAAGGCGCCCCGAATCCGGGTGACGGCGACCGGCACGCGCTGATCGTCGACCGCGACACCTGCACGCTGTACGAGCTCTACGCGCTCCAGCGCTCCGGCAGCGGCTGGAGCGCCGGCTCGGGCGCGATCTGGAGCCTCCGCTCGAACCACATGCGCCCGGCGACGTGGACATCGGCGGACGCGGCCGGCCTCCCCATCCTCCCCGGTCTCGCGCGCTACGACGAGGTCGCCGCCGGCACGATCGACCACGCGCTCCGCTTCACGGCGTCGAGGACGCGGCGGGCTTTCATCTACCCGGCGCGCCACCAGGCCGGCGACTCGAGCGACCCGTCGCTGCCGCCGATGGGCCTGCGCGTGCGGCTGAAGGCCAGCGTCGACATCAAGAGCTTCCCGCCGCAGGCCCGGATCGTCCTCCAGGCCCTGAAGACCTACGGGATGATCCTGGCCGACAACGGCTCGCCGTGGTACATCAGCGGTGCGCCGGACCCGCGCTGGTCGAACGACGACCTCCACTCCCTCGGCCGCATCACCGGCGCGGATTTCGAGGTCGTCGACACCTCACACCTGCGTCCCTGAACACCCGCGTCTCTTGACGCGAGCGCCGAGGCGGCTCGTGATCTGGATCACGAGATACTGGAGACGAGCGGCGCGGCGGCGACGTGGGCCTGCGGCAGCATCACGATGAACGTCGCCCCCTGCCCGGGGCTCGACTCGACGGTCACGGTGCCGCCCATCGCCTCGGTGAGCTGCTTGACGATCGCAAGGCCGAGGCCGCTCCCGACCGGGCGCTCGCGGCCGTACTTGTCGTAGAGGAAGAAGCGGTCGAAGGCATGCGGGAGGTCGTCCAGCTCGAGGCCGGGCCCGGAGTCGCAGACGACCAGCCGGCCCGGCTCGGCGCGAACCGTCACCGACCCACCGACGGGCGTCTCGCGGAGCGCGTTCTCGACCAGATTGGAGGCGACCTGGAGCAGCCGGTCGTTGTCGGCCTCGACCCAGGCGGGATCCCCCGAGGCGGCGAGCGAGACACCGAACTCCTTCGCCACCGTCTCGTGGCGCAGCGCCGCGTCCCGAGCGACGTCGGCCAGGTCGACCGTCTCGCGGTTGACGGAGAACTCGCTGCGGTTCATGCGGGCGAGATCGAGAAGGTCGCGGACGAGTCGCTCGAGACGACGGCCCTCGAGCAGGATCGTGCGCGCGGCCTCGTCCGGCTCGAACGCACCCTCGGCGAGCCCTTCCGCGTATCCCCGGATCGCCGTGAGCGGCGTCTTCAGCTCGTGGCTCACCGAGAGCAGGAAGTTGCGCTCGCTCTCGCGTGAGGCGGCGAGGTCGGAGGCCATCTCGTTGAACGCACGGGCGAGCGAGGCGAGCTCGCTGGCGCCGGCCTCCGGCAGCTCGCCCGGCGCACGCCCCGCGGCAAGCGCGCGGCTGGCGTCGACCACCCTGCGCACGGGCCGGGCGATCGAGCGGGCGAGGACGAGCGAGAGGACGGCGGCGAGCCCGGCCCCGGCGAGCGCCGCCAGCAAGAGATCGTTGAGGTAGGGATGCCAGGCGGCCGACTTCGCCGTCGTCAGGAGCAGGATCCCGCGGGCCGGGATCGTCCTGTAGGCGTACGCGTAGCGCTTGCCTTGATAGGTCGTCTGGCCGTTGCTCGAGCGGTTGACGTTCGGGACGAGACCGGCGAAGGTCGAGCGCGGCTCGATGATCGTGCGCACGCCGGCCGTCTCGCGATTCGAGTTGTTGTAGCTCACCGACCGGCGGCGCTGGAGTGCCGCGTTGTCGGCTTGGTAGCGGAGCGCCGTGACCTGGGAGTGGTCGACCTGCTGCCTGGTGAGGATGGCGCCGATCGCGATCGTCAGGGTGAGCGTGGCGGCGAGCGCGACGAGCGTCGCCGCGAAGAGGCGCCCGCTCAGCGTCTTCATGTCGTCGTGACCGCCTTGTAGCCGCTGCCGCGAAGCGTCCTGATCAGGTCGGGCCTGCCGAGCTTGCGGCGAAGCTGGGCGACGTGGACGTCGACGGTGCGCGTGCCGCCGGGATAGGCGACGCCCCAGACGCGGTCCAGCAGGACGTCGCGCGAGAGCACCGCGCCGGGGTTGGAGAGGAAGAACGCGAGGAGCTCGAACTCCTTCGCGGTCAGCTCGACCGGAGCCCCGGCGATGGTGACGTCGTGGGTCTCCCGGTTCAGGGCGACATCGCCGAGCTCGAGCCGGTCCTCGGTCATCTGGGGCTCCGAGCGGCGGAGGATCGCCTTCATCCGGGCGACCAGCTCTCTCGGTGAGAACGGCTTGGTCAGGTAGTCGTCCGCGCCCAGCTCGAGCCCGACGATCCGGTCGGGCTCTTCGTCGCGAGCGGTCAGCATCAGGATCGGGACCCGTGAGCGGCCCCGCATCTCGCGACACACCTCGAAGCCGTCGATGCCGGGGAGGCCGACGTCGAGAAGCACGATGCGCACGTGGTGACGGTCGAGCTCGGCCAGGGCCTCCTCGCCCGAGCGGACCCAGATGACCGTGTAGCCGGCGCGAGTCAGGTAGGTGCGAACGAGCTCGCCGACGGACGGCTCGTCCTCGACCAGGAGAACGGTGCCAGCCATATGACGGAAGTTTAGGGCGACCTCACCCTGAGGTTCCCGCGGCTCCCTGGCGCGCGATCGCCTTCGCCAGCCCCGCAGGGATCTGGACGGTGAGCGTCGCAGCCGGCCCGCCGTCGATCCGGACGGTGGTCGCCTGCTCGAGCCGCTTCACCTGGTCGATCGTGGCGGGCCGGCCGGCGATCCGGATGACGGTGGTCGACGCGACGGGGATCGTCCAGAGGCTGCCGTCGCGCTCCCGGATCGTCACGGAGCTCGAGGTCGTCGAGACGACCCGCCCGCGGTCGTAGCTGAGGGTGTGGGGGACCCGGCGGATCACGACGTTCACCTCGGCGTGCGACCACCCGGGCGGCAGGCCCTGCTTGGGCAGCCGAACCGCCTGCGCGAACGGGACGACGAGCGCTCCGAGCAGGATTGCGACGGTGAAGAGCTTTCTCACGCTCGAATGATGGTTCAGGGCTGTCAGATCCCGGTCTGTCGAACGTAACGGGAACGTAAAACGGAGACTCGTGGCAGTGATCGGCACCGCGGCCGACCGGTTTCTCCCCCACCTGGGTTACCCGAATCACTCACGCGAGGGACAGGCCCCTGGGGCACGATGCCGATAGGAAGAAGGAACCGGGTCGGACGACCCGCGCTTCACCGTCCACGAGGAGTGACCCAGATGCTCGAGACCATCAAGACCGGATTCGAAAACGCGCAGCGGCTGACCGTGGCCGAGCTGTTCGTGATCGCGGCCGTGGTCGGGCTGATCGTGGCGATCGCCATTCCGGCGTACCAGAGCATCAGCTAGACCGGCTGGAGCGACTCAGGACGCGCCGCGTCCCATGATCGCGAGCGCCCGCAGCGGGAAGCGCGCGAGCCCGCGCTGCTCGGCCGGGTCCGAGAGCTCTCCTTCGAGCAGGCCCCTGATCGAGACCCACAGGAGCTTCGACTTCGCGACCTGCCAGGAGGCGCGCGGCCAGCGGTCGAGCGCCTGCTTGAGCTTCCAGGAGGCCCGGTGCAACGGGGCAAGCTCGCGGTCGACCGCGTGCTGGTAGGAGGCGAGGCTCGTGGTGCGCCCGGCGAGCAGGTCGCCGATCGCCGTGGCGGCCAGCCGCGAGGAGACGAAGCACTCGTACATCCCGTCTCCCGAGACCGGGTCGATCAAGCCGGCGGCGTCGCCCACGAGGAGCGCGCGCTCGGCGGCGATCTGCGTGCCGGGCCGCCGGAGCGGCAGCCGGTGGCCGCGGAGGCTCTCGAGCGCCTCGGGGTCGAGACCGTGCGCCTCGCAGGCCCGGCGAAGGTGCTCTCTCAGCTTGGGCCCCTCGCTCTGCCAGCCCCCGACGCCGACGTTCACGTGGTCGCCCTTCGGGAAGACCCAGGCGTAGCCGCCGGGAATGTCGGCGAGCTCGAGAATCAGCCGTCCGGCGTACCGTTCGCGCGAGACGATCGTGTACGGGGCGTTCCCCTCGTAGGCGACCCCGTGGACGATCCCGTCGCCGAGCCCGACAGCCTTCGCGGTGATCCCGTTGGCACCGTCTGCGCCGACGAGCACGTCCGCGGAGACCCGCTCGCCGGCTCCGAGCACGACGGTGTTCCCCGGCTCGATCGCGACGCGCACACCCTCGCGAACCTCCGCGCCGCGGTCGCGGGCAGCGTCGAGCAGGAAGGCATCGAGCCGGCTTCGCTGGGTCATCCACACGACCGGTTGGTCTGCTCCCTGCACGACCGAGGCGCCGTAGCGGAACCGAAGCTCGACCTTGTCGACGAGCTCCTCCACGACCGGGGTCGGATCGACGGGGCACTGGCGGACCGCCCGCAAGGTCATCCCGCCGCCGCAGGGCTTGTCGCGCGGGAAGGTCGCCTTGTCGGCGAGGAGGACCGAGGCCCCCTGGTCGGCCAGGCGGTACGCGGTCGTCGATCCGGCCGGTCCGCCGCCGACGACGATCGCGTCGTAGCGCTTCACGACGTGGAGGCTACAATGCTGCGGCTCCGCGGGGGTGTGCCCGAGCGGCCAAAGGGAACGGGCTGTAAACCCGTCGGCTCAGCCTACGGAGGTTCGAATCCTCCCGCCCCCATTTCCCGCGCATGGAAATCCTAGAATTTCCGCGCTCGCCCGCTGAGCCGCCGCGGCGGGCGGGCACGGGCTAAGCCCGCGCCCGCCGCGACTCGATGTTCACCGGCGCATCGTCAACCTCCGACGGGGCTGGGAGAATCCCGAGCCCGCGTGGCACGCCTGAGCTCGCGAGCCTGATGGACGAAGAACTGCTGATCGATACGAAGTCGCCCGAGTTCCGGGAGATGTTCGAGCGGGTCAAGGCGGCCACGCGGCTCTCCGCCAAGCTCAGCGAGTACTCACTGGATGACGCGGAGTCGATCCGGACGGCCTTCGAGGAGCTGATCGGCAAGCCGGTTGGCGACTCGTTCACGCTGATCCCGCCCTTCTACGCGGACTGCGGGCTCAACATCACCGTCGGCCGGGCCGTCTTCATCGGTTACCAGTGCATGTTCACAGGCCACGGAGCGATCGACATCGCCGACCAGGTCATGATCGCCAACAAAGTCAATCTGGTCACGGCCGGTCATCCCGTCGAGGTCGCGAAGCGCCGGGCGTACATCACCGCCGAGCCGATCGCGATCGAGAGGAACGTGTGGATCGGGACCGCCGCCACGATCCTGCCCGGCGTGCACATCGGAGCCGATGCCGTCGTCGCCGCCGGTGCAGTCGTGACGCATGACGTCCCTCCGGCAACGCTCGTCGCGGGGGTCCCCGCAAAGGTGATCAGGGACATCTCGTAGCGCCGACACTCACCGTTAGTGCCGTTTTAGAGACGTCTGTTCTCATGGCGAGGAGTGAGCGTGCGCGTCGTCCTCGCTGCCGGATCGGTCGGCCTGGCCGCCCTCGCCGGCTGCGGCGGCTCGAAGACGCCGTCGGTTGCGAACCTCGGCACGACCAGCACAAGCGCGGCGGGGACGACGACGTCGGCGGTCACGCCGAGCCGCGTGGCGTTCGCGACCTGCCTCAGCGCACACGGATTCCAGGCTGCGCAGCGCTCGGCGGGGACCGCGTCCGGAAGGGCGCTCTCGATCGACGGCGTGATCGTCACCGGGAACGTCAACCCGAGATCGCCCCAGTTCCAGGCGGCGATGCAGGCATGCCGCAAGCTGCTTCCCGGCGGCGGCCCTCCGGCGCTGACCCCGGCCCAGCAGGCCGAGCACGCCAAGTCGATGGCGAGCTTCGCCGCCTGTATGCGCAAGCACGGCGTCCCGAGCTTCCCCGATCCCAACGGGCAGGGGATGTTCCCACCGGGAACCATCGAGCGTCTCGACTCGAGCGCACCTGTCTTCCAGTCCGCCTTCAAGGCGTGCGGATCGCTGCAGGGGACGACAGGGCCGAGACTTCAGTTCGGCGGCGGCTGACGCCGATCGCGATCACCGTCGACCGGTGCGCCGCCAGGTGGGATCGCTGTTTCCGCGCTACGCTGGCAGCGGATGCCGTTCTACCGACTCATCTTTCCAACACCTTCCGATCTCGCGCTCGAGAACACGCCGACCGCTCACGTCGACACGGGCCACAAGGTCATGGAGGTTGGCGACGTGATCGAGCACGGCGGCAGGCGCTGGCGGGTGAGCCAGGCCCCGGTCGAGCAGCCGCAAAGCGGCGAGATGGCCGACCTCATGGTCTGGCCCGCCGAGGGCTAGACCGACCTCACCGCCGGGCCGGCGGGAATCCGCCTTCGGCGTGTCGCAGGTGCGCAACGTTCGTGATATGCCTTGCGCGCTGTGGGCGGAGGCAGAGTGCCTGGCCGGCTTCTGACGCGAAGCACGAGCTTCGGCGGACACTCTCGCTCGCGATCGGTGAGGCTGGTCTGCGTTGGGATCGTGGCCGCAGCGGTCATGGCCTCGGGCGCGGGCGGGCGCACGACGGGCGGCCCAGCGGCGGCTGCCTCCTTTCCGGCGCCGCCCGCGGACTACATGGTCAGCCTTCCCTGCTCCGAGACGAGCGGCCTGGCGATCGGCTCGATCTGCTCTCAGCACGACGCGCAGATCCCGTTCGTCTCGCCCGCGCAGCATCCGGACGTCTTCGAGCTCTCGGCGGAGGCGGAGAGCTCGCCTCCGGGCACTCTGCTCCGAGTCGAGTTCTTCAACGCGGGCTGCGCCGAGAGCCCGGCGATCAGCGTGTCGGTGCAGCCGTTCACCCGCGCGAGCGCATCGGCAGCGCCGGTCGCGTCCGGTCCTGCGCGTGCCGTGGGAACCCTCGCCCCCGCGGCCCCCGGTCACTGGGCGGAGCGGGCGCTCTTCAAGATGCCCGAGCTCGGCCAGACAACTGCCCGGCGCTATCCGACCAGGCACGCCCAGGTCGAGCTCAGCTTCTCGGGCAGGATCGCCAAGTGCCAGTTCGCAGGCGGGCTCAGCACGATCGTCCACGGCTACTTCGAGGTCCGTCACGCGACGGCGCCGCCACCTTGCGCCGCAGGCACCCGCACCACGGCCTCGGCCTCGGCAACGCCGAGCCCGTGCCCCGTGTCGGTATCGATCACTCGTCTGACGCCCTCTCTCGCCGGGCTCTCGTACATCGGGCGGACCGCCGGCACGAACACCGCGGCGGCAATGACGAACTCGGCCGCGTTCGTTCGCGAGCTTGGGACACCTGCCGAGGTCGGAAGCTCCGGCCATCTGCTCGACGGCTGTGTCTCCGGATGCATCGACTTTCTCGTGACCGTCACGAACAAGAGCGGGCCGGTCGAGGGAGCCGCGGTTCATGCGTCGGTGACGCCGATCGCGAGCCCGATCGCAGGCGGTGGCGGCTTCCTCTGCGGTGAGACGGTCGCGACCTCCGAGCCCACGAGCCTGTTCTGTGGCGCCAACGGCTTCCACGACGTCGATGACCTGAGCACGAACGCCGACGGCCAGGTGCTGGTGCGCTACTGGCTGCCTGCGCTGGCGTCCGAAGCGACCGTGTCGCTGACCGCACGCGCGACCGCGCCCGGCGGCTGCGCGGGCGGCTGCCCGATCACTCGCACCAACCCGAGAACGATCGCTGTCAAGGTTGAGCCTCATCTGCTCCTGACGGCCGAGGCGCCGATGCCGTCGGACGTGGTCGCACAGATCGCAGGCTGGGCCAACCCGGCTACCGCCCTCGAGATCGGCGGCCAGGGCCCGATCGTCGCCGCCACCAACGCGGTCAAGTCGATGATCACCGAGGAACAAGGCCGGCAGCAGCTCATCTCCGACGTGCCCGCTCTGAAGTGGACGACCACTCTCGCGAACGCGGTCGCCGGAATGAGCAAGGCCAAGCAGCAGAAGACGCTCCTCATGCTGCTCCTGATGGGCCGCCTCAAGGTTCAAGGGCTCGGCCTCTACGACCAGAGCGACTCCGCTCAGGACCCGAAGGAGCTCGTCACCGACGACTTCCTCGATCTGATCGCCAACAGCTCACTCGAGAACCGCGGCCAGGAAGCCTTGCTCGCCTTCCTACCGATCACGGTCGCACCCCTCGGCACGTCCTGGAGCGACAAGGCCGGGTTGCTCTGGGACTGGGGACGCTACGCCAAGGCCAACCAGCTGGACCATTCGGACTGGAAGGCGCAGCTGAAGGTGTGGGACCTCTCCTACTGCGTCCAGACCCGTGAGATCGCAGAGCCGGCGACGGCCTGCGGCACCGGGTACGGCGACGGGGCCCGGAGACGCGACGGCATCCAGCCCCTGATCTACCTCAGCTTCCACCTCAGCCTCGACGATCCCAATCTGAAGCGCTCTTTCACACGCAGCTTCGTGATCCCGTACAACGCCTCGGCCTGGATGCAGGAGCAGTTCGGCAATCAGTCGCGGTAGCCGAGCAGTGCCCGGCGCTCGTGAGACCGGGCGCGTCTCGCCCAGCGCGATTTCGACGTCATAATCCGATCGGTCGCAGCCGGAAGCGCACCCCCACACAGAAGGGAAGGGCCATGAAGAGACGGATCGTCCTCGCAGTCGCCGCGTTCGCCCTGGCCACGGTCACGAGCGCCGCACTGGCTGCGACGCCCAGGGGAGGAGCCAGGTTCAGCGGCACAGCTTCGGGAAAGGTGACCTTCGCGACGACGTTCCCGGTCAGCGATCCGCTGACGTTCACCGTCTCGAGCAAGGGCACGACGCTCCAGGGCCTCACCTACTCCGACAATGCCTGCGGCCTCGCAACCACGAAAGTCGTCAAGGTGGGCACGGTGAAGCTCGGTACAGGCGGGTCGTTCTCCGCATCGAGTGTCGCCTCCACTCCGCTGCCGGACGCGACCAAGGATGGGAAGAAGGTCGTCACGACGACGTCGATCAAGGGCTCGTTCGTCTCGGCCACGAAGGCAACAGGAACGCTCGACTACACCCAGACGGAGCCCGGGACGCTCACCAAGTGCGGCCCGATCAAGCTCAAGTTCACCGCGACAGGCTAGGAATCTCGACGCTCGAGGCGAGCTCGTCGAACGCCGCGACCAGGCGGTGCTCGGCTCTGCGTAGCATGCGCCTGCCTGCGGGAGTGAGCTCGACCACCGAGACGCGGCCGTCGTGCGGGTCGGGCTGCCGGAGTGCCAGACCGCGGTCGACCAGGCTGTCGACGAGCGCGACCGCCGAGGGCGTGCGGATCTCGACGGCCTGAGCGAGCTCGCCCACGCGAAGCGGCGCTGCCGCAAGCAGGCGCAGGGCGACGAACTGGCGGATCTTCAGCCCGTCCTCCTCGAGCAATGTCCGCACGCGGCGCGCGAGCTCGAGCGTGGCGTCGAGGAGCTCGGCGCCGTTCATCCCTCGCGCTCGAACATGACGATCGCCGGGATCAGCATCACGATCGTGAACACGATCAGGAAGGCGACGTCGATCCAGATCTCGTGCACGCGGTAGCCGACGAGCACCTGCCGGATCGAGTCGGCACCGTAGGAGAGCGGATCGGCGTCGACCAGGAGCCGCAGCTGATGGCTCGTCCGCGCGAGCGGGAACATCGCGCCCGAGAGCAGGTAGAGCGGCATGACGACGAAGTTCTGGATCGAGCCGAAGCTCTCGAAGTCCTGCATGCGCGCCGCGATCACGATCCCGAGGCACACGAGCGCCAGCGACGTCAGGAAGATCAGGCAGGCGGCCTCGAGCGTGCCCGAGACCGAGAGATGCACGCCGGCAAACGGCGCGAACGCGAGGACGATCAGGCCCTGGAACGTCGCCGTCGTGGCGCCGCCGAGCGCCTTGCCGAGGACGATCGACGCGCGCGGCACCGGCGCGACGAGCACCTCGCGCAGGAAGCCGAACTCGCGATCCCAGATGATCGAGATCGCCGACTGCAGCGAGGCGAAGATCACCGCCATCGCGATGATCCCCGGGAAGAGGAACTGCTCGTAGGAGAGGCCGTCGAGCGGGACGAAGCTGCGTCGCAGCCCGACGCCGAGGACGAACAGCCAGACGAACGAGCGGGCGACGCCGGCGAAGAGCCGCATCCGGCGGCGCACGAACCGCACGATCTCGCGGTGCCAGATCATGTAGATCGCCGCCGGGTCGAAGAACCTCGGCGGCCGCTTCAGCCCCAGCGTGGCGATGTCGACGCTCACAGCTTCGGCCGCCCGCGCCGCTGGCTCGCCAGCCGCTCCCGGCTCGAGGAGCCCTCCGGCCTCAGCTCGCGGCCGGTCAGCTCGACGAACGCATCCTCGAGCGTCTCGGCGCCCATCGACTCGGTGATGCGGTCGGGCGTGTCCTCGGCGATGATCCGGCCGTGGTCGATCACGGCCACCCGGTCGGCCTCCTCGGCCTCGGCGAGGTAGTGCGTCGTGAGGAACAGCGTCAGGCCCTGCTCGCGCAGGTCGCGCAGGTGCGCCCAGAGCTGGCGGCGGGTCTGCGCGTCGAGGCCGGTCGTCGGCTCGTCCAGGAAGAGCACCGCCGGCTCGTGCAGCAGCGAGCGGGCGACCTCGAGCCGGCGCTTCATGCCGCCCGAGAACGAGCGGACCGGATCGCCGCGCCGGTCGTCGAGACCGACGAGCTCGAGCACCGAGCCGATCCGCCGCGCCGTGTCGCTGCGCGGGACGTGATAGATGAGGCAGTGATAGCGCAGGTTCTCCTCGGCGGTCAGGTAGTCGTCGAGCGTCGGGTCCTGGAAGACGATCCCGATCGAGCGGCGCACGAGCGGGCCGTCCGTGACGATGTCGAACCCGTTCACCGACGCCGTTCCCGAGGTGGGCCGGCGGAGGGTGCAGAGCATCTGCATCGTCGTCGTCTTCCCCGCGCCGTTCGGCCCGAGGAAGGCGAAGAACTCGCCCCGCTCGACCTGCAGGTCGATCCCGTCGACCGCGACGAGCGAGCCGAAGCTCCGAGAGAGCTTCCGGGTCTCGACTGCCAGCTGGGTCGCCACCGTCGTCATAGATAGGTAGTCTACCGATCTTTCTCGGATGTGCGGCGTGCACTAGCCTCCGCCGCGAGATGAGGATCGCCGTGTGCCGCCCGCAGCAGCCCTTCGTGCGCGGCGGTGCCGAGATCTTCACCGACCTCCTCGTCGCCGAGCTGCGCGCTCGCGGCCACGAGGCGGATCTGGTCTCGATCCCCTTCAACACCTGGCCCAACGAGCGGATCCTGACGAGCGCGATGATGTGGCGGCTCGTCGACATGACCGAGCACACGGGGATGGAGGCCGACCTCGTCGTCGCCACGAAGTTCCCCTCCTACCTGATCGAGCACCCGAACAAGGTCGTCTGGCTCGTCCACCAGTTCCGGCAGGCCTATGAGCTCGACGGCACCGTGTACGGCCAGTTCACGCAGAGCGCGGAGGACCGCGCGGTCCGCGACCGGATCCAGGAGATCGACACGAGCTCGCTGGGCGCCGCGCGCAAGCTCTTCGCGACCTCGAAGAACGTCGCCGGCCGCCTCGAGCGCTCCACGGGCCTTCACGCCGAGGTGCTCCCCCACCCTCCGCAAGAGCTTCCGTTCCGGTGCGAGCGCTACGACCCGTTCGTGCTCTCGGTGGGACGCCTCGATCCCTGGAAGCGGCTGGACCTCCTCCTCGGCGGCGCCCGCGCTCACGCCCGGCCTCGAGGTCGTGATCGCAGGCGACGGCCCCGATCGCGGACGGCTCGAACGGCTGGCCCGGGAGCTCGGGCTCACCGACCGGGTGCGCTTCCTGGGCCGTGTCTCCGAGGAGACGCTGACCGATCTCTACGCGACCTGCCGTGCCGTCTTCTATGCCCCGATGGACGAGGACTTCGGCATGGTCCCGCTCGAGGCGTTCCGCGCCTGCAAGCCGGTCGTGACGGCGACCGACTCGGGTGGCCCGCTCGACTTCGTCCTTCCCGGCGAGACGGGCTGGGTCGCCGAGCCGACCGCCGAGGGCCTGGCGGCGTCGTTCGCCGAGCTGCTCGAGAGCGAGGAGACGGCGAGGCGCTACGGCGAGGCAGGGGAGCCGGCCGCCTCCGCGATCACCTGGGACACCGCGATCTCGCGGCTCCTCGGCTGAGCACTCCTAGCCGCGCCGCTGCAGCCAGTAGAGGACGCCGAGCTGGGAGCTGTCGACCATCGCGAGCTTGTAGCGCGGGCGCAGCCAGCGGGCAAGCAGCACGGCACCGACGACGGCGACCGGGTCGAGGATCCACGCGAGCCTGACCACGAGCATCAGGGGATAGGTGACCGCGAGCACGATCCCGAGGAGCGCCAGCGGCACCGAGACCCACGGCGTGAAGAACAGGAGGATGCGGACACGATCCCGGAGGCTCGACTGCACGGGCTGATCGTAGAGGCCGGGGTCAGCGGTGTCCCTCCAGGACGAGCGCGTCGCGGCGGCGCTGCTCCTCTTCTTCCTCGGCGAGGACGCGCAGGAGCTGCCAGGCGAAGGCGACGAAGAAGATGCTCGTCTGCTCGGCGTTCATGAGGATCCCCGCCAGATTCTGGTCTCGAACCGGCGACATCCCCCACAACCGGGGCGCGTGCTCGTAGAACGAGTAGAAGGAGCTCGAGGAGAAGATGTAGGCGAGCGAGAGCCAGGGCGAGGTGATGAAGCCGATGCCCAGGTAGGCGACCGCCCCGAGCGACTCGAGGCGGCGGGGAACCCCGAACACCGGCCACCAGAAGGCGAAGCCCGCCGCGACGAGCAGGAAGTGCTCGAGGTTGAGCGGCCAAGCGTCACGGAGCGCCCAGTCGTAGAAAGCGGGGACGTGGACGCCGTACCAGACGACGAGCCACGCGGGAAGCGCCACCGCCGGGCGGGTGACGAGGGCGAACGGCCGCCCGCCCGCCGCACCGATCCGGCGCCGCATCGAGGGGGTGAGCCCGATGATCGCGAGCGGCGGGCCCCAGTCGGCGACGAGCGCGTTCTGGAGCAGGTGCATCAGGAGCAGGTAGTGGGCCGAGAGGGTCTCGAGCGGGGAGTTGACCGGAATCGCGATCAGGGCGAGCCCGGCGCAGAAGGCGGCTACCCGGCGGCGGCTCGGACGCTCGGCAGCGTGCGTCCGGCGGACGTCCCAGACGTAGAGCGCCGCCGCGACGAGCGCGAGAACGAGGAAGAACGGCTCGAAGCCGAAGCGGTAGGCGGAGCCGGTCACCGCGGCGTCGCCGGCCGGCCGCCCGGGAGCGAGACCGCCCGCCGCCTTCCCCTGAGGACGGGCACGACCAGGATGGCGACGAACGTCCCGAGGGCGAGGAACTGCTCCACCGTCATCACCAGCCCGGCAAGGCGCTGATCGCGAAGCGGCGAGAGCCCGAACACGCGATGAGCCTGGCCGGCGTAGGCGGGGTAGAGCGGATGCAGGCTGAAGATCAGGAGATCGGCGATCGCGGTTCCCATCGCGAGGAGGAGCACGGCGACTCCGAGCCGCCGCCCGCGCGAGAGGCGCCCGTGCCTCGCCGGGTCGACGAGGAGGCTCCAGACGAGGAAGCCGGCAAGGACGAAGCTGAGGTGCTCGAGGTCGTGCACCGGCTGGTGGCGGGCGGCGAAGTCGTAGGCCGCCGGGATGTGCCAGCCGCCGAAGAACGCCGCCCAGGCGCCGAGCGCGACCTGCGGGCGGCTGAGCTCGCGGCCCAGGCGGCGGGCTCCGGCCGAGTGGCCGAGGACCCGGAGCAGCGGCTTGGGGATCGCGAAGAAGAGGAGCGGCCCACGGAGCGAGACGAGGATCAGGGCCGGGGCCGCGTCGCCGATCAGCACGTGCTGGAGCATGTGCGCGGAGAGCAGGAAGCGGTCGCCGAGCTCGTCGAGCGGCGAGATGACGGGCAAGACGAGGCACCCGAGCCCGAGGAAGAACAGCACGGCACGAGCCGGCGAGGCGTGCTCGGAGAGGCCGCGCCGCCTGAGGCGCACGTATCCCTGCAGGAAGCAGAGCGCACCGGCTGCGGCGAGCCCGGCGACGAGCGGATCCCCCTGCCAGGGCGACGAGAGGCTCGGCACGGGTTCCACAGCCGAAGCGTAGAGATGGCCCTTGCCCGTTCACGGCGCGTTGCTCGTCCGCAACTCTCAGAACTCGTTCGAGTTCTCAGGAGATTCACAGCTTCGCCGCCGGCTTTCTCAGGCAACACACAGCCTGCGGTGCGACGATCCGCTCGTGAATGCAGAGCGCAACCCCGGTGACGGCTCGAAGATCCTCGTCGTCGACGACGAGCCCGCGATCGTCGATGCCGTCGCGACCGCGCTTCGCTACGAGGGATTCGAGGTCATCGAAGCGACGACGGGCCGCGAGGCGGTCACGCAGGCGATGACCTTCGAGCCCGACCTGATCGTCCTCGACTGGATGCTTCCGGACATCGACGGGCTCGAGGTGGGCAAGCGGCTGCGAGAGCGCGGGTTCAAGACCGCGATCCTGTTCCTGACCGCGAAGGACAGCGTCGAGAACAAGGTCGAGGCGCTCCGGGCCGGCGGCGACGACTACGTGACCAAGCCGTTCAGCCTGGCCGAGGTGGTCGCGCGAGTCCACGCGATCCTGCGGCGCACCGCGGGCGACCTGCCGGGCGACGTGCTGCGGTTCGGCGACCTGACGCTCGACGAGGGGCGTCACGAGGTCTACCGCGAGGAGACGCTGATCGACCTGACCGCGACCGAGTTCAACCTGCTTCGGTTCTTCATGCTCAACCCGCGGCGCGTCCTCTCGAAGGGCCAGATCCTCCAGCACGTGTGGCGCTACGACTTCGGCGGCAACACGAACGTCGTCGAGACCTACGTGAGTTACCTGCGGCGCAAGCTCGACGCGTTCGGGCCGCCGCTGATCAAGACGGTCAGGCAGGCCGGGTACATGCTCGACGCCGGACATTAAGTTGCGCCGGCGCCTGTCGCTGCGCGCGCGGCTGATCGTCGCGGTGATCGCTCTCGTGGCGGTGGGGCTCGTGTCGGCGGACGCGGTGACCTACTCGCAGCTCCAGTCGTTCGAGATCTCGCGCACCGACGCGTCGCTCGATGCCGCCCATCTCGCCGTCGAGCATCCGTCCGCCAACGGCGAGCCCCCCGGGCCCGGCCCGGGCGACAACAACGGACAGCCGCGGGGCTCGACCGTGAACGCCCTTGCCGCGGCTGTTCCCGGCTACTGCGTCGAACTGCTGCAGCCGGACGGCGCGCTGATCGCGAAGCGGTGCAACCCGCAGCTGAGCGGAGGCGCGGCACTGGCGGCCCCCGAGCTCCCGGCGAAGATCGCGATCCCGACGGCCCCGACGGGCCACGACCGCGTGCGTTACTTCACGACCGGCGCGGTGAGCGGCTCGACCCGGTACCGCGTGCGGGCCTCGATCGAGCGGAATGCCCCGAACGTGATCCTCGTCGTCGCGGCGCCGCTCTCCTCGGTCGACAGCACCCTGCACCGGCTCCTGCTCGTCGAGATCCTCGCGACCGTCGGCATCCTCGTCGGGATCGCCGTGCTCGGCCTGTGGGTCGTCCGGCTCGGCCTGCGGCCGCTCGAGGCGATGGGGCGCACCGCCGGCGAGATCGCAGCCGGAGATCTCTCCCGCCGCGTCGAGTACGTCGACGAGCGCACCGAGGTGGGCAAGCTCGGCACCGCGCTCAACACCATGCTCGCCCACATCGAGGAGGCGGTCAGGGGTCGCGACGAGTCGCTCCGGGCCCTCGAGGCGTCCGAGCGAAAGCTGCGTCGCTTCGTCGCCGATGCCTCGCACGAGCTGCGGACGCCGCTCGCTGCGGTGCGCGCCTACGCGGAGCTCTTCTCGCGAGGGGCGGCGAGCCGCCCGGACGACCTCGAGCGGTCGATGAAGGGGATCACCCGCGAGTCCGAGCGCATGAGCTTCCTCGTCGAGGACCTCCTTCTGCTTGCCCGCCTCGACGAGGGCCGCCCGCTCGAGCGGGAGCAGTTGAGACTCGACGAGATCGTCCGCGAGGCCGCCGAGACGGCACGGATGCTCGAGCCGGGCCGGCCGTTCGAGCTCGCCCTCGACGAGACGACCGTGTGGGGCGACCGCGGCCGTCTGCGCCAGGTCGTCGACAACCTCCTCTCGAACGTCCGGGCCCACACCCCGGCCGGTGCCGCCGTGCGCATGTCACTGCATCACGCCGACGGGACCGCAAGGCTCGAGGTCGCCGACGACGGGCCGGGAATGCCGCCCGAGGAGCTCGCTCACGCCTTCGAGCGCTTCTATCGAGCCGACCCTTCGCGGGCCAGGGCCAGCGGCGGGGCCGGCCTCGGGCTTGCGATCGTCCAGGCCGTCGTCGCCGCCCACGGCGGCGAGGTCACCGTTGCCTCCGAGGTAGGCAAGGGAACCGTCTTCACCGTGACGCTCCCGCTCGTTACGGGGGACGCGAGTCGCTAAAGATCCCTGCACGAAGCGACGATCCAGGTCATAGGATGCGCGCGTGGCCGGCGTTGTTTCGTAGATCGGCATCGAGCCGTAAGGCATCACCATTTGCTCGAGCGAGACTCGCTCGACGCGGCGCAGCGGTCCGGCGATGAGGCCGCGTCTGACGATGAGCAAGGACTGATGGCCTACGGTCTCATCGGGGGCCCTCTCGGCTGTCTCGGGGTGGCGTTGCTGCTCGCGGTTCGCGATCCGCGGCTGCGCGTGGCCGGCCTCGTCTTCGTCGGTGCCGGAGCGGCGCTGCTCGGAGCCGAGATCGCGCCGGACACGCATCGGACCGCCGTGGCGCTCGCGGTCGCGGCCGCAGTCATCGCCGGGGTCCCGGTCGGTGCGCTGCTTCGCTGGCGCCCGTGGCTGCTCGCCTTCGCCGTGCTGCCTTCGATCCCGGCGCGGCTCCCCTTCGCCGTCGGCGGCACGCACTCCCAGCTCGAGCTCCCGCTCTACGTGCTCGCCGTCGGGACGGGCGTGCAGATCGTCCTCGAGACACGAGCCGGCGACCGCCGCTTCCGCGAGCTCGGCCCCGTCTCCCTCCCGCTCGCCGGCTTCGTGCTGTGGACGGGGCTCTCGATGCTCTGGAGCGACGACGTCCGTGCCGGCTCGTTCGAGCTCATCGCCTACTACCTGCCGTTCGCCGTGATCGCAGTCGGCATCGCCCGGCTCAACTGGAGCCCGCGCGCGCTCTCGCTGCTCGCGATCGAGCTCGTCGGGCTCGCCGTGTTCTTCGCCGGCGTCGGTGTCTACCAGTACGCCACGCGCGACCTCTTCTGGAACCCGAAGGTGATCGTCTCGGATGCCTACGAGCCCTTCTACCGGGTGAACTCCGTCTTCTGGGACCCCTCGATCTACGGCCGCTTCCTGATGATCGCGATCATCGTCGCCCTCGTCGCCGTCGTCCGCGGCGAGTCGAAGAGCGTGGCACTGGTGAGCGCGGGAGCCTTGACGCTGACCTGGGTCGGCCTCGTCCTCTCGTACTCCCAGTCGAGCTTCGCCGGGTTGATCGTCGCCGTCGTGCTGCTGATCGCCGTGGTCTGGCGCGGCGCCGCGGTCGTCGCCGCGGGCTTCGTCGTCCTCGTGCTCGTCTCGACCGGCGTCGCGAATCCGAACATCCAGAACGCGTTCTTGAAGCGCTCGAGCACGGCCCTGAACAAGGCGACGAGCGACCGGGCCGGGCTGATCTACAACGGCGTCCGCATCGCGATCGATCACCCCGTGGCCGGCGTCGGGATCGGCGGCTTTCGCCGCAACTACGCCGAGCTGACCCATCTCAAGGGCAAGGAGCCGAAGAAGGCCGCCTCGCACGACTCGCCCGTGACGGTTGCGGCGGAAAGCGGCATCGTCGGCCTCGGCCTCTTCGCCTGGGTGCTCGTCGCGAGCTTCCTCGCCTTCATCCGGGCCCGCGGCGACTCGTTCCAGCGGCGCGTGATGCTCGCCGTCGCCCTGTGCGTCGCGGCGATCGGGATCCACTCGCTCTTCTACGACCACTTTTTCGAGGACGTGACCATGTGGGGCCTGCTCGGCCTCGGCGGGCTCGCGTTCACCGCCGCCGGCTCGCGCGGCGGGGAGCTGCGCTTAGAAGCTCTAACAGAATGACCTCGCGCTGACTGGGCGTGATGGGTGCGTGCGCTGCTAGGACGCAGGGAGCCCCAATATCCTCTGCGATATTGGGGCGACTGAGGACGACGCAGAGTGCGTGCCCAGCGCGTCCAGGCGGCCCGTGCTCATTCTGTTAGAGCTTCTTACTCCGCGACCGGGCTGAGCCAGGCCGCGGCGACGCCCCGGACACGAAGCCCGACGGCGCTTCCGACCTCGGGCGCCTCGGGGCCGGGCAGCCGCGCGAGCACCTCGAACCCGCGCTCGAGCTCCGGCGTCGGGCCCCAGGCGGGGCGAACGAGCCGGATCGTGACGAGCACGTCGTGGCCGTGGAACTCGCGTGCCGTGACGACGCCGGACGGAGCCCGCGACCCGTCGTGACCGCCGGCGTCCTCGCCGGGCGAGAGCTCGATCTGCTCCGGGCGGACGAGGACGCCAACGGCGCACGACTCGGTCGCGGGAGCACCGAGCGACACGGAGATCTCGCCGAGCACCGACTGGACGACGCCGCCGTCGAGCCGCCCGAGCATGAGGTTCCCGTGCCCGACGAAGCGCGCGACCTCGGCGTTGACAGGGCGCGTGTAGACGATCGAGGGCTCGTCGCACTGGACGATCGTGCCGCGCTGGAGCACGGCGACCCGGTCGGCGATCGAGAGCGCCTCGTCCTGGTCGTGGGTGACGAGGATCGCCGTCGCCCCGGCCGTGCGGAGCACGTCGACGACCTCGCGCCGCATGCTCGTGCGGAGCTCGACGTCGAGCGACGAGAACGGCTCGTCGAGGAGCACGAGCGAAGGCCGCCCGGCGAGCGCGCGGGCGAGAGCGACCCGCTGGCGCTCGCCGCCGGAGAGCTCGTGCGGCAGCCGCTTGGCAAAGCCCGTGAGGCCCACGAGCGCGAGCAGCTCGGCAACCCGCGGATCCTCGGCCTCCGCTCCTCGCCGGAGCGCACCGGTGCCGAACGAGGGGCGCTTGCCGGCGAGCAGCGCGAAGCCCACGTTCCCTGCGACGCTCAGGTGCGGAAAGAGAGCGCCGTCCTGGGGCACGTAGCCGATCCGCCGCTGCTCCGGCGCAACGTGGGCCCGCGGCCCTTCGACGACGCGGCCGCCCAGCGAGATCGTTCCCGCATCGGGCCGCTCGAACCCGGCGAGCAGGCGCAGCAGCGTGGTCTTGCCGCTGCCCGAGGCGCCGAGGATCGCGGTGAGGGAACCCTCCGTGACTTCGAGCGAAACGCCCTCGAGCACCTGCCGCGCCCCGAATGCCTTCCAGAGGTTGTCGATCGAGACGGAGACGGAAGCGGGCCCGTTCACGCGGCGCTCCCGCCGGCGACGCGCTCGAACCAGCGGCCGAGCATGATCCCCGGCAGCGTCGCGACGACCAGGAGGGCAAGCGCATACGGCGCGGCGGCTCCGTAGGCGAAGTCCCGCTGGTATGTCCAGAAGTCGGTTGCGAGCGTGTTGACGCTCGTCGGGTGGAGGATGAGGGTTGCGGTCAGCTCGGTCGAGGCGCTGATGAAGACGAGCGAGAACCCCGCGATGAGGGCCGGCACGAGCAGCGGGATCGTAACGCGGGCCAGAACCGAGAGGCGGCGATGGCCGAGCGAGCGGGCGACCTCGTCGAGGCCCGGCGGCGCCTGGGCGACTCCCGACCGTACGACAACGAGCGCGAGCGGGAAGAACATGATCGCGTAGGCGAGGATCAGCTCGATGCTCGACTGGTAGAGCGAGAAGGCGTAGCGGACGCTGAAGTAGACGAGCGAGAGGGCGATCACGATCCCCGGGAGCCCCTGGACGAGGTAGGTGGAGCGCTCGATCACGGCGCTCGTGCGAGTGCGGTGCCGCTCCGCCAGCAGCGCGACCGGGACCGCGGCGACCGTGGCGAGCGCGGCGGCCGAGGCGCTGTAGGTCGCCGTCGAGAGAGCGGCGTGGAAGATCGAGGTCGAGGGCAGGGTCGAGGACGTCCCCTGCACGAGCCAGTAGACGAGCGCAGAGACCGGGACGCCGATCGCGAGCCCGAGAAGCGCCGCGAGGGCGAGCGAGACGGGAATCCCGGCGCGCCCGAGCTTCGCCCGGATCGGCGGTCTGGCGGCCCCGCCGCGACGCGCGGTGCCGCGCCGGCCGCGGATCCGTCCCTCACCGGTCAGCACGATCAGCCCGAGCAGGACGAGCACGAGCGAGAGGGCACAGCCGGCCGGGGTGTTGAAGCCGATCTCGAACTCCGTGTAGATCTCGGTGGTGAAGGTCTGGAAGCGGAGGATCTCGAACGTGCCGAACTCGGCGAGCAGGATGAGCGCGACGAGCAGCGAGCCGCCGACGAGCGCCGGCCGGATCTGGTGGAGCGTGACGCGCCGGAACGTGGCGATGCGCCCGAGCCCGAGGCCGCGTGCGACCTCCTCGAGGCTCGGGTCGGCGCGCCTCAAGGCGGCCCCGACCGGGAGGTAGACGAGCGGGTAGCTGCCGAGCGACATGACGAGCACCGAGCCCCAGTAGCCCTGGACGCTGGGGGTGAGCGAGATCCAGCTGTAGGCGAGCACGAAGTCCGGGATCGCGAGCGGCAGGACGAGCACGACCCGCCAGAGCCCGCGGAACGGCAGGTCGGTGCGCTCGACGACCCAGGCGGCCGCGACGCCGAGCACGGCGCAGACGAGCGTCACGGCAACGGTCAGCCGCACCGTGTTCAGGAGCAGCGTCGCCGTGAGGTGGCGAAAGAGGAGCGGCGAGAGCGTGTGCCAGCCGACCTGGCTCGCCTGCAGGATCAGGAAGGCGAGCGGCAGGAGCACGAGCCCGGCGACGACGAGGCCGGTCGTGAAGAGAGCCGCGGGCGGGCGCCGGCGGCGGGGGTGACCGAGAGCCATGCCTGGGGCGCTCACCGGAGCGTCACGTCCCTGTTAGAGCTCGAACCAGAGCGTCCCTTCCCGGTTCGCTTGGAGCGAGTGGGTGGGACGGCCGGCTGTAGGCCAGGCTGGTTGCCTGACCGAGAGGCGGCCGTTCAACCCGCGAAGCCCTGGATCCCGCATGTTTGAGCGGGACCCAGGTCGCCGGAGGCTCGAGGCGCGGACGCGAAGCGTTCGTGTCTCGAGCTGGAGGACGATCCGAGTGGCCGGGGACGACGCTCATTTTGGTCGAGCTGTTAGTTACAGAAGGCTCGCGGCGCGCAGGAGCGCGATCGCGCCCGAGCCGTCGCCGAGCTGGGCGATCGTGATCGGATCGGGGCGAAGCTTCGCGAAGGGCACGAGCGGCTTGGCGGTGACGACGCCGGAGCCGAGCGGGTACTCGTAGCTCTCGTCGTGGGCGAGGATCTCCTGGCCGGCCTTGCTGACCAGGAAGGCGAGGAACTGCTGGTCCTGAGCCTGGTGTGAGCTCGACGCGAGGATGCCGGCGCCGGAGACGTCGATCACGTAGCCAGGGTCGTGCGGGGTAAAGAAGTGCTCGGCGGAATGGACCTTCGAAGCTCCGAGCTCGTCGCGGAGGCGGTACCAGTAGTAGTGGTTGATGACGCCGAGCTCGACCTGGCCGCTGTTGACCTGCGCGACGAGCGTCTCGTTGTCGGGATAGATGTGGCTGCTCGCGTTCGCGCGGATGCCCTCGAGCCAGCTCGTCGCCCGCGCCTTGCCGAACCTGGCGGCGACTGCGGTCACGATCGGCTGGAAGTCGGTCTCGCCGGGGGAGAGCGCGAGCTTGCCCTTCCACTTCGCGCTCGCGAGGTCGAGCACGGAGCGCGGGAGCTGCGAGGGCTTGAGGTCGTTCGTGTTGTAGACGATCGTGCTCACGCGGGCGGAGATCGCGGCCCATTCGTTCTTCGGGGAGCTGTAGCGGCTCGAGGTCTTCGCGAGCGTCGAGTCCTCGACGCGGGCGAGCAGGCCGCGCTCCTGGAGCGCCTGGAGCGGCGGCGAGTTCTCGGTCAGGAAGACGTCGGCCGGGGAGTGCGAGCCCTCCTGGATGATCTGCGAGGCGAGGACGCCCTCGTCGTCCGACCTGACGGCGACATGGATCCCGGTCTGCTTCTGGAAGGCGGAGACGAGCGCGGCGACCGTCTGCTCGTGCTGGCCGCTGTAGAGGGTGATCGTGACCGCCGCCGGCTGCCCGCTGGCGCCGCCCGAGAGCGCGAAGCCGACGGCCACGGCGATGATCGCCGCGAGCGGTGCCGCCAGTGCCAGGATTCGACGCATTCGAGCCTTTCACGATCAACGGCGGCCGGACGGCCGTCGTGTAAGGCTCACCTTACAGGACGTTTGCGGCTTTCCGCCTGCGGCGGGCCAGGTCGGGAAAAGGCCTGCATGAATGCCCCGAGCACGGTCGTCCAGCCGTCGCCACCGCCTCGATGAGGGGCCATCAGCCGCTCGAGCCGAGCATGCTCCTGGCGGCACCGACAACGTCCGAAGGCTTGAACGGGTAGAGGAAGAGCGCCCGCTCGTGGCCGGTGCCGTCCAGCAGGTAGGTGGCGCCGGTGTGGGTGATGTAGCGGACGGTGATGCCCGCGATCGTCTTCTTCGTGACGAGGACGCCGACGTCGTAGCTCTTCCAGACCGCGGCGAGCTTCGCCTGCGTGCCTGTCCCCCACTGCCAGCCGGGTGCGAGGTTCCAGTGGAGGGCGTCCTGGTGGAAGTTCTTGGTCGTGTCGGCCCAGGGATCGACGCTGACGGCGACGATGGCGGGCCGCGCGGCGCCGAGCTGCTTGACGGCGTTGCTGAGCACGCTCGCCTCCCGCGGGCAGAAGTTGCGGCAGAACGGGTCGATGAAGGTTACGAGCACCGGCCTGCCCTTGAAGCCAGCGAGCGAGACGGCCTTGCCGTCCTGGTCGACGAGCGAGAACGCCGGCGCCGGCCGCTCACCCGCAGCCCAGGTCTGCACGAGGGTGCTCGAGCTCGTCTGCACCTTCTTGCCGGAGCCCTTCGCGAGGTGGATCGCCGCGCCGATCCCGACGCCCCCGAGAAGCGCCACCCCCCAGATCACGAACTTCCACCTCCCGAGCGCCTGCGCCCGCCGCGCACGCCCGTTCGGCCCGGGCGGCGTCTCGGCGATCGATGGCTGTTCCGCGGACATGTCGGGGCGGGGCAAAAGCCCGTTCTTGACGATAGCCCTCGAACCGCAGACCTGCTTCGGGAGCCCGCGACCGGCACGGCTAGAATCGCGGGGGAGCGCCCTCTTAGCTCAGTTGGTAGAGCACCTCCATGGTAAGGAGGGGGTCAACGGTTCGAGTCCGTTAGAGGGCTTCTAAAATCCTTGCTCAGGCGGGGTTTCTGTTGCCCAGACCGGTTCGACGGAATACCTCCCTTGAAGGGAGGGCGCCGAAGATGGAGACAGCGGGGTGACGGTACAGAACTGGCTTGAATCCAGGCGAACCCGGGAGTTGAAATCTTTGACTGAGAGAATCGCTGGATCCGGGGACAGGTTTTGGGGACACTTCAGACATGGAAGGCGAGGTTGAGTACACCGCGCTGGTCGGCGTGAAGGTCGATCTCGAGAGCGGTGATGTTGTCGCGGCTGGCATTCGCGCCACCCGGACGAGAACGAGTTGGCTGGCGAGGTCAGCGTGACGCTCGAGGGCAAGACTGACCAGCGCGATGAGCTTTTCGCTCGCGCGCAGCAACTCGTTGATGCGGCCGCGCCTTTCGAGATCCGAGGCTGGTGGGCTCCGGCGCATATTCAGCGGGCGCGCCGTCGGAGTCGTTAGCCGGCCCAAGCCTGGTCGAACGGCGTCTCCTCCGCCCCGGCGTATGGGTAACGAACGCGATTTAGGAAGCGTCGGTTTTTCAGCGGGTATGGCGGTTTTGGCAGCGCCAAGAGCGCTTTGGAGGCGGCTGGAGCGCTTCGCTCAAGACGGCTTTCGCGCCGACGTTCCGCTGGGGGAGAAGAGCCTCGACTTCATCGTGGGGAGAAGCTCGTCGACGATCGCGGCCTGACCCGTCGCAGTCGGGTGGAGGATGCCGGACGGGTTCGTCGTTTTCTTCTCGGTGAAGTCCTGGATCTGGTTGAACCATGTATCGGTGCTGCAGTAGCCGTGCTTGTCGAACAGGCTGCCGAGCCCGATGTAGTTCCAGCCGGCCGCGAAGTCGCTCGTGGCGCGCTCGAGCGGAGTCATGAAGGCGTTCTCGGCCCACGTGACCTCGTCCTCCTTGTCGAGGTTCTCGAAGCCGCCGGCGTCCTTGGTGCCGATGAAGATCGGGCACAACGCGCCGGTCTCGTTGTGGAGCGGATCGGGGTAGCCGACGACGTAGACGTCGCTCGGATTCAGCTGCGCGCGCGGGAACAGCGCGGTGATCGTCTCGCGCAGGTCCGAGTAGAGACCCACGAGGATTTTCATGTTCGCCGGAACTTGGACGCCGAGGTCGGTTCTGAGCGTGATCGGCCCGTACTTGTCCGGGGCAGCCTGGCAGCGCTTCACCAGGATGCAATCCTTGACGATCGTGCCGAAGTCAAGGTTGTTGATCCCGACGCTGAGCGTCAGCGCGTCGATCTGGCGGTCGCCGATGAGATCCTTCAGGCGAGCCAGCTGATAGGCGATGCTGTTCGCGCCGGTCGGCCCCTGGGTTATTACCACCGCTTTCTTTCCCAGGCCCGTCTGGATCTTGGAGAGAAGCCCTTTGTCCTTGACGAAGAGCGTCGGCAAGGCGGCGATGTCGGAGTCGATTGACGCACCACTGCATGCCAGTTGCACGAACGTCACCGACGAGCGCGGGTCGGCGTCCTCGATCTTGCTCGCCGCCTGCGCGCCGTAGGCCTTCGGCGACTGATCGCATGAGTAATCGGTGTACGGAGGGTTGCCCTCGCCCGTGGCGAGCGAGTCGCCGAGCGACACGATCAAGAAGTCCTGCACCACGACGGTGGAGACGTACGGCACCTTCTCGCCCGAGCCGTCCTGCTTGTCGACCCTGACCTTGTACGTCCCTTCCTTGTCGAAATCGATCAGGAACTTGCACAACCCTCCGCCGGGGCGGTCGACGGCCTGCTTGCCGTCCACGTACCAGGCATACGACGACGTCGAGTCGCAGCCCGCCTTCAGCTCGAAGAGGACGGTGAAGCTCGACGGGTTCGTGTACGACGGGCTCAGCGAGGCCTTGTCGAAACGGCCCGGCATCGAGTAGTCGTAGACGGGCGCGCACCCGTTCGGGATGTTCGGGAGGGGACGCTCGTCGCAAACGTTGAAGTCGACACCGGTCTCGGCGTGATCGACATCGCCCTGGATGTTCACGTCGCGGAACGTGGGCAATGACCTCAGCGTCCCCTCGACCCGCGGCTCGACGTGCCACGAGCCGTTGCCAAGCGATTTGATCTCGTAGTGGCCATCGGCGTCGGTGACGGCCGAGGCCGAGTCGCCGCCGGAGGACGCCACGACAGTCACGGGCCCGAACGGGGGCGCATGGTGACAAGAAGTGTTGTCACACACCAGCCGGTATGCCGACCCCTCGATCACGTTCTCGCCGCCAACCACGTGCATGGAGAAGGTGTAGCCTCCCTGGCCGTTGTGCGTGAAGGTGCCGCTCAACGTCCCGTCCTTCGCGATCGTGCCGATGTAGACCTGAACGCACGGGGTGACCGATGAAGCCGGCGCCCCCTGGCCGCTGCAGTCACGACGAATCGTGACCCTCGTACTCGTGACGCTCCCAGAGAGCGCGTCTGTCCGCGGGCCAGGACAGCAGGTCCACCTCGAAGATCCCGTGATGTTGCCGTTGGCTACGTGAAGGGTCCACGTCGAGTGGTAGAGGGCGTTTCCATGGACGACCACGGAGTAGGTGCCCGATGTCAATGTCGGGTTCGTCCCTGCCGAGACCGCCGCCGGCAGACATAGACACACCGCCGCTGCTGAGACCGCCAGCCGGACCCACGGACCGCTGCACGACAACTTGCGCGGCGCTCCGAGCAAGGTTTTTGCTTTCCGCATCAGAAGGTGCTCCTCAGGATCGCGAGCGTGAGACGACTATAGGCGTTTGCGGACCACGTTCAGGCCGGTGCCTCGCGAGCAGCGCTCTGCCGCGCGAGGGTTCCCTAACCCCGTCAGACACCCCAAAAGCCTTCCGGAAGGGCTGCGCGTTAGCATCGCCGTATGCGGGAACGGTTCGCTTTGACCTTGCATGGCGCCATCTACCGGCTCATTCTCGGCGCCATCGTCTTGGCGATCGTCATCCCAGCGAGCATGAGTCGGCATCAGATGTGGCCGTTCGCCCTTATCGCCCTCGTCGTCGTGATCATCGGCATCCTTGCCGCACGTCAACCGCGCCTTCGCGCGTGGTTGCGTAGCCGATAGCAGGAGGCGAGCAGGCGAGCGAACTCGGTCTTTCGGTTCAGGTCTTTACGCACCTCGACGACCCGGTCGCTGACCAGGCCGCGGGGGTCGGGGTCGGCTTCGTGGTGAGGTCTTTCCCGAAACCGTCGATGATGTGGTTTTTGGTCACGGTTCCGGTGTAGAGGCCGTGGAGCTGGACGTGATCCGAGGCTCGGGGCGCCCAGACGACGACGATGCGGAACCGGCTTCCCTTCACCGACCCGGTGAGCTTCCCCGTCGCATAGCCCGCGATTGCTGCTTCGCCCGGAGGGGTCGTTGCTGTGCCTGTCACCCTCGTGCCCGTCTCAATGAACCGGAAGGTCACGTGGTAGTTGTTCGTCGCGGCTGACTTCCAGATCCCGGTGATGTTCCACTGAGCGCACTTGGCTGGCGATGCGGCGTTTGTTGCCGGGCGGGCTTGCGCGTTGGCAACGCCGAGCATGAAGAGCACAGTTACAGCGAACGCTGCAACGGAGCGGGGCTTGAGGTACATGATGACCTTTCGTCTGGCCGCAGCACGCGACCCTGCAGGAGGGAATCGGCAGCCTAGACGTTCCGGCTCTGCCCTGCGGATCCGTTGACTGCCTTCAACCTCGTCTCCGAACCTGACCCTTCCCGCGGCCCGAAGGCCGGCTTCGTCAACGAGCGCGCGCTGCTTGAGATGGTGGAAGCACGTACGCCCGCGTGTGCTCAAAGAAAAATATCTTAGGCGATTACACGATTAATCGTGTAAAGTGCCCTCATGCTGTACGACACGCCTCCAACCACGCCTCACCTAAAGGAACGCCTGGCAGAGCTCGACGAGTTGCGCGAGCGTCTCGGTCATCAGGTCGGAGCGGCTGGCCTCTGGTTGGGAGCGCTTCGTCGTGTCCTCCAGGCCAGCTCGATCGAGAGTTCGACCTCGATCGAGGGGTTCCACGTGTCCGCGGACGAAGCCGTTGCGATCGTCAGCGGCCGGGAATCCCCGACGCCCGACGACGAGAACCGGCAGGCCGTGGCCTGCTATGCGCGCGCCATAGACCACGTCGGCGTGATGGCGAGTGACCCCGGATTCCGCTGGACCGACCGAGTCATTCTTGATCTGCATTTCGACGCCTGCTACTTCCAACGGGACAAGAGCCCCGGCCAATGGCGCAGCAGCCCAATCGGCGTCACTGGCAGCAACGGCCGACTCGTCTACCAAGCACCCGACGCCGAGGACGTTCTCGGTCTGATGGGCGAGGTCGTCGACTGGCTGGAATCCGGTGACCTCGACGCGCACGTCGTGGTGCGCGCCGCGATGGCCCACCTGCACGTCGTTTCGGTCCATCCCTTCCGCGACGGCAACGGGCGCATCTCACGCATCACGCAATCACTCGTGCTCGCCCGCGAGGGTCTCCTCTCACCGGAGTTCGCCTCGATCGAGGAGTACCTCGGCCAACACACTCCGGACTACTACAACGCACTCCAGCACGTCCAAGGCGGCCGCTACCAACCAGAACGCGACGCCGCCGAGTGGATCAGCTTCTGCATCGACGCGCACCTCGCCCAAGCCCGCAGACGGCTCGAGCAAATCGAACAGGCAGCCGCCCGCTGGTCATTCCTCGAACAACTCGCCGAAAACCGCGGCTGGCCCGACCGCTTCGTCATCGCGCTCGAGCAAGCCGTCATCGGCGGAACCGACCGTGCCAGCTACAGCGACGAAGCAGACATCTCGCCAGCCTCTGCGACCAACGACTTCCGACGCCTTCTCGACGTCGGGCTTCTCAGCCAACGCGGTCGCGGACGAAACATCCGTTACCACGCAAGCGACGCACTCCGGCACGACGTCGCCACCGCCATCGAAACAGCGCTACGAACCGGAACGCCAAGTAGCGATTGATCGTGGAAGTGAACGGAGAGAGCCCACCGGACGAGACGCCGGCGGCTGACAGGGGACAGCCACGATTGGCCTTTGCGTCTCAGGCAGCGGTTCTTGGGCGGCGTTCAACGCGATCGGCGCGCTGCGCTACCTCGCGGAGCCGGGTCTTGGCAGCGGCGTACCGCTCGACCAGCTTGGAAGCGAACTCGACCTCAGGGCGCGACATGACTAGTGAGCTTGGTTCCCCCTGCCATGCTTGACCTCTGCGTGACAAGGAGCGGCCGAACCGGCGGCTCGCTGAGCTCCGAGCTCACGCGCTCGTCCGGAGCCAGTCCGCGAGTTCGCGCTCCGAGATCGTCCCGGCAGCGACGCGCTCGATCGTCGCGACCGCCTCGTCCACCGACGGCGGCAGCCACTCGATCTCGTTTCGCGCCAGGAATTCGAGCAGCGCGAGGTAGGCGACGCGCTTGTTCCCATCCGGGAGCGGATGGTTGCGAGCCAGGCGCGCGCAAAGGACGGCCGCCTTGTCGAGCACGTCCGGGTATAGCGCGAGTCCGCCGAAGCCAGCAGCCGGAGCGTGCAGGCGCGAGTCGGCGAGCCCGATCCCGGGCCAGCGTGCGATCTCCTCGGCCGGCACGCCGAGCACAGCCTCGGCAATCAGTAGGTAGTCGGCGAGATCGAGGTATTCCGTCAAGCGTCAGCGGGCGAGCCGCTCGAGGATCTCGCGGTCGCGCTCCATCACAGCACGCAGACGCTCACGGAATGCCTTGTCCTTCCGCTTGCGCGAGATGTGCTCGGTGATCGCCTCCCGGACCGCATCGGAGACGCTGATCCCCTCCGCCCGCGCGACCGCCTCCAGCTCATCCGCCTGCGCGGCGGACAAGCGCAAGGTCATGTTCTTCTGGTCAGCCATAGGCACTCACCTCGGTATCAAGATACCACGGTAGCACCTCGCCGGTCGACCCCCTCTATACGGAAACGGACCGGAGACTCGATGCCGCACCAGCGGGACAATCGCAACCCCGCTTTCCATCAGCGATCCAGGCGCCGAGGATGGAGTATGCATCAATGGAGCAGAGCGGAGGCAACCAGTGGCAAAGCTGACCGGTCCGAAAACGGACACTCCCAGACGAGATCCAGGCGGAGGCGCGCCGACTTGGTTTGATCCCCGATCTCGACAGCCGAAGAGCGGCGTGAGCACCCCGAGCACGGCCGAGCCCGGCGCTCTGATCGACGAGCTGATCGTCGACTGTTACAACGATGAGGAGCGCTGACCGGGTTCCTTATCGGAGCCGAAGAAGCGCTCGTCGTCGGAGAGATCGCGGCCATCGCCGGAGCGGAGATCAGGGTCATGGCACTCGACTGCCCCTCCGACCTACGACGATGCCTGACCGCCGTGTGCGAGCGGGATGGCCACCGTTTTGAGGCCTCGCTCGCCGACATTCGCTTCGGGGATGCCTCCGAGCTTGGGCGGATCGCTGGTTTCGAGAACTTCGACTGGCCGAGCCTCGCCGAGGTCCGTGCCGAGCTCGAGCGCCTGGGTATCGGCTACGGCGAGACGGGTCGGGGCGCGGGGCGTTTCTACGAGTACCCCGGCGACCCACTCGTCAGCGGTGTCGGCACACCGGTGAGCCACACCACGCCGGCCTAGCTCGTCACGCCACAGGGCGCAGCGCGCCGACCACAGCGCGCTGCGCCCTCCACCAACCTGCATTGGTCTCGTCCGGGTCGCTCAGGACGATTCCGACTTGCGCGAGCTCCGGTAGCCCACGTTCGCCGGCACCATCTCGCGACCGTGGCTTTGTAGGATTCGTCGAGATGCGAGCGGCACTCGCGCGCGCTATAGGCCTTCCTTCTCGCGGCGAGTGGCTCGCCGCTGCCGGCGCGATTCTGGGCGTGGCTCTGGTGACGGTGCCTTCGGCCGCGTCCGGAGTGATTCGATCCGGGGCCCCGGCGCCTGTGGTGCCACACAACGATCTCGCCGTCATCTTCAACCTGTTCGGCTCGGATCCGCGCGATCGCGCGACGCTCGCGACGGTCGCGGGAATCCTTCGGAACGAGGGCTATCGGGTCGAGAGCTTCGTCGACGTGAACGAGGGCGCGGGCGGTCCCGGCGGTGCGACGGTCGACAACTTCACGACGGTGCTTCCGAGGGCGAGCGTCATCGTCGTGAACACGCATGGCACCGATCCGACGGGACGTCAACGAGGGTGCCCATCGGGCAAGGGCATCTATGTGCAACCGCAGCCCCCGCCTGCCGGAGGCGCCACGCCTCTCCCCTTGAGTGCCTGCGCGCAGGGGAACGATGAGCCGGTGCTTCAGGTGCAGTGGTATCCGACGTATACAGCCGAATTAACGGCGTACAACCGTCTACTGGCCCGGGGGCTCAAGGCGTCCTGGCTCTTCGCGCCACCACGAGCGCTCGAGGCGCCGACGTTGGTCCCACCACGAAATGGGGACGATGTCTCCCCGGGAACCCCATTCGGGCGGCGTCCATGGCTCGGCCTGACCGCGAGTGGGATCGCTCACTTCTTCGCCGGCCACCAGATCGACCTTGTCGACAATCTCGCCTGCCACTCGATCGTCTTCGCTTCGGCGTTCGACGCACGCACGTACTTCGGGCACAGCACGACAGCATGCGACTCGCTCGAGGCGAAGGACGAGCCGGTCCTGTTCAACCGCCTCGCAGGTCGCGACGGCGTCCCTGCCCGGGACACGATCGCAGCCTACGGGGAGGGTGGTTTCGTCGACCCTGACTTCGTTCTCGCTCCAGGAGCCGATCCCGTCGTGCTCTCTCCGGCCGTCGAATCGGTCGACCCCGAAGACGGCACGAAGATCATCGCCGGAAGCCACGCGACGCTCAAGGTGAGATTCGATGCGACAATGACGCCAACGCCCGCAGCAGACATGATCGAGGCGACAGGCTGCGGCGCCAAGATAACCGGGGGATCGTGGTCGGACGACGACTCGCTCCTGACCTTCAAGCTCCGAACGCGAAAGAGCGACGCCGACGAGCGGCTGACGCTCACGATCGATCCGAAACGCGCCGTCGCACCCGGCGGGGGTGACAACGACCTCCTGGACGGCGACCAGGCGCCGTCGCCAAGAAGCGGCGAGATCCCGAACGACACCAAGTACGAGTGGCAGCTCACCTGCGCGGGCAATGCCAACCTCTCATTCACGATCACATACGGCGGTACCTACAGCGACCATGCAGCCGATACCGGCAACGTTCACGTCGACGACCTTCAGATGTCATGGCACGAAGTGCTCAATGGGACGATCGGGAAGGACGGAAGAGTCGTAGCGTCCCCAGTTCAGCTCACGCTCAACGGCACCGTGACCGTCGAAAACAACGTGGAAGGCCAGCCACCGAACACGGCGACATGTTCCCTGGTAGCAGGACGAACGCCGATCGAGCCCGGCGGCTTCATCAACATCACGCCCGGCGCAGCTCCGACCAACGGGTCGCTCCTCTCAGGCTTCCGGACATTCAAGGCGTGGGCGAGCATCCCGCTCACCGTGCCCAACGGCGAGGCCGCATATGCGACCGGCGCATCCGGGCTCTGTCAACGCGGCGACCTTCGCCCCTACCTGGCGGCGACCGCATACGAATCCCTGCCACCCTCCTGGAACGCGGCTGCACTCGCCGAGACGAGCGGAACCTGGGGCAAACAGCTCCGCCTGACACGCAACGCGTCCTTCTCGATGACCTCCCCCGACCGCAAAACGCAAGACACGGTCAAGGTGCAAGCAACGATGACCGTCAGCACGAACGGCACCCTCACAGGAAACTGACGCCGCCCGATCACTGAAACGGGGAATCCCTGCTGCCTGCCTCCCGCACGGGCAGCGCGCAAACCAATAGAGGCGAGGAGTTTGGCTTCACGGGAATGATCCGCACAACAACCCAAGATCGTTGTTATCAGTTGCCACCGAGCGCCGATCGGGGCGCACGGTAAGGACGGGGCCAACGGTTCGAGTCGGCAAGAGGGCTTCCTGATGTGGTGCGCGGGCTGGTGGATTCCACTGACTCCTCGCCCCCTTCCGCCGCGTACTCCTCGCGTAGACCGAACTCAGCTATCGCGTACCCGATCGCAGCGATGGGATCTCTCGCCCTCTCCGGTAAAGGTCCGCCCCGGGCAGCACGCTTCGGCCGAAGAATCCGTGTCTCCTGCGTCCGGTTATTCGCGATGCGCCCCAGACCACCGCGCACCGAGGCACCCCGAAAGGAGTGTGAGCACTTTCCACGCGCCACGTCCGCGGGCTCCTACGGATGCGGGTTGCAGCCCGCGGCGAGAAGGTTGGTCGAGACGACGAGGGAGCTCGATGGCAAACCCCTACGGGTACTTCGACGATGCGGCGCACGAATACGTCGTCACGCGGCCCGACACACCCCTCCCCTGGCTGAACTACCTCGGCCAGGACGACCTCTTCGGCCTTTGCACGAACACGGGTGGCGGCTACACGTTCTGGCGCGACGCACGGCTTCGACGGCTCACGCGCTACCGCTACAACGATGTTCCGTACGACTCGGTCGGGCGCTATCTCTACGTGCGCGACGGCGATACCGTCTGGAATCCAGGCTGGAAGCCGACGAAGACGCCGCTCGATCGCTACCAGTGCCGGCACGGGCTCGGTTACAGCCGGATCCTCGGCGCGAAGGACGGCATCGAGGTCGAGCTGCTCTTCTTCATCCCACCCGGCGAGGACGTGGAGATCTGGAAGACGACGGTCCGCAACGCCAGCGGCGCGCCGAAGGAGCTCACGCTCTTCTCCTACGTCGAGTTCTGCCTCTACGAGGCGCTGAACGACCTCTCGAACTACCAGCGCACGTACTCGATCGGTGAGGTCGAGGTCGAGGGCTCGGCGATCTACCACACGACCGAGTACCGCGAGCGCCGAGATCACTACGTGCTCTTCGGCTGCACGCGGGAGATCGACGGCTTCGACACGTCGCGCGATGCCTTCGTCGGCGTGCATAACGGCCTGTACGAGGCGGCGGTGCCGTTCGCGGGCGCGGCCCACCGCAGCGTCGCGCACGGCTGGAACCCGATCGGGTCGCACCAGCTCGATCTGCGGCTCGTTCCGGGCGAGGAGGAGACGTTTGCGTTCGTCCTCGGCTACGTCGAGCAGGGTGACGCGCCGAAGTTCGAGGCACCCGGCGTCGCGAACAAGGCGCGGGGACGCGCGCTGCTCGCACGGTACAGCGAGCCGGGCGCGGTCGATACGGCGTTCGCGTCGGTGCGCATCCTGTGGGACGACCTGCTCGCGCGGTTCCAGGCCGAGTGCCCCGACCCGCACGCGGAGCGGATGCTCGGCACCTGGAACCAGTACCAGTGCATGGCGACGTTCAATCTCTCACGCTCGGCGAGCTTCTACGAGACCGGGATCGGCCGCGGCATGGGTTTCCGCGACTCGAATCAGGACGTGCTCGGGTTCGTCCACCTGATCCCCGACCGCGCGCGGCAGCGGATCCTCGACCTCGCAGCGACGCAGCTCTCCGACGGCACCTGCTTCCACCAGTACCAGCCGCTGACGAAGCAGGGGAACACCGAGATCGGCGGCGACTTCTACGACGACCACCTGTGGCTCGTACTCGCGACGTGCGCGTACGTGAAAGAGACGGGCGATGTGTCGATCCTCGACGAGCCGGTTGGCTACGCGGACACGCCGGGCAGCGGCGAGAGCCTGCTCCACCACCTGGAGACGAGCGTCGCGTATACGCTCGAGCACCGCGGCCCGCACGGGCTGCCGCTGATCGGGCACGCCGACTGGAACGACTGTCTGAACCTCAACTGCTTCTCGACGGAGCCGGACGAGTCGTTCCAGACCGCCGGCGACGTCGAGGGATCGCGCGCCGAGTCGGTGATGATCGCGGGGCTCTTCCTCTACGCCTGCCGCGAGCTAGCTGCGCTCTACCGGCACCTCGGCCGTGGCGGCCACGCCGACCGGATCGACGCGCACCACGCTGAGATGCTGGCCGCGATCGAGGAGCATGCGTGGGACGGCGACTGGTACCTGCGGGCATACGACGCCGCCGGCGAGCCGGTCGGCTCGCACACGTGCGACGAGGGGCAGATCTTCGTCGAGAGCCAGGGCTGGTGCGTGCTCGGCGGCGCCGGCCGCGACAACGGACGGGCGCGCCGTGCGCTCGAGAGCGTCCACGAACGACTCTTCACCGGGCACGGCATCGTCCTCCAGCAACCGGCGTACAGCCACTACCGCCCCGAGCTCGGCGAGATCACGAGCTATCCGCCGGGCTACAAAGAGAACGCAGGCGTCTTCTGCCACCACAACACGTGGATCCAACTCGCCTGGTGCCTCCTCGGCGAGGGCGACCGCGCTTTCGAGTACTACCTCTCGACTTGCCCATCAGCGCAGGAGGAGCGGATCGAGACGTACCGCAGCGAGCCCTACGTCTATGCGCAGATGATCGCCGGCCCGGACGCCGCCACGCCCGGCGAGGCGAAGAACTCGTGGCTCACCGGCACCGCGGCCTGGACGTTCGTGACGATCTCGCAGGGCATCCTCGGAATCAAGCCCGACTACGACGGGCTGCGAATCGACCCGTGCGTTCCCTCCTCCTGGAGGACGTACCACGTCCGGCGCCGCTTCCGCGACGTCGTCTACGACATCTCGGTTGAGAACCCGGACGGAGCCTGCAGCGGCATCCGCTCGCTGCGCGTGGACGGGAAAGAGGTCGACGGGAACCTCGTCCCGGTCGCGCCCGGCGTCGAGCGGGTCGAGGTCGAGGTCGTGCTCGGAGCGTTCGGAGCGGAGCAGCATGTGTACGGAGACGCGCTCGCTGCATCCCGGTAGCGGCCACGACGCCGACGCCGACGCCGCCGCCAGGCTCGCCGTCGATGTGCCGTGTTGCCCCTCGGCCTCGGTCGGTCTCCGCTAACCGCGCCGAGGCGACGGTGCGGCGCTAGGAGATCCTGCGGCGGTAAATGGCCATGGCGAAGCTGTACGCGACGATGAGGATGCCGACACACCAGGCGAGCGCGATCCAGATGTCGGTGCCGACCGGCTGCTGTGTGAAGAGGTCGCGGATCGCGTTGACGATGGACGTCACGGGCTGGTGCTCGGCGAAGGCGCGTACCGGGCCGGGCATGGTGTGGGTGGGCACGAATGCCGAGCTGATGAACGGCAGGAAGATGAGCGGGTAGGAGAACGCGCTCACGCCGTCCGTGGACTTCGCGGTGAGGCCGGGGATGACGGCGATCCACGTCAACATCAGGGTGAACAGGATCAGGATGCCGGCGACCGCGAGCCATGCCGGCACTCCCGCCGCCGAGCGGAAGCCCATCAGGAGGGCGACGAGCACGACGGCCGCGAGCGAGATCAGATTGGCGACCAGTGAGGTCAGGACGTGCGCCCACAGGACGGACGAGCGTGCAATCGGCATCGACTGGAATCGCTCGAAGATGCCGCTCTGCAGATCCGTGAAGAGCCGGTATGCGGTGTAGGCGATGCCGGAGGCGATCGTGATCAGCAGGATGCCGGGTAGCAGGTAGTTCACATACGAACCCGACCCTGGGTTGATCGCGCCGCCGAACACGTAGACAAACAGCAGCAGGAAGGCGATCGGCATGATCGTGGTCGTGATGATGGTGTCCGGGCTGCGCGTGATGTGGCGCAGGGATCGTCCCGTCAGGACGGCGGTGTCACCGAAGAAATGGTTGGTCATCGTTGCTCCTTACTCGTCCGTGCCGACGCTGCGGTCATCGCCAGCTCGCCGTCCTTGCCGTCGTCAGCGACGACGGCAAGGAAGACGTCCTCGAGGGTCGGCTGCTTTTCGATGTATTCGACCTTGGCGGGCGGGAGCAGTTGCTTGAGCTCGCCGAGGGTGCCGTTCACGATGATCCGACCCTCGTGGAGGATCGCGATCCGGTCGGCGAGTTGTTCGGCCTCATCCAGATACTGCGTCGTCAGCAGCACCGTCGTGCCGTGCCCGGCGAGATCCTTGACGGCCTGCCACACCTCGATCCGCCCCTGGGGGTCGAGCCCGGTCGTCGGCTCGTCGAGGAAGATGACCGGCGGATTCCCGATCAGGCTCATCGCGATGTCGAGGCGGCGGCGCATGCCACCCGAATACGTCGACACTTTCCGCTCGGCCGCATCGCTCAGCGAGAAACGCTCGAGCAGCTCATCCGCGATCGCGCCCGGATCCTCGAGATGCCGCAACCGGGCCACCAGCACGAGGTTCTCCCGCCCGCTGAGGATCTCGTCGACGGCGGCGAACTGTCCCGTGAGGCTGATCGACTCCCGCACGTTCGCCGGTTCCCCGGCGACGTCGAAGCCGTTGACGCTGGCAGTCCCCGCGTCGGCCTTGAGCAGCGTGGACAGGATCCTCACGACCGTGGTCTTGCCCGCCCCGTTGGAGCCGAGCAGGGCGAAGATGCTGCCCCTCGCCACGTCGAAGTCCACGCCGCGCAGCACAGGCAGTTCCTTGTACGACTTCTCCAGACCCCGAACGTGGATTGCTGCGTCGCTGGTCATTCTTGCCCCCCTCGTTCCGCGTCTTCGATCGCCCTGGTCAGGCGAGCGCGTTCCTTGTCGATCCACTGCTTGCCGGTGTAGGCCTGGGCGAACGTCTCGGCGAACTCCACCGGGTCGTCACCGACGATCGCGCGGACAGGCGTGCCGTCGGCCGCGGCACGCTCCCAGAGGTCGGCGAAGTCGCCGAACATCTTGACGCTGGTCTCGCCGTCCGTGATGCCCCCGTAGACCATGAAGTACCGCTGGAGAGCCTTCGCGACGGCACCGTACGGCTCGGGGAGGGCCTCGATGCGGGCCTTGTAGTCCCTGTACTGCTTCTTCTGCTCGAGCGACCCGGTGACCAGTTCGATCCACCTTGCAGCCATGTCTATCTGCCTCCTTCGTGGAGCTGTTCGAGCCGTTCTGCGAGGAAGCTCCAGGTCCCCCAGAACTCTTCGAGGTACTTCCGTCCCTGGGCGTTGAGGGAATAGACCTTGCGCGGCGGCCCCTTCTCGGACGGGACCTTCTCCACGTCGACGAGGCCGCGCTGCTCGACCCTGATGAGCAGCGCGTAGACGGTGCCCTCGGCGATGTCGGAGAAGCCCTGATCCCGCAGCCACGCCGTGATCTCGTAGCCGTACGCAGCCCGGCCGGAGAGGATCGCGAGAACGATGCCCTCCAGCGTGCCTTTGAGCATCTCCGTCATTTGCTTGCCCACGTACCATCCTCCTACTCAGTGTGACTGACTACCGGTACATAGTAGCACTGAATAGCTGGGTCGCAAGCGCGATCGGTCGTTCAAGACTGTGACCCGGGCCGTGTGGCGGCGGCGTACGGCCCCAAGGGCTCAGACGACATCGCGGATCGAGCCCGTCAGTTCAGCCTTGGAGAGCGCCGGCCGCGAGGAAGCGGCCGGCCGCCGCGCAAGCTTTCGATGCGCGCGTCGATCAGGATCCTCGTCAGCTGGGTATCCGACATCCTCATGTCGCTCCTTCCACTGGGCGAGCCTTTCGCTCCACCACATCGACCAGAATGTCGACGGCGTCTTGCCCGGCCAAGAGGGCGAGCCGACTTTCGAGGGTGCGGCATTCCGAACTTCCCACCGATCTGAGCCCGCCGACGACGAGACCCGGGCCCCAGTGGGTGGCGCCGCGTCAAACGGCCCTCACGCAGTTCCAGCGGGCACGTGCGGCTCGGGCCGCCCTCCGGAACTGGCCTGAGTAGCCCAATCTGGACGACCCGATCGCTCTCTCCAGGGGAGAGGTGACATCCGTCAGGTCAACTCGGTGACGCGCACACCTACCGCCGCGCGAGTGCGCCCGAGAACATGGCCTCACCAATCAAAGGAGGGCCTGGATGGATCGCCTTGGCCGCCGGATCGGCGCACTCGCGCGGTCCGGAGACACCGACGACCGTGCCGGAGCGATCGTGAGCTCTCGGGCATATACGACCTATTCGGCCGGCAGTCGCGGGCGGCCGTGGTTGCTACTGATCACCGTGGCCGCGGCGATCGGCGCAAGCGTGACCGGAGTCCGGGCAGTCGTGCTTGGCTCGGCCGGGGCGAGCCCCGACGATGCGGCGGCCGCGTTCGCGGCTGGCTGGGTGCGCGGCGATCTCCGTCGCGTGCCGTTCTCGAACACCACCGCGGCCGAGGCGACGAGCCGCTACCGCGAGCTCGTGGCCGGTCTCGGGGACGCGCGCGCGCAGGTCCGGCTGATCGACGCCAAGACCCACGGTTCCCGCGGCGCCGCCCGGCTGTCAGTGCGGTGGGCCCTGCCGGGCGCGACGTGGTCGTACACGGCAGCCGTCCCGCTTGCTCGCCGCGGCAGCGGTTGGGCGATTCGATGGCAGGGGGGCGACATCCACCCGCGGCTCCGAGCAGGCGATCGGCTCGAGTTGACGCCGGTCGCCGCGCCGCGCGGGGAGATCCTCGGCGGGAACGGTCGGCCGCTCGTGAAGGAGCGGCCTGTCGTCGACGTCGGCGTCGAGCCCGCACGGGTTCGGAGCGTCCGGGCACTGACCCGACGGTTGGCACAGCTGCTCGGCGTGAACGCGCGCTCTCTCGCGCAGCGGATCCGGGCCGCCCCGCCGCACGCCTTCGTCGACGTGATCACGCTGCGCCGGGCGGCCTACGAGGCGCTCCGCAGCCGCCTCCACCCGCTGCACGGGACCGTCTTCGCGCCAGGCACGCTCCCACTGGCGCCGACACGCACGTTCGCGCGGGCTCTCCTCGGAACCGCGGGGCCCGCGACCGCTCAGCTGATCGAGGCGTCGAACGGACGGCTGCACGCCGGCGAGATCACCGGCCTTTCCGGCCTGCAGGCACAGTACGACACGCGGCTCGCGGGCCAACCGGGACTTCGCGTCGAGGCCCGACGAGCGGGAGGCTCGGTGACCCTGTTCGAGCGGGCCCCGGTCGCCGGACGGCCCCTGCGGACCACGCTCGAGGGGCGAGTTCAGCGGGCAGCCGACGCCGCGCTCGCGCGCGTTCACCGGCCGAGCGCGCTCGTGGCGCTCGACATCGCGACCGGCGGGATCGAGGCGGTGGCAGTCGGCCCCGACGGCGGCGGCTACGACCTCGCGCTCGAGGGCCGCTATCCCCCCGGCTCGACGTTCAAGATCGTGACCGCCGAGGCGCTGCTGGAGGGCGGGCTGAAGTCGGACGACACGGTTTCATGCCCAGCCTCGGCCGTCGTCGACGGGAAGGCATTTCACAACGCCGAGCAGGAGGCACTCGGCAACATCCCGTTCCACGTCGCGTTCGCCCAATCGTGCAATACCGCGTTCGTCGGGCTCGCACCCCGCCTCTCATTCGCAGCAGAGTCCCAAACCGCCTCACTGTTCGGGATCGGCACGCGCTGGCACCTCGGCGTCCCGGTGTTCAGCGGCGCGGCACCCGTCTCGACCGATGCCGTCGACCGCGCTGCGGACGCATTCGGCCAGGGTCGCCTGCTCGTCAGCCCACTGGCACTCGCAGCCGTCGCGGCCGGCGTCGCGCGCGGCCGGTGGCAGCAGCCGCACCTGCTGAGGACACCCTCGGTGGGTGCGGCAGCCGAAGGCCCGCCTCTCCCCGAGGCGGCGACGCTGCGGACGCTGATGCGAGAGGTGGTCGTCGACGGCACGGGATCGGACGCTCGTGCCCTCCCCGGCCCGCCCGTCTACGGCAAGACAGGGACGGCGGAGTACGGCAACGAAATGCCGCCGCGAACACATGCCTGGTTCATAGGCTGGCAGGGGAACCTCGCCTTCGCCGTGCTCGTCGCCGATACCGAGGACGGGCTCGGCGGCGCCGTCGCCGCCCCGGTCGCCGCAGCCTTCCTGAGCTCGCTGGCCGGCAACTGAGATCGTCTGGCGATGAACGAGAAAGCTGACCGCCCCGCTCTCGTCCAGGAGCTCGCACCGACAGGCACGCTGCGTGCCTCCATCAATCTCGGCAACCCGGTGCTCGCGCAGGGCACCCCCGAAGCACCGAGGGGCGTGTCCGTCGAGATCGCGCGTGAGCTGGCCCGCCGCCTCGACGTGCCAAACGAGCTCGTCTGCTTCGAGGCGGCGCGTGAGTCGGTCGGCGCGATGCAAGCCGGAGCGGCCGACATCTGCTTCCTCGCCGTCGAGCCGGAGCGTGAGGCGACCGTCGCCTTCACCGCGCCCTACGTCGTGATCGAGGGCGTGTTCGCCGTGCGTGCCAAGTCCAGCTTCGGCTCGATCGGCGACGTCGACCGGGAAGGAGCTCAGGTCGGTGTCAAGCGTGGTTCCGCATATGACCTCTTCCTCTCGCGAACACTTCGACATGCGAAGGTCGTCCGCGCCGACGAGAGCCTCGACACCTGGCGCGACCCCTCCGTCGAGGTCGTTGCGGGCCTGCGAGGGCCGATGACCGCGTTCGTCGCCGGCGACCCGGGATTCCGCCTGCTCGAGGGCCCCTTCATGGAGATCCGGCAGGCTCTGGGCACGTCGAGCGACCGGGATCCGGCCACGATCCGGTTCCTCCGAGACTTCATCGAAGAGCTCAAGGCAGCGGGATTCATCGCGGACGCGCTACGCCGGTCGCGGCAGGCAGACGCGGCCGTCGCCCCACCGGCCTAGCTCGAGAAGATGCTCGGCCACCTCGCCGCAGCCCCATTCGAGCCGAGGTCAGGGAGCATCGCCGCGCGCGTCTTTCGCGAACGGATCAGGGCGGCAAACGCCTCGATGCCGTCGACGACGCTCGCGAATCGGGGCGATTCGAAGAGATCAAAGGTGTGCTGCCCGCCGGGGAGCTCTGCGTAGACGACCGGATTCGACGAGGTCGAACGCAGGAGGTCGGCGAATGCGCGGGCGTCCTCGGGGAGAACGAATGTGTCGCGGTCGCCGTGGGCGAGGAAGAACGGTGGGGCATCGGTGTGCACGTACGAGGCCGGCGACGACAGGCCGGCCGGCGAGCCGCCGCTGTAGTGGCCGTAGTAGCCGTACAGCGAGATCGCCGCGGTGACGGACGTATCGACGTGCTCGAAGCCGGGCTGGAAGGCCGGCTCACCAGGCGTCAGAGCAGCGCTGACGGCCAGGTTCCCGCCGGCCGAGCTCCCGGCGATGATCACGGTGGCCGGGTCGGCGCCGAAGTCGACGCCGGCGGTGCGCACCCAGGCGATCACCTTCTTCACGTCGACCAGGTGGTCGGGGAACCGGGCGGCCGGGCTCAACCGGTAGTTCGCGCTGATGCAGAGCCAGCCTTGGTTTGCGAGCCTGTAGAGCAGCGCGCGCGCTTCGTTGTTCTTCCGCCCGCTCCGGAATGCCCCGCCGTGAAGGTAGACGAGCGTCGGAGAGCCGGCTGGGCGGGAACGGTGCCGGTACACGTCGAGCAGATTCCACGGGCCGGCGTCGCCGTATCGGATGTTCGGGAGCCGCTCCACCTCCCGGCGCTTCCTGGCAAAGGGCATCAGCAGGATCCGAAGGAGCGGCAGGCGCCGTCGCAGATGTTTGGACAGATCCGGATCGATCCGGTCGCGCCAGCCTGCGCCGAACGTCTCTTCGAGGGCCGCATCCACCGCCGCCCTGGCCTGCAAGCCTCTCCAGGCTACGACCGCCAGCCCTACGACTGTGACTGCGGCGAGGCCCAGTGCGCCCCTGCCGACCCAGGTGCGCGTCGCATCCTCGGTGAGCGCGAGCACGGTCGAGGCCAGCAGCCAGCAGAAGGCGACGAACGGCAGCTCGTTGAGCAGGAAGCCGAACCAGTAGCTCCGGTTCGACAGGCTGGAGCGCCGCGGGCGCGGTGGCGCGACGGCGAAGAACGTGAACCACGCGAGAATGACCGTGGAGACTAGGTAGCCGACCGGGCCGTGCATGCCTCAATCGTGCGCTCGCGAAGGCGCCGCCGGTAGGTCTCGTCGTCACTGATCGCCGATGACGGTCGTCATGTGCCCTGGTCTCCGTCTTCGGGGCCGCCGGCGAGCTCGCGTGTCTGGATGCCGCAGTTCGCATGAGCCTGCCGCGGCAAGCTCGAGTTCGGTTAGCCGCACCCATGCAGGCCTGATTGCCGTACGGCGCAGGAGCTCGGTCGTCGCAACGCTTGGAAGGACCGAAGCACCTCGACCGGAGGAGTCCATGTGAACACGGCACAACAGTCCCGCCTCTCGATCCCGAAGCTCCGCTCGGACCTCGCCGGAGACGTCGTCGTCCCGGACGACCCGGGCTATGACGACTCGCGGCGCGTCTTCCTTCCCGCCGTCGACCGCCGTCCGGCGGTGATCGTCCGTCCTATCGACGCCGGCGAGGTTGCATACGTGGTCGCACTTGCCCGCGAAACGGGCCTGGAGCTCGCCGTCCGTGGCGGCGGGCACAGCAGCGCCGGACATGGCGCGAGCGAGGGAGGCATCGTTCTCGACCTGGCGGGACTCGCCGGACTCGAGCTCGACAGCGAGTCCCGGGTCGTCCGCGCGGCAGGCGGCCTCACCTCGGGGAAGGTCACGGCCGCCACCGCGCCGCACGGCCTCGCGGTCGGCTTCGGCGACACAGCCTCGGTCGGGATCGGAGGGCTCACTCTCGGAGGCGGCCTCGGCTTCCTCGTACGCAAGCACGGGCTCACGATCGACCACCTACTCGGCGCCGAGATCGTGACTGCCGACGGACGGGTGCTCGAGATCGACGAGGGGAGCCAACCAGACCTCTTCTGGGCGATCCGGGGCGGCGGCGGCAACTTCGGCGTCGTCACCCGTTTCGACTACAGGCTCCACCCGGTCGATACGGTCACGGGCGGAATGCTCGCGCTCCCGGCGACTCCCGAGACCGTCGCGGGTCTCGTCGCCGTGGCCGAGGCCGCGCCGGAGGAGCTGTCCGTGATCGCCAACGTCCTCCTCGCCCCGCCGTTGCGGTTCGTGCCGCCCGAGTTCGTCGGCAAGCCCCTTCTGCTCGCGCTCGTCGTGCACGCCGGCCCCTTCGACGACGGGCTGCGTGCGGTTGCGCCGCTCCGCGCGCTTGCACAACCATTCGCCGACTTCGTTCGCACGATGCCCTACAGCGAGATGTTCCCGGCGGAGGGCCAGCCCATCCCGCCGCGCTCCGTCATGCGGACCTTCTTCGCCGACGAGCTGAGCGAGGACGCCGCCCGCGGGCTACTCGGCCGGCTGCAGGCCTCAACGGCGGAGTTGACGGCGGCGCAGATCCGGGTGCTCGGCGGCGCCGCAGCCCGCGTCCCGGCAGACGCAACGGCCTTCGCACACCGCCGGCGGCGGCTGATGATCAACCTCATCGCGGCCTACGCCTCGCCCGAAGAAGATCCGGCTCACCGCCGCTGGGTCGAGGACGCCGCAGCCGAGCTCCGTCAAGGCGAGGACACCGCGTACGTCAACTTCCTCGGCGACGAGGGGACGAGGCGGGTACGTGCGGCGTACCCCGGCTCGACCTGGGACCGACTCTCCGCGGTGAAGCAGAGCTACGACCCCGAGAACCTGTTCCGGCTGAACCAAAACGTCCCGCCGGCAGCGGCCTGAACAGCCCGCCCGCGCGCTCCATCGCCGGCGTGTTCCGATTCGCCGGCAGGCGCGGCCGGAGGTCGCGAGTGCAGGGCTAGTCTCGCGGGATGCTCGAGCTCGACACTCCTCACGGTCTCGCCCGAGCGCGTCTGCTGCCGGCGGAGGCGCCTTTGGCGGCGCTCGTGCTCGGCCACGGAGCGGGCGGTGGAATCGCCGCGCCCGATCTCCTCGCCGCTGCCGAAGCCGCTCGTTCCGCACGCCTCAACGTCGTGCTCGTCGAGCAGCCCTACCGGGTGGCAGGACGGCGAGCGCCCGCGCCGGCGCGCCAGCTCGACGTGGCGTGGACGTCGGTTGTCCTCGCGCTGGGCGAGGGCCTCCTCGAAGGCCTCCGGATCCTGACCGGTGGCCGCTCGTCCGGAGCCCGGGTCGCGTGCCGCACGGCAACGGAGACAGGCTCGGTTGCCGTCCTTTGCCTCGCCTTTCCCCTCCATCCGCCCGGGCACCCCGAGAAGAGCCGCCTCGCCGAGCTCGACGCCGTCAGCATCCCCACGCTCGTTGTTCAGGGCGAGGGCGATCCCTTCGGAATCCCACCGGCCCGCCCAAGCCGGACGGTGAGCCGCGTTCCCGGCACACACTCGCTCAGGGCCGACGTGGCCGTTGCAGCGGCGGTCCGGCAGTGGCTCACGACCGGGGCAGCCGGAAGCATCATCCGGCGCGGATGACTCGCTTCACAGCGCGGCCCAGACGATGTGCTCCTCCCGAGCCCCGGCCGAAAGCGTGCGCAAGCCGGTACCGCTCGCTCGCCGGAGCCGATCTCCCGGACCGGCGCGCCTCTCGGGCGAGGCGGGCACGCGCCGCGCGCGCAAGACGCTCCCTTTCGATGTTCTTGAGAAGCTGCTGCTCGAGCGTTGGATGCACGATCTCCTCCTTTTCCTGACTCGGGCGCAGCCGGTTCACGGCGCCCTCCCAGGAGGTTGCCGCCGGCGCGACCAGGCGCCAATGAGGTGCACCCCCGTCGTGCCTACGGACAACCGCCCGCGTGAGGGACAAGCGGAATGAGGCCCAGGCGCTACGAGCCGAGGAACCGCAGGACCGCGAGCACGCGACGATGGTCCTCTGCGGCTGCCGGCAGCCGCAGCTTGACGAAGATGCTCGTGACGTGCTTCTCGACGGCTCGCGGCGAGATGTAGAGCTGCTGGCCGATCGCCTGGTTGGAGCGCCCCTCAGCCATGAGCTCGAGCACCTCGCGCTCGCGAGGTGAGAGCTGATCGATGGGGTCGTCGGCGCGGCTACGGCCGACGAGCTCGGAGACGACGAGCGGGTCGAGAGCCGACCCTCCCTCTGCGACTCGCCGAACCGCCGCCGTGAACTCCTCGACGTCGGTGACGCGATCCTTGAGCAGGTATCCCATCCCCTGCGCGCTGTCGGCGAGAAGCTCGATGGCGTAGGTATGAGCGACGTGCTGGGAGAGGACGAGCACGCCGGTGTCGGGATGCCTCGCGCGAATCTCACGGGCGGCACGGATCCCTTCGTCGGTCTGGGTCGGCGGCATGCGGATGTCGACGATCGCGACATCGGGGCGATAGCTGCGCACCTTCAGCATCAGCTCCTCGGCGTCTCTCGCCTGCCCGACGACCTCGATCTCCGCCTCCTCGAGGAGCCGGGTGAGACCTTCGCGCAGCAGCGTCGAATCGTCGGCGATCACGGCGGAGAGGCCGCCGCTATGCGCCCGGACGTTTCGGAGCGACGGAAACTCGGCGGGAAGATCGTCGGCGACGAGCTGGTAGATCCGCTCGGGCTCGCGCAACCCTCGGAAGTCGAACTCGCCGAGCTCGCGCACCGAGGGACCGAGAGCGCGGGCCGCCTCCGCGGAGGCCAGGATCTGACCGCCGTGCGCCGCCTGGCAGATCCGGGACGCGCGGTGGACGTCCAGCCCCACGAAACCGTCACCGGCGAGCTCCGCCTCGCCACAGTGGAGGCCGATTCTGACGCGGACACGCTCCCCCGCCGGCCAGTCGCGGGCAAGGAACGCACGCTGGATCGCGAGGGCCGCGACCGCGGCCTGCCCGGCATCGTCGAAGACGCAGAAGAGCTCGTCGCCCCGGCAGTCGACCTCACGTCCTGCCGCCTGCTCGACGTTCCGGCGCTGAAGCTCACGGGTGCTCGCGAGGAGCGCCCCATAGCCGCCGCCGAGGCGCTCGGCGAGGCCGCTCGAGTCCTCGATGTCGCTGAAGAAGAAGGCGAAGGTCATGCGCTCCCTCCGACCGTCGCCGGGCTACGCGACCTGATGGGAAGCTCGGCCCGCACAACCGTGCCCCTGCCCGGGGCGCTTTCGACCCACAGCTCGCCGTCGAGTGCCTCGACTCGGTCGCGCAGGCCGCGGAGACCCGTGCCCCTGTCTGTGTCCGCGCCGCCCACGCCTTCGTCGACGATCTCGACCTCGACCCTCCCCTCGCAGGACTCGACGCGTACCGTCGCAGCGTCCACCTGGGCGTGCTTGACCACGTTCGCAAGCGCCTCGGAGACGGAGTAGTACGTCGCGGTCTCCACCGGCTCGGGCATCCGTTCGGACAGGCAGACCTCCAAGGTGACCGCGAGCGGCGCTCGTGCCGCGAGCACCTCGAGCGCCGCCTCCAGCCCACGCTCCGTCAGAACCGCCGGGTGGATTCCCTGCGCAAGCTCGCGGAGCTCGTCCAGCGCCTGACCGAGCTCCTTCGAGAATCGCCCGAGGAGGCGCTCGGCCTCCTCCGGCGATGCGCGCACCTTGCCCTGAGCGAGCCTGAGCCGTAGCGCGAGCGCGACCAGCCGCTGCTGCGCTCCGTCGTGGAGGTTGCGCTCGATCCGGCGACGCTCGGTGTCGCTGGCCTCGACGATGCGAAGGCGGGATGCGGCCAGCTCGTCGCGGGCATGCTGCGCTCGCGACCGCGAGGCCGACAAGCTCGGCGAACGCTTGAAGCCGGTGCTCGGTCTCGACCGGCAGGTCCTCGTCGCGCGCGCAGGGCGACGACGAGCGCGCCCCAGGTCGCGCCGGCGACGGTGATCGGCACGCCGACGCTGCCCGCGAACCCCAGCGCGCGCAGCTCGGCGACGCCCGGCCCGGCGAGATCCGTCGTAGTTCGATCGGGCCGGGGCGCCGGTCTGGAGAACCTGAAGCGCCGAGCCGACCTCGAGCTCGTTGACGTGGCCGATCTCGAATGGGCCGGTCGGCTCGCCGAACTTGCCCACGATCGTCGACGAACCGGGCATCCTCGAAGCGATGCAGCACGGCAGTCCGGAGGCCGAGCAGCCGGCACACCTCCTCGGTCACCGTCTGGAACACCTGCTCGGGCGGGGCGTTGCCCGGCAACGAGAGTTGCCACGCGGCGAAGGGCGGCCTGCTCGGCCGCGAGTCGCCGCTCCTCGGCCTCTGCGCGGCGCTGCTCGGTGAAGTCGCGCGAGATCGCGACGACCTCGCTTTCGCCGCTCGGGACCATCCGCGACCTCCTTCCAGTGCGCAACCCCGCCGATCTCGATCTCGTACTCGATCGTGTTCAGGCTGCGGGTCTCGAGGGTTCGGTCGACGCAGGCGAGGACGCCTCGCGGCGAGTTGCGGGAGGAGCTCGCGGATGTTGCGGCCGATCGCCTCCTCGGGCGGACCGGCAAGCGCGGCGCTGGTCGTCCGGGCGGATATCGAGGCAGGTGCCGTCCCGGGCGAGCCGGAGCATCCCGTCGGGGATCGCGTCGAGCAGAGCGCGGTTTCGCCGCTCGACGAGCTGCGCGTCGTGCAGTGCACGCTCGTTCGGCGAGCGCGAAGCCGGCGGCGGCGCTGACCGCGTCGAGCAGCTCCTGGCGCAGCCGCAGCGAGCGGTCGTGGACGAGCACGCCGATCGACTCGCCCTGGTACAGGATCGGCGTCGTGACCCGGATCTCGCCGGGTCGCGGAAGCTCCAGCGGCTCGCCGGAGCTGTCGACATACCGCTGCTCGTCGCGCCGGAAACGGCCGAGCTCGGAGCGACGGGTCACCGAGCGCCCGCCGCAGCGCGTCTTCCAGGTCGGGCGGCCGGCCGGGGTCGCGCAGCTCCAGGAGCAGCTCGCCGACGGCTGCCCCGGCGAGAGCCGTCCCTGGACCAGGATGCCGAGGAAGGCGGCCGGCAGCGCAAGCGCAGCGAGCAGCCCGAGCCCGATCCCGATCAGGCCGGCACGCGACGAGAGCGGAGCGAGGACGAGCCCGACCGAGAGGAACAGCGAGCGCGATCGCGCCGCCGATCAGCACAGGCACGAGCTGACGGCGCGCGGCGGGCGACGCCGCGCGCGCGCGGCGGCAGAGCATGAGCATCGACCGCGATCGCGATGCCGATCGCGACCGCCGGCCTCGAGCTCCTCGAGGCCGGTGGCGAGCGCGGGCTGCGAGACGATCAGGGCGAGGTTCGGAGGGTGGTCGCTGTGGTAGCGGGTGAGCGGGTCGAAGACGACGGCGACCGCCTGGAGGGCGAGCACGTCGAGATACGCGGCGAGCGACGAGAGCGCGCCTCGCTCGCGGGCCGAGCCGTCCGTTCGGGAACGCGAGCAGCGCGTGCACGAGCACCGCGAAGACGAGGTTCGACCGTGAGCACGCCGACCGTGTACGGGAGCGCGGCCGTTCGCGTCGTGGAGGGCGCTGAGCAGCGAGGTGAAACCGACCGCGGCGAGCAGCAGGCCGAAGCGCGCGTACGGCGGCAGCCGGAGCGCGAGCAGCGCCCGTGCCGACGAACGAGAGGCAGACGACGCCGTCAGCACCGCCTGGCCGGCGGGATGCGGCGCGATCCGGCTCGACGGCGATCGTGTAGACGGCTCCCGCCGCGGCGCGCCGCGAGGAGCAGCAGCCGACGGGCGCCGCTGCAGCAGCGCCTCCGGAGCGCGGCTCGCGGCCCGCCCGCGCCCGCCTCACGTGGCCGTGGGAGCAGGACGGCGCCCCCCGAAGCCTGCTCGCTCACTCGAGCAGGCTCTCGAGCGTCGCGCCCGAGAGGTCGCCCTTGGCGATGAAGCCGCGCGCGCCGCTCGCCTCGATCAGCGGGCCGTACTCGCAGCGGTCGCGGCTCGAGACGAGGACGATCCTGAGCCCGGCGTCGGCGCGAGCAGCCGCTCGGCGACCGCGAAGCCGTCGAGGTCCGGAAGCTGGATGTCGAGCAGGACGAGCTCGGGCGCCAGCTCGCGCGGCGAGCGGCGACCGCCGACGGCTCCGTCCTCTGCCTCGCCGACGACGTCGAAGCCCTCCGCCGGCGAGCAGCGCTCGGCGCAGCGGCGGAAGCTCGGGTGGTCGTCGACGACGAGCGACTCGCCGGCGGGCCGCACCCGTCTCGAGCAGCTCCCGTTGCTCCATGCTCATCGCGACCCCGTACCCCCGCGTGCGTCACTTGTACTCCCACGCCGGGCCCGTCTCCGGCGCCCGCTCGCGTGCCCGCTCCGCGCCGGCCAGCCCGGGCTCCACGACTCAGCCTGCGGCAGCCACTCGAGCCACGCGCGGGAGGTACCAGTTCCAGTCGCCGAGCAGCTTCATCGTCGCGGGCAGCAGCACGGCCCGGACGACGGTCGAGTCGATCAGGATCGCGGCCGCGAGCCCGAAGCCCATCTGCTTGATGTCGAGCGTGCGCAGCGTCACGAAGATCGCGAACACGGCGACCATCACGACGGCCGCGCTCGTCACCGTGCCGGCGGTGCGCTTGATCCCGGTCGCGACGGCCTCCTCGGTCGGCATGCCGCCGTCGACGAGCTCCTTGACCCGGCTGAGGATGAACACGTGGTAGTCCATCGAGAGCCCGAACAGGATCACGAACATGAACAGCGGCAGCCACGAGGTGATCGCGCCGTTCGAGTGGAAGCCGAGGAGCCCCTCGCGCCCAGCGGTGCTGGAAGACGAGCACCAGCAGGCCGTAGGCGGCGCCGACCGAGAGCAGGTTGAGGAGCACCGCCTTGATCGGGATCACGATCGACCGGAACGTGACGAGCAGGAGCAGGAAGCAGAGCGCGAGCACGAACGCGAAGACGAGCGGCGCGTGGCTCTTCATCTGCTGGTTGAAGTCGTGCGTGCCCGCGGTCTCGCCGGTGACGGCCGCCTCGACGCCCGCGACGCCGCCGAGCGTCGCCGGGATCACGTCGGTCGCGCAGCGTCTGGAGCGCCGCCTCCGAGGCCGCGTTGTCGCCGTTGCCCTGCGAGCGGGATCGAGACCGTCTCGACCGTCTGGGCCGGGTTGATCTCGGTCGAGATCGGCTCGAACATCTGGCCGCTCGCGAGCGCCCGCCGCTCGAGCGTCGGCGATCGCCTGCTGGACGCGCGGCGCGGTGACGTCGTCGCGCCTTGACGACGACCTCGGCCGGGGTCTGCGCGCCCGGGGAAGGCGCGCTGGATCGACTCGTAGGTGCGGACGATCGGCGAGCGACTTCGGCAGGTCGGTGAAGCTCGGCAGCTGCGTGTGCAGCGTGAGCGTCGGCACGGCGAGCGCGAGCAGCGCGCCGCCGGAGAGCACCGCCGAGAGCACCGGCCGGCGCAGGACGCGGTCGAGCACGAAGCCCCAGACGCGCGACTCGCCGGTTCGCCGCGCCGGGCGAGGAACGGGATCCGGCCCTTGTCGACGCGGTGCGCCGAGCTTCGACGAGCAGCGCCGGCAGGATCGAGAGCGAGCCGATCAGCGCCACCGCGACCATCAGCATCGCGCCGACCGCGATCGAGGTGAAGATCGGCGTTGCCGGTGAAGAGCATCCCGGCCATCGCGATCAGCACCGTCAGGCCCGAGATGAACACGGCCTGCCCGGAGGTGCCGGCCGCCTTCAGCAGCGCCTCGCCGGGGCGAGAGGCCGCGAGCCCGCTCCTCGCGCTCGCGGCGGAGGTAGAAGAGCGAGTAGTCGACCCCGACCGCCATCCCGATCAGCAGGATCACCGATTGCGTCGCGTCTGCCGGCCGCGACGACGTGGCTGGCGAGCGCCGACAGCCCGATCGTCGCGAGCACGCCCGAGAAGGCGAGCAGCACCGGCAGCCCGGCCGCGACGAGCGCGCCGAACGCGACCAGCAGGATCACGAGCGTCACCGGAAGCGAGGAGTACTCGGCCCGCTTGAAGTCCTTGCTGAGCGTGTTGTTCAGCTCGTGCGTCGAGCTCGGCGAAGCCGAACTCGGCGACCGTGAAGCCCGGATGCCGCTGCTGGACGCCGCGCGACGGCGTCGAGGACGGGCTGCACCTTCTTGTCCGCCTTGTCCTCGTCGCCGCGGATCTCGAACTGGACGAGCGCCGAGTGGCGGTCCTTCGACGACCTGGCCCGCGTTCGCCCGGCGTCGAGAGGCGAGCGCACGCGCTGGACCTGCGGCAGACCCGACACGGTGCGGACGACGTCGGCGACCGCGGCGCGGAAGCGCGGGGTCGGCGACAGTCTCGCGTCTTCGACTGCACGAGCACGCTCTCGCCCGCGCGATTCGGGAAGCCCGCGCGCTTGAGGATCTGCTCGGCTTTCTTCGTCCCGCCGGCGGCCGTGTCTGCCTGCTTCAGCATCTTCGTGCCCGCGACCGAGCCGAGCGCGATCGCGACGACGCAGAAGACGAGCCAGCGACGAGACTGCGGTCTTCCAATGCGCCGCGCTCCAGCGTCCTGCGCGCGCTGCGATGGTGAAGTTCATCTCCCCTCCCTTGCGGTAGCGTGTTCGTTGATTTGCCACGGCCACACGCGGTCAGACCGGCTCACGCGGCGGCCTCGAGCGCCGGCGCCTCGGCGGGTGCGTCTGCTTCGGCGGCGAGCTTCGGCTTCGACTCGATGACGAGCGTGCAGAGAACCGCGGCGACTGCGGCAACGGCTGCGAGCGTGTAGAAGGCGATCTCGAAGCCGTGCGTCAGCGCGGCGCCTCCGGCAGGGGTGACCCCGGGATGCCCGGTGACGTAGCGGCTTGTGTAGGTGGCCGAGATCGTCGTGGCTGCCGCAACGCCGATCGCACCGCCGATCTGCTGGCTCGTGTTGATCAGGCCCGAGGCAATGCCGGCATCGGCGGACCGAACCCCGGAGAGGGCGCCGATCGTCAGCGGGATGAACGCGAACGCCATCCCGATCCCGCTGAGCAGGAAGGCCGGGAAGAGATCCCAGAAGTAGTGGCCGTCGACCGGCAAGCGGGCGTAGAGGACGAGCCCTGCGGCGGCGAGCAGCAGGCCGATCGGCAACACGCGGCCGGACCCCGAATCGCAGCGCGAACGCCTGCGAGACGTTCGCGAACACGATCACGGCGAGGGTCAGGGCAACGTACGCCACGCCCGTCTGGAGCGCCGAGTAGTGCAGCACCTGCTGCATGTAGAGCGTCAGCAGGAAGAACTGCGAGAAGACGGCGCCACCCATCAGCAGACCGCCGAGATTGGAGCCCGCGAGCGTCCGTAGCCGGAACATCCGCAGCGGCAGCAACGGCGCGCTCGAACGTGTCTCGATCGCGACGAACGTGACGATGAGCGCCACGGACGCGGCGAGCAGCCCGATCGTCTCGCCCGTGCCCCAGCCGTGCTGGACGGCCCGGGTCATGGCGTAGACGAGCAGCATCAGCCCGCCGGTGATCGAGGCGGCACCGGGTAGGTCGAAGTGGCGGTGCGCCACCTCGGCCCGGCTCTCGCGAACGAGGCGAGGTGCCAGCGCGAAGACGAGCACGCCAACCGGCACGTTGATGAAGAAGATCCACGACCAGCTGAGGTAGCTCGTGAGCACGCCGCCGAGCAAGACGCCTGCGGCGCCGCCGCTGCCCGAGACCGCGCCCCAGATACCGAGAGCGAGGTTTCGATCGCGACCCTCGTCGAAGGTCGTCGTCAGGATCGACAGGGCGGCCGGTGACACGAGGGCCGCACCGAGCCCCTGCAGCGAGCGAAAGGCGATCAGCGAGCCCTCGGACCAGGCGACCCCGTCAAGCAGGGAGAAGGTCGTGAAGAGCGCGAGCCCCACCATGAAGAGCCGGCGGCGGCCGAGCAGGTCGGCCATCCGACCCCCGAGCAGCAGCACGCCGCCGAAAAGGATCGAGTAGGCGGTGACGACCCACTGCAGGCTCTCCTGGCTGAAGTGCAGGTCCGTCTTGATCGTCGGCAGCGCGACGTTCACGATCGCGACGTCGAGGACGACCATGAACTGCGCGGCGACGATCACCGCCAGCACGATCCAGCGTCTGCGGTTGTGCTCGACTGCGTGTGCAGGGCTGACCAGAACGTCCATCTCAGAGCTCCTCTCTCCGACCGTTTTCATCCCTTCGAGAGTGGCCGTCGCGCGCTCGAGGCGCTGTACGGCGGCCAGGCTTTCGCGGGTGCGGTTAACCGAACTCGAGCCGTGACCGGCCCACCGCCGGCCGCAGGAGTTCGGGACGCCACACCCCGAGAAGCCGGCGCGCCCCACTGGCAAGGCAGACGGCGGCTGTCAGCCTGGCCCGATCCGAGCTGAGGAGGAACCGATGGAGGCTAGGGTCGAGAACAGAGCACTCGAAAGCGGCGTGGTGCGGGAGTTGGCCCGTCGTCGCGATCACGGCATCGACGTCGCTTTGCTGTGGGATTCGGCGTCCGACCGAGTGTTCGTCGCCGTCGAGGACGGACACCGAGGCGAGCGCTTCCGGATCGCCGTCGGCGACCGCAGCGCACTGGACGTCTTTCACCACCCGTATGCGTACCGCGGCTGGACGGATGACGTCAGACAGGGCGTGAGGCCTGCTGCGTGACGCTAGACCGGAGCATCGTCGTGGTACTAGCCGTCGTCCTCTGTGGCCGCTAGGCAGCCGGTGACGACCGTCACGTCTCATCGCTGACAGCGGTCCCTTCCGAACAGGGGCGGTCGTCGCCACCATCGGTCGGATGCCCTCGAGGACACGCCTCCGGCGTAACGCGATCGAGGCAATCCGGGCGGGCCGTCACGTGTTGTCCTTCAGGAGCGCGGGCACCATGTCATCGATGGCCGACCTCGAGCTCGGATCCGGCCACTGGGCCGGGATACCGTCGCGGATCTGGATGCGGCTCTGTGTCGCGCTCGGGCTGCTCTTCCTGAGCGGCCCCGTCGTCGACCTCGTTCATCAGTCGGCAGGGGTACCGCAACGGGTCCTCTATGCAACCGGGCTCGCCCTCTTCGCATTCCTCTACGTCTCGCTCCTGCCTCCTGCCCGGTGGCTTTCTCGACTCCTAGGCCAAACGGAGGGAGCCGGAATCGTCGCGCTCCTGGTACTCGCGACGGGCCTGCTTGCGGGCGGGGCGCCTGCATCCTTCGTCGCTCTCTACGTCTACGCGGTGGCCGCCGCGGGGCTCCTCCTCGAGCCGCTCGCGGCCGCTGCGGTCACGGTGCTGATCGCCGCCGGTGTCGGAGTGGGTCTCGCGGCGACGGACACATCCGGGTCGACCTTCGCGGCGGTCATGCTGACGATCGCCGGTATCGGTGCGATGACCGCGGCGCTCGGCAACCAGGTGCGGACGAACGTCCAGCTGCGCTTCGCACGCACCGAGCTCGCACGGCTCGCGGTCACAGACGAGCGACTACGGATCGCACGCGACCTCCACGACCTGCTCGGGCACACGCTGTCGGTGATCGCGCTCAAGAGCGAGCTCGCGGCGAGGCTCGTCGAGCGTGACAGTGCCCGCGCCGTCGCGGAGCTCGACGACGTGCAGGCCGTCACCCGCGGGGCGCTCGCCGAGGTGCGCGAGGCCGTCCTCTCCTACCGGCGGCTCGCGCTCGACGAGGCTCTCGCCGGAGCTCGGGCACAGCTCGAGGCCGCCGGAATCGAGTCGCTCCTCGAAGAGCGCGCGCTCTCGCTCCCCGATGAGGCGGAGGCCGTGCTCGCCTGGGCTGTCCGGGAAGGCGTGACGAACGTCGTCCGCCACTCCCATGCCCGCCATTGCGCGATCCGCGTCCATAGCGACGGCGCGTTCGCGGCCGTTGAGATCGAGGACGACGGCAGGGCCGACGGCGATTCCGACGCCGGCAGCGGCCTCGCCGGTCTCGCCGAACGCGCCGAGCGCATCCGCGGACGGCTCGAGGCCGGCGCCCTACCGGACGGCGGCTTCCGACTCCTCGTCAGCGTCCCCCTCGCGGCACCATGATCCGCGTTCTGATCGCCGAGGACCAGGCGATGGTGCGCGGTGCCATCGCGAGCCTGCTCTCGCTCGAGGACGACATCGAGGTGGTCGCCGAAGTCGAACGAGGCGACCGGGTGGTCGAGGCTGCCCGCAGGAGCTCACCCGACGTGGCGCTGCTCGACATCGAGATGCCCGGCCTCGACGGGATAGCCGCCGCGGCCGAGCTCACCAGAGAGCTCCCCGCAGTCCGAACGCTCATCCTCACGACGTTCGGCCGGCCGGGCTACCTCCGCCACGCCCTGGACGCCGGAGCTGCCGGCTTCCTGCTCAAGGACTCCCCCGCCGACCGCCTCGCCGCCGCGATCCGCGACGTCGCCGAGGGCCGACGCGTCATCGACCCCGACCTCGCCGCTCGCGCGATCAGCGAAGGCGACTCGCCGCTGACGCCACGCGAGCGAGAGGTGCTCGCCGCCGCCCGGAACCACTCCACCGCTGCCGAGATCGCCGCGACGGTGCACCTATCGGAGGGAACGGTGCGCAACTACCTCAGCACCGCGATCCAGAAGCTCGGCGCCCGGAACCGCCGCGATGCGATCGAACGTGCGGTCGAGAAGGGCTGGCTCTGACCGGCAGCGGCTCGCCCACGAAGCTCGGACGAGCCGCATCAACGGGTTGCTAATGAACCGGAGCCGAGGCGTCCTCCACACGCTTCGAGTACCTCGACGAGCGACGCCGCCGCGGGACGGTCGCGGTGAAGCCGGTGATGACTACGAATGCGGTCACGATGTGGAGACCCATGAGCGCCACGCTGTCGACGTTGCCGGCGAGCCGGCTTGGCCCGACGATCGAGACGGCAAGGCATGTGGAAGCGATGCGTGCCCACCAGAGACGCGGACGCTCCACGTGGCGCTCGAGCCAGCGGATGACGACCCACCCGAGGAGCGCCACCAGCGTGGCGGCGACGAGCACGTCACCGGCGCCGACTCGACCGCTTCCGGTCGAGACATGGAAGGCGACACCGTCGGCCCTCATCGACGCCCACGCTGCAAGCGCGGCGAGCGGCGCCAGCAGGACGGTGGCGACGCGGCGAGATCTGACTTTCGACATGGATTCCCCTCTCTTCGTTTCGGGCTCCATGCTCTCTGCGGCGACCCCGCGACCGGTAGAGGGGCCCGTCACCGATTACCGCTGACACGCGTCACCTCTCCGCTCTCACTGATCAGGATCGTCTATGGGGCGATGCCTCACGATCGTGATATGAGGCCACCGCCATGCGCCTCCACTAGCGACTGGCTTCCAACGCCGGTTGCGCGCGAGCGACGCGCTGACGACTTGCCGCCACTGCAGCCGCTTGTACGCCGAGCGCAGTGACGGTCGCGAGGGCGAAGCAGGCGGCGATTCCGAGCGGTCGAACGGAGGCTGCGACGACGACGCAGAAAGCGGCGTAGGCGAAGAACCCGATGGTAAAGCCGCGCAGCAGGCGCGTTGCCTCGTCGCGCCCCCGATGGGCGTGGGTGAAGGCCGCAAGCACGGCGGTGATGATCGGGAACGAGGTGAGGAGGCCGCTCAAATGCGGGCCGAGCGTCGTCGCGATTGCCGTGACCGTCACGACCGCGACGCCGGTGCACGCGGCGCGAAGCGGCAGATCCCAGCGCGGATGCGGCAGCGGAGCCCAGGCGAGATGTTGCGGCCGCGGTAACACGCCGAGGGTGAGCAGGAGCGCACCGCAGGCGATGACGAACGCGACCAGCGATCCGACCGAGACCGGCCGCATCGCGAGGACGGCGAGGGCATACGCCGCATACGCCGCGGTCAAGGAACCCGGCCATGCGACCCACCGAGCAGTCGCGACATAGGCAAGGACGAACGCCGCCAGCCCGACGACTCCGAGCAAGACCCCGACTGCGGCTCGACTCGCGAACTCCGTCCCGTGCGCCAGTGCGAGCACGAGCAGGATCGGCCCGGCGATCACCGGCAAGCCGGCTACGACGCCGCCGATGCGAACGCCGAAGCGCCGCGCAACCAGAGACGCGACCACCACGAAGCAGGGCGCCAACAGGATCCGAAGGGCGAGGACGGCCACCGCGACAGTCTGCGCGAACGGCCGGCACGAGGCCTGCGAGCTCCCGTCGACGGGGCGCGGGACTCGACTCGCAACGTGTTTGATGAACGAGCCAATGAGCTCGACTCCCGGCAACCGCGGCACGTCCCGTCTGCCCGCACTCGGCAGGCGCGGTGAAGGCTGGGTGGCAGGGCAGTTCCTGCTCGTCGCCGCTGTCTTCCTCTCTGCGCTCGTCGGTCGCGGCTGGAGTGGCGGCTACGGCGTCGCGGCGTACCTCGTAGGTGGAACGCTCGTCGCGGCCGGGGTGCTGCTTCTCGGCTGGGCTGGGCTCACGCTCGGGCGCTCGCTCACGCCCTTCCCGGCGCCCAGGCCGGGGCGGCGCGACGTGGCGGCCTCAGGCGCTTACGCACTCGTTCGACATCCGATGTACGGCGGCCTCATCGCGGTCGCACTCGGCTGGACGATCATCTTCGCGAGCGCCGCCGGGCTCGGCTTCACGGTCCTGCTCGCCGTCTTCCTCGACCTGAAGGCCCGGCGCGAGGAGGCCTGGCTGAGCGAGAGCCTCGGCGACTACGGCGCCTATCGCGCACGAACGCCACGCAGGCTGATTCCCTTCGTGTACTAGCGGGTGCTGCTGCACCCGGCGAGATCCAGCGAGGACCGTCGCACGACCCGCCGGCATCTCGGCGGAGTCTCCAAACCCGTGTGACGTTCATCTCACGCCCCGAACTTACGATCGTTCGATGGGTGAGACCACGACGTCGTCGCGGCGCGACCGGCGTCCGAGCTGAAGGAGGTTGGCGCATGAGCCTCGAGGTGACCGAGCAAACAGGCGGGAATGAAGATCGTTGGCATGCCGTCGGGCGTCGCCTCCTCGTCGGCGCCCTTGCCCTCGCAGTGCTCACGCTGACGCTTTCGGCGGTCGGCTCGGCCGCATCGGCGCGTGCAGCCACCGCGCCTACCGGGTTCGGGCCGTTGCCGTACAACTACAACGAGCAGTCTCGCTGCGAGGGAGTCTCGGTCTCCAGTCACATCCTCTTCAGCGGGGACGAACTGAAGGCGAAGGCGAGCGCCGGGATCTGCGGGGGCCCACCCACCAATCACTGGTCGTGGGGCGCAGGCCCCGTCGCTCCCGGAGTGCACGGCTGCGGTGCGAACGCCACGTTCTGCGACTTCAAGGTCGGCTCGGCGACGAACGCGTACGGGTTGGTGTGCATCAACGGCGCAAACCAGCAGGGTGCCTGGCAATCATGCGACTACTACGCCGTCGCGGGCAAGACCGCCGGCGTCATCGAGGGATACGTCAAGGACGAGGATGGCAGCCCGGTCGTGGGGGTCACCGTCGACGCCAAGGGAAAAAGCAGTGTCAGCACTACGACCGGAGCTGACGGGTACTACGCGATGCAGGTTCAGCCCGGGAGCTACCAGATCGTCCCCTCGGGCGCTCCGGGCGGGAAGAGCGCGCGGCCCTTTCACCCGAAGTCGAACGCAACGACCATCGCGGCCGGTACGACCGGAACGGCCGACTTCACGCTGGAGGACGGGATCGAACTGAAGCTCCAACTCGACAAGAAGTCTGTTGCCGCCGACGGGATCCAGGTCGTCGGGGGCACGATCACGACGACGTATGACGGCAAGCCAGTAGCTGTCGGGGTTCAGCTCCAGGGGATGCCTAACGTGTCTTCGAAGAAGGCCGTCACGTCCAGCCCGCTCGCGGCGGTCTGCAGCGGCACGACTCGGGTGTGGCCGGCCTCGACCACCACGTTGCAGGATCCGGACGGCACGTACGCCACGGTGACGACCGACGCCACGGGCACCTACAACTTCACGATCACCGTCGGCACCACACCGGGCGTCTGGAGCCTCGAGGCATGGGCGAAGAACACCGCGGGACAGATCTCAGCCGATGCCTCGGCGCACGAGACGCAGTCGATCACATTCGAGGGGCTTCGTTCGCCTACGTGGACACCCGAGGACTTCGCGACCGAGTTCGACAAGGTGGCGGCGAATACACCGGCCCTCACACAGATCCCTCCGAGCTCGAACACGATGGTGAACACGCTCGCGCAGACCAACTCGTCGGACTCGGTCAACACCGGGCTTGGCTCTCTCGCCTACGCACTCGTCAACGCGCGCGACGGCCAGTCGGTGTTGATCTTCCCGGCCAACAAGCCGCCTCTGATCAATCCGAACGGCGCCATTACCGCGCGGCCGGCGAACGCCAAGGATGTCGTGATCGATCCGGCGGAGTGGACCGGGAGCGGGCCGAACTCGCTGCAGTCTGTCCTCGAGAAGGGGACGCTCCCGAACAAGCTGCCCACCGTCGCCGACTTCAGCACCGGGAAGACCATCGGCGGTTTCAAGACCGTCGCCGGCAACAGCATCACGCTGTTCTCGACGTCGTTTGAGTTTCTCGGCTGGGGATACGCCGGCGTCGGCGCCGCAGGGGCCTGCTACTGACCGTCACACGGGACGTCGACTTGCGAGCTCAGGTCCGGCGGGCACATGCGGCTCGGGCCCGCCCGCTGGAGCTGGTCTGAGCAACCCATATGCACGACCTAGCCGCTTTCTCCACGGCAGAGGTGACGTCCGTCAGGTCGACTCGGCGACGCGCTTGGATTCCCCTCTCTTCGTTTCGGGCTCCATGCTGTCCGCGGCGACCCCGCGAGCCGTAGAGGGACCCGTCACCGATTACCGCTGACACGCGTCACCATCCCTGCTGTGCTCGCGGTCGCTAGTCAAACGAGCGCAGGGCCGCCTCGACCTTGCGGGCAAGCCGGAGGCTCGCAGAGCGAGTCCGTCCACTGGTTCTGTCGGCAAGAGCCCGGACGAGCCCTTCGACTTCGACCAGTTCGTCGAGTTTCCGCTGCGCGACCGCCACGCGGCAAGCCACCCGAAGCGCAAAGAGCACGTCCGTGAACTCGCGCTCTCCGAGCGCCGCACGCGCCTCATCGAGCTCGCGCGTTCTTCCAGGCCCCCACTCGCGGGGCGGCGGACGCAATCCGTCGCGGCTACGAGAAAGAGCACCCGGGCCGGGTTCGCGCTCTGCCCGCACACCGGCGGACGCCAGCGCCTCGGCAGGGAAGCCCTCCAAACCGACATCGACCTTCCGGGCCAACCGTTCGCTGGCCTGCTTGATCCGCCCCGTGCTCAGCCTCGAGAGCGCCCGCACGAGCTCACGCACCTCGACCAACTCATCCAGCTTTCGTTGTGCGATCGCCACGCGACGCGCATCCTGGAGGCACGCAAGGGCCATCGCGTACGCCCCGTGCTCGAGCGCGACCCGCGCCTGATCGAGCTCACGCGTCTTGCCCGCGTAGGGCTGGTAGGGGACGCCTGAGTCGTGGGCCGAGCGCCACCGAAACACCAACCGGCGTTGCCAGACGCCAGGCTGCACTGCAGGCGGGCCCTCCAGCCCAGCGCCGCGCAAGTAAACGAAGAGCGCGATCGAACTCCCGGCGACAAGAGCAAACAGGATCGAGCGCGGCTCGCCGAGCCCAAGCACCCACGCGCCGAACCAGAGGTAGAGCCCAAACCCGAGCCCCCAACTGATCGCGGCGACTCCCGGAGATCGCACGCGCCGAAGCAAGGCCGCCCGCACCGCGAGATCGAGCATCAACAATCCCACCGCGGCCACCGACGCCGACGCGAGCTCACCAAATCGCCGTGCAACCCCCGGATCGTTTGCAGACATAAGCCGCGAACTCCAGTCTAATCCGAACCCGTCGCGTCTCTGCGGGCGCAGTCGGCCTCCACCTCTCCTCGAGACCGTCAGGACGCCCAAGAAAGAGCGCCAAGCCCCATCCGGGGCGGGTGGTGCCTTACCGGACATTGTCCCTGCGCGATCGAGCGAGGAGATCCTCGATCGTCTCGCGACTGAAGTGCATCTCGCCCTGCCCGACGGGTGAACGACATGGGAGATCGTCGTCTTCTCACCGCGATCGTTCGCGTCCGTCGCGGCGAGATGTGTACCGCTTCTGACGGATGCTCGGACACGGGCCGATCGTACTCTCGAAGGTGCCCGGTGCTCTCGAAAATGCCGTCTGCGACTGGCTAGGCGCGAAGGTCGCGGCGCTCGAACACGATCATTGCCGCAGTGACCAGCAGAAGGGCGACGAGCCCGAGGACGATGACGCCGACAACGTCGACACCGCGAGCGAGTGGGTCATGACCGGCGTAGTAGTAGAAGGGCGTCAAGTACCTGAGCCACGCGATCGCGCCTACGAGCGGCGCGAAGCTGTTGACCAGCCAGCCGAGGATGGCGACGGCTGCGGCGATCCCGGTGGCGAGCGACCGGCGGCCGGTGCCGGCCCCGAGGGCGAGCGCGAGGGCTCCGGTCGCGAGCCCGAAGAAGGCGAGCTGCACGGCGAGCGCGGTCATGTGCGCGAGAGTGATCCCACCGCCGCCCAGAGCCACACCGACGATCAGGCCGACCCAGACGGCGAAGGCGACGACGAGCACGATCGAGGCCATCGCTGCGGCCTTCGCGGCGACCAGGTGCGAGCGTCGAACCGGGTTGGCCAGCACGAGCGCGAGGATCCTGTCCTCCTCCTCACCCGCCGTGGCGGCAGCAGCGCAGGCGATCGCGAGCGCACCGATCACGAGCGGGCCGTAGATCTCGGCCATCTCGCTTCGGAACCAGCCGGTGATCGTGCCGTAGTCCGCCCCTCCCAGCAGATTGGCCACGCTGGCGGGAACGTCGAGCTTGCCGATCGAGTGCCCGACGGCGGGAAAGAGCGCCCCGACAGCCGCCATCACCGCGATCAGACCAACAGCCGCCGAGACGGTGGCCGGTAGCCGCAGGCGGAGCGTGATCCAGGCCGCCGGCCAGATCACGCCGGAGACTCGCGGTAGTAGCGCAGGAAGATGTCCTCCAGGTCGTCCTCACGTGGGCGGATCGCTCGGACCTCGTGGGCGGCCGCAGCCTTCACCACTGCGTCGGCAGCCCCCTCGAACGCGACGGTCACCGTCCGCCCGTTCGCGTGCACCTCCTGGACACCCGGGAGTCCTCGAAACTCGTCGGCGTCGACAGGCGCGGCGAACTCGATCTCGAGACGCTGCACGGCGACCTTGCGGAGGTTCTCCAGCGAGTCGACGACGACGAGCCGGCCCTGGCGCAGGATCGCCAGGCGGTGGGTGACGCGCTCGACCTCCGACAGGGTGTGCGACGACAGGAACACCGTGCGGCCCTGAGCGGAGACTTCGCCCAGAAGCGCGTGGAAGCTCTGCTGCACCAGCGGATCCAGCCCTGCGATCGGCTCGTCGAGGATCAGCAGCTCGGGCTCGTGCATGAAGGCCTGAACGAGGCCGAGCTTCTGCCGGTTTCCGGTCGAGAGCTGGCGCACCGGGCGATCGAGATCGGCATCGAAGCGATCCACCAGCGAATCGCGCACACGCGGGTCGACCCCGCCCCGGAGTCGCGCCAGGTAATCGAGCACGACCCGGCCGGTCAGCTTCGGATAGAGCGCCAGATCGCCGGGCAGGAAGCCGACCCGGCGGCGGATCTCGACGCTCTCCCTGCCGATGTCGAGCCCGAGGACGCTCCCCGAGCCCGAGCTCGGCCGGATCAGGTCGAGCAGCAACCGCATCGTCGTCGACTTGCCCGCACCGTTCGGCCCGAGGAACCCGAAGACCTCCCCGCGGCCGACCTCCAGGTCGAGCTCGAACAGCCCACGCCCCGAGCCGTAGTCCTTCGAGAGCCCGCTCGTGACGATCACGGGGTCCGCACTCATTCCTACGGGCAGCGTAAGCGCAAACGAAGCTGGAGGCAGTCACCGGCTCGCGGGAAACCCGACGTCGATCTCCAAGCCGCCGCCCGCTCGGGCGCGGGCGGCCACGGGCGCGCCGTGTGACGCGGCGATCGCCTCGACGATGGCGAGCCCGAGTCCGACGCCGCCGCCGGCGTCGCTCCAGCTCGAATGGAGGCGCTGGAAGGGTTGGAAGAGCCGCGCGAGCTCGGAGGCCGGAACGGGCCGGCCGGTGTTGGCGACGATGAGATGCGCGTGGGTTGGGCTGGTGCGGGTGGCGATCTCGAGCCTGCCGCCAGGGAGGTTGTGGTCGACCGCGTTCGAGACGAGGTTGCCGATGAGCAGCTCGACGAGATCCGGATCGCCCCGCGTCGGGGCCGGCTCGAGGGCCGCCACAGCCTCGACCTCGCGCAGATCCTGGGCCCGCAGCGCCTCCGCCGCGATCGCCGCCAGGTCCACGGGCTCCCGCCGCGTGGGCCCCCGCCTACACCGGCCGAGATCGAGCAGCGCCTCGATCAGGCGCTGCTGCCGGATGCAGCTCGCCACCACTCGCTCGCCCATCTCGCGCAACGCCGCAGCGTCCGCGTGCGGATCGGCGAGCGTCACCTCGACGAGCGCACGCTGGAGCGCGATCGGCGTGCGCAGCTCGTGCGCCACGTACTCGGCGAAGGGCTCACCGTCCGCGACCGCCGCGGGCCAAGCCCGGGCGGGGGCACCGAACCTGAGCTGAACGTGATCGCGGTTGACGGCGCGCACGGCTGCCCAGTCGGCCGCCGCGCTCATCCCGCGTGGGCCCTCGCGTAGGCGTTGTACGCGGAGTTCGAGGGCATGTACGGAGGCCGGTAGGCGCGACAGGCGTCGTTTGCCGCCTCGAACTTCGGCGAGCCCTGGTTGATTCCAGCGCTGGCAGGATCGGGGATGCGGCCGTCACTGCCGGGGTCGGGGAAGCCCTCGACGCCGTGGGCCCGCACGCACTGGGAGTACTCCAGCGCCTGTGCTCGCACCCGCTGCACCTGGGCGGCGCTCGGCGCGCTGCCTCCGTTCGGGAGCAGGTGATCGCAGGCGCTGGAGGCCGACCGGAAACGAGTGCTGCTGACGCCGAGCTGCTGCAGGGTCTCCTTGACGAGCCCGGCGCGGGTCGGGTCGGGGTACCTCGGCACCCCGTGGGAGCGCATGCAGCCGGCAAAGGCGAGCGCTCCGCTCGGCTTCGCCGGCGCTGCGGTGGCACTGGACGTGCTCCGGGTCGTGGAGGAGGTGAGCTGCGCCACGTGACTTGCCGGCGAGCCACCGCACGCGGACACCAGCAAGGCCAGGCCCACCGCGACGAGAGCCGCGACCACGAGCCCGGCTCCCGGCGATTTCCACCGCGGCCGGGCTCCGCGCGCACGGTCTTGCGAGTGCCGGATCGAGCTCATGGTGAAAGCTTCGATTTGCAGACCTGGAAGGCGGCCTGGAACCGGGGGCTGTTCACCGCGACGTCGGTTCCCGGCCCGATGTCGAGATGCCCTCGGCTGTCGGGGTCCGGCATGTTCGAGACGCCGTGAGCGCGCATGCACCGGGCGTAGATCAACATGGCGCCGCGGTACTGCTGCACCTGAGCGGGGCTCGGCCGGCCACCGTTCGGGACCAGATGGATACAGGCACGCTGGGCCGCCTGGAGCACGGCGGGGCTGACCCCGAGCTGCTGCGGAGTCTTCTTCGGGATCAGTCCGCCGGTTGTGGGATCGGGGTAGGTGGGCACCCCGTGGGAGCGCACGCAGCGCGAGTAGGCGACCGCTCCGTTCACCTGCGCCGCGGCTCCCGACGAGCTGGAGCTTCTCGTCGTGGTGGTCGAGCCGAGCTGAGCCACGTGACGTCCCGGCGAACTCCCGCACGCCGAAGCGAGAAGCGAGAGGGCCACCACCCCGGCGATGGCGGAAATGCGGAGCAGCGGGTTCACGCCGTCGACGAAGTGCCGCCAGGAACGGTCACGACGACCTCGAAGAACCGGACGGCGCCGGGAATTCCTCACGACAGCCCGAGGTTGCACGCGGCGGCCGCCCGCTCGACCGCCGGTGCTCGCACGTCGATCGAGTTGGGGATCGCCAGCCAGACGCCGTCGTTGCTCATGATGGTGCTGTAGCCGGCACGGTTGGACGGGGCAGAAAGCGACGGGTCGGGGAACCCCGGGACGCCGTGCGCGCGCATGCAGTGCGAGGCGTGGAGGAGGACGGCGACCTCCTTCTGCTGCCCTGCCCGGGTCGGCTCGCCGCCGTTCGGCAGCAGGGGCCTGCACGACCGCTGAGCGGCCGAGAACAGGGGCGACTGCCGGTTGACGCCCGGCGCGGAGCCGGACACCTGGATGCCACCACCGGCAACCAGCTTCGGGTCGGGGAAGTTGGGCACCCCGTGCGAGCGCATGCAGCGGGAATAGGCCAGCGCCGAGGCGTACTTGCCCTTGACGGCCGACCCGGAGCTGCGGGCCGTTGCCCCTCCAGCGACGGACGCGAGCAGCGACAGGCCGGCCAGCGCGGAAACCGCAAGGAGTGCGAGCGACCGGCGGGGGCCGTGCAAGCCCGAGCCTCCCCGGTAGGCGCCTCGTGTGGAATCGGCGAGGAGGCTCACGCACTCGATGATCGTCCGCGCCGATAACAGCGACAGGAGCCGGCGATGAAAAGTCGATGAAAGCGGCTCTGCGGGGCCCTCCTCGAGCCGGGCTTAGGCGACACTGAGTCGCGTGAGCGGCCACGAGGGCACGGGAGCGTCGATCCTGGTCGTCGAGGACGACGAGCAGATCGCGGAGCTGATGCGGGACTTCCTCGAGGCGGAGGGGTTCCGGGTGCGGCAGGCCGGAAGCGGGCACGAAACGAGCGAGCAGCTCGAGCGGGGGCGTCCCGACCTGGTGCTGCTCGACGTGATGCTGCCCGACGAGTCGGGCTTCGAGATCTGCCGCCGGCTCCGTCGCGACTCGAACGTGCCGGTGCTCTTCCTGAGCGCCCGTGACAGCGACGCGGACAAGATCCGCGGGCTCGGTCTCGGCGCCGACGACTACATCGTCAAGTCCGCCACACCGGCGGAGGTGGTCGCCCGCGTCAAGGCGGTGCTGCGGCGCGCCACCCCGGCCGACGGCGGCCAGACGCTCCGGTTCGGCGAGCTCGAGGTCGACCTCGCCGCGCACGAGGTCCGCAGCGAAGGACGAATGGTCGAGCTGACGGCGCGTGAGTTCGCGCTGCTGCGCGTCCTCGTCGAGCATCCCCGGCAGGTCCTCAGCCGCGACCAGCTGTTCGAGCTCGTGTGGGGCTCGTTCGGCGACCGCAGCGCGGTCGCGGTGTACGTCGGGCGACTGCGCCACAAGCTCGAGCCGGACCCCGCCCGGCCGCGCTACATCGTCACCGTCTGGGGAGCCGGGTACCGCCTCGACCCGGGCAGCAGGTGAGACGGGCGCCCGTCCGCATCCGGACGTTCATCCTCGGAACCGTCCTCGTCTTGCTGCTGGTGCCGGCGCTGGCCGGCGGCGCGGCCTGGATCGTCGAGCGCGGCCACCAGCAGGCGGGCATCCGGGACCGGCTCAACACCGCCTATGCCTATCTCACGTCCCATCGCACGACGATGGAAGACCCCGCCTCCGTCCAGGGATTCACGAGGTTGCTCGACCGGCTGGGCCTCCTCTCCCAGCTGGTCCTGGCGACCACCTCGCCGCCCGCGAAGAACCAGATCTACATCAGCCCGGCCCTCAACCCGAGGGTGTCACCGGCGCAGGCCCGCAAGCTCAAGGAGAGCCGGGCCGGCACGACAGGCTCGAAGGCGACGGCCAAGGCAAGCCCGTCGTGGGTCGACGACCATCGGCTCATCTCGGTCGCAGCGTCGAAGCCACGGGGAACCGGTCGGGCCATCCTGGCCGTCGACCTCTACCACCGGCCCGCTTCACGCGCTACCAGAGCGGTCGCAGCCCTCATCACAGGGCTACTCGTCCTGCTCGGCGGGCTGGCGGTCGCGGTCTGGCTTGCCGGGCGCTGGATGGTCGCGCCGCTCGCCAGGCTGAGCGCCCAGGTCGACAAGGTCGCAGGCGGCGACCTGGCGATCGCGGTCCCGCGGAGCCGTATCGGCGAGATCGCGAACATCGCGCAAGCGGTCGAGGGCATGACCGCCGCCCTCGACGAGACGTCGCAACGACGGGCCGAGGCGGACGAGGCGAGACGGTTCCTCGTCACGAGCATCGCCCACGACCTGCGGACGCCGCTCTTCGCGCTGCGCGGGCACCTGCAGGCGATCGGCTCCCGGCTCGGCGACCCGGCCGTCCACCTCGAGCGGGCCGAAGCGAGAGCGGATGCACTCGAACGGCTGATCGGCAACCTCTTCGCCTACACCCGCGACGACTACACGCAACCGGCGCCCCAGCTCGAGACCGTGGCGGTCTTCGACCTGCTTCGTGAGATCGCAGGCGGTCTCGAGCACGCGACTCGCCTGCGAGACAACCGGATCGACCTCGACGGCGACCAGGCGCTCGCCGTCGTCGTCGACCGGGACCGCCTCAGGCGCGCGCTCACGAACATCCTCGACAACGCGATCCGCTACAGCCCGCCAGGGGTCCCGATCCACCTCGAGTGGGCAGCCCTGGACGAGTCGACCGTTCGGGTCACCGTCCGTGACCACGGGCCGGGCATCGCACCCGACCTGCTGCCACACGTCTTCGAGCCTGGCCTCCGCGGCGCCCCGTCGGCCGGAAGCGCCGACGGCGGTGCGGGGCTCGGCCTCACGATCGCGAAACGCCTCCTCGAGCACCAGCACGCCACTCTTGTCATCGAGAGCCGGCCACCCGGTGGCGCGGTCGTGAGCCTCACCCTTCAGCGAGCTCCATCCGCTGGCCCGTCGTCGTCGCCGTTCCCTGCGGCGACCGGGTCTCAGACGACGTAGGCCGGCTCGGGCCTCGTCTTCGAAGCGGCAACGGGCTCGCCTGCTTCGAGCCCGCTCGCCGGGAAGACAGCTTCGAGGCGGCGCGATGACCGCCCGGCATGGTCACCCAGCTCCGGGCACCTTGCCTGCTTTCGGGAAACTGGCCCCATGCTTCCAGGACCGCCCGTGTTGCCGCGGCCGCGCCTGCGGAGGCTGAGCCAGCTCTACTTCGGGCTCGTCCTCTACGGCTTCAGCGACGGCCTTCTCCTACTCGCCGGCCTCGGCGTCGATCCGTGGGACGTCTTCCATCAGGGGCTCTCGAGGCAGCTCGGGCTCGGCGTCGGTACATGGTCGATCATCGTCGGCGCCTGCGTCCTCGCCCTCTGGCTCCCGTTGCGCCAGCTTCCGGGGCTCGGGACGCTCAGCAACGTCGTGATCATCGGCCTCGTCATCAACCTGACCCTGGCGAGCGTTCCAGCGCCGCACGAGCTCGCGATGCGCGTGACCGCGATGCTCGGCGGCCTCGTGCTGAACGGCGTCGCGACCGGTGCGTACATCGGAGCCGGGCTCGGCCCTGGCCCGCGCGACGGGGTGATGACCGGCTTCGCGGCCCGCGGCCATTCGATTCGAGTGGTGCGAACCTCGATGGAGGTCACGGTGCTCGCCGTCGGGTGGCTCCTCGGAGGCACGGTCGGCGTCGGAACCGTCGCCTACGCGCTGGGAATAGGCCCGCTCGCACACTTCTTCATCCCCCTCCTCTGGATAGGCGACCGCCGGAAGGACGCGCTCATTCCGTCGACGCCCGATGCCGCCTCGGTATAGCGCCCGACCTCGGGCTAGCGATCCACCCACTGGCCCACGGTCACCCTCGTGGTGTTCGCGGGCTCGGATCGAGCATGGAATACTGGCCCCCAGTGACGAGCTTGACGACCGGCCCGCCGCTGCTCGCCGAGGTCGGCGAGGAGCTCTTCCCCGGTGCGGAGGCCTTCTGCGGCCGGGTGCGCCGGAACGGGCTCTTCGCGCCGGACGAGCCGATCGCGGTCGCGCGCGCGCCCGGCCGCTTCGACCTCCTGGGCGGCATCGCCGACTACGCGGGCGGGCTCGTCCTCGGCGTGCCGGTCCGCGCCGCCGCTTTCGCCGCTGCACAGCACGCCTTCGACGGCCAGGTGATCGCCGTCAGCGGGCCCCGGCACCTCGCGATCGCGGCCGCCGACCTTCTCGACTCGCCGCTCGCCGAGCTCTCGCGCCGTTTCTCGGGAGAGGACGCCTGGGCCGCTTACGTGCTCGGGCCGCTCGCGCTTCTCCACCGGGAGGAGCGGTTGCCGCTGAGAGGGCTCCGCCTGCTGCTCTCCTCCTCGGTGCCGGAAGGGAAGGGGCTCGGCTCGTCGGCCGCGGTCGAGATCGCGGCGACCCTGGCGGCGGGCGGCGCACTCGACTTGCCGCTCGAGCCGCGGCGCGTCGCGCTGCTCGGGCAGCGAGCGGAGCAGCTTCTGGCGGGAGCGCCCTGCGGGGTCATGGACCAGATGACGGCGGCATACGGCGAGGCCGATCAGGTCCTGGCCCTGAGCTGCCGCCCGGCAGAGGTGCTCCGCTCGTTCGCACTCCCACCAGGCCTCGCCGTCTGGGGCATCGACTCCGGAGCCCGGCACGCCGTCCGCGACGCCCCCTATCGGCGTGCGCGCTGCGCCTCGTTCATGGGCAAGGCTCTCCTCGGCGTCGGCACCGACTATCTGACCTCCCTCAGCCCCGACGATCTGGATGCCGAGCGGCTGCCGGAACGGATGAGCGGTGCCGAGTTCCTCCGCCTCCGCGACGGTGTCGACGACGAGCTGAGCTGCGTCGAGCCCGAGGCCGACTACCCGGTGCGGGCGGCGACGGCCCACCCGATCGAGGAGCAGGCCCGGGTCGGGATGTTCCTTCGACTGCTCCAGGAGCGAGTAAGCGCCTCGCGTGCCCGCCTGCTGGGCGAGCTGATGGCCGCCTCGCACGCCGGCTACTCCCGCTGCGGCCTGGGCACCCCGGCCACCGACCGCATCGTCGAAGCGGTCGCCGCCGCAGGCTGGGAGAAGGGCTTGGTCGGCGCCCGAGTGAGCGGCGGCGGCAGCGGCGGTACCGTCGTAGTCCTAGGCCGGGAGGACGCGGAGCCGCTCATCAAGCAAATCGCCAGGAGACTCGGCGCCGACCTGATCACCGGCACCTCCCCCGGAGCAGCAAGGTTCGGGACTCGCGTTCTCGAGCCTTAGAAAAGGGTCTCCCGCTCAGGAATCGCAGCGCCCAGCCGCCGGAGCCGGGCTCAGCCCGGCGGGAGGCGCGCCACGGCCGTGCCGCCACAACGGAGGAGGGGGCTCGTGGGGGAACCTCGTTGGTTACCCCACGTCAAGGAGCCGGGCTCAGCCCGGCGGGAGGCGCGCTACGGCCGTGCCGCCACAACGGAGGAGGGGGCTCGTGGGGGAACCTCGTTGATTTCCCCGCGTCAAGCCCCCACGATCAGTACTTCCGAGCCGCGGTCGCGGAGCGCTTCGACGACCGCGGGGTCGGCGGAGCGGCCGGTGATCACCATGTCGAGGTCGTCGATGCCGCAGAGGCGCGCGACCTCGACGCGTCCGAGCTTGCTGCCGTCGGCGAGGACGATCCGCCGGTTCGCCACGGCGAGCATCCGCTTCTTCACCTCTGCCTCGGGGAGGTTGATGTTCGTGACCCCGCCGACGGGGTCGACGCCGTTGCAGCCGAGGAACACGGTCTTGACCGAGATCTGCTCGAGGATGAGCGTCGCCATCGGGTCGACGAGGGAGTGCTGCAGCGGCCGGAGCGTTCCGCCGAGCACGACCACGGTGATCCTGGGGAAGGCGGGCTCGAGCTCGAGTGCGGTCTTGAGCCCGTTGGTGAACACGACCACGTCGTCGAGCTCGGTGCGCGCAGCGATCGCCCTCGCCGCTGCCGCGGCCGTGGAGCCGACGTCGATGATCGCCGTCTCCCCGTCGGCGAGCAGGGCGGCGGCCGCCTGCCCGATCGCCACCTTCTCGGCGGCGAAGGCCGAGACGCTGTCTTCGAAGGGCTGTTCCTGGCGCGGTATCAACCGTGGGATCGCGCCGCCGCGGACGCGATGCACCTTTCCCCTTGCGGCGAGCGAATCCAGGTCTCCGCGCACGGTCATCTCCGAGACGCCGAACCGGTCGCTCAGCTCGCCGACGCGCACGAACTCCCGCTCTCGGATCTCGGCGAGCATGCGCTCCCGCCGGAGTGCCTGCGGGACGGGCGGCTCCCTCCCGTCCGTGCTCACGGCAGGACCGCCGGCTGCGGCTCCGTCACGGTGAAGAGCGTGTCGAGCTCGATCGGCTCTGCCGGGACGGCGAGCGCGCCGAGCCGGCGCGCGGCGTCCTCCGGCGCGACGTCGTTCAGGAATAGGCCGAGCCCCGTCTCCACGCTGGCCCTGATCTTCGTCACTCCGGGCGCGCGATGTACGGGGTACAGCTCGAAGGCGAGATGCCAGTCGGGCTCGCCGGCCGGCGCTTCCTGGGCGACCATCATGTACGGAAGCGGCAAGTCGAAGAGCGCGTCGTAGCGCCGGACGACGTCCCGGAGCGCCAGGGCGAGATCGCGCTGCTCCGGCGGACCGAGGTCGGCAAGGCGGCCGAGCCCGTGCCTCCGGGCGCGAACAGCGACCTCGAACGGCCATCGAGCGGCAAACGGTACGGCCACGACGAAGCTGTCGTTCGCCGAGACCACGCGCTCCGAGCGATCGTCCGCCAGCGTCGCCTGGCAGGACAGGCAGCTGCCGGTGCGCTCCCGGTGACCGCGGTGTGCCGCCGCCTTCGCCGCGACGATCGGCGGGATGTGGTCGAGCGCGTACACCTGCCCGTGCGGGTGGGCGATCGTGGCGCCGACTTCGGCGCCCCGATTCTCGAAGACGCAGACGTAGGCGTGGGCGGGATCGCTCCAGAGCTCGCGCGACCGGTCGGTCCAGACCGCGAGGACACGGCCGAGCTCGATCGGCGAGAGCCCGCCGAAGGTCGCCTGGTGTCGGTGGGTGTAGAGCACGACCTCACACCGCCCGAGCGCGGGACCGGTCGGCCCGTCGAGGACGGGCGGCGGCGGGGGCGCCGACCGGAACGACGGGAACCGGTTGTCGAAGACCGCCGCGTCGTACAGGAACGGAACCTCGGCCCCACCCGGACAGAACGGGCACGCGTCGGCTCCCTCCAGAGACCCGACGGTATCCGCGTCGGAGTCGAGCGGCCGCGCGTTTCGAGCAGGGGCGATCCCGACCCAGGCGCCAGTGAAGACGTCGAATCGCTTGTGGATCGCCTGTGGCGCCACCGCCTCCGGCCTGTCGTCGAGGCTCCCGTGAAGCGCGCCGTAGACGAGCAGCCGTCGCCCGTCGGCGTGGAAGAGGTCGTGTCGCGCGAGGGTTTGCATTGGTTTCGAAACCGATGTTCGTCTTTTCGCTTCCGACAATAACGGTAGGAGGCAGCCCTACAACTACCTGGCCCCGTCGGCGCTCGCGCAGACCCACCCCGACCCGGCCCGGCCGCTGCTCTCGACGTAGGCGGCGACGACTCGTTCGACGAGCGCGTCAGCCGCCTCCTCGGCCGCCAGAGCGACGATCGAGCCACCGAAACCGCCGCCCATCATGCGCGCGGCGACGGCGCCCTCCTCGTAGGCGAGCTCGACGAGCAGGTCTAGCTCGGGGGTCGAGACGTCGAAGTCGTCGCGAAGGCTGGCGTGCCCGTCGCGGAAGAGGGCGCCGAGCTTCTCCCGATCGGGGCCGCCCGGCGCCTCGAGAGCACGGACGCACGCACGGACGCGCTCGTTCTCCGAGACGACGTGCCGGAGCCGGCGGCGCGCGATCTCGTCGACGCCGTCTGCGCGCATCGCCGCCTCGGCTCTCTCGACCGTCACCTCCGACGGTCGTGCGCCCCGGAGGGCCGGCAGAGCGCGCTCGAGCTCCGCTCGCCGGGTCGCATAGCCCGAATGCTCGAGGCTGTGGCGCACGCCCGAGTCGAGGACGACGATCGCCAGCCCGGCCGGGAGCGGCACGAGACGGTGCTGCTCGGTGCCGCAGTCGAGGAGGAGTGCATGCCCGCGGCGTCCCAGCAGCGACGCCGCAGGGTCCATCAGGCCGACGGGCACCCCGACCGCCCGGCGCTCGGCCTCCTGGGCAACCCGCGCGAGCTCGATCCGAGGTAGCTCGAACGCTGCGGCACGGCAGAGGGCAAGGCCGATCGCGACCGTCAGCGCCGCCGACGACGACAGGCCGGCACCCACCGGCACCGTCGAGGAGACCACCCCGTCGAGGCCCACATCGGGCCGGCCCCGCTCGCGCAGCAGCTCGGCGACGGCGGCGGGGTAGCGCGCCCAGCCCGAGAGCGGCGAACGGGCCGTTCCGTCCGGCTCGAGCTCGACCGTCTCCGGGAACTCCGCCGAGCGGAGCCTGATGGACGCGGGATCCGGTTTCCAGCGCAGGGAGACTCCCCGGTCGATCGCGACGGGCAGTACAAGACCCCCCGAGTAATCAGTGTGTTCCCCGATGAGGTTGACGCGACCCGGCGCAACGCTCGTAGACAGCTGTTCGGTCACACTTGAGAAAGTTATCGACACTTGGTATATACGAAAGTCGCACTAGCGATTAGAAAAGTTTCGCTCCCGGAACGGTTCGATCGGAACGAGACCGAGGTGAAAGGAGGAGGAATGGCATCAGACGGGCATGACGAGGTCGGCAAGGAGCAGCGGGAGTTCTCGCGGCGTCGCTTCCTGCGCTACGCAGGCGTGGCGGGCGCGGCCGTGCCGCTCTACGGGGGGCTGGCCGGGGTCCTGAGCGAGGAGGGAGCCAGCGCGGCTACCTACACCCGGAACAGCGACAAAGCAGTCTTTGCCAGCCATCCGAAGTATCACTTCGTGATGGTCAACCACGTGACGACGAACTCGTTCTTCACGGCGACGATCTACGGCGTCCAGGATGCGTGCGCGCTGACGGGATGCTCGTACCAGTGGACCGGCTCGGCGAGCTCCATCGTCAACCAGATGGTGGCGGCGTTCAACGCCGCGATCGCCGGGAAGGCGAACGGCATCGGTTGCTGCCTGATCGACAACACGGCCTTCAACACGCCCGTCGACACGGCGCTGAGCCACGGTATCCCCGTGATCGCCTACAACGCAGACGTCTCTGCCGGCGTTCCGAACAACCGGCAGGCCTACGTCGGCCAGAACAACCTGACTGCCGGCGCAGCCGTCGCCGAGCAGGTCCTGAAGACCGGAGTCAAGAAGGGCGACCTCGTCGCCGGGATCATCGCGACACCGGGAACCGGGAACATCCAGCCTCGCATCGACGGTGCGAAGCCGGTCCTGCAGAAGGCAGGCGTCCAGTTCGTCGAGGTCGGGACTTCGGCAACCGAAGGGGCGCCGGAGTACAACAAGATCTCCGCGTGGTATGCCGGTCACAAGGACGTGAAGTTCATGTTCGGCGTGGACAGCGGAGACAGCGACGCGATCGCGCAGTTCATCCAGAAGAACAACCTCAAAGGCAAGGTCGGCGGTGGCGGCTGGGACGTCGGGACGCCGGTGATTCAAGGCGTCAAGGACGGGAACCTGACCTTCACGATCGACCAGCAGGCCTACCTGCAGGGCTTCGACACGATCATGCAGCTCTACCTGTTCAACATCTCCGGTGGGCTGATGAAGCCGACGAACACCGACACGGGCCTCGGCATCGTGGTCCAGGGGACGGCCGATCCGTATCTGGCCCAGAACAGGTTCGAGGGGACGAACTCGAAGCAGCAGGCTTTGAAGCCGCCGGCCTCGATCCCGCACTAACGGTCCGAGCGTGCCGTCCGACGCTCACCCGCATACTGCTGCCCCGGTGGTCGATTCACCGGGGCAGCAGCGTCAAAGCGTGTCGGTCGCCCGTCGCGTCCTGCACCTCTTCCTCTACCAGCGCGAGCTGACGCCGCTCCTGCTCACGGTCGCCCTGTTCGCGTACTTCGTGATCAGGGCCGGGTCGACGTTCACCGACTCGCTCAGCCTCAGCTCGGCAGCCGGCTACGCCGGGCCGATCGGCGCGATCGCGGTCGGAGAGGTGCTTCTGCTGATGCTCGCCGAGATCGACCTTTCGGCCGGCCAGGTCTTCCTGTTCGCTCCGTGGGTCGAGTACTGGCTGCACAACGGCGGCGTACCGCTCGTGCTCTCGATCCTGATCGCGCTCCTCGTTTGCTGCGGTGTCGGAGCTGTCAACGGGCTGATCACGGTATGGCTGAACGTGCCGTCCTTCGTCACGACGCTGGCGATGAACTTCATCCTCTTCGGGCTCGTGCTCATCTACTCGAACATGACCCAGGCGACCCCGATTCCCCTGTCGTCGTCGAACGGCTCGCCGAACTTCTCGAGCCAGTTCATGGGCTCCTGGCTGTGGTCGGAGATCCTCTGGGTGGCGGCGATCACGATCCTCGTGACCGTGCTGCTCACGCGCACGCGCTTCGGCGTTCGGATCATCGCCACGGGCGGCAACCTGGTCGGCGCGGCCGAGGCGGGCGTCCCGGTCCGGCGCGTGAAGGTGTGGAGCTTCGTGATCTGCTCGTTCCTCGCGGGTCTCGTCGGGATCGTCGACGCGGTCAAGTACGGGAGCCTCGACCCCGGCAACTTCGGAGTCGACTACATCCTCTACGCGGTCGGCGCCTGCGTGATCGGCGGGACCGCCCTCACAGGTGGGCGCGGCACCGTGATCGGCGCCTTCATCGGCGCGATCCTGATCGGCGTGCTCGAGGACGGGCTGACGCTGATCGGGGTCAGCACCAACGACTTCTACGTCTGGGTCGGCGTCGTGATCATCTTCGCGATGGCGCTGAATGGGCAGTTCGACAAGCTCATCGCCCGCTCGAGGGAAGCATGAGCGTGCATTCGGCGGAGCTCGTATGAGCGCCCAGGCTGCCGGGCCGATGCCGCCGGCGCCCGCGTCGACGGAGCTCGCGCTCGAGGTGCGCGGTGTGACGAAGCGATTCGGCGCGCTCGTCGTTCTCCGAGGCATCGACCTCCACCTGCGCCAGGGCGAGGTGCTCGGGCTCGTGGGCGACAACGGAGCGGGCAAGAGCACGCTCGTCAAGATCCTCTGCGGGTACCACCAGCAGGACGGGGGCGACGTGATCGTGGGCGGCGAGCGAGTCCGCTTCCACTCGGTCGAGGACGCCCGCGCGCACGGGATCGAGACGGTCTACCAGGACCTCGCGCTGATCCCCCAGCTCCCCGTCTACCTCAACCTCTTCCTCGGCCACGAGGTGACCAGGATGGGCCCGCTTCGCCTGCTCGACAAGCATGCGATGCGCAAGCTCTCCCGCCAGTACCTCGACGAGATCAAGGTGCGTATCCCGAGCATCGACGCGGAGGCCGAGCGGCTCTCCGGCGGGCAACGGCAGGCCGTCGCGGTCGCGCGTGCGGTGCGTGCGGCACCGAGGATCCTCCTCCTCGACGAGCCGCTCGCGGCCATGGGCGCGCGCGAGTCTCGCCTGATCATCGACCTCGTCAAGGATCTCGCCGCGAGCGGACGAGTGTCGATCATCGTGATCGACCACAACTACGCCCATCTCTTCGAGCTCTGCGACCGCATCAACGTCATGCAGGGCGGCCGCATCACGACCGACCAGCCGGTGCACGAGACCTCGCTCGAGAAGCTGACCGAGCTGATGGTCTCGAGCTACCGCCGGGAGCTCGACGATGTCACGGGGGCGGGCACCTGACCGGTGGACGCCGAGCCGATCGCGCCGAGACCGGCGTGCCCTTTGGTCCGCGTCGGCGACGAGGTGTAGCGGCGCGTGACCGGCTAGAACGCCGGCCGTCCTCGAGATGAAAGCGCTCGGGCGCCTCGAGGTCTGGCTCGTCGTCGGCAGCCAGGAGATGTACGGGCCGGAGACGCTGCGACAGGTCGAGCAGCACGCGCGCGAGGTCGCGGCCGGCCTCGACGCGCAGGCCGACATCCCGGTGCGCGTCGTGTGCCGGGACGTGGCGACGAGCTCGGACTCGATCCGGCGAATCGCGCTCGAGGCGAACGCTGCGGATGCTTGTGTCGGGATGATTGCGTGGATGCACACCTTCTCGCCGGCGAAGATGTGGATCGGCGGGCTCGGCGCGCTGCGCAAGCCGCTCCTCCACCTCCATACGCAGTTCAACCGCGACCTGCCGTGGGCGGAGATCGACATGGACTTCATGAACCTGAACCAGTCGGCGCACGGGGACCGCGAGTTCGGGTTCCTCGAGACGAGGATGCGGCTGCGCCGGAAGACGGTGGCCGGCCATTGGGGCGACCCGCAGGTCGCGGCGCGCATCGGCACCTGGGCCCGCGCGGCCGCGGGCTGGCGCGAGGCGCAGGAGCTCCGGGTCGCGCGCTTCGGCGACAACATGCGGCAGGTCGCCGTCACGGAAGGCGACAAGGTCGAGGCGCAGATCCGCCTGGGCGTCTCCGTCGACGGCTTCGGGCTCGGCGAGCTCGAGGCTGCCGTTCTCGCCGTCGGCGACGCCGAGGTCGACGCTCTCACCCGCGAGTACGCTGACCGTTACGAGCTCGCTCCCGAGCTCGCATCGGGAGGGCAGGCCCACGAGTCGCTCCGCGACGCGGCCCGCATCGAGGCCGGGCTCCGGTCGTTCCTCGAGACCGGCGGGTTCCACGCCTTCACCGACACGTTCGAGGACCTCGGCCGGCTCCGCCAGCTGCCCGGGATCGCGGTCCAGCGATTGATGGAGGACGGCTACGGCTTCGGGGCCGAGGGCGACTGGAAGACCGCCGCGCTCCTCAGGCTCGCCAAGACGATGGCCACCGGCCTCGAGGGCGGCACCTCGTTCATGGAGGACTACACGTATCACCTCGGCCCGGGCCCCGGCCTGATCCTCGGCGCGCACATGCTCGAGGTGTGCCCGTCGATCGCTGCCGGGCGCCCTTCCTGCGAGATCCACCCGCTCTCGATCGGCGGCAAGGCCGACCCCGTCAGGCTCGTGTTCACGGCCGCGCCCGGCGAAGCCGTGAACGTCGCGCTCATCGACCTGGGCGACCGGCTGAGGCTCATCCTCAACGAGGTCACGCTCGTGAGCCCGCCCGAGCCGCTCCCGAAGCTGCCGGTCGCGCGCGCCCTCTGGGAGCCGAAGCCCGATTTCGCCCGCGGCACGGAGGCCTGGCTGCTCGCCGGCGGTGCGCACCACACCGTCCTCTCCCCCGCGCTCGATACCGACGTGTTCGCCGACTTCGCCGAGATCGCCGGCATCGAGCTCGTCGTCATCGATGCCGACACGCGGGTGCGCGACCTCGCAAACGAGCTGCGCTGGAGTCACGCGTACTACCGGCTCGCGGGCGGTCTCTGAGGCGTGCTCGACGATCTTCGCCAGGCGGTGCTCGAGGCGAACCGGGCGATCGTGCAGGCAGGCCTCGTCGTCCTCACCTTCGGGAATGTCAGCGGGATCGACCGCGACGCGGGCATCGTGGCGATCAAGCCGAGCGGCGTCCCGTACGCGGAGCTGACGGCAGCCTCGATCGTGCTGGTCGAGATCGAGTCGGGCCGGCCGATCGAGTCGTCCTTCCGCGCCTCCTCCGATCTCGAGACCCATCTGGTCCTCTACCGGGCGTTCGCGCCCGCGGCCGGTGTCGTCCACACCCATTCGCCGTACGCGACGGCCTGGGCGCAGGCAGGACGCGACCTTCCCTGCTACGGCACGACCCATGCCGATCACTTCCACGGGGCGGTGCCGGTCACCCGGGAGCTGACCGCCGAGGAGCTCGGGCCCGAGTACGAGCGCGCGACGGGAGAGGTGATTGTCGAGACGTTCGCAGCCCGGGGAATCGCCCCCGGCGAGGTTCCCGCCGCACTCGTGACCGGCCACGGCCCGTTCGTCTGGGGGTCGAGCCTGGACGAGGCGGTCGAGAACGCCGTCGCGCTCGAGGCGGTCGCTGCTTCGGCCTTGCGGACGGAGCAGCTCCGCCCGGGTGCGCAGCCGCTTCCCCATGGCCTGCGAGACCGGCACTTCTTCCGCAAGCACGGCCCGAGCGCGTACTACGGCCAGGCGCGATGAGCGCCTACGCGGTCGGGATCGACTTCGGCAGCGAGTCTGCACGGGCCGTCCTCGTCGATTGCTCCGACGGCACCGAGTGCGCGACGAGCGTCCACGAGTACGCGCACGGCGTCCTCGACGAGCGGCTCCCGGCGCCGGATGAGGACCTCGAGCTCGGACCGGACTGGGCCTTGCAGGACCCCGCCGACTACGTGCGAGCCCTGAAGTCGACCGTCCCCGAGCTGCTTGCCCAAAGCGGCGTCGACCCCGAGCACGTGATCGGCGTGGGGATCGACTTCACCTCCTGCACGATGCTGCCCACGCTCGCAGACGGCACGCCTCTCTGCCTCACCGAGAGCCTGCGCCGCAACCCGCATGCGTGGGTGAAGCTCTGGAAGCACCATGCCGCCCAGCCGGAAGCCGACCGGATCAACTCGGTGGCAGCGGAGCGCGGGGAGCCATGGCTTCGCCGCTACGGCGGGAAGATCTCGGCCGAATGGTTCTTCGCCAAGTCGCTGCAGATCCTCGACGAGGCCCCCGAGGTGTTCGCGCGGGCCGAGCGGCTGATCGACGCCGGCGACTGGATCGTCTGGCAGCTCACCGGCCGGGAGGTTCGAAGCAGCTGCACAGCCGGCTACAAGGCGATGTGGTCGAAGCGCGACGGCTTCCCCTCGAACGACTTCTTCGCCGCCCTCGCTCCCGGGTTCGGCGACGTGATCGACGCGAAGATGTCCCGGACGATCACCCCGCTCGGCGACCGCGCCGGCTGCCTCACCGAGCAGGCGGCCGCGTGGACCGGCCTTCTCCCCGGCACGGCGGTCGCGGTCGCGAACGTCGACGCACACGTGTCCGCGCCGGCCGTCGGGGTCACCCGGCCGGGGACCCTCGTCGCGATCATGGGCACGAGCACCTGCCACATCCTCCTGGGCGAGGGAGTCGCCGACGTCTCGGGGATGTGCGGAGTGGTCGAGGACGGGGTCGTTCCAGGCCTCTACGGCTACGAGGCCGGCCAGTCCGCGGTCGGCGACATCTTCGGCTGGTTCGTCGACGAGGCGACGCCGGCCCGGTACCTCGAGCTCGCGGGTGCCGGGGGCGACGTCCACCGCGTACTAGAGCAGCAGGCGCAAGCCTTGCCGCCGGGCGCGAACGGGCTCCTCGCGCTCGATTGGTGGAACGGCAACCGATCCGTCCTCGTCGACGCGGACCTGAGCGGGCTGCTCGTCGGGATGACACTCGCAACCCGCCCGCCGGACATCTACCGGGCGCTGCTCGAGGCGACGGCCTTCGGCACCCGGGTGATCATCGACGGCTTCGAGCGCGAGGGCGTGAAGGTCGATTCGATCAAGGCCTGCGGCGGCCTCCCGGGTCGCAACCGGCTGCTGATGGAGATCTCAGCCGATGTCTCGGGCCGCCCGGTGGAGGTCGCGAGCTCGACTCAGGCGCCTGCCCTCGGCGCGGCCATCTTCGGGGCGGTCGCGGGCGGCCACTTCCCGTCGATCGAGGAGGCCGCCGCGGCCATGGCGACCGGCGTCGCCGAGACGTACCTCCCGGACCCGGCGCGGCGCGCGAGCTACGAGACGCTCTATCGCGAGTACGTGCGGCTCCACGATCTCTTCGGACGCGAGCTGGAGACGATGCACGTGCTGAAGAGGTTTCAGCGCGACGTCCTCGCGGCGGCGGCCAAAGCCGACTGACAACGGCAGCTCGACAGGGCAGCAAGGCGCCGCTACCGCCGAAGGACTGGGAACGCCGGGGCGGCCGTGCTCTAGTCTCAAGGCGTGGGAGCCATGGAGGAGCTCGGACGCGGCGGAAGGCTGCGCGGCGATGCGGCCGGGGAGCTCGTAGCCGCGGCGTACGCCGCCGAGAGCGCGCACGGGCCACGCCTCGCGCGCGGGCTCTCACTGGCCGACCTCGCGCACGCGGTTGCGCTCGTCGAGGGCGGCGATCTCTCGACGGACGACGCGAGGCCGCTCCTGCGCGGGCTGCTCGAGCTGCACGCGATCCCCGGCGACGAGTTCCCGTGGGATCCGTCGCTCGGCGACGCCTTCAACGCGCGCGAGGCCGAGCTCGAGCGGCGCGTCGGCCGCTCGGCCGCCGGCTGGCTGAGCGCGGGCAGGCCGCGCCGCGAGGCGTTCCGGGTCGGTCTCCGGCTCACGGCCCGCGCGGGCGTCCGTGAGCTCCACGACGCGCTCGTCGATCAGGCGGCGGCACTTGCCGCGCAGGCACGCACGACGAAGACCGCGCTCGCAACCGACTACACCTATCTGCAGCCGGCCCAGCCGACCACCGTCGGGCACCTGCTGCTTGCCTACGCCTTCCCGGCCCTTCGCGACGCCGGCCGCGCCCGCAGCGTCCACGCCTCGCTCGGTGCCAGCGTCGCCGGAGCCGGCGGCAGCGCCGGCTCGCGCTGGGCGCTCGACCGCGACCGGCTGGCCGAGCTGCTCGGCTGCGAGACGCTCGTCGAGCACGCCAAGGACGCGGCCTGGCAGGCCGACGTCTACGTCGAGCTGCTCGCCGACGCTCGCGATCGCGGCGACGCATCAGACGCAGCTCGGCCAGGACTTCGAGATCTACGCGAGCCAGGAGTTCGGCCTCCTCGAGCTCGCCGACGCCCACAGCCGCGCCAGCGCGCTGATGCCGCAGAAGAAGAACCCCTACGCCCTCGCAGCCATCCGCACGCAGGCCGGCTCAGGCGGCCGGCGACCTCGCCGCCGCGCTTGCCGCTCTCCACACCGGCTCGGCCCGCACGGACCACTTCCACCTGCTGAACGGCACGGTGCCGCGCGCACTCGACGAGGCGGTCGCGATCGCCCGCCTGACCGCCTCGGTGCTCGAAGGCGTCGAGCTGCGCCCGGCGCGCTTCGCCGAGATCGCGCGCGAGAGCTTCGTCACCGCCGCCGACGTCGCCGACGTCCTTGCACTCTCGGGCGAGCTCGACTACCGCAGCGCGCACAAGGTCGTGGGGCGCGCCGTCCGCGACCTCGTCGACGCCGGCCACTCGGCATCGGAGCTGACGCCGGAGCGCCTCGCCGCCGCCGCCGAGGCCGTCCTCGACCGGCCGGTCGCGATCGACAGCGCGACGCTTGGCGACGCGCTCGACCCGGCCGCCTGCGCCGCTGCCCGCCGCCAGACCGGCTCGTCGTCCGAAGCGGCGATGGACGCGATGCTCGCCGACATCGACGAGGCGCTCGCGGAGCATGCCGCCTGGACCGAGAGCGCACGCGAGCGGGAGGCGGCCGCCGAGACGGCCCTCCTCGATCGTGCCCGCGAGCTTGCGGGCACGGCCTGAGCGGGCTCGCGTCTCAGTCCTGCCGCGGCAAGAAGTACTGAAGCGCTTCCGGGTTTGCGAGCGCGTCGAGGCTCACGGCCGTCTCGAGCGGCGCGCCCTCGAGAATCCGCTTGATCGGGACCTCCAGGATCTTCCCCGATCGCGTGCGCGGGATGGCCGGCACCTCGCGGATCTCGTCGGGGACGTGCCGCGGTGAGCACTGCTCCCGGATCTGACGCCGAATCTCCGCCTCGAGGGGCTCGTCGAGGCGGCCGCCGTCGCTGGTGACGACGAAGAGGAGCAGGCGCGAATCGAGCTCGCCCGTGGAGACGTCGACCGCGAGCGCATCGACGACCTCGTCGAGCGCGAGCAGCGCACGGTAGAGCTCGCTCGTCCCGATCCGGACGCCGCCGCGGTTGATGGTCGCATCCGAGCGCCCCGAGATCACCGCCGTCCCGCGCGAAGTGATGCGGATCCAATCGCCGTGACGCCAGACTCCGGGATAGACCGAGAAGTAGCTCTCCCGGTAGCGCGAGCCGTCCGGGTCGTCCCAGAACCCGACCGGCATCGAAGGCAGCGGCTCGGTGAGCACGAGCTCACCGACCTCGTCCACGACCGACGAGCCGTGCTCGTCGAATGCCTCGACCTTCGCCCCGAGGGCGCGTGCCTGCAGCTCGCCCTCGTAGACGGGGAGCGTCGGCACGCCTCCCACGAACGCTGTGCAGACATCCGTCCCGCCGCTCGTCGAGAAGAGCCAGGTGTCGGCGCCGAGCTTGTCGTAGACCCACCGGAAGCCCTCGGGCGAGAGCGGCGACCCGGTCGAGCCGACCGCCCGCAAGGCCGAGAGGTCGCGCCCCTGCCCCGGCTCGGTCCCGCTCTTCATGCACGCATGGATGAACGCGGCGCTCGTGCCGAAGCAGGTGATGCCGGCATCGGCGGCGAGGTCCCACAGCGCCGCACCGTCGCGCGCGGCCGGGCTGCCGTCGTAGAGCACGATCGCCGCCTCGGTGAGGAGCCCGCCGACGAGCAGGTTCCACATCATCCAGCTCGTCGTCGTGAACCAGAACAGGCGCTCGCCGGCACGGGCATCGAGGTGGAAGTGCAGCTCCTTCAGATGCTCGAGCAGGATCCCGCCCTGCCCGTGCACGATCGCCTTGGGCGGGCCGGTCGTGCCGGACGAGTAAAGGATCCAGAGCGGATGGTCGAAGGGCAGCCGCTCGAAGCTGAGGGCTCCGGGCCTCAGGAAGTCCTCCCAGGGAAGACACCGGGACGATCGCGTGCCGGGGTCGAGATGGGGCAGGAGCACCGTCCTCTCCAGCGAGGCGATCGAGCCCGCCAACTCGTCGGCAAGAGCCGCCCGGGAGAAGTCCCGCCCGCCGTACCGGTAGCCGTCGGCGCACAGGAGGACCTTCGGCTCGATCTGGCCGAAGCGCTCCACGACGCTCGCGCGACCGAACTCGGGGGCGCACGAGCTCCAGATGGCGCCGATCGAGGCGCAGGCGAGAAGCGCCGCCACCGCTTCGGGAGTGTTCGGGAGGTAGGCGGCGACGCGATCCCCACGTTCGACGCCGAGCTCACGCAGCCCGCCGGCGATTGCGCCGGTCAGCGCCCGCAGCTCACCCCACGTCAGCTCTGCGGCGGGTCGAAGCTCGGACGCGTGGACGATCGCGACGCTGTCATCCGGCTTACCGCGGAAGACGTGCGCCGCATAGGAGGTCGTCGAGCCCGGGAACCACTCTGCGCCCGGCATCTCGCGGCGGCCCAGCACCACGGTCCCTTCCAGGTCGACCTCGAAGAAGTCGCGGATCGAGGCCCAGAACCCGGGCAGCTCCCGCACCGACCACTCCCAGAGCGCCTGGTAAGAGTCGAAGCGCAGCCCCCGGTCGGAAGCGAGCCAGCGCGTGTAGCGGGCCAGCGGGCTTTCGGCCGCGCCGGGTCCCGGCTCCCACAAGAGCGTTGGCTCGAAAGCGCCTTGACTCATACGGCGACATGTACCTGAAGGACCGCCCCTGCGCGCCGCTTGGCACGAACTGCCTCCCTGGTACGCTCGGGCTCGTGACGCCCGAGGAGCTCGCGAACCTCGCGCACCTCCGTCGCTCTCGGGATCTGATGGACCGCGAGTATGCGCGCCCGCTCGACGTGGCCGCGCTCGCCCGTGCGGCGTTGATGTCGACCGCGCACTTCTCGCGGCAGTTCCGTGCGGCCTACGGGGAGACTCCCTACGCCTACCTGCTGACGCGGCGAATCGAGCGAGCCAAATCGCTCCTGCGCCGAGGCGACCTGTCGGTCACCGAGGTCTGCCTCGCGGTCGGGTGCACCTCGCTCGGCTCGTTCAGCGCCCGCTTCACGCAGCTCGTGGGCGAGACGCCGACAGCCTACCGGGGCGGCGACCACAGCACGCTCGTGAAGGTTCCCGGCTGCATCGCCAAGGAGGCCACCCGGCCCAAACCGAGCAGGATCGGAGAAGCACCCGAGGCCGTCGGCTCCCTAAGCTTGCGGTCATGAACCTCACACTTTCAACCTGCTTCGTGCAGGTACACGACCCCGACCTCGCGCTGGGCTTCTACCGCGACAAGCTCGGCCTCGAGGTGCGCAACGACGTCGCCAACGGCGGCTACCGCTGGATCACCGTCGGCGCCCCCTCCCAGCCCAACGTCGCGATCGTGCTCACGAACTACGTGAACGGCGGCCCGGACGACGGCGACGCGCTCACGGCGCTCCTCGCCAAGGGCGCGCTCAACGGCGTCCACTTCCGGACGGACGACCTCGACGGCACCTTCGAGCACGTCCGCGAGGCGGGCGCGGAGATCGTGCAGGAGCCGACCGACCAGTTCTGGGGCACGCGGGACTTCGCCGTGCGCGATCCGTCGGGCAACCTCGTGCGCATCGACCAGCCGCCGGCGTGATCGCGGGAGCCGAGTGATGATCAGGTCTGCCGCAACGCAATCGGGCTCCCCGTCCGAGCTGATCGACGCGAGGATCGCCGAGCTCGACGACTGGCGTGGCGAGACGCTCGCCCGGCTGCGCGACCTGATCAGGCAGGCCGACCCCGAGCTGGTCGAGGAGTGGAAGTGGCGGGGAGTCCCCGTCTGGTCTCACGACGGGATCATCTGCACGGGCGAGACCTACAAGAGCGTCGTGAAGATGACCTTCGCCAGGGGCGCGTCGCTGGACGACCCTGCGGGCCTCTTCAACTCGAGCCTGGAAGGAAACGTCAGGCGCGCGATCGACGTCCACGAGGGCGAGAAGATCGACGAGGTGGCGCTCAAGGCGCTCGTTCGCGCGGCCGTGGCGCTGAATACCGCCCGAAAGGCCTAAGAGCTGGGGGCCGGTTTCGGCCCCCAGCTCGGATCGGCTCAGCGAGGCCGAGCGATCACGCGTGCGTCGTCGTGGTCGCTGCGGTGGTCGTGGTGGTGGTCGTCGCGGTCGGCGTCGCCGGCGGCGCCGGGTGCACCTCGGTGCTCACCGAGTGCTGATGCTCCCAGTTGCCGGGCGGGTTAGTCGAGACCCAGCCGCGGTCGGTGATCCAGCCGGGCTGGTTGGCCGTGAGGACGATCGTGATCGTGGCCGAGTCGCCGCGATCGAGGGCGCCCAGGTTGCAGGCGACCGTGGGGCTGCCCGAGCAGGTTCCCTGGCTCGGGGTCACCGAGACGAGGGTCGTGTTGCCGGGCAGCAGGTCCTGGAAGCCCGCGTTGGCGTCGGTGCCGTTACCGGTGTTCGTGACCGTCGCGGTGTAGGTCACCTGCTGGCCGACGTTCACCGATCCGGGCGATCCGGAGAGCCGGAGCGCGAGCTCGGGGCTCACGTTGCGGACGTAGGTGTCGACCGACCGCTCGTGCTTCCAGTTCCCGGGCGGGCTGTCGGAGACCCAGCCGTGATCGGTCATCGTCCCCGGCTGGTTGGCCGTGACGACGATCGCGATCGTGGCCGAGGCGCCGGCGTTCAGCGACCCGAGGCTGCACTGAATCACCGGGTTGCCGCTGCAGGTGCCCTGGCTCGGGGTCACCGAGACGAGAGCCGCCTTCCCCGGGAGCAGATCCTGGAAGGCAACGTTGCCGGCGGGGCCGTTCCCCGAGTTGGAGACCGTCGCGGTGTAGGTGACCTGCTGGCCGGGGTCGACCGCGCCGGCGGAGCCGGCCAGCTTCAGGTCGACGTTCGAGCTGACGTCGTGGACGTAGACGCTGGCCGTGCGATGGTGCTGCCAGTTCCCGGGCGGGTTGCTGGAGACCCAGCCGTGGTCGGTCATCCAGCCCGGCTGGCTCGCCGTGGCCAGGATCGTGACCGTCGCCGAGGCGCCCCCGTTCAGGGACCCGAGATTGCAGACGATCGTCGGGTTACCGCTGCAGCTTCCCTGGCTCGGGGTGACCGAGACGAGGGTCGCCTTGCCCGGGAGCAGGTCCTGGAAGGCGACGCTGCCGGCCGCGCCGTTCCCCGAGTTGGAGACCGCCGCGGTGTAGGTCACCTGCTGACCCAGATCCAGGTTCCCGGGCGACTCCGTGAGCTTCAGGTCGACGTTGGAGCTGACGCCCTGCACGTTCGTCGAGACGGAGTGGCGATGCTCCCAGCGCCCGGGCGGGTTGGTGGAGACCCACGCGTAGTCGGTCATCCGGCCCGGCGTGTTCGCTGTCGCGACGATCGTGATCGTCGCCGTCGCGCCGTGCGCAAGCGACCCCAGGTTGCAGGCGAAGAACCGGCCGCTACCGCAGCTTCCCTGGCTCGGGGTCGCCGAGACGAAGGTCGTCTTGCGAGGCAGCAGGTCGCGGAACCCCGCGTTCCGGTCGGCCCTCCCGCCGGTGTTCACGACCGTGGCCGTGTAGGTCACCTGCTGGCCGGCGTTGACCGTCCCTGCCGACGCACTCAACCGGAGCGCGAGGTTCGGGCTGCGGTGATGGCGGGCATGGCGAAGCGGGATGTAGCGATGCTTCGCGTGGGAAACCTGATGTGTCTGTGCGGCCGCGAGCCTCGTCGCGACCATCATCGAAAGCAGTGCGAACGCAGCTCCTGCTGCGACCCTCACTGCCAGGCTCGTTGTGCGTGATCTCGGACTCATGTGCCATCCCCTCCGTGTCGGCATCTCTGTTCCGAGACCTGGTGTAACCGAGCCGTGTCATCCGACCGTCATCTGCCGGTAAGCGTTCCGAACGGCTACGTAAGAAGCGGGTAAAGCCCGCAAACGGGCGCTGCGGGCGTCAGTCTGGCTCGTCGAACTCGACCTCGTCGGCTTCGACCGTGCCGGCCGTCCGTCCCGGGGCCTCCTGATACGTCCAGTACAGGTTCGTGTGCGCGATCACCTGGTCCGGCGGCGGGGCGCCCCAGGCCGTCTGGTCGTCGGTCGTATGAGCGTCGCTGACAAGCGTCGTGTCGTACCCCCTCACGAGCGCTCCGTGGAGGGTCGAGCGGATGCACGCATCCGTCTGCGCGCCGGTGACGACCAGGCGGCCGATGCCGAGCCCGGCGAGGACGGGCTCGAGATCGGTGTCCTCGAACGAGTCGCCGTAGGACTTCTCGACCAGCGGCTCGCCGGCGGCCGGAGCAAGCTCGGGGACGATCTGCCAGCTCTCGCTGCCGTGCTCCAGATCGTCGCTGACGTGCTGAACCCAGATCACGGGGACACCGTCGGACCGAGCCTTGTCGACGACGCGCGCGATGTTGGCCACGACGGCGTCGCGCTCGTGGGCGCCTTCGACGACGCCGTTCTGCACGTCGACCACGAGCAGAGCGGTGTTCGGCCTGTCTTGAAGTGTCGTCATCGATCTCCCCTTCGTCGTTGATCGCAACCTACCCGGTGCTCGACCGCGACTCACCAGAACGCATGACTAGGGTTGTTACAACCGTCAGGTTGCGACAACCGTCACCGAGCCATGGAGGCCGACATGAGCAGCGCCGAGGAAGGCAACGAGAGCCCGAGCGACGACCCGAGCAAGGCGACTGCGGACATGAAGCTCGAGGTGATCGTCATCCCCGTGTCCGACGTCGACCGCGCGAAGGCCTTCTACGCGAGCCTCGGCTGGCGCCTCGACGTTGACGTCACCCGCGGAGAGTCGTTCCGGATCGTCCAGTTCACCCCGCCCGGCTCAGGCTGCTCGATCCAGTTCGGCGAGAGCCTCACGGCGGCGGCGCCCGGCTCGGCGCAGGGCGTGTACCTGATCGTCTCCGACATCGAAGCGGTGCAGGGCGAGCTTGCGCGGCGTGGTGTCGAGGTCAGCGAGGTGTTCCACGAAGGAGCACCGGGAGCCCGTTTCCACGAGAAGGGGCGCGTCAGCGGCCGCGAGCCCGACGGGCGCACCTACAGCTCCTTCGCGACGTTCACCGACCCGGACGGCAACGGCTGGCTCCTCCAGGAGGTCACCACCCGCCTGCCCGGCCGGGTCGACCCGGGCGAGACGGCCTACAGCTCGGCGAGCGACCTGGCAGCGGCCCTCCGCCGGGCGGCCGCTGCGCACGGCAAGTACGAGGAGCGGACCGGCAAGGCCGATCCGGACTGGCCGGACTGGTACGCCGGGTACATGGTCCGCGAGCACGCCGGCGAGGAGCTGCCGACATGAGCGACTACGACGTGATCGTCCTCGGCGCGGGCTCGCCGGGCGAGCATTGCGCGGGCGCTCTTGCGGCCGGAGGGCTTCGCGTTGCCGTCGTCGAGCGGGAGCTCGTCGGCGGCGAGTGCTCCTACTGGGCCTGCATCCCGTCGAAGACGCTGCTCCGTCCCGGCGAGGCCGTCCAGGCCGCACGCGACGCGACGGCGAGCGCCGAGGTGAACGTCGAGGCGGCGCTTGCCTGGCGCGACTTCATGGTCTCGGACTACTCCGACGCCGGCCAGGAGCGCTGGCTCGCCGGCGAGGGCATCGACCTACTCCGAGGCAGCGGCCGGCTCGCCGGTCCCGGCGTGGTCGAGGTCGACGGCGTTCGGCACACGGCCGAGCACGTGGTCCTCGCCGCCGGTGCCGACCCGATCGTGCCTCCGGTGCCGGGGCTGCGGGAGCTCGACGGCGTGTGGACGAACCGCGAGGTGACCGGGTTGAAGGCGGTGCCGCGCCGGATGCTCGTGCTCGGCGGCGGGCCGGTCGGCGTCGAGATGGCGCAGGCCGTCGCCCGCCTGGGCGGTGAGGTCGCTCTGGTCGAGGGCTCTGCCCACCTGCTTCCTCGCGAGCCTGCGCCGCTCGGTGAGGCGCTCGGCGACGTCCTCGGGTGCGAAGGCATCGAGCTCGCGCTGGGCGTGCACGCGACCGCTGCGCGCCGTGAGGCCGACGAGTACGTCCTCGAGCTCGACGACGGCCGCGAGCTGCGCGGCGACCGCCTGCTCGTCGCCACCGGCCGCCGGCCGCGTGTCGAGGGCCTCGGGCTGGAGACGGTCGGCGTCGAGGCAAACGCTCATGGCGTCCCCGTCGACGCGCGCCTGAGCGCGGGTGAGCGCCTGTGGGCGATCGGCGACGTCAACGGCATCTGGCAGCTCACCCACGTCGGGAAGTACCAGGGCGAGGTGGTCGCGGCGAACATCCTCGGCGAGCCGCGAGAGGCCAACTACGAGGCGGTGCCGCGCGTCGTCTTCACCGACCCGGAGGCCGCCTCGGTCGGCGCGGGCGAGGCGCCGTTCAGCGCGACCGCCCGCCTGTCCGAGGTCGCCAAGCTGGAGACCTACTCGCGCGCCTACGCCGAGAGCAACGGCTTCCTGACGCTGCTCAGCGACGGAAAGCGGCTGACCGGCGCCTACGCCCTCGGCCCGGAGGCAGGCGAGTGGCTCCAGCAGGCGACGCTGGCGATCCGGGCCCGGGTGCCGCTCGACGTGCTCCGCGACACGATCCAGCCGTTTCCCACCTTCTCGGAGATCTACGTCGGAGCGCTGCTGGCACTGCGCAAGGCGATCGAGGGGCCGCGCCCGTAGAGCTACGCCGGAATCGTCAGGCTCTCGATGTCGCTCGGATAGTCGGTGAGGACGTCCATGCCGTCCTCGGTGACGACGACCGTGTCGGAGTGGCGGAAGCCGCCGATCGCTCCGTCGTAGAGGCCCGGCTCGATCGTGAAGACCATGCCCGGCTCGAGGGTCGTGAAGTCGCCGACGTCGAGGAACGGGGCTTCGTGGTTGCGCAGGCCGATCCCGTGGCCCGTGTGCTGCCGCCAGTAGGGGAGCAGGTCGTGCTGCTCGAGGTAGGTCATGACCGCCCGGTCGACATCGGCGCAGGTGGCGCCCGGCCTGATCGCCGCGAATGCGGCCTGCTGCGAGGCGACGGTGTGGTCGAAGAGCCGCCGCATCTCGTCGGTGGGCGGGCCGATGATCATCGCCCGCTCGAGCTCCGCGTTGTAGCCCCAGATCGGCGCGCTCGTCTCGGTCACGAGCACGTCGCCTGCCTTGAACTCGATGTTGTGCGCCACCGCGTGGGCCCAGGAGCTTCGCAACCCGATCTGGCCGCGGTAGCCGGCGGAGGCGCCGGACGAGGAGGAGAGCCCACCGCCGTAGCGCTCGCCGAGAGCCCCGAGCAGCGCAAGCGTCGTCTCATGCCCCGCCCGGAGGCTCGCCTCGGCCTCGGTGGCGCCGGGGCGTGAGTACTCCTGCAGCAGCCGGTGGGCATGGGCGCACCAGCGGCCGCTCTCGCGGATGAGCGCGATCTCGGCCTCGCTCTTGCGCCTCATCATCCCCTCGATCGTCTCGCCGAGCGAGGCGACCGAGGCACCGGTGACCGCGCTCAGGGCCGGCCCGTCGTACCCGAGGATGCCGGGGTACCCGTCGTTGTCGGCGCCGATCGCGCCCCGGATCCCGAGGTCGGCGAGCACCCGCGCGAAGATCGTCATCGGGTGCTCGATCCCGGGGTACTCCGGATAGGACTCGATCCGCGCGAAGCCGGTCTCGGCGCGCGTGCGCTCCACCTCGAACTCGGGCACGAACACGGCCGATTCGCCGCCGGCGCTCTCGGCGTAGATCACCGGCCGCTCGTTCGAGAGGAACCAGAAGCCGGTGAAGTACTGGATGTAGTCGGCACCGAAGAGGACGTAGCCCGAGAGGCCGTTGCCTCGGACGTGCTCGAGCAGGCGCTCGCGGCGCTCGGCGAGCTCGGCGGCTGGAATCCCGGTGATCGGCTCGGTGCTCATCTCCCTCGGCTCCTCGTCATCGACTGCGCTCAACTCTACGCATGCCGCGGACGCAGCTCGACCGTTCACCGCCGCCACGGGCGAGCTCCCGCGGCGACCCCGAGCATCGTGACCCGCGCGTCGCTCACTCTCTAGTCAGAGTGCCCGAACCGCACGTCCGGGAGCACCCGATCGAGCCAGCGCGGTAGCGCCCAGGCATAGCGGCCGAAGGCGCGCAGGAGCGTCGGGATGAGCACCAGCCGCACGAGCATCGCGTCGAGCAGCACCGCGATCCCGAGGATGACCCCCATCTCCTTCGGCGGCAGGGGGCCGGAGAGCGCGAACGTGAAGAAGACGGCGACCATGACGGCGGCGGCCGCGAAGATGACCCGGCCCGAGTGGGCAAGCCCGCCGATCACCGCTTCCCGCGGATCCCCGGTGCGGTCGAAGTGCTCCTTCGCCGAGGAGAGCAGGAAGACCGTGTAGTCCATCGAGATCGCGAAGATCATCGCGAAGAAGAACACGGGCCCCCACGCGTCGAGGAAGCCCTGCGACTGGAAGCCGAGCAGCCCGGCCCCGTGGCCGTTCTGGAAGATCAGCCGGGCGACGCCGAAAGCGGCACCCGTGGCGAGCAGGCTAGTCAGAACGCCGAGGGCGGCGATCAGCGGAGCCCGCAGCGCGAGAAGCAGCAGCAGGAAGCCCAGGGCGAGCACGACGCCGATCACGAGCGGTGTCTTGGCGACGAGCGCCCGCTCGAGATCGTGGTTCTCGGCGGCAGCCCCGCCCACGAGCGCGCCCGCGGGCAGCTCGGTGCGAAGCCGGTCGATCGTGCGGCCGACCGCGCTGCTGGACGGATCGGCGTTCGGGGTTGCCTGAACGAGCACGAGGCCGCTTCCGCCCTGTTGCGGCGCCGAGGCCCGGGCGATGCCCGGATCGAGCTTCGCCACTGCGACGACGGTGGCCGCCTCACCCCTGGGAGCGACGATCTGCAGCGCCCCGGGCGCGCCGACGCCGAAGGCCTGCTGCACCTCGGCGTACCCGACGCGGGAGCTGTCACTCGTGGGGACGACCTTGATCGAGGGCATGCCCGTCCTCAGCCCGAAGACCGGCAGGGCGAGCAGGACGAGAAGCAGGGTCGCGGCCGGGCCGTAGACGTGCGGATGGCGCCAGAGCCGCTCGCCGAAGCGCGCGAAGCGCGCAGAGCGGTGCTCGCCCGAGTGCACCCACCTGAGCGGCAGCGCGTCGACCTTCGGACCGAGCTTCGCCAGCACCGCCGGCAGGAGCGTGAGCGTCGCGGCCAGCACGAAGACGACGCTGAGCATGATCCCGAGGGCCATCGAGCGGAATGCCGGGCTGGGCACGAGCATCACGGCCGAAAGCGAGACGAGCACCGTCAGCCCCGAGAAGAGGACGGCCTTGCCGGCGGTGTCCATCGTCACCGCGACGGCCTCGCGCGCATCGAGCTTGGAGCCGAAGAAGGCACCGCGGAACCGGTGGACGACGAAGAGCGCGTAGTCGATCCCGAGCGCGAGCGCGAACATCAGCGCGAAGTTCATCGCCCAGATCGAGATCTCGAACCCGTTCGTGAGGAGCGCGAGCAGGCCGGCGGTCGTGACCAGGCCGAGGATCGTGAGGAGGAGCGGCAGGCCCGCGGCGGCGAGCGAGCCGAACGCGAGCACGAGGATCGCCAGCGTCACCGGCCACGAGTAGAGCTCCGACTTCATCATCGCGCTGCGGTTGGCGGTGTTGAAGTCGCTCCACATCCCGGAGGCGCCGGTCAGCGAGACGCTCACACCGCTCGCGCCGGAGGCCTTCAGCTTCGACTTGAGCGAGTCCGCGGCCGCGACCATCGCGGTCGGGTCACCCTTGGCGCCGGCGGTCACGAGCGCTGTGTGCCGGTCGGCCGAGATGCTCGAGCCGGCCTGGGGCGGCACCACCGAGGCGACGTGCGCGTTCGCTCGCAGCAGCTTCTCGACGCGAGCGAGGCTGCCCTGGAAGGAGGGGTCGGCAACCGTCAGGCTCGGCGAGTGCACGACGACCAGCAGTGCAGAGCTCGAGAGCCCGGCGAAGTTCGCCTGGATCAGCTGCCGGGCCTGCACGGACTGCGAGCCGTTCGCCTGCCAGCCGGCGCCCGAGAGCGCCGTCTCGACCTTCGGCGCGAACGCGCCGAGCGCAACCGCGAGCACCGCCCACGCGATCGCGACCGCCCGGATGTGGTCGGCGGTGAAGCGGCCGAGGCGACCGAGCGGGCCGACGGACCCGGAATGGCGCCGCGACGCCGTCGCCGGCCTCCCGACCGGAGCTGCGATCGCGCTCATCGCCGGCACCCGCGTTCCAGGCCGGCCGCCCGCTCCAGCACGAGCGCCGCCGGACACGTTCCGGCGCTCACGTAGAGCCACTGGTTGAGGCCCACGAAGACCGCAAGCAGGAGAAACCATGGGCTGACGAGCACCGCGAGCAAGACGCTCAGCAACGTGAACGAGCCGGCCAGCGCGAAGAGCGCCCGCTCGAGCGGCCAGGTGGAGCGCATCAGCGACCCACCCCCTGCACGAGCTCGTTGAGGGTGCGCAGCTGTTGCCGGACAGAGCCGCAGACCTCCTCGCAGAGCGCGAAGATCCCTTCGTCGACGATCCGGTAGTAGACGTGGTTGCCCTGCTTCCGCCGGCCGATCACGCCCGAGTCGCTCAGCACGCCGAGATGCTTCGACACGTTCTGCTGCGACGCGCCGAGCGACTCGGAGAGCTCCCCGACGGTCGCCTCGCCCTCGCGCAGCCGGTCGAGCAGGCGGATCCGCATCGGCTCGCCGAGGACGCGGAAGCGTCGCGCGATCAACTCGACGAGATCTTCGGGCAACGGGCTCGGCAGCGTCATGCGTCTACTCCTTGTTTCGGTATTCCAATAATCAACGGTTTAGTTGTGCAGATGTATAGCACACGAACCGCACCTGGCTGCAGAGAGGGGTAGGACGTCTGCGTAATTGTCCGAGGTGCCTCTCCGCGCTCGTACCGATGGCGCGCCGTGACCCCGCGATCACGCTGTGCGCAGAGCCATGAGCCTCACCGCAACAGCTCGCTCGATCCCCGGCACCCTCCGGCAGGAGGTGCTGATCGACGGCCAGTACGGCCTCGTCACCGACGAGCCGGTTCGGTTCGGCGGCGACGGAACCGGCCCCGCGCCGCACGAGCTCTTCCCGGCCGCACTCGCGGCCTGCATCTCGACGACGCTCGCCATGTACGCGCGGACGAAGTCGTGGGAGCTCGGCGAGCTGTCGGTCGACGTCGACTACGACAACCGCTCCACGCCGCGCCGGTTCGAGATCGTGATCCGGCTCGGCGGCGAGCTCAGCGAGGCCCAGCTCGAGCGCCTCGAGCATGTCGCGGCGACGTGCCCGTTGCGCCGCTCGATCGAAGCCGGAATCGAGTTCATCGAGACGATCGAGCACAGGCTAATAGTTGGTGCGGCGCCGCACGCGCTCGGAGACGCCGCCTAGAGCTCGAACCGAAATGACGCTTCGTCGATCGGGCGCGATGGGTGGTGCGTCTACGAGCTCACCGACTACGGACGCGAGCTCGAGGAGAGCGTGCTCGCGCTGAGCCGGTGGGGCTCACGCTCGCTGCGCGACCCTCGGCCCGGCGATGCCCCGACGGCGAACGCCCTGCTCGTCGCCCTGCGCGCGAGCTTCCAGCCCGCCGGGAACGAGAGCCTCAGCTTCAAGCTGCATCTGGGCGAGATGGTGGTGCACGCCCGCGTAGAAGACGGGCGCCTGGAGGTCGGGGAGGAGCCGCTTCCGGAGGCCGACCTCACCCTCGAGACCGATCTGACGCTCGTCGACATCCTCGAGGGAACGCTCGGCCCAGAGGACACGATCGGCCGAGGCTCGCTCACCGTGACCGGAGACAGGCGTCGCCTCGAGCAGTTAACTCGCCTGTTCAGCTTCCCCGCGCCGGTCGCCGCCGCTCGCTGAAGGAGCGACGAACCGCCGGCGAGCGGCCGTAGAGCTCGGCCGCCTAGCCCGCGATCGGGCTCACCTCGGCTCCGGTCAGCCGGACGAGATCGTGCGGGTCGAGCTCGATCTCGAGCCCGCGGCGCCCCGCACTGACGTAGACGGTCGCGCTCTCGAGGGCCGAGGAGTCGATCCAGGTCGGAAGCCGCTTGCGCTGACCGAGCGGGCTGATGCCGCCGGTGACGTAGCCCGTCGCCGCTTCGGCCCGCCGCCGGTCGGCGAGCTCGGCGCGCTTCCCGAGCGCCTTCAGCTGGAGCTGTGCCAGCACCGGGACGCACGCCACGGCGAGTGCCCCGTCGACCGAGACGACGAGCGTCTTGAAGACGCGCTCCGGCTCGACCGCAAGCTTCTCCACAGCCTCGAGCCCGTACGACTCGGCCGCGGGATCGTGCTCGTAGACGTGGACGGTGAACGTGATGCCCGCCCGCTCGGCAGCGCTGATCGCCGGCGTTTGTGCCATCGAGAGAGCGTAGACCGCGACCGGCGCTGCGCTGTTCTCAGGCGTCGGCGGCCGGCGGCGGCGGGTAGACCGCGTCGGGCTCCTGGACGAGCCCTTCGGGCCAGTCGAAGATCTCGGTGACGACCCCGAGGTCGTCGCCCGTCGACAGGTAGTCGAAGGTGACCCCGTTGTAGAAGCCGCCGGAGATCGACCGGCGGCCGTTGGCGTGCATCGCGTCGAGCTCTTCGCGGTAGCTTCGGCCTCCCACGGCGACGTGGTGGACGCCCTCGCCCTTCGCGGCGAGGAAGTCCGCGTAGATGCTCCGGTCGTCGAGCGGCTGGACGAGCTCCCACTGCACCGAGCCGACCATCGTCACGGCGATCCTCATCGCGTACTCGGCGGGCTCTCCGTCTCGGGTCATGTTCGAGACGGAGCCCGGGTTGAACTCGTAGATCTCCCAGGGCCCGATGCCGTACCGCTCGACGTACGTCTTGATCGAGGCCTCGAGGTCGCGAACCACGATCGAGAGCTGGAGCGTCTCAGTGAAGGCCGGTTCGCGCACGCCGGCGATGATACGCCGCCTCGAACCTCGGGATCGAGACGGTCGCCCTACCGGAACGGGTGATCGGGGGAGGGCCCGAGGCTGCCGACGATCACGAGATGGAGCACGGGGACTCTGAGCTCCGGCTTGCCGAGGTGATCGGCGCGCTCTCGTACGCGCTCGACGTGACGGACGGGCAACCGCCCGGGCACGCGCTCAGAAGCTGCGTGATCGGCATGCGCCTGGTCGAGGCTCTCGGGCTCGGCGAGACCGACCAGGCGGCGGCGTTCTACGGGCTCCTGATGAAGGACGCCGGCTGCTCGTCGAACGCAGCCGCCGTCTCGGCGCTCTACGGGACCGACGACCTGGCGGCGAAGAGCGCGCTTCGGCGCGTCAACTACTCGAAGCCGGCGGAGGCGACGGCCTACGTCCTTCGCAACGTCGGCGGGCCGCGCAATCTGCTGCGGGTGGCGCGGGCCGGCAAGGGGTTTGCACGGGAGCTGACCGGGATCAGGTGCGAGCGCGGAGCGCAGATCGCCCGCATGCTCGAGCTCCCCGAATCGGCGGCCGCAGCGATCGCCTCGATCGGTGAGCACTGGGACGGGAAGGGCCATCCGCGCGGCCTCGCAGGCGAGGAGATCCCGCTGCTCGCGCGGGTGTTCCGGCTCGCGCAGACCGTGGAGGTCTTCCATCGCGACTTCGGCCTCGACTCGGCCTGCGAGATGGCCGTTGCCAGGACCGGCACGTGGTTCGACCCGAACCTCGTCCGGATCCTGCTGTCGCTGCGCAACGACGAGGCCTTCTGGCACTCGCTCGACGACGACCGGCTCGAGCTCAGCCTCGGCGCGCTCGAGCCCCAGGGGCGCAGGCTCCTCGCCGACGACGAGCGGCTCGATCGCGTGGCGTCGGCATTCGCGCTCGTGATCGACGCCAAGTCGCCCTACACCTACAGCCACTCGACGCGCGTGGCGACGGTCGCGGTCGAGCTAGGCACGAGGCTCGGCTTCGCTCCGGACGGGCTCCGCGATCTCCGCCGCGCGGCCCTCCTGCACGACATCGGCAAGCTCGCCGTCCCGAACTCGATCCTCGACAAGCCCGCGGCGCTCACGCCGGCCGAGCGCGCCCAGGTCGAGCTCCATCCGAAGCTGTCGCAGGAGGTGCTCTCGCGGGTCGATCACTTCGCCGGCATCGCGAGCATCGCGGGCGCCCACCACGAGAAGCTCGACGGCAGCGGCTACTGGCGAGGCGCCGTCGCCGCAGACCTCCCACCTGCTGCACGCATCCTCGCGGTTGCAGACATCTACGACGCCCTCACCGCCGACCGGCCCTACCGCGGAGCGCTCGCGCCGGACCGTGCCTTCGCGATCGTCGCGAGGGAGGCGGCGGAAGGGAAGTTGTGCCGTACGACCGCCGGGGCGCTCGAGGGCGTCCTTCCGGCGGCGGTCGTCGTCGCCGCCTAATCCAGGCCGCTCAGCCACGAGAGCTGGCGGCGGATGTGGTGCTCCTCGCCGCCCTCGTGGTCGTTGTACGGGTAGACGGCGATCTCCTTCGGCCCGGCGTACCAGTTGAACGCGGCGTAGACGGTCGAGGGCGGGCAGACGCGATCCATCAGGGCGACCGAGAAGAGCGCCGGCGGGGTTGCCCGCCGGGCGAGCACCGCGCCGTCGAAGTAGCTCAGCGTCTCGAGCACGCGATCGGTCTCGTCCCGCTGGACGCGCAGGTAGCGCACGATCTCGAGGTAGGGGTCGGACTCGGCCACCTCGAGCGCGCGCGGGAAGTCGCACAGGAAGGGGACGTCCGGCATCGCCGCCCAGAGCCCCGGAGCGAGGCCCGACACCGCGAGCGTCATGCCGCCGCCCTGGCTGACGCCGGTGACGGCGATCCGGTCGGCGCGGACGACCGGCAGGTCTCGAAGCACCTCGACGGCGCGGACGGCGTCCGTGAAGACCCGTCGGTAGTAGTAGTCGCGGGGAGCGCCGATTCCGCGGGTCATGGATCCGGGATGCGCGGGAGCCGAGCCGACAGGATCGGGTGTGTCGCCGGGGCTCCAACCGGCCCCCTGCCCTCGCGTGTCGACGGTGCAGCACGCATAGCCGGCGAGCGTCCAGGCGCTGACCTCGTGCGACAGTCCCCGCCCGCCGCCGTAACCGAGGTACCGCACGACCGCCGGGAGCTCGTCCCGGGCCCCGGCGGGCACGTGGAGCCATGCACGCACAGGCTGCCCGTCGAAGCCGGAGAACACGACGTCGAACGTATCGACCAGCCGAAGGCCGTTGTCGATCTTCATGACGACCGGCTCGACGGCCCGCGCGCGGCTCGACTCGAGCGTCTCGGCCCAGAAGCTGTCGAGATCCGCGGGCACGTTCAGTGCCGGGCGGTAGCCCGCAAGCTCCTCGGGCGACAGGTCGAAGCGCGGCATCGGGGAAGACCCTAGCCTCACCGCGACTGGAGAACCGCCCCGAAGTTGCGTTAGCGTTCGCGGGCGTGAGCACCGCGACGTCAACGATCGTCCTCGTCCACGGAGCCTGGGGCGGGGCCTGGTGCTGGGAGCGCGTCGTCCCGCTCCTCGAGGAGCGCGGCGTCCCGTCGATCGCCGTCGAGCTGCCGAGCGCCGGCGGCGACCCTCTCGAGCCTCCCGGGCTCGCAGACGACGTCGCGGCCGTCATCGGCGCGCTCGACGCCGCCGGCGGCCGGGCGATCGTCTGCGGCCATTCCTACGGCGGCGTGGTCGTCACGGCAGCCGCCGCGGGACGCTCGGACGTCGCGCACCTGGTCTACCTCTGCGCGTTCATGCCCGACATCGGCGAGTCGCTCCTCATCCTCACCGGCGGCCCCGCCCCGTGGATCCAGCGGCTCGAGGACGGAAGGACGCTCCCGGACATCGAGCGGCTGGCGACGTCGGGCTACGCCGACTGCGACGAGCAGACGCGCGACGACGCGATCGCACGGCTGCGCCCGCACGTCACCGCGCCGTTCGCCGAGCCGATAGCCAGCGCAGCCTGGCGGGAGATCCCGTCGACCTACGTCGTCTGCACGGAGGATCGCTCGATCCCCGTCGAGCTCCAGCGCGAGACGTTCGCACCGCGCGCGGGCGAGGCGATCGAGATCGCCGCCAGCCACTGGCCGCACCTGTCGCAGCCTGAGCTCGTCGCCGGGATCCTCCTGCGGCACGCAGGCGTCTGACCGCCCGCTTCCAGGAGCACCGCCGGCGTCGTAGGCTTGCCCGGTGAGCACGCCGGAGATCCGCACGCCGTTGCGTAGAGCAGCCGGCAAGGTCGTCGTCGTCACCGGCGCCGCCGGCGGCCAGGGAGCGGCCGAGGCCGAGGCGCTCGTGCGCGAGGGCGCGCTCGTGATCGTCACCGACATCCACGAGACGGCCGACGCGCCGCGCGGAGCCGTCTATCGCCGTCTCGACGTCACCCGCGCGGAGGAGTGGGCATCCCTGGCCGCCTGGATCTCCGGGGAGCACGGCCGGGTCGACGGGCTCGTCAACAACGCGGGGATCGCCTTCCGAGCGAGGCTCGAGGAGATCGAGGCGGCCGACTGGGAGCGTGTGCTCGCAGTCAACCTGACCGGCCCGCTGCTCGGCATCCAGGCCCTCGCACCGCTGATGCCGAGCGGGAGCTCGATCGTCAACGTCTCCTCGGTCGCGGCGCTCGGCGGCTACCACGCCGCCGGCTACACGGTCAGCAAGTGGGGCCTGCGCGGCCTCTCTCGGGTCGCCTCACTCGAGCTCGGCCCGCGCGGGATCCGCGTCAACACGATCCTCCCGGGGTTCATCGAGACGCCGATGACCGCCGAGGCACCGCCCGCGTTCCGCCTGGCCAACATCGAGGCGACCCCGCTCGGCCGCACCGGGACGCCCGCGGAGGTCGCACCGCTCGTCGTGTACCTGATCTCCGACGAGTCGGCCTTCGTCAGCGGCGCCGAGATCGTCGTCGACGGCGGCCAGACCGCCCACGGCGGCACGAAGCCCCTGTCCGACGCAACTCTCTAGGAGGAGCGCATGAGCACCATCCAGACGGTTCGCGGCCCGCTCGAGCTGTCCGAGCTCGGGCCCACGTTGATGCACGAGCACGTCTTCGTCCTCGATCCCGAGGCCGCCCAGAACTACAACCGCACGTGGGGCGGGCCGTACTGGGACGAGGAGGTGCGCGTCGCGGACGCGATCGCGAAGCTCCGACGGCTGCGGGAGGGCGGGATCCACTCGATCGTCGACCCGACCGCGATCGGCCTCGGCCGCAACATCCCGCGGATCCAGCGGATCAACGCCGAGGTCGACCTCAACATCGTCGTCGCGACCGGCGTCTACGCCTTCCTGGAGCTGCGCGGGTTCCTCGCCTACCGCACCGACGACCAGCTCGTCGAGCTGTTCGTGCGCGAGCTCCGCCAGGGGATCGACGACACCGGCGTCAGGGCGGCCTTCCTCAAGTGCGCGGTCGAGGAGCACGGGCTCGTCGGCGACATCCCGCGGATCCTCGCGCTGGTGGCGGCCGCCGCCGTCGAGACCGGCGCGCCGGTGATGGTGCATACCAACGCGCCCGCCCGCACCGGGCTTCTGGCACTCGACGCGTTGACGGAGGCAGGGGTCGACCCCCGACGGATCGTGATCGCCCATGCGGGCGACAGCAACGATCTCGACTACCTCCGCGCGATCGCCGAGACAGGGGCGAGCCTCGGCTGCGACCGCTTCAACATCTCGCACTTCAACCCCGACGAGCGCCGGATCGAGACGCTCGCCGCTCTCGTGGCCGAAGGCTTCACCGACCGCATCCACCTGGGCCACGACGCCGCCTGCTTCTACGACTTCATGGAGTTCAACCCGATCTTCGCCACCCACGAGATCGCCGACTACCTGCACATCTCGACCAGGATCTTCCCCGCGCTCCTCCGGGCCGGCGTCACGCAGTCCCAGCTCGACGAGATGCTGATCGAGAACCCCCAGCGGTTCTTCGGCTGAGCCGAGCTAGAGGTTGCGGCGCGAGAACGCGACGAGCGCGCAGACGCCCACCGCGGCGAGGTAGGCGAGCGACCAGACGCGGATCGCCCAGCCGTGCACGTAGGCGCCGCCGAAGGGGCCGAGCTGCAGCAGGAAGCCGGTCAGGCCGTTCGTGTGCTCGGTGATCATTCGGAGCGCATCCTGGTAGAGCGCCTCGAAGGGGAGCGCCCAGGCCGCGATCGTCGAGGCGTGCTTGATCGCGTGCGAGTTGAGCGCATGGCCGATCGAGCCGAGGAGCCCCGCGACGAGCCCGCCGCCGAAGAGCATGAAGACGGCGATGCCGTTCGCGGTCGGCGTCAGCGCAACCGAGCCGAGGAGAGAGATCGCGATCACGATCACCACGGCCGCTGCAAGCTCGACCGCGGGCCACACCGGGCTGTCGGGCCACCAGTGGCCGGTGAGCCCGATGATCACGACCGCGATCGCGTAGACGACCGTCACGTAGACGACGCAGACTCCGGCCGCCCCCAGGAACCGGGCGACGAGCAGCGTCGAGCGTCCGATCGGCCGGACGACGAGGGGCTGGAGGATCCCGCGCTCGGCGTCGCCGGAGACGACGCTCAGGGTCAGGAACACGGCGAGCACGACTCCGAGGAAGAGGGTTGCGAACATCGCGAGCCCGGCGAGGAACGCGCCCGCGAACGTCCTCGTGTCGACGTGCACGTCGGCCGGCGGAGTGATCGTCGCGAGGTCGCCGAACACGTAATGGTTGGCGAGCCAGAACAGCGCCAGGAAGAGAACGGTGAGCACGACCACGACCGCGAACACCTTGCGGCGCACGGCCTCGCGGAACCCGTAGCCGATGATGACTGCGAGGCCGTTCACGACGTGTCGGTGCCCACGGCCTCGAGGTAGACCTCCTCGAGGGTCGAGGTGAGCACCCGGGCCCCGAACACCTGCCGGCCGGCGGCGACCGCCTCGGCGACGAGGCGCGGCGTGTCCTCGCGCGTGGCCCCCTCGATCAGGCGCACGCCTTCGTCCGTCTCGAGCTCGACGCCGCGCGGGCGGGCGAGCTCGGCGGGCGCGCCGTGCGCCACGAGCACGCCGCGCCTCAGGATCGCGACGCGGTCGCAGACGAGCTCGACCTCCGAGAGCAGGTGGGAGTTGAGGAGCACTGACGTCCCGCGGTGCCGCAGCTCCTCGAGGAGCGAGCGGACGATGCGGCGGCCGACGGGGTCGAGGGCCGAGGTCGGCTCGTCGAGCAGGAGCACCCGCGGGTCGCCGACGAGCGCCTGCGCGATCCCGAGCCGCTGCTGCATGCCCTTCGACATCCCCTCGATCCGGCGGTCTGCGGCATCGTCGAGCGCGACGAGCTCGAGCAGGCGCCGGCGCTCGGACGCGCCGCCACGCGAGCCGGCGAGGCGCTGGTGGAGGTCGAGCACCTCGTCGGCGGTGTACCAGCCCGGGAAGCGGAAGAGCTCGGCGAGGTACCCGAGCACAGCCCGGGCGCCCCGCGAGCCGGCCCGGAAGCCGGCGACCTCGGCACGGCCGCCCGTGGGCCGCACCAGGCCGACCGCGATCTTGACGAGCGTCGACTTGCCGGCGCCGTTGGGCCCGAGCAGGCCGACGAGCTCGCCCTCGGCGACCTCGAGGTCGATCGGCTTCAGCGCCTCGACCGACCCGTACCTCTTCGACAGCTCTCGCACCGACAGGGCACTTGGCACCGTCCGAGGCTACCCAGCCACCGCCGACGGGTCGCGGGGCACATCCGCATCGCGTTCGAGGTGGACGACTCGGTCGAGGCGACGGCCCGGCTCGCGGCGCCGGCGCTCGAGTGCTCGCCGAGCCGACGCCGACGCCCTGAGAGCCCTCCGGCGCGCTCGCTAGGTTCGAGAAGATGAAGCCCCGGCCGGGCCAGCTCGAGATCGGCGGACTGAACGCAGCCGAGCCGCAGATCGAGATCCGAGTCTCGCCCAGAGCGCGGCGCTGGCGGTTGACGGTGCCCTGGGGCCGGCCGGCCCAGCTCGTCGTGCCCCGCCGCATGAGCAGGCGCGAGATCGGGGCGATCCTGGCCTCGCACGAACCGTGGATCGCAGGGCAGCGGGCTCGTCAGGTGCCGCGTCTGGGGCTCGACGCGCTCGGGATCACCGAGCGCGCCGGGCGCACCGCGGCCCGCGCTCGCATCGAGTCGCTGGCCGAGCGGGAGGCGGCGGCACTCGGCGTCTCCTACGCGCGGATCGCGATCAGGGACCAGAGGACACGCTGGGGCTCATGCTCCTCTCGCGGGACGCTCTCGTTCAACTGGCGCCTCGTTCTCGCCCCGCCCGAGGTGCTCGACTACGTCGTCGTCCACGAGCTCTGCCACCTGCACCGGGCCGATCACTCGCCCCATTTCTGGCGGCTCGTGCAGGAACGCCGCCCCGGCTACCGGGCGGAGCGCGCGTGGCTGCGCGAGCACGGGCCGGAGCTGCTCGCCTTCGAGCCCGCGCCGAGCTGAGCCGAGCTCAGCGGCCGGCGATCGCGATCGGCCGCAGCGCCTGAAGGCGCGTCGGCAGCACCGGGTTCGTGATCAGCTCGCGCCGGAGCTGGTCGGCCGGCTGGGGAGTCCCGATCAGGTGCCCCTGGGCGAGGTCGCAGCCGAGCGTCGCGAGGTGACGCCATTGACCGATCGTCTCCACTCCCTCCGCGACGACAGTCGCGCCGAGCGCATGGGCCAGTGCGATCGTCGAGCCGACGATCTTCTCGTTCGTGCCGTCGCCGGGGAGGCCGGCGATGAACGAGCCTTCGAGCTTGACCTGAGCGACCGGGAAGGACCGCAGGTAGCGGAGCGAGGCATAGCCGGTCCCGTAGTCGTCGACGGCGACACGGATCCCGAGCTCGGTCAGGCGCGCGAGCGTCCGCTTGATGTGCTCCTCGTTGCGGAGAAGCGTGTGCTCGGTGATCTCGAGCGTCAGCTGGCGGGCGGGGAGCCCGAGGCGCCCGATCAGCGACGTGATGCTCGAGGCGAGGTGCGGATCGAGGAGATCGACGGCCGAGACGTTGACCGCGACGTCGAGTGAGAGGCCGAGGGCGTTCCAGCGGCGCCACTGTGCGGCGGTCTCACCGAGCACGAACCGGTCGATCTCGCTGATCAGCCCTGTCCGCTCGGCCTGCGGCATGAAGCTCCCGGCCTCGAGAAGGCCGCGGCTCGGATGCTCCCAGCGGATCAAGGCCTCGACGCCCCGGACCGAGTGGGTCGCAAGGTCGGCCTGAGGCTGGTAGTAGACGCGGAACTGCCCCTCGTCGAGCGCCTCGCGAAGCTCAGCCGTCAGCGAGACCCGGCCGACATCGGCCTCGTCGTGGGCCGGGTCGTAGAGCTCGAACGTCGCATGTGCCTCCTTCGCGCCTGTCAGCGCGACCCCCGCGCGGCGCAGGACGGTCCCGCACTCGACAGGCTCGCCCGTAACCGCGGCGGCACCTAGCGTCGCCCCGACCGCGACGCGGAGCCCATCGAGGTCGAGGGGTGCGGCGAGGGCGTCGTGCACCTCGCGGGCGGCTGCTTCGATCCGCTCGCCGTCGCCCGAGTCGAGCAGGAGCCCGAACTCGTCCTCCCCGAGCCGCGCGACCGTGTCCGGCTCGCCAAGTCTCTGCATCCGTTCGGCGATGCGCTCGAGCAGCACGTCGCCGCCGTCGGGCCCGAGCGTGTCGTTGAGCTCGTGGAAGCCGTCGATGTCGACGACGATCACGGCGGCATCGCCGGGCGCCTTTGCCTGCAGGGCTTCGTAGGCCCGGCGAAAGCCGATGCGGTTCGGCAGGCCTGTGAGCTCGTCCCGGCTCGCGAGCAGGTCAAGGGCGGCGACCTGCTCGCCGATCCGCCGGGTCGCCCTTGCGAGCATCGGGATCAGGAAGATGAAAAGGGCGATCAGCACGCCCTCGAGAACCGCGGCGATCAGGCGCGAGGAATGGCGTGAGGCCGCGGCGATCGGGCCGTAGTCCTGCTCGAGGACGATCGCGCCCTCGACGGTGCCGCCGACGTTCAGCGGCAGGAAGGTGCGCAGGGCGCGGTGGGAGCCGAAGCGGGCCGGCCCGATGCGCGAGAGGACGGTCCCGGTGAGCGCACGCGCGACGAGCCCCGGCTCGACCAGGGCCGCGGCGTGCGGGCCGACCGCGAAGACGGGCTTGCCTCGCCGGTCGTAGATCGCCGCCGCGACGGGGCCTCCGTCCAGCACCTTGCTCTCGAACAGGCGGTCGAGCTGACGCCTGCGCGCAGGCGAGAGAGAGCCTTCGAGGTCGCTCGGGCGCAGCCGGCCGGAGAGGACGCTCTGGGCCGTGAACCGGGCCTGGTCGATCGCCCGCTGCTCTCCCGAGACTGCATATGCGTGCTGCACGACCGCGAGGATCAGCGTCGCGGCAAGGGTCAAGGCGACGACCGTCAACACCGCAAAGCGAGTGACGAGCCGGGGGACTCGCTCGTGTGCCAGCCGTGCCGCGGACGGGACAGCGAACCGTGGCATCGCTACGGCAGGCCGCCGACCGTCACGGTCGGAGCCCCGCCCGACGAGGTGCCGGCGCCGATCGAGATCGGCGGGTTGGAGCCGGAGGAGCCCCCAACGGTGACCGAGGCGCCGCCGGTCCCGCCGCTACTGCCGGCCGTGACGGTCGCGCCTTCGGCGCTCACCGATCCGCTTCCGCCACCCGGCGCCCCGGACGTGCCACCGGAGGCCACGGTCACACCGGCGGCCGCGTCGGCCTGCGGGTCGGATGTGCCGACCGTCACCGTCGTCGACCCGGAGGTCGAGCCCGGCGCGGGCGCCGAGGTCGAGACGCCGGCGGTCACGGTCGGGGCGCCGCCGCCTCCGACGCTCACCCCCACGCCGGTGCCCGACTGGCTCGATCCAGCCTGGACGCCGACCGTCGTGCTGCCCGCGGTGATCGTCGCACCGCCCGAGACGGGTGTCGTGCCGGTGCCGCCGGTGCCCGGCAGGGTCGGCGTGGTCACCGTCGTCCAGCCCGGCGTCACGGACGTCGCGGCCGAGCCGCCCGAGCCGCCCGTGTCGCCGGGCTTGGTGGGCACGGTGCCGGGATGCACGGGCAAGATCGGCGAGGAGTGCGTGAGTCGCCGCCGCGCCTGCGACGGCCGCACCGGCCCGGGCGAGGCCGGGACAGCCGAGGCGGCCGCGGCCGAGCCGAGGTGTGTGGACTGAGTGGTGGTCGTGGTGATCGCCGGCGAGCCGGTCCCTCCACTCGAGACGTCAGAAACAGGTGCGACGCTCGCCGGGGCAGCGGTGTGGTGCGCCGGTCTCCGTCCGTGCGCCTCGCGGACGGATCGCGCGGGGTGCGGCGTCGTCGCGGCCGGCGCGGTGACCGTCGCGGGTTGAAGCCCCGACGCGGGGCTCTGGGCGTCCGTCCCGCTGAGGAGCGAGGCGAGGCCGCGCTCGGCAAGCCCTGGAAGCGGCAGGCCGACGCCGCTCAGCGCCACCAGCGGCAGGGGCACGAGCAGGGCGAGGACGAGCAGGCCAAGCTCGACCCGCGAGATGCTGCGGCCGACGAACTCGACATTCCCAACGCCGGAACCTCGATGCGGACGAAGCTCCAACAAAGGCCCCCCTCTGCCGAACGTTTCATTTCGCACTATCGGACGCTTGTTGTCAGAGCGCAACCCCCCGGCTCAGGGACGACAAGATCTGCCGGGCGGTCATTCGCTCCTAGCGGCGATTGCTCGGTTGGAGAAGAGGATCGCGCAGATAATTCTGCGCGTTCCTGACCGGCTACCCGCGTCGTCGCGCGGCCCAGGTCCCCTAGCCTTCGAGATGGCGCAGGTCGGCGAGCGCCCAGCGGGCCAGCGAGAGGGCCTGAGCGGACGTACCGCCGCCGTAGACGTAGCCCGAGGCGACGGCGTCTCCCTCGACGAACGAGACGACGGTCGTCCTGCGCCCCGTCTGGATGGCACTGAACATCAGGTTCGGTCCGGGGAAGTCCGCGAGGACATGCCTGCCGGTGATGTGCGTGTAGAGCGAGCCGAGGTCGAAGGCCTTCAGGTCGGCCACGGCCTCGGCGTGAGACGGGAATGCGTACCAGGCGACATCGAACTCGTACGGCGGGCGCGACCGGGGCGTGCTGATCGCGACCCGGCAGAGCGCATGGTGGGCGGCCGCGTTCGCGCTCGGCTTGAGGCTGTAGAACGCCCACGCCGGGAAGCCGGCCGGAAACTGCACCGGCGGGGGCAGGAACGCCGAGCGCTTGCAGAGCTCGGCCGGTTTGAAGGCGGCGCGGTGGTGCGAGCCGCAGCCGGCGAGGAACGCCGACGAGGCGACGGCAAGCAAAAGGAGCCCACGCACCCCCGACGGCGGGGCGAAAGTCCGTATGCGTAGAGCCGCGCCCACCGCACTCGCTCTTCTGCATGTCCCGCCGCAACCCTCCCGTCGCCTCGGCCCGCGACCGGGGGCGAGGCGACGTAGCGCCAGCCGCTCAGGATTCGCGCCGGAGCACGACGACGGAGCGCGACTCGACGTTCACGGTTCCCCGGGCAGGGACGCTGAATGGCACCGCGGCAGGGTCCGCGGTCGTCAGCTCGAGCGTCCAGCCGCGGCCGAACCGCCGCGTCGGCAGCGTGAACTCGACCGGCTCGTGGTGGGTGTTGAAGAGGAGCACGAAGGAGTCGCCGACGACCGCCTCTCCGCGCAGCGTGTGCTCGCCGAGCGCGAGCCCGTTGAGGAACACGCCGAGGCGCGCGCCGTCGGCCTGCTCCCAGTTGCGGTTCGCCATCTTGCGCCCGTCGGGGCGGAACCACCAGGCGTCCGGGATCCCGAGCTCGTCGACCCGGCTGGCGAAGAAGCTCGAGCGACGGAAGACCGGGTGCTGCTGGCGAAGCGCGATCAGGCGCTTCACGAACTCCTGCTGCTCGGCCGCATGCTCGTCCTCCGCCCAGTCGATCCAGGAGATCTCGTTGTCCTGGCAGTAGGCGTTGTTGTTACCGCCCTGGCTCCGCCCGCGCTCGTCGCCCGCCACGAGCATCGGCACGCCCTGGGAGAGCAGGAGCGTCGCGAAGAAGTTCCGCTGCTGCCGGCGGCGGAGCTCGTTGATCTCCGTGTCGTCGGTCGGGCCTTCCACCCCGCAGTTCCAGCTGCGGTTGTCGTCGGTGCCGTCGCGGTTGTCCTCGAGGTTCGCCTCGTTGTGCTTCTGCTCGTACGAGACGAGGTCGGCGAGCGTGAAGCCGTCGTGAGCGGTGACGAAGTTGATCGACGCCGACGGGCGCCGGCCGTCGCGCTCGTAGAGGTCGGATGAGCCGGCAAAGCGATACGCGAATTCGCCCAGGCGCGCGCGGCCGCGCCAGAAGTCGCGGATCACGTCGCGGTAGAGCCCGTTCCACTCGCCCCAGAGGACCGGGAAGTTCCCGACCTGATAGCCACCCTCGCCGACGTCCCAGGGCTCGGCGATGAGCTTGACCTGGGAGAGCACGGGATCCTGGTAGATGATGTCGAAGAACGCCGAGAGCCGGTCGACCTCGTGGAACTCACGCGCGAGGGCCGAGGCGAGATCGAAGCGGAACCCGTCCACGTGGCAGTGGATCGCGAAGTAGCGCAGCGAGTCCATGATCAGCCGGAGCACGCTCGGGTGAGCCGGGTTGAGGCTGTTGCCGGTCCCGGTGAAGTCGACGTAGAGGCGCGGATCCTCGGGCGAGAGCCGGTAGTACGACGAGTTGTCGATGCCGCGGAACGAGAGCATCGGGCCGAGGTGGTCTCCCTCGGCGGTGTGGTTGTAGACCACGTCGAGGATCACCTCGATCCCGGCCCGGTGCAGGGCCTTGACCATGCCCTTGAACTCGCGCACCTGCTCGCCCCGCACGCCGGTCGCCGCGTAGAGCGCGTGCGGGGCCAGGTAGCCGATCGAGCTGTAGCCCCAGTAGTTCGTGAGCCCTCGGTCGACGAGCGCGCTCTCGTCGGCGATGTGGTGGATCGGCAGCAGCTCGACGGCCGTGATGCCCAGGTCGGCCAGGTACGCGAGCGCCGGCTCGGAGGCGAGGCCGGCGTAGGTGCCGCGCAGATCCTCGCGGATGTGCTCGTTCAGCTTGGTGAAGCCGCGAACATGGGCCTCGTAGATCACCGTCTCGGTCCACGGCCGGCGCAGCGGCTGGTCGTCCTCCCAGTCGAAGCCCTCGTCGATCACGACGCACTTCGGGATCGCCGCCGCGTCGTCACGGCGATCGCGCTCGAGATCGGCTCGCTCGCCGCCCGGCACGTACGGGAGCGTGCTTGCCGCCTCGTAGTCGATCGGCCCCTCGATCGACTTCGCGTACGGGTCGATCAGGAGCTTCGCCGGGTTGAAACGGAGGCCGCGCCCGGGCTCGTAGGGGCCGTGGACCCGGTAGGCGTAGCGCTGTCCCGGGCCGACGCCCGGCACGTAGCAGTGCCAGTTCATCGCCGTCCGCTCGGTCAGCTCGACCCGTGTCTCGGCGTCGCTCTCGTCGAAGAGGCAGAGCTCGACCCGCTCGGCGTTCTCGGAGAAGATCGCGAAGTTCGTCCCCTCGGCGTCGCACGTCGGGCCGAGCGGGAACGGCAGTCCGGGCCAAACCTCCATCGCAGACGCCCGACGCTACCGGGCCGGCGCGAGCCAGATGACGCCGAGCGGCGGCAGGGTGAGCTCGGCCGACCACGGCTGGCCGTGCCAGGGCGTCGCCACCGCCTCGACGCCACCGAGGTTGCCGACGTTCGAGCCGCCGTAGAGCTCTGAGTCGGTGTTCAGCACCTCGAGCCAGCGCCCTCCGTGAGGCAGGCCGACGCGGTACTGCTCACGCGGGACAGGCGAGAGGTTGCAGACGCACGCGAGCGCCCGCGCGCCGTCCGCGCCCACCCGCAGGAAGGCGAGGATGTTGCGGTCTGCATCGTTGGCGTCGAGCCACCTGAAGCCGGCCGGCTCGAAGTCGACCTCGTGGAGGGCGGGCTCCGCGCGATAGATCGTGTTCAGGTCGCGCACGAGCGCCTGGACGCCGGCGTGAGCCGGGTCAGCCAGAAGGCCCCACGCGACCGACCCGTCGTGGTTCCATTCCGCCTCCTGCGCGAGCTCCCCACCCATGAAGAGCAGCTTCTTGCCGGGATGGGCCCACATGAAGCCGTAGAGGCTCCGCAGGTTCGCGAGCTGCTGCCAGCGGTCGCCCGGCATCTTCGCGAGCAGCGAGCCCTTGCCGTGGACGACCTCGTCGTGCGAGAGCGGCAGCACGAAGTTCTCGCTGAACGCGTAGATGAGGCTGAAGGTCAGCTCGTGGTGGTGGAACCGGCGATGCACCGGCTCGTGGGCGAAGTAGGAGAGCGTGTCGTGCATCCAGCCCATGTTCCACTTGAACCCGAAGCCGAGCCCTCCGAGGTAGGTCGGGCGCGAGACGGCGGGCCAGGCCGTCGACTCCTCGGCCGCCGAGATCACTCCGGGCTCCTCGGCGTAGAGGATCTGGTTGAGCTCGCGCAGGAAGGCGACCGAGTCCAGGTCCTCGCGCCCGCCCTGGGCGTTCGGAACCCATTGCCCTTCCTTCCGGGAGTAGTCGAGGTAGAGCATCGAGGCGACCGCGTCGACGCGGATCCCGTCGACATGGCACTCGCGCAGCCAGAAGAGGGCGCTCGCGAGCAGGAAGTTGCGCACCTCGTTGCGGCCGAGGTTGAAGACGAGCGTCCCCCAATCCGGGTGGGAGCCCCTCCGGGGGTCCTCGTGCTCGTAGAGCGCGGTTCCGTCGAAGCGGGCGAGCGCCCAGTCGTCGCGGGGGAAATGGGCCGGAACCCAGTCGAGGATCACCCCCACCCCCTGCCGGTGCAGCGAGTCGACGAAGGCGCGGAACTCGTCGGGTGAGCCGAACCGCGACGTGGGCGCGAAGAAACCCGTCACCTGGTAGCCCCACGACCCGGCGAAGGGGTGCTCCATCACCGGCATCAGCTCGACGTGCGTGAAGCCGAGATCCCGCGCATAGGCGCCGAGCTCCTCGGCGAGCTCCAGGTACGAGAGCCCGGGGCGCCACGACCCGAGGTGCACCTCGTAGATCGAGATCGCCTTGACGAGCGGATCGGCCTCCCGCCGGGCAGCGACCCATTCGGCGTCGGCCCAGTCGTGACGGGCCTGCTGGACGACCGACGCGGTCCGTGGCGGCACCTCGGTCGCCTGAGCCAGCGGGTCGGCCCGCTGCGAGACCCGCCCGTCCGCGCCGTTGAGCTCGTACTTGTAGTGCGCTCCGGCCTCGAGCCCGGGCACGAAGAGCTCCCAGATCCCGGAGGCTCCGAGCGACCGCATCGGATGAGCGCGCCCGTCCCAGAAGTTGAAGTCGCCGACCAGCCGGACGCCCCGGGCGTTCGGAGCCCAGACGGCGAACGCGGTTCCCTCCTCGCCGTCGAGCTCTCGCGGATGCGCGCCGAGCGACTCGTAGAGCCGCTCGTGGCGGCCCTCGCCGGCGAGATGCAGGTCGAGCTCGCCGAGGCTCGGCAGGAAGCGGTAGGGATCGCCGGCCTCGAACACCTCGCCGGTTGAACTGGTGATCTCGAGCCGGTAGCGGTACGGCGGGCCGTCGAGCTCGACGACACCTTCGAAGAGCCCCGCAGGGTCGCGAAGCTCGAGGCCGGCCGGCTCGCGACCCTCGGCGAGGACGCGCACGCCCTCGGCGCCGGGGCGGAACGCGCGGACGACGAGGCCCGCGTCGGTTGCATGGGCACCGAGTAGCGCGTGCGGCTCCGCATGGGTCCCCGCGGCCAGCCGCTCGACGCCCGGGTCGGCAGCGAGAGAGCCCCGAGGCCGTGCAGCGCGCTTCATCCGGCGTTTCGCTCGAGCAACCGCTCGATCCCGGCGACGGGGATCCTCACCCAGTCGGGGCGATGGGCGAGCTCGTAGCGGAGCTCGTACACGGCTTTCTCGAGCGCGAAGATCTCCAGCAGGCGGCGGGTCGTCTCGACCGACCCGGGCAGGATCCCGGCGCTCTGGGCCGTCTCGAGGTAGGCGGTCAGGAACGTCTCGGTCGCCTGCTCTTCGAGCTCATCGCCGTCGAGGTCGGCCACCCGCGCGGCGTAGGCGAACGAGCGGAGCATCCCCGCGACGTCGCGGAGCGGCGAGCGCTTGCGGCGCCGCTCCAGAAGAGGCCGGGCCGGCTCGCCCTCGAAGTCCACGACCGTCCAGTCCCCCTCCGACCAGAGCAGCTGGCCGAGGTGGAGATCGCCGTGCTGGCGGATCAGGCGGCCCGTCGTGCCGACCTCCGCGAGGCTCCGCGCCAGGTCGCGCAGCGCGTCGCCGCAGCCCGCGATCGGCGCCACGGACTCGAGGTCGGGGAGGCGGGTGAACACCTGATCGATCTCGTCGTCCATCGTCGCCGCGAGCAGCGAGAGCGCCTCCGGGCCCGCCTCCTCCGGCGCGAACGCCGGATCGTCGGCGTCGCCGGCAAGCGTCACGTGCATCTCGCCGATCACCTGTCCGAGGCGCTCCAGGCGCTCGATGAACGCCTCGGGCGCCATGCCGAGCTCGGCCAGCGCGAGGCTCCAGCCGTCCACCGCATCCGGGACGAGCCGCTGGACGGTGCCGAGCGTCGCGTTGAGGGACGGCCCCGAGTAGACCCACCAGCCTCCGAGCTCGGGGACGTTCGAGAAGCCGTGGGAGCCGAGGAACCGGAGCATCTCGAGCTCGGGGTTGATACCGGCGTCGAGGCGCCGGTAGGCCTTCACGATCGCGCGCTCGTCGACCACGACGGACGTGTTCGACTGCTCCACCGTCATCGGCCGGCTCTCCGACGCAGTCAGCGTGTCGAGCAGCGAGCCGGACGCCGAGTACTCGATCGTGCCCTCGACCGTCGAGATCGCGGCGCCGGCGCGCATCAGGTCGACGAGCGCGCGGGCCATCGCCGGATCGTCGAGCGCCTCTGTGACGCCGTGACCGTTGCTCCCGACGAGCAGCTGGAAGACGTCGTGGGTCCCGGGGCCGTAACGCACCTCGACGAGTGCGTCGATCAGGAGCGGCTTTGCCCGGACGACGCCGTGGTCGAGGACGTTGAGACCGACGGGCTCGCGGTCGTTCGCTCCGGACCAGCGCTGCGAGACGATGAACTCCAGGAGCCCTTCCGGGGCGAGAGCGACCTCTGGTGCGGCGCTCACTCGGCCGCCTCGCGAAGCAGGAACCAGTAGAAGCCGCGCGCCCCGAAGGTCAAGAGGTACGAGAGCTCGCCGATCCGTGGGAAGGTCGCTCGGCCGAGCATCTCCTCGGGCACGAGCCCTTCGAAGGCGGCGAGGTCCAGCTCGACGGCCTGGGCCGAGCGGGCGAGGTTGTGGACGCAGAGGGCGACGTCGTCCTCGTACCTGCGCACGTGGGCGAGGATGCGCGGGTTCTCGGTGCGAAGCGGCTCGTAGGTCCCGAGCGCGAAGACCGGATGCTCCTTGCGGAGCGCGATGAAGCGGTGGGCCCAGCGAAGCAGCGAGGTGGGCGTGCGGAGCTGCGCCTCGACGTTGACCGCCTGGTAGCCGTACACCGGGTCCATCAACGGCGGCAGGTAGAGCCGCGCGAAGTCGGCGCGCGAGAAGCCGCCGTTGCGGTCGCCCGTCCACTGCATCGGCGTGCGGACGCCGTCGCGGTCGCCCAGGTAGATGTTGTCGCCCATCCCGATCTCGTCGCCGTAGTAGAGAACCGGGCTGCCGGGAAGCGAGAAGAGGATCGCGGTGAGCAGCTTCATCTCGTCCTGGCCGTTGTCGAGCAGCGGCGCCAGCCGCCTCCGGATGCCCAGGTTGAGCTTCATGCGCGGGTCCTTCGCGAACTCCGCGTACATGTAGTCGCGCTCCTCCTCGGTCACCATCTCGAGGGTCAGCTCGTCGTGGTTTCGCAGGAAGAGGCCCCACTGCGCCGCCTCGGGGATCGCCGGGGTCTGCTCGAGGACGTCGTAGATCGGCCGCGCATCTTCACGACGGATACCCATGAAGAGCCTCGGCATCACGGGGAACTGGAAGGCCATGTGGCACTCGTCGCCGTCCCCGAAGTAGTCGACGACGTCCGCCGGCCACTGATTCGCCTCGGCGAGCAGCACGCGATCCGGGTAGGCGGCGTCGATCTCGGCCCGGCACCGCTTCAGGTAGGCGTGCGTCTCCGGAAGGTTCTCGCAGCTCGTTCCCTCCCGCTCGAAGAGGTAGGGGACGGCGTCGAGCCGGAACCCGTCGAGGCCGAGGTCGAGCCAGAAGCGAAGCACCTCGAGCATCGCGTCCTGAACCTCGGGATTGTCGAAGTTGAGGTCCGGCTGGTGCGAGAAGAAGCGGTGCCAGTAGTACTGGCCGGCGACGGCGTCCCACGTCCAGTTCGAGGCCTCGGTGTCGATGAAGATGATCCGGGCGTCGCGATAGCGGTCGTCGGTGTCCGACCAGACGTACCAGTCGCGCTTGGGCGAGCCCGGGTCGGAGCGGGCCTCCTGGAACCAGGGATGGTCGCTCGAGGTGTGGTTCATGACCAGGTCGGCGATCACCCGGATGCCGCGCTGGTGGGCCGCGTCGATCAAGGCGCGGAAGTCCTCGAGCGTGCCGTAGTCGGGATGGATCGAGAAGAAGTCGGCGATGTCGTAACCGCCGTCGCGAAGCGGCGAGGGATACATCGGCAGGAGCCAGATGCAGTCGACGCCGAGCCACTCGATGTAGTCGAGCTTCTCGGTCAGCCCGCGAAAGTCGCCCGAGCCGTCGTCGTTGCCGTCGTGGAACGCCCGCAGGTGGATCTCGTAGAAGACGGCGCGCTTGAACCAGAGCGGGTCGGCCTCGAACCAGGTCCCCGTGTCAGGGAGAGCAGGTTCCTCGGGTCGGCGCAGCGTCTCTGTCATCGAACCTGGAGGATGTGCGCTTTCCCGGGCTCGAGGCGCAGGTAGTTGGAGCCGACCGCCCACGCGTAGGTGTTTCCCGTGAGCAGGTCCTGAGCCGAGAACGACGGCGGGAGGCCGAGCCACTCGGGGATCACGGCGAGGCCCTCGGCGGCGGCGAAGGGGTCGAGGTTGACGCAGATGACGAGCGCGTCGGACTCGCTCTGCTTCGCGTAGGCGATCAGGCTCTCGTTGGCGGTCTCCAGGAAGGAGACGTTCGCGAGCTGCTGCAGCGAGCGGTTCGCGCGGCGGATCTCGTTCAGCCGCCCGACGAGCGGGAGGAGCGCCCCTTCGACCCGGCCCTGCTTCAGCTCGTACTTCTCCGAGTCGCGGTACTCCTCGCTCCCCTTCGCGATCGCCACGTTCTCGCAGCGCTCGAACCCCGAGTAGATCCCGTAGCTCGGCGAAAGGGTCGCGGCGAGCACGACCCGGGCCTCGAACGCGGGGCGCCCGCCACGCTGCAGGTACTCGTGGAGGATGTCCGGCGTGTTCGCGAAGAAGTTCGGCCGGTAGTACTCGGACATCTCGCCCGCGAGCTCGCGCACGTACTCGGTCAGCTCCGCCTTCGTGTTCTTCCAGGTGAAGTAGGTGTACGACTGGTTGAAGCCGAGCTTCGCGAGCGCCCGCATCATCGTCGGTCGCGTAAACGCCTCTGCGAGCAGGACGACGTCGGGATGCTCGGCCCGGATCTCGGCGATCAGCCACTCCCAGAACGGCAGCGGCTTGGTGTGGGGGTTGTCGACACGGAAGACACGGACCCCGTGGCCGATCCAGTAGAAGACGACGTCGCGCAGCGCCGTCCACAGGCCCTCGCGGTCGTCGGTGTCCCAGTTGACGTTGACGATGTCCTGGTAGCGCTTCGGCGGGTTCTCGGCGTAGGCGATCGACCCGTCCGGGCGCCAGCGGAACCAGTCGGGATGCTCGGTGAGCCAGGGATGGTCCGGCGAGCACTGGATCGCGAAGTCGAGCGCGATCTCGAGGCCGAGCTCGGAAGCGGCGGCGACCAGATGGTCGAAGTCGGCGATCGTCCCGAGCGCCGGGTCGATCGCGTCATGGCCGCCTTCGGCCGCGCCGATCGCCCACGGGCTGCCGGGATCCTCCGGTCCCGCCGGAAGCGTGTTGTTGCGCCCCTTCCGGCCGGTACGCCCGATCGGGTGGATCGGCGGCAGGTACACGACGTCGAACCCGAGCTCCGCCAGCTCGGGCAGCACGGCCTCCACTCCGGCGAGCCCGCCGAAGGAGCGCGGGAACAGCTCGTACCACGCACCGAACCGGGCGAGCTCCCGGTCGACCTCGACGGCGTACCGGCCGCTCTTGACCTCGTCGCGATGCTCGGAGCCCGTCGACGCCAGGCCCGCCTCGACGTCGAGCTCCTCGATGCCGAAGAGCTGGGCCCCTTCGACCAGCTCGCCCGCGAGATCCGTCTGGCCCGCCTCGACCTTGCGCCGCAGCTCGTCACGCCAGGTGGCGGCCCGGTCGCTCCAGGCCGTGACGGCGAACTCGACGCGCCCGCAGGCCTCGGCGTCGAACGCTCCCCGGAACTGATCGGGCGCAATCGCCTCGAGGGTCGTCGTCGACCAGGCCCGCGCGCCCGGGCCCCTGTGCCGAACCGACGCGCCGAGCAGCTCGTGCCCGTCGCGCACGAGCTCGGCAGAGACCGTGACGCGCTCGCCGACGGTGCGCTTGACAGGGAAGCGGCCACCGTCGACCGACGGACGGACGTTCTCGATCCAGATCCGAGCAGTCGCTTTGGGCTTCGGCTTTGCGGGCATCCTTGTCAACGATACGGAATGCCCGCCAACTTCCCGGCCCAATCACGAGCGTGACCGGATCACCCGCGTGATCGGCGCCCGCTCGAGCGGCGTCCTCCTGCATCCGCGCTCGCTTCCGGGCCGCCGCCTCGGCGTCGAGGCCTACCGGTTCGTCGACTGGCTCGCCGCCGCAGGCCAATCCTGGTGGCAGGTGCTTCCACTCGGGCCGCCCGACGAGGAGGGGTCGCCGTATCGGGCGAGCTCGGCGTTCGCCTGCTGGCCGGAGCTTCTCGCCGATCCCGACGCTCCCGTCGGCGCAGAGGAGATCGAGCGTTTCGTCGAGCGGCACGCATTCTGGGCAGCCGACTGGGCGGAGTTCGCGGGGCCGGGCGCGCTCGCAGACCAGGTTCGCTTCGAGCGCGAGTGGAGAGCCTTGCGAGCGTACGCGGCCGATCGCGGCGTGAGGCTCTTCGGCGACGTCCCGATCTACGTCGCCGCAGGATCCGCAGACCATCTCGCCCACCCGGAGCTCTTCCAGCGCGGGGTCGTCGCCGGAGTCCCGCCCGACGCCTGGAGCGACGTCGGGCAGCTCTGGGGCAACCCGCTCTACGACTGGCGCGCCCTCCGGCAGACCGGCTATCGATGGTGGGTCGAGCGGCTCCGCCGGACGTTCGAGCTCTTCGACCTGGCCCGCATCGACCACTTCCGCGGCTTCGTCTCCTACTGGGCGGTGCCCGGGCGCTCCGCGAACGCGCTCCCCGGAAGCTGGCGGCGCGGCCCCGGCCGCGAGCCGTTCGACGCGGCGCGCTCGGAGCTCGGAACGCTGCAGCTCGTCGCGGAGGACCTCGGTGTGATCACCCCGGCGGTGCACCGGCTCCGCGACGAGCTCGGCTTTCTCGGGACCGCCGTCCTCCAGTTCGTCCTCGAAGCCGGCCTGGACCCGCTCGCGCTCCCCCGGGAGCGCGTCGCGTACACCGGCACCCACGACAACGACACGAGCGCGAGCTGGTGGTCGACGGCCCCGGCCCATGCCACCTCCCAGGCGGCACGATCGGCGGCGGCGGCCGGTGTCGTCGAGGATGACCCCGCGTGGCTGATGATCCGGCTTGCGCTCGCGAGCCCTGCGCAGATCGCGATCCTTCCCGTCCAGGATCTCCTCTCCCTCGGGACCGGGGCGCGCATGAACAAGCCCGGGACGGTAGAGGGGAACTGGCAATTCGAGCTCGCCGGCGGCGCGCTCGACGACGCGCTCGCGACCCGCCTTCGAGCCGCGACCCTCGCGGCCGGGCGCGAGCCTCCGGCGAGCTAGAGGCTAGGTCTCGGCTACGGCCTCGGTCTCGGGGACGGCCTCGGCCCGCCGCGAATGGGTCGGACTCGGTCGCGGGAGGAGCAGGCTCGCGACGAAGCACAGCACGAGGAGCCCGGAGTCGAGGCCGAGCACGTACTGGACAGCCGTGAGGTAGGAGTGCTCGTTCGGGTGGCTCCCGAGCGCCGCGAAGAAGATCTCGCTGAGAACGGCGACGCCGGCCGCGGTCGCGAACTGCTGGCCGGTCGCGAGCATGCCCGCGGCTGCGCCCGCCCGCTGTGGGGCGACATCGGTGAGCGACACGCCGATCAGTGCGGGGATGACGCAGCCGTTGCCGACCCCGATCGCGAAGAAGAGCGGCGCGAGACGGGCCGGGTCGGTGGCCGTGCCGGAGAAATGGATGTCGAGGAGCTGCCCGACGAGCGCTGCGAGCGCGAGGACGATCCCGTAGCTGACGACGCGGGCGCCGTACCGGGCGATCAGCGGCCTCGTCAGGAGAGAGGTCAACGCGAAGCCCACGCCGAGCGGGGCGAAGCTGAGGCCGGCATCGAGGGCCGACAGGCCGAGCCCCAGCTGCAGGAAGAGCGTGAGGCCGAGCAGGACGCTCCCGAAGTACGCGAACGCGCCCATGTTGACCGCGACGCCGGCCGCGAACGAGCGAGCGTGGAAGAGGGAGACGTCTAGCACGGGCTGGCCGCCGCGCCGGGCGAGAGCCGTCTCGTACCGGACGGCAAGGGCGAAGGCCGGCACCGACAGGCAGAGCAGGACGATCAGCCACAACGGCCAGCCCTCGCTGCGCCCGAGGGTCAGCGGTACGAGGGCGAGGCCGAGGGCTCCCGTGACGGCGACGACACCGAGCGGGTCGAGCGCCGGCCTCGCCGAGGAGCGATTGGCAGGAAGCAGGCGGTTCCCGAGCACGATCGTCGCGATCCCGATCGGGACGTTCACGAAGAAGATCGTCCGCCAGCCCCACCCGAACAGATCGACCTGGACGAGAGCGCCGCCGAGCACCTGGCCGGCGATGCTCCCGAGCCCGATCGTGACGCCGAACCAGGCAAGGGCGCGATGGCGCTCCGCCGGCGGGAAGAGCGCGGTGATGAGGGCCAGCACCTGCGGGACCATCAGCGCGGCGCCGAAGCCCTGAGCGAGCCGCGCGACCACGAGCTCGACCGGGTGGGCCGCGACCCCGCAGCCCACGGAGGCAAGCGTGAAGAGCGCCATCCCACCGAGGAAGAGCCGCCGGTAGCTGTAGCGGTCGCCGAGCCGGCCGCCGGTGACGAGAAACGCCGCGTAGGCGAACGAGTACCCGCCGATCACGAGCTGGAGGTCGGCCGAGGACGCGTGGAGGTCGCGCTGCATGTCGGGGGCCGCCACGTTGACGACGAAGACGTCGAACAGGCCCATGAAGGTCGCCACGAGCACGACCGGCAACGCGATCCACCGGCGCGGATCCGCCTCGATCGTGTCCCCCGCTCCCGCCATCGAGCCACTGAGAGTAGGCGACGGGCCCCGCGAGGCGGCGAGGGTTCGTCGGGGACCCTGCCGCCGAACTCTCACCGGCCGCTCACAACCTTGTTTCCCATCCGGGCGGGAGTGGCCATAAGAGTGGTGAGCGGCCGGCGCAGGGCCGGCCCACGGCACGTTCCGGCGTCCTCGCCTGAGGCGCCTCACAGGGTGAAAGGGGGAAGGTATGAGACTCGGCTGGAAGCTCGCAGCCTTCGGGCTGCTCGCAGCGATCTGCCTCGGAGGAGGAAGCTACGCGGCCGCAAGCTCGGCCGGCGGCGGCCCGAACGACGGTGGCCCGAACCACAGGTTCCCGGGGCGACCCGGCTCTGGGCAACCCTCCTCAGGAACGTGCAACCTCGGGAACGGCGACGGCCAGATCAAGCACATGATCTACATCCAGTTCGACAACACGCACTACAACCAGGACGCACCCGGAGTCGCCTCGGACCTCCAGCAGATGCCGAACCTGCTCGACTTCCTGAAGTCGAACGGGACGCTGTTCACGAACGACCACACGATCCTGATCTCGCACACGGCGGGAGGGATCACCTCGTCGCTGACCGGGCTCTATCCCGACCGGATGGGGCAGACCGTCTCCAACTCGTACGACTTCTTCCAGAACGGGCAGCCGAACTACCACGGCAGCTCGTTCCAGTACTGGACCTCGCCCGTGAACAACCCCGGCGACACGCTGCCGAACATGATCACCGACGGGCAGAAGACGACGCCCGCGCCGTGGGTGCCGTTCACGCGCGCAGGCTGTGACGTCGGCGGGGTCGGGACGGCGAACATCGAGCTCGAGAACACGACGACCGACGTCTCGAACGTCTACGGCGCAACCTCGACGGAGGCGGCCGAGACCTCGGCCCAGAAGCTGACCGACTTCGTCGGCATCGCCATCCACTGCTCGAAGGCCTCCACGAGCGTGTGCGCCCACAGCACCGAGGCCAAGCCGGATGCCCTCCCCGACGAGCCGGGCGGCTACACCGGCTTCAACGCGATCTTCGGGGCGAAGTACGTCGACCCGGCGATCGCACCGACGACGAGCGGCAACTGCGTGCCGAACACGGAGAAAGCAGCAGGGGTCGCAGGCGCGCCGAACGTCACCGACGCGGCGGGGAACTGCGGCTTCCCGGGCTTCGACGGGATGATCGCGTCCAACTCGCTCGGCTACGTCGAGCAGATGCAGGAGTCGGGCGTGCCGGTCACGTTCGCCTACATCTCGGACGTGCACGACCAGCACACGTTCACCGCGTCCACCGACTCCGTCTCGAGCTCGGCCACCGGCCCGGGCGAGGCGGCACACGAGGCGCAGCTCAAGGCGTACGACACCGCGTTCGGCGACTTCTTCTCGAACCTCGCCGCGCACGGCATCGACAAGAGCAACACGCTCTTCGTCGTCACGGTCGACGAGGGCGACCACTTCGCCGGCGGTGTCGGCATCCCGCAGTCCGACGGGACGCTCGGATACGCCCACACGACCTGCACGACCCTCACGACGTGCCCGAGCAACCAGATCGGCGAGGTGGACACGGACATCAACGCCGTCCTCCCGTCGGGTGAGCCCGGCTTCGACATCCACTTCGACGACGCCCCGACCTTCTACGTCGACGGCCAGCCCGCGCGCGACGACTCGGCGGTGAGGCAGCTCGAGCACGACGTCGGCGACCTCACTTCGGTCGATCCATACGTGCGGAACAGCCACGGGGACGCCCAGACGGTCAAGCTCGCGACCGACCTCGCCGACCCGGTCGAGGAGGCGACCCTGCACATGGTGAACACGGACCCGAACAGGACCCCGACGTTCACGATGTTCGGGAACCCCGACTTCTACTTCGACACGTCGCTCTGCAGCGGCGCGCCGCAATGCGCCAGTCCCGGCTTCGCCTGGAACCACGGCGACATCCAGCAGGAGATCGGCAACACGTGGGTGGGCTTCGTCGGGCCCGGCGTGGCGAACAACGGGGTCGACCCGACGACCTGGACGGATCATGCGAACGTCCGGCCGACCTTCCTGGCGCTGACGGGCCTGAAGGACGACTACGAGGAGGACGGCCACGTGCTCGTCCAGGCCCTGACACGCGGAGCAACGCCGCGTGCCCTGCTCGACTTCGGGCCGGGGAGCACGGTCTCGCAGCTCGAGCAGGAAGAGGATCTCCTGAACGCTCCCTTCGGGACGTTCTCGAAGCAGACCCTCGCCGCCTCGACCTTCGCGATCGAGTCGACCGACGACTCCGTCTACAACACGATCGAGGGCGACATCCAGGGCCTGACGACGCAGCGAAACGCGCTCGCGTCGCAGATGAAGGACGAGCTGTACCAGGCCGCGGTCAACGGCCATCCGATCAGCCCGATCCAGGCCGAGCTGCAGATAGCCCAGGCGAAGGACCTGATCGCACAGGCTGCCGCCCTGCCCAGCGGGTAGGCAGGAGCCCGACCGGGCTGCATCTCGGCCGGGTGGCGAGGGACGCGAACGATGTCCCTCGCCACCCGGCCGCACCTGTTCGGCGGGCGTGCGCTCGCCGCGGAGGAGCGAGCTAGGGTGCGGAGGTGGAGCTCCGCGAGATCCTGCGCCGCCGCCGGATGCACCGCGCCTTCCTGCCGGACCCGATCCCCCGCGATCAGCTCGAGCGGATCGCAGGCGTGATCCGGCACGCGCCCTCGGGCGGGTTCAGCCAGGGTGGGAGCATCGTCGTGGTCACCGAGGCCGACAAGCGGCACGAGATCGCGCACGCCTTCGGCGACGAGCACTACTCCTCCGGCGGGCGCAACTTCATCGCCGACGCCCCCGCCCACCTCGTCGTCTCGGCCAACGAGGCCCTGTACCACGCGCGCTATACCGAGCCCGACAAGCTCGCAGCCACGGGCGGCAGCGAGATCTCCTGGCCCGTGCCCTACTGGTTCGTCGACGCGGGCGCCCTGATGATGCTGGTCCTGCTGGCGGCGATCGACGAGGGGCTCGCAAGCGCCTTCGTCGGGCACCCCGACCAGAAGCGCATCTTCGACGAGATCCTCGGGCTTCCGCCGGAGGTGGTCCCGATCGGGCTCGCCCTGATCGGGAAGCCGGGCAAGGTCCCGGCGGCAGGCTCGCGGCTCACCGCCCGCCGGCGGCAGCAGGCCGACCTGGTGCGCTGGCAGAGCTGGGCGCTCGAGGAGAGCGCCGGCCGGCTTTCGAGCTAACGGCCCGAAGGCCCTATGCCGCGGAGCGGCAGGGCCGGCAGACGCCCTCGCTCATGCCGAACGGGTCGTTGTCGACGATCGACTGGCCACAGCAGCGGCACGAGCGGCCGGCCTCGAGGCCGACGAGTGCCTGGAAGAGCTTGTAGGTGACGCGGATCATGTGAACCTCCTTCCTTTCTACCTTATGTTATCGGTAACGCAATGCTTTGGCTTTAGATCTTTGTGATTAACCGAGAAGTAATGTTCTAACTGTGGTACGGTAACACGGTGCCGGCGACGATCAGAGACGTCGCCCGGCTCGCCGGCGTGTCGGCGATGACGGTCTCCCGGGTGCTGAATGCCAAGCCGCGCGTGGCCGACGCGACGCGCCGCCGGGTCGAGGCCGCGATCGCCGAGCTCGGCTACGTCCCCAACGGGCTCGCGCGAGGCCTGACCCAGCGCCGCTCCAAGAGCGTCGCGGTGATCGTGCCGGATATCGCGAACCCGTTCTTCACGCTCGTCGTGCGCGGCGCAGAGGAGGTCGCCTGGCGGGCCGGGTACAACGTCCTCCTCGGTAACAGCCACGGCGATCTCGATCGTGAGCGCGCGAGCATCGACGGCATGGTCGCCTTCCAGGTCGAGGGGCTGATCATCGCCCCGGCCGGAGACGGCTCCGGCTCGAAGCTCAACGCCCTCGACCGGCGGCATCTCCCCTTCGTGCTCGTCGACCGGACGATTCCGGGCTACCACGGCGACATCGTCCAGGGCGACGGCGTCAGCGGAGCGAGGCAGCTCGTCGACCACCTCGTCGCGCTCGGGCACCAGCGGATCGCACTGATCACCGAGTCCGGCGCCGTCTCGACGGCCCGGGAGCGGCTGGCCGGCTACACCCGGGCGCTCGAGGACGCCGGCATCGCCTTCGACCCGCGCCTCGTCGTCGAGACGAGCGCGATCGACGCCGCCGCCGCACGGGACGCGGCCGGAGGCCTCCTCGACCTTCCTCAGCCGCCGACGGCCATCTTCGCCGTCAACAACATCGTCGCCCTCGGCGTCGCGGACGCGGCCCGGGCGCGAGGGCTCGAGCTACCGCGCGACCTCGGCCTCGTCTGCTTCGACGACATCGCCTACGCACCGCAGCTCAATCCCTTCCTCACCGCGATCGCCCAGCCGGCCGAGACCTTCGGCACCCTCGCGATGCAGCTCCTGATCGACCGGATCTCCGGCCGCCTCGAGGAGGCGGGCCGACGGGTCGTCCTGCCGGGTGAGCTGGTTGTACGCGCCTCCGCGCCCGCCTCGGCCTAATCGGCACCCCTCCGGGCAGCTGGAGCCGGCCGCGTAGAGGCTCTCAGTGCGTGGCGGCGATCTGCGAGTCGACGATCGCGCCCATCGGAACCGGGTTCGACTTGATGTGGTTCCCACGCAGGTCGGCCTCGGACTGGAAATCAGCCATCACCCCGACGCCGCGCAGCGAGGTGTTGCCCGAGGCGGTGTTCGGCTTCATCCCGACGACCGTGTTGTGCTCGATCATGCACATCGAGCGATCGTTGCAGTAGATGCCGATCCCCTTCGCGTTGCTGACTTCGCTGTCCATGACGCTCCCCATCGACATCTCGGTGACCGAGATCCCGTGCTGCTCCGTGCCCGAGACGTGGTCGTGCATGATCATCGTCATCGAGGAGTGGGTGGTGATGCCCTCCATCCCGCCGACGATGTTGCACCCCTCGACCATGCTCAGCCCCATGTCCATGTTGTAGGAGATGTCGATGCCCTGGCCGAGTGGATTGCCGGCCATGTCCACGGAGCAGTTCTTGATCACGATCCCGGCCAGCCGGACGTGGATCCCGTCGAGCTTCGAGCCCGACACCGAGACGCCGTCGAGCATCGTCCCGTGCACGCCCTCGACCGTGATCCCGTTCTCACCGCCGACGACGGCGAGGTTCTTCACCGTCACGTCGTCGGCGCGGATGACGATGCCGCCGCGCACGATCGCTCCCGGCTCGCCCACGAGGATCTCCCGCCTGTCGATCACCAGCGGCCCCTGGAACACGCCGGCCTGGAGGTGGACGACCGGCCGCTCGCCGGCGTAGGCCGTGCCTCCCGCCGCTGCGAGCGCGACACCGAGCGCGACCACCGAGAACGCACCGAGCCGGCCGAGCTCGCCGCCGTCCTCCGCATACGCGGGCCGGGCCAGCGGGAAGGCGACGTGCCCGAGCACCTGCGCCAGGAGCCACCCCGCCGCGAAGAGAGCGACCGCCTGCCAGAGCGGCGCCACGATGCCGGCGGCCGGCATCACGCCGAGGAGCAGCCCCAGCTCGAGCAGGCCGAAGGGCGCCGCGAACCAGCCCGGCTGGTAGTGGAGCAACCGGTCGTAGACGACGGTGTCGAGGAGGATCCCGAGCCCGACCATCAGCCCGGCCGCCTCGACCGGCCACCAGCGCGCGCCGAGTCCGGTGAGGATGAAGGCCGCGACCACGACCGGCAGGAGCCCGGCGAGCCGCGACTCGAGGCGTCCCCTCAGCGTGTACGACATGCCCTGATCCTCCGCACGAAGCCATGGGCGACGTAGCGCGCGCCGGCGAGGGTGTCGCCGGCCGGGAACGCCCACTGCGCGCAGGCGCCCGCCAGGGAGAGGGTTCGCCTCTCGTCGGTGAGCATGGGAACGGTGGCGTCCGGCGCGAGCACGATCCACCGTCCGAAGGTGTCGAGCCCGTGCTCCTCGACGAGGCTCGCGAGCAGCCGGTCGTGCCGGTAGCCGCGCACGAAGCCGGTGGCGCAGATCACCTGCTCGCTGCCGTTGAGCGAGCTCTCGACTCGGAACCGGCCCTCGGCGGCGGCCCGTTCGAGCGGCGCGTCGTACAACTCCCCCGGCGGATAGGACGGCGCGAGCAAGGCTTCGAGGCGCGCGGCGCGCTCGCCGGTACCGAGCCGCTGGAACGAGGCGAGGCCCCGACGGGAGAAGTACTCCCGCGGCACGTTCAGCGGCACGCGAAGCGGCTCGCGCCGGCGGATCGAGACGACCTCGGAGCCGGCCGCGAGCGCGTTCAGCCACTCGGTCGCCGCGGCGAGGCCCGCGCCGATCACCGTGACGGTGCGGGCGTACGAGTGCGGCTCGTAGCTGTGCACGACCCGCCGGTCGCCCCGCAGCTCCTCGGGCACGTGAAGCCCCGCGTGGCCCGGAGCCAGCAGCACGTGGCGAAAGACTCCCTCGCCGTCGAGCTCGAAGCCCTCGTCGACCGCGCGGACACGCTCGATCCGGACGCCCCGCAGGCTCCGGTCCCAGCCGCTCCGTTCCCGCAGCCTCTCGACGTGGGTCAGGAACTCCTCGACGGAGGGGTGGTACCGGTCGAACGCGGTCGCGAGGAGCGGGCGCGGCGAGCGCCGCCGGAACGCCGCCGAGACGGCGAGGCCCGGGAAGGTGGTCGGCCGGCAGTGGCCGTCGCTCTCGGACCGCATCTGCCGCTGCCGGATCGCCTCGGCCCGGCGCCTGAACGGCCCCGCCGGGTCGCTCTCGGCACCGAACACGACGATCTCCTCCGGTGGGAGGCCGCTTCGTCGTAGGGCCTGGTACGCCGTGAAACCGGCCAGGCCGGATCCCACGACGGCGACGGCCATCTACTTCACCGAGCCCGCGAGGAGTCCCTGGACGAAGTAGCGCTGGAAGGCGAGGAACACGCAGAGCGGGATCACGAGCGAGATGAACGACGCGGGCGCGATGATGTCGATGCTCGTGCCGAACTCGCGCAGCTGGCCGGCGATCCAGACCGTGATCGGCGTCGTGTTCTGCCCGAAGGTGAGCGCGACCAGAAGGTCGTTCCAGGTCCAGAGGAACTGGAAGATCGCGAGCGACGCGATCGCCGGGAGCCCGAGCGGCAGGATCAGCCGCACGAAGATCACGACCTCGCTGGCGCCGTCGATGCGGGCCGACTCGAGGATGTCCTTGGGTAACCCGACGAAGAAGTTCCGCAGCAGGAAGATCGCGAACGGCAGGCCGAACGCGGTGTGGAAGAGGGCGATCCCCTCCCACGTGTCGAACAGATGGAGCGTGTCGTAGAGCCGGAACATCGGGATCAGGGCCATCTGCAGCGGCACCACGAGGAGGCCGATCACCCCGATGAAGATCCAGTCGCGCCCGGGGAAGTCGAGCCACGCGAAGGCGTACCCGGCCATCGCGCCGAGGATGACGACGAGCGCCGTGTTGCCGACCGCGATGTAGGCGGTCGTCTTCAGCGCCGTCAGCAGGCCGTGGTTGTGGAAGAGCGCGTCGTAGTTCGACCAGGTGGCGAGGCTCGGCTTGGAGAAGATCTGCCACCAGCCCTTCGACGCCAGCGCCGAGGCCGGGAGGATCGAGGTGATGAAGAGCCCGATCGTCGGCACGAGCCAGAGGCAGCCGATCAGGAGGAGCACGAGGTGCACGGGCGTGTGCGCGATCGCGCGTAGGATCTTGGCCGCCCGCGCGTCGCGCGGTGCCGGCACGACCACGACGGTCTCGGCGACGGCCGCCACCGCTAGAGCTCCCTCCGGAAGCGCCGGATGTTGAGGAGCAGCACCGGGACGACGAGCAGGAACAGGAAGACCGCGATCGCCGAGCCGACGCCGAAGTTCCCGCCGCCCTGGAAGGCCGTGTAGTACATCGCGAGAGCGATCACGTTGGCGTTCTGCTGGGTCGACTCGGGCGCGAGGGCGTAGACGATGTCGAAGACCTTGAGGACGTTGATGATCATCGTCACGAAGACGACGCTCAGGACGGGGGCAAGCAGGGGAACGGTCACCCGCCGGAAGACCTGCCACTCGGTCGCGCCGTCGGTGCGCGCCGCCTCGAGGACGTCGCGCGGCATCGCAGCGAGGCCGGCGCCGATCACCACCATCGCAAACCCGGCCCAGATCCAGATGTAGGCGATCAGGAGCGAGGGGGTGATCAGCTTCGTCCCGAGCCACGCGAAGCCGCCGAAGGGCTTGGCGAAGGTCTGCGAGCCGATCGCCGCCCGGTAGCTCCCCGGAGCGACGTCCGCGAAGGCGAAGGTGCCGTCGGAAGCGGACTTGGCCGAGGCGACCTTCTTGCCGGCGGCCGAGTCGAGCACCACGGTCACTCCGGGCAGCCCGAGCTCGCCCTTCTCGACCACGCCGGCCTTGCCCCCGCCGGGCTTGAAGTCGCGCCAGACGACGCCTGTGATCTCCCCGGGCTTCGCGGCCGGCTTCACTGCCTGTACCGCCCCGCTCGGGACGCTGTCGGGCGGGATCCCTGTCAGGCCGAGCACGGCGACCCCGCCCGGAGAGAGCGGGGTCTTGAGCACGATCGAGCCACCCGGCCCGGTCTGCAGCGCCGGCGTCGACGGGAACGCCGAGGACAGCACGCCGGCGGGATGGATGACGCCGTCGACCGTCTTGCCGAGGGCGTTGATCGCGCCGAGGCCCGGGTCCTGCTGGTACATGATCCGCCAGGTCACGCCGGTGGCGAACGCGGAGATCGCCATCGGCAGGAAGACCGCGGTCTTGAAGGCCACCGCCCACCGGACGCGCTCGGTGAGCACGGCGAAGACGAGCCCGCAGGCCGTCACGAGCGCCGGCACGACCGCCACCCAGATCGCGTTGTTCTTGATCGCGGTCCGGAGCGACGAGGTCGTGAAGAGGGTCTTGTAGTTGTCGATCCCGACCCACGAGCCCAGGAACCCGTGCTGCCCGAAGAAGCTCCGGACGATCGTGTAGACGACCGGGTAGGCCATCCAGACCGCGAGTAGGAGCAGCGCCGGCGCAAGGAAGATCGCGCCGGTCAGGTACCTGCCGAGCCTGCCCGGCTCGGCGCCGGGGAGCGGAGCCGCCGCGACCGGCGGCTCCGCTGTGATTCCCCCAGCGCTCACGTCCCTACTTCTTGTACGCCGCGGCCGCGGCGCTCTCGAGCTTGCTCTGGATCCCCGAGATGTTCTTCGGGTTCTTCAGGAACTGCTGGAAAAGACCCCACTCGCCCTGGCCTGTCGTTGCGCCGAACGCGGGCGGCTGCTCGTCCGACATGTCGAACACGACGGCCTTCGCCGACGAGATCGGCGCCTCGGTCGCCCGGGTGATCGCATCGGGGTAGATCGAGGCCGGCACGTGCTTGTTCCCCGTGCCGAAACCGCCCTGCTTCGCCCAGATCTCCGCGGCCTGCGGCGTTGCGAGGTACTTCACGAACGCCTCGATCGCCGGGTTGTCGCGGAAGGTGACGAACAGGTCGCCCGCGATCTCGACCGCGCTCGCGTCGGGGCCCGGGGTGATCGACGGCCACGTGAACGTGTTGAACCCGGTCGCGGCCTTCGCCTTCGTCGACGAGGTGATCACGCCGCCGACGAAGTCGGCCTCGAACACCATCGCCGCCTTGGGTGGCGTCGCGAACGCGTTTGTCACCGAGTCGTTGAACCCGTACTGGAGGGCACCGCTCGTGCCGCCCGCGACGTTCGACGTGTCGCCGATGATCTTCGCCATCGTCGTGAGCGCCGTCTTGACCGACGGATCGGTCCACTTGATCTTGTGCTGGCTCAGCGCGTCGTACTTCGCCGCACCGAACGTCCGCAGGTAGATGTTCTCGAACATGTCGGTGAGCGTCCACCCGTCGGCGCCGCCGATCGAGTAGGCCGGCGTCCCCGACGCCTGGATCGTCTTGGCGTCCGTGAGGAGCTGCGCGAAGGTCTTCGGCGGAGTGACGCCGGCTGCCTTGAACGCGGGCACGTTGTACCAGACGACCGATTTATTCGCGGCCTTGAACGGGAGGGCGTAGAGCTTCCCGCTGTACTGGCCGAGCTGCGCGAAGCCGGGGGTGAAGTTCTGGGCGATCACGGACTTCGCGTAGGTGATCGGCTTCAGCTTTCCCTCGGCCGCGAACTGCGCAACGGTCCCAGGCTGGGCGATGTCGGCCATGTCCGGCGGGTTGCCGCCGGCGACGGCCGTCGAGAGCACCGTCGGCAGGTTGTTGCCGACCGGCTTGTAGTTGACATGGACGCCCGGGTACTTCTTCTCGAAGGCGTTGATCACGTCCTGGAACTGCGTCTGGCCCGACGAGGCCGTCCAGATGCCGTCGAACGAGATCGTGCCCGAGACGGCCGCGGCCTTCGTGCCCGCTGACGTCTTCGCGCTCCCACCCGCGGCCGCTGCCAAAGCTGCGACGAGCACGATCACTGCCACGGTGCCTGCACTGAGCACGTAGCGGTTCTTCACGATGCGGCTCCTTTCTCTCCGGGTTCCCCTGATGGTTCCCCTGATGGTTCCGTTGCTGATTCGCCTGCGCCGTAGATCCCCAGGCCCGTCTTCGGATCGAAGAAGTGGAGCGAGCGCCCGTCGACCGCAACCTCGAGCGCCTCGCCGATGCGTGTCCGCGAGCGCGGGCTGAAACGCCCGACGAACGTCGCCTTGTCGGCCTCGGCCAGCTGAGTGACGGTCCGCTCGTCGCCGACGTCCTGCGCGAGCTCGCGCACGTCCTCGGTGACCGCGTGACGAGCCTTGATCCCGAAGTGGACCATGATCTCGGAGCCGAGCGCCTCGGTCAGCTCGGTCGACCCCCTGAGCCGGCGCCCCGCCGGGACGTCGGTTGCGAGCGCCGCGTCCTCGAGGTCCTCGGGCCGGATCCCGAGCACGACCGTCTGGCCCAGGTAGCCCGAAAGAGCCGGCCGGGCTGCGACCGTCTCCGGGCCGATCTCGAGCGACTGGTCGCCGAGGTTCGCGACGTAGGTGCCGTTTTGCCGCTCGAGCGTCGCCTCGACCATGTTCATGGCGGGGCTGCCGATGAAGCCGCCGACGAAGAGGTTGACCGGGCGGTCGTAGAGCGTCTGGGGATCCGCGACCTGCTGGAGCTCGCCCTTCCGCATCACGGCGACGCGATCGCCCATCGTCATCGCCTCGACCTGGTCGTGGGTGACGTAGATCGTCGTCACCCCGAGCTCGCGTTGCAGCGCGGCGATCTCGGCCCGCATCTGAACGCGCAGCTTGGCGTCGAGATTCGAGAGCGGCTCGTCCATCAGGAACGCGGAGGGCTCGCGCACGATCGCGCGCCCCATCGCGACGCGTTGGCGCTGCCCGCCCGAGAGGGCGCGCGGCTTGCGCTTGAGGAACGGCTCGAGGCCGAGGATGCGAGCCGCGTTGGCGACCCGCTTCTCGATCTCCGCCTTCGGCAGTTTCTTGATCTTGAGGCCGAAGGCGATGTTCTCGTAGACCGACAGGTGCGGGTAGAGGGCGTAGCTCTGGAAGACCATCGCGATGTCCCGGTCGCGCGAGGGGACGTGGTTGACGACGCGGTCTCCGATGCGCATCACGCCGCCCGAGATGTCCTCGAGCCCGGCGACCATGCGCAGGGCTGTGGTCTTGCCGCAGCCGGACGGCCCGACGAGCACCATGAACTCGCCGTCGCCGATCGAGAGGTCGAGCGCATTGACCGCAGTCGTCCCGTCCGGGTAGGTCTTCGTCAACCCCTCGAACGTGACAGCAGCCACGAGCTCGATCCTACCCCGTTTGCAACAGATGTAAATAGTGATGCGCTGCGACCGATGAGTTTCGCCGTGCGCGCGGGTCTGATCGGAGATGGCCACCGTATCGCCCGGTACGACCGGCATCTCAGTCTCGGGTCAGCTCACGCCCGAGCAAGTCGCCGAGGTGGGAAGGCGCGCGGTGGCCCTCCTCGAGCGTCAGGCCGCCCCGGTGGCGCTGTGCGACGTCGCGGGCCTTCGAGCCGACGCTGCAAGCGTCGAGGCACTCGGGCTGATACAGGTCGCGGCCAGGCGCCGGGGCCGGCAGCTCCGGCTGGTGAACGCCTCTGCCGAGCTCGCCGACCTGATCGCGTTCATGGGCCTCGCCGAGCCGCTCTTGGGTGGCTAGATACGAGCCGGCAGCCCGAACAGCGGGAAGAGCCGCGCCGTGTCGAGGAAGAAGGTGAGCTCCCCGATCCGATCTCCCGAGAGCTCCAGCACCTGGAGCGCCCACGGCTCGTGGCCGCCGTCCGGGCTCGGCTTGTACTGGCCGAAGGCCGGCGAGCCGTTCGCCGACCCCGCCGGCAGCACCCGCGAGCCCTGGCAGCCGATCCCCGGGCCGAACCACCACGTGAGGATGTCGTCGCGCCCCGCGAGCCACATGTCGAACGGCGGCATCGACTGGCTCGCGTCCTCGCGGATCAGCGAGGTGAGCGCCGTCATGTCGTAGGCCTCGAAGGCGGCGATATAGCGCTCGAGCAGCTCGCGGTCGACCTCGCCACTGTCGGCCGGGGCGATGTCCGTGGAGGCCATCGTCGCCCGGGCGCGCTGGAGCGCGCTGTTGACCGACGCGACCGAGGTCTCGAGCAGCTCGGCGATCTCGGTCGCCTGCCAGCGGAGCACCTCGGCGAGGATCAGCACGGCCCGCTGGCGGGGCGGCAGATGCTGGAGCGCCGCGACGAACGCGAGCCTGATCGTCTCGCGCTCGACGGCGACGTCGGCCGGGTCAGGGATCGGCTCGATCCAGACGGCCTCCGGCCGGGTGTGAAGGTTCTCGACCACCGGCTCCTGGGCGGGGCCGAGGTCCATCGGCCGCGCGCGGCGTCCCGAGGCCTCGAGCATGTCGAAGCACACGTTGGTCGCGATCCGGTAGAGCCACGAACGCAGCGCGGAGCGGCCTTCGAAGCGCTCGAGGCCACGCCAGCCGCGCATCAGCGTCTCCTGGACGGCGTCCTCGGCATCGAACGGCGAGCCGAGCATCCGGTAGCAGTACGCCGTCAGCTCCGACCGGTGCGTCTCGAGCTGGGCGAACCCCGCAGCGGCACTCACTTGCGAGTCCACGGCCTCCGATCCTACGCGGCGAGCCAGTGTCCGTGGGCCCCGTGTCTGTAGAGCCAGTGTCTGTGACATGCCCTCTCAGACGGCCGGCGGCCCTGAAACTCATCGCTCGATCGAAAGAAATTCTCGGAACGCCGTTCGATCTGCGATGAATTACGGGCGCCCCGCCCGTCTCAACACTCGAATCCTTTCGACCTCGGAGGTGAAGATGTCTCGGACGCTGCTTCTCGTCGGTACCCGGAAGGGGTGCTTCCTGCTCGAGAGCGACGACCGGCGGTCGTGGAGCATGCGGGGGCCGTTCTGCGAGAGCTGGCCGGTGTACCACGCGATCTACGACGCCGAGTCCGGCTCGATCTATGCGGCGGCGGCAAGCGAGTGGCACGGCTCGGCGGTCTGGCGGAGCGACGACCTCGGTGAGACCTGGACGCACTCGAGCGAGGGGCTCGGCTACGAGGCCGACGGAGGGCGCAAGGTCTCGAAGGTCTCCACCCTGGCCGTCACCGGCGGCCGCGTGCTCGTCGGGGTCGAGGCGCCCGGGATCTTTGCGAGCGACGACCGCGGGGAGACGTGGTCGGTGCTGAGCACGCTCGCGGGCCAGCCCGGGAGCGAGGAGTGGGACGATCCGGGGAGCCAGCCGCCAGGGCACCTCGGGATCTCGGCGCTCATGCCCGACCGGGACGATCCGTCGCGCTTCTGGGCGATCGTGCAGGGCGTCGGCGTGTTCGAGACCGCCGACGGCGGCTCGTCCTGGACGCCGAGGAACCGCGGCCTGCGGGCGGACTGGCCGAGGCCGCACGAGGAGGTCGGCTTCTGCGTGCACCGGCTGGTGCGCTCGCCGGCCGACCCCGACCGGATGTACCAGCAAAACCACGTGGGCATGCATCGAAGCGACGACTGCGGCCACTCGTGGGTCGAGATCACCGACGGCCTCCCGAGCGAGTTCGGCTTCGCGGCGGCGACTCACCCCCATGACCGTGACACCTTCTACGTGATCCCGCTCGACCCGGACCATGCGCGCTGCATGCCCGACGGTCACGCGGCGGTCTGGCGCACGCGCGATGCGGGCTCGAGCTGGCAGCGGCTCGACCGGGGCCTCCCGGAGCGCGACGCGCATGTCGGCGTGCTCCGGGCCGCGATGACGATCGACCGCGACGAGGAGCCCGGGCTCTACTTCGGGACGAGCACCGGGCAGCTCTTCGCAAGCACCGACGAGGGCGAGAGCTGGGGCGAGATCGCGAGCTACCTGCCGCCGATCTGGTCGGTCGAGTCCGCGGTGGTCGACTAGGGAGCCCGGGTGGCCGAGCTGCAGCTTCCGAGAACGCTGATGCCGCTCTTCAGCGACCTGCCGCGCCGGGTGACCCTCGATGCGCCCTCGGTCGGCGAGGCGATCGCGCGGCTCGACGAGCGCTGGCCCGGCGTCCGCGACCGGTTGTGCGAGCCGGGGCCGGCGCTCCGCCCCCACATCCACGTCTACGTCGACGAGGAGCGCGGCGACCTCGACACGCCGCTCGCCGAGCACTCGCGCGTCCATGTCGTCGCGGCCATCAGCGGAGGGTGAGAGGCGATCGACGGGCGGGCCGGCCGCGACCCGCCCGTCGCTGTCGTCGGTTAATTGCTTCGTCGGTTACTTCGCTGTCGCCGGTTAATCGCGCCTTAGCGAAGCCGTAACCAGCTAACCGTCGCTTAGCCCGGCCGTAATCCACGGCCGTTTGCGGTCGGGCAACGTGACGGCTCCGGATGAGGGGTCATGTCGTCTTGCCAGGAGGACTGTGGATGTATGGCCCCCGCGGCCTCATCTCGAGGACGGCCGTCCTCCTCGCGGTCTCGACGCTTGGCGTGCTCGTCGCAAGTGTCTCGGCGGCCCGAGCAGCCTCGACTCACACCGAGTCGGCGCAGACAACGAAGCCGCGGCTCAACTTCGTGTTCATCCTCAGCGACGACGAGCGCGTCGAGGGCAACACGGTGACGAAGAACGTCCGGCATCTCCTGGCCGCGCACGGCGTCACGTTCACGAACTTCGACGTCACGACCTCGGAGTGCGGGCCGTCGCGGGCGAGCATCCTCACCGGCCAGTACTCCCACCACACCGGCGTCACCGACAACTTCGGCCCGCACGGCTACCCGTCGTTCAACGAGAGCTCCGACCTCGCCGTCTGGCTCCACCACGCGGGCTACGAGACGGCACTCGTGGGCAAGTATCTGAACGACTACAGCCTCGACGGGCACAACCAGGTCCCGCCGGGCTGGGACGACTGGCAGGCCATGGACAGCGTTCCGCTCGAGAAGTACTACGACTACAAGCTCAACGAGAACGGCCGGATCGCCCACTTCGGGAACAAGCCCTCGGACTACTCGACCACCGTCCTCACCAAGCGCGCGGTGTCGTTCCTGCGCTCGGCGCGGCGCCCCTTCTTCCTCTACTTCGCGCCGGTGGCGCCTCACCTCCCTGCGACCCCGGCCCCGGAGGACATGGGAAAGCTCGATCGCCTCCCGGCGTTCCACGCACCGTCGCTGAACCAGCCGAACATCTCGTCGGAGCCGTGGGCCTCGTGGCACTCGCGCTCGTTGACGAAGGCGGGGGTCGCCTACACCGACGACGTCCGCCGCCACCAGCTCGAGTCGCTCCTCTCGCTCGACCGGTCGGTCAAGCAGATCGTGCACACGCTGGCCCAGCGGCACGAGCTCGACCGGACAGTGATCGTCTACACGAGCGACAACGGCTTTCTCTGGGGCGAGCACCGTCTGGGCGGGAAGCTCTGGCCGTACCGTCCCTCGACCCACGTCCCGTTGATCGTGCGCACGCCCTGGACGACGGCGAACGGCACGTTCAACAGCGAGCCGGTCCTCAACATCGACTTCGCCTCGACGGTGGCCTCCCTCGCCGGAATCAAGCCGGGGCTTCCGCAGGACGGCCGGAGCTTCGCCCCGATGCTCCGCGGCAAGGTGATCCCGTGGCGTCACGATTACCTGATCGAGTACCTCGGGAAGAACAAGCTCCGCTCGGGCGGGCCGCCGCCCTACATCGCGATCCGCACGCCGCGGTACCTCTACGTCCAGTACCGCTACCACGGCTGGCGGGAGCTCTACGACCTGCGCACCGACCCCTGGGAGCTCCGGAACGTCGTGTCGGACCCGGCCTACGCGACGCAGCTGACCTCGCTTCGGCAGCAGCTCGCGACGCTCTACGACGCGGCCCCGAAACGTGTCGACACGTGAGACGTCGCCCTGGTCGGCGCGGCTCGACCGGCGCGCGCTGCTCACCCGGACGGCCGGGGTCGGCGCGGGCCTCGTCCTCGGCGGCCGCCTGCCCGGCCAGACGGCGGCGGCAGCGGCATCCGGCGCGAACGAGCTGCGGTTCGTCTCGCGGCCCGACCTGATCCCGCCGAAGCTGACGGTCGTTCGCCGCTCGGGGGAGACCGCCCCGGGGCTTCTCTTCCTCGGCCCCTCGTCGGGCCCCGGGCAGCGAGGCGCGCTGATCGCCGACGACAGCGGTGAGCCGGTGTGGTTCCACCCGACCGTCCCCCAGACGGTGACGAACTTCCGGGCCGCGCTCTACCGCGGCGAGCCGGTGCTCACCTGGTGGGAGGGCAAGACCAGGCACGGGCTCGGGATCGGCGAGCACGTCGTGTTCGACCGGGCGTATCGCGAGATCGCGCGCTTCCCGGCCGGGAACGGCCTCGAGTCCGACCTGCACGAGCTGATCCTCACACCGACGGGCACGGCGCTCGTGACCGCCTACGACATCCCGACGGTCGATCGTTCCAGTGTCGGCAGCGGGCGGGGCCGCGTGATCGAAGGGATCGTCCAGGAGCTCGCGGTGCCGAGCGCGCGCGTGCTCTTCGAGTGGCGAAGCCTCGACCACGTGAAGCTGACCGAGTCGTACTCGAAGGTGGCCCCGGCCTTCGACTACTTCCACGTCAACGCGATCGACCTCGACGCCGACGGCAATCTCCTCGTCTGCGCGCGCAACACCTGGACCGTCTACAAGGTCGACCGCGGCTCCGGCAAGGTGCTCTGGCGCCTCGGCGGCAAGCGCAGCGACTTCGCCATGGGCCCCGGCACGCGCTTTGCCTGGCAGCACGACGCACGTCATCATGGCGACGGGAACGTGGTCAGCGTCTTCGACAACGAGGACGACCCGCAGGTGCTGCCGCAGTCGCGCGGCCTCGTTCTCGCTCTCGACCAGAAGCGGATGCGGGCGAGCCTCGTGCACGCCTACACGCACCGGCCCAAGATGCTCGCCCACGCGTTCGGGAGCGTCCAGGCCCAGCCCAACGGCAACGTCCTCGTCGGCTGGGGCACCGAGCCCTACTACACCGAGTACACCGCCGACGGGGCGATCGTGCTCGACGCGAAGCTCCCTCACGGGGGCCAGAACTACCGCACCCTCAGGTTCCCCTGGACGGCGACTCCCGCCGAGCCGCCGAGGCTCGCTTCCGATCCGGCAGGCTCGATGATGTACGTGAGCTGGAACGGCGCCACGGGCGTCCACGCCTGGCAGCTCCTCGCCGGCTCACGCGCCGACGCGATCACGGCGCGGTCGACGACGCCGCGAAGCGGCTTCGAGACCCCGCTCGCGCGGCCCGCAGGCGCGAGCGTTGCCGCCGCCGTCGCACTCGACCCGGCCGGCAAGCCTCTCGGTCGCTCGGCGACGATCTCGCTCTAGGCAGCAGTCGCGGCCTCGGCGTTCGAGCGGAGGCGTCCACCCGGCGCCGAGGCGCTCTCGAAGTGGATCCCCCAGCGGATCAGGAACCAGAGCACGAGCAGAGCCAGGAGGTTGAGCGTGGCCGCGAGCTGCTCGGAGCTGTAGAGGAACACCTGGCCGACGACGAGCTGGAGCAGCACCGCGTGGTCGTACCAGTGCAACGAGGCGAGCAGCGAGCGCTCGAGGAGAAGCGCGCCCACGACGAGCATCCCGTCGGCCACGAGCGTCGTCACCGTGTAGGCGCGACCGCTGAAGGACAGGCGCCCGACCCCGTGGCGCAGGAGCCATCCCGTCTCGCCGATCGAGACGGCGACACCGGCGGCGAGCAGCGCGAAGATGAGCGCGCGGAAGCGCGGGTGCGCGACGAGGCGCGGCCACATCCGCCGCCCCCAGCCGACCAGCCGCTCGGCCGGTCCCGGCTGCTCGCTCTCGGTGCGCGCACGGCGCAGGAGCTCACGGACTCCGTCGGCGAGCGGGTTCCCGTCCCCGATCTCTTCGAGGAGAGCGAGCGTGCGGGCGCGCCGCTCGTCGGTGAGCGTCCCGACCGCGGCATGCTCGAGCGAATCGAGCCCGATCAGCAGTGCCTCGTCGGGCCTGAACCCTCGGCGGGCGAGCAGCCGCACGACGCCGAAGAGCACGACGAACGTCACGTAGATGATCGCGATCGCCGGCTTGTAGAAGTAGTTGACGTCCTTGGTCACGAACTTGCCGACCTCGTCGATGAAGAGGCCGAAGCCGATCCCGCCGACGACCGCCGCGACCGGCTTCGCGGCCGGGTCGAGGAAGGCGAGCGTCGCGATCAGCGCCGCCAGCAGGAGGAGCCCGCCGTACAGCACGTGGGCGATATGGAGCGTCGAGCTCCCGACCTGGGGGTAGCCGGTCGCCGCGAGGAACGATCGGGTCAGGAGGACGGTCGCGACCGCGGAGACGAGAAGCAGGGTCAGCCGCTGCTGCAGGTCATAGCTGCGACGGAGCCGCACGGCGCCCTGCGCTCACCAGGTGCCGGCGAGGAGGCCCGAGAAGAGGCGCCACTCATCCAGCATCCACATGTGCCCGCCGTCGAGCCGAAGCTCCCGGTAGGTGGCGCCGAGGAGCTCCGCGACCTGCCGGCACTGCGCCGGGGTGACGAGCGTGTCGCTCGTGCAGCCGATCACCGTCGTCGGGATCGCCGCCGCGCCGACGCACCGCATCTCCTCCGAGAGGTCGGCGCGCTGGACGCCACGAGCGAGACGAAGCGCGTTCCGGGGGGCGGCGAGCACGGAGCGCACCGACCAGGCGGCCTCGGCGAGCGGGTAGCGCCCACCGGCGACCTGGGCGCAGAACTCGGCCAGGCTCCTCCTGATCGGCTTCACGAGCGGCAGCCCCGCAGGCGCGATCAGCACGAGGCTCGCCACCTTGCCCGGCCAGGCTGCGGCGGCGCAGATGGCGAGCGCGGCGCCCATCGAGTGCCCCGCGAGGGCGACCGGGCCGGTCCTGCGCGCAAGCTCGGCGTCGATCCAGGCCCGCCGCCAGGCGAGCGCCCCCGACCCGACAGCCGGCTCGGGGATCTCGAGCGTGCTCCATCCCGGCCCGAGCCCCCTGCGGTAGAGCGAGCTGCGGGCGCCGAATCCGGGCAGGAAGAGCTGCTCTGCGATCGTCGACATCGGCTGAGAGTGCCACAGCCGTGACCGTCAGGTCGAGCCGTCGCCCCAAGACGGTGTCAGACGTGAAGTGGCTCCCGGCCCGAGACGGGCTGACGGCCGCTCACGAGGGCGTAGGCGGCGCGAAGCTCGCCGAGCGAGTGCTCCCAGCTTCGGGCGAGCGCCGAGTCGCGTGCACCCGCACCGAGGCGGGCGCGGGAGACCGGCGAGAGCGCGAGCGTATGGAGCGCGTCGGCAAACGCAGCTGGATCGTCGGCCGCGACGAGCAGCCCGCTCGAGCCGTGGGACACGAGCTCGGAGGCCCCGCCGGCCGCGGCCGCGACGATCGGCAGGCCGCTCGCGCCTGCTTCGAGCAGCACCTGGCCGAAGGTATCCGTCGTGCTGGGGAAGCAGAAGACGTCGGCGCTCGCGTAGAGCTCCGCGAGCTCCTCTCCGTGCCGCTCCCCGACGAACCTCACACCGCCCGGCGCCCGCTCCTGGAAGGACTCGCGCGCGGGACCGTCGCCAGCGATCACGAGACGGGCGCTCGGCACGTGGGCGCGGACACGCTCGAACGCGTTCAGCAGCACGTCGAGCCGCTTCTCCTGCGAGACCCGCCCGACCGAGAGGAAGAGCAGCTCGCCGCGCTCGAGCAGGAGCCGGCGCCGCTCCTCGGACCGTCGATCCGGATTGAAGAGCGCCGCGTCCACGCCGCGCCCCCATACTCCGACGCGCCCGTCGAGGCCGCGGCTTCGAAGCTGCGCGGCGACGGCGTGCGTCGGCGCGAGCACATGGGTGCACTGGCGATAGAACCAGTCGACGTACAGGGAGAGCGTGTCAGACACGAGCGCGTCCTTGGTCAGGTGGAGCGCGTAGGGCCCGAGCTCGGTGTGGTAGGAGCCGACGAGGGGAAGCTCGAGCAGCCTGGCCGCCGCGAGCCCGCACAGCCCCACAGGCCCCGGCGTCGCGACATGGATCACGTCCGGCGACTCGGCCTCGACCCGGGCCAGCACCTTCGTCAGGAGCGGGAAGTTGAGCTCGATGCTCGTGTACGCGGGAAGCGGGAACGACCAGTCGGCTTCGATCGGGATCACGCACGGCGCGGCGTCGACGTGGGCGCCCGCCGTCACGATCTTCAGCGACGCCTCGCCGGCCGTGGCCTGCGCCGCAAGCCGCCGCATCGTCCCGGCGACGCCGTTGGTCTCGGCGAAGGTGTCGGTGAAGACGAGCGCCCGCGCCTCGCGGCCGGCCCGCGAGATGCCGAAGAACGCCTGCTCGATCTGGGCGACGTCGCGTCGCGTCCCGGTGTGATGCCTGAGCGACGAGAGGTACGGAAGCTCGAGCCCGCCCGCAAGCAGGAGCGCGCCCAGGCGTGGGCCGAGGCTCGGCAATGCGTCGAGGCCGACGCCCCCATCTCGTGCCTGCTCGCCCAGAAGCCGGGCCATCGTCGCACTTGCCTCGACGATGTCGTCGTGCCGCTCCGGCCCCGCCTGCGGATCGTCGAAGAGCGGAGCGACTCCGTCGGCCAGGAACGGAGGCAGCGCGCGCCCGTCGGCGCGGTAGGCGTTGAGCGCGAGCGCACCGACGGCGTGGGCGAGCTTGACGGCGGAGCCGTGCTCGCCGCCGGGACAGCTCTCCCCGGCAGAGACGGAATCGAGGAACCCGTCGATGGTCTCCCCGCGAGCCTCGGTCCAGGTCGTGGCGATGTCGAGCGCGCCGTGGTCGTCGGAGCCGCCCGTGAGGCCGATCGGGCCGGGATGCGCGGGCTCGATGCCGTGACGCTCCGCGAGCTTCGAGAGGTAGTCGGGCGTCGCGGCCGCGGCGAGCCGGCAGGCAAGCGTGTTCGAGCCTTCGGGCCGCGCGCCGTTTCGCCCCTCCCAGACGCCGAAGAGGAGCATCAGCCGCTCGACGTGCGAGACCGTGAGCGGAGCTCCCATCCGGTAGAGCGGATGGGCGAGCGCGTGATGCAGCCGCCGCTCGCGCAGAAAGGCGGCGAGCTCGTAGACCGACGGTCTCAAGGGCTGCAGGTCGCGGTGATCCTCCTCGGAGAGCTTCCAGACGAGGACGTGGAGCGGCACGTCGTCCTCGGGGAACCGCGTCGTCACCTCGACCGAGAGGAACGTGCCCGGCCGGTCGGCGATGCGCAGCGCGCCGTCGAGCGTGTTGTGGTCGCTGATCGTGACGAAGCTCATCCCGCGGGCGAGGCAGGTCTGGTAGACCCGCTCGGGCGCCGTGAACGACTCCCCGAGGCGCGCCCGCCGCAGCGCGAAGTTGCCGCTGTCGGTGGAGTAGACGGTGTGGACGTGCAGGTCGCAGCTGGCCACTCGTCTCGATGTACACCCGGTACCGGCCGTCCCCTGCCTCTTTCGGCCTCGTGCCACCCGATCGTCACCGGAACGACACCCGGCGGCCATGCGCGGAGCCGCAAAGAGCCGAGAAAAGTGCGGGCGCAAGTGTCAAGTGAGAGCGCACAGCCCGCCCCCTTTGCTGCATCATGCGGCTGCACGCATGTGACAACGAGAGGAGCTCGTCCATGGCATCGCTCAGCGAGACGCACCGCAGCTTCATCAAGAACCCCTACTACGCGGTCGTCACGACGATCCGCCCCGACGGCACGCCGCACTCGACGGTCGTCTGGGTGGACGAGGACAACGGCGACATCGTCTTCAACACGGCCGAGGGCCGTGCCAAGGAGCGCAACGTGAAGGCGAACCCCGAGGTGTCGGTCACGATCGTCAACCCCGAGAACCCGTACCAGTGGCTGTCGGTCAGCGGGCCGGCGACGCTGACAGCCGAAGGCGGCAAGGCGATGATCGACCGGCTCTCGAACAAGTACCAGGGGAAGGACTATCCCGAGGAGTGGATGGGCCCTGGCGAGGTTCGCGTGACAGGCCGGGTCTCGCCCCGTCACGTCACCGCCTACGGGCTCGACGGCTGACCTGCGAGGCACACTGGCGGCTTGCGACGGCAGCCGATCACCATGTCAGCGAGTGACACCGTGTCAGCGAGGAACACCGACTCAGCGGGTAGCTCCTCCGGCCGAGGGCGTTCGATGAGCGACGCCCTCGGCCTGGTCGACCGTCCGCTCGAGGAGCTGATGGCCGAGGCACGGGCGATTCGTGACGGGCGCAGCGGCTCGCTCGTGACGTACAGCCCGAAGGTCTTCATCCCGCTGACGAAGCTCTGCCGGGACGTCTGCCACTACTGCACCTTCGCCCGGCCCCCGAGACGGGGCGAGCGCGCCTTCATGACGATCGAGGAGGTCCTCGAGGTCGCGAGGGCCGGCGAGCGGGCCGGGTGCCGCGAGGCGCTCTTCACGCTGGGCGACAAGCCTGAGCTTCGCTACCGGGCGGCACGCGAGGAGCTCGCGGCGCTGGGCTTCGAGACCACGATCGAGTACCTCGCCGAGGCCGCCCGGGCCGTTCTCCAGGAGACCTCGCTGCTGCCCCACCTCAACCCGGGCGTGCTTGGCACCGCCGACTTCGAGCTGCTCCGCCCGGTCTCCGCCTCGATGGGGATGATGCTCGAGACGACCTCGGAGCGCCTCTCGGAGCGGGGCGGCGCCCACTTCGGCTCGCCCGACAAGCGGCCCGGGCCGCGGCTCGAGACGCTTCGCCTCGCCGGCGAGGCCCGCGTGCCCTTCACCACCGGGATCCTGATCGGGATCGGCGAGACGCGCCTCGAGCGGCTCGAGGCGCTGCAGGCGATCGCGGCGGCCGGCCCCCAGGTGCAGGAGGTGATCGTCCAGAACTTCCGGGCCAAGCCGGGAACGCGCATGGCGGCCGCTCCGGAGCCGCCCCTCGAGGAGCTCCTGTGGACGATCGCGGCGGCCCGGCTCCTGCTTCCCGACACGGTCGCGCTCCAGGCACCGCCGAATCTGACCGAGGACTTCGCAACCTTGCTCGACGCCGGCATCGACGACTGGGGCGGGGTCTCGCCGGTGACGATCGACCACGTCAACCCTGAGGCGCCGTGGCCCGAGCTCGAGCTGCTCCGCGCGGCGACCGCGAGCCGGGGCCTCGAGCTGGCGCCGCGCTTGACCGTCTACCCGGGCCACATCGACGCGGAGTGGGTCGACGCGGGCGTGCTGCCGCGGGTGCTCGAGGCGGCCGATTCGCTCGGCTTCGCACGCGAGGATGCCTGGTCGCCCGGCGAGACGGGCTCGCTGCCCTTTGTCGTCTCGCGCGACGCCCTGCCGCTCGACAGCCGCGACGAGCTCGGCGAGGACGAGATCGTGCGGCTCTTCCGGACGCGGGGCGAGGAGCGCCAGCGGGTGCTCGCGGCGGCCGACCGCCTTCGCCGCGAGGTCAACGGCGACGTCGTCACCTACGTGGTCACGCGCAACGTCCAGTACACGAACGTCTGTTACTTCCGCTGCGGCTTCTGCGCCTTCTCGAAGGGGAAGCTGGCGGCGAACCTCCGCGGCGAGCCCTACCTCGTCCCGCACAGCGAGATCGTCCGGCGCGCGGTCGAGGCGTGGGACCGGGGCGCGACCGAGATCTGCCTCCAGGGCGGGATCCACCCCGCGTTCGACGGCGACTACTACGTTTCGGTCGTGCGGGCGATCAAGGACGCGGTGCCGGACATCCACGTGCACGCCTTCAGTGCGCTCGAGGTCTGGCAGGGCGCGACTACCCTCGGCGTCCCGCTCGCCGACTACCTCGAGCGGCTTCGGGACGAGGGGCTCGCCTCGCTGCCGGGCACGGCGGCGGAGATCCTCGACGACGAGATCCGGGCGATCATCTGCCCCGACAAGATCTCGACCGCCCAGTGGCTCGAGGTGCACCGCACCGCGCACGAGGTCGGTCTCCGCTCGAACAACACGATCATGTTCGGGCACGTCGAGGGCCCGCGGAACTGGGCCCGGCACCTGCTCGCGGTGCGGGCCCTCCAGCAGGAGACTGGCGGTCTCACCGAGTTCGTGCCGCTCCCGTTCGTGCACATGGAGGCGCCGATCTACCTCAAGGGCCGCGCGCGCCGGGGGCCGACGTTCGGCGAGGTGCTGCTGATGCACGCGGTCGGCCGGCTCGCCCTTCATCCATGGGTCGAGAACGTGCAGGTCTCCTGGGTCAAGGCGGGGCCGGAGGGCGTCGCCGAGGCGCTCCGGGCGGGCGTCAACGATCTCGGCGGGACGCTGATGAACGAGTCGATCTCACGCTCGGCGGGCGCCGAGTGGGGCCAGGAGCTCGCGCCGGAGCAGATGGAGGCGATCATCCGCTCGGCCGGCCGGATCCCGAGGCAGCGGACGACGCTCTACGGCGAGCCGTCGGCCGAGCAGGTCGCCCGCTCCTTCGGCGCCGAGCCGCTCGAGGAGCCCTGGAACCCGCACGTCAACGAGGCTCGCCTGGCCCGTCCCAAGCGGCGCCTGGCCCGCCCCGTCGCCTGACGCGGCCGCGCCACCGCCTCCGACGACGGACGCCACCAGAGCCGGGCACCTGAAGCATCCTGCGCCGTGCCGGGCCGGAGCCCGGCCTTGTGTTGCATGCCACAAGAACAGCGCTCACTGCCTCTTTGTGACGTGCAACACAAGGCCGGTTCGGCTCTGGGGGAGCGGCTGCGCCGCCACCGCCGGCGACGACGGCGCGACGAGAGCGGGCCCAGCCGAAGCATCCTGCGCCGCGCCGGGCCGGAACCCCTACTTTGTGTTGCACGCCACAAGAACAGCGCTCGCGGCCTGTTTGTGGCTTGCAACACAAAGCGGGTTCGGATCTGGGCACGCGGCGAGGTGCGCGTGAAGGGTGGTTAGCGGCGGGACAGGACTTCGGCGGCGATGCGCTCCGGGCCCGGCAGGAACGCGTCCTCGAGCGGCGGGCTGTAGGGGATCGGCGTGTTGGCGGTCGCGATCCGCCAGGCGTCGTCGATGTCGCCGAGGCCCGGCTCGGTCACGAGCGCGAGCACCTCGCCGGCCCAGCCGCCGGTGATCGGCCCCTCCTCGACGACCGCGATCCGGTTCGTCTTGGCGAGCGAGCCGAGGATCGTCTCGGCGTCGAGCGGGCGCAGCGTCCGCAGGTCGATCACCTCGGCCGAGATCCCCTTCTCGGCGAGCGCATCGGCCGCCGCGAGGCAGTCGTGGACGCCCTTCATGACGCTCACGAGCGTGACGTCGCTGCCCTCGCGCACGATCGCCGCCTTCGCCGAGCGGGACGATCTCGTCGCCGCCGGGCACGAGCCCCTTGTTCGAGTAGAGCCGCTTGTGCTCGAAGAAGATCACCGGGTTGTCGTCGCGGATCGCGGCCTTCAGCAGCCCCTTCGCGTCGGCCGGCTTCGACGGCGCGACGATCTTCAGCCCCGTCACGCCCATCAGCCACGAGATCGGCATCTGCGAGTGGATCGCGCCGAACCGGCCGCCGGCGCCGACCACGGAGCGGATCACGAGCGGCACGCGCTGGCGCTCCCGGTCAGGAACCAGTACTTGGTCGCCTGGTTGATCAGGCTGTCCATCGAGAGCGCGAGGAAGTCGCCGAACATGATCTCGAGCACCGGGCGCTTCCCGGTGACGGCGGCGCCGAAGGCGGCGCCGGTCATCGCCAGCTCCGAGATCGGCGTGTCGAACACGCGCTCCGGCCCGTACTTCTCGTACAGCCCGGGAGTGACCGCGAACACCCCGCCGGCGATCGCGACGTCCTCGCCGAAGAAGATCACCGACTCGTCGCGCCCGAGCTCCTCGTCGAGCGCCTGGCGCAGCGCCTCGCGAAACTCGAGCTCGCCCGTCTCGCCGGCAACGACCGGAGGCGCGGCGGCCGCCCGCTTCGGCTCGGCGGCTGCGCGCGCCGGAGCCGCGACGGCCTCCGAGGTCGCCCGCGCGATCACGGCGCCGAGGGCCGCCGTGCCGCCCTCGTCGACGACGATCTCGTCGAGCATCCCGTTGAACTCGGCCTCGTAGACCATCGTCGCCTTGTCGGTCTCGACCTCGACGAGCGGCGCTCCCTTTCGCACCGCCTCGCCCGGCCGCTTGAGCCAGCGCAGGATCGTCGCCTCCTCCATCGAGTCGGAGAGCTTCGGCATCGTCACGTCGTGAGGGGCCGCCATCAGATCGTCTCGGCCTCGAGCGTAGCCGCACGGATGCCCCGGGCACGCGAGTACATGCCGGCGCCGACGAGGATCAGGATCCCGAGGAGCCACTGCGAGAAGGCGTTGAACCCGACCTTGTGGACGAGGTAGGTCCCTGCAGGAACTGCGGCGCGGTCACGATCTCCTGGATCAGCAGCCGCGCCCGAGCAGCGCGCCGATGAACGAGCCTCGCCCGCCGAAGATGCTCGCGCCGCCGAGCACGACGGCGGTGATGCTGGTGAGCGTGTAGTTGACGCCGACGCGACGGGATCGCCGACGCCGACCTGCGCCGACGAGCATGATGCCGCCCGCCGCCGCGAACAGCGAGCAGACGACGTAGGCGAGGACGTGGGTCGCGTTCGACGCGCGCGCCGAGGCGGTGGGCGCGCGTCTCGTCCGAGCCGACGGCGCGCAGCTCGAGCCCGACGCGCGTGCGGCGCAGCACGAGCTCGCAGACGATCGTCGACCGCGATCGCAGCGATGAACGCGACCGGCATCCAGCCGATGTTCGTCTTGATCGCGTTGGTCACGCCGGGGCGGATAGAAGCCGCCGCGGCTGCGGGCCGCAGCAGCAGCGAGACGCCCTGGATCGCGATGTAGGTCGCGAGCGTCGCGAGCACCGAGCGCGAGCCGGAAGAGGCGGACGAGCAGTCCCGTTCGTCGAGCCCGACGGCGACGCGCGGTGCCGATCACCGCGAGCGACGCCGAGCGCGAGCGCGCCGCCGCCCTGCCCGGCGCCGACGAAGAACGAGCAGCACGACCACGACGAGGCCGGTGAGCGGCCCGACCGAGAGGTCGATGCCCGCCCGTCGAGCAGCACGATGAGCTGCCCGAGGCTGATGAAGGCGAGCGCGCCGGCGAGCAGCAGCATGGCTGCGGAAGTTGAACGCGGTCAGGAAGCGGCTGTTCTCGCGCCGAGGTGTACGCCCCGAGGGCGAGGACGATCGCCGCGAGCACGGCGCTCGGCAGGTAGTCGCCCGCGGCGAAGCGGCGCACGCGCCGGAGCGCGGCCGCACCCGCGCCGCGTGACCTCGTCGCGATGGCGCGACGAGGCGTGATCGCCGCGCCGGTGATGTTCTCCTCGGTGATCTCGTCGCCCTCGAGCGTCGCGGACGACTGGCCGCGCGAGAACACGAGCACGCGGTCGCAGAGCCCCTGCAGCTCGACCGCGTCGGACGAGAGCACGACGACCGCCATCCCCGTCGTCGGCCGCCTCGGCGCAGCACCTGGTAGAGCTCGATGCGCGCGCCGGCGTCGACGCCGCGCGTCGGCTCGTCGGCGAGCAGCACCGTCGGCTCGGCCGAGCAGCGCGCGCGCGAACAGCACCTTCTGCTGGTTGCCGCCCGAGAGCGACGAGACCGGTGTCTCGGCCGACGGCGTCCGGACGTCGAGCTCGCTCGATCTTGCCGCTCGACGGCGCCGTCGCTCGCGCCTGCGCTGGACGAAGCCGCCGCGCGCGAGCTGCGGCGAGCGTCAGCAGCGAGACGTTCTCGCGCACCGACAGCGAGAGCATCACGCCCTCGCGGTGGCGGTCGCCCGGAAGGTGGACGACGCCCGCGCGGCGCGCGCCCGCGTAGGCTCGGCCGAGCGTCGAGCGCCCTGCCGGCGAGCCGCACCGTGCCGCTGCGCCGGCAGGAGGCCGGCGAGCGCGCGCAGCAACTCGCGCTGGCCGTTGCCCTCGACACCGGCGAGCCCGACGATCTCGCCCGGCTCGACCCGCAGAGCCGACGTCGCGGAAGCGGGCCCGCTCAGGCCCTCGACCTCGAGGAGCGGCGCAATCCGTCGACGTGCCCGAGCGCTTCTCGGGGAAGACCTGCTCGACCGCGCGGCCGATGATCAGCCGCAGGATCTCGCCCTCCGAGACGTCGGCGGCCTGCGAAGGTGCCGCGCGTCTCGCCGTCGCGCAGGACGGTGATCCGGTCGGCGATGCGCCTGCACCTCGGGCAGGCGGTGCGAGATGTAGACGACCGCGGTGCCGGCGTCGCGGATCGCGCGGATCCGCTCGAAGAGGCGCTCGCTCTCGACGCGCGTGAGCGACTCGGTCGGCTCGTCGAGGACGAGCACCTTCGACTCGAGCGCGAGCGCCTTCGCGATCTCGAGCAGCTGGCGGTCGGCGGTCGCAGAGCTCGGTGACGCGCGCCGCGGGATCGATGCGCGGCGCCGACGACCGCGAGCTGCTCGCGCGTCCAGGCCGCGGCGCCGGCGTCATCGGCGGCCGCCGGCGCGGGCGGCATCGCGAAGACCATGTTCTCGGCGACCGTGAGGTCCTCGAGGATCGAGAGGTGCTGGTAGACGACCGCCGAGCCCGAGCGCCTGGGCCGCGGCCGGCGAGGGCTGCTCGAGCGGCCGGCCGCCGATCTCGACCGCTCCCGGAGTCCGGGAGCGGTCGAGCCGGCGGCCACCGCCATCAGCGTCGACTTCCCCGCGCCGTTCTCGCCGACGAGCGCGTGCACCTCACCCGCGCGCACCTCGAAGGTCACGCCGTTGAGGGCGACGACGCCCGGGAACGTCTTGACGACGTCCGTGAGGCGGAGAACGACGCGGGGATCGGTCACGTGCGCTAGCCGACCTTCCCGTACTTCGCGATCCTGGCGGGCGTGATGCTTGTCGGACGGGTAGAAGTCCTGGCCGAGCCTTCGGGTTGCACGGTACGCCTTGCCGCTGACAGCGTGTCCTCGAAGAACGGCAGCTGTGATGCGGCTGGGCTCGTTGTTCGGGAGCCCCTCGGCCGCGGCGATCGCCTTGCGGGCCGCGATCCGGCCGAGCCAGTTGCGCGTCGAGATCGTCGCGATCTGGACTGCGGCGCCGACTTGCGTCGACTGGTACAGGCAGGAGAGCCCGTTCGCGTCGAGCGCCGCGACCGGGACGAGCTTGCGGCCGGCCGCCTGGAACGCCCGGATCGCCGCCAGCGCGTCGGTGCCGAAGTTGGCGATGATGCCGTCGATCTTCGGGTACTTGGCAAGCAGCGCCGCGGTCACCTTCTGCGCCGTCGCCGGATCCCAGTTGGTGACCGGCGCAGTTCTTGTTGCCGGTCAGGAGCTTCATGCCCGGGTGCTTCGCGAACACCTTGACGATGTCGGCGAGCTGCGCCGCGCCGACCGGGTTGCCCGCCGGGCCGCCCAGGTAGATGACGTTGCCCTTGCCGTGCAGGGCCTGGACCATCCACTTCGCCCACATCGTCCCGGCGTACCGGGTCGTTCCAGTCGACGTAGGTCACGTAGTCGTTGCCGGCTTCGCCGCCCGGATCGGCGCCCCACGGCACGACCTTGACGCCGGCCTGCGTCGCCTGCTGGATCGCCGCCAGCTCGGCCTGGCCGTAGTCGGGGATCACGGTGATCGCGTTCGCGCCCTGCGCGACCGAGCGAGTTGATGTCGGAGATCATCTGTCTCAGCTGGCCGCCGCCGGCGAGCGCGATCACCTTCACGTTCGAGCACTTCGCCGCCTCGGAGCGCACGGCCGCGTACGACTCCTGCGACCAGGTGTTGACGCCGAAGCCGTCCTCGATCCCGAGCGTGATCGGCTTCGTGCCGCAGAACGGGATGTTCGGCTGGATCCCGGTCGAGGCGATCTCCTGCTGTGCGGTCGGCCACGTGATCGTCACGGCGGCGACCGCACTGCCCGCTCCGACGATCGTCACGAGCGCGGCGAGCCCGACGGCCAGGCGCGAAATGCGCGACCGGCGGCCCACCGCGTCGGTGCGTTCACTGGTGCCCATTGCATCCTCCCTTGACCCCGGATAGGAAACGCCGTCGCCGGTGCGGGGCCGTGGACCCCGGCGGGGCGGAGCTCGAAGGGGATCGGCGAGGGACGGCTCTCATCGGTCCGTTCCGTCGCCGACGTCGGGAAGAGCGGTCGCGACGGCGGGGGCGGCCCCGGTCGGGGCGCCTCCGCGCGCGAAGAGAGGCTTGAGACGGGCCCAGGGCGCCGTCCGCAGCGCCATGCCGAGCGCGATGATCGCGCCCTGGATCACGAGCTGGACGGAGTTCGGCGCGCCCATCCCCAGCACGACCTGCTCGAGCTGGGTGAGGAACAGCGCGCCGACCGGCGGTCGCGATCACGCTGCCGGTGCCGCCGGCGAGCGAGGTGCCGCCGAGCACGACGGCCGCGATCGTCGGGCAGCAGGTAGTCGTCGCCGGCGCCGATCCCGGGCGTCCGCAGGTAGCCGGCGACGAGGATCCCGGCGGCGCCGTAGGCGAGCGCCGCGGCGATGTAGGTGCCGAGCTCGTAGGCGCGCACGCGGATCGCCGGCCGCGCGCGCCGCGGCGCGGGCTCGCGCCGACGGCGACGAAGCGCCGGCCGAGCACGCTCGAGCGGATCACCGCCGCGACGACCAGCAGCGACGGCCACCGCGATCAGCACCGTGTTCGGGATCCCGAGCGTCTTGTCGAGCGCGAACGTGTCGAGGCTCGCGGGCGTCGAGATGTTGGCGGTCGCCGTTGGTGATCTGGAGGATCGCCCCCGTGAAGCAGCGCGTTCGATGCCCAGCGTCGCGACGAGCGGCGTGATGCCGAAGCGGGTGATCGCGGTCCCGCTCACGAGCCCCGAGCAGATGCACGCGAGCGACCACGAGCCCGATCGCCTCGGGCAGCTTGCCGCCGTCGCCGTTCGGGACCTTCGTGACGATGATCGTCGTCAGCGTGATCATCCCGGCGACCGAGAGGTCGAGGCCGCGCTGCTGGATCACGAGCGTCTGCCCGATCGCCGCGATCGCGAGGATGGCCGCGAAGGGCAGCATCGAGAGCAGCGCGCTGCGGCTGTCGCTCCCCGTCGCGAGCAACGGGCTGATCGCGAACAGCAGCGCCGTCGCGAGCCAGATCGAGGCGAACTGCGGGACGCGGACGCCCTTGCCGGCGCGGACGCGAAGGAACGCTGAGCCGGTCACGGTCGTGCGCGGGCGGCGAGACGGCTCGACGGGGTTATTGCGCGGTCCAGCCGCCATCGGAGACGAGCGTCGCCCCGTCGATGTTCGCCGAGACCGGCGAGAGCAGGAACAGCACGGTCGGAGCGATCTCCTGGGGATCGGCGATCCGGCCGATCGGGGTCTTCTCGATGATGCTCTCGTGGTAGCCGGGGAAGGCGTCGAGGCTCGGCTGCAGCATCGGCGTGTAGACGTAGCCCGGGACAGACCGTGTTCACCCGGATCTTCCGTGGCGCGAGCTCGATCGCGAAAGCCCGCCCCATCGAGACCGTGGCGCCCTTCGTCGCCGTGTACGCCGAGCAGAACGGGAAGCCGACGAGCGCGATCGTCGACGCGAAGAACACGATCGAGCTGTCCGGACGCAGGTGATCGAGCGCCGCCTGCGTCATCGCGAACGGCGCGACGACGTTCACCCGCAGTTGACGCTCGAGGCTCTCGAGCGTCGAGTCGGGCAACGGGAGCGGCTCGAACAGGCTCGCGCAGTGGACGAACCCGTCGAGGCCGCCGAACGCGCCGACGGCCTCCTCGACCACGCGAGCGGGAGCCGCCAGGTCCTCGAGGTCGGCGTAGATCGCGTGCGCGGTGCCGCCGCGCTTCTCGACCTCCGCCAGCTCCGCCTGCATCCGCTCCTCGTCCCTGCCGACCAGCGCAACCGACGCGCCGGCCGATCCCAGCGCGCGCACGATCTGCGCGCCGATCCCCGATGTCGCCCCGGTGACGACGATGCACTTGCCGGCAAGACCCCAATCGAGACCGGACGCTTCCACGCGACTCCCTTCCTGGCACGGCTTCGTGTTGACGCAGCTTCGAGTTGACGCAGGCTTCGAACTGCCTCGACGTTAGGGAACGCCGGGCGGGCTTGTCAAGGGCGACTGAACGTTTAGAAGCTCAGGCGAACTCGGGGATCGGCCCGGGCGTGGGGAACGGGGCCGCCAGCGCGCGCTCCTCGACGCCGGTCACCTCCTCCTCCACGTCGTTGTCGATCTGGTCGAGCCTGGCCGGGTCGATGCCCATGCTCTCGAGGCGGTGCCGGGCGACGACGAGCGGGTCGCGCTCGCGCCAGCGGTCGAGCTCACCCTCGGGGCGGTACTTGCCGGGATCGCTCCGCGAATGCCCGACGAAGCGGTACGTCCGAGCCTCCATGAACACCGGCTCGCCACCGCGGACGCGCTCGACGGCGGCGAGCGCCGCCTCCCGCACCGCCCAGACGTCCATGCCGTCGACCTCGACCGCGTGGATGTCCATCACCTCGGCGCGAGCGGCAATCCGCCCCGCGGTCGACTCCGCCACGGGCGTGTACTCGCCGTAGCCGTTGTTCTCGCAGACGAAGAGCACGGGCAGCGAGAGCACCTTCGCGAAGTTCAGGCACTCGAAGAAGTACGCCTGGTTGGCGGCCCCGTCGCCGAACGCGCAGACGCCGATCCGGCCCGAGCCCTTGAGCGCGAGCGCCGCCCCGGTCGCCGCGGCGATGCTGCCGCCGACGATCCCGAAGCAGCCGATCACGTTGTGCTCGAGGTCGACCATGTTCATCGAGCCGGAACGGCCGCCGTTCACCCCGGTGACACGCCCGACGAGCTCGGCGACGAGCGCCTCCGGCTCGAGCCCGCGGGCGAGCAGATGCCCGTGGCCGCGATAGGTGCAGGCCACGCGATCCTCGGGATCGAGCGCGCTCGCGAGCCCGACCGCGACCGCTTCTTGCCCCGAGTAGAGGTGCGTCGTCCCGTAGACCTCGCCACGCAGGAAGAGCGACTGGACGAGATCCTCGACGCTCCGGATCACCCGCATCCGCCGGTACAGCCCGAGGTAGAGCTCGGTCTCGCTCATCGTGTCGAGGGCATGGGAGGTTGCGACCATTATTCCGTCTCGGGCGCCTCGTAGGCCGTCGGGATCCAGTCGCCGCCGATCCGCGCGCCCGCGCGTCCGTCGGCGCGGCGAAGGATGTCGTCCCTCGACTCGACCGCAAGCCGGCGGACGCGCGCCGCGTCGAGATCGACGAGCTCGCCGCCCCGCTTGACCACCTTGCCGTCGACGAGGATCGTGTCGACGAGGCCCGGGTGGGCGTTGTAGACGAACTGCCCGATCGGGTTGTTGAGCGGCGTCATCCCGAACGTGTCGGTGCGGAGCAAGAGGATGTCGGCCCGCTTGCCAGGGGTGAGGCTGCCGATCTTGCCGTCGAGGCCGCAGGCTCGCGCTCCCTCGATCGTCGCGAACTCGAGCACGTCGCGGCAGGTCAGCTCCATCTCGTCGACCCAGGGCTTGCCCTCGGCCTGCGCAGCCTCGTTGTCGAACCCGCGCTGCGTGCCGATCGTCGCCCGCATCGTCCCGAACAGGTGGCCGCCGTTGGAGCAGCAGACGTCGATCGAGAGGCTCGGGCGGATCCCCGCGCTCATCAGCCGCCCCGTCGCGGGCCAGCCGTGGCCCATCTGCAGCTCGATGTCGGGCGAGATCGACGCGGTGACGCCGTTGTCGGCCATCATCGCGAGCTCGTCGTCGGCGAGCGTGTTGCAGTGCACGAAGGTCATCTGCGGGCCGAGCATCCCGTTTGCCGCCAGCGCGGCCACGGGGCGGCTCTTGCCCCAGGCGCCGTCGCCGAAGTGGCAGGTGATCCGCAGGCCGAGCTCGTCGGCGAGCGCCCAGTCGGCCTGGGTCACCTCCATCGTCGCGAACTGGTTGCCGCGCGGGGCGAGCGCCATCGTCACGAGCCCGTCGTCGGAGGAGAGCCGGCCCGCGCGGAGCCGGCGCACGTCCTCGGCGGGATGCGGGATCGAGCTGACCGGCTGCCAGTGCTGGTGCCCGCCGCCGTGGGCGAAGACGACGCGCGCGCCCGACTCCTCGAGCGCGTCGACCGCCGCATCGGCGTGCTCCGACGTGTTCAGGTTGTGCGACCAGTCGAGGAGCGTCGTGATCCCGCTGTCGAGCGCCTCGAGCGTGCCGATCAGGTTGCCGGCGTAGGTGTCCTCGGGGCGGTAGAGCCCGCTCAGGGTGCCGTGCAGGCCGGTGAAGTAGTGGGCGAGCGTCCAGTCGGAGCCGATGTTCCGGAACAGCGCCTGCCAGGTGTGCCGGTGGGTGTCGACGAGGCCCGGCATGACCAGCCGGTCGGTGGCGTCGATCACCTCCGCGTCCTCGACGCCGAGGTCCTTCCCGACGGCGACGATCTGCCCGTCCTCGATCAGGACGTCCGCCTCCGAGAAGTCGCCGAGGGCCGGATCGACCGTGACGACGGCTCCGCCCTTGATCACAGTGCGGTCGGCCAACGCTTCCTCCTTTGGGGCTGGCTTCGGATGATGGCGTGCGAAGAGATCAGTCGGCGCCGGCCAGGCTTGCGGCAGGGGTCGTGACCGTGCCGTTCCCGGACGCTCCAACCTCTGCCTCGGGCAGGTCGGCGCCGCGCACGTAGGTCCGTGCCGGCGACGAGCAGCTCCTGCGGCGGGGAAGCGCGTGATCACCTCGGGCCCTGCCGGCGTGACGATCACCTCTTCCTCGATCCGCGCGGCGGAGCGGCCGTCCGAGGCGGAGCAGTAGGTCTCGAGCGCGAACACCATTCCGACCTCGATCTCGACCGGGGCCTCGAACGAGTGCAGGCGCGAGATCATCGGCGCCTCGTAGAGCCCCACGCCGAGCCCGTGCCCGAACTGCAGCCCGAACGCGGCCCGCTCGTCGGCGAAGCCCAGATCGGTGGCGGCCGGCCAGACCTCGGCGATCTTGTCGGTGGTGATGCCCGGCCGCACCATCGAGATCGCGGCGTCTAGCCACTCGCGGCAGCGCTTGTAGGCATCGAGCTGGGACGGCGTCGCGTAGCCGACGCTGAACGTGCGGTAGTAGCACGTCCGGTAGCCCATGAACGCGTGGATGATGTCGAAGAAGGCCTGGTCGCCCGGGCGCAGGAGCCGGTCGGCGAACGTGTGCGGATGCGGGTTGCAGCGATCGCCCGGAGATGGCGTTGATCGCCTCGACGTGCTCGGAGCCGAGCTCGAAGAGCGTCCTCATCGCCTGCGCGACGATCTCGTTCTCGGTCACTCCGGGCCGCAGCATGCGGTAGATCTCGTCGTAGACGGCATCGACGATCCCGGCGGCCTGGTCGAGCAGGGCGAGCTCGTCGTCCGACTTGATCTTGCGCGCCTCGAGCATGACGGGCTGAGCGTTGTCGAGGGTCAGCCCCCGGCGCTGCAGGGCCATGTAGGTCGGCATGTCGGGCACGTCGAGCCCGAGCTTCTCGCCCTGGAGGCCGCGCTGGCGCAGCTCCTCGAAGATCAGCGTCGCCGAGATCGTCCGGGATCCCCGTCTCGTCGCCCATCGCACCGCGCATCGGCGGCACCCACGCCCGCCAGTTCTCCGGCGGCAGCCACGGGCAGTACAGCTGGTGGTGGCGCGCCGCCGAGCCGAAGTCCCAGAGGATCGGGTCCTCGCCCCGCGGCAGCAGCGCGAAGCGGATGTTCTTGTCGCGCTCCCACGTCCCGATCGCCGTGCTCGTCACGTAGCGCAGGTTGTTCGGGTCGAAGAGCAGGAGCGCCCCCAGATCGGAGGCCTCGAGCGCCGCCTTGGCACGGGCCATCCGGTGCTTGCGCATGCGGTCGAAGTCGACGCGCTGCTCCCAGTCGACGGCCATCGAGGCCCCGCGCGACGCAATGTTCACCTCTCAGCCCTCCTGCCGCTCGTGTTCAGCGATTCTGCACATGGACGGATTGTGCGTCAAACACCCCGCCCGGGCGAGAGGCACCGAACGGGCCGCCGCGTGTCAGCTCGCGGCGGCCCGGATGGGGTGATTCGCGAGGAACCTGTGCTCGGGGTCGTAGCGGGCCTTGAGGCTGCAGAGCCTCGCGTAGCTGTCTTTCGGGAAGATCATCTCCACGTCCATCGGCGACTCGGCGAAGTTGAGGTACCGCGTCTTGCTGTCCCACGGGGCAAGCGTCTCGTGGAGCCGGACGAGGTGGCGCTCCATGGCGTCGCGCATCTCACGGTCGAGCGCGAGCCCGAACGTGAGCGTCGTGAACGGAGCCTCGATCCGGTCGAGCGCCCCGTGGCCTGCACCAGACCGCCCGGCGGCGCCGCCGAGGTGCCTGATCTCGCAGTGCATGAGCGGCGTGTCCAAGATCACCGAGACGAGCTCGGCGATGCACCCGTTGTCGAAGCCGCTCAGGTGAATGCCCTCGCCGTAGTAGGGCACCGGCTCGGCCGGATCCATGTTCACGGTGCTGAGGCGGCTCGGGGGCAGCATCGCGACGGTGTCGAACTCGGGCCCGAGCGCGCGGAGCGGCGCGATCAGATCGGCGCCGTCGGCTTCGCTGCCGAGGAAGGCCGGCTCGATCAGGACGAAGTCGCGCGCCTTCAGGTGGTCCGGGATGAACGGCAGGTCGGGAAGCTTGAGGATGCGCCCGAGCGAGGTGCACTCTTCGGGCACGGTGTCGATCCACCCGCGCCAGGCCTCGAGGATCTCGACTGCACGCTCGACCGGCCAGAAGAGACAGCCGGCGTAGAGCTCACCGATCGGGAAGAGCTCGCACTCGAGCGCGGTGACCGCACCGAAGTTGCCGCCACCGCCACGCACGGCCCAGAAGAGGTCCGGCTCGGTGTCCGCGTCGGCCCGCACGTGCTCCCCGGCGGCGGAGACGAGCTCGACGCCGGTGACGCTGTTGCAGGCGAGCCCGTGCTTGCGGGCGAGCCAGCTGATGCCGCCGCCGAGCATGTAGCCGACGACGCCGACGTCCGGCGAGGTGCCGGCCAGGTAGGCAAGCCCGTGCTCACCGGCTGCCGCCGCGAGCTCGTCGGCGAGCACACCGGCCTCGATCCGGGCCCTGCGGGCGTCCGGATCGACCGTGACGCCGCGCATCCGCTCGGTCTTGACGAGCACCGCCTGGTCGTCCCAGGCGATCGGGCCCGCGTTGTGGCCGCCGCCGTTGAACGCCACGCGCAGCCCGTGCTCTCCCGCGAACCTGACGATCGCCTGCATGTCGCCGGCCGATTCCGGGTAGGCGATCCCGGCCGGCCGCTGGTCGACCGAGAGGTTCCACGCCAGGCGGGACGTCGCGAACCGGTCGTCCGTGGAGACGAGGACGTCTCCCTGGAGCTGCCCGGCGAGCGCCTCGAACGGTGCCTGCGGATCCTGCGTCGCTGCCACGCCTCAACCTCCTCGAGTTCGACGGACGGGTTCTTACCGAGTTTGCGGCCCGTCTGCAAGCGGCTGGCCGTTCAGCCCGGCTGCTTGGCGGAGCCGGGGCAGGAGCACGGTCAGGTCGTCGTCGCCCATCCCGTGGTCGATGCAATCCTGGACGAGAGCCCTGGTCGCCTCCGTGAGCGGCAGTGGGACGCCCGTCTCGGCGCCGCGGCCGAGCGCCAGGTCGAGATCCTTCGCGAGCAGCCTCGCGGTGAACGTCGAGCGGTAGTCGTCGGCGATGAGCCCCGGCGTCTTGTACTTGACGAACGGGCTTCCGATCGCGGAGCCGCCCATCACCTCGAGCATCTGGGCGCGGTCGATGCCGTGACGCTCGGCGAGGACGATCGCCTCGGCCAGCAGCTCGGCGGTACCGCCGATCACGAGGTTGAGCGAGAGCTTGACGACGCGCGAGCTCTCGCCCTCGCCCACGTAGAAGAGCGTCGACCCGACGTCCCGGAGGACGGGTGCGAGGCGCTCGAATCCCTCGCGCGAGCCGGAGACGATGATCGAGAGGTTGCCGGCGGCGACGACCGATGGGTTGCCGCTCACCGGGGCGCGCAGGAACTCCACGTTCTTCGCGAGGCACTCCCCGGCAACGAGGGCCGAGGACTCGATCGAGCAGGTCGTCATGTCGACGAGGGCGCGGCCCGCGCTGGCCTCGGGGCCGCCGAGCACCCCGTCGTCTCCGAGCGCAACCGCCTCCAGGACGGCACCGTCGGAGACCATCGTGATCGCGAGCTCTGCCGCCGCGAAGGCCTCGGCAGGCCGGCCGAGGACGCGGGCGCCGCGGCCGGCGAACTCGTCGGCAGGGCCGGGCGAGCGATTCCACACGGAGAGCTCGTGGCCAGCGAGCTCGACCCGACGCGCGATCTCCACACCCATCTTCCCGAGCCCGAGGACCCCGATCCGCATGACGCGCACTATAGGTCGACGGTGCGCGACGCCTGCGGCGCCCCGAAACCGCCGGTTACAGTGGAATGTGTCCTCGCTGGTCACCACGAAGCTCGCTGCGGCGCTCGCCACGTTGATCGCGGGCGCGGGAGCCTCGGTCGTCGTCACCCAACTGCTGCGGCACACGCCGGGGCCGACCTCGTTCCAGGCCTCTTCGACTCCGGCGCCGGTCACCACGACCTCCCCCGGAAGCGCTGCCTCCACTCGGTTCGCGCCACCGAAGGGCTTCCCGGCGCCGCCCGACGACGCGGTCGTCTTCGCGAGGGAGGACGGCGCCGACACGCTGGCCCTGGGTCTCGTCGCGAGCACCGGCGGCGTGCTGGCGCAGGTCTCGGTGGTGAACGACGAGGGTGTGGGGCTCCGCGGCCTCGTCGTTCACCTGACCGTCCGCGGGTCGTCGAAGAGCGCCGCCCCGTGCGGGCGCGGGTGCTACCGCGCACGCTTCGCCCTCCGGGGGAATCCCGGCCCGGTGGTCGTCGACGTGCGCGGGAAGGGAGCGACGACCCGCTGGACGGTCGCGCCGCCGGCGCGCTGGCCGGCCCCGAGCGCCGCGAATCTCATGGCCGAGGCCACGGCGACCTGGCGCAACCTGCATTCCCTCAGCTACGTCGACCGCCTCGCCTCCGGGCCGGGCGAGGAGGTGACGAGCAGCTGGAAGATCGTCGCCCCGGACCGCGTCTCGTACGCGATCGACGGCGGGTCGGGGGCGGTGATCATCGGCGCCAAGCGCTGGGACCGGGAGTCGGCCGGCAAGGCGTGGGTGGAGGCGCAGCAGGTGCCGCTCAGCCAGCCGCTGCCGTTCTGGGCCGAGGTGAGCGATCCGTATCTGCTCGGCTCCGGGACGTTCGCGGGCCATCCGGTCTGGAACATCTCGTTCTACGACCCCGTCAGCCTTGCGTGGTTCGAGATCGCGGTCGAGAAGTCGACCGCGCGCACGCTCGACCTGCACATGACGGGCGCGGCGCACTTCATGCACGACACCTACGGCTCGTTCGACCGGCCGCTCACGATCTCAGCGCCGTAGCTTCCCGGGCATCAGAGCCCGTAGGCGACGAGCTCGTACTTCGGATAGCGCAACCTCGTCGAGGCGCTGCCGGCGGGAACGAGGAGCAGGTTGCCGCTCAGTGCCGGGCAGCCGTTGATCCCGGCGGGCGCCTGCGCCTGCCAGAGCGTGGCGCCGGTGGCGGCGTCGAGCCCGTAGACCCGGCCGCCGAAGGTCGAGGTGAAGACGACGCCCGAGGCGACGGTCGCGCAGCCGAAATCCGGCTGCGGGAAGGCGCGCACCCAGTCGACGCTGCCGGTCGCGGCGTCGAGCGCCACGAGCTCGCCCGTGCCGTTGACGGGGTCGAGCTTGCCGATCGACTCGTAGCCGAAGGCGCTGCCGCGCGCGCAGAGGTCGACGACGGGGACGAAGATCGTGCCGTCCGAGTAGGCCATCGGCGTCTCCACTCCGCCGTAGAAGCCGGGGCAGATCGTGACGTCCCGGTCCGGGAGCGGCCCGGTGTCGTTGGCGTGGCGGCCGACCCGAGCCTTCCAGACCTGCTTGCGCGTCGCCGCGTTCCAGGCGATCACGACGCCCGCCTTGCCGGCGCCGACCAGGAGGCCGGCGGAGCCCGACGTGCCCGGGACGAGAATCGGCGCAAGCTGGAAGTCGTAGTCGCGCACGTCGTGCGGAGTCACCTGCTCGTGCCACAGGAGCCTCCCCGTCTGCCCGTCGAGCTCGACGACCGAGTCGGTGTAGAGCGCCGGCCCGGCGTAGGCGCCGCCGTTGGGAAGAGCACGCGTGCCGCCGACCGGGTAGGGGTTGGCGATTCCCCAGTACACGTTCCCCTTCGAGTCGACCGACGGCGTGTACCAGGCGCCGCCTCCGCCGGCCTCGGCCGGATGGCGCCACGGGCGTGAGATCGTGGAGAAGCTCCAGCGCACGGCACCGGTGTGGGCGTCGAGCGCATAGAGCGCGCCACGGCCGCCGGGCGGGTAGCCGACGGTGCTGATGTAGACGAGGTTGCTCGCGATCAGCGGCGCGATGTCGACGTACTGCTGGGCCGGCGAGACGAGCCGCCGCTGCCAGAGGAGGCGGCCGGTCTTCGCCGAGAGCGCGAAGGCCGTCGTGTCGGTGGCGCCGTACAGGCTTCCGGAGCTGTACGAGAGGCCGTTGCGGCCGAAGTTCGGCGCCCTGAAGCGGTGCTCCCAGCGCAGCGCACCCGTACTCCGGTCGATCGCGTACACGCTGCTCGTCGAGTCCTGGACGTAGACGCTCGAGCCCGAGACGATCGGTGTCGCGATCACCCCGCGGATCGCCTCGGGAGACCGGTTCGGGTCGTGCACCGCCGAGTGCGTGAACCGGTAGGCCCAGAGCACGTGCAGCCCCTTGACGTTGCCCGGCGAGATCGGGCTTCCGCTCGCAGAGCGCGTGCTCGCGCGGTCCCCGTTCGGAAGCGTCCAGCCGGGGCCGCCGGGCCCCTCGGCCGCGGCGCAGGCAACGGCGACGCCGGCCGTGACGAGCACCGTGCACAGGAACCTGGCCAGAGCTCCATTCAACCACGCCCGCCACGGTCTGCCATGTGACGGTCTGCCCATGTGGCGGTCTACCCATGTGGCCGTGTGACCGTGTGGGGACGGTCCCCACCCGGGCCCAAGCCTCGCGCCCGGGGCCTGTCCCCACGGCGCGCGACAAATGTTCGTCGGGGCCTGTCCCCGAGGCGGCGGGCCCGCTCGCGTCGGGGTCTGTCCCCAATGCGACCGGCCGGGCCGTACCGGGGTCTGTCCCCACGGCGGCACCGCAGCGCGCGACGGGGTCTGTCCCCGGTGACCGGCCGCTGCCGGCCGTGAATGGCCGGGCCGGTCAGGGTCCACGCACGAGGTTCAAAACGAGGCATGTAAGGTTTGCCTTACTTCCATCCGAGGCGCCGTCGGCTCCGCCGGGAGATCGCGGGGCGCCGCCCCCTCTCGACGCGCGAAACTGAACGGATGAGTCCACCGCCGATGTCCTCGAGCTCATCAGCGCCGAGCGCGACGCGATGAGGGCCCTGCTGGGCGGACGTCCGGCGGCGATTCCCCGCAGCCTGCTCGCACTGTCGGTGCTCGCGCTCGTCGTCGTCGCGTTCCCGACCGGCGTGACGATCGTGCAGGCCTTCCAGGGCGGCTGGTCGGCCGCACGCAACGTCTTCGAAGCGCCCAACTTCTCCACCCTGATCGTTCACACCCTCGAGATCGCCGGCGCCGCGGCACCGTTCTGCGGCGTCTTCGGCGTCGCGAGCGCGTGGCTCGTCGAGCGGACGAACCTCCCCTGGCGAAGGTTCTGGGCGCTCCTGCTCGTCGCGCCCCTGACGATGCCGCCCTTCGTGACGAGCTACGCCTGGGCGAACCTCACCCCGGCGCTCCAGGCCTCGACCCTCGGTGCCATCGGGATCATCGCGTTCACCTACTACCCCATCGTCTTCCTGCTCGTCGCCGTCGCCCTGCGCGGTCTTGACCCGGCCCTCGAGGAGACCGCCAGCTCGCTGGGCCTGGGCCCCTGGAAGATCTTCTTCCGAGTGGTGCTGCCCCAGCTGCGCCCGGCCCTTCTCGGCGGCCTGCTCCTGGTCGTCCTCGACGCACTCGTCGAGCTCGACGCGTTCGTGGCGCTGCACTTCCAGACCTTCTCCACCGACATCTACAACCAGTACCGGCTCGGGTTCAGCAGCTCGGGCGCCGCCGCCCTCTCCTACGTGTCGATCCTCTTCTGCATCCTCGTGCTGTTCGGCGAGGCGAAGCTGCGCGGAAACGCGAACTACACCCGGGTGAGCCTCGGCGCCCGCCGGGCCCCGATCCGCTACGCGCTCGGCTACGGGCTCGTGCCCGCGCTCGCCGGGATCCTGGGCATCGTCGGCGTGGGCCTCGGGATCCCCGTGGCGATGCTCGCCAAGTGGTTCTCGCAGAGCAGCCAGACCGCGCTCTCGGGCGCGGCCGGCAACCTGCAGTACCTCTGGCCGGCGACTCTCACCTCCGTCGAGCTCGGTGTCGCTGCCTCGGCACTAGCCGTCGCGCTCGCGATCCCCGTCGCGATCCTCGCCGTCAGGCACCGCGCCTGGTACGTGACCGCGATCGAGCGAGGCAGCTACCTCTCCTACGCGCTGCCGGACGTGGTCGGCGGAATCGCGATCGCCTACGCGGCGAGCCACTGGGCGCGGTTCTCCTACGAGACCTTCCCGCTGCTCGTCGTCGCCGAGGCGATGCTCTTCGTCCCCTTCGCGATCGTGGCGATGCGCGCGACGATCGGGCAGATCGAGCCCGCGCTCGAGGACTCGGCTCGTGCGCTCGGCGCCGGGCCTCTGGCGACGTTCGGGCGGGTGACCGCCCCGCTCGCGCGCCCCGGCTACGTCGCCGCCGGGGTGCTCGTCTTCGCGTTCACGCTCGGCGATCTCTCCACGACCCAGGTGCTCCTGCCTCCGAACGACTACACGCTCGGGACGGAGTTCCAGGCCAACAGCTCGGCCGTGGCCTTCACGGCTGCCGCTCCTTTCGCCGCCGTGCTCGTCGGGCTCGCGATGGTCTCCGCGTACATCGTCATGAGCCGCTTCGGCACCGTCCGTCAGCCGAGAGAGGCCTGAGAGGTGGCGGACCTCCACTGCGACGCGCTCGCGAAGTCCTACGGGTCGCGCCTCGTGCTCTCCGACGTCGACCTGAGCGTGCCCGAGGCGACGCTCACGGCGATTCTGGGCGCCTCGGGGAGCGGCAAGACGACGCTCCTGCGCCTGATCGTCGGCTTCATGCCGCCCGATCGCGGCCTCGTCTCGATCGGCGGCGCGGTCGTCGCCGACGCGGGCAAGCTCAACGTCCCTGCCGACAAGCGCGGGGTCGGCTACGTGGCCCAGGAGGGGGCGCTCTTCCCGCACCTCAGCGTCGCGGAGAACGTGTCGTTCGGCCTCCCGCGGGCCGAGCGCCGTCAGCGCGCCCGTGTGGAGCAGGTGCTCGAGCTCGTCGGGCTCGACCGCACGTACGCCGGGCGGCGCTCCCACGAGCTCTCGGGGGGTGAGCAGCGGCGCGTCGCCCTCGCGCGGGCGCTGGCCCCCAAGCCCCGCCTCGTCCTGCTCGACGAGCCCTTCTCGGGCCTCGATGCCGCCCTTCGCGCCGAGACGCGTGACGCCGTCGTCGCCGCCCTCGCCGCGGAAGGCTCGACTGCGGTCCTCGTCACGCACGACCAGGCCGAGGCGCTCTCCATGGGGCGAGAGGTCGCCGTCCTCCGTGCCGGCCGCCTCGTCCAGACGGCGACCCCTGCGGCCCTGTACCGCACCCCGATCGACCTCGATATCGCCCGGTTCGTCGGCGACGCGGTGGTCGTTCCCGGGCACGCCCGGGACGGCGCGGTCGACTGCGCCTTCGGGCGGCTCGAGACGCGAGGCGGTCCCTCCGCCGGACCGGTCGAGGTGATGATCAGGCCCGAGCAGATCCGGCTCGGGCCCGCGGACGACGGGACCACCGTCGCCGCGAAGGTCACCGGGCACCGGTACTTCGGGCCCGACACCGTCGTCGAGCTCACGCTCGAGGACGGCTCGGGTCAGGGCTTCGACGCGCGCACGTTCGAGCTCGATCCCCCCGCGACGGGTGAGCTCGTGCACGTCCGGGTGGCCGGGCCCGTCGTGGCGTACCCGACGCGAGCAGAGAAGAGCGGCGACCTGGACGAGCCCTTTGACCTGGAGGTGACGAAGGAATGACCGACCGCCGCACGCCCGCGACCACCGCACGGAGAGCCAGACGGCTCTCGACCCTCGCCGTGCTCGGCGCGCTCGCGGCGACGCTCGCCGCGTGCGGCGGCGGCGGCGCGAAGCACTCGATCGTGCTCTACAACGGCCAGCACCCGGAGCTCACCACCGCGCTGATCTCGGCGTTCGAGAAGCAGACGGGGATCACCGTGAAGGTGCGCACCAACGACACCGTCGTCCTTGCAACCCAGATCCTCGACGAGGGGCACGCGAGCCCGGCGGATGTGTACCTCTCGGAGAACTCACCCGAGCTGATGACGCTGCAGCAGCACGGCCTCCTCGCCAAGCTCGACCGGTCGGTGCTGACGCAGGTGCCGGCCCAGGACGAGTCCCCGGCGGGCGACTGGGTCGGGGTCGCTCTCCGGGTCTCGAGCCTCGTCTACAACCCGAAGCTGATCGCGAAGTCGAAGCTGCCGGCCTCGATCCTCGACCTGGCGAAGCCTGCCTGGAAGGGCAAGGTCGCGATCTCCCCCGCGGACTCCGACTTCCCGCCTGTGGTCGGCGCGATCCTCGCGAAGGACGGAACGAGCGCGGCGAGCGCCTGGCTCGCCGGGATGCGGCACAACGCGCAGACCTACGACGACGAGGAGGCAGTCGTCGCCGCCGTCAACAGCGGCTCGATCGCGACGGGGATCATCAACCAGTACTACTGGTACCGGCTGCGGCTGGAGGTCGGCGCAAAGGGCATCCACAGCGCCCTCCACTACTTCCCGGGCGACGACCCCGGCTCGGTGGTGAACATCTCCGGCGCCGGCGTGCTCGCGACGAGCAAGCACCAGGCGGACGCGGAGAAGTTCGTCGCCTTCCTCGTGAGCAAGAAGGCGCAGCAGATCATCACGCACGGCGACGACTTCGAGTACCCGGCGCGCCTCGGGGTGCCGCAGAACCCGGCCGAGCCGCCCTTCGACTCGATCGCGCACACGAGCATCAGCGTGGCCTCGCTCGGAGACGACGTCGACGCCGCGACGCTGATCGAAAAGGCGGGCCTCGGGTAGCTGAGAGCTAGGGAAGAGCCGCGCCGCGAAGCCTCGCGGCGGCGACTCCGGCAACGAGGAGCACGGCCGCAACGAGCTCGAACCACGAGGTGATCTCGGTGTAGTCGGTGCGCCGGCCGACCGTCGTCCCGAGATGACGGTAGATCGAGTTGAGCTTGGCGGCGTCCGGTGCCAGGTAGGCCTGGCCGCCGCTTCCCCGCGAGAGCAGGGCCATGTTGCCCGGGTCGGGCACCGCCCGGATCGACTGGGTCAGGAGGCCCTTGCCGACGGTGACGAACCCGTGCCTCGTGCCGAGCGTGACGGTGTAGATGCGCACGCCCGCCTGCTTGGCCACCTCGGCCGCCGCGGCGGGCGTGATGATGCCGCGATCCTGGGAGCCGTCCGACTCGAGCACGATCGCGCCTGGAAGGTACCGCCCCGGGATGTGGCGCACACCCTGTGCCGCCATCGCCGCCACAAGGGTCTTGACAGCCGCGACGACTCCGGCGCCGAGCGCGGTGCCGCCCTCGGGCGTGAGGACGCCGAGCCCGCTTTCGATCGCGCTGCGATCGGTGGTCGGCGGCACGAGGACCTCGACATCGTCGCTGACCGTGATCAGGGAGACCTTGTCGCTCGCCGGGAGCACGCCGACGAGGGCGCGCATCGCGTTCACCTCGGCGAAGATCCGCTCGGGCTTGATGTCGGTGGCGGCCATCGAGCCCGAGACGTCGGCGAGCAGCACGATCGTCGTGCTCGGGTCGTTCGAGACGAGCTGGATGCGAGGGCGGGCAAGCGCCACAGCCGTCGTGGCGAGCGCGAGGGCGAGGAGCGCGAGCGGCACACGACGCCGCCACTGCCCGCCGCGCTTGGCCGCGACACGGCCGAGCATGTCGAGGTTGGTGTAGCGAACCGAGTAGCGGGAGCGCCTGCGCCGTACGAGCACCGTCACCAGCACGAGCAGCGGGGACGACGACGAGCGCGAAGAGGTAGCCCGGCGAGACGAAGCCGAAGTGGTGCAGGCTCACAGGCTGCTCACGAGGGCTCGCACATCGCGCCGACCTGCTCCCAGGCCCGGGGCCAGCTCAGGGCCGGGAAGAGCCGGGTCATGTGGAAGGTGAGGAGGACCTTCTTCCCCTCGGTGGTCGTCTTCGCGCTGACCGACTCGGCGTGGGCCCGGTCGGGTGCCGTGGGGGTGCCGAAGGCGAGACCGTGCCAGCTGCCGATGAGATGCTCGTTGCGCCCGCAGGCGAGCGTCGTCGTCTGGTCTGACGGGTACCTGGAGATCCTCACGAGCACGAGCTCGGAGCGGAGGTCGACCGGGGGCCCCGGTGGCAGGCCGGGCAGCGCCGAGACCGTCGAGCGCTTGTTCTTCTGCGTCAGCGAGACGCAGCCGAGGATCGGCTGGAAGGACGCTTCCTTGCCGTCGTTGGTCGTCGCGTGGAAGAGCAGCACGGCGCCACCCTTGGTGTTGAGCGGGACACCGACCGGCCCGCCGATCCTCCCGTCGAACCAGATATGGATGTGCCCCGAGCTGACGCGGGCGTCGGTGCCGCCGACGACGAAACCCCGCCTCTCCGGGCAGCCGAAGAGGAACGTCGCCTCACCGCCGGCCGGGACGACCACCCACGGCCCGGGCACGCCGACGCAGTCCTTGACGTTCGTGCACTCCTTCGTCGCCGCCGGAACGAGGTAGAACGGCCCGCCGGAGGCGAGCGCCTGGCTGCCGCCGACGAGACCGGCGGCGGCCAGGACGAGCGCTGCCAAGACGACGCGCCTCAGAGGGAGCCTACGGCTCATGCCACCCTCCCGAACCAGAGGCCGGAGAGGCCGATGCCGGCGAGGATAAGGGCGAGAGCCGCGCCTGCGGCGATCGCGCTGAGATCGCGGGTCTTCGGCACCGGCGCGCTGTAGGAGCGGAGGTTCGTCCAGACGCCGTCGAGCAGGGAGGGCGACTTGGCAACCGCCGCGGCATCGAAGAACCTGCCGTGGGCCTGCTGCGAGACGAGCTGCAACGTCGTCGGCTGGACGGGCACGGAGATCTCGTTGGTCGTCTTGACGCCGTTGACCGTCGCCGGCTGGGTCACGAGCCCCTTGGGTGTCCCGACCGCGACGGCGTCGACCGGGACGTAGTCGATGAGTGCAGAGACCGCTGCCTCGGCGGGCGTCGTGCCGGCGGCCGTCTGCGCTCCGTCGGAGAAGAGGAGCACCGCGCCCGGCCTGTACACCCCGACGGGGTTGTTCTGACCGGCCGCGGCGGCACTGACGGCGACCGCGTAGTTGATCCCGTCGCCGATCGCGCTCGCTCCGAGCGGGGTCACCTTCTCCGGCAGCTTCGCGATCAGGGCGGCGCGGTCGAAGGTCGGGGGAACGAGCAGCCGCACCTGGTCGGCGAAGGTGACCACCGCGACCCGGTAGCTCGACGGCAGCTCGTCGAGGAACTGGACGGCGACGGCCCGGGCGGCCCGCAGGCGCGTCGGGGCGACGTCGGTCGCGGCCATCGAGCCCGAGACGTCGAAGGTGAGGACGATCGTCGGCGCGTTGCCGCTCGAGGTGTGGAGCCGTTTCTGGGGCCGGGCGAAGCCGACGAGCAGGAACGCGAGCCCGAGCACGAACAGCACCGCCGGCAGGTTGCCGAGCCGGTGCGGCGGCCTGCGGACGATGTTCGGCAGCATCGCCGGCCTCGACCAGGCAGCCGTCCGCCTGGCCCGGCGTACGTCGAGGACGCGGTAGCCGGCGACCACCAGCGGCAGCACGAGCAGGGCGAGCAGCAAGTAGGGATGGCCGAAGCTCACCGGCGGTCGCTCCGGCTCAGGAAGGCTGCGAGCGGTCGCAGCCAGTCACCCTCGGTCGAAAGCGCGACGTGCGGGACACCGACCGAGGCGAGCATCGTCACGAGCTCCCGGCGCTCCTCGGCCGCCGCCGTCGCGAACTCCTCGCGGAGCCCGGCGTCGCGCGTGTCGACGACGATCTGCCGTCCCGTCTCCGGGTCCTCGAGGCGCAGCTCTCCGATGTCGGCGAGCTCCTGCTCGCGCGGGTCGCGGATCTCGACCGCAAGCGTCCGGTGGCGCGAGGCGACGCGAAGCAGGGGATGGCGCCAGTCGACGGGGCCGCGGAAATCCGAGATGACCACCACGAGTGACCGCTGCAGCGCGAGGCCGCCGACCAGGCTGAGCGCGTCGCCGAGGCTGCCGTTGCCGCTCGGAGCGTCGCGCATCGCGTCCAGAGCGACCAGCAGTCCCTGACGGCCCTGGCGCGGGCGCCGGAAGTGCAGCTCGTCCGGGCCGAACACGACGACGCCGAGGCGGTTGCCGCGGCGCGAGGCGACGTGGCCGATCGCGATCGACACGCCTTCGGCGACGTCGGTCTTGCGCCTGTCGGCCGTCCCGAACGACATCGAGGCGGACAGGTCGAGGACGATCCAGGTCGCGAGCACGCGCTCGGCGAGCTCGACACGCACGTGGGTCTCGCCGGTTCGGGCCGTGACGGCCCAGTCGATCCGGCGGACGTCGTCGCCTGCGATGTACGGGCCGGACCTGGTGCAGCTCGGTCCCGATGCCCGCGAAGGCGGATTGATAGTCGCCGGCCAGGAGCCCGTCGACCCTCCGCCCGATCGCAAGGTCGAGCGCGCGAAGGCTCGCCGGCGACAGCGGGCCGGGGCCCGGCTCGGCAGGCGTCCGGACGCGGCCCAGTACATCGACGAGACTCTTAGCCACTGATCGTCTCCGGCGCTAGGACGCCGCCGCCCTCATGCGGCGGCCGGCGCACGGTCGAAGCCGAGCTGCGGGGCCTTGACGACGGCGAGCACCTGGTCGAGGACCTGATCGGCCGTGACCTCCTCCGCCAGCGCCTGATACGACAGCACCAGCCGGTGCCGGAACGCATCTCGCACGACATCCTCCACGTCGGCGGCGAAGACATGGGAGCGACCGCGGATCACCGCGAGCGCTCGGGCGGCGGCAATGACGCTGATCGGGCCGCGCGGGCTCGCGCCATAGGAGACGTAGGGCGCGACGTCCGGCACTCCGTGTTCGGCGGGCCGGCGGCTGGCGGTGGCGAGATCGACGACCCAGGCCACCAAGGCCGGATCGACCGACACCTTCCGCACCAGGGCCTGCAGCCCCTTCAGCTCCTCGATCGACAACACAGGCGACAACACCGCCACCGGCTCCAACGACCGAGCAACCACCGTCAACTCCTCATCATGCGACGGATAATCAACCACCACCTTCAACATAAACCTGTCCACCTGCGCCTCAGGCAACGGATACGTCCCCTCCGACTCAATCGGATTCTGAGTCGCCAACACCAAAAACGGATCCGGCACCCGATGCGACCCATGCCCAATCGTCACCTGCCGCTCCTGCATCACCTCCAACAACGCCGACTGCACCTTCGCAGGCGCCCGGTTAATCTCATCCGCAAGAAGAAAATTGCAAAACACCGGCCCCAACTCCGTCTCAAACTCATGCCGATCCGGCCGAAACACCCGCGTCCCCACCAAATCCGACGGCACCAAATCCGGCGTGAACTGAATCCGCGAAAACGACCCACCCAACACCGACGCCGTCGACTTGATCGCCAACGTCTTCGCCAACCCCGGCACACCCTCAATCAACAAATGCCCACCCGCCAACAAACACACCAACAACCGCTCCAACATCCCCTCCTGCCCCGCAATCACCCGACGAATCTCAAACAACGCCTCCTCGAGCTTCGTCAGGAGCGGCTCGGTTGTCGGTTGCTTCGGATCGGCCATCACACATCTCCTCGTGGTCGTTGGGGGAATTCTCCCAGAGCTGGTCACCGCTCGCGCGGGTAGGGCATCGTGCGCCTCAGCGAGGCGTCACGATTCGCAGGCGTCCGTCGTTCAGGACCTCGCACTGCTCGGCGGGCCGCGTCAGCGCGACACGGGCCAGGTTGGCCTTGATCGCCGGCGGCTCCGGCTTTCCCAGGTGCCCCCCGAACGACGTGATGTGGAACGTGTCGCGCTTCGCCGAGGACACGTCGATCGAGGCCTGGAGGACGCTGTGAGGCATCGTCCTGTACGCCGGCCTCGTCGGGTCCCAGGCCATGAACAGGTCGAACAGCTCCTGCGAGCTCTCGTGGAGGAGGATGCTGCAGATGTTCGGCACCTGCCCGGTCTGGAAGCTGAGTGTGAGCACGGCTCGCGGGATGCTCGTCTTGGGAAGGAGGTCGAGAGCGGCTTCGGCTGCGCGTCTCTGGTCAGAGGTGAAGCCTCCCTCGTCGACGCTCGGCTTCGAACCGCAGGCTGTGAGGGCAAGTGCACACCCGACGACGACCCCTACTTGCGCAAGTGCTCGTACCCGCCCGAACCGTGCCTGTCCAAACCGTGCTCGTAGACGTGTCACCGCTTGCTGCGCCGCCGCGGCAAGACCCGACCTCACCGGGACACGGTAGCACGGTGCTTCCGGCCTCAATGCGGCTGGACTGAAGGCGAAAGATGCGTCAATGCAGGCATGACGCCACCTTGGTGCGCTCGTTCTTCGTCAGCGCACCCGTGGCCGAGTAGAAGAAGACGTTCCTGGTCAGGCCCACGCCGGCGAGCACGGCGCTTCGCGTCATCAGGTTGCCCTGCGAGCGCAGCGAGCGCACCGCGAGCGTGACCGCCTTGTTCTCGGTTGCAAGGGCGCCGGCCGCGTCCTTCTCGAACACGAGGAACACATCCTGGTTCTGCGGGCTGCGTCCCTGGAGGTTCGCTCCCGGGTTCAGGGCCGCGTTCTTGGCGCTCTCGAACTCCACCTGCAGGTAGCCGAGCGCGCCCGGAAGGTAGCGGTTCGTGGTCGTGTTCGCCTTCAGGCCGGCTTTCTGAAAGCACGACCTGGCGGCGTCGAGCGTGTAGGTGCCGCCCGAGCTCCCACCCCCGCAGCCGGCGGCCGCAACGACGGCGAAGGCTGCGAGCAAACCCAGTAGGCAACGGCGAACCATCTCCTCACCCTAGCGTCTGACGAGCCGGGCGCGGCAGGCAGCAGGTCTCCTGACGAGGGCTGGTACCTTGAGACGATCGAGGCGAAACGCGGAGTTCCCGTACGGTTGGAAGGAGCAGGGATGAGGTGGCGTCACGACCTTGTGCGAACGAGCTTCCTCATCGCGCTCGGCACGCTTGCCGCGACCTGCGCGCTCCTCGCGAGCGGCGCGTCGGCGGCGGGGTCGAGTGCCCGGAAGCTCGTTCTCTACTCGGTCGCCGAGCAGGAGCAGTACGTGAACAACGCCGACGACCGCACGCGTGCCGAGGGCAACAACCCGTTCGGCAACTACAAGGACGTGACGCCGGTCGCCAACAAGAGCGGCAACGGGCCGTTCCCCGGCGACGAGGCGCTCTTCTCGTTCAACCTCTTCAAGGACGCGAAGCTGAAGCAGCGGGCCGGCGCGGCGATCTTCACGTGCCAGTACAACTTCGACAAGAACGCGTTCTGCGACGTGTCGTTCCACCTGAACGACGGGAGCACGCTGATCGGCTCCGGCTCGTTCAACTTCAATGCGACGCAGTTCACGCTGACGATCACCGGCACGTACGGCAAGCTCGGCAACAAGAAGGGGCTCGTCCAGGAGACCCCGAGCTTGAACCATTCGCAGAAGCTGAGCTTCCAACTCGCATGAGGGTCGACGGCACGCTCAAAGCGGCTCGCTCGGGACTGCCGGTGCTCCTCGGCGCCGCCCTCCTCGTCGCGGGCGCCCACTCTGCCACCGCGACGGCCCACAGCGCCGCCGCCGGCGGGAAGCAGCTCACTCTTTACACCGTGGCGACCGACAAGCAGTTCGTCAACAACGCCGACGACCGGTCGCGCGGCGAGGGTCACAACCCGTTCGGCAACTACGCGGGGGCGGGAACGACGCCCCCCGCCAACGAGAAGCTGTTCGGGCCCTTCGCAGGCGACGAGGGCGAGTTCGCCTACAACGTGTACTCCGACGCGGCACACAAGAAGAGCGACGGAACCGCGATCTTCGTCTGCCAGTACAACTTCAACAAGGACGCGTTCTGCGACGCGGCGATCCGGCTCAACGACGGCACCCTGATCGGCAAGGGCCCGCTCAACTTCAACGCGACCACCTTCACGGTCTCCGTCCTCGGCGGCACGGACGCCTACCGGGGAATGGTGGGGACGATCGACGTCTCGACGCTCGGAGCCAAGACGCAGGCCCAGCCGGTGCTTCGCGTGATCCCGGCGCTCGAGCAGCAGCGCCTCGCGGTGGGGCTTGTCCCGGGCCCGAAGACCCCGTCGGGCTCGCAGAGCCTCGTCGACTTCACCGCTCCCCTGCACGAGATCTTCATCAACAACAACGACGACGAGGCCCGCGGCGACGTCAACAACGTCTTCGGCTCACACAACACGAAGGCCGCAGCCGAGAAGGAGAACGGCAACGGGCCGTTCCCGGGCGACTCGGCGTTCTTCTCCTTCAACGTCTACACGACGAGCGCGCTCGGCGGGAAGCCCGGCGCGGCGCTTTACATGTGCCAGTACTACTTCGCCAAGAACGCCTTCTGCGACGCGCAGTTCCAGGTGAAGGGCGGCAGCCTGAGCGCAGCCGGGACCCTCAACTTCGACGGCAGCACGTTCGAGCTGGCGATCACCGGCGGGACGGGCAGCTACCTCGGCGCCTCGGGGGACGTCCATGCGAGCCCGAGTGGACATCAGGCGCAGAAGATCGCGTTCCAGATCGAATGAGCAGGCTGACGGCCCACGCAGGGGCCGTCCCGGCGGCCGACCGTCTCTAGCGCGCGAGCCCGAAAGTGCGGAGCGGCGACTGCCTCGCCTTCCCGATCGGAACGTGAAGGGCGCTGAGCGGTACGACCTGAGCATCGGGCTGGGCGCCCGCGGTCAGCTTCGCGCCGTACTGGGAGAGGATCGCCCTCACCCGGCCCAGACCGAGCCCGGGCAGCGGTGTCTCGATCCGCGCGATCCTGCCCGGGCCGTCCACCCAGACCGTCATCCGCACCCTCCCCTTCGCTGCACCGCTTGCCGCAAGCTCGCCCCGCAGCGAGCGGCGCATCGCCGCCGCACCGGGACCGGACGCGCCTGCGAGCGCTCGGCGAAGGCTGACCGACACCGTGTAGCGCTCGAGCGGCACCTGATCGAGCACCTGATGCCCGGTGCTCGTCGCAGCGACGACGCCCCAGGCGAGCTCGTCCAGGAGGAGCTGCAGATTGAACCCCTCCAGGTCCGCTGCCGCCTTGGCCTCTGCGGAGGGCTGAGACCCGGAGAGGGAGACCGAGACGATCGTCTTGCCGGCCGGCACGAGAGACGCTGCCGCCGAGGCGACAGAGAAGTACGCAGTCGTGGGCCTGAAGACGAGGTAGACGACCTCCGATGCGCCACCCCCCGCCGCCGGCACCGAGAGGCCCGTATAGGCGATCCCGCCGGGCAGCTCGGCCGCCTTCCCCCGCACCTCGGCAGCGACGCCGAGCTGAGACGCCCCAGCAAAGGTCATCGAGGCCTGGACCGTCTGGGCAAGCGTTCTCTGCGCGGCGGAGGTCACGGCACTGCGCGGGTTCGCGCTCCCGCCGCAGCCGGCGAGGCCGACGGCCGCCGCGATCGTCGCGCCCCTTAGGAGCCCACGTGCTCGAATCACCCGTCGTGAGGGCTTAGCGGGGCTTCCCGGCAAAGGCAGGAGACGGAACGCGGTGCTCGCCGGCGTGGTCTTCTAGCCGGCGTTGTCCTGCACGCACAGCGAGCACTGGGCGCCGATCGTGAAGATGCCCTTCATCGCCTTCGTCGCCGTGGCGTTGGACTTACCGACGAAGTACGGGATCGTGCCGCGGTAGTCGAGGAACAGCAGGTAGATCTTCTTCTTGGCGCCAGGCTGGAACACATGGCTGAAGCCCGTCTGCTGACCGATGCCGCGCTGCGAGTAGCCGATCGAGAAGGTCAGCGGCTTGTGGCCGATGTTCTTGACGATGAAGCGGGCGTCCGAGCCGCGGGGTGCCGTCTTCGGCGTGAGGATCACCTTGGAGTCGGTCAGCGTCACGTGAACGTCGACGTAGATGCTGGGGGCGGTGGTCGAGCGGCCGATCGGCACGAACGCAACCGCCGCCAGCGCGACGATCAGCAAGGCCCGCGCTCTCATGGTTTCAATGTAGCGAAGAGCGAACTTCGCCTGCAAGGCGCCTCCGACCCTCGAGAGCCCGGTCTCGGTGAAAGGCTGGGGGTGCCGTGCCGCCTCGAGCGGACGGCACCCCGTATGCCCTCAGAGCGTGCGCTCCGGAACGGCTCGGCTAGATGCAGCCGTCGCCGTCGGAGGGCTGGCCGTTCTCGTCCTGGTCGTTGTCGGTGTTGCCCGACGTGCCGATCGTCACTCCGGCCGGGCAGCCGTCGCCGACCGTCGTCGTCGTCGTCGCGCCACCGCCGCCGCCGCTCGCGGTCGTGGTGGTAACCCCGCCGCCGCCCGAGGACGTCGTCGTGCTGGTCGTGGTCGGCGCGCTCTTCTGGGCCGCCTTCTCCATCGCGGCGGTCACCGGCACGCCGATCCCGATCAACCCCTTCATTCCGGCTGCTGCATGGCCCGGGAAGGTGCAGAGGAACTCATACGTCCCGGTCGCCGAGAGCGTGACCGTGATCGTCTGCGACTGCCCCCCTTGGAGCAGCTTGGTGACCTTCTGCTTGCCGACGCAGGCGTTCGGCGCCGAAGCGGTCGGCTTCAGGCAGATCGCGAACGTGTGGGCGATCTTGCCGGCGTTCTTCACGTTGAACACCACCGTGCCGGCGGGGATCTTCGAGAACTTCGAGAGCTTGAACGCCAACTCGGACGGCTTGCCCGCCATCACGGTGATCGTCGTGGACGTCGCGGCGGCCTTCGTCGAGGCCGCCTGTCCGGCGGCCGGCATCACGACGAGTGCTGCGAACGCACCGAGCGCGATCACCCACCTCAAACGGAACTGCTTCACAGGTGTGCTCCTCCCAATCGTGTACGGACCGGCGTCCCCCCCGAAACGCGCCCTCCAGGATAACGCCAACGGGAGTCCTCGGCGCGGTCACCTGCTTAGGAAAAACAGGTGATCCCAGGGAAAAAAAGCTGTCTCAGAACGACAAAGGCCACGCAACTGCGTGGCCGGGAGAAAAACACGGCGGCGGCCGCAAGAGCGGCCGCCGCCGATGACGCTGAGGTTCCTCTTACCTACTAACCGAGCGCGTACGTGTAGACGCTGTCGCCACGAACACGCTGGTTCGGGACCGCGGGATTCGGCCTCGTCGGGTCGTTGTGGCTCTCGCCGCCGACGACGATCGAGACGTACTGCGTCCCGTTCACCGAGTAGGTGATCGGGGGAGCGGCAGCCGGCGCATCCATCAGCCCCGACTCCCACAGTTCGGCACCGGTCTTGGTGTTGACCGCCGCCAGGTAGCCAAGGCCGTTCTGAGCGCTGCCCTGGCCGAGGTGGCCGACGAACGTCAGACCCGAAGCGGTGTTGACCGTGCCGCTGTAGCACGGCGCGTTCCAGATCTGATGCCAGGCCCACTTGCCACCCGAGGTCGCGGAGACCGACGTGACGTCAAGCGCGGAGAAGTTGCCGAAGTCGTTCAGGTTGAGCGGATCGACGGCCGAGTCGGCGACCGACAGGATGCCGGAGCCGATTCCGCCGGCGGAGCCGACGACCTGGGACGCTGCGGGGACCTGCTCCTTACCGTACGTCCGGTTCGTCACACCACAGGTGATGAACACGTTGTCGAGCGGGCTGAAGGAGCTCGACGGCCAGTCCATCGACTCGAACGGAGCCGTGACGTACTGCGTGGTGTCATACGGCGCCATGTGGCAGTTGATGTTGTACGGCTTGCCGTCCGGAGCCGTGAGGCCCGTCCAGCGGATCGGGTTGGTGCACAGACGACCGTTGCCGTTCTTGAGCGGCTGGTCGTAGCACACGTTCGCCCCGTTGTCGCTCGTCGGGTCGCCACCGATGCAGCCGGTGAGCGTGTTCGGCGTCTGCGGGATCGTCTGCTTCGGCGCGCGTGTTCACGTCCGGAGCGGTGTCCTGCACGGCGGCGAACGTCGACGTCGGCTCGAGCGGCTTGCCCGTCTTGGCGTCGAGGACCCACGTCCAGCCGAACTTGGTCACGTCGGCGATCACGCGGAGTCGACTTACCGCCGACGTTCACGTTGTACTCGAGGTTCCCGTTCGGCAGGTCCGAGTCCCACAGGTCGTGGTGGACCGTCTGGAACGCCCAGTTGAGCTGGCCCGTGCTGGCGTTCAGAGCGACGATCGAGTCCGTCCAGAGGTCGGCGCCGGGACCGCGAGAGTTCCACGGCACCGGGTTGCCGGTTCCGAAGACGACCTCGTTGTCCGCCGCGTCGATCGAGGGGTTCTCCCACATCGCGCCACCGCCGTAGTTCGAGCCGGTGCCCGACCAGGGCCACGAGTTACCACCCGGCTGGTTGTGATCGGGGACGATGCTCCACGACCACAGGAGGGCGCCGGTCGTCGCATTGAAGGCCATCATCGCGTTCGAGATCGGAGCCTCCGTCCGCGCCGCTGTTCCCCTCGATGACCTCGCCGTTGTAGTACATCGGCGTCTCGGAGAGGCGGATGCCCTTCTGCCACGGGCCGGTCGAAGCCGCCCAGGCAACCGAGCCGTTGGCCTGGTTCAGGGCGACGACCCTACCGTCGCGCTGGCCCAGGAAGACGAATCCCTGGCCGACCGAGACGCCGGGCTGCCGCCCGCCGCCGCCGATCACGAAGCCGGGATCCCAGGTCGGCGTGTACTTCCAGAGCAGAGTGCCGTTGGTGGCGTCGTACGCGTACACGTTGCTCTGTGAGTCCGCGAGGTACATGACGCCGTTGGCCACCACGGCGTTCTCCTCCTGGCCCGGGCAAAGCTGGTTGCGCCGTGGCGCAGACGCCGAGGTGGATGTGCCAAGCCTGCTTCAAGCTCGTCACGTTGCCCGGCGTGATCTGGGTCAGCGTCGAGTAGCGATCGTCCTTCAGATCGCCCCCGTTCGAGAGCCAGTCGTTGCCGGCGTAGGCGTCGAGCTGCGCGATGGTGTACGCAGGCGACGGCGTGATCGCCGTGGAGCTCGTGCGGGACGCCGAAGACGCGCCGGCTCCTACGGCAAGCAAAACCAACGAAAGTCCAAAGGCTACGAAGATCCCACGATGCATATTCCCTCCCACTGAAGATGAACGCTCAGAACGCAGCGGAATAGTATCCCGTTTCGGCACGAACCAGCAAGTTGGCCCGCACAGCGGAAAATACGCTGGAAAGCGGCTGTTCCCTCCCGTTCGACGCGGGGTCGCGTACGATCAGAGACGATGGTCGGGGGGATCGGAGCAGGCTCGGGAGGACGCCGCGGCATGATCTGCGCGTCGCTTGCGGCCGTATCCGCGGCGGCTCTGGCGGCCGGGGCGAGCAGCTCGGCCGCCCCGAAGCGCGTCGGCCCGCTCAAGGTCTGCACGTTCGTCTCGGCCGGCGACCTCACGAACAGCGAGATCGTCAAGGTGTTCGCCACAGGCTCGACCGGGGTCAAGGGAACGCTCACGTTCGTCGGCGCGGGCCTGAACGAGACGGTGCCGTTCAAGATGGGCAAGGGCGGTTTGGCGCTGAACTCGCTCACGATCGCGACGGGCGGCAAGGCCACGATCACCGTGATGCTCTCCACGAAGCCGCAGAAAAAGCGCGTGCTCCATGTCGTCCTGGACGCGACGATGGGCGTCACCCAGGCCGGCTGCACCCCCAAGTAGCGGATCGGGGCGGTTCGACGCCGCCGTCGATCTCGGATCCGAAGTCGCGAGCCGTCCGACGGGACGAACCGCTGCTGCCGCGCCGCTTCTAGGTGAGGCCAGGGTCGATCAAAGGCCGCCGGTCGCGACCTTGACCCAGTGCAGGTTGAAGCTCGTGCCGTCCTTCGAGATCGGCCCCGGTGTCGAGCCGGCGGGCGAGGCTGCCTGCCCCTTCTTCCCGCCCGGGCCCGCTCCGGTCGCGGTCGGGTTGATCGTCGGGACGATCAGCTTGCTCGGTACGAGCTTCACCGGCAGCACCTTCCAGCGCGGATCCTTGAGCGTCCCGGCCTTGCCGTGCGCCGTCGCCGAGATGTTCCGCATCGTGACCGCGCCGAAGTTGGAGAGCGACGCCTCGGAGCAGTTGGTGTCGCGGCACTCGGCGGGGGCCTCGACGATCCAGTCGGCCGTGGTCGAGTCCTGTGAGGTGAAATTGATCTTCTTCTGGAACGTCCAGTGCCGCGTGACGTCCTTGATCTTCAGCTCCACCAGGCGGGTGCTGACGATCTTGACGAGCCCGGTCATCGTGTCGCCGGCCTCGACCTTCAGCTTGATGTTCGGGAAGGTCTTGTACGAGAGGTACGGGACGAGCTCGAACCAGGCGTAGTAGAACGGCTTGCCCTTCGCCGTGCAGTTCGAGTCGGTTCCGACCTCCTCCTGGTTGCGAGTCGCCCAGCCGCCGAGCCCGATCCAGACGGTCGAGTAGGCCTGCTTGGAGGCCTTCGGCTTGTAGGCGGTGCACTTCGCCGCCGGAACGGTCCACGTCCCCGTCACGCTCGTGAAGTACGGGTGGCCGTAGGCGACCTTCTCCTTGCTCGCAGGAGCGGTCGCAACGTACCCCGACCAGTTCGGGCTGATCACCATCTGCGGGTTCACGTCCTGCCCCGAGGAGCTCGTCGCGCTACCGGAGATCTTGCCCCCGGTCCCGGAGTTCGACGCGCCGGCCTGCGCGCCACCCGCGACCACCACCGCGAGCAGGGCTGCCGCCGACACGATTGCGAAGCCTCGAAAGATCGTGGTGCGTCCTGAAACCGGCCGGCCTACCACGGGGTCAGTATAGCCCGCTTGCCGAAAATCGCCCGCCTGGCAGGCTGGTGCGCTCCGCGTCGAAGGTCAGGACTTCTTGCCCGAGAGAGCGGCGATCGCGTTCAGCACGAGCTGCGGCATCGGCCAGGGCTTGGCGGGCCGCGACAGCGACGCGCCCTTCGGCACGGCGGTGACGACGACGTTCTCGACCTGGCTGACCGCCATCCCGGCACGCTTCCATTGCTTCGCGGTCGCCTTGTAGTCGACGAGCGCGAGCTTCTTGCTCCGGAAGATGTAGACGCCGAGGCTCCAGCCGTCGTGCGGACGGATCGAGGCGAGCGCGGTCACCGGGTTGAAGTCGTTGTAACCCGTGTCGTAGAGCGGAAGGCCCTGGTGGCCGAAGGCCTTGAAGACGGCGTTCTTGTTGTAGATCCTCGCGCCCTTGGCCGCATGGGCCGAGGTTTGCCCAGCAGCCGACGCCTGCCCGGCAAACGCGCAGCCGAACGCAGCCGCCGCCAGGAGGCTGCCGAGCACGACGCGGCGGGCAATCGAGACACGCACGAGCTTCATGATAGGAGACGAGAGGCCGGTCGAGCCCAGGTCAGATGCCCGGCTTCGCGACCGCCTGCCAGGTGATCGCGAAGGCGCTCCCGTCGGGCGTCGTGCCGCCTGGAGTCGCTCCGGCCGGAGAGCTCGCATGACCGGTCGCAGGAGGACCGCTCCCCGCCGGGTTGGCCCCGAGATCGGGGATCGTCACGTTGCCCGGAACGAGCTGGACCGGCGTGACCACCCAGTCGGGATCGCTCAGGTTCCCGGTCTTGCCGCTGCCGACGGCGGAGACGCCGGTCATCGTGAACGTGCCGAAGTTGGTCAGGTTCGCCTGCGCACAGTCGAACCTGACACAGGTCGCAGGCGCCTCGACCATCCAGTCGGCGGTCGCCGTGTCCGGCGTCGCGAACGTGATCGTGCGCTTGAAGGTCCAGTGACGGTTCGCGTCGTGGATCTGCACCAGCGTCAGGGTCGGGCTGAGGATCGTGACGAGCCCCGTCATGGTGTCGCCGACGGCGATCTTGTCGTTCTTCGGGACGTTGTAGGCGATGAACGGCGCGAGCTCGAACCAGGCGTAGTAGGTCGGCTTGCCCGCCGAGTTGCAGGTCGTATCGGTGCCGACCTCCTCCTGGCTCGTGGTCGGGCCGAGGTCGCCGAGGCCGACCCACATCGCCGAGATGCCTCCCGGCGGCGAGCCGGGGCCACAGGTGGCGGGGGGGACGGTCCAGCGTGCCCGTGACGCTCGTGAACGAGATCGGGTTGGCCGCGTCGGGCGAGCTCGCGATGTAGCCCGACTGGTTCGGGCTGACCTGCATCGCCCCGGTGTCGACGGCCGACGCCCCACCGGCAAGCCGTGCCTGCGCTGCCTGCGCTGCCCCGGTCGCGACGAGGACCAGAGTCAGCGCCGCCGCGGCGAGCGCGACGACACGCACCGAACGAAACTGCGAGCGCTGCTCCAGCGTGGGCCTGCCCCCCATGCGAGGCCAGGGTAGCCCGGCTCCCCGGGAACCGCAAGGCACGGGCCCGCTCCCCGAGCACGACCGCGAAGATCCCGCCGGGAACGAACGAGCGGCGGGCCGCTCCCTGAGAAGGGGCGACCCGCCGCTCGGGGCTCGCTCAGGCGCGGGCGGAGGCCGGTGCTAGATGCAGCCGTCTCCGTCGCTCGGCTGGCCGTTCTCGTCCTGGTCGTTGTCGGTATTGCCCGACGTGCCGATCGTCACGCCGGCCGGGCATCCGTCACCGACCGTGGTCGTCGTGGTCGGAGGCGGTGTCGCCGTCGTGGTCGTCGCAGGCGGCGTCGTGGTCACGCCGGGGCTCGTGGTCGTCGTCGTGCTCGTCGTCGCGGCGAGCGCGGCCTTGATCGCCTTCTTGACCTGCGCGGCGGTCACGGTCGTGCCGACGCCGATCAGGCCCTTCATGCCTGCGGCCGCGTGACCCGGGAACGTGCAGATGTACTCGTACGTCCCCTTCTTGAGCTTGACCGTGATCGTCTGGGACTTCCCGGACTGGAGCAGCTTGGTCACCTTCCCGGCTCCGACGCACGCGTTCGGGGCGGCGGTGGTCGGCTTGGTGCAGATCTTGAACGTGTGGGCGATCTTCCCGGCGTTCGTCACCTTGAAGACGACCGTTCCCGGTGTGATCTTCGAGATCTTCGAGAGCTTGAACGCGAGCTCCGAGGGCTTGCCTGCCATGACGGTGATCGTCGTGGAGACAGCTTTGGGCTTCTTCGCGGTCGCGGGCTTCGTCGACGCCGCCTGGCTTGCGAACGGCACCGCCGCGAAGGCGGCAAGGACGCCGAGCAGGACTGCCCACCTCAAACGTGACAGCTTCAGCACAGTGCTCCTCCTGAATCGTTTGGAATCGAACCTCCGCACGCCCCCCCAAGGAACGCCGGCACATCCAGGATAGCCCGCCGGACCGAGGCCAAATAGCGCAACGGGGCGGTTTCGAGACACCCAAACAAAATCAAGACAGTTCGCTGAGCTCGCCGCTCAGCCGCATCCGCGGATACGCGACTAATTCTTGAGGCAGGAGGTGATGTAGCCGTCCAGGACGCCCGTCACCGCGCCGTAATCGGCGTAGTAGAAGACGTTCTTGTCCAGCCGGACCCCGGCGAGCACCGTCGAGCGCGGGATGTGCTCGTGGCGGACGGCGAGGCCGACAGCCGTATCCTCGAGCGTCTTCGCCTCGCCCGAGTTCTTGCCGAAGGCCACGTAGATGTTCTCGATTCCATAACCGAACTTGACCATCAGGTTGCCCTGGCTTCCCGACACGGTCATCTTCGGATCGAGCAGCGCCGTGTGGCCCGCATCCTCGAGGCACTTCTTCGTCGCCTGGAGCGTGTAGGCGCTCCCGCCTCCGCCGCCGCACCCCGCCGCCACGTACGCGAGCACGAGCGCGAGCCCCACGATGCCGAGCCTCTTCATCGCGGGCATGGTAGCGGGGGAATCGAGAACACTCAACGTGGATGCGAGAGGCCGTTTTCCCGGCCGAGGGAGCCGACGAGCGGCCGGGCCGCCTCGCCGGGCCGGGCTCTCCTCCCCGCTCCCATCCCGGAGAGGAGCCGCCGGGCCACGCCGCCGCCGAGCAGCAGGAGCAGTGGGACCAGCGAGGCGAGCACGAGGTACGGAGCGAGCGTGTGCGTCCGCAGCGTCGTCCCGCTCACCACGGTCGGGCCGGACCCGAGCCCCGCCCGCTCGTCGCGGATCCCCTGCGACACCGAGCTCTCGCCCACGACCTTTCCGCCCGCCGTCTGAGCCAGGGCCGAGAGCGTCTCGGAGCTCGACGCACTCTCGTTGTACCCGCTCTCCGGCTCGGTACCGTCGTAGACGCTCTCGCCGGTTGCCCAGACGTGAACGAGCAGGAGCCGGACGCCGGGGCCCCGGGCGAGGGAGCGGGCGACCTGGCGAGCATCGAACGGGCGGCTCTCGCCGTCGGTGAGCACGACGACGAGCCGGTGCCTCGCACTTGCCGGGAAGTAGTTCTGCGTGCCGACGGCGCCGAGCGCGCTCAGGGTCGTGGCGACGACGTTCTGGCTTCCAGGAGGAGGCTGCTCGATCCCGACGGCGTGCTGGACGGTCTGGTCGAAGACGACCGGATCGGCGTTCGGCAGCAGATCGGGAAGAACCCGGTCGGTGAGCGTCGCAACACCCGAGGGCACCTCGGGAATGGCTGCCCTGAGGGCGATCGCGTCGCGCCTCGCGCGCGCGAGGCGAGTCGGCGCCCCGGGGCTCCGCGCGGCCTGCATCGAGCGTGAGATGTCGAGGACGAAGAGCGCCTGTGCGTCGGTGCGATAGCGGGCAGTCGACCTGGATCGCAGGGCAGGCTGGGCCGCCGCGAGCCCGAGCAGCAGCGGGACGGCGACGAGGGCCGCCAGGCGCGGAAGGCGGCGCGACGGAGGAGGCGACGCCAGGCACAGCAGGGCGCGCGCGCGCCGGATCCTCCGAGCGGCGAGGGCGAGCCCCGCGAGCGGGACGACCGCCGCGACCGCCACGAGTGCGCCGAGCGGTGTCAGGAAGACGATCGAGGCGGTCATCGGCAGCCCATTCAGTAGCCCCGCCCGGGCTGGCCGCCGCCTGCGCCCTTGTGGCCCTTCGCCGGGCCGGTCGAGGAGCCGTTCGACCCGGGCCTCACCCCGCGGGCGAGGAGATCGCGAAGCAGAAGCTCGAGGTTGAACTTCGCATCGTCGTTGCCGGGGTCGAGGCGGGCCGCCGACTGGAAGTCGGCGACGCTGCGCTCCACGGGAGCCGGTGCGTTCGGCCCGTGCTGCTTCGTGTCGAGGAACGCGAGGATCCCGAGCAGGTTCTCCGCGGCCGAATCCCGGCCGGCGTCCGGGCCGGCGCCGAGCTTCGTCAGCACCTCTTCCAGCGCGCCGCGCGCCTGGGACTCCGAGAAGCCGTTGTCGAGGCCGTTGCCCGCGGCGGCGACCTGGACGAATTGCTGCGCAGCCCGGCGGAGCGCGATCTGGTCGGAGAGGCCGAGGAGGCGAAACGCCGGGTCGAACGGAAACGACGTCGATGCCTCCCAGCTCGCCGCGGCGGGATCGTTCGCGAACGTCGAATCCCCCGCTCGCAGAGCCGTCTGCCAGCTGCGGAGGTCGGCGGCAAGGAGCGCCGAGAGCACGGCAAGCGCCGTGAGCAAGGCCACGAGGAAGAGGCGCCGGATGCTCATGCCTCCACCGCCCCACCCCAGGTGAGCCGTGCCGAGCGAAGCTCGCTCGCGGCGAGCAGCAGCGCCACGAGCACGGCGAGGCCGGCGAGCGTGGTCGGGAAGCTCGTCGCGGGCGCCGCGACCGCGATGCGGCTCGAGCTCGCGAGACCGGCGGGAAGGATCGCCGAGGCGGACCCGATCAGCCCCTTGAAGCGGGCAAGGTCGGTGGGAGCCGCGTTGAGCGAGATTACGCGCAGCTGGATCTTCTCGACCTGGTACTCGTTGAGCACGGTGTTCAGCCGCTGGAAGTCGTTGGGGTCGTCGGCGAGATCGCTGATCAGGACGACGGCGGGACGGCGGACATGACCCGAGAGCTCGATCGAGCGAGCGAGGTCGAGGCCCTCGGAGATCTCGGTCCCGCTCGTGAACGTCGCACTCCACGGGTTGACGGGGAAGCTCGGCTGCTCGCCGTCGGGAGTGCTCGACGGGACGGTGAAGTAGCGGATGAGCGGCTCGAGCGCCGAGGCGGGGGTTCCGGGCGGCAGCGCCTCGTAGGCGACGTTGGAGAACACGACCAGGCCGTAGCGCCCGCCGCGCGAGACGAGCTGCTGGAGCGACTCGTGGATCCGCGAGTACGTGTCCGACGTGATGCTCGCCGACAGGTCGAGCACGACGACGCCACCTGCCTTGGCGGGCAGGAACGGCTGCGCGCTCGCACGGGGATGCCGCGCGCTCGCGGCCGCCGCGACGACGAGCGCGACGAGCAGGACGGAGAGGACGGCACGGACGAGCGCCGTTCTCGCGGCGATCCCGCCGAGCGCCCGAGCGCCCTGGTAGGGGATCGCTCTCATGCCGACCCCATCGTCTGCGTGGCCGCGTCCGACTCGGCCTCGTCGGCCAGCTCGAGCGCTCGTGCCGGAGACGGCTCTGCCTCGGCCCAGGCGACATCGCCGGCCGAGCCTGCCAGGGCTGGCCGGCCTGCAAGCGTGAGCGCCTCGGCGAGCAGCTCGAGAGCCTTGCGGCGATCGGCGGGATCCTCGCGTCCTGCTGCCTGCCGCACGAGCGCGAGCGCCGACTCGAGCGGGCTCTGACGGGCGCTTCGGCGCCGGCGGTCGGCGAGCGCCGAGAGCTCGCGCACGAGCAGGAGCAGCGCCACCAGGCCAAACAGGACGGCCGCGACGGTGAGACCGTCGGCGAGCGCGCCGGGATCGATGCGATAGGCGACCGGCGGGGCCGTCGCCGGATGCCGGAACGGCGGGCTCGACGCGACCAGGTCGGAGTGCTGCAGCCTCGAGGAGACGACGAGATCGGGCCAGCGCCCTGTCGCCTTGATCTGCTTCGCGCCCGCGGCGACGGCGACGGCGACCGGCTGGAAGTGGATCGCAAGCGGTCCCGAGGTGGGAAGGCAGCCGTTGGTCTCACACTGCAGCGAGTAGGTATAGGCGACGGTCTCGTCGCTCCCGGTGCGACTTCGCCGGATCGCAGGCGGGCCGGCGACGACGTACGGCGCGAAGTCGGGCTCCACGGTGAGCGTCGATCCCGAGACCGAGCGCGTATCGAGCCCGACGACGACTCTCGCCTGGACCGGGTCGCCGAAGAGCGACGAGGCGGGGCTCAGCGACGTCGAGACCGCGAGCGGAGCCGAGGGTGCGCCCTGCGAGGCCGTTGTATCCCACCAGCCGAGCCCCGTCCCGAGCAGGACGACGAGGACAATGGCGCCCAGGAGCCCGGCGAGCCCGAGCACGCGCCGGCTCGTGAGGCCCTTCACAGGCCCGTCCCCGAGACGCGCGCCATCCTGACGGTGCGACGCTCCGCCGCCCACTCGACGAACGCGCGGTCGATCGCCGCGTCGTCACTCGTCCCGATCACCACCGGGTCGAGCCCGAGGGAGCTGAAGCCGGCGAGGAACCGCTCGCAGCGCTCCTCGTTCGCCTCGCGCCGCGCCGAGGCCTCCCGCCTCGAGAGGCGCACGTCCAGCACCTCGCCGCCGCCCGGCTCCGCGAGCGGGAGGACGACCGAGTCGACGAGCGGGAAGCTCTGCTCCCAGATCGGATCCTGCACGAGGACGGGCACGACCTCCCACCGGCGGGCGGCGGCGGTCAGCCAGGCGGACGTCGGCACCTCGGCGCCCAGGAAGTCTGAGATGACGAAGACGAACGTGCCGGAGGAGAGCTCGGTTCGAAAGCGCGCCAGGAACTCGAGGCCGTGCGTGATGCCGTCCTCGCGCGCGTCGAAGAGCTCGCTCGCGGTGCGCTCGCCGATCACCGCTCGCGCCGCGCGGCCTGCAGGCGCGAGCCAGTACGGCTCTCCCCCGCGGGCGGCGGAGCCGGCGTAGTCGAGATAGGCGACGCTCGCGTTCTTCGCCTCGGCGCTCGCGACGACGAGCTCCACGACCGAGTGGACCGCGTCGGGCTTCGAGAGCCAGGGGAACGGCGATCCGTAGAGCGCCATCGACGGGCGGCGATCGCAGAGGATCACGACCCGCGGCGCCTCCTCCGCGTAGCGCTCGCGCACGACGAACTCGTCGCGGGCACGCGCGGTCGAGAGCCGGGCGCTCGCCCGCCAGTCGATCGTCGAGATCGGATCCCCGGGGACGTAGGCCCGGGAGCCGGCCACGTCGGACCCGTGCCCGCGGCGGAGGCTCGGGGCCCCGCCGAGCGGCAGCCCGGTCACGCGGTACCTGGGAACGAGCGGAAAGACGTTGCGGCGCTGCAACGGCATTTGCTGCCCTACGACGCCGGTGAGCGGCCTGCCCAGTCGCCGTTGCCGGCATCGCCCCAGTCGGGGCGTGGAGGCGGCACGAGCTCGAAGCACCGCTCCCGGACCCGGCGGTACAGCTCGCCCGGGGCGAGGCTCCTGGCCTCGGCCAGGTACATCGGCGTCAGCATCAGGCGATGCCCGAGCACGGGGACGAAGAGCAACTCGACGTCGTCGGGCTTGACGTAGGCGCGGTCGTGCAGGAGCGCCCAGGCCCGCGCGACCCGGACGAGCGCGAGCGACCCGCGGACGGAGGCGCCGACGTCGACCTCGTCGAGCTCCCGGGTGGCCCGGACGAGACGGACGATCCAGCTCTCCAGGAGCTCGTCGACGTAGACGTCCTCGCAGGCTCGACGGAGCGTCGCGATCTCGTCGAGGGTGGCCACGGGAGCGAGGCGGTCGAGCGGATGGCCGTGCCGCTGCTCGCGGACGACCTGGAGCTCCTCGCTCGAGGCCCGGATAGCCGAGGCTCGCCCGGACCGCGAACCGGTCGAGCTGGGCCTCGGGGAGCGGGAACGTCCCCTCGTACTCGATCGGGTTCTGCGTCGCCATCAGGAAGAACGGCTCGGGCAGCGACCGGGTCACGCCGTCGACCGTGACCTGGCGCTCGGCCATGGCCTCGAGCAGCGCCGACTGGGTCTTCGGCATCGCCCGGTTGATCTCGTCGACGAGGAGGACGTTGGCGAAGACGGGCCGGGCTGGAACTCGAACTGGCGGCGCTCCTGGTCGAAGACGCTGAGCCCGGTGACGTCGGTCGGCTGCAGGTCCGGCGTGCACTGGATCCGCGACGGAACCGCGCCTTCGATGCTGCCGGCGATCGCCCGGGCGAGCACGGTCTTCGCGGTGCCGGGCACGTCCTCGAAGAGCACGTGCCCGCCGCTGACGAGACCGGCGAGGACGAGGCGCACCTCCTCGGCCTTGCCGTGGACGACCGTCTCGATGTTCGCGAGCAACCGCCCGGCGATGCCCCCGGCCTGTGCGTCCCGCTGGTCGTTTTCCCGGATCGTCGTCAAGGCACAGTCGTCGTCGGATCCGCAGTGGTCGTCATCGTCGCGCCCGGCCCTCTGCGTGTCCCCGCCGCGTTCAGGCAGCGAAGAGAAGCATCGTAGACGACCCCGGGGAGCCGCCTCACGTCGAGAGAGCGGTCAGCCCGCGAGCTTGACCGGCGAAAGACCCTGCGGTGCGTCCGTCGGGAGCGACTTCGGGTAGATCGCCGGGTCGACCGGACCGCCCGGCGTGGCCGTCTGCGTCGAGAAGAACTGACGGTCGGCCTGCCAGAAGCTGACGGTCTGGCCCTTTGCGGAGGCCGGAAGGACGAGCCTGAAGTTGCCGGACGCGTCGGGCCAGGTGGCGCTGACGGGAGCGATCACGCCGCCCTTGCCGCCGACGACGCCGACGAGCAGGCCCTGGTAGATCGCGCCGACGATGGCGGCCGGGCTCAGCGACGTCTTCACGAGCGCTCCGCCCGGGGTCGCCGGCAGCTGCACGTCGAGCTCGGCGCTCTTCAGCTTGGCGAAGCTGATCTGGTCGGCGGCAGGCTCGGCGTAGGCGGTGTTACCCACTGCGATGCCCACCTGCATCGGCACGGGGTCGTCACCTTCCTGGTCGGCTGCGACGAGGAACGAGGCGTAGGTGCCGTTGGCTCCGGTCGGGCGCGACTGCGTCCAGTACTGGCGATCGTTCGTGCGGGTCGTGACGATCGCGCCCTGCACCGGGTTCCCGCTCGCGTCCGTGATGCGACCCTTGAGCTCGTAGCTGTAGAGGAGCACCGTGGGCGGCGCCGTCTTGGTCGTGTCGCCGTACGAGAGCTTGCCGGTGAGGACGACGTCGCCGTTGCCCTGGACACGTGACTTGACGTTGCTGAGCTGGTACCCGACGCTGATCCCGGAGTTGCGGCCGAGCAGCTCGTCCCGCTGCGACGCCGAGAGGGCCTGGCCGTTGACCGTCGCGTGCGAGACGTCCGTGACCGTCGCGACGTGACGGGCGGCGGTCGCCATGTCGACCGGATAGGCGAATGCACCGCCCTTGTCGGTCGGGGCGGCGGCCCAGCCGCCGATCGTCACGACCGCGCCGACGACCGGATGACCGCCGAGGAGCACGTGCCCGGTCACGGTCGAGGTGTTCGACGTGTTCGCATCCCAGGTCTGGACGAAGAGCGCGCCGGGCGTCGAGACGTGTGCGGAGGAGCTCCCGACGCCGTTGGCGGCGCTCGCCTGCGAGACGTGCGCGGAGGCGGACCTCGCGTGCGACTGCACGGCGGCGACCTTCCGCACGCCGGCGATCGTCGGCGGCGTCGACTGGTTCACGTTGCCGCCGAGGTCGAACACCTGCACCTGGGAGGCGACGGTGCCGCCCGACGACGACGTGGGCGTGCCGCCGACGCCGATTGCCACGTACTCGGTGCCGTTGACGGAGTAGATCGACGGCCCGGCCGCGATCTGGAAGCCGGTCTGGAACGTCCAGAGCACCTTGCCGGTCTTGACGTCGAACGCTCGCAGGTTGCCGTCACCGCCACCGACGAAGCCGACGCCCGAGGCCGTGGTCGTCGGGCCGCCGCGCTCCGGCTGCGGCGTGTCGAACTTCCAGACCTGCTTGCCCGTCGCCACGTCGATGGCGCTGACCGAGCCGTAGTCCTTCCAGCCCGAGCGGAGGTACTGCCCGTAATCGCCGTTGGCGAGGCCCAGGAAGACGTCACCGCTCAGGAGCGCCTGGCGCTCCTCCTGCGCCGAGGTCTGCTGGACGAGCACCGAGGCGGTCTCGGACGCGGCGTTGTAGACATAGCCCGTCTGCGGGTCGAACGACGCCGGCGAGTAGTTGAGGCCGCCCAGCGAGGACGGGTAGATCACGACGGGCTGGCCGGGCTTCAGGTTCGGGTGCTCGACGTTGTCGATCACCTTGACGCGCTGGTAGATCGGCGCGCCCGTGGCTGCGTTGTAGGCGAACCAGACGCCCTCCATCGTCGCGACCGACACGATCCGCACGTTCTTGCCGCCGATCTTCGCCGTGTAGACCATCGGTGGCTGGGAGGTGTCGTACGACCACTGGTTCGACGAGAGCTGCTGCTGCCACCACTTCATCTGCCCCGTGACGAGGTCGATCGCGATCACCGAGTCCGAGCGCGGGTCGGGACCCGGACGAAGCGACGGGTAGTAGGGCGGCGTCGCGGCGCCCGTGCCGATGTACAGGGTGTTGGTGGTCGGATCGACGGTGGTCGGCGTCCAGACGACGCCCCCGCCCACGACGCGCGCGGCGGTGCGCCACTCGGTGTCGTTCGGCGGGATCGTCCAGAACGGGCCGGGCCAGGCCGCCGCGAGACTCGGCGTCTTGTAGGCCATCACGAACCCTCTGGCACCGTACTCGGAGCCGGCGGCGCCGACGATCAGCCGGTGGTCGGCGCAGACCGGCGCGCTCGTCTCCGAGTAGCCGTAGTTGGCCTGGGCGCCGGGCACCGCCTTCGAGATCGGCACCCGGGCCAGCTGCGCGCCCGTCGCCGGGTCGAGGGCGACGATCGTCATGTCGAGCGTGAGCAGGAAGACGGTGTTGTCGCAGAAGGCGACTCCGCGATTGGCGACGATGCCGAAGTTCTTGAAGGTGGCGATGTTGTTCGGCGCGTAGTGCCACATCAGGCTGCCGGTGGTGGCGTTGACCGCGAACACCTGGTCGTCGCCCGAGGTGATGAACATGACCCCGTTGACCACGATCGGATAGGTCTGCTGGCCCTTCTTGATGCCGGGCACGAACTTGTTGAGGTCGACCGTGAACGCCCGGCCGAGCTGCCCGAGGTTCCCGGGCTGGATCTGCGTCAGCGAGGAGAAGCGGTTCTGGTCGACCGTGTTGCCGAAGCTCAGCCAGTTGACCGTGCTCGTGTCGGCCCGGTGGGCGGCTGCTCCGCCCGCCGCCAGAAGCACCATCGCGGCCGCTGCGAGCGCGACCAGATATCCGAGTAGGCCCCTCCGCCGCGGCATCGCGCCCACTGTACTCCGAGCGCAGCGAAGATCGCAAGCGGGCTGCGACACCGGGCGAAGCCGCCGGGCCGGGTTACGGCTCGATCGTGACGAGTGTCCCGATCGGCGTGTAGGGCCAGATCTTCTTCGCCGTCGCGTTCGGAGCCTCGACGCAGCCGACGCTCTGCGGGAAGCCGTAGGTCGGGCGGTCGAAGCCGTGGATCGCCTCGCCACCGAAGAAGTAGCTGATCCAGAGGATCCCGTGGTCGACGTACTTGGACCCGTCGGGGTTGCGCCCCCGCATCGTCCCCACGGGGATGTGCTCGAAGACGGCATGCGTCCCGAACGGCGTCGGCGCGGCGGGCACCCCGGTGTTGATCCGGGCGTGGATGACGACGTTGCCGTCGTTCCAGAGGATCAGGTTCTGGGGCACCGTCCGGTGGACGAGCACGTAGCTGTAGGAGTGCGCTGCCGGCGTGCCGGCGAGCACCGTCGAGATCAGCTCGTGCCAGACGTCGGGCCCGGGGATCCCGTCGACGGCGAGGCCCCGGTCGTGCTCGAAGGCCATGACGGCGCCCTGGGTCATCCGCGTCCACGAGCCCGGCCTCCAGAGGGCCTTGAGCTCGGCGGGCGTGTTCGGGTAGCGCCACGTGAAGTTCCCGGGCGGTGCCTGCAGGGCCGCCCTCGCCTGATCGCTCGCGGTCTCGAGCCGGTCGCCCGGGGACGGATGCCAGACGAGCGGCAGGTAGCCGAGGTCGCTCAGGAGCTGCTGCAGCCGAAGCGTCGATCCCACGGGAACCTTCCAGGAGAGGCTCTCGAGCGTCTGCGTGCGGCCTTTCGCGATCACATCGGTGGGGGCCGGAAGGGCGAGGACGAGCTGCTTGCCGAGCGGGTACCCGGCGCCGCTCGGAGTGAACGTGAGCTTGTTCGTGGCGGTCTGCGACCAGGTGCCGGCCGTCGAGGGCTCGAGCTTGGGCCGGGTCAGGCCGAGGATGCTCGAGACGGGCTCGGAGAACGTCAGCTCGAGCTTCGTCCCCGGCTCGATCGTCGTGCCCGGCGCCGGCTTGACGAGCGCCTGAAGACGCTTGCCGGCGGGGAACCAGCTCACGGAGACCGCCGGCGAGAGCACCTCCCAGGATCGGGCGGCGCTGGCGACGGTCGCGGTGCCGAAGCGGTTCTTGCCCGAGGCGCGGAGCCCGGTCTGCACCACGGCCTTCGGCTTCTGGAAGACGAGGCGCTGCGTCCCGAACCCCGGCAGCGTCAGCTTGACGACGCCGGCCGGCGTCGTGAAGTGAAGCCCGACGAGCGCGCCGGGCCCGAGATGCAGCAGCGTGCTTTGCAGCTGGGTGCGGGGCGTGGTGATCGTCGAGGCGACGTGCCTGGTCGAGCCGACGAGCCAGCCGATCCATCCCGCCCGCCGCACGGTGACCCTGACCTCGAGCTGCTCGCCCGACCGCACTTTGCGGAGGGGAGTCAGCCGGCCGGCCCGGAGCCGCGCAGCCACGGGGTGGCCGTGCTCGTCGCTGACCGTGACCGACTGGATGGTCTCGCCGACCGGAGCGAGCTTGACGCGCGCGAGCGCGGAGACGTCCGACTCGATCGAGGCGGTCGGCCAGGTGGCGGCGACGGCGATCACACCGGCCACGACCGCGATCGCAATGACCCCGAGCACGCCGAGCACAAGTGGCGCACGCGAGCGCTTGCGCGCCCGCCGTCGACCCCCCGGATACCTGTACGTGCTGTTGGACGAACCCCTGCGCGTGGACACGGTTCGCCTTAAGCGTGCCAGCCGCGGAGGCGGAACCGCCAGGCCGGACCGGATCGTCCGTCCGGAGGTGGCTGCAGAATCGCGCCGTGCCGGGCTCGTACACTGGGTCGATGCCGTACCCCTCCAGCCGGACCGACGCCGAAGCGAACGTCGAGGAGGAGGCCGGCAGCAGGCTGCCCGGGGTGCTGCCCTCGCAGGGGCTCCGCGAGGCAGTGGCGCGCGAGTGGATCGGCTCCGACGAGTTCCGGATCCCCGCGGCGAGCATCCAGCCGGCAAGCCTCGACCTTCGCCTCGGCGAGTACGCCTGGGCGCTTCGCTGCAGCTTCCTGCCGGATGCCTCCTCGACAGTCGAGGAGAAGCTCGCCGACATCGCGTTCCAGAAGATCGACCTGCGCGACGGTGCAGCGTTGGAACGGGACCGCCCCTACCTCGTCCCGCTGATCGAGGAGCTCGCCCTCCCACCGGGCATCCGCGCGAAGGCCAACCCGAAGAGCTCGACCGGCAGGCTCGACGTGTTCACGCGCGTGATCACCGACCGCACCCCGGCGTTCGATGAGATCCCCTTCGGTTACCGCGGAAAGCTCTACCTCGAGATCGTGCCGCGCTCGTTTGCGATCCACGTCCGCAAGGGCCTTGCCCTCAACCAGCTGCGGCTCTTCACCGGCGATGCGCGGCTGCGCGACGCCGAGATCCGGAGCGTGCACGAGGAGTTCCCCCTCCTCTACCACGACACCCATGCGCTCCGGGCGGCCGACCTGATCGTGTCGGACGGGCTCTTCCTCTCGGTCGACCTGAGCGGGCCGCCCGACCGCATCATCGGCTACCGGGCCAAGAAGAACAGCCTCCCGATCGACCTCAGCCGCGTGCAGGGGTACGGGTGGCGGGAGTTCTGGGACCCTGTGTACCCGGAGGCCGGGTCGCGGATCGTCCTCGAACCGGAGATCTTCTACCTCCTGCTCTCCGCCGAGGGGGCCTGCATCCCGCCGGGATACGCCGCCGAGATGACGGCCTACGACCCGACGGCCGGCGAGCTGCGAACCCACTACGCGGGATTCTTCGACCCAGGGTTCGGCTACGACCCTCGCGGCCGCCGCCACGGCACGCGCGCTGCGCTCGAGGTACGCGCCCGCGACGTCTCGTTCATGGTCGAGCACCGGCAGCCGATCTGCAAGCTCGCCTACGAGCGGATGCTCGAGCCGCCCGACGTGCTCTACGGCGAGGACCTCGGCTCGAACTACCAGGGCCAGGAGACGATGCTGAGCAAGCACTTCGTCGAGCAGACCGCCGGGATCGCACAGATGCGGCTGCGAGAGCAGACCGCCGCCACGCCGGACAGCTCGAGCGAGACTGCTTAATAGGGGCGCCTCACGGGGCGCTCCAGCGTCGGGGGTGCGCCGGCCGAGGTGCGACGGCTAGCCGCTGAGGGTGAAGGCAGGCGATCCCGTAGGGGCCGAAGAGGCCTCGGACGCGGCGGCGGGCACAGGCGAGGGAGCCGACGCCGCCTCGGAGTCCTCCGCGTAGACCCGGCAGAACACCTCGACGACCTCGGGGTCGAACTGGGCGCCGGCGCAGCGGCGGAGCTCGCCGATCGCCGATTCGGGTGTCATCGCCGGCCTGTAGGGCCGCTCGGAGATCATCGCCGTGTAGGCGTCGCAGACGGCGATGATCCGGGCCTCGAGCGGGATCGCGGTCTCCGCGAGGCCGTCGACGTAGCCCTGCCCATCCCAGCGCTCGTGAGTCGCGCGGACGATCTTCCCGATCTCGCTCATCGTCGGCGCACCGGCGAGGATCCGCTGGCCGACGACGGTATGCCGGCGGACGATGCTCCACTCGCCCTCGGTCAGCCGGCCCGGCTTCTGCAGGACCGAGTCGGGGATCGCGAGGTTCCCGATGTCGTGGACCTCGGCGGTGAGCCGGAGCTCGTCGAGCTCGGCCTCGCTCAGGCCGAACCTCGCCCCGATCCGGCGGGCGAGGCCCGCGACGCTGTCCATGTGGGCGCGAAGGTTGGGATCGCGGCGGTTGAGCGCCTCGAGGAGCACCGAGTGGACGCCATCGGTGCCGCTGTAGAGATTGTGCTTCTGGATGTAGAGCCGCTCGTCGGCAAGCCGCAGCGCCGTCGCCGGGTCCGACGTCTCGTCCGGGATCACGACCGCGCCGTAGCCCGTGCTGACGTCGAAGCCCTCGCCCGTCTCGCTGAGCGCGGCGACCCCGAGATCGACAACCGACTCGACCGCGTCCCAACCGCCGGGCGCGAGGACGCAGAACTCGTCGCCGCCGAGCCGGAACGCTCGCCCACGAACGCCGACGGCCCCGTCGAGCTTCGAGGCAAGCCGGGCGAGCAGCGCGTCACCGGCCGGGTGGCCGAACGTGTCGTTGTAGCGCTTGAAGCCGTTGAGGTCGAAGATGGTCAAGATCAGCGAGTGCGGCGTGCTCTCGGTGAGCTCGCGCTGGAGCGTCAACGTCAGGTCGCGGCGGTTGCCGAGGCCGGTGAGGTAGTCGGTCAGCGACTGGGCGCGGGCGGTGTCGAGGAGGCGCTGGTTGTCGACGAAGCTCAGCGCCGTGCGCGCGAAGACGGTGAGGATCGCCGTCACGGCGAGCACATCGGCGACCACGTTGTGGTGCTGGAACCGACCTTCGACGAGGACCCCGAGCCCGACCAGGCCGCAGGCGAGCGGCGTCGCGGCGAAGGGACGGCCCTCGAGATGCACGGCGTGGCTCTTCCTCACCGGCTGCCAGGCTGCGACCGCCAGCAGCAGCATCGCGGCCGGCCAGAGCGTGTCGAGCAGGGTGCCTTCCGAGTAGCCCCCGCCCGCGTTCAGGTACATGAAGAGGCTGTCGGCGAGGGTGATGACCGTGAACGCGAGCCCTGCGGTCGCCCACGCCCGAAACGACCGTCGACCGGAGACGACGAACGCCATGATCACGATCGCGAGCAGGACGCCGTCGGCGACCGGGTAGGCGAGGTCGACGGCCATCGTCGTCTGGCCGCCTTGGGCGTGCCTCAGCACGACCTCGAGGACGACGGCTGCGCTCACAGACGCAGTCGCGAGCCCGGCGATCGCGCCGTCGAGCCACAGGGCGCGATCGAACGTCGAGACGCGCGAGCGGAAGAGCAGCGCCAGCGCCGCATAGCAGGCCGGGTAGAAGGGCAGGTAGAGCGCGTCGCAGAGGGAGACTCCCGGCGGGTTCCCGCCGTAGACGAAGTCGAAGCAGATGTCGCCGAGCGCGAACGACAGCATCCCGAGCCCGAGCACGGCCCAGGCGAGCCGCTCGTCGCGAACTGCGAGGGCGCGGTAGAGACATGCGGCCGCAGCGAGCACCTCGAGCGTGTCGTACACCCAGGTGTCGGCGAAGGAGTCGAGCTGCGACCCGCCGAGGCCGAATGCGAGATGCAAAGCGAGGATCGCAAACCCGAGCGCCACGACGACACGCCAGACCCGCACGGGAACGGGCACGGACCAGACCGCCGCCGGCGCAGAGAGGGATGACGCCATATCGAGACTGATCGGCTCGGTTGGCCCTTCCCTTGAGCGTCATCTCCGGGTGCGACGGCACGCCGAATGGCACAGGTACGATCGGCCGCGTGACCGACGTCACCCTTACGACCAACCGAGGCGCAATCGGGCTCGAGCTCTACGACGAGGAAGCCCCGAAGACGGTCGCGAACTTCGTGAAGCTCTCGCGCGACGGGTTCTACGACGGCGTCATCTTCCATCGTGTCATCCCCGACTTCATGATCCAGGGCGGCGACCCGACAGGCACCGGAATGGGTGGGCCCGGCTTCAAGTTCGAGGACGAGCCGAACACCCACGCGGTCGAGCGCGGCGCGATCGCGATGGCGAACTCGGGCCCGAACACGAACGGCTCGCAGTTCTTCATCGTCACAGCCGATGCGTGCCCCTGGCTGAACGGCCTCCACACCGTCTTCGGACGTGTGACCTCGGGGATGGACGTCGTCGACGCGATCGGCGGATCGCCGACCGACGGTCTCAGGACCGGCCGCTCGACGAGATCCGGATCGACTCCGTCTCGGTCGCAGACTAGAGCGCTCGATGACCGGCGGGGTCGCGGCAGCTCGAGCCGGAGGCGCCTCACGGCCGGGCGTCGTGCTGATCGTGCTCTCGCTCGCAGGGTGCGCGTATGCGCTGCTGCAGTCGCTCGTCGTCCCGGCCCTGCCCGTTCTCCAGCACGACCTGCACACCTCCACCCAAGGCGTCACCTGGGTCTTCACCTCCTACCTGCTCGCTGCGTCTGTCGTCACGCCGATCGCCGGGCGGCTCGGAGACATGTTCGGGAAGAAACGGGTGCTCGTCGTCACGCTCAGCGGGCTCGTCGTCGGCACGCTGATCTCGGCGCTCGTGCACTCCCTGCCCCTGATGATCGCGGGCCGCACGATCCAGGGGCTCGGCGGGGCGATCTTCCCACTCGCGTTCGGGATCGTCCGGGACGAGTTCCCGCGGGAGCGAGTCGCCGGCGCGATCGCCCTGATCTCCGGGATCCTCGGGATCGGGGGTGGTCTCGGGATCGTGCTCGCCGGCCCGATTCTCAAGGGCCTCGACTACCACTGGCTCTTCTGGATCCCTCTGATCGTGACCGCCGCTACGACGGCGGCGACCGTCGTCCTCGTCCCGGAGTCCACCCTCCGCGCCGCCGGCAACGTGCACTGGCTCGGCGCGCTGCTTCTCTCCGGCTGGCTCGTCTCGCTACTGCTGGCGGTCAGCGAAGCGCCGACCTGGGGCTGGGGCTCGCCGAAGACGATCGGCCTGATCGTGCTCGCGGCTGCGATCGCGGCCGTCTGGGTGCGAGCCGAAGCGGGCTCGACCCACCCGCTGGTCGACATGCACATGATGCGCCTGCCCGGCGTGTGGACGACCAATGTCGCCGCCCTGCTGCTCGGCTTCGGCATGTACAGCGCCTTCATCCTGATCCCGCAGTTCGTCCAGACGCCGACCTCGACCGGCTACGGCTTCGGCGCTTCCGTGAGCCAGGCGGGGCTCTTCCTCGTGCCGACGACGATCGCGATGCTCGTCTTCAGCCCGATCGGGGGGCGCCTGTCGAACGTCGTCGGCTCGAAGGTCCCGCTCGTCGCCGGCGCCACCGTGACGGCGCTCTCCTTCGTCGTGCTCGCACTCGCCTCGTCCCGCTGGCAGGTGTACCTCGCCTCCGCGCTCCTCGGCATCGGCGTCGGGTTCGCGTTCGCCTCGCTCGCGAACCTGATCGTGGAGGCCGTCCGTCCCGACCAGACGGGGATCGCGTCCGGGATGAACACGATCGTCCGCACGATCGGCGGCGCGATCGGCGCCGAGATCGCAGCGAGCATCCTCGCCGCGAACGCAGTCGCGGGCGGCTACCCGGGCAAGCACGGCTACACATTGACCTTCTGGCTCTGCGGCGCCGTCGTCGCGGCGGGCGTGCTCGCAGCGCTCGCGGTGCCGGGCCGTCGCCGCGTCCAGGCGACGTTCGGCGTCGGCCAGGAGCGCACACCAGCCGCAGACCCGACCTAGGAGGTAGAGCTCGTGTCAAGAATCGTTGTCGGCTTCGACGCATCACCCGCTGCGGAGGCAGCACTCGCCGTGGGCCTCGAGGAGGCCAGGCTGCGCAAGCTCCCGCTCCGCGTCGTCTGCAGCTGGGAGGTGCCGCCGCTCGAGTACTCCGGAGCCGCTTATGCCCCCGTCCCGGACCTGAACGAGGCGGCCGAGCGCCACGCACACACCGTCCTCGCGGCGGCCGAGGCGAGCCTCGGGCCCAACCCGGGCGTGGAGGTCGAGACCGTGGCAGTCCACGGGCACCCCGCCGCCGTCCTCGCCGAGGAGGGGAAGGAGGCGACGGTCGTCGTCGTCGGGACCCGCGGGGCGGGCACGCTCAAGGGGATGCTGATCGGCTCGGTCAGCCAGGCGCTCGCGCACCACTGCACGGCGCCGCTGATGATCGTCCCGGCGCCGCACGAGGAATAGCGGCGCGTCCGTCAGCACGAGTGGACTGCGTGACTAGAGCACGCAGTCTTTGAGCCCCTGCGCTTCGGGCAGCGACTCGAGCTTCTTCAGCGTGTTGTTCTCGATCTGGCGGATCCGCTCCCGCGTGACGCCGAACGCCTTGCCGACCTCCTCCAGCGTGCACGGCTGGGAGCCGTCGAGGCCGTAGCGCAGCTCGATCACGCGTCGCTCGCGCGGCGGGAGCGAGGAGAGCGCCTGCTCGATGTCGGAGCGGCGAAGCGTGAGCGAGGCGGAGTCGAACGGCGACTCGGCCTGGTCGTCCTCGACGAAGTCGCCGAGCTCGGAGTCCTCGTCCTCACCGATCGGCTTCTCGAGCGAGATCGGGTGCTGGGCCATCCGCAGGATCTCGCGAACCTCGTCGGTGGTCATCTCGAGCTCCTCCGCGATCTCCTCCGGAAGCGGCTCCCGGCCGAGGCGCTGGACGAGCTGGCGCTCGATGTGGACGACCTTGTTGAGCTTCTCGACCATGTGCACCGGGATGCGGATCGTCCGCGCCTTGTCTGCGATCGCGCGCGTGACCGCCTGGCGGATCCACCAGGTGGCGTAGGTCGAGAACTTGAAGCCCTTCCGGTAGTCGAACTTCTCGACCGCACGGATCAGCCCGAGCGAGCCCTCCTGGATCAGGTCGAGAAACGAGAGGCCGCGGCCGAGGTAGCCCTTGGCGATCGAGACGACCAGGCGGAGGTTGGCCTCGGTCATCTGGGTCTTCGCGCTCATGTCGCCACGCTCAATCCGCTTTGCGAGGTACACCTCCTGATCGGCCGTGAGCAGCGGCACCTTGCCGATCTCCCGCAGGTAGAGCCTCAACGAGTCGAGCGACGGCTCGACGGTCAGGTCGAGCTTCGGCGAGTTCTTCTCCTCCTCGACGAGCGGCGCCTCGTGTGGCAGCGCCTTGTTCTGCTCGCCCTCGACCAGCTCGACGCCGTGATCGATCAGGTAGGTCGTGAAATCCTCGAGCTGCTCCTTCGTGAGCTCGACTTCCTCGAGACCGTTGACGATCTCGTCGTAGGTGAGGAAGCCCTTCTCCTTCCCGGTCTCTACGAGCTTGTGGAGCTCCTCCACATCGGGAAGGGAGATGTCAACCGTCAGCAACTGACCCCAACCTCCGACTTGTCTTGACCCGTCCGCTGAGCCGGTTCCCCACCGGCTCCCCCCACTGCACTCACCTAAGGGCGGAGACTCTAGCGCACGTTTCCGCAAATTGGGAGACTCTTTTCTGACGGATGCAGACGGGTCTTAATGGAGCACGTGTGCTTGTCACCGGGGGGTCGGGCGGGATCGGCTCGGCGTGCGTGCGGCTGCTTGCGGCGGAGGGCGCCGAGGTGGTCGTGCACTACCACCGGAACGCTGCGGGAGCGAAGCGGGCCGGGGGCTCGGCGATCGTCCAGGCCGACCTCACCGCGGAGGGAGAGGTCGAGCGGATGTTCGAGGAAGCGGGCGTGCTCGATGCGTGCGCGGCCGTCGCCGGTGTCTGGCCGGCGGAGGACCTGCCCGTGTGGGAGCTCCCGCTCGTGCGCTGGCGCGAGACGCTCGATGCGAACCTGACCGCGACCTTCCTCACCTGCCGCGGCTTCCTGCGGAACCTGGGCGAGCGGGAAGGCTCGCTCGTGCTCGTGGGCTCGACCGCCGGCATCTTCGGCGAGGCCGGGCATGCCGACTACGCCGCCGCGAAGGCGGCCATCCTCCACGGCCTCCTCCTCTCGCTCAAGAACGAGGTCGTGCGCCGAAGCCCCGCGGTGCGGGTCAACGCGGTAGCACCGGGCTGGACCGTCTCGCCGATGACGGCGCGCACGCTCGACGAGGATCGCCTGTCCCGGATCGTCCGGACGATGGCCCTCCCGAAGGTCGCCGCCCCCGAGGACGTCGCGGCGCAGGTGGTCGCCCTCCTCTCGCCCACGATCTCCGGCCATGTGACCGGGCAGGTCGTCACGGTCGCCGGGGGCATGGAGGGTCGCGTTCTCCGCGACTGAGCGACTGCCGACCCGTCAACGGAACAGCCCGTTAAACATGGACGGCGACCCGAAGGTCGCCGCCATACCCTGCCGCAGGATTGATTGCCGTCAGTCCCAGGCCGGGAGCCGTGTCGTGCTTGCCTCTGCTGTATCGGCAAGAAGCGTTGAAACTTGAGCACCGATCAAAAAGCGAGCATCGAGTAGGCCCCGCCACATCAGGTCTCCTCGACGGACTCATCATCGATCTCGGGCTCCAACTTGATCCATCCCCGATTAGGTGGTTCACCGCGTTACTTGACTCGAAAAAGGCCCGGTTGAGCAGCGAGCGCTCGATTCGCCCGGCGACCTCGGGTTGATCTAGGTTCCAGTGATGGCCGGCCGTTTCGAGGCGCGACTCGCCGAGGGGCTGCCCCTCGTCGCCGACGGCGGTATGGGCTCGCTCCTGACCGCGGCGCTCCCGCGGCTGCGCAGCCCCGAGGAGGCCAACCTGAAGGCACCGGAGACCGTGGTGGCACTCCACGTCAGCTTCATCAACGCGGGCGCCGACCTGATCGAGACGAACACGTTCGGCGCGAACCGGCGGAAGCTCGCCTCGCTTTTCCTGGAGGACGAGCTCGCGGCGATCAACGCCGCCGGGGTCAAGCTGGCACGCGAGGCGCGCGAGCTGACGGGGCGAGACGTCTATATCGGCGGCGCGATCGGCCCGCTCGGGGAGGCCTCGAGCGCCGAGCGGCGGCGCGAGCTCTTCGCCGAGCAGGCAGCGGTGCTGGAGGACCGGGGCGCCGACCTCTTCATGCTCGAGACGTTCTTCGACCTGGAGGAGCTCGTCGCCGCGATCGACGCGGTGAAGAGCGTCTCGGCTCTGCCGGTGATCGCCCTGCTCACCTTCGACGAGCGTGCCGAGACGCTCGCCGGCGTGAGCGCGCGCCAGGCGGCCGACCGGCTGGCAGGCCTGGAGGTGGCGGCGATCGGGGCCAACCACGGGGCCGGGATGATGGCGGCGCTCGCCGCGCTGGAGCAGATGCGCCCGGCCGGGCTGCCGCTCGCGGCCCTGCCGAACATCGGCCTCGCGAGCCTCATGGGCAGCCGGGTGGTCTACCCGCACGCGACCCCGGAGTACTTTGCCGAGTTCGCCTCCCAGGCGCGCGACCTGGGCGCCCGCGTGATCGGCGGCTGCTGCGGGACGACTCCGGCGTCGATCGCGACGATCCGCGCGGCCATCGACGCCGAGCGCCCGGCCCGCGTCCAGCTCGACGCGGGCGAGCCCGAGCTCGCGGTGGCGCTCGGCGAGGAGCAGGGCGAGACCGCACTCGCGGCCGCGTTCCGACAAGGCGAGTTCGTCGTGTCTGTCCAGCTCGACCCGCCGCTCGGAGGCTCGAGCCGGGGCCTGCTCGAGGTGGCTGCCGCCCTCGCGGCTTCGGGGAGAGTCCGGTTCGTCGACGTCAACGACAACGCGACGGCGCGCGCGGGGATCAACGCCCTCATCGCCTCCTGCGCGATCGAGCGCACGAGCGGCCTCGAGACGATCCCGCACCTGACGACCCGCGATGCGACGGTGCTCGGGCTGGAGTCGCAGCTGCTCGGCGCGCATTCCGAGGGCGTTCGCAACGTCCTTGCGATCACCGGCGATCCGCCCGAGGTCGGCGACTATCCGGGCTCGCAGGGCGTCTACGAGCTCGACTCGATCGGGCTGACCGGGCTGATCGCGCGCCTGAACCGGGGCGAGGACTTCAACGGCCGCCCGATCGACGCCCCCACCGGGTTCTTCGTGGGCGTGGCCGTCAACCCGACGGCCGACGACCTCGAGCTCGAGGCGGAGCGGTTCCGGGCGAAGGTGGCCGCGGGAGCGCGGTTCGCGATGACGCAGATCGTGTTCGACCTCGACGTGCTCGATGCCTTCGGTGAGCTGCTCGGCGGCTGGCCGGTGCCCGTGCTGGCCGGGATCTTCCCGTTGACGAGCTACCGCCTCGCCCTGCGCCTCCACAACGAGGTGCCCGGCATCGTCGTGCCGGACGCGCTTCAGGAGGCGCTCAACGATGCGGGCGCCGGCGCCTCCGAGGTCGGGATGGCCCACGCAAAGGGGTTGATCGACGGTGCCCGGGAGAGGTGCGACGGCGTCTACATCGTGGCGCCGTACCGGCGCCCGACCTCCGTGCTCGAGCTGCTCGCGTAGAGGCCCTAGGAGCTCAGTCGCCGAGGAACGAGGCGAGCGCGACGAGTCGCTTCTGCACGCGCAAGAGGCTGTCGGGCGGCGCGATCTTGTCCATCCGCCGGATGACCTTCGAGTCCTGAACGTCGCTGCGGTAGCGGTTGTGGGTCGGGATCTGAATCACGATCGCTCCCGCGATCCAGACGAGCGCAAGCCCCCACAGCGCACCGACCGCGGCCCCGCCGAGCGAGTCGAGCAGGTGGAGCGGCGGCAGCAGCCGGAGGCCCCCACGGACGAGCCGCGCGACGATGCCGGTGAGGACCGCGAAGATCGCGATCCCGACCACGGCCCCGACCAGGCCTGCCGCGGCGCTGTAGCGGGTGTTGCTCCCGTGGTCGAGGACATGCGGCGCGATGCGCGCTCCGATCAGCGCCCCGAGGAAGAGGCCGATGAACGAGAGCGCCATCCCGACGAGCCCTCTGCGATAGCCGAGGAGCGCGGTCACGACGGCGAAGGCGACGACGAACCAGTCGAGCCGGGTCATGGTCTCACTAGTTCGCCACGCAGCTAAACTGCCCTTTCGCCTTGGGGGCGTAGTTCAGCTGGTTAGAACGCCGGCCTGTCACGCCGGAGGTCGCGGGTTCGAGTCCCGTCGCTCCCGCTTCAGAAGCGCCTGACGGCGCACACTTGCTTGTTCGATCGCTAAAGAACTGTGGGGCCGGTTAAGGCCGCGATCCTCGGTCGACCTTGACTGCCGCGGTTCGAGTATCACCACCGGGATCTCCCGCGCCGTCCGGGTCGCGTAGCTCGCGTAGCCCGGGAAGCGGGACGTGAACTCGGGCCAGAGACGGGCGCGCTCGGCGGGTGAAGCCTTGCGCGCACTCACAAGCCTGTGTTCGCGGCCGATCTCAACCTCGGCGTCCGGGTTGCTGCGAAGGTTGAGCCACCAGGCCGGGATGTAGTCGCTACCACCGTTTGAGGCGACAACCACGATCGCGTCGCCATGCTCGAGGTAGAGAAGCGGAGTGGTGCGCCGCTTGCCGGATCTCCGCCCCTTCGTGACGAGAAGCAACACGGGCATTCCCACCATCCGCCCGCTGATCCGCCCGCCGCTCGACCGATAGAGCGCGTTGTGCGTGCTGCTGACTGTCCTCATGGCCGCCCGCCTGCCCAACCGACGGATCCAGGTCGTGTTCACGCTCGAAACCCTACGTTCCTCCGAACGAGTAGACCAAGGACGCCTGCGAGAACCGGTGACGATTGTTGAGACGCGTGCAAGGACGCCGGGCGCCAGCGATACTTCCCGGGTTGTGATGGGGGCCTGGTGCGACGGACAGGTTGCCGGGGAGGACGCCGTGGTCACCCCGGGAGCAAAGAGCTCGGACGGCGACCGTCCGTGGGGGAACGCCGTGCGACGGGCGGGGACGTAGCGATGGTCGACACGGAAGCCTCGCCGGTGCCCGACATCCGGATCGACGGGGTCACCAAGCGCTTCGACGCGGTCGTCGCCGTCGACGACCTCTCGCTCGAGGTAGCCCAGGGGTCGTTCTTCGCGATGCTGGGGCCGTCCGGATGCGGGAAGACGACGACGCTGCGCATGATCGGCGGCTTCGAGCAGCCGTCCTCGGGGCGCATCCTGCTCGGCGACCGCGACGTCGTGGGCCTCCCGCCCTTCCGCCGGGACGTCAACACCGTCTTCCAGTCCTATGCGCTCTTCCCCCACCTCACGATCGGCGAGAACGTCGCCTTCGGGCTGCGGCGCCGCGGCGTCCGCGGCCCCGAGCTCCGCACCCGGGTCGGCGAGGCGCTGGAGCTCGTCGCGCTCGGAGGCTACGCCGAGCGCAAGCCCGGCCAGCTCTCCGGCGGCCAGCAGCAACGCGTCGCCCTCGCGCGCGCCCTCGTCAACCATCCGCGCGTCCTGCTCCTGGACGAGCCGCTCGGCGCGCTCGACCTGAAGCTGCGCAAGCAGATGCAGCTCGAGCTCAAGCGCATCCAGCACGAGGTCGGGATCACGTTCGTCCACGTCACGCACGACCAGGAGGAGGCGATGACGATGGCCGATTCGATCGCCGTCATGAACGGCGGCCGGATCGAGCAGCTGGGAACCCCGGGCGAGCTCTACGAGCGTCCCGCGACCGCATTCGTCGCCGGCTTTCTCGGCGCCTCGAACCTCCTGCACGGCACCGTCAGCGGCCCAGGGGCGGTCCGGCTCGACGCCGGCGCCGAGATCCACGTCGTCCCGGAGGCCCTGGGCGGGCGTTCCGGCCGGGTCGCCGTGGGGATCCGGCCGGAGAAGATCCGCGTCGGGCACCTCGAGGGAGCCGGCAACCGGCTCTCGGGCCGCGTCACCGAGCTCGCCTACGTCGGCGTGGCGACCCAGTACCTCGTCGACACGCCGGCAGGCGTGCTCACCGTCTACGTCCAGAACGCCGAGCCGGGAGCGCGGGGGGCCGCGCCCGGCGAGGGAATCGACCTCTGCTTCAGCCCCGAAGCCGCGTTCGTCGTGGACGCACCAGCCGGACAGGAGGAACCATGACCAACAAGCTGACCCGCGCCGACCTGCTGCGTAGCGCAGCCGTGGGAGGCGCCGCCCTTTCGCTCCCAGGAGCCTGGGCAGGGCTCGCGGGCGCGGCCGGGCCCAAGCTCGGCAAGAGCCTCACGATCTCGAACTGGCCGCTCTACATCGACATCGACGAGAAGACCAAGCGGCGGCCGACCATCGACCAGTTCTCGAAGAAATACGGGGTAAAGGTCAGCTACATCGAGGACATCAACGACAACGCGAGCTTCTTCGGGAAGATCGAGCCCGAGCTTGCCCGCGGGCAGTCGATCGGGCGCGACATCATCGTCATGACCGACAACTCGCCCTACCCGTCGCTCCTGATCCAGAAGGGCTGGGCCGAGAAGCTCGACAAGAGCGTCCTGCCGAACCTCAAGAACCTGCAGCCGACCCTCGCACATCCGAGCTGGGACCCGCATCGCGACTACAGCCTGCCGTGGCAGTCCGGGCTCACCGGCATCGGCTACAACGCCAAGCTGACCAAGCCGATCACCTCGATCCACCAGCTCCTGACCGATCCGAACCTCCACGGGAAGGTCACGCTCCTGACCGAGCTCGCCGACACCGTCGGGCTCGTGATGCTCGCCAACGGCGACAACCCGGGCAAGGTCACCGACGCCAGCTTCGCCAAGGCGCTCGCGACCGTCCAGAACGCCGTCAAGTCGGGCCAGGTCCGTCAGTTCACCGGCAACGACTACGCGGGGATGATGGCCAACGGCGACGTGTGGGCGGCGACCGTCTGGTCCGGCGACATGGTGCAGCTGCACGCCGACAACTCGAACCTGCGCTTCAACCTGCCCACATCCGGCGGGATGATCTGGACCGACAACATGCTGATCCCGAAGGGCGGCGACGCGGTCACCGCCTCGGTGTTCATGAACTTCGTCTACGAGCCGAAGATCGCGGCGCAGATCGAGGACTACGTCAACTACATCTGCCCGGTCGTCGGCGCCTCGGCGGTGCTCGCGAAGACGGATCCCGCGGTCGCGAAGAACACGCTGATCTTCCCGACCAAGGCGATGCTCTCGCACGTGCACCAGTTCGACCCGAAGGCGCTCTTCAACGAGGACTACAAGACGCAGTGGCAGAAAGTGCTCGGGGCCTGACGACCCCGGAGGGCGGCGGGCGAGGCCCGCTCGCCGCCCTCCGGGCTCGGCGCTGGCTCACGCCGTACCTGCTGCTCGCACCGGGCCTCGCCTGGCTCGTGGTCTTCTTCGTGGTCCCGCTCGGCTTCCTCGGGCACCAGTCGCTCGAGACGCAGGACCCGATCGACTTCACGGACAAGTTCACCTGGGCCTGGCACAACTACTCGTCGGCGCTCTCGGGGTACGAGCCACAGCTCACGCGCTCGTTCGAGTACGCGGCGATCGCGACCGCGCTCGCCCTCGCGGTCAGCTATCCGCTCGTGTACTGGATCGCTTTCCGCGGAGGGCGCTGGAAGAACCTGCTGCTGCTGATGATCATCGCCCCGTTCTTCGTCACCTACCTGATCCGGACGCTCGCGTGGGAGACGATCCTCGCCGACCAGGGGCCGGTCGTCCGCATCCTCCGCGACATCCACGTCCTCTCACCGGACGGGCGCCTGCTCGCCACCTCGGTCGCCGTCGTCGCCGGCATCACCTACAACTTCCTGCCGTTCATGGCGCTGCCGCTCTACGTCGCCCTCGAGCAGATCGACCACCGGCTGATCGAGGCTGCAGGCGACCTCTATGCGAGCAAGACGCACGCGTTCCTGCGGGTGACGCTGCCTCTCTCGATGCCGGGCGTCGTCGCCGGGACGCTCCTGACCTTCATCCCCGCCGCCGGCGACTTCATCAACGCCCAGCTCCTCGGCACCCCGGGGCAGTACATGATCGGCAACGTCATCCAGTCGAAGTTCCTGGAGCTCACCGACTACCCGGCGGCAGCGGCGCTCTCGCTGCTCCTGATGGCGGCGATCATCGTCCTGATCGGGATCTACGTGCGCGTGCTCGGGACGGAGAAGCTGACGGGATGACCGGGCTCGCCTTCGTCCGCCGGCACGTGCTCACGCTGTACGCGGCCCTCGTCCTCCTCTACCTTCTCGTCCCGATCGGCGTGGTGATCGCGTTCTCGTTCAACGCCCCGAAGGGCCGCTTCAACTACGTCTGGCAGGGCTTCACGACGAGCAACTGGGTGAACTGGGACGCCGTGCCGGGGATCCGCAGCGCGATCGTCCTCTCACTCGAGATCGCAGCTCTCTCCGCCCTCTGCGCGACCGTCCTCGGCACGTTCATCGCGCTCGCCCTCGTCCGCTACGGCTTCCGTGGACGCGGCGCCACCAACCTCCTCGTGTTCCTGCCCATGTCGTCGCCCGAGATCGTGCTGGGGGCCTCCCTGCTCACGCTCTTCCTGACGACGCGGGTGCCGCTCGGGTTCGGGACGATCCTGATCGCCCACATCATGTTCAACATCAGCTACGTGGTCGTGACGGTCAAGGCCAGGCTGATCGGCTTCGACCGCCACCTCGAGGAGGCGGCGATGGACCTGGGCGCCAACGAGTGGACGACCTTCCGGAAGGTGACGTTGCCGCTGATCGCACCCGGGCTGCTCGCGGCGGGCCTGCTCGCCTTCGCGCTCTCGGTCGACGACTTCGTGATCACGAACTTCAATGCCGGGACCACGGTCACGTTCCCGCTGTTCGTCTGGGGCGCGGCGCGCGTCGGAGCACCGCCCCAGGTGAATGTGATCGGGTCCGCGATCTTCATCGTCGCGGTCGCCGTTATGCTCGTCAACGTCGTCCGCCAGATCCGGCGGCAACCGCTTACCGCAGTCTGACCAGGAGAGCACGTGGCCTCCGTCGCCCCCGTCCAGATCGACAGCACCCGCGTACGCGACCTGATCGCGACGGAGCAGGCACGACTCGACGAGCGCACGGCGGCGTCCCGTGACCTCTACGAGCGGGCCCGCCGAACCCTGTCGGGCGGCGTCGCGTCCTCGTACCAGAGCCGCGATCCCTGGCCGATCTACCTCGTCCACGGCGAGGGGCAGCGCGTGTGGGACGCAGACGGCACCGAGTATCTCGACTTCCACAACGGCTTCGGGTCGATGACCCAGGGGCACGCGCACCCGGCCGTGACTCGGGCGATCCGGGAGCGGGCGGCGCTCGGGACGCACTTCGCGGCTCCCACCGAGGACGGCATCCTCGTCGCCGAGGAGCTCGCGCGCCGCTTCCGCCTGCCCAGGTGGCGCTACACCAACTCGGGCTCCGAGGCGACGATGGACGCGATCCGGATCGCGCGAGGCCACACCGGCCGGGAGGTCGTGCTGAAGATCTTCGGCTCCTACCACGGGCACCACGACGCCGTGATGGTCTCGATCGGCGTCGAGTACGACCGCATCGGCGACCGCAACGAGCTCGCCTCGCTCCCCTACGGAGCCGGCATCCCGGAGGCGATCGTCGAGCTCACCGTGCCCGTGCCCTTCAACGACATCGAGGCGATGGAGCGCAGGATCGACCGGCTTGCGGCCGAGGGACGCCTTCCCGCCTGCCTCATCATGGAGCCGGCGATGATGAACCTCGGGGTCGTCCTCCCCGAGCCGGGCTACCTGGAGGCCGTGCGCGAGCTCACGGAACGCCACGGGATCGTCCTGATCTTCGACGAGGTGAAGACAGGCCTGACGATCGCGGCCGGCGGCGCCGTCGAGCGGTTCGGCGTCGTCCCCGACCTCCTCACCCTGGCGAAGACGCTCGGCGCCGGGCTTCCGTCGGGGGCGATCGGCGGCTCCGAGGACGTGATGGCGTGCGTCGAGGACGGACGCGTGTTCCAGGTCGGGACCTACAACGGCAACCCCCTCTCGATGGCTGCCGCGAAGGCGAGCCTCGTGGAGGTGTTGACGCCGGCTGCCTACACGCACCTCGACCGGCTCAACGACCGTCTCCTCGAAGGTTGCGCGGACGTGATCGAGCGCTACCGGCTTCCCGGGTACGCGGTCGGGATCGGCGGCAAGGGCTGCGTGACCTTCTCGCCGGTCCGCGTGGTCGACTACGAGACGTTCAAGGCGCACCAGAACGCGGCCCTGACCGAGCTCGGGTGGCTCTGGAACATGAATCGCGGCATCTTCGCCACGCCGGGCCGCGAGGAGGAGTGGACACTCTCGGTGCAACACACGCTCGAAGCCGCAGATCGGTACGTGGCGGTGTTCGAGGAGCTCGCCCGCGAGCTCACGGCCGCCTGACCCTTTTTGTGATCCAGATCACAGGGCGCGGTCCTCCGCCGGGCGGCGAGCTGCGGCCGCGGGAGGCCAGGGCCGAGAAGGACAGCTAGAGGCCGGCCTCGGCGACGGCGTCGAGCGACTCGCCGATCACGCGACCAACGGTCGCGAGCTCGTCCTCGGAGATCACGAACGGAGGCGAGATCTGGAGCGCCACTCCGCGCAGGGCGCGCAGGAGCACGCCGCGCGAGCGCGCCTCCTCGACGACGGCGCCCAGCTTCGAGCCATCGGCGAGCTCGACCGCGCCGAGAAGGCCGAGACCGCTCCGTACCTCGCCGACGAGCGGATGGCTCTCGAGCGGCCGGAGCACCGCCGCGAGCTGCGGCTCGAGGCGCGAGACGCGCTCGACGAGCCCCTCTCGCTCGATCACGTCGAGGTTGGCAAGCGCGACCGCACACGCGGTCGTGTGGCCCGAGTACGTGTACCCGTGGCGGAACGCGTGCTCGGTGCCGACGCGCCAGAAGGGCTCGGCGACCCTCGGCGAGACGATGACGGCGCCGAGGGGCACGTAACCGGACGTGATGCCCTTCGCACAGGTCATCAGGTCGGGCACGAAACCCAGCCGGCCCGCTCCGAACCAGGCGCCGAGCCGGCCGAAGCCGGTGATCACCTCGTCGGCGACGAGCAGCACGTCGTGCTCGCGGCAGATCCTCTGAACGGCCTCGAAATAGCCGACGGGGGGCGGCATCACCCCGCCGGCGCCGATCACCGGCTCGGCGAAGAACGCGGCAACGTGGTCGGCTCCGACCCGGCGGATCGTCTCGTCGAGAGCCTCTGGCTCGTTCCATGCGACCTGCTCGACGTCCGGAACGAGCCGCCCGTAGGGCTCGACGAGGGCCGCCATCCCGCCGAGCGCGGTGCCGTAGGCGTTGGAGCCGTGGTAGGCGAACTGCCGGGAGACGATCACGCGCTTCGCGGGCCGGTCGAGCGCTGCCCAGTACGCACGCGCCAGCTTCGCCGCGGTGTCGACCGACTCGCCGCCGCCCGAGGTGAAGAAGATCTTCGCGTCCTCGATCGGCGCGAGCGCCGCGACACGGTCGGCGAGCTCCTCGGCAGCGGGCGTCGTGAACGGCTCGTAGGCCTGGTAGGCCTCGAGCTCGCGCATCTGGGCGGCGGCGGCCTCGGCGAGCTCGGCCCGGCCGTGCCCGACGTTGCAGTACCAGAGGGAGGCGATCGCGTCGAGATAGGGACGGCCGTCGGCGTCCCAGACCGTGGCGCCCTCGCCGCGCACGATCGTGAACGCCCGCTCCCGCAGGGCGCCCATGTTCGCCATGGGGTTCCAGAACGACCGTGCCACCGTTCAGCGATGCTAGACGAGTGACCTCCTCTCCTCCCTGGTGGCTCGAAGAGGCGCCGCCGGATCCGCCGGCGCCACGCCTGGAGGGCGACCACGACACCGACGTGGCCGTGATCGGCGCCGGCTACACCGGGCTCTGGACCGCGCTGACGCTGCTCCGACGGGACCCGGCGCTTCGGGTGACAGTGCTCGAGGCCGAACGCGTCGGCTCGGGCCCGAGCGGACGCAACGGCGGCTTCCTCGAGACGTACTGGTGCGCTCTCGACCGCCTGCGCACACGCCTCGGCGACGCGGCGGCGCTGGAGCTCGCCCGCGCCTCGGAAGGCGTCTTCGCCGCGGTCGAGGAGCTTGGCGAGGACGTGTGGCTGCGCCGGAGCGGCATGCTCGTCGTGTCGGCCGCGCCGAGCCAGGACGCCGCGGTCGAGGAGGCGCTCGACGCGGCGTCCCAGCTTGGTGTTCCGGAGCGGGCCGTTCCACTGGCGGGCGCCGACCTGCGCGCGCGGTGCGACTCGCCGGTCTTCCGCCGCGGCGTCTGGTTCCCGGACGCGGCCACCGTCCAGCCCGCTCGCCTCGTCCGGTCGCTCAGGCGGGCCGCGATCGCGGCCGGGGCGGCGCTGCACGAGCACTCACGGGCCACGGGGATCCGCCCGGGCATGGTCGAGACTCCACGCGGGCGCCTGCGCGCGGCCGAGATCGTCGTCGCCACGAACGCCTGGATGACGGGGTGGCGGCCCGTGCACGGACGGATGACGAACTTCGGCAGCGGGGTCGTCCTCACCGAGCCGGTGCCCGAGCTGCTGGCCGACCTCGGCTGGACGGGCGGCGAGGGCATCGCCGACGGTCGGATGTTCCTGCACTACTTCCGCACGACACCCGACGGGCGCGTCTTGATGGGATCGGGCTCGGGCCCGGTCGGCCTGGGCGGAGCGCCCGGAGCGCGCCTTTTCGCGAATACGCCCGCGCTGCTCCGTGCCGAGCGCGGGCTTCGTCGCCTCCTGCCGGCCCTCGCGGAGACGCGCGTAGAGCACAGCTGGGGCGGCCCCATCGACGTGTCGGCCGACCAGCTTCCCTTCTTCGGGACCGTGCCGGGCGTGCGCATCCATTACGGAGCCGGCTACTCGGGCAACGGCGTCGGGCCGAGCTGGCTCGGTGGCCGGATCCTGGCCTCGCTCGTCCTCGGCTCCGACGACGAGTGGTCGCGGCTCCCCCTGGCCCGACGGCTGCCGCCGCGATTGCCTCCCGAGCCGTTTCGCTTCGTCGGAGCCTCGGCGATCCGACGCGCCGTGCTCGCCGTCGAGGACGCGGACGAAGCCGGGCGGCGGGCGGCCCGGACGGCGCGCGCGCTCGCGGCGCTGCCGCGCCTGCTCGGTCTGCGGATCGGCGCGCGCTAAGAAGCTCTAACAGAAGGTCTTGCCTCAGAGCGTTCACGCGTCGGAGATCGCGGGCGACTGCCCTCGCGGCGGCGTGGGCGGGATCTCGAGGTCGATGCAGATCATGCGAGCGAGGAGGAAGTCGATCTCGCGGTGGCGCGAAACCGCAGTCGAGTGCCAACTTCGAAACGCTTTTCCATGTTGATGTCTGTGATGCTATCTTCTGAACATCATGCGCACTACGATCACTCTCGACGACGACGTCGTGGCACTGGTCGAGAGCGAGCGCGCGCGAACCGGCGAGTCGTTCCGGGCTGCCGTCAACCGGCTTCTGCGACGCAGCGCGCGCAGCGATGCGCCTCCTCGTCCTTCGACGCTCCCCGAGCTATCCGGTCGCCCGCTCGTCGACGTCTCGGACATCTCGGAGCTGCTCGCGGCGCTCGACGACGAACGGCGCGCCGACCGCGGCGTCGCGTGACCCTCGTCGACACGAATCTCCTGATCTACGCGACGTTCAGGGAAGCTCCCGAACACGCGCGCGCCCGGGCATGGCTTCGCGCGCAGCTTGCCGAAGCCGACGGAACTGTCGCCCTCTGCTGGCCGGTCGTCTACGCCTTCGCCCGCCTGATCTCGAGCTCACGGGTATTCGGTTCGCATGCGGTCACAGCCGGGGCCGCGTGGGGAGTCGCAACCGCCTACCTCGAGCAGCCCGCCGTTCGACTTGTGACGGCCGGCGCGGGTCACAAGACGATCGCATCGGAGCTCGCCGCGACACCGGGCCTGCGGAGCGACGACGTCCCCGACGTCGAGATCGCCGCCCTCGCCATCGAGCATGGGCTCGTTCTCGCCTCCCATGACCACGGCTTCCGCCGTTTCCAGGGCCTGCGCGTCATGGATCCGCTGACCTCTGGCTGAGCACCTGGACCGGCCCCCAGGAGGCTGCTCCCGGGTCGACTAGGCGTCGCGCGCCGCGGCAAAGGTGTCGGCCGCGAAGTCGATGTCCGCACGCGTGTGGGCGGCCGACATCTGGGTGCGGATCCGTGCCGTCCCGGACGGGACGACCGGATACGAGAAGCTGACGGCGTAGACGCCGAGCTCGACGAGCTTTGCCGACAGGCGGCCGGCGGCGGACTCGTCGCCGACCATCACCGGCACGATCGGGTGCTCGCCGGGCAACACGTCGAAGCCGAGCTCGGTCATGCGCGACCGGAAGTGGAGCGTGTTCTCCCGCAGGGTCGCTCGCAGCTCGTCCGAGCCCGCGATCAGCTCGAGCGCGCGCAGGCTCGCGCCGGCCACCGGAGGGGCGACGCTGTTGGAGAAGAGGTAGGGCCGCGCGCGCTGGCGCAGGAGCTCGACGATCTCGCGCCGGCCCGACACGTAGCCGCCGCTCGCGCCGCCGATCGCCTTGCCGAGCGTCCCGGTCAGCACGTCGACTCGCTCGACGACACCGTGGTGCTCGGGCGTGCCGCGACCGCCCGGCCCGACGACGCCAACAGCATGGGAGTCGTCGACCATCACGATGGCGTGGTATCGCTCGGCCAGGTCGCAGATCGCGTCGAGCCGGGCGAGGTAGCCGTCCATCGAGAAGACGCCGTCGGTCGCGATCAGCCGGTGCCGCGCGCCGGCAGCCTCGATTAGGCGCGCCTCGAGCTCGTCCATGTCGCCGTTCGCGTACCGGAGCCGGCGCGCCTTGCAGAGCCTGATCCCGTCGATGATCGACGCGTGGTTGAGCTGGTCGGACACGACCGCGTCCCGCTCGTCGAGCAGCGCCTCGAAGAGGCCGCCGTTCGCGTCGAAGCACGACGAGAAGAGGATCGTGTCGTCGGTGCCCAGGAACGCCGAGAGCCGCTCTTCGAGCTCGCGATGGAGGCTCTGGGTGCCACAGATGAACCGCACCGAGGCCATCCCGTACCCCCAGCGGTCGAGGGCCTCGTGGGCCGCCTCGACGATCGCCGGATGGCTCGCGAGCCCCAGGTAGTTGTTGGCGCACAGGTTCAGGAGCGGGCGCCCGTCGACCTCGACGTGGGCGCCCTGCGGCGTCGTCATCACGAGCTCGCTCTTGTAGGTCCCGGCCTCCCGCACCGCCTCGAGCCGGCCGAGGAGATCTTCGCGCAGCGTTCCGTACATCGGCCCTCCCTTTAGAGCTCGTGCGTGATCAGGTGTCGGTCCAGTCGAGGATCACCTTGCCGGACTCGCCCGTGCGGGCGACTGCGAAGGCCTCCTCGAAGTCGCGGTGCGAGAAGCGGTGCGTGATCACCGGGCCGATCTCGAGCCCGGACTGGAGCATCACCGTCATCTGGTACCAGGTCTCGTACATCTCGCGGCCGTAGATGCCCTTGAGCGTCAGCCCGTTGAAGATGACCGGGTCGAGGTCGAGGCTCACCTCGCCGCTCGGGATGCCGAGCACGGCGATGCGCCCACCGTGGGCCATGTTCGCGATCATGCCCCGGAGGGCGTCGGGGTTGCCGGACATCTCGAGCCCGACGTCGAAGCCCTCGGTCATCCCGAGCTCGCGCTGGACGCCGGCGAGGTCGCGTTCGCGCGGATCGACGGCGAGGGTGGCACCCAGGCGGCGGGCGAGCTCGAGCCGGTAGGGGTTGAGATCGGTCGCGACGACGTGGCGGGCGCCCGCGTGGCGCACGACCGCGACGGCCATGCAGCCGATCGGGCCCGCGCCGGTCACGAGCACGTCCTCGCCGAGCACCGAGAAGGAAAGCGCGGTGTGCACGGCGTTCCCGAACGGATCGAAGATCGATGCCACCTCCTCGTCGACGTCCGGCGCGTGCTTCCAGATGTTCGTCATCGGCAGCGCGACGTACTCCGCGAAGGCGCCCGGGCGTTGCACGCCGAGCCCGATCGAGTAGCGCGCAGAGGTGCCGCCTCCCCGCCATGCAGTTGCGGCACCGGCCGCAGACGACGTGTCCCTCGCCGCTGACGAGATCGCCGGGCGCGAAGTCGCTCACGTTGGCGCCGAGCGCCACCACCTCGCCGACGAACTCGTGGCCGACGACCATCGGGACAGGGATCGTCTCCTGCGCCCACGCATCCCAGCCGTAGATGTGCAGGTCGGTGCCGCAGATCCCGGTCTTGCGGACCCGGATCAGGACGTCGTTGATCCCGATCTCCGGCTCCGGAACGTCTTCGAGCCAGAGACCTTCCTGGGCCTTCGCCTTGACGAGCGCGCGCACGCCCACATCTTCACAGGATCCGGCATGCGGCCGGAGCGGCAGCGCGACGGACGCGCTGCCGTATGGTTGCCGGGTGCCCGGGCGCCGCATTCTCACCGTCGTCGGCTGCCACGCGGGCGGCGAGATCGGGAACGTCGTCGTCGGCGGCGTCCTGCCTCCGCCGGGCGACACGGTCTTCGAGCAGATGCAGGCGCTCCGCGCCGACGACTCGCTCCGCAAGCTGCTCCTCCACGAGCCGCGCGGGAGCGTCGCCGTGCACGCCAACCTGATCGTGCCGTCCAGGCGGCCCGACTGCGCCGCGGGCTTCGTGATCATGGAGCCGACCGAGTACCCGCCGATGTCCGGGTCGAACACGATCTGCGTCGCCACCGTCCTGCTCGAGACCGGGATGGTCGAGATGCACGAGCCCGAGACGAGCCTTCGCCTCGAGGCCCCCGCCGGGGTGATCGAGGTGACCGCCGCGTGCGCGAACGGGAAGTGCGAGAGCGTCGAGCTCACCAACGTCCCGTGCTTCGCCGGGCAGCTCGATGCGCGCGCTCGAGGTGCAGGGGCTCGGCACCCTGACGCGTCGATGTCGCCTTCGGCGGCATGTGGTACGCGATCGCCGACGCGCAGCGCGCTCGGCTTCTCGCTGGAGCCGTCCGAGGCGGCCGAGCTCTCGTCCGCCGGCGAGGCGATCCGGCGTGGCCGCCCGGGAGCAGCTCCCCTGCGTCCACCCGCAGAACCCCGAGATCGCAGGCGTGAGCATCGTCCAGATCGCGGAGCCGTGGCGAGGCGTCGGAGCGGTGACGAGGAACGCGGTCGTCGTCGCGCCGGGACGGCTCGACCGGTCGGCGACCGGCACCGGCCTCAGCGCGCGCATGGCGACGCTTCATGCCCGCGGCCTGATGGGCGTCGGGGACGCGATGCAGCCACGCCTCGGTGATCGGCTCGACCTTCGAGGGCCGGATCGTCTCGGAGACCTCGATCGGCGGCCGGCCGGCAATCGTGCCGGCGATCAGGGGCAGCGCCTGGATCACCGGCATCACCCAGCTCGATCGTCGATCCGAGCGACCCGTTTCCCGCAGGGCTACGTGCTCTCGGACACCTGGCCCGGCGCCGACGTGCAGCGCTAGGACGGCCTGCGGCGCCTGGCGGCGCGGACATGGAAGTAGTAGGCGATCAGGGCCAGCCCGGGGCAGAAGAACACGAAGCAGGCCCAGGCGGTCGGGTGCTTGTCGCGGCGACGATCCGCGTGGAGGAACACCGCCGCGCCCGCAACGGCGCCGAACACGAAGGCGACCAGGAACTCGGCGTTGGAGGGGTGGCCCATGGGCTCAGACGCTCCCGGCCCGCTTGACACGGTGCGGCGCCGGATGGTCAGATGCCCATTCTCGCCCGCCACGCCCACCGGAGGTGACGTGATGACCGACGTGCAGCATCCCGTGAAGCGCCCGCTGCCGCCCGGGATCTCCGACGCGCAGCTCGAGCGTGCACTCGAGGCGTTCGAGGAGGCCCTCGGCGCCGGCAAGGTGCATACCTCCGAGGCGACCCTGCGCGAGTTCCGCGACCCGTTCGCCTTCGCGACCTGGGACGACTACCTCGCCCCGGCGGTCGTGATGCCGACGAGCGTCGAGGAGGTGCAGGCCGTCGTCCGCATCGCCAACGAGCACCGGGTGCCGCTCTGGACGCACGGTCAGGGCCGGAACAACGGCTACGGCGGGCCCGCGCCCAGGGTGAGCGGCTCGGTGATCGTCAGCCTCCGGAACATGAAGCGGGTGCTCGAGATCGACCCCGACTGCGCCTATGCGGTCGTGGAGCCGGGCGTGCAGTGGTTCGACCTGTACGACGCGATCCGCGCCGGCGGGCACAAGCTGATGGTCTCCGTCACCGACCTCGGCTGGGGCAGCGTCGTCGGCAACTCGCTCGACAACGGCATCACCTACCTCCCTGTCGCCCAGGACATGGCCGCCGCGTGCGGGATGGAGGTCGTGCTCGCAAACGGAGAGCTGATGCGGACAGGCATGGGCGCGATGCCGGGCAACCGCTCCTGGCACGTCTACAAGCGCAGCCTCGGCCCGAGCCTCGACCAGCTCTTCATGCAGTCGAACTTCGGGATCGTGACGAAGATGGGGATCTGGCTGATGCCGCAGCCCGAGTGCTACATGCCGCTGCGCCTCCGGGTCTGGCGGGAGGACGACCTGGGCCCGCTCGTCGACACCCTGCGCGAGCTGATGCTCGACCGGACGATCGAGAACGTGCCGCAGATCTGGAACACGATCGCGCACGCCTCGGTGCTCTCCACCCGCGCGCCGTGGTACCAGGGCGACGGCCCGATCCCCGACGAGGTGATCGACCACATGGCGCGCGAACTCGAGATCGGCCGCTGGTACATGCGCTTCGCGCTCTACGGCGACGAGCACGTCGTCGACTATCGCTTCCGCAAGGTCAAGGAGGCGTTCGAGCGGATCCCCGGCGCCGAGGTCTGGGGCGAGAAGCACACGCCCGGGGAGATGCACGACCTCGCCCATCCGTTCGACCGGGTGCAGGCGGGGGTGCCGAACCTCGACATCAACCAGATGACCGGCTGGTACGGCGGCGAAGAGGGCGGCCATATCGGCTTCTCGCCCGTGGCCAGGCTCACCGGCAAGGACGCGCTGGCGGTGAGAGACCTGATCCGGGGCCTCGTCGAGCAGAAGGCGAAGCTCGACTATGCGGGCGTCCTCATCCCGACGAACGCCCGCAGCTTCTGCAACGTCACGCTCGTCATCTTCGACACGAAGGACGAGGCGCAGAGCAGGCGCGCCTACGACACGGCCAAGCTGCTCGTGAGCGACGCCGGCAAGCTCGGGTACGGCGAGTACCGGGCCCACCTCGACTTCATGGATCTCGCAGCCGAGCAGTACAGCTTCGGCGACCACGCCTATCTGCGGTTCGTCGAGCGGATCAAGGACGCCGTCGATCCGAACGGGATCCTCTCGCCCGGCAAGCAGGGCATCTGGCCGCGGGCGATGCGCGACGGAGGCTGAGCTCACAGGACGTGAGCGAGGTAGGCGATCGCGAGGACGATCACCGGCAACGCTCCGAGAACCGCCACGATCGCGATCACGGGCTTCCAGCCCTGCCACTCGTCCGACCGGTCCGGAGGCGGCGCACCCGCAACAGCCGGATCGTCCGGCCCCGCATCGCCCGGCTCCGGCCCGGGCCTGTCGTCCTCCATCTCCCGCGATCGTAGCGGCGTCCCTGCCCGCCGACCGGCGGTCAGTCGCGGTGCCGACGCCCGATGAGCCGCCGGGCGGCGAACGTCAGCCCGCCGACTGCGAGCGAGCTCGACGTGGCGAGGGTCGCAACGCGCCGGAGCTCGTCACGCAGCTCGGCGACCGCAGCCGCGAGCGCGGCTCTCTCCGCGCCGAGCTCGACCCGGATCTGCTCGACGGTGCGTTCGCTCTTAGGCACCGGTGCCTCCACGAAGGGCGCGCTTCACGAGGATCACTGCGGAAGCGGCGAGGCCGCCGACAAGGAGCGCAAGCACGCCCGCAACGATCAGGATCGCGAGCCAGACCGACATCGTGGTCGCAAGCGCCGCCGCAGCAGCCGCGAGCAGGAACACGATCACGAGCGGGGCGATCAGCACGGCAACCGCCCCGAGGCCGGCGCCGATCCCGAGCCGGACGGCCTTGCCGCGAAGCTCGAGCACCCTCAGCTCGATCGCGAGCCGAACCGCGCGCTCGCCATGCGACCGGATCCCCCGCAACGAGTCGAGCGGGTTGCGGAGCACGGTCATCGCCTCCTCGCGCTCATCGGCTGATTGTCACTGATGGCGGCTCTCAGGCGGCGGCGTTGATCGCGGCGACCACCGACTGCTCGTCGGTGGGGCTCTTGAGCGCGACCTCCGTCCCCTTGGTGCCGCTCTTACCCACGAACAGGGTCGGGGTCCCCGACACCTTGTCGGCCTTCGCGAGGTCGTCGACCTGCTTCTGCGCGGCCTTCACCGCCGCCGAGGTGCGGTCGCTGAAGAGCACGTGGACCTCGAGCCCCGGGATGCTCTTCGCAACATTGGCGACCATGCTGTCGGAGAGCCAGCCCGTGTTCTCCGTGCCCTGGTTGTCGTAGAGGAGCTCGGTGAAGTCGAAGGCACGGTTCTGCTGGGCGGCGGCGAGCTGAGCCGCCTGGCCGCGCAGCGAGTCCGGCCCGATGAATGCCCACGGCTCCATCGTGATCCTCAGGGTTCCCGTCCGGACGAACCTCTTGATCAGCGAGGGGAGGACCTGGGTCTCGAACTGCTGGCAGTAGGGGCACTGGGGGTCGAGGAACTCCACCATCGTGACCGGCGCCGAAGCCTTGCCGAGCGTCGTGCCGCTCTGGGGAATGCCCTTGAAGAGCGCGTTGACGTCCGCGGCCTCGGGCAGCCCGTTGATCAGGGAGCCGATCGCAGGGACGCCCTTGAGCGGGTTCGACGATCCACCGCCGCCGAGGACGATCGCGAGCACGACCCCGATCGCGATCAGGACGGCGAGACCGCCGGCGGCCGCGAGGACACGGGGGGACGCCTGGCGGCTGCGCCCGCCCTGCGAGCGGACGGGCGGTGGCGCGCTCGGAGGCGTGTGCCGCCGCTGCCTGCTGGCCTTGCCGCTAGGCATTGGCGGCAAGAGGCTCAGGGGCGGAATCGCCCGAGGTCGAAGCGAGGGCGAAGAGCTCGATCAGGAGCACGAAGCCGGTCAGGGCCAGCACGGGAATGGTCATGAAGCCGAACTTGTCGATCCATTCGACCGCGCAGCCTCCCGGAGCGGAGACGAGGCAGGCATTGCTCTGGCCGACGACGGCATTCTCTATCAGTATGTGGTAAACGGCGACGCCGCCGCCGAACACGGGGAAGAGGACAAGGTAGCGCGCCAGCTTGAAATCCCCGCGGATCGCCGCGAACAGGGTGAGGATCGAGAGCGGGTACATGCACACCCGCTGGTACCAGCAGAGCTCGCAGGGGATGAAGCCGGCGATCTCGGAGAAGAAGAGGCTTCCGCCGGTCGCGATCGAGGAGACGATGAACGCCGCCCAGAGCTCGTACCCCCAGATCGCCGAACGGACGGCCTCGAGCGGCCTCCGGATGCCGAGCACCGCAAGGGCCCCGAAGAGGAGGCCGAGGCCGGCAAGCACCTGGCCGGCGACGCCGAGAGCGGCGAGCAATGTGATCGTGTGCTGAGTCACTTCGACCGGAGATAGAACCTCTTCTTACCCACAAAACCATCAGGGTTCTCACGGTCCAGCGCCACGGGTCGTCCGCATACGACCGTAGGCTCGAAATGATGAATTTGCTCCTGCCCGGCAGTGATTCCCCCCACGCCGCGCGTGTTTCGCTCGGTGCCGGGCACTAGATGCGGAGCGAGCTCGAGATCCTCTTCGAGGGCCAGGTGCACGGGACGCCCCTCAGCGGCGAGGTCGTGATTCGAACGCTCGAGGAGTGGGCGCTGCATGCCCGCGGAGTACCGGGGGCAGACGCCCTCTTCGACCGCATCGCGGCCCACAGGCAGAGCGAGCGCTCGGAGCCGCTTCAGCTCGCGCGGGACGAAGCTCGAGTCCTGGCCGAGGTCTTCGAGGCCTCCCGCTTCGACGAGTTGCGCACGCTTCTTGCCCGCGCGCGGGCGGCGTCGCTCGACTAGTGCCGCTAGCGCCACTCAGGAGCCGATCGCGAACCGGGCCGAGAAGCTCGTCGTGCCTCTCGTCGCCGTCAGCCGGTAGCTCCCGGCTCGTGCCGGGTTCCCGAGCCCGGCGGCCCCGGTGAGCTCGATCGTGAGCCTGCCGGGACCGATCACGTCGCACATGATCTGGGGCGGCGGAGCAAGGCCCACCGCGAGGGAGCGGCCGGCGGCCTGGACGCTCGCGGCAGCTTTTCCGTCCACCAGGACAGCCGACCGCGCGATCCGTGCCGGGAGGCGAACGGCGGCGGGGAAGCTCAGCACGACCGGGCCGGGGCCCGGATAGCCGCACTGCATCTCGTAGCCGAGCTCGACGCTCCAGAGGACCGGATGCGCCCCGGCCTTCGCCGGGGAGACCGTCACCTCGAGGGTGTGGAGAGCGGGCGTGGGCCGAGCCGGTGTCGCGGCGGACGCCGTCGAGACACCGAAGGCGAGCGCCAATACAGAGAGCCCGAGCGTGGACGGGCCGACCACCGCGTGCCCGAACCGCGTCCGCTCACTCGACCCGGTAACGAACCACCGGCGCATCGCTCGAGAGTAGCCGTGCCGGATTGCCACCCGTGCCCGACCCGCGGCGCGGAAAGATCGCTTGCTGCTATTTAACCTGAGCACGCAACTATCCACGAGCGCGGGAGCCGCCTGATGTCGAACGACATGAACGACTGGAATACCAAGGTCATCGAGGAGTTCAGAGCCAACGAGGGCAAGGTCGGGGGAATGTTGGAGGGAATGCCACTCCTGCTCCTCCACCACAGAGGGGCAAAGAGCGGCGCGGAGCGCATCAATCCGCTCGCCTACCAGCCCGTCGGCGACGCCGTGGCGGTCTTCGCCTCGAAGGGCGGGGCGCCCACGAACCCCGACTGGTTCCACAATCTCGTCGCCCACCCGAGCACCAGCATCGAGATCGGCACCGAGAGCTACCCGGTGACGGCGCGCGTGGCGGACGAAGAGGAGCGCGACCGGATCTGGGCCCGCCAGAAGGAGACGTTCCCGAACTTCGCCGAGTACGAGGTCAAGGCGGGGGGCCGGAAGATCCCGGTGGTCGTCCTCGAACGGGGCTAGACCACTACCAACGGCGTCCTTTTCCGCTTAGGATCGCGCGCAGCCACCGCCGGTGGCCTCGAGGCAGGGGAGAGACCCTGAAGACGTACGTGATCCTTCGCCGGAGCGGCTGGCGCTCGCCGGAGGAGCTCGGCGAGGCTGCAGCGAGGTCGAGCGACGTGGGTGACAACGAGATGTCCGACGACATCCGCTGGATCCGCTCCTACGTGCTCGCCGAGAACGACGGCGGCCTCGGGACGGTCTGCATCTACCAGGCCTCGAGCGCGGACAAAGGTCCGCGAGCATGCCGAGCGGGCCGGGCTTCCGGCCGACGAGGTGATCGAGGTCGTCGACACCGTGCTCGTGCGGGCAGACCCGGTGGCGGCCTAGGAACCTAAGCCGCCGGCACGGTCAAGCGTTGCCCTCGTAGCGAGCCTGCTCCTCGGCTGTCCGCTCGGCGGCCGGGATCGCCTCGAGACGCTCGTCGGGGATCGGCTCGCCGCTTTCGATCGAAAGGCCGTAGGTGCCCTCCGCGAGGCGCTTCTCGGCCCGCTCGACGGCGGCGAGCTCCTCGCGCCAGTCGTCGGAGAGACCCTCATCGAGCTCCTCGGTCAGCACCTCGCTGCCGAGGTCGGCCGAGTCGGAGCTGCTCAGCTCGTCGCTCGGCTCGGGCCGGTGCGCGCTGAGCGCCGCCTCGATGCGCTCGCGCTCGGCCCGAAGCAACTCGCGTGCGCGGTCGGCATCCATCGAGCCAGACGCTACCCGAACCTCTAGGCGATGCCGCCTCTAAGCCGTGTCGCCTCTAAGACGTGCCGAGCTCGCGGAGCCGCCGGTCGAGCGTAGCCCGCTTCTCGAGCAGCTCCGCCGCGAACTCCTCGAGCTTCGCCTGCCGCGCCCGGACGAGCTCGAGCTGACGCTCGACCAGCGGGATGGCGGCCTGCACGATCGCGATGCGCTCGTCGTCGCTCGTCGTCCCGGCCCACTGGTCCCGAAGGGCCGCGCGAGCCTGGCCGGTGTCTGCCAGAGCCGTCAGCTCGTCGAGCGACAGCCCGAGCAGGTCGCGGAGCCGGACGAGCTCGACGAGCCGGCCGACGTCGCTCTCGGTGTAGAGCCGGTGCTCCCCCTTGCTCCGCTCGGAGACGGGCCCGAGCAGGCCGAGCTCCTCGTAGTAGCGGATCGTCCGCGTGGTCACACCGACCTGCTCCGCCACCTCGCCGATGCGATAGGCGCGCTCCGCTGCAACGCTCATGTGGGCTCCCGCAGGGGCTGGGCGGCAGCCGCCCGCACCGTCTCCGCGGCGAGCGCGTCGACCGCCTGGGGCTCGATCGAGGCGACGCCCTCGATCCCCCCCGCGGGGATCGCCACCTCTTCGGAGTGGTGATACACCCCGCCACGCAGGAGCGAGGCCACCGCCGCGATCAGGCAGGCCGAGATGGCAAAGGCGAACGCGTAGACGAGGGCGGTGTGGAACGGGCCCGAGATCAGGTGGGGGAAGAACCGCTGCCCGGTGAGCGCCTGGGCATCGGCAGGCGGAAGCGAATGCAGGACGTGCGGTCCGAGCAGGCTCTTGACGGGGTTGTAGCCGAGGAACGACGCAAAGAGCGTCGAGACCGGCGGGAGGTGCGCGACCCGGCTTGCGTCTGCGGGCGGCACCCCATGTGCGAGCAGACCGCGCTGCAACGTCGAGGGTAGCCCTGACGAGAGCCCGACGATCATGAGCGAGAAGAACACGCCGATCGAGAGCACGGCGGCCGAGCTCGTGAAGGTCGCGAGCATCCCGGCTCCGGCCCCCCGCTGCGAGGGCGGAAGGCTGTTCATCACGCCCGCCGTGTTCGGCGCCGTGAAGAGCCCCATCCCGATGCCGTTCAGGAGCAGGATCAGCGCGAACCACACGTAGGAGAAGCCGACGGGAAGCACGATCAGCAGGCCGAAGCTGAGGGCCGCGATCAGCATGCCGCCGGTCGCAAACGGCCGCGCCCCGAAACGGTCGGACAGGTACCCGGAGGCGGGGCCTGCGAGCAGGAGCCCGGCGATCAGGGGCAGCATGTAGATGCCGGCCCAGAGCGGTGTCTGCGAGAAGGCGTAGCCGTGCTCCGGCAGCCAGATCCCCTGCAGCCAGATGATCAGGATGAACTGGAGCCCGCCGCGCCCCATGGCGGCGAGGAGACCGGCGAGATTGCCCGCGCTGAAGGCCCGGATCCGGAACAGCCCGAGATGGAACATGGGGTCCTGGACGCGGGTCTCGATCACGCAGAACACGGTCAGGAGGACGATGCCCCCGCCGATCGTCGACACCACGAACGGGGCGGTCCAGCCCATCGTGTGACCGCCGTAGGGCTGGATGCCGTACGTGATCCCGACCATCACCGCGACGAGCCCGAGGGCGAAGGTCGCGTTGCCCCACCAGTCGATCCGGGCGGCCTTGCGGATGCCCAGCTCGCGCAGGCTGTGGTACGACCAGACGGTCGCGAAGAGGCCGACCGGCACGGAGATGAGGAAGACGAGCCGCCAGGCGACCGGCGCCAGCAGGCCGCCGAGGACGAGACCGAGGAACGACCCGACGACCATCGCGATGCTGTTCACGCCGAGCGCGAGCCCCCGCTCGTTGGGCGGGAAGGCGTCGGTGAGGATCGCGCTCGAGTTCGCGAACACGAGCGCCCCGCCGACACCCTGCCCGAGTCGCATCACGATCATCCAGAGCGCACCGGCGCTGCCGTGCATCCAGGTCGCCGAGAGCAGGATCGAGAAGACGGTGAAGACCGCGAAGCCGAGGTTGAACATGCGGACGCGCCCGTAGATGTCGCCCAGCCGGCCGAGGCTGACCAGGAGCACCGCCATCACGACGAGGAACCCGAGGATCAGCCACAGCAGGTAGCTCGTGTTCCCCGGGTCGAGCGGATCGACATGGATGCCGCGGAAGATGTCGGGCAGCGCGATCAGCAGGATCGAGGAGTTGATCATGGCGACCAGCATCCCGAGCGTCGTGTTCGAGAGCGCCACCCACTTGTAGTCGAGCCTCTTCAGCGTCTACCCTCCGATTGACCTGCTCTTGACGTAAACGTCAAATTTACCACCTCGCCTCTGCGGCAATGTCGAAGGAGACCGATGAAGATCCGCTGGTACGGCCAGTCCACGTTCCTCCTGCGCGGCGCGCGAAGCGTCGCGATCGATCCCTTCGGCGACATGAGCGCCCTCGCCGCGACGCGCGGGCTCGCCTTCGACTATCCGGCGATCGAGGGCCTCGAGGCCGACCTGCTCCTCGTGACGCACGAGCACCGCGACCACAATGCGATCGACGTCGTCGGCGGCTCCCCGGTGCTGCTCGGGTCGACGGCCGGGACGTTCGAGTCCCCCGTCGGCGAGGTCGTGGGCGTCGCCTCGGAGCACGACGCCGTCGCGGGCACGCAGCGCGGCGCGAACACGATCTACCGGTTCGTGCTCGACGGCCTGCGGATCTGCCATCTCGGAGACTTCGGCCAGCCGGCGCTGCGGCCCGAGCAGCAGCAGGCGATCGGCGAGGTCGACGTCCTGTTCGTGCCGGCCGGCGGCGGCCCGACCGTGGGCGGCGAGGAGGCGGCCGCTGTCACCCGTGCGCTGCGCCCGCGCCTCGTCGTCCCCATGCACTACCGGACGGAGGCGATCAACTTCCTCGAGCCGCCGGACTCGTTCCTCGACGCACTTGGCGCGCCTGTCGTGAGGCTCGAGGAGAGCGAGCTCGACGTCGCCGAGCACCTCGCCTCGGACGTCGAGCCGCGTGTCGTCCTGCCGGCCCCGCCTCTGAGCTCGCGCTGAGCAAGGCTCGACGCGTCAGTCAACCCGCGGGGTTAGAAGGAGGCCGCTCCCGCGACGGCCGGCCGAGACGCCAGATCGCGATCCCGACCACGAACAGGCCGACCTCGACGACCGTGATCGTCAGCCGGTTGAGGATCGTCGCCCCGAGCGCAGCGGACTTGCTCGTGACCGCGACGAGGAGCGCGTACATCGACGCCTCCCGCACGCCGAGCCCTGACGGCGCGAACACGGCCAGCACGGCGACGATCGCTCCGATCGCCGCGGTGCCGCCGAGAAACGGGATCGTCGAGAGCCGCGGCGGAGAGCCGAGCGCGTCGACCAGGAAATACAGCCCGAGCCCGCCGAGGAGCCACGTCCCGCAGTAGAAGGCGAGGAGCGCCGTCATCGTCGCGAACGGAAGCGGCTCGATCGAGACGAGCCCGAACGGCCGGAGGACACGGCGGAAGGCCGGGACGAAGACGCGCGGATGCATGACGACCACGCAGACGACGGCGAAGATCACGATCGGCGCGAGCGGCGCGTCGACGCCATGCACCCAGAGCAGGCTGACCGCGAAGACGACGACGCCGGAGATCGCCGAGAGAATTGCCTCGACGAGAATCGAGGCGAGCACCGGCCCGGTTGCCGTCTCACCGGTGAGACGGCCGAGCGCGGCTACGCGTGCCGCAGGCGTCCAGACTCCGCCCGGCACGTACTTCGCGAGCATCGAGACCATCTCCGACTGGAGCGCGACCCGGTAGGGGACGTGGATCCCGAGCGTTGCGAGGATCCGCATCCAGCCGAGGATGAAGACGAGGTAGTAGAGGGCCACGGCGGCCATCGCCAGCCCGACGTCGGCCGGCCGCGCGTGCTCGAGACGCGGCCCGGCCTTCGACCACTCGCCCTTGACCGCGTAGGAGAGGCACCCGAGGACGACGATCGCGATGGCGGCCTCGAGCAGGCTCACGAGCCGCGGATGGCGGCGAAGGCTGTCGCGAAGCCGCTCGAGCCTCCTGGTCGGCTGGGACGCGGTGAGGGTCTGTGGCTGGCTCAACGGGCGAAGGACGATCGGCAGAAGCGGCGACGAGAGGCCCGACCATAGTAGGGAGCGCGGAGAGCTCGGCGGCAGTCCCCCGAACTTCCTCGCGGCCCCCAGCTTCGCGCCCGGCGCTCCCGCGAGCTCCGGTCTCTCCTGTCGATAACGTCACGGGGCGCGCCGCTCTTCAGGTCGATCCCAGCGGAGCCTGCGGTCAAGGGGCGGACTGCTGGTGCCGATTCCCTTCCCGTGGTGACGGAACTTCCGCTCACCGTAGTCGAGCGCGGCGGCGATCCGACATCCGCTCCTTCCGGTCTCCACGCACGACGACTCTCTCGATTCCGAGCAGCGCGGCTCCCGGTACTGGCACCCGAGCGACGACGACTGACCGGATCGGTCAGCCACCGGCTGCCTCCTCCGCGATCCGTGCACCGCTTTCCGCTAGGATGCCCCTGTCGGCCTTCCTCGACGATCGAGGTGGCCGCGTAGGCATCGACGCCGACGTAGTTGGCCGCTTCCCCAGGGCCCGAGGCGACTGCCCGTCTCGATGAGCGATGAAGCTCGGGAGCCTCGAAACGGCTCCGGATCAGTTCCCCTCTTCGATCCGAAGGAGCTTCAGCATGCACGCACACCGCACCCCGGAGATCACGGCCCTCCGCGCCGAGATCGCCCGCAGCCTCGACCTCCCGGCCACGCTCGGCGAGGCGGCCTTCGAGCAGGAATGCCGCGAGTACCTCACGGCCCTGAGATGGCCCGGAGGAGTCGAATGCCCGCGCTGCACCGAGAACGTCCGGCTCCTCTGGCTCTCGTCGCGTTCCAAGTGGCACTGCTACGAGTGCCGCTACCAGTTCAGCGTCACGGCCGGGACGCTCTTCCATCGCTCCCACCTGCCGGTCTGGAAGTGGTTCGTGGCCGTCCACCTGATGCTCTCCTCGCCGACCGGGCTCTCGGCCAACGAGCTGCGACGCGTGATCGGCGGAAGCTACAAGACGGCGTGGTTCGCGGCGCACAGGATTCGCGCCGCCATGACGGGTCACGGTGCCGAGTTGCTCCGCAACCTCGTCGACGCCGAGCTCAGACGCGCAGGGGTCGGCTCGGCGCCGGCCCGGGCCGAGGTCGCCGAGGCGAGCGGGAACGTGCTCCTCCGAGTGCGCCGCCTGATCGGCGCGCCGCATCACCAGCTCAGCCCGAAGTATCTCCACGCCTACATCGACGAGCGCCGCTGGCGGATGACGCACAGCGACAACCCGCACGTCTTCCGTGACACGATCGAGGCCCTGCTCAAGGGCGAGGGCCTGTCCTACGACCAGCTCGTGACGGCAGCTTGAGCCCGGCGTGATACGAGCGTCCGCAGATAGCCAGGCCCCGGCTCCGGTGCAGCTGCCCCGCGCACGGGCTCCACGCGGCACCGAGCTCGTGCGTCTGCGCCTCCCAGACCGGCCCGGGAGCCTGGCTGCCGTCGCAACCCACCTCGCCTCGTTCGGCGTGGACGTGTTGCGGCTGGAGGTCGTCGGCCGCGATCAGAACGCCGCGGTCGACGACCTCCTTCTCTCCGGCTCGATGCTCGACTCCGCACTCGCGGCGCTCGGGCCGAGAGCGCTCGTCCTCGCAAGGCGTCCCGGCGTCGACCTCCGCGACCCGGCGCTCGCGATGGCGGAGGCATGCGAGGTCGTCACCTCGGCGACCAGCGAGCTCGACACCTACGCGCGGCTCGTGGGCGCCGCGCTCGGGCTCGTCTTCGCCGAGGCCGGCCTCGCGTGCATCAGGCGAGCCGGCGGCGTGCTCGCGATCGCAGCGTCGAGCAGCGACGGGGTGCCCATGTCGGCCGACGGCAGCGGAGCCTCGCTGATCGACTCGGCGCTCGCAAGCGGCGAGTGCCTCACCGCCGACGGCCGGGCTCCGTGGGCACCCCCAGAGGTACGCGCAATGCTCCCGCAGGGATCCGTCGCCGTGGTGCCGAGCCAGACGGGCGACCAGCTCGTCCTCGCGCTCGTTCGCGACGACCACGCGCCGTTCGCAAGCGCCGAGCTCGACCGGCTCGCTGCGCTCGTTCGCGTCGCCGGCCAGGCCCTGCGTCTCCAGGGGCAGCCGCGACGTCCGAGCCTGGAGCTGCTCCGCGCATGAGCGCAGCGCCCACTCCAACCCGGATCCTGATCGCCGAGGACGAGACGATCATCCGCCTCGACCTTCGAACCCTGCTCGAGGCGAACGGGTTCACCGTCTGCGGCGAGGCGAGTGACGGCCTCGAGGCTGTCGAGCTCGCCGCCAGCCTCGAGCCGGACCTGATCGTCATGGATGTCAAGATGCCCCGGCTGGACGGCATCGAGGCGGCCCGAAAGATCCTCGAGCGCCGGGCGGTGCCGATCGTGATGCTGACCGCGTTCGGCCACGAGGACCTCGTTGCCCGCGCAGTCGACGCCGGCGTCTTCGGCTACCTCTCGAAGCCGTTCCGCGAGCAGGACGTCGTGCCGGCGCTCGTTGCCGCCCAGGCGCGGCACGCGGAGTTCGCCGAGGTGAAGCTCCAGGCCCTCTCGCTCTACGAGGCGCTCGAGGCGCGCAAGGCGATCGAGCGCGCGAAGGGAATCCTGATGGCGAAGGAAGGCATCACCGAGGAGGAGGCCTTCTCGCGCCTACGCCGGGCGAGTCAGAACTCCGGGCGCCCGATGAAGGTGATCGCGGACGCGGTCGCTGCGACACTCGGATGATCCCTACCGCGACTTAAGTGTGCAGATCGGGCGCTTCGAGCTCGAATCGCGGTGAGACGTCTACCGACGCGACGCTCCGACTAGGCCGCCTAGAGACAATCGCTGGGTTGCCCGTTGTCTCGGGAGGAGCCGTCGAGTAAACTCGGACCTTGGGTCGGGTCGTCTCGGGACAGGGACCTGGGTTGCGCGCAAGGCACCAGTTCGGGCGGCCCGATCCAAATTGACTTCACTGCCAACCCGTCACGACGGCGAGCGGCTCGGACGCTCAGGCTGGCGCCCGGCAGATGGGACAGCCAGAGGTACTCGGAGCCATCAGCGGTGGGGAGCGCCTCCCGTCGGCCGAACGCCGACTCAAGTCGGGAGGCTCTTGGAACTCAGAGCTCTTCGAGCGCGCGCTCGCGATCGCCGGCGATCGGCGCGCGTCCGCGGGTGAGGCTGGTCGGATCGAACTCGTCCAGCGCGACCGTCGCGCCTCCGAGCTCGGTCGAGCGGTCGACTGCCTCGATGATGCGAACGACCTCGAGACCGACGTCTGCCGACGAACGCGGCGTCGACCCGGTCCGGATCGCGTCGCAGAAGTCTCGCAGCTCCAGTGAGAGCGGCTCGGCCGCGTCGATTCGAGGCGAGACGATGTCGCCGGCGCGATAAGTCAGCTGATACTCGCCGAACGTCTCCGGGTCCTTGAGACACGACTCCCGAGTCGAAGATGCGGACAGGCTCGGTGCTCGTGTCGTCGTAGACGACCATCTTCTCGGAGCCGACGATCGTCGTCCGCCGAAGCTTGCTCGGCGCGAGCCACGAGAGCTCGACATGGGCGATCGTGCCCGCTCGGGAACTCGAGGGCGATGAACGCGACGTCCGGGATCGAGGGGATGACGAACCCACGCGTCAGCGCGCTGACGATGCGTCGGCGCTCTCGCCGAGCCAGTAGCGGAGAATCGAGAAGTCGTGGGGCCCGAGGTCCCAGGTGACGCTCACGTCGGCCTGATGCAGGCCGAGATTGACACGGCTCGTCGAGATGAAGTAGATGTCGCCGAGCTCGCCCGACTCGATCGTGCTGGCGAATCGCGACGACCGGGGGGCTGTAGAGGAAGGTGTGGCCGGGCATGAGCACGAGGCCGCGCTCGTCGGCGAGTGCGATGAGCGCGCGGCACTCGGCCGACGAGCCGGCGAGGGGCTTTTCGACGAAGACGTGCTTGCCGGCCTCGAGGGCCGCGGAGCCGAGCGTGAAGTGGCTCGAGACCGGGGTCGCGATCGCGACCGCCTCGATCGCGGTCGTCGGCCAGCACGTCTTCGAAGCGCTGGTAGCCGCGAGCGCCCGCGAAACCGGCGCGCGATCAGTCGAGACCTGTCCGGGTTTGCGTCGCAGAGCGCGCGAGCTCCGCGCACTCGAGCTCCTGGAAGTTGCGCGCGAGGTTCGGGCCCCAGTAGCCGAGCCCGACGACGGCGACGCCGAGCGGGCGTCACGAGGTCGCCTTCCGCTGCCGAAGCAAGGCGAACGGGGTGCGGAACATCAGCGCAGGTCAAGGCCAAGCGACCAGCCGCGGACGTAGGCGACATCCATCTCGAGCGCCTCACCGAAGGTCGAGTTGGCACGGGCTGTGACCTGCCAGAGGCCCGGTCATTCCCTGCGGTACGAGGAAGCGATCGAAGTGATGGGGCTCGAAGAACTCCGTCTCGTACTCGATGCACGGCCGCGGCCCGACGAGCGACATCTCTCCGCGAAGCACGTTGATCAGCTGCGGAAGCTCGTCGAGGCTCGTCTTCCGCGGAGCCGGCCCGAACGGCGTCACGTGCGAGTCTCTCGTGACGAGCTTGTATGTCCCATTGGCGTTGATGGTTGCGCTGGCGCTCATCGTGCTCCTGATGTACTCGCGGTGCTCCGTAATGATCGGTGTCGACAACCATCGTCCGGAACTTGAGCACCGTGAAGGGGCGCTCGTTCATCCCGAGCCGCGTCTGCCGGAAGAAGACAGGTCCGGGCGAATCGCGCTTGATCCGGAACGCAGCGAAGGCGAAGATGGGCGAGCGTGATCAGGAGGAGCAGCCCGGCGCCGGCGACGTCCACGATCCGCTTCCCGATCGGGACGAGGTCTGCGGCAGACGCGCCGGGGGGACGGTCAGCAGAGGCAAACCCTCGAGCAGGTGGATGTCGGCGCGGGGCCCGACGAGCTCGTAGAGCCGCGGAACGACGTCGACGATCACGTCTTGGTCCCGTAGCGATCGGACGAGCTCCATGGTGCGCGCGTCCGGCTCGCGCGAGAACGCGACGATCACGCGCTCGATCGCGTGCGTCGAGACGAGCTCGGCAAGGTCCTGGAGCCCGCCGAGCACCGGCAGTTGGTCGACCTCGGCCCGGCGCGCGCGCGGGTTCTCGTCGACGAAGCCGACGAGCTCGATGCCGTACTCGGGGTGCTGCTGGATCTTCCGTGCGACGAGCTGGCCGACATGGCCGGCACCGAGGATGACGCCCATCTGCACGTACGCGGACAGCGCTGCGACGAGCGAGCGTCCGGACGAGGACCCGCCCGGAGAGCACGAAGATCAGCGAGAGTGCCCAGAAGCCGACCAGGCGACCGAGCTGCGGATGGGAGAGATGCGTCGCCCAACCGCTGACGAAGATGACCCACGTGCCGAGCGTGACGAGGTTGACGACGCCGAGCGTCTCATCTGCGGTCGAGTGATCGGCCCTCGCGTCGTCGCGTGCGTAGAGGTCGAGCGTCTTGGCGAAGACGAGCCAGAGCGGGAGCGTGAGCACGAAGAGCACGCCCCAGAGTGCAAGCCGCGGCGAGTGCACCGAGGTGCCGTTGGAGAACAGCACGACGGAGCCGATGAAGGCGACCGAGAGACCCGTCAGGTCGGACAGCGCAAGAGCCCGGCGCACCACCCGGGCGCGCTGGTGGCGTTTCACCCGCTCGCTGGCGACCTTACTGCGACCGCTGTGGGCAGGAGTAAGGACCTCATCCATATGGACCCGTGTTGCGATGGTTCCCCCTTAACCGTCCCGCGCCGTCCCTGTTGGCGCCTTCAGACAGTACTTTGTCTGTCGTCCAGGGCCACCGCAACTGGACTAAAGGCCAGCCCTTGCGTCCAAGAGTCGCTACTTGCGCGACCCGGTTGAGCGGCGAGCGCCGGCGGTCAGCTTGCCGCCCGGGCCGGAACGCCCCGCACGACGGCACCCGGCTCGACGTCCCGGGTCACGACGGAGCCGGCACCCACGATCGCACCCGCCCCGATGCGCACCCCTCCGAGGATCACCGCACCCGACCCGATGGAGGCGCCTCGCTCGACGATCGTCTCGAGCAGTGACCAGTCGTCTGCGGTTTGCAGGCGACCCCCAGCCGTCGCCCGGGGGTACTTGTCGTTCACGAACATGACCCCGTGCCCGACGAAGACCTCGTCCTCGATCGTGACTCCTTCGCACACGAACGTGTGGCTCTGGATCTTGCAGTTGGCACCAATCAGCACGCCGCGCTGAACCTCGACAAACGTCCCGATCTGACTGTTTCCCCGACGCGACAGCCGTAGAGGTTGGCAAAGGAGCGCACCACGACCCCGTCGGCCAGCTCGACGTCGTCGAGGAGCCGGTAGGGCGCGTCGTTGACGGGTAGCGAGGCCACGACCGCGGGCTCACCCACGGACGAGGGCGACGGGCGGGCCGGTCAGCGACCCGTGAACCACGACCGAACCCCTTCGGCGACCTGTTCGACCGCCGCCTCGGTGATCCCGGGGAAGATCGGCAGAGACACCGCCTGCCGGGCCACGCGCTCGGCCACGGGGAACGAGCCCTCCGTCCAGCCGAGCTTGGAGTACGCCGCCGAGAGATGGGGCGGCTCCGGATAGTGACGCCCGGTGCCGATTCGCCGTTCGCCCAAGTGGGCGGCGAGACCGGCGGGGTCCGCGGTCAGGACCACGAACAGATGCCAGACCTGCCCCCGTTCCGAGATGTCGGGCAGCACGAGATCGCCGACCCCGGCGAGCGCCTCGGCATACCTGTCGGCGGCCTGCCGCCGCTGTTCGTTCCAGCCGTCGAGATGCGGGAGCTTCCGAAGGAGGACGGCGGCCTGGATCGTGTCGAGACGAGACGTCCAACCGATCGCGTCATGCTCGTACTTGCGGCGCTGCCCGTGCTCCCGGAGCGCGCGAACGCTCTCGGCGAGCGCGGCGTTGTCTGTGACCATCGCCCCGGCGTCTCCCATCGCGCCGAGATTCTTGCCCGGGTAGAAGCTGAACGCGGCGGCGGTGGCACCGGCCCCGGCGCGGAGCCCGGCGCGAGCCGCGCCATGCGCCTGGCAGGCGTCCTCGACGAGCACGAGATCCTTCGCATCGGTGAACGCCCGAATCGCCGGGATGTCCGCGACCCGTCCGTAGAGGTCGACGGGCATGACCCCGCGGGTGCGCGGGCCGAACGCAGCCTCGAGACCGCGGGGATCGAGACAGTAGTCGGACTCGGAGATATCGACCGGGACCGGGATCGCGCCGACCTGGCTCACCGCCTCGAACGTCGCGATGAAGGTCATGGCGGGAACGAGGACCTCGTCTCCCGGCCCCACTCCGAGCGCCTGGAGCGCAAGCCGGAGCGCATCGAGGCCGTTCGCCGTGCCGACGCAATGGCTCGTCCCGCAGTAGGCCGCGAACACACGCTCGAACTCGGCAACCGCCGGCCCGTTCGTGAACGCGCCCGAGACCGTTAGCGCTCGAAAGTCGTCGACGACGGCATCCTGGATCGGCGCGTGACTCGGCTTGAGGTCGAGGAACGGAACGGGCTGGGCGGTCGTGTCGGCCATCGCCGCTCTCACCGTACTCGAAGACACGGGCGTCAAACAGGGGGCGCGAGGGAAGAGACGATCCGGCCGTGCCGGGAGGCGCGCGACGGAGCGTCGACTACCCTCTGTCGGATGTGCGGCATCTGCGGGGTGATCCAGATCGAGGGCAGGCGACGGCCCGTGCTCGCCCGCATGACGCTGGAGCGCATGACCGACGTGATGACCCACCGGGGCCCGGACGACAAGGGCATCCACATCGCCGACGGCGTCGCCCTCGGGGTCCGGCGGCTCAGCATCGTCGACCTCGCCGGCGGTCACCAGCCGCTCGCGAACGAGGACGGGAGCATCTGGGCCGTTCAGAATGGTGAGCTCTACAACCAGCGCGACCTCCGCACGGAGCTCACGCGGGACGGGCATCGCTTCCAAAGTCAGTGCGACACCGAGGTCCTTCCGCATCTCTACGAGCGCGACGGGACGAGCCTCGCCGGGGCGCTCCGCGGCGAGTTTGCGATCGCGATCTGGGACCCCGTGGGCGGACGCGCGGTGCTCGCCCGCGATCGAATGGGGGTCAAGCCGCTGTACTACGCGCGGAGTGGCGAGGTGCTCGTCTTCGCCTCGGAGCTGAAGAGCCTCCTCGCGAGCGGGCTCATCTCACCCACGCTCGACTCGGCTGCGATCGGCTCGTACCTCACCCTCGGCTACTTCGCAGGACCATCGACACCGCTTCGGGGCGTCTTCAAACTACTTCCGGGCCACAGCCTGATTCTCGAGAACGGGAGCGTACGAGAGGAGCGCTACTGGGCTCTGCCAACGATCGAGCCCGGACTGCACAGGCCGAGCGAACGGGAGTACGCGGCGCAGCTCCTAGAGGTGCTCGACGAGTCGGTAAGGCTACAGCTGATGAGTGACGTCCCGCTCGGAGCAATGCTCAGCGGCGGCCTGGATTCGAGCGTGATCGTCGCGCTCATGGCCCGGCATTCGAGCACTCCGGTCAAGACCTTCTCGGTTGCGTTCGCAGGCGATGGCCCGGGCAACGAGCTTGCGGATGCGCGACTCGTCGCCGAAGCATGCGGAACCGACCACCATGAACTCGAGTTGCCGCTCCGCGATGCCTCCCTTCGCTTCGAGGAGCTCGTCTGGACGCTCGACGAACCGCTCGCGGACCTCTCGTCGCTCGGGCTTTACGCACTCTCGCGCCTCGCAGTGCAGAGCGTGACCGTCGGGCTCTGCGGGCAGGGCGCGGACGAGCTGCTGGGCGGCTACCCGACCCACCGCAACGCCGCGCTCGCCGACCGGTGGAGGAGGCTCCCGGGCCCGCTCCGCGCAAGCGGCCCGCTCCTTGCCCGGATGGTCCCACGCCGCTACGCACGAGCCGCAGCGGCGATCACCGCTACGGATCCGATCTCTCGCTTCTTTGCACAATCGTCGAAGCTCGCTCTCGGCGAGAGGTCGCTCTTGCGAGGCCAAGCGGAGACTTCAGCCGAGCAGGTGACCCGCGACCTCGTCCGCCAACGGCTTGCCGGGCAGGGCGGCACTGCGCTCGCGAGCACGCTCTATCTCCATCAGCAGCTCGGACTGGCCGACGACATGCTCCACTACTTCGACCGTGCGTCGATGGCGAACTCGCTCGAGCTCCGGGTCCCGTTCCTCGACCACCACGTCGTCGAGTTCTGCGCGCGTGTCCCCGACGAGCTGAAGGTGCGAGGGACGGAAGGCAAGCGCCTCCTGCGCACGGCCGCTCGAGGGCTCGTCCCCGACCGGGTCATCGACAAGAAGAAGATCGGCTTCTTCAGCCATGCCGTGGGAGGGTGGTTCCAGGAGCAGGCAGGAAGCCTGGTGGCCGACTACCTCCTGCAACCGGACCCTGCGTACGCCGAGTTCGTCGACCGGGGCGCGGTGGAGGCACTCGTATCGGCTGAGCCCGGGACGAGCACACCCCGCTCGAGCTCCCTCTTGCTCTCGCTCCTCATGCTCGAGGTGTGGCTGAAGACGTACCTGCCCCGAGCGCTCGATCGCGGTTCCGAGCCCGTGGCGATCTGAGCCCGAAGCGGCCGTGAGCTCCGACGATTCGTCCCGCCGCGACGTGCTGACCTATGCGGTGATCACGCCCGCCCGGAACGAGTCCGCAAACCTCCCGCGGCTCGCAGACTCGCTGCTGGCGCAGACGATCGAGCCGAGCGCCTGGATCGTCGTCGACCACGGGTCGACGGACGACACCGGTGCGCTGGCCCGTCAGCTTGCGGCCGAGCATGCGTGGATTCGGGCCCTGCCGATCACCGGCGAGCCCGTCCCGACTCGAGGGGGACCGATCGTTCAGGCGTTCACCGCAGGGCTGGAAGCCCTCGAGGGATCTGCGGCGATCGTCGTGAAGCTCGATGCCGACGTCTCGTTCGCGCCCGACCACTTCGAGCGGCTACTCGCCGAGTTCGTGCAGGACGAGTCGCTCGGAATCGCCAGTAGCACCTGCTGGGAGCTCGAAGGCGAGACATGGCTTCCTCGGCCGAACGCACGCGAACACGTCCGCGGTGCCGTGCGCGCATACCGTCGACTCTGCCTCGAGGATGTGACGCCGCTCGAGCAGCGATTCGGCTGGGACACGATCGACGAGCTCAAGGCGCAACTCAAGGGCTGGCGTACCCGTAGCATCCCCGAGCTGGCGTTCTTCCACCACCGCTCCACAGGCGAGCGCGATGGGAGCCGCGCGACGTGGACAGCGCAGGGCGAGCTCGCCTGGTACCTCGGCTACCGCTTCCCGTACCTCGCGCTGCGGACGCTCTTTCGAATGACGCGGGATCCGCACGCGATCTCGATCATCACCGCCTGGGCTCGCGCCGGCCTCCGCCGTTCACCACGTTTCCCGGACGCCGAGGTGAGGAGATCGCTTCGCGACCAGCAGCGCCTCTCCCAGCTCTCGAAGCGCGCCCGCGAGGTCGGCCGGGGACGCGCCGGCGGCCTCCGTTAGATCGCATCCCACCCGACGAGCTCGTGGCCCTGGCGGCGCGCCTCGTCGACGAACAGGGGCAGCGAGGCAAGCTCGGCCCGCCGCCACTCCTCCTCTTGGCCCGGGTGGATGCCCACCTCGAGCGTCTCCCCCCGGGGCAGGCGCGACGCGAGCTCGTGCCACGCCGCGTCGTGTGCCGTCGTGGGCATGTAGAAGTGGTCCGTCGTCACGACCGCCTTCGCGAGGCCCCTGCGCCAGAACGGCCCCAGCCAGTAGGTTGGATGTTCGACCGGGCGACGGAGATACGTGTCCTGCACCGTGCGCACCCGCCTGATCCCGAGTCCCGGAAGTGCCCGCACGAGCGCCGCACGGAAGGGCGGGAACTTGTGTAGATGCCGGTGAGAGTCGACGTGCGAAAGCGGAAGGCCTCGCGCCTGCAGGAGCTTGACCTGAGCAACGGTCTCGCGCTCGATCTGCGCAACGCTGATCCGGCGCCTAAGAGCTTTCGCCCGAACGATGTTGGTCGGGAGCAGACGGCCATCGGCGTCGACGAGGTCGGAGACCAGGTCCGGATCGCAGACGGGCCTCTCGGTGCCGTCACCCACGAACACGAGGTGAACGCCGTAGGAGAACTCCGGGTGGCCGAGCGCAAACTCGACTGCATCGTCGGTAGCCGCGACGCCGACCATCAGCGAGGCGCTCGTCAGGAGCCCAGCCTCGAACGCATGTACGGTCGCCGCGAGCGTCTCCTGCGATAGACCGAAATCATCTGCATTCACGACGATTCTCACGGGCAGGCAAGTGTACGAGTCTCCGGCCGCAACGGGCCGACCCGGTAGGTACCCTTGCTCCACCCGAGCGACCTCGAGACTCTGCTCGATCGATCGGCGCGAGCGGCACGGGCCACATGCACAGACAGAGAAACGTCCTCATGCTCCTGGAAAACGGCTCGGTCCCGACCGACCGTCGCGTCTGGCAGCACTCCCTCGCGTTGGCCGAGTCCGGCGCACGAGTCTTCGTCGTCTGCGCCCAGTACCCGACGCGAAACGAATCGAGCCGGGAAACGCTCGAAGGTGTCGAGATCTACCGCTACGACGCCCCGTTCTCGGACGGTGGCATCTCCGGATACGCCCGCGAGTACGGCGCGGCCTTGAAGGCGATGCGCCGGGTCGTCCGCGAGATCTCGAGCGAGCATCGAATCGACGTCGTCCACGCCAACAACCCACCGGACATCCTGTTCCTCGCCGCGCGGGCCGCACGGCGCCGCGGAGCCGCCTTCATCCTCGACCAGCACGATCTCGTACCCGAGCTCACCCGTTCGCATTTTCCGGGGCGCAAGTCGCTGCACTGGGCGTCTCTCGCAAGCGAGCGGCTCGCCTATCTTCAGGCGGACGTCGTCCTCGTGACGACCGAGTCCTATCGGGAGATCGCGCTCCAGCGCAGCCGAAAGAGCGCGGACGACATCTTCCTCGTCCGCAATGCGCCGAACAGATCGATCTTTCGACCTGTCGAACCCGATCAATCGCTCAAGCAGGGGGCGGAGTATCTGATCGGCTTCGCAGGGATCATGGGCCCTCAGGACGGCGTCGATCACACGCTTCGAGCGCTCGCCGAGCTCAAGAGCCGCCGTGCCGATTGGCGCGCGCTGATCGTCGGCGAGGGCGACGTCCTCGACGACATGAAGGCCCTGGCCACGAGCCTCGGCCTCGACGGGCTGGTCGAGTTCACCGGCTGGATGAGCGGCGATCGCCTCGTCACCACCCTGTCCAGCTTCGACGTGTGCATCGCACCGAACCCCAGCACCCCGCTCAACGACATCTCGACCATGATCAAGCTGCTCGAGTACATGGCGATGGGGAAGCCCGTCGTCGGTTACGACCTGCCCGAAAGCAGGCGGGTCGCAGCCGGCGCGGCAGCCTACGCGACCGCCAACGACCCTACGAGCCTCGCGCAAACGATCGCTGAGCTCCTCGACGATCCGGCACGACGCCGGGAGATGGGAGCGATCGGGCAAGAGCGAATCGAAGGTGCCCTGTCTTGGGATCACGCCCGGGCCAATCTGCTTGCCGCCTACGAGCGCGCCTATGCCGCTTCGGATCGGCGCCGGGGACGACCGTAGAACCGTGATGGGCTCACACCGTGAGGTGCGAGCCCATCGATCGCCTCCGCGAAGGCCGCCGGATTGCGCGTATCAGGCGCCTGTGTTCCAGGGCCCTGTTTGGGGGCGGTTGGTGCAGAGGGTGGTGGTGTCTCCTGTGCAGAGGTTGGTGAGGTTGGCGCCGGTGTTGGTGGTGGTGCCGGTGTAGTTGGCGGTGGCGTCGCCGCCGATGCAGGTCTGCCAGGAGCTGAGTGAGCTGTAGAAGTTGGCGCCGCAGATGAAGGCGTTGGAGCCGCTGGCGGCGTAGGCGTTGTGGTCGACGGTCGGGACGGCGCTCTTGTCGAGCGCGATCAGCGTGCCGGCGTTCTCGCTGAGGTTGTTTTCGTAGCTGCCGCCGGAGGCGTTCCCGTTCCAGACCATCACGTTGGCGCCCGAGCCGGGCCCGTTGAAGGTGTTGTTGATGATCTGCGGGCTGGCCGAGAAGGCGCCGATGAACCCGTTGGAGAGCGGCTGGGTGCCGGTGAAGGTGTTGTTGTAGATCCACACCTTGCTGGTCGCATCACCGCACGGGGTCGAGCCCGAGCCGCTGCCGCCCTCGATGAAGATGTCCGCGGTCACGTTCTGGCCGGGGTTCCCGTCGAAGGTGTTGCCGGCGATCACCATGTCGGTGAAGTGGGCCGGGGCACCGCTCGAGTCGAACGTGAAGCAGTGGATCCCGTCGTGGTGGTACTCGTCCAGCGAGCCACTGTCCCAGTTGGCGTAGTCATGCACATGGTTGTTGGTGAAGAAGAACGAGCCGCGGCTGCCGGTGCCGTCAAAGGTCGGCACCCAGCCGTGATCGACGTTGTAGATGTTGCTGGCGCTGACCGTGTCACCGGTCGCGCCCGGCGCGAACACGTTCACGATCCCCCAGCCCGCGTCATGGATCGTCACGTTCTCGATCGTCCAGCCAGAGCCGCTGATATCGATCCCACGCAACCCACCAGCCGAGCTCCCAAACGCCGTGTCCGACTGCGACGTCCGCGTATAGATCCCCGCGATCGTCGTCCCGTTGATCACACACCCCGTACACGACGGCGCCTCGATCCCGATGCTGTTCCCCGACTGGTTCGCAAGCCCCGTCCCGTTCGCGGTCCCCTGAACCGTCCCACCGAGAACCGTGATCCCCGAAAACCCATTCAGATCGATACACCCAGACGACGGACACACCGGAACACTCACACCCGCCCCCGCCTGGAACGACAACGTCACACCCGAACCATGAAACACAAGCTGCGACGAGACCACACCACACACACTCACCGTCGCACCCGAACCAATCTGACCCGAGCCCGACCCCCAACTCGACGCACTATCAAACCACGACACCGACTCCGCACCCGAACACGAACCAACCGTAAACGACGCACCCGAGCCCGAGCCGGAGCCGGAGCCGGAGCCCGAGCCCGAGCCGGAGCCCGAGCCGGAGCCCGAGCCGGAGCCGGAGCCGGAGCCACTGCCGCTGCTGCAGACGGACGTCGCCCCGCTGATGGTGGCAATCGAAGAGACGTTGCCGGCGGCGTCGAACGCGCCGACGCCGAAGGTGTAAGTCGTGCCGCAGACCAGGCCCGAGAACGTGTAGCCGGTCGTCGCCACCGTCGTGCTCAGCTTGGAGCCGTTGAGATAGACGTAGTAGCCCTTGACGCCGACGTTGTCGGTCGACGGGCTCCAGGAGACGGTCACGCTCGTGCTCGAGGCGCCGGCGATGAGATTTGCCGGCAAGCTCGGTGCCGTCGTGTCCTGGCAAGCGCTCGTCGAACCACTCACCGACGCCTTGCCCGAACGATTCCCAGCCGCGTCGACCGCGTCGACCGCAACCGTCACACCCGTACCACACGCAAGCCCGCTCACCGTGTAACCGGTAGCCGTCGTCGAACCGACCGTCGCCCCATTCGCAGACACCGTGTACGAAGCAACACCGACGTTATCCGTCGACGCACCCCACGACACCGAGACACTGCCCGCCGAGACGCCCGACACAACAAGCGACGACGGAACCGAAGGAGCAACCGTGTCAGGAGCGACCACGGTCCACGCCGTCGAGATCGTCTTGGTCGACGACCCATGCGACGCGGTCAGCTTGAACATGTGGCTGCCCGGGCGGAGGTTCGAATAGAGCCTCGGGCTCGAGCAGTACTGAGAGATCCTGCCGTCCAACGAGCACCGGAGCGAGCTGGCCCCCGAGACCGACCACCCGAGGGTGGCCGAGGTCGAGCCGGTGGTCGACGGAGGCGTGGAGGTAAACACGAGCGCGATGGCCGCCTTCGAGGCCGCCCGCTTGGTCGTGAAGGTCTGGGGCTGGGTTGTCCGAGCAGAATGCGTCGCCGCGCGAGCTGCGACGGCTTTCGCGGCGGTCGAGCCGGCTGGAGCGCGAGAGGCTCCGAGCGCGACCGACGTCACGGAAAGGGAGAGACAGCCTGAGACGAGAAGCAATGCGTAGGCGCGCCCGCGACGGATGTGGGGATGTGTGCTCATACACCGCACATCGCCCGCGGGTTTCCCAGGCACGATCGGCCTTTGCGACTCTGCCGCGTCCTCCCTTTGGAGTACGTGACTGCCCCGACACGGCGGGCCGGACTACGGATGGCGAACCACGGGCCGCGAGCATCAACGGTGGCCGCTGCAACGACTTTGCGGGGTAACGGGAGGAGGGCGCGGATCGACGCAAGGGCGCGCGACGCGCGACCTGATACCGTGATCCCGGGGGTTCAGGGGGCGTCCTTCGAACTGGGAGAGCCCGTCGAGACGTGACGCCTCTGACCGCCGGGACGCTCACCGATGGACGAGACCCATTTCGAGAGAATCCCGAGGCAGGCTGCGCGCCCGTGAGGCGTGTGCGCTCCTCGACCGTACTCCGGGTGCTCGCTTTGGCCGTCGTGGTCGCCGCCGGCACGGGCTGGGCGGTCACCTCGCACGGCGCGCACACGGTCGGGGCCCGCGTCAGCGCCGGGCCGACCTCGGGCCTGACCGCGAACATCTGGGTGTCACCCGGCGGCGACGACTCGAGCTCCGGGTGCAAGCGGTCGGCGCAACGCGTCCCGCAGCCGGCGGGCACGGCATGCGCCTCCCTGGCCCGCGCCTACGGCTCCTCCGCAGCCGGCGACGTGATCGGCGTGGCGGCGGGGTCTTACCCGCCCCAGACGATCTGTCGCGACGGCACCGCGTGCGAGGGGAACCCCTCCCGTGGGTCGGCGCCTGTCAGGTTCGTGTGCGCGACCCGGCTGGCTTGCACCATCAACGGCGAGCTCACTCTCGGTGACGACAACGGCTCGGTCTCAGGGGCGGCGCCGAGCGATGTGACGTTCGACGGGTTCACCGTTGCCCAGGGGAAGATCATGGTCTGGGGCGTGAGCGATGTCGCCGACAAGGGCTCCCACATCACCTTCGAGAACGGCCACGTCTGGGATCTTTCGAACCGCGCCTCGGACGCCCCGTCGAGCCCGGGGGACGACTACGGCGCGCTCCAGTTCATCGGGCAGAGCTACGTCTCTGTCCTGCACACCGAGATCGGCCCGATGTGCTGCTCGGCCGACGGCATCAACCAGGGCAATGTCGACGACGAGGTCGGAAGCCACTACACCATCGCGAACAACGACATCCATGACCTCTACGACACGTGCAATGCCGTCCCCGCGTCGATCACCTCGAGTTATGGACCGTGCACCGGATTCGGGTACGGCGACGACCAGCAGTCGGGAGCACACGTCGACGGGATTCAGCTCTGGGGCGGCATCAACGGCGTCACGATCGCCCGCAACCGGATCTACTCGATCGGCGATACCGGCACGTCGTCGGGCCAGGGCATCTTCATCGAGCGCAACCCCACCAGCCTGCCAGACGTCACCTTCAACAACATCCTGATCGTGAACAACATGGTCAACATGGGCGAGAACGCCACGAATGCGATCTCGATCGTCCCGAACGGCGGGTCATTGGGAGCAACCGGCTTCCTCGACATCCTCTACAACACCGTCTGGGCGAGCGGCTCGTCCGGGTACGGGAACATCCGCATCTACAACGGCTTCATGGCCCCGGGCACGACCGTCGCCGTGGTCGGAAACATCTCGCGCAACTACGGCACATCGAGCAACGACTGCAGCCTGACAGCGCAGGACAGCTCGAGCCTGCCGGTGTTCTACGCCGACAACCTCTTCGGCGACATGCGCTGCAGCGCGACCGACCGGCGAGCCTCGCCATCCTTCGTCAGCACCGACGAGGCCGACCCCGATCTGCATCTCGCCGGACCGCAAGCCCTCGTCGTCGGCCCGGTCAACCCCTACTGCCCGGCGAGGGACATCGACAACGATCCTCGCCCTGTCGGGAAGGTTTGCGACCGAGGCGCCGACCAGCTCGTCGCGCCCCCGAAAGCGACGCCCCACTCGAAGCCGAAGACGAAGAAGGGCGGGCGTGGCTGAGGCCTCGGCGCGCCGCTTCGACGTCATCGTCGTCTCGTACAACAGCGCGGAGCACCTGCGGAAGTGCGTCGAAAGCCTCTCGGCATCCGGCCGCACGCGTGTCATCGTCGTCGACAACGCATCGACCGACGGCTCGTTGGCATCGATCGAGGACCTCCCGGTCACGAGGGTCGTACAGTCCACCAACTCCGGCTTCGCGCACGGCTGCAACGCGGGCTGGCGCCTCGGCGACGCGCCCCATGTCCTCTTCCTGAACCCCGACTCCGAGCTCAGCCTTGCAGCGCTCGACCTCCTCGGCGACACGCTCGCCCAGGACGAGTCGCTCGGAATCGTCGGCCCCCAGATCCGGAACGGCGACGGGTCCCTCGCGCTCTCGATCCATCGGTTCCCTCGGCTCCGATCGACCTACTCCGAAGCGCTCTACCTCCACCATCTGGCACCGGGCCGATCCTGGGCCAGCGAGTCGGTCCAGGACATCGAGCCCTACGGGAGGGCCGGAGACGTCGAGTGGCTCTCGGGCGCGTGCCTCCTCGTCCGTCGAGACCTGCTCGAGCTGATCGGCGGCTTCGATGAGGACTTCTTCATGTACAGCGAGGACATGCAGCTCTGCCGGAAGGCAAGAGCCGCCGGCTTCCGCGTCCGATACGAGCCCGCAGCGGTTGCAGTTCACGTCGGCGGCGCGTCGGCCCCGCGCTCGAGCCTTCTGCCCGTCCTGGCCAACAGCAGGATGCTGTACTCGGCCAAGAACGACAGTCCGGCCTCGATGCTCGCGCACCGGATCGGCTTCGCGCTCGAGGCGCTCACCCATCTCGTCACGGCCCGCAACTCGGGCACGCGGCGCGGCTACGCCGACTCCCTGCGGGCGATCCTCGCCGGGCCCCGACCGGCCTGGAGGCCGGGGCCTCCCGGCGCCTGACGTCTCAGGCGCCGGAGCCCGAGCTCAGCGAGTCGAGCCTGGTGCTCTCCTCGCGGTTGATCGCGAGGAGAGCTCCCGCAAGCGCAAGCAGGATGATGAAGAGGAACGTCACCTGGATGAACGAGAAGGCGTCGTAGGTGATTGCCCCCACGGCGAACGACCCGATCGATGCCGCCAGACAGGCTGCCAGCAGTCCCTCGGATGACTTGACCCGCCTGGCGATTCGCCCGAGTCGACGGATGCTCCGGATGAGGATCCACAGCAGGACTCCGATACCGAGCGCGCCCGTCTCGACGAGCGAGCCGAGCCACTGGTCGTCCAGGATGTTCGCGTTCGTGCGCTGCGGGTCTGCCGTGTCGATGATCCGCGTCCCGTAGCCCTGCCCGAGCAGCGGATGCTTCTCCCACTGCCGTAGCGCGGGGCCGAGCGTGACCAGCCGCCCCGACTTGTTGTAGTCGCCGACGGAGCCAACGGTTTTCTGATCGGCGATCAGGCCTGCCTTCGGCAGGAAGGCCGACTTCAGGGTCCCCAACGCCTGGGGAAGAGCGAGGAACACGACGAGCAGCCCGGGAATCAGGAGAGGAGCGAGACGTCGCGCATCCGCCGGCCGCATGCGGCAGAAGATGATCGCCGTGACGGCGAACATGACGACACCGGTCCTGGAGAGGGTCGCAATCGAGCCCATCCCGAGCAAGAACGCCGCAAACCACCAGCGGGTGCGACGAGTCGTGAGGCCCAGGTAGACGGCGAGGGGGATCAGCATCTCCATCGCCGCTGCGAGGGCGATCGGATGCTGCGCAGATGCGTAGACCCGAAGCCGGTCCGACCGCGTGATCTCCGAGAGCGAGAGATCGTTCGTGTACCGGAGGATCGGGAAGATCTGGTGCAGGTGATTGAAGACGTTGTAACCGGTTCGGTACTCGACCACCGCCGAGCCCGCGACGCCCGCCCCGGCGCCGACGAGCGCCTTGACGAGGAAGTCGAGGTCGTACGACGTCCGCGTCGAGGTCGAGATCACGAGATAGACGAGGATGAAGCTCAAGAAGAACGAGAGGGTCTTGAATACGTCCACGGTGATGCCGGTCGACCAGATCCAGCCGACGTTGACCGAGATCGAGAGGAGGACCACGAGCCACCAGGCGATCATCGGCGCCTCGAGGCCGCTTCGCCGCAGCCGCATCCGGGGATCGACGAGCAGCGCTCCGACCCACAGCATCACGAGGAAGGCGACGAGGATTCGGTACGGCTCGAGCGCGAACGGCAGCTGAACCCGGAAGTCGTAGCGCTTGATCGGGATGAACAGGATGACCAGGAACAGCAACGCGTTGAGGGAGCGCCAGGAGCGGAAGGTCCGGGCCGCCATGAACGCGATCGCGATCACCAGCGACAGCGCGACGAACTTCTTGGAGCCCGTGTCGGCGCCGATCGCCACGGCGGCAAGCCCCCCAGCGAGCAGCAGCAGCTGGAGAGCGCTGCGAAGGCGCGTGGGAGAGGCGCCCGAAGGCCTCCCCCACGTCTCAGCGCTCACGGGTTACGCCTGAGAGCGCCTCTGAGCGGCGCAGGCTCGACGCCCTCGCCTCCTCTCGAGCCGAGGCGCGTCCAGTTGCTTCGCTCGGACGAACGCGTACCGTCGGGCGACGATTCTCCGAGCGCCCGGGTACGAGACGGTCGCGAGAGGTTCTCGAGCACGAAGATCAGGCCGAGCGCGAGCAGGAGAACCGTGATCGCCACGACACCTGGCAGGAGCACGACCCTGGTCCGGTCGAATTCGGCTTACCGGGCTGCGCGGCGGTGATCTCCTGCAGCGAGACGCGGGACGAAACAGGCGTTCCCGCCGAGAGCTCGCCCTGGAGGACGTAGCGACGAAGCGCCGAGACGGTGGCCTGGGCGCGCCGCTGCGCACCCGCAGGCGAGTAGTCCTCGGCCGCGATGTCGAGGAAGGGAAGTGACACGCCGCTCGAGAAGGCTCCGGAGGTGACAACCGACGCAGCGAGGGTATTGGGCGGCGCGCCGATCGTCTCACGGATCACGTCGCTCTGGGCGATCTGGGCGTACAGAAACGCAAGGTTCGTCAGGTTGTCATTCGCAGCCGCGTTCGAGATCGAACCGGCATACGGGAACTTGCCCTGTCTGACGAAGAGGGTCGCCGTGCTCGTGTACTTCGACTTCCCCCTAGCGGTGTAGGTCAGAGCACCGAGTCCGACTGCGAGCGCTAGCCCGAGAACGGCGATGATCCAATGCCTGCGAATGGTGCGGGTGACTTCCTGAAGATCCATGCTTCCCCTCTGTCGTCCACGTCGATGTTCGTGGGTTATCGGCACCGGCAGCCAAATGCTTATGCCCACCGGCTCCTCACAGAGTAGAGGGTTCTCGCCGAAGCGACCAATACCCTTGGTGGGTCTCCAGCGGGCCGAGCGGTTTGACTTCGACCCTGGGCTCGAGGGCTACCGCCGCGCGATCGGAGCATCGGAATCGCCCGAGAAGGTGCGGATCACCTTCGCGGGGACGCCGACTGCGACGCTGTAGTCGGGGATGTCGGCGACGACCACCGCGTTCGCACCGACGACCGCCCCCCGGCCCACCCGCACGCCTGCCGTGACCACGACGTTCTCGCCGAGCCAGGCTCCCTCGCCGATCTCGACCGGCTGCGGCTCGGTGATTCCCTGCTCGAGGATGGGCACTCCGACGGCCTGGAACGCGTGGTTGTGATCGGTTATGAAGACGTTCCGCGCCATCAGGACCTTCTCTCCGATCCGGATCGAGCGAGCGGCCGAGAGCACGCACATCCCCGAGATCGATGTGCCCGAGCCGATGACCAAGGCCGGATCGGCTGCAGGATCGCCGATCGCCTGGATCCAGGAGGCGCCGCCGATGAACACGTTGGCGCCCAGTGAGATCCGGCGCGCTCCCTCGATCCGGATCGGCGGCGCGAGAACTGTCCCACGCCCGAACTCCGCGAATCCGCCCGCGACCACGAACGAGAAGGCCTTCGCCTTGGCGCTGCCGACAAACGACCGCATGGACAGGAACGCCGAACCGAGGTGACGACGGGGGCCTGTCACCGCCGCCAGTATACGAGCGCCGGAACGGCCCTCCGTCGCTTGAGCCGACCGCAGCTCATCCCTGGGCCTTACCGCTGCGGCGAAGACGCGATCTCACCCCCGCTGCCAGGGTGAGAGCCAGCGGACGGCAGAAGACGGCGAAGGAGACGGCGAATGCCGTTCCGCCGATCGCCACTCCGAGCACGAGACGAAGCGAGGCAGACAGGCCTGCAGAGCCCAGCCCCAGCTCGCCTCCTACGAGAGCGAGCGCCATCAGGGCGGTTGCTGCGGCGACTCCTCCGAGCGGCGTGATGCAGCGCCAGAGAGTGAGATCGACGGCACGGGCGGTGATCGCCATGAACGCGATCTGCACGACGAATGCCTGTCCTGCCAGGAAGAGCGCCACTCCCGTGAGCCCGAAGGGGGAGCCGGAGGCGATCGCGACCGCCGTCGTCGCGACGGAGGCGATTGCCAGCCAGAGAAACGAGGCCGTCCTGGCGCGGGCCTGCAGGATGCTCATGTTGAGTCGCTGGAGCGCCTGGACCGCGCCTGCGATCGCCAGGATCCGCATGACGAGAACGGCTCTGTGCCACTTCGCCCCGAGGACGACCTCCTGGAACTCCGGCGCGAGGATGACGAGCCCCGTGAGCGCCGGGAAAGCGACCGCCGCCACGACCTGGTTGACCCGGAACCAGGCGGCTGCGATTCGCGCCGGCTGGTCCTGGATCCGGGAGAGGGCCGGGAACATCACGGCCTGGATCGGGCTCGCGATGCGATTCAGGGGCAGGAGAACGATCTGCTGGGCGAGGACCAGCACCCCGAGCGGCTTCGCGCCCAGGAACCTCGCGACCAGCACGTTCTGCAGTGGGAGTGGGAGCTGAAGCAGGAACTGAGCCCCGAAGACGCTTCCCGAATAGGCGAGCATCCCGCGGAGCGACGCTCGCGAGAACCGAAGATCGGGACGCCAGCCACATTGCCCCCAGAGCAGGATGAGCGACATCACCCGGTTCACGAGCTCACCGACGACGATCGCCCACGGGCCGTAGTGCAGGACGGCGAGGACGATCGAGGTCGCGCCTCCCGCGACCGTTGCGATGATCACCCGAATCTCGAGCGCACGGAAGTGCATCGCACGCGTGAGCAGCGAGGTGGGCGTCGCCGACAGCGACGCGATCAGGAACGCGAGCGAGAACACCGCGAACAGGGGCTGCAGGCGCGGCTCGCCTTCGAACTGCGCCAGAGGCCACGAGAACCCCACCCCGACAGCCGTCATCACCACACCAAGGGCCGTCGTCGACCAGAAGACGGTCGATTTGTCGTCGTCGTCGATCGTCGCCCGGTGGATCAACGCCGCACCGAGAGCGAGGTCCGAGAGTGCCGGAACCACGACAGAGAACGCGAGCACCAGTCCGGCAAGGCCGATGTCACTCGGATCGAGGAGCCTCGCGAGCAGGATCGTCACGGTGATACGGCTTGCCTGAGTGACGAACTCGGCAGCGAGCTTCCAGGCAAAGCCTCGCAAGGTCGAGCTTCGAAGGTTCGTCGGCTCGTCGGGGAGCTCGTTCGCCGTGCGCGAGGTCGTCAGGACCACGCTCTCGCCCGAAAAGAGAGACAGGCAGGACCAGCAGCGACACGGCGAGGCGGCTGGAGGAGCGTGTGTGTCTTCGTCGGCGCCACCGACTCACGATAAGACCTGACCGCGACGGCGGGTAGGATCCTGTTCGGCTCAGAGCAGCGATCGGAAGTGAGTTCCGCCAAATCGCGCCGAGACGCACACCATGATCCGTGCCCTGATCGTCGCCTACCACTTCCCACCGATCGGTGGTGGCGGGGTTCAGCGAGCCGCGAAGTTCGCGCGCTATCTGCCGGAGTTCGGGATCGAGCCGGTGATCTTCACCGGTCCGGGTCGAGTCGACGGCTTCTGGACGCCCCATGACCCGACGATGGTCGAGGAGGTCGCGGGACTCTCGATCTTCCGGGCGGCCGGTCCAGTCCCGAGCGGCGATGCGCTCGAGTCCGCGTATCGCTCTCTCGGGATGCTGAGCCCCTTCTCCCGCTGGTGGGTGAAGGCGATCAAGGAGGAGGGCCCCCGCGCGGGAACGAACGTCGACGTCGTCGTCGGGGAGCTCGTCCCCTACGAGACCGCCTATGGAGTCGAAACGCTCGCAAGGGAGCTCGGGGTCCCGTGGGTCGCCGACCTCCAGGATCCCTGGGCGCTCGACGAGATGTGGCTCTACCCCTCGTTCGTTCATCGGTATCTGGACCGGGTGCGAATGCGCCGGACGCTTCGCTCGGCGGCCGCTGTCTCGATGAACACGCCGCAGGCGAGAATGCGGCTGATCACGGCGTTTCCCGAGTTCCAGCAGCGTCGTGTCTACTCGATCACGAACGGTTTCGACCCCGACGATCTGGCGTCGATCCCGATCGGGCCTCGGGCCGACAAGTTCCGGATCGTGCACTCGGGCTATCTCTACACCCACTTCGGCACGCGCAGCCTCGTCAAGGAGCGCCTCCGCCGGCTCGCCGGAGGCATGCCGTTTCCGGACGTCAACTTCCTGACCAGATCGCACGTCTATCTCTTGCGCGCGATCGATCAGCTCCTTCGGGATGACCCTGCGCTGGGAGAGAACATCGAGCTCCACTTCGTCGGCCAGGAGACCGCCAGGGACCTGGAGGTTGCCGATCGGTATCCGTTCGTCGAGTTTCACGGATACCGATCGCACCACGATTCGCTCGTCTTCCTGCGGAACGCCGACCTTCTGTTCCTCCCGATGCAGGACTTGCCCGAAGGCACGCGTGCCGGTCTCGTTCCGGGGAAGACGTACGAGTACATGGCGTCCGGAACACCCATTCTCGCCGCCGTGCCCGACGGTGACGCGAGGGACATCCTGCGCTCGCTCGGGAACACCGTCCTCTGCCGGCCGACCGATGTTGACGGGATGGCAAGGGCCATCAGGGAGCAGTACGAGCGGTGGCGCGCCGGGACACCGCCCCCGAAGCCGAGTGAGTCGGTGCTGGCCCGCTATGAACGACAAGCGCTGACGAGGACACTTGCCAACGCGATCGAGGCGGTGGTCGACGACGCCTCGTCGAGATCTGCGAACGCCTCGGGAGTGGGCCGCCGCACCGGTGCAGGCTCATCGAGGAAGGGCAAGGAGGAACAGATGTCCTACCGGCCGTCGCTCGACGGGCTGCTGCACATGCCGCGGGCACCACGCTGGAAACGGGCGGTTCACAGGTTGAGCGCCCCGGTGATGTCGCGCAGCGCGGCACGTGACCTGAGACGTCGCCTCCTCGCGGCTCGCGACGTCGATGAGATCGTCGCGTCTGTGTTCCTGTTCTCGAAGTGGGGCGTCAATATCCGCCCGCTCCAGCTCCCCAGGGAGCTTGCGCGATTCCTCGAGGAGGTACGGGCACGACGGCCTCAAACGATTCTGGAGATCGGCACGGCTCTGGGGGGCACCTTCTGCGGCTTCGCATGGGCCGCCAGCGACGACGCAACCATCGTCAGCGTCGATCTGCGCCACGGCGACTTCGGCGGCGGGTATCCGCCGTGGCGCGCGCCCCTCTACCGCTCGTTTGCCCGAGGCTCGCAGCAGATCCACCTGATCGAGGGTGATTCGCACGCCTCGACGACGCTCGAGGCGGTCAAACGTGCGTTCGGCGGAGCGCCGATCGACGTGGTGTTCATCGACGGAGACCACACGTACGAGGGGGTGAAGGCCGACTACGAGCTGTATTCGCCCCTCGTCGCACCGGGCGGCCTGATCGCGTTCCATGACATCGCGCCAGAGGATCCGTCGGCGTTCCCCGGCATGAGCGTCTGCGTCGGCGGTGTCCCTCGTTTCTGGCAAGAGCTACGCGAATCGACCGAGCACTTCGAGATCGTCGAGAACTGGGCTCAGGGAGCCTTCGGCATCGGCGTCGTCCGCCATGATGGGAAGCCCCTTGACGGCGGCGAGCCCGATCCGGACTGACCCTGCACCGTGAGCCGAGCGCCGTCGAGCCTTCACGGGCCTTGCCGATGAGGCGGCGGCTCCCCGCGGGAGCAGATCTCCGGCGCACACGTTCGGCGACCCTGGCCGAGTCGTTCGATCCTCGTCACAACAGCCTGAACGCCCTGAGGCTCGCGTTCGCGACCGCGGTGATCGTCTCGCATGCGTGGCCGCTCGGCGGCTTCGGCTCGGATCCGATGCTCGGCGACCTCTCGCTCGGTACGTGGGCTGTCGCGGGGTTCTTCGTGATCAGTGGATACCTCATCGCCGGCAGCCGCCGGAGATCCGACCTCGGCTCGTACCTGGCGCGCCGCTTCCTGCGCATCTTCCCGGGCTTGTGGGTCTGCTTGCTCGCCATCGTCGTCGTCTTCGTGCCGATCGCCGCACTCAGGGATGCCGGCGTATTCCCGCCGCCGTTCCGGGAGGTCGCGAAGTTCCTCCTCGGTAACGGCGCCCTCGTCTCGCACGACTACGGGATCAAGGGCACGCTGACAACGGTGCCGTACTCGCCAGGCTCGTGGGACGGCTCGATCTGGACCCTGTTCTACGAGGTTGCCTGGTACATCCTCACCGGCGTCCTCCTGAGCCTCGTCTTCGTGCGGCGGACCCCCTGGACGCTCACGGCGGCCTTCGTGGCGGTCGCCGGCGTGCACGCACTCGATGTCGAGCGAAACGTGATCAGCTACGGACGGCTCTCGTTGCTCGCCGAGCTCGGAACGTATTTCCTCGCCGGCGTCGTGCTGCAGGCCTGGGAGAGCCGGGTGCCGATGCGCGGTTGGATCGCGATGGCCGCGGGAGCACTGATCGTCGGCTCCGCAGCTCTCCACCAAGCCACGGACCTTGCCGCGCTGCCGCTCGCTTACCTCTGCCTCTGGGCCGGCATCAAGCTTCCGCTCCAGCGAGTAGGCCGCCGCAACGACATCTCCTACGGGGTCTACATCTACGCGTTCCCGATCCAACAGCTCCTGGTGCTGTACGGTGCCGCCTCGCTCGGCCTCGGGCCCTACATTCTGTTGTCGATCGCGCTCACCGTTCCGCTCGCGACGCTGAGCTGGTTCGGCGTCGAACGCCCGGCGCTGCGCCGAAGAGCGCGCGCGGCAGCCCTGCTTGCGCCGGCGTAGCCGACGGTTCCTCGGAGCCGGCTCCGGTGTCACGCGGCTCGATCTCGACTACGCCCGAACGCCTCCGCACCCGCTCCCGTGTTCTCAGGCCGGGCACCTCGTCCCCGCCATGAGAGTGATCTGAGCTGCCCCCGACTTGATCCCCCGTATTGGTCTTGGGAGCCGCACGACCCTGACCGACGACCTACTCGATGCCCGGGAGGAGATGGATATTGATCGGCGCGCTGGTGCCGGCATTCATGGCGGCGGCCGGCGGCTCCTCCGCTGCGCATCAGCAGCAGCACGCGTTCGTGCTCGAGCCTCCGACGCGGCTTGCGATCACGACGGCCTCGAAGACGAGGATCGGCCTCGCCTGGCACCTCGGCGCCAAGCACCTCCGGCGGCCGCGCTTCCAGATCCTGGTCGACAAGAACATGCGCAAGATGACTACGCGGAAGAGCGCGACGATCGCGAATCTCACCTGCGGGAAGGCCTACACGCTGTCCGTCCTCACCGTCGACCTCGCCGGGCACCAGTCGAGCCCGGTCTCGGTCATCTCGAGCACAAAGCCGTGCGCAAAGGCGCCGGTAACCTCAGTGCCGCCGGTAACAACACCGCCGCCCACGGCGCAATCGATCGCCCCTGCTGGCACGACGCCAATCGGGGGTGGCTCGACGACGACCGTTAGCGCCGGCGGCGGCGGCGGCGGTGGCGGTGGCGGTGGGGGTGGCGGTGCCGGCGGTGGCGGCGGTGGCGGCGGCGGCCATAGCTCCGGTGTCTCGACGTCCACGTCCACGTCGACCTCGACGTCGACCACGACCACGACGACCGCAAGGACGACGACGACGACGACACCACCACAACCCCGACGACCACTACAACCCCGACCACCACCACAACCCCGACCACCACTACAACCCCGACCACCACCACAACCCCGACCACCACCACAACCCCGACCACCACCACAACCCCGACGACCACTACAACCCCGAGCACGAGCACCACCACCACCACAACCACCACGCCGACGACGACCACCACACCCACGACAACGACGGCGGGTTCTTCGGGTGCGTCGTTTACGGTTGGTTCGTGTTCGGGTGCGGAGTCGGTGTCGTGGTTTGATAGTGCGTCGAGTTGGGGGTCGGGCTCGGGTCAGATTGGTTCGGGTGCGACGGTGAGTGTGTGTGGTGTGGTCTCGTCGCAGCTTGTGTTTCATGGTTCGGGTGTGACGTTGTCGTTCCAGGCGGGGGCGGGTGTGAGTGTTCCGGTGTGTCCGTCGTCTGGGTGTATCGATCTGAATGGGTTTTCGGGGATCACGGTTCTCGGTGGGACGGTTCAGGGGACCGCGAACGGGACGGGGCTTGCGAACCAGTCGGGGAACAGCATCGGGATCGAGGCGCCGTCGTGTACGGGGTGTGTGATCAACGGGACGACGATCGCGGGGATCTATACGCGGACGTCGCAGTCGGACACGGCGTTTGGGAGCTCGGCTGGTGGGTTGCGTGGGATCGATATCAGCGGCTCTGGCTGGACGATCGAGAACGTGACGATCCATGACGCGGGCTGGGGGATCGTGAACGTGTTCGCGCCGGGCGCGACCGGTGACACGGTCAGCGCCAGCAACATCTACAACGTCGATCACGGCTGGGTGCCGACCTTTGACGGCACCGGCAGCCGCGGCTCGTTCTTCTTCACCAACAACCATGTGCATGACTACGCCAACTGGGACAGTGGCTCGCTGGACGAGTACCACCACGACGGGATCCACTGCTTCACGTTCGACTCGAGCGGTGCCCCGGCCCACTTCACCGACATGGTGATCGCCGGCAACACCTTCGACGGGAACCCCGGCCAGAACGTGACCGCGGACATCTTCATCGAGGGCGGCAGCGGCTCGGGCTCGACCCCGTGCGGTGATGCGACCAGCAAGGTGTGGATCTACAACAACACCTTCACCGGCACCCAGCCGCTCTCCAACGGGTTCATCGGCGCCTTCTCGGCCAGCCCGCAGATCATCAACAACACCTTCAACGGGCCCGGCTCGGGCGCCAACGTGATGGTCTGGAACGGGAACGCCTCCGGCGGCAGCTACGAAAACAACCTCAGCGAGAACGCCGGCACGCTGATCGCGCTCGACAAGAGCGCCGTCCCGACCGTCGACCACAACGCCTACGCCGCCAGCGGCTCCAACGCCTTCATCTGCGGCGCCAACTTCTACAGCTCACTCAGCTCCTGGCAGACCTGCATCGGCGGCGACGCCACCGCCAACTACACCGGCACCACCACCAACACCGGCGCCAACCTCACCAACCTCTGCACAGGAGACACCACCACCCTCTGCACCAACCGCCCCCAAACAGGGCCCTGGAACACAGGCGCCTCGTGATTCACGCGCACCGCCGGCTGTAACTCAGGCGCCACTTCCGGCGCTGTCCACGAGCGTCTCCGTCGTAAAGGCCGTGGGCGCGCCGAGCCTGACTCGCGCCTCGCCCGATGCGGGGCCTCGCACGGCCCAGCTTCCGCCCTCGCGAACGATCTCGGACAGGTGGCGGCGACGCCACCACGAAGACACCTCCGACGGCAGGGCGAGCCACGCGCCGGAGTCGGTCACCTGCCCGGCGAGGAAGCGGTCGTAAACGGCGAGCCGCTCCGGCTCCAGCAGGTAGTCGGGATGGGTGAGAAGCACCCCCATGCCGCCCCGGCGACGCAGCAGCGCCGACTTGTCGACCCACCGCTGCTCGCTGACCTCGCCCCGGATCTCGAAGAGCGTATGGTCCATCGGCAGCGTGATCGGCAGCTCGACGACCTCGCCGATGAAGAACGGAAGCCAGCAGCCCGTGCCTCCCGGCTGCGGCTCGTAGCGCGCAACGTCCGACCAGGACGAGTCGTGGTCGACTCCGAGGCGCGCAAGCAAGTCGCGATCGCGATGCGTTGCAGGGGAGCGGAAGCCGATTGCCCCCCACGCCTCGAGGTACGAGCGCATGGAAGGCAGGCGACGCCGAAAGACAGCGGGGTCGAGGTCACGGCCGTCGTGCCGAAGCCCGTGGAGGCAGATCTCGCAGCCCGACTTGCGGAGGCTCTCGAGCATCTCGTCGTCGACGCGGTAGTCGCGTTCTGGAACGAAGTACCAGGCCGACCGCACTCCGTGGCGCTCCTCGGTCGCCCGCACGCTCAGAATGTGCCGGTACCCGGGCTCCCGCTCGACGTCATGTGTGAGCACGAGCGCCCATTCGTAGGGCTCCGGCCATGGCGAGAGCCAGGGAAGCGGCTCACCGGCGAGATCCTCGATCAGGCCGAGTATCAGCGCCTCGAGTGCGTGGAACGCGGTCTCAGTCGGCCAGGCCGGGAACTCGGCCCGCTCCTGGACACCCCGGAAGCCACGCCGCAGCGCCAGCTGGAGAGGGCGCGGAATCAAGGGCCGAGCCCGGTAGTAGAGAGCTCGAGCCGTCGCGCCGAGCCGTCCGGAGGCCCCTTGGGCTGCATAGGCCTCGTGGAGAAGCGCCTCGAAGGGCGCATCGAGATCGAACGGGAGAAACAGGCTGCCGTCCCCTGCCCTGCGAATCGACGATCGCCGTGTCCCGTCCACCTCCTCGATCGCGATCTCGTCCCGCCACTCGCGAGCCGGCTGGAGTGCTTGACCTCCGAGCTGCTCGCCCCGGATCGCGACGTACATCCGGATCCCACTGACCGACCAGAAGGCTGGAGTGGCCGTGCTCGATTCGACGAAGAGGAGCTCGGGCGCTGCCTGGTCGGCGCGGGCGATCCGAATCATCCCATCCGGTGCCGACGACGGCTCGACCACGTAGGGCACCCGGTAGCGCTCGAGCAGCTCGATCCTCCTCGAAGAAACGAGCATCAGGCGGCTGTGTGAGCTCTCACGCGCGTGCCCGCACCCCGGTGGGGGAGCGTCCAGATGCGCCTATGATTGCCTGGTGACCGATCGCTGGCCAATGCGACACGAGGGAAGTATCGCCCTCTCGGGGCCGCGGCGGTGAGACGTCCCGGCGCTCCAGGCTGCGCCGCCGACCGAAGGTGCCGTACCTGACCGATCCTGGCACGGACGTCTACGAAGGCGTCGGAGCTGTCGTCTTCGGCGGCGACTACCAGGGCCTTGCGATCGCGCGGGGGCTTGGCCGCGACGGCATCCCCGTCCTCGTGATCGACGACGAGCCTTCGATCGCCCGATTCTCGCGGTACACGACCCGTGCGATCAGGGTCGCGAGCATGCTCGACGCCGGGTTTGCGAAGGAGGTCCTGGAGATCGGACGGCGCGAAGGCCTTCACGGCTGGGTCCTGTACCCGACCCGAGACGAGATCGTCGCGTCGTTCTCACTCCACAAGGCCGCGCTGGAAGAGGTCTTCCGGGTGCCGACACCCGGCTGGGAGACGATCAAGTGGGCCTGGGACAAGCGCCTCACATATCAATGCGCCGAGGTGCTCGGCATTCCCACACCGAGCACCTGGTACGTCGAGAGCTCGACCGAGCTCGAGGCTCTCGATCTCCCGTTCCCCGTCATCCTCAAGCCGGCGATCAAGGAGCACTTCATCTACGCCACCAAGGTGAAGGCACTCCAGGCGAACACGCTCGCCGAGCTGATCGAGCGCTTCGACGCCGTCAAGAAGATCATCCCGCCCGAGGAGATCATGATCCAGGAGCTCGTGCCGGGAGGCGGCGAGAGCCAGTTCAGCTACTGCTCGTTCTTCAAGGAGGGAATGCCGCGCGCGAAGATGGTCGTGCGGCGGGCGCGGCAGTGGCCGCCTGACTTCGCACGCTCGAGCACCTGTGTCGAGACGATCGACATGCCGCTGCTCGAGGAGCCGTCCGAGCGCTTCCTGCAGTGGATCGGCTACTACGGCCTCTCCGAGGTCGAGTACAAGTTCGATCGCCGGGACGGGAAGCACAAGCTCCTCGACGTGAACCCGCGAACGTGGGGCTCGCACGCGATCGGACGCGCCGCCGGCGTCAACTTCGCGCTGATGCTGTTTCGCGACCAGCTGGGCGTCGAGGTGCCGACGATCAGGGCGCGCGCCGGCATCCGCTGGGTTCGCATGACGACGCATGTCCCGGCGTCCATCATCGAGCTTGCCCGGGGCCGTCTCGGCCTGCGTTCGTTCCTGCGCGGCTTCGGGCGATTCCAGATCGAAGCCGTCTTCGAGCGGGACGACCCGGTGCCCTCGATCGCGGAGCTGACGCTCCTTCCTCACCTCATCCATACGCGGGGGACACTTCGAAAAGGGGGCAGTCGAGCCTGATGTCACGTGTCATCATCGTCGGTGCCGGACCATACGGCCTTTCCACCGCAGCGTTCCTCCGCGACGCCGGAGTCGACGTGCAGGTCTACGGCCGCGTGATGGAGTTCTGGGAAGCGATGCCCCCGGGCATGTACCTTCGATCGGAATACGCAGCCTCGAACATCGGCGATCCGCGGCAATCCCTGTCGCTGTCGGCGTTTGAGCGTCGCACCGGTCACGAGCTGCCGCGACCGACTCCTCTTGCCGACTTCATCCGTTACGGGCACTGGTTCCATGAGGAGTCGGGCATCCCGGTCGACCCGCGCCTTGTGACTCGAGTCGCTCTCGGAGACGGCGGCTTTGCCGTCACCCTGGAAGACGGCGAGACCGTCACGGCCGAGCGCGTCATCGTCGCGACGGGGATCACGCCGTTTCCCTGGCGTCCGCCGCTCTACGACGAGCTTCCCGAGCATCTCGTCTCCCACACAGCGGTACGTCACGACTACGCGTCCTTCAAGGGTAAGAGCGTCGCCGTGGTCGGCGCGGGACAGAGCGCCCTAGAGTCGGCAGCCCTCCTTCATGAGGCGGGCGCGGAGACCGAGCTTCTCGTCCGCCGGCCGCGGATACGCTTCCTGAAAGGTGAGAAGCTCCACAACGCCCCTCGGGTGATCGCAAACCTCCTCTACCCTTCGTGGGGGGTCGGGCCGCCCGGGATCAACTGGCTGATGGGGCGCCCCGTTGTCTTCCATGCGATGCCCACGGGTCTTCGGGACCGGTTGGCGGCGCGGGCGATCAAGCCCGCCGGCGCATCCTGGGTCCGCGCGCGGATCGAGGGCGTGAAGGTGTCGTATTCGCTCACCGTGACAGCCGCCCGCGCCGAGGGCGAGAACGTCCGGCTCGAGCTCGACGATGGAAGCGAGCGTCTCCTCGATCACGTCCTCCTGGGAACCGGCTACAGAATCGACGTGCGCCGCTATCCGTTCCTCGACCCCGCCCTGCTCGAGGGGATCAAGATCACGAACGGCTATCCCGAGCTGTCGGGCTCTTACGAGTCGACGGTCTCTGGTCTCCACTTCGTCGGTGCGCCGGCCGCGTCGAGCGCCGGCCCGGGCATGCGCTTCGTCTCTCACACAGCGTTCACGGCGAGAGCCCTCACGCGCGGAGTCGTGCGTCGCCCGTGAGCGTGGCGCGACGGGCTGCCCTTCACGTCCGAAACCGGCCCGCGGTCGGCTCGGCGAGCGCGCTCCTGGCACTGATCGCACTCGGCGTGCTGGTCGATCGCGGCGCCCTGACCGGAATCGACACCTACGCCGTTCGCAACCTGATGCCGTACGGCTCTGGGATGCCTCACGGCGGAACCTCGGCGTTCGGGAGGCTCATCGCGTACTCGGGAGACGGCTTCCACTTCGGACGAGCCCTCCGCGTGCCGGCGAGCGCGCTGGGCTCCGCCGTCGGGATCGTCGGGATCTGCGCGGTCCTCTGGCGGCGGGGAGCGATCGAGTCGGCCGTGCTCTGGTTCGGAGCCCTGGTCGCGCTGACGTTTGCCGAGGGAGTCGGAAAGATCGCGGTAGCGAAACCACAGCTCTACAACATCCACGACGGGGTCCTGACCCCCATCGGATTCCACCACTCCTTCCCGAGCGGTCATGCGGCACGCGCCGCGTTGCTCGCAGCCGCCCTGGCCGCGACGTGGCGGCGACTCGCGCCGATCGCGATTCTCTGGGTCGTGGCCGTCGTCGTGACCGCCGAGATGGATGCGATCCATACTCCATCCGATCTTCTGGGCGGCTTGCTGGTCGCAGCCTGGGTCATCCTCGGAGTCGAGGCGATAGGCGGCGGGCGCCGCCGAGACGCCCCGATCCGGAGAAGCGCTCGCCTGCCCGCTTCCGAACTGGGCGCGCCTTCGCGCATGCCCACCCGCCACGGCGACACGGACACGACCGAAGCGATCGCCGCTCCGGGGCCGACGGTCACGTGACCGGCCCGACGGAGGTTGGCGCCGCGCCCGCCGGGGCCGGACAGGCGACATCGCCGGCGTCCGAGACGGAGGGTCTCGGGGTCGCGGCGCACCGCGCACGGTTGGACGATCTCCTCGCCAGGCTCGAGCGCGTTCTCGCCGAGAGCGGCGCGCACATCGACCTCGTGGTCTTCGGCGGCTCGGCACTCGCGCTGAGCGGGTTCGTGGGCCCGCGAACCTACGATCTCGATCTCGACGTCCTCGGGCTGCTCAGTGGCCGGGAGCTGGTCACTGCCGTCCCATTGCCGAAGGAGCTTGCCGCTGCCCAGAAGCGGCTGATCGTCGAGCTCGGGTTGTCGGGCGACTTCATCGACCCGTGGATGGGGCGATACATGCTCGGGCTCGGGCTTCCCGACGGTCTCGTCGGCCGCCTGGAGTCACGATCGTACGGCGAGGCGCTTTCCATTCACGTCATCGGCCGCCTCGACATGATCCACCTCAAGTACCTGGCCGTCATCGAGAGCGCGCCGGAGTTCCTCGAGAAGCACGCGAACGATCTTCGACACCTCGATCCGACGCCGGCCGAGCTGACGCCGACCGTCGCCTGGGCACGCAGCCTCCTCTGCAGGCGGATCCAGCGCGCACAGACGCTCCTTCAGGAGCAGCTCCTCCGTGAAGGGAGGCGCGACCAGCCGCTCGTCAAGCTGCTCGACGTCCGCTTCGTCCCGGCGCCGCTGCGCTACCGACTCGGCCAGTGGATGATGCGCCGGCCGGCGCCGTGCGGCCGCGCCTACGCCCACCTGATCCAACGCGCGGGCGACATCAGGCGTAGCCGCCTGGCTGCTTCGAGGCAGTGATCGCGCGGCACCGGGCTCGTGTCCGGGCACCTCACGTCCCGGCAAGCCCGGCCAGGTCGCCCCGTCTCTTCGCGAGGGACCTCCGGACGATCGTCATCAGCTCGAGGTAGGGAGCCGGCTTGAACGTCACGATCACGGCCACGTACGACACGACACCCGTCGCGATCCCGGCGACGAGCCTCACGCCTCCCGGCGCCCCTCCCAGCAAGGAGTTCGCCACGACCCAGACGGCGACGCCCATGGGAATCGAGGCGGCCACGGGCCCGCTGATCGCACGGAACAGGCCGAGAACGGAGAGGTCGATGATGTCTCCGGCGACGTAGAAGATCGGGTACGCCGAGAGCACAGCCCAGCATGCGTACGCGATCGTCACCCCTCGCACCCCCCAGGGAAGCCCGATCGCAAATGCGGCGATCGCGGTCACGGAGGTGAGGACGCCGAGGCGAAAGAGCGTCCCGGTCTCGTCCTGCGACATGAAGATCCAGCCGGTCGTACGGACGAGGATCTGCACGACAGACCCGATGCAGAGGATCTGGAGGAGCGGCGCGACCTTCACCCAGTGGGGGCCGTACACGGTGTCGATGAACGGCCGGGTGAGCACGAAGAGCCCGGTGATCGCCGGGAACGACACGAGCATGATCATCCCCATCGCGCGGAGGTAGACCCGCTTGACCTCCTCGCGATCGGCCTGCAAACGCGACAGGACCGGGTACATGACCCGCGTGCTGATCGACGACACGAGGTCGGACGGGATCATCATCAGCGTGTACGCCCGGTTGTAGTAGGCGAGCTTGAGGCTCCCGAGGAAGCGGCCGATCAGGAGATTGTCCGCGTTTCGCGCCCAGTAGTTGAGGGCGTTGAAGCCGGTCAAGCGGCTGCCGAAGCGCCAGAGCTCCTTGATCGATGCACGGTCGGGGAGCCCCGTGGGGCGCCAGGCGGTCGAGATCCAGAGAAATGCGGCCCGGGTCGAGGCTCCGGCGACAGTGAACGCGACGAGGCTCCACACTCCGAGGCCGGCGAGGGCCATGCACACCGCGAAGAGATTGGAAGCGAGGAAGGCGCTGTTCTCGATGTAGAAGAGCTTTCGAAACTCCATCCCGCGCTGGAGGAGCGCATCCTGAACTCCGACCAGGCTCCCGATCAGGAACGCGGGGGCGTAGGCGAGCGTGATCCAGAGCAGTCTCGGATGGCCGTAGAACGCCGCCAGGGCGGGCGCGAGCGCCATGACGAGCAGCATGAAGCTCGTGCCCATCCCGATGTTGAGCCAGAACGCGGAGGTGAGATGGCGGTCCTCGATCTCCGGGCGCTGGATGATTGCCGCTCCGAGCCCCAGGTCGACGAAGATGCTGAGGAACCCGGTGAACACGGTCATCATCGCGATCAGGCCGAAGTCCGCCGGATCGAGCGTCCGTGCCAGGACGACGCTGAACCCGAACTGGAGGAACTGCTGGAGGAACTGGGAGCTCGCGTTCCAGCCGAGGCTGGCGAGCGTCCCCTGTCCACCTGACCGGGCACGCCTCCGTGGGAATCTAGACATGCTGAAGAGACCTTGCCGCACGGTCAGGCTGGAGGTGAGCGGCGGCCGGCGACGAGCTGCTCGGGACGAGCACCGCGCGCCGCCGTGGCAGCCGCGCGTCTGGAAGGAGGTTCGTCGAGGATCTGATCGAGTGCATGGCCAGGTGCGGGCAGACGGCAAAGCACGACTCGGGACGATTTCGGCCTCGGGAGGCGCGGACCGAAGGCGGCTCGAGGGCCACCCGGTTCGGGCCAGACGCGGCGGCGCTCGACGGCGGCTAGGAACCGTCCTCGGGCGGTGAGCCGCGAGGGGGGTCGACCGGCTCCAACCAGCACTCTCGCCACCACGGGTAGATCTCACGAGGGCAGAACCAACGTGCCTCACTGTGGTGGCTCGTGCACACGACTCCCTCGAGGATGTAGGCATCGCTCTTCAGGTGCACGAGCCGGCCGGTGTCCTCCTCGATGAAGCGCTCGACCTTGGTCGCGATCCGCGCCGTCTGGCCCGAGTAGTGCGCCATCTCGCGGTCGAACCAGAGGCCTCGGGTCTTGCAGTTCGCATCGAGCGTCCGCGCGATCGTCCGCCGAGGCAGGACGCGGACCCGGGTCCCGACCGCGAGACCCGTGGCCGGCGGCACCTGGGCCCGAGGCTTGGCCAGCGTTCGAGCACGGAAGGGGCGCCTGGAGGTCAAGATCCCTGCTCGCCTTCCGAGCTCTCCGAAGCCGATCCGGCTCATCACGCGTATGAACCGCCAGAGGCCGACGTTGCCGCTCCGGAGCTCGTAGAAGAACGACGGGAAGCTCCACCACGGGACAGCCTCGCTGCATCTCAGGAGCTCAGTCGCCTGGCACCTGAACACCGGCGCCTCCGGCGTCGATCCGGCGGCATGCGTGCGCGCTTGAATGTGCCGCGCGAGCTCGGCCAGGGGCGCAGTCGACGGGGCGCCAGCAGGGCCCCCATCGGCAACCCGCCGGAGCCAGGCTTCCTTCCAGTACAACCTGCACTGCGCCTGGCAGCCCCCGTGGCCCGTTCCGGAGCAACGGAGCTCCTCGAGCATCACTGTTCGCGGGATCTTCCGCGTCGTCGTGAAGGTGATCGTGTCGCACGCGCGCTCCACCTGGACGGCAACCGTGTACTGGCGGCCGAAGTACTCGAGCATCTCCGGCATGAACGGCACGCCCTCCAGAGTCCCCGCCTCGTCGAGCGTCGCCAGGATCTCGTCCGGCGCCCGAAGCTCGACGACATCTCCGGCCTTCAAACGGGATGAACCGGCCAATCCCATGCTCTGATCGTAGAGTCGGATGTTTGCTCCGACAAGTAGCAATGTGCCGGACGACGCCGGCCGCCACTCCAGATCCAGCGAAGGGTGCCGATAGTGTTCGACAGCATGTCCGAAAGCTCGTCTCGCCCGCTCCGGGCGCCGACGCTCGGGTCCGAGGAGTCCTCGAGGCTGCGCGAGCGGGCCCACGCGCTCATTCCCGGCGGCTCGCACACCTACGCGAAGGGAGACGATCAGTTTCCGGTCCTGGCTCCGGCGACGATCGAGCGGGGAGAAGGCTGCCGCGTCTGGGATTCCGACGGCAACGAGTTCATCGAGTACGGGATGGGCCTACGCGCGGTGACGCTCGGGCACGCGCATCCCGAAGTCGTCCGAGCTGTCGCCGACCAGCTGAGGAAGGGAACGAACTACACACGTCCGGCGACGATCGAAGGCGATTGCGCCGAGGCGCTCCTCGACCTCATCCCCGCCGCCGACATGGTCAAGTTCTGCAAGGACGGCTCGGCAGCGAACTCAGCCGCCGTCAGGCTCGCCCGGGCCCATACGGGGAGAGACCTGATCGCGATCTGCGGCGATCAGCCGTTCTTCTCGTCCGAGGATTGGTTCATAGGGACGACGCCCATGAACGCAGGAATCCCACCGGCGATTCGCGACCTCACGGTCGCCTTCGAGTACAACGAGCTCGAGAGCCTGGAAAGCCTCTTTCGGGACCATCCCGGCCGAATCGCCTGCGTGATGCTCGAAGCCGAGCGGACCGAGAGGCCCCGCGACGGCTTCCTCACGGGCGTGCAGGCCCTGTGCGCCCGAGAGGGAGCGGTCTTCGTCCTCGACGAGATGATCACCGGCTTCCGCTGGGATCTCGGCGGAGCTCAGCGCCTGTACGACCTCACGCCGGACCTCACCACGTTCGGGAAGGCGATGGCCAACGGGTTCTCGCTCTCCGCGCTCGCCGGCAAGCGAGAGATCATGGAGCTGGGAGGGCTGCGCCACGACAGGGAGCGTGTGTTCCTCCTCTCCACCACGCACGGCGCCGAGACGCATTCCCTGGCCGCAGGCATGGCGACGATGAGGGTCTACCGCGAGGAGAACGTCGTCGAGGCCTTGCATGCGGCGGGGAAGCGGCTCCGCGAGGGCGTCACGGAGGCAGCGGTCGAGCTTGGCATCCATGAGTTCTTTCACACGGCAGGCAGGGATTCCAACCTCATCTACGTGACCCGCGACCCCGAGGGTCGCCCGTCGCAGGAGTTCCGGACGCTCTTCCTCCAGGAGACGATCGGCCGAGGGTTGATCGCGCCGTCGTTCGTGGTCAGCTCCGCGCACTCGAACGACGACATCGACCACACCGTCGAGGCTGTCCACGAGGCGCTCGTCGTCTACCGGGACGCGCTCGCAAACGGGATCGACGGGTATCTCGAAGGCAGGCCCGTCAAGCCGGTTCATCGAGCCTGGAACTAGAGGCTTGATGTGAGATAGACGCCCCCGTGGGGCCGTTCCAGGCCAAGCATGGGTGGCTTGGCGTCCGCAGCCCAGGCCGGCCGCCTGCGCAAGGACGCCAAGACAGCCAGGCGCCGCGCCTGGAGCGGCATCCGCAGCGGCGGCTATTTCACATCAAGCCTCTGGACTGGCTTCCCTCAGCGCTCGAGATGCCGCGAGATTGCGCGGCGGCTCCAGGTCTTTCGTGAGAGGAGCAGCTTGATGTAGCGCATCGCCGCTGCGACACGGGCCTCCTCTGCGCCAAGCCTGAGAATCTCGTCCGCGAACTGCCCGTGCAGCCTGAAGAAGTCCGCATCCTTCAGGCGGGACGGCCTGACGGCCTGACGCGTGTGCCAGCGAACGTAGGCTCGAAGCTGTCCGCGCAGCTTGTCTCGGTACTGGTCGGGATCGAGGGCGAGGGCGCCGTAGCGGAGCAGGAAGCAGAGGTACTCCGGAGCGAAGGTGTTCATCCGGAAGCTCGAGTCGATCTGACGTCCGGGCTGCCGGCGGGCGAAGGTCAGCACCTGATGAACGAATCCGAAGTCGTTGCCGGCAAGGATCCGGTAGGCCGCCTCCGTGTCCGAATGGAAGTACCGCTCGTCGTAGAAGGGGTCGCTGGCACGCACATGCCGTGAGCGGATGAGCGTGGCGGACGGCCCGCCGATGACGGAGATCTCGCCGAGGAGGCTCCGCCGCAACGTCTCGACGCCCGGAAAGACGGTGGAGCGGTAGGAGAGGCCGCCGAGATCGACCTTGGTCTCCACCAGCCGGTACGCGCTGACGATGCCGACGGACTCCGAGGCCTCCGCGACGTCGACCATCGCCTGCAGGCACCCGGGGAAGAGCCAGTCATCCGCCTCGACGAGCTTGCAGTAGGCGCTCTCCGCATCGATCGCCCTGAAGGCTCGGTTGTGGCTCTGGTTGGAGCCTACGAGCTCGTCGAAACGAAGATGACGGATCCGAGACTCGCGTGCCGCATATCTGGCGGCGATCTCGGGCGTGGCATCGGTGCTCGCGTTGTCGACGATCGTGTAGCTCCAATTCGAGTAGGTCTGCCCGAGGACGCTCTCGATGCATTCCTCGATCAACTCTGCGTCGTTGTGAACGGGAGTGACGACGCTGACGAGAGGCTGAGCCTTCATGCGCGCCGAGACTCGGAGCGAGCTGCGTCGCGGAGCCGGCGGCCGGCCAAGGCACCCTTGACCTGGGCGACGTTTCGCATCAGCGGCATGAAGAAATACAGGAGCGGAAGCGAAGCGAGGCTCTCGCGCAGGGTGGGGTGGACGCCGTTCTCAGCCAGCCAGCGTGTGGAGATCGAGAGCTCCCCGCCACCTCTGCTTCTACTCCGGAGCGGGCTCAGCACGGGAACCCACGTACGGAGGCGGAGCCCCTCGACCTGCCGTCGCGATGCCGCCGCGCGCATCGCATAGCTGTGGCAGTACTGCCACTGTGACCGCACCACAGCCGAGGCGCTGTCTCGGGTCGGATGCCAGACGACGGCGTCCTCGCCGAACCTCAGAGAGGCGCCACTCGCGACACAGCGCTGCACGAAGTCGTAGTCGCCGTTCGAGCGGGCAAGCGGGTCGAAACCGCTCACGCGTTCGAAGTCGACACGGGTGACGAAGAGGTTGGCTGTCTCGGCGTATCCGCGCGCAACGAGGCTCCGCTGGTTCTTGGTGGCGTCCATGTCGATCAACGTCCAGACCGTGCGCCGCTCCGGCAGTACGAATCGGACGCTGCCGGCGATCACGACACCTGCCCCGACAACCGCCAGGCCCTGCTCGAGCCAGTCCGGCTCCGGAAGGCAGTCTGCGTCGCAGAACGCGAAGACACGCCCCTTCGCGATCCCGGCGCCTCGGTTGCGGGCTGCATACGAGTTCGCCTCCGACCCGACCGACACACGCACGTGGTCATCGGGCGTCGCGAGCCTCGTCGGCGGCTCATCCGAGCCATCGTCGGCGATGACGACCTCGAATCGGTCGCGGGGGAGCGTCTGGGCGTCCAGCGCGTCGAGCAGCGCCGAGAGATGCCGGAGCTCATTGCGAACCGGCACGATCACGCTGACGGTCGGCGTCGCCCCCTCGTAGGACCGATCTCGAGCCGATAGCCCGTCCGGCGATTCGCGTTGAGGCAATCCCATGATCTTGTTCTATCGGTTCGAAAGCGTGGACGTTTGAGCGACTCCGAAGAGCGAGGAGGCACTTCCAGGCAGCAGCTTTGCTGTGAGCTTTACGGCGCGCGTCAGCGCCCCGGCGTGGCGGTTCGGCCTGACCGAAGCGTCCGCACCTTGCGCCTCAGCGGCCTCAGAATGCGTCGCCCGCGGTTCACCGCTGCCCTCCGTGCGACAAGGGCCCTCGGCTTCCGGTTGAACGGGAACACAAGGAGCTCTGGCCACCTTCTCGCGATGATGTCCGCTCGGAGCGTGTCCTTGACCCGGTAGTCGAGCGGCAGCCGCAGGACAGCGTCGAGGATCCCTCGGTGACCGAACGGATAGACGGTGTGGCTGTAGGCATCGGGATACGCGGTCGTCAGGGCGCCTCCCCAGCATCCGAACGCCATCTCGTGGGTGAAGAGGGTGATGACGTCGAGGCTGTCCAGCCCCGGCGGCAGCTCTGCCAGCCACTCGTCGAGCAGCGACTCGAGCCGCTCGGTCGAAGGACCGAAGCATCGCCCGATCAGCTCCGCCCGGCTCAGATGCATCCCGGGCGAGTCACCCGGACGGGACCCCCCGGCGATCGCTTCGCCGGTGACGCCTGAGACGAACGCACCGTTCGGGCCGAGCTGATTCCAGGTCGGTCCGGCAAACCGGCCGCGGCGCTCCCCGACCTGTGCGCCCGTCAGGACCATGAACCGTTCGACATCCCCGGGGGTCGGTCGTTGCCACTCGAGCTTGCGGTAGCCGGCGCCGGAGAGAGCGGCCACCCTCGGCGCCGTCCGCTTGTCCGCCGCCCCGTAGTCGTCGGGCCACGCGACCGTGAACAGGTTGAGCCGGTCGACGACGGCCCGGGAGCAGGCGAGAAGAGTCCGGCTGTCGAAGCCGCTCGTGATCGCCAGGTTCGGGGGCGGCGTCCCGGGGAACGTGAGCGCCCTCATCGTCGCCTCCAGCTTGTCGATGACCGCATCGAGCACCGTGTCGACCGCGATTCGCTCAAACGCCTCCTGAGGCCAGCGGCGCCGCATCTCCCACGTCCCCAAGTCGAGGAAGTGGTTTGGCAGCAGCCGATTGGCGCCGGCCAACGGGGACGTGCCGAAGATGAACCAACGGTCGGTCTCGGCGACCGCGAGCTCGGAGACGAGGGGACCGTCACGGATCTCGTCCAGGGGGGTGAGCAGAAACGGAGACGACGAGGCCGTGCCCGCTTCGCGATGAAAGAGCACCGGTAGCGACGCCGCGGCGTCGACGTAGATGCGGTTCAGCGGCCGAAGGAGGATCAGCGCGAAGCGCCCGGCAAAGCCGTCGAGCCACTGCTCGATCTCGCTCTCGGATGGAGCCCGAACGGCGGGGAACGGCGCGCGAACCGCGTTCCGAGCCGGCGCTCCGGCAGCGAGATCCAATGGATGCCCGATCATCCACCCCAGCATCTCTTCATCCGTGCCGAGGACGTCGAGAACAGGAAGCCGCTCGTCACACGACAGGTCCCATCCCGCGAGGGACCACCGGCTCCAGGCGGGAGGCGCAACGGAGCTGGCCCGTCCGAGATGGAAGTGCCCGTAGAGCGTCGAGGTGTCGAGGCCCTGCGCGAGCTCCTCGAGCCGTTGAAGCCGAGCCGCGTCGATTCGTGCCAGCTTGCGATTCATCCTCGCCTGCGTTCCTCGTTCCCCACCCCTGCGAAGCGGACGACACGGCGTAGTCTACGAGGCCCGGGAACGGACGGCTCGCCCCGAGTCCGCACTTGCCACCAATGGGCCTCGCCGGTCGCAGCGACCCTGCGGCCGGGTGCAGGCTACGGTTTTCCTCATGGGTGTCGATAAGTCTTGCGTGTCTGCCGCGAGCCTCACCCGTTTCCACGAGCAAGGACGGCCGGTCACCGGAGCGACGCAGTGCCGCTCGTGCGGGGCTCCGCTCGAGTTGACCGTGGTCGACCTAGGGAGCTCGCCTCTCTGCGAGAGCTTCGTACCGGCGGACCAGCTCGAGGCGATGGAGCCCTTCTACCCGCTGCACGTGCGCATCTGCACCACGTGCTGGCTGGCGCAGATCGCCGCCGTGATCGACGCCGGAGCCATCTTCACCGAGTACGCCTACTTCTCCGCCTTCTCCGACTCGTGGGTCGCCCATGCGGCCGCCTACGTCGAGATGATCGTGGACCGGCTCGAGCTCGATTCGGCGGCATTCGTCGTCGAGCTCGCCTCGAACGACGGGTACCTGCTGCAGCACTTCGTCCCGAAAGGGATCCGCGTCCTCGGCATCGACCCGGCCGCGAACGTCGCACCCGCCGCCGAGGAGCGCGGTGTGCCGACGCTCGTCGATTTCTTCGGGGTCGAGCTCGCGGAGAGCGTCGTCGCCGCACACGGACACGCCGATCTCGTGATCGGGAACAACGTCCTTGCCCAGGTTCCCGACCTCAACGACTTCGTCGGCGGTCTTCGCATCCTGCTCGCGCCGGACGGGACGGCCACGTTCGAGTTCCCTCATCTCGCCCGGCTCGTCGAAGGCCTTCAGTACGACACGATCTACCACGAGCACTTCTCGTACTTCTCGCTCGCCTCGATCGGTCGGCTGATGGAGACACACGGGCTTGTCGTGTACGACGTCGAGGAGCTTCCCAGCCACGGCGGCTCGCTCCGAATCTACGTCGCCCACGCGGCGACCGGCCGGGTGGCGGGGCCCGCAGCCGTGGAGCTGCTCGCCCGTGAGGACGCCGAGGGCCTGCGGGACCCCGAGCGATACCGGCGATTCGCCGAGGCGGTCAAGGAGTCGAAGCGCGCGCTCCTGAGCCTCCTGATCGATCTCAACCGCGCCGGCAAGCAGGTCGCCGCCTACGGCGCCCCCGGCAAGGGGAACACATTGCTCAACTACTGCGGGATCCGCACCGATCTCATCGCCTACACCGTCGACCGGAACCCCTACAAGCATGGGCGGTTCACGCCCGGCACGCACATCCCGATCTTCCCGCCGGAGCACATCGAGGAGACGCGGCCCGACGCGATCGTGATCCTGCCCTGGAACCTCGCGAAGGAGATCCGGGCCCAGCTCGCCTTCACGAGCGACTGGAGCGCGGAGCTGATCCTGCCGATACCTACCGCGACGATGGTTTCAGCGGGCACATAGCGCCCGGGCGAGTCGGCTTACCCGCGCGCGTTTGACGACGGCGATCTTCTGCCGTTTACTGGGAAAGGAAGGATCAGGGCCCTCGATGCGCAACCACCAATCCAGATGAAAGTCGTGATCTTCTGCGGTGGGCTGGGCGTGCGCATGGGCGAGGAGACCCAGCGGATCCCCAAGCCGATGATCAAGATCGGCGGCAAGCCGATCCTCTGGCACATCATGGATTACTACGCCGCCTGGGGGCACACCGAGTTCATCCTGTGCCTCGGCTACAAGGGCGAGGCGATCAAGGAGTACTTCCTCTCCTACAACGAGGCTCTGTTCAACGACTTCGTGCTCGAGCAGAACGGCGGCGGGCCCAAGATCGAGATCTTCTCGAGCGACCTCGCCCAGTGGCGCGTCACCTTTGCCGATACCGGGATGACCGCCACGATCGGCGAGCGGCTCAAGGCGGTCGAGCGATACCTCGGCGACGACGAGGAGTTCCTCGCAACCTACGGCGACGGGCTGACCGATGCCCCCTTGCCCGAGCTCATCGATTGCCTGCACAGGACGAACGCCACCGGTGTCCTGCTCTCGGTGCGGCCCGAATACAACGGTCATATCCTGATCACCGACGACGAGGGCACGGTCGTCGCCGTCGAGGAGATGCGCAAGTCGGACGTGCGGATCAACGGAGGCTTCTTCGCGTTCAAGCGGGAGATCCTCGACCTGATCGAGCCCGGCGACGAGCTCGTCGACGAGCCGTTCGCGCGGCTGATCGAGCGGCGCGCGCTTGTCGCCTACCCCTACGAAGGCTTCTTCGGCCCGATGGACACGATCAAGGACAGGCAGCGGCTCGAAGCGCTGCACGAGTCCGGTTCGGCCCCCTGGCTCCTCTGCGGGCGCAACACGGTCGAACCGATCTCGGGCTGATGTACCCGCTGCGGTTGGACGGCGGCGAGCCGGTTCGGCGTGTCCTCGCCGTCGGCTGCCACGCCGACGACATCGAGATCGGTTGCGGAGCAACGCTGCTCGCACTCACGCGGGCACACGCCGGGGTCGAGGTCGACTGGGTCGTGCTCGCGGCCGCCGGCGCGCGGCGAGACGAGGCGCGGGCGAGCGCCGAGGCGTTCCTCGCGGACGCAGGCGCCGCTCGGATCGATGTCCACGGGTTCCGCGACGGGTTCCTTCCGTACTCGGGCGCCGAGGTGAAGGAGGTCTTCGAGGCCCTGAAGGCACGCACCGACCCACAGCTGGTGTTCACGCATACACGAGACGACCTCCATCAGGACCACCGGCTGGCCTGCGAGCTTGCCTGGAACACCTTCCGCGACCATCTGATCCTCGAGTTCGAGATCCCGAAGGTCGACGGCGATCTCGGCCGGCCGAACCTCTTCGTGCCGCTCACCGAGGGGCTCGCCGCAGAGAAGGTGCGGCTCATCGAGGAGCATTTCGTGAGCCAGGCGGGCAAGCACTGGTTCGATCGCGACCTGTTCATGGGCTTGATGAGGCTCCGCGGGATGGAGGCGGTCGCACCCCACCACTACGCCGAGGCGTTCACCTGCCGGAAGCTGAATCTGGCCCTGTGAGCCGTTCGGGCGCTCACCACGGCGCTGCCGCGTCATGAGGCTCACGCCAACGGGGCTCGAGGGCGCGTATCTGATCGAGCTCGAGCGGCACGAGGACGAGCGCGGCTTCTTCGCCCGGGTGTGGTGCCGGGAAGAGCTCGCCCTCAACGACCTCGACACCGAGCTTGCGCAGTGCAGCCTCTCTCGCAACGCCCGCTCCGGGACGTTGCGGGGCATGCACTTCCAGCGTGAGCCGCACGCCGAGACGAAGCTCCTGCGTTGCACGCGCGGCGCGATCTACGACGTGATCGTCGACCTCCGGCCCGGCTCACCGACCGAGGGAAAGTGGTTCGGTGCGACGCTCGACGAGAACGAGGCTGCCGGCATCTACGTCCCGAAGGGACTCGCGCACGGCTTCCAGACGCTCGTGGACAACACCGACGTGCTGTACATGATCTCAACCCCCTACGCGCCCGAGGCGAGCTCGGGCGTCCGCTGGGACGACCCGGCCTTCGGGATCCGCTGGCCCGAGACAGCCCACCGAACGCTCAGCGAGCGTGACCGCACCTGGCCGCTGCTCGCAGGCTCAAGCGCGCGGTGATTTCAACAGCGCAGTGATTTCAGCCACGCGGTGCTACCGGCTCGCGCCGCGCTCCGCTCCCGACCGCATACGACGCGATGACCTCCTCGGGGAGCGGCGCCAGGTCGCTTGCCCTCATGAAGTCCCTCAGGGTCGTCCCCGTGCAGGCCGAGTCGACGTTCGGAGCGCCGCGGCCCTCGACCAGGTCGTCGAGGTTGACGGTGCGGAAGTCGATGCTGAAGCGTGTCCGATCGGTCGTGTTCGGGACTGTCGAGTGGAGATGCGCGGCGGAGAAGATCAGCGTCCCTCCGACCGGCGTGACGACGCGAACCTGCGGATCGAGCTCGACGGGTTCCTCGGGTGAGGGCTGCTTGCGGGTTTCCGCCTTGACCTGCGTCGCTGCCTGCTGTCGGCCCGTGCGGTTCCACTCGTCGTAGTCGTAGGCCGCCGACCCGTTCTTGATCGCCTCGTTGAAGTAACGGGGGTGGAAGGCCATGGAGTTCTCCGACTGAATCGCGTAGACCGGAAGCCAGAAGTTCAGCTGGGCGTACGGAGCCGAGAACCAGGTATCCCGGTGGGGATGGAACTGGTAGGCGAGGCCGGCCTTGAGGTACTCGCCGTGCGCCATCGTCCGCAGCCGGGGCACGTCGAAGTAGGTGCGATCGACATCGCAGCCGAGCTCTTCGAGCATGCCGGCGATCAGCTCCTTGCAGCGAGGGTTGTGGATGAAACGGGGCTTGAGGTCGGCGAGGATCTCGACGTACTTCTCGGGAGGCATGCCTTCCTGGGCGGTCTGCGGGTCGTGGGGGGCGAATGCCTCCTCGCTCATCTCGCGAGCAACCGCACAGAGCCCTGCCGAGCTCTCAGCCGGTGTGTACGCGAACAAGTCGCCTGTGTAGAGCCGCTGCCGCCGCTCGGAGTCGGCGAAGCTCGGATCGTGATAGACCGCGGTCACTTTTTCCCCCGCTCGCTGTGGGTCATTGGCCCACTCACCCTAGACGATCCGTTCTCGCCCGCCCCCGCATCGAGGTCCGGGACGATGCCGTCCGTTGGTCCGGCTTCCCACTCGCGCCCTCAACCGAGAAGCCGGTGCTCCTCGAGCAGCCCGGCGGCGCCCCGGACGACCTCGTACGGGAGCCCCGACCGCTCGGCGATCGCGATGAGATCGTGCGTTCCGTCGGAGAGGCTCAAGACCCAGAGAAACGCCGTCTCGATGTTGGTGCCGTCCGGGACTCCGGGATAGAGGCCGCGGCGCCCCAGTTGCGGCTCACCGTACGGCGACAGGTTCGTGTAGGACCGGTTCGTCTCGACGGCGTCGATGATCCGGAGGGCAGCATGGAGCGAGCCGCCGAGCGCCTCCGCAGTGACGAGCTCGAGGTTGTCCGCCGAGGAGTGATACTCGGAGAAGCGGCCATGTGGGGTGCGTGAGAAGGCCCCGACGGGGAGGTCGAAGCCGGGCGCGCAGAACTGACGTTCATCGGCCCCGGTCGGCTCCCAGTCGGAGACGAGGCTACCCGGCAGCTCGCCGAGAACGAGGCTCGCCGCGCGGTCGACCGCTGCTACGCCTTGCCGGCTGCGCTTGTACCGCAAGCGGCCCGGGGTCTCCCACGCACGAGATCGCAAGCCCGTGGCGGACACGATCGAGCCTCTCGAAGTTGCGTTGCAGCCAGCTGAGTGCGCCGAGCGTCCCCGGCCCCCAGAGGAGACGGTAGGTGTAGCGCAGCTCCTGCCTGGCCAGCTGCTTGGCGAGCGCCCAGAGGAGGACGAGGCCCGAGAGGTTGTCGTTCGCGAGCGCAGGATGGCAGATGTAGGTGCTCAGCACGAACTCCTCGGAGGTCGCGCCGGGAATCGTCAGCTCGCCCGAGGTGAGCGATCCGTCTTCGAACGAGGAATCGATCACCGCCCGATAGGAGCCCGGCGCGAGCGAGTCGAGCCGGCGCCGGCTCATGCAGAAGCCCCATCGCTCCTCCCAGTACGACGTCCGATACGGGACAAGATCCGGGTCGTCGGCGTGGGTGAATATGTGGCCGCGAAGCTCGTCGAGATCGAGCACGGCATCCACCGGGGCGCTGTAGCCGAGCACGTGCAGAGACGAGTCCGCGAAATCGACGACCCGGCTGCCGTCCGGCGCCTCGATCCAACCGGCACGGATCGACCATTCCGGCGGGATCGTCCAGTCGAACACGACCGAGCCCGTCGGGGTCTCGACCACCTCGAGCGGCACCTCGCGCGCAAGGCTAGCCAGGGTTTCGCGGACAGCCGCCCCGGTCAGGCTCCGCGGCAGCGGGTAGAGCTCTCGCAAGAGCTCGAGCATCTCGGCCCCCGCGCGTTGGTCGTCAGGCGCTGTGGTCCAGTCGATAGGCATGCTCTGAGGGCAAAACAAACCCTTCACAAGACCATATCTGCGACAGGCCACAGGACCTTCGCTCGTCGAGTAGCGTTTGGAGACAGTGTGCTTCCTGCCGATCCCGGGTTTGCGCTCGTATGCGCAGGCGCCTGACGTGTCGTGCCGTCTCCTGTGTGTGGCGCGATCGATCGCGCCACACTGACGCATGGCATGACGCCCGACGAGATCAAGAGAAGGCTGGGGTCGTTGAAGACCTCGATCGCGACCTCGCAGAAGAACCGCGACCTCGAAGGTCTCCTGCTGCTGCGCGGCGACGCACAGACGATCGCTGCCTCGACGAGCGGACGGACGAACCGCTCGGCCCGGAAGATCACCGACCGGGCGGACGCTGCGATCGAGGCCTTGCGGCGCGACGGCGTCGAGACGGAGACCGAGCGGATCGCACGCGAGGAGCAAGCGGCGCGGGAAGAACGCCAGCGGGCGCGCGAGGAGAGCGCCCGGCTGATCCGCAGGCTCGCATGCCTCGTTCAGCTCATGCTCTACGACGGTTCGGAGGACGGCAACGGCTTCCTGGCGCTGCAAAGCTTCGAGATCACCGGCGAGTCGTCGTTTCCGGCGCCGGCCGAGTCGCTGAAGGTCATCGAGCCGTGGTGGTGGATCACCGGTGCCTACGAGCAAAGCCGTTTGATCTTCGCCGGCCGCGGCGGGGCGACCCTTCGACGGAACGCACGTGAGCTCGAGCAGACCCTCAAGTCGACCGCGGTCGAGCTGATCATGGCCGGTGCGGAGGTACGCGACCTCTCCACGGATGTCGTGCCCTTGCTCGCCTACTCGCTTTTCATCGGCCGTGTCCAGCCTGCCTCCGGCGCCACCGCCGGTGAAACCGCGGAGACGGTCGACGAGCTCCTGCTCGGAATGGCCGAGGACGTCGCCTCGCTGCCCCGCGACGTTCGTCCGGCGCTCGTCGGCCTGTTGCGACTTGCCATCTTGCTGGGAGAGGCGCAGGCCTTCGCCGACGATGCGGGCCTGCGCACGCTCGAGCCGCGAGACGCGGCCTTCACGCTCGCGGACCGGCGGTACACGGCGCCGCCGGGCACGACGACGCCCACAGCGGCCGCCGACAGCCCCGACTAGTCTCTCCCATAGGCCATGCGAGTCCTCGTCACCGGGAGCACCGGCTATATCGGATCGATCCTCGCAGCCTCGCTGGCCGAAGCAGGCCACGAGGTCGTCGGGCTCGACGCCGATCTCTACGAGGGCTGCGATTTCGGGCCGTTCGCCCGGCCATCCACCGTCCTGCGCGACATCCGGGACATCCGAGCGGCCGATCTCGCCGGGATCGACGCGATCGCGCATTACGCCGCCCTCTCGAACGACCCTCTCGGCGACTTCGACCCGGCGCTGACCCACGCGATCAACTGCGACGCGACCCTCGCGCTGGCCGGCGTGGCACGCGACGCAGGAGTCCGGCGCTTCGTATTCGCCTCTTCGTGCTCGATGTACGGCGCGTCCGGGACCGACGAGACTCTCGACGAGAGCGCTCCCATGCGACCCCTGACCGCGTATGCCGAGAGCAAGGTTCGCGCAGAGGCGGAGCTACTCGAGATGGCCGGTCCGGAGTTCGTGCCCGTCTCGATGCGAAACGCCACGGTCTACGGCGTCTCGCCACGCCTCCGTCTCGACATCGTGCTCAACAACCTCGCTGCTTGGGGTCACACCACCGGGCGCATCCGGCTTCTCAGCGACGGGATGGCCTGGAGGCCCCTCATCCATGTTCGGGATGTCGCCAAGGTCACGCGCACGATGCTCGAGGCACCGGAGCGCCAGGTGCGGGGCGAGGCGTTCAACGTTGGCTCGAACAAGCAGAACTACCTGATTCGCGACCTGGCCGAGCTGCTCGCGGAGATCACCGGGTGCGAGGTCGAGATAGCCGAAGGGTCGGTCGCCGACCTGCGCTCATATCGGGTCGATTTCTCGAAGCTCGCGCTCGCGTTTCCCGAGCTCGAGCTCGACTGGAATGCGCGCCTCGGCGCCGAGGAGCTCGTGGGGGCGTATCGGAACTTCAACCTGACCCTCGAGGACCTCGAGGGCGACCGCTATACGCGTCTTCGCCGTCTCCGTCTCCTGCTCGACGACGGCACTCTCGACGCGAACCTTCGCCGGTAGGAGCACCGCCCGGGGTCGACAGGCCCGACGTGCCCAAAGAGCGCGGCGCCCGAGGAGCGCTACGAGCTCGCGCCGAGCCGGGGATCGTGCGAGGAGGCCACGCGAAGGAGGAGCTCGTGGAGCGTCTTGCGCTCGTCCGCGTCGAGGGCCGCGAAGAACTCCTTCTCGATCGCCTTCGAGATGGCGCGGAGCTCGCCGAGAGCGCTTGCTTCCCTCCGGCGTGAGCTTCACGAGATGCCGACGGCGATCGTCGGGGTCGCGCTTGCGCACGATCAGCCCCTTGAGCTCGAGCTCGTCGAGCAGGCCGACGAGCTGGCTGCGGTCGTAGCCGAGCGCGTCGGCGATCCCGCTCTGGGCCCGGCAGGCCCGCTCGTCGAGCAGCGAGAGGATCGCGTGATGCTGGGGACTGAAGCCCGTGGGCTCGAGAGCCTCGATCGAGCGTGTCTTGATCTCGAACCCGAGGCGCTTCAAGAGGTAGCCCACGCTCAGGAGCATCTCCCGGGAAGGGCCGACGGGCTCCGGCGGGGCTGTCGAGGTCATGGACACGTGAAAGAAGTGTAGCGCGACAAAGCGTTGTCACATGCTATCGTTGTCGCTCTCAACGATCTTGGGGGTAGATAGATGGCTGTTACATCAATTTCACATCCGCTCGTTTCGACCGCGAGCAGCAGGCGCCGGTGGAGTGCGCTGGCACTGATCGTGACCGCGCAGTTCATGGTCGTCCTGGACGTCGCGATCGTCAATATCGCGCTGCCGTCGATCAAGTCCGACCTGCATTTCTCCCAGTCGAGCCTGCAGTGGGTGATCTCCGCGTACGCGATCCTGTTCGGCGGGGCCCTGCTCCTCGGCGGGCGGCTCGCAGACCTGCTCGGCCGCCGCCGGATGTTCGTCGCGGGCCTGGCGCTGTTCGCGACGAGCTCGCTCCTCTGCGGCGTCTCCTGGTCGGCCGGGTCGCTGATCGCCTTCCGCGGCGTTCAGGGGCTGGGTGGGGCGCTGCTCGCGCCCGCGGCGCTCTCGCTTCTCATGACCACCTTCACCGAGGGCCGCGAGCGCAACACGGCGCTCGGGATCTACGGAGCCGCGTCGGGTAGCGGCGCAGCAGCGGGTGTCCTGCTCGGCGGGGTCTTCACCTCGTACCTGAGCTGGTCCTGGATCTTCTTCATCAACGTCCCGGTCGGGATCGCGGCGATCGTCTTGACACCCGTGCTCCTCAGGGAGAGCCGGGCTGCGCTCACCCACCGCCACTTCGACCTGGCCGGCGCGACCACCGTCACGAGCGGCTTGATGCTGCTCGTCTACGCGATGACGAGGGCGACGACCGACGGCTGGGGGTCGAGCACGACGGCCGGCCTGATCGCGGCCTCCGCCGCACTGCTCGGAGCCTTCATCGCGATCGAGCTGCGCTCGAAGGCGCCGCTCCTGCCGCTGCGGATCTTCCGCCAGCGGACCCTCGCGGCGGCGAACGCCACCATGCTCGTGATCGGAGCCGTCTCGTTCTCGGAGTTCTTCCTGCTGACGTTGTACCTCCAGGACGTCCTGCACTACTCGGCCGTCCAGGGAGGCGTCGCCTTCACGGGCTTCGCGCTCACCGTCGTCATCGTCTCGAACCTCGCCCAGGTGATCGTCGGCAGGCTCGGAGTGCGCTTCACCCTCACCCTCGGCATGGTCGTGTCGGCGGTCTCGGTCGCGCTGCTGACCTCCCTGCCTCTGCACGGGCACTACTTCTGGAACCTGTTCCCCGGGTTCGTGCTCGGCGGGGCGGGGATGGGGCTCTCCTTCGTCCCCGTGACGATCGCGAGCCTCACCGGGGTCGAGCGGTCCGATGCGGGCATCGCCTCGGGCCTGATCAACACGAGCCGGCAGATCGGCGGTGCGATCGGCCTCGCCGCCGCGACCGCGATCGCCGCGGCCTCGACGAGCCGGTTTGCCGCGTCGCACTCGGCGCTCGCCGCCTCGAGCCCGGCCGCGCTCGATCACGGCTTCCGAACGGGGCTCTACGTCCTCACTGCACTCCTGCTCGTGGGGGCTGCCATCTCCGCCGGCCTGATCCGGCCGGTCAGGAGCGCTGGCGTCGAGCCGGAAGGCGAGCTCGAGATCGCGGTCATGAGCGAGGCCGCCTAGTCGTCGAGAGACTCGCCTCGCCGGAGCAGGGCGCCGTGCACCTTCGGGTGCGTGCACGGCGCCCTCTCGCCGAGGCGATAGGTTGTGGCTGCCGGTGGGACGGGCGAGGATCGGAGATGCTGTGCCGCGCGCTGACCGCGTTCGACTCGCGGCCCTCGGCCTCGCTTGCATCGCCCTGCTCGCCTCTGCGGGCTCTGCGGCTCTGCGGCCGGCCCCGATCTCCGAGTCGATCTGGCAGCAGCTCGACCTCAGGTGCGAGAAGCTGTCGCTCGAGGCTCAGGCGCCTTACCCCTGGCCGCTCGAGCCGTTCGATCGCCAGCATCCGGTGAGGGGCTACTTCGGCGACCCCCGCACCGTGATCGGAAGCGGCGACGGCGGGGCGTACTCCTTCCACAACGGGATCGACATCGCCGCGTGGACGGGGAATCACGTCTATCCGGTCGTCTCCGGCACGGTGACGAAGGCGGGCGGCGGCAGGGTCGTGGTGAGAACGGACGACGACCGGACGTTCCAGTACATCCACGTCGTGCCCTGGGTCACGGCCGGCGAGCAGGTGACGGCGTCGCACACGATCCTCGGCACGGTCCGTCGTGGTTGGAACCACGTCCACCTGACCGAGATCCGCGAGGACTGCGCGGTCAACCCGCTGATGCCCGGGCACCTGGAGCCCTACCGCGACAGCACCCGGCCGGTCGTGCAGGCGATCCTCCTCCAGGACCCGGCCCGTCACCCCATCTCCCCCGGCAACCTCCGGGGCCGGATCCGGATCCTCGCGGAGGCCTACGACACGCAGCCGATCCCGAGCCCGTTCCCGTGGGGCGAGCTTCCGGTCAGCCCTGCCCGCGTCTCGTGGACCCTCAGCACGATCGCCGGACGCGTGCTCGTCGACAAGACCGGCGCCGACTTTCGCTTCGGCGAGCCGTTTCGCCACCAGTTCTGCACGGTCTATGCACCCGGGACGGAGCAGAACTTCGCCGCCGTCGAAGGCACCTTCCACTGGGGGAAGGCGGGCCGCTACCTCTTCGACCTGACCCCGAGCCTTCTCGAGACCGGGCGCCTGGCGCCGGGCCGCTATCGGCTGACGGTCCTCGCCTCCGACACCGACGGGAACACCGACAGCCGCTCCGAGCTGATCCGCGTTCGCCCGGGCCCGGCGCCGTTCATCCGCGCGCTCCCGGATACCCGGTGCGGCGGAGCCGCCGGGCCGGCGGGCTCGCGCTCACCGCTTCACACCGTGCGGCTGGATGCGACGCGCACGCCCGGTCACGCCGGCCGCTGATACCCGCACCGGGCCGGAGAATCCCACGAGGTACGTGCATATACTCCCTTCGATGGAGGTGAGGCCCGCCTCGTCGGCATGTGTCTGCGGATCGCTGCGAATGGCGTCCCGGTTCGTGACGCGGCACTACGACCGGGCGCTGGCCCCGGCCGGGATCTCGGCGAACGGCTACTCGCTTCTCGTGCGGCTCGGTGACGAGGGCCCCCTGCCGGTGGGCGGCCTCGCCGCTCGGCTCGCGATGGATCGCTCCACGCTCTCGCGCGAGATCGCCCCGCTGATCGAGAACGGCCTCGTCGAGAACGCCGGTGACGTCAACGACCGTCGCCGGCGGATGCTGGCCCTGAGCCCGGCCGGCCACCTCCGGATCGAGGAGGCCCACCCGCTCTGGGCCCGGGCGCAGGGCGAGCTCGTCGAGCAGTTCGGCGCCGAGCGTGCCTCCGGCCTCGTCGGAGAGCTCAACGCGCTCGTCGGAGCCGAGCCATGATCGACCGGCTCTTCGGGCGGCCGCTCCACTACGGCTGGTTGATCGTCGTCGTCACGTTCGTGACGCTGATCACCACCGCGGGCTTCCGGGCCACGCCCGGCGTCTTGATCGTGCCGCTCCAGCACGACTACGGCTGGTCGCGCGGCACGATCTCCGTCGGTATCTCCCTGGGCCTGCTCATGTTCGGCCTGACGGCACCGTTCTCCGCGGCACTGATGGAGCGGTTCGGAGTTCGCAAGGTGATGCTCGTGGCACTCGCGACGATCGCGGCGGGCTCGTCGCTGACGACGCTGATGACCGCGCCGTGGCAGTACGACCTGCTCTGGGGGATCGTCGTCGGCGGTGCCACCGGCGCCGTCTCGGTTCCCCTCGCAGCCACGGTCGCAAATCGCTGGTTCGAGAGCCGCCGCGGCCTCGTCACCGGCATCCTGACCGCGAGCAACGCCAGCGGCCAGCTCGTGTTCCTTCCGGCGCTCGCCTGGCTCGCAACCGCCTACGGCTGGCACTGGGCGGTCTTCTGCGTCGCGATCGTCGCCCTCGTGATCGTGTTCCCGATCGTCGCGCTCGTCGTCCGCGACCGGCCCCAGTCGATCGGGCTCGAGCCGTTCGGCGCATCCGAGCCCGTTGCCGTCCCCGAGCGCTCCGCTCAGCCGTTCAAGCCCGCGCTCGACGGGCTCCGCATGGGCCTTCGCAACCGCACGTTCTGGATGCTCGCGGGCACCTTCTTCATCTGCGGCCTCTCGACGAACGGGCTGATCGGCGTCAACCTGATCCCCGCCGCCGTCGACCACCACCTCACCGAGGTCGAAGGGGCCTCGCTGCTGGCGCTGATGGGCGTCTTCGACATCGTCGGCACGACGCTCTCCGGCTGGCTCACGGACCGCCTCGACCCGCGCTATCTCCTTGCCTGGTACTACGCCCTTCGCGGGCTCGCCGTGATCGCGCTCCCGGTTGCCTTCGGCTCGAACGCAGCGCTCGTCGTGTTCGCCGTGTTCTACGGGCTCGACTGGGTGGCCACGGTGCCCCCGACCGTCGCGATCACCGCCGATACCTTCGGCAGGGAGAAGGTCGGGATCGTCTTCGGGTGGGTGTTCGCCTCCCACCAGCTAGGAGCCGCGTTCGCCGCGTGGGCCTCCGGGGAGTCAAGGACGTGGTTCGGCACCTACGACTACGCGTTCTACAGCGCCGGCGGCCTGTGCCTCCTGGCGGCCGGGCTCTCGCTCAGGATCGGGACGCGAGCGCGCAACCAGCAGGTCGCGCCCGTGCCCGTGCCTGCGTAGCCCACCGGGCTCGAATCCGCGGCCGGCAGTCGCGCTGGCCGCCGTCGAAGATCGAGTCGGGAACCGGGCTGACGCGTCGCGGTCAGCGGCGCCGCACGCGGTAGGCGACCGTGATGTAGGGAAGCTCGAACCGCTCGGGCAGGCGGCCCGCGATCTCCTCCACCGCCGCGTCCATCTCGTTGCGCTTCGCCGGGTCGGCCACGAGGTAGCTCGAGCGGCTGCGCACGAGGTCTCGAAGCGACTCGCGATCGTGAGCCGCCGCATGGCGGAACTCGGCCCGCTCGGCGCGGTCGAAACGCGGGCCGAAGCTCGCGATCTGCGTGCTGCGGGCCGGGCTGCGGTCTTCGTGGAGCACCCGGCGGGTGAGCTCGGCGACCCACGGCACCGAATCGTCCCGCACGTTCCAGATCGGGCCGAACACACCGCCCGGCCGCAGGGCCCGCGCGATCTCGGCACGTGCCGCCTCGCTGTCGAACCAGTGGTAGCTCTGGGCGGCGACGACGGCATCGACGCTGCCGTCCGGCAGGGGGATCGACTCCGCCGATCCGAGCACGCCGCGGAGGCCCCGGCTGACGGCCTCGAGCGTCGCGAGCATCCCGGCGTCCGGCTCGACGGGAACGACGTCGTGCCCGAGCGAGGCGACGAGGCGGCTGAACTTCCCCGTCCCCGCACCGAGGTCGACGACACGCAGCGGCTCCTCGCCGAGGATCCAGCGGGCGGCCTCGCTCGGGTACGACGGGCGAACCCGCTCGTAGAGGCCGGCCGCCGGGCCGAAGGACCGGCTCCGCTCCCGGAAGCGCTCGTCCGTCATCCGGAGACCGCGATCGAGCCCGGCATGCCCCCAGGGTAGAGATGCCCGACCGCGAGGCGATGTTTCAGGCCTCACCGATCCGGGGATTCTAGCCCGGATCGGTGGCGACCGGATCGTCGCCGAGGAAGGTCACGAACGGGGCGCCGGGCGTTAACGGAGCCCTGACAGGCCCATTACCTCGTGACCTTCCGCCGCCTGTACTTCTAACGCCACGCGCACGACGACACGAGAAAGGGGTCGAACAAGGATGAGACCGCTAACGATCAACGGCCGCAGATGGCCGACCGCCGTGCTCCTCGCATTCGCCGCTCTGGCAATCGGGGCGATCTTCGGCACCTCGCGGAACGGCAGCGCCGCGACGACTGTGAAGCCGACCAACCAGAGCTATCCGACGATCGCCGGGACAGCCCAGGAGGGCCAGACGCTCACCGCAGGCAACGGAACCTGGAGCGGCACGGCGCCGATCACGTTCACCTACCAGTGGAACCGTTGCGATCAGAACGGGAAGAGCTGCGCCGCGATCAGCGGAGCAACAGCCAACACCTACACGGTCGGCCATGCCGATGTCGGCAACACGCTGCAGATCGTCGTCGTCGGGACGAACTCCGACGGCACCGATACCCAGGCGTCGAACACGAGCTCGGTCGTGCTCGCCGCAGGTGCGACGACAACGACCACGACGACTCCGTCCTCGGCCGGCTGCCCCAGCGGCAACGGGACGATCCCGATCGCCGACCTGAGCGCGCCCGCTCACCTCGTGATCGACCAGCAGACGCTGACCCCGGGTGTCGTGACCCTCTCGGCGAAGAGCATCCAGGTGCACTTCCGCGTCACTGCGTGCGGCGGTCGCCCGGTCCAGGGCGCGCTCGTGTACGCGACGGCCGTGCCCTTCAACCAGTACTCGATCCCGCCTGAGGGCACGACCGCCTCCGACGGGACCGTCCTCCTGACGATGAACCAGAAGGCCGGCTTCCCGGCCGCACGGCGGCAGGAGCTGCTCGTGATGTTCGTCCGGGCCCGCCGCCAGGGCGACGACCTGAACGGCGGCGTCGCGGCACGCCTGCTCGTCTCGTTCCCGGTCTCTCTCAAGGGGTAAGCAGGAAGAGATCAGGCTCAGAGCTTCGAAGGGAGCGGGAGCCCGTGCGCGGCGCCGGTGGGGTGATCCAAGCCCGCAGGCGCCACGCACGCGGCTCCCTGTCCTGGGCTGCTCAGGCCCTGACGCCGAAGTCCACGGTCACGACCGTGGCGCGCCCGCCGTGGAAGATCCCGGGCGCCGAGCCGACCGTGAGCACCGAGATCCCGAGCTGGCGCCAGTCCGGGCTCAGCAGGTTCTCGCGATGGCCGGGGCTTTGCATCCAGCGGGAGACGATCCCCGAGGCGTCGACCGGGCCTCCGACGTAGAGGATGTTCTCACCCACGCCGTAGGTGCCGGCGCTGCCGGCCGGGTAGTAGTACTCGACGCGCCTGGAGAAGTCGATGCCTCCGGAGGCCTCGTGACCGAAGAAGCCGTTGGTCAGCATCTGGCGGCAGTGCGCGGTCGCTGCGTTCGAGAGCTCGGGGTCCAGGGAGAGCTGCTGCAGGCCGTGAGCTGCCCGAACCAGGTTGATCTGATCGAGCGTCTTGATCTCGAGCGAGACCAGCGGATGAGGCGTGCTCAGGCTTCGCGTCGCCGTCCCGGCAGAGCCCGCCGGCACCGCCAGGAGCGACGCGACGAGGATCAGCCCGGCGACAGGCAGGTGCCTCATCGAGGTCTCTCCTGCGTGGTCTCGCAGACGGCGTTCCTCATCAGCCCCTCAACCCCTATCCCATCGGTCGTCCGGCAGGCCCGCGTTCGAGCCTGTTGTCCCCCTCGACACGGTGCCGGGGGATAATCGCCGAATTCGAGACGTCGTACATCTCGGACCGCGCGAACCAGCCGCCGCGGGTTGCCAGTGTGAAGGCTGAGACCCGCCTGGTAACCACCTCGCATGAGGTGGTTACCAGGCGGTTGACGCGTCCCGAAGTTTGCATTGGGCTATCCGTGCCGAGGGTGAGAGGAGGAGACTCGGCCTCGACGGCGCTCCGTGGGTCTGGACTCGTTGTAGGCCTGCGCCGCAGCAGGCTCGATGGACTTGTGGCTAGGACGCACTAGACCATCGATCCCCGCTCGGACGGCGCCCCCGGGCGAGCGCGCCCGGGCCTGGTCTCACAATGGGCTTCGTGGCCAGGCGCGAACACCGACGGCTCGTGGCCCGATGGCCCGGATCACCGGCGCGCGAACGAGGAAGCGGCCCGGCGGCGCCCACCTCGGACGCCGGTAGCGCCGGGCCCAGGACGGTCGGAGCCATCTCCGCAGCGTGCGCGGGGTTCCTCGCCTCCTTGGGCCTGATCGGCGCCGACGCGCTCTGGCTCGTGCCGATGGGCTCTCGCGTCGTGCACGGGCATATCCCCGGCTCGGTCCCGTTCGCGACAGCCCAGACCGGCGGGTGGCGGGATGTGCCGGCCGGTGGAGAGGTCGTCTTCTGGGCCGCCTACCATGCGCTCGGCGGCGGCCGGGGCCTCCTCGCCCTCCAGGTCGTCGCAGCCGCGGTCGCCTTCGGCGTGCTCGCCCACGGGCTCACCCGTGAGGCCACGCCCGGCGGCGCGCTCGCCGTCTCCGCGCTCGCGCTCCTCGGCTCCGTCCCGGCCGTGCTCCTCGCCGGAGCCTCGACGTTCTCGCTCGCCCTCTTCCCCGTGCTGCTCGTGCTGCTCGAGCGCGAGTGCAGGGCACCGAGCCGGCGGATCTGGCTCGGGGTTCCGCTCCTCGCGATCTGGGGCAACCTGCACGGAGGCGCGCTCTCGGGCTGGGCCCTCCTCGCCTGCTACCTCGTCTTCGAGCGTGCCCGGAAGGCCCCGGCTCTGGCGGCCTCGGTGCTCCTCGCCGCCACCGCTGCGCTTGGCGCCAATGCGCAGCTGTGGCACTCGGCCGGCTACTACCGCCACGTGCTCGACAGCGTCCCGGCCCGCGACAGCCTGGCGCTCTGGTCACCGCTTCGCGTCGATTTCGGAGGCGTCCTCGTCGTGGCCGTCTTCGTCGTCCTCGTCGGGCTCATCGTCTCGCGACGCCTGCGACCGAGACTCTGGGAGCTCGTCGCTGCCGCCGGGCTCCTCGCCGCGACGATCCACGTCGAGCGCACCGGCGACTGGCTGCTCTTCGTCGTCGCCTTCCCGGCCGCACGCGGGCTTCGACTCGGAGCGCCGAGACCCCGGCTCCTCCTGGCCGCAGCAGCCGCGCTCACCGTCTTCGCGCTCGCCGCTCTCGTCCGGGACCCGATCCCCGGCTCCTCGCGGCGGATCGCGCGGATCGCCGCGAGCAGCGGAAAGCCGCTCCTCGCCGACGCCGTGCTCGGGCAGCTCGCCGCCATCGACGGCGGGCATGTCTGGGTCGACGATCCGATCGATGCGTTCCGCCCCGCCGACCAGCGCCTCTACCTGGACTGGCTCGACGGGAAGCCGAGCGGCGCGCGTGCCGTCCTGCACGCCCGGCTCGTGCTCGTACAGACGGATACGCCCGCGGGCCGGAGCGCGGCCAGGGATGCCCGCCTGACGCTCGTCGCGCATGCCGGGGCAGCGACCCTCTATCGCGTCCGTAAGCCCTAAGGGCCTATCCCGGTTCGCTCGGAGCGAGTGGGTTGGACGGCCGGCTCGCAGGCCGTTCCAGCCGCGAAGCCCTGGATCCCGCATGTTTGAGCGGGATCCAGGTCGCCGGAGGCTCGAGGCGCGGGCGCGGGCGTCCGTGGCTCGAGCCGGAGGACGATCCGAGCGGGCCGGGGACGACGCTCATTTTGGTTCGAGTTCTAAAGAGACTGGTCCCTCGATCAAGCGATCTTTGTAAGGAATGACGTACGAGGCCTTGAGGTGAGCTCCGAGACTGCCGAAGCAAGAAAGCTAAGACAGCGAACGGAGCCGGACCCGGAGGCACATGTGAAACAACCACGCATCCTCGTCATCGACGATGACCTCGCGTTGTGCGAGATCATCCGAACCGCTCTCGAGCTCGAGGGGATCGAGGTCGACGAAGCCCACCACGTCGTGGAGGCCGACAAGATCCTTCTCGAGCGCACCCCGGATGCGATCGTCCTCGACATCGGCCTCCCCGGGATCGACGGGCTCTTCTACTGCGCGAGGCTGCGCGAGAACTCGAAGACCGAGCACCTCCCGATCGTCGCGATCAGCGGCTCTACGAACGCCCGCGAGCAGGCCATCGCCGCCGGCGCGACCACCTTCGTCCACAAGCCGTTCGACCCGCTGGAGCTCCTCGCCCTGCTCGACCGCTCCGTCGGTGTCATCCCGCTCGAGCGGGCGTTCGGGCCCGACGTCTCGAACGAGACGGCGACGGAGAACGCGGCGGCGCTCGGGAGGCTGATCGAGGTGGGGCGCGTCCGCCACGAGCGTGCCGACGAGTCCTACCGGCAGACGCTCTCGGCGATCGCCACCTCGCTCGAGCTGCGCGGGCTCGAGACGGGTCGGCACACCGAGCGGGTGGCCGCCTACGCGATGCGCCTGACCGTCGAGGTCGCGCCGGCCCTGACCGACGATCCCTCGCTCGAGTGGGGCTTCATGTTCCACGACGTCGGGAACATCGGCGTCCCGGACCGGGTGCTGTTCAAGCGCGGGTCCCTCGCGGGAGAGGACTGGGCGCTCCTGAAGCAGCACGCCGAGATCGGGGAGCAGCTGCTCGCCCAGGTACCGCTCCTCGACGGGGAAGGGCGCCGGGTCGTGAGATCCCATCACGAGCGCTGGGACGGCACCGGCTACCCGGACGGCCTCGCCGGAGAGGACATTCCCCTGGGCGCGCGGATCTTCGCCGTGACCGACGCCCTCGATGCGATGACCGACCGCCGCGGCTACCGCCGGCAGATCCGCTGGGATGCGGCAATGGCCCGGATCCGCAACGACGCCGGCAGCCAGTTCGATCCCGACGTGGTCGACGGGCTCGTCGCCTGCGAGCCCGACCTGATCGAGATCCGCAACCGCTTCGCCGAGGACGGCACGGCGGCCGGGCTCGAGGAGCCGGCGAGCATCCGCCGGCGCCGGCATCGGATGCTCACGCCGGCGACCGACTCCTGATCGGCGCGGTCGGAGGAACACCCTTCGGCCGGGCGAACGGGTCGAGGTGAAGGCGGCTCTCTGTCTAACTCCCGGGCTCGGGGCTCGTCGTAGCCTCTGCATGAGGATCGTGTTGGCGGTGGGCGCCGCCGCCGTTCTCGTCACGGCAGGAGCCACGGCCGCGCCGGAGCGGAAGCGCCCTTCTCCCCAGAAGGCTCTACTGACCGCCATCGCCCGCGAGGTGGCGAGAGGGCATATCGACCCTGCGGATGCCCGGCACGATCGCGCGGCGCTGACGCGCGCCGACCGGCTGCTCGCGCACGTTCCGCCGGCCCGCACCGGTCCGCTCGCAGCCCAGCTCGCGCAGGTCGAAGCGATCGCGCCGAGGCTGACGGCGCCGCGCGCGCTGGCGCTCTTCGGCCAGCTCGCGGTCAACACCACGTGGTTTGCCCGCCACGGGCCGCCGCCGCCGCAGACGGACGTGACCGACTCGGACGGGATCGTCTACCGCTACTTCGCCGGGCGTGGGTTCGAGCTCCACCCGCTCGCGGACTTCGGAGCGCTCAACGCGGCAGCGGCCAGCAAGGACGTCGCGCTGACCTCGAAGCTCGCGGAGGCCCTGCTTGCGCGCGGTGTGCCCGAGCCGAGCGGCGGCACGGGGTGGGAGTACTACTTCGACTACGCAGGCGGCCGGGCCCCCTGGCTCTCCGGGTTCGCGCAGGCCGTCGCCGCCCAGGCATTTTCGCGGGCAGCGACGATCGACACAGCCGACGCGGCCGCGCTCGGAGCCGCCGCCCGCTCGGCGTTTCACACCATCCCCGGCAGGCTCGTGCGCGAGACCGGCTTCGGGCAGTGGATCCGGCTCTACAGCTTCAACCGCGCAATCGTCCTCAACGCCCAGCTGCAGTCGGCGATCTCCCTCGCGGACTACGCCAGGTCGAGTGGCGACTCCGCAGCCTCCGCACTCGCGGCGAACATGAAGGAAGCCGCCGCTCGCGCACTCCCGAGCTTCAGCAACGGCTACTGGTCGTATTACGAGCTTCCGGACGAGCCCTCGCCTCAGAGCTACCAGGCCTACGTGGTCCAGCTCCTGCAGAGCCTCTCGAGGAGCGACCCGCGCTTCGCAGCGGCCGCCGGCACGTTCGGGGCCTTCGAGACCGAGCCGCCCGCCTTCAAGCTCGGCGACTCCGGGCCCGGATCGGTTCACTTCTGGGTCTCGAAGCCCTCGACCGTTCGCCTCTCGGCTCTCGGCGGCGACCGCCGCCTCTCGGTCTCGGGCGGCTGGCACACGGTGTCCTGGTCGCTCCCCTCACGGGCCGGCATCTTCCCCGTCACGATCCACGCCACCGACTGGGCGGGGAATGACGCCGCGATCGAGGCGCTCCCGATCGTGCATGTCGCGGCAGCCGTCAAGCACCCCCACCATCGGGCTCCCGTCCGGAAGACGGCGAGCGCCTATGCGGCCCGCGCGCTCTCGCTGCCCCCGCTCGCGGTCGGCGCGGGGCTCGAGAGCCCCGACCAGGCGGTGCTCGCCCAGCAGGAGGGCTTGCAGGCCGCCCGCATGACCCTGGTCTGGCCGGCGACGGCGAGCAACCCCGATCCGGGCGCGGTCACCGCGCTCGACCGTCTGCCGGCGGGGAGCGACCTCACGCTCGAGCTCTACGTGCCCGCGCTGCCGGCAGACGACGCGGGCCGCTCGGCCCTCAGCGCCTACGCGGCCGCCCTCGCCCAGCAGGTACCGGATCTGCGCGACCTGATCGTCGGCCCGGCCCCGACCGCCTCGACCGCATCCGCGTACGAAGCGACGCTGGCGTCGACCTACGATGCCGTCAAGGCGGTCGCGCCGCTGATCCGCGTCGACGGCGCGCTCGACGGCACGCAGGCCCCGAAGGCAACGCTCGCCGCCGTGGCGGCCGCTTACCGTTCGAGCGCACGCCCCGGCCCGCTGATGGACGAGATCGCGTTCGCGCCTGCCCCTGCGAGCGGAAAGGGCCTGTGGCGCCTCGCCTCCCTGCCGGCGCTCGTCTCCGCCCTCGACGCGGGGTTCGGCGGAACGGCCCAGCCGGGCGCCTCGCTGCCGCTGATCGTCGACGAGATCGGAGCCCAATCCCAGATCCCCGCACCCGAAGCCTCGCTGTACGAGTCGCCGACGGTCACGTCGACGGGCGTGACCGAGCCGGCCCAGGCCGCCGCCTACCGGGCCGCGCTCAAGGCCGTGGCGTGCAGGCCGACGGTCGTCGAGCTCCTCCTCCAGCAGCTCGTGGACGGTGTCGCAAGCGGAGAGCAGTCCGGGCTCTTCTATGCGGACGGGACCGCGAAGTCGAGCCTGCAATCGGTCGCAAACGCCGTCTCGACCGCACAGGGAGCCACCCGGGGCTGCGCCGCCGCGTCGACCCCATCGACGCCCGCGCCTCCGACGACGACGACGACGACGACGACCACCACTGCCACTACCACTACCACTACCACGACCACGACCACGACCACGACGCCGGCTGCCCCCACTGCGCCGCCGACCCCGGCCCTCGACACGAGCCGGCTTGCGTTCCCGACCCATGTCTCGCTGACGAGCTCACCCGGCGTCACGGTGGCGTGCCTGCGCGCCTGCCTCTACCTCGTCGCGATGGAGCGGGTCACCGACAGCGCGCCCGTGCTCGCCCGGCGCGGGGCGATGGAGCGCGCCGGGACGGTGAGCGTGAGGCTCCCGAAGGCGCCGATCCGCGCAGGCTCGTACCGGTTCGCGGTCTGGGTCGTCGGCGAGGCGGATCCCGGGCCTGTCTCGACTGCGCGGAGCTCGACCGTCCGGGCCGGGTAGCGGCACCGATCCCGGCGCCTCTAGCTTGGACGGTGGCTGCTTGTCGTGTAGGCGCCGATGCGGGCGAGCAACGACGAGCCGGTGACGGCCTCGTCCTTCTCTTCCGGCTCCTCGACGACGGCCACGGGCGGCGCCTCTTGCGCCTGTGGAGCGTTCGGATCGAGCAGGTACCACGGCTTGGCGGCTCGACGGGGGCCGAGCAGGTACCGGCTCGGCTCGGCTCGATCGCGGTCGACGCCTTCATCCGCGATGCTCGAGTCGTGTCGCTCCGGCCCAGCACCTTCAGGTACGGAAGCGAGGGGAGTCGACGCGGGCGGAGACTCGGCGAGCGGGGCGACAGGGGCTGGGACGACAGAGACCGGGACGACAGGGGCTGTGACTACAGGGGCTGGGACAACGGAGGCCGGCTCCACAGGCGAGGGATCGAGCCCCGCGCGGTCGTCGGGCTCCGGTTCAGGCGCCCGACCGGCGGGTTCCTGCTCGCCCACTTCGGAAGCTGCCAGCGGCTCCACGGCTTCGAGGACCACCAGACGAGGTTCCTGAGGGCGGCCTTGGCCTCTCTTGCCGTCGGCCGCCCCGGCTCCTTGTCGCGCCTCGACGGGCTCCATGGCGCGATCGGGCCCCGGCTCGGCGTCGTCGGGGGTCACGGTCTCGGCGGCCCTGACCGGCGCACGCGCTGAAAGCATCTCCCGCACGGCGAGCTCCCTGACCGACAGCGACCGGCCGAACGGCCAGCGCCGCCTCGGTGCGGGCTCTCTGTCCTCGACAGCCTCCGACCCGGCCTGCCTCGCGACAGCGACGAGCGCAAGGAGCCACTCCACCGTTGCCGGGTTCGCAGCCGCCGGAGCCGGAACAGCGTCGATCGAGCGCCCCGCGGCGTCGCGGGCGTCGCTGTCACTGAGCTCCCTGTTCGGCAACCTCTCCAACCCCACCCGGCCCCAACGTTCCCACGCGCGTCAGGGCCTGTCAAGCGGCTTCAGGCGGTCGGAGGCCGCCATCGCCGTGGAGCAGGCTGCGAGACGTGCCGACGCGTGAGCCACGCGGGCTGAACCATGGACCGGCGAAGGGGTGCTAAAGAGGCTCTTAGTAGAGAACGGTCAAGGCAGGCGTCGGCGCCGCCTCGACGTGCTCGACGAGTACCTCGACCTGCCAGGCCCCGTCGACGATGCTCTTGACCATCCGGCTCGTCACGAGCTTGTGCTCGCCGTCGACTAGCTCGACCTTGGTCTCCGCGTGGTAGCGGCGAACGTCGCCCTCGAAGCTCTCGAGCTTCGCGGCGTCGGGATCGGCCGCCGGCTGGCGTCCATCGGCGACAGCCGCAGCCTCCTGCCACTGCAGTCGCTGCTCGATCCGTTCCTTGAGCGCTCTGGCGCCGGCGGTGTCCATGGCCTTGGATTCCCTATCGACGGTTCGCACGGGATCCTTTAGAGCCTCTTTTCGAGACGACTCGGAGCGGCGGCCCCGAAACACCCGCGCGGTCGATAAGAACTAAGGGGATTCGCGAGCTCGGGCTTCGGCGGACGATCCCCAGCCGTCAACCTTAGGGATCGCCCGCCGAAGCCCGGCGCTGGACGCCAGTCGCCACCCGGCCGGCTCGCGGACGGCCCCTCTGTCGACTTCGACGACAACGGGCGCCGGCGGTTAGGCCGGGAGGCGAGAGCCGGCTGAAGAAGCTCCTTACAGCTTCTCAGCCGCTTCTTAGATCGATGTGCTCCACTGTAAGACGTGACGAGACGACTTCCTGCATCGCTCGGCATGACCCAGCAGAAATGGCCCAGATCGAGATGACACAGATCGACACGACACAGGTCGGAATGACACGGATCCGCAGGTCCCGGATCGACGGGGCGGCAATGGCCAAGCGAGCGGTTCTCGTGCTCGCTCTAGCCTCCACCGTGGTGGCGTCGCTACTGCTCGGCGGCGAGGCGCGGGCAGTGCGTGCCGTTTCCGCATCCGTACCGGGCATCGTCGACATCGACACCAGCCTCGGCTACCAGCAGGGCGCCGCGGCAGCCGGCACCGGCATCGTCCTCACGCCGACCGGTGAGATCCTCACCAACAACCACGTGATCCGGGGCGAGACGACCGTCAAGGTCACCGACGTCGACAACGGGCGCACCTACTCGGCGCGTGTGCTCGGGTACGACGTCGCGGCAGACGTCGCCGTCGTTCAGCTGCAGCACGCGTCGAACCTCGAGACCGCGCCGATCGGCACCGCTGCAAGCGCGAAGGTCGGCGCCGCCGTGACCGCCTACGGCAACGCCGGGGGTGCCGGCGGGACGCCGAGCAGCGCGTCGGGCAAGATCGTCGGCCTCGGCCGGTCGATCACCGCGCGGGACGAGTCGGGCGACTCGGAGAAGCTGACCGGGCTGCTCGAGACCAACGCTTCCCTGCAACCGGGTGATTCCGGCGGCCCGATGGTCGACAGCAAGGGCCGCGTGATCGGGATGAACACCGCCGCGTCGAGCGCATTCCAGCTCTCGTTCCAGTCCTCGACACCGCGGAGCTATGCGATCCCGATCCAGAAGGCGACGGCGATCGCCGCGCAGATCGTCGCCGGGCACGCGACGGCGGCGATTCACATCGGCGCGACTGCGTTCATGGGCGTGTCCGTCCAGGCCCAGGACCGTTTCTTCGGCGACCAGCCGAGCTCAGGGCTGACGATCGCCGGCGTCGTTCCCGGCTCTCCGGTCGAGAAGGCAGGGCTCCAGGCCGGCGACGTCGTCACCGCATTCGACGGGACCGTCGTCAACTCACCGTCCAAGCTCACCGCGCTGGTCGTCACCAAGACGCCGGGCGACACGGTCCGCATCCGTTGGGTCGACGAGCTCGGAACCGCTCACACGGCGAAGCTCCAGCTCGTCAGCGGGCCACCCCAATAAACCAATGGGGGAACCGACGAGGTTCCCCCATTTGCCCCCTCCTCCCGCGTCAAACCAATGGGGGAACCGACGAGGTTCCCCCATTTGCCCCCTCCTCCCGCGTCGGGGTAAGCAACTGTCCTCTGTGGTGGTTCGGTCCGCAGGCGAGATTCTGATGTTGCCGGTCGCGTTCGCTCCGGCCGAGCCGGAACGAACGCCTGGGGCGATACGAGCGCCATCGTTGGAATGCGCACGGCATCGTCTCTTGCTCGGCCGGTCGGTTTCGGTTCCTCGCGCCGCGGGTAACGCGTCCTCGACAGACGTGTTGGGACAAGTCGACCGCTCGGGCCGGACTGGCAGCCCGGGAGCTGGGAACGAAGACCGTTGGGAACACATCCCTTGACACGACCTGATCGCAGCCACCCTGCAGCGCCGAACCGGGCGCAGGGGCGCGTCTCAGCTTCTTCGAGGAGGATCTCCATGCGCGCGTTCACCGTGCTTGTCCTCGCCCTCGCGGCCGTCCCGTCGGCACTCGCGATCCAGCGGGGCTCTCAGGGCTCCCCCGCTTCGGTGTCGCTCTCCGCCGGCTCCTATCGGGTGCTCTACGGCCATTCGACGACGATCTCCGGCCGCGTTCACGGCGGTGCCGTGGGCGGTCTCCGGGTCGTCATCGAGGCCCACCGGTACGGCCGCTCGGCGCCGCTCCGCGTTGCGGCCGTGAGGACCTCGGCCAACGGCGCTTGGAGCGTGCGCGTGAAGCCGCTCATCCGTACGACCTATCAGGCCCACATCGGGAGGTTGACGAGCCGTCGGGTCGCGGTAGGCGTGGCGCCCGCGGTCAGCGTGAAGGAGCTCCCGAACGGACGATTGCGGGTTCAGGTGAAAGCCTGGCACGCATTCGGCGACAGGCTCGTGCAGCTGCAAGAGCTCGGGCCTGGCCGAGCCTGGAAGACGGTCGACCGCAAGCCCCTCAGCTCCGCCTCGATCGCCGTGATCGCCCCGGCGATCGGCACCTCGACGGTGCGGATGGCAATCAGCGTCAACCAGGCCGGTGCCGGATACCTCGGCGGAGCGAGCCACGCGCTCGCCTACCGCCCGGTCGCGCTCTGGCTGACACCGACCGCCGGCCGGGTCCTGTTCGGGCATGCACTGATGCTCGAGGGCCGGCTCCTGAACAGCGGCCGGAACGAGCACATCACGATCTACTCCAGGCCGTACGGCACCGCGTCGTTGAAGCCGCTGGAGACGGTGACGACGACACGCGACGGGCGATTTCGGCTCCTCGTCCAGCCGACGATCCAGACCACTTACGAAGCCCGGCTCGGCGGCACACGGAAGAGTCTTCCGCTCACCATCGGCGTCCAGCCGACCCTCAGCATCCTCGCCGCGACCGGCCGATCGGTACGGGTGCAGGTCGGCGCAGGTAAGCCGCTTCGGGGCAGGATGGTCGAGCTCCAGCGGCTGGTCGGAGCCGACACGTGGCGCACGATCGCGAAGCGCCCCCTCGGCGCGACGTCGACGGCAACGTTTCACCTTACGCTCCCACGCACGACGATCCGTGCCGCGATGAGCGTCAACCAGGCCGGAGCGGGCTACCTCGGCACATTCAGCCACCCGCTCCTGGTGCCCGCGGTCTAACCGCGCGTCCCAGCGGGCCCGGAGCACCCCGTCTCCGGGCCCGCGCCCCTTCTCTCTGTCGTCTGGAGCGACCCCGGTCGTCGTAGGATCCTGCGGTGCTCCCCCTCCGCGACAAGGCCCCCACGCGGAGCTTCCCGATCGTCACGGTCGGCCTGATCGCGGCCAACTTCCTCGTCTGGTGGCGCGAGCTCGAGTCTCGCCCGGCCGAGGTCGACCGGTATGCCTTCTACCCGTGCTCGATCGCCGGGCCCTGCACCGGGATCGCGCGGCACCACGTCGAGCCTCTCGAGGGCGCTTTCACCTCGATGTTCCTCCACGCGAGCTGGGAGCACATCCTCGGCAACATGCTCTTCCTCTGGATCTTCGGCAACAACGTCGAGGACGTCCTCGGCCGGGCCCGGTACCTCGGCTTCTACCTCGCCTCCGGGCTCGTTGCCACTGCAGGGCAGGCCCTCGTGACCATTCACTACGCGGCGAAGGCCGCCGCGAGCGTCCCGAACCTCGGCGCGAGCGGTGCGATCGCGGGAGTCCTCGGCGCCTACTTCCTGCTCCTGCCGGGAGCCCGGGTGCTCACCCTCGTCGTGATCTTCCCGGTCGAGGTGCCCGCGGTCGTCTTCCTCGGCCTCTGGTTCCTCCTCGAGCTCTGGGAGGCCGACTTCTCGCTCACGCATCCCTCGAACGGTGGAGGTGTCGCCTTCTTCGCCCACATCACCGGCTTTCTCTTCGGCCTCCTGACCGCGCGAGCGCTCGCGCAGCGCAAGCCGCTGGAGGCCGCCTGAGCCGAAGATTGCGCCCGGGTTCTTGTCGTCAGGCCGGCCTGAAGGCCCTGCGCCCGCGGCGAGCGAGCTGACGAGGGCACTGCCAGGCGCGAAGCGCGACGGGGGCACGGGGAGAGCAGAAGACCCCCGAGGTGAACGGCGGTCGGACGAGGAGCGACCGGGGCACCGCGCCGGGCCCTCGACGCACGCCCGCGGATCGCCGCGGAGCCCCTCCGTTGCACGCATCTCCCTCGATTCCAAGCCATTGACGCCGTTCCATCGTGCGCTCCCTCCTCGGCACTCCGTCCGCCGCGCGGCTCGCGCGCGCCCACACATCCATCACACACCAACGCGAGGCGTCTTTCCGTGCACGAAGGGATAAATGCACTCCCTCCGATGGTCTAGGTGACACCCCGAATAGGGGTTTTAGAACGCTCAAGTCGCCCCCGATTTCGGCCGATAGGAGACGCGGGGAACCGAAGTAGGGGAAAGGAACGGAGTTGGACGGAGAAGGAGCGAGAGCGCTCAGTTGGCGCATCGAGCAGCAGGAGCACTGGCGTCAGGCCAGCGCCGTCCTCGATGGGCGCCAGCCTGCCGTCGATCCCGATCGCGACTCGCTCGAGAGCGTCAGCGACGGCGTCCGCCTCTACCGAGCCCGCTCGACCCGTCACGGCATGGTCCAGCTCCGCAAGCATCTCGTCGACGGGCTCTGGGAGCTCGAGATGGTCGACGTCGTCGAGACGCGTCGAGGAGCCGGTCGTCGAGACCGAGGTCGCGCCGGTGTACGAGGGAGCCCAGATCTACGAGATCGGAGCTGCGGCCTCCTACTCCTCTGGGACGCCCGATCCCTATCTCGAGCCCGCTCCTCCGGAGGATCCCACCCCGATCTACGAGCCCGACCCCTACAGCGACCCGTACGCGGAGCCCGAGCCCTACGCGCCGGATCCCGCGACCGACCCGTATCCGTACGCCCGGCCGGCCGCTCATGTGGAGCCGGAGCCTTACACCGACCCGTACGTCGATCCTGCCGAGGTCGCACCTGCTGCGTACGCACCTCTCTCCGGGCCGGCAGAGTCGGATCCCTACGCCGAGGCCTCGGATCCCTACGTCTCGGCTCCCGATCCCACCGACGCTCTCCCCGGGCCCGCCACGGCAGGCGCGGACTCCGGGCCGTCCACCGAACCGTGGTCGCCGTCCGGCGATCGGTACGGGGCGGGCCGCGAGTACGGGGGAGCAGGCCCCGATCGCGACGAGCTGGCGGCGGTCGTCGACGAGCTCGCAGCGGTCGCAGATCAGCTTGCGCCGCTTCCCGACGAGCTCGCGGCCGTCGTCGACGAGCTCGCAGCCGTCTCCGATCAGCTCACGCCCTTCCCCGACGAGCTCGCGGCCGTCGTCGACGAGCTCGCAGCCGTGCCGGACGAGCTCACGTCCATGCCCGACGAGCTCGCTGCGGTCGTGCAGGAGCTTGCAGCCGTCCAGGTCGAGCTCGCAGCCGTCCAGGTCGAGCTCTCCTCCGTCCCGCGCGACCTGCCCGCTCCGAGAGAGCTCGACGCGGCCCAGTTCGAGCTCACCTCGGTTCGCCGCGAGCTCGCGGCCGTCAGAGACGGCTTGGCGCTCCCGCGCGAGCGGCCTCCTGCGAGCAGCGCAGAGGACGATCCCGCCGAGATCGCGCACGTCGCCTAGTCCTGGTCGAAGAGAGTGGGCGGTGGCTCCGTCGGCGCCGACTGAACCACCGCCCGTGACACTGGGGCGACCCTTTCGGGCCACCGAGAGCTCGGCGCCTGCGCATCAACGCGATGCCCTTACCCCGTGCGTGTCCATAATCAGTCAACCCTGCGGAGCGCAAGTACGCGTCGGACAGGCGTCCTGGACTGGCTGGCGGATAGTCCAGGACCGCCCGCCGGGCCCTCTGCTCGGCCCGCTCTCGGGCATCGCCGTTTTCGGCTCGGCGCAGCCGTTTGCGCCGCACCGGGACACCGATCCGTATCGGCGCCTCGAGACCTGCCTAGCGAGCACCGGGGGGCCGCCCACCCGGAAGAGCGACGATCGGGCAGCGGCCCGGAGCTCGCACGTCCCGGCGCGCGGCAGGGCATGCCGGGCATCCTGCCCACGCCTGGCGGGCGTTTCCCGGCTCCCGGCCCCAACCCGGACGCCTGGGGTCCGACGTCTCGGGCAGACTTCGTGTCGATGAGCTCAACCAAGAAGCTGCGTCCACGCGTCCTCCTCGCTGACGACCACCGGCTGATCCTCGACGGTGTGCGCAACGCCCTCGAGGAGTCCGGTGAGTTCGAGGTCGTCGGCGAGGCGACGACGGGGAGCCAGGTGCTCGCGCTCGTCAAGCGCACGCTGCCCGACATCGTCCTGCTCGACATCAGGATGCCCGGCATGGACGGGCTCGTGTGCCTCGACCAGATCAAGAAGCGAAACCCGGAGATCAAGGTGATCGTCCTCTCGGCCTCCTCCGACCAGAAGCTGATCGAGAACGTCCTCAAGCGCGGGGCAAGCGCCTACATCGTCAAGAGCGTGAACCCGATCGACCTTCCCTCGGCGATCAGGCAGGCGATCGACGAGACCGTCTACACCGCGATCGGGCTTCCCGACGACTCGGCCGGCACGGCTGCGCGCGCGGCCGGGCTCACGACGCGCGAGCTCGCGATCCTCACCGCCCTCGCGCAGGGAAAGTCGAACTCCGCGATCGCCAAGGAGCTCTGGGTCGCGCCGCAGACGGTGAAGTTCCACCTCACGAACATCTATCGCAAGCTCGGCGTCGCCAATCGCACCGAGGCCGCCCGCTACGCCTATCAGCAGGGCCTCGTCGAGAGCCCGCTCTACGAGAGCGACCTCGACGACATCGGCTGACAGGTTCTTCGGGCGCGGCAGATCGCCGAGCCGGTGCCGGTCGGGCTAGCCGATCCCCTTCAGGTTCTTCGAGATGTTGAGGATCGCCGGGCCGAGCACGATCATGAACATCGCCGGGAAGATCAGGAAGACGAGCGGGAAGAGGATCTTGAGCGGGGCCTTCTGAGCGCGCTCCTCGACGACGGCCTTCTGGCGGGCCCGCATCTCGACGGCCTGGTTGCGGAGGATCTGGCCGATCGAGACACCGAGCCGCTCGCCCTGCACCATCGCCCGGACGAAGCCGCGAACCGCGGGCGTATCGCAGCGCTTCAGCCAGTTCTCGAGCGCCTCCATGGTCGTCAGGCCGAGTGCCTGCTCCTGGATCGTGAGCCGTAGCTCCTCTCCGAGCGGGCCTCCCAGACGCTCCGACGCCATCCGGAGCGCGCCCGTGAAGGCGATCCCGGCCTCGAGGGTGACCACCAGCAGGTCGATCATCGCGGGGAGCTGCTCGTCGATCCGCTGTAGACGAAGGCGCGCACGCCGGTGAACGTAGAAGTTCGGCGCCATCCAGCCGATCAGCACTGCGACGATGACGAAGAAGATGATCGAGACCGGCGACTTGCCGGAGATGCTGAAGAGCCAGATCGCCAGGACTCCTGCAAGGATCGCGCTGAGGACGCGATAACCGAGGAAGCGCCGCGGGCCGACCCTGAAGAACCCGGCCGCGACGAGCTCCTTCTGGATCTGGTCCTCCCGAACGTTCAGGATCCTCTGCGCCACGAAGTCGCCGAGGGACGACGCCAGGCGATCGATCGACTGGCGGGCGTTCGCCTCGCGGCCGAGCCCGGTGACGATCGACTCGACCCTGCCCGCGTAGCTGTAGGCCTCGATCGTCGACAGGTACTCCGTGCGCCGAAGCCTCGGCTCGAGCACCGCGGACGCGATCAGGGCGACGGCGACTCCGAGCAAGACGATCCCGAGAATGGCGATGAGCACCATGTCAGGCGATCCTGATGTCGACGATCTTGCCGATGATCCACGAGCCGAGCGTCACCATACCTGCCGCACCGATCAGCATGGCCAGACCGGTCCCGCTGTGGAAGAGAGGGTGCATGTACCCGCGCGAGAGGAGCGTCAGGACGGCGCCGAGCGCAACCGGCAGGCCGGTCAAGAGCCAGCGCGACATCCGGCCCTGCGCCGTCAATGTCCTGATCAGGCGTCGAAGCTCCATCCGGGCACGAACGGTGTCGACGACGCGCTCGAGGACCTCGGCCGCGTTGGCGCCCATCTCGCGCTGAAGCCGTGCGATCAGAGCGACCTGATCCAGATCGTCGCTCTGCATGCGCTCGACGGCGATCTGGAACGCGTCCTCGAGGAGCACACCGAGCTGCTCCTCGGCGAGCACGCGCTGGAACTCGCTCTTCGAGGGCTCGGGCGCGTCCTCGGCGACGACCGTCAACGCACCGACGAGGCTGTGGCCGGCCCGCAAGCTCGAGGTGAGCACGTCGAGATTGTCGGGCAGCTGCTCGGAGAACGCTCTGCGCTTGGAGGCGATCCGCTTCAGCAGAAGCGAGCGGAGGGCGAGCGGGACTGCGAGGACGGCGATCGCGGCCGGAGGCCCGATGATCGAGTAGAGAAGCAGCGCGACGAACACCATGACGAGAAGGGTGAGCACGATCACCTGGCTTGGCCCTGCCTGAACGCCGGCGAGCTCGAGCGTCGCAGCCATGCGCTGGTACCAACCACGATCGACGGCGTTGGCTCCGGCACGGGAGAGGAACGCGGCGTACGCGAACGAGCCGCTTGCGGGAACCTCCTCGCTCGTGGCCCGTTGAACCGAGACGAAATCACCGACGCGCGAGACGAGCGGGTCGCTCGGGGTCCGTGCCACCGAGATGATCGCAGCACCCAGGAAGAGCCCGAAGAGGACGATCACTCCGATCTCGGTGCTCCGCGCCTGGACGAACTTGTCGAAGCCGGTCGGCATGTACGGGGGCGCCGGAGTCACGTGGAGCTTCGGCGCCTCGTAATGCGCCGTCGCGGCGCCGGCAAAGCCCTTCACGGTCATCTTCACCGCTACGTTGGTCCCGAAGTCGGCGTGCGAGGTGTACGAGACCAGGTACTCGCTGGAGAGCTCGCGCCCGAACTCCGCGAGGATCGGGCCGATGTTGCGCGAGCTCGCCGCCTCGACGTAGTCGCCGCCGGTCGCCGAGGCCATCTTCTGCAGCACGACGGGCTTGAAGGCCGGCGAGAACAGCCCGACGGAGAAGACACGCACGTGAGCCTTCGCGAGCGCGTGGAGCACCGTCGAGGGCTTGACCTTGCTGCCGACGCTCTGGCCGTCGGTGAGGACGATGATCGATCCGGTCGGCACCTTGGCGGCCTGGATCAGGGCGAGGCCCTTCTGGAGCGCCTCGTAGTTCTTCGTGCCGAACCCGAGGGCCGGGATGCGCGAGAGCGACCGGTCGACAGCCGCGGCGCTCGTCGTGAAGGGCTGGACGACCTTCACCTTGGAGTTGAACGAGACGACGGCGACCGACTCGTCAGGGCTCGCGCTCTCGGCGAAGTGCCGGGCTGCGGCGAAGGCGCTCGCGATCGGCTTCCCGTGCATCGTCAGCGACTCGTCGATCTCGATCACGACTGCGGAGCGGCTGCTCGCCTCTCCCTGCCGCACGACGGTGAGGTTGCTGACGGGACGGCCGCTCTCGGTCACCTTCACATCCCCCCGCGAGACCTGCCGCGGAATCGGCAGCGAGAGGACGAACGCCCGCTTCGGGTAGGTGCTGCCGCCGGCCGGAACGATCCGGGGCGCAGAGGCCGCCGAAGCCGACCCGACGATCAACGCCGAGGCAAGCGCGGCGAGGCCGACCCGGACGCCGAAGCTCATCGCTTCTCGCCCGGACGCATCGGCTGCACCTCGTGGAAGATGCCGGCCGGGAGCTGCACGCCGCGCTTCTCGAACTTGTCGAGGAACGTCGGGCGCAATCCGGTCGAGACGAGATTCCCGATGAACACGCGCTCTCCGGTGACCTGCTCGATCTTGTAGTGGAAGAGCTCCTGGAGGGTGATCACGTCGACCTCCATGCGCTGGACCTCGGTGATCGAGGTGACGCGGCGCGCACCGTCTTCGAGGCGCTCGATCTGGACGATCAGGTCGAGAGCCGCCGCGATCTGCTGGCGGATCGCGCGGAGCGGGATGTCGAAGCCGGCCATCAGCACCATGGTCTCGAGGCGTGCGAGCGCATCGCGCGGGGTGTTGGCGTGGACGGTCGAGAGCGACCCTTCGTGGCCCGTGTTCATGGCCTGGAGCATGTCGAGCGCTTCCGCGCCGCGGACCTCGCCGACGACGATCCGGTCGGGGCGCATACGGAGGCTGTTCTTCACGAGATCGCGGATCGCGACCTCCCCCTCGCCCTCGATGTTCGGCGGACGAGACTCGAGCCGCAGCACGTGGCGCTGATGGAGCGAGAGCTCGGCGGAGTCCTCGATCGTGACGACGCGGTCGGTGTCCGGGATCGCGCCGGAGAGGACGTTCAGGAGCGTCGTCTTACCGGTACCGGTACCGCCCGAGATGAGGATGTTGAGCTTCGCCTGGACGCACCGCTCGAGGAACTCGTTCGTCTCGGTCGTCATGGTGCCGAGCCGGATCATGTCCTGGAACCCGAGCCGGTCCTTCGAGAATTTCCGGATCGTCACGAGCGGGCCCGAGAGCGAGAGCGGCGGGATGATCGCGTTGATACGGCTCCCGTCAGGGAGGCGCGCGTCGACCATCGCGGACGACTCGTCGACGCGCCGGCCGACCTGGGCGACGATCTTGTTGAGGATGCGCCGCAGGTGCGACTCGTCGTGGAACTTGACGTTCGTCGGATACAGACGCCCCTGACGCTCGATCCAGATGTCGAACGGCCCGTTGACCATGATCTCGCTCACGGTCTCGTCGGCGAGGAGCCGCTCGAGCGGGCCGTGGCCGAGGATGTCGTCGGCAAGCTCGCCGGTGATCTGGTCCCTCTCCGAGCGCGACAGGCCGCTCTCCTGCGAGAGATGCCGCCGGATGTCCGTGAGCACGCGCTCGCGGAGCGAGTTCGGATCGACGGTGACGTTGAAGAGCTGCGGCCCGAGATCGGCGATCACGAGCATCTGCACGTTGCCCTTCAGCTCTGCGAACGGATCGGTGTTCCCCTCACCTACGGCCGCTTCTATCCGGCCGGGCGCCAGCCTCTCGTGGAGATCCACGGCTACGCCCTCCGTCCGAACATGCGGCGGAGGCCGCCGCTGGCGGTTCTCACGGCCGGCTGGCCGAGCAGGAAGCTCGCGGCGAGGTTGCGGAACGCCACCGACGCCTCGGACTGCGGCTTGGCGACCATGATCGGCTTGCCTTCGTTGACGGCGCGCGGGATGTCCCGGTCGCTGGGCACGAAGATGTCGGGCTCGCGGCCGATGATGGCGATCACCTCGTCGTCCGAGATGCCGACACGGCTCCGGGCGCGGTTCAGGATCAGCTTGACGTTCTCGCTCGGGAAGCCCATCAGGTCGAGGGTCTCGAGGCCGAGCTTCGTGTTCTTGAGCGAGAGCGCGTCGAGCATGCCGACCATGCATACCGTCGTCGCGTTGTCGATGGTCGCAATCACCTCGGGGGTGAACCCCGGAGGGCGTGTCGACGATCACGTAGTCGAACATCTGGCGGAGGGTCGAGTAGACCTCGCGGAGGAACTCGACCGAGACCACGGCCGCATGATCGGGCCGGCTCGGAGCGATCAGCACCTTGACACCCGACGAGTGGGTCATGAGGAACCCGTCGATCTTCTCCTCGTCGAGCGTGCCGCCCGTGCGGACCAGGTCGAAGATCGTCTGCTCGGGGGTGAGCCCCATCGTCAATCCGACGTCCCCGAACTGGAGGTCGAGGTCGACGAGGACGACGGTCTTGCCGAACTCGGCGAGCGCCACAGCGAGGTTGGTCGAGGTCAGCGTCTTGCCGGTGCCGCCCTTCGGGCCGAGGATGCAGACGAGCGGCGCCCGGCTGAACGTCGCCGAGTCGGCACCGCCGGCCTTGCGCGCCAGGGCCTTCTGAAGCGCGAACAGCACCTCGTCGGGCGTGACCGGGAGCATCACCACGTCGTCGGCGCCGGCGGCGAACACGCGCCGGGTGAAGCCGTTCGGAGTGCCGTAGGCGAGCACGAGCACCGGCCGCTTGGGCCGCTCGGTGACCGCGTTGTCGATCAGGGTGAGGACGCTCTCGGACTGGCCTGCACACGCGATCACGAGCAGGTCGTTCGCGGTCTCGTGCAGCCTGACCCAGGCGTCATCGACGCCGTCGACCATGGCCACGATCTCCACGTCGTCCCCGCGAGGAATCGCATGCTCTATGTCACTCCGGTTGATCCCGGCGTCGAGGACGACGAACGTCTTGATCGGCTCAGCCATCGCGCTTACCCGCCGCTGCCCGATTGCCCGAGCAGTGAGGCAAGAGTAACTCTCTCGGGCGGCGTCTTGGAGGCGCCGACCTGCGGCCGCAGCACGAGCCAGATGCGGGCGTTGTCGGCCGCGAACGCGAACTTCGGGGCCTGCTGGGCCGTGACGCGGAGCACGGCGTTCGACGAGCCTGTTCCGGGCGCCACGAGCACGTACACGTCCGGGGCGAGAAGCGAGAGCAACGGTTGTGTAGCCCCTGAGCCCGAGCCCCCGGAGCTCGGTGCCGGCGCGTTGGTGCCGATGTAGACATCGACGAAGTCGCCCGATGCCACCTGGCCGATGAGCCCGTGCTCGGAGTCGACGGAGATCGCGATCGCGCGCTGGGGGCCGCTGATCTGATAGGGAATCGCCGAAGCGTTTTCCGTCGTGAAATCACCCTGTGTGAGCTGCTGGCCGGGGTAGATGTCGTTTGCCGCGAGTCGCCCCTGGATCGCGGACGGATCCGAGATCGCGAACGACTGCAGCTGGTCTTTCTGCACGCTCGTGACCTGATAGAGGCCCTGCTGCGCGATCAGCTTCCCGGCGGTGCCGCGCGGGATGAGCTTCGTCGCGACGAGCACGCGCTCCGGCTGCTTGCCGGAGTTGACGCTCGACTTGTAGGAGTGCAGGTAGAGGGCGAGCAGGACGACCGCCAGTAGGGCGACGACGATCCCCGCGACTACCGCGTTCCCACGATTCTTGAAAAGCCGTGCTATCCGCTCCTGCACGTCCACTACCCCCGTTTCGGTTTCCGGCTAGTTAGATGGCCCCGGCTCAAGTCCTTCACGGGCCGTCGCCATCGGTGTTCTTGGGGTCTTGCTGATTCCGACGTAGCTCAACCTGCGGAGGTGACTGTCCGAGCACGGCTCCCGGACAGGCACCTCCCGCAGCTGAGGAGAACGAGTCGCTCCCGACGGTCCTTGCGACCACCCGAAGCTCACGCTCGCTGCGCGAAGGCAGCGTTCGCGTCTCGTCTCCCTTAGATCGAGTTACCCGTGCTCGAGAAGAGCTTGGTGATCGTGCCGCCCAGGAAGATAAGGGCCACAACGGCGATCACGGCGATCAGGGCAAGGATGAGCGCGTACTCTGCGAGGGTCTGACCCTCTTCGCGCTCGAAGGCCGCAAGCGGCGAGCCGCCCAGGGCCAGCGCGAACCGCACGCCGATGAGCTTCTGAATCCGATTCATGTGTGTGTTCTCCTCAGTGGATTTCGCAGTACGGTCATCGGTCCGACCGTGCCGCGAGGGTTCGACGGTCATTGGGTGTTTCCTGTTGCTTCGGCCCCCGGCACGAGGCGAAACCTCGATCCGGGACTCACAGTAGGACGAATGGGAGTTCTTGAAATCGTCCGAAGGGCTAGTGTTCTCCCACACCGCTAGTTCGGGACGTTTTCCAGGTTGCTCGATCCCCCAGATGAGGGATGCCTGCCGCGCCTGCGACGAGATCTAGCCGGAAAGAAAGGGGGGTTCGGCCTGAGGCCCCGCCGAGCCGATCAGGTCGTGGCGCCTACCTCGTTAGCGGACCGCCAGAGCGGGGTGCCGGCGGCACCGTCCCCGTCTTCCCTGTGGTCCGGCATGACTCCCTCGCCGACCTGATCGGCCGCAAAGGGCGGGAGCGAGGTTCCGCTAACGCCCGAACGGTTAGGTCTGGGGCCTTCCGGCCCGATGCGTACGCTCTGGTCTCCCGTGCGGAACGCAAGCCTGAGCTCCGGGCTGCGCGGCCACCTCGAGCGGAACGTCTTCCTCGTGCTGGTACTCGCGGTCTGCCTGACCCTCCACGCAGCGATCGTTCGGGATCAGGTGGTTCAGGACGCGTGGTACACGCTGCTCGGCGGCCGAACCGTCATCCACTCGGGGCTTCCCCACCACGACTCCTGGACGGTCTACTCGCTCGGGAAGCAGTGGGTCGACGAGCAATGGCTCGGCCACGTCCTCCTCTACGGGCTTTGGGCCGCCGGCGGCTGGCAGCTCGCCTCGACGGGGGTCATCGCCTTCTTCTTCGCTGCGTTCGCGATGCTCGCGCTCAATGCGCGCCGGCTCGGGGCCTCCGACATGGCGGTCGCCGCGGTGACGGTCGCGACCTACCTCTCGGGGATCGACAACAGCGTCATGCGCACGCAGATCCCGGCATATCTGCTTTTCGCCGTCGTGCTGGCGCTGCTCGTGATGGACGCGCGCGCCCCCACACGCCGGGTGTACCTCGTCTTCCCCATCCTCGCCCTGTGGGCCAACATTCACGGCTCGGTGGTGCTCGGCGCCGGGCTCGTGGCGCTCAGAGGCCTCACCGTCGCAGGCAGCGGCCTCCTGGGCCGCGCCGACCCGAGGACGTGGGCCGCGCGCGCCGCCGTCCTGATCGCGCTGCCGTGGCCCTGCACCCTCGCCACGCCGTACGGGCTCGACATCATCCACTACTACCGGACGACGGTCGGGAGCTCGACGCTCAAGAGCTTCGCGACCGAGTGGGGGCCGACGACGCTGCGCAACCAGCCGCTCTTCTTCATTCTTCTGCTCGCCGCGGTCTGGGTCGTTGCCCGTGGCCCCGGTTCCTCGACGCCGTTCGAGCGGCTCGCCCTCCTCGCGACAGGGTTCCTCGGGCTGTACGCGATCCGTTACGGCATCTGGTTCACGCTCGTTGCCGCGAGCACCCTGCCGTTCGCCGTGGACGCCGTTATCAGGCCGTCGAGGGGGCAGCGGCGCGTCCGGTTGAACGTGGCCATCGCCGTCTTGAGCCTCGCGGTCGCGGCACTCTCCGTGCTCACGATCGACCTCCACAGCAGGGGCTGGTTCGAGCGCAGCTTCCCGGCACGAGCCGAGCGAGTCGTCGCCGGCACGGCGAAGGCGAACCCCAAGCTGCGGATCTTCGCCAACGAGCGGTACGCGGACTGGCTGATGTTCCAGGATCCGTCGCTCGAAGGCCGGCTTGCCTACGACGTCCGCTTCGAGCTCCTCACAGCCTCACAGCTTCAAAGCGTCGTCAGCTTTCGCAGCGAGATCGGCGTCGACTGGCGAAAGGCCGCGCGCGGCTACGGGCTGCTCGTGCTCAGCCCGAGCGACGACAAGCAGGTGGTCAAGCAGTTCGAGCGCGATCGTGGGACACGGGTCCTGTTCCGCGACCGCTACGTGGTCGTCCTCGAGCGGCCCTAAGAACTCGAACCACAACGAGCGTCCCTTCCCGGTTCGCTCGGAGCGAGCGGCTCGAGGCGCGGGCGCGAAGCGTTCGTGTCTCGAGCCGGAGGACGATCCGGGGGCGCCGGGGACGGCGCTCATCTCGGTTCGAGCTCTAAGAGCCTCTTTCACAATGACCTCGCGCTGACTGGAGGTGATGGGTGCGTGCGCTGATAGGACGCAGGGAGCGTTCGTAGCCGGAGGCTACGGGCGCGACCGACGACACAGTCGTTAAACGAGGGCACAGCCCTGCGCCGTCGTCGCAGCCGCGCATCCGGCCGGCGACACCTACCGAGATAGACCCTCAGACGCTCCAGGTCGGAATCGCCGGAGCTCGGGCTGAGCCTCGGCGACAACGGCCACGGCGGCGAGCACCGCGAGCCCGAGCACGATATGACGCTCGCGCACGTCGCCTGACGTGCCCGGAGCGACGACCAGCAACAGCGGGACGAACCAGGCGGCCGAGAGCGTGGGAAAGACCACCGCGAGAGGAAGCGCGAGCAGCTCGAAGTAGTGGAGCCAGACGATCGGCGAAAGCAGGATCGACGCGAATACCGCGAGCGGAAACGACCGGCGCAGGCAGGCGACGGCCAGAACGAGGGCACCAACGAGATAGCCGGCGAGCTTCGCAGTCGAGAGGCCGGCGGCACCCGACTGGACGAGGAGGCCCGCGACGTTGTAGCTGTGGGGTGCGAACGTGTTCCCGAGGTTCTCGAGCAGGCGCAGGTAGTCGCCGAGACCGGTGAAGGGAAGGACGAGCAGGAACGAGAGCGCGGAGATCACCGCTCCGGTCGCGGCGGCGCGGTACCGGCCGCAGGCGACGAGCCACAAGAGGAGCGGCCAGAGGATCAGCTTGAGCGCCACGGCTGCGCCGACGGCGACTCCGGGGGCGTAGCGATGGTCTCGCAGGCGCCAGGCCACCGCTGCGAGCAGGCCGAGCAGAACGGTGATGTTCCCGACCTGGAGCGCCGAGATCGTCGCCGGCCAGAGGAACACGAGGCCGTAGAGGCGCCAGTCGGTCACGCCCAGCACGACGAGGGTGGCGACGACCGAGACGCCGAGCAGGAGGACGAACACCGCCGAGGCGGCACCCACAGGCAGCACGGTGAGCGGGATCGCGAGGATCGCGGCCGCGACCGGGAAGATCCGGTTCACGCCGCCGGCGAGGTTCGCATGGGGCGGCGGGAAGGGGTTGTGACCGTGGAGCACGAGCTTCGCCTCCGGGTACAGCTCGCCCTTGAAGTCGATCCCGAAGTTGCCCTCGTGCACCGACTCGACGACCCAGAAGACGAGGATCACACAGGGCAGCACCCCGAGCAGCGCTGCCGGGGCGAGGCGCTTGAGGGCGACCCACACACGCGGCATCCTGGCAGGAGCGCCTGTCGGCCGAGGGCCTAGCTCGTCTCGAGCGCGAGCCGGCGCGATCGCGAAGCGAGCTCGGCGACCAGCGCGACCGCGGCGATCACGACGAGCGCGACGACGATGTGACGCTCACGCACCTCACGCGGAGTTCCCTGAACGGCGAAGAGCCCGAGCGGCAGGAGCCAGGGCAGCGACAGGCGCTTCCAGGCCGCAGCGAGTGGGAGCGCAAGCAGCTCGAGATCGTGCAGCCAGACGATCGGCGAGAGCAGGATCGAGGCAGCGATCGTCAACGCAAAGGAGCGCCGCCGACATGCAACCGCCAGAACGACAAGCCCGAGGGCGTACCCGGCGATCTTGGCCGTCTCGACGCCGGCAGCCCCGGACTGGAGCAGCAGTCCCGGCAGGTTGTAGCTCTCATGGGTGAACGTGTCGCCCAGCCGGTTGAGGAGCCGGACGTAGGCGCTGAGGCTCGTGAACGGAAGGACGAGCAGCAGCGAAAGCGCCGAGAGCGCCCCTCCGAGCAGCGCGGCGCGGACCCGGCCGCGCACTGCGAGCCAGAGCAGCAAGGGCCAGAGGAACAGCTTGAGCGCAACGACGACCCCAACGGCCAGGCCCGTGGCCTCCGGATAGAGCTCGGCCCGAAAATCGACGCCGAGGCTGCCGTGATGGACGGAGTCGAGCACCCACCAGGCCGTGGCTGCGCACGGCGCGACCGCCAGCAGCGCTATCGGCGCAAGGTGTTTGAGGGCAGCCCGCACGAGCGCATCGTCGCAGGGTTGCCTGTCGGCTCGACCTCGCGCCCGCGCGGCGGCCTTAGAAGCGACGAGCGCTCAGTTGTCCCAGCTCGGGGTGGCTCCATCCGAGTGGCCGCGCCCGGCCCTGGCGGCCATCGCGTGACGGATGGCATCGTCGATCACCACGTGGGGCTCGATGCCGCTCACGATCAACCTGTGAGGAAGCGTGTACGGCGCCATCGCGACCACGTCCTCGATCGTCGCCTCGAGGCGGTTGGAGAGGCGCGCATTGGCCTTGGTCGCCGCCAGCATGTGGATCGAGGACCGCGGACTCGCGCCCAAGACCACGCCGGGAGCCTCCCGGGTGTACCGGATCAGGTCGACGATGAACTCCGAGACCTCGTCGGGCACGACGGTCGCGTCGAGATCGTCCTGCGCCGCCTGGAGCCGCGCAGCGCCGAGCAGCGGCTGAACGTCCCCGAGCACGTCCGGCGAAAGGCCCCGGTGGGGCAGCTTCAAGATCTTCCGCTCGGTCTCGGCAGAGCTGTAGTCGAGGTGGAGCTTGAAGAGGAACCGGTCGAGTTGCGACTCCGGGAGCGGGAAGATGCCCGCCTGCTCATAGGGGTTCTGCGTCGCGATCACCATGAACGGCGTCGGCAGCCAATGGGTCCGGTCGTCGACCGTGACGTGGCGCTCCTGCATCGCCTCGAGCAGCGCGGACTGGGTGCGCGGCGGCGTGCGGTTGATCTCGTCGGCGAGCAGCACGTTCGTGAACACGGCGCCCTGGCGGAAGATCGTCTCGCCGTGCCGGGACACGTACCTCCCGACGATCTCGTCGGGTGAGGTGTCGGGCGTGAACTGGACGCGCTTGAAGCTGACGCCGAGAACGCGTGCCACCGCGCCGCAGAGCAGCGTCTTCGCGATCCCGGGCGGCCCTTCCAGGAGCACGTGGCCTCCCGCGACGGCCGCGACGAGCATCATGTCGAGCGGCTCTTCGTAGCCGACTACGACGTGATCGAGCTCGCGATGAACCATGCCGCGAAGCTCGAGCACGATGTTGCGCGCCTCCGAGACGACACGCGGATCAGACGACGGAACGTCGAAGTTCGGCGTCATCGAAGGCGGGCCTCGAGGGAATGCGCCTGCAAGGACATCAGATCTGATCATGCCACGAAAAGCGATCTCCGACCTGAATTCCGACCCGGGCCGCCTCGCCGGCGGCGAGCTCGAGGACGCTCTTCGCGCCGGGCCTCCAGGCGATCCGGGAGGGGCGCATCGCGGGGACGACTGCGCGCACACGAAGGTCCCGGTCGAGGAACACCGCGTCCATCGCAAAGCGCATGAAGAACGTGTGGATCGACGAGGTCTTCGTGATCAGCAGGCCCTCACCCTCGGCGAGGCCCGAGCGCCCGAGCAGGCCTTTCGACCGCGCGCGGAAGCTCGCCGCGACCTCGCAGCGCTCGCAGACGACCCGGCCGTCTCCGGCGACGAGCGGCCCGCGCTCCGGCGGCCGCTCAGGCAAGTGGCGGCGGGTGGAGTGCGAGGATGCCGACCACACCGCCGAGAGCCAGGCAGGGACCGTAGGCGATCGCGGTATGCAGGCCCGCGCGATTGGACCCGAGCAACACGAGCGAGACGACACCGCCGACGACGATCCCCACGGCCAGCGCGTCGAAGGCCGCCCAGCCGAGCAGCGCTCCGAGCATGCCTGCCAGCTTCACGTCCCCCATACCGAGCCCGCCGCGCAGGACGAGCGAGACCGCGAGGAATCCTCCGAACGCCAGCCCGGCGGCAAGAGCAACCTCGACGAGCTGGGAGCGCTCGAAGGCGAGCCGGAGGGCAAGCCCGCCCAGGGTCGCGGGCACGGTGATCACGTTGGGAAGCCGTCTCGTTGCGAGATCGATCCCTGCAAGAGCTACGAGGACGATCTGGGCGACTGCAAAGAGCGCCCCGTTCCAGCCGACTCCGAACCGAACGAGAGTGCCGGCGGCGAGCGCGAGCGCAAGCGGCCCGGACCACCAGGTCGCCCGATCTCGGCCGAGACGGCGGAACGTCCACTCGGGGGACTCGACGGTCGCCGCATCCATCGAGACCGAGCCTAACGGGCGCCCCAGCCGGACCCCCTGGATCTCGTCGTGCCGGCGGGCGGCTACGCCGCCGACGGCGGTCGCCACGTCTGCAGCGTGGCCGTGATCTTCGTCGGCCCGCCGGGCCTGCTCTCGACCTCGAAGCTGCCGCCGAGAAGCTCGACGCGCTCCTTCATGCCGGCGAGCCCGAACCGGCCGGGATGGGTCTCGCCGGACTTGAACCCCCGGCCGTCGTCTTCGATCTCGAGGGTCACGGTGTCGGGCGTACCGGAGAGCCGCACCCAGACACGATCGGCTTGGGCGTGCTTGGCGACGTTCGCGAGCGCAGCCCGCGTGACCGACTGGAGCGCGATCCGCTGCGAGTCCGTCTCCGCGCGCGGATGACCGGACGAGACGAGCTCGACCACTGCCGTCGAGCGCCGCTCGAACTCGCCGATCTCGAGCTCGACGGCCTCGAGCAGCGGGACGCTCTCGATCGCGCCGTCCTCGAGCGCGCTGATCAGCGCGCGCAGCTCGCTTTCGACGCGCCCGAGCTCGGCGCCGATCTGATCGATGCCCTTGTCGACCGAGGCCTGGTGCTCCTCGGGCACGACGTCGTGGATCCGGCGGCGAAGATCGCCGAGCCCGAATCCGACGGCGGTGAGGTCCTGCATCGGGCCGTCGTGGACGTCGAGAGCGAGCCGAAGCAAACGGCGGCGCAGGGTCTCGAGACCCGCCTCGGGCTGGGCCCCGACAGCCTGCTTGCGAGCTGCCTGCGGACGTCCAGTATCCGGGATCGCCGGCGGCGTGGGCGTCGTCCAGCCGCCCCGCATCCGTGCTGACGCTTTGGTGCTCATGCGTACGGCCCCTTCCGTGTTCCCCTTCGCCCACGACACCTTTTTCGAGGCGAATTCCCGGGGCAAAGGCTACGCACTTCCTGTGTACAAAGCAAGATCATGGTGTGAGCGAAGCCCACACTCCACTCTTCGGCGCGGTTGGAGCCGCCCACGTCCCCTGATCGAGTGATCGACGAGTCGGGCTAGCTCTTAATGCCGGCCCGCGGATCGCCGTCGATCAGCCCGTGCGGCTCGCCGTATGCGGCGAGCAGGTCGAGGAAGGGCACGGGCGGGAAGTCCTCCGGGCCGTGCACGCCCTCTCCGGACCAGATCCCGGCCGCGAGCAGCTCGAGCGCCACCACCGGGTTGAGCGCCGTCTGGAGGACGACCGCCTGATGGCCGTACTCGCGCATCGTCCGCTCGTGTTCGGCGACGTGGTAGAGGTAGACGGCTCGAGGGGCACCGTCAGGGCCGGTTCCGGTCACGAGGGTGCCGGCGCACGTCCTGCCGCTCATCCGGTCGCCCAGCGAGGCGGGGTCCGGGAGCGCCGCCGCGACGACGTCGCGAGGGGCGACCCGGGCGCCGCGGACCTCGACCGGCTCGGTCGAGTCGAGCCCGACCTTGTGCAGGACGCGGAGGACCTCGATGAACTCCTCGCCGAGCCCGTACTTGAAGGTGACCTTCCGGCAGTCGATCGCACGCGGCACGAGGACGACCTCCTCGTGCTCGACGTTCACGCACTCCACCACCCCGATCCCTGCCGGGAACTCGAACGACTCGGGCTCCGAGAAGGGCTCGGTCGTGTAGAAGCCGCGGCTCCGCTCCCAGACGAGCGGAGGGTTGAGGCACTCCTCGATCGTCGTCCAGATCGAGAAGGTGGGCGCGAACTCGTAGCCGGCGACGACGAGGTCGGCCCCGTCCCGGATCGCGACCTCGTCGATCTCGGAGAAGAGCTCGTCGGCTGCATATCGGGCGAAGACATCCGAGAGGCCGGGCTCGACGCCGATCCCGAGGAGAGCCAGCAGGCCCGCGTCGCGCCAGCGCTCGTCCTCGGCGAGCTGCCGCTCGCCGAGGAGCACGCCCGGCTCCTCGTACGGCCGCTCGTGATGCGGCTCCGAGAGCGTCATCGCCATGTCCAGGTACGTGCATCTCGCCTCGAGCGCGGCCGCGAAGATCTGGGGGTTGAAACGCGGGTCCGTCGCATTGAGCACGGCGTCGGACCGCGTCTCGCGGAGAAGCTCGACAACCGCCTCGACGCTCGACGCGTCGACCTGGGCCGCTCCGAACCGCCCGTCGTCGAGGGCCGATACGACGGTCTCGGAACGGCCGGGGTCGAGATCGGCGAGGACGATCCGCTCGAAGAACGAGCGCCGTTGCGCAACCGTGGCGGCCGCGGCGCCGACCCCTCCGGCGCCGATCACGGCGACTCTCATACCGGGACGACGAGAATCGGCACGGGCGAGCGCTGCACCAGGTCGAGCACCACGGACCCGAGAAACGCGGCGGTCAGTGGCCCGCGCGAGGGCGAGCCGACCACGATCATCGCTGCCCCGACCTCGGTCGCGACCGCCACGATCGCCTCGCCGGGCCGGCCCGAGACATGCTGCGCGGTGGCACTGATCCCCGCAGCCCCGAGGTCGTCCAGGGCCCTCGACGTCTCCTTCGTCGCCACCTTCTCGAGCGCCTCCTTGTAGTCCCGCACGTCGCCGCCGCCGAGGGGGCTGATGTAGTACGAGGTCGCGACCAGCAGCATCGGGATGAACGACACCCACATCACGGCCGGCGAGCCGAACCCGACGGCCGCGACGACGAGACCGAGCGAGGCGGCGAGGCTGTAGCCGGGCGCGGTCGAGGAGACGCCGATCACGACGCTCGAGACGAAACCGAGCGCGCCGACCTTCAGCCCCTTCGCTCCTGCCTCCTGCGTGGCCCCGAGGCCGCCGACGGCGGGAGTGTCGATCAGGAGGCGCCCCATCTCAACGAGCCTTCAGCTGCGGCGTCCGACCTCTCCGATCCAGAGACCCTCTCCCAAGCCTCGGTGAGCACGTCGCCGAGGATACCGGCGATCTTGTCGAATTCCTCGGGCCCGGCGATGAGCGGCGGCGAGATCTGGATCACCGGGTCACCGCGGTCGTCGGCCCGGCAGATCAGGCCCTTCTCGAGGAAGCGGTTGGAGATGAAGCCGCGCAGCAGCGTCTCGGACTCGGCGTGCGAGAAGGTTGCGCGCGTCTCCTTGTCCTTGACGAGCTCGATCGCCCAGAAGTAGCCGGCGCCCCGCAGGTCGCCGGCGATCGGGAGGTCGAGCAACGGCTCGAGCGCCGCACGGAAGCGCTCTTCGTTCTGCCGGACGTTCTCGACGATCTTCTCGCGCTTCATGACCTCGAGGTTCGCGAGCGCGATCGCCGTCTGAACCGGATGGCCGCCGAAGGTGATGCCGTGGGTGAAGGCGACGCCCTCCTCGAGGAACGGAGCGGCGACCGCATCGGTCGCGATCACGGCGCCGATCGCCGCATAGGCGGACGAGAGGCCTTTTGCACACGTGACCAGATCGGGCCGGATGTCGTACCGCTCGGAGCCGAACCACTCCCCGAGCCGGCCGAAGCCCGTGATCACCTCGTCGGCGCAGAGCAGGATCCCGTAGCGGTCGCAGATCTCGCGCACGCCCCGGAAGTAGCCCGCCGGCGGTGTGAAGGCGCCGCCGGAGTTCTGGACCGGCTCCATGATCACGAGGGCGACCGTCTCCGGGCCGGCCTGCTCGATCGCGGACTCGAGATCCTCGAGTAGGAAGGCGGTGAACTCGTCCTCGGTCTCCGCAGGGGGCCGGTGGTAGCGGTTGGTGTTGCGGACGTGGACGACGTCGGGGACGAGCGGCTCGAACGGCGTCCGGAGGGCCGGGACACCGTTGATCGAGAGGGCTCCGAGGGTGGTCCCGTGGTAGGCGAGCCGCCGTGAGACGGCCTTCCAGCGCCGCTCGCCGCGGGCGGTGTAGTAGGAGCGCGCGAGCTTCCAGGCGGACTCGACCGCCTCCGAGCCGCCAGAGACGAAGAAGACGCGGTTCAGCTCGCCGGGAGCAAGCTCGGCCACCTCGGCCGCAAGCTCGATCGCGCGCGGATGAGCGTACGACCAGTTGGTGTAGAAGGGCAGCTCGCGCATCTGCTCGTGCGCCGCGCGACCGATCTCGTCGCCGAACGAGTAGCCGATCTGCACGGCGAAGAGGCCGGCGAGCGCATCGAGGTACCGGTTGCCGTCGCTGTCTTCGAGGTAGCAGCCTTCGCCCCGCACGATGATCGGCGCTTCGTAGCCGCCCATGCGGGTGAAGTGCAGCCACAGGTGATCCTGGGCGAGACGGCGCAGGTCGGGCCCCGTGCTCATGCGCCAAGCATCGCAGCATTCGGCGCACCCGTCCGACACCACCCCCGCACGCCCAGCTCAGCCGCCCCGAGCGGCCCCGCGCCGGCCGAAGCACCGGTGTCCGACACCATGGCCTTACGGAGCTGGCACAGGCTCGCGGAGGGGTCTCGACCTCTCATTCGAGGGCCGTCGCTAGGCGTCGATGCCGAGCTCGTCCAGCGAGGAGTGGAGCTCCGCGGCGTCGGCGTAGACGCGGAACGCACCCGCCGAGAGGAGCTCGTCGCTGCCGTACCCGCCGCTCAGCAAGCCGATCGGGAGCATCCGCGCCCGGCGGGCGGCGAGCAAGTCCCACACGGCATCGCCGACGACGTAGCAGTCGTCGGGCTCGGCCCCAAGGGCCGCAGCACAGGCGAGGAAGAGATCCGGCTCGGGTTTTGCCCGGGCGACGTCGCCGCGATCGATGACGACCGTCCCCTCCGGAACGCCGAGCGCGGCGAGCGAGCGGTCGATCTCCGGCCGGCGACCCGAGGTCGCGATCCCGTGGATCACGCGCCGGCGGCGGAGATCCTCGAGTAGCGCCACGGCCCCCGGAAGTGGACGACGATCCGGGAGCAGCTCGTGGAAGACCTGCCCATGCCGCTTCTGGAGTGCCTCGACCTCCTCGGTCGAAAGCTCGCGGCCGACCTCGCGCGCGACCGCACGCGTGAAGAGGCCGCCGCTCATGCCGATCCGGCGGTGGATGCGCCAGCCGTCGATCGGCATGCCCTCCTCGGCTAGAGCGCGCTGCCACGCGAACACGTGGGCGTACACCGTGTCGACGAGCGTGCCGTCGAGATCGAAGATCAGCGCCCGCGGCATTCGGTACCCGCGCTCCCTCAGGAGAGGTTCGCCATCACGTGCTTGATCTGCGTGTAGTCCTCGAGCGAGTACATCGACAGGTCCTTCCCGTACCCGGACTGCTTGTAGCCGCCGTGCGGCATCTCGGACACGAGCGGGATGTGGTCGTTGATCCAGACCGTCCCGAACTGCAGCGCCCGCGCAGCCGAGAGCGCCCGGCCGACATCGCGAGTCCACACCGAAGCGGCAAGGCCGTAGGGCACGTCGTTGGCCCAGGCGATCGCCTCGGCGTCGTCGGCGAAGCGCTGGACCGTGACGACCGGACCGAACACCTCGCGCTGGACGATCTCGTCCCGCTGCGCGACACCGGCGACGACCGTCGGCGCGACGAAGAAGCCACGCTCGGACGGTGAGCCGCCGCCCGTCAGCACGGCCGCCCCCGTCGCACGGTCGAGGAAGCCGAGCACGCGTTCCTGCTGGGAGCGGGAGATCACCGGCCCCATGTCGATCTCGGCCCCCCCGGCCGGGTCCCCGACCCGAAGCGACTCGACCGCGGGCACGAGCTCCTCGAGGAGCCGGTCGTAGACCTTCGGTCCCGCCATCACGCGGGAGGCGGCCGTGCAGTCCTGGCCCGAGTTCCAGTATCCGGCGATCTTGATCCCCTCCGCGACGGCCGCCGGGTCGGCGTCGTCGAAGACGATCACGGGCGCCTTCCCGCCGAGCTCGAGATGCACCCGCTTGAGCGTGTCGGCAGCCGTCCGGGCGATCGTCTTTCCCGTCTCAACGTCGCCGGTCAACGACACGAGGCGGACGTCCGGGTGCGTCACCAGCCGCTCGCCGACCGGTACGCCGTCGCCCGTGACGACATTCAGGACGCCCGCGGGAAGCACGTCACCGGCGAGCTCGGCGAAGCGCAGGAGGGAGAGCGGGGTCTGCTCGGACGGCTTCAGCACCTGCGTGTTGCCGGCTGCGAGCGCCGGGGCGAGCTTCCACACCGCCATCATCAACGGGTAGTTCCAGGGTGCGATCCCGGCGACGACCCCGAGCGGCTCGCGCCGGATCATCGACGTGTAGCCGCGCGCGTACTCGCCGGCGCTCTTGCCCTCGAGCAGCCGGGCTGCCCCCGCGAAGAACCGCATGTGGTCGACCATGATCGGAAGCTCGTCCCGCGCGTACGAGAGCGGCTTGCCGACGTTCTCCGACTCGATCGCCGCCAGCTCGTCGGCGTTCTCCTCGAGCACCTTCGCGAGGCCGAGGAGAAGCTCGGAGCGCTCACCCGGGGTCGAGTCGAGCCAGGCGGGAAGCGCCGCCTTCGCTGCCTCGACCGCCGCGTCGACGTCCTCGACCGCGCAGCTCGGGACCGAGGCGATCGTCTCCTCGGTGGCCGGGTTGATCACGTCCATCGTCGCGCCGGAGGCGGCCTCAGACCACGTGCCGCCGATGAAGATGCCCCTGGTTGCTGTCATGGGTGCGACTCTACTCCGCCGCTTCGCGTCAGGCGACGCCGAGAGCCTATTCCGTCCGGAGAATCCCGCTCTCGCGGGTGAGCCTCTGCGCGAGCACGACGGGGATGACCGTCACGAGCAGGACGAGCAGGACGACGACGTTCACCTCGGGCAGGGTCTGGCCGAGCCGGATGTTCCCGAAGATCCACAGGGGCAGCGTGTTCTGGGCCCCGGCGGTGAACGTCGTCACGATCACCTCGTCGAACGAGAGCGCGAAGGCAAGCAGCCCACCGGAGATGAGCGCCGTCGAGATCGTCGGGAAGGTGACGAACCTGAAGGTCTGCCAGCCGCTCGCCCCGAGGTCGGCCGAGGCCTCGGTGAGGGAACCCGGCGTCCGCCGCAGCCGGGCGAGCACGTTGTTGTAGACGACGACGACGCAGAACGTCGCGTGGCCGATCACGATCGTCCAGATCCCGAAGTTCACCTTCCAGAAGACGAAGAACGAGTTCAGCGCCATCCCCGTGATGATCCCGGGCAGCGCGATCGGAAGCACGAACAGGAACGAGATCGCCTCGCGCCCGAAGAACCGAAAGCGATGGACGCCGAAGGCCGCCGCCGACCCGAGGAGAAGCGCGGTCGACGTCGCAATCGCGCCTGCCTTCAGCGACAGCTTCAGCGCGGTCTGCATCTGCGGGTCGTGGATCGCCGGCCCGAACCACTTCAGGGTGAGCCCGGCGATCGGCCAGCTCTGCACGTTCGAGCTGTTGAAGGCGTAGACGCAGATGATCACGATCGGCACCCAGAGGAACGCGAGCACGAGCGCCGAGAAGGCACCGAGCGCGATCCTGGTCCCGCGAGTCTCCACCTAGAGAGCCTCGAAGGCCCCGGCGCGCTTGGCGAGGGCCAGGTAGATCCCCATGACGGCGAGGGGGACGACGGCGAACGCGGCGGCGAACGGGACGTTGTTCGAGACGCCCACGCTCTCGTAGACGACGTTGCCGATGAACTCCGAGGAGGCCCCGCCGATGAGCGTCGGGGTGATGTAGTCGCCGAGGGTCAGCGAGAAGGTGAAGATCGAGCCGGCGATCACCCCGGGCAGGGCGAGCGGCACGATCACCGACCGCAGTGTCCGCGAGCCCTTTGCGCCGAGGTCGCGCGAGGCCTCGATCATCGAGTGCGGGATCCGCTCGAGCGCCGCGTAGACCGGGACGATCATGAACGGCAGCCAGATGTAGGAGAAGACGATCCAGACGGCGAGGTTCGAGTAGGCGATGTTCGCCGGCGGCAGCCCGACCTTCTGCAGCGACCAGTTGAGGAGGCCGTCGTGGTCGAGGATCAGCCGCCAGGCGTAGACGCGCAACAGGTAGCTCGACCAGAGCGGGAGCAGGATCAGCACGAACATCGCGCTGCGCACCCGGCGGCTTGCGATGCGCGCCATGAAGTACGCGAACGGGAACGCGATCAGGGCGTCGGTGACGGTCACCGCTGCTGCGATCCCGATCGTCCGCAGCGCGATCGAGTGGTACGCGGTGCCCGACCAGAGCGTGCGGAAGTTGCCGAACGTCCAGTGGTGCACGAGCTCGCCGGTGAACTCGTTGACCGACCAGAACGCGGAGATGAAGAGGACGGCCAGCGCCGCGACGTAGACGAAGACGAACGCCGCGAGCGGCGGCGAGAGCAGCCCGATCGCGCGGAGCCACGGCCGGCGGTAGCCGAGCGCGGAGAGCCGGCGGAAGGGCGCCTTGCGGGGCCCTCCCGCCGGAGGAGCAGATGCTGCAGACGACATGCGGCTAGGCCGTGACGTCCGGTGCTAGCCCTTGAGCTGCGTCCAGGCCTGCTGCCATTGCGTGTAGGGCAAGCAGTCGTTCTTGCCGTTTCCGCAGTCCGAGATCGGCGTCTTCCAGAAGTAGATCTGCTTGAAGTACGAGATCGGAGCGTTCGCGTGGTACTGCTCGCACGAGCCCTTCGAGAGCTTGTCCATCACCGCGCAGGCCTTCGTGTTCACCGGGGTCTCGCCGAAGTAGATCGCCTGCTCGGCCTGGACCTTCGGGGTCGAGACGTAGGCGAGCCACTTGTAGGCGCAGTCGAGGTTCTTCGTGTGCGCGGAGACCATCCAGGTGTCGAGCCAGCCGGTTGCGCCCTCCTTCGGGATCAGGTCCTTCACCGGCGCCTTGGCGGCGATGAGCGTGTTCGTCTGGTAGGGCCACGAGGCGCCGATCACGGCGTCGCCGTTCTTGAACAGGTCGATCTCGTCGGAGGCGAGCGCCCAGTACTTCTTGATCAGCGGCTTCTGCTGCTTCAGCAGGCTGATCGCTGCGTTGAACTGCGTCTGGTCGAGCTCGTACGGATCTTTGATCCCGAGGCTCGGCTGCGTCTTCATCAGGTACAGCGCCACGTCGGCGATCTGGATCGGGTTGTCGGGAACCGTGATCTCGCCCTTGTACTTCGAGCTGTAGATCGAGGCCCACGACGTCGGCGCCGGCACGACCTTCTTCGTGTTGTAGAGGAGCGTGTTCGGGCCCCACTGCAGCGAGATGCCGTAGTGCTTGCCCTTCACCGTGTTGTTGGGGGGCGACCGGAACGCCGCGTTGAAGTTCTTGAAGTCCGGGATCTTGCTCGGGTCGACCGGCTGCACGTCTCCGCCGTAGATCAGGCGCAGGCTTGCGTCACCGGAGGCCGAGACCATGTCGTACTGGCTGCCGCCGCCCGAGCGCATGAGCGCCACCATCTCGTCGGACGACCCGGCGTATTTCTGGTTGATCTTGCAGCCCGTCTGCTTCACGAACGGGCCGACCCACTGCGGCTGGAGATAGCCCTCCCAGGCGATCATGTTCAGCGTCCCGCCTGTCGTCTTCGTCACGCCGGCGGCCGGAACCGCGAGCGCGACCGCACAGATCGCGATCAGCACCAACGTGCGCTTGCTCATCTCTCCTCCTTCACGGTTGTCACATCTGTCCCGCCAGCTGAAAGGCGTCCTCGTCACGCCAGGCGAGCCTCACCTGCTCCCCGCTGGCGCGCGGATGCCGGTCGTTCTGCTGCACGACCGAAAGCCGCTCTCCCGCCGCGGTCTCGACGAGGTAGCGGGTGAACGCACCGACGAAGACGACGTCCGAGATCGTCGCCGGCTCCCCCTCCTCGGCGAACGAGATCCGCTCCGGGCGCACGCAGAGCCGGCGCCCGCCTCGCTCGACGATGTTCGACGTCCCGACGAACCCGGCGACGAACTCGGTCGCCGGCCGGTCGTAGACCTCGCCGGGGGTTCCCATCTGCTCGATCCGCCCCTCGTTGAACACGGCAAGGCGATCGCTCATCGTCAACGCCTCTTCCTGATCGTGCGTGACATAGATGAACGTCATCCCGAGCTCCTGCTGGAGCGCCTTCAGGAAGAGCTGCATCTCCTGCCTGAGCTTCAGGTCGAGGGCGCCGAGCGGCTCGTCCAGGAGGAGCACGCGCGGGGTGTTCACGATCGAGCGCGCGAGCGCGACCCGCTGACGCTGCCCACCCGAGAGCTGCACCGGCTTGCGGTCCCCGAACCCGTCGAGACGAACCGTCTTCAGGACCTCGGCCACCTGCGCGCTACGGCGAGCGCGGGGCACTCCCCGAACGCGAAGCCCGTAGCCGACGTTCTCGGCGACGGTCATGTGCGGGAAGAGCGCGTAGTCCTGGAAGACGGTGTTGACGTCACGCGTGTGAGGCGGGCGATGGGTGATGTCCTCGCCGCCGAGGCTGATCGTGCCGGCGTCCGGGCGCTCGAAGCCTGCGATCAACCGGAGCGTCGTCGTCTTCCCTGACCCCGACGGCCCGAGCAACGTGAAGAACGTCCCCGCTCCGACCTCGAGGTCGACTCCGGCGACCGCTTCGACCGTGCCGTATGCCTTGCGGATACCGGCGACGCGGACGTCCGCCGCACCGCGCGGGCTACTCGACGACGCCGCGGGTGGTGTCAATCGCGCGCTCCAGGATGGTGAGGCCGCGCTCGAGCTCGTCGTCGGAGACGACGAACGGAACATGCAGCCGGATGACGTTCCCGTAGAGGCCGCACGTCAAGAGCACGAGCCCCTCGTCACGTGCCGCCGCGAGAACGGCTGAGGCACGGTCGGCGGAGAGCTCCGGGAGCTCGAGGGCGAGCATCGGGCCGAGACCGCGAACATCGGCCCCCTCGGGAGCGATCCGCTGCAGCCGCTCGCGCACGACCTCGCCGATCTGCCGCGCGCGCGGCAGCATGCCTGGCAGCAGGTCGAGCGTCGCGTTGGCGGCGGCGCACGCAGCCGGGTTGCCGCCGAAGGTGCCTCCGAGCCCGCCCGGCGCCGGGGAGTCCATCAGCTCCGCGCGCCCGGTCACGGAGGCGAGCGGCAGCCCTCCTCCGAGCGACTTGCCGGCGACCACGATGTCCGGCTCGACGTCGTAGTGCTCGATCGCCCACATCTCGCCCGTCCGCCCGATCCCGGCTTGCACCTCGTCGTCGACGTAGAGGATGCCGTGCCGGTCGAGCAGCTCGCGAAGCCGCGCAGGAAAATCGGCAGGCATGGGAATGAACCCACCTTCGCCCTGAACCGGCTCGAGCACGACGCAGGCGACGGCGGCCGGATCGACCTCCGCCTTGAGGAGCCGCTCGAGAGCCGCGATGGACTGGTCGCTCGAGATCCCGCGGTAGAGATACGGGGCCGGTACGCGGTACACCTCGGGAGCGAACGGGCCGAAGCCGGCCTTGTAGCCGACCTTCTCGGTCATCGTCAGCGTCAGAAGGGTGCGGCCGTGGAAGCCGCGCTCGAAGACGATCACGGCCTGCCGGCCGGTCGCGTGGCGGGCGATCTTGACGGCGTTCTCGACCGCCTCGGCGCCCGAGTTCAGGAGCATCGACTTCTGCTGCTCGCCGCGGCACGGCGAGAGCTCGGCGAGGCGCCGGCAGACCTCCACGTACGGCTCGTACGTGCCGACCATGAAGCATTGATGGAGGTAGCGGTCGACCTGGTCGTGGATCGCCTCGAGCACCTTGGCGTGTCCGTGGCCGAGGTTGACGCAGCCGATGCCGCCGGCGAAGTCGAGGTACTCGCGCCCGTCGGCGTCCCAGATCCGCGAGCCGGCGGCGCGCGCCACGACGAGTGCGGGCGTGGAGACACCACGCGCGACGAACTGTCCTCTCGCCTGCGCCACCCGCTCGAGCTCGGTGCGTTCCTGCAAGGCCACCGCTCCGGAATCTATACCGCGGAGGGCTCCCACGCCGCCTGCCCAGGCGACACGACAGGCCGCGGCGCGTGCCGGGAGGCCCAGAGCGTCTTCAGCGCGTCGCGCGCGAAGGAAGAGAAGCCAAGAGACGGGGTGCGTGCCGAGGGCGCGCACCCCGTCTCGATCGGCTAGAGCACGTTCACGTTGCGAGCCTGGGGGCCTTTCGGGCCCTCTTCAGTCTCGAACTCGACGCTCGCGCCCTCGGCGAGGGTCTTGAAGCCCTCTCCGCCGATCGCGCTGAAGTGGACGAACACGTCCTTGCCGCCGTCGCTCGGGGTGATGAACCCGTACCCCTTCGCATCGTTGAACCACTTCACGGTTCCGGTTGCCATGGAAACACACCTCCTTCTGCCTAAGTCAAGAACGGGCAGAAGCGCGAACTGCGCAACCGAACCTCGCTCATGTACGGGCGTGACCATAGCACCAGGAACACGCTTGTTGCGAGAAAATTCAACCGGATGGACAGGCCGGTTCCGGAGGCTCTCAAACTGCCGAAACGGTGACCGAGCGCGGGCCGCGGGCGACGACCCGAGGGACGAGGCCGATGACGCTCTCGCGCGCGCACCACGGGATGTCCTCGTCCAGACCGGCGCGGCGGATGTTGTCGGCGCTGACGCCGCCGCCGATCCCTGCCTCGCGCGACGGGAACCCCGCTGCAAGGCGCATCGCGGCGATGGCTGCATCGTCGGGCTCGCCGCCGAGCGCCTCGGCAATCCGCCCGGCGACGTACGCGTCGTCGATCGCGAACCCTCCCTCGACCCCGGCGCAGAGGATGACGACCTCGGTCGAAGCACGTGCCGCCTCGATCACGGCGGAGAGGTTGAGGAGCGAGGCGGCGAGCACGGTCTCGCAGCGCTCGGCGGCGGCGAGGAGCGCCCACGTGCCGTTCGTCGTCGTGAGCACGAGCGTGTCGGCCTCATGCGCTGCGCCTGCGAACTCCCGCGGCGAGTTGCCGTAGTCGAAGCCGTCGATGAGCACGTTGTGACGCTCCCCGGCGAGAGCCACGCCGGGGCCGGCGAGCGCCCGGGCATCCTCGATCTCTCCGACGCAGACGATCTCCCGGTAGCCGGCCTCGAGCGCCTGGCAGATCGTCGAGGTCGCACGGAGAACGTCGATCACGATCCCGAGCGGCGCTCCGGACAGCTCGGCCCGGGTGAACGCGACCTTGACGCGCACCTAGGAGGGTTCGGCGATCAACTGTTGGACCTGCTCCGCCACGCCCCCGGGGCTGATCCCGAAGTGCGCGAGCACCTTGTCGCCCTTGCCGGAGGCGCCGAAGCGATCGATGCCGATCGAGGCGTCGACCCAACGGGCCCACCCGAACGTCGTCGCGGCCTCGACCGAGATCTTGGTCACGTTCGCCGGAAGCACCTCGGCGCGGTACCCGGCGTCCTGCTTCTCGAAGAGCTCCCAGCTCGGCATCGAGACGACCCGTGCCTGGACGCCCTGCTCGGCGAGCAGGGCGCGTGCAGCGAGCGCGGTGCCGACCTCGGCCCCGGTCGCAACGAGCACCACGTCGGGCGACTCGCTTTCGGCGAGGACGTAGGCGCCCCGGCGTAGGCCCGCGGCGGCGCCGTGCGTCGTACGGTCGATCGTCGCGACGTTCTGCCGCGAGAGCACCAGGCACACCGGGCCCGTGAGCCCGTCGAAGATCAGGCCCCACGCCTCCGAGCACTCGTTTGCGTCTGCCGGCCGGATCAGCGTCAGGTTCGGGATTGCCCGCATCGCGGCGAGCTGCTCGACGGGCTGATGGGTCGGCCCGTCCTCTCCCACGGCGACCGAGTCGTGGCTGAAGATCCACACGGGGTCGATGTTCATCAGCGCCGAGAGCCTGATCGGCGGGCGCATGTAGTCCGTGAACACGAAGAAGGTGGAGCCGAACGGCTTCACGATCCCGCCGTGCAGCGCCAGCCCGTTCATCGCGGCGCCCATCCCGTGCTCGCGAACCCCCCACGAGACGTTGCGGCCGGCGTGCTCCGGCGTGAACGCCTCCTCACCCTCGAACTCCGTGAACGTCGAGTGCACGAGGTCCGCGGCGCCGCCGATCATCGTCGGCACGAACGGGGCGAAGGCCTGCATCACCGCGCTCGCCGCCTTGCGGGTCGACACGGCGGCATCGCCGGGATCGAACACCGGCAGCGCCGCGGCGAGGCCCGGCCGGGACTGCCCGGCCCAGGCGAGCCGCCAGTCCTCGGCGAGCTCCTCGTTCTCTCCCGCCCAGCGCTCGTACCGCGACTGCCACTCGGTCTGCATCGCCGTCCCGCGCTCCCGGCAGCCGTCGCGCCAGTGGGCGTAGACCTCGTCCGGGACGAGGAACTTCGCCTCGGGATCCCAGCCCAGCGCCTCCTTCGTCGCCACGACCTGCTCCTCGGGGAACGGGTCGCTGTGCGCGCTCCTCGTGCCGGCGCGCGGCGAGCCGAAGCCGATCACGGTGCGAAGCCGGATCAGCGTCGGGCGCTCCTCCTCGGCCATCCCGGCCCGGATGGCACCCTCGATCGCCTCGAGATCGTTGCCGTCCTCGACGGCCAGCACGTGCCAGCCGTAGGCGCGGAAGCGCTCCTCGACGTTCTCGGTCGAGAACGCGAGCTCGGTGGGCCCGTCGATCGTGATCCGGTTGTCGTCGTAGAGGTAGACGATCTTGCCGAGTCGGAGATGCCCCGCGAGCGAGGCGGCCTCGGAGGCGACGCCTTCCATCAGGTCGCCGTCGGAGCAGATCCCGAAGGTGTGGTGGTCGCACACCTCGGCGCCGAACTTCTCGCGCAGGAACTTCTCGGCCATCGCCATCCCGACGCCGTTCGCGAACCCCTGGCCGAGCGGGCCGGTCGTCGTCTCGACGCCTGCGGTCTCGAAGCTCTCGGGATGCCCGGGCGTGCGTGAGCCGAGCTGGCGGAACTGCTTGATGTCGTCGAGGCTCAGGTCGTAGCCGGAGAGGTGCAGGCTCGCGTACAGGAGCATCGAGGCGTGCCCGGCGGAGAGGACGAAGCGGTCGCGGTCGGCCCACGTCGGGTCGCCCGGGTTGTGCCGCATGATCCGCGTGTAGAGGACGTAGGCGGCCGGTGCGAGCGCGAGCGGCGCCCCCGGATGGCCGGACATGGCGGCCTGGACGGCGTCGACGGTGAGCGTCCGGACCGTGTTGATGCTGAGCTCGTCGATATGTGCGGTGTTGTCAGACACCGGCGATGCTCCCCGACCTGGACGCGTAGCGGGCGGCCATCTCCTCGAGCGAGACGACGGTGTACTCGCCTGCGTGGCCCGCGGACCCGAAGTCCTGCATCCGCTGGGCGACGACCTCCTTCATCGCGGCCCGCGCCGGCTTGAAGAACGCGCGCGGGTCGAACTCGGCCGGGTTCGCGTTCAGCGACTCACGGAGGGCAGCCGTGATCGCGAGGCGGCCGTCGGTGTCGACGTTGACCTTCCGAACGCCGTGGCGGATCCCCTGCTGGATCTCCTCCACGGGCACGCCGTAGGTGGACTCGAGCCTGCCCCCGGCGGCGTTGATGCGGTCGACGAGCTCGGGCGGCACGCTCGAGGAGCCGTGCATGACCATATGCGTCTCCGGCAGCTTCGAGTGGATCTCCTCGATCAGGTGCATCGCGAGCACCTCGCCGTCGGGCTTCTTCGTGAACTTGTAGGCGCCGTGGCTCGTGCCGATCGCGACGGCGAGCGCGTCGACGCCCGTCTTCTCGACGAAGTCGACCGCCTGGTCCGGGTCGGTGAGGTGAACCTCGCCGGAGCCGTGGCCGTCCTCGATGCCGCCGAGGGTTCCGAGCTCGCCCTCGACGCTGACGCCCTTCGCATGGGCCGCCGCGACGACCTCGCGGGTGACGCCGACGTTGTACTCGTAGTCCGACGGCGTCTTCCCGTCGGCGAGGAGCGAGCCGTCCATCATCACGCTCGTGAAGCCGAGGTCGATCGCCATCAGGCAGGTCTCGGGCTTGTCGCCGTGATCGAGGTGCAGCACGATCGGGATCTCCGGGGCGCTCTCCGCGGCCGCCATGATCAGGTGGCGCAGGTAGTTGGGGCCCGCGTAGGCGATCGCGCCGCGCGAGGCCTGGACGATCACCGGTGAGCTCGTCTCGACGGCTGCGTCGACGATCCCCTGGAGCTGCTCCATGTTGTTGACGTTGAAGGCGCCTACGCCGTAGCCGCCCTTCGCCGCCTCGTCGAGCACCTGTCGCAATGTCGCTAGTGGCACGGCCTCTCTCCTCCACGCTTCGTCGACGGTTGTCCTACCCGATTCTCGCCCGGCATTGTCGCTCGGCGCGCTGCGCCTCCACATTGTCGCGAAGCCCGGGGCGCTGCACGGGCCACGCGGGGCTCAGGCTAGCGAGTCCGCGTATCGCTGCCAATCGAAAAGTCCCCAATGTCTTATAGTCTCTGCGCTATGGCCGTCACCTTGAATCAGCTCTCGAGCTTCCTCGCCGTCGCCCGCGAGGGCTCGGTCTCGGCTGCCGCCGACAAGCTCTTCGTCACGCAACCTTCGATCTCGGCGGCGGTATCCGCGCTCTCGCGCGAGCTCGGCGTCGACCTGACCGAGCGGGTGGGCCGTGGTGTCGGGCTGACCGCCGCCGGCGACGCGTTCAGGCCCTATGCCGCCGACGTGCTCGGGCTGATCGACCAGGGCAAGAAGGCCGCGCGCGAGGCGGCGGATGTCTCGATGCGAAGCCTGCGGATCGTCGCGGTCGCGACGGCGGCCGAGTTCGTCGTCCCGTCCCTGCTCCGTGCCTTCACCGCCCGGTACCCGGAGATCAGCCTGACCCTCGAGGTCGCCAACCGCGCCTCGCTCTTCGACCGGGTGCTCGAGCACGAGGTCGACGTCGCGATCGCCGGCAGGCCCCCCGAGGACGAGCGGATCGCGGGGCACGCCTTTCTCGAGAACACGATCTCCCTGATCAGCGCGCCGGACGATCCGCTCGCCGGTTCGAAGCCGATCCGGCCGGAGGAGCTCTCCAAGCGCGTCTGGCTGATGCGCGAGCCGGGCTCGGGAACCCGCCAGCTGATCGCGGAGTTCCTGAGCGACCACGACCTGCGCCCGCAGACGCTCACGCTGGGCTCGAACGGGGCGATCAAGGAGGCCGTCAGGCTCGGGCTCGGGGTGTCCCTGCAGTCGCGTGTCGCGGTCGAGCACGAGCTGCGCGACGGGACGATCGCCGAGATCCAGGTTCGCGGCGGGCTGCCGCGGCGCGAGTGGTTCGCGCTGCACTCGGCGACCGTGCCGCCCCGGCCGGCGGTCGAGCAGTTCCTCGCCTTCGCCTACGGGCCGGAGAGCCGCGAGGCCTTTGCGGGGCGCGAATGAGCCGGATCCCGCGCCCGCAGATCGCCCCGTCGATCCTCGCGTCCGACTTCTCGCGGCTCGCCGAGCAGGTGACGGCGGTGATGGACGCCGGCGCCCAGGTGATCCACGTCGACGTGATGGACGGTCACTTCGTCCCGCCGATCACCTTCGGGCCCCTGGTCGTGAGCGCGCTCCGCGAGCTCGTCCACGGCCGCGGCGGCATCCTCGACTGCCATCTGATGATCGAGCGGCCCGAGCGGCAGATCGAGGCGTTCGCGAAGGCAGGTGCCGACAACATCACCGTGCATCCCGAGTCGACCCCCAACATCCACTACGCGCTCAAGTCGATCCGCGAGCACGGCTGCACCGCGGGCGTCGTGATCAACCCCGGCACCCCCTTGGAGGTGGTCGAGCCGGTCGCCGGCATCGTCGACCTCTGCCTGCTCATGAGCGTGAACCCGGGCTGGGGCGGCCAGGCCTACATCCCCGAGTCGACCGAGCGCCTGCGGCGCCTCCGCGCCCTGCTTCCGCCGGAGGTCGTGCTCCAGGTCGACGGCGGGATCTCCCTGGAGACGATCGACACGGCACGCGAGGCCGGCACCGAGCTCTTCGTCGCCGGCTCGAGCGTCTTCGGCGCCGCCGACCCGGGCGAGGCGTTCCGGGCCCTGACCGCCCGGCTCTGATCTCCGCGTCGCCCGCGGCGCCAGGTTGAAAGCATTGTCTTCTATCTATAGAAGATGCCCGAAGAAGTACTTGCTCTCTACGCGAGAGCGCCTCTACAGTTCGGGCATGGCGGGTGGACACTGATGCCGCGCCCGGTGATGCTCGGCATCGTCGGCGACTCCGGCTCCGGCAAGACGACGATCACACGGGGCCTCGTGCGCGTGCTCGGCGAGGACCAGGTCACGCACTTCTGCACCGACGACTACCACCGCTACGACCGGCGCCAGCGCGCCGAGCGGAACATCACGCCGCTCGACCCGGAGTGCAACCACCTCGACATCCTCGCGCAGCACCTCACCCACCTGCGGAACAACGAGCCGATCATGAAGCCCGTCTACCAGCACAGCGACGGCACCTTCGGCCCGCCGGACTACTTCGTTCCCGGCCGTTTCGTCGTCACCGAGGGACTGCTCGGCTTCTTCAACGACGAGCTGGCCGAGAGCTTCGACGTTCGGGTCTACCTCGCGCCGCCGGAGGAGCTGCGCCGGCACTGGAAGGTGCAGCGGGACTGCTCCCGCCGCGGCTACACGACCGACCAGGTGCTGTCGGAGCTCGACCGGCGCGAGCCCGACTCGGAGCGCTACATCCGTCCGCAGCGCCACCGCGCCGACATCGTCGTCGCCTTCCAGCCGGGCCTCGACGAGGATCAAGAGCATCTCGACTGCAGGCTGACTCTGTGCGACACGCTCGAGCACCCGGACCTCACCGGGGTCGTCAGCGGCGACGACGACGGGATCGTCCTGGTCGAGCGCCCCGGCGCGCAGGAGCTCTACGTGCCCGGCCGCATCCCGCACGACCGCGCGTCGGCGATCGAAGAGGTGATCTGGGAGAAGATGCACTTCGCCCGCCACCTGCGCTCCGACCGCCTCGGGGAGTTCACGATCGGCACGGACCTGCACCGCTCCGACTCGCTCGCGGTCGTCCAGCTCCTCGTGCTCTACCACCTCGTCACCGCGCGGGCGGTCGTCTCGATGGGCGGCGGCTCGGCCCGCGGCTTCGATCTCAGCACCCTCGACGACCTGATCGCCGAGGGCCGCTCGCCCTTCTAGGCGAGCGCGGCCGAGCGGGCGGCGAGCTCGCGGTCGCGATCGGTGATCGCCGCGGCGCTGTGGGTTCGCCAGCGAAGCGTCACGGTGCGATAGGAGATCGCGATGTCCGGGTGGTGATCCTCCGCCTCGGCGAGCGCGGCGATCCGGTTGACGAACTCCACCGCCGGCAGGAACGCGTCGAACTCGAACGTGCGCTCGAGCGCTCCGTCGATCTCGGCCCAACCCTCCGAAACGTCCATGTCTCGAGTATGCCCGTCTACGGTTCTCTCATGCCGTCCACCGGGATCAGCGTCGAGAAGGCCGGATCCGAGAGCCCCTCGCTCGCCGCGACGCGCAAGGAACGGCCCTCGTTCGAGATCCTCTGCGAGCTCGTCTTCCGGCCGCTCGCACACCTCGTCGTGCGACTGCTCCTCCCCCTTCGCGTCCCGCCACCGGCCGTCGTCGGCGCCTCGACGGTGACCGGCCTCGCGGCCGCGCTCGAGCTTGCGCGGGGCCATCTCGTGATCGCCGCCGTCTCGCTGCAGCTGAAGACGGTGCTCGACAACGCCGACGGGCAGCTTGCCCGCGCCTCGGGACGGGTCACCGTACTCGGCCGGTATCTCGACTCGGAGTCCGACCTGCTCGTCGACGCGGCCCTCTTCGCGGCGCTCGGCTACCTCACCGGCCGCCCGGTGCTCGCGGGGCTCTCGTTCGTCGTGCTGGCACTCGTCCTCAGCGCCGACTTCGGCCTCGAGCTGCTTTACCGCCGCGAGCGTGGCGAAGAGCGCGAGGCTCGCCCGGCGGCAACCGGGGCGGCACGGCTCTTCGCCCGCATCTACGACGTCGTCTACGCGCCGCAGGACCGGCTGATCGAGCGCTTCGTCGCCTGGCGCCTGCGCGGTCGCGACCCGGCTGCGCGGCTCGCCTACCACGACCGCGGCACCCTGATGGTGCTCGCCAACTTCGGGCTCTCGACCCAGCTCGCCGCACTCGGCCTCGCCCTCGCCCTCGGGCGGCCGGCCGCCTACTTGTGGCTCGTGCTCGCCTGCGGCGCCTCGCTCGTGCTGCTCGAGCTCCGCCGCGCCCTGCGAGCCCGAGGCACGTACCATCCTGTGAACGGGAAGTAACCACTACGCGCCGTCGTTCTCCTTCCCGAGATCGGTGCGGAACCGACCCCAGGGGGAGTTCAATGGACAGCTCAGGCCGCAGAGACGAGATCGACAACGTGATCGAGATCGGCTCGGCTGTCGCGCATGCGGCTGTCGCGCAGGCGGCGCCCGACGCGCGCACCTGCTGGTTCGACCTGCCGCCGCGAGAGATCGCCCCTGAGGATTGGGAGCGCTTCCGCGTCTCGATGGCGGAGATCTTCGAGGCCTTCGGGATGGAGCTCGACACGCCCGGCACGCGCGAGACGCCGGACCGGTTCCTGCGCGCGCTCTTCGAGGCGACGGCCGGCTACGACGGTGAGCCGAAGCTCCAGACGACGTTCCCGTCCGAGAACAGCTCCCGTAGCGAGTCACGGCTCGCCCAGGTGATCGAAGGGCCGATCGAGTTCCACTGCCTGTGCGAGCACCACGTCCTTCCGTTCTTCGGCGTCGCGCACATCGGCTACGTCGCCGATGCGCGCATCATCGGGATCTCGAAGCTCACGCGGCTCGTGCGGCTCTTCGCGCGGCGCTTCACGGTGCAGGAGCGGCTCGGCGAGCAGATCGCCGACGGGCTCATCTCGCTGATCGCGCCGCGGGGGGTCGCGATCCACCTCGAGGCCTCGCACCTCTGCACGCAGATGCGCGGCGTCGAGGAGCAGTCGCGGACGGTGACCACGTTCTGGCGCGGCGACTACGACGACCCGGAGCTGCGGCGCGAATTCCTGCACGAGGTTCGCGCCCACCAGAGCAGGTAGATGGCCGACGTCGCACTCGTTTGCGGCGGCAGTGGTGCACTCGGAGCCGAGATCGTGCGGGCGCTCCTCGACCGCGGGGATCGGGTCGTCGCCGTCGACCGCCAGGAGGGCGCCGGGGACGGCTTTCGTCACGAGACGGTCGACCTGACCTCGCCCGCCGGGGTGGAGTCTCTCTGGGATCGCCTCACGGCGGACGGCGAGCTTCCCCGCTGGGTGGTGAACGCGACGGGCGGGTTCCGGGCGGGCTCGGTCGCCGACTCCGACCCCGAGACGGTGCGGTTCATGGAGGACCTCAACCTCGGGACGGCCTGGTGGTCCTGCCGGGAGGCTGCCCGCCGGCTTGCGGCAGGCGGAGCGATCGTCAATCTCGGCTCGCGCACGGCCGTCACCGGCGGTAAGGGCGCTGCCGCATACGCGGTCTCGAAGGCCGCCGTCGTCCGGATGACCGAGGTGCTCGCCGCCGAGCTCTCCGAGCGCCGAGTCCGGGTGAACGCCATCCTGCCCTCGGTGATCGACACGCCGGCGAACCGCGCGTCGATGGGTGAGGCGCCGCTGCGAAACGCGGTGGCCCCTGCCGACCTCGCCTCGGTCGTGACCTTTCTCCTCAGCGACGCAGCCGCCGCCGTCACCGGGGCGATCGTCCCGGTCTACGGCTTCGCGTGAACGCGCTTCCCGCGCTCGAGGTTCTCTACGAACGCCCAGGGCTGCCGGCTTTCGATCTGCCGGTGGAGCTGGCCTCGGTCTACGGGGGGACGCTCGGGTTCGCCGAGCCGCGACTCGTGGCGAACTTCGTCTCCAGCATCGACGGCGTCGTCGCGGTCCCGTCGGTGCCGGGGTCGAACAAGCTGATCGCCGCCGAGAGCACCTCCGACCGGTTCGTGATGGGGTTGCTCCGCGCGTGCGCGGATGCCTTGATGATCGGATCGGGGACTCTCGGCGCCTCGCCCGCGTCGGTGTGGACGCCGGCCCAGGCTTGCCCGGCGGCGGCAGAGGGCTACCGCGAGCTGAGGGAGCGCCTCGGGAAGCCGGGGCAGCCGGAGGTCGTCGTCCTCACGGCCAGCGGGACGATCGACCCGGCGCACCCGTCGTTCGAAGCCGGCGCGATCGTGCTCACGACCGACCAGGGCGCCCGCAGGCTGGCGGGGCGCCTGCCCGACGAGGCCACCCTGGTCTCGCTCGGCGCAGCTAACCGGCTCGACCCCGGTGCGATCGTCTCGGCGCTGCACGAGCGAGGGCACAGGCTGATCCTCTCGGAGGGCGGCCCGACCGCGATCGGCCCGCTCCTCGCCGCAGGTCTCGTCGACGAGCTCTTCCTGACGATCTCGCCGCTCCTCGTCGGGAGGCCGTCCGGCGAGCAGCGGCTCGGGCTCGTCGAAGGCGTCGACCTGCTTCCCGGCGGCCCCCCCGGTGCGAGCCTGCTCGGTGCTCGCCGCGAAGGGGAGCATCTGTTCCTTCGCTACGAGCTCGGCACCTAGCCGGCCGTCGCGACCCGTCCGGCCCAGCCGCGGCCGGCGCAGACACCACGTGGGGACTGTCCCCAAGGCGAGACGCCGCGAAGGCTTGGGGCCTGTCCCCACGACGGTCCTTCTTGGCCATGGCCGAAACCGGCCCGGCACGTTGGCAGCGCCGCGTACGATTGGCCGCGGACGCTCGGGGCATGCCCTGGAGACGACATGGCGCTGACGAGATTTCGATCGAGCCCGGCGGTGACGAACGCAGCCCTGGCTGCGTCGCTGGCCGCGCTCATCGCGTGGCTCGGCCCGCCGGGAACCGACTTCGCGGCCCACGTCTTCCAGCTCGACGTCTACCTGAAGCACGGCTTCGAGCTCTGGACGAACTACTGGTACGCGGGGCGCTACACCTTCGTCGGCTACAGCGTCATCTACTACCCCCTCGCGGCCGTGATGGGGATTCGGGTCCTCGCCGTGATCAGCGTCGCCGTGTCGGCCGCGGCCTTCACCCTCGTCCTCAGGCAGACATGGGGCGAGGCCACGGTGTGGGCGAGCAGGTTCTTCGCGATCGTCGCCGCGGCCTCCGTCGTCTCGGCCGCCTTCCCGTACGGCCTCGGGCTCGCCTTCGCGCTCGTCACCCTGGTCGCCCTCGCACGGCGGCGCCTGGGGCTCTTCGCCCTCTTCGCCTCCCTCACGCTCGCGGCAAGCCCACTGGCCTTCCTGTTCCTCCTGCTCGTCCTCGGCGCGGCAGCGGCTTCACGCTCCCGCGGCGAGATCCTGAAGCCGGCGGTGATCGCAGCGGTGATCTGCTTCGCCGGCCTCGTGGTGTGGCGCCTCTTCCCCGATCCGGGCGTCTATCCGTTCGCGACCGGGGAGCTGCTGGCGGCTCTCCTCTTCTGCGGGCTCGGCGCCGGGCTTGCCTGGCGCGTCGAGAGCGCACGCATCCTGAAGATGCTCTTCCTCGTCTACGGGGCGGCATGCGTCCTCGCCTACCTGATCCCCTCGACGCTCGGCGAGAACGTCGTCCGCCTGCGGTACGCCGCCCTTCCGGTCGCGGCCCTGACCCTCTCGCTCCGCCGCTGGCGCCCGCTGCCGATCGCCGTGCTCGCATTCGGTCTCGCCTGCGCGTGGAACATCTCGCCGCTTGCCTACAGCCTCTCTCGCAGCACCAACGACCCGTCCTCGTCGGCCGTCTACTGGAAGCCGGTGATCCGCTTCCTGCACGAGTCCCTCTCGCCGAACTACCGCGTCGAGGCGGTCGGGACCGCCGATCACTGGGAAGCCGTCTATCTGCCTCAGGCCCGCATCCCGATCGTGCGCGGCTGGTTCCGCCAGGACGACTTCCCGCAGAACGAGATCCTCTACGACAAGCTCACGCGCTCGTCGTACCTGGCGTGGCTCCGGGAGATGAGCGTGCGCTACGTCGTCCTCACCGACGCGGCGCCCGACTACAGCGCCAAGGCGGAGGCCGCCTTGCTCCGGAGCGGAGCGGCGGGGCTCCGCGAGGTCTTCAGTAGCGCTCATGCAACGGTGTACGAGGTGCCCTCCCCGTATCCGATCGTCACAGGCCCCGGCCATCCCAAGGTCGACGCCCTGACCGAGAGCGCGATCAGGCTGACCCTTCCCGAGCCGGGCAGCTACGCGATCGGGATCCGCTACTCGCCCTACCTCTTCGCGCCCGGGGGGTGCGTCACCGAGTCGACCGACGGCATGACCGTGCTGACGGCGAGCCATCCCGGAACGCTCGTGATGCGCTTCTCCGTCTCGACGGCCGGCGCGCTCGCGGCTCTGAGGGGCGAGCGCACGACCTGCCCTGCACCGGGGCACTGACGCGAGGAACAGTCAGGACAAGGCGACGAGCCGCGTGCCCGTCGCCTTGAACGAGGCGATCGCGGCCGTGCCGACCTGAAGGCCGAGCCGCTCGACCGACGCGTACGTCACCTCCGCGGTCAGCGGGCCGATCGAGATGCGGGCCCGATTGCCGAGCCGCACGATCGAGCGGATCTCTCCCGCGACGGAGTTCTGCGCCGAGCCCTCCTGATGGATGTGGGCAACAGCCACCTCCCACGGATAGACGACCACGCCGACCGGGCCGAGGCCCGGATCGGTCGAGACGATCCGCTCACCGGAGTCGAGATGCACCTCGGTGAGCCCGTCCCGGCCGGCCTGAGCCGTGCCGCTGAGGAGGTTCGCCCCGGTGAAGGCCGCGACGAAGGCGTCTGCCGGCCGGGCCACGATCTCGCCCGGAGACGCCAGCTGGCGCAGCTTGCCGCCGACGACCACACCGACCAGGTCGGCAAGCGCGGCGGCGTCCTCGTAGTCATGGGTGACGAGCAGCGTCGGCAGGCAGAGCTCGTGCAGGAGCTCGTGGAGCTCACCGCGCACCACCGCCTTCGTGTGCGCGTCGAGCGCGGAGAGCGGCTCGTCGAGCAGAAGCACACCCGGGTCCCTCGCGAGCGCGCGCGCCAGTGCGACCCGTTGCCGCTCCCCGCCCGAGAGCCGGCCCGGGTGGGCATCTGCCAGGTGCCCGATCCGAAAGCGCTCGAGCAGCTCGTCGACGCGCCCCCGGCCGGCATAGGCGATGTTCTGTCGCACCGACATGTGCGGGAAGAGCGCGTACTCCTGGAAGACGAGCCCGACGCGTCGCTCCTCGGGGCGCAGATCGACTCGCTTGTCGGCGTCGAACCAGACCTCGTCGCCGAGAGCGATCCGGCCCGACGCCGGGCGGACGAGGCCGGCGACCGTCCGCAGCGTCGAGGTCTTCCCGGCGCCGGAAGGGCCGATGAGCGCGACCGTCCGGTCGACCTCGAGCGCTAGCTCGAGCCGAAACGACCGGAGAGGGAGAGTGAAGTCTGCGAGGAGGGCTGCCAACGGAAGTTCAGCTTGAGTGACAGGAGGATCGCGAGGCTCACGATCACGAGCAGCGCGCTGATCGCGAGCGCCACGGGAAGCCCGCTCTGTGCCTCGAACACCGTGTAGATCGCGAGCGGGAGCGTCTCGGTTCTTCCTTGCAGGCTGCCGGCGAACATGATCGTCGCGCCGAACTCGCCCAGGCCCCGTGCGAGACAGATCGCCTCACCCGCCGCGAGCCCGGGCCGGGCAAGCGGAACGGTGACGCGGAAGAACGTGCGCAGCGAGCTCGCCCCGAGCGTGCGTGAGGCGGCGACGAGATTCGAGTCGACCGCCTCGAACGCCGCGATCGCCTGCCGAACGTAGAACGGCCCCGACACGAGCGTGATCGCGAACACGACGGCGGTCTGGTTGAACGAGACGTCGATGCCGAGCCAGTCGAACGTCGAGCCGAGCAGGCCGACCCGGCCGAAGGCGACGAGGAGCCCGAGCCCCGCCACCGCCGGCGGCAGCACGATCGGCAGCTCGACCAGCGTGACCGCGAGCGAGCGGCCGAGGAACCGCCGGGTGGCGAGGAAGTACGCGGTCGGCGTGCCGAGCGCGAGGATGACGACCTGCGAGACCGCGACCGTCTTCAGGCTCACGACGAGCGCGTCGGTGACGACCGGGTTCGAGAACTCGTGCAGCAGCCTCCCGAGGGGCACATGGAAGAAGATCGCGACGACCGGCAGCACCACGAACGCGAAGCTCACCGCGATCGCGAGGAAGAAGAGCGTCGAGAGCAGCCAACGGAGAGCGATCGGCCCCACTCCGCGCCCCGCGCGCGGCAGCGCCTGCCGGGCGGTCGCGCTCAGCGCTGGACCATGACCGACGTCGACTTGACGATCGCGGTCGCCGACATGCCCTTCCGCAGCTCGAGCTCCTCGACGGCGTCGCGGGTCACGAGCGCGACGAGGCGGACCGGGTCGCTCACGACCATCTCGACCTGGGCCACCAGGCCGTCGACCTTCACGTCGGTGATGACCGCGTTGAACCGGTTTCGCGCACTGAGACGGGCCGAGCCCGGCTCCCCGCGGAGCCGCTCGATCTCGCTCGCCGGGACGACGCGCCTGTTGCTCGCGTCGCGCTCGGCCTTGATCCGCCCCTGCCGGTCCCACCGCCGGAGCGTGTCGACGCTGATCCCGAGGGTCTTGGCGGCCTCACTGACGCTGTAGTACTCCCGTGGCATGCGGCTCCTCGTCGTCGACGCGACTCGTCCGGGCGCGAACGTTTCGCTTGCCTAGGCAGATCCTAGCCCGCGATTGAGCCCTCGTCACTGGTTCCCGCCCTCGTCACCGATCCCTCACCACCGCCGCCGGGGCCGGCAGCCGGGTGCGGCAGCCCCGCCTGCCGGCCCGCGATGCGCGCGAGAGGAATCGCGCGCTGGGAGGGTCGTGGCGTTACGTCGCAAATGGTAGTCGCGCCTGCCCCGGGCGGTCAACAAGCCCGGAGCGGGTGTGCGCGGTCCCGCAAGCCCGTCGCTACGTGACCGTGAACGACTTCCAGGTCGCGGTGCCGGCCGGGCTCGTGACCGTCAGCGGGCCGGACCTCGCCTTTGCGGGCACGGTGAGCGTGAGCTTCGTGGCGGAGACGACCTTGAACCGGGCCGCGGCGCCCTGGAAGGTGACCGAGGTCGTCCCGGCGAGGTTGGCGCCGACGATCGTGAGCGAGGCTCCGGGGGCCGCCTTCTTCGGCGTCAGCCTCGTGATCGCCGGAACGGGAGCAGTCGGCGGCAGGAAGCCGTCCTTGACGAAGATCGCCTGCCCCGCCGGGCTCAGCACCTTGTCGACCCAAGCTTGTGCCGCCGCCTGGTTGGGACTCTTGGCCACGATGGCCATCGCGTAGGTGATCTTCGGCTGCGCCCAGGCGGGAACCTTGATCAGAGTCAGCTCGTTCGGGTCGATCACGTAGTCGGAGAGGTAGACGAAGCCGGCGTCGACCTGCCCAAGAGCCACCTTGGCGACGACGTTCGCGTCGGAGGTCTCCTGGCTGACGACGTTCGCCTGCACGGCCGTGTTGAGCCCCATCTGGTTCAGGACCTGCACCGTATAGCTCCCGACCGGCACGGACGAGGCGGCTTCGTCGACCTTCACGCCCGACCTGGTCAGGTCGTAGATCGAATGGATGCCCGCAGGGTTGGACTTCGGCACGACGACCTCGAGGGTGTTCCGGGTGAAGTTGACGGGCTTCTCGACGACGCCCTGGGCATAGAGGGCAGCCGTGGCCGTGGTGTTCGCACCCATCAGCACGTCGGCCGGCGCGCCGTTCGTGATCTGGGTGGCGAGCGCCGTCGTGCTCCCGAAGGAGTACGTGTTGCCCGGGTCGATCTGAGGCAGGACGGTCGTCATCGACGAGCCGGCGAGGATCGTCAGCCCGGCAGCCGCCCGACTCGGCTTGGCCGATGCGCCCGTTGCGCCGAGGCAGGCAAGGAGCCCGACGACGAGGAGCGCGGTCGCCTGGAGACGGATCGAGGTGAGCCTCATGGGTGCTCCTTTCGAGTTCTTAGGAGGTGTAGGCATCGAAGGCATCCGAGGCCTGCTCGATCGTGAGCGCCGGCGGGAACGAGAGGTTGAAGGCCTTGCCGCCCGCGAGCGTCGAGAAGTACGAGCCGTGTTGGGCCTCGCATGCGGCGATCGAGGCGAGACCTGCCTTGAACGAGTCGGTCTGGAGCCCAGCGATCGCGCCGAGGTAGGCGCCGAGCAGGGTCGCCTCCAGCTTGGCGCCGAAGGCTGCGAGTGCCGCCTCGCTCTCGAACGTGCCGGTCGGGTAGCTGAAGTCGAAGTCGCCGGCCTGGGCGGGCGTGCTGCCCGAGCCGGTGAGGATCCCGGCAACCGACACGTAGTGCTCCTGCTCGTTGAGATAGGCCCGCTTCAGGTACTTCGTCGTCGGTGCGCTCGTCGTGGCGGCGCTGATCGCCTGGGAGTAGAAGTCGGCCGCGAGGAGCTCGGCGCCGACCAGGAGGCGGGCATAGGCGAGGTCCTGCACGGGGAGCGATGCGGCACTCGCGGCACTCGCGGCACTCGCGGCACTCGCGACACCCGCGAGCCCGCCGAGCACGCTCGACCCGGTGAGGAGGCCCGCGCCTCCGAGCGCACCGCGGCCGAGCAGTCTCCCTCTGGTCATCGTCATGCCCGCACCACTGTCATGTCCCCACTGCTGTCATGTCCGCACTGCTCCGTCTCGTCGTGACCTCTCTTTGCGGCCGTTCCGCGTCAACAACCGAGGCGGAACGGTACCACGGCAACGCCTATGCACATGGTAGGAGTCGCCGACCGGATATCGGCGGCTGTCCGTTGCTCTCCCGCGCGAGGCACCTAGGCGTTGGTGGTGCAGTCAGGCGCGGCGAGCGATGTGCGAACGTTGCACGTCGGCAGGTGAACGGCATCCGAGCAGCTGAAGGGCAAGCGCGAGCTCCTGTTGGAGCAGCCCGAGCACGTGCCTCGCGCCGCCCTCGCCTCCGACCGCAAGCCCCCAGACCGGAGCACGTCCGGCCAGCACGGCCCGGGCGCCGAGCGCGAGCGCCTTGACGACGTCGGTTCCGCGCCGGATCCCCCCGTCGAGCATCACCTCGAGGCGCCCGGCGACGGCCTCGATCACCTCGGGAAGGATGTCGAGCGTCGCGGCGACGCCGTCAAGCTGGCGGCCGCCGTGATTGGACACGACGACGGCCGCGGCGCCCGACTCGCACGCGAGGGCGGCGTCTTCGGCGGTCTGGATCCCCTTGACGATCACGGGCAGTCCCGACAGCTCGGAGAACCGTTCGATGTCGGCCCATGCGACCGACGCCGACATGGCCTGAATGGCCGTTGCGGCGGTCAGGCCATTCGCGGTGTAACCCGGCGTCCCGAGCTCGTAGGGCACGACGAGCTGGTCGCGAAGGCCTCGCTCGCGGCGACCAGGGACCGGCACGTCGACGGTGAGGAGCACCGCCTCGAATCCGGCTTCGCCGACGCTCGAGAGGATCTCGTCGCGGAGGCCGCGATCGCGGGGCACGTAGAGCTGGAACCAGCGCCGCGCACCTGTCACGACGAGCTCCTCCCAGCTCGTCGTCGCGAGGCTCGACATGCAGTAGACGGTCCCGGCCGCGGCGGCCGCGCGGGCGAGGCCGACCTCGCCGTCCGGGTGAAGAACCCGCTGATAGGCGACCGGCGCGACGAGGAGCGGCACGGCGAGCTCCTTCCCGAGGATCGTCGTCGAGGTCGAGACCTCTGCGACGTCGACCAGGACCCGTGGGCGCAGCACCCAGCGGCCGAAGGCGGCGCGATTGTCGGCAAGGGTGAGCTCGTCGTTGGCGCCGCCCGCGAAGTAGGCGAGCGTGGCCGGATCGAGACGTTCGGCGGCAAGCCGCTCGTAGTCGGAGACGTTGAGCGGCTCCATGCCTCGAACGTCCATGCCTCGAGGATACGCAGCTCCCTCACCGTGTCTCGCTCGCGGCCTCGAGCAGCGGCCGAAGCGCCGCCAGGAGCGAATCCTCGGTCGGCTCGCCGTCGGCGTCGAGCTCGACACCGGTGAGCTCTCGGGCCGCGGCGCGACCTGCTCTCTGCTTCGCGAGGTCGAACACGCGCCGCGTGCCGTCAGCAAGCCTCACCCCGACGAGAACGGCGTCGAAGGTGATGCCCGCGAAGCGCGAGAGCTCGGCCAGGGCGGCGCCGTCGCCGTCGAGGGCCTGCCCAACCGTCTCGCCTCGGATGTGAGCCCCGGGCGATCCCGCCCCGATCTCCAGCCGTACGCGCCCGCCTGCCCCGGGTGGGAGCCACTTGGCAAGATCGGGAATCGTGCGCCGGTCCGGCATCTCCTTGCGGACGAGCTCGACGGTCTCGATCGCGTCGTCGGTGACAGCAACACGGAGCTCAGCCGGGTCGGCGGCCGGCTCGATCGCGAGGACGAGCGAGGGGAAGCGCGCCTGGAACGCCTTCGCAAGCGCCTGCTCGACGAGCCCCTTGATCCCGCGACCGTCGTCGATCTCGACGGCGAGTGCGCCCACCGTCTCCCCGGCGGGGAGCCTGAACAGGCACCCGCAACGCACGAGCTGCTCGTCGTCCGGGCTCTGCCTGAGACGGATGTCCCCGGCCGGCGAGACGATGTCTGCGGCAATCCCCGTCTGGCCGTACTGGACGACCGCGAACACCTCGTCGCCGTCCGCCTGGGCATGGAGGGAGCGCACGAGCCTGGAGCCGTCCTCGCTCGGCTCGGAGAAGCTCGTGAGCATCCCGGCCAGCGCATCGACGGCGTTCGAGCCGGCACCGTCGATGTCTCCGAAGGAGCGGGGCGCCGCGTTCTTGCCCTTCGAGTGGATCGAGACGCGATAGAGGGCGGCGCGGCGGATCACGACTCACCGCCGGTCACGAGCCGAAGGTCGCGCTCGAGCGCCTGCATCTTCATCCCGCTCGGCGTGCGCCCGCCCGAGAGGAAGTCCGGGCTGATCGCGCAGTAGGCCTCATCGCAGTAGTGATCCCAGAATGACCACGTGAGCCTCTGGAGGATTCCCCAGGTCACCACCGTCAGGCCGGCATCGTCGTAGCGGACGACGTCGACCGCGTGCCCTCCCCACGAGCCGGGTGCGTCGCGGCCCTCGAGGCTGCCCGCCCAGTCCCAGACCCGCTGCTCCTGGGCCCGCAAAGGCAGCTGCAGCCCGATGTAGAGGCCGCCGAAGATGTAGGCCGCCGTCCGGGCGAGCTCGTGATCGGAGGGCTCGACCGCAGCGAAGGCCCCGATCCGGTGCTCGCCGATGCCCTCCTTGCGCCAGCGCCTGAGGACGTCGAGCTCGAGTGCTCCCTCCTCGCCGGTGATCGGATCGACGATCTTCACCGCGTCGAAGGCGGCGAGGACCGCCTGCTCGCTCACCTCGAAGGCCTGCTTGGTGGCGGTGGCGCTCCAGGCCTCGATCATGTGCCCTGCCGCCGCGGTGGTGCAGTCGCCGATCCGGTCGTTGCCGTACATCGGCCACTCGTGCACGCCTCGAGAGAGATCGAGCGTGTCGGGAGGCGCCGGCAGTGCCGCTCGCTCGACGTAGCGGGCAAGCGCAAGCGTCCGTTCGTCGGGCCGGGGCGGAAGCTTCCCGAGCTTGCCGACTCGCGGGCCGGCGGGCTTCTGCGTGGATCTCGTGACCATCGTTCGCGCCTCCTGGATCGAAAGGGGCGCCGCAGGGACCGGGCGAGCGTAGCGCATGCTGTTGCCTTTCGTCAACAGTGCAAGAGCCGGGAGGGCAGCACCGGCGCTGACCTCGCGACGGGCTCGGCTCGGCTCAGCTCAGCTCAGCTCAGCTCAGCTGAGCTCAGCTCGACGATGATCTTCGCGCGGGGGCTTCCCGAGGACTGGCGCTCCCAGGCCTCGGGGAGCTCGTCGAGGCCGTAGCGCTCGAGCTCGAACGAGATCCGCCCGTCGCGCGCGTGCTCGCAGAGCTCGCGGAAAGCGTCCCGGGCGACGTCCTCGGGGGTCGAGAAGACCGGGTGCCCGTAGATGTTCGCGTTCTTCCCTCGCACCCAGTCCGAGCGCAGCGTTGCCGTGGCGCCGGCGGACTGGCCGAGCTGGACGACGCGCACGCCCTGCTTTGCCGCTGCGATCGCACGCTCGAAGGGCTCACCCCAGAGACCGTCGATGATCACGCTCGCCGCGGGAAGCGGAGTCTCGCCGTCGAGGGCGACGACCTCGTCCGCCGCCGCCGGGATCCCGTCGACCCGGCGCGCTGCGCCGATCACGTGCGCGCCGAGCAGCTTCGCTCCCTGGACGACGGTGCCGCCGAGCGTTCCGCTCGCCCCGAGGACGAGCACGACGTCGCCCGGTCCGACCTGGACTCGCCAGGTGATCGCGAGCCAGCCGGTGAGCCCGGCGATCCCGCAGGCGAGAGCCTGCCCGTCGGAGACTCCGTCGGGCACTTCGAACTGCCAGCCCTCGGGCGCAACGAGCTCGGCCATCGACTCCCGCTGCCGCAGCCAGACACGGCGGCCCTCGGCGGTCTCCCCGACCGCCTCGGAGCCGATCACGTAGGGCAGCTCGGGCGTGCCCCCGTAGAAGCGGCCGTTCGCGATCGAGACGTCGACCGGATTGAGCGCGGCGGTGGAGACACGCACGAGCTCCTGGCCCGCAGGCGGATCTTCGATGGTCTCGACACGCGGGATCCCGCCGAGCTCGTGGAGGCGCACGGCACGCATCGCTAGCTCCCTTCGGGTGGGTTCTCGTCGAGCAGAGCCTGGAGATCGAATGGCTTCGTGAACATCGCCACGCCACCGCCTTCGTCGGGGCGGGGCCAGTCCTCGACGGGCCGGTCGCGGTAGAGCTCGACGCCGTTTCCGTCGTAGTCACGCAGGTAGATCGCCTCGCTGACTCCGTGATCGGAGGCGCCCTCGAGCGGGATGCCGGCCCCGACGACCCGCCGGAGCGCGTCGGCGAGTGTGCTCCGGTCCGGGTAGCGGATGGCCACGTGGTAGAGACCGGTCGTTCCCCGCGGAGGAGGCGAGCCTCCCTCCGACTCCCAGGTGTTCAGCCCGATGTGGTGGTGGTACCCGCCGGCCGAGACGAACGCGGCCTGCTCGCCGTACCGCGCCTGGACCTCCATGCCGAGGACGCCCTCGTAGAACTCGAGCGCTCGCTCCAGGTCGGCCACCTTCAGGTGCACATGGCCGATGTCGACGCGGGGATCGATTGCCACGGCGGAAGAGTGCCAGACCGGCAAGCGCCGGCCGCGCGGCCGTCAACCGTGCATGTGCTTGAGGGCGGACTCGTCGTGCTGGGCCTGCGCCAGGCTCAGCCTGCCCGAGCAGACCTGGGCGTTGAGGGCGTTCTCGATCTTGTCGACGTCGGAGGCTCGCGGGTATGGCTCGGGCCAGAGGTTCCGAGGGTCGGTCGGATTGCCGCCGAGCTCGAGGCTGATCAGGTGGTCCTCCTGGAAGGCCGAGGGCGGGCCCCTCTCCCCGTACTTCGGCATCTGCTCGATCTTGAGCGCCGAGGTGTAGCTCGAGGCGGGTCTCACGGTCGCAGTCCAGCCGTGGACGCAGATCGTGGAGTGGATCGTCGTCTGCGTCACGGCCGGGTTGAGCGAGCCGGGTGTCAGCGTCGGGCTTGCGAGCACCGCGCTTTCCGGCGGCTTACGCCGGCCGAGGTGCAGGAACGCGAACGCGAGGAGGGCGATGACGGCGAGGCCGACGAGCAGATCGGGAAGCCTGATGCGCATCCGACAGACGGTAGGACGGCCGAGTGCCGCTGCCTAGTGTCCGTTCCGGCCCGACACAGAGTTGGCACAACTTCACGCGGGCGAGCTCTTAAGAACTCGAACCAAAGTGAGCGTCGCTCATTTTGGTTCGAGTTCTATGTGTCCGGATGCGAGACGCGCCAGCCTGCGAGCGGCCAGAGGAGGCAGACAACCCACGGCACGCCGATGATGTCGGTCTGCAGTCCGAGAGCGAGCATCGCGGCGAAGGCGGCGCCGAGCCACGCGGTGCACCGGGTGACGCGCCCGAGCAGCGCGAGGCACCACGCGGCGAACAGGAGGCCGCCGGCGAGGCCGGCGTCGGAGCCGATCTGCGTATAGGTCGACTCGCCGGCCTCGACCGTCACGTTCGTCCGCGACGCGGTCGAGCCCGCGTTGCCGGGGCCGAACCCCTGAGGATGGCGGAGGACGCTCTTGATCCCCTCGCGGAGGCTCCGGAGGTGGCTGGAGGTGCTCGCATCCTCGAAGCCGCTCACGGCGGGGCCCGAGCCAGGCTTGTGGGCGTTCTGCCTCTGCTCCTTCAGCTCCTGGGCGGTGAAGGTTGTCGACGGGGCGACGTGGGGATAGACCTTCACGAACGCGAGGCCGACGACGACCACCAGAACGCCAGCTCCGAGCAGTTGCACGCGCCACTGCGGCCGGACGAGCGCGAAGACGACGAGCCCGAAGGCGAGCGCGATGTACGAGGAGCGGGAGTGGGTCCAGAGCAGCCCGGCCGAGAGCAGCGCGACCGTCGGGAGCCAGAGAGCGAGCGGGGCGCGAAGGCGCAGGCGCCAGGTCGTCGCGAGCAGCAGCGTCACGACGAGCATGTACGAGGTGGCGAGCGGCGAGAGGAAGACCGAGACGAGCCGCCGCAGGGGATGCTCGTTGCCGGTGTTGTAGACGAAGTTCTCGGGAAGGTTGGAGAGCCCGGTGTAGTCGAAGCCGAGCTGGTGATGGAACCAGTCGGGGACGCCCGACCCTCGCCACCACGAGAGCGGGATCGTGTAGATGTCGATCAGGCCGAAGGCCGCGACGCCGGCCGCGCTCGCGAGGACGGTGACCCCGAGCCAGCGCGCCTCGCGCACCGTGAGGTCGAGGCCCCGTCCGAAGAGGTAGGCGCCGACCGGGAGAAGATCCTCGCGGGCCCCGAGCAGCACGCCGTGATGGGACGCCGAGCCGCCGAGGACGTGCTGGGGCACGAGGCTGTAGACGACGACGAGCGCGCCGTAGCCGAGCGCGAGCCAGTCGACCGGAGCCGGTCTGAACCGCAGCGAGCCGTGCAGCCGGAGCACGAGGACGAGCCCGACGGCGAGTAGCGCGTCCTTCCACGCCGCGACGACGTCGAGCGCGTTACCGCGGATGCCGGCGGCGTAGAGCTCGGCCATGACGAAGTTGTGGAGGGCGAGGCCGACGACGAAGGCGTGCAGGATCCAGACCGGGCGCCTGAGAGTCTCTTTCACAATGACCTCGCGCTGACTGGGCGTGATGGGTGCGTGCTCTGGTAGGACGCAGGGAGCCCCAATATCCTCTGCGATATTGGGGCGACTGAGGACGACGCAGAGCGCGTGCCCAGCGCGTCCAGGCGGCCCGTGCTCATTGTGAAAGAGGCTCTAAGCAGGGCAGAGCTCAAAGCGGGCCTGCCGCCACAAGGGTCATGCCCTGGTTGATCACCTTAACGGGATAGGGAAAGAGCGCCCGAAGCTCGGCCGGCCCGAGCGGATCGAGCACGTCGTCGAACCCGCGAGCGCGGAGGAGCCGCCGTCTCGGCTCGCCGTCGGGCAGCCAGTGCGCGAGGGGCAGCAGTGTGTGGGGGTCGATCGGGAACCAGCGGTTCGGGGTCGTGACGAACACGCGCCCGGCGACACGGCAGAGCTCGTGGACGAACGCCCGCTGCCCCTCGCGGCCGCCCGCGACGTGCTCGACGACGGCGTTGGAGAAGCCGAGCTCGAACGCCCCGTCGGCAAACGGCAGGCTGCGCCCGTCCGCCTGGATGGCGGTCACGTCGGGAAAAGCGGCTGCAAAGCGATCGAGGCCGGTGTTGCCAACGGCGGTGATCTGCGCCGGCCAGGGGTAGCGGGCCTCGAAGAAGTTGTCGTTCGAGCCCGCTCCGAACGGCGCATCGGTGACGCCGACGTCGACGACTGTGGTCTCCGGGCCGGGATGGAAGAGCTCGAGGAAGAGGCGCAGCTTCCGTTCCCGGCTCCGCAGCGAGATACGAGCCGCCGCCCGGTCGACCATCGCCTGAGCCTAACCGTGCGGGCGGAGGGCTGTTGCCTCCGCCCGCACGGATCCGAGGTGCGCCGGCGGCCCCCGAGCGGCACCGCGGTCGCCCGGTTACGGGCCCCAGGGGCAGCCGCCGAGCCAGGCCGCAACTGCGGCTGAGCCGATTGCCACGAGCGCGAGCCGCAGCCGTGGAGAGACGATCGTCATCGAGCACACCTCCTTCCCTCGAGCGAGTTGTGAGCGTCCGCTAGCCACCCCAGCACACACCACAATTCATTTGTTGTCAATCCTGTCATCATCTGTCATGGCTGAATTGACGTTGTCTCGCAAGGCAGGCATAGTGCGTGTTGTCGTGGCCGCGGATGGGCACTCGCGCACCGAGTCGGTGGGTAATCGACTACGCCGCCTCCGGCTCGAACAAGGCTTCTCGCAGCGCGACCTCTCGTCCCCCGGGATCACCTACGCGTACATCTCGCGCATCGAGGCCGGCGCGCGCTCGCCGTCGGTCAAGGCGCTGCGCATGCTGGCCCGGAAGCTCAACGTCACGCCGGAGTACCTCGAGACCGGCTCGGAGCTCGACGCGGCCGAGCTTCGCGAGCTCCGCCTCGCCGAGCAGGAGCTTCGCCTGCGCCTCGACCGCGAGGCCGACGCGGCGAGCGTTCGCGACCTGCTCGAGGAGGCCGAGGCGAGCGCCGACCTCGCCGCCACGATCCGCGCCCACATCGTCCTCGGCCTCGAGGCTGCCTCGCGCGGCGACTACGCCGAGACGATCGACCAGCTCTCCCGTGTCGTCGGCTCCGAGCTGGTCACGCCCGAGGCCCGGCCGGATGTGTACTCGACGCTCGGCCGCGCCTACGCCGCGAGCGGATCGCCGCGGGAAGCGGTGTCGCTCTTCGAGGACGCGCTCGGGCATCTCGACCGGGCGGACGTCGAGAACCTGCCCGCCCGGATCCGGTACAGCACGTATCTGAGCTATGCCCTGACCGACCTGGGCGAGCTGCAGCGGGCGAAGGCCGTCGTCGCCTCGGTCTTCGCGAACTCCGGCGAGGCCGCCGACCGCTACACGCGTGTCCGGCTCTACTGGTCGCTCGGTCGCATCTCGCTCGAGCAGGCGAGGCCGCTCGCCGCTCTCGACAACTTCCGCCGCGCCGTGGCGCTCCTCGAGGCCACCGAGGACACCGTCCATCTCGCGCGCGCCCACATCGCGTGCGCGGACGCGACGATCACCGCCGGCGACGACCTCGGCGGCGCCCTCCATCACCTCGACCAGGCCGAGCGGCTGCTTGGGCCGCGGCCCGACAGCGACGATCTCGGCGTGATCCGGAGGATGCAGGCGATGTGCGCGACCGCAGCCGGCGACCCCGCCGGGGCTGAGCATCTCGGGCAGCAGGCACTCGGGCTCACCGCCGACCTGCCGAACGAGCGGGGCAACGTCTGGTGGGCGATCGCCGAGGCGCGCGCGCAGGCTGACGGCGCCGGCGCGGACGACGCCTACCAGGAGGCGATCTCGCTTCTGGCGGAGTACGGGACGGTGCGCCAGTACGCCGCCGTGCTGCGCTCCTACGGGCGCTACCTTCGCGGGATCTCGCGGGAGCTCGAGGCGCTCGACGTGTTCGAGCGCGCGGCCGAGGTGGCCTCGAACCTCCAGGGCGAGTCGCTCGCCGCAGACCGCTGACAAGGCCCGGCCTGTACCCGGTTCCGAAGGGGCGACCCACTTCGAGGCTGTGAAATCGACACAGATCTGGCACGAAGACGGCACAGACACGGCACACAGCGGCTCGTAGAATTGGCTGTGAGGGTGGCGGGCCGGCATCCCCACCCTGGGTGGGGAGTACGGAACGGGCGGGGAGCGTCGAAGCGATCCGGGCTCGTCGCGGCCGGAGCGCGTCGGCTCGCGTTCGCGCCGGTGCCGCAACTACAGTCTCGCGGTGATCGCCGCCGAGGTCAGGCCCCGAGGGCCCTACTCGTTCCGGCTCTCGGTCAGGCACGGGAGCGACGCGACCCGGATCGTTCGCAACGGGGTCCTGACCGCGCTCGTTCCCGGCTCCGACGGCGTCGAGGCCGCGCGGGCGTGGCAGCAGCCCGACGGTGCGGTGTGCATCCAGGCGGGAACCGAGGCCGGCTTCGAGCGCATGCGCTTCGTGCTCGCCATCGACGACGACCACTCGGAGTTCCTGGGGCTCTTTGCCGGCGACCCGATGCTCTCGGGCGCGATCCGCCACCTCCGCGGGCTGCGCCCGCTCAGGACCGCCACGGTCGCCCATGCCCTGCTCCGCGCGCTCGCCGGCCAGCTGATCACCGCGAGCCGCGCGCGCCAGATCGAGCGGGTCGTGATTCGCTCTGCGACGCCGGCACTCGCGGGGCTCCACGCACCGCCCACCGGCACCGATCTCGGACGGTTCTCGAGCGCCGAGCTCCGGAGCCTCGGCCTCGGCACGCGCCGAGGCGCCGCGCTCCTCCGTCTCTGCCGCGCCGGCGACCTGGAGGTGCTCCGGGCGCTTCCGACGGAGATCGCCGCCCAGCGCCTCGAGCGCGAGCGCGGGCTCGGGCCCTGGTCCGCGGGCGTGGTCTGCCTGGAGGGCCTCGGCCGCTACGAGCGCGGCCTCGCCCGCGATCTCGGGCTCGTCAAGCTCGCCGCCGCGCTCTGGGGAAGGCACGTCGAGGCCGAGGAGACCGACGTCCTGCTCGAGCCCTACGGCGAGTGGGCCGGCCTCGCGAGCGTGTACCTGCTGGCGGGATACCACGCCGGACTCGTAGGCTTGCAGGATGCGCATCGCAATTCTCGGCACCGGCAAGATCGGCGAGTCCCTCCTCGCCGGGCTGCGTAGCTCCGACTGGGCAGACATCATCGCGAGCTCGCGGCGCGAGGAACGCGCCGCCGAGCTGCATGAACGCCACGGCGTCGAGACCACGATCTCGAACGCCGAGGCGATCCAGGGAGCCGACGTCGTCGTCCTCGCGGTCAAGCCGCAGGACATCGAGACGCTCCTCGGTGAGATCGGCCACCTCCTGACCCCGGAGCAGACCGTGCTCTCCGTCGCCGCGGCGATCCCGACCTCCCGGATCGAGCGGCACCTCGGAGCGAACGTGCCCGTCGTGCGGTCGATGCCGAACACACCGTCGACCGTCCACGAGGGCATCGCCGGCATGTGCGCGGGCAAGCACGCCACCCGTGAGGATCTCGACCGGGCCGGGACCGTACTTCGCGCGGTCGGGGCGGTCGTCGAGGTCCCCGAGGAGCAGATGGACGCGATCACCGCCGTCTCCGGCTCGGGCCCCGCCTACTACGCGCTCCTCGCGGAGGCGATGATCGACGCAGGCCTTCTTCTCGGGCTCTCGCGGGAGATCTCGACGAAGCTCGTCGTCCAGACGATGCTCGGAACCGCCAAGCTGCTCCGGGACGAGCACATCCATCCCGTCGAACTGCGCGAGCTCGTCACCTCACCCGGCGGAACGACCACGAGAGCGATCCGCGAGCTCGAGCAAGCGGGAGTGCGAGCAGCGTTCCTGAACGCGATCAACGCCGCGAACGAACGAAGCAAGGAGCTCGCACGCGGCGATGAGTGACGTCGAGCTTCGGGTCTCCGAGGACCCGATCTCCGAGGTCGGAACGATCCTCGCCGATTTCGGTCGTGCCGGAGCCACGATCGTCCTGACCGGCGGCTCCTCGGTCGGGCACGCATACGAGCTGGCAGCACGGACCCGCGATTGGAGCGGCGCCTCCCTCTGGTGGGGAGACGAGCGCTGCGTGCCGCCCGACGACGACCTCTCGAACTACGGCCTGGCCAAGCGCACGCTCCTCGAACGGCTCGAGCAGCAGCCCGAGGTGCACAGGATGCGCGGCGAGCTCCCGCCCGCAGAGGCGGCAGCGGAGTACGAGCGCGACCTCGCCGGCGTCGAGATCGACCTCCTCCTGCTCGGGCTCGGCTCCGACGGGCACATCGCCTCCCTCTTTGCCGGGTCGCCGCAGCTCGCCGAGCGGGACCGCCTCGTCACGAGCGGTCCGGCCGGGCTCGAGCCCTGGGTCGATCGCATCACGCTGACCCTCCCCGTGCTGCTCGCGGCGCCGCGGACCTGCTTGCTCGTAACCGGCGAGGACAAGGCTGATGCGGTGTCCCGCGCGTTCGCAGGCCCGGTGAGCGAGCACGTTCCGGCCAGCCTCCTCCGCGAGGGCGCCGGGCCGGTCACCGTCTACCTCGACGGCGCCGCGGCGAGCCTGCTCTAGGCAGGAAGCAGAGCCGACGGCCGCAGGTCGGCCGCGAGCTCGCGCCGTGCGGCGAGCCGCTGCAGGGCGATGACCGTGTCGGCGACCGGGACGTCCTCGAGGTATCCCTCCCGGCTCTCGAACGATCCGAGCACCGAGTCGATCGCCGCCGCGTAGCCGTTCCGGTCGAGAGTCGCAAGGCACTCGAGCGCCGAGGCGACGTCGTCCGGGAAGTCGTCGCGGCCCCGCAACGCCTCCGCCACGGCAGCGGCTTCCCGGTCGCGATCGAGGACGAGAAGGGCAAGCACACCCGCGTAGCGGCCGATCGGCGAGCCGGCCTCGAGCACGCCGAGCCCGAGCGCCCAGTCGGCATGGCCCGCGGCGTCGGCGTCCCGGCCCCCGATCAGCGCCGCCTTGATCGAGCCGAGCGGACGGCCCCACGAGGCCGCCGGCGCGTGCTCCCAGCTCTCCCGCCAGCGGACGGCGGCACGATCGAGCCAGACCGAGGCCTCACCGCGGCGATCGAGCATCAGGAGCGCGAGCCCTGCGCCGTAGGCCGCGTTGCCCAGCCGGACGAGCTGCTCCGGCGCCATCCGAGCGATCCCGTCCTCGTAGCGGGACTGCTCCCGCTCGACATGCTCCTCCCACTCCACGGCCCCGCGGGCGCTCACGCCCGACATCGTGCCCACCAACAGGCAACCGGGCGACGTATCGTGGACGCATGCCGACGCGCCGGCCGATCCTGATGCTCCTGGCCGCGACGGCGGCGCTCGCAGGCTGCGGCGGTCACACGACACCGCCCGCGACGACGGCGGCTCCCGCACCGAAGGCCTCCACCGGGCACACCGTCTGGCTCTGCTTCCCGGGCAGGCCCTCCGATCCCTGCGCCGGCAGCCTCGCGACGACCGCCGTGCGCGCGGACGGGTCGGCGACGGTCACGCATCCGTCGATTGCGGCGGCCCCTCCGATCGACTGCTTCTACGTGTACCCGACCGTGAGCGACGAGGACCGCGGCAACTCCGACCTCCGGGTCCAGCTTCCCGAGGTCGTCGTCGCCCAGGCGCAGGCGGCACAGTTCTCGCAGGTGTGCCGTGTGTACGCGCCGATGTACCGCCAGATCACCGACCGCGGGCTGACCACGCCGTCGCTGCACGCGAGCCCGATCGAGGCCTACACGAGTCTCGTCGCCGCCTGGCGCGACTACCTCGCCCACGATAACGACGGGCGCGGCGTCGTGCTCATCGGCCATTCCCAGGGCGCGTACATCCTCAAGGAGCTGATCAAGACCACGATCGACCCCGACCCGAAGCTGCGTCGCCTTCTCGTCTCGGCGATCCTCCTCGGCGGCCAGGTGCTCGCCGGCAACGGCCCGGCCGGGAAGAGCGGCACCGCCGGCTCGACGCTCCCCCATGTCCCGCCCTGCTCGTCGACCGGCGACACGGGGTGCGTGATCGCGTACTCGAGCTTCTCGAGCACTCCCCCGGCCGGCGCCCGCTTCGGTCGCGACCCGAGCTCGGCGAGCCACGTCATGTGCGTGAACCCGGCGGCGCCCGGCTCGCTTGCCGCCGAGCCCGTCGACCCGCTCTTCCCAACCCTGGTGCTGCGGCTGACGGCCGGTGCGGCCCTTGCGGGCGTCTCGACACCCTGGGTCTCCTTCCCCGGGCTCTACACCGCCCGCTGCATGCGGTCGGGCACCGCGAGCTGGCTCCAGATCACGCGCATCCGCGTCCCCGGCGACACCCGCCCGGTCGTCCGGCCGCTATACGGGCCCGGGTGGGGCCTGCACGCGACCGACGTGAACATCGCACTCGCGAACCTCGTCGGCGTCGTCCGCACGCAGGCGAGCGCGTTCGCGAAACGCCAGTAGCCCCAGGAGCAGGCATTTCCGCCAAAGAGCGCTCGACCACATCCGAGGCGTGTGATCGGCTATTGTGTGATCGCGGCTTCCAGGGGGTACCTGCGGAGCCGATCTGTAGAGGCGGCACGAGCATCGTGTCGCACCCATGCACGAGACGCTTACGCAATCTCTGGATGTCGTGGAGACGTCCGCCGGCTTCGAAGCCGCGGCACTCCGAGCCGAAGCCTGGGCGGGTGAGCCGTTCCTTCGGCCCGACGACGACCCCGCCGCCTCCCTGCGGTCCGGCTCAGCGATCAGGCGGGCGCTCGAGAGCGCGATCGCCGAGATGGATGCTGGGCTACCTGAGCCGTCCTCGGAGTGGAAGGTGCGCTTCGCGCTCATGCTCGGACTCGAGCGCGTGCTCTCCGAGAAGCCCCCGCATCTCGCCTCCGGCACCGAGCTGCGCCGCCATCAGGTCGACGCGCTCGCAGGGATGCTCACCGAGCTGATCGCGGCGGTCGAGAAAGACGACCGCAACGGCAACGGCAACGGTCACGTCGAGGAGGTCGTCGAGGAAGACGACGAGGAAGACGATCTCCCGGTCGAGGTCGACGAGGAGAGCGAGGAGGACGTCCGGCCCACGCTCGCCGAGGATCCCGGCGCCGCCCGCCGCTACCGGTTCCGGCATCCGACCGCGTCCGGCAAGACGATCGCCGCCGCCGGCTTCGTCGAGGCCGCCCGCACCGAGGGCGTGCTCATCCTCACCCACCGCCGGCTGCTCGTCGACCAGTTCCGCCGCGAGCTCACCGACCATGGCTACGGCGACCGCCTCACCGAGACGATCCTGACGGGCAGCAAGCCGAAGCGCTCGAACCCGATCACGATCCAGACCTACGCGTGGTTCGCCCGCCACGTCGGCGAGGTCTCCCGCACCGCCTACCAGCTCGTGATCTGCGACGAGGCGCACACCGCCCTCGGCGAGAAGACCTCGGCGGCGATCCGGAGCCTCAGCGAGCCGATCTACATCGGCATGACCGCGACCGAGGAGCTGATCGCCAAGCAGGTCTCCGACGTCTTCCCGGCGTCGGTCGACGACCTTCCCCTCGCCGATGCGGCCCGGCGCGGGCTGATCGCCCCGCTTCGCTGCCTCCGCGTCCCGCCCGTCGCCGCGATCAACTCGGTCCCGATCGTCGGCGGCGACTTCGAGGAGCGCGCCCTTGCGGACGCACTCGACCACGAGGCGCTGAACATGGCTGCCGCGACCCTCTACCGCGAGCGGTTCGACGACACCCCGGGGATCGTGTACGCCGCCGGCGTCGACCACGCCTACAACCTCGCGACCGCCTTCCGCGCCGCCGGCGTCAAGGCCGAGGCGGTCTCGGGAAGAACCCCGCCGGTGAGGCTCGCGGCGATCCTCGCGGCCTACGAGCGCGGCGAGATCGACGTGCTGATCAACGCGATGCTGCTCGCCGAAGGCTGGAACTCACCTCGCGCGACGGTCGTCATGCACCTCGCCCCGACGGCCTCCAAGCGCGTCTACCAGCAGCGGATCGGGCGCATCATGCGCATCCACCCGCGCAAGGAAGCCGGCATCGTCGTCGACTTCGTCCCGAAGGCCGCGACGCACACCGAGCGCGTCGTCTCGCTGCATTCGCTGCTCGGAGCCGACTTCTACCGGGAGGGCGCGCGCGTGACGCCCGCCCCGAGAAGACGCACCCAGCGCCGGGCCCGGCGCAAGCTGACGCCGGCGAACTGGCTCGTCCCGGTCACGCCCGACGTCGCGCGGCGGCTGTCGGTGATCCAGCGCGAGTGGCAGCGCATCGACCCCAAGTTCCTCGACGACGACGAGCAGCGGTTCTGGGGGACGATCGCCGGCCGGCAGATGCGCTTCGACGAGCGCCAGTCGTTCGTCCAGAAGTTCACCGAGAACGGCGCCTCGAAGGGCGCGCTCGAGACCTTCCTCTCCACCTGCGCCGCCCAGAACCCGAACCGGCGGCTCCGGCTGATCGCGCTTGCCGACCGGGTGTCGATGCGCGTCGACCGTGCCGACTTCGACGACCTCGTCACGCTCGTCACCCTGGCCCCGCCCTGGGAGAAGGACCGCTCTGCCGGCGTGCGCACGCTCCTGCGGGCGATCGCCGACGGGAAGCCCGACGCCCCCGACCAGATCCTCGCGCGCTGGACGTGGAAGCTCGCGCGCGCCGTGCGCAAGACGCTCGACCGCAAGGCCTCGCAGGAGTACCCGGACGCCAAACGACTGCTCGGCGCGCTCGCCAACTCACGCGGCAACCGCCACGAGGAGAACGCCGCCAGGCTCGTGAAGGCCGCCCTCGAGATGCCGCGCGACGTCGGCGCCGCGCTGCTCGCGACGGCCGAGGGCTACACGCCGCGGGCGACCAACCTGCTCGACGATGCACGCGAGCGGCTCGGGTCGATCAACGAGATCGCCGCCGCCCTCGCGGACGACCTTCCGGCGCCCAAGACCGGGCCGTCCCGCACGCGCCGCCGGCGCCGCCGCAAGCGCAAGCCGGGCGAGAACGGCACCGACCAGGGCCCCGAGAGCAACGGCGCCTCCGGAACGCAGGAGCCGGTGGACGCCTCGGCCAACGGTAACGGCCCCGGTACCGGCACCGCGGCCGAGCCTCGGCGCCGCCGCCGGCGGCGCAAGCCGCCGCAGGCACAGGGCAACGGCGAGCCACACGTGAACGGCGACGCGCCGCAACGCGGAGAGGCGCCCGCCAACGGCGACGCCGCTCCCCCGCCGAGCTCGGCACCCGCCACCGCCTCCTCCGACTAGCCGACGGCACCGAGCCGCCCGCGGGAGGGCGCGCTACCCTCGACGCATGGCGATCCTGATCGGCGTCGGGCTCCTCGCGGGCCTGATCACGGCAATCTCGCCCTGCGTCCTCCCGGTGCTGCCGATCCTCCTCGCCGGAGGTGCCTCCGGCCGAAAGCCGTACCGGATCATCGCGGGGCTGATCGGCAGCTTCGTCGTCTTCACCCTGTTCGCGACGTGGATCCTCGACAAGCTCGGGCTCCCGGACGACCTGCTGCGGGACATCGCGATCGCGCTTCTCTTCGTCCTCGCGATCACCCTGATCGTGCCGCAGGCCGGCACGCTGCTCGAGAAGCCGTTCGCGCGCCTGACCCGCTTCCGGGCGGGCGGGGGCGGCTTCCTGCTCGGCGCCTCGCTCGGGCTCGTCTTCGTCCCCTGCGCGGGCCCTGCGCTCGGCGCCATCTCGGCCGCAGCCGCGACGCATCACATCGGGCTCAGGGTCGTCCTGCTCACGATCGCCTACGCCGTCGGTGCGGCCGTGCCGATGCTCCTGATCGCGCTCGGCGGGCAGCGGGCCTCCCGGCGCCTCCGCGCGGACGCCCAGCGCGTGCGGCTCGTCTCCGGGATCGTCATCGGCCTCGTTGCGATCGGGATCAGCTTCAACTTCGACCAGCGCTTCCAGACCGCGCTTCCCGGCTACACCCAGGCGCTTCAGAAGCACGTCGAGGACACTGGCTCGGCTCAGAAGCAGCTCGCGAAGATCACGGGCAACAAGGCGCCGCAGGCCGTCGCCGCGAAGGCGAGCACGGGAGCCCAGCCCGGCGTGTCCCTCCCCGACTACGGCCCAGCCCCGCCGCTCATCGCCGGCGGCGACTGGTTCAACTCGAAGCCGCTCACACTGCCCGCGCTCCGCGGGAAGGTCGTGCTGCTCGACTTCTGGACGTACTCATGCATCAACTGCCTGCGCACGCTGCCGCATCTGAAGTCCTGGTACGCGGCCTACCACGACAAGGGCCTCGTGATCATCGGCGTCCATTCGCCCGAGTTCGCCTTCGAGCACGTCGCCTCGAACGTCGATGCCGCCGTCAAGCGGCTCGGCATCCGCTACCCGGTGATGCAGGACAACAACTTCGCCACCTGGACGAACTACTCGAACGAGTACTGGCCGGCCGAGTACCTGATCGACAAGCGCGGGCACCTGCGCGCCTACGACTTCGGCGAGGGGAGCTACGCGGGCACGGAGGCGAACATCAAGGAGCTCCTCGGCGTGAAGACGACCGCCGCGACCGTGGCCGACACGACGCCGACGGAGACGACGACTCCCGAGTCCTACCTCGGCTACGAGCGCCTCGACCCGACGCGCTACGTCGGCGCCGCGGTCGAGCACGACCAGGTGAAGAGCTACCCGGCGGCCGTGTCGGTGCCGCTGAACAACCTCGCGTACTCGGGGAGCTGGCGAGTGGAGTCGCAGCGGATCGTCGCCAGGATGAAGGCCGCCCTGACCCTCCATTTCGAGGCCCGCGACGTCTACCTCGTCCTCGGCGGCCGTGGCAAGGTGAGCGTCATGGTCGGCGACGAACCGGCCTCGACGATCGACGTGCGCGCGTACAAGCTCTACACCCTCCACGACTCGGCGAAGGCCGAGAATGCCCTGCTGCACCTGAAGTTCTCGCCCGGCGTCCAGGCGTACGCATTCACCTTCGGCTAGGACGGGGCTTCAGCCCGCGTCGGGCGGCGTGTCCTCGCCGTCCTCTTCCCGCTCCCGTAGGAAGCGGGTGAGCTCGGCTGCGAGGGTCTCGCCGGAGGGCAGCTCGCCCTCCTCGATCTCCTCGGAGCGGCTCTCGAGCTCGTCGACGTAGGCGGCGGTGTCCTCGTCTGTTGCGACCGCCTCGCTCACCTGCTGGACGTAGGCGCGGCTCGCCTCCTCGAGCTCGCTCGTGTCGAGCGGCACCTCCAGCAGCGTGGCAAGCCGATCACACAGCGCCTTCGCCGCCCGCGGCGACGGGGTCAGCTGCACGTAGTGCGGAACGGCCGCCCAGAGCGAGACCGAGGGGATCTCCGCCGCCCGGCAGGCATCGTGGAGCACGCCGACGACGCCGGTCGGGCCCTCGTAGCGCGAGGGCTGCAAGCCGAGCTCCTCGAGGAGCGCCGGGTCGGTGGCGCTCGCAGTGACGGGTGCGGGCCGGGTGTGCGGGACGTCCGCGAGCAGGGAGCCGAGCGTGACGACGAGCGAGGTGCCGAGCTCCGTGGCGAACCCGCTCACGAGCGCGGTGAACGACTTCCAGCGGAGCCCCGGCTCGGTGCCGAGGAGCAGCACGGCGTCGCGCCGGGCCGGAGTGCCCGCCTGGGTGAGGCGCGCGTAGTGGAACGAGTTCTCGGGCCACTCGATGCGCCGCTCGCCGTTCTCGAGCGACACCTGGGGACGCGTCATCTGGAAGTCGAAGAAGTTCTCGGGGTCGATCTCGGCGAACCGCTCCGTCCGCCAGGCGCGGGCCAGATAGGCGCCGGCGAGCGAGGCTCCCTGGCCGCCGTCGTTCCAGCCGCGGAACGAGCAGATCAGGACGGGACGCTCTAGTTGCGGGCGCTCACCGATCCGGAGCTCATCGCCATCCCCCATCAAGCCATCCTACTGGGGCGCAACCCGGCGGGGCCGCCACATGCTCGCGACGAACACCACCATCGCCGCCCAGACGAGCGAGGCGATCACGACGTGCACCAGCACGAGGCCCCATGGGAGCTTCGTGCGGTACTGCACCTCTCCGACCACCATCTGCGCGACGAGCAGCCCGAGCACGCCGAGCGCAGGCTTGACGTAGCTCGCCGCGGCCGCGCTCAACCACAGGATCAGCACGAGGAAGGTGATCGCGAAGACCGCGGTCGCCCGGACGTGCAGCCACACCGCCGAGTGGAACTGCCAGAGCCGGTGGACGTCCTCGTTCCCCGCATGCGGGCCGGCGGCCGTCGCGAGCATTCCGCTGAAGACGAGGAGCAGGCACGCTCCGGCCACGACCACCGCGAGCTGCCGGATCCGCGGCGACATCGGCTCGGCGCGGATGTCCCACGCCTCGAGCGCGACGATGACGCCGAGGGCCAGGACGACGAGCGAGAGCAGGAAGTGCGACATCACCACCCACGGGTTGAGCCCGCTGTAGACGGTGATCGCCCCGAGCGGCGCCTGGAACGCGGTGCCGCCGAACGTCAGCCCGGCGAGCCAGCGGAGCCAGCGCGGCGCGCCCGGCAGCTTGAGGGCGGCGACGAATGCTGCGAGCGTGGCGAGGATCGTCACGGTCGCCACGGCCCGGTTGGAGAACTCGATGTCGGACTGGTAGCCCTTCTCCGGGAAGAAGTCGCCGGGCTGGCATCCCGGCCAGTGCCGGCAGCCGAGCCCCGAGCCGGTCAGCCGAACCGTCGCGCCGGAGCCGATGATCACGACGAGCATCACCGCGCTCAGGAGGGCGAGGCGGCGGAACGTCTGCTCCGAGACCGCGAGCCGGCGCAGTCGCGGCAGCGTCGTCTCCATTCCGGCCACTGTACCGGCGCGCCTCGGCGCCTCTCGTCTCGAACCGGCCCGGAATTACTGACGGCGGCCTGGGGAAGGCCGCCGTCGAGGGGAGAGGTACGGTGTTGGGTGCTGCGAGATTCGCGTGCGGCGAAGGGATTCCTTCAACGGCTGCGCGAGCAAATTTCCGCCGTGCTGCGAGCGGGTTCCGCCGGGGAGGCTGTGAAGCGGGCCGGCGAGAGATGGCTTCGCCGGCCCGCCGCAGGCAGGCATTTGAAAGGAACGCGTCAGTTGTGGTGCTGGGTCTTGCGGGACTTCCGTTGCGGATTGCCTGACGGGAACCCAAACCCGACCATCACGGCTTGATGAAACGATCTCCGCAGATCAGCCGTGGCATTGCTTGAAACGGTGGATCAGTGGTGCGGTGAAGCTGAGTCTCTGACGCGGCGGCGCAATCTTCCGTTGGTCCGCGCCGCGGTCACGGTGCAGGATCTACGGCCTAGAGACCGTCGTGAAAGCCGGCGTTGACAACCGCCGCGATCACGCTGATCCCGAGCACCAGCACACGCATGCGTGTTGGGGTGAGGAAGAGCTTCGCCACAGTTCGATTCACCCCCTCTCATCTGCTTGCGTTGATCGAGGTGAACCATCAGAACCTGAAGTCCTGGAGCGTCTCGGCGGCGCGCCGGTAGAGGACGGCGGCCTGCCGGTCGTCTCCCCGCATCTGCGCGAGGTCTCCCTGCGCGACCCACGCCGCCGCCTGGTGGGCGCCGGAAGAGAGCTGGGCGAACGCGTCTTCGGCCTCGGCCAGCGCGCCCTCGGCGTCTTCGAGCCGGCCCTGGTCGAGGAGCGCGCGGCCGAGAACGAGGCGCGCGTTGCCGACCTCGTCCATCCGGTCCTCGCGGCCCTCGAGCCGGCGCAGCGCGTGGCGGGCGTGCTCTTCGGCGGCCGTGGGGTCGCCGGTCTTGAGGTAGACCTGGGCGAGCGACGAGACGGCCGTCGCGACGTCGTTGTCGTCGCCGTGCTCGAGCGCGACCGCGGCGGCTTCCTTGAGACGCGCGATCGCGGTCTCGGGCTTGCCGAGAAGGAACTCGAGCCCGCCGAGGTTGTTGAGGAGCTTCCCGACGCTCGCACGGTCGGCGAGCTCCTCGAACTGCGCCTTGGCCCGCTCGGCGTAGGTGCGGGCGAGCACCCAGTGCCCGTCGCGCTCGGCGACGAGCGAGGCCTGCATGTAGGCGGCGCCGAGCGAGTGCGGGTCGTTCATCGCCTCGGCGAGCTCGAGCGCGCGCTCGACGTCCTCGCGCGCTGCCTCGTAGTCACGCTGGCGGCGATAGCAGCGGGAGCGCCACGTGAGGATGTTGGCGCGAAGCGTGTCTGCCGGAAGCTCGGTGCGGTCGGCGAGCGAGAGCGCCTCGCCGAAGAGCGCGACCGCAGTCGAGATGCTCGAGATCAGGTAGCGGGCGGCTCCGAGCCGGAAGAGGCACTGGGCCCGGTCGAGATCCGAGAACGACGGGCCCTCGGCCAGCGTGCGCGCACGGTCGAGCATGCCGATCGCGCTTCGCACCTCGCCCTTCTGGATCCGCGCCCAGGCCTCGCCGGAGAGATGCCGAACCTGAAGCTCGACCGCTCCGGTGGCGACCACCGGGCCGAGCGCGTGCGCGTACTCGTCGATCGCGGCGTCGTACTCGCGCTGCTCGATCAGCGCCTCGGCGCGGGCGAGGACAGCTTCCGCCCGGGCGCGCTCGTCGCTCGAGACGCCGCTTGCGAGGAAGGCCGAGTCGACCCCGAGGCGAACGGCGAGCCACTCGATCGTCTCGGCGGTCGGGCGCGTCTTGCCGCGCTCGATCTGGGAGATGTACTCCTTCGAGAACCTGTCCTGAGCGAGCTCGGACTGGGTCAGCCCCGCCGAGACCCGGAGCTGGCGCAGCCGGTCGCCGAGCCGCGACCCGCGAGCCGGGACGGAAGCGAGATTCGTCTCAGACATGGATGAGGCTCCAGCCACGACTCGCGCAGTGTGCAGGAGTGCAAACACCCCGGCAATCCCCCAAAAGGGATATAGCCACCTGAGGCCCCGAGGGGCCTGAAGTGGCACCAAAACGGTATGGGATCTGGGGTTGCACCGGTGAACTTCGTTAGGGTGATTTGTACTTGACCAGAGCACTTGACACAAGGTCCGCACGCTTCTAGAGTGGCGCCACACCTTGCACGGGCCGGGACTCCGGCGAAGGTGCGGGGGGTAGCGCCGAGGTCAGTAGCGAGGGCGTCTGTGCCGCAGAGCCGTCCTTCGGGAACACCTCTTCAAGAGCGCACCGCCTGACAGAGAGAGCCCCGGGTGCCGCAGCCGGGGCTCTTTATTTTCTGTGGTCGTGCTCAGCCGCTCGACTGCTTTGCGAGACTGAGTCCGTCGTGATCGGGCTCGCCTTGCTGGGATGCGCGGCCGCAGTTGCGCTTCTCGGGGCGCTCTCGCTTCGGTTGAGAAGCCCGCTCTCGACCATCCTCGTCGCCTACCTGGCGTTCGTCTCGAACCTCGGGGTCGTCACGCTCGCTCTCTCTCCGCTGCGGCAGGTGGACCGCGGCGGGCTCGCGCTGGCCGAAGGGCTCCTGCTTCTCGTCGCGGTCGCCTGGTGGGCGCGGCAAGGACGGCCCGGCCTGCCGCTCGACCCTGTTCGAGCGGCGGTCGGGGCGGTTGTCTCCGACCCGGTTACGTTGGCGTTCGTCGTGCTCGTCGTCGGGCTCCTCGGCTACGAGCTGACACTCGGGCTGGTGATGCCGCCCAACAACTGGGACTCGCTCACCTATCACCTGGCGCGGGTCGCCGCCTGGGTCCACCACGGAGGCGTCTACTGGATCCCGAACGCGCCGACCGACCGGTTGAACGAGTTCCAGCCGGTGGCGGAGCAGCAGCTCCTGTTCCTCTTCGTCGCATGCGGTAGCGACCGGCTCTACGCGCTGCCCCAGTATCTCGCCGAGCTCGCGATCCTCGTCGCCGTCTACGGGGGAGCGCGGCGGCTCGGCTACGGCGTACGGCAGTCCACCTGCGCGTCGTTCCTACTCGCGACCTTCACGCTGATCGCTCTCGAGGCCTCGACAGCCCAGAACGATCTCGTCGCCGCCTCCCTCGCAGCCGTGGCGCTTTGCCTGCTGCTCGGCACGGCACAGCTCGAGACCGTTCTCGGCGGCGCCGCGCCGCCGTCGGGCTCGGGGCGAAGCTGACCACCGGCATCGTCTGGCCTGCGCTCGCCCTGCTCGATGCTCACGCGTGGCCGAAGAGCACTCGTCCTCGCCGCCGGCGGAGCGGCCGCCGGCCTGGTGCTCCTCGGCGGCTGGACCTACGTCCTCAACCTCGCCGAGACCGGGCACCTCCTCGGGCACGGAGGCGGCCGGGTCGAGCACACCGCCTCACCGTCCTATCCGGGCTCACTCGTGACGCTGCTCTCGATCCTCTACATGGCGATGGACCTCTCGAACCTCTGGCGGGAGCCGATCGCCGCCCTCACGCTCGTCGGGGTCTGCGCCGGCGCCCTTGTCGTGCTGCGCGCCCGGCGGCGTGAATCGCGGCGTCGGGCAATCCTGGACATGTCAGGCGCCGCCCTTCCGTTCCTCGCTCCGGCGGCCGTGATCGTCGGTGGAGCGGCGCTCGCGGTCGCGACCCGCCACCTCGGCTCACCCGTCAAGGGCCCGGGCGGCGTCGTGAGCAGCGAGTCTGGCTTCTTCGGCGGGCTGAACAACGTCTCGGACGAGAGCCAGTCGTTCTTCGGGCCGGTCGGCGGGATCGTGCTGGCAGTCGTGCCGCTGCTCGCGCTCGCCCAGTTCGCACGACGACAAGAGGATCCGAGGCTCGCCGCGATCGCAACGGCCCTGCCGACGTTCGTCGTCGTGCTCGCCCTATGGTCGCAATTCAACCTCTGGCTGGGACGCTTCCTGATCGTCCCCGTCGTCCTGACGGCGCCTCTCCTTGCCCGGCTGTTCCGCGGCCGGCGCGAGATCGTCTCGTATCTCGTCGTAGGCGGGCTGGTGGCGAGCCTGGCCGTGACGCGCGATACGACCAAGGAGCTCGGCTCGAGCCTCGGCGCCCCCTGGCACCTCTCGTGGGTCGAGGCGGTCGAGGCGGCCGGCCAGCCCGGCGCTGCCAAAGGCCTTGCCGCACTCGACCTGGCACTGCCGGCCGACGCCTGCCTCGGGGCTGTGCTAGCGAGGAGGACCCGTCATACCTCCTCGACGGACGAGGCTTCACCCGTCGGCTCACGTATCTCCCGCCTGCGACCCCCGTCGCCGCCGCGAGCCGGGCAGGGCTGGGCTTGGTCGTCATCACCCACGGTGAAGCGCGAACCGCGGACGAGCGGCGGGCAGAGCGGCGCTTCGCCGCGGCGGGCTGGAGCATCCGCTCGCTCGGCGGCTTCTGGTGGCTCGCTCGCGCACCGCACGCGACCTCCACGGGCTGCCCGGTGGCGACCCGATCGGAGGTCGGCCCACCACGGGCCTAGTCCGCGGGTTCGGGAGGTAGCGCGATCCGCTCGGCTGGTCTCAGGCGCTCCGCTCCGAGAGCCTGGAGGGCGGCTCGGAGTCTGAACGGGCGCTAGCAATAGCCCGCAAGGGCTTCGGTGCCTTCCCGGATGTCGGGTGGGCCTGCCGGGCGGACACTGGCGGCGGTCGAAGGGAGGACCTGCATGCCGCTCGAGAGCCGCAGCCCCCGATCGCCGACACCCTCGGGGCAACCGCGCGCTCGAGAGCAGGCCCGACTCGAGGCGGCTTGGTGCGTGCCCGCGACACGATCGGCCGCGTACCACCATGTGCAAGCCCGAGCGGTCTCGCCCGCCCCCACCGTCGACCTGGCGATTTATCGAACGCAGGTGAACGAGAGGAGCTGAGATCGGTCATGAAATCTAGAGGAGGGCGGAGAGCCTTCTGGGCGACGATGCTCGTCGCTGCCGGCGCACTGGTGGTCGTAATGGCTGCCGGAGGCGCAGGTACCCGCACGACCCTGTCGTATCCGCGGGGGGAGACTCTCTACACGGGCGGCACGCAGTGGGGCAACGTCGTCGGGTTCAACCCCTACGTCGGCAACTACGCGACGGGGACGGTCGGGCTCGTCAACGAGACGCTGTTCCGCTACGACCCGCTGAAAGACACCTACATCCCGTGGCTCGCGAAAAGCGGCACGTGGACAAGCCCAACCGTCTACACGCTCACGTCCGATCGGGCGTCAAGTGGAGCGACGGGACGCCGTTCACCGCGGCGGACGTGAAATGGAACATCGACCTCGGCCGATTCGCGACGATCCCGTGGCACAACCTCTACACGGGCATCTCGGGCGTCACGGCAGCTCGGGTAGCAACGTCACCGTCACGTTCAGCGGCACTCCGAAGTACCAGGAGTGGCAGAACACGATCTGGAACAACATGCCGATGGTTCAGCCCGCTCAGTGGCAGTCCCACGCCACCGACACGGCGATCACCACCTGGTCCCCGAGCGCGCCGATCGGAACCGGCCCATACGTGCTCGACAAGTCGGGATTCGACCCGACGACGCGCGTGGTCTGGATGAAGAACCCGGTCGGCTGGTGGGCGGTCAAGGCCGGCATCGAGCCGAACCCGAAGCCGAAGTACGTCATCGACCTCGTCAACAGCAGCAACAACGTCGCCCTGAGCCTCATGCTCAGCGGACAGGAAGACCTCAACAACAACTACCTGCCCGGGATCACGAAGCTGCTCACGGCCGGATACGGGCTCCAGACCTACTACTCGCAACCGCCGTATGACCTGTCGGCGAACACCGCATGGCTGTTGCCGAACCTGAATCGCAAGCCGATGAGCGACCCGGCATTCCGCCGGGCGCTGGCCGAGGCGATCAACGTCGACCAGATCGTCAACGTCGACTACGGCAACCTCGTGATGAAGGCGAACGCAACCGGGCTCCTGCCGACATGGTCGAAGTACGTCAGCCCGAGCCTCGTCAAGAAGTACGGCTTCACCTTCGACCCGTCGAAGGCGAAGGCCACGTTGAAGGCGGCCGGCTACAAGCTGGGATCCGACGGCTACTTCCGGAATCCGGACGGCTCGACGATCTCGCTCACCATCGCCGTCCCCTCGGGCTGGTCTGACTGGATGCAGGCGATCCAGATGATCGCCTCCGACCTGAAGCAGGTCGGGATCAAGGTCAACCCCGATCTACCCGGACTTCAACACGTGGCAGTCGAGCCGCAACACGGGCAAGTTCGATCTCGTGATCGACAACACCGCACAGTTGAGTGATACGCCGTTTACGTACTACAACTATCTCTTCAACCTGCCGGTGCTGTCGTCGCAGACGAACTACAACTTCGAGCGGTACACCAATCAGACCGCCTGGAGTCTCGTCCAGAAGCTCGACTCGACGCCGAAGACCGACGTCGCGGGGATGAAGTCGATCATCTCGCAGCTCGAGACGATCACCATGCAGAACCTGCCGGAGATTCCGCTCTGGTACAACGGCATCTGGAGCCAGGCCGGAACGAAGGTCTGGACGCAGTGGCCGTCGTCCGATAGGCACGCGGAACTACGTGCCGGTGATGTGGCGTGGCTACCTGCAGATGACGGGGATCGACATGATCTCCCATCTCGCAGCGGCGGCGCCTTCGCAGTAGACGATCGGAGACCGACGCCCGCCGTCGCCTCATCCGAGGCGCGGCGGGCGCTCTCCCCTCTCGACGGGACCGCGAACCATGAGACGCTACTTCGCCCGCAAGCTCTTGACCTACGGCCTGACGTTCGTCGTCGCCGTGACGGTCGACTGGGCGATCCCGCGCTTCATGCCCGGCAACCCGGTGCAGAACCTCGTCTCGCGGATCTCGCTGCGCCCCGAGGCCAACAAGGCGCTGACCTCGTACTACATGAAGGCCTTCAGCCTCCACGACCCGTGGTGGAAGCAGTACCTGCACTTCTGGGGCGCCCTCTTCCACGGGGATCTCGGGCGGAGCATCATGCAGTACCCGACCCCGGTGACGACGCTGATCGAGCGGTCGCTGCCCTACACGCTCGGGCTGCTGATCCCGGCGATCCTGCTCTCCTGGTACGCGGGCAACAAGGTCGGAGCGCTCGCCGCTCGGCGCAAGGTGCTCGACAACACCGTCCTTCCCGCCGGATACCTGCTCACGGCGACGCCGTACATGTGGCTCGGGATCGTGCTCGCCTGGGTGCTCGCGACGACGTTCCGGGTCTTCCCGGTCGCCGGCGGCTACGACTTCGGGCTTCGGACCTCCTGGTCGTGGGAGTTCACCCAGAGCCTCCTCTACCACTGGTTCCTGCCGTTCGCCTCGCTCTTCCTCGTCATGTTCGGCGGCTGGGCGATCGGGATGCGCAACATGATCATCTACGAGCTCGAGGCTGACTACGCCCACTACCTAGACGCGCTCGGCGCGCCGACCAGGCTCGTGCGGCGCTACGCGTTCCGCAACGCGATGCTGCCGCAGATCACGGGTCTCGCCCTCCAGATCGGCGCGGTCGTCGCCGGCAATCTCGTCACCGAGATCGTCTTCTCGTATCCGGGGCTCGGGACGCTCGTCCTCAACGCGATCCAGAACGAGGACTACTTCCTGATCCAGGGCATCTTCCTGTTCATCATCGTCGGCGTCCTCGTCGCGAACTTCATCGTCGACATCGTCTACGTCCTCGTCGATCCGCGCACCCGCCTCGGCATGCAGGGGAGCAAGGCGATGACGATCCTCCATCACGGCTCCCGCGGGTCCGCCGACCCCGGCGCAGTCGTGCCAGTCGCGCTCGCTCGTGAGCCGGCGCGTTCGAGTTCCTGCACTTCGCCGTCCGCAACAAGAAGCTCATCGTCGGCTGCGGTCGTCCTCGCCGTGCTGCTCATGACCGCGGCGATCGGGCCGATGGTGGCACGCCACGCGCCCTTCGCCTACGGAGGACCGCCCGCGCACCGGCCGGACTCGGCCTACTGGTTCGGGACGACGCAGTTCGGACAGGACGTCTTCTCGCAGTTCGTCTACGGCCTCCGGTCGAGCTTCCTCGTCGGGGCCCTGGCGGGAGGGATCGCAGCGGTGATCGGGATGGTCGTGGGCTTCACGGCCGGCTATCGCGGCGGGATCGTCGACGAGATCCTCAACATGCTCACGAACGTCGTCCTCGTGATCCCCACCTTCGCGGTGCTGCTGATCATCGCGGCCTACCTCACGGTCCGCGGCGTGATGATGGAGGCGCTCGTGATCGGGGTGGTCTCCTGGCCCTGGGCGGCGAGGGCGATCCGGGCTCAGACCTTCTCGCTGACCTCCCGCGACTTCGTCGACATGGCGCGGCTGAGCGGAGTGAGCACCCCGAAGATCATCGCCCGTGAGATCGCGCCGATGATGAGCTCGTACCTCTTCATGACGTTCATCCTGCTCTTCGGCGGCGCGATCCTGACCGCTGCCACGCTCGACTTCATCGGTCTCGGCCCCACGAACCAGATGTCGCTCGGGCTGATGATGAACTACGCGGTCACGAACGCCGCCCTCGTGCTCGGCATCTGGTGGTGGTTCATCCCGCCCGGCCTCGGGATCATGGCCCTCGTCGGCTCGCTCTACATCGCCAACGTCGGCCTCGACGAGGTGTTCAACCCGAAGCTGAGGAACACGATGACGCTCCGGGTCGACGACCTGCGCGTCCACTACCGGACATTGAGAGGCGACGTCCAGGCGCTCGACGGCGTCAGCTTCGACCTCGCCGACGGCGAGATCATGGGGCTCGCAGGCGAGTCCGGCTGCGGCAAGTCGACGCTCGGCAAGAGCCTCGTCTGCCTCGACACGCGCATGCGCTACGTCGGGGGCTCCGTCGAGCTCGACGGGAAGGCGCTGCCGATCTGGGACCACGAGCAGATGCGGCAGTTCCGCTTCCGGGACGTCTCGCTGATCCCCCAGTATGCGATGAGCGCGCTCAACCCGACCCGGAAGATCGGCCGGATGACGGCGGACGTCCTCAAGTCGCGCGGGCTCCACTACGACGAGGTCCTGCCGGAGTTCAAGCGCCGCCTCGAGATCGTGGGCCTCGGCGCCGACGTCCTCGACCGCTACCCGATCGAGCTCTCGGGCGGCATGAAGCAGCGGACGGTGATGGTGCTCTCGACGCTCCTCGACCCCTCGCTCCTCGTCGCCGACGAGATCACCTCCGCGCTCGACGTCTCCACGCAGCGCGCGGTCGCCGAGGCCCTGCGCGAGTTCCGCGACCGCGAGTTCGTCAAGAGCATGATCGTGATCACCCACGACCTCTCGGTGCTCTACCAGATCGCCGACAGCATCCTCGTGATGTACGCGGGCAAGCTGGTCGAGAAGGCGTCGTCCGAGACGATCATCCACGCTCCGCTCCATCCCTACACCCGCCTGCTGATCTCGTCGCTGCCGCAGGTGGGCGTCCGCTTCGCGGAGACGAGGCTGAAGGGGATCCCGGGCCAGCCGCCGCCGCTTCTCGCACCGCCCCCGGGCTGCCGCTTCGCGAGCCGCTGCCCGCTCGCGACGGCGGTCTGCCGCGAGGAGCCGCCGTTCTCGGAGGTCGGCACCGGCCATTCGGCCGCCTGCTGGAAGGTGGAGCAACGTGCTGCGGCTTGAGCACGTCTCGAAGGACTACCGCGTCGGCGCCTTCGGCGGCAAGAGCATGCGCGCGGTCAACGACGTCAGCTTCGACGTCAGCCCCGGCGAGGTCGTGTCGCTGATCGGGGAGAGCGGCAGCGGCAAGACCACGATCGGCAGGATGATCCTGCGCCTCGCGACCGTGAGTGGCGGGACGATCTCCTTCGACGACATCGACGTCTCGACGCTGAAGGGGCGGGGCCTCAAGGGCTACTACGGCAAGGTCCAGGGCGTCTTCCAGGACCCGTTCAGCTCCTACAACCCGATCTTCAGGATCGATCGCATCTTCAGCATGATCAAGGACGAGTACTTCGGGTCCACGCCCGGCCGGGACTGGTCGGCAAGGGTCGGGTCGGCGCTCGAGGACGTCGGGCTCGCACCCGCAGACGTGCTCGGCAAGTATCCGCACGAGCTCTCCGGCGGCCAGCTCCAGCGCCTCCTGATCGCGCGCGCCCTCCTGCTCGACATCGAGCTGCTCGTCGCCGACGAGATCATCAGCATGCTCGACGCCTCGACCCGGATCGACGTCCTCAACCTGCTCGGCGACCTGAAGCAGCGTGGGCTCGGGATCGTGTTCATCACCCACGACCTCTCGCTCGGCAACTACATCAGCGACCGGACCGTGATCCTGCGCCACGGCGAGATCGTGGAGCGCGGCTCGACCGAGAAGGTCTTCGGGAACCCGCAGCACCCCTACACGAGGATGCTCGTCGCCTCGGTCCCGCATCTGAACGCGAAGTGGGATGCGGAGACGTACGCCGACGCCGTCGCGCTCGACCAGCTCGAGGAGCTTTCGACTCTGGACGGCTCGTCCCTTCTCGTAGAGGTCGAGAACGACCACCTGGTGGCAGCGACTGGAGGCTCAGCACGATGACCGTAGACGACTCATCCGAGCGCGTCGGCACGCACTTTCCCGAAGGCTTCGTCTGGGGCGCAGCGGCCTCCAGCTATCAGATCGAGGGCGCCCGCTTCCAGGACGGCCGCGGCGAGTCGATCTGGGACCGGTTCTGCGCGACACCGGGCAAGGTCCGCGGGGGCGAGACGGGAGAGATCGCCTGCGACTTCTACCACCGATACCCGGAGGACATCGCGCTGATGCAAGCGGTCGGCCTCGATGCGTTTCGCTTCTCGATCTCGTGGCCCCGCGTGATGCCGCTCGGCCGCGGGCCGGTCAACTCGAAGGGGCTCGACTTCTACGACCGGCTCGTCGAGGCGCTGCTCGAGGCGGGGATCGAGCCGTACGTGATGCTTTATCACTGGGATCTTCCCCAGGCGCTCGAAGATGCCGGCGGCTGGCCTGTCCGCGCCACGGCGGAGGCGTTCGGCTCGTTCGCCGAGGTCGTCGGCGGGCGGCTCGGCGACCGCGTGTCGCACTGGATCACGCACAACGAGCCCTGGTGCCAGAGCTGGCTCGGCTACGGGTACGGCATCCACGCGCCCGGCCGCTCGAGCCGCGCCGATGCGGTCGCCGCCTCGCACCACCTGCTCCTCTCGCACGGCCTCGCGGTCGAGGCCCTGCGAGGCGAATCGCCGGGCTCGCAGGTTGGGATCACGCTCGACCTCTATCCGATGCACGCCGCGACGGACTCGGACGCCGATCGCGCCGCGGCCCACCTCGCAGACGGGACACGGAATCGCTGGTTCCTCGACCCGGTGCTCCGCGGCAAGTATCCCGCCGACGTGCTCGAGCACTTCGGTGCAGACGCCCCGGCGATCGAGGAGGGCGACCTGGACACGATCTCGGCGCCGATCGACTTTCTCGGCGTCAACCACTACACCCGCACCGTCATCCGGGCCGGAGACGACGGGAGCCCCGTGGAGGTCTACGTCGCAGGCGCCGAGCACACCGACATGGGCTGGGAGGTCTACCCCGACGGGATCCGGGAGACGCTCTGCCGGGTCGAGCGTGACTACGCACCGCCGGCGATCTACGTGACCGAGAACGGCGCGACCTTCACGGACGTGCGCCGACACGACGGACGGATCGTCGATCTCGAGCGGCAGGCGTACCTCGAGCGGTACCTGGATGCCGTCGCCGAGGCGATCGAGGAAGGGGTGCCGGTCCGCGGGTACTTCGTCTGGTCGCTCCTCGACAACTTCGAGTGGGCCCTCGGCTACCTGCGCCGGTTCGGGCTCGTGTACGTCGACTACCCGACGCTCGAGCGGGTGCCCAAGCAGAGCTTCGACTGGTTCCGGCGGACGATCGCCGCCTCGCACCGGGCGACCGCCGCCGTCTAGCTCCGCCCATCGCAGGTCCGCGATGGTGGTTTCCCGCAACCGGCCCAGACGAATTGCGGATGCTCGCACCGCCGGAACTGCCGAAGATGACCTGCACCGAAACGGTTCGCGAGAGGAGCCGAGGATGACGGAGGAAGCAAACACGCGGCTTTCCGTCACGTTCATCGTGGTTGCGCTCTGCGCAGGCACGATCGGCGCGGGGCTCCTGACGGGGATCCTGTTCGCGACCGGCACGCTCGGGGGCAGCACAACCGTCGGCGTGATCACCACGCCGGCGAGCACGGCCTCTTCCTCTGAAGGCGAGCTGGCGCCGAGCGGCATCTACGCACTGGTGGCACCGGCGGTGGTCGACATCACGGCGCACATCCGCACGACGATGCGGACCGCCGTCGGCATCGTCCCGGAGACGGCCGTCAGCACCGGAACGGGAAGCATCATCGACCGCCGCGGCGACATCCTCACGGCCGAGCACGTGGTCGGCGGAGCGACCTCGGTCACGGCCCGGCTGCAGGACGGAACCGTCCGCAAGGCTCGGATTCTCGGCAGCGACAGCTCATCCGACCTCGCGGTGCTCAAGATCGACCCGGCCGGCCTCGACCTCCACGTCGTTGCGCTCGGCTCGTCGAGCTCGCTCCGGATCGGCGATCCGGTCTTCGCGATCGGCGATCCGTTCAGGTTCGCGCGCAGCCTCAGCGGCGGGCTCGTCTCGGGAGTCGATCGCACGATCGTGGCCCCGAACGGCTTCACCGTCGCCCACGCGATCCAGACCGACGCGGCGTTCAACCCCGGGAACTCGGGCGGGCCGCTCCTCGATGCCTCCGGCCGGCTGGTCGGAGTCGTCGACCAGATCGCCAACGGGGGCTCACAGGTGAGCACGAGCACGGGCGTCGGCTTCGTCGTGCCGGTCGAGCTGGCCAAGACCGAGCTGGCCGCTCTCGAGCACGGGCAGAAGCCCGTTCATGCCTACCTCGGGATCGGGACGACCGACGCATCCCCGACCGGGGCCCTCGTCCAGGAGGTTCGGGCGAACAGCCCGGCCGGCCGCGCGGGGGTCATCAAGGGTGACGTCGTGATCGGCCTCGGCACCGCGCCGATCCGGAGCGCCAACGACCTCGTCGCGGCACTCGGCGCCCACCGCCCCGGCGACGTCGTGAGGCTCACGATCGAGCGAGCGTCGAAGCAGCACCTGCTCCGCCTCGTGCTCGGCCGTCAGCCGGCCGAGGCCGCCTGACCTCTCGGCGCGGAGCTACTCGGGCCTGACCATCATCCACGCCCGGCGGGAGGCCCGCACGCCGTCGAGGTCGTCGCCCAGGAGCCCGCCGAGGCGGTGGTCGATCGTCGCCAGGAGGCCGCCGGCGACGAAGATCCACGCCTCGGCCACGGGATCGCGCTCCGGGTTGAGGATGCCGTCGGCCTGGCCGCGGCGGATCACGTCGGCGAAGAAGTCGTGCACGTCGCGCACCTGACGGCGCACGGCCTTTGCGATCACGGGATCCTCGGAGGCCTCGTTGAGCGCCTGGATCCAGAGGTCCACGAGCCGGAGCTTCGAGCGCTTGGCCGAGTAGGCGTCGGCGATCGCGCCCAGGCAGCCGGACGGGTTGTGCTCGAGCGCGTCCTCGGCGAACGCGCGAAAGCTGCGCCACGTCTCCTCGAGGCAGGCCAGGTACAGGTCTCGCTTGGAGCCGAAGTGGCGGTAGAGGATCGGCTCGCTGATCCCCGACTCGCGGGCGATCTCCGCGGTCGTGGCGCCCCGGTAGCTCTTCGCGAAGAACACGCGGCAGGCCGCATCCAGCACGGCCTGCCGCCGTTCGAGAGCCGTGAGCCGGCGGCGCGCCTCCGGCGGGGCCAGTGCCGCCGCACCGACGTGCTCGTCGCTCACTCAGGCCTCCACGAGGACGTTCGAGGTGGAGCTCGCCTCGGCGTGATGCCGCGGCTTGCGGACCGTCAGGAACGCAACGAGCGAGCCCGTGAGCGCGATCACCGCCGCTACCCGCAGCGAGTCGTGAAGCGCGTTCGTGAACGCGACCGGCTGCGGGTCGCCTGCGAGGAGCCCGCTCTTCAGGCTCGAGGCGACGATCGCACCCATGATCGCGATGCCGAGCGACCCGCCGACCTGCCGCATGCTGTTCAGGACAGCGGAGCCGACCCCGGCCTTGTCGGCGCGGACGGCGGACATCGCCGCAGCCGTCGTCGGAGTCATGGTCAGGGCCATCCCGACGCCGCCGAGGAGCATTCCCGGAAGCAGGTTCCAGAAGTTGGCGTGAATACCCTGGCGGGAGAACTCGAACAGCGACCCCGCGAGCAGGAGCATCCCGCCGCCCGCGAACACCCGCGAGCCGAACCGGTCGGAGAACTTCCCTGCCAGAGGCGCGATCAGGATGATCAGGCCCGTCATCGGCAGGAAGCTCGCGCCGGACTGCGTCGGGGAGTAGCCGAGGATCTGCTGCATGTAGAGCGACATGTAGAAGAAGACGCCGAACATCGCGAGCCCGACGAGCAGCATCACCGTGTTCGCCCCCGAGAACGTCCGGTTGCGGAACAGCGAGAGGTCGAGCATCGGCAGCCGCTGCCGCAGCTCGAGGATCACGAACGTGGCGAGCGCGACGGCGCCGATCGCGAACGCGAGGACGATCCGCGTCGAGCCCCAGCCGTAGTTGTTGGCCTCGATCAGCGCATAGATGAGCGCGAAGAGCCCGAGCGCCGACGAGGCGAGCCCGGCGACGTCCGGGTGCTGCTCGGCGGAGGTGTCACGGGACTCGTCGATGAACGCGAAGGCGGCGACGACGGCGATGATCCCGATCGGGACGTTGATGAAGAAGATCCAGTTCCAGTTGATGTTCTCCGTGATCACACCGCCGACGAGCGGCCCGATCGCGAGCGCGAGCGCCGAGACGCCGGCCCAGATCCCGATCGCCGTCCCCCGCTGCTTGGGCGGGAAGGTGACCGCGATGATCGACAGCGTCGAAGGGTTCATCAACGCCGCGCCGAGGCCCTGGATCACGCGAGCCGCGATCAGCAGCGAGGCGCTTCCCGCCAGCCCGCAGGCGAGCGAGGACGCCGTGAAGATGACGAGGCCGGCGACGAACATCTTCCGACGGCCGAAGAGATCGGCGAACTTCCCCCCGGTGAGCATGAACGCGCCGAACGTGAGGGCGTACCCGGTGACCACCCATTCGAGCTCGGAGACCTTGAGGCCGAGCGAGCGCTGGATCGAAGGCAGCGCCACGTTCACGACGGTGTTGTCGAGCATGATCATGAAGAGGCCGAACGCCACCGCCGCCAGCGTCCACCACTTCCTGTTCTCTTCGGCGAAGAGCTTCGCCTTCATTGCCTCACCCCTGTTCTCGTTCGTTCAGTGACTGTTAGTCGACACTAAGTTAGTTCGCGCTAGGCTAGCGCACGCTAACCGGAGTGGCAAGGCTCTATCCTCGCCCGGAACGTGGAAAACGAAACGCAGGGCGAGACGCCGTGCCAGGGCGAGACGCCGTGAAGGGCGAGGGGCTCAGGGTCGCGGCGATCGCGTTCTTCGCGTTGGCGGCCGCCCTCGCCGGGATCGGGAACGTGCACGACTCCCACTGGCTCGTCGCGCTCGCATTCGCGTGCTTCGGAGCCGGCGCGATCTCGTTTCTGCGCTGGCGGGCGGCAACCCGTGGTAAGGTTTTAGCCTCGGAGATGAAAACTATGACCCCCGAGATCGACCCTCCCGCCGGCGGGCCGGAAGCCCGCGATCCTGACACGGAGAGTTGACGGTGAGGCTGGCGCTCGCCCAGATCAACAGCGTCGTCGGCGATCTCGACGGCAACCGTGCCCGCATCCTCGGACGCCTCGAGGAGGCCCGGCGGGCCGGCGCGGACCTCGTTCTCTTTCCCGAGCTGGCGGTCACCGGCTACCCGCCGGAGGACCTGCTCCTGCGCCCCGCGTTCATCCGTGCAGCCGAGCGGACGGTCGAGGAGATCGCGCAGGCCGCCGGGGGGATCGTCGCGCTCGTCGGGTGCCCGTACCTCGACCGCGACCTCTACAACGCCTGCTTCGTCCTGGCCGACGGCGAGGTCAAGGGGATCTACCGCAAGCGCTTCCTGCCGAACTACGGCGTCTTCGACGAGAACCGCTACTTCGCCTCGGGCGGCGACCTGCTCCTGCTGCGGTTCGGCGACGTGGTCGTGGGGCCGACGGTGTGCGAGGACATCTGGCAGCCGGGCCCGCCGACCACCGACCTCGCGCTTGCCGGCGCGCAGCTCGTGGTCAACATCTCGGCCTCCCCGTTCCACGTCGGCAAGGATCGCGAGCGCGAGGAGATGCTGCGCGTGCGGGCCCGCGACAACTCGTGCTTCGTCGCCCTCTGCAACATGGTCGGCGGGCAGGACGAGCTGATCTTCGACGGGAGCTCGGTCGTGTTCGACGACGAGGGCGAGCTGGTCGCGCGCGCGGCGAGCTTCGAGGAGGAGCTGCTCGTGGTCGACCTCGATCCGGCGACCGCGGTGGGACGCCGGCTCCGCGACGTCAGGCGGCGCGCCCTTGCGCGCCAGCGGCGCGAGGTAGCGACTCCGAGCGAGCTCGACTTCGGGCCGGTGAGGGCGCAATCCGAGCTCGTGCGGCCCGTGCCGGCCGATCGGATCGACGATCTCGACCAGATGCGGCTCGCGCTGCGGCTCGGCCTCCACGACTACGTCTCGAAGAACGGCTTCGGCGACGTCGTGATCGGCGTCTCCGGCGGGATCGACTCCGCGCTCACGGCCGCGATCGCGGTCGAGGGGCTCGGCGCCGATCGGGTCCATGGCGTGTCGATGCCGTCGCGCTACTCCTCGGACGGCACGCGGAGCGATGCCGAGCGGCTCGCCGAGCTCGCTCGGGATCGACTTCCGCGAGATCCCGATCGAGCCCATGGTCGAGGCCTACACCGGCGCGCTCGCCACCGCGTTCGCCGGGCGCGAGCCCGACCTCACCGAGGAGAACCTCCAGGCGCGCGTGCGCGGGACGCTGCTGATGGCGCTCTCGAACAAGTTCGGCTGGCTCGTGATCGCGACCGGGAACAAGTCGGAGCTGTCGGTCGGCTACTCGACGCTCTACGGCGACCTCGCCGGGGGCTTCGCGCTGATCAAGGACGTCTTCAAGACGGACGTGTTCCGGCTCGCGGCGCGGTTGAACGAGCGGGCCGGGCGCGAGCTGATCCCGCAGTCGATCATCGACCGCGCTCCCAGCGCCGAGCTTCGCTCCGACCAGCTCGACGAGGACTCGCTGCCGCCCTATCCGAAGCTCGACCGGGTGCTCGAGGCCTACGTCGAGCTCGACCGCTCGCGTGAGGAGCTGACCGACGAGGGCTTCGAGGCCGACGTCGTCGACCGGGCCCTCTCGATGATCGACCGTGCCGAGTACAAGCGGCGCCAGGCACCGCCCGGGGTGAAGCTGCGCCCGAAGGCGTTCGGCCGCGACCGGCGCACGCCGATCACCAACCGCTGGCCCGGGTAGCCCTGAGCTCTTAGCCGGCGAGGTGGGCGAGCACGGCGCCGAGGATCGGCACCGTCACGGTGAGCGCAAAGCTCGTCCACCCGATCACGACGAGGCGGGGGCGCGTGACCTGCTCGCGGCCCTCCCGGATCTCGGTTTGCAGGCGCGGGCCGAGCACGAAGTTGTGCAGGTAGGAGGCGAGCACCAGGCAGGCCGAGAGCCCGACCTTGATCCAGAGCACGGTCTCGAACGGCGAGCGGCCGCGACTCCAGTCGTAGCGGGCGAGCTCGACCCCGGTGAGCGCGAGCACGAGCAGCGAGCCGTAGCCGAGGGGCCGCCAGCGCAGGCCCAGCTCCTTCATCGCCCGCCCCCGCGGCTCGCCGTCGAGGGTGCGGATCGCCGGCACGCCGGCGAACACGAGCGCGACCGACCCTCCAAGCCAGACGGCTGCGGCGAGCAGATGGACGATGACGACGACCTCTTCCATCAGCGAGGAGGCTAACCGGAGACGTCGAGGGGCACCGCCGGTGGCCCCTCACGGAGGAGCGCCCGGAGGCGGGTTGCGAGCGCGCGCGGTGCCAGCCGCTCGGTCGTGTGCTCGAGCTCCTCGAGCGTCCACCACCGGTGGCCGTAGACGTGCTCTGCCGCGAGGTCGATCGTCGGGGCGAGCTCCAGGCTCTCGACCCGGAGCAGGTGGAAGCGCTCGGCCTGGCGCAGGAGCCGGCCGTCCCAGGGGAAGACGTGCTCCCGTTCCCAGACGACGGGGCCTGCTTCGTCGAACTCGAGCCCGCACTCCTCGAGGAGCTCGCGCCGCAGCGCGGTGTCGTCATCCTCGCCGCCCTCGATCCCGCCGCCGGGAGTGGCCCACCAGGACTGGTGGGTGACCGGGTTCTCGAACCGCATCAGCAGGATCCGCTCTCGCGCGTCGACGACGATCGCCCGGACTGCCCGGCGTGGGCTCGGCTCCAGCCAATCGTGGAGTCGCTCGAACCAGCGTCGGCGCTCGGTGTAGGGAACGGCCGCGTTGGCGGGCGAGGTGGACGGGAGGACGAAGAGCGCGGTCGAGCCGATCGTCCTCACCTGCGGGCCGAGCTCGGGACGATCCCCGAACGCTCCGCGGTAGGCCTCCTTGCCGACGAACGCGATCGCCCGCGGCCGCAGCTCGATCGCGAAGCGCTCCAGGCGTGCAGTGTCGAAGTCCGGGCGCCGGAGGTCGCCCGAGCCGGGCGTGGTGCGGTAGGCGGCGTTCGTGACGCCGTAGCCGAGCGTCAGGAGGTCGTGCTGCTCGGCAGGCTCGAGGAGGCGGGGCGTGAAGCCGGCGTCGTGGAGCAGGCGCCAGAAGTCGTTGCGCGGGTTGGCGAAGTGGGCGTGGGCGGCCGCAGAGGCACGGCCGGGGTTGATCCCGCAGAACACGCACCGAAGGCTCGGGCCGAGAACGTCTGGGACGTCAGATGCGACTTCTGCCACGCGGGCGACAGCGTGGCACACGCGACGTCCACGTCGCAGTGCAGGCCCACGAGCTCGGAAGCGGCGCCTTCGGCCGGCCCTTCGGCGGCGGCGCGTACCGGCGCCGCGAGGTCCAGCTCTGGCAGAAGCGGATCATGCGGCCTCGCGTGCCTTCCTCGAATCGCCGGACGGGGCAAGGTCGCCATGTCCCTGTGCCAGCGCCGTGGCCACCGGGTCGTGCTGTGTCTCCTCGGAGAGGAGGCTGACGGACTCGTCGTGCCGCCCGCCGTAGCAGCGGGCGTAGCACTCGGCCTCCGTGAGCGGCCTCAGCCTCACGGAGGGCCACTGTAGGACCCGGACCGGACGGACCCGCCAAGGCCATGCTTCGGACCTATGCCAGAGCGGGTAGCGTGCCACGCGTGAGCGCGGAGAAGACGGTGGCCGGCGAGGTCTCGATCGAAGCGGTCCGCGCACGGTTTCGCTCGCTCGCCGGGCCTACGGCCTACTTCGACGGCCCGGCCGGGACGCAGGTTCCGGACTCGGTCGTCGAGGCGATCTCCGGCTATCTCCTCTCGATGAACGCGAACTCGGGCGGCCGTTTCCGCAGCTCGATCGAGACCGACGAGGCGATCGCCGCCGCCCGGGAGGCGGCGGGAGCGTTTCTCGGTGCCGCGCCGGGCGAGGTGAGCTTCGGCGCGAACATGACGTCGCTCAACTTCGCGCTCAGCCGAACGGCTTCACGGGACTGGGAGCCCGGCGACGAGGTCGTCGTGACGCGGCTCGACCACGACGCGAACATCTCGCCGTGGCTCGAGATCGCGCACGACCGGGGCGCCGTCGTCAGGTTCGCGGAGCTCGACGGCGACTACCGCATCGACCTCGACCACCTGGCCTCGCTGCTCGGGCCGCGCACGAGGGTCGTCGCGTTTCCGCTCGCCTCGAATGCGGTCGGTGCGATCACTCCGGCGGCGGAGATCGTCTCCCTGGCCCACGAGGCGGGCGCCCTGGCCTGGGTGGATGCCGTCCACTACGCGCCCCACGGGCCGATCGACGTCGCCGAGCTCGGCTGCGACGTGCTGCTGTGCTCGCCCTACAAGTTCTTCGGCCCGCACCTCGGGCTCGCCTGGGTTCGCGCCGAGCTGTCGGATGGCTGGCGGCCCTACAAGGTTCGGCCGGCGAGCAGCGCCCCGGGCAAGCGGCACGAGACCGGCACGCTGCCGCACGAGCTCCTCTGCGGCTTCCGGGCGGCCGTGGAGTACCTGGCCGCCGTCGGCTGGGAGTTCGTGCGCGACCAGGAGCACCGGCTCGGCGAGCTGTTCCTCGACGGGCTCCCCGAGACAGGCTGGGCCTTGCACGGGCCGGCCACGATGGAAGGCCGCGTCCCGACCTTCTGCGTCAGCCCCGCCGGCGAGAGCCCGTCGGAGGCGGCCACGCGGCTCGGCGAGGCGGGCTTCGCGGTCTGGGACGGGAACTACTACGCGGTCGAGGTGTTCAAGCACCTCGGGCTGCCCGACGGCGCGATCCGTGTCGGCATCGTCCACACGAACACCCGCGAAGAAGTCGAGCGGCTGCTCGCCGCTCTGCCGCTGACCTGAGGTCGGCTGCAGGCTGAGGGCAGCGCGGTGGCGGGGGACTACTCGTCGACGCCGCTCTCGGGCAAGCTCAGCGCCAAGCCCGGCGCGGAGGTGGTGGTGTTATAGCTCATTGCAAAATGAAGCCTTGTTCACAACGAGCCGGGCCGAGCTCGAGGCGCGCCTGCCGGCCCTGAAGGCGACGCTCGCCGCCGCCGACGGGCTCTGGATCGCCTGGCCGAAGAAGGCCTCCCGGATCGCCACCGACCTGGACTTCGACGCCGTTCAGCACGCCGGCCTCGGCGCCGGTCTCGTCGACAACAAGAGCTGTGCGATCGACGAGAGCTGGCAGGCGCTCCGCTTCGTCTACCGCCTCGCCGACCGCTGAAGCCGCCGAGGCTCCGGCGGGCGCTCGTGACACTCCCGTAACGGGCTCTGACACCGTGCCCTGCCGCCGAAGAACCCGCAAGAAAGGCGAATTTTAGGCAGCGTCGTCACACTTCTGTTTCGGCGTCTGACACCGCGGGGTGAAACGGCTCGCCTCGCCCGAGCCTGCTGGGACACCGGCTCGAAGAGGCTAGAGGTACGCGGCGCGGGCGCGAGCCTGGCGCTCGTCGTCGCGGTGGATCGTGTCGGGGTCGATCCCGCGACTCTCGGCGATCGCGATCGCCAGGCGCTGGAACCGGACGATGTCGACGACCGGGTGACGCGTCGGGACAAGGGTCGTCTCGCAGCCGAGCTCCCGGAGTGCCGCCGCCGCCTCCCGCGCCCGTTCGGCCGCCCGGCCCTCCCCTTCGAGCACGTACGCCCGAACGGTCTCGTCGACCGCAGCGAGATGTCCGTGCAGGAGCTGCTCGGTGTGGTGCGCGCCGGCCGAGACCCACGCCCCTTCGCGCAGCTTGAGCACGGCCTCCTGCGCGGTTGGCCAGTCCCGTCCCGCGCCTGCGACGAGGATCTTGGCCTGCGACGGCACCGGCTCCTCGGGTGCGGCAAGAGCCTCCTCGACCGCGGTGGAGAGCCAGCCGATCTCCTCGCCGCGCAGCGACGCGATCGCAGCGACCGCACAGGTGTAGCTCGCCGTATGGCACCACGAGCGCTCGATCTCCGGCGTGCACACGATCACCTCGTCGGCCACCCCGGCGAGCGGCGAGGAGGCGGCGCCGGTGACGAGCCACTTCGGCCCGGAGAAGGCATTCGCCGCCTCGAGCGTCAAGAGCGTCTCGCCCTCGTGCGAGACGCAGACCATCAGGTCGGCCTCGAGCGGCGAGGCGAGAACCGCCTCGAGAGCCTGCAGCGCAGCGCCCCCCGTCTGGGCGGCGTGGAACGAGGTCCCACAGCCGACGAAGACCGCTCGCGTGCCGGCGGGGAGCCGGAGATCGCGAGGCACAGCACGCAGCCAGTCGGGCTGGGCGAAGACGGCGCGTCTTGTCTCACCAGGCATGGTCTCCTCTATACCATCGATCCGTGGCCGTCTTCGAGCGACACGTCCTCGAGAACAAGCTCCGCGTGCTCACGGCACCGCTTCCGCACGCGCAGTCGGTCGCCTGCTTCGTGATGCTTGCGACCGGCTCGCGTTACGAGCGCGCCGAGAATCGCGGGATCGCCCACTTCGCCGAGCACATGTTCTTCAAGGGCACCGAGCGCCGCCCCTCGGCGCGGGACATCACGACGCTCATCGACGGGATCGGGGGCGAGTTCAACGCCTTCACCTCGAAGGAGTACACGGGCTATTACGTCCGGTGCGCGGGCACCGAGCGGGACACCGCCCTCGATGTGCTGCTCGACATGCTCCGCCACTCGAGATTCGACCCCGAGGAGATCGAGCGCGAGAAGGGCGTCATCCTCGAGGAGATGAACATGTACCAGGACACTCCTCGCGATCACATCGGGACGGTCTACGACACCCTGATGTTCGGCGACAACCCGCTCGGGTGGGAGACGCTCGGCACGAAGGACACGATCATCGGAGCGAACCGCGACACCTTCGTCGAGTACCTCGACGAGTGGTACACGCCGGAGCGCATGGTGGTCGGGGTCAGCGGCATGGTTGGGGACGGTCTCGTTCCGATGCTCGAGGAGCTCCTCGGCGACATGTCGCCCAACGGGTCACGCAAACCCGCACCGGCCGAGCTCGACCGCTCACCGGGGCCCCACGTCGCCGTGCACCACAAGGACGCCGACCAGGCCCACCTGATCCTCGGCGTGCCGAGCTACCCGATCGAGCATCCCGATCGCTACGCCCTCCAGATGCTCTCGGCGGTGCTCGGCTCGGGCATGTCGTCGCGGCTCTTCCTTGAGGTGCGGGAGCGTCGCGGGCTCGCCTACTACGTCCACGGCATCAACCACTCGTACACCGATGCCGGATCGCTGCTCGCCCAGGCCGGCGTCGACATCAAGCGCATCGACGAGGCGATCAAGGTGATCGCGGAGCAGTTCGTGCGGATCGCCGACGAGAAGGTCGGAGCCGACGAGCTCGAGAAGTCCCGGTCGCTCGTGAAGGGCCGGTTCGTCCTCCGGACGGAAGGGCCACAGGGCCTGATCATGTACGGGCTCAACCGCGAGGTGCTCGAGGGCCAGGTGCTCGAGCCGGACGAGCTCCTCGCGAGGATCGACGAGGTCACGGCCGAGGATGTCCAGCGGGTCGCGCAGGATCTGATCTCCAGCGACAAGTTCCACCTCGCGGTGATCGGCCCGTTCGACGACGATGACCGCTTCGCCGGCCTGCTGGCCTGATCGGCCGCGCGCGGCGACCTCGGCGTAGACCTCGACGATCGCGCTCGATCGGCACGTGGGGCGGCTGCCCGCGAAGCGATAGAGACCCGCTCGCGTGGTCGCACGCTCGGGACTGGACGTCCGCAACCGCTCGGGGCCACCAGGACACGCCTCGAAACGCCACCGGCATCCGTGCTCACCCCCACCCAGGGTGGGGAGCTACCGCCACCCTCTACGGCAAATTCTACGGACGCGAACATCCCGTGTCTGTGCCGATTCAGCAACGGTTAAGGCCTATCCCGAGCGAGCCGGCAAGTGCGTCAGCCGAAGGCGGCGTCAGTCCTCTCCGGAGGACTCCTCGACTCCTCGCCGGCGCAGCTCGTCGACGACTGCAGGATCGGCCAGCGTCGTCGTGTCTCCGAGCGGGCGGTTCTCGGCGACGTCGCGGAGGAGGCGGCGCATGATCTTGCCGCTGCGAGTCTTCGGCAGCTCCGCGGTGAACACGATGTTCGCCGGCTTGGCGATCGGGCCGATCTTGGCCGCGACATGGTTGCGGAGCTCCTCGAGCTTCTCGATCGATCCCTCCGCGCCGCCTTTCAACGTCACGAACGCGACAATCGCCTGACCGGTCATCGCATCGTTCCGTGAGGCCACGGCGGCCTCGGCGACATCGTGATGGTCGACGAGGGCCGACTCGACCTCGATCGTCGAGATCCTGTGCCCGGAGACGTTCATGACGTCGTCGACGCGACCGAGGAGCCAGAAGTCGCCGTCGGAGTCGATTCGCGCGCCGTCGCCGGCGAAGTAGACGTCGCCGTACTTCGACCAGTACGTCTCCCGGTAGCGGGTGTCGTCGCCGAAGATGCCGCGAAGCATCGCGGGCCACGGGCGCCGCAACACCAGGTACCCGCCGCCGCCCGGGCCGACCTCCTCGCCGGCCTCGTTGTAGATCGCAGCGTCGACGCCGGGGAAGGGCCGCGTGGCCGAGCCCGGCTTCGTCGTCGTCGCGCCGGGGAGCGGCGAGATCAGGATCATCCCTGTCTCCGTCTGCCACCACGTGTCGACGATGGGGCAGCGGCCACCGCCGACGTTCTCGTGGTACCAGATCCACGCCTCCGGGTTGATGGGCTCACCGACCGAGCCGAGCAGCCGCAGGCTCGAGAGGTCGTGCTTGCCCGCATGCTCGGGCCCCCACTTCATGTGGGTGCGAATCGCCGTCGGCGCCGTGTAGAGGATCGTCACGCCGTAGCGCTCGACGATCTCCCACCAGCGGTCCTTGTCGGGATAGTCAGGGGTGCCTTCGTACATCACCGAGGTCGCCCCGTTGCAGAGCGGCCCGTAAACGATGTAGCTGTGGCCGGTGACCCAGCCGACGTCGGCGGCGCACCAGTAGACGTCCGTCTCGGGCTTGTGGTCGAAGATGTAGTGGTGGGTCGTCGCGACGCCGACGAGGTAGCCGGCGGTCGTGTGCGCGATCCCCTTCGGCCTGGCGGTCGTCCCTGAGGTGTAGAGCAGGTAGAGCAGATCCTCCGAGTCCATCGGCTCGGGCGGGCAGTCCGAGTCGTCGGCGGCGAGCTCGTCCCACCAGTGGTCGCGACCCTCCGTCATCGGCACGTCGCCGCCGGTGCGCCTCAGGACGAGCGACTTCTCGACCGACGGCGCGCTCGCCATCGCCTCGTCCGCGGTCGCCTTGAGCGCGACCCGCGATCCGCGCCGCCAGGCCTCGTCCTGGGTGATCAGCACCTTGCAGCCCATGTCGACGAGCCGCTGCGAGAGCGAGTCGGCCGAGAACCCTCCGAAGACGACCGTGTGCGGGGCTCCGAGCCGGGCGCAGGCGAGCATCGCGATCGGGGCCTCGGGCACCATGCCCATGTAGATCCCGACGGGCGTCCCCTTGCCGACCCCGAGCGCCTTCAGGGCATTCGCGCACCTGACCACCTCATCCTTGAGGTCGGCGTAGGTGATCGCGCGACGGTCGCCGTCGGGCTCGCCCTCCCAGAAGAACGCGACCTTGTCGCCGCGCCCGTTCTCGACGTGGCGGTCGACACAGTTGTAGGCGATGTTGAGCCTGCCGCCGAGAAACCACTTCGCGTAGGGAAGCTCCCACTCGTAGAGCTTCGTGAACGGCTCGAACCACGTCACCCGGTCGTGCCCCTCCCGCTCCCAGAACTCGTCGAAGCCGAGCTCGTAGATCTCCGGCTTCGCGTTCGCCTGGGCCGTGAAGTCCTGCGCGGGCGGATAGCGCCGCTCCTCGAGGAGCATCGTCTCGATGGCGGATTCGTGGGGTTTCTCGGCGGCAGTCATGTCATCTCTCCTTATGCCGGTACGTGGCGATGCCCGGCGAGCCCGACGCTACCTCCCTCTCGCCACAGCGGATGTCCGATGGGAAGGGTCGCACGTCCGACCTGGCCGTTCACGACGAGTGCGGCGGAGGTATACCAGGCGACGGTGGAGGCGAGGATCCCCGCCCAACCGCCGGCATGGACCCGGCCCGAGTTGGCTTGGCCGTGCGCCTCCATGAAGTAGCCGATCACGGGCAGCACCTCGGTGACCTCGAGCGTGGGGAACACCAGGAACACGACGCCGTTGACCCGCGTGCCGGCGAGCAGCATGTAGGTGTTGAAGACGAGGAACGTCGTCAGGGAGTCAGGTCGTACGGGAAATCGGTCAGGTTCTCGTTGCCCTCGTCGGTGACGAGAACGAGATCCTCGAGGCGCAGGCCGCCGAAGCCGGGGCGGTAGAGACCGGGCTCGATCGTGACCACATCGCCCGCGACGAGCGGATCGCGGCCGCCCAGCCCGAGCAAGGGCTCTTCGTGGACCTCGAGCCCGACGCCGTGACCGAGCGAGTGCAGAAAGCCGTGATCGAGCGGGACACCCGGGGCCTTCGTACGTTGGGTCGCGAAGCCGGCGGCCTCGAAGATGTCACACGAGCCCTCGAAGACCTCCTTCCCTGTCACGCCGGGACGTGTGTCCGCGAGGGCTCTGTCGAGAGCGGCCTTACAGAGGCGATGCCATTCCGTGACCTCCTCGGGAATGTCGCCGACGACGAAGGTTCGGGTCATGTCGGCGAAGCACGCAGACGCGTTGTCGCGAGGCCAGATGTCGATCACGATCGTCTCGCCCGCAAAGATCTCGCCGGTGCCCGGCTCGTGGCCGATCGCCGCCTGGGGCCCGTGCGAGACGACGAAGTCCTCACCGGTCGCACCGTGATCGAGGAACGCTGCCGAGATCGCCGCCTTCACCCTCTCGCTCGTCAGCGGCGCCCCACCGGCCTCGAGAACACCGTCGCGCCGCGCCGTCGCACTCCGCAGCAACTCGCGCGCCGCCGCCATACCCGCATGCGCGGCGCTCTGCGCGCGCCGGATCCCGGCGAGCTCGGCGGCGTTCTTCACCCGCCGCCGCTCGTCGAAGAGCGCACGCTCCGGCGTGAGCTCGATCCCCTCGACACGCAGTCGATCGGCGGTCGCGACCGGGAAGAGGCCCGGCACCACAGCCTTCTCTACACCGAATCCCCGAAGTGCCCGCACGACGATCTCGTCCATCAGCTCGTCGTACGAGGCGCACGTCGTGCGGAGCTCATCGAGACCGAACTCCTCGAGCGGATGGAGAATGTAGTGGCCCCCCTCGGTGAGCCTCGGGACTTCGAATGACGTGACGACGACGTGCCGCTCCCCGCCGCGCTCGACGTAGAGGAGCGGATCGGGGATCGCGACCGGCACCTCGTGCCGGAGAGTTGCAGACCGGATCGTGTCGGCCAGGATCACGACATCGGGCACGGCGCCACACTAGCGGTCGTTAGCGTTGTGGCATGACCGACGCGCTGGAACGCGGCCTCGCGCTGAGCGATCGCTACGAGAGCGAGGTGGCACGGCTCCTGCCGGCGGGCGCGGAGATCTTCGACGCCCATCTGCATCTCGGCCTCGACATCGACGGAATGGTGGGCGACTTCGACGAACTCGAGATGATCATGGCCGCCCACGGGATCTCGCGTGCCTTCATGTTCTGCCTCGACGAGCCGGATCGCCACCCTGCGTTCAGCGCCGCGAACGACAGGACGCTCGCCTTCGCGGAGCGTTCGCACGGGAGGCTCGTCCCGTTCGTCCGGCTCGACCTGAACGAGTCGCCGCTCGAGGAGGCGAAGCGCTGCCTCGACGCTGGAGCTCGCGGCATCAAGCTCCATCCACGGGCACAGCGCTTCGATTCGGCCGACGAGCGCCTCGAGCCCGTGTTCGAGCTCGCAGCCGAGAGGCGGGTGCCGATCCTGATCCACGGAGGGCGCGGGCTACCGCCGATAGCCGACGGGCTCGCGCGGCTCGTGGACCGCCACCCCGACGCAGCGTTGATCATCGCCCACGCCGGCATCGCGGACCTCGCTGCCCTGACGAGCGCGATGGCCGGGCGGAAAGGCGTGTTCTTCGACACCTCGACCTGGAGCGCAGTGGATCTTCTCGACCTGTATCGCCGGGTGCCTCCGGAGCAGGTCGTCTACGCCTCCGACTATCCCTACGGACAGCAGCCGGCGTCGCTCTTCATCGCCCTGCGAACGGCGCTCTACGCCGGGTTCACGGACGCGGAGCTGCGCGGCATGCTCGGAGGGAACGCCGGCAGGCTCGCAGACGGCGTCGATCTGCCGGAGCCGGGCCGCCCGAGGGGCGGCGCCACCTTCGGATTGCCGATGCAGCTTGCCCGGATCCACCAGTACCTCTCGATGGCGTTGCCGATGCTGTGGTTGCGACAGTCCGACACGTTCGGGGTCCTCGGCCTCGTCATCAACGCCTGCGGCGAGCGTGACGGGCACGTGGAGACGGTGGCCCGGATCGAGGAGCTCGCCTGGGCGGCCCGCGACCTCTGGGCGCACTTCTCGGAGCTCACCGACGAGGCCGACAGGACCGAGACGGCCCGCTTGACCTTCCGGCTCCTGCACATGGCGGACGTCGAGGCGCTCACCGGGGCGTAGCGGACCGGCGCGTTGCCGCAAGAGCTCGAACCGAGATGAGCGTCGCTACGATCGGCAACCATGAGCGCACGGGCGCGACGGCTTCTGCTCCTCGCCGCGATACTGGCTCTCGCCCTGCTGCTCGCCGGGTGCGGGGGCGGGAAGAAGCGGGCGACGAAGGTGAACGGCTGCGACCTCGTTGCGAAACCCCCGGCGCGCACGACGCAGGAGCCGAGGCCGACGGTGCTGCTTTCCCCGGGGACCCGCTACAACGTGACCCTCACGACGAACTGCGGCTCGTTCACCTTCAGGATCGACCAGGCACAGTCGCCTCGGGCGGCCGCGTCGTTCGTCGCCCTCGTCCGGAAGGGCTTCTTCGACAAGACGCTCTTCCATCGGATCGTGCCGGGATTCGTGATCCAGGGCGGCGATCCGACGGAGTCCGGGAGCGGTGGGCCTGGTTACACGGTGGTCGACAAGCCGCCCGCGGGCGCGGCCTACACCTTCGGCGTCGTCGCGATGGCGAAGACCGACCTCGAGCCGGCAGGAACCTCGGGGAGCCAGTTCTTCGTCGTCACCGTCGCGAACGCGAACCTGCCGCCCGACTACGCGATCATCGGCAAGGTCGTGAGCGGTCAGAGCGTCGTCAAGCACATCGGCCGCCTCGGGAACGCCAACCAGCAGCCGATCATGACCGTCGAGATCGAGAAGGCAACGGTCTCGGGATGACCCGGTCGATGCCTCGGAGAGAGCCCTGGTGATCGCGGCGGTCGTGCTCGCGGCCGGCGCCGCGACCCGGTTCGGCTCGCCGAAGCAGCTTCTCCTGCTGCCGTACGTCCTCGACAGCCTCCGGGCCGCGCCGGTCGACGAGGTCGTGATCGTCTCGGGTGCCTACCCGATCGACGCAGAGGACGGGCTCGACCTGGAGGGGGCGCGTGTGGTGATGTGCCCGGACTGGGAGGCCGGCCCGGGCGCGAGTCTCCGTTGCGGCCTTGCCTCACTGGGCGACGAGGTCGAGTTGGCGCTCGTGGTGCTCGCCGACGGCCCGTACCTCGACCCTCGCGCGGTCGAGCGAGTGATGGCCCACAGCGATCAGGCCGACTTCGTCGCTGCAACCTACGACGGGGTCAGAAGCCATCCCGTCGCGATCGCGCGGTCGCTCTGGGATCGCATCCCCGACGAGGGCGGGCGCGGGATCGAGCCGGTCCTGATCCCGTGCGACGACCTCGTCCCGCCGGGAGACATCGACACGCCTGATCTGGCGCGAGATCTCTAGCGGCGGGCCGGCGGGATCGCCTGCCGGCGCGAGGCCTGTGATCGACGACGTCTGAGGGCACCCGCTCCGCGCGGCTCGCGAACAGACGGTGTTCCAGCGAGCCGGGCCGACGTGTGCTCGACCACCAGCCACCCGCGCCTGTGCCCCGAGCACCAGCCTGTACCCGAGCATCCCTAGCACCGACGTTGCGGCGCGCCCCACCCCGCAGCCCCACCCCGCGGCCCGACCCCGCAGCCCCGCCCAAGGGTGGGGAAGCCGGCCGCCCTCAAAGAGGCTCTAAGAACGAATTCTACGCAGGCCCATGCCCGGCCTTTGTGCCAACTCTGCAACAGTTCCCTTCGCCCGGCGGGGCCTGCCTCCGAGCTCGTCGGGCGCCGCGGGCCGCGGGCTCGCGCTCGCCCGGCGCCGCCTGCTTCGAGCTCGACGGACGCCGCCTGCTTTCGCCGCTTCTCCGATGCACGCTGCCCGGTTCAGGCGCCGGCCGCCGAGGCGGTGCCGGCTCAGACCGACGGCGGCGAGAGCCGAAGCCCGGCGAGCTTCTCGCGAAGGCCGTCCGGCATCGGCTCGTCGGCCGCTACCCGGACGAAGTGCCTGAGGCGTTCCTCGAACCGGTAGCGCTTGTCGCAGCCGGGGCATCGCTCCAGATGCTCGCGCGCCTCCTGAACCTCTTCGTCGGAGAGCATCCCGTCGAGATAGGGCTGCATCATCGTCTCGCAGTCTCCGCATCCGCATCCCATCAGGCTGTCACCGCCTCTCGGCCATGCGCTGCTTGAGGATCCGCCGCCCGCGATGGAGGCGCGACATCACGGTGCCGACCGGAATGTCCAGGATCTGAGCGGCATCGGCGTAGGAGAACTCGCCGATGTCGACCAGGACGATCGCATCCCGGAAGTCGTGCGGCACCTCGGCGAGAGCCTCGACGACGGCGTTCTGCGACAGGCGCTCGATCACCTTCTCCTCGTCCGGGTTCTCGTCCGGGAGCGTCGACTCGAGCTTGTTGTAGAGGAAGTAGTCGCCTTCCTCGAGCGGCTGCAGATCGGGCGCGCGCTGAGAGCGGCGGCCGCGGTCGATGTTCAGGTTCGTGAGGATCCGCAGGAGCCAGGCTCGGAGGTTCGTCCCCGGCTGGTACTGCTGCCAGGCGCGAAACGCGCGTGCGTATGTGTCCTGCACTAGATCCTCCGCTTCCTCGCGGGAGCCGGTGAGTCTGCGGGCCACGCGATAGACCTGGTCACTGAGTGCAAGTGCCTCTTCCTCGAAGCGGACACGGTCACGCGCTTCCTCCGCAATTCGGCGTGTTTCGGCGGCGGTGGGCGTGCTCTCGCTCATCCCGACGGCCACCCTAGCAATCTGTTCAAACGACCCGGCGCCGGTGCAGGATTCCCGGCCGACCGGGGTCAGACGGGCGGGCTGCTCGCGAAACCCGCCGCGCGCCATGTCCTCGAGCAGCGCGTCTCGAGTGGTCAGCGCGTCGTCGTAGACGAGCGTCACGGCACCCGTCAGCGTTGCGTTCGCCGCCTCGAGGCCTTCGTGCCCGTTCAGGACGTGCCCGAGGCGCGCCATGCAGCGCTCGCACCGGATCCCCCGCACCTGAACCGTCTCCGTAACCGTCGCCATCGAGCTCTCAGAGTACCGCCCGCGGCAATGCCGACACCTGAGGCGCTACTGCTCGCGAACGCCGTGGACAGGCCGGCCGGCCGCGATCCAGGCGTAGTACGAGGCGCTCGGCCCGTACTCGGAGCTGTAGCCGACGATCCTCGGGTTGCGCCCGACGTCGCGCGCCTTCGCGGCGTGGCGCAGGAGATTCGGGTCGTCTTGCTCCTGCCAGACGAGGATCAGATGCGCGGCGGTCATGAAATCGGCGACGTAGGTGCACCCGGACGGCAGGGCACGGAAACGGGTCGGTCTTGACGCACCACCAGCCACCGCGGTCTGCGGAGTCGTCGTCGCGCCAGATCTCCTCTGACTCGGCGAGCGTCTCCTCGAGGACGACCGACCCTCGCTCCACCCCGGAAGCGTACGCCATCGCGGGCCCCCCGGGGCCGAGCGGGCAGCAGAAAAAATGGCCGCGACCCGGGCAGGCATGCGGGTCGCGGCCATCTCATCCGACGGACCGCGCTGGCTAGACGGTTCCGTCGGTTCCGGGCCCCTGTCCTTGCCGGGGCCCAAGCTTTCGGATCAGCCCGGGGGACGCCCCAGCGTCACGCGCACCGTCTCCTCCCGGGCTCCCCGCCAGATCCGCAGCGCCAGGTGGTCGCCCGGCTTCATCGCCTGGATCACGTTCCGAAGCTGAGCTTCGCTCGCGATCGGCACCCCGTTGGCCGCGACGATGATGTCGCCGCCGAGGCGGTAGGACTCTCCGGCCACGATGACCGCCGTCCCGCCCGCCCGGAGGCTCGCCGAGGCGGCCGCGCTGCCGGCCGCGACGTGCTGGACCAGGAGCCCGTAGTCGCAGGGAAGGCTGAACGTGCGCGCGAGGCTCGGGCCGATCGGCAGCGCCTCGATGCCGAGGAACGGATGCTCGACCTTGCCCGTGTCGATGAGTTGGGCGACGACGCTCTTGACGAGATCGATCGGGATCGCGAAGCCCATGCCGGTGCTCGGCCGCGCGGCGCTCCCGGCCGCAGCCTGCGAGCTGACGCCGATCACCTGACCGTGCTTGTTGATCAACGGGCCGCCCGAGTTGCCGCTGTTGATCTCCGCATCGGTCTGGATCCCCCGGGCGCTCGTGCCGCCGCTCGGCGAGTCGATCCCGCGCTGCACGGAGCTGACGATCCCGGAGGTCGCAGTCCGGCTCAGGCTCAGGTCGTTCCCGATCGCGACAACCGGGTCACCGACCTGCACCAGGTCCGAGTCGCCGAGCGGAAGCGGCGAGAGGGAACGCGAGTGCGCCTCGACCTGAAGCAGCGCCACGTCGGTCGAGGAGTCCTTCCCGACCACTACCGCATCGAGCTCCTGGCTCCCGGAAAAGCTGACGTGAAGGTTCCGGGCCGTACCGAGCACGAGGTTGCTCGTGACGATGTGACCGGCCTTGTCGATCACGAAGCCCGACCCGAGCGCCCGGCCCGACGGCGAGAGCGGAGCCGAACGGGCGCCCGCACGTCCTTGCGTGATCTGGACGACACCGGGGGCGTCGAGGCGATAGATCTCCTGCACCGAGAGGTCGCGGCCTCCGCCCGGGCTCGACGTCGCCGTTGCGGCGCTCAAGGCCGGGGCGAGCTGGTCGATCGTCGTCGACGCGCCGAAGTTCCCGGTCAACGCAGCCCCGCCGAGCGCGAGACCCGCCCCGGCCCCGGCAACGACCGCCACGCCGAGCACGCGCCCGATATCTCGACGCCCGATGTCTGGACGCCAGAAGTCCCGCTGCACCATCCTCCTGCCGTTATATCGCCGCCGATCGAAAGGCCCCGCGAACGGCGATTAAGGCTCGGTTAAGTGCCGTCTCGAGCCCGACGAGCATGGTGGAACTCCTGAAGTCCGGTGCGGGTTTCCCGCTCCGCGCCGCCGCGGCTCGTGACGATCGGTGAGCCATGCCGTACAGGTTCCTTTCCGGGTGGCCCAGCCCACGACTGAGGACGCCCGTTCGCTCCGCGGGAGGGGTGGCCGGCCTGCGGACCGAACGGTGGGTGCGCACCGCCTTCGCGCTGGCGATCTTCCTCGGCATCTACGGCTCCTGGCGGGTCACGCACTGGGGTCCGAGCTCCGCGCAATCGTGGATCGGCGACGTCTTCTTCCTGCCCGCCGGCGGAGCCGCCATCTGGGCCGTCTGGCGTGCGGCACAGCGCACGGAGGCTGCTCCTCGACGAGCGCGCGCCTGGGGCTTGCTCGGGCTGGCCGTGCTCTCCTACCTCCTCGGCGAGATCGCGTACCTCGCCTTCGACCTCGCCGGCATCTCGCCGTACCCGTCGCCGGCGGACGGCTTCTACCTCGGCTTCTATCCGTTGTTCTTCGCCGGGCTCTTGTCCTTCCTGCCGCAGATGCGCAACCGGCGCGAGCACGTGCGCTTCTGGCTCGACATGAGCGTCGTCGCGCTCGGCGGCACCGCCGCCCTCCTCTATCTCGTGCTCGGCCCCGCCCACGCCGCGCATGGAAAGAGCCCGGTCGCGACCGCGTTCTCGATCGCCTATCCGGTCGGGGACATGATCCTCCTGGTCGGGCTGGCGGCAGTGATCGTCCGCGGCTCCGAGTCGCCGATGCGACGACCCCTCTACCTCCTCGCCGACTGCGGGCAAGGCTTCCTGCTCGGCCGGCCCTGCTCGGCCGAGCAGACCACCGACCTGCTCCTCCGCTGCACGGCGCAGCGCCCGTCGGGCGACGTGCTCCCGGCCGGCGCGTGCATCCGTGGCGAGGCCCCGCTCGAGGACCGGCTCAGCCGTCCTCGTAGGCCGCTCATCCTGGCACCGCAGATCTCGGACTGACGCTGGCGCTGCGGTGACCGGCCGCCTCGAGCGGCGGCTCTGCTTGACTTGAGGAATGGACATGCTGAGCGTCGGAGGCAGCACGTATCGGATCTCGCGGATCGATCGGGTCGGCCCCGAGGTCAGGCGACTTCCCTACACGCTCCGGATCCTGCTCGAGAACGTGCTGCGCTCGGGAGACGAGAGCGGTGCGGAGGCGATCGACTCCTGGGACCCTCACGCCGAGCCGTCCCGGGAGATCGCCTTCTTCCCCTCCCGCGTGCTCCTCCAGGACTTCACCGGCGTGCCCGCGGTGGTCGACCTCGCCGCGATGCGCGACGCGATCGCGGCCCTCGGCGGGGATCCTCAGCGGATCAACCCGCTGATTCCGGCCGAGCTCGTCATCGACCACTCGGTGCAGGTGGACGCGTTCGCCTCCCGCCTCGCCTTCGGCCGCAACGTCGAGCTCGAGGTCGAGCGAAACCGGGAGCGCTACGCCTTCCTGCGCTGGGGGCAGTCGTCCTTCAGCGAGTTCAAGGTCGTGCCGCCGGGAACCGGGATCTGCCATCAGGTCAACCTCGAGTACCTGGCCCGTGTGGTCGAGCGCCGCGACGGCCTGGCCTTTCCGGACACCGTGGTGGGGACCGACTCGCACACGACGATGGTCAACGGCCTCGGCGTCCTCGGCTGGGGAGTCGGCGGGATCGAAGCCGAGGCGGCGATGCTCGGAGAGCCGCTCTCGATGCTCGTGCCCCAGGTGGTCGGGTTCCGCCTCCGCGGGAAGATGCGCGAGGGGACGACGGCGACGGACCTCGTGCTCACGGTCACCGAGCTCCTTCGCCACACCGGCGTCGTCGGCAAGCTCGTGGAGTACTTCGGCGCGGGTGTCTCGAGCCTCACCGTCGCCGACCGCGCGACGCTCGGGAACATGTCGCCCGAGTACGGCGCGACGTGCGGCTACTTCCCGGTCGACGAGCTGACGCTCGACTACCTGCGGCTCACCGGGCGCGCCGAGGATCACGTGGCCCTGGTCGAGGCGTACTGCCGCGAGAACCTACTCTGGCACGAGCCGGACGAGCACCCCGAGTACTCCCAGATCGTCGAGCTCGACCTCGACGACGTCGAGCCGTCGATCGCCGGGCCGCGCCGGCCGCAGGACCGCGTCCCGCTGAAGGATGCCAAGGCCTCGTTCCTCGAGAGCCTCGGCAGCTTCGGCATCGAGCTCGAAGATAGCGAGGCGCTCTCGGAGACGTTTCCCGCCTCCGATCCGACGACCGAGCAGGCGCCGGCAGGTCATCCGGTCCACGCGCCCGACGACGGCGCTCTTGCCGTCGCTTCCCGCCCGCGGACACGCACCGTCGACCTGACGGTCGCCGGCGAGGACTGCGAGCTCTGCGACGGAGCGGTCGTGATCGCAGCGATCACCTCGTGCACGAACACGTCGAACCCCCAGGTGATGATCGCCGCGGGCCTCGTCGCCAAGCGCGCAGTCGAGCTCGGCCTGACCCGGCGGCCGTGGGTGAAGACCTCGCTTGCGCCCGGCTCGCGCGTCGTCACCGACTACTACGAGCGATCCGGCCTCCAGCAGTATCTGGACGCAATCGGCTTCGACACGGTCGGGTACGGCTGCACGACCTGCATCGGCAACTCGGGCCCACTTCTCCCGGAGGTCTCGAGCGCGATCGCCGAAGGCGACCTGGTCGCGTGCGCCGTCCTCTCCGGCAACCGGAACTTCGAGGCGCGGATCCACCCGGAGGTGAAGGCGAACTACCTCGCCTCGCCGCCACTGGTCGTCGCCTTTGCGCTCGCGGGCCGGATCGACATCGACCTCGAGCACGAGCCTCTCGGCCGGACACCCGGCGGAGAGGACGTGTTCCTTCGCGACGTCTGGCCCTCGGCGGAGGAGGTGCAGGCGACGGTCGCCTCGTCCGTGCGGGGCGAGATGTTCACGCGGACCTATGCCGACGTCTACACAGGCGACGACGCCTGGCGGGAGCTCGAGGCACCCGCGGGTGACCGTTACGCCTGGGACGCGCAGTCGACCTACGTTCGCCAGCCGCCCTACTTCGAGGGCCTGACACCGGAGCCCGGCGCCGTCGAGGACATCGCCGGTGCACGCTGCCTCGTCTCGCTCGGCGACTCGGTCACGACCGACCACATCTCTCCGGCCGGGTCGATCAAGGCCGACTCGCCTGCAGGCCGCTACCTCACAGGTCACGGGGTCGCGACGGGGGACTTCAACTCCTACGGCTCGAGGCGCGGCAATCACGAGGTGCTCGTTCGCGGCACGTTCGCGAACGTCCGCCTCAGGAACCTGCTCGTCCCCGGCTCCGAGGGGACCTGGACGAGGCATTTCCCCTCCGGCGAGGAGCTGACGATCTTCGACGCCTCCCAGCGCTACCTCGCGGAAGGGACGCCGCTGATCGTCCTCGCCGGCAAGGAGTACGGCTCCGGCTCCTCCAGGGACTGGGCGGCGAAGGGGCCGCTGCTCCTCGGAGTCAAGGCGGCGATCGCCGAGAGCTACGAGCGGATCCATCGCTCGAACCTGCTGATGATGGGGATCCTGCCGCTCCAGTTCGCCCCGGGCGAGTCGCGCGAGGCGCTCGGGCTCACCGGCGCGGAGCTCTTCGCGATCGAGGGGCTCGACGGCGGTGAGGCGAGCCAGGTGACGGTGCGCGCCGACGACAAGACGTTCACGGCGATCGTCAGGCTCGACACGCCGCGGGAGCGCGAGTACCTCCGCCACGGCGGCATCCTCCCGTACGTCGTTCGGCGACTGCGAACGCAGCCGGACTAAGGCAGGGCACGAACGAGGTGCCGCTACGCTGACCGGAACCGGGGTGCCGCGCGAGCGGCTGAGAACAGACCCGTAGAACCTGATCCGGGTCATGCCGGCGAAGGGAGTGAGCGAAGTGGAACCAGACGCAGCGCCGTGGGGAATCGAGCCGGTGCCGTCGAGGCTGCGCCTCCTCGGGACCTTCGACGGCTTCCTGCTCTGGGCGAACCTCTCGGTCTCGCTGCTCGTGATCGTCGCCGGGGCGTTCCTCGTGCTCCCGGCCTCGCAGGACGGCCTCGCGCTCTCGCTCCCGGAGGCGCTCGGGGCGATCGTCGCCGCCGCCTTCGCCGGCAACCTGCTCCTCGCGCTCGGCGGGCTGATCGGGGCCGACGCCGGCGTCCCGACGATGGTGCTGATGCGTGCGCCGCTCGGGCGCCGCGGCTCCTACCTCCCGACCGGGCTCAACATCCTGCAGTGCCTCGGCTGGTCAGTCTTCGAGCTGATCGTGATCGCAACCGGTGCGAGCGCGCTCTCCAAGCAGGTGCTCGGCTTCGGTGGGACGTCCTTCTGGAAGCTCCTCTTCGGCGTCGTCGCGACGGTGCTCGCGTTCCTCGGGCCGGTCGGGTTCGTGCGCCGCTATGTCCGCAAGTTCGCGGTCTGGATCGTCGTCGCCTCGCTCCTCTACCTCTGCTGGTGGTCGCTCCACGGCGAGCACGTCGAGCACCTGTGGCGCCGGCCGGGCGCGCACGCCTTCTGGCCGGGCTTCGACCTCGTGCTCGCGAGCATCATCTCGTGGACGCCGCTCGTCGCCGACTACACCCGCTTCTCGCGGAGCAGGGCCGCCGGGTTCTGGGGGGCCGGGTTCGGCTACTTCGTCCCGACGATCCCGCTCTTCGCCCTCGGCGCGGTGATCGCGATGTCCCGGCACATCAGCGACGCGCCGGCGCTCCTGACTGCGATCGCCGCGGGAGGCGCCGCGAGCGTCGTCGCGCTGCTCGCCCTGACCGTGGACGAGAGCGACGAGGCGTTCGCCAACGTCTACTCGGGAGCCGTCTCGATGCAGAACCTCCTGCCCGAGGTGCCGCAGAGGCTGCTCGTCGCGGGAACGGCCGCGGTCGCTACCGTCGGCGCGCTGCTGATCGACCTCCGCAACTACCAGCCGTTCCTCTACCTGCTCGGCTCGTTCTTCGTGCCGCTCCTCGGTGTGCTCCTCGCCGACTGGCTCATGTCCGGCCGGCGGTACGGCCGCGAGGACATCTTCGGGGCCCCCGAGCTGCGTGCCGAGACCGTGGCCGCCTGGCTCACCGGCTTCTGCCTCTACCAGTGGCTCTACCCCGACGGCCCCGCCTGGTGGACGCGGCTCGTCGCGCACACCCATCCGCATGCCCTTCCGTGGGGAGGCGCCTCGCTGCCGAGCTTCGCGGTCGCGTTCGCTCTCACCGTGGGCGCGCGCTTCGTCGCCAGACGACCGGCTCTCGCCGAGGCATGATCGCGGTCTGCGGGAACCTTGCGCGTGACCTCCTGCCCGGCGAGGAACCGCGGGTCGGCGGAGCCCCCTACCACTGCGCCCGGGCGCTTTCGCGCCTCGACACCCGCGCCCGGATCTACGCGCGCTGCGCCGAGGCCGACCGCGCCGAGCTCCTGCCGGGGGTGGTGGCGCTCGGCACGCCGGTGCAGTACGTCCCGGGAGAGCACACCGCGAGCTTCGAGATCTCCTACGACGGCGACCACCGGTTCATGACCGTGGTCGGGATCGGCGACACGTGGCTGCCGAGCGACGTGCCCGACCTGCCCGCGGAGGCGCGCTGGGTGCACATCGCACCGCTCGCCCGATCGGACTTCCCGGCCGAGACGCTCGAGCAGGCCGCCCGCGGCCGCCGGCTCTCCCTCGACGGCCAGGGGCTCGTTCGAGCCTCCCGCCTGGGCGAGCTCGTGCTGGACGCCGACTTCGACCCGGAGATGCTCCGCCACGTCTGGGCGCTGAAGCTCAACGACGAGGAGGCCGAGGTGATCGGCGCCGTCGACCGGCTCGGAGTGCGCGAGCTCCTGCTGACCCACGGCTCCCACGGAGCGACGATCGTCTGGGACGGACGGTCGGAGCTCGTGCCCGCGTTCGACGTCGGAGAGGATCCGACCGGCGCCGGCGACTCGTTCTGCGTGGCCTACATCGCCGCTCGCGCAAGCGGCTTCGCCCCGGCCGCCGCCGCCCGGCGCGCGACGGCGGTGGTCGCCTCTGTCCTCACGGGGCAGCGTTGATCGTCCTCGCCGACACCGTGGCCGGCACCTTCGCCGTCGATTCCGAGACGGAGGAGGTCGATCCCGCCGATCCGTTCGAGCCCGAGCCCTCGCCCTCGCTCAACCTCCCACGCGTCGTTGCGGCGGCGCAGGCGGGCGCCACGATCGTCGTCGCAGTCGATGCGAGGCCGCCGCTGCTCGTCTCCTACGACGCCGGCGCCACCTGGCGCGAGTCCGGGCGCGGCCTCTCGCCGGGCACGGCAGTCGCGATCTCGCCGGAGAGCCCCGACGTGCTCGCGTTCGCGACGCGAAACCGGCTGTATGTCTCGAGAAACGGCGGCGTCTTCTGGACCGCGCTCTCCGCCGAGCTGCCCGAGATCCGGGCGATCGCGATCAGGGAACGCTGAACTCGCCGCGAGCGACGGTCACCGCGGAGCCGCCCACGAGCACACGCTCGATGCTCTCTCCGGAGCCGTCGGCACGGGCGTAGAGCTTCGAGGGCCGGCCGATCTCGGCGCCCTGGTGGATCTCGATCTCCTCGCCGAAGGCGATCCGGCCGTGCCGAGCGAGATGGATCGCGAGCGGGCCGGCCGCCGACCCGGTGGCGGGGTCCTCGGGCACGCCGTGAGAGGGGGCGAACATGCGGAGCTTCCAGTGGCCGCCTTCTCGCGCAAAGCAGTTGACCCCCGCTCCGGTGAGCTGCCCCAGAGCGCGGAAGTCGGGCGACAGCGCCTTGACCTCCTCGGCCGAGGGAAGCTCGACGTACACGTGGGTCGGGCCGAGGTGGTACAGCTCGACCGGGAGCCCCGAGCGCTCGAGCCCGAGCAGGGCGACCAGCTCGTCGGCGGCGGCGAACGGCTCCCAGGGCGGGATCGGCTGCTCCATCCAGCCGAAGGTGATCCTCGCGCCCTCCCGCTGGAGCTCCACTGGCACGACCCCGGCGCCGGTCTCGATGCGGATCACGATCTTCTGCAGCGGCCCGCCGAGCACGAAGGCCGCTCCGAGCGTGGGATGCCCGGCGAACGGGAGCTCGCTGGCCGGCGTGAAGATCCTCACGCGAACGTCCGCGTCTGGCGACCGGGGAGGCAGCACGAAGACGGTCTCGGAGAGGTTCAGCTCCTTCGCGAGCGCCTGCATCGTGAGCGTGTCGAGGTCGCGCGCATCGGTGAAGACGGCGAGCTGGTTCCCCGCCAGGGCCACGTCGGTGAAGACGTCGGCGATCACGTAGCGAAAGCGGCGCACGACCGGACTCTAGTCGTGCTCTTCTGGGAGTCGAACGCCTACCCGACGGAGAGCACGAGGCTCGAGCGCACCACGGCCGCCGGGCCACGACGGCCCGCATGGATCGGCCAGACGTACCAGTCGTAACCCCCCGGGGCGAGCCCTCCCGCCGGATCGGCCGGGCTCCGGAGCGGGATCTTCAGCCTCGGTGAGGTCGTGCGCTTCTGGAGCACCTGGGCGCCGGCCCGGTAGATCGCGACGTCGTACCCCGTCGCACCCGCGACCGGCTTCCAGGCTAGGAGCTTGACCGCGGGAGGGGCAGAAAGCGCGGCGCTGACAGGTGTGGGCTCGAACGTCCCGACCGAGGCGCCGTCCGCCGGCGCGACCTGCGGGGGAACCCCACCGAGAAGGGGAAACGACGGGGGATGCGTCGCGACGAGCATCGCGACTCCTCCGAAGAAGGCGGCGAGAGCGAGCTGCGCGCGACCCGGCCTCGCGATCGCCGCGGAGCCCGAGGCGATGCGCGTTGCTTCCGGGCGGGTGGGCGCGACCGGCCGCTGTTGCACCAGATCCCGGGGCAGCAGGTACGTGCCGAGCACGCGCCCGCGAAGCGCCGGGTCGACGAGGACGAGCTCCGGGCTTATCGCCATGTCGCCGGATGGGACCGTCCGAACGCCGACCCTCGGTGTCGGCCGAGCTTCCATGCAGCAAAGATCGACCAAATCGGCCATCGACTTGACCGGTCGAGGTGCCTCGATCGGCTGCGTGACGGCGTCCGGCGACCTCGGAGCGGGGACGAACGATTCTCGGAGCCTTCCGAAGCGAGCCTCTAGGCTTGTGTTGTGCGCGTGATCCTCGTCCGCCATGCGAAGGCTGCGCCCGGTGAGGTCGACGAGCTCCGGCCGCTGACCCCGTCGGGACACGAGGCCGCGCGGCTCCTCGGGCTGCTGCTTGCAGACCGGGAGCCCGACGCCGTCATCTCGAGCCCGCTCCTGCGCGCCCGCGAGACTGCCGATCGCCATCGCCGCCGCGTCGGGGCTCGAGGCCGAGGTCGACGAGCGGCTTGTCGCCGGGCGCCGACGTCGAGGCGCTCCGGGCCGTGGTCGAAGGGCGCGGCGACACGGTGATCGTCGTCGGCCATCAGCCGGACTGCGGTGAGATCGCCTTCGCGCTCACCGGCCGCGAGCTGTCCTTTCCCACCGCGGGCTTCGCGGAGCTCGAGCTGTGAGCGCCGCCGTCTCGGTCTCCGGCCTCCGCAAGAGCTACGGCTCCTACGAGGCCCTTCGAGGCATCGACTTCGAGATCCGGCAGCCGGCGAGGTCTTCGGCCTGCTCGGCCCGAACGGCGCCGGCAAGACGACGACGATCGAGATCCTCGAGGGCTACCGCGAGCGGGACGCCGGCGAGGTCGAGGTGCTCGGCAGGATCCGCAGCTCGGCGGGCAGGTCGTGGCGCGAGCGCGTCGGGGTCGTCCTCCAGTCCTCGTCGCTCTACCCGAACCTGACCGTGCGCGAGAGCCTCGCGCGTGTTCGCGCGGCTACTACTCGAGCCCGCGCGACCCGGGCGAGGTGATCGAGATCGTCGGGCTCGGCGAGAAGGCGGACGCCCGCTGCCGCACGCTCTCGGGCGGCCAGAAGCGCCGCCTCGATCTCGGGCTCGCGCTCGTCGGCAACCCGGAGCTGATCTTCCTCGACGAGCCGACGACGGGCTTCGACCCCGGGCGCGCGCCGCGCCGCATGGGAGACGATCCGCAACCTCCGCTCGCTCGGCACGACGATCCTGCTCACGACGCACTACCTCGACGAGGCCGAGCAGCTCGCCGACCGGGTCGCCGTGCTGCGCGAGGGGCGGATCGTGCGCGAGGGCACGCCGGCCGAGCTCACCGGCGGGAGCTCGCGAGACCGAGATCCGCTTCCGGCGAGACGGCGAGGTCGTCGTCGAGCAGACGAGCGAGCCGACGCGGCGGCTGCACGAGCTGACCGCGGAGGCGCTCGAGCGGGGCGAGGAGCTCGAAGGGCTCGAGGTGCGCCGGCCGACGCTCGAGGACGTCTACCTCGAGCTGACCGCGGAGACCGACGACCAGCCCGCGCTCGAGACACTGTGAGGCTCTTCCTCCACGAGCTGCGCACCGAGCAGCTCCTCTTCTGGCGCAACCGCGAGGCGGCGTTCTTCACGTTCTTCCTGCCGGTGATCTTCTTCCTGATCTTCGGCGTCGGTCTACGGCAACGACCGGATCAAGAAGGAGCATCACGTCCGGGCGGCGTCGTTCCTCGAGGCGGGGATGATCGGCTACGGCGTCGCCGCGACGTGCTTCGCCGGGCTCGGGATCACGCTCGTCGTCCGGCGCGAGTCGGGGATCCTGAAGCGGATCCGCGCGACGCCGCTGCCGCCGGCCGCCTACCTGCTCGCCGTGCTCGCCTCGACGTTCATCGTCTTCCTGATCGAGGCGGCGCTGATCATCGCGATCGGCCGGCTGCTCTTCTCGGTCGCCGTTCCGGACCGGCTGCTCTCGCTCCTCGTCGTGCTCGCGCTCGGCGCGCTCTGCTTCGCGGCGATGGGCCTCGGCGTCACCGCGCTCGTGCGCTCCTCGGAGGGCTCCTCGGCGGTGATCAACGCGATCTACCTGCCGATGGCGATCATCTCGGGCACGTTCTTCACGCCGAAGACCTACCCGGAGTTCCTGCGCGTGATCGCCGACGTGCTGCCGCTCACGCACTTCACGCAGCTGACCCGGGACGTGATGGTGCGGCGGCGACCAGTTCTGGTCGGACGGCGGCGCGATCGTGGTCGTCGCGGCCTGGGGCGCGATCGGCCTCGCCGGCGCGATCTGCGGCTTCCGCTGGCAGCCGGTCGAGAGCTAGGGCTCTTGGTCGGAAATCTCCGCCACCCATTTCGGGTGCCGTCGGCGCGCCCAGTCTTCCTCGACCCAGCCGCGGGTGATGCCGTTCAGCGCGTGGCGCGTCCGCGGGTAGATCAGCGAGAGGTAGAGGTGCCCGAGGAACAGGGCCAGGGAGACATAGGTCAGGTAGTCGTGCACGAGGAGGGCGTTTGCGAGCCGGAAGCGGGTGTCGCGCTCGCCGTACCAGAGGAAGAAGCCGCTGATCGCGAAGAGGATCGCGAACGCCGCGGTGGCGATCGTGTTCAGCTTCTGCCCGGCGTTCATGCGGCCCTGCGGGGTGTGCCGGCCGCGGAGCCAGTCGACGTCGTCCCGGTCGAAGCGGTCGACCTCGCGCACCGTGCGCCGCAGCGCGCGCCGATCCCCGGCGAGCACGATCAGGACGAGCGCGATCGCCCACGCCAGCGCCGTGTAGATATGGATCGACTTCAGGAGCGGCCGGCGACCGACCGCTTCCGCGAGACTCGGCAGGTAGAGGCACAGCCCCGATCCGAGCAGGACGCAGAACGCGGCTGCGTGCACCCAGTGGACGGCGCGCTCGGTGCGCCCGAAGCGCGGCAGGCGCGGGGGAGCGATGTCAGGAGTAGCCATTCGAGCGGCCGACCCAGGCGTCCTGGTCGTAGCCGAGCCCTTCCCAGTAGCCGGTCGGCTGCTTGGCGACGAGCTCGATCCGGGTGAGCCACTTGACGCCCTTGTAGCCGTACATCTCGGGGATCACCACGCGCGCCGGCGATCCGTGCGGGCGCGAGAGCGGCTGCCCGTCCATATGCAGGGCGAGCATCACGTCGTCGAGCTCGACCTGGTCGAGCGTGAGCGAGTCGTTGTAGGGGACCTCGAGCGAGTCGAAGCGGATCGCCTTCGCCCCCGGCAGCGGCTCGACCGCGTCGAGCAGGTGCTCGAAGCGGACACCCGACCAGCGTACGTCCCGCACCGTCCAGCCGGTCACGCAGTGGAACGTCGAGGTCTGGTGGGCCTGCGGGAAGGCGAGGAGCTCGTCGTAGGTGAAGCTGCGAGGCTTGCGCACGAGCCCGCCGATCTCGAGCCTGTAGGCCTTCCGGTCGAAGATCGGCATCGACCCGGAGATCGTGTAGATCCGCCAGCCGCCGACCGGGAACAGGTTCCCGACGAGCTGCGAGAAGGTCGAGCTGAGCGGCGAGAGCACGTTCGACGCCTTCGAGGCCCAGACGAACGAGGACGCACCGCCGGCGAGCAGCAGAAGGAAGGCCCGCCTCCCATAGGGCTTGCCGCCCAGTTCGGGAGAGCTCATGGCCCCACGGTACTCCCGACCCCGGCCCGCCGCCCGGCCAGCCGGGGAGCCGGCCGCTCTAAACTGGCCTCGTCCGGCCCCCGTAGCTCAGTGGATAGAGCAGCGGTTTCCTAAACCGCGTGCACAAGTTCGATTCTTGTCGGGGGCACTTACGCCGACGGTCGTCATTGCGTTGTCACGAGCGGGTTATTCGCGTGCATGACGTGCTGGCATGCGCGGATCTTGGCGGTGATCTGCGGCGCGTTCGGGTCGATGCTGGCCGGCGTATTGAAGAAAGGTCGATTGTCCTGCGCGGAAGTCACGCTGGGGTCGGGCCAGGTCGGCGCGCCATGCGAGCGCATGCACCGGGCGAAGCTCCGCATGTCGTTCCACGCCTGCTGCACCTGGGCCGGGCTCGACTGGCCGGCGTTCGGGAGCAGGTGCCCGCACGCTCGATGAGCCGGCACGAACTCGGGGCTGCTGGCCGCCAGTTGAGCAACTTGTCTCTTCGGGAGCACTCCACTGCTGTCGGGGTCGGGGAAGTTCGGCACCCCGTGAGAGCGCATGCAGCTGGAGAAGGCGAGCATCTGGGAGGTCGCTGAGCCTCCCGCACTCGATGAGCCGCCAGAACCAGTGGACGGCCGACCGCTCGTTGTGGTGGTCGAGCCGAGCTGCGCCACCTGGCTGCCCGGCGAGCCGCCGCACGACGCCGCCAGCAGGGCCAAGCCCGCCGTCGCGATGATCGCGGCCGCGATGCGCGCACTGCGCGACGATGGTGTTCCTAGCCGACGGCGGCCGCACGAACGTTCGGCGATCGGGTTCACGCCCGTGATGGTCGCACCGTCTCGATAACAGCGGCAGGAGATGGCGATGAACAGCTCATGAAAGCGGCCCCCGGGACCGCCGACGGGCCGTGAACGAGGGGAGGCTCATCGTCGGGGCGAGTGACGTCGCTGCGCCCTGGTCAGCTCGAATCGGCCCCCGGACATGAGCGCGTTGTGGTTCGGGTTATGACCAGCTGGGAGCGTGTCGCCGAATCCGCCTTGGTACACGAGCGAGGTCGACCCGCGCCTTACCATGAGCCGTCGGAGTAGCCGGGCGAAGCTCAGCGCGACGGTCTCTATGGTTTGAAGTGGGTTCCCTCCAGAATCGCCGCAGCATCGCCCACCGCACACTCTCCCTCAACGGCGGTTGAGACCGGCCGATTGCCTCTCCGGGCATTCTCACTTCGCGTCGTGCGCGAGCTGAGCTGATCAAGCGCCCTCTTTCCGCCGCCGGAGCCTGTCACTTCATGCGCCCGCGCGAGATCCGCGACGTGCGCGACAAGGGCGTCGCCGCAAGTCAGATTGCTTTCCGTGCTGGGGATCGGTTACGGTTGCCCCGATGCTGCGGGGCGGGTGGCGTATTGCGGCGTTCGTCGTGCTCGCGCTCTGCGTGCCTGGCGTGGCGCGGGCTGCGACGATCAACGTCACGACGACGCAGGATGTGATCGCGAAGGATGGAGCGTGCTCGCTCCGCGAGGCGGTGATCTCGGCGAACACCGACAGCTCCGCGGCGTCTGGCGGCGACTGCGTCGCCGGTAGCGGCAACGACACGATCGTGCTCCCTGCCGGCACCTACCGGCTGACGTTGAAGGGCAACGAGGACAGCAGCTTCTCTCCGTTGGACAACGATGCGACCGTCAACGATCTGGATGTCACGTCGAGCGCGACGATCCAGGGGGCGGCAGCGTCTTCGACGATCGTCGACGCGAACGGGATCGATCGCGCCTTCGACACGTATGCCAGCGTGCAGCTCGAGGACCTGACGATCACCGGGGGCCGGGCACAGAACACCGGAGTCAATCGCTCGGACGACGGTGGGGGTGTTCGAGCTGCGGCCAACCTTGTGGTCACGGACTGCGCATTCGTGGACAACCAAGCCGCGGCGGGCCGGCCGGGAGCAGACGCGACGGGGGCCGCGAACGGCGGGATTGCGCTCGCGGGAACCGGAAGTCCCGGTGGCAACGGAGGCGCCGTGTACGCGGAGGCCGGCCTGACCGTGACGGGCACCAGCTTCAAGAACAACGTTGCCGGCGCCGGAGGCGCCAGCGGCAATGCGCATGGTGGCGCGGGTGCCATCAGTTCCGCGTCGCCGACCGGCGTCGACGGAGGCGGCGCCGGTGCGTTTGCGGCGGGCGCCGGCGGCGCCGGCGGCGCGATCTGGGCCGGCACCGGCGCCTTGATCACCGCCTCGACGTTCGTCGCGAATACCGCGGGGGCCGGCGGTACGGGCGGATCGGCAACCGGCGGGCTTGCGGGAGTCTACGTCAGCATCGCGCAAGGGGCACCGCCGCCGAAAGCAGGGGCCGGTGGCGGCGCGTTGGGCGGCAGCGGCGGCGCGGGCGGCGCCGGCGGCGCGGTGTACGTTGCGGCGGGCTCCGGCACGATCGCGCAGAGCACCTTTACGGCGAACCACAGCGGAGTTGGCGGCGACGCCGGAAAAGCGACCGGCGGACAGGGCCAAGGGCTCTTCTCGTTAAGCGGCGCGGGCGGCGTGGGCACCGGCGGCAAGGGCGGTGATGGTGGAGACGGCGGGGCGATCGCGAGTACCGCCGGTACCGGCACGCTGAAGCTGACCGACTCCACGCTCTCCGGCAACACGACGGGTGCCGGCGGCGCAGGCGGGGTCGGCGTCGGCGGAAGCGCCTTCGACAACACTCCGGGCGACTCGGGCTCTATCGCCGCCGGCGCGGCTCAAGGAGGCGCTGGAGGCGCGGGCGGGGACGGCGGTGGCGTCGCCGTCGCGGGCGGCGGCAACTTCCTGAACGACACGATGAGCGGCAACGCGACGGGCGCGGGCGGCGCAGGCGGTCTGGCGACCCCGGGAACCGGCACCCCGGCCACCGCGGTCGGGGGTGTCGGCGGATTGGGCGGCAACGGAGGCGGCATCGCAGACATCGCGGCCGGAAGCCAGGTCGAGATACAGAACCTGACGCTCTCGAACAACACGAACGGCGCAACCGGCGCGCACGGCGCACCGGTCCCGGCGGGAGGTGGTGGGACAATCGGAGGTGGCGGTGCGCTGGCGCGCATCGGCGGCACGATCTCCGTGGCCGGGAGCATCTTCTCGGGCAACGAGGCGCCCGGGTGCTTCTCCGCAACCGCCCAGGGATCCATCTCCGATGGGGCCGGCAACGTTCGCTTTCCTGCAGCCGACTCGTCATGCCCTGGCACCGTCGGCGATCCGGGACTTGCGTCGCTTGCCGACAACGGCGGGCCGGTTCCAACGCAAGCGATAGCGGCGGGCAGTGCGGCGATCGGCGCCGCACCAGCCGCGGGGTGCCCCCCGGCTGACGCACGCGGCGTCCCGCGACCCACAGGCAAGGCGTGCGACGCCGGCGCGTTCGAGTTGGCGCCGCCGACGGCCGCGACCGGCCCTGCATCCACCGGCACGACCGGGGGTTCGAGCGGCAAGACCTCGCCAAAACTGACGGCTGTCGGCCTCAGCGCGAGCACCTTTGCCGTTACTGCGAAGCCGACAGCGAGGACGAGCCGAACCTCCGCCGGGATCCCGCTCGGCACGATCTTCCACCTGAAGCTCTCGGAAAATGCGTCGGCTCTCTTCACCTTTACGCGAAAGACAACAACGCGGAAGGGCAAGAAGAAGGCGATCCACTACTCGTCGACGGGCACGATCGCCCACTCGTTCAAGGCCGGCTCCCACACGTTCCCGTTCACGGGCTGGATCGGAGGAAAACCTCTCCCGCCCGGCAGCTACCGCGTAAGCATCAGCGCCACCGACGCGGCCAAACACCGCTCCAAGGCCTTCACGCTGACGTTCACGATCGTCCGCTCGGGTGCGTAACCCGCCGACCGTCGAGGTCAGTGGCAGCGTTGAGCACAGGGCGCGTAACGACGCGCGCTCAAGCGCGCTGATCTCGTCAGGGCCGCCGTCGCTTCAGAGCTCGCTCTGATTCGAGCTCCTACCGAGACGAGATAGGTTGTCGTGAAGCCGAAGGCGTCCACTGCTGAGCTCCGCTGGGCGCTGCAAGATGTTCCGGCGATGCGGTCGCTCCGCGGTGGGCCTCGTGTCTGGGAACGACATCACGCCGCCGCCTGCGTCAAGGGCGTCCACAAGGGAGACCCGCCCTGCCCAGCATCCGCTGGGACGCGGTGACCACCGTCAACTTGACAGCCTGAACCTCCGCCTGCCTCTCAGCGCCCCGAGACGACGACTCGGGCCCGCTCTGGGGCGGCAGTTCCGATCGCATGTGGTCAAGATGGCCGGGTGCTCGCCCCTTTGCAGCTCGACCTTGCCGCCGGCACCGTGTCGGGCCATCGCGTCCTCGGACAGCCGGTGGCCGCGATCCGCCGGAGCCTCGGCCCGCCCGACTACGTCGAGCAGTACGCACGCCGAGTCGACCTCGGCTACGGCATCAACGCCGCGCCTCGGGTCGAGGTGATCTTCAACGGGACGGCATGGGCTCTCGAGTTCGGCGATCCAACCGATCGCGAGGTGAAGCTCGGTCAGGTGCTCGCAGTGCCGCCCCAGGTACTCCAGCGGCGGATCGCCGCAACCTACCCCGGCATCTTCCGCCTCGTCCGCACCTACCACTGCGACGCGAAGGGTTGCTTCGGCCTGTTCCTCAGCCGGGACGGGTCGCGACGCATCATCTTCGGCCTCTCGCGCGGCCGCCGCTACCTCGGGCTTCAGCTCGCCCACCCGCCCCCGGCCTGAGGCGACCGGGCACTGAGCAGGTCGCGGCCGAGTGAGGTCGTACCGGGTCGCCGAGACGGCGCCAAAAGGGCCACCGGCTGGTGCGTCGCGGGGTTCGCGGACGGTGGCAGGATGGGCGAGTGCCGCCGCCGCTCACGATCACGCCGCTGCTCGTGGCCGAGTTGCTCGTCGAGGGCGAGCGCTGGCCGGTCTACGTCCACGTCATCGACCATCCCGACGCCCGAATCCTGGTCGACACCGGCATGACGGAGCTGCACCCGGCGGTGGCCGACATGGACCCCCACCTCATCCCACTGAGCGGGCAGGCCTTCGACATCGCCGGCATCGACGTCGTCGTCAACACGCACCTGCACTTCGACCACTGCGGCGGCAACCACCTCTTCGCCGGACGGCCGATCTACGTTCAGCGGCAGGAGCTCGAGGACGCGCGCACCGAGGTGGACTACACGATCCGCGAGTGGGTCGAGGCGCCCGGTGTGCGCTACGAGCCGGTCGACGGCGAGCACGAGCTGCTGCCCGGGCTCCGCCTCGTCCCGGCGCCGGGCCACACGCGCGGCCTGCAGGTCGTCGTCGTCGAGACGGGCGGGCGCCCGGTCGTCGTCGGCGGCGACGTGGCCGTTCGCTTCGGCGAGCTCGACGAGCCTCGCACCGAGGGTCAGCTGCGGGTGCGCGCGCTCGAGCCCGAGCTCGTCTGGCTCGCGCACGAGCACGAGCCGTGGCGGGCGCCCACCCTGTAACGCGCGGAGAGCAGCGCGACGGCTCGAACCGGGGCGGCGGGCAGATCGCGTTCGAGTCGTTCGAGCCGCTTCGATCGCGGTCGCAGTGCCCCCGATGAGCATCCGGACGTGTCCCAGGAGAAAGGCCCGGGTCGCCGCAGCAACGCCCTTCCTGCCTCTCGCCGACCGTTTCCGTGCGTCAGGGAGACATCAGCGACTCTTCGAGCTCGCGCAGCTGCGCCGGCAGCGGCACGCCGAGCTCCGCGAGCGTCGACCGCGCGCGCCGCAGTACGCTGATCGCGGCGCCGCGGCGACCCTGCTCGCGAAGGATCGCGGCCACCCGCAGGTAGCGGTCGTCCTCGTACGGGGCCAGTTCGATCGTCCGCTCCACCATCCGGCGCGCCTCGTCGAGATCTCCCCGTTCCGCCGCTGCTCTCGCGCACAGATCCAGAACCTCGACCATCGTCCGGCGCGCCGCCTCGCGCGGCCCGTCGGCCCACTCCTCGTACAGATCGTGCGGCAGCAGATCCCCCTGGTAGCGCGCGATCGCGCTGCCGGCGAGCGCGACCGCGGCACCGGCGTCACCGCCGAGCGCCAGCGCCTGCCGCGCGTCGCGGTGGAACTCAGCCAGATCGATTCGCAGCTTCGAGGCGAGCACCAGCAGCTCGCCCTCCCGGGCCACGAGGTCGGCCGGTGCCGTCCGAAGCCTGCTGAGCACGGTCCGCAAGCGATTTCGTCCAGCGCCGGGGTCCGAGCTCGGCCACAGCGCCTCGATCGCCTGCTCGGCGAGCACGCGGCCGCCGTTGACCGCCACCAACTTCACGAGCTGCTCGGGCTGGCCGGCCGGCAACGCAACGGCTCGCCCGCCCTCGGTGAGCTCGAAGCGCCCGAGCAGCGCCAGCGCCAGCGGAACGGAGGCTGTCTCGAGCGCGCGTGCGGCCGGCGATCCTGTCTCCAGCGCCAGTCCCAGCAGCGCCTCGGTCAGTTCGCGCTCGCGGATCAGGGGTAGCTGCGGCTGTCCGAGGCGCCCTGCCTCCTCGAACGCCTGCACCGCGAGCGCCCCGGCACTGCGCTCACCGCGCCGCCACGCGGCGTACGCGCGCAGCAGCGTCACGCGCCAGTACTCGCGCGGAAAGATGCCGCGACGGTGCACGTCGCGGAGCCGCTCCTCGGCGAGCGCCGGATCGCCGTGGCGCGCGAGCAGCGCACATTCGCTCATCGCAATCCACGGCTCTGCGCGGTCGGGGCTCTCCTGCGCGCGGGCAAGGCGTTTGGCGGCGAGCGCGTTATGGCCGACGCGGTCGAGGCAGTCAGCCGCCTCGGCGAGCAGCTCGGCGCCGACGACCTGCCACCACTCGCCTCGGTCCGACTCTGCCTGGTCGGCGTGGTGAAGCGTGCGCTCGCCGTCGCCGCGCAGCGACGACAGCGTCATCCGGCCCCAGTGCGAGTACGCGAGCACGAGGCTGTCGCCGTGGCGGCGGCCGATCCTCTCCACCTCCTCGAGGCTCGCCTCGGCCTCGTCGAAGCGGCCGAGCTCCGTGAGCGCCTCGGCGCGGTGGTAGAGCAGGCGTCCGACTCGCCGCGGCCGGTCCGCACAGTCGGCAAGTCCCTCGTCGATCACCTCGAGCGCTGCGAGTGGGCGACCGACCCCGAGCTCGGCCCAGATCGCTCGCGGCGCGACCGCCCCGGTCGTCCATTCCCGGTAGCCGAGGTGCACGTAGAGCGTCGATGCCTCCTCGAGATGACGACCGGCCTCGCGGAGCGACGCCTCCGGCAGCACTCCGTCCTCGTCACGCCGCCAGCAGAGAGCGAAGCCGACGACCGTCAGGGCGCGCGCCCGGGTCAGCTGCTCGGCGGCGGTCGCCGACTCGACTACGCGGCGACCCAACGCCTCCGCCTCGGCCGGGCTGCCGCCGTTCAGGACATCGATTGCAAGCTCGGCGTCGATTGCCCTCCGAAGCGCTGCGTCGTCACGGTCGCGCACGCTCGCGTCCAGCTGCTCCAGCAGCCTCGACCTCGGCTCGAGCAGCGCAGCGACCGCGCAGGCGCGGGCGACCTGGAAGATCGCCCAGGGGTGCCGATCTAGCGCGTCCTTTGCGATCCGCCCGAGCACCGCGAGCAGCTCGAGCGCATCGAGCGCGTCGATCTGCCGTGGACTCGCTCCGGCCAGCAGTCTCGCCGCCGCCTCTGCCTCGCCCGCGCCGAGCAGCATGTGAAGCGCGGGCCCGAGCTGCCCGCGCGGCTCGTAGTACGTAGCCGCGGTCACGAGCGACGCGGGGTCGGGCGACGCCAGCGTTGCCAGGTGGTCGCGTACGGGCCCCGGCAGCTCCCACCAGCCGTCACCCACCGAGGTCATCGGCAGTCCCAGCGCGCCCGCGCGCTCGAGGAACCCCGGCTCGCCGATCACCGCCTCGAGGAGCTCGCGGTCGACCAGCGGCAGCGGAGCGATCTGGGCGAGCAGCCGCCGATCGGGGCCGAGCCCGACGAGCAGCTCATCCAGGATCAGCCCCACTGACTGAGAGAGCCGACCGGACTCCCCGCCGAGGCCGGCGAGCTCGCGCAGCGGCCTCGCCGTGCGCTTCGCCCGGGACGCCGCCAGCACGGCCGCAGCCGTCCACCCGCCGGTTGCCGCGTCGAGGAGCCGAGCGTCGTCGGGGGAGACGTCGAGGCCGAAGCCCGACCGGCAGAGCGCGAGCGTCTCCTCGGGACGAAGCGCGAGGTCGCCGGCACCGAGCCATGCCGTTTCCGCGCGGCGCAGCCGCTCGGAGCCCGGCGGAAGCCCGCGGGCCAGCACCAGCAGCCGCTGCGGCGGCTCCAGCCGGCCGGCGACCCGGTCGATCAGCGACCCGGCGTCACGAGCGGCGTGATGCGCGTCATCGACGACGATTGCGCACGTCTCGCCGGCGAGCACTGCGAGCATCGCGTCGATCGCGTCTGTGTGATCCTCGCCGCTCGCTCGCATCGACTCTGCGGCATCGACGAAGCCGGCTCGCGCCACCGCCGTCCGCAGCCGGCCGACGAGCAGCTCGGCCGACACGGGCCCCTCCTCGAGCAGAGCCGTGACGGGAACAGCACCCCAGAGCCCGACGAGCTCCGCGGCGAGCACCGACTTGCCGTATCCCGCTGCGGCCTCCACGACGACAACGTGGGCGTCGCGGCACGCATCCGTCAGTCGCGGACGCGGCACGTGGTGCGACGGTAGGCGGCTCATTCAGCCTCGACGCGGACCCTGCGAAGCCACAGTTGCGACAGTCTCTCACCTCGAGACGAGGAGGAAAAGCCCGTCTCGACACCACTGGGACCCGCCCCGTGTGCCGTTCGTGTGCCGGTCCCTGCGCAAGCTGTGCGGCGAGCAATCGGCTGCATCGACAAGGAGAGGTCATGCGCAGGGTTATCGAGATCGGCATGCTGGGCGTAGCGGTCGTCGTGGCGGCGCTGTCGGCAGCCGGCACCGCCTTCCCGGTGAACGGTGCGTCGCTGAAGGTCAACGCGCCGAGCAGCGTCAAGCTCGGGAGCACGTACACGGTCACGGTCTCCGGAACCACGGGCACCGGCGCCGACAACCAGCTCGTCGCGTTCCAGGGGGGCGGCAAGAAGGCGCTTCCCTGCTACGGGAATTGGGGCGGCGAGGCCAACAGGTACCCGAAGAACGAGCTCACGCAGCAGTACGCAGTCCACGGCAGCTTCACCAAGTCCTTCACGTTCCTGGCCGCCCACGCGGGACCGAAGGGCTTCTGCGTGTATCTGCGGAACAGCAAGTACCCGACCGCCTTCCTCAACAACTATGCCTTTGCGTCAGCATCCTGGACCGTCTCGTAGCGGGTCGCTCTCGAGAATGCTGCGCGCCATCGTCATGAGCGCCACGCTCGGGAGCCTCTCGAGAAGGCGAACCGCGGTGCTCGCGGGGTCGCTCGTGCTCCTGCTTGCGTGGGCCGGATCGGCCGCGCGAACCGCTGGAGCTGTGGAACCTGGCTATACGGTGCTCGACCCCAAGAGTCACTGCCCGATCTACATCCCGGACCCGAAGGACCCGAGCCAGCGCGTCCACGAGCTGACGGCTCCGCACGGCGAGCACTGCGTGCCGCTGGCGACACCGGACGTGTTCTGGAAGGAGGGCAGCAACGTCGGGGGAGGCTGTGCAACCTCGTTGCTCGTCGAGGAGCCGATACCGCGGGGCGTCGACGACTACGCGGTCGTCGTCTACTCGAAGGTGGGGATCGGCACCCAGTGGAAAGGCAGCACGGCCGGTGACCTCGGGCAGCAGAGCATGCCGATCTTCAACGGCAACGGAACCTATACAGCGCCGGAAGGCAGCAGAGTCTGGGGTCTCGGCGGCGGCAACGGCGGCGGGCCGTGCCGTCCGGAAGACACCGCGCAGAACTGGCTCAACGCCGCGGCGTGGGGGATCACCTACGACCGGCTCGTGAGCGGCACGGTGACGGTGAAGCTCTCCGGCGGCGCTCCGGCTCCGGGGATCACGGTGAACGCGAACTGTCCCAGCGGCGGCTCGACGACCACGAACGAGCACGGGATGTACGCCTTCACGCTCAAGACGGGGCCTTGCACGATCGAGGCGCAGGTGAAGCCTGGCGCCACCGTGACGCCGGCGAAGTACACCCTGAACGTGACACACGACTTCAAGCACGTCGATTTCCAGGTGAGCTGCAACGCGCTGCCCGACTGGGCGTACTCGGCGCGAGACCTCGAGGCGGCGCTGCCGTCGAGCTCGTCATCCGGCGGCCCGTGCCCGCTCACGGTAGGAGTAGTCCCGCTCGAGCCGGGCAGCGTCGCGGGGCTTTCCTATCTCGGGAAGATCACCGCCGGGGCGAACACCGCCTCGAGCCTGAACGAGAGCCCGGCGTTCGTCAGGCAGCTCGACCATCTCGCTCCGCTCGTCGCCGGCAAGGCGGACGGATACCTGGTGGACAAGTGCGTGTCGGGCTGCACGGACCTGCTCGTGACCGTGACCTCGAAGACGACCGGTAAGCCGATCAACGGCGCCCTGGTGAACGTCGCCCTCACTCCCGGCCGCGGAACCGGCCCGCCCTATCCCAAGGGCGTGAGCACAGGGCCCGGCTACGTCTGTTATGCGAGCGGCTTGCCGCTCAAGCCGCAGACCGCAACGCCGATCTGGACGTGCCCGGCACCTCCCGAGACCGGGTTGTCCGAGCTCTCGACCGACCAGTTCGGCCATCTCCTCCTGCGCTACTGGTCTCCGGGCTTGATCGCAACCGGACACGTGAAGATTGCGGTCAAGGCGGAGGTCGGGCCCGGGTGCGGCTGCCTCGGCTGGGGCAAGACCAAGGCCATCCTCACCGTCTCGCCGAACTCGATCTTCCATGCGTCGAGTGCTCTCGGCTCCAGCGACACGCCGGACCTCGATCGCGACCTCGAGCAATGGGCAAACCCCCCGAACTTCCTCGATTTCCTGAGCAATCCGGCCCAGTTTGTCTTCGACCTCTGGGCCAACGTCACCGAGCAGGACGTGCTCGAGAAGCTGCTCGGGACCGTGCCGGAGCTCAACACGGCCTACAACGTCGCCAACTTCGTCAAGTCGCTCAGTACCCAGGACCAGCAGGAGGTCTCGTTCCTTACCGCCGTCCTGGCACCGCTCCACCTCAATCCGTTCGGGCTGGGTGAGACGTCGGCGGCCGGTCAACCGTCCCAGCCGATCAACTCCGGCTTCCTCGCGCGAATCGCCGGCCCCCCGACGTCGAAGGCGTTCGCCTACGACCACATTCCGCTCGCCACGATCTCGCTCTCCGACGCCGGCACGCTCTGGAAGCTCGGACAGGCGCTCAAGACGCTCCGATATTTCGGCCCGGACGTCGACCTGCAGCTGTACGAGGTCTCGTTCTGCCAGCAGGCCCAGGCCACCACGTGCTCCCAGGCCTACGGACAGGCGTCCGGCATCCAGTCGTACATCTACCTCGACTTCAACTTCGTCGACAAGGGCGACGTCGACTCGCAGGGCAACCCGCTTCAGTTCACCGACGCCTTCGTGATGCCCTACAACGCACACGCCTGGATGCAGGCCCAATTCGGCGCCAAGCCCGCCCCCTCGCCTTAGGAACCCGAATCGTCCCGTCTTCATCGTCACCCATGAGCTTCGAGCTACTTGTCGAAAAAGGGAGGTCAACGTTGCGAGCAAAGGCAGCACGAGGAGGCGCCGCCGGTGTGATCGCCGGAACGGCGCTGCTGATCGCCGCCGTCGGCTGGGCGGCGGGCGAGCCCGGCAAGTACGCCGGTACTACGAGCGAACGCGGCACGATCACCTTCAATGTCCCCGCCGCCGCCACCAGCATCGCGAGCTTCACGGCAACCGATGGCTACAACGGCAAGTGCAAGTTCCAGGGCGGGGCAGGCGGCATCCCCAACTTCTCCGTGTCGTTCGCGAGCATGAAGATCGGGCCGGGCGGGGCGTTCACCGCCACGACGAAGGCCAAGCTCGGGCCGTTTTCGGCGACTATCGTCGTCAAAGGGAGGCTGACCTCCGCTGGGGCAACCGGCACCTTGAACCAGCTCGGCGCGACATGCGGAAGCGCCGCCGCCAATCCGTCAACGCCCGACTACCTGGAGACTTTCTCCGCAAGACGGCCATCCAGCTAATCGGCCGCCCAAGGCCGGGGCGTCACGCTGTTGCCTGTGGCGAGCGTGCTGCTCGCTTTGGACGAGAGCCGAGCCGAAAAGAGGCATGACGGCGCGGATTCCCGACACCGACGGCTAACCGGCAGGGCGGGCCGAGGCGGCGCGGCCGAGGAGGAGGTTGCCTGCGACGTGAGCAGCTGCCGAGCGCGTCGTCACGCCGAGCCGTTCGTAGACGCCCTCGAGGTGATGCCGAACGGTGTGTGCGCTGATGGTGAGCCGACGCGCGATCTCCACGTTTGTGAGCCCCTGCCAGACGAGGAACAGGACGTCGGCCTGGCGCCTGGTGAGGCCGAGGGAGCAGAGCGTCGCGGCCTGTTGCGTGGGATAGAGGCGGATCGTGATCGCATCCGGCTTGCGTGACGAGCCGCGCACGTAGCGCGCCTCGAGCGATCCTCGCGCCAGCATCAGCTGGAGAGGGGCATCGGCAACGTCGGAGTAGCCAGCCCGGTCGTCGCGCCGGCTGCGCGCCCACTCGTACAGCCGGCGAAGTGCCTCCGGTTCCTCCGCCAGCTGCTGCAGCACGTCTTCGGCGCGCGCGTGAGCCGCCCACAACTCCTCACGCTCATCCAGGAAAACCACGGCGACGGGGCTCCCGTCGCCGTAGGCGACCGCGTCGATCAGCGCCTCGAGCTGTGCCCGGTCATGAAGTCCCCGATGTGCCAGCAGCACGATCCCGCGTACCGCCTCGAGCAGTTCGAGCTCTCGGCCGTCGAAGTCACGCCCTGTGCGACTGACCGTAATCCCGACGACGCGACGGCGCGACGGAACCGTAAAGGCAAGCTGGTGCTCGACGCCAACATGGCGATAGACATGCTCGAAGAGATCGAGCGAGCGAAGCCGCCGAGGCGTGATGAAGTCCGACAGCCGGAGCGTCGTCGATCGCGCGTCCTGCCGGGCAGCGGTGACGAGCGGGTTCTGGGCTGCGAAGGCAGCGAACGCCTCGAGGAGCTCGGGCCGCTGCGCTTCCTCGGGATCGGCAGCGACGAAGACGTCGGAGGGGTCGTCGCCGATCTCGTTGTAGGAGGCGAGCTCGCAGGGGATGAGCGCCCGGAGCAAGGCAAGCAGCTCGGCGCGAAACGCTGCCAGCTCTTCGACTGCGGATAGCCGCGCCACGGTCTCTCCGAGGAGGCGAGCATCCGAGCCACGCAAACTGTCCATCCCTTGTGAAAATTAGGACAAACGGCCCATGCGCACAATGATCCGTCGTGTCTACGCTCCGCGGCGACCGGCCGCCGAGCGTGAAACGACTGCTGCCCACTGGTTTGCCCTCACCCGGCCTGCGCGGCCGCGGGTGGAGTGCAGCGGCGATCTTCCTGCTTGCGAGTGGGCTAGCTCTTCTGCCCGGGGCGGCGCGTGGCTCGACTCGGCCGGCGCTTGGAGTCCCATGGCACGTGCCGAGCGCGCTGGCGTCGACCGGGCATGGCGGCCCGGGTACGGAACGGTTCGAGCCGCTCCAGCACACCGGCTCGACCACCGGTGATTGTTCCGGCCCGCCACCTGCTCCCAAGGATCACTGCCTGCCGCTGCCGGCTCAGCTGATCCTCAAGACAACGGTCAGCCCGAGCGGCTGCGGCCAGGGCCTCTTCATGCAGGTGCCGCTCGTGACCGACGCAGTCGAGTACGACGCGAGCTGGACGAACTCGAACCCAGGCGCCACACCGTGGTCGTTCAGCGCGACAGGCGGTCCGGGCAGCCACGGCAGCGGTCCCTACGGCGAGGAGATCTGGTCGACGACCGCGATCACCCCGCAGAACTCCGGCGTGAACGTGAACTACACCGTGCCGCACGGCTCCGGAGCGTGGTTCGTCGCAGCGGGCGGTGGGCCCGGTGCGTGTCCGAACAACACCGGTACGGCCACTGCCTGGGCCTGGACGGCGCGCCCGGTCGTGTCGGGCCGCGTCACCGTGGCGGGATCCGACGGGAACTTGGCCGCGACCGGCGTCATCATGCAGGCGCTCTGTCCCGGCGGTGGCACGACGAAGACCGACGACAACGGCGACTACGGCTTCGAGTTCCATCCGTATACGACGTGCACGATCGAGCCAAAGCTCGACAAGGGGCAATCCTCGTCGCCGGCCAAACGCGTGGTCCATGTCGTCGACCGCGACATCGAGCACGCCGATTTCACCGTACCGTGCGGCGTCGGCGACGAGAGTGTGCAGCAGACGATCGTCAATGGCACGAGGCGCCTTTCCGGCGCGACCGCCCCAACGCGTGTTCATTTCTGCCCGCTCCTCGTCAATGTGACCCGGCTCGAGCCCACGAGCACGAGCGGCCTCGGCTACATCGGCTCGGGAAGTGCGAACACCGACGCGACGATGAGCAAGAGCCCGGCCTTCATCCGCCGGTTCGATCACGCTCAGCCTGTCGTCGATCCCCTGGTCAAGAAACCCGCGGATCGGGATCAGCTCGAACAGCACTGCATCTCGGGCTGCACCGACCTGCTCGTCACCGTGCGTGACAAGGCCAGCGGCAAGCCGGTCGAGGGCGCAACGGTCACGGCGAGCATCTCGCCGATCACGGCGGGGATCCCGCAGTACCCCGCGAACATGCAGCCAACCGGAGGGTTCCTCTGCGCGGAGAACATCCCCAACGACGTCGAGGGCCCGTCGCAGACGACGAACTGCTTCGCTGCCACCCGGATCACCAGCGCGAACGATGTCCGGACGAACGCCGACGGGCACGTGCTCCTCCAGTACTGGGCACCGGGGCTGCTCAAGGCCGAAGGCGTCACCCTCAAGGTCGTCGCCACGACGCCGGCGGGCTGCCAGCTCGCCACCCATCTCTGCACGCTCGGCGGCAAGGGAGTTCTCGACCCTCCGCTGCACTGGACGATCCAGCCGAACCTGATCTGGCAGAAACAGGTAGCGCTGCCCGACGAGGACGTGCTGACGATCGCCAAGTGGGCCGACCCGCCAAGCCTGAGTGACTTCCTCGCCGACCCGCTCGCGTTCGTCGTCCGCCTGTGGACGAACATCAGCCTCCAGGACGCCATCGGCAAGCTCGTCGACGAGCTGCCGAAACCGATCAGCTCGCTCTACAACGCGGCCACCTACTTCAACTCGCTCAACGCGCTGCAGAAGCAGGAGCTGGGGTTCATCCTCACCGTGTTCAAGCCACTCGGCCTCAGCCCATTGGGCCTCGACGACACGGAGACCTCGGGCTTCGTGCCGACCAATCAGATCCTCGGCAGCTCGTTTCTGTCGCTGATGGCGGGACCACCGCAGACGTTCAACGTCGGCGGGATCCCGCTCGGCTCGACGAGCGCCACGGCGCACGGCTCGCCCCTCGACGGCATCGTCAAGACGAGCACCGGGATCCTCTGGCAGTGGGGCGAGACGATGAACCAGACCTCACCCGGCGGCGAGGACCTCCACGCGTACGTGACGGAGGACAGCGCGTCGGTTCAGGTCTACGAGGTCTCGTACTGCCAGCAGGCGCAGGCAGCCTCGACCCACGATGCCTGCGGCCCCGGGTATGCCGAGCAGGGAAGCAACGGGAGCCTGAACGACCTCGCGGGCGCACGCGCTCCGGGGATCGCGCCGTACCTGTACGTCCAGTTGCAGTTTTCGGACATCGACGACGTCACCCACAAGCCGACACTCGATGCGCACGGCAAGCCGCGCACGTTCACCTACGCATTCCTCATCCCCTACAACGCGGCCGCCTGGATGGAGAGCCAGTTCAAGGGCAAATCGGTTCCCGCCCAGGGGTAGGAAGCACAAGCTCGAGTCCCGTCAGGGGGAATCCGCCTCGTTACCCGTCGTCGACGACCTCGGCGAATGCGATCACCACCCCTCCGGTGGCGTGCTCGAGGGTCGCGCCCACAAGGGCCTTCGCCTCTGCGGCGGCCGCGCTCGCCGACGCGTAATCGGCGAAGTACAGGTCCAACAGCCGGTAGGCCGGCGTCGGGCTGCCGTCCTCCTTGGGCCAGACCTTCGACGCCTGCAGCCGAGTCAGGCCGGGCGAGACACCCGCAAGCGCCGCGGTCAGCGACTCCTTCCCGCGCTTGTCGCCTAGTCCGGCAAGAGCGGTATCGCGAAGTCGCCTGTGCGTCCGAGCAGAGCCGCGCGGGTGACGGCGCTCGAGCCGAAGCGCTTGCGGATCTCGTCGAGGGCGGCGTCGAGGAGCCCGCGATCGGCCGGTTCGAACGGGAGCGGTAGCTGGAGGGGCAGGTCGTCGGCGAGACCGGCGAGCGAGATGCCGATCAGGGTCAGGCCGCGCTTGTCGACGAGCGGTTCGGCGGAGGCGTAGAGGGCGCGGGCGGCCTCGAGGACGATCTGGGTGCCGGCGGTGGGATGCGCGAGGGTGAGGGAGCGGGTGGCGCGTGCGAAGTCGCCGAAGCGCAGCCGGAGGACGACCGTGCGCCCGACCCGGTGCGCTGCGCGGACGCGGCGCATCACGCGCTCGACGATCGCGACGAGGTCTGCGTCGATCTCTTCGGGCGAGGCTCGGGCGCGGCCTCGGGCGTGCTGGGATCCGATCGAACGGCGCCGCGGCCGCATCGTGACGCGCCGCGGATCGCGGGCATTTGCGAGCGCGTGGAGGTGGGCGCCGGCCGAGCGCCCGAGCATGGCCTGGAGCGCCGGGACCGGCACGCAGGCGAGGTCTCCCACCGTGGAGACTCCTCGGTCGCGCAGCCGAAGGGCCGTCTTTTCCCCGACTCCCCAGATCCGCTCGACCGGCAGCGGGTGCAGGAACGCGAGCTCGTCTCCGGGCGGGACCTCGAGCAGCCCGTCCGGCTTGGCGACGGCGCTCGCCACCTTCGCGAGGAACTTCGTCCGGGCGATCCCGACCGTGACGGGAAGGCCGACGCGCTCGCGTGCCGTCGCGCGCAGCCGCACGGCGATGTCGCGCGCGCTGCCGACGCTCCGTTCCATACCCCGCACGTCGAGGAACGCCTCGTCGATCGAGAGACCCTCGACGGCCGGGCTCATGTCGTCGAAGACGGCGTAGAGCGCCTTACTCGCCTCAGCGTAGGCCGCCATCCGCGGCCTCACAACGACAGCGCCGGGGCAGAGCCGTAGCGCCTGCCGGCCGCCCATCGCCGTCCGCACGCCAAATGCCTTCGCCTCGTAGCTCGCGGCCAACACGACCCCGCCGCCCACGATCACGGGCTTGCCGCGCAGCGACGGGTCGTCGCGCTGCTCGACCGACGCGAAGAACGAGTCCGCGTCAGCGTGCAGGATCGTCGCCGCCACCGTCACGCCGCCAACGGCGCGATCGTGAGCTCAGGCGGCGGCTCGCGCAGGAACGATGCCACCGCCAGCAGGCCGTCGACGTCGTCGACCCCGATGTGCGGCGAGGAGGCCCGCTCCTCGTCGGGCCGGTAGACCCGACCGCCCGAGACCAGGTACGTCTCGCCGCCGGCCACTATCTGCAGTTCGAGCCGTTTCAGCCGCTCGAGCCGGCTCAACTGCCGGATCACGCGCTCGAGCGAGCCGATCCGGCGGCGCAGATAGCGCGCTTCGAGCTCCTCGGCGGGCCCGGTCAGGCCCGCGAGCCGGTGGCGGAGCCGGTCGAGCGCCGTCCCGTCGAGGAGGTTCTCGAACTCCTCGGCCGAGCAGCCCTTCAGCGCCTGCGCCGCGCGCTGCGCCTGGGCCCGGCGCCGCAGCGGTCCGTAGCGCGAGGGCAGCCGGCTGACGACGATGCGCTCGCCGCGCCGGTGCAGGTAGACGTAGCGCTCCGGCTGCGGCGTCTGCGTGTTCGCGGGCGGCCGCAGCTCCCGGATCAGGCGGATCTCCTCGAGTGCGGCTGCGAGCTCGGTTCCCGTCGGCCGCCACTCGACGATCTCGAGGTCGTCCAGCGCCGCCTCGACCGTCGGCCGCTGGCGGCTGCTCTGGAAGTAGGAGCGGAGCCGCACGCGAAGATCGCGCGCCCTGCCGACGTAGAGGACGCGGCGCTCGCAGTCCCGGAACAGGTACACACCCGGCCCGCTCGGCGCGTCGCGGACGAGGTGGCGCTTCGCATGGATCCGGCGCGGCCGCGGTGCCGCCAGCTCCTCGAGCTCGGCAAGCGAAACGGCGCCGCGCTCGAACGCGATCTCGACGAGCCGCACGAACACCTCGGCTGTCGCCTGCGCGTCCGGGAGCGCCCGATGGCAAGGACGCACCGAAACGCCGAAGAAGTACGCCAGCGAGGCGAGGCTCGTCCGCTCGACGCGGCCGCGTAACAGGTTCCGCGCAAGCGGCACCGTGTCGATCACGGTCGCCGCAACCCGCTTGCCTGTCATCAGCTCGAGCTCGCGGTTGATGAAGCCGACGTCGAAACGCGCGTTGTGAGCGACGAGCACCGCATCGCCGGCGAACCCCATGAAGCTGCGTAACGCCGGCCGCACGCGAGGCGCGCACCGCAGCTCCTCGTCGGTGAGCCCGGTCAGCCGCCCGACCGGCTTGGGGAGCGGCGTCCCGGGCGCGACGAGCGTCTCGAACAACCCGGCCTCGGCAAGCCCCCGCAACCGCACGGCGCCGATCTCGCAGATCCGGGACGACGGCACCGAAAGCCCGGTCGTCTCGAGGTCGAAGACGACGAAGGTCGCGTCCCCGACCGCCGGGTCGGGCGCGCCCGCGAGCGCGACGAACGACCCGCGCCACTCGAGCCGCGCATCGCCGTCGACGAGCGGCTGAAGCAAAGACCGCGCGAGCCCCTCGGGCGCCTGCGCGACCGCGAAGAGCTCCTTCGCCGCCACGCTCGCACGCACGCGGCCGCCGCCGTCTTCGACGAGCTCGACAAGCCGGTCGAGCGAATCGATCGCAAGCTGCACGCCGCGCGATACTACACGAACGTATGTTCGAATAGCCGAGCCGTACTCGAGGATCGCGGTGGAGCCTCCTGCGCGAAACCAGGCGAAACCAGGCGCAACCCGCAACCGCATTGCAGCGTCGACTCGCAGATCGGCGCCGTCGTTCAGGCCATGTCTCGTCCGGCGTTCCTAACCGTGGAGCTCCCCGGGTTCGTGGGCAGCGGGATCCAGATATGCCACACATAGGAAGAGTTGGCACGTCATGCTCTCTCGTGTCACACTACAGCGGAAATGGCAGACCCCAGGTCGATCGAAGTTACCGTCGGGCCGCAGGGAAGGCTGGTCGTCCCCGCGGCGCTGAGACGGCGACTTGGCATCGAAACGGGCGATGTCCTGATCGCCAGCACCCAGCAGGATCGACTCGTGCTCGAGCGGCGTGACGCGATCCTTTCGCGACTCCGCCAGCGCCTGGCCACGGTCCCGGCCGAGGTGAGCATGGTCGACGAGCTCATCGCCGAGCGCCGCGAAGAAGTGAACCGCGAGCACCACCCGAGGTGACGGACGACAACGTCGTCTGTGTGCTCGACGCCTCCGCGCTGCTTGCGTTGCTGCACTCCGAGCCCGGCGCAGAGATCGTCGAGGAAGCCTTGGAGGGAGCCGCGATCTCGACGGTGAACTGGGCCGAGGTCTATCAGCGCTGGCTCGCCCGTGGAGTCGACGTCACCGACCTACGCGCCGACCTCGAAGCACTCGGGATCCGGATCGTCCCGTTCATCGTCGAAGACGCCGAGCTGACCGCCGAGCTCTGGAGCCGGACACGCCAACATGGCCTGTCGCTCGGAGACCGCGCGTGCCTTGGGCTCGCCCGACGGCTCGGGTTGCCGGCGCTCACCGCCGATCGCGCTTGGCTCGACGTCGATTCAGGCGTCGATGTCAAAGCGATCCGCTGAAGGCCGTCGCCTCGAGGCGGCCTGTTACCTCGGAGGCGGCGGCGGCGGCGCCGTCGGAGTGATCGTGATCGGCAACCCGACGCTGAGCACGCTCATCCCGGCCTCGATCCGCGCCCACCTTCCGTTGCCGCATGTGCCGCTCCACCTGCCGCACGCCGCGAACCCGGCCGACGACCCCGCAGGCCGGCGTGCCGGAGACGTGGGCAGCCGGCCACCCCTGCGCCGACATGTCCTACACCGGGCCCGAATGGGCGTTCCTGCTTCCCGACGGGACACTGGTCACCGGCACCCATTGGTCAGTCAGGGCCGCCGACGTCCCCGCCGACGCCGACTGCAACGCCATCCGCGGCCTCCTACCCCAGCTGGCGCACGCGAGCGATCGAGACAGCCAGCCGACGGTCGCCGGGGCCGACTCGATCTCCAACGGCCGCTCCTGGGCCTGGAGTCAAGGCTCCTGGGGCTGCGTCTCGGCGAGAGACTTCACGGTCGCGCCCTCCAGCTCAGCCGCAGCGCACGGGGATATCGCACCCGGGGATCACACGGTGGGCCTGCCCTTCGCGGGCTGCGCCCGCTCGACGTTCCCGAACGGCGAGCAAGCCGCCGACGGCACGCCCGCCCTCGCAGCCGCTCGCGAGCAGGTGATCGTCTACCCGAACGTCGAAGTCGGGACGTCGGGCGTCCCGTCCAGCCAGACCCGTGCTCTCGACAACCGCGTCATCGCTCTCCGCGACGCGTTCGACAGCTACGGCGTCAACGTCGTGGCCCTCGCGGCGATCACGGCGCAGAAGCTCGACCAGGCGCCGCCGAGCGGCGTCGTGATCGCCCCGTCGACTCCACCCTCGGCGGTGCGGACGAACCAGGCGTGCGGCGGCAACTACCGGGGCTACTGGCCTGCGACCGCCGTGCCGTCCGCCCCCTGGACGGGCGGGGGCGGCAGCGGCTGCTACCCGTGCGAGCTCGCCGGGCCGGTCTTCAAGATCTTCCTCGCGAATCTCACTGCGAGCTCGGCCTCACTCTCGCAGGCTCAGCTTCACCGGTACGGATGGACATGTATCTCGGACCACGTCCACCTGATCGCGACCTGCAGGTTCGCTCCCGAGATCTACGCCGACCGGCTCCGAGACGGAGTCGGCCATCCCGTTCCGAGCTCGTTCCGGGTCGGTGTCGCAGCCCCGCTTCCGCACACGTCGATCGACCGGCTCGGCACGGATCTCAACTCGGCCTGACGGAACTCCGCCTGTCAGGGACGCGCCTTGCGAAGGCGTGGCTCGCAGACCGGAACGGCCCGCGTTGCGGCCGGGTATAGGCTCCGATCGTCCCGTCGCAATCGACGTGCGCCTCGGCTCGAGGCCGCGATCGATGACACCAATCCGAACTCCAGAGGAGCCCCCGTGACTGACCCATTCTTCAGCTCCGTTCCGGAGCGGATTCCGTACGCGAGCGCCGGACCCGACCAGCCTCTCGCCTTCAAGGCGTACGACCCGGAGCTCCTCGTCCGGGGGAAGCGGATGGAGGACTGGCTGCGGATCAGCGTGGCCTACTGGCACTCGTTCGCCGCGAACGGGAGCGACATGTTCGGCTCCGGGACATGGGACCGGCCGTGGGCGCAGGGGGCAGGCGACCCGATGGAGGCGGCGCGCGCGAAGATGGCAGCCGCGTTCGAGTTCATCGAGAAGCTCGGCGTGCCGTTCTACTGCTTCCACGACGTCGACGTCGCGCCGACCGGCGCGAGCTTCCGCGAGTTCAGGTCGAACCTCGACGCCCTTGCCGACGACGCGCTCGGCTACCAGGAGCGCACCGGCATCCGCCTGCTCTGGGGCACCGCGAACCTCTTCACCCACCCGCGCTTCCAGGCAGGCGCGGCGACGAATCCCGACCCCGAGGTGTTTGCCTACGCGGCCGCCCAGGTCAAGAACATGCTCGGCGTCACCAAGCGCCTCGGCGGGGCGAACTACGTGCTCTGGGGCGGCCGCGAGGGCTATGACTCGCTGCTCAACACCGACCTGCGCCGCGAAGGCGAGCAGCTCGCGCGCTTCCTGCATCTCGTCGTCGACGAGAAGCAGCGCATCGGCTTCGACGGCGCCCTCTTGATCGAGCCGAAGCCGATGGAGCCCACCAAGCACCAGTACGACTACGACGCCGCGGTCGTGCATGGCTTCCTCACCCGCCACGGCCTCGAGGGCGAGTACAAGCTGAACCTCGAAGCGAACCATGCGACACTCGCTGGCCACTCGTTCCACCACGAGGTCGCCTACGCGACGGCGCACGACATGCTCGGCTCGGTCGACGCGAACCGCGGCGACCCGCAGAACGGATGGGACACCGACCAGTTCCCGAACTCCGTCGAGGAGCTCGCGCTCGTCCTGTATGAGATCTTGCAGGCCGGCGGGCTCGGAAGCGGCGGGTTCAACTTCGACGCGAAGCTGCGACGCCAGTCGATCGATCGGGACGATCTCTTCCACGCCCACATCGGCGGCATCGACACCCTCGCCCACGGCCTGATCGTCGCCGCGAAGCTCGCCGACGACGGCACCCTCGCCGAGCTGAAGGATCAGCGCTACTCCGGCTGGAACGGCGAGCTCGGACGCGCTGATCACCGACGGGACGACAACCCTCGCCGAGCTCGCCGAGCGCGTCGAGAGCGGCGAGATCGACCCCGATCCGGTCTCCGGAAGGCAGGAGGCTCTCGAGAACCTCGTCAACGAGGCGCTCTGGGGCTAGCGACTCCCGGCACGACGGCCGCGAGCCCGCCAACGGGGGATGGGGCCCGGGCCGAGTCGGGCCGACGGCTACAGTAGGGAGCCCTGAGCATCCTGGTGCACGCTGGTTCCCGGCGGCACTCCGCTCGAACGGCGCTGACGATCCACTACACCCCCCAGCGGCACGGTCGCTTCGACCTGACGTCCTGGTGCCTCCGGCACGGGCGTGTCGTCGTGACCGCCTGGCTCGCCGCGATCGCCCTGGGCGCGTTTGGCGCCCTTCATCTCTCGTCGGTGCTGAGCTCCGGCTTCTCGCTGCCGGGGACGGACTCGAGCCGGGTGAGCGCGCTGATCGCACGCAACTACAGCGGCGACGCGAAGGGCGGGTTCGTCCTGATCGTCGAAGGGAAGCAGCCGCTCGTCCATGCACAGCTGGCGGCCGGGAAAGCGGTGCGGTTGCTTCCCGGGGGCCGCCTCAGCGGGACAGAGCGGCTTCCCACAGGCGATGTGGCTGCGTTCATCCACACGAGCTTGACCACAGGGCAGGCCCAGGCCCAAACGGCGAAGCTCCGGCAGGCGCTCGGCCGCAGCGTGCTCGTCACCGGCGACCAGGCGATCCAGCACGATGTCGGGCCGGCTCTCGCCCGAGCGCTCAAGATCGGCGAGCTTTACCTCGCGGTTCCTGTGGCGCTCCTGATCCTGCTGCTCGTGTTCGGGACCGGGTCGGCGTTCCTTCCGTTCCTCTTTGCCGCCGCCACGATCCCGCCCGCGCTGGGGATCGCGTGGGGGTTCGCGCACGTGCTGGCGTTGAGCAACTACCTCCTGAACATGGTGATGATGATCGGTCTCGGGATCGCCATCGACTACTCGCTGCTCGTCGTCAACCGGTATCGGGACGAGCGCCGCCAGGGCCACGCCCATCCGGATGCGGTGCGAGAGACGATGCGTCACGCGGGCAGGACGATCGTCTTCAGCGGGCTCGTCGTCTCGCTCGGGCTCGCGTTGATGCTGCTGCTTCCCGTGCCGTTCCTGCGCGGCTTCGGTCTCGGCGGCCTCCTCGTCCCGGTCCTCAGCGTGCTCTGCGCCCTGACGCTCCTGCCCGTGATGCTGCAGGCCTGGGGAGAGCGGCTCGAGTCGCTGCGGCTGCTCTCACGCCCGCTCTCGGAGCGACGCGAGGCGTTCGAGCTGAAGGTCTGGACACGCCACGCGAGATGGGTGATCAAGCGCGCCAGGCTCGTCGCGCCGCTCGTCGCGGCGCTGCTCGTCGTCGCGGCGCTCCCGCTGATCGGGATCCACGTGGGCCCGGATTCCTCGAGCACTCTCCCGCAGGGCCTCGCCTCGGTCAAGGGAATGGCTCAGCTCCAGGCCGCCTCCAAGGGTTACTCGGACGACCCGACCACGATCATCGTCGAGCCGAACCGAGCCGTCGACCCGGAGGCGACCACGGCCGCGATCGCGAGGCTCGACCGGCTCCTGCGCGCAAATCCGCAGGTCGCGAGCGTCTCGGCGGCGGTGCCCTCCGCGAACGCCCGCTACCTGCGCATCGAGGTCGTCAGCCGCCACGACCCGGCGAGCGAGCAGGGGCAGACGTTCGGCAGCCAACTGCGGGCACAGCTGATCCCCAAGGCTCGCTTTCCCGCCCGCGACGTCGTGCTCGCGGGAGGCGGCGCGGCTTACGCCGAAGACTTCGTCTCGCGCACCCTCAACTCGTTCCCGTGGCTGATCCTGGGCGTGATCGGGCTGACCTACCTGCTGCTCGTGAAGGCGTTCCGCTCGCTGCTCCTGCCGTTGAAGGCGATCGTGCTGAACATGCTCACCGTCTCTGCCGCGAGCGGCCTGATGATCGCGTGCTTCCAGTGGGGCTGGGGAAGCTGGGCCGGGCTCATCCACGTGACCCAGATCGAAAGCTGGATCCCGATCTTCATGTTCACGCTGCTCTTCGGGCTCTCGATGGACTACGAGGTCTTCCTCGTCTCGCGCATGCGCGAGGCTTGGGACGCGACGAGGACGAACCACGGCGCGGTCGTTCACGGGATCGCGAACACCGGCCGCATCATCACGGCGGCCGGGTTGATCATGGCGGCGACCTTCAGCGGGCTCATGTTCGGGTCGGTCCCGACCATGCAGCAGCTCGGCTTCGGGCTCGCGGCGGCGATCATGATCGACATCACGCTCGTCCGGGGGCTCCTTCTCCCCTCGACGATGGCGATCGCCGGCCGCTGGAACTGGTACCTCCCCCGCTGGGCGGGAGGGAGCGCGGGCGCTCACCGCTCACACGGGTCACAGCTCTAACCCGGCGGGCCGAGTCAGGCGGCCTGCGCCCCTGCAAGCCGGTCTCGCACCTGCGCGCCGAGCAGCATCGCTTCCTGGATCACGTCGCAGTCCTGGCAGCCGGGCCGCGCGTCGTGGACGAGCTCGATCGCGAGCCAGCCGTCGAAGCCGAGCTCGCCGAGTCGGTCGACGATGCGGTCGAAGTCGATCGTGTTGTCTTTCATCCTCGACTGGACGAAGCCCGAACGGCACGGGCGCAGGTGCATCAGACGGGTGTGCTCGAGGAGCGGCTCGACGCGGGCGTCCGCGATCCCCTGCTCGGTGAAGTGACCGTAGTCGAGGGTGAGCTCGAGCCCGGGCACCGCCTCGACAAGACGGGCGGCCGTCTCGGGGGTCTCGACGATCGAGCCGTGGTGGGGCTCGACCGAGAGCCGGAGCCCGCGGCCCTCGGCCTCGTCGACCCGCCAGCGGAGCTCCTCGCAGGCCCGCTCGAAGGAGGCATCCCAGCTCTCCTCCGCGAACGGCATGCCAGGAAGGATCGTCATCCCGTCGATCCCGGTCCGCGCGGTGAAGTCGAGCAGCTCGCGGAAGAACACAGCCGACCCCTCGCGCTCTCCGGCGTCCGGATGGTTGACCGCGAGCCCGACCAGGTCCATCGACGCGATCGGGAACACGTCGGCGAGCACGAGCCCGTGCGCCTCGATCCGCTCGGTCAACGTCTCCGCCCAGGACGGGACGTCCTTGCGAACCTCGTCGATGTGGATCGGCGAGTAGTCGCCGATCAGGCCGAGCAGCACACCCTCGCAGCCGAGTGCAGCGATGATGTCGAGCACGAGCTCGTGCGGCAGGCCGGGCCACGAGAAGTCCGCGGAGGCGAGCCTCACGAAGGGCTCCCGGGCTCGACCGGCTTGGTCAGCCCGAGCCGCTCGTAGGCCTCGGCCGGGATCGCCTCGAGCGACTTGTAGATCGTCCAGGTGCACTTCTTCGGGTTCGAGCCGCTCGTCTCGTCCGGGTAGAGCGGCGAGTCGACGACGCGGAGCGGATGGCCCCAGGTCTTGGCCGGCCAGTACTCGAGCGCGTAGCAGCAGTGCGCGCAGTAGTAACAGACACCCTTCTCGTTCCAGGCCCAGTCGTGCTTCTCCTGGGTGACGCCGAAGTTGTAGGGCGGCTCGGCGCGGGAAGGCGTCCCCTCGACCTTGTCGCCACGCTGCTGGCGGCCGCCGGAGCCGCACGGGTCGAAGCTGACCACGAAGCGGTCGTCGTACTCGTCGACGTCCATGTCGCCGTCGCGGTTCGGCCCGACGAGATGCCCGCGCATCGCCTCCACCGACAGGTACAGGTTGCGGAAGAGCGTGTCCTCGTAGGGACGCTCGCGGACGTCGAACGGCTTGTAGCGCTCCTGTAGGTACGGCTCGAGCACGCTCGCATAGGCGTCGTAGATCGTCTCCTCGCCGAAGCGCCGCGCGATGAACGTCATCATCCCGGACTGGAAGTCGGCGCCGCGATCGTGGAGCTGCCGCCACCCCTCCTGGATCTCCGCGAGCGCCGCCATCGCATCCTCGGCCGTGCTCTCGTAGGTGCGGAGCCGATTGCCGAGGAGGCCCGCTTTGGCGGCCAGCGCCTCCCAGCGCGCGGTCGTCTCATAGAGGCCGCCGTCGGGGAACGCAAGCAGCTCACGAAGACGCCGGATCTCGGCCTCGGTCTCCTCGCGCGGGACGCCCTTGCCGTCGAGGTAGGTGACGAAGCCCTCGTCCCAGACCTGGTAGATGACGTAGACGACCTTCGCCTCCTCCATCCAGTAGTCGACGAGCTGGGCGGCGAGCTCCCACTCGCCGGCGTCGATCGAGTCGCGGATCTTGCGGGTGGTCGAGATCGCCTGGTCCTGCCAGTCGCCCGTGCGGACCCGCTTGCGCAGGTCGTCGGACCACGTGAGCGTGGTCGGGAGCGGCTTGGTGCTGCCGGAGATGTTCCGCTGCGGCCGGTTGCTCACGATTCTGCTCCTTCGCTTGTGGGTGGCTTCGCCTTCACGCCGTGCTGCCTAGAACATGACGAGGCCGCCGTCGACGGCCAGCGCCTGTCCGGTGACGTACGAGGCCGAGCTCGAGAGCAGGAAGGCGATCGCGTCTGCCATCTCGCGCGGCGTGCAGCCTCGATTCTGGAGCGGCACCGTCTTGAGGCGCTGCTGGTGGAGCTCGTCCGCGGTCATGCCGCGGAGGGCGCCGATCTCGACGAGGACCTTGTCCTGCATGGGCGTGTCCGTGATGCCCGGAAGGACCGCGTTGACGCGGACGCCCGCGGGGCCGAAGTGGTAGGCAAGCCCGCGGGTGATCGCGAGCACCGCCGCCTTCGACGAGCCGTAGGTGAGCGCCTCGGTCGTCGCGCTGGCCTTACCGGCCACCGAGGCGAGGTTGACGATGCCGTTCCCGGGCTTCATCCGCGACCCGAAGTCGCGGCTGAGGAAGAAGAGCGCCTTGACGTTGACGGCGAAGATCGAGTCCCAGGTCTCCTCCGTCACCTCCGCCACCGGGAGCAGGCGGATGATCCCCGCGGCGTTGACCAGCCCGTCGACCTCTCCCGCTTCGGCAACGAGACGTGCGCGGTCGCCCGCGTCGGTCAGGTCGCAGGGGAAGATCTCGGCCCCTGCCGCAGCCACCTCGGCCAGGCCCTCCTCGTTCACGTCGACGGCGACGACCTCGCTCCCCCGCTCCAGGAGGAGCAGCGCCGTCCCCTTGCCGATGCCGCTCGCCGCTCCTGTCACGACGGCACGACGCGGAAACTCGATGCTGCTCGACGCCATCACGCCCCTTTCGTTCGGCCTACTGGACGTTCCCTCTGGGCACGCTACCGGAACCGATTCCGAGCGGTCAACACCATTTCAAGCCGGGTAGCTTGCCGAACGCACCTCTCAAGCGCCGGCCGCGGCCGGGCGTGCTCGAGACATCGAGCGGTGGCCCCTGCGCCAACCTGCTAGATTCGATTCCAGGACTCGATCTCAGCCGATCGCGGAGGTGTGCTCGTGGCCAGACTGCCGTTCGTCGACACGCACGTTCACTACTGGGACCTCAAGGATCCCGACCTGAAGTACGTGTGGCTCGAGCCCGACTGGATCCATCCGATCCTCGGCAACATCGACGGGCTCAAGGTTCTGCGGTACATGGCGCCCGAGTACATCTCCGAGACGCGCTTCCAGAACGTGGCGAAGGCCGTGCACGTCCAGGCCGCGATCGGCATCGCCGATCCCGTCGAGGAGACCCGCTGGCTGCAGGAGCAGGCCGACGCGACCGGGTTCCCGCACGGCATCGTCGCCCACTGCGAGCTCACGTCCGCCGACGCGGCCGAGACGCTCGACCGTCACCTCGAGTACGCGAACATGCGCGGCGTCCGCGACTTCGGCCAGGGCGACTACCTCTCCGACCCGACGTGGCAGGCCGGCTACGCGCTGCTCGGCGAGCGGAAGCTCGTCTTCTGCCTCGACGTCCTCCCCGAGGACCTCGGCAAGGCCCGCGCGCTCGCGGAGAAGACCCCGGACGTGATCCTCTGCATCGACCACACCGGCTTCCCGCGTGCCCGCGACGACGAGTACTTCGCGATGTGGAAGAAGGGGATGACCGAGGCGGCCGGAGCGCCCAACGTGGTCTGCAAGATCTCGGGTCTCGGGATGTGCGACAACGCCTGGACGGTGGACAGCATCCGCCCGTGGGTGCTCGCCGCGATCGAGGCGTTCGGGACCGACCGCAGCTTCTTCGGGACCAACTGGCCCGTCGACCGTCTCTACAGCTCCTACGGAGACGTGCTCGACGCCTACGAGACGATCATCGCGGGCTTCTCCGAGGGAGAGCAGGAGGCGCTCTTCTCGAAGAACGCCGAACGGATCTTCCGGGTCTAGCGTCTACCCGGGCTACGCGGCCGCGTGCGTCTCGAGGCTCGCGACCGCCTTCGCGAGCGCCTCCATGTCCTTGAAGGACGAGACCTCGAGCGACGCCGACGGGCGGCCGTCCGAGACGACGTGGACGTGGTCTGCGACCTCGTAGACCTCCGGGATCTCGGTACAGAAGAGGAGCACCGCCCCGCCCTGCGCCGCGAACCCGCGGAGGATCGCGTAGATCTCGGCCTTGCTCGAGATGTCGACGCCCCGCGTCGGCTCCTCCAGCGCGAGCACCCTCGGCTTGCTGCCGACGGCGGCGGCGATCGCGACCTTCTGCTGGTTGCCGCCGCTCAGCGAGCGAATGCCGATGTCGATCCCGGCGGACTTCACCTCGAAGCTCTGCCGCAGCTCCTCGGCGATCGAGCGCATCTCCCGCCTCCGGATCCCGAAGACCCCGCGCGAGATCTCCTTGTCGAGGCGGATCACGAGGTTCTCCCCGACGGTGAGATTCGTGAAGAGACTCGACGCGCGGTCGGCGGCGACGTAGTTGACGTAGTCGGCGAGCCGGCCCGGGCGGATCTCGTTGCCGTCGATGGTCACGTGCCCCTGGATCCGGCGCAGGCCGCCACAGGCCCGCACGATCTCGCGACCCCCGGAGCCCTCGACGCCGACGAGCGCCGTGACGACCCCGCTCGGGACCGTGAAGTCGAGGTCGCGGAACAGGCGCGCATGATCGGTGACGCCCGAGAGCCCGAGGCCGGCGCCGGCAGCCGCGGAGCCGCCTTTCACGGGGCTTCCGTCGCCCGCAGCCGCACCGAGGCCCCGCACGAGCATCTCGGCGATGTTCTCCGGCGTGCGCTCGAGGCCCTCGAGCATGCGAACGCACCGCCCGTCGAGGATGATCGCGACCCGGTCCGAGTTCGCGGCGAGCTCGGTGAGGCGGTGCGAGACGAGCATCACCACGTGACCGGCGTCGGCGAGCTGATGCGTGAGCCGGAAGAACTCGGCCGATTCGGCCGGGGTCAGCGCCGAGTTCGGCTCGTCGAAGAGCATCACCCGAGCATCGCGAACGAGGGCGCGCGTGATCTCGGTGCGCTGCTGGATCGCGAGGCCGAGATCCCCGAGCAGCCGGTTGCGGACCGAGAACACGCCGAGCTCCTCGAAGAGCTCGTGATGCTCGTCGCCGGGCTTCGGCCAGCGCCAGCCGTCGGCCTCGAAGCCCGCGACGATGTTCTCGGCGACCGTGAGGTTCGGGAAGAGGTGCGGCTCCTGATGGACGACCGCGACGCGGCTCGAGCCGAGCTCGCTCGACCACGGTTGGCCGTCGACGAGGATCTCACCCTCGTCCCAGCCGACCTCGCCGGCGAGGATCTTGATCATCGTGCTCTTGCCGGCGCCGTTCGGGCCGGCGACGCCGAGCACCTCGCCCGGGCGGGCGACGAGGTCGAGGCCGTTCAGCGCGACGGTGTCGCCGTAGCGCTTCGCGAGGCCGCGGATGCGGACTCCCGCCAGGTCCTCGCTCATCCGGCGCGGCTCCGGCTGGTGAACCGGTCGATCACCACGGCTCCGACCGTGACCGTCCCGAGCAGGATCTGCGAGGCGAACGGGCCGGAGGCGATCAGCGCAAACCCGTTCGCGAGCACGGCGAGCAGCAGCGCCCCCGTCACCGTCCCGATCACCCCGCCCTTGCCGCCGGCAAGGCTCGCCCCGCCGATGATCACGGCGGCGAAGACGGGGAAGAGATAGGACTGGCCGTCGTCCGGCCCCGCCGAGCCGACGAACGAGAAGTCGAGGATCCCCGCCACGCAGGCCATCACCGAGCAGATCACGAAGGAGAGGAAGATGTAGCGCCTCGTCGGCAGCCGCGCGATCTCGGCCGCGGCCCGGCTGCCGCCGATCGCCTTGAGCCGGAACCCGAAAAGCGTGCGGGAGAGCAGGAACGCGAAGACCAGGAGCAGGCCGACTGTCCAGATCCCCTGCTCCGGGAAGGCGTGCGGAAGCCCGGCCGCGCCGAGCCTGTGGAAGAAGTCGATGTCGCTCTTCCCGACATGGTGGCCCGGCAGGGGGTACTGGTAGCTCAGATTCTGGGTGTTCCCGATGTAGAGGGTGAGCCCGAACACGAGCGTGCTCGATCCGAGGGTGGCGATGAACGAGGGGATCTTGACCACAGCCGTGAAGAACGCGTTGAAGAGCCCCACGCCGATCGCCGCCAGGAACGCAAGCCCGATCGCCTCGTACACGGAGACGTCGTGCGTCAGCCAGGCGACGGCGACGATGTTCGTGCTGAGCCCGTAGACGGCGGCGAACGAGAGGTCGATCTCACCGGCGATGATCACGACGGTGAGCCCGAAGCCCATCACCGCGATCGTGCTCAGCCCGCGGACGATTCCGAAGAGGTTGTCGACCACGAGCATCTGCCCGTTGGTCTTGATGCTGAAGTAGGTGCCGACGATCAGGACGGCGAGCGTGACGCCTCCAAGCCGCGCGAGCGTCGTGCGCGCCCACGTGAAGCGGGCACGCCCCGCGGCCGGCGCAGGGGCAGGATCGACTTGCTGTGGTGCGATTTCCGCGGGGCTCTCGGTCATGGCTCCTCGGGGCGTTTCAGAAAGGCGGCGGCGCGGTCGCCCCGCGCCGCCGCCCTGATTGACGGTGCTCTAGCTGCTCGGCAGGCCCGTCAGCGCGTACGTGCTGAACGCTGCGAGCTTCTTCTGGGCCGAGGCGAGGTTCTGCTTGGTGATCGCCACCTCGCTCTGGCTGTCGGGAAGGACCTTCCCGGTCTTCATGAACTCCGAGCAGGCGATCGCGCCGAACGCGGCCTGCTGCGGCCAGTTCTGGTCGAACATCGCGATCTGGTTGCCCGCCTTGACAGCGGCGACCTGATCGGGAGTGACGTTCCAGCCGATGCTGAATGCCTTCCCGCCCTTGCCGGCGTCCTTCAAGGCACGCGCGGCGATCCCGCCGCCGATGTCGACGTTCTCGATGATGTCGACGTTCTTGCCGGCACCGCTCAGGAACGCCTTGTAGGTGTCGTACGTCTTACCGGGGTCGTAGGTCGTGTTGAGCATGTTCTTCTCGGTGGTGACGAAGACCGCGCCCGGGATCGCCTTCTGGATCCCGAGGCGGAAGCCCTGTGCCCGCTTCTGGGCCCAGTACTGCGTCGGGTCCCCACCCGAGACGGCGAACGTCTTGAACTTGAGGTTGTTCGCCTTCATGTAGCTCACAACCGCGGCAGCCGCCGTCTCGCCCTCGGTCAACGGGATCTGCGTGAAGTTCGTGAGCTCGTTGCCGAAGGTGCTGAGGCCGACCGTGAACACCGGGATCCCCTTCGCGAGCACCTGCTGCACGAGCGCGGCCATGCTGGTGCTCGACTGCGGCTCGATCGAGAGGCAGTCCACCTGGTTCGTGTTCAGGAGCGCCTGGATCTGGTTGATCTGCGTGTTCACGTCCTGCTGGGTCTGCGGCGGGCAGAGGCGGGTGCCGTGGATCGGGTAGATCTTGTTCGCCACGGGAACCGAGGCGTTGTACCCGGCCTGGTACTGCTGCGAGAAGCCCTGGATCGAGCACGAGCCGTACGAGAAGACGTAGTTGAACGACTTGCCGCTCTTGATCTTCGACTGGATCGACGACGCGAGCGTGAACGTCCCTCCGTGACGAAGCTTCACCGTCCAGGTCGGGCCGGCGGTCCGTGCGCCGCCTGCGGCGGCGAACGCGAGCGCTACGACGACCGCGAGGCTCATGGCCGTCAGCCCAACGTGCCGGAAACGCCGGCCCTGTCTCACCTCAACTTCCACTCTGGTCCTCATGCTGGTTCCTCCTCCGTGGTGGGTTGCCGCGCGCTTTGGCCGGCGGGGTAGAAGCTCTCGCCCTACAAGGGGGCGCCTTGCGCTCGCTCATCAGGCGAGCACCTTCTCGCTCCGGAAGCCGTCGACGACCTCGTCGAGCACCTCGATCCCGAGCCCGGGGCCGCCCGGCGGGTAGACCCAGCCGTCGACGTGGTCGAACGGCTCGGGGACGAGGTCGTGCTGCATCGGATTGCGGAGCGGCTTGAACTCGAAGAGCTTGCAAGCGGGCGAGCTGAACGAGATCGCGAGGCTCGCCGCGGTGACGATGGCAGACGACCATGCGTGCGCGTTGGCCTGCCGGCGGTGGGCCTCGATGCGGTCGCAGGCCTTCTTGAAGCCCGTGATCCCCTCGGCCCGGCCCGGGTCGATCCCGATCACGTCGACCGTTCCGGTCTCGAGGATGCGCTCGAAGCCGGCCAGCGTCCACTCCCGCTCGCCGTAGGCGATCCGCGTCGTCGTCTTCGCGCGCAGGTTCGCGTAGCCCTCCGGGTCCCACGCGGCGAGCGGCTCCTCGACCCAGGTCAGCTCGTAGGGCTCCATCTCCCGCATGCGGCGTACCGCGTCGGTGACGTCCCACTTGATCGCGATGCCGCAGTCGATCATCAGCATCTTGTCCGCGCCGATGCCCTCGCGCATCGCGCGCACGTACTCGACGTCGCGGGCGTGCTCGTAGCCGAGCCGGGCGTTGCCACGCTTGCCGAAACCGGTCTTGACGCCCTGCAGGCCGGTCGAGAGCCACTCCTGGGCCTCCTCGACCATCTCGGGAATCGAGTCGAAGTGCGCATGGCACGAGGCGATCGCCGGGAGCCGCTCGTGCACCGGGCCGCCGAGCAGGTCGAGCACGCTCGCGCCGAGGGCCTTTCCCTTCAGGTCCCAGAGCGCGATGTCGAGCGCCGAGATCGCGTAGGAGGAGATCCCGCCGCCGTACCCGTACCACCACGCCTGGTCCTTGAGCCGCCGCCAGTGCGCCTCGGTGTGGACCGGATCGGTGCCGATGAGCGTCGGCGCCATCCCTTCGATGACGGCTTTCGTGGCGAAGTTCGCCTCCGGGAACTGCGTGATCGACTCGCCCCAGCCGACCTGCCCGTCGTCCGCGGTGATCTTGCAGAGGCAGAGATGCCGGAGCGCGTTGAAGTCGTTCGGCTCCGGATAGCTGACGGGGATCGCCTCGATCGATTCGATGCGCATTGGTGGTCCTTTCAGGCGATCGCGCCGCGGTAGAGGGGCATGCCTTCCACTCCGACGTCGACCTCGAGCAGGCGGCCGAACATGTTGATCGCCCCGCCCGTGTCGAAGACGCCGAAGTCGCAGATGTAGAGCGACGAGCCGCCGAACGCGCAGTTCAGCGGCACGCCGCCGGTCTCGAGGAAGTCGATGTGGCGGCCGTCGGCGGCGACCACGTCGACGCCGCCCGAGGTGACGGTCGTGATCCAGAAGCTCCCGTCGACGTCGATCTTGAAGCCGTCCGGGATATGCCCTTCGGGCAGCTCGCAGATCACCTCGATCGAGCCGCCCGGGCTGCGACGCACGACCCGGCGGGTGTAGGACTCGACCCAGACGATCGACCCGTCGGGCTCGGCGACGATGCCGTTCGGATACACGGGCTCGAGCTCCTCGAGCACGTGAGCGGCCCCATCGGGGTCGACGACGCAGATGTAGCCCGGGTGAGGCTTGTTGACCGGGTCCCAGTCGCCCGAGTCGGTGAAGTAGAGCCGTCCGTCCGGGCCGAAGGTGAGGTCGTTGGGCGCATTGAGCGCGATCCCGTCGGCCTCGGTCACGATCACCTCGACCGACCCGTCGGGCGCCGCGCGCTGGATCGACGGCGGTCGCGACTCCGGCGCCACCCAGGCGCCGACGGTCGGGCACTGCGTGATGTACACGTGCCCGTCGGAGCCGAGCATGCAGGCGTTCGGCCCGCCGCCTGTGCGTGCGTAGGTGCCCGTGCTGCCGCCCGGCTCCCAGACGCCGATCTCGCTCGCATAGGTGTTCGCGAAGACGACCCGGCCGTCGGGCAGGGCATAGGGGCCCTCCGGATGGCCGAGGCCTTCGGCGAGGACCTCGATCGGCTTTCTCATCGGCTGTCTCCTCCCTCGATCGTCACGTCGAAGATCGGGCGGGACCTAATGACTCCGTCAGCGCCCGGGAGATAGTCGACGCCGATGCGCGTCTTGGCGGCAGCACCGCGAAACCGCCGCGCGACTGCCTCGCCGATCCCGCCCGCCGCACCGGACGCGGCGGCCTTCCGCGGCGGATTCACGACAGCCTCCGCTCCACGGCGTTTAGCAATCGTTTCCAGCAAGGTCCGGATCATTCCATCAGCGCGCCGGAATTTCAAGTACGAGCTGTCAGGCGCCTTCCGGGGCGAGCCACTCGGGGGCCGTGGAGATGCCCTGGATCGTCCAGCCCCCGTCGGCGACGACCGTCTGCCCGGTGACGAAGGACGCCTCGTCGCTCGCGAGGAAGCGCACGACGCGCGCGATCTCCTCGGGCTGCGCGAGACGCTTCAGCGGCACGCGCTCGAGCATCCAGTCCTCGCGGAGCGAGCCGTTGTCGAGGGCCTGCCCGATCATCTCGGTGAGCGTGAACCCGGGCGCGACGGCGTTGACGCGGATCCCGACCGGCGCCCCCTCGAGCGCCATCGCGCGGGTGAGGCCGACGATGCCGGCCTTCGCCGCACAGTAGGGACCGCGGCCCGGAAGGCCGACAAACGCTGCAGTGGAGGCGATGCTGACGATCGCACCGCCCGTCCCCTGCTCGATCATGCGGGGCACCGCCTGCGAGGAGCAGAGGAACATCCCGCCGAGGTGCGTGCCGAGAACGGCCGACCAGTCCTCGTACGACAGACGCCCGACGAGGCCGGCGCGCTGGAAGCCGGCGTTGTTGACGAGGACGTCGACCCGGCCCTCGCACTCGTCGATCGACGCGAACGCAGCGGAGACGCTCTCGGGATCCGACACGTCGGCGAGGACGTAGCGCACCCCGGCAAGCGGCTCCTCCGGCTCGGACTTGTCGAGGACGACCGCCCGCCCGCCGTCGGCGACGAGTGCCCGCACGATCGCCTCCCCGATCCCACGCGCGCCGCCGGTCACGACCGAGACGCGCAGCTCCTCCGACCGAACGACCTCCATCGCGACCTCCCAGGCTCGTTTTCGCTCGACGTTGACATCCTAATTCCGCACAGGCTAAGGTCGGAACCGATTTCGGAATCGTTACCCATCGGATCCTCACAGCTGGAGGCCGACGAGCGCATCGGGAGGAGTGAAGCGGGCATGACATGGAACACGGGTGGCGGGCTCGAGGGAAAGGGCGTCCTCGTCACGGGCGCGGGAGGGGGGATCGGCGGCGCCGTCGCCACTGCCTTCGCCGAGGCGGGAGCACGGGTCTGCATCGTCGACGTCAAGCCCGAGCCGCTCGAGGCGCTGCTCCCGACGCTCGCCGGCGGGCCTCACCGAGCCGAGGCGATCGACCTCCGGGACCTCTCGGGGCACGAAGGTCTGCTTCAGCGGGCCGCGGACGACCTCGGCGGCCTCGACGTGCTCGCCAACCTCGCCGCCGTGCTGATCCGACGCAACGACGTCGACGAGGTGACCGAGGAGGACTGGGACATCCAGCACGACGTGAACCTGAAGGCCGCGTTCTTCCTCAACCGTGCGGTGGCACGCCTCATGCGCGCGCAGGGCCGCGGCGGCCGGGTGATCAACTTCACGTCGCAGGGCTGGTGGACGGGCGGCTTCGGCGGCTCGGTCGTCTACTCCGCCACGAAGGGCGGGATCGTCTCGATGACGCGCGGCTTCGCCCGCACCTACGCGAAGGACGGGATCACGTTCAACACCGTCTCGCCCGGCGCCGTCGACACACCGATGCTCAGGGGCGGGCTGACCGACGAGCAGCTCGAAGGCCACATCGCGCAGATCCCGATGGGCTACATGGCCGAGCCTGCCGACCTCGCCGGCTCGGTGGTCTTCCTGGCCTCGGAGCACGCCCGCTACATCACCGGGGCGACGATCAACGTCAGCGGCGGCTGGCTGATGTATTGATGCGTGAGCTTCTGCGGGTCGCGTTCTACGGGCCCGGTCAGGTCTCGACGAACGCAGCCGCGATCCTGAGCCGCCGAGAGGCGTTCGAGGTGATCGGCCCCTTCGGTCGCGACCGGCGCGACGAGGCCGTGCGGTCGGGCGCCGACGTCGTCGTGATCGCGACCACGTCCTTCCTGGCCGCCGTCGCCGACGACGTGCGCGACGCGGTCGAGGCAGGGTCGAACGTGATCACGACAGCCGAGGAGGCCGCCTACCCCTGGGCCAACGACGCGGCCACGGCCGACCGGCTCGACGCGCTCGCACGCAGCCGAGGCGTGACGATCCTCGGCGCCGGTCTCAACCCCGGCTTCGCCTTCGACGCGCTCGTGCTGACCGCCTGCGGAGCGATCCCCGAGGTCGAGTCGTTGGTCGTCGAGCGGGTCGTCGACCTCTCGGGCTTCGGCGAGACGGTGCTGCGGCGGATCGGCGTCGGCCACTCGGCGGAGTCGTTCGACGAGGGATGCCGGAACGGCACGGTCACGGGTCACATCGGCTTCCCCCAGTCGATGCGCGTCGTCGCCGCACGGCTCGGCGTCACGATCGACCGGATCGACCGTGAGCTCGAGCCCATCTTTGCGGAGGGTGAGCTGGCCGCGAGTTCTCTCACCGTCCGGCCCGGCGAGACGGCCGGCTTCCGGCAGCGCTACGCGGCGATCTGCGAGGGCACAGTGTGGTTCGAGGCGCTCTTCATCGGGCACGTCGCGCCGGCCTCGATCGGCCAGGAGCCGCGCGACGCGATCGCCGTCCGGGGGCCGTACGGCAACATCGACCTCGCGGCGAAGCCGGGAATGAACCCACAGGTCAGCTCGTCCTCGATCGTCGCCAACTCGATCCGGCGCGTCGTCGAGGCGCCGCCGGGCTGGACGACCGTGGGCGAGCTCCCACCCGCGGTGCCGGCCTGAGCATGGGCGAGCTGCTTCCAGGAGCCCGGACGTACGTCGACCGCACCAACGCGGGCGCGCCGATCTGGGAGGTCCCGCTCGAGGAGGCACGGCGTGGGGTCGATGCGGAGACGCTCGAGATGTTCGGGCCGGTCGACGAGGTGGACGCCGTCGAGGACCGGCTGATCGACGCTCCCGGCGGGCCGTTGCGGATCCGGCTCTACCGGCCGGCGGTCGCCGGGTCGCTCCCGGGGCTCGTCTACTTCCACGGCGGGGGCTGGGTGGTCGGGAGCCTCGAGAGCCACGACCCGGTGTGTCGCGCGATCGCGGCCCGAACCCCGGCGCTCGTCGCCTCGGTCGCCTACCGCCTCGCGCCCGAGGCGCGCTTTCCCGCCGCGGTCGACGACGCCTGGGCCGCGACTATGTGGCTGGCCGAGCAGGCGGGCGAGCTCGGCGTCGGCGAGATCTCGGTCGGCGGCGACAGCGCCGGCGGCAACCTGGCTGCCGTCGTCGCGCTGCGGGCCCGCGATCGCGGCCTCGCGCTCGCCCACCAGATCCTGGTCTATCCCGTGACCGACCACGACCTCGACTCCCCGGGCTACACGGCGCTCGGCGCCGGCCTCAACCTGACGAGGGCGAAGATGGAGTGGTACTGGCGCCAGTACATCGGCTCCGGCGACGCCGCGCATCCCGATGCCTCGCCGTTGCGCGCCGAGAGCCTCACCTCGGTGGCGCCGGCGCTCGTCCAGGTCGCCGAGCACGACCCGCTCGCCTGGGAAGGCGAGGAGTACGCACGCCGGCTCGACGCGGCCGGCGTGGCGGTGAAGCTGACCCGCTACGAGGGGCACATCCACGGCTTCCTCAAGTTCGGCGCGCTCGGGCTCGACGCCGGCGGTGCGCTCGCCGAGATCGCCGCCGAGCTACGTCCCTAGCGCAGGGTCAGCCCCACGCCGGCAACGACGGCGCAGCTCGCGAACACGAGCCGCGGCGAGAGCGTGTGGCGCCGGACGAGCATCGTCGGGACGAGCAACATCAGGGGCGTGGTCGCAGCGAGGGTCTGCACGGTGGCCGGCGACCCGCGCTGAACCGCAAGGATCAGGAGCGCGAAGTAGCCTGTCTGGAAGCTCGAGCGCGTGAAGAGCTTCGGGATCGAGCTCAGCGGCAGGTCGCGGGGCGGCGCGAACGCGATCCACGCAGTCGCCCCGATCGCGGTTCGCACGCAGTAGATCTCGGCGACTCCGAGACCGCGATTGGTGAGCATCTTCGTGAGCACGACGAGCAGGCCGTTCAGGATCGCCGCGCCCGCGACGAGCCCGATCGCCTTCGCTCGCGACAGCTCCCCGAACGAGGTGCCGAGGGCAACGAGAACGGCCAGGGACACCGTCACGGCGGCGATCCCCTGCGTCCAGGTGACGGGCGTCGAGAGCAGGAGCGCCGTGAAGACGACCGCCGGGATCGGGGACATCGCCTGGCCAGTCGCGACCGCCGAGGCGCTGCCGTGCACGAACAGCGCGAAGATCATCCCGCTCGAGACGATGAGCGTCGCCGCCGAGGCCAGATGGAGCAGGAGGATCGTCGTGCTGAAGTGCCAGTGCGTGCCGAGCAGGAACGGCGCGACGAGCAGCGAGTTCAGGCCGAGGAGCGGCCCGATCAGCTGCCTCGGCGGGAACTCGCCGACCATGCGCTTGGTGAAGAGCGCCGAGATCGCAGCGCTCGCGGCCGCCAGGAGCGCGAGCAACGATGCGCTCATGCGGCAGCCTCCGGTCGCGCTGTGTGGCCCCTCAGCTCCGCAGGGTCAGTGCGCAACCTCCTCCAGCCGGCCGCTGGCCGCGCTCCGGTACGCCGCGTCGAGGATCTCAACCGCCCGCGCGCCGAGCTCGCCCGGCGAGCAGTTCTGCACGTCCTTGCCGAGCGCCAGGTCGATGAGCGCGTTGGGCGGCCCGTCGCAGTTGTAGAAGAACTCCTGCTCGTCGAGGTCGGGCTTCGTCTCGAAGCCATCGGCGCGGCACAGCCAGAGGTAGTCTCGCTCGAGATCGATCGCGAGCTGGCCTTCCGAGCCTATCGCCCGGAACTCGAGCTGATGGCGGTTTCCGCCGGCGCCGAGGTGGCACGAGCCTCCGGCCATCGTTCCGATCGAGCCGTTGTCGTAGCGGATCACGACGGCGTCGTGATGCTCCACGGGAGCGCCGAGCACCGACTTCATCATCGCGAACGCCGACTCGCCTCGGAGGCCCGTGAGCCAGAGCGACATGCCGAGCGCGTGCGAGAGCTGGGCCTGGCCGTAGCCGCCGCCGTTCGCCGGGTCGGTCCACGTCGCCTTATCCGGGATCGCCTCAGGAGAGGCGGCGGGATAGTCGCCCAGGTTCGCGAGGAGCTCGCGGCAGACGGACGCCATCTGGAGGGCGGACTCCTCAATCTCGCCGATGCCCTGCTCGTCCATCAGTCGCTTCGCCTCGCGAGCCCACGGGAGATAGTTCCAGCCGTAGCTGAGTAGCAGATGCAGCCCCTTCGCGTTCGCGGTATCGACGAGATCCCAGGCGTCCTCCGGCTTGACGGTGAACGGCTTCTCACAGAGCACGTGTGCACCCGACTCGAGTGCGGCCTTTGCATGCTCGTGATGGAGCCCGTGGGGGCTGGCAACGAGGCAGATGTCCATGCCGGCGTCGATCACGTCGCGGTAGTCCTCGCTCGCCACCTGGAAGCCCCACTCGTCCTTGATCTTCTCGAGCAGCTCGGGGCCCTTTCGGCACACCCCGACGAACTCGACCTCGTCCCGCCTCTTCGCGAAGTTCGGCAGGTGCGAGGCGACCGCCCACGAACCGGCGCCGATCACCCCAAGTCGCAGCTTGGCCATCGTCTCCTCCTTCTTTCGGTCTCCGAACTCATGACACGAACTCGACGTCCTCGTCCAGGATCAGGCTCGAGACGCCGCCCAGCCCAAGCTCCGCCCGGATGCGGTGTGCGCCCGGCGCGACGGCGGCGCCTCCCAGAACGACCTTCGCCTCCTGCCCGCGACGAATGTAAAAACCATGCTCGGCGTCGAGCTCGCTCGCGCGGACCGGCGTGCCGACCTCGCCCGGCGAGTCGTTGGCGAGCGTCAGCGCGTCCTGCTCGATTGCAGCGCCGTCCACTTCCACCCGGAGGGACGAGACATAGCGCGAGGCGCGGCCGGTATTGCTGACAAGCAGCATCGGGTCCACCCCCGCACGTCCGCCGAGGGTCGGCCGCTCTGGCCAGCCGTACTCCACGAATGAGCGCAGATCGGCGAGGTCGTCGACGCGGCCTCCCGCCGCGAGGGTGGCGGCCCGCTCCGCAAGAAGCTCAGCGGCAGCTTCGATCTGTCCTGTCCCGAAGGCCGCCGAGGCCGTGAACCGGGGGTTCGGCCCGTAGACGCCGAGGATGCACGGCTGCGGGATCATCGGCAAGCCGGTCGACATGGACGAGCTCTGGATGGAGCGCGAGCATCCAGGAAGTCTCCACGAGCGCAGCGTGGTCGACCGCGGTCGGCTCGCCGGTCTGCGGCTCGGTGAACCGAGCGGCGTTGAGCTCGAGCCAGCAGAGGCCGTAGGCGGCAAGGTCGGGATGCGCCGCCTCGGCCTCCCGGCAAACGCGCTTGAGCAGATGGTTCAGGTCGAGGGGGCCGTGCCCGGTGAGAACTACGACGGCTCGGAAGCCGCGCCCGGCGAGCTGACCGATCGTCGCCCCGAACCCACGCATCAACGAGCTCCCGGTCGAATGTGAGCGTGTACGGCATGTCGAGACAACCGCAGGCGAGGTAGGCCGGCGGGAGCACGACTCCGCCCGACAGCGCCGCCGCGCGAAGGCACAGCTCGTGCGACTCGAAGGAGTCGACCCCGAACGGCAGGTGCTCGCCGTGGAACTCGAGCGTCCCGATCGGGACGTACGCGATCGGGGCCTCGTCGAGGAGGGCGCGCATCTCCGCCGGATGGAGCCGCTCGTAGCGGCGCTCGACGCCCTGCGCCGCCATCAGCGCCGCGGCGGTTGGAACAGCTCGAGCGAGATCCCGTCGTGGATCCGGAGGTACGAGGCCTTCGCGCCCTCGTTGGGCCCACCGGTCACCTCGATCGGCCCCTCGGGCACCACCGGCGTCGCCCCCGCCGCAACCGCTCGCTCCCACACCGCATCCGCGTCGTCGACCTCGAGGCAGAGGTGGACGTTGCCCGCGTTCGCGGTCGCGTCCGGGTTCGTCGGCTTACCCTCGAGCTGATACTCGAGCAGCTCGAGCACGATCCCGCCGGGCAGGTCGATGAAAGCCGCATCGATGTGAATCCCCGGGTAGCCGAGGTGCCGGCCCAGGTAGGGCCGGTCGAGGACGGTGCGCCAGCGATGCTCGATCCCGAGGAACTGCTGCCAGAAGGCGAGCGCGGCGTCGAGGTCGGCCACCGACATGCCGACGTGGTGGACGGCACGCGACCCGCCGAAGCTTTCACTCATCCACCCTCGACCCCCCCGAGCGGGTCTCCGCCGCGGCCCATCGCCGTCACGCCTCAGCCCTCGGTCAAGCGCCGCCGGAGGACGTCGAAGCCAACCGCCGAGATCAGCAAGAACCCCCGCACGACGTCCTGCCAGAAGGACTCGACGTTGAGAAGAGTGAGGCCGTTGTTGATGATCCCCAGGATCAAGAGGACCCGAGCACCGTGCCGAAAATCGAGCCGCGGCCGCCTGCCAGGCTCGCCCCCCCGAGGATCACGGCCGTGACGACGGTGAGCTCGTACCCGGTGCCCGCGGCCCCGGAGCCTTCGCCCGTCTGCGACGCAGACACGAGGCCTGCGATCAGCGATCGCGAAGCCGGAGAGCACGAAGGTCATGAAGATCGTTCGGTTGACCCGGATGCCCGCAAGCCGTGCAGCGACCGGATTGGCGCCGATCGCGAATAGCGAGCGGCCGTACACGGTCATGCGCAGGATGAACACGGACGCCACGATGAACGCGAAGAAGACGAACACGCTCCACGGGATGTTGAAGGCGGGCCGCTCGAGCGCGAGAGTGCCGAAGCCGTTGAAGGCGATCGGGAGGCCGCTCGTGATGATGTAGGCGAAGCCGCTGAACGCCGCGAGCGTCCCCAGGGTCGTGATCAGCGCGTTGATGCCGATCACCGTCACGCAGAAGCCGTTGAAAACTCCGGCGCCGAGGCCGAGCCCGATCGTGGCGAGCACCGCAGTGCTGCTCGCCCAGCCGTGCGTGACGAGATAGGCGAAGGTGGTCGAGGTGAGCGCGATGCCCGAGCCCACCGAAAGATCGAACTGCCCGGCGACGAGCAGCATCGTCGCGGGACACGCGAGGATGCCGACGGTCGCGACCTCGACCAGGACGTTGATCAGGTTGTCGTTCGTGAAGAAGACGGGCGACTTGATCGAGAAGAAGATGAGCAACGCGGCGAGGACCACGATGAGCGCGGCCGACTCCGGCACCTGGAAGTTCCCGGTTCGGGCGCGGAGCGTACGCATCGCCCACGACTCCGGCGTCGCCGGCAGCGGCTCTCCGGCGACCGGGGTCGGATGGTCGCGCGTCAGCAGATCATCGTCCATCGCCATCCTTAGCTCCCCACCGCGTGCAGGAGGCTCTCGGTCGTGATCGCATCCCCTTCGAGCTCGGCGACGATCTTGCCGCGGGCCAGGACGAGGGCTCGGTCGGACACCTGGACGACCTCCTCATAGTCGGATGTCGAGACGAGCATCGCCATCCCGGAGCGGGCAAGATCGCGCATCGAGCGGTACAGCTCGGCACGCGCGCCGACGTCGACGCCGCGTGTCGGCTCGACGAGGAGCAGCACCGGCGTACCGCACTCGAGCCAGCGGCCGAGCACGACCTTCTGCTGGTTGCCGCCCGAGAGCGTGATGATCGGCTGCATAGGGTCGTTCCGCGAACGGATCTGGAGCTCCTTGTGCCACCGCCCGTAGGCCTTTGCCTCGGCGGAGCGCCTGATCAGGCTGCGCCCGATGGCGAGTCGGTGCCAGGACGGCACCGAGATATTCTCGGCGACGGGCCTGACGCCCAGGATCGCCTCGCGCTTGCGATCCGGCGGCACGAACCCGGCGCCCGCCTGAATCGCCTTCGTCGGACCCTGCTGGATCATCTTCGTATCGCGGACGGTCAGCTCCCCGCCCGTGAGCTTGCGAAGCCCGAAGGCGCATTCGAGGAGCTCCGCCGAGCCCGAGCCGAGCTGGCCGTAGACCGACACGATCTCGCCCGGTGAGACCTCGAAGGACACGTCGGTGAAGACACCCTCAAGCGTCGCTGTCGAAAACTTGATCGCCGGCTCCGCCCGGAGCTCCCAGTCCCGGGCCGCTGGGCGGCCGACGGCGGCCGCGGTGCGGCCGATCATCGCCGACACGAGCGCCGTGCGGTCAAACGTGGACGTCTCACCCACGGCAGCGACGTCGCCGTCGCGCAGCACCTCGACCTGATCGGACAGCGCGGCCACCTCGTCGAGCCGGTGGGTGATGTAGATGATCGCGACGCCCCGCTCGCGCAGGCGACGGAGCGAGCGGAAGAGCGACTCCACCTCCTGGTGGGAGAGGGCGGCGGTCGGCTCGTCGAGGATCAGCACCTTCGCCTCGTCCGAGAGCGCGCGGGCGATCTCGACCATTTGGCGCTCGCCGATCCTGAGCGACGCCACCGGCGCGTCGAGATCGAGCTCGACGCTCATGTCGTCGAGGACGCGCGTGGCCCGCTGGCGCATCTGCCGCCTGGAGACGAGCCCGAGGCGGCTCGGCAGGCGCCCGAGCGAGATGTTCTCAGCGACGCTGAGCGGCGGCGCGTCCTGAAACTCCTGCGAGATCATCCGGATCCCGGCCGCCTGGGCGCTCCGCGGATTCATCTCGGTGAAGATCTGGCCGCCGATCTCGAGGTGAGCCTCGTCCGGCGTGTACTCGCCGGAGAGGATCTTGACGAGCGTCGACTTCCCCGCCCCGTTCTCACCGAGCAGGGCGAGGATGGAGCCGCCGGCGGCGTCGAGGTCGACTCCGTGGAGGACCTCGACGCCGGCGAACGACTTCCGTACCCCGCGGGCTGCGAGAGTTGCTGCGGTCATCTCTTGCTAACCCGCTTGGGCAGTTACTTGCAGGCGCTCGGGTAGACGGACTTGATGTTCGCTGGAGTGACCACCCGGTGATCGGTGTAGATGGTCTTGGGCTCTGCCTGTCCCTCGATGAGCGAGATGATCGTCGGCACGACGTGCGAGCCGTAGAGCTCCGGGAAGTACGCCGTGTCGGCGACCCAGTTCTTGAACGGCGTCTTGCCGCACAGGTACGCCCACGACGTCGGATCCGCGCCCTGAGCTGCAACGTAGATGTCACCGAGACGGCCGGAGGCCTGAGCGGCCTTGACCATGCCGATGCCCATGTCGTCGTTGAGGCTCACGACGAGGATCTTGTGATCTCCCGTCAGCCGTGTCAGCGTGTCCGTGGCGGGCTGAATCGAGGTGTCGGTGGTTCCCTTGCCGTCCACGTGGATGATGTTCGGCGGGGTTCCGCAGACCTTCTCGTACCCATGGAGCATGCCCTGCGCGCGCTCGGTATTGACGATGCCGACCGCGGGGGCCTCCATCGAGACGAACGCGTCGACCTTGCAGTTGAACTTCGCCTTCACGTACGTACCGAGAGCCGTTCCCGAGAGAAGACCGGCGGCCGTGTTGTTCGCGCCGAAGAAGACGGTCTGGCACGGCTTCTGCACGATGTCGATTGCAACCACCGGCACCTTCGGCCCTGCTGCGCAGATGCGTGGAGCCGCTGCCTGAACCGGGTTGAAGCTGATGATCCCGTTGACCTTCTGGGCCTTGAACTGCGCCGCGCAGTCGACCGCCTTCTGGGCGTCGCCGTTCGGGTAGCAGACGAGAACCTTCACGCCGTCCTTGGCGCCTTGAGCCTGGATGCTCTTGCGGACGAGCTGGACGAACGGAATCGCGTCGATGTGGTCGATGAAGCCGATGACGATCTTGCCCGTCGGGGGTGTGGCAGCCCGGGCGCCGATCGCGTTCCCGCTTACGGCGAGCATGGCCGTCGCCACCACCACCGCGGCGAACATGGTCTTTCTCACTGCTCTCATTACGGCGGTCCTCCCTGATCGTGGAGCCTGCATCGGAGTTCGATCCGCGCGACTCTACACCGCAATACAAGGGGGTGCAACCCTTACCGGAAACGATCCCAAGATTCGCTGCGAGACCCCAAAAGGCACTACGATCGTGGCCATGACGTCGGTTCAGGGCCCCTTTTCGGGAAAGCGCGCGGCCGTCACGGGCGCAGGGGGTGGCATCGGCCACGCTGCGGCCCAGTTGCTGCTCGATCGGGGCGCGGAGGTCGTCGCGGCGGACATCGACGCCGAAGCGCTCGCGCCGCTCGCAGCACGAGGCGCCGCGACAGTTGCGGCCGATCTCGGCACGGCCGAGGGGCGGCGAGCTTTCGTCGAGGCGACCGGGCCGTGCGACCACCTGGTGATCGCCCACGGCATCGTACGGACGAAGCCGATCGCCGACACGACGGAGGAGGACTGGGACGCGCTCCTCGGCGTCAACGCTAAGGCCGCCTACTTCCTCTGCAAGGACTTCGGTGCGCTGCTCGCCGACGGCGGGTCGATCGTGACCGTCTCCTCGGTCTCGGCCCGGAGCGCCGGGTCGCTCGAGCAGTCGGTGTACTGCGCCTCGAAGGCCGCGCTCAGCTCGGTCACCCGCAGCTTCGCCTACGCCTACGCTCCGCGCGGCATCCGGGTCAACGCCGTCCTGCCCGGGATCGTCGACACACCGATGCAGGAGCGGTTCCTGGAGGCGGCCGCGCAGGCGCGCGGCACGACGCCCGAGGAGGTGCACGCCGCTCGGCTGAAGCTCGTGCCGCTCGGGCGCACCTCGCCTCCGCGCGAGTGCGCCGAGACGATCCTCTGGCTGCTCAGCCCAGCGGCCGGCTACCTGACCGGCCAGCAGATCGCCGCCGACGGCGGCCTGACGATGTACTAGGAGCTGTCGATGGCTCACCCGCGTGTCCTCGTCGGGGGCTTCTCGATGGAGGCCAACACCTTCGCGCCGGGCTCGACCACCCTGGACGACCTTCGGGCCCAGGTCTTCGGCGTCGGCGCCGAGCTCCATCGCGACTTCATGGGGCCCGGGAGCGAGCTCGCAGGTGCCTGGGCGATGCTCGAGGAGGCGGGGGTCGAGCCCGTCCCCTCGCTCGCCACCTGGGCCGGGCCGGGCCGGCCCCTCGCAGCCGGCGTCGTCGACGAGATCTCGCGCCTGCTTTTCGCTCCGCTCGACGACTCGGTCGCGGGCGCCTATCTGATGCTGCACGGCTCCTGTGTCGCGCACGACGAGGACGACCCGGAGGGGCGCGTCCTCCAGGAGCTGCGTGAGCGCCTCGGGCCCGGCCGCCCGATCGTCGTCAGCCTCGACTGCCACGCGAACCTGACCGAGCGGATGGTCGCGGCTGCGGATGCGTTCACGGCCTACAGGACGTGCCCGCACGTCGACACGCGGAGGACCGGCGAGCAGGCGGGGCGGATCCTCGCCGACACCCTGGCGGGCCGGGCCCGGCCCGTGACCGCAGTCGCGTCGCGGCCGATGATCACGCCGCCCGACCTGCACGACTCGAGCCGCGACCCGTTCCGGCGCTTGATGGCCCTGAACGACGAGGTCGAGCGGCGTGGGGCGCTCGCCTCGTGCCTGCTGCCGGTCCAACCGTGGATCGACGTGCCCGGGCTCTCCTGGAAGGCGGTCGTGACGGCCGACGGCGACGAACGGCTGGCGCAGGAGCAGGCCGAGTGGCTGATGGAGCACGCGTGGGAGGCGAGGCACGAGTTCCTCTCCGGCCGGCGCCCTCCGATCGACGACGCGCTGCGCGAGGCGCTCGAGAGCTCACCGCCGGTCGTGCTCGGCGACGCCGGCGACGCGACCAACGGCGGCGCGATCGGCGACTCGACCGAGCTCCTTCGTGCCGCCCTGCGCCGTGGGGGCGCGAGCGTCCTGCTCTCGATCCGCGATGGAGCGGCGGCTCGGCTGGCGACGGCGGCCGGGGCCGGAGCGAGGCTCGAGCTCGACCTCGGCACCGGCTCGCCGGGCGACTACAACGAGCGAACGAGGCTCCCGGCGAGCGTCGAGCGGGTCTTCGACGGAGAGGTGACCTACACCCACCCGGTCAACGCCGGCTATCGCGCCGCCACCGGCCCCGCCGCGCTGCTCCATGGCCCCGGAGGCATCCAGGTCGTCGTCCACTCGCTCAGCGTCGGCGTGATCGACCCGGCGCTCTACGTCGCGCTCGGGGCCGATCCCGCGGCCGTGGCCGTGATCCAGGCCAAGTCCCACGTCAGCTTCAAGGCGGGCTTCGACCCGATCACGACCCGGAGCGTCGTCGCCGAGACCGGCGGCCCGACGACCGGCAACCTCCGACGCCTGCCGTACCTGCGGCGGCCACGGCCGCTCTACCCCTTCGAAGACGATTAGAAGGCGGAGCGCCGAAGCCAGTCGACGGAGGCCTCGACGATCTCGATCTCGTCCTGCCCGGGGGCGATCTGGCCGAGCTCGACGCAGACGAGGCCGCCGAATCCGGCTCGCTCGAGCTCCGCGAGCACCCCGGCGATCGGGATCACTCCTTCCCCGAACGGAACGGAGCAGGGGCCGGCCACGAGATCGGTCACGTGCTCGAGCGGCTCTACGTCCTTGAGATGAACCATGCGGGTGAGCGGGGCGAGCAGCGCGGCGGCCTCGAGCGGATCGTCGCCGACGCGATAGGCGTTCGCGGTGTCGAGGCAGACTCCGACGCTCTCGTCGACCCGCTCGATCAGGTCGAGCAACTGGCGCGCCGTCAGGTCGCCGTGGTTCTCGAGCACGAGCGTGAGCCCGAGCGCTCTCGCCTCGACCGCCGCTGCGCGCAGAGGCGCGACGGTGGCGGCGATCTGCTCCTCGACCGGCGCCCGGCCGCGGAACGCAGGGCTCGCAGCCACACACCGAACGAGGCGGCAGCCGAGCCCGGCGGCAGCCTCGAACCAGGCGCGAAGGTCGTCGAGCGCGCCCGCATTCGCCCCGAACTCGAGGCCGTGCCGGTGGCCCCAGGCGATGACGAGCTCGAGCCCGGCCGCACGGTCTCGCAGGGTTGCGGTCGCGGGCGAGGCGGGAGGGGGCAGGAAGCAGGTCTCGAGCGAGACCCCGTCGACACACAGGCCGGCCGCATGAGCGAGCACGTCCTCCGGATGCCAGCGCCGCCCGGCGGGCTTCTCCTCGCCTGCCCGGATCTCGCCGAAGAGACGGTGGTAGGAGTAGCTGTCGATCCCGATCAGCATGGTAGGCTCGCGCCGCTGGAATCGTAGCCAGGAGCTCTACTGAGCGAGGAGGGTCGCGCGGCATGAAGCTTGACGGGATCGAAGGCCGGGTTGCGCTCGTGACCGGCGGCGGGCGGGGAATCGGCCGCTCCATCGCCGAGACCCTGCGCGATCAGGGTGCGCGCGTCGCCGACGGCGACCTTCGTGCGCCCGAGATCGACGGCGTGCTCGGCGTCGACCTCGACGTCACGTCGCCGGACTCGATCGAGGCCGCCTTCGGCCGGGTCGAGGCGGAGCTCGGCCCGGTGGAGCTCCTCGTCCTCAACGCCGGCGTGTACATCGTCGAGCCCTTCGAGGAGACGTCGCTCGCGTCGTGGCGCAAGACGATCGACGTCAACCTCACCGGAGCGTTCCTCTGCGCGCAGCGCGCGCTCCCCTCCATGCGCAAGGCGGGCTTCGGTCGCGTCGTCGCGATCGGGTCGAGTGCCGGGAAGACGGGCGGCAAGCGCCACGCAGCCGCTTACGGCGCCTCGAAGGCCGGCATCATGGTCATGACCAAGTCGATCGCGAGCGAGTACGCCGAGCACGGGATCACGGCCAACGCGCTGGCCCCGGCGCTGATCGACACGGAGATGATCGCCAACCTTCCCGACATCACGGGGATGATCCCGGTGGGCCGGCTCGGCAAGCCGGAGGAGGTCGCGGGCGTCGTCGCCTACCTGTGCTCCTCGACGGCTGCCTACATCACGGGGGAGGTCGTCGACGTCAACGGCGGCTTCCTGATCGACTGACGGAGGCGCCGGTGCCCGACACGATGCGCGTCGTCGAGCTCCCGGGCGTCGGCGAGCCGTTGCGCGTGGCCGAGCGGCCCGTCCCCGAGCCGGGGCCGGGTGAGGCACTCGTCCGCGTCCAGGCCTGCGGCGTGTGCGGGTCGGACATCTTCCTGCAGAAGGGCGGCTTCGGCCCGAGGATCCACATGCCGGTGGTGCCGGGCCACGAGGCCGCGGGCGTCGTCGCCGCGGTCGGACCGGATGTCGTCGAGGTCGCCCCGGGCGACCAGGTGGCCGTCTACTACATCGACGCCCCGGCCGACTCGATCTACGCGCGGCGCGGGCGCCCGAACATCGGGCCGGGCGTCGTGCGGATGGGCGTCGACGTCGACGGCGCCTTCGCCGAGTACGTCCTCCGGCCCGTCTCGACGCTGATCAAGGTGCCGGCGCCGGTCGACCCACCCACGCTCGCCGTCCTCACGGATGCGGTCGCGACGCCCTACCACGCCCTCGCGAAGATCGCCCGCCTCCAGCCGGGCGAGACGCTCGCCGTCCTCGGAATCGGCGGCCTCGGCTCGAACGCGGTCCAGCTCGGCAAGCATCTCGGCGCGAGGGTGGTCGCGATCACGCGCAACGAGGAGAAGCTGGCACTGGCGGGCCGGCTCGGAGCCGACGAGCTCGTTCAGGCTGGAGGCGACGACACCGTCGAGCGCGCGCGAGCGGCCTGCGGCGGTGACGGCCCCGACGTGGTCATCCAGTGCGCCGGCTCGGCTGCGGTCGACGAGCAGGCGATCGCGCTCGCGACGTTCGGCGGCCGGGTGGTCTTCGTCGGCTCGACGCCGGAGCAGTTCCGGGCCAGGGCCGTCGAGCTCTGCTGGAAAGAGCTGACGCTCCTCGGGTCGCGCGGCTTCACGGCCGGCGACATCGCAGAGGTCGTCGACCTCTACCTCGACGGCAAGCTCGAGACCGGCCACCTGACCGTCGGCACGCGGCCGCTCGAGGAGGCCAACGAGGCCCTCGAGGACCTGCGCGAGGGCAACGTCCTGCGCAGCGTGCTCGTCCCCTAGGGCGTTCCGCGCAAGCGGCTCTGAGCAACCCGACGGCACCAGAGGCGCGCGATGACCTCCGAGCCGGCCGCAAGCTCTTGCCTCACCGGCGAGCCGGGCCGCTCAACCTTCGTTGTGTTGCACGCCACAAGCACCTGCCACCGGTTGTGCCGTGCAACACAAGGGACGTTCGGCCCGGCACGGCGCTCGCAGTCGACTCAGACGCGGATGGACTCCACCCCGAGGTAGCGCGCGACTGTCTCGACCCGGCCGGCGAGATCGCCGGGCGTGGCGGCCGAGTGGTGATTGGCGCCCGCTCGGCACCAGCGCGACCACGCCTCCGTCGCGGGCCCGCTGCCGAAGCGGAAGGCGGCGTACGGCGTCCCGACGCCGGGCCAGCCCGTGCTCGTGAACTCGCCGGGCGCGACGATGAAGCGGTAGCCGGGGACGGGAGCGTCGAGCTCCGTGAAGCCGACGAGCGTCGCCGGGCCCGCAGGCGCGCCGAAGCACGCGCAGGCCCCACAGGTCGGGTCCTTGTCGTACCAGAGGTTGCGGATCAGGCTCGGCCGCTCGCCGGCGAAGGCCAGGTCGTGCTCGCCGGAGCTCGCGACGACGAGCTCGCCGGTGTCGTAGTCGAGCGACTCGAGCTCGTGGTACTGGGCCGCAGCGCCGAGGAGCTTCAGCGTCAGCATCGCGACCGCCGTGACGACGTCGCCCGCGCAGGCCCACGGGATCCCGCGCGAGGTCTGCCGCCCGAGCGCGAAGCACGGCGCGATCCCGACCTCGGGCCCGAAGCGGATCTCGGGCACGTGGCAGTTGATCGCCCCGGCGTCCAGGCCGATGACGCTCGACGAGATCGTCGAGCGCGCAGGCGGCCCGGAGCGAGCGGGCGAGCACCTCGCCCTCCGCGTCGGGCTGGACGAGATAGACGTCGCGAGTCTCTCGCTCGAGCTCGTCGATCCGCGCCTGTTCGACCGCCCGGTAGAGGTCGCGGAACTCGCCCGCCTCGATGCGCACGGGCTCGATCCCCGTCGCGGCGCGGAGCCGGTCGTCGTCTGCATCGACGCAGTCGTATCCCTGGAAGACCGGGCCGACGCGCCCGATCCTCGCCCGGCGAAGACGGGTCGCCGCAGCGGCGACCACGAGGGCGTCGACGACCGCATCCAGTGCCTGCTCGTCGTCGACGAGCCCGATCAGGAGCTCGAACGGCCGCGCGGCCCTCACGAGCGTGTTGGTCAGCATCGGCGTCCCGACGGTGGCGCCCTCGGTCGTGATCCCGGCATGGTCGAAGTCGCCCGGCAGGGCCCGGCGACGATGGGCCGTCCAGACGACGACCGGCACGTCCGGAAGCTCGCGCAGGCACGCAAGCGTGTAGGCGGGCATCACCGCCAGCGTCTGGAGGACGAGGATCGCCTCGACACGAGCGTCGGCCAGGCGGCGACCGAGCTCCGCGCCGTCCTCGGCCGAGGCGACCGTCCCGCGCCCCGCGAAGTCAACGCGGTCATCCAGCGCAGCCTGCACCCGGTCAGCCAGCGCCTCCCGATCGGCCCGGAAGTCGAACGGGACCGAGGCCTCCCAGAACGTGTTGTAAGGAAGGACGAGCCCTACCCGGGGCCGCTCAGTCGAGATGCCAGACCTCCTGCAGTCGGAAGAGCTCCCCATTCTCGTCGGTAAGCGACACGATCACGTCCTCGAACCACTCCGACCACCGCGCGTTGGCCTCGTGCGGCCCGAGCTTGGCGAACGCGGTCGCGACGTCCGGGATAGCACTCGACGTAGGCGACGATCGTCGTCCCGCTGCGGAAGAGCGAGTAGTTCTCGAACCCTGAGTCCTTGATCGCCTCGACCAGCTCCGGCCAGATCTCGTCGTGGCGGCGCTTGTACTCGTCCTCCGTTCCCGGCCGGATCTCGAACGTGAAGCAGAGACGTTCCATCGGTGGCTCCTCCTTGTGCGGCGGGACTGGATCGACGCCCCGAACGGAAGCGTCGGAATCGGTACCGGTATCGTATGCTCGTTGCGGTCGAACCGGAAATCTTGACGATCGGAGGGGCGATGACGGCGATGGGCGAGACACGGCTCGAATACCTGCCCGGCCTCGGGCGGCGAGTGCGGCTCGGGACGTGGCAGGACCAGAAGATCTCGACCTACCAGAAGATCCGCGAAGCGCTCGCCGAGTCCCGCTGGGACGACGCCGCCGAGCTCGGCAACTACTTCGTCGACGAGGCGAAGGTCTGCAACGCGATCTACCGGCAGTGGATCCCCGACCTGAATGCCTTCCTGGCCGAGAACGGCGTCTCGCGCGCCGACATCGACGCCGCCAACGCCGAGATCGTCTCGAAGCTCGAGCTCCCGGACGGCGGCCCCTGGGATCCCTACCGCCAGTGGCACGCGTTCGTGATGCAGGTGGAGGAGTTCGTCGCGCTCGTCCATCGCGAGCGCGGCGAGGAGGCTCTCGCGAAGCTCGAGCAGATGAAGGAGACCTGGCGCCAGTGCCACGACCGCGACGTCGACCACACCTACGGCCTGATGAGCGAGATCGTCAAGCGCCTCGGCGAGTCCGCGATCGGGCCGATGTGGGACAAGGTGCTGCTGCCCCTCTTCACCTGGCGCTACGAGAAGTTCGACATCGACAAGTCGACCTGGGAGCAGGGGCTCGACATGCTGATGCTGGTCGCCTGCGAGGCGATGCGCGGGCATCTCGTCGGGCCCGAGCGGACCGGCGACTTCGAGCTGATCGAGACCGAGGATCGCTACATCCTCCGCTTCGACACGTGCGGCTCGGGCGGGCGAACCGTGCGCGGCGACTGGATCGAGGGGACGCCGCCGCGGATGGAGCCGCCCTACAACTGGTCGGTCTCCCAGGAGGAGCACACCTGGAACCACAACACGAAGGGCGTCTGCCACTACTGCACCCACTGCATCCGCTTGATGGAAGAGTGGCCGATGGACCGGTTCGGCTACCCGGTCCGCGTGATCGACCCGCCGACCTACCCGGACACGAACCGCGATCCGGAGGCGAGGCAGAAGTGCCAGTGGCAGATGTTCAAGGACCCGACCAAGGTGCCCGAGGAGTACTACGCGCGCGTCGGCCGGACACGGCCGGCGGCCTTCGGGTCGAAGGCGATGGGCGCGTCGGAGCTTCCGCCCCCGCAGTCCGGCATGCCCGGTGCGGGCTAGGCGCTCGCCCGACTAGCGGACAGAACCAGGCCCCGTGGCTCCTGCCACGGGGCCTCAGACCTCGACGCGGTAGTGCTCGATGAACTCGCGGTCGAGCTCCCAGCCGAGGCCGGGGCCGGTCGGGAGCGCGAGGTTCCCGTCGACGAGCTCGGGCCGGTTGGCGATCATCCGCCACCAGATCGGGTCGCGGTCCGGGTGGAAGACCTCGAGGTAGGTGCCGTGCGGCTGGCTCGCGAGCAGGTGCGCCGCGACCTGCGGCTCCTCGTGGTGGGCGAGCTCGACGCTGTAGAGGTGAGCCGCCGAGGCCATCCGGCGCCAGTTGGTGTAGCCGCCCGACCACGACGCGTCGAAGTTGCAGACGTCGATCGCGCCTCGCTCCATCAGGTCGCGGCACCCCTCCGGGGAGTGCTCGCTCTGGCCGGCGCAGACCGGGATCCCGCCGACGGCGCGGACGTCGCGCATGTCGCGCGCGTCGTTTGCCCAGATGCACGGCTCCTCGAACCAGCGGATGTCGAGGTCGCTCGCCCGGCGGCAGAGCTCGATCGCCTGCGCCTTCGTGTACCCCTGGTTCGCGTCGATCGTGAGGACGAAGTCGTCGCCGGCGGCCTCGCGGGCCGCCTCGAGCCGCTCGGCGTCCTCACGCGGCTCCTTGGCGCCGATCTTGAACTTGCACCCGCGGAAGCCGAGCTCGCGCCATTCGGTCACCTCTTCCCGGATCCCGGCGAGGTCGCGGCCGTAGTAGCCGCCGATGATGTTGACGCCGATCGTCGGCCGGTAGCCGCCCCAGAGCTGCCACAGCGGCCGGCCGACCGCCTGCCCGATCGCATCCCAGATCGCGAGATCGATGCTCGCGAGCGCGACCAGGCCGATCCGCCGGTCGCGAAGCTGGTCGTAGGTGGCCGGGAAGCCGAGCTCCCAGCAGCGCTCGAACGAGAACGCGTTCTCGCCGATCAGCTTCGGGGTGATCTCCTCCTTGACGACGTGGACGATGTCGCCGAGCGTGCTGTCCTCGTCGCCGGCGTAGGCCTCGCCCACGATGCCCTCGCTCGTGATCACGCGGGTGATGACCGTGGCCCGGTTGCTCATCCGGTAGTAGCTCCCTCGATACTCCTGCACGAGCGGGACGACGATCGGAGTCACCTCGATCGCCTCGATGGTGAGCGCACCGCCCTCGATCGGCGGCTCGGTGGGTGCTACATCGGGGGTTGTAGACGTCACTGTCCTCTCCTGGAAAGGTTTCCGGTACGGTATCCACCTCGGTCGCCGCCTGTCAACTTAAGGGGTGAAAACCGCCTCTCGACCGGGTAGGGTGGGGGCCGTGCAGGATCCAGACACGCAGGCGCGTGGATCCACCCGGGCCGGCATGCGGGAGGTCGCAGACCGCGCAGGCGTCGCGATGTCGTCGGTCTCGCGGGTGCTTTCGGGCCATCCGGACGTAAGTCCGCGGATGCGCCAGATCGTGATGACCGCAGTGCGCGAGCTCGGCTACCGGCCGGACATGGTCGCCCAGGGCCTGCGGCGGGGGAAGACGTTCTCGGTCGGGTTCACGGTCTCGGACATCGCCAACCCGGTCCTCGCCGAAATCGTCACCGGCGCCGAGAAGCGCCTGCGTGAGGCCGGCTACTCGCTCCTCCTGACGAACTCCGAGGGGAACCCGGAGCTCGACGTCGAGCACATCTCGCTCCTCGAGCGCAGGCGCGTCGACGGCCTGCTGCTCTCACTCGCCGAGGAGCACCACCTGGGAACGGTTGCTGCTCTGCGCGAGGTCTCCGTCCCGGTCGTCCTCGTCGACCGCGACATCCCTCCCGGCGTCGATGCCGGCTGCGTCGCCTTCGACCACGCCTCGGGGATGCGAGCGGCCACCGAGCACCTCCTGCGGCTTGGACACAGGCGTTTTGCCTTCATCACGGGCGGCCCCGAGCGGCCTGCCCGCGAGCGCCGCCTCGCGGTCGAGGAGACGCTGGCGGCCGCCGGGAACGGCGCAACCTGCAGCATCTACTCGGGCGACTTCTCGGTCGAGCACGGCCGCAGAGCCGGCGCCGAGATCCTTGCGAGCGATCCGCGGCCGACCGCGATCATCGCCGGCGGCAACATGCTGATGCAGGGCGCGCTGCTCGCGATCAGGGACACCGACATCGAGGTCGGGCGCGACGTCTCCTTCGTCGGCTGCGACGACGTGACGATCGCCGAGGTCTACCGCCCGGCGATCGCGGTCGTCCGCCGCAACATCCCGGCGATCGGCGTCGCCGCCGCCGAGCTTCTGCTGGCCAAGCTCGAGCCCGGATCGGAGAACGGCGAGACGCCGCGGCAGATCGTGCTCCCGACGGAGTTCGTCGCGCGGCCGAGCTGCGCGCCCGCGCCGAGCTGAGACGCGAAGAGGCGCGGAGCGGGGAAGTGCAGTTCAGGAACCGATTCCGGTATCGTCCGCAGCGATGAGCTCCCAGACTGCGCCGGCGGCGCGCATGCGGCGCTCCTGCCTGGCCGTCCCGGGCTCGAGCGAGAAGATGCTCCGGAAGGCGGCCACGCTTCCGTCGGACCAGGTCTTCCTCGACCTCGAGGATGCCGTCGCCCCGGAGCTCAAGAACGACGCCACCCGGCAGCTCGTCGTCGAGGCCCTGCGCGAGCTCGAATGGGGCTCCCGTGCACATGGAGTCCGGATCAACGCGGTCGGCACCGCCTGGTGCCTCGACGATCTGCTCAGGGTCGTCACCGGCGCGCGCGAGGCGCTCCAGTTCGTGATCGTGCCGAAGGTCGAGAGCGCGGCCCAGATCCACTTCGTCGACCAGCTGCTCACGCAGCTCGAGCTGGCTCACGGGATCGACGAGCGAATCGGGCTCGAGGTGCAGATCGAGTCGCCCCGCGGCCTGGTCGAGATCGAGCGGATCGCCGCCGCTTCGCCCCGCATCGAGACGCTGATCTTCGGCCCGGGCGACTACGCCGCCAGCGCCGGGATGCCGCAGCTCTCGGTCGGAGAGGTCGACCCGTCCGATCCGGGCGACGTCTGGCACTACGTCCTCGCCCGGATCGTCACCACGGCTCGCGCCTTCGGCCTGCAGGCGATCGACGGGCCGTACGCCGCGATCCGCGACCCGGACGGCTTCGCCGCCTCTGCCCGCCGCTCCCGGCGGCTCGGGTTCGACGGGAAGTGGGCGCTCCATCCCGATCAGATCGCGATCTGCAACGAGATCTACACCCCGACCCAGGCGGCCTTCGACCGTGCCTCGCGCATCGTCGCCGCCTACGAGGTGGCGACCACCGTCGAGCAGTCGGGCGCGGTCATGTTCGAGGGCGAGATGATCGACGAGGCCTCGAGGAAGATGGCGCTCTCGGTCGTCGCGCAGGGGCGCGTGGCCGGGATGACGCCGACGAGCGCCGCGACGCCCGGGGGCGGCGCATGAGCCTCGCGCCGCTCGCCGATCTCCGCGTGCTGGCCGTCGAGCAGTTCGGGGCCGGGCCCTGGGGCACCATGCAGCTTGCCGATCTCGGCGCCGAGGTGATCAAGATCGAGGACCCCTCGCTCGGAGGCGACGTCGGTCGCTATGTGCCGCCGTTTCAGGAAGGGGAGAGCTCGCTCTTCTTCGAGACGTTCAACCGCAACAAGCGAAGCGTCTCGCTCGACCTGCGCCATCCGGAGTCTCGCGAGGTCCTTCACGATCTCGTTCGCGAGTGCGACGCCGTCTTCTCGAACCTCCGCGGGGACCAGCCCGAGAAGCTCGGGCTTCGCCACGAGGATCTCGAGCACGTGAAGCCGACGATCGTCTGCTGCTCGCTCACTGGCTTCGGCCAGGACGGGCCACGGCGCCGCGAAGGCGCCTACGACTGGACGATGCAGGGGCTCGCCGGCTGGCAGAGCCTCACGGGCGAGCCCGACGGCCCGCCGACGAAGAGCGGCCTCTCGCTCGCCGACTTCTGCGGGGGCTACGTCGCCGCGATCGCGATCCTCTCCGGCGTCTGGAGAGCGCGGCGCGACGGGCGCGGCGCCGACATCGACCTCTCGCTCTTCGAGACCTCACTCGCGCAGCTCACCTACGTCGGGACGTGGACGGCCTCGCACGGCTACCAGCCGGTCAGGCGCGCCAACTCGGCCCACCAGTCGATCGTCCCGTTCCAGAACTTCGAGACCGCGGACGGCTGGGTGGTGATCGCCTGCCCCAAGCAGGCTCTCTGGGAGCGCCTCTGCGAGGCGATGGGGCTCTCCGAGCTCCTCGAGGACGCGCGCTTCGAGACCTTCGCCGGCCGCGACGAGCACCGCGTGGCGCTCCTCCAGGTGCTCGAGCCGGCGTTCCGGGCGGAGTCGACCGGGCACTGGCTCGCGACCCTGCCGCCCGTCGGCGTCCCCTGCGCGCCGGTGAACGACGTCGCCGGGGCGCTCGACGACGTCCAGGTGGCGGCGCGAGACGGCGTGGTCGGCTACGACCATCCGACGCTCGGAGCGGTCCGCCAGGTCGCCTCGCCGTTGCGGATCGACGGCTTCCCGACTCCGGTCGAGCGCGGGCCGTTTCGCGGCGAGCACACCGTCGAGACGCTGAGGGAGCTCTGCGGCTACTCGGAGGAGCGCATCTCCGAGCTGACCGAGTCCGGCGTCTTCGGCGAGCTTCCACTGGAAAGCGCGGCGTCGCGATGAACACCCAGTGGCGCGGGCGGTTCCTCGAGGATTTCGCGGCCGGTGACGTCTACCGCAGCCGTCTCGGCCGCACGGTCACCGAGACCGACAACACCTGGTTCACGCTGCTGACGATGAACACGAACCAGATGCACTTCAACCGGCCGTTCGCGGAGCGGACCGAGTTCGGCCAGCCGCTCGTCGTCTCCAGCCTGACCCTGGCGATCGTGCTCGGGCTCTCGGTCGCCGACACGAGCGAGAACGCGGTCGCCAATCTCGGCTGGGACGAGATCAAGCTGCCGAAGCCCGTCTATGCCGGCGACACGCTGTGGGCGGAGTCGGAGGTGCTGAGCGCGCGCGAGTCCCGCTCCCGTCCGAGCTGCGGCATCGTCGCGATCCGGACGCGCGGGGTGAACCAGCGCGGCGAGGTCGTGATCGAGTTCACCCGCAGCTTTATGGTGTTCAAGCGCACCGCCCCGGAGGTGGAGGACACGTTCCCCGCCACCGACGAGCCCTGGACCGTAGGAGGAGACGCCACATGAGGATCGAGGTGACCATGCCGAACCTGGGCTACGACATGGAGGAGGGCACGATCCAGTCGTGGCTCAAGGGCGTCGGCGACTCCGTCTCGCGCGGCGAGGCGATCGCGGAGATCGAGACCGACAAGACGACCGTCGAGATGGAGGCGATCGCGTCCGGCACGCTCGTGGAGATCGTCCGCGAAGCCGGCGCCGACGTCACCGTCGGCGAGGTGATCGCCATCATCGAAAGCACCTAGAAGGAGGCAATGGCTTGACTGAGACGATCGCAAGCGACCGGAGCCACGCGACCGACCGGGCGACCTGGCTCCGGCGGATGCTCGAGGTCCGGCTCTTCGAGGACAAGGTCCAGGAGCTCTTCATGAACGGCAGCATCCAGGGGACGACCCATCTCTGCCAGGGCCAGGAGGCCGTCTCGGTCGGCGCCGTCGGCGCGCTCGCCGAGCGCGACTACCTGACGATCTCCTACCGCGGGCACGGGCACGCGCTCGCGCGCGGCATGTCGATGGAGGCCGCCTTCGGCGAGCTGATGGGACTGACGAGCGGCTGCTGCAACGGGGTAGGCGGCTCGATGCACCTGACGGACTTCTCGCTCAACCTGATCGCCGCATTCGCGATCATCGGCCCGGCCTACTCGGTCGGCGTCGGCGCGGCGATGTCGGCGAAGCTGCGCGGCACCGACTCCGTCGCGATGGCCTTCTGCGGCGACGGCTCAACGAACATCGGCACGTTCCACGAAGCGCTCAACATGGCCTCGGTCTGGAAGGCGCCGATCGTCTTCATGATCGAGAACAACCTCTACGGCGAGTACAGCCCGCTCCGCGACACGACGCCGCTCGACGATCTCGCCGACCGGGCGAAGGCGCACGCGATGCCGGGGCTGATCGTCGACGGCCAGGACGTCGACGCTGTCCGCGAGACCGTCGCCGGCGCGATCGCGCGGGCCCGCGCGGGTGAGGGCCCGACACTCATCGAGGCCAAGACCTACCGCTACCGCGGCCATTCGCGCACCGACCCGGCGAAGTACCGCAAGGAGGGCGAGCTCGACGAGTGGAAGCTCCGTGATCCGATCGACCTCTTCGCGGCCCGGCTCGAGGCCGAGGGCTCCTTGCCGGAAGGCGGCCTCCAGGCCCTCCGGGACGAGATCCAGGTCGAGATCGACGAAGCCGCCGAACGGGCGGGCGAGGCACCGATGCTGACCCTCGAGGAGACGAAGGCCTATGTCTACGCACCTTGAAACCGGGCCGGCGAGCGTCGAGGAGGGCGTCGTCGAGCTGACCTACCGCGAGGCGATCAACGCCGCGCTGGTCGCCGAGCTCGACGCCGATCCGGGCGTCCTGCTCATGGGGGAGGACGTCGCCACCGCCGGCGGCGTCTTCAAGACGAACGAGGGACTCCCGGAGCGGTTCGGGCTGGAGCGGATCCGGAACACGCCGATCTGCGAGAACGGCTTCATCGGCGTCGCCCTCGGGATGGCGGTCACGGGCCTTCGCCCGGTGGTCGAGATCATGTTCAGCGACTTCCTGCCGACCGCGGCCGACGCGATCGTCAACGAGCTGCCCAAGTTCCGGTTCATGTCCGGCGGCCAGTGCGTCGTCCCCGTGACCGTCCGCTCGATCGGCGGCGCGACGGGGCGCTTCGGCACGCAGCACTCGGCGACCGGCGAGTCCTGGTACATGGGCCTGCCCGGATTGAAGGTCGCGACCGCCGGCACGCCCGAGTCGGCCTATGCGGTGCTTCGCGCCGCGATCCGAGACAACGACCCGGTGCTCTTCTTCGAGCACAAGGGGCTCTACGGCCGCAAGGGAGCGGTGCGGCTCGGCGACGACGGCGTCGCGGAGGTCGGCAAGGCCGCGACCCTCCGGGCGGGCACCGACGTCACTGTCGTCTCGACCCTGCTGATGGCCGATCGCAGCACTGCCGCCGTCGACCGGCTGGCAGAGGACGGCGTGTCGGCCGAGCTGATCGAGCTCCGCTGGCTCCGGCCGCTCGACTACGGCACGATCATCGAGAGCGTGTCGAAGACCGGGCGCCTGCTCGTCGTCGAGGAGCAGGTCCACGCCGGCGGGTGGGGTGCGACCGTGATCTCCGAGCTGACGATGCGCGGAGTGCCGATGGCGAGGCCGCGCGCGCTGAGCCTCCCGGACGACCTGCTCGTCTCGTACGCGCCCCCGCTCGAGGACGCGATCATCCCGAGCATCGACGTGATCGCAGAGCACATCCGCGCGGCGGCCGAGGGCTGACCGCGAGCGGGCCGCTCGAGCAGTTGGCCGATCGGGCCACCGCCACGCCGGTGCACGGCGCGGTGGCCCGACGGTCGCTCTTCGACTTCTGCGGCTGCCTGATCGGCGGTGCCGGCCTTGCCTGCGAGTGGCCTGCCGACCGGGCCGGGCGCCTGGCCTACGCCGCGCACGCCCGCGATCAGGACGACCTCCATTCCGCGAGCCTCACCCACCCGGGCGGGGTCGTCTGGAGCGCCGTCCTCGGCTCCCTCGACGGCCCGGAGGTGACCCTGGGCGAGGCACTGGCCGCGGCCACCTGCGGGTACGAGGTGACGGTGAGGCTCGCCGAGGCGCTCGGCGCCGAGCACCGCGGCCGCTGGCACGTGACGGCGACCGCCGGAACCGTCGGCGCGGCTGGGGCGGCAGCGCGCCTGCTCGGAGGAGACGAGGCGGTGGTCGATGCGATCGGGCACGCCGCCTCGGTCGCCGGCGGATCCGTGCAGGCCGTCCTGGAGCCGAGCGCCACGCGGCTCGTCCATCGCGCCCACGCCGCGTCGAGCGGAGTGACCTGCGCGCGGGCGGCATGTGCGGGGCTTCGCTCGAGCCGGGGCGTGCTCACGCAGGGACGCGGGACGGTCGGCCTGCCGGCCGGCGAGCTGCCTCCGGCCTCGGGTTCGACCGCGATCGAGGAGACCGGGTTCAGGCTCCTTCCGGGCAATGGGTTCGCCCACGCTGCGATGGACGCCTCTTTGAAGCTGGGGCGGCTCGAGCCCGAGCGGATCAGCAGGGTCTCGGTCACCGTCGGCCCGGGCGCCGCGCTCGCGATCGCGTCGAACCCGGCCCCGCGAGACGACGAGGAGGCCTGGTGGAGCATCGAGCACGCGGTCGCGGCCTGCCTGGTCACGGGCCGCGTCGAGGAGACCGCAGTCCTGAGCGCCCGCGACGACGTTCTCGACCTCTGCGGCCGGGTCGAGCTCTCCGGAGGCGGCGCCGGCTGGGCCTCGAGCGTCGAGGTGCTGCTCGACGACGGCTCCATGCTCTCGGCAAGCGTCGAGGGGCCGCCGGGTCAGAGCCCGCGCCTCGCCTCCGACGCCGAGCTGCGCGCGAAGTGGAGGCGACTCACCGGCGACGACGGAGCCGTGCTCGAGCGGCTGCTCGCGACCGGCGACTCCACCCCGTTCCGCTCGGTGCTTGCAGACCTTCTCGCCGTCTCTCCGGCAGCCGCAGCGCTCGCTCTCTAGGAGGGACGGACGAGCGGCTCCCCTGGCGGCGGCTCGGGCAGGGCCCCGGTCGCGAGCCACCCCTCGACATCGGGTGCCGCGCGATCGGGGAACAGGGTGCGGACGAGCTCGACGCCGGTCTGGACGAGCAGCCGGTCGGTCTCGGGGGAGACCTGCGCCGGCAGGCCGTAGGTCTTGTGGCCGTATCCGGGCTCGTAGCCGCCGAGCGGGTACTCGCTCGCCGCCGGCATGTAGGAGATGCACCCGTTCGAGTACCCGGCATAGAAGGTGACGTCCGCCGGCGAGCGCTCCTTCACCGCCAGCCCGATCTCGGTGAAGATCTCGCCGGGCCCCGTGACGATCGCGGCGTCGCCGATCCGGATCGCCGACACGCTTCCCGTGGCGCTGCGCCTCGGCTCGCCCGAGGCGATCTCGGCCTCCGTCCGCCGGGCCCAGTTGACACCGTGGAAACGGAGCACGCGCAGATCGCCTTCGGAGGCGCCGTGAGCCTCGGCTTCGGCGAGCGCCCGCTCCGCCTCCTCGCGCTCGGCGGTGATCTCGGCCAGGGTCGGGAGCGGAAGCAGCGGAAACTCGACCTCGGCCTCGACGGCGGCCAGGGCAGGCTCCTCGCCGTCCACGCGCTCGAGCCGGAAGAGCTCGAGCGGCGTCGCGGACCCGAACCCCGTCTGGACGAGCCGCTCGGGCCAGCCCGGCCGGTCGGCGATCGCGTGGGCCGCCTCGAGCGCGACCCGCCGTCCCGTGACGATGGGCGCCTCGAGCTCGTCGTCGAAGCCGAAGAGCGGCATGACGTTGCCGGCTGCTCCCTGCAGGTACACGCACTCCCCACCGGTGAGCGCGCGGATCGACTCGCGAAGCCAGCCGGGGTAGTCGGGCGAGTACCCGAGGAAGGCCGGCCCGGTCGTGACGGTGTGCGCCCCGTAGCCGACGATCGTCGCGATCGCGCTTCCGTCCTGTCGCACGGCCTGGAGGACGGGCACGGAGCGGTCGACCAGGCCGCCGTCGTTCCAGCCGATCTTGGTCACCCGGCCGTCCGCGTCCCGCTGGCGCCGGTTGATCGCGTGGTCGGCGTGACCGAGGCCCCAGCGGACGGCGGCCTCCTCGAGCGTGCCGAAAGCTGCGGCGCAGGTCTCGACGATCGCGTCGTGGAGGCGGGCTATGTACTCCAGGCCGGCGAGACCGAGCTCCGGGTCGCGCTCGCCGAAGGATCCGTAGACGCTCCGGCCGCCCGGCGGGGCGTGGTGGGTGTGATTCCAGTTCAGGAGCACGCCCGCGCGGGCGGCACCGGTCGCGGATGCGATCCGGTCGCGGATCGCGTCGACCTCGGGGGACTGGATCGCGAGTGTGTCGACACCGCAGACGACGACGCGGGTAGGGCCGAGCTCGAAGGCAGCGGCCGTCACCTCGAGCGCTCCGAGCCGTTCCCGTGCAGGCTCGGGCCGGCGGACGACGCCGACGAGCGGCAGGCCGAGTGGTGGGTCGATGTTCGTCGCTGCCGCGCCTGCGCGAAAGCTCATGGGGCCTCCCCGGGTCGTTGTCGTTCGGCAATCGCTTGCCGTCGATTTCAGCAATCGATTCCGGGCATGCTACGCTGCCGCGCCGTGGCACATCGGATCGCGCTGATCGCCGGAGACGGCGCCGGGCCGGAGGTGATGGTCGAGGCGCGCAAGGTGCTCGACGCCCTCGGTCTCGATCTGGCCTGGACGGAGCTTCCCTGGGGGACGGCTCACTACCACGGGCACGGCACGATGATGCCGCCCGACGGGCTCGCCCAGGTGAGCGCCTTCGATGCCGTGCTCCTCGGAGCGGTCGGAGACCCCAGCGTCCCGGACCACGAGACGCTCTGGGGCCTCTTGCTGACCCTGCGGCAGGGCCTCGATCTGTGGGCGAACGTCAGGCCCGCGAGGCTCCTCGAAGGGGTGCCCTCGCCGCTAGCCGGCTCGCCGCCGATCGACATGCTCTTCGTGCGCGAGAACACCGAGGGCGAGTACTCGGGAGTCGGCGGCAGGGCCCATCGCGGCCTCCCGCTCGAGGTCGGGATCGAGACGAGCGTGTTCACCCGCGCGGGCATCGCCCGGGTCGTGCGCTACGCCTTCGAGCTCGCACAGTCGCGGCGAGGCGTGCTCGCGAGCGCCACGAAGTCGAACGCCTCGCGGTTCGGGTACGTGCTCTGGGACGAGGTCGTCGAGGAGATCGGCGCCGACTTCCCCGACGTCACGGTCGAGCGCCTCCTCGTCGACGCGCTCGCCGCGCGGATGGTGACCAGGCCGCTCTCCTTCGACGTCGTCGTCGCCTCGAACCTGTTCGGGGACGTCCTCACCGACCTCGCGGCGGCTCTCCAGGGCGGGATGGGGATGGCTGCCAGCGCGAGCCTCGCGCCGGGGACGCAGGCGACGCCGATCTTCGAGCCCGTCCACGGCTCGGCGCCGGACATCGCCGGCCAGGGAATCGTGAACCCGATCGGGGCCGTCTGGAGCGCCGCGATGATGCTCGACAGCCTCGGCGAGCAAGAAGCCGCCGCGCGCGTGCTGCACGCGATCGAGGACACCTGCCGGAGCGGCGTCCGCACCCGCGACATCGGCGGAACGGCCGGCACGGCCGAGGTCGGGGACGAGATTGCCCGCCGCCTGACCGGGTAGTTCGCTCGGACGATCTGTGTGGCTAGGCCGCGAGGCGGTCTGGCTCGTCCTCGCCGGTCACCTCGGCGACCGCGCTGCTGATCTCCGCCTCGCTCTTTCCCTCGCGCTGGAGCTGGTCGATCAAGAGCAACAAGCGGTAGTGCTCTGCCCCTCCGAACGTCGTCTCATTCGTCATCTTTCGAGCCTCCTTCTTTGACTCCTCAACGGAGCTTCTCGCCTCATAGTGCCTGATAGTTCAATCCGAGGCTCAAATCCGTCTCCAAATCATCGTCGTTTGTCTATTCAAACGACACACAGAGCAATCGCATTCCGGTGCACTCAGCCACTACCGCGTTTTTGGCAGGCCGTCGCCAGAGCCGGGGCCGTGGCAGGCCGAGAGCTAGATTGCAAACATGGAAGCGCATGAGCTCGCACCCGACTTCTGGCGCTGGACGGGATGGTCGGAGAGCATCTCGCATGACATCGGCTGTGTCTACTACCGGGCGGATCGAGACGTCCTGCTCTTCGACCCGCTGCTTCCGCCCGAGGACCCGGACGGGTTCTGGAAGGCGCTCGATCGCGACGTCGTGCCGATCGAGGCGCACGTCCACGTCCTGATCACCGCTCCCTCTCACACGCGGAGCGCGCTCGCGATGGTCGAGCGCTACGACGGAGCCCGTGTCTGGGCCGCCAACTCCGGCAAGGCCGAGGTGGAGGAGCACAGTGTCACCGTGACCGACGCGGTCGAACCGGGAGACGCACTGCCGGCAGGCGTTCTCGCCTTCGCGTCGGGCCGGCCCGACGAGGTCATGTTCTGGGTCCCCGAGCATCGCGCGCTCGTCGTCGGCAACGCGCTTCTCGCCGATGACCAGGGCCTCAGCCTGTGCCCGGAGCGATGGCTCCCGGACGGCGTCACCCACGCCACCCTCCGAGCTGCGCTGCAACCGGTCCTGGAGCTCGGGGTCGAGCGGGTCCTCGTCTCGCACGGCGAGCCGATCCTCGAGGGCGGGGCGGCGGCCCTCCGCTCGCTCGCGGCCGGCTGACTCAGTCAGTCTCGCCGTTTTCGCCGAAGGGCGCGAGCCCGGTCCAGCGAGAGTCGGCGTCGAGACGCAGGTCGAACTGGTCGAGGATCCGCAAGACGGTCTGGTCGACGATGTCCGAGAGCTCCTGAGGCCGGTGGTAGAACGCCGGCGTCGGCGGCATGATCGTCGCGCCCAGATCCGAAAGCGTGAGCATGTTGCGCAGGTGGATGCTGTTCAGCGGCGTCTCGCGGACCGCGAGCACGAGCCGGCGGCGCTCCTTCAGCATCACGTCGGCGGCCCGGCACACGAGGTTGTAGGCGAACCCGGTGGCGATCGCGGCCAGCGTCTTCGTGCTGCAGGGCGCGATCACCATGCCCCGCGTGAGGTAGGAGCCGCTCGAGATCGCCGCAGCCTGGTCGCTCTCGCCGTAACAGACGTCGGCCAGGTCCTTCACGTCCTTGTAGGTGTAGGGCGTCTCGTGCTCGATCGTGACCCGGGCCCAGCGGCTCACGATCAGGTGCGTCTCGACCGGAAGCTCGCGAAGGCGCTCGAGGAGCCGGACGCCGTAGATCGCGCCCGACGCGCCCGTGATCGCGACGACGATCCGCGGCGGGGCGACCACTACGACTGCTCTCCGAGTGCGTGGATGAGCTCTCCCGCCCGGCGCTCCCGCCCGGTCTCGAGCTGCGCGACGAGCTCGCCGGCGACGTCCAGCTTCCCGATCGCTCCCGCGGCCCGGCGAAGCTTCTCCTCGATCTGAGCACGGGTCAGGGGTCGTGTCGGATCGCCTGGTGCGTCGGAGCGCTCGCGGACGAGCTCCTCGCCGCTTCTCAAAGCAACTCGCATCCGTACTGCTGCCGAGCCGAGATCCGACGCCGAGCTCACGCACACGCGCTCCTCCGCGAACGCCGAGGTGCGTGCGACGCCGATCCGGTCGCGCCCGCTCTGCTCGAGCCACCAGTCGCGATCCTCCAGGGTTGCCGCGACGACCCAGCGGGCCGACTGTTGCGCCGACAGCGGATCGTCCCACCCTCGCGGCCCGCTCACCTCGAACGCACCCGGCCCGAGCTCGACGGCGACGCGATCAACGTCGTCGGCCGCGAGACCTTCCGCACAGAGCTCGAGGCAGCTGTCGATCAGCGACTGAACGGAGCTCGCCGCGGGCCAGCGGCGCAGCGAGACCTGCTCGAGCTCCCAGCGGCTCCCGAGCCCCTCGAGGACTGCTTCCGGATCACCCCCGTTTGCATACGAGTGCGCCATCCCGCCGTCAGTGTGCGTCAACCACCGCGGTGCCGCCCGAAGACCCGCTTCACCCATCCTCGCCGCGAGCAGCCCGGAGACGGCCGCCCGCGCCTGGTTGAACTTGACGGCCTCCGTGCCGAGCGCTGCGAACGTCCCGGCGCCCTGCGCCGCCGCGTGTGCGAGAGCGCTTTCGACGCCGGACGCATCCAACCGCAGAAGGCGGGCGGCTGCCGCCGCCGCGCCGACGGGCCCGACGACTCCCGGCGAGTGCCAGCCACGGCCGCGGAGCTGCTCGTAGTCGAGCCCCCGGATGACGCGCACGGTCACCTCGAGGCCGACGGCGAGCGCGGCGAGCACGTCGCGGAGGCTCGCCTCGCCTACCTCCGCGAGTGCCAGAAGCGGCGGGACGGCGACCGGCGTCACGTGACAGAGGCCCGGCCTGTAGACGTCGCAGATCGTGGCGGAGGTGATGGCGTAAGCGTTCAGGAAGACGGCGGCCGGCTGCGAGGCGGGCCTCCCGCCGATGACCGTCGCCTCACCCGGGCCGCCGAACGCATGTGCCGGCACCTCGACCCGTGCGAGCAGGTCCTGCGTCCGGCCCGCGAACGCGCTCGCGAGGGCATCGAGGAAGCAGTCCTCGACCCGAGCCTGCACCGGGCCGGGAACGGCGTCCCACGAGAGCGCCGCAACCCAGGAGGCCAGAGCCTGCTCGACCGAGCTGTCCCTCGGGGCTCGCGGGCTCCCGCCGAGCGTCGCGGCGCCCGCCGCGCTCACCTCCCTGACGCGCTCGTCAGACGCCCAAGCGCGGGTCGGTACACCTCGGCGTCGAAGCGCTCGAGCTCCGCCGCCAGCCGCTCCGGCGAGGTCTCCTTGAACACCACGACGAGCTCGTCGACGCCGGCCTCGGCGAACTCGACCACCTCGTCGACCATCGCCTCCGAGCCACCGTGAAGGCTGTACACCGAGAGCGGCTCCTGGTCGAACCGGACGCGAACGCGGACCGAGATCGTCACCGGCTCCCGGCCACAGGCGTCGGCTTCCGCCCGCAGCTTGGGGACGCGCTCGCGAATCGCCTCCGGCCCGGTCTGCGCTGCGTGATAGCCGTCGCAGAGCTGAGCCGCGCGGCGGATCGCCCGGTCGCTGCGGCCGCCGCACCAGATCGGCAGGCCGGCGCCCTGGGGTGGGAGCGGCAGGAAGTTGAAGTCGCGCAGATGGTGGAACTCACCCTCGAACGGGTCGGTGCTGCCACCCCAAAGATGCCGCCAGAGCGCGATCGCCTCGTCGAGGTACCTCCCCCGGCCGGCGAAGCGATCGGCCTTGCCGAGGTTCTCGTACTCGGGCAGGTCATGGCGATCGCTCGCGCCGACCCCGACGGTCAGCCGGCCGCCTGTGAGCAGATCGAGCGTCGCGAGCTGCTTGGCCAGAAGCGGCGCGTCCCGCATCGCCGGAATGAGGACGCTGAAGCCGACCCGAACGCCGGGGACGCGGGCCGCGACCCAGGTGAGCGCACTCGTCGCCTCGAGCACCCAGCCGTACTCGTCCGCCTCCGGGCCGGCGGGAACGAGCAAGTGGTCGGTGACCCAGACGCTCGCCCAGCCGAGCCGAGCCGCCGCCACGGCCGCCGCGTCGAGCCCGTCGGGGCCGGCCCCGGTCCCGATCGTCGGCAGGATCAATCCGAGCTTCACTGCTGTTCCCTTCCCGAGTGCTCTCCCTCTCTCCGAAGCTCGAACCTCGGCACCGTGATCTCCTCGCTCAGGGGCTCGAACACCGCGCGAACCGGAAGGCCGACCGAGAGCTCCTCCGGCTCGGCGCCGGCGATGTTGCTGATCATCACGGGCCCTTCGCTGAGCTCGACGAGCGCGACGTTGTAGGGGAGGCGCTCGCGCCAGGCCTCGTTGTAGGCATGGCGGAAGATCACGAACGAGAAGATCTCCCCTGTTCCGCTCAGCGGCTCCCAGTCGGCGCTCGTCGACAGGCAGCGGTGGCAGACGGTCGAGATCGGGTAGCGAAGATGGCCGCACGAACGGCAGCGCTGGAGCTGAAGCACGCCGTCACGGCAGGCGTCCCAGAACGGCTGATTCACCTCATCCAGGGTCGGTAGGACAAGTGTCACGGCTCACCGCCCCAGGATGAGACAGCTCGAGGTGTTCAGGGTCATGCCCCGCCCTGTGACGAGGCACAGCTCGGCTCCGTCGACCTGCCGGTCACCGCACTCGCCGCGGATCTGGCGGACGCCTTCGACGACGTGGAGCCATCCCTGCATGTAGGACTCGGACAGGTTGCCGCCCGCGGTGTTGATCGGGAGCTCGCCGCCGTAGGTGATGCGGTCGCCGCCCTCGACGAACGCTCCGGCGTCGCCGGGCTCGCAGAACCCGGCGTGCTCGAGCCACAGCAGCACGGCGATGGTGAAGTTGTCGTAGAGCTGGGCGACGTCGATGTCGGCCGGTGAGACCCCGGCCATCCGATAGGCCATCGAGACGCAGTCACGCTGATGCGGTAGGTACCACCAGTCGCGGCGCTCGAAGGTCTGGAGCGTATGCCCCTGGCCCATGCCGTGGAGGAGCACCGGCGCCTTGCGGCAGTCGCGCGCGCGCTCGGCCGAGGTGACGATCACAGCCACGGCCCCGTCGCTGATCAGACAGCAGTCGAGGAGCCGCAAGGGGTCGACGATCGGGCGTGACTCGCGGTGATCGTCGATCGTGATCGGCTCGCGCATTACGGCTGCGGGGTTCTTCGACGCGTGCTTCCGGCACGTGACGGCGACCCAGCCGAGCTGCTCGGTGGTCGTCCCATACAGGGACATGTGCCGCTGGGCGGTGAGCGCGCTGTTGGCGGCGTTGCCGAACATGCCCCAGATGCCCCACGAGTCGCCCCGGCCGGCGGGTGCGTCGAACTTCGAGCCACCGGTGCGTGCGGTGTCGGCGAAGACGCAGGCAACCACGTTCGCCATGCCCGCGTCGATCGCGAGCGCCGCCTGCTGGATGAGGGCACCCGCAGTCGCGCCCCCCATCACGACGGAGCCCGCAAGGGCCGGGTTGATGCCGAGATAACCGCCCAGCGTGAGGTAGTTCTTCGGCCCCTCCGGCGAGGTCGTCCCGGGCATGGTGAGCAGCCCGTCGAGGTCGTCCTTCGTCAGGCCCGCGTCCTCGAGCGCCGCGGTGAGCGCCTGGACGGTAAGCGACAGCGGCGTCTCCGCGGGGAGCTTCCCCTGTGGCGATGCCCCGACCCCGGCGATCGCCGCCCTGCTCCAGGCCATTCCGATCCTTCCTATTCGCCCGTGTACCGAGGGGGGCGCTTCTCGCGGAACGCCGCGCGGCCCTCCTCGCGATCGCGGGAGGTTGCGAGCAGGCCCCATAGCGACCGCTCGAGCGCGAGCCCGGGGCGAAGGGTGTCCTCCTGCGCCGCGCGAAGGGCGATCTTCGCGGCGCGCAGCGAGAGCGGGGCATTGGCGCTGATGCGCTCGGCGAGGGCCCCCGCGAACGGGAGCAGCTCGTCCGGCGCGACGAGGTCGGAGACGAGCCCGAAGGCGAGGGCCGCCTCCCCGTCGATCGGCTCGCCCGTGAGGACCATCCTGTTCGCGACCGCGGGCGGGACCGCCAGTGAGAGGCGCTGCGTCCCTCCGCTGCCAGGCAGGCTCCCGAGCTGCACCTCCGGCAGGGCGAACCGCGCGTTCGTGCTCGCGACGCGGATGTCCGCGGCGAGCGCGAGCTCGAAGCCCCCGCCGATCGCAGGGCCGTTGACCGCCGCGATCAGCGGCTTGGTGAAGCGCTCGAGCGGCGCCGCCACCGGATCGTCGCGGGTCGTCGCCGCAGGGCCGGCGTCGGTGCCGCCCTCCTTCAGGTCGACGCCGGCGCAGAACGCCGAGCCGTTGCCGGTGATGACGGCAACCCGAACTGCGTCGTCGTCGTCCAGGCGGGCCATCGCATCGTGAAGCGCGGCCCGCATCGCGCGTGAGATCGCGTTTCGCCGCTCCGGCACGTTGAGACGAACCCAGGCGACGCCGCCGGAGACCGAGACCTCGATCGGGCCGCAAGCCTCCTCGCCGCTCACCAGAGGACCTTCTCGTCGATCAGGGCGTCGACGTCCCCGTCCGATAGCCCGAGCAGTCCGACTGCGATCTCGCGCGTGTGCGCTCCGAGCAGGGGCGCGGCCACCTCCGGGCCGCAGCGGCCGGAGCCGTTCCTGAACGGCGCCGACGGCGCCGACATCTCGCCGATCACGGGGTGCTCGCAGCCTCCGCCAGAACGAGCGGGCGCGCAGATGCTCGTCCTCGATCAGGTCGGCGCTCGAGAGCACCGGCCACGCCGGAACGCCCGCCGCCTGGAGAGCACGGGCGAGCTCCCAGCGGTCCCAGGGGGCGATCGCCGAGGCGAGCTCGGCCTCCAGCGCGTCCTCGTTGAGCTTGCGGTCGGCGAACGCGGCGAAGCGCGCATCGTCGGCCAGGTCCGGCGCCCGAGAACGTGTGCCAGCGAGCGCCATTCGCGATCGTCCCGCGCTGCGATCGCGCACCACTGATCCTCGCCGCCACAGCGGAACACGGCGCTCGGGCTGTGCGTCGCGACGCGGTTCCCGCTCCGGACGAAGGGACCTGCGCCGGTGGATGCGGCGAGGATCGCCGGCCCGAGGAGGTTGACGGTCGACTCGAGCTGGGAGAGCTCGATCAGCCGGCCGCGTCCCGTCCGGGCCCGCTGCCGGATCGCGGCCAGGAGCGCGACCAGCGCATGGCCGGGGCTCGGAACGTGGTCGGGGTAGTGGGTTCCCGTCCCGACCGGGTCGCGCGACGGCTGGCCGGAGAGCTCGACCAGGCCTGAGAGCGCGGCGATCGTCGCCCCGAAGCCGATGAAGTCACGGTGAGGCCCGCTCGATCCCTGCATCGGCATCGACAGGTAGATCGAGCGACGGGTTGAGCTCGCAGCAGCTCCTCGTAGCCGAGCCCCCAGCGCTCCATCACTCCCGGCCGGAAGTTGTTCGTGATCACGTCGCATCCCGCTGCGAGACCGCAGTGCGAGCTCGCGGGCCGGCGGCTTGCTCATGTTGAGCGCGAACGAGCGCTTGTCGTTGTTGCGCGAGGCGAAGTACCCGGAGCCGTCGAGGCCCTCGCGCCCCGGCCGGTACGGCGGAGCGACCCGCAGATTGTCCGGGCGCGCCCTCGACTCGATCTTGATCACGTCGGCGCCGTGCTCGGCGAGAAGCTTGGTCACGAGCGCGCCGGCGCCGACCCAGCAGAAATCGATCACCCGCAGATCGCTCAGAGCCCCGCTCATGCGTCAGGTGCTCGGCGAGGCTGCGGTCGACGCCGGCTGAGTCCGGCGCCCCGAGCTCGACCGGCTGGGGGCCGAGCGTCGAGAACCGGTACGGCGGAGCGGGGACGAGGCCAGGGATGCCGCCGGCACCGCGCTGCGACCTCGACGAAGAAGTCGCGCGCCCGCAGCTGCACGTCGGCAAGGACCTCCGAGAGCCCGTTCACCGGAGCGAGGGCGATGCTTCACCGCTGCGCCTCGACATAGAGCTCCTGCTTGCCGCGGGTCTCCCGAAGGCGCCGAAGATCTCCGAGAACCGGGCAATTGCGTCGGGCTGCTGCCGGAACTTCAGCTCCTCCCAGCTCGGCTCCCAGAGCTCGCTCGGCGCCCGGCGTCCCGGTCTCGACGAGCCATTCGCGGAGCCGCGTCCAGGCCTCCGCCGTGCCGAGGCGGCCCGCGATCATGCTCACGAAGCCGTCCGCGCAAGCGATAGATGCCCGAGCCGGCCTCACGCGGGACATCGCCCAGCCGCCGCTGGACGCGCCCGGTCAGCTCGTATTCCGGGATCGAGGTCTCGAGCGCCTGGGTGAGCACCTCCTGCGCGGAGACCTCGACCAGCTCTCCCGAGCCCGACTTGTCGCGCTCGATCAGCGCGAGCAGCACGCCCACCGCGCCGAAGATCCCCGTCGCGAGCGTGCTCTGACCGCCGAACGGCGCCACCGGCTCACCGTCCGGGTAGCCGCCGAGCCAGAGGAGCCCGCCCGCGGCGAGCCGGATCAGGTCGGTCGAGACGTACTCGGCTGCGGGCGCGTCGAGACCGAAGGGTGTCAGGATCGCGTGGATCGCAGCCGGGTTCGCAGCGCGCAGGGCAGCCGGGTCGAGGCCCGCATGGCCGGGAGCGCCGGCGCCGCCCAGTCTGGATTACCACGTCGGCGGAGGCGACCAGCGCCGACAGGCTCTCGAGGCCTTCGTCGGAGTCGAGATCGATGCGCAGCTCGCGCTTGGCGGCGGTGCAAGAACCACGACTCGGCATCGAGCCCGTCTGTCGCCGGCGGCGAACCATCGTCGCCCGCCCGGCCTCCCGTGACGGTGACCCGGGTGACGCTCGCTCCGAGGTCGGCCAGGAGCTTGCCGGCGTATCCCGTCAGCTCGCCGGCGATCTCGAGGACTTCGAGCTCGCGGAGCGGCGCCTGCGGATCGAGCCGATCGACCCTCGGCAGGTCAGCCATCGCCGCCGGGCTCGAGCAGGTAGACGTCCCAGCCGGAGAGGAGGCGGAGCGTCTCGCTGTAGCGCTCGAGCGCTCCCGGGACCCGCTCGGTGACCCCGTTGACGATGATGTTCGCGACCGCCATCGCGGCGACCAGGGAGTTCTGCGTGCCGATCCCCGAGACGCTCGCCGGAAGGAGCACGTCGACCTGGCCCCGGAGAGGCGAGATGGGAGAGTCGGTGACCGCGACGACGCTGACTCCCCGGCCCTTCGCCGCGGCGATCGAGCCGAGGGTGGACTTCGCGTACGGCGGGAAGCTGAACGCGAGCAGCACGTCCCCTTCGCTCAGATCGAGCAGGGGGCCGGTCGGAACGGGCCGGCCGCTCAGGAGGACGACCCCGTCGCGGACGCGGTCGAGCGTCACGGCCGGCGTAGTACGCGATCCCGAACGCCGTCACCCCGCCGACGATGCAGACCCGCTCGGCGCCGACGATCAGGTCGACCGCGCGATCGAGATCCTCGGCCTGCAGGCGCTCTGCGCGTGCGCAGAGCAGGATCTCCAGGTCGTGCCGGAGGGACTCGCGCGAACACCGTCTCGCCGAGGTGGGCCGCGCTGTCGCCGTTGCCGGAGGCGTGCGGCAGGCCCTTGAGCACGAGCTCGCGCACCTGCTCCTGAAGCTCGGGATAGCCGGAGAGCCCGATCCGGTAGGCGAACCGGACGATCGTCGACGGGCTGACGCCCAACCGGGCCGAGAACTTGTCGAGCGTGGCGAAGGCCACGAAGCGGGGGTCCTCGACGATCGTCTCGGCGATCCGCTTCTGCGAGTGCGTGAGCTCGTCGTAGCGGCGGCGGAGGGCCCCGATCACGCCGGGGGTGCCGGAGTCGGCCTCCGTCTGCCCCAGCAGGAGCAGGTCGACAGGGGATGTCCTTGACGTCTCGCTGCTCATTTGGAGATCCGTCAGGGAGCCGTGGTGCGGATAGCTCTCGCCCCACTTGTCCGGATAGGCCCGGTCGATCCCGGGCGTGAAGTACGTCGGGACCGTCAGATCCTGGACGACGTCGATCACGAAGGGCTTGCCGCGTCGCGAGGCGCCTGGTCGAGCGCGGCGCGGAGCTCGCGCGGATCCTCGATGCGGACGCCGTCGGCGCCGTTGGCGCGCGCGAGCATCACGTAGTCCGGGTTGTACGGCTCGCCGGTGTCCTTGCGGGTGAACCGAGACCAGGGATGGACACGATCGAAGATCCTGGATCGAGCCCTTCCGCTCGATCCCGAACTCGCAGTTGTCGAGGATCACCCAGACGGCCGGCAGGCCGTACTCGACGGCGGTCGCAAGCACCTGCGAGGTCATGTTGAACGCACCGTCGCCGACGAAGGCAGAGAGCGGGACGTTTGGGGTCGGCCGCCACGGCACCGAGCACGCCGGAGGAGGCCCAGCCCATCTCGGCCATGCCCGGGTTGATGTGCCAGCGCCCGGGCCCTCGAATCGTCATGTAGGGCTCGGCGTACTGGGTGACGTCGCCGATGTCGACGAAGATCCGCCCGTCGACGGCGGCGAGCGCCTCGCCGATCTCGTGGCAGAGCCGGGCGCGGATGCACGGGAGTGCTCTCGGCGGTGAGCAGTCGGGTGGATCTCCTCGCGCCAGGCATCCCACGCAGCCGTGCCTGCTCGGTCCAGCCACTCCAGCGCGGCTCGATCCCCGCCGCGTCGACCCCGGCCAGGAGCTCCTCGAGGAACACCGCCGCGTCGCCGGCGATTCCGACCTCGACGGGGTAGTTGCGCCCGACCTCGGCAATGTCGAGATCGACCTGGACGATCTTCGTGCGGGCGAGGTCGTAGATCTTCCCGTTCCGCCAGTTGCTTGTGTGATTGTCACTGAACCGCGCTCCGACCGCGAGCACGAGGTCGGCGTTCCGCGAGACTTCGGCCGCGGGCGGCGTCCCCGAGCGACCGACGACGCCGAGGGAGAGCGGATGGGTCTCGTCGAGCGAGGCCCTTCGCGGTGAGCGTCGTCGCGAGCGGGATCTGGAGGCGCTCGGCGACAGCGAGGAACGCGCTCGGCTCCGCCTGTGGAATGGGCGGCTCCGCCGCCGCCGAGCAGGAAGGGATGCTCGGCCGCGGCAACCAGCTCCACGGACCCGCGCCATGCTCTGGGCGTCGGGGCGCGACCGCGAGGTTACGGCGCGCCGCCTCGCCGGCTCGATCGTCGCCCTCGACCTCCGCGAGCTGGACGTCGAACGGGCACCTGGACGAACACCGGGCCGGGCCGGCCGGAGTCGGCGAGCTTGTAGGCCTGGTTCAGCACCTCGATCACCGTGTCGGGCCGGACGACCTGCCAGGAGCCCTTCGTCACCGGCCGCAGCACGCTGACCGCGTCCTCGAAGCCCTTGTAATAGAGCTCCTGCATCCCGCCCTTGCCGAGGAAATGCGTCGATCCGGAGCCGGCGATCAGGAGGACCGCGGACATGTCGTGCATCGCCGAGGCGACGCCGCCGACGCAGTTCAGGAGGCCCGGGCCCTTCGTCACGAGGACGGGCGCGACCTTCCCGGTCGTGCGGTAGTAGATGTCGGCCATATGGACGGCGTGCGACTCGTGCTTGGCCTGGATGCCCTCCATCTCCGGATGGTCGATCGAGGGCGTCCATGAAGGGCCAGACCGCGCCGCCCGCGTAGCCGAAGTACTTCTCGACCTGGATCGTCTCGAACCAGTCGACGATCGCGTCGACGACTCTCATGGGCGTCCTCTCTCGATAGGTGCGTGACATCTAGAGGCCGCGGGCGCCACGGTCACGGACGGCCCGCCATCACGAGCATCGCGGACCTCGGTCATGTCCTCGATCGCCCAGCGGAGGCCCTCCCGGCCAAGGCCCGAGTCTTTCACCCCGCCGAACGGCATGTTGTCCACGCGATAGGTCGGGCGCGTCGTTGACGATCACGGCCCCGACGTGGAGCTCGTCGAAGGCCTGCCAGGCGTGGGCGAGGTCGTTGGTGAAGACCCCCGCCTGGAGGCCGAAGCGCGAGCGTTCACCTCGCGGAGCGCCTCGCCGAAGTCGTCGAAGGTCGAGATCACCGCGACCGGGCCGAACGCCTCCTCGGCGCAGACCTTCGTCGGCCGGATCGACGTCGGTGAGCACCGTCGGGAACCATGTAGTGCCCGTCGGCCGTGCCCCGAGCAGGATGCGCCCGCCGCCTTGCGACGGCCTCCGCGACCCAGCCCTGGAGACGCTCGACGGAGCGGGCGTCGATCATCGGCCCGATGTCGGAACCGGCATCGAGCGGCGGCGCCGACGTGCAGGCCTGGGCGAGCTCCAGGAAGGCGGCCGTGAATGCCTCGGCCACCGCCGAATGGACGAGGATGCGCTGCACGCTGATGCAGAGCTGGCCCGCGTACTTGAAGGCGCCGTAGGCGCACCGCGCGGCGGCCCAGTCGAGGTCGGCGGACTCGTCGACGATCGCCGCCGAGTTGCTGCCGAGCTCGAGCACGACCTTCTTCTTGCCGGCGCGCGCCTTCATCGCCCAGCCCACCTCGGGGCTGCCGGTGAACGAGAGCAGCTTGATCCTCGGGTCGGTGACGAGCTGGTCGCCGACCTCGCGGGTCATCGGCAGGACGCTCAGCGCGTCGTGCGGGAAGCCCGACTCGGCGACGAGCTCGGCGACCGAGAGCATCGTGAGCGGCGTGTTGCTCGGCGGCTTCAGGACGACGGGCATCCGGCTGCGAGCGCGGGTGCGACCTTGTGGGCGGCGAGCCCGAGCGGAAGGTTGAAGGGGCTGATCGCGGCGACGGCGCCGATCGGGAACCGGCGGATGATCCCGACGCGGCCGCGCGAGGCGGCGTTGAGGTCGAGCGGCACGACCTCGCCGTAGAGGCGCTCGGCCTCCTCGGCCGCGACGCGGAAGGTGAGCGCGCCGCGCTCGATCTCGGTCGCGGCGTCCCGGATCGGCTTCCCCGCCTCGGCCGCGAGCTGGCGGCTCGAGCTCATCCGCGCGCTCGAGGATCCCGTCGCTGATCGAGCGAAGCGCCGCCGACCGCTCGTAGGCCGGCATGGTGGCCAGCGGCCGTTCGGCGGCGACGGCGGCGGCGATCGCCCGCTCGCACTCGGCGCGCCCGGCGTGGAAGGTGGTCGCGAGCGGGGCCCGTCGCCGCCCGGCGAATGCACCGCCACGGGCTCGTCCGTCGTCACCCATTCGCCCGCGAGATAGAGCGGGCGCCTCGGCGCGGCCTCCACCGTGGCCGGCGAGAGCGCAGCGGATGTATCCGGCGTCGGTGTCATTCCGGCAGCACTATACAAAGTTTGTTGCATTCACAGCAACTGCCAGGATTTGGCTTTGTAACAAGCAAGAGACCGCTCATTTTCCCCATCCTCTCCAGAACGTTGCCGCAAGGGGAGCTTGACAGCAACAAATCCTGCTGTCAAAGTCCCGCCTGCTGCAACAGCATTTTCGTGCCCACGAGAACTCTAAGCCTCGCGCTCATCCGGCGCGGCTCCAAATCCCGGAAAGGGGTGAAGTGCCAACAATGAAGCGAATCTCATGACTGTGTGGGTTGCCGGGGCGGCCCTCGCAGCCTCGATCGCCCTCGGGGCGACGTCGCATCGGCTGCGCCGCAGGCCGCGAGCCGAGTGGCTACGCACGCCGACTCGAACACCGTCAACGTCGTCGAGGCGGGCTCGACGGACTTCAGCAGCGCCGACGTCCTCTACTGGGTCGACCTGATGAAGAAGAACGGGATCAACGTCAACTTCAACGTCGTCGACAGCGCCGCCACCGGCCTGAAGACCGTCATCGCCGGCCAGGCCGACCTCTTCATCGGCTCGCTGCCGACCGCGATCCTCGCGGTCGTGAACGCGGCGCGCCGATCCACGTCATCGCGGCGAACGACCAGGCGAGCGACTACATCATCGTCGGCCAGAACGGCACCACCTTGCGAACCTGGCCGGCAAGACGATGGGCATCGACACGCCGGGCTCGGCCGGCCAGCTGTCGGCCGAGATCGGCCTGAAGAACCAGGGCGTCGATCCGAGCATCATCAAGTACGTCACGATCGGCGGGACGAGCGCCCGGACGACCGCGATCCTCGCCGGCCAGATCGATCTCGCGCCGATCCACTACCCGAACGCCCTGATCGCCGAGGCGACGGGCAAGGCGGTTCGGTGCTCGACGTCGGCAAGGCGCTCGGCCCGTACCTCCAGTCGGGGCTGATCGCCAACGACAACTTCACGCCGAACAACCCGGCTCTCGCGCAGAAGGTCGTGAACGCGTTCATCAACGCCGAGCGCTGGGCGGACTCGAACAAGTACAAGTACATCGCCTACGCGCCGCGCAGGGCCTCTCGGCGGGCTCACGGCCCGCAGGAGGCCCAGACGTGGGAGTACTACAAGAGCGACAACTTCTTCGGCATCAACGGCGGCATCTGCAACTCGTACTTCATCGACACCGTCCGGCTCAACTGGCAGCTGGACACGCTGCCGAAGCCGCTGCCGGTCGGGCTCGCAAGCTCGTGAATCGCACGTTCGTGAACGCGTACCTGAAGGCGCACCACCAGAAGACGACCATCTGCTGAGAACGCACGGACGTCGGGTCGGAGGCCTCGAAGCGAGTGCCTCCGGCCCGACTCTCCAGCGCCGCGAACAGACAGATGCTCGAGATCTCACACCTCCAGAAGTACTACGGGACAAGTGACGTTCCCGCGGTCTGCGACTTCAACCTGAAGGTCGAGAGCGGGGAGTTCGTCACCCTGATCGGCCCGAGCGGCTGCGGCAAGACGACGGCCCTCCGGATCGTCACCGGGCTGCTCGACTCCTCCGGCGGCGAGGTGTTCGTCGACGGAAAGCCGAGCGACGGGCCCTCGCGCGACAAGGCGATCGTCTTCCAGCTCTTCAACCTCTTCCCGTGGCGAACGGCACTCGCGAACGTCGCCTACGGGCTCGAGCTGCAGGGCGTGGCCAAGAAGGAGCGGCTCCGCATCGCCGCCGAGTACCTCGACGTGGTCGGGCTCGCCAACCGGCAGCACCACTACCCCTCGCAGCTCTCGGGCGGCCAGAACCAGCGCGTCGGGCTGGCCCGGGCGCTCGCGATCGAGCCGAAGCTGCTCCTGATGGACGAGCCGTTCGGCTCCCTCGACGCGCTCACGCGCGAGCACCTGCAGGAGATGGTGCACCGGATCTGCGCCGAGAAGAACCTGACCGTTCTGTTCGTGACCCACTCGGTCGACGAGGCGATCTACCTCTCCGACAGGATCATCGTGATGGGGACGCCCGGCCGCGTGATCGGCGAGTTCGCCGTCGACCTCCCGAAGCCGCGCCACGAATACGACTGGCGGGCGACGTCCGAGTACACGCGGATCCGGTCCGAGATCTGGCAGCTGCTCCGGAGCGAGGTTGCGGACCTCGAGACCCTCGCCTCGGCGTGAGCAACGGCGCCGAGAACCTCACCGGCGCGGGGGCGGTAGCGGCGAACGTGCCGAGCGCCAAGCGGCGCGGTAGCCGAGGGTCGTCGCCGGCCCGCAGCTGGCTTCGCAAGCCGCTCGCGCTCCGGGCGCTTTCGCTCCTCGCCGTCCTCGTGTTGTGGCAGGCCTTCGGGAACGCGTTCTCGACCTCCTTCCCGATCGACATCGCGCGCGCATTCCCGCACGCCTTCTGGCACCAGGTCGCGCCGGCGTTCGGAGACACGCTCAAGGGCTTCGGCGCCGGATACGGGGTCAGCATCCTCGCCGGCATCCCGATCGGCCTCGCGATGTCGCGCTCGCGCCTCGTCGAGCTCGCGCTCGAGCCGTACGTCGCCGCGCTCTATGCGACCCCGCGGCTCGCGTTGATCCCGGTGCTCATCCTCTGGCTCGGGATCGACTTCAAGATGAGGTTCGCCGTCGTCCTCGTCTCGGGGCTCTTCCCGATCATCCTCAACACCTACATCGGCGGCAAGGAGGTCGACCGGAACCTCCTCGACGCCGGCAGGGCGTTCGCCGGGCGGCCGCTCCAGATCCTGCGGACGATCGTGATCCCGGCCTCCCTGCCGTACATCTTCGCCGGCCTGCGGCTCGGGATGGCGCGCGCGTTCATCGGCATCATCGTCGCCGAGATCGAGACGTCCGTCCTCGGGATCGGCAACCTGATCAACAAGGACGTCCAGATTCTGCGGTTCGCGGACATGTGGGTCGCGATCATCTCGCTCGGCATCTTCAGCCTCCTCTTCACGACCGCGCTGAAGCGGCTCGAGCGGTGGGCGACCATGCCCTGGGCGAGGGGATCGGGCGCCCTGGGCCGAAGGGGGGTGCGCCTGTGGCCGTCTCGCGCGTAGCCACTCCGGGAGCCGGGGTGCCGGCAACCCCCACCGCGCGGCGCGGCCACCGTTTCTCTACCGCCCGGTCGGCATGTGGACGGTGAGGATCGCGACGCTCGCGATCATCCTCGGCACCTGGCAGCTCTACGCCCGCCATCTTCAGAAGGCGATCGCGGCGACGCCGCCGGAGGTCGCGCGGGCCTTCTACCACCAGGTGTTCACGAACCACACGATCTTCACGCCGCTCTGGAGCAGCATGGAGGCGCTCTGCCTGGGCTTCGTGATCTCGGTGGTGGTGGGGATTCCGATCGGGATCGCGATGGGACGCTGGCGATCGGTGGAGCACGTCCTCGATCCGTACGTCTCGTTCCTCTATGCGCTTCCCCACGTCGCCTTCGTGCCGGTGATGATCGTCTGGCTCGGCTTCCGGCTCGAGTTCCGCCTCGCCTACGTCGTCCTCTCGGCCGTCTTCCCGGTGATCATCAACACGATGGCCGGGGTCAAGAACGTCGACCCGGAGCTGCTCGCGGCGGGGAAGGGCTTCTGCGCAAACGAGCGCCAGACGCTGCGCACGATCATCCTCCCGGCCGCCTCGCCCTACATGGTGGCCGGCGGCAGGCAGGCGTTCTCGTCGGCGTGGGTCGGCGTGGTCGTGGCCGAGGTGCTCTCGACGCAGGACGGCCTGGGCGGGCTGATCAACCACTACTCGGACTACTTCCTCACCGCCGACATGTACGTGCCGATCCTGCTGATCATGGGGATCGCGATCGTGATCCAGTCAGTCACCAACGTCCTCCAGGCGCGCCTGACGCCCTGGAGCACAGCCTCGCAGCGCGACGGCGGAGATGGAGGGGGATGATGGAGTACGACGACCTTCGCGACTGGATCGCGGCGGCGGACCGGCTCGGCGAGCTCCGGGTGGTCAAGGGCGCGACGTGGGAGCAGGACATCGGCGAGGTGTCCGAGATGCTCATCCACACGCTCGGCGCCCCCACCGTGCTCTTCGACGACATCCCGGGATACCCGAGCGGCCAGCGGATCCTCGTCAACGGGAACGCGACGCGCAGCCGCCTGGCCCTGACGCTCGGGCTGCCCACGGACATCGAGCGCCGCCCGCTGATGGACGAGTTCCTGCGCCTGACCGAGAGCACGCGTGCCGTCGCTCCCGTGGTCGTCGAGGACGCGCCGCTGTTCGAGAACGTGCAGCGAGGCGACGACGTCGACGTCTACACGTTCCCGACGCCGCAATGGCATCCCGAGGACGGCGGCCGCTACATCGGCACGGGCGTGGCGATCGTGACGAAGGACCCCGACAACGACTGGCTGAACCTCGGCTGCTACCGCGTGATGATCCACGACGAGCGGAACGTCGGGCTCTACATTTCGCCCGGCAAGCACGGTCGGCAGATGCGCGACAAGTACTTCGAGCGCGGCGAGCCCTGCCCCGTCGCGGTCGTCTGCGGGATGGATCCGCTGATCTTCGCCGCCTCGACGATCGAGGTGCCCTTCGGCGTCTCCGAGTACGAGTGGGCCGGCGCGATCCGCGGTGAGCCCTACAAGGTCGTGAAGATGCCGATCACCGGCCTGACGGTGCCCGCGTCCTCCGAGATCGTCCTCGAGGGCTACATCCACGCCGACAAGATGGCTCCCGAGGGGCCGTTCGGCGAATGGACCGGCTACTACGGCGATCTTCGCCCGGCGGAGCCGGTTCTCACCGTCGAGGCCGTGTACTACCGCAACGACCCGATCATGCTCGGCGTGCCCCCGAACAAGCCGCCCGCGTACGACCCCTACCTCTACCGCGAGTACCTCCGCGCGGCGCTGCTCCTGCGCGAGCTGCGGGGAACGGGGATTCCCGGGATCGTCGACCTCAACTGCTTCGCGGTCGGCGGGACGCGCCTCTTCAACGTCGTCTCGATCGAGCAGAAGTACGCGGGGCACGCCCGGCAGACACTGCATGCCCTCGCGTCCTGCAACGCCGCCTCGTACATGGGTCGCCTGGTCGTGGTCGTCGACGAGGACATCGACGTCACCGACCTCGAGGACGTCCTCTGGGCGATCCTCACCCGCGCCGACCCTTCGCGGTCTGTCGACATCCTCACCCGCATGCTCTCGGGCCCGCTCGATCCGGCGCTGCCGCCGGACGACAAGCGCTACAACTCGCGGCTCCTGATCGACGCCACCAAGCCGTGGGAGTGGAAGGACCGGTTCCCGACGGCGCTCGGCCCCGACCCGAAGACCAAGGCCGAGACGCGCCAGAAGTGGGGCTACCTGCTCGGGTCGACCCCCGAGGATCGTGGCTCCGAGGACCGTGGCTCCGACAACCGTGGCTCCGACGCCACGGGCTGAGAGCATGCCCGGCACTCGCCGGGCCTTCCCCGCGGCTTCGAGCCGATGAGCGCCGCCGCGGAGGTCGGACCGCGCGCCGCGTGGCGCGTCGTGCGCTCGCGCAACTTCGGCCCCTACTTCGTCGGCAACGCGGCCTCCGCGAGCGGCACCTGGTTCCAGAACCTCGCCGCCTCGATCTTCATCTACCGGCTCACGCATTCGCCGTTCCTGCTGGGCGTCCTCAACTTCTCGCAGTTCGCGCCGGTGTTGCTTCTTGCGCCCTGGGCCGGCAGCTTCGCCGACCGGTTCGACCGCCGGCGCCTGCTCCTCGTCACGCAGACCTCCTCCGCAACCCTGAGCGGGGTGCTGGCCGGCCTCGCCTGGGGCGGCCTCGCGACGGACTGGGTCGTGATCGGCTTCTCGGGGATCCTCGGCATCCTCAGCGCCTTCTCGAACCCGGCGCAGACGGCGATGATCGGGTCCCTCGTCGAGCGTGAAGACCTGCCCCAGGCGATCGCGCTCAACTCGATGACGTTCAACCTCGCGCGCGCGGTCGGGCCTGCAGGCGCGGCGGGCATGATCGCCGCGTTCGGAACGGCGACCGCGTTTGCCGTCAACAGCCTCTCGTTCCTGCTCCTCGCCGGAGGGCTGTTGGCGATCAGGCCGCGGCGCCAGGAGCGTGTGCGGCGCGCCTCGCTCCGGGAGAGCTTCGCGATCGTCCGGGCCGACCCGAAGCTCGGCGTGTACCTGCTCATCGTCATGAGCCTCAGCTTCGGCACGGACCCGGTGAACACCGAGTCACCCGCCTTCGCGCATGCCTTCGGGTTTCCGGAGACCTGGGCAGGTGCCACCCTGGGGGTGTTCGGGGTCGGCGCCGTCTCCGCCGCACTCCTCATGGCCGGACGCGTCACGGGCACCCGGAGCCGCATGGCCATGACGCTCGCCTTCGCCGGCGGCGGCGTCATGCTCTTCGCCCTCACGCCGTGGTTCCCACTCGCGCTCGTGTTTCTGGCATTCGCCGGCCTCGGCTACCTGCTCTCGAACACGGCCGCCACCTCGCGCCTGCAGCTCAGCGTCGCGGAGAATCAGCGCGGGAGGATCATGGCGCTCTGGTCGATCGCGTTCCTCGGGATCAGGCCGATCGCAAGCCTCGTCGACGGAGCCATCGCCGGCACCTTCGGCGTGCGAACGGCGGGCGTCGTGATGCCGCTGCCGCTGCTCCTCGGTGCGGTGCTGGTCGCGCGCTCGGCTCGACGCGCGAAACCTGAGGTCGCCTAGCGATCGACGGTGCGGGAGAGGTACGCCCACGCCATCGCAAGATGCCGTGCCGACCGCTCTCTCTTCGCGAGCGCCTCCTCGTCGGGGCTCGCGATCGCATCCTTTCCGGCCAGCAGCGCGATCTGACAGGCACGCTCGAGGTGGGTGGCCGCCGCGACTGCCTCCCCCACATCACGGCCGGCGGTCGTGATCCCGTGGTGCGGCATCAGGACCGCGAGGCGGTCGCCGAGCGTGTCCGCGAGGTCGCGGCCGAGCTCGCCGGTCCGGATGAGGTCGCCGGTCTTGGTGAACCGCGAGATGTCGGGTGGGACGAAGTGGCTTCCCTCATGCGACAGGGCCTTCAGCGGCCAGCCCGTGGCGGCAAACGCGATCGAGTAGAGCGGGTGGGTGTGGACGACCGCGTTCACGTCGGCGCGGCGCGCCATGATCTCGGTGTGGATCGGGTACTCGATGTGCCTGCCGGCCGTCCCCTCGAGCACCTCGCCGTCCCAGTCGATCAGGATCACGTCGCTCTCGGTCACCTCGTCGAAGCCGAGGTTCGAGCCCTTGAGCCAAACGCCGCGGCCGTCCGGGTCGCGGATCGAGACGTGGCCCCAGACCATGTCGGCCTGGCCGGCCGCCTCGAGCACCCGGCAGGCCGTCACGATCTCGCTCTGAATCGATCTCTCGGGGCCGTCTGGCGACATGACGCTCTTGATCTCCCTTGTAGTCACGAGCATCGGGCGACGGCCCAACTGCCCTTCGGGCCTCGACTTTAGCTACTCCTCCGCCGCCTCTCCGTAGCTCGATCCTGCGCCAGAGCCCCTTCGAAGGCCCCTACAGCGCGAGCTTCGCGAGGTGCTCGTGCACGAGGCGGACGGCCATCGATCCTTCGCCCACGGCCGACGCGACCCGCTTGACCGACCCGCTGCGCGCATCGCCGACCGCGAAGACGCCGTCGCGGCTCGTCTCGAGGGGCAGGCGTGGCCTGGCGGACGGGCGATCGTCGTCAGCAGGCAGGTCGGAGCCGGTGAGGATGAATCCCGCCCGGTCGCGCGCGAGCGCGCCCTCGAGCCAGTCGGTGCAGGGATCGGCGCCGATGAAGACGAAGAGTCCGCCTGCCTCGAGGCGCCGGCGGGAGCCGTCGCGGCGATCGGCGACGGTGAGCCCGTCGAGCTGGTCGACCCCGTGGAGCTCCACGACCTCCGACTCGGTGAGCAGCTCGATGCCGTCGACGTGCTCGATCTCGTCGATGAGATAGCGGGACATCGTCGCCTCGAGACCCGGCCGGCGGACGACCAGGAACACGCGTCTCGCCGTGTCGGAAAGGAAGAGCGCGGCCTGGCCCGCGGAGTTGCCCCCTCCGACCACGACGACGTCGCTCCCGGCGCAGGACCGCGACTCGCTGAGCGTCGCCGCGTAGTAGACGCCGAACCCCTCGAGCTCCTCGAGCCGGTCGAGCGCAAGCCGGCGGTAGCGGGCTCCGGTTGCGAGGATCACCGCCCGCGCCGTCACCTCGTCGCCGTCGGTGAGCCGGAGGAGATGAAGGCCGTCACTCGGCTCCAGCGCCGCTGCCTCGCAGGGGTAGGTGAGGCGTGCGTCGAACTTCTCCGCCTGCAGGGCAGCGCGCGCCGCAAGCTCTCCGCCCGACACGCCGGCGGGGAAGCCGAGGTAGTTCTCGATCCGGGACGAGGTCCCGGCCTGGCCCCCGATCGCCTCGCTCTCGAGCAGGAGCGTCGACAGCCCTTCCGAGGCGCCGTAGACGGCCGCCGCGAGACCTGCCGGCCCTCCGCCCACCACGACGAGGTCGAAGACGTCTCGGTTGTCGGGCGCGGGCACGAACCCGAGGAGCCGGGCGAACTCCTGGTTGGTCGGATTGTTGAAGACGTGGTCGCCCAGGAGGACGACCGGCATCTCCTCGGGAGAGACGTCGAGGGCGCGGAGGAGCTCCTCGGTCGCCGGGTCGGCCTCGACGTCGAGCCACGCATGCGGCAGGCGGCTGCGGGCGGCGAAGTCGAGCAGGCGCCGTGTGTCCGGCGAGAAGCGCGAGCCGATGATCCTGGCACCTATCCCCTCGGTGATCAGGAGGGCTCGACGCCCGAGGAGCGCGCCGAGGATCATGTTGCTGAGCGTCGCCTGGCTCGCGATCAGCGTCCGGAGATCGTGCAGCGGGACGAAGAGCGCGCGCCCGTCGGTGCGGGCGAACGACGCGAAGAGCGTCGGCTGCCCCGAGATCGCGTTGTACTCGCCGAGGAAGCTCCGCGGGCCGTGCTCGACGACCACGCGCTCGTCGGGCCTGCCGAAGTCGTCGACGATCGCCAGGCGCCCCTCGAGCACGACGATGAACTCGACCGTCGGGTCGCCCGGCCTGAACAGGACATCCCCGGCCGCAAAGGAGCGCTCCTCCGCGTACTCCCGGAAGATGTCGATCTGCTCGTCGGTCAGGAGCGGAAAGGCCGCGCTGCGCTTCCCGCCCGAGAAGTCGATTCGCTCGGACATGGACTGGATCCTTACCAGCACCAGAGGCACCGGCGACGGGACCCTGCCGTGCCGTGAAGGCGGAGCGGGGTACCGTGCCCGGGATGAGCGTGGCGAGCGTCCTCTACGACGGCGACTGCGGGCTCTGCCGCCGCTGCGTCGATGCCCTCCTCGCCTGGGACCGCCGCGGTGCGATCGAGGCGATCCCGCTCCGGTCGGCCCGCGCCGGCGAGCTGCTCCCCGAGCTGGACTCACGGCAGAGACTGGCGAGCTGGCACTTCGCGGCCCCCGACGGCACCGTCTCCTCGGCGGGGGCGGCGGCAGCGCCGTTGCTCGAGCTCCTGCCGGGCGGGCGACCGCTCGCGCGCGTCCTTCGCAGGTTCCCGTCGGCGGCCGAGGCCGGTTACCGCGCGATCGTGCGCGTCAGGAGCCTCACCGGCTGCTCGGGCGCCGGCGGCTCGTGCCGAAACGGACAAACTCGGGTCTGAAGCCCTGGTTTCAAGCGAGATCTCGACTCCCCGACGCGCGCCGTCGGACATTGATGATTGAGTTACGGGCCCGAAGGGCCGACAATGGAAGGCGTGACTGTTGTGACACCCCCCCACGAGTGCCAGCTGGCCCTCTCGATCCGAACGTCGGCGGGCGAGGCGGAGTCGCAGCGATGACCGTCAAGGTGCTCATCGTCGACGACCACGCGGTCGTCCGCGCCGGCCTGCGCATGCTCGTCAACGCCGAGGAGGACATGGAGACCGTGGGCGAGGCGGGCAATGTGCGCGAGGCGGTCTTCGAGGCGCGCGCCGGAAAGCCCGACCTGATCCTGATCGACGTCCTGATGCCGGGCGAGAGCGGGCTCGAGGGCGTGCCGAAGCTCTTGCACGAGACCCCGGACGCAAAGGTGCTCGTCCTCTCGATGGAGGACGACCCCCGCTACGTACGGGAGGCGTTCGCGGTGGGCGCGAGCGGCTACGTGCTCAAGGAGGCGGCCGATGCCGAGCTCGTCTCGGCGATCCGGGAGGTCGCCGCCGGCGGCCGCTACGTGCATCCGGAGCTCGGCGCACGCCTTGTCGCCGCCGAGACCGACGCGATCCGCCGCGCGGAGGAGGATCCGCTCTCCGAGCGCGAGCGCGAGGTGCTGGTGCTGCTGGCCCGCGGCTTCACGAACCAGGAGATCGCCAAGCAGCTCTTCATCTCGGTGCGTACGGCCGAGACGCACCGAGCGCACGTGATGCAGAAGCTCAGGCTAGGAACGCGCGCGGAGCTTGTCAGCTACGCGCTCGCGAACGGCCTGCTCGAGGCCTGAGAAGTCAGCGAAGCTCGGTGCGCGCCTCCCGGCGGGCGCGCAGCCGTGCCTCCCGCACGTGCGAGCTCTCCGCAGGGCGCGCGTAGCTCTCGACCAGGCGGCGCTCGGCCCGGCTCAGCTCCGCGATGTGGGTGAGAGGCCGGCCCGAGCTTCGCCTCAGGTGCTTGTTGGCCTCCATGTCGAACCACATCGCAAACAGGGTGAACTGGCTGCCGGCAACGAGGAGCAGGGCGACGAGGACGATCGACGCGACCGGGATGCCGTGGCCCGTGAGACGCGAGAGCGTCTCGATCAGCCCGAGCCCGAAGCCGAGGAGCGTCATCGAGATCCCGAGGACGTAGAAGAAGACGAGCGGGTGGAAGTCGCGGATCACGTACTTCTCTCGTAGACGCCAGAAGAAGCCCTTGACGAGCAGCCACGAGATGCGCGGCACGACCTTGCGGATCCTGATGCCGGAGCGCTCGCCGACACCGTAGATCGGCCGGGAGGGAACATCCTGGACACGGGCGTCCCAGACGTTCAGGTGCACGAGCAGGTCGTTCGGGAAGCCGTAACGCGGATACAGGCGGTCGAGGTCGATCACGTCGAGGAGCTCTGATATGGCGGCTGGTTTGTCGAGGGTCCAGCCCGCGGCTCCCGGTTGTTGATCGGGGGGGTGGGGCTGCTCGGGTGGGCGTCGGGCGCTGCGACGACGGTCGCGTTGCTGTCAGTCTGATCATGCGGGGGTTGGTTACCCCAGGGCCCTGGTTCGTCGCCGGCGTGCGCTGTCTAGGAACGGGCGTGGCCGTTTCGGGTTGCCCATAGAGCTGTCGCGCGTGCCGGCAGCGTCGGCCCGGCGCCCGCCCGAGCAGGGGGCTGTGGTCGGTGGTTAGCTCGCTGTGGCGGCGGCCCAGAGGAAGCAGGCGAGTTCGCGGGCGGCGGCGACGGTGGCGACGTTGCCTGGTTTGCCGCGCCCGCGGAGCCGTTGCTGGAGTCGGTAGAGGCGGTGTTTGGGCGCGCCAGGCGATCTGGAGGACGTGCGCGGGCTGGTCGTGCTGGCGGTTTTTCAGGGTGACGCCGATCCTTGGCTCACGCAGGTAGTGCCAGGCGGCCTCGACCAGGAGGCGGCGCGCGTAGCCCGAGCCGGTCTTGGTGATCGAGCCCTGGCTGCTCGACTCGCCGGACTGGCTGAGCGCGGGCACAAGTCCGAGCCAGGCCGCGAGCTGGGCCGGCCGCTGGGAGCGAGCGAAGTCGCCGATCTCGAGGCAGAGCGCGAGCGCCGAGAGCGTGTCGATCCCGCGGAAGCAGCGCAGCCGTGCGACGGTCGACCACCACTCGCCCTCGACGGCGAGCCGGGAGAGGCGCTCCTCGAGCGCGGCCTTGCGGGGCAACCAGACCATCCCGGGGGCGACGCCCTTCGGGAGGTAACGCACGTACATGCGGCCGTCCGAGGTCCGGCTGAACGCGTAGGTCATGCCGGGCTTCGGGCCGAGCCAGTAGATCGTCTGGCCGAGCTGCCGGGAGTCAGCCCGAAGCTCTGCCGCGGTCACCGCCTGCTCGCCGGCTGTCGACGTGGCCGAGATGTCCTTGACGAGCCCGTCCTGGACGAGCGTCCTCGAACCGGGCCGAGGCCGGATCGAAGAGCTCGATCTGGTAGCTCGTGTTCGGGAATGCGAGGAACACGTTCTCGGGCCGGCTCCGGAAGTAGAACGCGACGCCCGACTTCGGCGCCTCGACCTGAACCGAGCCGGCCTTCGCCGCAAGCGCCTTCGTCACGGCGAATGCGTTCTGCATCGGGTAGGTCCCGATCGACAGGTAGGCCTGACGCGTCCCGACCGCAGCGCCCTGAGGGAGGTACCGAACGAACGTCTCGCCGTTCGAATCCTGCGTCAGCTCGTACGTCGTCGGCTTGACCGCCGGGCCGATCCAGTAGACCGGATGATCGAGTGCCTTGACTGCACTGACGAGCTGGCCGGTCGAGCCGGCCGCCGTCGTGACGAGGCTTGGGCCCGCCACTGTCTTGGGTGCGCGATTCAGGATCTTGCCGCCCTCGAAATGCCACCCGAGAGCTCCCACGGCAGCGAAGAGAACGAGCAGAGCCGAAATCCGCACGATGCGATGTGTTTTCATGGGGGGCCTCGGGGCAATCGAGCCGCAGCACTATCCGGGGGAAGTCCGATCCGGCCGTGCGAACTGCTTGGTTTTTCTGCGGCCTTTCGCCTGATCGGCCGCGGAGAAGCCGCATCTGGGCAAACCCGTGGAGCGCCTCGGGCGATGTGCGTCGGCAACCCCAATGGGCGCCACAAGAACAGCTGCCCTAGATCTCTAGTTGACCCTTACAATCACTCGATCGAGGGACACCTGGCAGCGCCCTCGAACGGCCTCTTTACGCGCTCACGGTCGCCGGGCTTCGGGTCGCGCGACGAGCAAGAAGGGCGACGCCCACCTCGCTCGAGCCGATGCTCGCGAGCGCCGCGACCATGATCGCCGCGCCCGCCCCCGGCGAGAGCATCCCTCCCTGCAGCCCGAGCGAGACGACCGCGGCCGGGACCCCGAGCTGCACCGTCGCTGCGAGCCCGGCTGCGAGCGACTGTCGGGTTGCGACGGCGGCGACGGCGTGGAGGGCCACGTTCAGGACCGCGAGCAGCGCCGCGAGGGCGAGAAGCGATCCGTGCTGCACGAGCTCTCGCACGTCGATTCGCGCCCCCAGGACGACGAAGTAGAGCGGCACGAAGAACCCCTGCGCCACGCCGGTGACCTGGCGCGAGAGCCGCTTCGGCCCTCCGACGGCTGCGACCAACAGCCCGACCGCGAAGCCGGCGATCAGGATGCTCGTGCCGAGCCGGGTCGCGAGCCAGCAGAGGCCGAAGAGAACGAGGAGCGAGAGCCGAAGATCGAGCGCCCAGGACCGGCGCTTGGATCGCAGCCGAACCGTCCGCACCCAGTCGACTCCGCGCAGCGCGTGCATGGCCGCGAAGAGCGCCGCTGCGCACGCCGCGACCGCAACGATCCCGAGCCCCGAATGAAGCGCGTGGTGCGGCTCGAGCGCGAGCGGCACGGCAACGATCGCCGCAACGTCGGCGATCGCCACCTGGGCGGCGACGGCAAGCGCATCGCTGCCCTCGAGCAGGTGGAGCTCTTCGAGGCTCGGGACGAGCACGGCAGCCGAGCCGCTTCCGAGCACGACGGCGTAGAGCGCGGGGTGCGGAACCCCGGCGACCGTCGCCGCCAACCACCCGGCCCCGACAGCCAACGCGCCGGCGGCCAGGCTGGCGAAGGCCCCCCGACGGAGCTGCCGAACGAGGGCGGGAGCTCGGAGGGGCACGTGCATCCCCGCCGTGTACATCAGCATCGCGAACCCCACGTTGCCGAGGAAGGCCAGCGTCGGCTGGGCCGGATGGAGCTCCCGCGCCCCCGAGCGGCCGAGCGCGAGGCCGGCGAGGATCTCGCCCACGACGACCGGCACGATCGCCCGCCTCCCGACCGCGAGCAGCGGCCCGGCGATCCCGGCGAGCACGATCACGAAGAGGATGCCGAAGCTCACGCGCATACAGTGTTCTTTAAGGAACGCTCAGACGTCGCTCCTCCGGGCACCGAGCCCGCGAATCCAACCCCGTCGCCGGGTCGATGAACGACTCTGGCGACAGGACATACGCCTCGTGGCCCGACGGCGGTGTCGGGCCCACTTCGACACGCCGCGAGCGGCCAGGGCCCAACGGCGGTGTCAGAGCCCTCGACATGTCGCCACCAGCCAGGGCCCAACGGCGGTGTCAGAGCCCTCGACATGTCGCCACCAGCCAGGGCCCGACGGTCGCCCCTGGAACGAAAGACGGCCGGAGCCGCCTTTTCGGCGACTCCGGCCGCTTGCCGGGGGGCACTTGGAGGAACTGGGTCAGGCAGTCGGAACCGGCGTCGTGCTCACCGGGCGCTTGTGGCTGCCGAGGTGAATCGCCGATGCCATCGCCTCGCGGGAGCGGAGCGCTCCGCCGAGGGCGAGAATCGCGAACCCGATTCCCGAGAGCAGCAGGGCGAACCCTGTGACGATCCCGAAGAGAGCGAGCTGCGAGGCCATGTAGGAGGTGTTGAGGGCCGTCGTCAGCGCCGTCTCGGTCACCCAGATGTTGCGGGCGCCGTTCGACACCGGCTGCTTGCTCGTCGGATCGATTGCTGCGTACGCCTTGTTGTCGGTTCCGCCGCCCGGCATCAGCTGCGACTTCGGCGCATTGGTTGCCGCGACGTAGATGCCCATCTGCGAGTACACGAACCCGCCGGTCGCCTCGAGCGTGTGGATCCGCATGTACTGGGCGAAGCACCGCGCCCTCGCGCCGCTGTTGACCGCATCGTTGGCAACGGAGCAGGTCGGATAGGTGATGCCCTTGAGCCCGGCCTTCTGCGCCTCGGCCTTGATGCCCGCGGGCGTCATGTCAGCCGAGCCGACGATCTGCTCCTGCTTGATGCTGTTCTTGACGGTGTTGTTGCCGGAGAAGCCCATGAAGATGGCGACGATGCCGAACCCGACGAGCACGGCTGCCGCGACGAGCCCTCCGATCTCGAATGTCTTGCGCATTTTGAACTCCCTTCGTAACAGTCGTTGTCGTCGTGCGTTCGATCTTTCATCAGCAGTTTTGGCGATTTGGGCCCTGCGAGCATCGGGCGGAATACGCACCTCGCCTTCGGCATAGGCCCATTCCTCATGCGGGAAATTGCTGAGCCGCGAAGCAGCAGCTCTCACGCGCAAACGGCGCCCCACGGGGCGCGATCAAACGACACGAAAAGGCGAGCCGGTCAGCCGACGCGAGCCGGCTGCACGATGTCGAGATCGCCGGAGGCGATCGCAAACCGGACGATCTCTGCTCGGCTCTTCAGCCCGAGCTTCTGGACGATCTTCGCCCGATGAGACTCGGCAGTACGAACCGAGATCACGAGGAGCTTCGCGATCTCCTGATTCGTGTGGCCGAGGGCGAGAAGGTGGAGCACCTCGTGCTCGCGCTCCGAGAGCGGATCGTCGAGTGCCCTCAGCGTCGGGATCCCCTGCCCCGATGCGAGCCTGGCACCGAGCACCGGGTGAACGTACCGCCGGCCCTGGCCGACCTCGTGGATCGCCTTGACGAGCTCGTTGTCGGCGGCATCCTTGAGGAGGTAGCCGTTCGCGCCCGACGCAAGCGACTTGCGCACGTAGGCGGGGTCGTCCTGCATGGACAACATCAGCACCTTCGTGGGCGGCGACGCCTCGAGCAGCTCGGGAAGAACCTCGATGCCGCTGCGTCCCGGCATCGTCACGTCAAGAAGCAGGACGTCGGGCCGGAGCTCCGTCACCGTCGCGATCGCCTGGTCCGCCGAAGCAGCCTCACCGATCACCTTGAGATCCGCCTCGGCTTCGAGGACACGCCGGAGCCCGGAACGGACGAGCGCGTGGTCGTCGCAGATCACGATGGTGTAGGTGGAATCCATGCAGAGAGTGTCGTACCCCCAGGGCCAAAACCCGCTCGGTTTGGCCACAGATCGGGTACGGGTTTCTACGGAATCGCGCTATTGCAGCGGAAGCTCGACCAGAAGCGTCGTGCCGCGGCCGGGCGCAGAGTCGATCTCGAAGCGCCCGTCGAGGAGGGACACGCGCTCCCGCATACCGACGAGGCCGAGCGCTCCCGCCCTGACCGACGCCGGATCAAAGCCCTTACCATCGTCCTCGATCACCGCTCGGACCGAATGCCCCGACCTTGTGACGAGGATGCTGACCGAGGTCGCGTCGGCATGCTTGATGATGTTCGTCAGCGACTCCTGCACGATCCGGTAGAGGGCGGTGTCGTAGTCGGTCGGGAGCTTGAGGTCGGAGCTCACGTTGAGGTTGAGGTCGATGGTGCTGCGCTGCCCGACGATGCTCGTCAGGCGCTCGAGCGCGGCGCCGAGGCCGAAGTCGTCGAGCGCCGGCGGGCGCAACTCGACTGTCAGGCGCCGGACGTCGTCGAGTGCCGACGAGACGAGGTCGCGAATGAGCGCCAGTGGCTCGGTCCCGACCTGCTCCTCGAGCGCCTTCAGACCGAGCTTGATCGACGCGAGCGCCTGACCCGTCTCGTCGTGCAGCTCGCGCGCGAGCCGCCTCCGTTCGAGCTCCTGGCCCTCGAGCAGCCTGCCGACCGCCTCGCGGCCGACGCGCTCGGAGAGCTCGACGGCGATCGCAGCCCGGTTGGCGAACGCCTGGGCGATCCGCATATCGGTGTCCGAGAAGCGGTGGTCGTGGCCGATCTTGTCGTACACGGCGAGGATCCCGACCGAGCGGCCGTGGACGGTGAGCGGCACGTAGAGAGCCGAGGTTGCGGCGATGAGGCGAGGGGCGGTCTGATCGACCTCGGGGTCGTCGATCAGCGAGTCGATGCGCTCGGCGCGCTGGCGGGCAAGCGTGCGGCCCGCCTTCGAGCGATGGATGTCGAGCCGAAGACCGAGCAGCGACTCCGCGCTCTCGCCGCTGGCAGCCTCCACGATCAGGCTGTGCCCGTCCCCGCTCGGCATCTCGATCACGACGGAGCGTGCGTCGATGAGCTCGCGAATCCGCTCGGCTGCGAGATCGAGGAGCTTGCCGACGTCGGTCTCGCTGACGAGCGCCTCGGAGACCTCGTTCAGCGACTCGAGCTGGCGGGACCACAGCTGCGAGGCCTCGAAGAGCCTCGCGTTCTCGATCGCCACCGCCGCCTGCCCCGCCAGGAGCCGGACGATCTCCTCGTCCTCGTCGGTGAACTCCTGACCTTCGGCCTTCTCCGTCAAGTACAGGTTCCCGAACGCCCTCCCACGGAGCGTGATCGGCACGCCGAGGAACGCCTGCATCGGCGGATGTCCGGGCGGGAACCCGACCGAGCGCGGATCCTGGGAGAGGTCGCGCAGCCTGAGCGAGCTGCGGTCGCGAATGAGCACGCCGAGGATCCCGCGGCCTCTCGGCAGGTCTCCGATCGCCGCCTGTGTCTCCGGATCGACTCCGACGGTGATGAATTGCTCGAGGCCTGTGCCGAGCCGGTCGACCACGCCGAGTGCGCCGTAGCGCGCTTCGGTGAGCTCGACGGCGGTCTCGATCAGGCGTCGCAGCAGGGCTTCGAGGCCGAGCTCGGAGCTGAGCGCGATGCCCGTGTCGACGAGGCGGCGAAGGCGGTCGGCGGACTCCCCGATCGCTTGCTCGCCTCTCGCCTCTCCCTCTACCGTTGTCGGGCGCCGCGGCTCGCTCATCGCCATCCCCTGTCGCCAATCGAAAGAACTTCGCGCGCGGCGACATATGTCTTGTACACCCGCATCGGCGAGAGCGCAAGCGAAAGGCATCTCAAGGTCGAGTCAACCTCGACAACACCGCGGGCGCGCCTGGACCACTCCCGTGGAGCGTTCGCGCTCAAACCGAGCCCCCTGCCGCATCCGGGTCGACCCAATACTCTACGGTGGTCCCGTTCCCTGGGCTGCTCTCGATCTCGAGCGAACCGCCGGCGAGCTCGGCGCGCTCGCGGATCGACGCAAGCCCGAGATGGCCTGGGCGCCGGTAGGTCAGGTCGGGCGTGAACCCGATCCCGTCGTCGACTATCCGTACGCGGTAGCAGCTTCCATCATTGGAGATCGCGATCGAGACCTCGCTTGCGTCGGCGTGCTTGCGCACGTTCGTCAGGACCTCCTGCGCGATCCGGTAGAGGACGACACGCGTCGCCTCCGGAGGCTCGTCGGTGAGCTGGTCGTCGATCTCGCAGCGTAGCCCGGTCTCGATCTCGAGATCTTCGACATAGGCCCGAAGGGCAGCACCCAGCCCGTCCAGGTCGAGCGCCGGCGGGCGCAGCTCGAAGATCAGGTGCCGAAGCCGTGCGATCGAAAGCTGGATCGTCTCCTCGAGGTCTTCGAGCCGGCCGACCTGGTCTGGCGTCTCGAGCGAGCGGCGCAGGATCTGCAGCCGCATGCCGGCGGCGGTCATGACCTGGATCGAGTCGTCGTGGATGTCCGCGGCGATCTGCCGTCGCTCCTCCTCGCCTGCGGAGACGACACGCGCAAGGACCGCGCGGCGGGCCGCAAGCTCCCGTTCGTGCTCGAGCCGCTCGAGCCGCTCGGTGTCGTCGCGGATGAACGCCGCGGTGAGCAGGCCCTCGCCGGTCTCGACGCTCGAGAGCGAGACGTCGACCGGGAACTCCGTTCCGTCACGCCGCCGGCCGAAGAGGTTGAGGCCCGCTCCCATCGGCCGCGCGTGCGGGCTCGACCGGTAGCCGTCTCGCTTCTCCACATGCCCGGCACGGAGCCGCTCCGGGACGAGCAGGTCGATCGACGCCCCCACGAGCTCGGCGCGCGCGTAGTCGAACAGGCGCTCCGCCTGGGCGTTGACGAGCAGGATCCTGCCCGCCGGATCGACGAGCAGCACGGCGTCGGGGGCATGCTCGATCAGCGTCTCCGGAATTCGCTCCTCGGGACCGATCGAAGCCGCGAAGAACTCCGAGACCAGGCCGGCGGGAAAGCTCGACTGGCCACGCGCCGCCCGCGCGACCGACTCGATCAGCTCCAGCGGCGACCCTCCCTTGACGACGTAGCCGATCGCGCCCGCCCGGAGCATCTCGACGATGTGCTCACGGTCGTCGAACGCCGAGAGCACGAGCAGTCGGGTTTCCGGCGAGACGGCGCCGATCTCCCTCGCCGCGCGCGCACCTCCGCCGCCGGGCATCGTCACGCTGAGGAGCGCGACGTCCGGGAGGGCATCGCGGGCCTGCTCGACCGCCTCGTCGACCGACCCGGGCGCTCCAGTCACCTCGAAGCTGTTCTCGGCCGCGAGCAGGTCCTTCAGCGCTGCACGAAGCGACTCTTCCGCCTCGACGATCATCACCCGCACCGGCATACCGCTACTTCCTTCTTCATGGGCGTCGTCGGGCGCCCTGCAAAGCCTAGTCGATCCTGAAACAATTGTCGATAGGTTTTTGCAGGGAAAATCTATCGAATGCTCTGCAGCCTCCGAGCTGCGGCCTACGAGGCGTCGTGCCTGGTCGGGACGATCACGACCGGGCAGGGCGCATGGTGCGCGCACTGCTGGCTGACCGATCCGAGCATCAGGCCCCTGAACCCGCCAAGCCCGCGAGAGCCGACCACGAGCAGCTCGGCACCTTGCGCCTCACGGCAGAGCACGTGCGCGGGGCTGCCTTCCTCGACGACCGTCGAGACCTCGATGCCGGACTCCGCGGCGCCCGCCTCTTCGAGGCTCTTGTCGAGCCCCGACTTCGCGAGCTTCTGATACCCCTCGAAGTCCATGACAGCGGGAGCCCAACCGGCTCCGTAGGCGGCAGGCGGGATGTGCCAGGCGTTGACGGCCTTCACCGCCGTGCCGTGCAGCCGCGCCTCTTCGAGCGCGAACCTCAGAGCCTCCACGGCTCCGTCCGAACCGTCGACGCCGACCACGATGGTCTTCATCTCCGCCTCCTTTCACCTTGACCCGAACTCACAGGGCCATCGTTGCGCCGGTGGGACGAACGAGCCTCCGGCAAGGTGCGGATCGTCGCTGCGGGGAACTACGCGCTCGAGTCGGGACGGAGCCGGACGACGATCTGCAGATCCGGCCGGCGGCCGTTGAAGCCCTGGGGAAAACCTCACCCTCGCGGCAGCAAAGATCAGGGTTCCAGGGAAGGGCCGTTGCGGATTCCTACCGATGGCCGGGGCGGCTTGATTCGGCACGCTGGCCCTATGAACGGACTGAATCTCCTAACCCTCATGCCTCTGACCCTGGTGGCCGGGATCCTGATGACGAAGGCGGGCACCCAGAAGAAGATGCTGAGCTGGAAGCACGCCCCTCGCCGCTGCCCGATCTGTGGGTCGTACGGCCGCCACGAGTGCAGGGGGCACAGGTAAGCCGTTGCGCGTGCTCGTCACCGCAGCATCGCGACACGGCTCGACCTCCGAGATCGCCGAGACGATCGGCCGGAGCCTTGCCGGCGAAGGCCTCGAGGTGGACACGCTCGCGCCCGAGCGTGCAGTCGCGCTCGACGGCTATGACGCGTTCGTCGTCGGGAGCGCGGTCTACTACGGCCACTGGCTCGAGCCCGCCGAGACGCTCGTGAAGGACAACCTCGCGACGCTCGCAGGCAAGCCTCTCTGGCTGTTCAGCTCGGGCCCCACAGGCAGCCCGGGCAACGAGCTTCCCCAGGGTGAGGCCGTCCACGTCGACGGACTCGTGGCCGCGAGCGGCGCGCGAGGCCATCGCCTCTTCAAGGGCCGCCTCCAGGGAGGCGGCCTGCGCTTCGGCGAGCGCGCCGTCGTTCGGGCGCTGCGCGCGGAAGAGGGCGACGTCCGGGACTGGGACGAGATCGACGCCTTCGCCCACGAGATCGCCGGCGAGCTGCGGGGCGCGGCGTGAGCCCGCGCACCCTCACCGTCCCGGCCGAGATCGACGTCATCCTGAGAGACGGCGGGACGCTGCGCCTGGAGGCGCCCACGCCGAGCAACGAGGCTGCCCTGCTCGCCTTCTTCGCGGGACTCTCCGACCAGAGCCGCTTCCTGCGCTTCCACGGCCTCGGCGCGATCGACGAGAGGATCATCGCCGGGCTGGTGGATCCCGACTGGGACGAGCGCGGTGTCTTTGCCGCGTGGCTCGACGTGGACGGCGACGACCGGATCGTCGCGGTCGCGAGCTACACGCGCCTTCCCGGCTCCGACGCCGCCGAGATGGCCTTCGCGGTGGCCGACAGCCAGCAGGGACGCGGCATCGGCACGCGACTCCTCGAGCAGCTCGCCCGTACGGCCCGGCGCCACGGCATCTCCCGGTTCGTCGCCTCTGTGCTCGCCTCCAACGCGGGCGCGCTCGCCGTGTTCGCCGACGCGGGGTTCGAGCTCCACCACGACGTCGAAAGCGGCGAGGTCGAGCTTCGCTTCCCGATCGCCTCGACGAGCGCGTATCGCCACCGCGTCGAGGCGCGCGACCACATCTCCGTCGTCAATTCCCTCCGCCCTTTCTTCAAGCCGGCGTCGGTTGCCGTGATCGGCGCCTCGCGCCGCCGCGGCTCGATCGGCGGCGAGCTCTTCCGCAACATCCTCGAGGCCGACTTCAGCGGCGCCGCCTATCCCATCAACCTCAAGGGCGACCCGGTCGCCGGGGTCCGCGCGTACCGCTCGGTCGACGAGATCCCGGACCAGATCGACCTTGCGGTGATCTGCCTTCCTGCCGACCAGGTCATCGCCGCTGCGACGAACGCACTCGGGCACGGCGTGCGCGCGCTCTGCGTGATCTCTGCCGGCTTCGCCGAGATGGGCACCGAGGGACGCGCGCTCCAGGACCGGCTGCTCGGCCTCGTCCGCGCGCACGGCGCGCGCCTCGTGGGCCCGAACTGCCTCGGCATCGCGGTGCCGACCTGCGGGCTCAACGCCACGTTCGCGCCACGGGAGCTTCCCGCCGGCCGCATCGGGTTCTCCTCCCAGAGCGGCGCGCTCGGCCTCGCCCTCCTCGAGAAGGCGACCGAGCGAGGCCTCGGGTTCTCCGGCTTCGTCTCGATCGGCAACAAGGCCGACGTCTCGTCCAACGACCTGCTCGAGTGGTGGGAGGACGACGAGGACACCGACCTCGTGCTTCTGTACCTCGAGTCGTTCGGCAACCCGCGCGCGTTCTCGCGCATCGCCCGACGGGTGGCGCGGCGCAAGCCTATCTTGGCCTTGAAGGCCGGGTCGACCTCGGCGGGCTCTCGTGCCGCCGGCTCACACACAGCCGCCCTGACGAGCTCCGAGACCGGCGTGAACGCCCTCTTCCATCAGACCGGCGTCCTCCGCGCTGGAACGCTCGAGGAGCTCGTCGACGCCGCTGCGCTGCTTTCCAAAGGACGGCTTCCCGCCGGCCGGCGCGTCGGCGTCCTCACCAATGCGGGCGGGCTCGGGATCCTCTGCGCCGACGCCTGCGAAGCGGCCGGCCTCGAGCTTCCGGAGCTCGCCGAAGCCACCCGGGAGGAGCTCGCCAAGCAGCTCCCCGGCGAGGCCAGCCTCGGCAACCCGATCGACCTGCTCGGCTCGGCGGTCCCTGCGACCTACGAGAAGGCGATCGGCCCGATCCTCGCCGACCCGAACGTCGATGCCCTGGTGGCGATCTTCGTCCCGCCGGTCGTCGCCGGTGCCGACGATGTCGCCGCCGCGATCCTCCGTGCCGTCGATCAGGCCGGCGGGGGCAAGCCGGTGATCGCCGTCGTCGTCAGCGCCGAAGGCGTCCCGCAGGTGCTCCGCGAGCCGGGCTCGCCGGTCGTCGCGCTTCCGTACCCCGAGTCCGCCGCGCATGCGCTCGCACTCGCCTCCACCCACGTCGACTGGCTCGCGCAGCCCGAGGGGACACCGGTCGAGGTCGACATCCCCGATCCGAAGCGCGCGCGAGAGATCGTCTCCGGCTCGTTGAGCGCGGCAGGCGATGCCTGGCTCGATCCGCCCCTGGCACGCGGCCTCCTCGAGGCTTACGGGATCCCGGTCGTGGGCGAGCGACTTGCCGAGAGCGCCGACGAGGCAGCCGAAGCCGCGCGCCAGCTCGGCTTCCCGGCCGTCGTCAAGACCGCTGCCGCAGGTGTCCACAAGACCGACATCGGCGGGGTCGCACTCGACCTCCGGAACGAGGAGCAAGTTCGCAAGGCGGTCGAGCGGATCGGCGCGCCCGTGATCGTCCAGCCCTACCTGGTGCGCCGAACCGAGCTGCTCGCCGGCATCGTCCAGGATCCGCTCTTCGGCCCGCTCGTCGCCTTCGGGCCCGGCGGCGCGTTCGCCGAGCTGATCGGAGCCGCAGCATTCCGCCTCGCTCCGCTGACCGATATCGACGCGCACGAGCTCGTGACCACCGGCAAGTCCGGCCGGCTCGTCGCCGGGTTCCGGGGCGCCCCTGCTGCCGACACCGAAGCACTCGCCGACCTGGTCGTCCGGCTCGGGCGTCTCGCGGAGGACTTCCCCGAGATCGCCGAGCTCGACCTCAATCCGGTCCTCGCAGGCCCCGACGGCTGCGTGGCCGTGGACGCGAGGATCCGGGTGCGCACCCCGACGCCGAGCCCGCGCCTGAAGAGCTGGTAGCGAGGGGGCGCAAGGCAACAACGCCTTGTGTTGCACGCTACGAAGTCCGCCCGCTCGTAGCGTGCAACACAAGCGGGCTAACGCGCGACCGGAGGATCGACCGGCGGAGCTCGTCGGCTCCCCAGACCAGGAACGGGAACGGCAGGAGGATCGCCAGATCGGTGAGCCCCAGCGACACGGTGCCGAACAGGCTCTGGAGGGGCGGCAGGTAGACGAGGGCGCCCGCGAAGGCGAGCTCGGCGGCGACTGCCCAGAGGAGCGTCCGGTTGGTGAAGGCGCCGGCCGAACGCAGCGAGGCGTGCTCGGTGCGTGCGGCGAACGCGGTCCCGATCTGGCACGCGACGATGCCGGCGAAGGTCATCGTCGTCGCCTGGAGATACGCGTGGTGGAGCGGCAGACCACGCCCGACCGCGTCGCCGGCATGCCAGCCGGCCTGGTGGAGGACGTAGAAGAACCCGCCCATCGCGAGCACCGCCTCGATCACGCCGAGGAAGAGCCAGGAGCGGAGCATGAGCGGGCGATCGATGACGTGCTCGCTGCCGGTCCGCGGCGGACGGTCCATCGTGCCCGGCTCGGCCGGCTCACGGCTCAGGGCGAGCGCAGGGAGGATATCGGTGCCGAGGTCGATCGAGAGGATCTGCAGCACCGTCAGCGGGATCGGCACGGCGCCGCCCGAGACCGCGAACACGAGGAACGGCACAACCTCACCCGTGAGGTGGGTGAAGATGTAGACGATGAACTTGCGGACGTTGTCGTAGACGCGGCGCCCGGCGGCGACCGCGGCGACGATCGTCGCGAAGTTGTCGTCGGTGAGCACCATCGTGGCCGACTCGCGTGCGACCTCGGTGCCGGTGACGCCCATCGCGATGCCGATGTCGGCGCGCCGCAGGGCGGGCGCGTCGTTGACGCCGTCTCCGGTCATCGCCACGACGTTGCCCTGGGCTCGGAGGGCATCTGCGATGCGCAGCTTCGCCTCGGGCGAGGTGCGCGCGAAGATCAGCTCGGGCGTCTCCCGCAGGAGATCGTCGAGAGCGCGCTCGCTCATGGCGTCGAGCCGGTCGCCCGTCACGACCGTGCCGTCGGAGACGATTCCCACCCTCCGGGCGATCTCGGCCGCCGTGGGCCCGTAGTCGCCCGTGACGACGATGATCCGGATGCCGGCCGCGTGGCATCGGGCGACGGCGTCGGCGACCTCGGGGCGTGGAGGGTCGAAGAGAGCGACGAGCCCGAGCAGGCACAGCTCACGCTCGGCGTCCTCGCGGCTCTCGGGCGGCCCGGCGTCCGGCGGCAGCCGCCGCCGCGCCACGGCGAGGACGCGAAGGCCCTCACGGGCGTACCGGTCGACGGCCGCGAGCACCTCGCGGCGGTCGTCGTCGGTGAGCGGCCGGTGGTTGGACGGGCCGCCGATCTCGGTCGACCGCGCGAGCACCTCCTCCGGCGCGCCTTTCGCATGGACCGTCAGGCTCCCGTCCTCGCGCGCATCGACCGTCGACATCAGGCGCAGCTTCGGATCGAAGCGGTACACCTTGTGGCGGGCGTGCTCCCGGCGGGTGACGGCCACGTCGATCCCGAGGATGCGGGCGGTCTCGAGCAGCCCCACCTCTGTTGCCTCGCCGCGTGACTTCCCGTGGCCGTCGTGGGCGAGCTCCGCGGTCGAGCATGCCGCGAGCGTCCGGCCGAGGAAGCCGAGCACAGGATCGTCCATGATCACGCGGGCGGCGTCCACGGCCTCCTCGACCCCGAGCTCGCCGAGAGGCGTCCAGATGCGCACCGCGCGCATCCTGTTCTCGGTCAGCGTCCCCGTCTTGTCGGTGCAGATGACGGTCGTCGAGCCGAGCGTCTCGATCGCCGAGAGACGCTTGACCAGCGCACCACGACGCGCGAGACCGGCCGCTCCGACCGCAAGCGCGAGCGTGATCGTCGGCAGAAGCCCTTCGGGGACGTTGGCGACGATCAGCCCGATCGCGAAGCTCAGGGCGGAGCGGAGTGGCAGCCCGGCGGCGAGCCAGCCGATCGGAAGGAAGGCGATCCCGGCAACGACGGCGACGAGCCCGATCAGCCAGGCGACACGGCGCACCTGCCGCTCGAGCGGGCTCAGATCGATGTCGACCCGCTCGCTTAGCGCTGCGATCCTCCCGAGCTCGGTACGCATGCCGGTCGCCACCACCACCGCCGTCGCCTCGCCCGCGAGACAGCCGCAGCCGCTGAAGACCCGGCTCCGAGACTCCACGAGCGGTCCCGTCGTGTCGTGGAACTCCGCAGAGCGATAGACGGGCTGCGACTCCCCGGTCAGCGTGGAGAGGTCGACCTCGATGCCTCCCTTGAAGAGCCTCGCGTCGGCCGGGATCCGATCGCCCTCGGCGAGGAGCAGGATGTCGCCCGGCACGAGCTCGGCTGCGTCGACCCTGGAGCGGCGGCCGTCCCGGATCACCGTCGCCTCGACGGGGAGGTAGTCGGCGAGCGCCTCGATCGCGCGCTCGGCCTGCCGCTCCTGGAAGAAGGCGAAGAGAGCGTTGACGGCGACGACCGCCACGATCGCGAGCGCCAGCCCTCGCGTGCCGGCGGCGAAGGCCAATGAGGCGGCGAGCCACAGGAGGAGTGCAAGTGGGTGCGTGACCTGCTTCACGAGCTCCCGCGGCCAGCGACGCCCGCCCTGGCGCGTCAGCTCGTTGCGGCCCGACACGACGAGCCGCCGCTCGACCTCACGACTCGAGAGGCCCCTCGGGCTCGTCCTCAGCGACCGGAACAGCGCGTCGACCGGCGCAGGCGGGCCGATGTCGGGTGCCGTCGTGGTCGTCATCGTCCCGCGCGTCTTGCCATCGCTTCGCCTCCTGCGTGCAGGCGTCAGATCCCAGGATGGGCCTGCGCCGGGCTCCTCGAATCGGTAGAAGCGAGGCCGGGCGTTGCGGGGAAACCCGTAGGCGCCGCTGCCTTTAGAGCCTCAGGGAACGAGCACGAGCGCGCCCCGCACGTCGCCGGCCCGGAGCTTCGCAAGCGCGTCGTTGGCCCGCTCGAGCGGGAACGTCTCGACCTCCGTCCGCACGGGAACGCGCGGTGCGAGCTCGAGGAACTCCTCGCCGTCCCTCCTCGTCAGGTTCGCCACCGAGCGGACGCTGCGCTCGCCCCAGAGGAGCTCGTACGGGAAGGCCGGGATATCCGACATGTGGATCCCGGCGCAGATGACGGAGCCGCCCTTGGCGAGCGCGCCGAGCGCGGCCGGCACGAGCTCTCCCGCCGGGGCGAAGATGATCGCGGCGTCGAGCTCCTCGGGCGGGGCGCCGGCGCCGGCCCATTCGGCACCGAGAGAGCGGGCGAACTCCTGGGCCTCGACGTCTCCCTCGCGGGTGACCGCGAACACCCGTCGCCCTTCGAACCGGGCAACCTGGGCGACGATGTGCGCCGCCGCCCCGAACCCGTAGAGCCCGAGCCGCTCGGCGTCGCCCGTCATGCGAAGCGACCGGTAGCCGATCAGGCCGGCGCAGAGGAGCGGGGCGACCTGCAGGTCGTCGTAGCCGCCGGGGAGCGCGAAGCAGAAGCGCTCGTCGGCGACGGCCCACTCGGCGTAGCCGCCGTCGAGGTCGTACCCGGTGAAGCGCGCCCGGTCGCAGAGGTTCTCGCGCCCGGAGCGGCAGTACCGGCACTCCCCGCACGTCCAGCCGAGCCACGGCACCCCGAGGCGGCGGCCGTCCTCGGCGATGCCGACGATCTGGTGGCCGGGGACGAGCGGCAGCTTCGGGTGCGTCAACTCGCCGTCGACGACGTGGAGGTCGGTCCGGCAGACCCCGCAGGCCGAGACGCGAAGGAGCAGCTGCCCCGAGGACGCCGCCGGCCGCGCGACCTCGAGCGGCTCGAGACTCTCTCGCGGCGCGTTGAGGACCATCGCCTTCATGCCGCGCTCCGAGCAAGCGTGACGGCGCGCAAGACCACCTCGCCGAGCTCGGCCGGCACGTCCGCCGGCGAGGTCGCGAGCGCGAACCAGTGCGTCGCGCGGTCGGGCTTGTGGCGATGGCCGTGGAGTTGCGCGACCGCCTCGAAGTCCCGGGCGAGCTCGATCGTCCGGTGGCGCCCTGCGACCCGCGCGATCGCGTCGTTGACGGCGCGCTCGGAGGCGATGGGCCGGCGGCCCGGATCGGCGTCACGGTCGTGGACGACGAGATAGGGGACGCCGACTGCATTGCAGACCTCGGCGATCACGACGATGTTCGGCTTGCCGCCGCACTCCACGATCGAGATCCCCTCACCGTCGACGTCGTAGCCCAGCGCCCGGAAGAGAAACGGGAACACGAGCTTCTCGGTCCGTCCCTCGACGAGCACGGCCGCACGGGCAAGGAGGAGCTCGCTCCGCTCGGCGTCGAACTCGCTCACTGCCCGGAACATGGAGACCTCGGGAAGCCGGCTCGGCCGGCGCACGCGCGTCATGCCGCTCTCGTCGCGCTCGACGATCACCAGGTCCTCGAGCCGCGCGACGTTCAGGAACGTCGGTGCGTGAGTCGAGTAGATCACCTGGTTCCCGTCCTCGGCGAGCTCGAGCAGGAGGCGGTAGAGCCGGCGCTGGGCATGCGGCCGGAGAAAGAGCTCGGGCTCCTCGATCATCACAACGTGCCCCTGTAGCCCCTCCCGCAGCCAGATCTCCACGCTCCCGAGCAGCGCGAGGGCGGCAGAGCCTGAGGACTCGAGCGCCCGGGCGATCACCGGCGTCGCGCTCGCGCCCTCGGGCACGAGCCGTTCCGAGCGCTCCGACGCGGGGAAGAAGATCGCCGTCGGCCCGTCGAAGAAGCCCGAGCGCGACCGGCCCGTCGGCGTCGCCTCGACCCCGACGACGGTGCCGCCCGCCAGGGTCGCCTCGATCTTGACGGGCCCGGAGTGCCCGCTCGCCACGTCGGAGGCCCTGACCCGGTCGACGTCGGTGGAGAGGAGCGTCCAGACCCCGAGGAGGAGGCTCGACTTGCCGCTGCCCGCCGCGCCGATCAGAGCCGTGACGGCACCCGGCTCGAACGAGACGTCTCGCGCGGAGCGGAGGCCGCGGATCCGCACCGTGCTGAGAGGCTCGGTCACGGCGTGCGTCGCCGAAGCGTGGCCGCGCCGAGCGCGAGAGCGACGAGCCCCGCGCCGATCGTGACGCCGACATCCGCGGCGAACCGCCCCGAGTAGGGGCCGCCCGCAGCCACCTTCGCCAGGGCGTCGTAGGAGTAGGTGAGCGGAAGGACGTCCGAGACGATCCCGAGCCAGTGGGCCATCTGGCCGCGCGGCACCAGGAGCCCGCTCAGAAAGAACTGCGGGAGGACGACCGCCGGCATGAACTGCACCGCCTGGAACTCGGTCGTCGCGAAGGCGCTCACGAGCAGCCCGAGCGCCATCCCGAGCGTCGCGTTGCCCACCGCGAGCGCCCCGACAGCGGCCCGCGGGCCCGAGACGTGGAGGCCGAGCGCGCCGAACGCAAGCGTCGAGACGACGGCAGCCTGAACGACCGCAAGGAGCGCGAACGCCGCCCCGTAGCCGGCGAGAAGGTCGAGCTTCCTGATCGGCAAGGTCATCAACCGCTCGAGCGTCCCCGAGGTCCGCTCGCGCAGCATCGTGATCGACGTGACCACGAACATCGACACGAACGGGAAGAGCCCGAGGAGCGGCGCGCCGATGTGCTGGAAGACGAGCGGGCGCCCAGAGAAGATCTCCTTCAGCAGGGTCTCGAGCAGGCAGGGGACGCCGACGATCAGCGCGATCGTGCGAGGGTCGCGCCGAAGCTGGGTGAGGACGCGAAGCGCGGTCGCTCCCGTGGCGGCGAACGTCATCCCCGATCCTCGACCAGCCGGAGGAACACGTCGTCAAGTGCCTCTGCGCCCGTCCGGCGGCGAAGCTCCGCGGGTGTCCCGGTCGCGATCAGGGCTCCGTCGCGCAGAAGCAGCAGCTCGATGCAACGGTCGGCCTCGTCCATCACATGGCTCGAGACGATGAGCGTCGCGCCTTCGCCGGCGAGCCGGTGGAAGAGCTCCCAGAGATCGCGGCGGAGCACGGGGTCGAGCCCCACGGTCGGCTCGTCGAGGACGAGCAGCTCCGGATGGCCGAGCAGGGCCGTCGCGAGCGAGACCCGCGCACGCTGGCCTCCGGACAGCCGTCCGACGATGCGGCGGGCGAACGACTCGAGCCCGACGGCCTCGATCGCCTCGTCGACCTCGCCCTGGTCGACTCGGAGGAGCCGGGCGAAGTAGCGGAGGTTCTCGAGCACGGAGAGGTCGGCATAGACCGACGGTGCCTGGGTCAGGTAGCCGACGCGGCGCCGGAGCGAGGCCGATCCGGCCGGCTCGCCGAGCACCGTGACCCGGCCACCGGCGACCACCTGGACCCCGACGAGCGCACGCATGAGCGTCGACTTGCCGCCACCGCTCGGCCCGAGCAAGCCGGTGACGAGCCCCCTCGCCACCGTGAGCGACAGATTGTCGAGGACCGAAACGCCGCCTCGTATGACGCTGAGGCCTTCGACGACGATCGCCGGATCGTCCCTCGCGCCGGCAGCCTCGGGCGCTGAGACCTCCTGGGTCAGGGTCGACGCTCGAAGATCACCAGGACGATCAGGTGCTCGTACGCCGTGAAGCGGTGGTCGGCGCCGGCCGGTACGAACACGGCGTGCCCCTCGCGGAGCTCGACCTGCTCGCCCTCGACCTCGAGCACCCCCGACCCCTCGATCACGACGTAGACCTCGTCGTCGGCATGGGGCTGCTGGCGGTCCGGCTCGGGCGCGACGAGGACGTAGACGCCGACCTCGAGACCGGGCGACTCGTGGACGATCTCGTAGCCCCCGCTTCCCGCCGCGAGCCGGGCTGCAGCGCCGGCGACGTCGAACGGGTGCGCCGGGAGGAGCGGTGCCCCGGCGTCTGGGTTCCCATCAGGCTCCATCGGCTCTCTCCTCTCGTCCGGATCTCGCGCGCAGATGGCTCGCTGCCCACCCTACCGCGGTGGCGCCGAGGGCGCGCGTCGGAGTTGCGGCATTTCCGCAACGGCCTTCAGGGGAGGCCGCTACCTGACTGTGGATTGCCCCGATGAGCCGGCGGTCTCTCCAAGCGATCCTGTCTACATGACAACCGACACCCTCACCGCCTCGTTCGTGGACCGGGAGGACGTCTTGATCTGGAGGGCCGAGCAGCTCGAGGCCGCCGGCTACCAGGGCGACGACATCCTTCTCCTCGCCGAGCGATCCGATGTCGATCTCCATGTGGCGACGAGCCTCGTCCGGCGCGGCTGCCCGAGCCAGACCGCGGTTCGCATCCTTCTCTAGAAGCTCGCGTCGCGGCCCCCGAGCCGCGACGCATGCGCCTCGCCGACACTCTGCCCGACGTCCCATCCGAGCTTCCGCGTCGGCGACAGGGCTTTCGCGCGAACGAGCCGGTCCAGGGCCGGACCGAAAAAAAAGGCCCGCTCTTCGCGGGCCTTGATTGACCTTCGCCACGGCGGTGTCGCGTTCGTCCACTCCACAGGCAGAGGTTCGGTCGGTTCTTCCTGCGCTCTCACCGTGAAGCTTCTGTCTACTTGCGACCCGTATCGGGTGCAATCGAGAGCATCCACCCGGTCGAGGCACAGGCCATCAGAGGAATTGCTGAAAGGGATGATGGAAACTACGAGCCGCCGTCTTGGGGCGTGAACGAGGGGCCGGAGCGCGCCGTTGGAGCCCAGGAACTTCCGCTTATACGACGAAAAACGGTCGCTAAGGCGATGGCAAACGCAAACCGTGTCCTGACAGGTCGCTAACGTGGCGGCCGTACCCTCGATTCATGGCCATCCCGATGCCGAGCGGCATCAGATCCCCCATCCGGGAGTTTGGGGGCTGCGACAGTTGGGGACGGCACTACGAATGGGAACAGCGATGACGATGCCCAAGAAGATCCTCCTGCTCGGGTCGGTTCTCCTTGCCGCGTTCGCGGCTGCGACGTTCCTCGTCCAGCCGAGCCATTCGCCGTCGGCCGCGGGCAGCTCCGACGTCGTGGGCTCGAGCACCTCGCCTGACGGCGGCACGGCTCATGTCCAGGCAGGCCCTGCGATCGCCAACCCCCTTTCGCTCCACGTCCTGCGCTCGTACACGACGCACGACATCAAGAACGAGTACGTCCCCTCGACCGCGCACGGGATCTTCCTGGTCATGGACATCTCGGCCACCAACATGACCGGGCACGCGGTCACCTTCGACGGCGGCCAGATCCGGCTGAGCCTGGGCGGCACCCGCTACAGGGCCTCGCCGGCGGCGCTGACAGCGCTCGACCTCACCGGTCACACGACGTTCTCCGAGAACAACCTGGAGCCTTCGGCCTCGACCAGCGGCTGGGTCGCCTTCGACGTGCCTGCGGGCGCGCTCGCGTCGAGCCCGCACCTCTGCCTCGACGAGCGCGGCCCCGGCGGCACCCCCGTCTGCTAGCGGCACGGCGGCCGTACCGGGCTGCCCGACGGCTGACCGTGCACTGTCCGTAACCTGGCCGCGTGCCCGGTGACGGATACGCGATCGAGGCGCACGCGCTCGTCCGCGAGTACCGGAAGGGGCCGCGAGCCGTCGACGGAATCGAGCTGGCCGTCTCGCCCGGTGAGATCTACGGCTTCCTGGGGCCCAACGGAGCCGGCAAGTCGACGACCGTCCACATGCTCACCACGCTGCTGCCGCCGACCTCGGGCACCGCGAGGGTCGCGGGGCACGACGTCGTCCATGAGGGCCCGAGGGTGCGAGCGCAGATCGGCGCGGCCCTTCAGGAGGCCGCACTCGACGGGCTGCTCACCGGACGCGAGCATCTCCGGCTGCAGTCGGCGCTCCAGGCGGTGCCGCGAGCCGAGCGGCAGCCGCGCGCAACCGAGCTGCTGGGGCGGGTCGGCCTGACCGAGGCAGCCGACCGGAAGGTCCGCGGTTATTCCGGGGGGATGAAGCGGCGGCTCGATCTCGCGCTCGCACTCGTCCACCGGCCTCGCATCCTCTTCCTCGACGAGCCGACGACCGGGCTCGACGTCCAGAGCCGCACGGCGCTCTGGGACGAGGTCTCGCGCCTCGCACGGCAGGACGGCGTCACGGTCTTCCTGACCACCCAGTACCTGGAGGAGGCCGACGCGCTCGCAGACCGGATCGGGATCATCGACCACGGCCACATCGTCGCGGAGGGCACACCGGCCGAGCTCAAGGCCGAGATCGGGCGGCCCACGGTCGAGGTCACCCCTGCCCACGACGCCTCTCCGGAGGCTGTCGCAGCGATCCTGGCGCGGTTCGGCGAGCTCGTCGGGAGCGCGCACGGCGTCGCCGCCCGGCTGCACTCGGGCGAGACGACGCTGGCCGAGGTCGTGCGAGCCCTCGACGTCGAGCACATCCGCTTCGAGAACCTCCAGCTGCACCAGCCCTCGCTCGACGACGTGTTCCTCGCCAAGACCGGCCACACCCTCGAGGGCTCCGGAGGAGCCGAGAGCGAGGGCCCGGCACGGTGATTTCCGTCCTCGGCGACCAGGTCGCCCAGCTCGCGAGACGGTCGGTCGTGCGCACCGCGCGCCAGCCGGCCAACGTCCTCGGGCCGCTCGTCTTCCCGCTGATGCTGCTCGCCGTCAACTCGGGCGGCCTTCGCAGCGAGACGCGCCTCCCGGGCTTCCCGACCTCCTCGTTCTTCGCGTTCGCACTCGCGGTCCCGTTCATCCAGGGCGCGCTCTTCTCGACGATGAACGCCGGCACCGACCTCGCGCGCGACATCCAGAGCGGCTTCCTGAACCGCCTCTCGCTGACGCCGCTGCGACCCGTCGCCCTCCTCGGCGGACAGCTCGGAGGGATCGTCGTCCTCGGCCTCGTGCAGGCAGCCGTCTATCTGATCGTGGGACGGATCGTCGGGGTCCACTTCGCCTCCGGGGTTGCGGGTGTGCTCGTCCTCCTGGTCTTCTCGTTCCTCGTCACGCTCGGGTTCGGAGCCCTCGGGGCGTTCACCGCCCTGCGCACCGGCTCCGGCGAGGCGGTGCAAGGCATGTTCCCGCTCTTCTTCGTGTTCCTCTTCATCTCGTCGATGAACATCCCGCGAAACCTGATGGGCACGACGTGGTTTCGCGACGTCGCGACGGCGAACCCGGTCTCGTACCTGATCGAGTGCGTCCGCAGCCTCGTGATCGTCGGCTGGGACGGCGAGGCGCTCGGGCTCGGCTTCGGCATCGCCGGCTTGATCGTCGTCGTCGCCGTGTCCCTCGCCGCCCGCGAGCTGCGAACGAGGATGGGGCGCTAGCGCGATGAGGGTGCTCTCGGTCGCACATGGCGTCGCCTGGCGGACGCTGCACAACGTCTTCACGAACCCGTCGCTCTTCGTGCCGTCGCTGCTCTTCCCACTCCTCTTCTTCACCGCGTTCGCGGGCGGTCTCTCGCGGATCTCGCATGCGCCCGGGTTCGACTTCCCGGAGGGCTACACGGCCTTCCAGTTCGTCTTCGTGACGCTCCAGTCGGCGATCTTCGGCGGCGTCTTCACCGGGTTCGGGATCGCGCGCGACTTCGAGAGCGGATTCGGCCGCAGGCTCCTGCTCGCGGCTCCGCACCGGAGCGGCATCGTGCTGGGCTACGCCGTCGCCGCACTCGGCCGGTGGCTCGTGACCGTGTCGCTGCTCACTGCGGTCGCCTTCGCGGCCGGAATGAAGGTCGGCGGGAGCGGCGTCGACCTCTTCGGCCTCTACGGGCTCGCGATCGTGATGAACAGCGCCGCCGTGCTCTGGGCCGCCGGGGTCGCGCTCCGGCTCCGGACGATGCAGGCCGGGCCGATCATGCAGATGCCGGCGTTCCTCGTCCTCTTCTTCGCACCGGTCTACGTGCCACTCCCGCTGCTCCAGGGCTGGATCCACGCCGTCGCAGTCTTGAACCCGCTCACGCGTGTCCTGGAGGCCGGCCGCAGCCTCGTCGCGGCCAGCCCCACCGATATCGCCGCGGCCTTCGCGGTTGCGATCGCGCTTGCGGCCGGCTTCAGCCTGTGGGCGCTGCGCGGACTCCGCTCGGCGGAGTCCGCGGGCTAAGAACTCGAACGAGCTACTGGGGCTGCGGGACGATCCGGAGCCAGGGGCGCGGTGCCTCCCAGCCGTCGGGATAGACCTCGCGCGCCTCGTCGTCGGAGACCGAGCCGGCGATGATCACGTTGTCGCCCTGCTTCCAGTTCACGGGCGTGGCGACCTTGTGCTTCGCCGTGAGCTGCAGCGAGTCGATCACCCGGAGCACCTCGTCGAAGTTGCGGCCGGTCGTCATCGGGTAGACCAGGATCAGCTTGACCTTCTTGTCCGGGCCGATCACGAACACGTTGCGCACGGTCTGGTTGTCGGCGGCCGTACGGGCGAGGGGATCGCCCTCGACGTCGGCGGCCAGCATCCCGTAGAGCTTCGCGACGGCGAAATCCGAATCACCGATGATCGGGTAGTTGGGGGCCTCGCCCTGCGTCTCCTCGATGTCGACAGCCCACTTGTCGTGGTTCTCGACGGGGTCGACGGAGAGACCGATGATCTTGACGCCGCGACGGTCGAACTCCGGCTTGATCTTCGCCATGTAACCGAGCTCGGTCGTGCAGACAGGCGTGAAGTTCCTCGGGTGCGAGAAGAGGACGGCCCACGAATCGCCGATCCAGTCATGGAAGCTGATCCGTCCTTCGGTGGTGTCGGCCTCGAAATCCGGTGCTGTCTGCCCAAGCTGCAATGCCATCGCGTTACCTCCTGATCCCCGTTTCACACGAGGGTATCGGTCCCGGCGCTAGAGAAGAAGTCTTCTTATACCAACGATAAGCACCCTGAACGCCCGTTCAGGCTGATGAGAACGCCCGCCGCCGGGCGGCCATTCCCGACCTCGCCTTGCGTCTCGCGTCGAGACCTAGCGGCGCCAGAGCGCTGCAACGCCCTGGCCGACTCCGACGCAGAGCGTGGAGACACCGACCGCGCCACCGCGGCGGCGGAGCTCGTGGAGGAGCGTGACGACCAGCCGGGCGCCGCTCATGCCGAGCGGGTGCCCGATCGAGATCGCGCCTCCGTTGACGTTCACCCGGGCGGGATCGAGCCCGAGCTCGCGAACGACGGCGACCGACTGCGAGGCGAACGCCTCGTTCAGCTCGACCAGGTCGATGTCGTCGACGCCGAGACCGGAACGCTCGAGGAGCTTCCGGATCGCCGGCACGGGACCGATTCCCATCACCCGCGGATCGACCCCGGCGACTGCCGCGCCGCCGAAGCGCGCGAGCGGCTCGATGCCCATTCGCTCCGCCCGCTCGGCGCTCGCGATCACGACCGCAGCCGCCCCGTCGTTCAGCCCGCTCGCGTTCCCGGCCGTCACCGTCCCATCGGCGCGAAACGCCGGCTTGAGCGCAGCGAGCCTCTCGGCCGACGTGTCCGGGCGCGGATGCTCGTCGCGGACGACGTCGCCGACCGGGACGAGCTCGTCCTCGAAGCGCCCGGCAGCGTCGGCCTCGGCCCAGCGGCGCTGCGACTCGAGCGCGAAGGCGTCCTGGTCCTCGCGCGCGATGCCCCAGCGCTCGGCGACGTTCTCGCCCGTCTCGCCCATCGACTCGAGCGGGAACATCTCCGCCATGCGCGGATTGGGGAACCGGAAGCCGAGTGTGGTGTCGTAGACGGTCTGGTCGCCCCGCGGGAACGCTGTCGTCGCCTTCGCCATCGCGAGCGGCGCCCTCGACATCGACTCGACGCCACCGGCGACGAAGAGGTCGCCCTCCCCTGCGATGGTCGCATGACAGGCCGCGACGATCGCCGAGAGACCCGAGGCGCACAGGCGGTTGACAGTGACTCCTGCGACCGACTGCGGGAGCCCGGCGAGCAGCAGGCCCATCCTCGCCACATTGCGGTTGTCCTCGCCGGCCTGGTTCGCGCAGCCGAAGTAGACATCTTCGATCTCCGCAGGGTCGACGCCCGCCCGCTCGACGGCGGCCCGGATGATGATCCCTGCGAGATCGTCGGGCCGGACGCTCGAGAGGCCGCCGCCGTATCTCCCGACCGGCGTGCGCACCGCGGCGATGACGACAGGCTCAGACACGGATGCCAGGACGCGAACAGGGCATGCTTCAGGAATGCTCTCATACCGCAGGCGCACGTTGCAGGGCCGTTCGTGAGCTCGACCGAGCCCTCGACTCCCGCGGCGACGCTCCGCCGGGCCTGGTCCGGCGGAGGGGCGGCCCTGGGCGCATGGTTCGTCACCGCCGACGCCTATGCGCTCGAGGTCCTGTGCCGCACCGGGTTCGACTGGATCGGTCTCGATCTCCAGCACGGGCTGATCTCCGGCGAGCGGCTCCCCGATCTCATCCGCGCGGCCGACGTCACGGGCACCCCGGTGCTCGTGCGCGTCGCCTGGAACGACCCGGTCTCGATCCTGCCTGCACTCGACGCCGGCGCCGCAGGCGTGATCGTGCCGATGATCTCGAGCGTCCACGATGCCCGGCAGGCGGCCGCCGCCTGCCGCTACCCGCCTGCAGGGGAGCGGAGCTGGGGGCCCTCCCGTGCCGCCCTGGGCCACGAGGCCTACCGCGCCGAGACCGCGAACGCCTCGGTGTTGTGCCTCCCGATGATCGAGACCAGGCAGGGGCTCGAGGCGTTGGGCGAGATCCTCGGGACGCCCGGCGTCGACGGGGTGTTCGTCGGGCCCAGCGACCTGGCCTTGTCGTACGGAACGCAGCTGCCACCCGACTCGCCGACGCCGGAGCACCGCAGCCGCATCGAGCAGATCGCCGCGCGGTGCGGCCAGGACGGCCTCGTGCCCGGCATCTACTGCGGCGGCGCCTCGATCGCGCCCGACTGGGCCCGCGCGGGCTTCCAGCTGCTCGCGGTGGACTCGAACATCGGGCTTCTCGCGGGTGCTTCCGCTGCTGCTCTGGAAGGCGCGCGGCGAGCGATCTCCCAAACGCGTTGATGCCGGCACGCTGACGCCCGGCGGCCCCCCCGAGCCGCCGGGCGCTGCGTCGACAGAAGCTCCGCCCTAGACGGGCGACGACCTGCCGATGCCTCCGAAGGCAGCCATCACTTGAGGAGAACCAGCCACACCATTACGTCGAACCCTTCTTCGGAGGTAGGACGCCGGTACCCACCGCCGCGGGCGCCTAAACACCGACAGCGGACACCGATCCGCTTCGGGCGGTCTCCGACCGCGAGAGGCTGTTGTTTTCCCCTCGGCCCGTGGGGTAGACGGGGTCCATGCCACCTCGCGGAGTGAAGAAAGGGACGAAGCGTGCGCGCCAGTACGAGCACGTCAAGGAGAGCGAGCTTCGGAGCGGCAGATCGGAGAGCCGGGCCGAGGAGATCGCCGCCCGCACGGTCAACAAGGAGCGGGCAAGGTCGGGCGAGGCGAGGAGCAGCTCCAAGCTCTCTCGGACCGACCTGTCCTCCGGTAGGCGCGGCGGGCTCAGATCCGGCACCGGCCGGGCGAAGGGCCGCACCTTCGACCAGCTCTACAACGAGGCCCGCTCGCTCGGGGTCGAGGGCCGGTCGAAGATGAACAAGGCCCAGCTCGAGCGGGCGATCGGCCGCCGCAAGACACGCTGACGAGCCGGCCCGGGCGTTCCCTCGTCTGCTCAACCGGCCTGGTCGAGCCTCTCCTTGAGCTCGGCGAGCACGCGCGCGTGAAGCTCCGAGCCGGTCTGCAAGAAGTCGAGGACGACCTCGAGCTGCGCATTCGTGAACCGCGTGTAGATGTCCTCCGCCATCCGCGCGATCGGCTCGTAGAAGGGCCAGAGCTCGGCGATCGCGCTCTCGCCGACGACGACCCGCACCCGGCGGCGATCGGCGTCGTCGCGCTCGCGCCGGACATAGCCCTTGCGTTCGAGACGGTCGATCACCGTCGTGATCGCGCCGGTCGTGAGCCCCATCAGCTCCGCCAGGCGCCCGGCCGTCGTCCCGCCCTCCTGCTCGAGGATGTCGAGGCAGCGCAGGTCGGTACGGTTGATCCCGATCGCATCGGCGACCGCTTCGTCGAACGCGTCGGTCCAGTTCTGCGATCGGCGCGCCTCGAGCGAGATCGCCTCGACGAGCTCCTTGCGTGTCCGAGCGGGCATCTCCCTCTCAGTCCTCCGTGGCCGGTCGATCTCTTGACATTCGTTCCTCTTGACAGAAAAGTATTTAGATGAGTAAGATACTCGACGGTCAAGACAGCGTAGCTCAGAAGGAGCGACATGAGCAAGACGATCGAGGCCAGAGGCCTCAGGAAGCACTACCCGCCGGACGTCCAGGCGCTCGACGGGCTCGACCTCGAGGTCGACGAGGGCACGATCTTCGCGCTGCTCGGGCCGAACGGAGCCGGCAAGTCGACGACGGTGAAGATCCTCACGACCCTGACGAGGCCCGACGAGGGGAAGGCGAGCGTCGCGGGAGTCGATGTGCTCGAGCACCCCGAGCGGGTCCGGCGGTCGATCGGCGTCGTCGGGCAGAAGCACGGCTTCGATCCCGAGGCGACCGGTCGCGAGAACCTGATGCTCCAGGGTGCGATCTACGACCTGCCGCGCAGCGAGCTCAGGGGACGGGCGCACGACCTGCTCGAGCGATTCGAGCTCGGCGCCGCCGCCGGCCGGCCGGTGAAGACCTACTCGGGCGGGATGCAGCGGCGTCTCGACATCGCGATGGGGCTCCTCCATCGCCCCTCGGCGCTCTTCCTCGACGAGCCGACGACCGGGCTCGATCCGGAGGCGCGCGCCGACATGTGGCAGGAGATCGCCCGGCTCGCAGCCGAGGAGCACATGACGATCCTGCTCACGACGCACTACCTCGAGGAGGCCGACGAGCTTGCGGCGGAGGTCGCGATCGTCGACCGCGGGAGGATCGTCGCCGCCGGCACGCCCGAGGAGCTGAAGAGCGCCCTCGAGGGGGACGCGCTCCACTTCGAGCTGGCAGAGCCCGCGCACGCCATGGTTCAGCAGGCGCTGGTTCAGGAGGCGCTCGGCCGGGTGGACGACCTCACGGAGATCACGACCGACGGGCGCCTCGTGCGCGCCCGCGCCAGGAACGGGGCGACCGCGATGCCCTCGGCTCTGGCGGCACTCGAGGCTGCGGGCATCACCGTGACGTCGGTGACGATGGCCCGGCCCTCGCTCGACGAGGTCTACCTGCGTCATGCCGGCCGGTCCTTCCGCGAGGCGGAGGCGGCGTGATGAGGACCATCCGCCACAGCTGGCACATCACGGTTCGCAACCTCCGCCGCTTCATCAGGCAGCCCGCCTGGGTCGCGATCACCCTGATCCAGCCGATGATCTGGCTCCTCCTCTTCGGAGCGCTGTTCAAGCGGGTCGTCGAGATCCCGGGCTTCAAAGGAGGCTCGTACATCGAGTTCCTCACGCCGGGCGTGATCATCATGACCGCGATCAGCTCCGCGGGCTGGAACGGGATGGCGTTCATCGACGACATGCGCTCCGGCGTCATGGACCGCCTGCTCGTCTCGCCGGTGTGGCGCAGCGCCCTCAACGTCGGGAGCCTCGTCTACGGGATGCTCACGACCGTCGTCCAGTCGCTGATCATCGTCGGCGTGAGCCTTGCGGTCGGGGCGCACTTCCCGAACGGCGCCGGGGGCGTCGCGATCCTGATCGTCGCCGCCTGCCTGCTCAGCGCCGGCTTCGGCGCCCTCTCGAACGCACTCGCGCTCGTGGTGCGCCAGGAGGAGACGCTGATCGCGGCGGTCACCTCGACGCTGCTTCCGCTGACGTTCCTCTCGTCGGCGTTCATGCAGCCGAACCTCGTCCCGTCCTGGATCCGCGAGATCGCCCGTTACAACCCCGTCAACTGGGCCGCCCAGGCAGGGCGCTCGGCGGCGATCGGCCCCGCCGACTGGTCGTTGATCGGCGAGCGGCTCGGGCTCCTCGCGGCGGTGCTGCTCTTCTCGTCGTTCCTCGCGACGAGAGCGTTTCGGGCCTACCAGCGATCGCTGTAGGTGCCGGCTCCGGGGCAGCGGGGGGGCGACTCTCGTTCCGCAGCCCCCGGGCGCGGATTGCCCCCCGACGGTCGAGGGCGATCCCTCGCTAGAGCCGGTTGACTCGATCGCAAACAGCACTAGGCTGCGCGTGAAGGTGCCGGACCGGGAACCCAAATCGTCACGTGAGGGCCGCTCTCTCTCCGCGCGGGTTTGGGGCTCTCGCTGGAGCCGCGCGCTCGGCACTCCCCGCCAGGTGCTCCTTGCCCCGGCGCTCGCGCTCGCCGCGGCGCTGATCCTCGCCGGAGCCGGGTCCGGCGGCAACGGCCTCACCGGCACGAGCCTGGCTCGGACGCATTCCGGGGTGCCCCACCTCGAGTCCGGCCTCGCGCAGCTCGCGGCAACGGCGCAGACGCGCCTGTCCTCGGCTGCGCTGGGCGCTGCCCGCGCCGCTGCGCTCGCTACGACCGACGGGAAGGTTCTCGTCATCGTCGTCCCCTCCTCGAGCGCCTCCGCGGCGGAGGCGGCAGTCACTGCCGCCGGCGGGACGGTCGACGAGAGCTTCGGCGGACTCGTCCAGGCCCACGTGCCACCTGCCGCCCTCGACGAGCTCGCAGCGGAGCCCGGCGTCGCCTACGTCCGGCCGCCCGACCATCCCTTCGCGGACGCCGTCGACGACACCGTGCCGACCGATACAGGCACCCATGACTGGCAGACCGCGTCGCCGACGGCGTTCGACGGAACCAACGTGACGGTCGCGGTGATCGACCTCGGGTTCCAGGGCTACACGGACACGACCGTCCTCCCTGCCTCCTCCATCCTGACGACGCACGACGACTGTGATGGCGGCAACAGTGTCGACACCGTGACGCCTCACGGCACGGCAGTCGCCGAGCTGGTTCACGCAATGGCTCCTGGCGCCAAGCTCGACCTGATCTGCGTCGCGACGGAGGTCGAGCTCGCCCAGGCCGAGCAGCAGGCGCACGCCGACGGCGCGAAGGTGATCAACCACTCCGTCTCCTGGTTCAACTCGAGCGACGGCGACGGCAACGGGGACAGCGACTCGCCGAACGCGACCGTCGCCGCTGCCCGCGCCGACGGGATGCTCTGGGTCAACGCCGCCGGGAACTACGCGACGCAGCACTGGAGCGGCAACTACCACGCGGACACGACCATCCCTGACCTCAGCGACTTCACCACGGGCAACGTCCTCGACACCGTCTCGATCCCGAACGGCGAGACGGATTGCGGCTTCCTCCGCTGGAGCGCCTGGCCGGTCACGAGCGAGGACTTCGACCTGTACCTCGTCGACGAGTCGACGTCCGGCGACCCGAACGGGATCCTGGGTCACACGATCGTGGCGGCGTCGACCGACAACCAGGCGGACTTCCTCGGTGCGCCGGTCGAGTCGCTCTGTTACGAGAACACCGGAGCGACGAGGAGCTTCGGGCTCGCGATCGCACGCTACAGCGCCTCGGGCCAGCCCGATCTCGATCTCTACTGGGTCGGAGGGATCCAGCCGCTCAGCTTCACGACGTCCCCGTCCGGCAGCCTGACCGAGCCCGCGTCGTCTCCGAACGCGCTTTCGGTCGGTGCCGACTGCTGGCAGACCCAGACGCTCGAGCCGTTCAGCTCCCTCGGGCCGACGATCGACGGCCGGACCAAGCCCGACCTGCTCGCCCCCGACAGCGTCTCGACGCAGACGTTCGGGCCCGCGACCTCGGGCGCGGGGGGCTGTGGTGATTCCGGATTCGCCGGCACCTCTGCTTCGTCTCCGCAGGTTGCAGGCGCCGCTGCTGACGTGCTCTCGAAGACACCGTCCCTCTCACCTGCGAGCCTGGAGGCAGCCCTCGAGGAGACGACCTCGGGCGGAACGTCCGGCCCCAACGACTCCTCCGGCTACGGCCAGCTGGCGCTGGGCTCACCGAGCCCGCCGGCGCCGGGAGCCGCGCCGGTGAACAGCGTCCTTCCCACGATGGAAGGCAGCACAACCGTCGGCAAGTACCTCGAGGCGACGAACGGAGACTGGTCTCCGGTCGCAGGAGTGAAGTTCACGTTCTCCTGGTCGCGTTGCCACAGCGATGGGACGAGCTGCAACGCGATCGGCGGTGCCACTGACAGCTCGTACCTTCTGACGAGCGCCGATGCGGGGAGCACTCTCAGGGTGTCGGTCACGGCCGACGACACGGTCGGCACGCCAACGGTGGCAACGTCGAACGCGTCGCTGCCCGTGGAGCTCGCGCCGCCGGCGCCGCTGAGCGAGCCGGTGGTCTCGGGCGGTACCTATGCGGCCGGCCACACCCTCACGGCGACCAACGGCACCTGGTCCGGCTCCCCGACGTCGTTCACGTATAGGTGGCGTAGCTGCGCCGTCGACGGCTCGAGCTGCGCGGACATCCCGTCCGCGACGAACCCGTCGTACACGCTCACGAACGCCGACGTCGGCAACTCTGTCCGCGTCGCCGTCACCGCAATGAACGCCGGCGGCGCAACCCCCGCTGCGTCGAGCCTCGACCCGGCCGCGCCGACCGCGGTGAGCGCGGTTGCCGGCGCGGGCAGCGCGACCGTAAGCTTCTCCGCGCCGACCAACGGCGTTCCAGTCACGGGCTACACCGTGACCTCCTCACCGGGTGGCGTGACTGCTTCGGGAGCGTCGAGCCCGATCACCGTCACGGGCCTCTCCGGCGGGACGAGCTACACCTTCGCCGTCACAGCGTCGAACAGCAACATCCCCGACACGGGCCCGGCGTCAGCGGCGTCTAACGCCGTCACGCCGACCGGCGGTGGCGGGGGCGGCGGAGGTGGAGGTGGAGGCGGCGGCGCCCCGAACATCCACGTCGCGGTGACGAGCTCGCCGACCCCGCACAACGTCGGCGACCAGTTCAACTACCTCCTCACGGTCACGAATCAGGGCGGCGCCTCCAACGGCACCACGCTGATCGTCAACCTCCCGAGCCAGGTCAGCTATCAGGGCTCCCGCGTCGACCGAGGGCCCGGGTGCACCGCGAGCGGCCTCACGATCAGCTGCAACCTCGACGTCTTCCCGCCTGGGATCACCTCGACGGTCTCGATCGGCGCCCAGGTCACCTCGCTCGGAACCGCGACCCTCACCACCTCCACGGTCACATCGCCGCAGGAGTACAACCCCGCCGACAGCGCCGTCAGCTACACGTTGACCCTCGGCCCCACCGGCGGTGGTAGCAGCGGCCCGACGCCCCAGCCCGACCAGCCCCCCGTCATTCGGACGACGCTCGGCACGCTTGGCCTGTCAGGCCTCCTCGCAAGCCCGCTCAGCCACAAGCACCCGTCGCTCAGCTTCACGCTCAAGATCTCGAAGAGCGGGACGGTGACGATCAAGCTCTTCGACAAGACGGGCAAGCTGCTCGCAACGTGGCACAAGCACGTGGCCAAGGGCATCAGGAAGCTCACGCTGCGCCTCCCACCGAAGGCCCGGCACGCCGGCACGGACAAGCTCCAGCTCCAATGGAGCGGCAACAAGAAGCCGAAGGCGTTCAAGATCAGGCTGAAGCCCTAGCTCGGGCGTTCCTCGGTCCGGCTAGCCTCGTAGCGTGAGCGCGTTCGAGCATGCAGAGACGATCCCGCCCCGGCAGATCTGGGACGGGCTCCTCGGCCGGGCGATCCACGGCAACGAGCTGACGCTCTCCCTCCTCGAGCTCGAGCCGGGGTGCGAGGTTCCCGAGCACAGCCACGCCAACGAGCAGATCGGCATCCTCATCGAAGGCTCCGTGACCTTCCGGATCGGCGAGGAGACGAGCGAGGTCACGCCCGGCGGCATGTGGCGCATCCTCGCCCACGTGCCGCACTCGGTGACGACCGGCCCCGACGGTGCCGTGATCGTCGAGGCTTTCTCGCCGCCGCGGCACGACTGGGGCGCCATCGAGGCCCTGGAGCCCGGCCCCGGCCGTTGGCCCCGCTGACCGACCGAACGGTCGTCCTCGAGCGGGCGAAGTCACGGCTCGACCGCCTCGCGCTGTATCCCCGGCCCGTGCGGATCAACCGCGTGCGGATCATCGTCTCGCCGCTCCTCTTCCGCCTGCCGTGGTTCCGCCGGTTCGACGGCTACGCCGCCTGGCAGACGATCTTCCTGCGCGCCTCACCCGAAGGCCACGACGACCTCATGTGCCACGAGCTCTGCCACGTCTGGCAGATGCAGCACCGGCCGCTCGCGATGCCGCTCTCCTACCTCCGAACCGGCTACGCGGCGAATCCCTACGAGGCCGAGGCGCGAGCGGCCGTCGACGCGACACGAGCCGCATGAGCGAGGAGTCGCGGCTCTCGAGCGGCGCGTGGGCTCGACTCACAGGCGCACCGTCGTCGCGCATGGTCGTGTGCCTCAACGGCGGCCAGGGAACCGAGGCGCCGGGGACCTGGAGCGCGACCCTCGAGTGGCTCGTCGCCTCGATGGCGCCTCGCTTCCCCCAGCTCGGCTTCGCGGAGGTTCGTTACCGGATCAAGTCGTGGCGGCGACTCGAGCTCTGCAACGAGGACGCGCGCGCGGCGATCGAGGAGGCCGGGGGCAGCAGCACGCTCCTCGTCGGCTTCTCGATGGGAGGCGCGGTTGCGATCGCGAACGCAGCCGACCACCGGGTGGCGGGTGTCCTCGGGCTGGCGCCGTGGATCTACGACCGCCTGGACGTGGCGCCGCTCGAGGGCAAGCGGCTCGACGTCCTCCACGGCTCGCTCGACCGCTGGCTGCCCGGGATCCCGGGCGTGTCCGCCGCACTCTCACGCCGGGGCTTCGAGCGCGCGCAGGCACTCGGAGTCCCCGGGAGCTACAAGCTGATCCGCGGCGGGCTGCACGGGCTCGCGGTTCGCGCTCCCGGCGGCCGTCTCGTCGGCCTTCCGCGGGCGCACGCCTGGGCGCGCGAGATCGCCGCTCAGCTCGAGGCGTTCGCGGCCGGATCGGCCTGAGAGCGCCGGCGCAGCAGCTGCGCCTCGTCCGGGACGCGGACGTTCCAGACGAGCTTCATCCGCTCGAGCAGACGGATCACCCACCAGGAGACGTCGAACTGAAAGCGATGGAGGCCGTGCCGTGCCGAGGCGGGGAAGGCATGGTGGTTGTTGTGCCAGCCTTCGCCGAACACGAGCATCGCGACCACCCAGTTGTTCCGTGACTCGTCCCGGACGGCGTAATCGCGGCGGCCGAACATGTGGCAGATCGAGTTCACGCTGAACGTCGCGTGCTGGTAGAGGAAGATCCTGACGAGCCCGCCCCAGACGAGCCCCTCGACGCCGTAGCCCACACCGCCGATCGCGTAGCCGATCGCGAACGGGATCCCGAGCGTCGCGACGACCCACAGCAGGTACAGGCGGTCGATCGTCCGCACGAGGCGGTCCTCGTACAGATCCTTGCCGTAGAGACGGCCCTGCTCCATGCCGAGGTTCGTGAACATCCAGCCCACGTGCGCATGGACGAAGCCCTTCGCCATCCCGAGCACGCCACCGTCGTGGCCGGTGTGCGGCGAGTGCGGGTCGCCTTCCTGGTCCGAGAGCGCGTGGTGCTTGCGATGGTCCGTGACCCACTGGGTGAGCGGCCCCTGCATCGTCATGCAGCCCAGGATCGCGAGGGTCGCCTTCACGGGCGTTCGCGCCTCGAAGGACTTGTGGGTGAAGTAGCGGTGGAACCCGATGGTGGTTCCGAAGGCGCAAACGACGTACATTCCGCCCATGATCGCGAGGTCGCCGAGGTGGAAGGCCACGTTCCAGAGCAGGCCGGCAGCGGCGACGACACCGAGCGGCGGCACGATCACGGCGACGAGCGTCACGACCTGGCTGATCCTGCTCGTGCGCTCGCGAACGGTCGCAAGCGGAACGTGCAGAGGCGCGGGTGTCTCGACCATCGACAACCAATATTCGCACGCCGGCGAACTACGGTTGTGCGGATAGCGATCGTCGGCGGCGGAATTGCCGGTCTCGGAGCCGCCTACGTGCTCGCTCGAGGCCACGAGGTCGAGCTCTTCGAGCGCGAGCCGCGCGCCGGCGGGCACGCCAACACGGTCGTGCACGACGGCCTCGCGCTCGACACCGGCTTCCTCGTCCACAACACGCCCAACTACCCGCTGCTCTGCCGCCTCTTTGCGGAACTGGGCGTGAGAAGCCACGACTCGGAGATGTCGTTCTCGGTGAGCTGCCGCGACTGCGGGCTCGAGTACTCCGGCCGCAGGCCGTTCGCGCAGGCGCGCAACGCGGCCAGCCCGCGTTTCCACGGGCTCCTCTGGGAGATCGGGCGCTGGCTCCGAACCGCCCGCAGGTCGCTCGACGAGGCCGACTACGAGAGCTCGTCGCTCGGCGAGTACCTCGACGAGCGCGGCTACTCGGCGCGCTTCCGCTCCCACTTCCTCGTGCCGCTCACGGCCGCGCTCTGGTCGACCGCTCCGGGCCGCGCACTCGAGTTCCCCGCGGCGCACGCGATCCGGTTCTTCGAGAACCACGGGATGCTCGGTCTCGGCCGGTTCCGCTGGCGGACCGTGACCGGCGGCAGCCGCGTGTACGTCTCGGCGATCGTCGACCGGCTCGGCTCCGGGGTACGGCTCGACCTGCCGGTACGCGGGATCCGCCGCGACGCCGACGGCGTGGAGATCCGCGCGGGGAGCGAGACCCGCAGGTTCGACAAGGTCGTCGTCGCCACGCACGCCGACGAGGCCCTCGCGCTCCTCGAGGATGCAAGCCGGGAGGAGCGACGCGCACTCGCCGGTTTCGCATACACGTCCAACGACACCGTCCTCCACACCGACTCGTCCCTGCTGCCGGCCGCTCCGGCGGCCCGCGCGTCGTGGAACTACCGGACGGGCGACGACGGGCGCCCGACGCTCACGTACTACCTCAACAAGCTGCAAGGGCTCGAGGCAGACCGCGACTACTGCGTGACCCTCAATCAGGAGATCGCCGAGGAGCACGTCCTGGCGCGCCTCGCCTACACGCATCCGCTCTACACGGTGGGAACGCTGCGCGCACAGACCGAGCTGCGCCGGCTCTCGGGCGAGCGGCACACGCTCTTCGCCGGCGCCCACCTCGGAAACGGCTTCCACGAGGACGGCCTCGCCTCCGGCGTCGCGGCGGCCTCCGCGCTCGGGGTCGAGTGGTGAGATCGGCGCTCTACACCGGCACGCTGATGCACTCACGCCGCTCACCGGCACGCAACACGTTCCGCTATCCGGTCTCCTACTGGCTGCTCGACCTCGACGAGCTCCCGGAGCTCGAGCGGCGGCTGAAGCCGGTGGCCGTCAACCGCCGGGGGCTCGTCACCTTCCGGGACTCCGACCACTTCGACGGCAGCCCGGTCAAGCAGGCTGTGATCGACTTCGCCGGCGACCCGTCGATCGAGCGCGTCCTCATGCTCACGCAGCTGCGCGTCCTCGGCTATGTCTTCAACCCCGTCTCGTTCTACTGGTGCTACCGCCTCGCCTCGCCGACCGCTGAGGCAGGGCCTGAAACCGGGTGGGAGCTCGCCTGCATGGTCTCCGAGCTCGGCAACACGTTCGGCGAGCGGATGCCGGAGGTGCTCCGCGGCGCCTCGCTGCGCTACGAGCACGACAAGCGGCTCCACGTCTCGCCCTTCTTCGGGCTCGACCAGTCGTACGAGTACGCGTTCTCCGAGCCCGGCGCAGAGGTCTGGGCCCGGATCCACGTCCACGACAAGACCGGCGGCACGCCGATGACAGCCGTCCTGCACGCCCGCCGCCGCGAGCTCACCAACCGGAGCCTCGCCCTCACCCTTGCTCGCTACCCGCTCCAGCCGCTGCAGGTGATCGGCCTCATCCACTGGCAGGCACTGCGGCTCTTCCTCAAGCGGGTGCCGTTCCACCACAAGCCGCCCTTCGTCCCCGGCCACGGCTCCGAACGACCTGCCGAATTTGGCTACCAGCGGGGACAGACCCCGACCGCCGCGCCCGCGCCGCCTTGGGGACAGACCCCGATCTCGGACGGCGAAGCGGATCGGGGACAGACCCCGAACGCCGCCTCGGCGACGCCTTGGGGACAGTCCCCGGCGGCGTCCAGAGGGGACAGCGCCCGATGAGCGAGGGGGCACTCCGGGCCGAGCCGCGGCCGGCGGGGCTGCCGGTGCTCGAGCGCCTCGCGGGCGCGATCCTCGAGCGCGCGCTCGCGCACATCGAAGGAGGGTCGCTCGAGGTTCAGATGCCGGGCGGGGCGAGCCGGCGCTTCGGGACGGGCGCACCGGTGGCGGTCACGATCAACGACACGCACCTGTTTCGCCGGCTCGCCTCGCGCGGTGCGATGGGGCTCGGCGAGTCATACATGGCCGGCGAATGGGACGCCCGCGACCTGGTCGGGCTCTTCGAGCTGCTCCTACGCAACGGAGAGGCGGCCGCCAGGCGCCATCCCACTCTTCGGCGCGTGCTCGACGCCCCGCCGCGCCCGAACCGGCGCAACGGCCTCTTCCGCGCCCGCCGGAACATCGCCTACCACTACGACCTCGGCAACGACCTGTTCGAGCTGATGCTCGATCCGGGCATGACGTACTCGTGCGCGGTGTTCGAGAGCGACGAGGACACGCTCGAGGAGGCACAGCACCGCAAGTACGCGAAGATCTGCGAGAAGCTCGAGGTCGGCCCCGCCGATCGCGTGCTCGAGATCGGCTGCGGCTGGGGCGGCTTCGCGCTCCACGCCGCCACGGAGCGTGGCTGCCGCGTCACCGGCCTGACCATCTCGAGGGCCCAGGCCTCCTACGCCCGCAACCGCATCTCGTCCGCCGGGCTCGGCGACGCCGTCGAGATCGTCGAGCAGGACTACCGCCTGCACCGCGGCAGCTACACGAAGGTCGTCTCGATCGAGATGCTCGAGGCGATCGGCGAGAAGCAGTTCGGCACCTACTTCGCCACGATCGACCGCATGCTCGAGCCCGGCGGTCGCGCATGCGTTCAGACGATCCTCGTCCCCGACGACCGCTACGATCGCTACCGCAAGAGCCCCGACTGGATCGAGCGCTACATCTTTCCGGGCTGCCTCATCCCGTCACTCAATGCCCTCGCAGCCGCCTCCGCCCGCTCGTCGCACCTGATGATCCACGAGGTGGAGGAGATAGGGCCGCACTACGCGGAGACGCTCAGGCACTGGCGTGAGAGCTTCCTGCGCCGGATCGACGAGGTGCGCGCCCTCGGCTACGACGAGCGGTTCGAGCGCACCTGGGTCTTCTACCTCGCCTTCTGCGAGGCGGCGTTCCGCACCCGCTGGATCAGGGACGTCCAGCTCACGCTCGTCCGGGCCCTCGGCGCATGAGGCGCCCCGTCCTCTACTCGGTGCTCGAACGCACCGCGTTCCGGATCTGGTTCCGTGCCCTCTACCGCGTCGAGCTGCGGAACTGCGACCGCATCCCTGCGACAGGGCCCGTGATCCTCGTCGCCAACCACGAGTCGCTGATCGACCCGTGGCTGCTCGGCCTCGCGACGAGACGGCCCATCCGGTACATGGCGAAGGCCGAGCTCTGGGGCTACCCGGTGCTGCGGCACGTAATGGAGTGGTTCGGCACCTTCCCCGTGTCGCGCGGCATCGGCGACCAGACCGCCGTGGGCCGCGCCGCCGAGCTCCTCGCCCAGGGCCAGGTGCTCGGGATGTTCCCGCAGGGCACCTGCCTGCCGTATCGCAACCGCCCCTGGCTTCGCGGCGCAGCCCGCCTGGCGCTCTCGACGGGCACGATCGTGGTGCCCGTCTGCATCGTCGGCAGCGAGCGGGCGCTACGCCCGGGGAAGTTCAAGGTCGGGCTGCCGCGCATCCGGGTGATGGCGGGCGAGCCGATCGCGCTCGAGCAGGGCCGCCCGTCGGTGGCGTCGGCGAAGGCGCTGACCGCGCGGATCGAGGCGGCGATCGAGGAGCTCCGGGGCCCCTACGGCCCGCCGGCTCACGCGTGGTACGCAGAGGAGAAGGCCGCATGAGCCTTCGGCCTGCCGCAACCGGCGGATGATCCACCACCGCTGGGAGCTGGTCCTGCTGATCTGGGCGGGCGCAGCGAGCCTGCAGGCCGTCCTGTACCTGATCCAGCGCCGTACGCGAGATGCCACCGCCGTCGATGCAGGCTGGGGTCTCTCCCTCGCCGCGGCGGCGATCGTCTGCGCCGTCGCCGGGCCGGGGGCGAGCTCGCACCGGATCCTGATCGGCATCCTCGGGGCGGCCGAGAACGTGCGCGTCTCGCTTGTCGTCGCCCGGCGCTTCGGAAAGGGCGAGGACGGGCGCTACCGCGACCTTCGCGAGCGCTGGGCAGGCCGGGGCCGTGAGCAGCTCACCTTCGCGATCTTCTACCAGGCGCAGGCGGCGCTCGCCCCGCTCCTCTCGGTGCCGTTCGTCCTCGCCGCCTTCAACCGGCACTCGAGCCTCTCGGGGATCGAGTGGGCCGGCGCAGCCCTCTGGCTCTCGGCAGCGCTTCTCGAGGGCCTCGCCGATCGCCAGCTCGCCCGCTTCCTCGCCGATCCGGCGAGCAAGGGCCGGACGCTCCGAACGGGCCTCTGGCGCTACTCGCGCCACCCGAACTACTTCTTCCAGACGCTCACCTGGCTCGCCTACGGGCTGATCGCGGTCGCCGCCCCCTGGGGATGGCTCGGGTTCCTCGCGTTCGCGCTGATCCTCTACCTCGTCCTGTTCGTCACGGGAATCCCGCCGATCGAGGCTCGCGCGCTGCGCTCCCGCGGCGAGGACTTCCGCCGCTACCAGCGGGAGACGAGCGCCTTCGTGCCCTGGTTCCCGAAGACGCGCGGGTAGGCGAAACCACAACCGGCCACGGTCCGTATGCTCTCCGCGTGGCGAAGAAGAAACCACGGACCCCGATGCCTCCACGTCAGGTCCAGGCGCCGCGCCGCCGCGACACCAAGAGCTCGTCCTCGCCGCTGGCGGAGGTTCCCCGCTGGGTCTGGGCCGCGAGTGGCGGGGTGCTGATCGCGGCGGCGATCGTGATCGTCCTCGTCACGAGCGGCGGTGCTGGTGGCTCGTCGGGCAACGTGAAGACCGCAATGCTCGCCGCCGGCTGCACCTACCGGGACGTCGCCCCGCTGCCGCCCAAGAAGGATCCGACCAACTACCACGCCGACGTCCCGACCCTGACGACGCCGACGAAAGGCCTCTGGAGCACCTCGCCGCCGTCAGGTGGGGCCCACTACGGGCTCTGGGCGGTGTGGGGCTTCTACACCTCCGCCGTCAACCCGAGACAGGTCGTCCACGACGAGGAGCACGGCGCCGTCGTGATCTGGTGGGGGTCGAAGGTCCCGGCCTCGACGGTGACGCAGCTGCGGGCCTTCTACGGCCAACAGCCCGACGGTGTCTTCGGGACGCCGTACGCGGGCCTCGGAGACAAGATCGCGCTGACCTCCTGGACCGGCGACCCGAGCAAGTACTACGCGAACCACTACTACGGGATCGGGCACATCGCGATCTGCCCGAGCTTCGACCAGAAGGCGTTCGCGGCGTTCCGCTCCGCCTACCGCGGGAAGGGCCCCGAGGGAATCCCGCTCTCGGCCGACGAGCCCGGAATGGGCCCGAACTCCTAAGAAGCTTGGTCGTGACCTCGCGCGCGTCCATCCACACGTAGACACGCGGTGAAGCTCGCCGCGAGGCTCCGGTCCCGGGCCCGCATCCTCCGGGCAGCTGGAGTCACGCTGCTGCAGACGGCCGTCGCAGCCGGGATCGCGTGGTATCTCGCCCACGACGTGCTCGGCCACCGGAGCGCCTTCTTCGCCCCGGTCGCAGCCGTGATCGCGCTCGGCCTCTCGCCCGGCGGCCGGACGCGGCGCGCCCTCGAGATGGTCGTCGGCGTCGCCGTGGGCATCGCGATCGGCGATCTCCTGATCTCGGCGATCGGCACGGGCGCGCCTCAAATCGGCCTGGTCGTGTTGCTGGCGATGGGCACGACGACGGTGCTTGGCGGCGGGCCATTGATCGCCTCTCAGGCCGCCTCCTCGGCCGTGCTCGTCGCCACGGTCCGCTCGTCGTCGGGCACCCTGGTGCCGTCCCGGTTCGTCGATGCGCTCGTGGGCGGAGCGGTCGGGATCACGGTGCTCGCCGTGGCCCCGAGGGACCCGGCGCGGATGGCCCGGCGGGAGCTCAACCCCGTGGTCAACGAGCTAGCCGGATCGCTCGATGACATCGCAACTGCCCTCGCGGCCCGGGATCTCGCCGCCATGAACCAGGCGCTCGTCCGCGCCCGGGGCATGGAGACGGTGGTGAGCCGCCTCCACGAGACGCTCGTCCTGGCAGAGGAGACGACGAGGATCGCGCCGAGCTACTGGCGGGAGCGCGGCCGGATCTCGCGCTACGAGGCGTCGGCGACGCAGATCGAGCTCGCCACGCGCAACGTGCGCGTGCTGGCGCGAGCCGGCGTCCGTGCAGTCGAGCTCGAGCCGCGGATACCGGTGCAGCTCCCGGAGGCGATCCGGCAGCTCGCGACCGCGGTGCGCCGGCTCAGCCAGGAGCTCGACCGGGGCGGCGAGCATGCGGCCATCCGCGACGCGCTCCTTCAGGCAGCGGTGCTCGGGATGGGCGCCCTGGAGGCTCCTCGAGGCTTTGCGATCGACGTGGTCGTCGGGCAGGTTCGATCGGTCGCCACCGACCTGCTTCGCGCGATCGGGCTCGACCAGGCGGACGCGGTGACGCTGTTGCGAACGGCCGTGGGGGAGCACGAGGGCGAGCCCCCGCGCTCCCATCCGCCGAATCGTTCTAGCCGCCGCCCGGGAACTGGCCGAGCGTGACGCTCACGGTCGTGCTTGCGCCGCTCTGCTTGGTGATCTTGATCGACACGGTCTGACCGGGCTTCAGGCCGGCCAGCACGGTGCTGAGGTCGCTCGAGTCGGTGACCGGAGAGCCGTTCACCGAGGTGATCAGGTCGCCGGCGACAAGCCCCGCCTTCGCCGCGCCGGTGCCGGTCAGGACCTGGCCGACATAGGCGCCGTTACCCGCCCCGGTTTCGGCCGTCTCGACGCCGAGATAGGCGCGGCCCGAGCTCGTCACCTTCCCGCTCGCGACGAGCTGGCCTGCGATGCTCTTCACGACGTTGCTCGGAATCGCGAAGCCGATCCCGGCCGCGGCGCCGCCGAGCTGCGGATCCTCGGCCGCGAGCGTCGGGATCCCGATCACGCGGCCCTGGATGTCGACAAGCGCACCGCCGGAGTTGCCGGGATTGATCGGCGCACTCGTCTGGATGGCGCTCTGAAGGACGACGTTGCCGCCTTCGGGCTCCTGGCGGTTGAGACCGCTGACGATCCCCTCGGTCACGCTCGAGCTGAGCCCGAGCGGGTTGCCGATCGCCATGGCGATGTCCCCGACGCGCACGCCGTCGGAGTTGGCAAACGTGGCGGGCTTGAGGCCCGACCCGTTGCTGACCTTGATCACCGCGAGGTCGTCGGGGGCGAACGTCCCCACGAGCTTGCCGGAGAGCTGCTTGCCCGTCGAGGTCGAGACCGTGAACGAGGTGGAGGTTCCGACCACGTGGTCGTTCGTGACGATGTCGCCCTTGCTGTCGAGGACGATCCCCGAGCCGAGCCCCTCGCTCGTCTTGATCTGCACGACCGAGGGCGAGACGTTCTTGTAGACGTTGACGAAGGCGTCCTGCAGGGCTCCGCCGACCGAGAGCGATGCCGTCGACTGAGCGGTCGAGCTCGAGCTGGTGGCGAACCCGGCGCCGACCGCCACAGCGACCGCGAGCGCCAGAATCGCGATGGGTGTCCGGAAACGTGTCATGCCTGAACTTGTACCCCTGGCAATTGGGCCGGAACCTAAGAAGTCGCTTAGGGCCTAGACGGTCTGCGACACGACGAGCGGCTTCGTCGTCGGCCTGGCCGAGCCGCCGGCAGGCTCGATCGTGACGCCCACGGTGGCCCCACTCGGGACGTCGCGGCCGATCGGCACGTACGTCATGCCGTGACCGCCGCGGAAGAGCCCTGCGGGCGTTGCGGTGCCTCGATCGATCACCCAGGCCTCGTAGGTCTTCCCGGCCGGGGCGGAGGGCATGTCCGAGAGCACGAGCGCCGCGGTCTGGCCGGAGGTGACGACGAGCGATCCGGTGGCTCCGGAGATGGCGACCCGCTCGAGAGCCTGCCGATGCGCGCTGCCGAGCCGCTCGTGGAGCGACACGTTCCAGATCCCGAGCCCGACGGCGACACACGCCGCGGCGGCGGCCATTGCCGCGAGGATGCGCGGGCTCCGCGACGGGAACGGGACGACGTTCGGCCGCTCGGCTCTCGCCGTGTCCAGGATGCGCTCGCGCAGCGCAGGGGGCGGCGCGACGGACTCGACGCCGAAGGCGAGAGCGGCCGCCGTCGCCGAGAGCTCCGCGACCTCATCGCGGCAGCGCTCGCACTGGGCGAGGTGGGCCTCGAATGCCTCGCGCTCCTCGGGATCGAGTGCGTCGAGCGCGTAGGCCGCGGTCAGGTCGTGGGCTCTCTCGTCGTCCATGTCTCTCCGTCCTGGGGTTGCTCGAGGAGCTCTCGGAGCCGTGCGAGCCCCGTGAACATACGGCTCTTGACCGTCCCGAGCGGCTCGCCGAGCCGCTCGGCGAGCTCCGACTGGGTGAACCCGCCGTAGTAGGCGAGCTCGATCGCCTCGCGCTGCTGGTCGGGAAGCAGCCGCAGGGCCGCCTGCACCCGCTCGCGCTCGAGCCGGAGCCAGGCCTCCTCGCCGGCAGACGGGCCCGCGCCCTCGCCGCCGTCCTCGGGCAGCTGGTCGGTACGGCGGCGCTCCTCGCGCCGCACGAGATCGACGGCGCGCCGATGGACGAGCGTCATGATCCAGGTGCTCGCCTTCGCCCGTTCGGGGATGAAGCGGGAGGCCCCGCGCCAGACGCCGAGGAAAGCCTCCTGCACCGCGTCCTCGGCAAGGGATTCGTCTCTGAGGACGCGGAGGGCGAGACCGAACGCCGTGCGCCCGAAGCGGTCGTAAAGCTCGGCGAGCGCCACCTCGTCGGACCTCGCCGTCAGGGCGACGACTGCTTCGTCCGAGAGATGAGCGAGGTCGCGGCGCGCCATCCGTCGTCCGCCGAGCGGAGTCGAGATGGAAGGTAGCAAGGAGAGCGAAATCGCCATGTTCAACTGGATTCGCCCGAACTGCCGTCTCGGTTCGCTGCCGCCCCGACCCGATTGTGGTGCACGACACAAAGAAACGGGCACTGCTTGTTGCGTGCAACACAAGCCAGGTTGAAACCGCGGGGGAACAGCGCCATGCCGCCTTGTGGCCGGCGGCTTTCGGTTGGGCCGAACCGAATCGGAGGGAGGGGCGAACCAGGAGGACGCTCGCGGGGAGTCGCGGGCATCCCGACCAAGGAGGACTCGAAACGATGAGCGGTACAACTCGCGCCCAGTTCCTGACCCGCGGCGCCAAGGGCGGCGTCGCCCTCGTGGCCGGCGGCACGCTGCTCGGGCTCGCCGAGGGCACGGCGTTCGGAGCCGCAAGCACCGACGCCGACATCGCGAAGCTCGCCGCCACCGCGGAGCTCCTCGCGATCGACTTCTACTCGCATGCCATCAGCTCCAAGCACCTGAAGGGCGACGAGCTCTCGTACCTCGTCGGTGCGAAGGGCAACGAGGTCGACCACTACAACGCCCTCAAGGGCGTGCTCAAGTCGGCGACGCCCGCCGGGCTCAAGTTCACGTATCCGAAGGGCTCCTTCGCCTCGCGCAAGTCGATCGGCATGCTCGGGATGGCGCTCGAGACGGCCTTCGTCGGCGCCTACATGGGAGCCGTGACGGCACTGAAGAGCAACGAGCTCAAGGGCGTCGCGGCAGAGATCGGCGCCTGCGAGTCGCGCCACCTGAGCGTCCTCACGAACATCGGCTCGAACGCGATCGTCCCCGCGCCGAGCCTGCCGAAGGTCCTCACGGCAGCTCAGGCGACCGCGGCGGTCACGCCGTTTCTCGCCTAGAGGTCTCAGCAAGGTTGGTCGCGCGACCAGGAGGCGGGGCGCCGGCTCGAGCTGGCGCCCCGCTCACCCTCTTGCTCGCGGCTTGACCTTCAACACCGCCTCCATCCCGAGCTTGCGATGGTTGGCGACACTGCACCACAGCTCGTAGGTGCCCGGGAGCAGGCGCACCGCAATGTCGTAGTGACCACCAGGCTGGACTTGCGGCGTCCCGTAGACCCGGCTCCCGCCCTTCCGCTCGAGGCGCAGGTCGTGGGCGTCCTGCCCGAAGTTGACGAGCTCGACCACCGAGGGGCCCGCGGTGACCGTGTACCGGGAGAGCTGGAAGTAGAACTCGCGGGCGACCACCTGGACGCGCGTCGGGCCGGGCTCGGCACCCTTCGACGCCGCCGACGGCCCGGAGGCCGCGGCACCGCCCAGAGCTGCCAGGGCTAGGAGGACGACGGCTCGGCGGAGCACGAGGGTCAGGACGGAGCGCCGAGCTCGCTAGCCTCGGCGCGTCGCACGTCGATCGAGTCGAACGTCTCCGCATCGCGCGCCGCGAGCTGGGCGAAGCGCCCGCCAGCGGCGACGAGCTCGTCGTAGGTGCCCGTCTCGACGATGCTCCCACGGTCGAGGACGACGATCTGGTCGGCATCGCGGATCGTCGAGAGCCGGTGGGCGATCGCGATCGTCGTCCTGCCGACGACGAGCCGCTCGAGCGCATCCCGGACCGCACGCTCGGTCTGGGTGTCGAGCGCCGAGGTCGCCTCGTCCAGGACGAGGATCGGCGGGTTGCGCAGGATCGCCCGCGCGATCGCGATCCGCTGCTTCTCCCCCCCGGAGAACCGGTAGCCGCGCTCGCCCACCACGGTCTCGTACCCCTCGGGCAGCGACGAGATCAGCGAGTGGATCTGGGCCGCCCGCGCCGCCTCCTCGATCTCCTCGTCGGACGCGTCGGCCTTTGCGAAGCGCAGGTTCTCGCGCACGGTCGCGTGGAAGAGGTACGTCTCCTGGGAGACGACGCCGATCGTCGCGGCGAGCGACTCGAACGTGAGCTCGCGGATGTCGACACCGTCGATCGTCACGGCCCCCTTGTCGACGTCGTAGAGGCGCGTGACGAGATACCCGAGCGTCGTCTTGCCCGCACCCGTCTCGCCGACGACCGCCATCGTCGACCCCGCCGGGATCGTCAGGTCGATGTCCGAGAGCGCATAAGGCGCATCGGCGTACCGGAACCACACGTGGTCGAACGCGACGTCGCCCCGCACGTGCTCGAGCGTCTTCGTCCCCGGGACGATGTCGACGTCGAGATCGAGATACTCGAAGATGCGGTCGAAGAGCGCCAGCGAGCTCTGGACGTCGACCGAGATGCTGAGCAGGCTGCCGATCGGGCCGAAGAGCCTCGCCTGCAGGGTCGTGAACGAGACGAGCGTCCCGACCGTGGCGTAGGACGCCGTCCCGTGGGCGTGCGCGACCTCGAGCCCGCCGAACCAGTAGATCGCCGCCGGCATCACCGCGAAGGTGATCTGGATCGACTGCATCAGCCAGCGCCCGGTCATGCGGCTGCGGACCTCGAGGTCGGCGAGCCGGCTCGACTCGCCCTGGAAGCGCTCGGCGAGCTCCGTCGACTTGCCCATCGTCTTGCCGAGCAGGATCCCCGAGACCGAGAGCGACTCCTGGACGAGCGAGGAGATGTCCGCCATCGATTCCTGCCGCGTCTTTGCGAGCGCTCGCCGCAGCTCGCCGACACGGCGGGTGATCACGACGAAGATCGGCGTCAGGACAAGCGCGACGACGGCAAGCTTCCACTCGAGCAGGAACATCGCGATCACCGTGGCGACCACGGTCGTGATCGTCGACATCACCGAGGTGGCGGTCGAGGTGAGCACGTTGTCGACACCGCCGATGTCGTTCGAGATGCGGCTCTGCACCTCCCCTGTGCGCGTCTTGGTGAAGAACGCCAGGGAGAGCCGCTGCAGATGACGGAAGACGGCCGTGCGCAGGTCGTGCATGACGCTCTGGCCGACCTGCGTCGAGAGGTACGACTGGACGACGCCGAAGGCGCCGCTGACGACGGCGATCGCGATCATCCCGAGCACGAGCTCGGTCAGCAGCCGCTCGTGGACGATCACGTGCTTCCCGGCCGTCGGCGTGAAGGCCGAGGAGATCACGGCTCGGAGCAGGAAGGCGGGGATCACCCCCAGGCCGGAGGCGAAGAGGATCAGGAAGGTGACGACCCCGAGCTTCAGCCAGTACGGCCGGAAGAGCCGGCCGATGCGGCGCAGGTTGGCGCGGCGCACCGCCTTGTCGGTGGTGCGCTCGACAGGCTCGCGGGGTCCCCACCCGCCCATGCGACCTCCCGGCATGCTCACACGGTATCGCCCGGCCGGCGGACTACGTTCGCGCGGCCCGCTGCAGCTCGCCGCGGAGAAGTGCGTCGGGCTGCTCGCCGCTCCCCGCCCAGGCGATCCGCCCGGCGGGATCGATGACGTAGAAGGTCGGATACGACCCGACCTTGTAGGCGTGAGTCACCGGTCCGGGCTGCCCCGGGTGATGGAACGTCCCGGGATGCGAGCTCGCATCGAGCAGCGCCGGGAACAGGAAGCCGAAATAGATGTGGTAGGCGAGCACGCTCGCGGCGTCCTCTCCGTCGGCATTCACGGAGACGAACGCGTAGCGCGTGTGAGGAAGCGAGGCGTAGAGCTTCGACAGATGCGGCCCCTCGGCGGCGCAGTGGGGGCACCACGTCGCGAAGAACTCGACGAGCACGGACTTCCCCCGCAGCCCGGCCAGGCTGACGGCCTCCCCGGTGGGCGTCAGTAGCCGGAACGCCGGCGCCGGAGAGCCCACGGGAAGCAGGCCGGACGCAGAGGGCGCGGTGCCGGAGCTCGGTGTGTCCTCGACCGTTCCGGCCCCGGCTTCGGAGCTGGGGTGGAAGCCGACCGCCTCGGCGGCGGCGAGCAGCGCCTGAGAGGCATTCCGGTCGGCGAGCGGGATCGTCACGGTTCGCGCCGGCGTCGTCGTCGAGCTCCACGGCGCGATCAACGCGATCGCGATCACGGCGACGAGCGCGCCCGCCAGCATCAATGCGAGCACGATGCGGGTCCGCTGCGAGTAGGCGGCGCGCCCGGGCCCCAGCGGGATCTTCGCCACATGCCGCGGCGGCGGCGGCTCCGGAGCGCTCACCGCCTCGCTCTCTTCCAGAAGAAGCGGACGCCGAGCCCCGCGCCGAGCAGGATCAGCGCGAGCACGCCGATCTCGATCCGCTCCGGGGTCGACGACGAGGAGCCGCCGCCCGCCGTCGCGGTCGAGAGGGTGATCCCCCGCTTGGCCGCGAGCGCGCGGACCGCTCGCTCCGCGGCCTGGACGAGCACCGGGCCGCTCGTCGACTTCACGGCCGGCAACCGGTGGATCACGGCCGCGTCGGCGGCAGGCAGGGACTTGCCCTTGAAGATCCCGTAACCGTTCGGCATCACCACCAGGAGCTCCGCCTTCCAGTAGTAGTAGTCCTCCTCGGCGAGGAACCTGGCGTAGGTTTGCGGCTTGCGGAAGAGGATCGGGACGGCGCCGAGGTCGTAGCTCGTCACGATCACCGCGACCTTGAGCGGAAAGCCCTGTGCTTTCGAGCTCGCCAGCGCCGCGGCGAGCTCTCTGGACTGCGACGCCGGGACATGCCCGTCGAAGGGAGACAAGAAGGTCGACTGCGAGAGCAGGTAGTCGCTGGCCGGGTCGCCATCGGCGAGCGCGGACGGTGCCGCGCCTGCGAGCACGGCGAGCAGGAGCCCGGCGAAGGCGAGCGACCGCCTCATCCGAGCGTGCCCCGCAGGAGGACGACGACCAGCACGACCGCGACCGCGCCGGCGGCGCAGGCGAGGAGCGCGGCTCCGAGCCGCACGTACAGCGCCCGGGTCGAGTGCAGGGGACGGCCGGGCATGCTCATCCCGCCGTGTGGTCGACGACGAGGGCGGTGAACGGTGCGGCTCCCTTCGGGGTGACCTGGAACGAGAGGCCCCAGTGGCCGACCATGACGAGCGCGGGCGCCGGGTGGGAGTAGAGCCCCGGCGCCGTCTCGGTCAGCCCGAAGGTCTGGTTGGCCATCTCCATGTCGAGCATCGCGAAGCTCACGGTAACGCTCGCCCCGACCACCGGCTTGCCGCCTTTCGTGATCCGCAGGGAGAAGTCGTTGGGCGCGGCCGCCTTGTTGGGCTTGATGAGCACCTGGAGCGTGTAGCCCGCCTGGTGCACGACGCTCGCGACCGGTCCCGGGCCGACCTGGGCGAGCGCCGAGGTCTCCTCGCCGAGAGCCTTCGAGGGCGGCGCGAGGCTCGAGAGCACCGCGGCGGCGAACACCGCGGCGACCAGCAGGATCACCTCACCCGAGATCACGCGCCGCAGCAGCGTCACGGCCGAGAGGCCGAGCTCGGGCCTGTTGCGGGCAGCAGCGAGGCGAGGCTTGGTGCGCAGGAGGTTGATCGCGCCGAGCAGCATCGCGCCGGCAAGCAGGATCGCCTTCGTCAGGATCGTGGCGCCGTAGGAGGTGATCCAGAGCGCCGAGAGAATCGGGAGGTGGAGCACGGAGGCCCAGATCCCCGAGGCGAGGAGCGCCGCGACCGACACGAACGCGACGTTCGAGAACCGGGGAACGACCACGGCGAGCACCCCGACGCGGCGTCCCCGGCCGAGGCTCGTCCATAGCGCGAGGAGACCGATCAGGCCGCCGAGCCAGAGCGACCCGGATACGAGATGAAGCCAGTCGAGGAGGAGCGCCAGGCCGCGCGGAGCCGTCTGGGCCGCGTGGCCGGCGGCGCCGGGGATCAGCAGGACGCAGGCCGCGCAGACCGTGGCTCCGATCCCGGCGAACATCTCGGCGAGCGAGCGGTGGCTCCGGTCGGGCCTGTCGACCCAGAGCGCGACGAGGGCCGCCACGCAGAAGAGGGCGAAGCAGACCTCGAGGTCGACGTAGCCGCGGCCGAACGCGGTCGTGCGCCAGAGGGGCACGAGCGCGCCCACGTCGAAGAACGAGCGCAGCGAGTCGACCGCCGTCGACTCCTCGAGGTAGACGGGGACGGCGAGGAGGCCGATCGCGGCTGAGGCCGCGAAGGCCTTCGTAACTGCGCGGAGGCTCGTCCCTTCCAGGCGGCGAACGGCGGGGCGCGCGATCGCGAGCCGGAAGGCGAGAAGACCGATCGCGCTCATCACCGAGAGGAAGACGACCCAGCGCGCGATCAGCAGCGGCCTCGTCGTCGCCGTCTGGGCGATGTGAGGGATCTGGAACTGCGGCGAGGGCCCCGCATTCGGCCCGACTGCGAAGGTGAATGCCCCCTGGACCGGGTGGCCGTCGACGGAGATCGCCCGCCAGTAGACGAGGTACCAGCCCTCGGCGAGGTGAGGCTTCAGCGGGACGATCAGCGTGTCGGGGTTCGCCGCCGACCTCTGCGGCGATCCGGTCGTCTCCTGGTGGGCGTCCTTGTCGGTGACCGAGATGATCGCGAAGCGCGGCTCGACGGCCTCGTCGAAGGTGAGCGCAACCTGCGTGGGGGGAGCGCTCAGGACGACGCTCGCCTCGGGGGAGGTCTTCGTGAGATAGGCGTGCGCCGACGCAGCCGTGGGAAGTGCCAGCGCGACCAGCACGAGCCCGAGCACGAAGACGGCACCGCGCGGCGGGCGACTGACCCACAGGGAACCGAGCGGCGCGGGGGAGCCACCTCCCCCGCGCCGGCCGGCGACGAGGCCGGGAGCTTCGATCATGCGAGCTGCCTCGTGCCCTTACCGCCCCCGGACACGAGCGCGACACCGCCGACAAGCACGCCGATGATGCCGACGACAAGCGCGACGATGCTCAGGAGGGGAGTCCCGCCGCCCCCGAGCGAGCTCTTGGCCTGGATCGTCGGGGCTGGATCGGCGCCGGTCTCGGGATCGGACCAGTTGACGATCGATCCATCCGAGTAGGTCTGCTCGACCTGGAAGGTGTACGTGCCGGTGGTCGCCGGCTCACCGAGGAACTGGAACAGCGAGTCCTCCTCGGTCGGCACGTTGCCCCCCGTCCAGGTCACCTTCTGGATCACGGCGCTATCGCCCGATCCGGTCTGCTGCAGCACCCGGCTCCAGCCGGGGCTCGGAACGAACGAGTCGATGGAAAAGCCCTTCGGGACGGTGAGCACGATCTTTGTCGTCGTGGCGTTTTCCTTTTCGGTCGGGATCGCCAGGCTGTAGAGCTGAAGCGTGTTGGCAAGCGAGACGGGCGGGCTGAGACGTGCGTGCGCGGAGGCCGAAGCGGCCGCCACGAGCGCTGCCGCGGCACTGCAGAGGATGACGAGCGGTATCCGCCGTCTGCCAGCAAGTTGAACGTTCACGTTCGGTCGACTCCTCTCGGGAAAAGGGACTGAGAGCTCGAACCGAGTCCGATCGGCGAAGCGTCATTTCGGTTCGAGCTCTAAGACAGGGAGACGACGAGCGGCGGTCCACGGGCACAGGCAACGCGTGCCGTGGCCCCGGGCCTCGGCCCGAGCGGCGTCGTAACCGGCGCCAGGGGCCCGCCAAGACGGAGAGAGGGGATGAGCTGCGCAAGGACGCGCCGCGCCCAGGCGAGGAGATGCTCGACGGCGCCGTGGACCGCAACGGCGACGAGAGAGAGCGCCGCGAGAATCGGGATCGCGTCGCGATGCACGGGGCCCGTGAGGCAGTGGAGGCCGTGCCAGCCGAGCCCGTCGCGCCAGTGGATCGTCGACTCGAGCATCGCGAAGGCGAACGACGTGACGAGAAAGAGCACGACGGCGCGCAACGCCAGCAACCCAGGCCTGACCCGCGGGACCAGAGCAAGCCTGCGACCCTCGAGCCGGAGCCGCTCGCGGACGGCCGCCACCGCGAGCCAGAGGACAGTCGCGGCGAGCGCCGCCGCCGAGACGACCCCAACCGACACCGGCACCGTCACGTCCGGGCCGACCTGGTTGTGGGCGAGGGCGGCGAGCAGCACCGACTGCGGCGCGAGGGCGTAGACGATCGCGCGCGTGGCGAGGACGACCGCCACCGTGATCGACCCCCAGATGCCGAGCCGGGACTTCGTCAACGCACGTGCAGGGTGAAGGGGGCGGTCAGGACCTTGCCGTCGAGCTTGCACTGCAGGAAGAGCCGCCAGGTTCCCGGAGCCGGAACGAGGACGCCGACCTTCAGCTTGCCGGGCGTCGTCGAGCTCCCGGTCACCTTCGTCGGGCCGAGCACGCTCGTGCAGCCCGTCACACCCGGGGCGCAGACATGGGTGTGGAAGTAGTCGAGGCTCCCCCGCCGGAAGAAGATCGCGTGGGCGAGAGCCCCGAACCAGGGCGTGAACCTCGCCGGCTTGCCGTCCGGGCCGGTCACCTCGACGGTGACGAGCGTGGCGTCGATCGCCTTCAGGTGGGCGGCGCCGCGGAGGGTGAAGTGGAAGCCGTTCACGACGTCGGCGCTCGCCGGAGCGGAGAGGGCCTTCGGGTGGTAGGCCCCGCGGACGCGAACGCTCCCGAAGAGCTGGAAGTTCGCGTTCACGGTCTGCTGAACCGTTGCGGGATAGACGTCGACCACGAGCTTGTACGGGCCGGGGGCCGGGAACGTGACGACCTGCGAGATCGTCGGGCTCTTCCCGACCGGCGGGTGCTGGTGGATGATGTAGGCGAGATCCCGGCGGACCAGGATCAGATGGACGCCCGTGTGCGGGCCCGGGCCCGTCTTGAAGTGGACGAGCGGCGTCCCGTCGGGCTGCTCGATCTCGAACGAGACCCGGACCGGCTTCCCGGCGACGACCGGGCCGGCAGGCTTGAAGTGGACGATCCGGTAGTCGGCGGCGGGGGAGATCGTCGGCCCGTTCACGGTGGTCGAGCCACCGCAGCCCGAGGCGGCGGCCGCGACGACCACGGTGGCGAGGAGGGCGAGGGAGCGAAGCGGGCTCATGAGCGACCTGGCGTCATCTGGTACCTCCGGGGAAGAGGAAGAAGGGATGGGGAGCGACGTACGGCCCAAGCTCGAGCACGATCTCCTCGCCGGCGAGAAGCGGGACTGCGGCGACGGCGCCATGCACGCGGCGCCCGTTCACGTAGGCGCGCACCGGGGACGGAGAGCGAAACGAGGCGAGCTGCCGGGCGCCGAGCGGCTGGCCCCACACGCGGAACAGGTCGCCCACGGTGAGAGCCTCTCCACGCCGAAGCTCGACCACACCGTCCGGCGCAACAGTGCGGACCGGGTAGGAGCAGCCTTCGGCGGCGACGGTCGCGCCCGAGCGCCGCAGCGGCTTCGCGACGCCGATCCCGGCGGGCACGACGATGACGCGCTGGCCGGCAAAGAGCTCGAGATGGATCCTCGCCGTCGGCCCGATCGCGGTGCAGCGGAGCGAGCCTGCCGGCCTCCCGGCGAGGATCGCCGCAGGGGCCGCAGGCGGGAGGTAACGGGGACCGGGGCCGATCGGCCACGGCTTGATCGAGGGATCGGCGAGCACCGCGAGGGCTGCTAGCAGGAGCCTCACCGGCGCACCTTCATGGCACGGGCGCCGCGAACCGGCTCGTCGAAATCGGGCAGGAAGCTGAGAGCTGCGGCGGCGACGCCGCCGACGAGCGCGAGCTCGCAGACGACGCGGACTGCGTCGGCACCGAGCGCCGAGATCACGACGCCGTGCCAGTACACCGGCAGGGAGCTGAGGCTCACGGCCGCGGCGACGGCGCCAACCACCCCGGCCGCATGGGCTCGCGACCGGCCGTGGAGACGGACGAGCAGCGTTCCGAGGATCGAGCCGACGACGATCGCCGTCCCGATCTGGAGCCAGGCGATCCCCCCGGTCGGCGCGTCGCGAACAGCGAAGGTCGTCACCTCGGCGAGCGCGGCGAGGCCCGACAGCGCACCCAGCCCGACGGTGAGCAGCGGACGCAACGGGCGCCGCCTGAGCACGACCATGATCCCGGCCGCGATCGCCACGGCAGCGAGCGGCCACGGCCAGGCCGGCGGCCTCGCGACGCGGATGAACGTCCCGGCGATCGCCGTCTTGCGACCGTCGATCTCGACCGGGATGAAGAAGCGGCCGGCGACCCCGACCTTGCGGGTCGGCGGAGGAGACAGCCGATGGTCGTGCCACGCGATCGACCGCGAGCCACTCAGGTGGACCCAGCCGTGCTTGCTGCTCGAGACGATCTTGTCCCCGGTTGCCGTCGGCGAGCTCGCGTTCACCCATACGCCCGTGGCGTCGATGCGGATCAGCGGCTCGCCGAGTGCTCCACGCACGAGCAGCCGGGTGCCCGAGTCGACGCTCACGCGGAAGTCACGATCGCCGTCGAGGACGCTGACGTGAACGCCCGGGAGCGCACGCGTCGCCGAGTCGAGCGCGAGCCGGTAGTCGAGCGCCACCGTGGCCGAGCGCCCGTGCGCGGCTGCCCGGCCGGGCAGCGCCAGGCCGCCGACGAGTGCGACGGCGAGAAGCGGCAGAAGGGCAGCCGGCTTCACCGGCCGCTCCGCCTATGTGTGCGAGCGTCCGCTGCAGGACGCATGGCTCTCCTTTCGGGCGACTGAAGGCGTTGCGGAGCCGCCGCTAGGCGACGGCCGGCAACACCTTCGGCGGCGCCCGGCCGGCCGAGGCTCCCGCCAGCACGGAACGCCGGCGGGAGACAATGCGAAGAGGGTGCGGTAGTCGAGAAGCGGCCGCGACGAGACGACGCGGCGGGCGGACGGCAAGCTCGAGCGTGGCGTCCGCGAGCCGCAGGATCAGCGCGACGGCGAGGCCGAAGAGAACCGAGAGCACGACCGCCCACCAGCCGCCGTGCCCGAAGACTCCCTCGAGCCCACCGGGATGGCCGGCAGCGAAGACACCTTCTAGCGCCTCCTGGGTCGAGTAGATCGCGAGCAGCCCGGCCGAGGCGACGAGCCAGAGCGCCGCGAAGGCACGGTGCGGCCCCAGCTCGCGACGACCGGAGGCGCTTCGCGCGACCCGGACGAGGAAGGAGCCGAGCGCAAGCGCGATCAGCACTGCGAGCCAGGGCGCGAGCGAATCCAGGTAGCCGTGCCCCTGAGCCGCGAGCGCCTGATCGGCGTGCGTCCCGTACGCCAGCTCGTAGCGGACCTGGTGCACGCCGAACGCTGCGGCAGGGACGAGCATGAACCCGCGGCCCGAAACTGCGCTCCGCAGGCTGCGGCGCCTCATGAGCCCAGCTTAGCTCGCACCCGGGGCGGACTGGGCGGGGGCGGCAGGAGCAGCGAGGTTCGCGACGTGCCGGCGCCCGTCGGCGGTGTAGACGACCGTGATCGTGTCGTTCTGCCGGTAGGTGCCCGCCACGCCGAGGAAGAGAAGCGCCCAGCGCCAGAAGCCGATCTTCCCCTCCCGCGCGAGGACGCGGGGGAAGAGCAACGTCGTTCCGATCGCCTCGAAATCCGTGCCTTCCGCCTGGAGCACGCCGTTCACGTACACCTCGAACGGCCGGCGCACGTGCGAGGGCAGCTCTATCCGCGTCCCGGTCTCCACCGGCTATACGATGCCAGGCGGAGTGCGTCGGAGAGCCCTCGTACTAGGAACGGCGGCACTCGGGCTCCTGTGCGCGGCTCTGGCGCTTGCAGGCGGGGCGCTCGCGGGCAACGGCGGCCTGCTTCCGCCGGCGGCGCATTCGCCGAACGCGCATCGCATCAGGGAGGCCTACGTCGTCGTCCTCGGCTTCGCGGGCTTCGTCTTCGTAGTCGTCGAGGGCGCACTGATCGCGATGATCGTCAAGTACCGGCGCGGCAAGCGGGCCCGCAGCCAGGACGGGCTCCAGGTCCACGGCTCCACGCGGCTCGAGATCCTCTGGACGGTCGCCCCCGTGCTGATCCTGGTCGCAATCGGGACGTTCATCTTCGTCGAGCTCCCCGGGATCGCGAACGCCCCGAAGGCGAGCGCCGCAGACGAGACGACGATCACCGTCGAGGGCCACCAGTTCTACTGGCTCTTCCGCTACCCGAACGGAGCGGTCTCGGTCGGCACCATGATCGCCCCGGCCGGCGAGGTCGTCCACGAGAACGTCGTCGCGCCTAAGACCGACGTCCTCCACAGCTGGTGGGTGCCCGAGCTCGGGGGGAAGATCGACGCGATCCCGGGCCGCACCAACCACACCTGGTTCAAGGCGCCCGCCGGTACCTATGACGCCCGGTGCTCCGACCTCTGCGGCATCCAGCACGCGAAGATGACGGCCACGGTCGAGGTCGTGCCGCGAGCCGAGTACGACCGGTTCATCTCGCAACGAGCCGCGCAGCCCGGCGCGATCGCACTCGGGCAGGAGGAGTTCCAGCACGTCTGCGCGGTCTGCCACCGGCTCGCGACCGACTACGTGGGCCCGGCCCTCGGCACCAACCCGCTCCTCACCGACGCGAAGGGCCTGCGCGGCATCCTCGCCAACGGTGTCGGCAACATGCCGGCCGTGGGAGACGACTGGACGGGCGACCAGGTCGCCGCACTCGTGACGTACACGAAGACGTTGAAGAAGAAGGGCGCAAGTGGCGGCGCAGGCTGAGATACCCGTCGTCCCGTACCACTCCGACTGGAAGGCCGGGCGCCTTACCTCGTGGCTGACGACCACGGACCACAAGCGGATCGGGATCCTCTACATCTGGACCGCCCTCGTCTTCTTCGCGCTCGGCGGATTGCTGGCGCTCCTCATCCGCACCCAGCTCGCGACGCCGGACGAGCACTTCATGACGCGGGGCTCGTACAACCAGGCGGTGACGATCCACGGCACGACGATGATCTTCCTCGTCATCGTCCCGGTCCTCGCCGGCTTCGGGAACTTCCTGGTGCCGCTGATGATCGGCGCGCGCGACATGGCGTTCCCGCGGCTGAACGCGCTCTCCTACTGGCTCTACGTGCTGGGCGGCGCGATCCTCTTCTGCAGCTTCTTCGCGAAGGGCGGCGCCGCCGACGCCGGCTGGACCTCGTACGCGCCCCTCTCGACCCTGCACTCGCCCGGCCGCGGCCAGGACCTCTGGATCCTTTCCATCCACGTCCTCACGCTCGCCTCGATCGCCGGGGCCGTCAACTTCATCGTGACGATCCACAACATGCGGGCTCCCGGGATGACCTGGATGCGGATGCCGCTCTTCGTGTGGACGATGCTCACCTATGCGTGGCTGCTCATGCTCGCGCTGCCGACGCTCTCGGCCGGGCTGACGATGATGCTGCTCGACCGCCACGCCGGCACCCACTTCTTCGACCCGAACCACGGCGGCAGCCCGATCCTCTACCAGAACGTCTTCTGGTTCTTCGGCCACCCCGAGGTCTACATCATGATCCTGCCCGCGATGGGAATCATCTCCGAGATCATCCCGGTCTTCGCGCGCAAGCCGATCTTCGGCTACAAGGCGGTCGCGTTCTCGACCGTCTCGATCGCGTTCCTCGGCTTCCTCGTGTGGGGCCACCACATGTTCGCGGTCGGCCTGCCCACCCGCCTGGACTCGTTCTTCATGGTCATGTCGATGGTGATCGCTGTCCCCACCGGGGTGAAGATCTTCAACTGGCTCGCGACGCTGTGGCGCGGGAACATCTCCTTCGACACGCCGATGCTGTGGGCGCTCGGCTTCATCGGCCTCTTCACGATCGGCGGGCTCTCGGGGATCTTCCTCGCGGCCTTCCCGGTCGACTGGCAGCTGACGCAGACCTACTTCGTCGTCGCGCACATCCACTACGTGCTCTTCGGCGGCTCGATGTTCGGGATCTTCGGCGGCCTCTACTACTGGTGGCCGAAGATGTTCGGGCGGATGCTCGACGAGGGGCTCGGGAAGCTCCACTTCTGGCTCGTCTTCCTCGGCTTCAACCTCACGTTCCTGCCGCAGCACTTCCTCGGGCTCCTCGGGATGCCGCGTCGCGTCTACACGTACTCTTCCGGAGGTCTCTGGGAGGTCTACAACATGATCTCGACGATCGGCGCGTTCACGATGGCGCTGGGCATGCTCGTCTTCGTCGTCAACGTGGTTCGGACAGCGCGGGTCGGTAGGCGGGCGGTCAACGACCCCTGGCTCGCCGACACGCTCGAGTGGTACGCGACCTCGCCCCCGCCGGCGTGGAACTTCGAGCGCGTGCCGTACATCATCAGCGCCCGCCCGCTCCGAGACCTGCGCCGCCGGCTCGCCGAGGAGGGCCGGATTTGAGCGCGGCGGCGATCACCGCCGAGACGGCGAGAGCCGAGCCGATGGCCTCAGGGCCCTTTGCGCGCCTGCTCGCCGGCTGGGCCGTTCTGGGGACGGGGCTCGCCGTGATCTCGGGGGTCGACGACTGGCACACCGCCCATCGCGTCCTCGCCGCGATCGCGCTGCCTCCGCTCGTCGGGCTGCTCGTCCTCTCGGTCATGTCGACCCGCCGGCTCGCGCCAGCGGCCCTCGTCTCGGTCGTCTTCTTCGGCGCCGCCGCGCTCTTCACCGGCCGCGACGTCCACCTCGTCTTCGCGACGCTCGCCTTCGGCGCCTCGGCGCTGCTCGCCGCCCAGGCCTTCCTCGGCCGGGCCTCGTTCACCGGCGAGGCGCGCGACTACCTCACCCTCACGAAGCCGCGCGTGATGTCGCTGCTCCTCCTGACCGGCGGCGCCGCGATCTTCGTCGGCGCCTCGGGCGTGCCCGCCTGGGGCAGCTTCGCCGCGACGATCGTCGGGCTGGCGCTCGCCTGCGGCGGCGCGGCCACGCTGAACCACTACCTCGACCGCGACATCGACAAGCTGATGGGGAAGCGCACGGCCGGCCGGCCCGTCGCCTCCGGCCGGGTCGCTCCGGAGCGGGCGCTCGAGTACGGGATCGCTCTCTCCGCGGCGTCGTTCGTGCTGCTCGACTCGCTCGTCAACCTTCCGACCGCGGCGCTCGCCCTGCTCGGGAATCTCTTCTACGTACTCGTCTACACGCGCCTGCTCAAGCGCTCGACCCCGCAGAACATCGTCATCGGCGGCGCCGCGGGCGCCGTGCCGCCGCTCGTCGGCTACGCGAGCGCCTCCGGCCATCTCGGCTGGGCCGCGCTCGTCATGTTCGGGATCGTCTTCCTCTGGACGCCGCCGCACTTCTGGGCCCTCGCGCTGATGATCCGCGAGCACTACGAGAACGCGAACGTGCCCATGCTTCCCGTCGTCCGCGGCGAGCGCGAGACGGCCCGCCAGATCGCCCTCTACACGGTGGCCCTCGTCGCCGCGACGCTCGTGCCGGTCGGCTTCGGCGTCTTCGGCCTCGCCTACGGCGTCGCCGCGCTCCTCCTCGGCGCCGTCTTCTCGTGGATGGCCTTCCAGCTCTGGCGCGAGACGACCCGCCCTCGCGCGGTGCGGCTCTTCCACTACTCGATGCTCTACCTCGCGCTGCTCTTCGTCGCGATGGCGATCGACGCCGTCATTTGATGGCCCGCCAGGAGCCACCCGACCTGATGCGCGACGCGGTCGGCCCGAGCCCCGAGCTCGATCGCCGCAACCTCCACCTCGCCTGGGGGCTCGTCGTGCTGTTCTTGCTGCTGTTTGGCGGCACGTTCGCCGTCGGGCTTGCTGCGTTGAAACTGTAGTAGCCGCAGCTAGAACAGCTGTTGCGGCTCGTTGTGGCTCTGAGCGTCTGGACGCGCACCACGCGTCAATCGGAGCGGAGGCATGACGGCCGCACGAGAGTGCCCCTTCCGCCGGGAGGCCTTGTACTCATCGACCCATTTTCTGGTCGAGTACCACTGATCGCTGCGTCGCTGCGCCCTTAGCCGGCCTCGCTCGGCCGCACGTCTCAGGGCGATGAGCGAGAGGTCTGCGTCCGCCAGGGCGCTCAGCCTGACAAGCCGCTGCGGGCCGGCAAGATTCGGAAGAAGGAACCGATCGATGCCGTTGATGAGCGCCCTAGCCAGGAGCTCGGCGAGCGGAAGCGGATCGCGCTTATCAGCTCGTTCGAGAGCGCGGAGATACTTCGCTCGATCGCGCTTGAGGATGATGGCCGGCGGATAGAGCCAACTCGGCCCGAATCTAGGAGAGTTCGGACTTCCTTGAGAACGAGCGTATTGCCCTCCAGGGCAGTCGAGTTGTGCGTCTCCTCGTACCAGATCCCTTCCCAAATCTCCTCGCCCTCGATCGGAAGGGGAAGGCCGCCGACAGTCGAGTGAAGGTCCGCCATCGCTTGGTTCAGGCGATCGAAGATGGCGTTCCGCGAAGGCCGGCCGCGTCTCGCCACTAGTTCGGTACGTTCGTGTTATTTGCCATAGGACGTACCAAAAATATTAGCGAAGCGCTCGAGGTTGTTTGGTACTGCGTACCAGGGAAATTCAAACGTACCAAACAATTCACGCTCTCCGCCCAGCTGTGACGGTGAACGGCATGATCCGCCTGTGGACGGCATCTTCATCACCGAGCTCGACGTGTCCGCTCCGGCGGGCAAGCGGCTGGCGGTCAAGGATCTCTTCGATACGGCTGGAGTGCGGACGACGTACGGGTCTGCAGTCTTCGCCGAGCACGTCCCGTCGGTAACTGCAACGGCGGTCGCGCTGCTCGAGGCAGCGGGGTACGTCGACGTCGGGAAGGCGAACCTGCACGAGTTCGCCTACGGCACCACGTCGCAGAACGTCCACTACGGCACCGTCCCGAACCCGGCGGCACCCGGGCGCGTGGCGGGCGGGTCGAGCGGCGGGTCGGCCGCGGCGATCGTCGCCGGGCTCGCCGACGTCGCGCTCGGCACCGACTCGGGCGGCTCGATCCGGATCCCCGCGGCCTGCTGCGGCGTCACCGGGTTCAAGCCGACCTACGGTCTCGTGCCGGCCGACGGCGTCTTCCCGCTCGCCCCGAGCTACGACCACGTCGGGCCGATGGCCGCGGATGTGGCGGGCTGCATCGAGCTGATGAAGGTGCTCGTGCCCGGGTTCGAGATGCCTTCGCTGGAGCTCGACGACGTCGTGGCCGGGCTCGGCTGGATCGACGACGCCGACCCCCTGCTCCGCGCGCGCGTCGGCGCGGCAGCTGGGCACCTGTCGCCCCGCCCGGTCGAGCTGCCGTGGCCCGACGGGACGACGCCGATCTTCATGCGCGAGGTCGCCGACGTCCATCGCGACCTCTATCCGGAGCACGCCGAGCTCTACGGCGAGAACCTGAGCCCGAAGATCGAGCGCTGCCTCGAGGTCACCGAGGCCGAGCGCGACGCTGCAACCGTTCTCCGCCAGGCCTACGGCGTGACGATGGAGCAGACGATCGCCCCGTTCGACCTGCTGGTCACCCCGACGCTCGGGTTCGTGGCGCCGCGCAACGACGTGGACGAGATCGCCGTGCGCGAGTCGATGATCCGCCGCACCTATCCCTTCAACCTGCTCGGGTGGCCGGCCCTCGCGCTCCCGTGCGGCCCTGCCGAGGATGGGCTCCCGTCGTCGATTCAGCTGGTCGGCCGCCCCGGCGCCGACGGCCTGGTGCTCGCGGCGGGGCTTGCCCTCGAAGCTGTGCTCGCGCACGGGTAGCCTCGCGAGCGGTGCATCCCGACCTCCAATTCGCACTCGAGCTCGCCGACGCCGCCGACGCGATCACGCTCGGTCGGTTCCGTGCACTCGACCTCCACGTCGAGACCAAGCCGGACCTGACCCCGGTGAGCGAGGCCGACCGCGCGGCCGAGGAGGCAATCCGCGCGCTCGTCTCGAGCGAGCGCACAGACGAGGGCGTCTACGGCGAGGAGCTCGGCGACGACGGCACCGCCACACGCTGGATCGTCGACCCGATCGACGGCACCCGGAACTACGTGCGCGGCGTTCCCGTCTGGGCGACGCTGCTCGCCTTCGAGCGGGAGGGTGCCGTGCACGTTGCAGTCGTCTCGGCGCCCGCCCTCGGCCGGCGCTGGTGGGCGGTGCGAGGCGAGGGCGCATGGGCAGACGATGAGCCGATCCGCGTCTCCTCAGTCGCGCGGATCGAGGATGCCGTCGTCTCGACCGCTTCGCCCTCCGACCTGCCGCCGGCCGCCGGAGCCCTCGCCGCCCGCGCGTGGACGAGCCGGGGCTTCGGCGACTTCTGGCAGCACTGCCTGGTCGCCGAAGGAGCCGTCGACCTGGCCCTCGACGCCGACCTGCAGCTGTGGGACTACGCCGCCGTACAGCTCCTCGTGGAGGAGGCCGGCGGCCGCTGCTCGACCTTCGAAGGCGCCGAGCCGCGGCCGAAGGCCTTCTTCATGGCAAGCAACGGCGTCCTCCACGCCGAGGCCATAGCGGCCCTCGCCTGATCGCTTCCCTGCCTCGGAGCGAGCCGGACAGCTAGGAGCACTCGGCGAGTGCCGGCTCCGCCGGCGCTCGCCCGCCACGGCCAAAAGATGTCGGAAGAGGGGCTCGTGGGGGGAAACCGGAGGTTTCACCCCACGGTATTCACGGCCTGCTCGTAGATCCTGTCGCGGTCGAGGCGGTCGAGCTCCGCGCTCAGCAGGTCGCTCGGCGACAACAGCAGCTCTCGCGGAGGGACGAGCTCCTCCCCGTCGAGTCGTACGGCGATCTCGCCCGCATTCTCGGCGGGCGCAAGCTCCAGGTCGAGCCTCGCCTGCAGCCAGCCTCGCAGCAGCGCCGCCTCGGCCCTCGGCCCGCTGACGAGGATCTCCTGCTCGGCGATGGCCGGCCAGCGCTCGGCGAGCGCCCTCCGCCAGGCTCCCGTCCGGGCCCAGGCGATGTCGGAGACGGCGACCCGCTCGAAGGACTGCGAGAGCTCGTGGTAGCGGAGCTCGTCCCATTCGGACGAGTCGACAACGAGCCTGTCGGCCACCCCGGTCAGCTGCTCCCACTGGGTCTGATCGAACGGCGGCTCACCGCGCCAGCGAAGAAAGACAGGCAGGTCCGAGATCAAGAGAGGCAGGACGATCGAAGCGGGCGCACGGGCCCGATCGCCGCGCAGGGCGAGCTCGATCACCTCGCTGCAGATGCTCGAGTCGCCCGTCGCAAAGCAGCGCACGGAGAGAACGGCATCGATCTGGCCCTCGCCTTCCGGGTCGGGGACGAGCAGCACCGTCCGCGAGGGGTGCCGCTCGGCCATCCCCGAGAGGGTCCGCTCGGCGGCGTCCAACCACTCGGCGGGCACCCACGCCAGATGAGTCATCACGCTCGTCCGCTGGTTGGGGGGCTGACCGTCCCCGGCGAAGTCGCGACGGAGCCGGGCGAGCTCGGAGTCGATCTCGCCGATCGAGACGTCGGTGCCCGACCAGTCGTGCGCCGTCGCGCTCAATGGCGCCGCCAGGAGCGTCCGTCGTGGTGGACCAGGTCGTCGGACGAGGGCGGGCCCCACGTGCCGGCGGAATAATTCGGGAACGCAGCCCGGTCGCGCTTCCAGGAGGCGATCATCGCATCGACGATCGACCACTGCTCCTCGATCTCGTCGGAGCGGGTGAAGAGCGTCGCGTCGCCGAGCATGGCGTCGAGCACGAGCCGCTCGTACGCCTCCGGGATACCGGCGCGGAACTGGCTGCCGTAGAGGAAGTCCATGTGCACCGTGCGGATCGACATGCCCTGGCCCGGAACCTTCGCGCCGATCGCGAGCGAGAGCCCCTCGTCCGGCTGCACGTGGATCAGGAGCACGTTCGGGCGGAGCCCCTCGACGGCGGTCTCCTCGAACGGGGGGTGCGGCGCGCGCTTGAACTGGATCGCGATCGTCGTCTCGCGCCGAGGCAACCGCTTGCCCATCCGCACGTAGAACGGGGTGTCGGCCCAGCGCCAGTTGTCGACGTAGAGCTTCGCCGCCACGAACGTCTCGGTCGTGGAGTTCGGGGCGACTCCCTCTTCCTCGCGGTACCCGGGCACCTCGACGCCCTCGACGAAGCCGCGCCCGTACTGGCCTCGCACGACCGCCTTCGGGCCCGGCGTCGCCAGTGAGCGCAGCACCTTCACCTTCTCGTTGCGAACCGAGTCCGCCGTGAAGTCGCTCGGCGGCTCCATCGCCGTGATCGCGAGCAGCTGCAGCAGGTGGTTCTGGAAGATGTCCCGCACCGCCCCCTCTTGCTCGTAGAAGCTCGCGCGGCCCTCGATGCCGATCGACTCGGCGACCGTGATCTGGACGTGATCGATGAACTGGCGGTTCCAGATCGGCTCGAAGATGCCGTTGGCGAAGCGCAGCGCGAGCAGGTTCTGGACCGTCTCCTTGCCGAGGTAATGGTCGATGCGGAAGATCTCGCTCTCGGCGAAGTGCTTGCCGATCAGCGCCGTCAGCTCGCGTGCCGAGGCGAGGTCGTGGCCGAACGGCTTCTCGATGATCAGCCGGTGCCAGCCGCGATCGGTGCGGCTCTTCGCCACCTTCTCCACGAGCGATGCGATCGCGCTCGGCGGGACGGCGAAGTAGAAGACGCGGTTGCCGAGGGTGCCGTACTTCTCGTCGATCGCGGCGAGCGCATCGTCGAGGTCCTTGCCCATGCTGTGCTCGGAGTCGTCGAGCTGGAAGTAGCGCATCGACGACGTGAGCTCGTCCCAGACCTCCTGGCGGAACTCGTCGCGGCCGTGGCGCTCGACCGCCTCCTTCATCGACCTCTGGAAGCCCTTGTCCGTGCCCGCAGTCCTCGCCGCGCCGACGATCGCGAAGTGCTCGGGCAGGAGCTCGCGCACGGCGAGCGAGTAGAGGGCGGGCATCAGCTTGCGCTCGGTCAGGTCGCCCGAGGCGCCGAAGATCACGAGGATGCACGGCTCCGGCCGCCGCTGGATCGGGAGCCCCTCGAGAAGCGGGTTCTTCTGATCGGTCGCTGCCACCGTCAGCCCTCGTCCGCCGCCTTGACGGCGTGACCGCCGAACTGGTTGCGAAGCGCGGCCGTGACCTTCGCCGCAAACGAGTCGTCCTGCCGGGAGGCGAAGCGCGCGAAGAGCGCGGCGCTGATCACCGGCACGGGAACGTCCTCGGCGATCGCCTCCTGGATCGTCCAGCGCCCCTCGCCCGAGTCCTCGACGTAGCCCTTGATCTTCTCCAGCTTGCCGCCCTCGAGCTCGAACGCGGCGTGGAGCAGCTCGAGAAGCCACGAGCGGACGACCGAGCCGTAGCGCCAGATCCCGGCGATCTCGTGCAGGTCGAGGTCGAACTCGGAGCGCTCGAGGACCTCGAAGCCCTCGGCGTAGGCCTGCATCAGCCCGTACTCGATCCCGTTGTGGACCATCTTCACGAAGTGGCCCGAGCCGGCCGGGCCGACGTGCGCGTACCCGTCGTCCGGGGCAAGCGAGAGAAAGACCGGCTCGAGCCGGGAGACCGGCTCCTCCTCGCCGCCGGCCATCAGGCAGTACCCGGCCTCGAGGCCCCAGATCCCGCCGGAGACGCCGACGTCGACGAAATGGATCCCCTTGGCCGCCGCCTCGGCGTGTCGCCGCTGCGAATCGCGGAAGTTCGAGTTGCCGCCGTCGACGATCGTGTCGCCCGCCTCGGCGAGCTCGAGCAGCTCGTGGAACGTCTCTTCGGTGATCTTCCCGGCCGGCACCATCATCCAGAAGGCCCTCGGGGCGTCGAGCATGTCGCGCAGCTCGGCAAGCGTGGACGCGGTCGAGGTGACGCCGGGGTCGTAGGTCTTCACGTCGTGGCCGTCGCCGGCGAGGCGCTTGGTCATGTTCCCGCCCATGCGGCCGAGGCCGATCATCCCGAGCTGCATCAGGCGCGGATCTCCTCGAGCTGGACACGGATGGCGCGCCGGCCGCGTTCCCGCAGCGACTCGAAGTCGCCGGCCGCCTGGGCGCGGATCAACCGGGCAAAGCCGTAGGGGTGATTGGGAATCGCCAGCTCGGCGCCGTAGTCCTCGACGACCTGGACGAAGAGGCCCGTGTTCGGCCCGCCCTTGTGGAGCTGGCCGGTCGAGTGGAGGTAGCGCGGGCCGAAGCCGTGGGTGACCACGCACCCGGTGCCGCGAAGCCGCTTCGCCAGGGCGTCGACGGCCTGCTCGTTGGCGGCCGTCGGATTGACGAATGCCTGGATGCAGACGTAGTCGGGCGGTGCCGCCCCGGCGAGGAGCTCCTCCAGCGAGCCTTCGGGCTCGAGCGCGACGTCGCCGCTTGCGAGCACCTCTTTCGTCTTGTCCTTCGCCGCCTGGACGTCCGGCTGGTCGAACGGGTTGATCCCGAGGATCGAGCCGGCCACCGCGGTCGCGAACTCCCAGCGGAAGAACTCCTGGCCGAGCTCGAGCGGCGAGGGCAGCCGCACCTCGTGGGCCTGGCGGTCGGGGCCGTCGCCGCCTTCCCCGGGCGCGGGAACGAGGCCCTTGCCCTGCTTGCCGGTCGACTCGGCTATCAGCTGCTCGACCCACAGGCCGAACACACCGGCGTCGGGCAGGCAGACCTTGTCGCGACCCTCGCGCCAGCCCTCGCCGAGCGCCAGGCCGAGCTCGAGGCCAGGGTTGCCCTCGTCCTCGCGGCAGGCCTCGGCCATCTCACAGGCCCGGTCGAGCAGTCCCGCCACATCGACGCCCATGAGCGCGGCGGGAAGGAGGCCGAACGGCGACAGCGCCGAATAGCGGCCGCCGATCGTCGGCTCGCCCGGAACGACGGCCGAGAACGAGCGCTTTCCGGCGAGCGCCTCGAGCGAGGAGCCGGGATCGGTGATCGCGACCCACTGGTGCCCGTGAGGAGCCTTCTTCCAGAAGTACTCGACGTGGGAACGCGTCTCGAGCGTCGAACCGGACTTCGAGGCAGCGACGAAGAGGGTGCCGCCGAGATCCACGCGCGCTTCGAGCTCGCGGATCGCCTGCGGGTGCGTGGTGTCGAGCACATGGAGGCTCTCGACGCCGAAGATGGACCGCGTCACCTCGGGCGCAAGCGACGAGCCTCCCATGCCGAGCAGGACGACGCTCTCGAAGCCCTCGGCGAGATCCGCTGCGAGGCGGAGCATCGTCTCGGCGTCCTCGCGCATCCGCAGCGGCGCGTCGAGCCATCCGAGCCACCGTGCCTCGTCCTTCCCGGTCCAGACCGTCGGGTCGCGGGACCAGATCCGCGCGACCAGCTCGCGCCGTTCGGTCGTCAAGTGGCCGCCAGCTCGCCCCGCCGGGCCTCGATGCCCGCGATCAGCTCGTCGAAGGCATCGGCGAACTTCTGCACGCCCTCGGTCTCGAGCGTCGCGACCACGTCGTCGTAGTCGACGCCGGCCGCGGCAAGCTCCTCGAGGAGCTGCTCTGCTTCGGCCACGCCGTCGAGCACGGTGTCGCCACGAACCTCACCGTGGTCGCGGAACGCCGTCAGCGTCTCGAGCGGCATCGTGTTCACGGTGTCGGGCCCGATCAGCTCCTCGACGTACATGACGTCGCGGTAGGCGGGATCCTTCGTCGAGGTCGAGGCCCACAGGGGGCGCTGCCGGGTCGCTCCGGCACCGGCCAGATAGTCCCAGGCCTCGCCCGAGAAGGCCTTCGTGAAATGGTCGTAGGCGAGCCTCGCATTGGCGATGCCGAGCCGGCCCTTCAACTCGGGGTGGTCGCGCTCCTCGAGTCGGCGGTCGGCCTCCGTGTCGAGCCGCGAGACGAAGAACGACGCGACCGAGTGGACCTTCGACGGGTCGCCGTCCTCGGCGAGCAGCCGCCTCACGCCTCGCTGGTAGGCATCGACGACCTCGGCATAGCGTTCGAGGGAGAAGATGAGCGTGACGTTGATCGGGATGCCCCGTGCGATGCACCCCTCGATCGCCGGGAGTCCCTGCTTGGTCGCGGGGATCTTGACGTAGAGGTTCTTCCGCTGGACGCGCTCGTGCAGCTCGACTGCCTGGGCGAAGGTTGCGTCCGTGTCGAAGGCCAGGTCGGGGTCGACCTCGAGCGAGACGTACCCGTCGGCGCCGGCCGTCCGGTCCCAGACCGGCCGGAGGACGTCGCAGGCATCGCGCACGTCGTCGACCGCGAGCGAGAGGAAGATCGCTCGGGGGTCGCCCGTCTCCTCGAGGCACAGCCGGATCTGGGCGTCGTAGTCTCCGCCGCCCGAGATCGCCTTCTGGAAGATCGACGGGTTGGACGTGAGCCCGGTCACCGAGTCCTCGTCCACGAGCCGCTTCAGCTCGCCGGAATGGACGAGCTCCCGGGAGAGGAGGTCGATCCAGATCGACTGCCCTCGGGCAGCCAGGGCCGCGAGTCTCGTTTCAGCCATTCCCCATACTCCTTTCCATCGCAGCGACCTTCTCCAAACGTGCGACATACCGCTCGCCGCCGTCGAAGCGGGCGCCCATGAAGACTCCGACGAGCTCGGCCGCGACCGAGGCGCCGACGATCTCGGAGCCGAGGCAGAGGACGTTCATGTCGTCGTGCTCGACGGCCTGGTGGGCGCTGTAGAGGTCATGGCAGATCGCGGCCCGGATGCCGGCCATCTTGCAGGCGGCGATCGCCGCGCCCGCGCCGGAGCCACAGACGATCACGCCGCGCTGCGCCGTGCCCGCCTTGATCGCCTCGCCCACCTCACGCGCCTTGTCGGGGTAGTCGATGCGAACCGAGGCGTCGTGGGTGCCCAGGTCGATCACCTCGTGACCGCCGAGCGCGGAGAGCACCGCCTCCCGCAGGGCGACACCACGATGGTCGAACGCGACTGCGACCTTCAACGCGCTTGCTCCCTCCTCGACTCTTGTTTCCACCCCTGATGATGCCAGCCGCGCAGCGACCGACCGTGCTCCACTTGAATAGGACTGGTGGCAATCGTGATCGCATCGGGTCTTCGCAAGGAGCTGTCGGGCTCGGTGCTGTTCGACGGCGTCTCGTTCAAGGTCGAGCGGCCTGACCGTCTCGCCCTGGCGGGCGCGAACGGCGCCGGCAAGACGACGCTCCTTCGGGCCCTGACGGGCGAGGTCTCGCTCGAGGGCGGCGAGCTCGCGTGGGAGAAGAGCGCGCGCGTCGCGTTGCACGACCAGCGCCCGCCGGCCTCGAGCGGCCGGTCGCTGCGCGACTACGTCCTCTCGGGGACGGCCGACCTCGTCGGCCTCGAGGACGAGCTTCGTTCGCTCGAGCGCGAGATGGAGGCGGGCGCGCACGACAGCCGCACGATGGCTCGGTACGCGGCCGCGCAGGGCCGGCTGGAGCACGCGGGCGGCTACGACTGGCGCGACCGGGCTGCCGCGGTCGTGCGGGGGGTCGGATTCACGGACGACGACCTGGACCGGCCGCTTTCGACGTTCTCGGGCGGGGAGCTGACGCGCGCCTCACTGGCACGCGCGCTTGCGGCGCAGCCTGACCTGCTGCTGCTCGACGAGCCGACGAACCACCTCGACATCGAGACGATCGAGTGGCTCGAGCAGGCGCTCTCGACGATCGACGCCGGCGTGATCCTCGTGGCGCACGACCGGTGGTTCCTCGAGGCGGTGACGACGGCCGTGCTCGAGCTCGACCGCGGCCGCTCGGTCTACTTCCCGGGCAAGTGGCACCTCTGGCGCCGCGAGCAGGCGGCGCGGGCCCAACACGCGGCCCGGACGGCCGAGCGGGACGCCGAGAAGATCGCTCAGCTCGAGCGCTTCGTCGAGCGCTTCGGCGCCAAGAACACGAAGGCGCGCCAGGCGAAGTCGAAGCAGAAGGAGATCGACAGGATCCGGGCCGGCATGTCGGACACGGCCCCTCCGCCGGCGCGGACGCTCGGCTTCGAGTTCCTGAGCCCCTCCCGCTCGGGGCGCGTCGTCCTCAACGCGGAGGGGCTGGAGATCAAGGCCGGCGACAAGGAGCTCCTGCGCGAGGCGTCGCTCGCGCTCGAGCGCGGCGAGCACGTGTCGCTGATCGGGCCGAACGGCTCCGGCAAGACAACGCTGATCGAGACCCTGCTCGGCATGCGCGAGCCGGTGAGCGGGCGAGTTCATCTCGGCCACGGCGTCGAGCCGGCGTACTTCTCCCAGCACGAGGCGGAGCTGGACGAGCGAGGCTCGGTGCTCGACGCGACCGTGTCGGCGACCGGCCTGCGGCGGCCCGAGGCGCAGAAGCTGCTCGGGCGCTTCCTCTTCTCCGGATGGGAGGCGCACGAGAAGCCCGTGAGCGCGCTCTCGGGTGGCGAGCGGCGGCGGCTCCGGCTCGCCCACGTCGTCGCGAGCGGCGCGAACTTCCTCGTCCTCGACGAGCCGACGAACCATCTGGATCTCGAGAGTCGCGAGGCACTCGAAGCGGCCCTCCTCGCGTTCCCAGGCACGGTCCTGCTCATCTCCCACGACCGTGCGCTCCTCGATGCCGTCTCGGGACGCCTGCTGGCGGTCGAGGACGAGCACGTCGTCTCCTACCCCGGCGGGTGGGCCGAGTACCTCCGACGCCGCGATCCTGTGCCGGAGGTGGTCGCCAAGCCCGCCGCCCCGAAGAAGGAGCGGCTTCAGCGCCAGCGTCCGCGGGGCCCGACCCCGGTCGAGCTCGTCGAGCGCGAGATCGCGCGCACCGAGGCACGCGTCGCGGATCTCGAGCTCAGGCTCGCCGACGACTGGACGAACGTCGACCTCGTCGCGGCCCACCGCGCCGCCCGCGACGACCTCACCGCGCTGCTCTCCCGCTGGGAGCGGCTGTTCGACGGCGCAGAGACCTGACCGACGACGTAGAGGTACCTCTACGTCACGCGATCGCGGCGTAGGCGTACCTCTACGTCAGACCGTCCGCCGAGGACACGCTGGGCGTCAGCGCTCGAGCGGCGCCAGGGTGAGCCCGTAGCGCTCGAGCTGCTCGTGGTAGAGCTCGGCCTGCTCGCGATGGCCGCTCCAGACGACGGCCTGCCCTGTCGTGTGGATCTTGGCGGCGAGCCTCAGGCCCTGGTCGAAATCGACACCGGGGATCGTGTGGGCAAGCGCGAAGGCGACGCCGTCGAACGAGTTGTGATCGTCGTTGAGGACGATCACGCGCCAGGCATCGCCCGTTCCCGACCCGGTCCCTGTGCGCGAGCGCTCCCTGGGCGGCGTCGCCGTCGTCATCGCTGCCTCAACCCGATGGGAGCCGCGACTGCCTGGGCGTGACGAGTCACGACGGATCGAACGTATCGATGACGGCCTCGGCAATCACACGCAGGGGTCGTCCGGAGACCTGGCTCGCCCGGCGAAGACGGGCGAACGCGTCGGCCTCGGTGAGCTTCTCCTTCTGCATCAAGCAGTCCCTTGGCTCGCTCGATCGCCTTGCGTGCCACGAGCGCCTCGGCGAGAGAGTCCGCCTCGGCGCGTACCGCGGTGAGCTCTTCGTGCCGGGCCCTGGCGGTCTCGATCGCCGGCAGGATGTCCTGCTCGCGAAACGGCTTGACCAGGTAGCCGTACACACCCGCTTCGGCAGCACGATCCACGAGCTCACGCTGGCCGAAGGCGGTCAGCATCACGATCGGGATCGGCCGCTCGTCCAGGATCTGCCGGGCAGCCTCGATGCCGTCGAGACGAGGCATCTTTACGTCCATGACCGCCAGGTCGGGCTGGAGCTCGCGCGCCAGCTCGACGGCCTCCTCGCCGTCGCGCGCCTCGGCGACGACCTCGTAGCCGGCGCGCTCCAAGAGGCCCCGCAAGTCGAGGCGGATGATCGTCTCGTCCTCGGCCAGCAGGATCCGCATCCGCACCGAGTCTAGAGACGTGGGAGCGCGGGTCAGGCCGGAAAGCGCACGCGGGCGCGGGTCCCGTCGGCGCCGTCGAGCTCGAGGCTGCCGCCCAGCTCGTCGCGCACGAGCGCCCGGACGATCGAGAGCCCAGTCCCTTTCGGCGGGTTCGCAGGGATCCCCGGGCCGTCGTCGCTCACCTCGAGCACCGCATCGTCGCCCTCGCTGTGGAGAGTGACGCGAACGCGGGTGCCGCCATGCTCCAGCGCGTTGCCGAGGAGCTCCGAGAACACGAGGGCGAGCGCGGTCGCGCGCGGGCCGGCGAGCGAGACGGGCTCGAACTCGGCGACCACCTCGCGGCCCGCCCCGACGCCCTGGACGAGCATGGCGCGCAGACGGCCGAGGAGCTCGGCGAGATCGACGTCCTCGTCCCGCTGCTCGGTGAGCACCTCGTGCACGGCCGCGATCGCGAGGATCCGGTTGACGGAGTCGTCGAGAGCCTTGCGAGGATCGACGTTGTCGGCGTCGCGTGCCTGGAGGCGCAGGAGCGACGCGACCGTCTGGAGGTTGTTCTTGACGCGGTGATGGATCTCCTGGGCGAGCACCCCCCGCATCACCGCCCGGCCGTGCTCGAGGGCCACGGCCGCCTGCTGCGCGATCGAGCCGAGCAGCTCGCGGTCGTAGTCGGTGAACGGGACGGGACGGTCGGCGACGAGCTCGCCGATCTGGCGCCCCCGCCAGCGGAGCGGCTGGCGGATCGCGTAGGCATCCGCGTGACCCTCGGGCCAGGCGATCGCGCCGTCCTCGAGCACGAGCGCCGCGCCGCTCGCCGAGAGCGCATCCATGGTCGTCTTCACGATCGCCTCGAGCGACTCCTCGAGATAGAGCGACTCGGAGACCGCCTCGGAGATCCGCGCCAGCGCCTCGAGCTCGTGCACGCGGCGCTGCGCCTCCTCGTAGAGCTTGGCGTGCTCGAGCGACTGCGCCACCTGCGCCGCGATCACGAGCAGGAGCTCGATCTCGTCCTCGCCGAAGTCGCGCGGCTGCCGGGTGCGGATGTTGAGGGCGCCTTCGAGGCGCTCGCCGCGCGCGAGGATCGGCACGGCGAGGATCGACTCGTACTCGTCCTCGGGCAGGTTCGGGAAGCTCTTGAACCGCTCGTCGAGGTGCGCCTGGCTCGGGATCATGACGGGTACGCGTTCGGCGGCGGCGGCACCGGTGATCCCGTCGCCGGGGCGCATGCGAGGCCTCTGCGTCATCTGCTCGACGGCGGTCCCGTGCGTCGCCCGAAGGATCAGCTCTCCTACCCGCTCGTCGAACAGGTAGACGAAGCACGCGTCGGCGTGAAGGGCGTCGGCGACCTTCGTCGCGACGATCGAGAGCACCTCCTCGAGGTCGAGGCTCGAGTTGACCGCCTCGATCGTGTCGGTCAGGAGCTTGAGGTGTCGTTCGCGGCGGTCCATCGGCGAGAAGGGCTCTCGAAGAGCGTACGCTCAGCGCTCGTGTCGACCCTGCAGTGGCTGCTCGCGTTCCACGTGACCGGGGCCTTCCTGTTTCTCGGAGGCAGCGTCGCGGCCGCCGTTCTCGAGCTTCTCGCCCAGAGGGCCGAACGTCCGAGCGAGGTCGCGCTCCTCCTCGGGATCGTCCGCTTCGTCGTCGTGCTCGTGGTCGCCGGCGCGGTGCTCTCGCTCGGCTTCGGGCTCTGGCTCGTCCATTGCCTGCGGCTCTCGTACGGCACCTCGTGGGTCGTCGCCGCGATCGTCCTGCTCGTCGTTGCGAGCGTCGCGGGCCGGGAAGGCGGCAAGCGCGAGCGCGAGACGCGCCTCCTCGCCGTCAGCCTCGCCGAGGGAGGCGACGCGCCGAGCGAGGAGCTCCGGCGCCGGCTCCGCGACCCCCTCACCCTCGCCCTCTCGTGGGGCGCAGGGCTGATCGTGGTCACGATCCTCGCGCTGATGGTCTGGAAGCCCTCGTGAACGGGCTGCGCCGCTCGTGAGACCGGACGCACAGCTCTTCTTCCACGTGCTCGGGGCCGCGTCGCTCTTCGGCGGGGTCGCCGTCCTCGCCGCGCTCGGCTTCGCGGGCCGCCGCTCGGCCCACGGCCCTGCGCTCGCGCGGGCGGGCCTTCTCACGACACTCGCCGTCGCCGTTCCCGCGTGGGCGCTGACGGTCGTGTTCGGCTCGTGGGCCAAGTCGCGCGAGGGCATCCCCGGATCGGTCGAGTGGCTCCGGATCGGCAACGGGATCGCGAGCGGCGGCATCGTGGCCCTGCTCGCCGAGGCGGCGCTCGCCTACGCCTGGACGCGCCGACCCGATGACCGGCGCCTGCCGGTGGCGCTCCTCGCCGTCGCGACCGCCTACCTGGGCGCCCTCGGGGTCGCCTGGTGGGTGATGACGGCGAAGGTCCCGTCGTAGACGAGAGCGGCCAAAGTCCATCCGAGCGCCGTTCCAGACTGGCCGGTACCTCGTGACACGGTTTACAAACTCATTACGCAGGCTTGGGGAATTCTGCGAAGTAGCGCGAATAGGGTGAGCAGGCGATGAGCGCACTGGCCCTCGACCTCCGCGACACCGCCGGGTACCTGGTGGCCGATGCACGCGGGCGGATCGTCGGCAAGGTCGAGTGCCCGATGTACGGCACCTCGGCCGAGACACCCGATGCGCTCTCGGTTCGCTCAGGTTTCCTTGCGCGCAGACGACGGCTCGTCCCGGCCGAGACGATCGAGCAGATCGACGGTGGGACGAGAGTGATCGGACTGCGGATCGAGCGCGACTCGATCCGCACCTTTCTTTAACCGGGGGAACCAACGAGGTTCCCCCACGAGCCCCCTCCTCCGGTGTTGAAGGTAGGCCGCGGGTTCTGGTGGTTCGGTCCGGCGCGGTGATCGAAGGTTGCGGGTTGCGTTCGTCCCGGCGGAGCCGGAACGAACGCCTGAGGCCGTACGGGCGCGAGTGCTCATGGCGTCTTGGCGCTCATGGTTATGGCGAGACGCACAGCGTGGTCCTTAGCTCGGCTGCGCCTTGCTAAGTCCGCGGACCCGATTGATGGTTCGAAGACCGCTGTTGATTGCGGGCAGAAGCGCCGGAGCCGGGCTTTGCCTGGCGGGAGGCACGCCCGAGCTGGGTTGACGAAATGGAGGAGGGGGCTCGTGGGGGAACCTCGTTGGTTCCCCCACGAGCCTTCGGGTACTTTTCAGGGACCGTGCAGCAAGTACTGGTCTTGAACGCCAGTTTCGAGCCGCTCAACGTGTGCTCGCTCCGACGCGCGCACGTCCTCGTGCACAAGGGGAAGGCGGAGGTGGTCGAAGCTCTTGACCGACCACTTTGCTCGGCCACGACGAGGTTTCCGTGGCCACACGTCATTCGTCTCCTGAGCTACGTGCGGGTCCCGCGGATCGTCCAGCGGAAGATCTCCAGGCGAGCCCTGTTCGCCCGTGACGGATGGCGGTGCGTCTACTGCGGGACGACAAGCGGGCGGCTGACGCTCGACCACGTGATCCCGCGCTCGCGCGGCGGCGACTCGGTGTGGGAGAACGTCGTCACCTCCTGCGCCCCGTGCAACCTGCGGAAGGGCAACCGGCTCCCGCACGAGGTGCAGATGGAGCTCCCGACCCCGCCACGCCCGCCTGCGCCGGTGCTCTTCATCCGCCTCGCGGCCCCGAAGATCCCGCAGCGCTGGGAGCAGTACCTGGCTGCGTTCGGCGCCGCCGCAGCCTAGCCGCGCTCGACCGGCAGCTCGGGATACTGCTCCCACTCCGACCAGGAGCCGACGTACAGACGACCCTCGCGGCCTGCGAGGTGGAGCCGGTGGAGGACGACACAGGCCGTGACCCCTGAGCCGCAGTAGGCGACGAGCTCCCCCGGGGGAAGCTCGGGCAGCGGCTCGGTCCACGGCGCATTGAGCGCTCCGGGCACCCGCCCGCGAACCCGGTCGATCGGGTTCGCCTCACCGCGGTAGCGCCCAGGGAGACGAGCATCGACGACGACGAGCGACTGGAGCCGCGCCGCGAGCTCGTCGCGTTCGATGAGGTCGCCGACCCTCGGACGCAACTCGAACTCGGCCGGCTCGCCCCGTTCCTCACCCGCCAGGAGCGGCCCCCGCCAGCCGGCAAAGTCGATCACGGCACACGCGTCGTGCCCAAAGTGCCGCAAGAGCCACCAAAGCCGCTCCGCCCCACCAAGCGAGCCGTACGCAACCACGAATGTCTCCGCCCCAATGCCCACCCGTCCAACAGCCGCCGCGAACGCCGAGGCGTCCGGCAAGGGATGCCGTCCCCCGATCCCAGCAGGCCCGGCCAGATCCCGCTCAACATCGAGAAACACCGCCCCAGGAATGTGCCCTTCCAGATACTGACCCCGCCCGATCCCAGGATCCTCAAGCCCCCACCGGCAATCGACGAAGAGGTAGTCCATGCCCTCAACCTACAAGTCAACTCCGGCAGTGCCTCGACCGACGGCGCGAGACCGCGGACTTAGCGAGGCGCAGCCGAGCTAAGGACCACGCCGTGCGTCCCGCCATAACCATGAGCGCCAAGACGCCATGAGCACTCGCGCCCGTACGGCCTCAGGCGTTCGTTCCGGCTCCGCCGGGACGAACGCAACCCGCAACCTTCGATCACCGCGCCGGACCGAACCACCAGAACCCGCGGCCCACCTTCAACACCGGAGGAGGGGGCTCGTGGGGGAACCTTGTCGGTTCCCCCACGGTTTACCTTCCCATGGCGCGCTCCACGGCCTGCTGCTCTTCCGGGGAGAGCGCGACGGAGGGTTGGCCGCGGTCGATCTCCTTCATGTAGATGCGGGCGTAGTCGCGGCCCTGGATGGCGGTGATGACGATGCCGGTGCGGGTGGAGTCCATGAGGGCGACGGAGGAGGATTGGTGCCCGCCGGTGTCTTCGTAGGCGTCGTAGCGGACGATGGCGGTGTTGCCGACGATGCCGTCGACGCGCCTGTCGACGCGCGAGACGGCGGCGGCGACCTCGTCGACGGCGCGGTGGAGGTCGTCGATGCGGGCCTGGAGGGAGACGGTGAACTCGACGAGGTCTTTCCGGCTGCCGCCGACGAGCGTCTTCTGTGCCTCCCGGAGGCGCCTCACGCGTGTCCAGGCGAGCCAGGCGAGGACGAAGCCGGCTGCGCCGACGACGATCCCGACGGCGGCGACAGCGGCGGCTGCGTTGCCCGAGGCGTGCACCCCTCAGCTAGGCCGGCAGCGAGAAGATGACGTTGTACTGGGCGGAGTTGTTGCCGACGTTCGTCTCACCGGGGACCTTCGCGACGTCGACGGAGACGGTCGTCTGGGAGGCGAACGGCACCTGTCCGAGGTCTCCGAACACGACGGAGGCATCGTCGCCGGGGTCGATGAGCTGGATCTTCTTGGTTCGCGTGATCGGGCCTCCCTGCGCTTGCGGGCGCCCGATCGTGAGGGTGACCGGGATCTGGACCTCCTGGGAGATCCCTCCGTCGTGGATCGTGACCTTGAAGAGGAGGCTCGAGCTGGTCGTGACGGTGTTCAGGGTGCCGGCGCTCAGTACCTGGGAGGCGCCGCCGGCGCCGTTGGGGAGCGCGGCGACGGAGACGACGTCGGTGCCGTGGAGGCCGCTCGGCGTGCTCGACCCGGTCGACCCGCTGATCCGGGCGAGGATCTCGGACATCGCGTGCTCCGTGATCACCAGGTCGGGGTTGGCCAGGAAGTGCGATTCCGAGATGTTGACCTGGTGGACGCCGTCGAGCTCGATCTGGTGGTTGGCGGGGACCATGAAGAGGTCGTCCCAGACGATGTCGCTGGCAAGGAGCCGGTAGGCCTGCTGGGAGAGGGCAATGGCCTCGGCACTCTCCTTGCTCTTGGAGCCGACGGTCTTCTGGAAGGCCCTGGCGAGGCCGCTGACGCCGCTGACGCGCAGCTCGAGCGCCTCGAGGAGGTGCTCGTGCTCGGCGCGGAGCTTGCCGGGCGGCGAGAGGGTGGCGGCGGCGTTGACGTTCTGCTGCTCGTCGGCGGCGATCGTGTCGAGCTTGGAGACGATCGCGGTCGTCGAGAGCCCCTGGGTGGTGAGGGCCGCAACGGTGTCTTGCCCGTCGGTCGTCGACTGGCTCGCGATCGTGTTGACCTTGTCGACGTACTTGGCGTACCTGGAGTGGGTGGACTCACCTGCGCAGGACGAGATCACGAAGGTGAAGCCGAAGAGGATGACGGTGACCGAGACGACGAGGACGAGGAGGCGCGAGAGCGGCTTGAGCGGAGCCTGGGAGCCGCCGCCGGGCCCGCCGGGCCCACGCGGGCGGCGAAGGCGGCCCGCCATCGGTCGCTGCGGCAGCCGCATGCGCGGCTGCTGCGAGGAAGCCTCGACCGTTGCGGGCTCTTCCTCGTCGAAAAAGTCGAATTCGATGTCGTCGTCGGATGAGCTCATGTGCCCTGACCGTATCTGACGCCTCTTCGGCGGAGAGAGGACTTCTCCTGGGCGCGAAGTAGAAGCCGAGGTGGCCTCTGCGCTCGCGCATGACCTGATCCTCGGACGCTACCGGCCGCTGAAGCCGCTCGGCTCCGGTGGCATGGGCCACGTGTGGCTGGCGCGTGACGAGCGCAACGGCCTGGATGTCGCGTTGAAGATGGTTCCGCGTGAGGGCAGGGTCGCCGAGCGCGCCGAGCGTGAGGCTCGTGCCGCCTCGGAGCTCCGGCATCCGCGCTGCCAGCGGATCTATGCGCTGGCCCGGGACACGGACCACATCTTCATTGCCTACGAGTACGTGCCGGGCAAGACGCTGCGCCAGGCGCTCGCCGCCGGCGAGCTCGACGACCGGGACGCGGTCGAGGCGGCCGCGCAGCTTCTCGACGCGCTGGCCCATGCCCATGGCAAGGGGATCGTGCATCGGGACGTGAAACCGTCGAACGTGCTGCTCGGCGAGGCCGCGGAGGTCGACATCCGGCTGCTCGACTTCGGGCTCGCGCAGATGGACGAGTTCGACACGCTGACCGCGGTCGGGGACGTGCCGGGAACGCTCACGTACGTCTCGCCCGAGCGGCTGAAGGGCGAGACCGCGACCGCGGCGGCCGACATCTGGGCGGTCGGGGTGATGCTGTGGGAGTCCCTTGCCGGCCGCCATCCGTTCCGGAGCAGCAACGCCGCGGGAACCTCGCGGCGGATCCGGGCGGGAGCACCGCCGCTCGAGTCGATCAGGCCCGACCTGCCCGAGCCGCTTCTCGCCGCCGTCGCGGGTGCGCTCGAGCTCGATCCTGCGAAGCGCCCGAAGGCGGCTCAGCTCGCAGCCGAGTTGCGCGGCGAGCCGGGGAAGCGCAGGCGCAAGCCCGGCGAGGCGATCGCGCGCGATCCGCGGCCGAGACGCGAGCTGAACGTCGGAAGGCTGGCACGCCAGCGGCTCGCGCCGGTCGCCGTCGCGGCGCTCTGGACCGGGTGGGTGACCTCGACGCTCCCCTTCTATCCCGCGGAATGGCCGGTCGGGCTGACCGTCCTCGCCGCAACGACCGGGTTCGCGTTCCCGCGTGCGGCGTTGCCGCTGTCGTTTGCGATCACGCTCTTCCCGCTCGGGAACATCTCGCTCGGGCTGGCGCTTCTCTTCGCGGCGGCGGCGGCCGCCTGGACGGCGCTCACCTGGCATGAGCCTCGTAGCAACCTCGTCCTCGTCGCGGGCCCGCTGCTCGGCCCGCTCGGCGGGCTTGCCGTGCTGCCGTTGATCGCGCAGCTGACACGGAATCCCGCACGCCGGATGGCACAGGTCGCCTTCGGCTCACTTCTCGCCGTGCTCGTTGCCGGCCTGGGCGGTCACCGCCTCCCGTTCGACGACGCGTTACCCCCGCGCGGGCTCGGGATCTCCGGCAGCACTCATCCGACCGCTGTCGCCTGGGCGCTCTGCCATGCCGCCTCCTCGCATCCGACCGTCCTTGCCGAGGTCGCTGTGCTGACGCTGGCGTCGGCCGCGCTCCCCGCCGTTCGCGGCCGCGGCCCCTGGGCTGCCGCGGGAGCCGGCATTGCGCTCCTTGCCGTGACGGCGTTCGTCGCACCTGCGGCGGCGTTCGTGCCGTTTGCTGCCGCGGCCTGGCTGACAGCGGCCTTTCTCGCGCTCGAGCGCCCGCCTGCGGCGCCCGTCGCCGCCTGAGCCCCGCCCGCGAGCGCCTCGACCAGACCCCGGTCGGGCCCGACGAGCAGGAGATGCTCCCGGTTTCGGAGGTGCGAGACCGCGCCGACCTTCTCGCCAGCCGGGTTGTAGATCCCGATCTGAGCGCCCACGTAGCGCTTCGCGTCGACGTCGATCCTGCCGACGTAGCCGACCTCCGCGAGGATCGCCTCGAGCTCTGCAGCGTCGTGGAAACCCTCGTTGGAGACCGAGACGAGCAGCCACGGCGCCACGAGCGAGGAGATGAGGCCGGTCAGAGCCGCCGGAGCGCTCCGGCGCGAGTTGTAGGCGCTTCGCCGCTCTCGACAGTCCAGCCGCTTGTTGGCGACGCCGTAGCCCTCGGGCGCGTCCCAGCGGACGATGGTCTCCCAGACGTGGTAGTTGGAGAAGTAGGAGTGCTGGTTGTACGGCGGGTCGATGTAGACGAGATCGACGTCGAGCTGGGGCGCGAGCTCGTTCGCGTCGAGCCTCGAGACGGTGCCGGCGGGGCCAGGCACGACCTCCGGCAGGCGCAGCTCGAGCGCGCCGTGGGACCGAGGCGCCCACGTCTTCAGGTAGGCCATCTGCAGGCCGGTCGTGCTGTCGACGCGGTCGGCGGCCTCGACGAGCGCCGTCAGCAGCACCCCTCGCTCGAGCGGCGAGAGCTCGTAGCCGTCGATCGCATCGCGGATCGCATCGATCCTCCGGCCGTTGTGCGGCTGCAGGTACCGCGCCTTGTGGCAGAAGGCCTCGGTCACGTAGCCGTCCCGTCCCGGGAGCGCCGCCAGCTCGCCGACGATCGCGGCCAGCCGGGCGCGCTCGAGGGAGCCGTCTGCGGCGATGTAGGCCTGCCCGAAGGCCTCCGAGTAGGTGGCGAGGTCGTTCGAGTGGACGGCGAGCCCGAGCGCGCGCATGGCCTGGCCGACCCTGGTCGTCCCTGCGAAGAGATCACAGGCCGAGCGCACCGGAAGCTGCTCGACGACGACGCCGATCAGCGGGACGAGAGCCCGTTTGGAGCCGATGTACTTGATCATCGGGGCATCTGCCGGGCCAACCGGGGACCGAGCCTACCCCGGTGCCGGGACGGCGGCCTCAGATGCTGTCTCTAGACTGAAATCGGAGCCACGGCCACCCCGAGGCCTCAGGAACCCATGAGACGCTCGTTGCCATCTCCGACTGCCTGCCGCATTGGCTTTGCCGCGTTCGCCGGAGGACGATGCCCGTCCTGAGGAGCATCGAGTCCAAGCTCGAGTCGATCTTCGAGGGCCTTTTCGGGCGCGCGTTCAGGTCGAACGTGCAGCCGGTCGAGCTCGCCCGGAAGCTCGTCAAGGAGATGGACGACCACCGGAGCGTCTCGGTCTCCCGGGTCTACGTGCCGAACGAGTACAGCGTCTACCTGGCGCCCTCCGACCGCGACCAGTTCTCGGATTACGAGCCGCAGCTCTGCGAGGAGCTGCAGGACTACCTGGCCGAGCACGCCCGGCGCGAGCGCTACGTGCTCCTGACCCCACCGAAAGTGAAGCTCGAGACCGACGCCGACCTCGACGTCGGCGAGTTCGGGATCGCGGTGCGACTCGTCCGCGGCCCCAAGCCGCAGCCTGGAGTGCCCGAGACCCGGCCTGCCGCCGGCACGATGGTCTACCGGCCCGAGACGACCCCCTTGCCGCCGTCCGCAGAGGAGCCGGCGCCCGAGGAGCCGGTCGAGATCGCGGCGCTCCTGATCGGCGAGGAGCGCTTCGAGCTTCCGCCGCGGCCGGTGGTGATCGGCCGCTCCAAGGAGTGCGAGATCAGGGTGACCGATCCGAACGTCTCGCGCCGGCACGCCGAGGTCCGCCGGACCGGGACAGGCTTCACCGTCGTCGACCTGGGATCGACGAACGGCATCGAGGTGGACGGCAAGCGCGTGAAGGAGCTCGAGCTGACCGACGGCGTTCGCTTCACGATCGGATCGACCGAGATCTCCTTCAGCCAAGAGCTGGGGTAGTGGCCAAGTGGTCGCGTCCGTCGGAGTCGAGTCCACCCTCCTTGTTCTCAAGATCGCGTTCCTCGTCCTCCTCTACCTCTTCATCTGGCGCATCGTCCGCTCTGCGGCCCGGGACCTTCGCCTGCCGCAGGAGTCGATGATCCTCTCGCCCCAGCAGGCATCGGCGCTGCTCGCCCAGCCGGTCGCGCGGGAGCTCGGCCGCCTCGTCGTGGTGGAGAGCGAAGCGCTCGAGGAGGGCGAGGTGTTCACGATCGACTCGAGCGCTCTCACGATCGGGCGCGGCTCGGACAACGACGTTCCGCTCGGGAGCGACGAGTACGCCTCGGGTCGCCACGCGCGGTTCGAGCCTCGGCGGGACGGCGTGTACGTCGCCGACATCGGCTCGACGAACGGCACCTACGTGAACGGGATCCGTCTCGACGGCGACCGGCGGCTCCTGCCGGGCGACGTGGTACGGATCGGCCAGACGGACCTGAGGTTCGAGCGGTGAGAGTCGCTCAGTCATGAGAGTCGCTCAGTCATGAGAGTGGCTCAGTCATGAGAGTTGATCAGTCCGCAGCCGACTCGAGCACGGGCCGCAAGCGGCGCCACAACGAGGATTCCTACGTCGCCGACCCGCCGGTATTCGCCGTCGCCGACGGGATGGGCGGCGCGCAGGCCGGCGAGCTCGCCTCCTCCCTGGCCGCCGAGACCGTGGCGCAGGTCCCGGTCGACCCGGCCGCGAGCGGCGAGGAACGCGTGGTCGGGTTGATCAAGGCGGCAAACCGGCGCGTGCACCAGCGCGCGAAGGACGACCGGTCCGCCTCGGGGATGGGCACCACCATGACAGTCGCGCTGGTGCAGGCGGACGGGGCGGTCGCGATCGGCCATGTCGGCGACTCGCGGGCCTACCGGCTCAGGAACGGCCTGCTCGAGCAGCTGACCGACGACCACTCGCTCGTGGCCGAGCTCGTTCGCCGTGGGGAGCTCTCGCCCGAGGAGGCGGCCGTGCACCCGCAGCGCTCGGTGATCACGCGGGCCCTCGGGACCGAGGCGGACGTCGACGTCGATGGCTTCACCGTCCAGGCCGAGGACGGCGACGTGTTCCTGCTCTGCTCGGACGGGCTCTCGACGATGGTCGACGTCCCGACGATCACGGCGATCATCTCGCAGCACCGGACGAGCCTCTCCTCGGCGGCGAAAGCGCTGATCAAGGCGGCCAACGACGGAGGCGGCGACGACAACATCACCGCGATCCTGTTCACGGTCGCCGAGGGCGACGCCGAGCCCACGGAGGAGCTCCTGCCGCCCGCACCGCCTGCTCCCGACCCGGACGACGAGGACACCCTCCACCCGGAGGACGGCGTCATTCTTCCCCCGGGCCTCGAGGGCGACGACCCTCGCGACGTGACGATGATCGTCTCCTCCGCGGAGATCGCGCGCGCGCTCGAGGCGGACGACGCGGCCCGGGCGACTGACCGCTCCGATGGTCCCTCGGCGTCGACAACCCGCCTGACGGTCGCCCTGCTCGTGATCCTCGCCCTCCTCGCGGCGATCGTCGTGCTCGTGCTGGAGGCGCTTCCGCGGTGACCGCGCGCAATCGCGAGCTCGCCTATCTCGTCGCCGTCGCCGGGCTGACCGCGCTCGGCTTCGCGAGCGTCTACATCGCACGCCAGTCGGTGATCGGCTGGGGCTCGCTCACCTACGCCGCGTTCTTCATGAGCCTCTATCTGGCCGCGCACGTGATCGCCCGGGCCACAGTCCCCAACGCGGACCCCTATCTGCTCCCGCTCGCCGGCTTCCTCACCGCCGTCGGCTTGACCGAGATCTACCGCCTCGGCCCGAGCGACGCGTTCAAGCAGGGCCTCTGGATCGTGATCGGGGTCGCGCTCTTCGGCGCCGCACTTGTCCGCTTCCGCCACGACTACCGGGTGCTCGAGTCGTACAAGTACCTCTTCGGGGTCGGCGCGATCGCGCTGCTCTTCCTGCCGCGGCTCCCCGGGATCGGCGAGACGATCAACGGTGCCAGGCTCTGGGTGCACGTCGGCGGCCTCCAGTTCCAGCCGGGCGAGCTCGCGAAGATCTTCCTGATCGTCTTCCTGGCGGGGTACCTGCGGGCCAAGCGCGAGGTGCTGGCACAGGGACGGCTCAAGGATGTGGGGCCGCTGCTCGTGATCTGGGCGGCGGCGATGCTGGTGCTCGTCGCCACCAACGACCTCGGCTCGGCCCTGCTCTATTTCGGCATCTTCATCGCGATGCTCTACGTCGCGACCGCGAGGCTCTCGTTCGTCCTCGCCGGGCTCGGCCTCTTCGCAATCGGCGGCCTCGCAGCGGATCGCGAGATCCCCCACGTCGCCGAGCGAATCACGATCTGGCTGCACCCGATCACCCAGCACAAGGTGTACTGCCCGCAGAGCGGGACGCTGACGCTCCGCCAGGACTGCCAGAGCTACCAGCTGATGAAGTCGCTCTACTCGATCGCGAACGGCGGCTTTGCGGGCACCGGGCTCGGGAAGGGGACGTTCTCGACGCCCGGCGGCACGGCGCTGATCCCGGACGTGAAGACGGACTTCATCTTCTCCGCGCTTGCCCAGGAGCTCGGACTCGTCGGCGTCTCCGCGCTGCTGCTCGTGTTCATGGTCTTCGTGGCGCGCGGGATGAAGCTGGCCCTGAGGGTCGACGACGGGTTCTCGAAGCTCCTCGCCGCCGGCCTCACGTTCGGCTTCGCGCTGCAGACCTTCGTCATCGTCGGGGGCATCGAGCGGGTGATCCCGCTCACGGGCATCACGCTTCCGTTCGTCTCGTACGGCGGCTCCTCGATCCTCGCGAACTTCCTGCTGCTCGCAGGCCTCCTGCTCGTCTCCCACCGGGCGAACTCGACGTGAACCGTCAGATCTCACAGGTCGCACTGGTGGCGCTCGTCCTGCTCGCCTCGCTGATCGTCGCGACGACCTACTGGCAGACGTGGGCCTCGGCCGGCCTGGCCGCGCAGCAGGACAACGAGATCCAGCGCGTCGCGCAGTTCTCGATCGACCGCGGCACGATCTACGCGGCCAACGGCAAGACGGTGCTCGCGACGAACGTCCGCAAGAAGGTCGACGGGCAGACGCTCTACCTGCGTACCTACCCCCAGGGGAGCCTCGCGCCACAGGTCGTCGGCTACTCGACGACGAGCCGGTCGCGCGCCGGGATCGAACGGACGGAGAACAGCTACCTGACGGCCTCCAACGACGACCTCAGCACCCTCTTCGACACCGTCGGCGACCGGCTCAAGGGTACGACGATCAAGGGGAACAGCCTTGTCCTCACCTTGCACGCCGGGGCGCAGCGCCTCGCCGACCGGCTTCTCGCCGGCACGTGCGGCGCGGCGGTCGTGCTCAACCCGAAGACCGGCGCGGTGGACGTGATGGCCTCGACTCCCGGCTTCGACGCGAACCTGATCGAGCAGCCCTCGGGCTACGCGAAGGTCCAGGCGACGAAGAGCCCGTGCCCGCCCGAGCCGGCGGCACCGCTCCTCAACCGGGCGACGCAGGGCCTCTACCCGCCGGGCTCGACCTTCAAGACGATCACCGCGGCTGCGGCCCTCGACGACGGCGTCTACACCCCGGATTCGACGTTCGACGACCCGGGCTACTGCACCGAGTACGGCCAGACGATCAAGAACGCCCTCGACCAGAGCGGGCCGGAGGCATTCGGGCTCGTGAACCTGGTCGAGGCCTACCAGCACTCGATCAACGCGGTCTTCTGCAACATCGGGATCAAGCTCGGGCCGCAGCGGCTGATCGACGAGGCGAAGAAGTTCGGATTCTACTCGGTGCCGCCGCTCGAGACCCCGTCCGATGCCCGCTCGGCCTCCGGGCTGTACCAGGGCAGCAGCCTCTTCGATCCGTCGAGCTCCAAGCAGTACTCCGAGGTCGATCCGGGCCGCACAGCCTTCGGGCAGGGCAAGCTGCTCGCGACCCCCCTCCAGATGGCCCTGGTCGCGGCCGCGGTCGCGAACAACGGCACGGAGATGAAGCCGACGCTGATCAAGAGGGTGCTCTCACCGAGCGGCTCGGTCGTCGCGAAGCTGCATCCGCACGTCTGGCGCCAGGCGACGAAGCCGGCGACGGCGGGCGAGCTGAAGAACATGATGGTCGAGGTCGTTCAGGCCGGCACGGGCACCGCAGCCCAGATCCCGGGCGTGGTCGTCGCCGGGAAGACGGGCACCGCCGAGACCTGCTCGTGCAACACCGTCTACGACGCGTGGTTCATCTTCTTCGCCCCCGCCGACAACCCTGTCGTCGCGGGCGCGGTGCTCGTCGAGGCGCAGTCGAACGGCTTCGGAGGCGCGATCGCGGCCCCGATCGCACGGCAGCTGATGCAGGCGATCCTGCCTGCCCCGTCGAACCAGAGCACCGGGAGCAATGGCAACAACTGACCCAGACGATCCCCTGATCGGCCGGCGGTTCGACCGCCGCTACCTGATCCTGCGCAAGCTCGGCTCGGGCGGGATGGCCGAGGTGTACCTGGCCGAGGACGAGGAGCTCGGGCGCAAGGTCGCGCTCAAGATGCTGAACGAGCGGCACGCGCGGGACGAGCAGTTCGTCGAGCGGTTCAAGCGGGAGGCGCGCAACGCCGCCGGCCTCAGCCATCCGCACATCGTGCGGATCTACGACCGCGGCCAGGCGGAGGGCACCTACTACATCGCGATGGAGTACCTCGACGGGCCGACGCTGAAGGAGCTGCTCGTCCGCAAGGGGCCGACGCCGCCGCTGACCGCGATCAAGTTCGCGCGCGAGATCCTGAGCGCGCTCGCCGAGGCGCACCGCAACGAGATCGTGCATCGCGACATCAAGCCGCACAACGTGATCGTGAGCCCCGACTGGAACATCAAGGTCACCGACTTCGGGATCGCCCGCTCCGGCGCCTCGCAGATGACCGAGGCGGGCTCGATCGTCGGCACCGCGCAGTACCTCTCGCCCGAGCAGGCGCGCGGGAAGCCGGTCGACCAGCGCTCCGATCTCTACTCGCTCGGGATCGTCCTCTACGAGATGCTGACCGGGAAGGTGCCGTTCACCGGCGACGCCGCGGTCGAGATCGCGATGAAGCACCTCTCGGCGGTGCCCGACCCGCCGTCGAAGCTCCGGCCCGAGATCTCGCACGACCTCGACGCGGTCGTGATGCGTGCGCTCGCGAAGGACCCCGAGCAGCGCTACTCCTCGGCCGAGGAGATGGACGCCGACCTGGCGCGAGTCGCGCGAGGCGCCTCGGTCTCGAATCAGACCGAGGAGGCGATGACGCAGGTCCTGGCAGGTGCCGGGACGACCTCGGCGCTCACGACCATCGTGCCGCCGGCTGCCGGGACACCACCTCGCCGCCGCCCGCCTACCGGCCGCCGTCCTTCTACGAGGAGCGGGCCCGGCGGCGCTCGCGGTGGCCGATGGTCCTCGGTCTCCTGGCGTTGGCGATCGCGGGCGTCGGCGGCTACCTGATCTACCACAAGGCCACGGCGGCGATCGACTCGAACAGGCCGGTCGCCGTCGTGGACGTCGGTGACCTGCTCGCATCGCTCGCCCAGCAGAAGCTCGAGCAGCAGGGCCTCCAGTCCCGGGTCGAGAAGGAGGCGAGCGCGACGGTGGGCGAGGATCGCGTGATCAGCCAGAACCCGGGCCCGGGCGTGCCCGTCGCGAGGGACACCGTCGTGACGCTCACCGTCTCGACGGGCAAGCCGAAGTCGACCGTGCCCGAGGTCAAGGGCGAATCCGAGACCCAGGCCGTCTCCGACCTCGCGAGCAAGGGACTGCGCTTCAAGGTCTTCAAGGTCCACTCGCCGACGGTCGCCGCCGGGACGGTGACGGCGACGAAACCGGCCGCAGGCACGCTCGTCCTCGAAGGCTCCACGGTGCAGATCAACGTCTCCCAGGGGCCGCAGACCGTTCAGGTCCCGACGTGACCTCCGAGCCCTACGCGGACGCTGCGAGCGCGCTCAAGGGCCAGAACTTCGCGGTCGTGAAGAAGACGGTCGCAAATCCCGCGGCGATCGGTCAGGTGATCTCGCAGAGCCCGGGCGCCGGCAGTTCCGTGGCGGTCGGCTCGACCGTGACGCTGACGGTCTCGAGCGGCCCGAAGCTCGTGAAGGTGCCGAGCGTCACCCAGGACGACGCCGTCACGGCGACGCAACTCCTCACCCAGGATGGCTTCACGGTCTCGGTGATCCACCAGGACGTCACCGACCCGTCGCAGCAGGGCCTCGTCCTCGCCCAGGATCCCGTAGGCGGGACGCTGCAGCAGGGATCGACCATCACGATCACCGTCGGCCAGCTCGTGACGGCGTCGACCTCCACGACAACGACCACGCCACGCCCACCACCGTCACGACGACGACCACCACTCCGACGACGTCCACCACTACGCCGTCCACCACCACGGCGTCCACCACCACCACCGAGACCACCGCGACGACAACGACCACGACGGCGACGACGACCACCGGCGCCACGACTCCGGCGCAGTGATCCGCCGGATCGCCGTCGTCTCGGGGGGCCGATCGAGCGAGCACGAGATCTCGGTCGCCTCGGCGCGAAGCATCATGGCCGCGCTCGGTGAGCGCGGAAACGAGGTCGTCTCGATCGAGATCGACCGCACCGGGCGGTGGGCCCTCGAGGCGTCGCGCTCGCCTGGCGAGCTGGAAGGCGCCGGACGGAGCGGCAGCGCTCGAGCCTCGCCTGCCCGGGCAGGCGATTGCGACCACCTTGACCGACGTCGACGTCGTCTTTCCGGCGCTGCACGGGCCGTTCGGCGAGGACGGCACCGTTCAGGGCCTGCTCGAGCTCGCGGGGATCCCCTACGTCGGTGCCGGCGTCGCCGCCTCGGCGCTCGCGATGGACAAGGACCTGTTCAAGTCGGTCCTTCGCGACAACGGCGTTCCCGTCACGCGGAACGTCACGCTGCGACCCGGCGATCCCGCCGTGAGCCCCTACGAGTTCCCGGTGTTCGTGAAGCCGGCGCGGCTCGGCTCATCGGTCGGGATCTCGAAGGCTCACGACGAGGCGGAGCTCGCCGAGGCCGTCGCGCTCGCCTTCCGTCACGACGAGAAGGTGCTGATCGAGGATTTCGTCGCCGGGATCGAGATCGAGGTGGGCGTGCTCGGCAATCTCGAGCCGATCGCCTCGATCCCCGGCGAGATCGAGGTGACGAACAACGAGTGGTACGACTTCGAGGCCAAGTACGAAGCCGGAGAGATGGCTCTCGTCGTGCCCGCGCGGATCAGCTCCGAGCAGGCGCGCCGGGCCCAGGAGCTCGCGGTTCGCTCGTTCGTCGCGATCGGCTGCGAGGGGATGGCCCGGGTCGACATGTTCGTGCGCACCGACGGTGAGGTGCTCGTGAACGAGCTGAACACGATCCCCGGCTTCACCGAGACGAGCGTCTACGCAAGCCTGTTCGAGGCCTCCGGCGTCGCCTACGGCGACCTGCTCGACCGGCTGGTCGAGCTTGCGCTCGAGCGCCACGAGCGGCGGCGCCTGCTCGAGTACTGACGGGCATCAGGTCGCCGTGATCTCGTTCAGGTGCACCGAGCCGGCACTGCCGCGATTGGTGATCCAGACGAGGTAGTACTCGGCGGCGGCGCCCGAGAGGTGGAAGGTCGTCTTCGCCGAGGCTTTCTGGGGCGACGAGACGACGGTGAAGGGCCCGGTGGCGCTCGTTCCGGACTCGATCTCGGCCGTGTAACCGGGCGTGTTCGAGGCGATCGTGATCGTCCGCACCGTGCGTGAGGAGCCGGCGTCGACGACGATCCCGACGCCTGCCTTGCCGAGGCCGCCGTCCGGGTACCGGTAGACCTCCGTCGCCCAGAAGCTCGCGGCGCTGCCGTCGGTCGCTCTCGGCACGAGCTGGTCGTTCTCGTGCTGGTCGCCGTCGGGGTCGTAGGCAGCCAGCGCCTTCAGCGGGATCGCGGAGGCCCCGTCACCGAAGAGGGATGATCCTCCGCCGGAGCTCAACGCGATCGCGATCGCGACGGCACCGGCCGCACCCAGGACGAGGGCGGCGAGGATAGCCGAGCGCTTGTCGATCCGCGGCCGCTTCGGGCGCGCCCGACGCCTCGGGCGTCGCCGACCGAGCGCGGGGAGCACTCCGGTTGCCGAGGTGTCCTCGGCGCCGCGTGCCTCGGCCAGGCAGGCCTGAAGCTCCGAGCAGAAGTCGGTCATGCTGTAGAAGCGCTCCGACGGCTCCTTCGCGAGTGCGCGGTCGACGGCGGCCTCGACTCGCCTGGGCACGTCGGGTCGCTTGAGGCTGACCGGAGGCGGTGGGGTGTTGATGTGCTGCATCGCGACCGCGACGAAGTTGTCGCCGGTGAACGGCACCTCGCTCGTGAGCATCTCGTAGAGGACGATCCCGAGCGAGTAGACATCGGAGAGCTCGTCGACCCGGCGGCCCTGCGCCTGCTCGGGAGAGATGTAGTCGCAGGTGCCGAGCACCGTGCCGGTCTGGGTCTCGCCTTCCTGCGCCTCGAGCGACCGGGCGATTCCGAAGTCGGTCACCTTCGGCTCGCCCTTGCCGTTGAGGAGCACGTTCTGGGGCTTGACGTCGCGGTGCACGAAGCCTTCCTGGTGGGCGTAGGCAAGCGCGCGGGCGATCTCGATCGCGAGCTCGAGGGCCCGCTCGACGGACAGCGGGCCGTCGCGGGCGACGAGCTGCTTCAGGTTCTCCCCGTCGATGTACTCGAAGACGATGAACGGGCTGCCCTGGAACTCGCCGCGGTCGATCACGGCGACGATGTTGTGGTGGGCCAGGCGCGCCACCAGCCTCGCCTCCCGCCCGAATCGGTCGACGACGTCCTGCTGCGCGGCGAGCCGCTCGTGGAGCACCTTGAGCGCAACGGTGCGCTCGAGCTCTCGATCTCGCGCCCGGTAGACACTCGACATGCCGCCGGCGCCGACGAGCTCCTTCAGCTCGTAGCGCTCCGCGACGACGTCGCCGGGCATCATCGCGCGGAAGCTCCCGGGTCGAACGTCAGCTGAGGGCGGCCTCGAGCGCCTCTTCCCAGACGCCGAGCGCTTCCTCGAGCTGACCGTCGGCGATCACGAGCGGCACGAGAACGCGAATGCAGTTGCCGTGGACGCCGCAGGTGATCAGGAGAAGCCCTCGCAGGAACGCCTCGTGGACGACACGCTGGGCCAGCTCCTTCGATGGTGCGCGGGTCGCCGGGTCCGAGACGAGCTCGATCGCCCGCATCGCTCCGAGCCCGCGAACATCGCCGATCGCGGCCCATCGCTCCTGCCAGGCGAGCATGCGGGCCTGGATCGTCTCCCCGATCGTCGCCGACCGCTCGATCAGGTCCTCGTCGTCGATCACGTCCAGAACGGCGAGTGCCGCCGCCTGGGCAACCGGGTTCCCGACGAAGGTGCCGCCGACGCCGCTCAGGACGGGCGCGTCCATGATCTCGGCCCGGCCGAGCACGCCCGAGAGCGGCAGGCCGTTGGCGATCGACTTCGCGACGCAGATCAGGTCGGGCTCGACGCCCATGTGCTCCATCGCGAAGAACCGGCCCGTGCGCCCGAATCCGGACTGCACCTCGTCGGCGACGAGCACGATCCCGTGCCGGTCGCAGATCCGCCGGAGCGCCTGGATGAACTCCGCCGGCGCGACGATGAAGCCGCCTTCGCCCTGCACGGGCTCGATGACGATCGCGGCGACGGTCTCGGGGGCGACAAGCGTGGTGAAGGCGCGGTCGAGCGCGGCGAGGGCATCGTCGGAGGAGACCCCGCGATACTCGTTCGGGAACGGCACGCGGTAGACCTCGGGCGCAAACGGGCCCAGGCCCGCCTTGTACGGGTGCACTTTGGAGGTGAGGGTGAGCGAGAGCAGCGTCCGCCCGTGGAAGGCGCCCTCGAAGCCGATCACGGCCGGGCGGCCCGTGTAGGCCCGGGCGAACTTGACCGCGTTCTCGACAGCCTCGGTGCCCGCGTTGAAGAACGCAGCCTTGACCGGGCCGGAGATCGGTACACGCTCGGCCAGCCGCTCGGCGAGCGCCACGTAGGCCTCATAGGGGACGACCGTGAAATCGGTGTGGGCGAACCGGTCGAGCTGCTCGTGAGCCGCAGCGACGACCTCCGGATGCCGGTGCCCCACGTTGACGCTCCCGACCCCGCCTGCGAAGTCGATGAAGGTGTTGCCGTCGACGTCCGTGATCGTCGCACCGAGCGCGGAGTCGGCGACGACCGGGAACGTGAGCGCGAGCGGGCTCGCCACGGCCTTTGCGATCCGCGCCACGATCGCGCGCGACCGCGGCCCCGGAACCTCGGTCTTCAGCTCGATGGTTCGCGTGGCAGCCATAAGGCCAGCCTAGCGAAGGAGCCTGCAATCGCGGCCCCGGACGTGCCCGAAGGGGGACTCCGGCGCGTCGACTCGCGGCCGCCGAATGCGGCGGGCGGCAGCCGATCTGCAAACCGCCCGCACAAGGAAGCCCCACCCGGGGTGGGGAAGCCAACCCGCCACCCTCAATGCCAATTCTACGAGACCGCCGGCCCGATGTCTGTGGCGGATTTGCCAATTCTCGTCCACAGCCCCTCTGCGATCCGTCTGTCAGACTGAACGTGTCAAGGCCGCTGCCGTCGGGACGCCCAGGTTCGTGCTCGTCCGGCGCCGGCGCACCAGAAGAGCCACGCTCGAGCGTGGACAGCCGAGGCTTAACGACCGAGGCCGCCCTTGCGGGGCGGCCTCGGCCCGGTAACTAGCTTGGGTTTCGTAGGGGCGCTTCCGGCCCACCGTCAACGTCACGGCGGCGGCGCGCTTGGCGATATCCCCCACGCTGGCTAGGCGATTCCCCGTCAAGGTCCCGGGGATACACCCCTACGAGCTAGCACCTCCACTGCCCGTACTGGAAATCTCCATCTACCGGACCACCTCCTTTCCGCGGTTAATCCGATAGTAGCCAGCCGGTCAAGACGGATGTGACCTCGAGACCGCTGTCGAGCGGAACGGTGACGCTGGCGAGGCCCGGGTCGGCCTGGCGCTCGGCGGAGTAGGCCGCGAGACGAGCGTCGGAGACGACGTTGTCGGCGACGATCACCGCACCCGCCTCCACGCGTTTGCGGGCGAGCCGGAAGTAGGCCTCGTAGTCGTCCTTCCAGGCATCCAGGAAGACGACGTCGAACGGCCCGTCGAGGCGCTCGAGCGACCCGAACGCGTCGCCGGCGATGACCTCGACCCATTCGGCGAGACCGGCGTCCGCGATGTTCCGGGCAGAGGCTTCGAGCTTGGCCGGATCGGCCTCGAGCGAGGTGACACGGCCGCCGTGCAGGCGCGCGGCGGCGGCAAGCCAGATCGTCGAGTAGCCGCGTGAGCCGCCGATCTCGAGCACCTCGCATCCGGGCCGGCCGGCCGCGAGCGCGAACAGGAGCGCGCCGCTCGTCGGCTCGATCTGGAGCGAGCGCTCGGTGAACGGCAGGTCGAGCCTGATCTCGTGCTCGTTCTCCTCCTCGAGCCGTCGCAGGACCGCCTTGACGCGCTCGTCGAGCATCAGCGGCTGCGCTCCCGCTCGACCTCGTCGCGCACCCAGCAGGCGGCCAGGTGATCGTTGACGACGCCGCAGGCCTGCATCGCCGCGTACACCGTCGTCGGCCCGACGAACCGGAAGCCCGCGGTGCGGAGCTGCTTGGAGAGCGCCGTCGAGCCCGGCGTCGCCGCCGGCACGTCGAGATGCGAGGCGGGGGCGACCGCGGCCTCGGAGCGGTAGGCCCAGAAGAGCTCCGCGAGCGGTTGCTCCGATGCACGCAGGGCAACCGTTGCCTGCGCGTTCGCGATCGCCGCCTCGATCTTCCCGCGGTGACGGACGATCCCGGCGTCGTCGAGGAGTCGCTCGACATCGCCACCGCCGAACGCCGCGACCCGGTCGGGATCGAAACCGGCGAACGCCTCGCGGAACGCCGGCCGCTTGCGGAGGATCGTCAGCCACGAGAGGCCCGACTGGAACCCCTCGAGGCAGAGGCGCTCGTAGATGCCCCGCTCGTCGCGCACCGGCCGGCCCCACTCCTCGTCGTGGTAGAGGAGGTAGCCGGGATCGGGCGTGTCCCAGCAGCGGCGAAGGGCGTCAGTCGCCAACGTCGACGAGGACGACACCGTCGAGGACGCGTACCGGGAAGACCCGGACGGGGAGGTAGGCCGGAAGCGTCAACGGGCGTCCGCTACCGAGGTCGAAGCGAGCCCCGTGGCGCGGGCAGACGACCGTGCAGCTCTCCCGGTCCCAGGCGCCCTCGCACAGCGGGCCGTCGTCGTGCGAGCAGCGGTCCTCGATCGCGCGCAACTCGCCGCCGCAGTTGTAGACGCCGATCGTGAGGGCATCGTGCTCCACGAGCTTCATCGTCCCGTCTGGCAGCTCCGCGAGCGGAGCGACGACCACCTCAGACAATCTCGAGGCCCTGCCACTCCTCGGGGAGCGCCGTCCCCTTGGAGCGGTTGAGCGCGACCTTGACGACCCCGAGCCCGAGGAGCGCGCACTTCATGCGTACCGGGGTCAGCGGGATCCCGATCTCGTCGAGGAGCTCCTCCTTGGGCAGCGCGGCGACCTCCGTCGCGGTCTTGCCCTTCACGAGGTCGGTGAGCATCGAGGTCGCGGCCTGCGAGATCGCGCAGCCCCGTCCGTCGAACCCGATCTCCTCGATCGTCTCGCCGTCCGGGGCGAAGCGGATCGAGATCGAGACCTCGTCGCCGCAAAGCGGATTCTGGCCTTCCGCATGCGCGTCGGCGTGCTCCGGCAGCCCGTGGTTGTGCGGGTGCTTGTAGTGATCGAGGATGACCTCGCGATACAAGTCTTCAAACTCGCTCATTTTCTCCCGGCCCGCTCCGGCGCCGGCCGGCCGGCGCCTCCGACCACACGCACACGACCTGGCCACCCGCCTGCATCACTGAAGCCTCCATCAAGCCTACGGCTCACGCCCAGCCGTCCCGCTCCGGCGCCGGCCAAGCCGGCGCCTCCGACCACACGCACACGACCTGGCCACCCGCCTGCATCACTGAAGCCTCCATCAAGCCTACGGCTCATGCCATGAGCTCCTTCGCGCGGCGGACGCCGGCGGCGAGACGGTCGATCTCCTCGGTCACGGTGTAGAGGTAGAAGCTCGCGCGGCTCGTCGCCGGGACGCCGAGCTTGCGCATCAACGGCTGGCAGCAATGGTGACCGGCGCGGATCGCGATCGCGTCGAGATCGAGGATCTGCGCCAGGTCGTGCGGATGGACGCCCTCGACGTCGAACATGACGATCCCGGCGCGACGCTCGGGCGGCGGGCCGTAGAGCGTGACGCCCGGGATCTCCGAGAGCACGTCGAGCGCGTAGGCGGCGAGCGCGTGCTCGTGGGCCTCGATCGCCTCCAGCCCGACGGCCTCGAGGTAGTCGATCGCAGCCCCCAGGCCGACGGCTTCCGCGACCGGCGAGGTGCCGGCCTCGAACTTCGCCGGCAGCTCTGCCCAGCTCGTCTCCTGGTCGCCGACGCTACGGATCATGTGACCGCCGAGCAGGAACGGCTCCATGCTCTGGAGGAGCTCGGCGCGGCCCCACAGGAAGCCGATCCCGCTCGGGCCGCACATCTTGTGCCCCGAGACGGCGATGAAGTCCGCGCCGAGCGCCTCGACGTCGAGCCGCACGTGAGGGGCGGCCTGAGCCGCGTCGCAGACGAGGATCGCTCCCCGCTCGTGGGCCCAGGCGGCGAGACGCGGAACGTCCGCGATCGTGCCCAGGGAGTTCGAGACGACGTTGGCCGCGAGCACCCTCACGTTGTCGAGATCGGCGAGGCCGTCGAGCATGGGGTCGCCCGCGTCGTCGATCGGGACGATGCGGAACTCGGCCCCGGTGCGCCTGGCGACGTACTGCCACGGCACGAAGTTCGAGTGGTGCTCGAGCTCGGTCGCGAGCACGACATCTCCGGGACCGAGGCGGGCGAGACCGTAGGAGTAGGCGACCAGGTTCAGCGCTTCGGTCGCGTTCCGGACGAAGATGATCTCCCGGTCGGAGGGCGCGTTGACGAACGCACGCACCTTCTCGCGGGCCCCTTCGAGCCCGGCGGTCGCCCGCTCGCCGAGCGCATAGACGCCGCGATGCACGTTCGAGTAGGACGTCTCGTAGAACTCCGTCATCGCGTCCAGGACCTGGCGCGGCTTCTGCGAGGTGGCCGCCGAGTTGAGGTACGCGAGCGGCCGGCCGTTGAAGGTCTGCTCGAAGATCGGGAAATCCCCCCGCAGGCGCGCAGCATCCAGCATTCGGGGAACCTCGACCGCCATCCGCCTACTGTAGCCCGGACCCTTCTCGCCAGGTCTGGAGCCCATTGCGGGCTGACGCTTCGTCCTGCAATGAGCTCTGAGGCCGGGCTCCGACTATCGTGGACCAGCGATGTCCGACTACGTCTACTCGATGTACCGGGCCGACAAGTTCTACGGCCCCGACCGCCAGGTGCTCGCGAACATCTCGCTCTCGTTCTTCCACGGGGCGAAGATCGGCGTCCTCGGCCCCAACGGCGCCGGGAAGTCGACGCTGCTCAGGATCATGGCCGGGCGTGAGGAGACCTCGAGCGGCGAGGCGCGCCTCGCGCCGGGCGCAACGGTGGGCCTGCTCGAGCAAGAGCCCGAGCTCGACCCGGGCAAGGACGTGCGGGGCAACGTCGAGGACGGCGTGCGCGAGCTCCGCAACCTCCTCGACCGGTTCAACGCGATCTCGGCCTCGTTTGCAGAGCCCGATGCCGACTACGACGCCCTGCTCGCCGACCAGGCTAAGGTGCAGGACGAGATCGACCGGCGAGATGCCTGGTCGCTCGACGCGACGCTCGACCGGGCGATGGACGCCCTGCGCCTGCCCGATGGCGACCGCGAGGTGACGACGCTCTCGGGCGGCGAGCGGCGCCGCGTAGCGCTCTGCCGCCTGCTCCTCTCGGCGCCCGACCTGCTCCTGCTCGACGAGCCGACCAACCACCTCGACGCCGAGTCGGTCTACTGGCTCGAGCGCTTCCTCGGTGACTACAAGGGCGCGGTGATCGCCGTCACCCACGATCGCTACTTCCTCGACAACGTCGCCGGCTGGATCCTCGAGCTCGACCGGGGCCGCGGCCTGCCGTTCCAGGGCAACTACTCCTCGTGGCTCGAGCAGAAGCAGGCGCGCCTGGCCGTGGAGGAGAAGCAGGAGTCGGCGCGCAGGCGCACGCTCGCGCGCGAGCTCGAGTGGGTGCAGATGAGCCCGCGGGCACGCCACGCCAAGTCGAAGGCGCGCCTCGGCGCCTACGAGAAGCTCCTCGCCGACGAGGACAAGGTGAGGCTCGACCGCGTCGAGATCCACATCCCGCCGGGCCCTCGGCTCGGCGACATCGTCATCGAGGCGACCGACCTGACGAAGGGATTCGGCGACCGGCTGCTGTTCGAGAACCTGTCCTTCTCGCTCCCGCCGGCCGGGATCGTCGGCGTGATCGGCCCGAACGGCGCCGGCAAGACGACGCTCTTCCGGATGATCGCGGGGCAGGAGCAGCCCGACAGCGGCTCGATCCGGCTCGGCGACACCGTGCAGCTCGCCTACGTCGACCAGTCCCGCGCCGACCTCGACCCGAAGAGCACCGTGTGGAAGGAGATCAGCGGCGGGCTCGACACGATCGAGCTCGGCAAGCGCGAGCTCAACTCCCGCCAGTACGTGAGCTGGTTCAACTTCAGGGGCGGCGACCAGCAGAAGCCGGTCGGCCAGCTCTCGGGAGGCGAGCGCAATCGCGTGCACCTCGCCAAGCTCCTCCGAAGCGGCGGCAACGTCCTGCTGCTCGACGAGCCGACGAACGACCTCGACGTCGACACCCTCCGCGCGCTCGAGGATGCGCTCCTCGACTTCGCGGGCTGCGCCGTCGTGATCACCCACGACCGCTGGTTCCTCGATCGCGTCGCCACCCACGTGCTCGCCTTCGAGGGCGACTCCCAGGCCACATGGTTCGAGGGCACCTTCAGCGAGTACGCCGACTGGGTCCGGGAGACTCGCGGCCCCGAGGCGCTCGAGCCGCACCGGATCAAGTACAAGCCGCTCGTGCGTTCGGTCTAGCAGCCGCGCCGCCCGTCTAAGAGCTCGAACCAAAATGAGCGTTACTCCCTGGTGCTCTCGGAGCGAGTGGGTGGAACGGCCGGACGGCCGTCTCGTAGTCCAGGCTGGTTGCCTGTCCGAGAGGCGACCGTTTCACCCGCGGCGCCCTGGAGGACGATCCGAGGGCGCCAGGGACGACGCTCATTTCGGTTCGAGCTCTAACCCAACCCGTACGATCGCCCCGTGACGGCCGGCAAGCGGGTCAACGCGCTCGTCCTGCTCGCCTACGTGCTGGTCGCCTTCGGCTACTTCGGGGTCAGGCTGCTGCCACACCCAGGCCGCGTCATCCTCGGCTACGGGCGGGACCCGCAGATCTTCATCTGGGCGTTTGCATGGTGGCCGCATGCGATCGGGACCGGTCAGAACCCGATCGTGAGCCACGCGATCTACGCCCCGCACGGCATCGACCTCGCCTGGGCGACGAGCGTCCCTGCGCTCGCGATCCTGTTCGCCCCGTTCACGCTGCTCTTCGGCCCGACCGCCTCCTTCAACCTCGCGGCCATGCTGATGCCGGCGGTTGCCGCCTGGACCGGTTACCTCCTCTGCCGCTCCGTCACCCGCTCGGTCTTCGCCTCGATCTTCGGCGGCTACCTCTTCGGGTTCTCGAGCTACATGCTCGGGCAGGAGCAGGGGCACCTGCACATGACGGCGATCTTCCTCGTGCCGCTGGCGCCCCTCGTGCTGCTGCGCTACCTCCGGGAGGAGCTCGACGGCCGGGGCCTGGCCTGGCGGCTGGGGCTGCTCTTCGGGCTGCAGGCGTGGATCTCGACCGAGATCCTCGCCACTCTCATCTTCGGGCTCGCGGTCGGCCTGGCGCTCGCCTACTGGCTCGTGCCCGGGACGAGGGCGCGCATCGCCACGCTCGCGCGGCCGTTCGGCGGTGCAGCGCTGCTGGCCGTGGTGCTCTCGAGCCCGCTTCTGTACTACCTCGTCACCGACTTCCAGTCAGACTCGATCAACGTCCCCTCGAACTTCGACGGCGACCTGATGAACTTCCTCCTGCCGACCCACCTGGTCGCGATCGGCGGGGACCGGTTCTCGTCGATCGCGCTCCACTTCCGCGGCGACCAGGCCGAGCAGGGCGCCTACCTCGGGCTTCCGACGCTCGCGGTTCTCGCCTGGTCGCTCAAGGACGCGCGGCGGTCGGCCGGGACGCGGCTCCTGCTCGCCGGAACCGTGGTTGCCGCACTCGTAACGCTCGGCACCGCGATCGTCTGGCGGGGCCGCACAATCGCGTGGCTCCCGTGGCGGCTCGTGGCGAGGCTGCCCGTGTTCGACAACGTCCTGCCGGTGCGTTTCTCGGCCTACATGGCCCTCGGCGCCAGCGTGCTCGTCTCCGCATGGATCGCGAGACGCACCGGCTGGCTCCGCTGGATCCTGCCGGTGCTCGCCGTCGCGGCGATCGTGCCGGCGGTGTGGCGCCCCGACTACGTCTCCCACCCGGAGCGGTGGCCGTTCTTCACGCAGGGCATCTACAAGGTCTGCTTCCCGAAGGGGCAGAACGTGGCGATCTTCCCGTTCGGCGACCAGGGCAGCTCGACACTCTGGCAGGCGGAGACGGACTTCTGGTTCCGAATGCCCGACGGCTATCTGGCCCCCGATCCGCCTGCGGCGAGCCTGGCCGACCCCGTGATCAAGGAGCTGACCTACTCGAACGACATCGTCACGCCCGCGCAGATCCTCTCGCTCGCGCGGGCCGAGCAGGTCGACCGCATCCTGTCGGTCGACATCTACACCCATCCCGACGGAACGCAGATGCACCGCTTCGGCGCCGTCCAGGACATGGGCGGCGTGCTCATCTCACCCGGCTGCGGCTACCCGTCGCTACGCAAAGGCGTCCACCCGACGCCCCCACACCCTTCGAAGTAGACCGTCCGGCTTCTATCGTCGCCGCGACCGACATGGCGGTCGCGGCAGCCGCGGCTTTCCGTAGGAGATCGGGCCTCGGGCGGGCTGCCGGACGTCAGGCTGCCCGCTCACCGCGCGCGCCGCAAGATGTCGGAGAGGGGGCTCATGGGGGAGAACCGAAGGTGCTCCCCCATGCTTCTAAGCCTGGGGAATGCGGGCTTCGAGGGCCGCGCCGAGGGCTTCCCTGACCGGCTCGAGCTCGATGCGGTCGAGGATGTCCTGGAAGAAGCCACGCACGATCAGCCGCTCGGCCTCCGAGCGGGAGAGCCCGCGGGCCATCAGGTAGAAGAGCTCGTCCCGGTTGACCCGGCCGATCGTGGCGCCGTGCGTGCAGCGGACGTCGTTGGCCATGATCTCGAGCCCCGGGATCGAGTCTGCGTGAGACGACTCGGAGAGGAGCAGGTTCCGGTTCTCCTGGTAGGCGTTCGTCTTCTGCGCGTCCTCCTCGACGCGGATCATCCCGCGCCAGACAGCGTGAGCGCCGCCGCGCAACGCCCCCTTGAAAGCAAAGTCGGACTCGGTCGAGGGAGCGATGTGCTCCTGGAAGGTGTCGTAGTCGAGGTGCTGGTTGCCGTCGGCGAAGTACGCGCCGGTGACCCGGGAGGTCGCGCCGGGGCCGTTGAGGTCGTTCTGGATCCGGATCTTCCCCCGCTTGGAGCCGAACCCGCCGGCGACCCAGTCGAGCTCGGCGTCCCGCTCCACGCGGGCGTGATGGGTCGCAAAGTGCCAGGTCTCCTGGGAGAAGTTCTGGATCGAGACGTACTCGAGCTTCGCCGCCTGCTCGACGAAGAGCTCCGCAACGGTGTTCGAGTACGCGCTCAGATCGGGGCGCGCCGAGGCGTACTCCTCGACCAGCGTGAATCGCGACTGCTCCTCGGCGACGACGAGGAGCCGGTAGAAGAGCGCCCCGCCCTCGGCCGTGCTCGACACGCGGACGTAGAGCGGACGCTCGACGACAACGCCCTTCGGGACGCGGACGAGCAGGCCGTGCTTCCAGACGGCCGCGTTGTGGGCGGCAAACTTCTCGTTCCAGCCGACCAGCGAGTAGAGGCGCGGGTCGCCCTCGGTGAGCGGCTCGAACGTGATTCCCTCCGGCGCCTTCTCGATCTCGATCCCGGCCTCGGTGACGATCGCCATCCCGGCCACGTCGAGGTCGAGCAGCCGCGGAGCGGCGGCGGTGTCCGGGGCGGCCTCGGTGTCGAAGGCCGCGGGGTCGAACCCCTTCAGGTCGGTGAACCGCCAGGCCTCGTCCCGGACCGTCGGGAGAGGAAGCTCGGCGTAGCTCACGGCTGCCTCGGCGCTAGCCACGGGGGGCGTACCGCCTGTGCAGCATGAGCTGGTTCCCGTCGGGATCCTTGAACGGCGCCATGTGGCAGACGCCTGTGTCGAGGGTCTCGCCGTCGAAGTGCACGCCCCGCGCCTCGAGCTCGGCCCGCGCCGCCGCGACGTCGGCGACGCGGAGGGCGACCGACGAGGTGTGCGGGCCGGTGAACTCCTGACCGATGCTCGGCAGGTCGATCAGGTAGAGGCTCACGTTCTCGCCCAGCTGGAACTCGGGGAACCCGCGCTCGTCCACCGGAGGGAGGCTGAGCGTACCGCCGTAGAACGCCTTCGAACGCTCCATATCGGTCACCGGGACCGAGATGAAGTCAGTCCTCTCGACGATCATCTGTTCCGTATTCCCAGATACCAGGGGCTGTCGGCCTCAGCCGACAGACCCTTCCATCTGGAGCTCGATCAGGCGGTTCATCTCGATCGCGTACTCGAGCGGCAGCTCCTTCGTGATCGGCTCGACGAAGCCGGAGACGACCATCGCGCTCGCCTCGGCCTCGGAGAGGCCGCGCGACATCAGGTAGAAGAGCTGCTCCTCGCCGATCTTCGAGACCGTCGCCTCGTGGCCGATGTCGACCTCGTTCTCGTCGATGCGGATCGTCGGATAGGTGTCGGAGCGCGAGTCCTCGTCGAGGATCAGCGCGTCGCAGACCACCTTCGAGCGCGAGTTCTTCGCGCCCTTCGCCACCTCGAGCAGGCCTCGATAGCCGGCCCGGCCGCCGTTCTTGGAGATCGACTTGGAGGTGATCACCGAGGTCGTGTCCGGGGCGACGTGAACGCACTTGCCGCCCGCATCCTGGTGCTGCCCGGCGCCTGCGAAGGCGATCGAGAGCACCTCGCCGTGGGCACGCTGCCCCATCAGCCAGATCGCGGGGTACTTCATCGTCAGCTTCGAGCCGAGGTTCCCGTCGACCCACTCCATCGTCGCGTCCTCGTAGGCGACTGCGCGCTTGGTGACGAGGTTGTAGACGTTGTTCGACCAGTTCTGGATCGTGGTGTAGCGGCAGCGCGCGTTCTTGTGCACGACGATCTCGACGACCGCGCTGTGCAGCGAGTCGGAGGAGTAGATCGGGGCGGTGCAGCCCTCGACGTAGTGCACGTAGGCACCCTCGTCGACGATGATCAGGGTGCGCTCGAACTGGCCCATGTTCTCGGCGTTGATCCGGAAGTAGGCCTGGAGCGGCAGCTCGATCTTGACGCCCTTCGGCACGTAGATGAACGAGCCGCCCGACCAGACGGCGCTGTTCAGCGCTGCGAACTTGTTGTCGTTGTTCGGGATGATCGTCCCGAAGTACTGCTTGACGAGGTCCTCGTGCTCGCGCAGGCCCGAGTCCATGTCGAGGAAGATCACGCCCTGCTTGGCGAGGCTGTCCTGGATCTTGTGGTAGACGACCTCGGACTCGTACTGGGCGCCGACGCCGGCGAGGTACTTCTTCTCGGCCTCGGGGATCCCGAGCTTGTCCCAGGTGTCCTTGATGTCTGCCGGCAGGTCCTCCCAGGAGTCGGCCTGCTTCTCGGTCGGGCGGATGTAGTAGTAGATGTTCTCGAAGTCGATGCCCGAAACGTCGCCGCCCCAGCTCGGGAGCGGGCGCGCGAGGAAGTTGTCTAGCGAGTCGTGGCGGAACTTCCGCATCCAGTCCGGCTCGCTCTTGTGCTCGGCGATCTTCTCGACCAGCTCGTGCGAGAGGCCGCGACCGGACTTGAAGAAGTAGTCCTCGGCCGTGTCCGAGGTGTGGAAGCCGTACTTCGTCGCGTAGTCAGAGCCGATCTCGCCGACGATCTCGTTCTCGGTCTGGGTCATGCGTCACCTCCGCTTGCTCCATTGCCGTTGGAGCTGTTGCCGTTGGAGCTGCTGGCGCCCCACTCTTCATATCCGGACTCCTCAAGCCTATCGGCCAACTCGGGGCCGCCGGACTCGACGATCCGCCCGTCGACGAACACGTGGATGTGATCGGGCTCGATGTAGTTGAGAATTCGCTTGTAGTGCGTGATCAGGAGGGCGCCCATGTTCGGGCCCACGAGCTCCTTCACGCCACCCGCGACGACCTTGAGCGCGTCGATGTCGAGGCCGGAGTCGGTCTCGTCGAGCACTGCCATGCGCGGCTTGAGCATCGCCATCTGCAGGATCTCGACGCGCTTCTTCTCGCCGCCCGAGAAGCCGTCGTTCAGGTAGCGCGAGGCGAGCTCTCGGGAGACCTTGAGGCGGTCCATCTGCTTGAAGAGCTCCTCGCGGAACTCGCGCACGGCGATCGGATCGTCGGTGCCTGCCTTCGCCTTGCGGATCGAGTTGATCGCGGTGCGCAGGAACTCGGTGACACGGACCCCGGGGATCGCCTGGGGATACTGGAACGCAAGGAAGAGCCCCCGCTGGGCCCGCTCGTCGGCGCCCGCCTCCGTCACGTCCCGACCGTCGAGGAGGATCCTGCCCCTCGTCACCGTGTAGGCGGGGTGACCGGCGATGGCGTACGAGAGCGTCGACTTGCCCGACCCGTTCGGCCCCATGATCGCGTGCACCTCGTCGGTGTCGACCGAGAGGTCGACGCCCTTCACGATCTCCGTTCCGTCTTCAAGCGCGACATGCACGTCCTCGAGCTCGAGCAATGCCAAGAAAGAGTCCCTCCTGTGCGGTTTCCGAGTGGGCAGCCGCCCACTGCTGTAGCGCGCTCTTCATCGTAGCCGCGCGGCACGCAGCGAGGCTCGGAACCCGAGTGAAAGCCGTGAGAGCAATGGTGCCGCTGCTACGATCCGGTCATGGGAAGCATTGGCCCGCTCGAGATCGGACTCCTGATCCTGCTCGCGCTGCTGCTCTTCGGGGCCAAGCGACTGCCCGAGATCGGGCGCTCGCTCGGAACCGGGATGCGTGAGTTCAAGGACTCCGTGACCGGCGACAACAAGCACGAGACCTCCGCGGAGCTCCCGCCGCCGGCACCGACCGCGCACGTCTCGGAGCCGGCCGCCGACTCCGGTCGCGAAACCGAGCCCGTCGGGCACTAGTCCGCCGATGCCGAGGCTGCCGCGGCCGACGCTCCCGCGTCGCCTGGACCACGGCGAAGAGGCCTCGCTGGTCGAGCACCTCGACGAGCTCCGCTCGCGCATCTTCTTCTGCCTGGGCGCGCTCGTGCTCGGCGCGGTGGTCGGGTTCGTCCTCAATCACCGCCTGATCCACATCCTCGAGCTGACGCTGCCCAAGCGCCTGCGCGACAACCTGATCACCCTCAGCCCGGGGGAGGCGTTCATGACCTCCCTCTGGGTCAGCATCTACTTCGGCTTCGTCCTCGCCCTGCCGATCATCTTCTGGCAGATCTGGGCGTTCTTCATCCCGGCCGTCGACCGGACGCACGCCCAACTGATCCGCTGGCTCGTAGTCGCCGCCTGGGTGCTCGCACTAGGCGGGCTCGTCTTCGGCTACTACCTCGCGCTCCCCGCCGCCGAGCACTTCCTCACCAACTACGACTCGGGCCAGCTCCACTACACGCCGCAGGCGAAGCCATTCCTCACGTTCTGCACGCACGTCCTGCTCGCGATGGCGCTCGTCTTCGAGCTGCCGCTCTTCGTGATCGGGGCCACACGGCTCGGGATCATCAAGTCGGACACGCTGCGCAAGAACCAGCGGATCGGGATCTTCATCGTCTGCTGCATCGGCGTCGCCCTGCCGGGTGTCGACCCGATCACGACGACGGTCGAGACGATCCCGCTTCTCGTGCTGTACGAGGGCTCGATCTGGGCCTCGGTGCTGCTCGACCGCCGGTCGAAGCGGCTGAAGGCCGCCGCCGCCGCCCAGACGTGAACGGAGCTCTCTCCGCCGGCTGGGTGCTCCCGGTCGAGGGCGAGCCCATCCGGAACGGCCGGGTCGCGTGGGAGGGCGGCGTGATCGTCGAGGTCGGCGAGGGCCGCGCCGAGCGGCACTTCGAGGATGCCATCCTCCTGCCGGGCCTCGTCAACGCGCACTCGCATCTCGAGTACGCGGTGTATGCCGGGTTCGGCGACGGCGAGACGTTCGGAGGCTGGCTCGCCACCCATATCGCGCGCAAGCGCGCGCTCGACTATGCGGGAATGGTCGCGATCGCAAGACGGGGCGTCGCAGACTCGCTCATGGCGGGAATCACGACCACCGCCGACTACAGCTTCTCGGGAGCCGCCGGCGAGGCCGCCGCGGCCCTCGGCCTGCGCGCGATCGTCTACCTCGAGGTGTTCGGCTCCGATGTCGCCGCCGCCGCAGAGCGATACGCAGAGCTTCGCCTGCGCGTCCCGGAGACGGCGCTCGTCGGCGTCGGCGTCTCGCCGCACGCGCCGTACACCTGCTCGGTCGAGCTCTACCAGTGGTGCCTCTCGCTGGGCATCCCGGCCGGGACCCACCTTGCCGAGAGCGACGGCGAGAACGAGTGGCTCGAGCACGGCACCGGCCCGCTCGCGGTCGCCGCCGAGTTCCTGGTCGCGCCGAGCGGCAAGCGCAGCATCGCCACCCTCGACACGATCCTCGGCCCATCGCTCCTCTCGGCGCACTGCGTCGCAGTCGACGAGGACGAGATCGGCGTGCTCGCACGGCTCGACGTGCCGATCGCCCATTGCCCCCGCTCGAACGCCCTCCTCGGTTGCGGCGTCGCCCCGCTCACGCAGCTTCGCGCCGCCGGGGCACGCGTCGGGCTCGGGACGGACTCGCCCGCCTCGACGCCGTCGATCGACCCGTGGGACGAGCTGCGCGCCGCAATCGGCGCGCAGCGCGCGCGGGAGCGGCGCCCCGATGCGCTTCCCGCAGCCTCTGCTCTGCGGCTCGCGACGATCGACGGTGCGCGCGCCCTCGGGCTCGACGGCGCCGTCGGGAGCCTCGTCGTGGGCAAGCAAGCCGACATAACCCTCCTCTCGCTTGCCGGAACCCCGTACGATCCGGTAGACGACCCGACAGTCGCCGCCGTGTTCGGCGGCTCGCCCGCCGGCGTCCTCGAGACGATCGTCGGGGGGCAAACCCGCTATCGCCAAGGAGAGACCGCGTGGCACGAGGTACGCAACATCGCAAGCGCCGCCCGCCGGCGAATGCTCGCGTAGCCACCGCGCCCGCGAAGGCGACCAAGCGGCCCACGCGCCCTGCCTGGGAGGATCAGCTCTTCTTCGGGCGGCTGCGGACACACGCGAAGTGGATGTTCGTCTTCCTGGCGATCGTGTTCGGGCTCAGCTTCGTGATCCTCGGGGTCGGCTCCGGCTCGACGGGCATCAGCCAGGTCCTGCAGAACTTCTTCAACGGCAGCTCCTCGAGCGGCCCGTCGCTCTCCTCTCTGCAGAAGAAGACGGTGCAGAGCCCGAACGACGCCGCGGCGTGGCTCGCCTACGCGAACAAGCTCCAGCAGAAGAGCCAGCCGGACGCGGCCGCAGCCGCCCTGCAGACCTACACCAAGCTCAAGCCGAAGGATCAGAACGTCCTGCTGCAGCTCGCAGGCCTCTACCTGCAGCGCGCGCAGGACTGGCAGACGCTCTACATCGCCGCCCAGACCTACACGCAGTCGCTCTCACCTTCTCCGATCCTGACGCCGAAGTCGACGAGCACCCTCGGGAAGGCGCTCGGCTCGCTTTCGGACCCGATCGCGAACGCGGTGACGAGCCAGTCGAGCAGCCAGGCGAGCACGGACTACTCGCAGGTGATCTCGTTCCTCGGCCAGCGCGAGCAGGTGTACCAGAAGCTCGCGAAGCTGACACCGAACGACGCCACGACGCAGTACTCGCTTGCTCAGGCGGCACAGGATTCGAGCGACTTCAAGGTCGCGATCGCGGCCTACAAGAAGTTCTTGAAGCTCGCGCCGAGCGACTCCCAGGCGCCGACAGCGAGGGCGGCGATCAAGCAGCTCCAGCTCGAGGTCGGCGCGAGCTCGTCGAGCTCGTCGAGCGGCGGCTGAGAGAGCCGGCCGGCAGCCGGCCGAAGTGCGGTTCTCACTGCGTCCGACAATCCGCGCGGCTAGACTCCCGCGCGTGAGGGTGGGTGCTCGAGGAGCACCGCTCGATCACGAAACCGGACCCGAGCGAGAAGACTCCCGACACGTGCGCGTAGCCACTCTCACCGTCCTGGCCCTCACGGCGCTCGTCGTCGCCGGCTGCGGGGCGGTGGCTCACATCAACGCCAGCTCGACCGACCCGGGAGTCGGGAAGACGCTCTTCCAGCAGAAGTGCGGCGCGTGCCACACGCTCGCCGACGCCAAGACGTCGGGCATCATCGGGCCCAATCTCGACGACGCCTTCGGGCCCGACAAGACGCAGGGGTTCAAGGTCTCGACGATCATCGACGTCGTCCGCGGTCAGATCGCCTACCCGGATGTCGACCCCGCCCAGATCTCCTCGCCCGACTCGACCACGCCAACGCAGGGGATGACACCGAACCTCCTGCACGGCCAGCAGGCGCGCGACGTCGCAGCCTACGTCGGAGAGTGCTCGGCGAACCCGAAGTGCGACGTCGCCGCCAAGCCTGTCGGTAACACGCCCAACTAAGAAACCTGTCCTCCGGGACTCGCCGCAGGCGATGCGCAACCCACTTCGCTCCGAGGAAGCCGCCTTCCGCTTCCTCTGGTTCGTGATCGGCTACTTCGGGCTGATCGCAATCGGCTCGATCATCGACAAGTGGCTCGGGCTGGCGGTGTTCATCGCCGAGACCCTGGCCATAGCGGCATGGGCGTGGCTCACCCGCGCAGGACGAAAGGCCGGTTAGCCGGCCCGCCGCGAGTCAACCAATCCGCCGGCGCCGCCACGTATGTCTTGGGCTCTCGTTCCGGCTCTGCTGGAACGAGAGCAACCCGGGCAGCTGCCCGTCTCCGCCGCTCCGAACCAAACCTCCCCGCCGCAGGCCACTCGGAGGAGGGGGCTCGCGGGGGAACCTCGTTGGTTTCCCCGCGCTACAGCAAATAGACGGTGACGTAGACCACGATCCACATCACGTCGACGAAGTGCCAGTAGATCCCTCCGACCTCGAGCCCGTGGTGGTGCTCGGGCGTGAAGTGACCCCTGAACGAGCGCACCGTCATCGCGAGCAGGATCAGGAGGCCGATGAAGACGTGGCAGGCGTGGAGGCCGGTCAGCCCGAAGAAGGTCGCCGCGAACGCGGTGTCGCCGGTGTTGAAGCCCAGGCGGTGGTACTCGATCACCTGCGTCAGCAGGAAGGTCGACCCGAGGAGCAGCGTCAGCACCATGCCGGCACAGAGGCCGGCCCGGTTGTTGCGCTTGGCCGACATCGTCGCCCAGTGCATCGTGAAGCTCGACGTGACCAGGATGCACGTGTTGACGAGCGCCAGGAACCAGGGACGCTCGAACTGTGTGTGCGTCCCCGGGATGTAGGGCGGCCAGGGGCCGGGATGCGACTGGGCGTTGACGACCCGGTCGAAGAAATAGACCGTGAAGAACGAGCCGAACAGCATGATCTCCGACCCGATGAACAGGAAGATGCCGACGATCGCCGGGTTGATCCTCGAGCTGAAGTGGATCGGCGGCGGATGCTCGTTCGCATTCCCCCCACCGTGATCACCGCCCGCAAGCGGCTCGGCGTGCGCGCTCATTCGGCTCCCTCCGAGACGACGTGATCGACAGGCAGGCCCGTCTCGCTGCGAAGCCGCTCGATCAAGTCGCGGCGCAGCCACCCCGAGCGGGAGCTCGGAAAGGTCGAGACGATGATCTCGTCCACGCGCTCGTCGTGAAGCGCCTCGACGGCGGCGGTGAACGGGTCCGGGTGCACGACCTGGCCGTGAGCGTCGATCCCCTCCGACCGGAGCTCCGAGAGCGCACGGCGCAGACGGCGCGTCGCCTCGGGGCTCGCCTCGCCGCTGCCTTGCGGGGAGACGACGAGGAAGCTCGCGGGGCCTGTGGCCGACCGTGAGCGGATGCGGTCGAGCAGCTCCTTCGAGATCACGGTCTCGTTGGCGAGGACGAGCACGTTCTGCTCGAGCTCGGCGGCCTCGCTGGAGGCGACGACGTGCTTGACGGGCCGGCCGGCGGCCGCCCGCGTGATCTCCTCGACGACGTCGCGCCGAAGCCACCCCGACCGGGGCGCGGAGTGGGTCGAGATGACGATCTCGTCCGGCGGCGGCTCGAGCTGCGTGAGGGCGTCCTTGGCCGCCTGCACGGGGCTCGTGTCGACGACAAAGCCCTGAGCGCGGATCGACGATCCCCTGAGCAGGCTCAGGGTCTTCTCGAGCCGGCGGCCGGCGGAGGCGCGGCGCGTGTCCTCGAAGACGACGTAGCCGTGTCGGGGCTCGCTCACGGGAGCGATCACGGTCACGTTCACGTCGACCTCCTCGGCGCGCTCTCGAAGCGTGTCGAGGAGCGCAGGTGAGGCTGCCGTCTCGTTCGCGATCACGAGCACGTGGACCACTTGCCCGCCACTAGTGGCCGGTTGTCACCGGCTCGGGTTTGGCTGCGCCGAAGATCGCGTGCCGCGCGCCCGGGACGCCGTACTCGTACGGCCCCCCGACCACCTGCGGGATCTCGTCGAAGTTGAAGATCGGCGGCGGGGAGCTGACCTGCCACTCGAGTGTGAGCGCGCGCCACGGGTTCGGCCCGGCCTCGGGCCCGTACTTCCACGACCAGATCATGTTGTAGAGAAACACGATCGTCGAGGCGCCGAGGCCGAACGAGGCGATCGAGATGAAGAGGTTGTAGTCGGCGAAGCGCGTGGAGTAGTCGGCGACGCGCCGCGGCATCCCCTGCAGCCCGATGTAGTGCATCGGGAAGAACGTCAGGTTGAAGCCGATGAACGTCATCCAGAAGTGCAGCTGGCCGAGCCGCTCGTTGTACATGCGGCCGGTCATCTTCGGGTACCAGTAGTAGATCCCGGCGAAGACCGTGAAGATCGACCCGCCGAAGAGCACGTAGTGGATGTGGGCGACGATGAAGTACGTGTCGCTCGCATGGATGTCGATCGGCACCGAGCCGAGATAGATGCCTGAGAGGCCGCCGATCGTGAACATCGCGATGAAGCCGACGGCCCAGAGCATGGGCGTCGTGAAGTGGATCTTCCCCTCCCAGACGGTCGCCACCCAGGAGAAGACCTTGATCCCGGTTGGCACCGCGATCAGCAGCGTCGTCACCATCATCGGCACGCGCAGCCAGGGCGCCATGCCGGCGACGAACATGTGGTGGGCCCACACCGAGAAGCCGAGGATCAGGATCGCAAGCAGCGAGAGCGCCATCAGCCGGTAGCCGAAGATCGGCTTGCGGCTCATCACCGAGACGACCTCGGAGATGATCCCGAACCCGGGCAGGATCATGATGTACACGGCCGGGTGCGAGTAGAACCAGAAGATGTGCTGGTAGCCGAGCACGTAGCCGCCGCCGGCCGTGTCGAAGTAGTTCGTGTGCAGGACGCGGTCGAAGAGGACGAAGAACTGCGAGCCGGCGATGAACGGCGTCGCCAGCACGACGAGCGTCGAGGTCGTGAAGTTCGCCCAGACGAGCAGCGGCATGCGCCAGAACGTCATCCCGGGCGCCCGCATGGTGATGATGGTCACCAGGAAGTTCAGCGCGGTCAGGATCGAGCTCGCGCCCGCCCACTGGACGCCCATGTTGAAGAAGATCTGCCCTAGCGGCTGGTGCGAGCAGAGCGGCGCGTAGCACGTCCAGCCGGCCGAGGGGCCGCCGCCCGGCGTGATCATCCCGAGCAGCATCGTGATGCCGCCGATCGGCAGGAGCCAGAACGAGAGCGCGTTCAGCCGCGGGAACGCCATGTCGGCCGCGCCGAGCATCAGCGGGATCACGAAGTTGCCGAGCCCGGCGAAGATCGGCACGACGACGGCGAAGATCATGATCGCCGCGTGCTCGGAGACGAGGACGTTGAAGGTCTGCGGGTTGAAGTACTGGTCGCCCGGCCGCGCAAGCTCGGCGCGGAAGAGCATGGCGAGGAAGCCGCCGATCACGAAGAACGAGATCGTGGTCACCAGGTACTGGACGCCGATCACCTTGTGGTCGGTGTTCGGGCGGAAGTAGTCGCCCAGCTTCCGCGCGCCGTGCCCGGAGTGGTCCTCGGGCCGGGTCGGGCGACCCGAGACGTAGTAGGCCCAGTAGTCGAACGAGCCGATCCCGATCAGCACGCCGAGCGGGAAGGTGACGGTGGCCACCGTGACGAGCGGGACGCTGTACCAGATCGGATGCCAGTGGGCGGCCCAGCGGACTAGGCACACGAGCCCGAGACCCGCGAAGCCGACCAGGGGAGTCGTCCACGCAGCGCGCAGCCACCCGGCCGACGTCAGCCGGCGCAGGCCGGTCGGTGCCGCCGGCGGTGCGTGATGAGCGTGGGTGTCGTGATCGTGAGCGATGTCGGTCATCTTCTACGTCCTCTGTCGATGCGAGTCGTCCAGATCAATCTGCACGGTCGTTCAGTGGGCATTTGCGGCCAGATACTGCACGAGCGCGTCGATCTGGGCGGCGGGGATGGACTTGCCGAACGTCGGCGGCATCACGTGGGGCTGATAGCCGGGCGCGATGTAGGCGTCGGGATCGACGATCGACTCGTGGATGAAGTCGGTCAGCGACTCCTTCGCCGCGACGGCGTCTTCCTTGAGCTTGTCGAGGTCGGGGCCGACCTTCCCGCGCGCCGCGGGGATCGGGGTGAACGTGTGGCAGGCAGAGCAGCCGTTGCTCGTGAAGGTGCTGATCGCAGCTGCGTCTCCGCCCGAGCCGCCCCCGGTCGTGGGCGGCGGTGTCGTCGAGGCCTTGTACCAGGCGGCGTAGTCGGCCGTGGTCATCACCGTGGCCTGGCTGCGCATTACCGAGTGGCCGAGGCCGCAGAGCTCGGTGCAGATGACGGGATACGTCCCCAGGCGGTCGGGCGTGACAACGACGGAGTTGAACTGCCCCGGCACCGCGTCCTGCTTCTGCGCGAACTGCGGCACCCAGAAGGAGTGCAGCACGTCGCGCGAGGTGATCTCGAGCTTGACGCCGCGGTCGATGGGCAGGTGCAGGTTGTCGTAGAGCTTCCCGTTCGGGTACTCGAACTGCCACGCGAACTGCTGCCCGTAGACCTTGATCACGAGCGGGTTCGGGCCGGCGTGGCTGTCCTTGGCGAGGACGATGGCGCTGACGATCGCGATCGAGGTCACGAGCACGGCCGGGACGATCGTCCAGATGATCTCGATCGTGGTATGCCCGTGGATCGGCGGCCCGTCGGACATGTCGCCGGGCTTGGCCCTGAAGTTCAGCGCCGCGTAGCCGAGGATCGCCGCGACGACGGAGAAGATGAAGAGCGAGATGACCGTCGCGAACCAGTAGACGAAGTCGATCCGTCCCGCCTCGCGGGAGGCGGGCGTCGGCAGCCACGGGATGAACACCGCCACCGCGGTGGCGATGGCGCCGGCGACGAGGCCGATCGCAACGAGTTGGAAGACGGAGCCCCGACGCACCGGTGGGAACCCTACTCGAACATCAGGATCGAGTTGGCGAGAACTGACTCCTTTCGTGCGCGCGCCCCGGCAGAGGGCCGAGCGCGGACCGAGGGGCCGTCCGGGCCCGTGCCGATCATGGTCGACGTTGGGAGCGATGGCGCCTTCCATGCCGCAGGGCTCGAGCGAACGGATCGCCGAAGAGGCGCTCGCCGAGGCGGTTCGCCGACTCTGCAGAGGCGCCGGGTGGGAGGCACTCGCCCGCGAGCTCGCCTGGCGCGCCGTGTCGAGCGGCGCTCGCGACCCACGGCGGATCGACCAGCTCGCGGAATCGGCGGGGTCGATGCTCGGATCCCTGATCGACGAGGCACTGTGGACGGTCGAGCACTCCGCGCTCGAGGCGTGGCGCGAGCTCCTCGAGTCGCGGCCCGGGGACCGGGCGGCCGCCCTTGCCGCGGCACGGCTGGACGCCCGCGAAGAGGCGGCCCGGCTCGTCGAGCTCGCCTATGCACGCGTTGGCGATGCGCTCTCCGCGGACGTGCCGCGCGCCGCCTGACGCACGCGCGCTCGCACGCCACGGGCTCTCTACCGCCCTGCCGCGGGGTCACAATCAGATGTCTGTGAGTGCGCGGCCGAAGACCTCGAGCTCCGCCTCCTCACCGGCGAGGGCGTTGAGGGCGCTGCTGTCCTCTCCCGGGCGAGCACGCTGGGCCCTGGCGGTCGCGATTGCGCTCAGCACGATCAGGTTCGCGGGGCCGAACCACACGCTCGAGCCGATCTACACCGATCACCTCCAGCACGAGTACTCCGCCTGGGCGTTCCTGCACATCGGCTTCCGGATCTTCGACACCCCGAGCGGGCACTGGGTGCTCCATGCGCGGCACGTGCATCTCTTCTGGAGCCAGCTGCCGACGATCTATCCGCCCGGCCTCGTGCTCTTCTTCATGCCGTTCGGGATCGCGAGCAACGAGGGCATCCTCGCCGACGGGCGCGTGACCGAGCTGATGGTGATGGTGCTGGGAGCGGCGGCGGTGCTCGCCTCGTTCCAGCTCCACAGGACGTTGAGGGCCACGTACGAGCCGGCGCTCGCCGCGATCCTCACCTTCCTCGGCACGATCCTCTTCGTCACCTGGGGCCTGGACGGGTTCATCGACCCGCTCGCCGCCGGGCTGGCGCTCGCCGGCATCTACTGGAGCCGGCAGGGCAGGCCCGGCCGGGGCCTCGTCACGCTGGCGCTCGGGCTCTCGCTCCAGTACCGCCTCTGGTACCTGTGGCCGCTCGCCCTGGGAATCGCCTACACGGGACGCCACGAGATCCGGCGCTGGCAGCTCCTCCTCACCGGCGCGACCGGGGCGGTCTCGACGGTCACGTTCGCCCTCTCGGTCCGGTTCGTCTCCCACTTCGACCACGTCCCCGGCATCGGCCCGAACGCGCTCGCCGTCACCCACGGGGTGAACCTCGAGCAGGGGACGGCGCTCGCCGCAGGTGCCGTCGTGATCGCGATCACCTACTGGTACGACCGCTTTGTCGCCGCCGCGTGCGTGACGCTCGCCCTCACCCTGATCTTCTTCGTCGACCAGTGGGAGGCTTGGTATCCGGTCATGTTCCTGCCGTTGTTCGCCGTCGTCCGTTCCCGCCCCGCCCAGGTCGCCGTCACGCTCGGGCTCATCGAGGCGGTCTACTACCTGGGCGGCTTCCCGAACCTGTTCCGCGACGTCCACCTCTACATAGAGGCGATTCGCTGACAGGCTCGAGCGCTCGCGGGCTCTCGCGCCACAACTCGGGCACGCGGGACAAGACCATTACATGGTAGAAGTGGGGGAAGACGCGAGGAGCGCATCGATCCCTCGGTCCGAAAAGGGGTCTCGATGGGGAAGTACCGCTACGGAGCGGCGGCGATCGCCTCGGTCTCGGCCGTGGCTGTCCTCTCGCTCGCCGCGGGCGCGACGGCCGTGCCCGGCCATTCGACCGCTCGACGGTCGACGATCGCCAGTGCGGCCACGGTCGACTACCGCGTGGTCGTTCAAGCGACGCGAACGTCGAACGGGGCCGCGCCCACCGCAGCCGTCACAGTCGCCGTCTCGGCTCGGTCCGGCGGCCATTGGCTCCCGGCTACCACCCATCGGCTGCCGGAGACCTACTTCTGGAAGGTCGTGACCGCGCCCCAGGCGGTCTGCACGTTCACCCTGAGCACGCGCAGCCCCTCGCCACATCTGACGATCGGCCTCCTCGAGACGCCGTCGATCGGCTGCGCCCCGACCCGATCGATCTCCCTTCCGGCCAGCTGAGGCTCAGCGAGCTTCGGGTCGCAGGGCGCGCTCGACGAGATCGCCCACGGCGGCGTTCACGAGCCAGACGATCACCACGACCCCGACGTAGGTCCAGAAGCCGTGCACGGTGAAGTTCGGGGCGATCGCGGCGGCCAGCGCCACCATCGCGATGCTGATCACGAGCAGGAAAAGCCCGAAGGTCACGATCACGAGCGGCAGCGTCAGGATCGCCAGCACCGGGCGCAGGAACGCGTTCCCGAACCCGAGCACCGCGGCGCCGATCACGTAGGCCCAGCCGCCGTGAATGCGCACACCGCCGAAGAGCGCGTTCGCAACCCACAGCGCGAGCGCGTTGATCGCAACCGCCACCACAACCCGCGAGGCCCAGCTCATCGGTGAAAGTCTATTTCGCGAGCCACACGGACAGCGATTTGCCCCGCCGTCGCGCCCGACATGGCAGGCGCGACCCACTACGGCGCAGTGGAAGAATCGGCCCCGTTGCGATCGGCCGGAAGACCCGAATCCGCCACAGGCATCCGAGCAAAGATGTCGGAGAGAGGGCACACGGGGGAGAACCGAAGGTGCTCCCCCGTGACCGGATGGGCCGTGAAGGATTCGAACCTTCGACCTTGGGATTAAGAGTCCCCTGCTCTACCAACTGAGCTAACGGCCCGCAGGGGGCCGTAGTCTAGCTTCGATGCGCGTCCTCACCGTCGTTGGCAACCGGCCGCAGTTCATCAAGTCGGCGCCGCTCTCGAGAGCGCTGCGCGAGGCCGGGATCGAGGAGGCCGTGCTCCACACGGGGCAGCACTACGACCGCGAGCTCTCGGAGGTCTTCTTCCAGGAGCTCGGGCTCGCCGAGCCACGCTACCGGCTCGAGCTCGAGAGCGCCGACCCGGAGGCGATGCGGCCCGGCATCGAGGAGGCCGTGGCGAACGAGCGCCCCGACTGGGTGATCGTCTTCGGGGACACCAACTCGACGCTCGCCGGAGCCCTCGGCGCAGGCGACAGGCCTGTCGCTCACGTCGAGGCCGGGCTCCGGAGCTTCGACCTCGAGATGCCCGAAGAGCGGAACCGGATTGCGGTCGACCGGCTCTCGAGGCTTCTCCTCTGCCCCGACGAGCGCGCCTCGCGTCAGCTCGAGAGCGAGGGAGCCGAAGGAGCGCGGCTCGTCGTGGGTGACGTCATGGTGGACGTCAACCGCCTGTTCTCGCCGATCGCCCGCGCCCGCTCGAGGATCCTCGAGCGCCTCGAGGTGGAGGCGGGCAGCTACGCCGTCGTGACGGTGCACCGTGAGGCGAACGTACGGCCGGGCCGGCTTGCCCGGATCGCGGAGGCGCTCGACCGCCTCGAGCTCCCGATCGTCTTCCCCGCCCATCCGCGGACCCGCACGGCCCTCGAGGCGCTCGGATCGCACAGGTTCGGCCTGATCGAGCCGCTCGGATACCTCGACTTCACGGCGCTCGCGTCCCAGGCGCGCGTGATCCTCACCGACTCCGGGGGCGTGCAGAAGGAGGCCTACTGGCATCGCGTCCCCTGCGTGACGCTCCGCCCGAGCACCGAATGGGTCGACACCGTGGAGGCCGGGGGAAACGTGCTCGCCGACGACGACCCGGACGCAATCGTGGAGGCAGCGGGCGCGGCACGCTTCCCGGAGCGGGCTCCGGAGCTCTACGGCGATGGCACCGCAAGCGCCCAGATCGCTGCCGCTCTGTACGCTACCTCGCCGTGAGCCGGGCTTCCGACCAGACCTGGGACGTTGCGATCATCGGCGCGGGCTACGTCGGCCTGCCGCTCGCGCAGACCTTCGCCGACGCAGGGCAGCGCGTCCTCGTCGTCGACGTGGTGCCGCAGCTCGTCGACGCCCTGAACGCGGGGCGAAGCCATATCGAGGACGTGCCCTCGGAGGTGCTCGCCCCGCTCGTCGCCGCCGGGAAGATCTCGGCGACGCTCGACTACGAGCAGCTCAAGCAGGCCGCCGCGATCCTGATCGCGCTGCCGACACCGCTGACCAAGCAGCGCGAGCCGGACCTTGCATTCGTCGAGGCGGCAGCTCGCGGTATCGCCCCGGTGCTGCAGCCAGGCCAGGTCGTCGTGCTCGAGTCGACGACGTATCCCGGCACGACCCGCGACGTCGTGCGCCCCATCCTCGAAGAGGGAAGCGGCCTCGAGGCGGGCAGGGACTTCAACCTCGCGATGTCGCCCGAGCGAGTCGATCCCGGCCGGGTCGACTGGACGACGAAGACGACCCCGAAGGTCGTCGGCGGGCTCACGCCCGCATGCACCGCTGCCGCCGCCGCCGTCTACCGGACGGCGGTCGACACCGTCCACGAGGTCTCGGCGCCCGAGTCGGCCGAGCTGACGAAGCTTCTCGAGAACATCTACCGCTCGGTGAACATCGCGCTCGTCAACGAGCTCGCGCAGCTCTGCGACCGGATGGGCATCGACGTGTGGGAGGTGGTCGAGGCCGCGGCGACCAAGCCGTTCGGGTTCCAGCCGTTCCAGCCCGGCCCCGGGCTCGGCGGCCATTGCATCCCGATCGACCCCTACTACCTCTCCTGGAAGGCCCGCGAGTACGACTTCTCGACGCGCTTCATCGACCTCGCCGGCGAGGTCAACAACAACATGCCGTACTTCTGCCGCTCGGTGATCTCGCAAGCGATGAACCACGGGCTCCAGCGCTCGCTCTCGGGGTCGAAGATCCTCGTGCTCGGCGTCGCCTACAAGGCCGACATCGGCGACTGGCGCGAGACACCGGCCGAGAAGCTGATCCAGCTGCTTCGCACCGCCGGCGCGGCCGTCTCCTACCACGACCCGCACGTCCCGGAGTTCGAGGGCATGTCGTCGGTCGCGCTCGAGCCGGAGGCCTATGACTGCGTCGCGATCGTCACCGCGCACTCCTCGGTCGACTACGCCGACCTCGTCGAGCGGGCGAAGATCGTCGTCGACTTCCGGAACGCGACGAAGGGCCACGAGCGCCCCAACGTCTGGAAGCTTTGAGCGCCTCCCCGTCGTCATCGACGGCATCAGTACGGATCGCGCAGGTCGGGCTCGGGGCGTGGGGCGCCAACCTCGTCCGCAACGTCGACGTCCTCGCGAGCCTGACCTGGATCTGCGAGGCCGACGAGAGCCGGCGAGAGCAGTTCGCCCGGCGCTTCCCGGCCGCGCGCACGACGAGCTCCTTCGCCGAGGCGCTGGCGGACCCGGAGCTCGAGGCCGTCGTGATCGCCACGCCCGTGCCCACGCACTACGCACTCGCGAAGCAGGCGCTCGAGGCCGGCAAGCACGTCTTCGTCGAGAAGCCGCCGTCGATGCGCGCCTCCGAGATGGAGGAGCTCGTCAGCCTCTCGGAGAGCTCCGGCCAGGTGCTCATGCCGGGCCACCTTCTCCTCTACCACCCGGGAGTGCGCAAGGTGAAGGAGCTCGTCGACTCGGGCGAGCTCGGCGAGGTGCTCTGCATCTACTGCAACCGCCAGAACCTCGGGACGATCCGCAAGGACGAGAACGCCCTCTGGTCGCTCGGCGTCCACGATCTCTCGGTGATCCTCCACCTGATCGGCGAGGATCCGTCCGAGGTCTCGGCCCACGGCAACGCCTTTCTGAACCCCGGCGTCGAGGATGTCGTGTTCTGCTTCCTGCGCTTCCCGAGCGGCAAGATCGCCCACCTCCACCTCTCGTGGCTCGACCCGGCGAAGATGCGCAAGCTCACGGTCGTCGGGCGCGACAAGATGGTCGTCTTCGACGACATGGAGCTCGAGCGGAAGGTGACGATCTACGAGAAGTGGCCCGAGCAGGCCGCTCAGACCTTCGGCGAGTGGCAGACGCGGACAGGGGACATCCTCAGCCCGAAGATCCCGTCGGACGAGCCGCTGCGGCTCGAGCTCTCGCACTTCCTGCGGCTCGTGCGGGAGGGAAGCACCGGCGTCGAGGCCCGCGACGGGCTCGCAGTCGTCCGCGTGCTCGAGCGGCTCCAGCACTCGCTCGAGTCCGGCGGCACATGAGCGCAGAGATCCACGGGACGGCGATCGTCTACCCGGGCACCGTCCTTGGAGACGGGGTCAAGGTCCTCGAGGGCGCCGTGGTCGGAAAGCAGCCGACGCTCTCCGCGCGCTCGACGGCCAAGCGCGAGCCGCTGCCGCCGGCCGAGATCGGCGACAACACGATCGTCTCGACCGGAGCGGTCGTCTTCGCGGGATCGCGGATCGGGGCGAGGGTGATCCTCGGCGACCAGTCCTGCGTGCGGGAGCGGGTGACGATCGGTGACGACGTCGTGCTCGGCAGGGGGTCGCTGATCGAGAACGACTCCAGCGTCGGGACGATGACGAAGATCCAGGCGGGCGCGTACATCACCGCCTATTCGACCCTGGAGGAGCACGTGTTCATCGCGCCCTGCGTGGTCACCTCGAACGACAACTTCATGGGCCGCACCGAGCGGCGGCACGAGCTGATCGAGGGCCCGACGATCCGCCGCGGCGCCCGGATCGGCGCCGGGGCCGTCCTCTGCCCCGCGGTCGAGATCGGCGAGGAGGCCTTCGTCGGCGCGGGCGCGGTCGTCACGAAGGACGTCGCCCCGCGGACGCTCGTCGTCGGCAACCCCGCGCGGCCGCTTCGGGCGGTCCCGGACGACGAGCTGCTCGAGCTCTGACGCGAGTCAGCCGGCCGCGGGCGGCCCGATCGACAGCGAGAGGCTGTAGGCGTCGACCGCTCGAGACGGATGGTCGATCTTCGCCTCGAGGTAGTACGTTCCCGCGGCGGGTGCGCGATAGGCGAGCCGCTCCTGGCCCGAGGCGCTGCTCGACCGGGCGAGGCGATAGGGATCGAGGGACTTCGGCCCACCGGTGACGCTCGGCGTGCCGGGCCGCCAGAGGACGAGCGAGGTGGGGGCGAGCGGCAATCGCCCGATGCGTGCATAGAGCGTCTCGCCCTTCTTCAGGTCGATCGAGTACACGTCGAGCGGGTCGTCCCAGTAGTCGAGGGTCGCCTCCAGCGTGCCGGGAGCGCCGAACGGATGGGCGGCAGGGCCGGGGCCGTCGTTCGGCTCGTCGGCGTCCGGGAGAGGCAGGGGCGAGGTGCTCGCGAGACGCTCGAGTGTCGCCTGGACGTCCAGCATCCCGAAGCCCGTGAGCGAATCCCGCCCGGCGGAGCAGTCGGCGCACCCGGTGGTCGGCCGGTCGTCGGAGGCGGAGCGCTCGAGCAGCCACTCCACCTGACCGGGAGTCAGCGTCGGGTCCGCGCCGAGCAGCAGCGCCGCAGCGGCGCTCACCTGAGGCGCCGCGAACGAGGTCCCGATCCCGTTGCGGAGATCGGGCGGGCCGCAGTTCGAGTACGCGACGCCCGGGCATCCGGGCAGGCTCAGGTCGATCAGGTTCGACGGGACGGTCGAGAAGATCGGGCCGCCCGGGGCCGCGATGTCGAGGTAGCGCGCGTCGCGGTTGGAGTAGGCGGGAACGGCTCCGTTCGCCTTGACCGCGCCCACGCCGAGCACGTGGGGAAGCGCCGCCGGGTAGTCGGCGTAGGGCCAGGGCGTTCGAGGCGCCTGGGTGCCGTTGCCGACCGCAGCGACGACGAGCGCCCCCTTCGAGTACGCATACTCGACCGCGGCCTCCTCGGGGGCCGAGTACGAGTCGAGGTCGGGGTCGAGCGGGTCGCGGACGCCTCCGATGCTGAGGTTGATCACGCGCGCGCCGTGATTCGCAGCCCAGACGATCCCGCGGATCTCGGCCATCGTCGAGACGTCGCAGTCCGGCTCGACCACCTTCGCGATCAGCAGCTTGGCGTTGAACGCGAGGCCGGCGATCCCGATGTCGTTGTACGGATTGGCGGCGATCTCGCCGGCGACGAACGTGCCATGACCGCAGGTATCGGTCCGCCACGTCCCGCCGACGAAGCTCCTGCCGGCGGCGACCCTCCCGACGAACTCGGGATGGCTCGCGTCGAGGCCCGAGTCGATCACCGCCACCTTCACCGTCGCGAGGTCCGGCGGGATCACCCAGTAGCTCCAGGCCCGGTCACGCGTGAGGTACCACTGCTCCGACGCGAACGGCTCGGTGTTGTTGAAGGCAAGCGACCGCTGCGACGACCCCAGGTCGATCACGTATGTCGCACCGGGTGCGCTGGGGCGGTGGTCGCCGTGCACGAGGAGGACATGACCCGGGACGAGGGTCGTCGCGCCGGGCAGGTCGGCGCGGAGCGCGGCGACCCCCGCAGGCTCCGTGCCGATCGCCCAGCTCGCGCCGTTCGCAACCGCAGGCCCCCAGAGAAAGGCGGCGAGTATGAGGGCGAGAGGCCTGGTCACGACGAGACGACGACGGGCTGCGACACGCCGGAGGAGAGTCCCTGGCCGGGAGCCCAGCGCACACGGTACGTGCCCGCGGCGAGCGACGTCTCGAACACGAAGGATCCGTCGGCTGCGGCACTCGCGGTGCCGGCCACCGCCCACCCGCTGCCGGCCTGGCGCTGCAACATCACCGTCGCGCCCGCGAGCGCCGGCTTGAGCGACCCGGCGACGGTCCTCCCGCGCATGGTCGCCGTCACGACCGGCGCCACCGGCACCCTGACAAGCGCAGCCCGCACATTGCCGGCGACGAGCCGGTACTGCGTATTCGCCTGGGGGTCGACCTTGACCGTGAAGGCGCCGGTGCTGTCCGGGCTGAGGGCTGCGACCGGCACCCACCCCGAGGTCGGGGTCCTCCCTTCCAGCGAGACACCGGGCACGCCGCGCGCGGTGCCGGTCAGGGTGACCGGACTGCCGTAGGCCGCCGCCCCGGGCGGCGAGCTGAGCGCCAGAAGCCCGATCTGGAACCAGGTCGAGCGCAGGCCGAGATCGGCCTGTACCTTGTTCCCCGTCAAGGTCGTCTGGCCCGACCCGGCGCTCGCCAGGACGGAGGCGACGTGGCCCGAGGGCCCCGGGGTCGCCACGAGATCGGCTACCGGCCCGCCGAGGCCGAGCGCCTTGCCGGCCCCGGCCGAGCCGACGAGCACCGGACCCCAGTCGTGGTAGGGCGAGTAGGTGTCGTAGGGGTCGGGAACCGAGACGAGGTAGGGGATCGGGGTGCCGAGCGCGTCTACGGCCGAGACGGTCTCGCCGCCCGAGCTGGCCGAGAAGTACGTGGTCGCCACCTTCCCCTGGTACAGCACGACCTGGCGTGCGGTCGAGCTGACCGCCTTCTGCGTCGACGGCGTCTCGGCGTCGATCCCGCCGTACACCTGGCTTCGTGTGTCGCTGTAGACGTCGAAGGTGCTTGCGGTCACGACCGTCTCGAGCTGAGCCAGCGCGTAGGACCTGGCAGCGACCGCCTGCGCCTGAAGCGCAGCGAGCGGCCAGGTGGCCGGTACCTCCGACCCGACGACGCCCTGGACGTAGGGCTCGAGGCCCACGTCGTTGACGATCTGCATCCGGGCGCCGTTCGAGATCACCACGAAGCTCCCGCGGTAGGGAGCCTTGTCCATCTGCAGCGGCGCCGTCCCGGGCGTGAAGGTCAACGGCGAGACGAGCGTCTTGCCGGACACGGCGAGCGACGGCGCGAGCACGAGCTTGCCGGCTGGGAGCGCGACCGTCGTTCCGGCGCCGTCGACGACCTGCCAGGGGGCCGCCGAGGCGAGCGTGAGGCGCTTGACGCGGTCTGCCAGCAGCACCTTGACCGTGGGCGAGGGGCCTCGTCCGACCGTCGTGCCCGTGTAGTAGTGGCCGAGGATCGCCGTGTACGTCCAGCCGTGCAGCGCATATCCGTAGGCGCCCCACTGGGACATGCCCATCCCGTGGCCCCAGCCGTGTCCCGTGAAGACGAGCGTGCTCGACGAGTTGCTGGTCGTGACCGTGTTCGTGGTCGTCGTCGCGGTCGTGGTCGTCGCCGGCGCCGTCGTGGCCGTGCCGGTGGCCGTCATCACCGTGGGGGTAACCCCCGTGCCCGTAGTCCCGGTGCCGGTCGTTCCCGGGCTGGTGGTTACCGGGCTCGTCGAACAGGTCTTCACCCCGTCGACGGTCTCGCAGAGAACCGCGGTCGGGGTGGTCTGGCCGGTTGCCGAGTCACGTCCGGCCGTCGCGAGGGCGGCTGAGGCCGCGCCCACGAGACCAAGCGCGAGGAGGGCCATCGCTGCAAGCGCGCGCCGGGCCACCCGCCCACGGTACCAACCGGTCCTGACTCACCCTTTCGGAGCAGCCCTGCGGGCCGCCGGCGAGATCGCTGGTCAGGCCGCGCCGGGATCGAGACGATCCCGGTACTGCTGCTCGTAATAGGCGCGGTACTCGCCGCTCTTGATCGGCTCCCACCACTCGCGGTTGTCGCGATACCAGGCGACCGTCTCGGCGAGGCCGGAGGCGTCGAAGGAGTGCTTCGGAGCCCACCCGAGCGCACGCACCTTGGCGGAGTCGACGGCGTAGCGCCGGTCGTGGCCGGGACGGTCGGTGACATGGCGCACGAGGTCCGGCGAGGCTCCGGTCAGGTCGAGGATCCGGCGGACGACCTCGAGGTTCTCGTGTTCCTGCCCGCCGACGTTGTAGATCTCCCCCGACGGCGCCTCGTGGAGCACGATCGCGATCGCAGAGCTGTAGTCCTCGGCGTGCAGCCACTCGCGACGCTGGCGCCCGTCGCCGTACACGGGCAGCGCCTCGCCCTGGAACGCGTTCGTGATGAAGAGCGGCAGGAACTTCTCCGGGTACTGGCGCGGGCCGTAGTTGTTCGCGCCGCGCGTGATGCAGGCATCGACACCGTAGGTGCGGACGTAGGCGAGCACCTGCAGGTCGCCGCCCGTCTTCGAGGCGGAGTACGGGCTCGAGGGGCGAAGCGGCGCCTCCTCCGTGCACGGCATCCCGTCGAGCGGGATGTCGCCGTACACCTCGTCGGTCGAGACCTGCACGAGCCGCAGGCCATGCTGGCGGGCATGGTCGAGCAGCACCTGCGTCCCGAGGACGTCGGTGAGGATGAACTCGGCCGGGCCGAGGATCGACCGGTCGACGTGCGTCTCGGCGGCGAAGTTGACGATCGCCTGGCAGCCCCGCGCAGCCCGGGCGACCGCCTCCGGGTCGGCGATGTCGCCCTGGTGGAACTCGTGCTCGGCGCCCTCGAGGTTGGCCCGGTTCCCTGCATAGGTGAGCTTGTCGAGGACGACGACCTCGTCGCCGGCGGCGGCGAGGAGCGAGACGAAGTGAGAGCCGATGAACCCGGCTCCGCCTGTGACGAGCACGCGCACGGAGCCAACCCTAGCCGCCGAGGACGTCACTGACCGCGGCAACGCGGCGAGTCAGTCGGCTACGCCGTCTCAGCCATGCGTGCGACGCACTCGCGCAGGCCTTCGCGCCAGTGAGGCAGCTCGGGCGCCCCGCGCTCGGAGCGGAGCACCGAGTACGCCGGCCTCGGCGCCTTCGCTCCCCACTCGGCCGACGAGACCCGTCGCACGCGGCAGCTCAGGCCCGCCTCCTCGAAGATCGCCTCGGCGAAGTCCGCCCAGGTGCAGTCTCCGGCGGCCGCAGCGTGGTAGACGCCGTACGGGAGCTCGCAGACCGCCGGCACGGCGGCCGCGAGATGCGCCGTGTAGGTCGGGCAGCCTCGCTGGTCGTCGACGACGGAGACCTCCTCCCGCTCGGCCCCGAGCCTGAGCATGGTGCGGACGAAGTTCTTCCCGTCCGGCCCGAAAAGCCACGAGGAGCGGACGATCCAGGCCTCGCTCCCCGCCGCTGCCTCGCCGTGCAGCTTCGTCCGCCCGTACGCCCCGAGCGGGCACGTCGGGTCCGATTCGAGATACGGCGTGCGCTTGCCGCCGTCGAAGACGTAGTCCGAGGAGAACACCACGATCGGCGCACCGAGAGCGGCCGCATGCTGCGTGCCTCCGACGTTCGTCGCCGCCGCGCCTTGCGGGTCGTCCTCGGCGCCGTCGACGTCGGTCCACGCGGCCGCGTGCAGGACGAGGCCGAGCTCCTCGGGCGGCCGGCCGGGGAACGGGAGCCGGACGTCCCACTGCTCGCGGGTCAGGGCCGACGCCTCCGGGTACTGCTCGGCAAGCGCGTGGCCGAGCTGCCCGCCTGCCCCCGTGATCAGGACGCCGCGCCGATGTCCCGTGCTGAGAGGATCGGCGATTTCGTACTCCAGACGTCGACGACGCGCGGGTCGTTCCACGGGACGCCGTGCTCGTCGGGATCGACGGGGTCGAACTCCTCGGTGACGAGGTAACAGAACAGGCAGTCAGTCAACGCCTCGTAGCCGTGCGCATTCCGGCCGGGCACGTAGATCGCCATCGGGTTCTCGTCGCCGATGTCCTCGGTCTCGACCTCGCCCGTCTCGCGATCGAGCACGACGACCCGCACCATCCCCTGGAGGCACATGAACAGGTCGTCCTGACCCCGCTCGTGGTAGTGCAGGCCCCGGATCACGCCTTTCTTCGACCACGAGAGATTGGCCTGCCGGAACGGCTTGGGAAGCTCGCTGACGCGCGCGAGCTCCGAGAACCAGCCGCGCTCGTCCTCGTGGCGGCGAAGCGGGAAGCGCTCGATCACGCCGCGTCCTTGTTCACGCCCGTCTCCTCGATCAGCCGTCCCACCGCAGCGAGGTCGGCCCAGTGCTTGCCGCCGTCGTGCCACCAGCCGGCGACCCGTTCCACGTTCAGATGCCCTCGCTCCGCGAACGCGCGGTTCACGTCGGTGATCTCGAGCTCGCCGCGAGCCGACGGCTCCAGTGAGTCGATGATCTCGAACACCTCGGGCGGGTAGCAGTACAGGCCCACCACCGCATCCCGCGAAGGCGGCGTGTCGTAGCGCTTGTCGACCACTCCGGCCTTCTCGACGATGTCGGCGACCGCGCCGTGCTCGTCGTAGGCGACGACGCCGAAGCTCACGGGGTCGTCCACCTCGGTGACGAACACGAGAGCGCCATCGTCCCAGGCCTTGATCGTCTCCGCCTGCGAATGCTCGAAGATGTTGTCCCCGAGGCAGACCACCAGCTTCTCACCGCGGGCGAAATCGCGTGCCATGCCGACGACCTGGGCGATCCCGCCCGGCTCGACCTGCACCTTGTAGGTGAGATCGAGGTCGAAGAGCGGCTCGCCGGTCGAGCGCGAGTCGACCTTCCCGTCCCCGAGCAGGTCGATGAAGTCGCCCGCGTGCTGCTTGCCGGTCACGAGCAGGACCTGCTCCACCCCGACCCGCTGGAGCAGCTGCAGCGGGTAGTAGACCATCGGCCAGCGGCCAACCGGCAGGAGGTGCTTGTTGGTGACCCGGGTCAACTCCTCGAGGCGCGTTGCCGTTCCGCCGGCACAGATGAGCCCCTTCATGTCAGCGGCGATCCTACCCTCCGGCCTGGCAGGCGCCGCGCGACGAGAGCGCCGGCGGCCGCGGCCACGAGCGACAGCCCGGCCACGCAGTCCCACATCGCCGCGTCCCCGAACCCATGCCGGATCTGGAGGCCGACAAACGGCGTCAGCGCCCAGGCCACCTGCGCGCTCGACCCGTAGACGCCCATGTAGGCGCCCCGGATGTCCGCCGGAGCCAACTCGGCGGCAACGGTCTGCGACGTCGGCACCCAGAGCATCTCGCCGAGCACGAACACGGCGACGAGGAGCACGACCACGGGAATGGCGTCGTCGAACCTGAGGAGCGCGAAGGGAAGCCCCATCAGCGGCATCGCGACGGCGAGCTTCAGCGCCGGCGGCACCCCCGCCGTGCGGCGGGTTAGCGGGAGCTGGACGAAGGTGACGAAGATCGGGTTGACGACCACGAGGAACCCCCAGGTCGACGGCGCGATGCCGTGCGAGGTCACGAGCGAGATCGGGAGGAGCGCGTCGAACGCGACGTAGGTCATGGACGCCAGGGTCATCGCCCCGACGAAGACGAGGAACGGGCGATCGTGACGGACGACGGCAAACGACCCGCGCTCCGGCGCACTCTCGGGCTTGTATCGGCCGGCCGAGGGGATGAACCTGAACGCGACGACCCACGCTCCCGTCGCGAGAGCGAACACCCCCGCGAAGAGGTGCGGCCACGATCTCCCGATCAGGAGCACGCCGCCGAGCAGAGGCCCGAACGAGACGCCCAGGTTCGAGGCGACGCGAAACGCAGCGTAGCCGGCCTCGCGGCGCTCGGGCGCGACCAGGTCGGAGACGAGCGCCGACTCGGCTGCGCTCTCCATCGAGCCGAACACCGCGAAGCCGCCGATGAGCGCGAGACCGAGGTAGACGTGATGGCCGACGAGGAGCAGCCCGAGGGGCAGCACGACGAGCGCACCGGCGGTGAGCAGCAGGATCGGCCGGCGGCCGATGTGGTCGGAGAGATGGCCGCCGAGGTACCCGGCGGCGACCGACGCGATCGCGCCGAGCAGGAAGGCCAGCGAGAGCTGGACCTCCGAGGCCCCGAGACGCTGGAGCGCGAAGACGCCGAGGAACGGGAAGACCGTCGTCCCGGCCGCCGTGCCGCAGGTGGCGACCGCGAGCAGCGGCAGGAGCGCCCGGTCGACGTCGCCCCAGATCAGCCGGACGATCGTCCTCATGCCCGCCGGCCTGAGGAGATGGCCGTGGGGCAGCCCCCGGCCGCCGCGCTCACGTGGCGACTGGGCGTTGCTCGAGCGGCGATTCCTCGACTCTCGCCAGGCGCGCCGCCCGTGCCGGCAACCACCAGTTCCAGCGCCCGAGGATGGCCATCATGCTCGGGACGAGGAGCGAGCGGACGATCGTGGCGTCGAGGAAGATCGCGACCGCCAAGCCCGAGCCCGAACTCCTGCAGGCCGACGATCCGGCCGGAGATGAAGCCGGAGAACGCTGCGCACATGATCACCGCCGCGGCGGTGATGATCCGCCCGGTCCGCTCGAGGCCGAAGGCGACGGCGCTGACGTTGTCGCGGCCGCTGTCCCAGCTCTCGCGCATCCGCGTGACGATGAACACCTCGTAGTCCATCGAGAGCCCGAACAGCATCGCGAACAGGAAGATCGGGATCCACCCCTCGACCTGGCCGAACTTGTAGAGGCCGAAGAGGCTCTGCCCGAGCCCGAAGCGGAAGAACACGACCAGCATCCCGTAGCTCGCGCCGACCGAGAGAAGGTTGAGAAGCACGGCCTTGAGCGGCAGCAGCACCGAGCGGAACGCCCGCAGGAGCAGGAAGTAGGTCAGGACGAGCACCGCGCCGATCAACGGCACGAACGACGTGTAGGCCTGGTGGAGGAAGTCGACGCCCTGGCCCGGCGCACCGCCGACGAGGACGCTCGTCGAGGCGGGGAAGCCGGCCTCGGGGATCAGGTGCGCCCGGAGGCGCTTGACGAACGCCTGCTCCTGGGGGAAGCCGTAGTCGTGTCGCCCGGCGACGACTACCTGCTCGTAGCGGCGCGAGCTGTCGACGAAGCGCGGCCCGATCCCGGTGTAGACCTCGGCGACCTCGGGATCCTCCCGCAGCGCTGCGACGAGCCGGCCGACCGCAGCCTGCTCCGGCGCCGCGAGCACCGAGATCGTCCCGGATTCGACGAGAACCTGCGCCGGTGCGACCGCGCCCGGCCCGACGGCCTTCTGCAGCAGGTCGAAGCCTCGCACCGATTGCGACGTCCGCGGGATCCCGTACGACGAGCCCGGCGTCACCTGGATCCAGAAGGCGGGCACGGAGGCAGCCACGAGCACGGCGACTCCGGCGGAGAGGTAGGCCCAGGGCCGCGCCATGATCGAGCGCGCGAGCCGGGCCCAGGCGCCGTGCTCGTAGTCGACGGCCCGCCGGCGCAGCAGCCGCTTGCGGGCCGTGCCGCGCCGCCCGTAGTAGGAGAGGAGCATCGGCTGCAACGTGAGGGCTCCGACGATCGAGACGACCGGGATCACGAACCCGGCGACCCCGAGCATGCGGATGAACGGCAGCGGCATCGCGATCAGCAGGGCCAGCCCGAGCGCGACGGCGATCCCCGAGAAGACGACCGCCCGCCCTGCGGTCTGCATGGTCGCCACGACCGCGTCGTCGACCCCCTTGCCGGCAGCGAGCTCCTCACGGAAGCGGTAGACGATCAGAAGCGAGTAGTCGACGGCGATCCCGAGCCCGATCAGCTGGACGAGGTTCGTCGCATACGTCGGCGTCTCGGCCAGGTGAGCGACGCCGTAGACGATCCCGAGGGCGCCCATGATCGTGCACGCCGCGAAGACGAGCGGGATCGTGACGGCGGCGGAGAGGCCGAACACGAAGAGGAGGACGAGCAGGGCGATCGGGCAGCGCGATCTCGAGCTCGCCGTGGTGCAGGTCGGCGTTGAAGACAGGGTCGAGGTCGTGCTGGATCGCGGCAGCGCCGGTGACGTAGACGTGCTCGACTCCCGGCGGATGCCCGAGGGCGGAGAGGACGGCGGGCGTGTAGGCCTTCGCCTGGGCCAGGTCGAGGCTCGAGTCGACGTCGCCGTAGACGACGGTGCCTCCGGCCGGTCCCTTGGCGACGTTGAAGCTCGCGGGGCTCCCGCCGGGAACGGCGGCGGCGGCCCGCACCACCGCTGCCCGGAGCTCCCCCTCGAGCCTCGAGGCGGAGGCGCCGCTCTCCTTCGAGATCTCGAAGACGAGCGTGAACCCGCCGTCCGACCGGTCGCCGAAGTGCTTGACGAGCGCGTCCCGGACCTGCTGGGAGCTCGTGCCGGGCACCGAGAACTCGTTCGAGAGGATCGCCGAGAGCTTGGTGCTCGCGAACCCTCCTGCGAGAAGCACGACGACCCAGCATGCGAGAACGACACGCCGGTGGGCGAGCACGAATCGGGTCCAACCGACCACCGGCGACACGCTAGCCAGCCGATACCGTTCAGCGGGTGACCCGTCGCGAACGCCTCACACCGGAGAGCCTGCAGGCAGAGATCGAGGAGCTCTTCTCCGATCTCTGGCAGGTTCCGCGGTTCGCGGGCTCCCGGCGCGGCTTCAGGCCGAACGTCGACAGCTACCACACCGCCGATCCCCATCAGCTCGTCGTCATCGTCGAGCTTCCGGGCGTGGACCCGCAGAGCCTGACCGTCATCGCGGGTGAGCGCGCCCTTCTGGTCGCCGGCGAGCGACGGCGCGAGCGCTCGGACGGGCGCGTGTACCAGCAGATGGAGATCGAGTACGGGCCCTTCCAGCGCCAGGTCAGGCTCGCCGAGGACGTCGACGTCGAGAAGGCCGGCGCCCGCTACCACCAGGGGATCCTCACGATCACCCTGCCCGTGGCGGCGGCGGCGGCCTCGCCCGGACAGCGCCAGACGATCTCGATCGAGCGGGAATGAGCGAGATCGGCTTCGAGCTCTCCGACCTGGACGAGCCGGAGATCCAGCTTCCGGCGGCCTTGCCCGTGCTCGCGCTCAAGGACACGGTCGTCTTCCCGCAGTCGATGACGCCCCTTGCGATCGGGCAGGAGCGCTCGATCCGGCTGATCGACGACGTCGTCTCGGGCGATCGCCTGCTCGCGCTCGTCACGGCGAAGGACCCCTCGATCGACGCGCCGGGGTGGTCCGACATCTACCAGGTCGGCACCGCGGCGATCGTCCACAAGATGCTGAAGATCCCCGACGGCACGCTCCGGATCCTCGTCGGGGGGCTGCAGCGGATCAAGCTCATGGAGCCGATCTCGAGCGACCCGTATCTGATCGGCGAGTTCGGGGCGGAGCCCGACACGAACGACGACACCCCCGAGGTCGAGGCGCTGACCCGCAACGTCCAGGCGCTGTTCGCCCAGATCATCAGCCTGGCGCCGTACCTGCCGGCGGAGCTCCAGCTCGCCGCCACCAATGTCGACGACCCGAACGCGCTCGCCCATCTGGTCGCCTCCACCTTGCGGACGATCCCGACCGAGGAGCGCCAGCAGCTGCTCGAGGAGACCGACGTCGAGCAGCGGCTCCGGCACGTCTCGGCGATCCTCTCGCGCGAGGTCGAGGTGTTCGAGCTGGGCTCGAAGATCCAGTCCCAGGTGCAGTCGGAGATGGAGAAGGGGCAGCGCGAGTACTTCCTGCGCCAGCAGCTGAAGGCGATCCAGCAGGAGCTGGGCGAGGGCGATCCCGAGCTCGCGGAGATCAACGAGCTTCGCGAGCGCCTGGCCGCGATCTCGCTGCCCGAGGAGGTCCGCAAGGCCGCCGACCGCGAGCTCGGCCGGCTCGAGCGGCTTCCGACTGCCGCAGCCGAGTACGGCGTGATCCGCAACTACCTCGAGTGGATCCAGACGCTCCCGTGGGACTCGGCCACCGAGGACGACCTCGACCTCGACCATGCGCGGAAGGTGCTCGACACCGACCACTTCGATCTCGAGAAGGTGAAGGAGCGGATCATCGAGCACCTCGCCGTCGCGAAGCTGCGCAACGAGATCTCGGGTCAGATCCTCTGCTTCGTCGGGCCGCCCGGGGTGGGCAAGACCTCTCTCGGGCAGTCGATCGCCCGTGCGCTCGGGCGGCGGTTCGTCCGCATGTCGGTCGGAGGCGTCCGCGACGAGGCGGAGATCCGCGGCCACCGGCGCACCTACATCGGGGCGATGCCCGGCACGATCATCCGCTCGCTTCGCGACGCGGAGTCACGCAACCCCGTGATCCTGATCGACGAGATCGACAAGATGGGCTCGGACTTCCGCGGCGATCCGTCGAGCGCGATGCTCGAGGTGCTCGACCCGGAGCAGAACAGGACCTTCCGGGACCACTACCTCGACCTCCCGTTCGATCTCTCGAAGGTGCTCTTCATCTGCACCGCGAACACGCTGGACACGATCCCGGGGCCGCTGCTCGACCGGATGGACACGATCCAGCTCTCGGGCTACACGGAGGCCGAGAAGCTCGCGATCGCCAAGCGCTACCTGTTGCCGAAGCAGCTCGAGGCATCCGGCCTGAAGCGCTCCCAGCTCTCCCTGTCCGACACGGTCCTGAAGACGATCATCCGCGAGTACACCCGCGAGGCGGGTGTCCGCAGCCTCGAGCGCCGCCTTGCCGACGTTTGCCGGAAGGCCGCGACGCAGGTCGCGAAGGGCCGGACGCAGAAGACGCGCGTCGACGACAAGCGCCTGCGGGAGTGGCTAGGCGCGAGGCGCTTCTCCGGCGAGGTGCGGCGGCGGACGTCCCAGGCGGGGGTTGCGACCGGGCTCGCCTACACGCCCGCAGGGGGAGACGTGCTCTTCATCGAGGCTGCGGCGTATCCCGGGAAGGGCGACCTGATCGTCACGGGGCAGCTCGGAGACGTGATGCGCGAGTCGGCGAAGGCGGCTCTCTCATGGGTGCGCTCCCATGCCGACGAGCTCGGGGTCGCCGAGCACTGGTTCGAGAAGCACGACGTGCACATCCACGTTCCCGCGGGAGCGGTGCCGAAGGACGGCCCGTCGGCGGGGGTGACGATCGCGACCGCGCTCGCCTCGCTCGTGCGCGGCGAGAGCGTCGCCGACGACGTCGGCATGACCGGCGAGATCACGCTCACCGGCCAGGTCCTGCCGATCGGCGGGATTCGGGAGAAGTCGCTCGCCGCCCAGCGGGCAGGCCTGAAGCGGGTGATCCTGCCGCGGGAGAACGAGAGCGACCTCGGCGAGCTGCCGCCGGAGACGCGCGAGCTGATCGACTTCATCCCGGTCGACACGATCGAGGACGTCTTCGCCGCCGCGTTCGACGGCAAGCGGCCGGCCCGCTCCCGGCGCCGCATCGGCGCGGTCGGCCGCCAGGCCGCCCAGCCGAAGTAGCCGGCCGCAGACCCGAGGCCGTGCTCCTCTAGCCGCTCCTCGGGCCAGGCGCCATCTTGGTGCCGCAGAGAGGCTCAGGAGAGCGCGAAGCTCGAGAAGAGCTGCGCGCAGATCGAGTCCGGCGCCGAGGCCGCTCTGCGGCAGAGGAGCTGGAACTCGTCGAGGCCCGAGAGGACGAAGGCGGTCTCCTCCACCTTGCCGTCGTACTCGATCTTGTAGTAGCGAGTCCTCCGTCCGCCGATCCGCACCGTCGAGCGCTGCACGAGGCTTCCCTTGCTCTGGTGCGCAAGCCCGGCGGCGACGCTGTCGAGCTCACGGGAGACCGAGGCGAACCGAGCGACGCGATAGGGCTTCTCCAGCGTGAAGTGCGTCACCTCGACGATCGACAGCCCGTGCGAGGCCGAGACCGAGCTGCTCCTGCGGCCGACCGCCCACGTTGCCGGCGCCCGAAAGAGATAGCCATTTCCGTGGATCGTCTGGACATTCGGCTTCGCAGACCCCCCGCAGCCTGCAAGGATGGCGAGAGCAACGAGCGACAGCGGCCCGAGCGGCCACGCTCGGCGGAGATTCCGCCGGCGAACCGGAAAGGAGCATCTGCTGATGGCGAAGGCAAAGGACACGCTGCTGGACGCGGCCGAGAGCATCAAGCCGTACGTCGAGCGCGCGATGACCGACGAACGGCTGCGCGACGAGGTCATGCGGGCCTTCGGGACCGCCCGCGAGCTGTACGGCGAGCTCCTGAGCGGCAAGGACACGCCGATCACCGTCGCAAGCCGGGTGGCGACCGACGACGACATTCGCGACAAGCTGCGCGAGGCGATCGAGGACCTCAGGCAGGCGAGCGAGCGCCTCCAGGGCAAGAAGGAGCGGTCGGGCAACAAGGGCTCGACGCTGCTGATCGCAGGGATTGCGCTGGGCATCCTCTTCAACCCTCTGACGGGTGCGGAGACGCGTCGGTTCATCAAGGACCTGATCTCGTCGGGCGGCGACGGTGGGCACGACGACCACGCGCCGGGCAGCTCGAACGGCCGCGGCTGACCCGCCACGAGCTAGCCATGCGCTGAAGGCCGCAGGGCCCTGCGGAGAGCCGCGGGGTCGAGACCGTCCACGGTCGAGATATCGCTGCCTCCGAGAAAGACGGCGGCGGGCTGTGGCGCCTCGATCGTGCCCGGGACCTTGGGAGCCCAGCCCGTGCCGACCGGCACCGACAGGCTCGCCAGGCGACGCCACGACTTGAGGTAGCCGGCCGGGTCGACGGCTCCGTCGAGGCCGAGTGAGAGCATGGAGACCGGGTGAACCTCGAAGTGGAGGTGCGTTCGCTCTCCCTGGAGGTCTCCCGTGTCGCCCATGAAGCCCAGCACCTGTCCGGCGTGGACGAACGCCCCGTTCCGCGTCAGCAGCGAGAACGCCGAGAGGTGCGAGTAGAGGAACTCGTTGCCCTGACGGTCGCGGAGCCAGAGCCGGTTACCGCTCGTGCGATTCCAGCCGACGGAGTACAGCTTCCCGGCGGCGACGGCGACGAGAGGCTGTCCGAGCTCGCCGAAGATGTCCACCCCGTGCTGGTAGGCGAGCCCCTGGCGGGTCGACCCGTAGAGATCGGAAGAGGTGGACGATCCGTAGACGGGAAACACGTACGGGCCCGCGGTGAGGCCTGGCGCGATCACCTGTGGCACTCCGACGAGCGGCCCGGATGTCGTCGGCAGGAGCTGGGGCCGGTCGGCCGGAAGCGGGCCGGCCTGCGAGGTGGGAACGCTCGCTGCGACGGGAACGAGGGAGGCCGACGCGTAGCCAACCTGGATCTCGGCCCCGGCCGGCAGACCCCCGTGGGCGGCGAGAAGATGGACGTCGAGCGCAACCGAGACGCCCTGGTACCCCGCGGTCGTCCCGGCTCCCCCGGGCGTCCGCTCGGCCGAGTGCCCTCCGATCGTCAGGATCCCCCAGTCGGCGAGCCTCACCCGCCCCGAGGCGTGAGGCTTTCCGAGCGCCTGCAGCCCGGTCACGCCCGTCCCGCCGAAATTGCCGTTCGGGTGCGGGGTGTTGGTCGCAGTGGCCCGAGCGACCGCCGAGTCGGCCGTGATCTCACCGTCGAAGAGCGAGAGGTTGGTGACGGTGACCGATGCGGCCGCGCCCGCGGCCTTCTTGCCGGTTGTCGCAGCGGAGAGCCGCGTGGCCCCCGCGATCACGACCGAACCGTCCTTCGGGTAGGCGACGCTCGGCTGCTGGGCCGACCCCTGCGAGACGGCGGCCGACGTCACGACCGATCCGCCCGGGAGCACGACGCGGACGGCCAGGGCCTTCGCGCTCGCAGGCGGGCTTACGAGCGGCGGGCCGGCTCCTGCGGCGGCGGCAACAAACGTCAGGGCTACGCCGAGCGCGACCAGCGGCATGGTGATCCTCGGCGATGCGCCTATCCTCGACCCGACCTTGCCTGACACCGTGCGTCCATTATCGCCACGGGGCCGGAGCGCCACCCCACAGCCACACCGGCGCCGCTAGAGCTTGTGCGCGCGGACCGCGGTGCCGTACGCGCAGATCTCGGTCCAGGTGCTGCCCATCTCGGAGGTGTCGAAGCGCATGGCGACGATCGCGTTGGCGCCCTTCGCCTCGGCCTCCTCGGTCATCCGGTCGATCACCTCGTTACGGCTCAGCGCGAGCGACTTCGTCATCCCCTTGAGCTCGCCGCCGAGGATCGACTTGAGGCCGGCGCCGAACTGGGAGCCGATGTTTCGCGAGCGGACGGTCAGTCCGAAGACCTCCCCGTACACCTCGTCGATCGCGTATCCCGGAATGTCGTTTGCCGTCGTGATCAGCACAGTCGATCCCTCCTCCGTTGCGGGTCAGACGCAGTCTCGCAGCACGTCCCACGCGGTGCGGACATCCTCTTCCTTCGTGTAGGCGTTCCCGATCGCGAGGCGGATCACGCTCCGGCCGCGCAACCTCGTCGTGGCGACGAAGACCCGGCCGGTGGCCGTCGCCCGCCGCGCGATCTCGTCGTTGTCGGCGCTCTCGTGGCGGAAGCAGACGGTCGAGAAATGCCTGGGCGCCGAGATCTCCCAGCCCGGCTCCGCCTGTACCCATTCCTCGAAGGACGCGGCAAGCCGGACGTGCTCGCGGATGAGGGCCTGGAGGCCCTCGCGGCCGTAACAGCGGATCACGGCCCAGAGCTTGAGCGCGCGGAAGCGACGGCCGAGCGCAGGGCCATGCTCGCGGAAGTCGATCGCGCCCTCGGTCGAGCTCAGGTAGTCCCCGTGCGCCGTGAACGCGGCGCGGAGCGCCTCGGGCCGGCTCGTCCACAGCGCCGAGCAGTCCATCGGGGTGAAGAGCCACTTGTGCGGATTGACCACGATCGAGTCCGCGAGCTCGACTCCGTCGAGGCACCAGCGGAGCTCGGGGCACACGGCCGCCGAGCCCGCGTAAGCCGCGTCGACGTGGAGCCAGGCACCCGACCGGCGGCAGCGCTCCGCGAGCGCCCGGACGGGGTCGACCGAGGTCGACGAGGTCGTCCCGACCGTGGCGACGAGCGCCGCGGCACCGTCGAGCTCGACGTCCGGGAGCATCCGGAACTCGTCGTCGACCGGAACCGTGCGCAGCTCCATGCCGAGGATCCGCGCCGCCTTCTCGACCGAGAAGTGGGCCTGCTCGGAGGCATAGACCGGCCCGTCCGGCCGGAGCGTGCGCGCCGCCGCGAGCGCGGCGAGCGTCGAGGTCGAAGCCGAGTCCTCGATGTGACCGTGCCAGCCGCCGGGCAGGCCGAGGAGCTCGGCGAGCCAGTCCATCGTCACCTGCTCGAGCTCCGTCGCCGCCGGCGAGGTCAGCCATGCCATCGCGTTCACGTTGAGGGCTGCGATCAGGAGCTCTGCGAGGATGCCCGGCTCGGAGCCCGTGTTCGCGAAGTAGGCGAAGAAGCGCGGGTGATTCCAGAGCGTGAGCCCCGGCACGATCACCTCGTCGAGGTCGCGAAGGACCGAGGCAAACGGCTCGGGACGGTCCGGCGGCGACGCCGGCAGCCTGGCCCGGATCTCACCCGGCCGGACGCCCGTGACGACGGGCCGCTCCCCCATCGTCTCGAGGTAGCCGGCGACCCAGTCGGAGGCCGCGGCGAGATCTTCCCTGAAGGTCACGCCTGCACCGACCTCAAGAGGACAGGTTGACGTAGGTGTACCTCTACGTCACGCAACCCCACGAGCAGGGGTTTCGCCTCCGCCGCTCCCGGCCGGATCACGGTCGGCGCTTCCGCAGGCGCTCGACCTGAGCCCAGGGCCGCGCGTTGACCACGTCGGCTTTCGTCAACCAGGCGCGCCTGGCCTGGCCGACCCCGAGCTCGACGTACGAGAGCGCGGCGACCTGGTGGCCGTCCGAGTCGATCACGAGCTTGAGGCCCGCCTCACGGGCAGCCCTCGCGTGAACGTCGGTGAGATCGAGCCTATCTGGCTGGGAGTTGATCTCGAGGAACGTCCCGGTCTCGAGCGCCTTCTCGATCACGCGCTCCACATCGACGCCGGAAGGCGGACGGCGAGAGATCTTCCGGCCGGTCAGGTGGCCGATGCAGTCGACGTACGGGTTCTCCATGGCCGCGAGCACCCGGCCGGTCGGGTCCTTGTCGAATGCGCTGTGCACAGAGGCGACGACCCAGTCGAGGCTCGCCAGCTCCTCGTCGCTCATGTCGACCCCGCCGTCGGCCCGGATATTGACCTCGACCCCTTTCAGGACCCGGATCGAAGCCGTCGCGTCCAGACGATCGATCGCCTCGGCCTGCTGCTCGAGCCGACCGTCGCGGAGCCGATGCGAGTGGTCGCAGATCGCGTAGTACTCGTAGCCTCGATGGATCGCCTCGGCGACCATCGCCTCGAGCGAGTCCTTCCCGTCGGACCAGGTCGTGTGTGTGTGGAGATCGCCGCGAAGGTCGCCGACCTGAACGAGCTTCGGCAAGGCGCCCGCGCGCGCGGCCTCGAGCTCGCCGCCGTTCTCGCGGAGCTCGGGCGGGATCCAGGAGTAGCCGAGGAACTCGTAGACCTCCTCCTCGGTCGCGAAGGCGTGGACCGTGCCGGTCTCGACCTCCGTGATGCCGTACTCGGAGACCGAGAGGCCTTGCCGGACCGCCGCCTCCCGGAGAGCGACGTTGTGGGCCTTCGAGCCGGTGAAGTGCTGAAGGAGGTTCCCGTAGGCCTCGGGCGGGACGACTCGAAGATCGAAGCGAAGGCCGTCCTGGGCGACGACCGTCGCCTTCGTGTCCCCTCGCGCAACCACCTCCACGACCCACGGGAGCTCGCAGAAGGCGTCGAGAAGCGCAGGCGCGTCGGTCGCCGTCGCGATCAGGTCGAGATCTCGCACCGTTTCCCGGAACCGGCGGGCCGAGCCGGCGATCGAGACCCTGACCGCGGCAGGGTGCGCCGCGAGCATCTCGGCTGCCGCCCTCAGCTTCGGCAGCGTCGTCCCGAGCAGCGCCCGCCTCGAGCCTTCGGCAGCCCGCGGCTCCTTGAGCGCCGCGAGGATCTTCTCCTCGGACCTGGCACCGAGACCGCCGAGGTCCCGGAGCCTTCCGGTCTCGGCTGCGACGCGAAGGTCGGCGATCGTCGTGACACCGAGCTCCTTCCAGAGCCGGCGGGCCGTCTTGGGCCCGAGACCCGGGAGGCGCAGAAAGGTCGCGACCTCGACCGGAACCTCGGCCTTGCGCCTGGTCAGCGCGTGAATCTCGCCGTCCTCGATCACCTCGACGATCTTCTGCTCGATCGTCTTGCCGATCCCCTGCAGCTCCTTCGCGCGGCCCTCGAGCGCGAGACGGGCGACCGAGCTGCCGGTCTCCCGGATCCGCGCCGCAGCCCCGCGATAGGCGGAGATGCGGAAGCCGTCTGCTCCCTCGAGCTCCATCAGGTCGGCGAGGAGATCGAACTGCGCAGCGAGCTCCGGGTTGCGCGGCAGCCCGCCCTCCTCACGGTTGCCCGGTGGAGACGGCCTGTCAGGCACCGTTGAGGTCTCGTGTGCCTTCGCCATGCGTCGATCATACGTCCGGCCCTTTGGGCCACACTTCCCCAGTCGGCCGCCGGCCGGCGAGCCTACTCAGATGCGCGCGACCGTCTGCCTCCCGACCTACAACGAGCTCGAGAACCTCGAGGCGATGGTGACTTCTCTCGCCGATGTCCTCCGCGACGGCGACCGGATCCTCGTCATCGACGACGGCTCGCCGGACGGCACCGGTGAGCTCGCAGACCGCCTCGCCTCGGAGCGCCCGTACGTGGGCGTCCTCCATCGAACGGTCAAGGAGGGCCTCGGGCCGGCCTACATCGCCGGCTTCCGCCGCGCCATCGCCGACGGGGCCGAGCTCGTGCTCGAGATGGACTGCGACTTCTCGCATTCCCCCGCGGCGGTCCCGCAGCTGATCGCGGCGGCGGAGGCCGGCGCCGACCTCGTGCTCGGCTCCCGCTACGTCCCGGGCGGCGCGATTCCGAACTGGGGCCTCGTACGCCGGTTCATCTCGCTCGGCGGCAACATCTACGCGCAGCTGATGCTCCAGAGTCGCCTGCGGGACCTCACCGGCGGCTTCAAGTGCTTTCGCAAGGCCGTGCTGGAGACGATCGACCTCGACGCGATCGGGGCCAAGGGATACGCGTTCCAGATCGAGACCACCTACCGGGTCCTGCGCGCCGGCTTCAAGGTCGTCGAGGTCCCGATCACATTCACAGACCGGGAGCACGGACACTCGAAGATGAGCAAGGCGATCGTCGCCGAGGCGATCTGGAAGGTCCCGCTTCTGCGCCTCCGCGCCCTGTCAGGGCGCCTGTAGCCTCGTCCGTATGCGCGAGGTCACGGACGCGCGGTTCGCAGAGGACGTCCTCGAGGTCGCACGGCCCGTCGTCGTCGACTTCTGGGCGCCGTGGTGCGGCCCCTGCCACGCCGTGACGAAGGTGCTCGAGCAGCTGTCCGCCGAGCGCGCCGACGTCGAGTTCGTGAAGGTCGACATCGACGAGAACCCGGTGATCGCATCGCGGTACGACGTCTTGTCGATTCCGACGGTGATCGTCTTCGCCGCCGGCGAACCGCGCGAGACGATCGTCGGGTCGCGCTCGGCCGACCACTTCCGGCAGGCCCTCGAGCGGGTCGTGACCTAGCCGGCAAGGCTCGAGGCCGCCGCCACACTGCGATCCGCCCGCAACTGCCCGCGGAATCTGGTCTCCTGTGCCGATGAGCAGGCAGGCGCGGACATTCCTCCGATGCTCGGCGTGCGCAGCCGCCGCGGTCGTGCTCGCCGCGACGCTCGCGGGAGCCGGGAGATCCGCAGGCTCCTCCTCGAAGCCGGCCCAGCGCTGGTCGGGGTACGTGCTCACCGGTCACCGCGTCTCCTTCACGAGCGCCACCGGTACGTGGGTCGAGCCCGCGGTGATCTGCCAGGCGGGCTCTTCCCCGGCGCTCTCGACCGTCTGGGTGGGAATCGGCGGCTACGCCAACGCATCGAGCGTGCTCGACCAGGTCGGGACCGACGCGAACTGCAGCAAGTCCGGCCGGCCGAGTACTTCGCGTGGCGAGTACTTCGCGTGGTTCGAGCTCCTGCCCGACATCGCCCACAACGTGGCCGGAAAGGTCGCGGCCGGCGACAGGATGACCGGATCGGTCTCGGTGATCGGGACGAACCTGATCGACGTGAAGCTCTCGAACGTGACCCGCCACTGGACCTCGATCGGCAGATCCAGGCCGGCACGCCCGACAAGACCTCGGCGGAGTGGATCGTGGAGGCGCCCTTCAGCTGCCTCAGGTTCACCTGCCATCAGGCGGCTCTCGCGAACTTCGGCTCCGTGGCGATCCGCGGCATCTCGGCGACCGGGAACGGCAGGCCCGGCGCGCTCGGCACGGCAGGCTGGAAGGCGACGCCTCTCGTCCTCGCGCCCTGCGTGCAGACGATCGCGAGCGTGAGGCGAAACGGACTTCCGGCGGTCGCAGTCCCGCGACGGAGGTCCGCCGACGGGTCGAGCTTCGCGATCGCCTGGGGCCGCGAGACGGGCAGGCCGCCGCTGTGCCGCGCTGCGACCACGGGTGCCGTCGGCGTCCTTCCCGACTACACGCTCGGCTAGATGCTGTCGCGCCGCGAGCCGAAATGCTCCCAGCCGCCGAGCGCGCGCGGCGCCCCATCCGCGAGGAAGACGACACCTTCTCCCTCCTCGACGCGGCCGATCACGGTCGTGCCGCCTGACGGCTGGTCGACCGCGGCGAGAAGCTCGTAGTCCTCGCCGAACGCGAGGTCCTCGAGGGCAGCGCCCGCGGCGAGGGGGACGCGGTCGAGCTCGATCACGCATCTGACCCCGGAGCGGCGGGCGAGATGGCCGGCGTCGACCGCCAGGCCGTCGGAGACGTCGAGCATGGCGTGGGCGTGCGCTGCGAGGCGCTTTCCCTCCTCGACCCGCCGAGGCGGGCGCACGTAGCGCTCCCGACGGAACGCCGCTCCCGCGGCGCCGAGCACGCCCGTGACTACGAGCAGGTCTCCCGGCCGTGCACCGTCACGCCCTGGAACCCGTGCCGAGCGGCCGAACGCCGTGACCACGATCATCACCTTCCCCGCTCCCGTGGTGTCTCCCCCGGTGACGCGAACACCGGCCTCGGCGATCCCTTCGTAGAGCTCGAGCACCCGATCGACCTCGACCGAGCCGGGCACGGCGAGAGTGACGAGCAGCGCCTCAGGCTCGGCGCCCGACGCCGCGAGGTCGCTGACGTTGACCGCGGCCGCACGCCAGCCGAGGTCCCGCCAGCCGAGCCAGTCGAGGCGGAAGTGGACGTCTTCGACCAGCGCGTCCTGGGTGACGACGAGCCCCCCGTCGAGCACCGCGGCGTCGTTGGCGACGTCCTCGATCAGGCCTCGCCGCTCGAGCTCGGCGAGCAGCCCGAGCTCACCGAGCTCCGAGAGCCTCATCGACGGCAAGGCGGAGAGCGGGGTCGGTTGCGGCGCGCACCACGGCCACTCCGGCGGCGCCGGCCCGGATGCAGTCGGCTGCGTTCGACGCGTCGATGCCGCCGATCGCGACCACGGGCACGGAGACCGCAGCGCAGATCCGCGCCAGCTCGACGAGGCCCAGAGGAGGGGCAGCGTCGGATTTCGACGGGGTCGGCCAGATCGGGCCCACACCCAGATAGTCGGCGTCGGCTGCGAGCGCCTCATCATACGTCGTTGCCGAGCGGCCCAACAGGAGCCCCCGGGCCCGGGCGCGTTCGGCGCCGCCGTCTCCCTGGCCGAGGTGGACGCCGTCGGCGCCGAGCTCGAGCGCCGCCTCGACATCGTCGTTGACGACGAACGTCGAGCCGAGAGCGCGGAGGCCGCGGCCCCGGGCCACGATCTCGGCCGTCCCCGCCTTGACGCGAAGCTGGACGACCGTGGCTCCGGCCTCGAGCGCCCGCCGGGCCGTGTCGAGATCCTCGACGAGCGCGTGCACTCTCACGAGATTCGCGCCCTTCCGTCGAGAGTGGCCGGGTCGAGCGCGGCAAGCGCGTCGTAGAGACCGACGTGGAAGGATCCGGGGCCTTTCGCTCCCCGCGCCGAGTCCTCGCCGGCGACGCCGAACGCCACCAGAGCCTCGACCGCGGCGTCGAACGGCGAGCCCGCGACGGCGAGGAAGCAGCCGGTGACGGCCGAGGACATGCAGCCCGTGCCGGTGATCGAGGCCAGCATCGGGTCGCCGTTCGAGATCGCGGCGGAGCGCTCGCCGTCGGAGACGTGGTCGACGGCGCCCGTGACCGACGCGACGAGGCCGAGCGCCTGGGCGGCGGCACGGGCGATCGCCGCCGCATCTCCGCCCGCATCGATCGACTCGACACCGCGAACCTCGGCTGCGACGCCGACGAGCGTCGCCACCTCGCCGGCGTTTCCGCGCAGGACGGCGATCTCGACCTCGTCGAGGATGCGCTGCGCCGTGTCGGTGCGGTACCGGGTCGCCCCCACCCCGACCGGGTCGAGGACGACGGGCACTCCGTGCGCGTTCGCGGCCCGGCCCGCGGCGACCATCGCCTCGATCCAGTGGGACGAGAGCGTGCCGAGGTTGAGGACGAGCGCGCCCGCGAGCCCGACCATCTCCTCGACCTCCTCGGGCGCATGCGCCATCACCGGCAAGGCCCCGAGGGCGAGGGTGGCGTTCGCGGTCTCGTTCATGACGACGTAGTTCGTGATCTGGTGGACGAGCGGGCGGCGTTCCCGCAGCCGCGCGAGTGAGGCACCTACGCTCATTGCGCTCCCTTCAGGGCGAGGATGTCGACGGGCCCGTCGCCTGCTCCGATCTCGACGAGCCCGTTCCGGACGGCGTTCGAGGCGGCGGCGGCGGCGCCCCGGGCGGCGGCCTCGAGCGTCTCGCCGCGGGCGAGGAGCGCTGCGAGGGTCGCCGAGTGCGTGCAGCCCGCCCCATGCGTCGCCGCGACGGGATGCCGCTGCACCGTGATCTCGATGTGACGCTCGCCGTCGAACAGGTGGTCGACGGCGGTCTCTCCGTGACCGCCGGTCACGATCGCCGCCGCTGCGCCGAGCTCGCAGAGCCGTTCGGCGAGAGCGGCCCTGGGCCCTTCGATCCCTGTCAGGGCGACCGCTTCGGCGAGGTTCGGGGTGACGACGGTCGCGAGCGGGAAGAGGCGCGAGACAAGCGCCTCGACGGCGTCGTCCTCGAGCAGCTTCGCGCCCGAGCTTGCGACCATCACCGGGTCGACGACAAGCGGGACCCTGCGTCCTTCGAGGATTGCACGCCCTTCGAGGTAGTCGGCGACGGTCTCGATCAGGATGCGGGAGAAGAGCATTCCCGTCTTGGCCGCATCGACGCCGATGTCGCCGAACACCGCCTCGAGCTGGGCGTTCACGAACGCCGGCGGTAGCTCGTGGATCGCCGTCACCTCGGTGGTGTTCTGAGCCGTGAGCGCCACGAGCACCGAGGTGCCGTAGACCCCCGCCGCGCCGAAGGCCTTCAGGTCGGCCTGGATGCCGGCCGCACCTCCGCTATCGGAGGTCGCGATCGTCAATGCCCGTGGAACTCGCAAACGCCACTCCCTTCGCCGGCATGATCCGGATCAGGTTCGACGGGTGTGATCTCAGCCCGCTGGCGGGCACCCCGGTGCACCGAGGCTACCATCGGGTCGGTGACAGGAGCGAGCCTCGTCCTCCCCGACGAGCTACTGACGGGCGAGGAGCTCGCACACAGGCACGAGGAGCCCGCACGGGCCGCTCGGACCGTCCCGCTGCCGGAGGGCATCGACGCCCGCGTGCGCGCCGCCGTGGGCCTCGAGAGGCTCTACGTGCACCAGGCGGAGGCCTGGGAGGCAGCCGGGCGCGGCGAGCAGCTCGTGATCACGACGGGCACCGCCTCGGGCAAGACGCTTGCCTTCAACCTGCCGATCCTCGACTCGCTCGTGCGGCAGCCCAGGAACCGCGTGCTCTACCTGTACCCGACAAAGGCGCTCGCGCAGGATCAGTACCGCACGCTGAACGCGCTCGGCGTTCCGAGGCTCCGGCCCGCGATCTACGACGGGGACACGCCGGTCGAGCAGCGCCGCCAGATTCGCAGGTGGGCAAACGCCATCCTCACGAACCCCGACATGGTCCACATCGGGCTGCTTCCGAACCATGAACGCTGGGGCGAGGTGCTCGCCAACCTCCGGTACGTCGTCGTCGACGAGGCACACGTGTACCGGGGCGTCTTCGGCTCCCATGTCGGGAACGTCCTTCGCAGGCTGCGCCGCATCGCACGGCTCTACGGCTCCGAGCCGCAGTTCCTGCTCGCGACGGCGACGATCTCGAATCCGGGCGGGCTCGGCCGCGACCTGCTCGGTGTGCCGGTGACGGTGATCGCCGACGACGCGGCGCCGCGCGCGGAGCGGACGATCGTGCTGTGGAACCCCCCGCTCCTCGACCCCGAGCTCGGGACGCGCGGCTCGGCCCTGGCCGAGGCGGCGAGGCTCCAGGCGGGGCTCGTCCAGCGCGGGCTACGAACGCTGACGTTCGCGAAGAGCCGCAAGGCGGCCGAGCTCGTCCACCGGTTCACGGCGGAGCGGCTCCGCGACGACTCGCGGCTCTCGCCGTATCGGGCGGGCTACACGGCGGGACAGCGCCGCGAGATCGAACGAAAGCTCGCCTCCGGTGAGCTCCTCGGGGTCTCCTCGACCGATGCGCTCGAGCTCGGGATCGACATCGGGCTCCTCGACGCGGTGATCTCGGTGGGGTTTCCCGGAACCGTCGCCTCGCTGCGCCAGCAATGGGGCCGGGCGGGCCGCCGCGGGCACGGCCTGGCGGTGCTCGTCGCGACCGAGGACGCACTGGACCAGTACTTCATGCGCGAGCCCGAGAAGCTCCTGGGGCGCCGCGTCGAGGCGGCGATCCTCGATCACGCGAACCCTCGCATCCTCGCGGGCCACGTTCGGGCCGCGGCCTACGAGGCGCCGATCGGCGAAGCCGACGCCGAGGCGCTCGGGCCGGAGGCGATCGCTGCCGCGCGGACCGACCCCGAGCTCAAGCCGACGCCCCGGGGGATCGTCTGGGCGGGAACCTCGACTCCCGCCGCCCGGGTGTCGCTCCGATCCGCCGACCCGGACTCGTTCACCGTCGTCGATGCCTCCACCGGCTCGGTGCTGGGGTTCGTCGAGCGCTCACGCGCCTATTCGACCGTCCACGCGGGCGCCGTGTACCTGCACATGGGCGAGTCGTTCCTGATCGACGAGCTGGACGAGACGACCCTCCGAGCGGTGGCCGAGCCGTTTCGCGGCGACTGGTACACGCAACCCAAGCGGGAGACGCAGACCTCGATCTCGAAGCCGCTCCGTATCGAGCACCGCCTGGGCCTCGAGCTCGTCTTCGGAGAGATCGAGGTGACGGACACCGTCGTCGGCTACGAGCGCAAGACGATCTCCTCGCAGGAGCGGATCGAGCTCGTCCCGCTCGTCTGCCCCCCGTCGACCTTCCTCACAGAGGCGATCTGGTTCTGCCCCGAGCCCCGGCAGCTCGAGGGCCTGGACGCGATGCCCAAGCTACTCGGCGCCCTCCATGCCGCCGAGCATGCCCTGATCGCGATGTTGCCGCTCTGGGCGATGTGCGACCGCTGGGACATCGGCGGCCTCTCGACCAACCTCCACTCCGACACGGGCAGGCCGACCGTCTTCATCTACGACGGCCACCCGGGCGGCGTCGGGATCACCGAGCGGGGCTTCGAGCAGTTCGAAGGCTGGGTCGCCGACACGCTGGGGATGATCGAGACCTGCCCGTGCCACGACGGCTGCCCCTCGTGCGTGCAGAGCCCGAAGTGCGGCAACCTGAACGACATGCTCGACAAGGGCGCGGCGAGGGAGCTACTGGCGCGCTTCGTCGGGGAGAAGCCCTGACCTCGCCAGCCTCACATCGGGCCTCGGAGGACGAGCGTGCCATCCGCTACCGGGCAGGCTCCGGATCCGGACGGTTCTTCATTCGCTCCGACCCCGCGGCTCGCCGGCCCGACCTGGCCGCGACGCCGATCGTCGCAGCGCCGAGCACGAGCGCACCGGCCGTCTGCCAAGGCGCGCCGTTCGATACTTGCGGCGCGGCCCAGAGGCCGAGTGGGAGCAGCCACAGCCAGCCGAACGTTCGACTCGAGAGCCCCACGACCACGAGGAGAAGCACGAAGTAGTCGAGCCAGACGATCGGCGTCAGCATCAGGACCGCGGCGATGGTCAGGACGAAGCCGCCTCGCTCGTCCCCCTGGTAGGCGGCCCGGCAGCCCCAGACGAGCACGAGCAGGCCGACGGCAACGCCGATCGCCGTCGCGGCCGGCCACGACAGAGCCGGTGCGATCAGCGCCGCGAGGGTGTATCCGTCCGCGCGCTCGGCTTGCGACAGCGTCTCGAGCAGGTGCGGATAGCCGCGGAGCCCCGAGAAGCCGATGGGGGCCCACGACACGAGCACCAGCACGAACGCGCTCACGGCCGCTACCACCGCGCTCGCGACGCGGCGAGTCGCCAGGAGCCAGATCGCGAGCGGCCAGAGGAACAGTTTCAGGGCGATCAGCAGTCCGGTCGCGAGGCCCGCGAACCAGGGCCGCGAGCGTGCCTTCCACACCGCCGCGACGCCGGCTGCGACCGGAAGATCGAGGTTGGCAGTCTGGATCGCCGAGTACGTCGGCAGCCAGAGCAACGCGATCATGTAGCAGCGCCAGTCGGTGACCCCGAGCAACGCGAGCAACGTCACCACGGACGCCAGCATGAGAAGCAGCCCGATCGCCTCTGCGACCGGAAGCGGGAGCACCGTGAGCGGCGCGACCAGCCAGGCCGTCAGCGGCGGATAGACGTACGCGGTTCGCGAGCGCAACGCGGCGGCGGCCGCGCGCGGAAATGGCGAGTGACCACGGAGCATCCGATGGGCAGCCGGGAGGTAGGCGTGGGAGAGATCGAAGGAGACCGCGTGCTTGTGAACGCTCACAAAGACCAGAAAGCCAAGCGTCATGGGCACCAGGAAGATGAGGGAGTGCGTACCCGCTCGTGCGGCGGCGAGCCGCCAACGCGCGAGCGGCCCCACGGCTCCGCAGCTCGACTCGAGCACGCCCACATCCCGGGCGGACGTCACCTGGACGACACTAGACGATCGATGTGATGGCTCTCGAGAGCCGCCGGGCCGCGCCGTCAGCGATCTTCGGCCATCCCCCTAACGAGCGCTGACCGGACCGCCGATGGGCTCTACGATCCCTCAAGGAGAACCACCCGCGGTGTCGCACTCGTATTCGATCCTCGCCGTAGCTCAACCGGTTGGAGCCTCTCGGCCGGACAAGCGCGATACCTTCGCCGCCGTAACCGGATGAAACCTCAGGGATTTCGATACTTCGCCGGGCTTGACGGTGTCCGTGCGCTCGCGATCGTGCTCGTCCTCGGCTGCCACTCGCTCGACCCGTTCTTCCACGCCGAGGGCGGCGCGGTCGGGGTCAACATGTTCTTCACCCTCTCCGGGTTCCTGATCACCGGCCTCTTGCTAACCGAGCTCGCAACCACCGGCGCGCTGCGTTTCGGGAGCTTCTATCTTCGGCGCTGCCTGCGGCTCCTGCCTGCGCTTCTGCTCCTGCTGGTGCTGGTAGCCGTGCTGCCGAACGACCTTCCGGGCTCGATGAGTCGCGTGGCCGCCGAGCCGGCCGCGCTTGTCTACGTCGGAAACTACGTCCAGGCCTTCGCCGGCTGGGGAAGCTTGGGCCTGCTCTCCCACACCTGGTCGCTGTCGGTGGAGGAGCAGTTCTACCTCCTTTGGCCGTTCGCGCTGGCATGGCTCGCGGCGAGCGGCAGGCTGGAGCGGTGGCTTCCCCGGTTGATCCTCGCGTTCGTGGCCTGCCGTGCCGTCCTCGGGACGGCAGGCGTGCCTGCAATCGGGATCTGGCTTCCCGGCGCGGCGGACCAGCTCCTCGCCGGAGCGCTGCTCGCGGTCGTGTACCTGCGCCAGGGCACCGGCTGGGCGCGGCCCGCGTGGGTCGGCTGGTCGGCGATCGGAGCGATCGCGGCGATCGCCGTCGCCGGCTCGATCTCCGAGCAGGGCATGCAGGGACCCTTCGCAAACGACGGCGGTGCGACCGTCGCCGCCGCGGCAGCCGCACTGCTCATCGCCCATCTCGTGTCGGGCGCCTCGAGCCGGCTCGCCGGTCTCCTCACGCTTCCACCGATCGTCCGCCTCGGCCGCGTCTCCTACGGGCTGTACCTGTTTCACTACCCCATCTTCAAGTGGGTTCAGACATACCACTGGCCCGACCGCTTCGAGACCATCGGCGTCGAGTACGCCCTGGCGGGCCTCCTCACAGCCTTCTCCTGGTTCGTCGTCGAACGCCCGGCACTGCGGCTCAAGCGCAGGATCGCGGATCGCGAGGCCGTCGCGACGATTTCGCTTCCGGGCCGCGCGTCTCCGTCGCCGGCTTCCTGAGCCTGCTCCGGCGCGCCGGTTCCGAGATCCGACGGCCGACCGGCGCTCATGAGATCACCGGAGAGCGCGCAGCGCCTTCGAGAGCGACTGGCGCGTCGAGAGCACCCCGGCGAACCGGTCGCCTCCGTGCGCAACGCGGTCCAGCACGGCGCGCATGGTGAACGAGCGAGGGTCGAGGCCGGCGACGACCTCGACCCAATCGAGCGGCGTCGAGACGGGCGCGCCGGGATGCGGCCTCACCGAGTAGACCGACGCGATCGTCTTCCCCATCCCGTTCTGGTTCGCGTCGATCAGCACGCCCCGGCGCTTGGCCTTCGACCATGCGGTCGTCGCGGCCTTCGGGTAGGAGACCGCGATCGCGCCCGCGACGTGCTCGGCGAACGCACGCGTGTCGTCGTAGGTCGCGCGGCGCTCGACGGGCACCAGGATGTGGAAGCCCTTCCCCCCCGAGGTCTTCGGGAACGACACGAGGCCGAGGCTGTCGAGAAGCCGCTTGACGAGCAGCGCGACCTCGATCGTCTGCGCCCACGGCACCTCGGGAGTCGGATCGAGGTCGAACAGAACGAAATCGGGGCGGTCGGGCCTGTCGACCCGCGAGTACCACGGGTTCATGTCGATGCAGCCCATGTTCACCATCCAGAGCAGCGCCAGCTCGTCGTCGACCACGGGGAACTCCACCGACTTGCGTCCGCCCTGGCGGGTCGAGACCTCGGTGCGAAACCGGCCGACCCATTCGGGCATGTGCGACGGGGCGTCCTTCTGGAAGAACGCCTTGCCCGCAGCGCCGTCGGGATAGCGCCGCATCGTGAACGGCCGCCCGCGCAGATGCGGGACGAGCACCGGGGCGACGTCACGGTAGTAGTCGATCAGGTCGCCCTTCGTGATCCCTTCCTCCGGCCAGAACGGCTTGTCGAGGTTCGAGAGCCGCAGCTCTCGGCGGCCGCGGCGCACGACCTCCACCTCGGCACGCTCGCGACGCACCGCAGCGGCCTGCTTGTCCTCGCGCAACCCCTTGTACGAGGGCTGCCTGATGTGGCCCGCATGCGTCCACTCGCTGAACTCGACCTCGGCGACGAGCACCGGCTTCACCCAGGTCACGTCTCCCCGCCGCACGCGCGGCATCTTCGGCGCGACCGGAAACGGAGACTCGGGGACCTCGAGCGGCTTCAGGAGCGAGAGCAGCCTCTTGATCTCGCGGTCGCCGAACCCGGTGCCGACATTGCCGACGTAGCGGAGCTCGCCTCCCTCGTTCACGCCCAGGACGAGCGAGCCGAGCGTTCGGGCCCGCGCCCCCGAGCCTTTCGTGAAGCCTGCGACGACGAACTCCTGGCGGCCGTGGGTCTTCAGCTTCAGCCAGTCGCGCGGTGCGCCGGCCCTTCGCGTACACCGAGCCCGCGCGCTTGCCGACGATCCCCTCGAGCCCCTGCGACCTCGTGGCCTCCAGGAGCGCCGCGCCGTCCTCGAACGACTCGGAGAGCCGCACGACCGCGTCCGGCCGGACGATCGAGGCGAGCCGCGCCCGCCGCTCCTCGAGCGGGCGTCCCACCAAGACCTCACCGCCGGCCTCGAGGCAGTCGAAGGCGTAGTAGACCAGCCGCGGGCTCCCTTCCTGCATCGCCGAGAAGCTCGGGCGACCGCGATCGTCGAGCGCGCAGACCTCCCCGTCGAGGACAGCGTCGCCGGCTACCCGGCCGGGAAGCGACGAGGCGACCGACGAGAAGCGCGCCGTGAGGTCCTTGTCGTTGCGCGACCGAAGCGTGCAAAGGCCGCCGCGAACGTATGCGATCGCCCGGTAGCCGTCGAACTTGACCTCGTACTGCCAGGTGCCCGCGGACGGAAGCTCCGTCGCGAGCGTCGCCAGCATCGGCTCGTAGCGGCCGTTCGACGGAGTTGCGTCGCCGTCGTCGCGGCTGCGGATCAGGAGCCAGTTGACCTCCTTGCCGTCGAGATGCGCCGGCACGAGCGTCCAGACTCCCCTGAAACGCTCGCCGGCGAGCCTGACCTTCAGGCCGCCGTCCCGCTTCTCCTCCAGGAGCTCGTAGGTGCCCCGGTCCCAGATCTCGACGTTGCCCGCGCCGTACTGCCCGCGAGGGATCTCGCCCGCGAAGGCCGCGTATTCGAGCGGATGGTCCTCGACATGAACCGCGAGGGCCTTCTGTCCCGGCTCCGTTGGGATCCCCTTGGGAACGGCCCACGAGGCGAGCGCCCCGGCCCGCTCGAGCCTGAAGTCGTAGTGGAGGCTCCGCGCCGCGTGCTTCTGCACGACGAAGATCGGTGCGCCACGAGGCTTCGAGCGCGGCGCTCGAGCCGCTGCGAACGGCTCAGGCGTCTTGGCCGGGTCGCGCTTTTCGCGGTAGCGGTCCAACCCGTCTACCTCCAACCCCGTCTTCTACCCATTCACAGAATGTCAATACCCGGTTGAAAACTCTGTGGATGGTGTGGAGAAAGCACCTCTGAGCGGCGCAGATGCGCGCGGGTCAGGCGAAGACGCCCATCGCCCGGAACTTGGCGCGCCGGAGGCGGCGGCGCTCGCCGGGCGCTTCGTCCACGACCTCGCCGAGCGCGTCGACCAGTGCCTCCTTGAGGCTGGCCGCGGCGGCATCGGGATCGATCTGCGCTCCTCCCGTGGGCTCGCCGACGATGCGATCGACGACACCGAGCTCGTGGCAGTGGAAGGCGTCGGGCTTGAACGCGGCGGCTGCCTTCATCGCCGCCTCCTTCGACCCGTCGCGCCACAGGATCATCGCGCAGCCCTCCGGCGTGATCACCGAGTAGATCGCGTTCTCCTGCATCAGCACGCGATCGGCAACCGCGAGGGCGAGCGCGCCACCGGAGCCGCCCTCCCCGATCACGCAGGCGACCGAGGGCACGGTGAGCGCGATCATCTTGGCCTGCGACCGCGCGATCGCACCGCCTTGACCGTGCTGCTCTGCCGCCACGCCGGGGTAGGCGCCGGGCGTGTCGATCAACGACACGACCGGAAAGCCGAACCGCTCGGCGATCTCCATCACCCGGATCGCCTTTGCGTACCCCTCGGGGCTCGGCATGCCGTACTGCCGGCTGAGGCGCTCCTTGAGGTCGCGTCCCTTCTGGTGCCCCACGAGAGCGACCGTCCGGCCGTCGAGCTTCCCGAGGCCCGCCACGATCGCGCCGTCGTCCATCAGGCCCCGATCGCCGTGGAGCTCGACCCAGTCGTCGAGGATCCGGTCGATGTAGTCGAGGGTGTAGGGCCGGTCGGGGTGGCGCGCAAGCTCCACGAAGCTCCAGATCTCCTCCTCGGAGGCGTCGGCCCGCGAGACCGAGTTCAGCTGGTCGGTCAGGCGCCGCTCCTCGGCCGAGACGCCGGTCCGATGGAGCAGCGGGAGGCTCCTCAACCGCCCGAGCTGCTCACGCAGCCTACGCTCCGCCTCACCGGCCAAAGAGCCTCAGCAGCCTGGCGAGATAGGTGCGCTGCTCCGGGCGCGGGACGATCGCGTCGATCTGCCCGAAGCGAAGGTTCTGCTCGGCGCGGCCGAAATCGTCGGAGAGCTTCTCCTTGATCAGCTCCTGCACGACCCGCGGGCCCGTGAAGGCAAGGAGGGCCCCTGGCTCCGCGATCGTCACGTCCCCGAGCGAGGCGAAGCTCGCCATCACGCCGCCCGTGGTCGGGTTCGTGAGGACGCAGAAAAGCGGCAGCCGCGACTCGGCGAGCTCGTCGAGCGAGGCGATCGTCTTCGGCAGCTGCATCAGGGAGAGGATCCCCTCCTGCATGCGGGCGCCACCCGAGCTCGAGACGACGAGGAGCGGCGAGCCGTTCGCGATCGCCCGGTCGCACGCGCGCACGAACTTCTCACCGACCGCGCTGCCCATCGAGCCGCCCATGAAGGAGAAGTCCATGACCGCAAGCTCGAGCGGGTGACCGTCGAGGGTGGCGGACCCGACGACCATCGCGTCGGTGAGCCCGGTGTTCAGCTCGGCCTCGGCGAGCCGCTCGCGGTAGGGGCGGAGGTCGAAGAAGCCCAGCGGGTCCGCCGACCGCACCTCGGCCGCCTCCTCGACGAAGGAGCCGGGATCGGCGAGCCACGCGATGCGCGCGTGAGCGGGCATCCGGAAGTGGTGACCGCAGTGGCCGCAGACGAAGAGCGACGCCTCGAGCTCGTCGTCGCGATAGTGCGAGCCGCAGCTCGGACAGGTGTTCGGGTGCTTCTTGTCCGGCGGGGTGCTCTCCACCTGCTCCACCTTGACGTCGATTCTGGTCTCGGTCATAGGCGACTGGATCTTAGACCCCACGGGAATCGAGCCGGTTGCAGGGACCCTCCTTCAGGCCGCCGGGACGAGCGCGTCCAGCGTGTCGGCGAGGCCCGAGAGGTCGGAGAGCTCACGCGTGGGGGCGGGCTCGGCGCGCTCCCCGAGCCGGTTGATCCAGACGGTCGGGACCCCGAGCTCGTTCGCCGGGGCGACGTCGTGGAAGAGGCTCGCGCCCACGTGCACGTGGGCGGCGGGATCTGCGCCCGTTCGAGCGGAGAACACCTCCCAGTGCCGCCGAGCGGGCTTGTAGGAGCCGATCGCCGAGGCGGCCACGGTCTCGTCGAAGGGGACGCCGAGCAGCTGCTTGGAGGCCTCGATCAGCTCGGGATCCGAGTTCGTCAGGATCGCGAGCCTCCAGCCGCGCGAGCGTGCCTCCCCGAGCGCCGTGCGCACCTCCGGGAAGGGCTGCCAGCGCGGGAGCGAGCCCGCGAGGCCGCCCTCCTCGCCTGCCGGCGCCCCGAGCCGGCGCATCGCCTCGGTCATCACCTCGCGATAGGTGCGAGTCCCGTCCGCCTGCAGCTCCGGCTCGAGCGCGTGGTAGCGCTCCAGGTTCAGATCGGCGTCAGGCTCGCCGAAGACCCGTGCGAGCTCGGCGCGAATGCCGCCGTTCCAGTCGATCAGGGTTCCGTAGCAGTCGAAGGTCGCCCAGCGATCGGCGGCCATCTGCTCTCAGCCCGCGTCCCAGCGACGCAGCACGATCGTGGCGTTGTGCCCGCCGAAGCCGAAGGAGTTCGAGACGGCGGTGTGCAGCCCCGGGACAGCGCGAGACTCGTTCGGCACGTAGTCGAGGTCGCAGGCGGGATCGCCGTTCTCGAGGTTGATCGTCGGAGGCACGCGCTCGTCCCTGAGCGCGAGGATCGTGAAGATCGCCTCGATCGCGCCGGCGGCGCCGAAGCAGTGCCCGGTCGCGCCCTTCGTCGAGGAGATCGGCGTCTTCCGGGCGTGCTCCTCGCCGAGCGCGAGCTTGATCACCTTCGTCTCGGCCGAGTCGCCGAGCGGCGTCGAGGTCGCATGTGCGTTGACGTAGCCGACCTCGCTCGGGTCGACGCCCGCGTCGGCGAGCGCGGAGCGCATCGAGCGGGCGGGGCTCTGGCCGGTCGGATCCGGCTCGGTCATGTGCGCCGCGTCGGCCGACATGCCGTAGCCGAGGAGCTCCGCGTAGATCGGGGCGCCCCTTGCCTGGGCGAGCGAGAGCTCCTCGAGCACGACGGCTCCTGCCGCCTCGCCCATCACGAGCCCGTCCCGGTCGCGATCGAAGGGCCGGGAGGCGCGGGCCGGATCGTCGTTGCGGCGCGAGAGCGCCCGCATCGCGTCGAAGCCTGCGATGCCGACGCGCGTGATCGGCGCCTCGGTGCCGCCGGCGATCATCACGTCCGCGCGTCCCATGCGGATCTCGTCCATCGCATCGCCGATCGCCATGTTCGAGGCGGCGCACGCCGTGCACTCGCTCATCAGGGGGCCCTTCGTGCCGAGCTCGATCGAGACCCAGCCCGCCCCCATGTTCGGGATGATGCAGGGGATCGAGAACGGGCTGACGCGATCCGGCCCGCGGTGCAGCAGCACGTCGTAGCAGTCCTGAAAGGAGCGCAGTCCGCCGATTCCGGTCGCGATCGACGCTCCCACACGCTCGGGGTCCGAGGCGATGTCGACCCCTGAGTCCTGCTCGGCCTGACGGGCCGCGGCGAGGATCATCTGCGCGAAACGGTCCATCCGCCGCGCGGACTTGTGGTCGATCCAGTTGGTCGGCTCGAAGTCCTTCAGCTCGCAGGCGAAGTGCACCGGATACTCGGAGTGGTCGAACTGCGTGATCTCACCCGCGCCCGACTCGCCGGCGAGGAGCCGTGACCACGTCGACTCGACGTCGTTGCCGAGCGAGGTGACCATCCCGAGGCCGGTCACGACCACGCGCCTCTGTCCGTTGCCGTTTGCGCTCACCTACATCCCCAGTCCGCCGTCGACGAGCAGGACCTCGCCCGTGATGAACGAGGCCTCGTCGGAGCAGAGAAACCGTACAGCCCCGGCGACGTCCTCCGGCTCCCCGAGGCGCCCTAGCGGCGTGTTCGTCAACATCGCCTGGCGGCCCTCCTCCGGGATCACCTCGGTTAGCCGGGTCTTCACGTAACCGGGCGCCACCACGTTGGCGCGCACGCCCCGCGAGCCGAGCTCGCGCGCGAGCGACTTGGTGAAGCCGATGATCCCGGCCTTCGAGGCCGCGTAGTTGGTCTGCCCCCAGTTGCCGTGCACGCCGACGATCGAGCTCACGTTCACGATCGCACCCGCGCGCTTCTTCATCATCGGCCGGGTGACTGCGCGGCACGTGTAGAAGACCGAGCTCAGGTTCGTCTCGATCACCTCGCGCCAGTCCTCGTCCGACATGCGCGCGAGCAGCCCGTCGCGGGTGAGCCCCGCGTTGTTGACCAGAATGTCGACGTCGCCGGCCTCGCCGAGCAGGCGCTGCGCGTCTTCCGGGGACGACACGTCGGCCTGGATCGCGCGCGCGCCGATCTCCGCCGCGAGCGCCTCGGCCTCCTCGGCGCCCGAGCGGTAGCCGATCACCACGGCTGCTCCGGCGCGCGCGAGCTCGACAGCGATCGCCCGCCCGATCCCTCTCGATGCTCCGGTGACGAGTGCGGTTCTCCCCTCGAGGGAGCAGAACTCAGCCAAGCTCGTGCGTGACCGCGTTCAATGACTTCAGGTCGTTGACCGGGATCGCCTTCACGGAGCTGTCGATTCTCTTCAGTAAACCGCTCAGCACGTTCCCCGGCCCCACCTCCACGAACGTGGTCACTCCCTGGCCGATCATCTCGCGCGCCGCCTGCGTGAACTTCACGGGCGCGGTGAGCTGCTCGACGAGGAGCGACCGGTAGCGCTGCGCGTCCTCGAGCCGAGCTGTGACCGTCGAGACGAAGTGCGCGGTCGGCACCTTGAAGTCGATCTTCTCGATCGCCGGCCGGAGCCGGTCGGCGGCGAGCTCGACGAGAGGCGAGTGGAACGCGCCGGACACCTTGAGGCGAACCGCGCGGCGGGCGCCTTCGCGCTCCGCCTCGTCGCAGCACTCGTCGACCGCGCTCGTCTCGCCCGACACTACGAGCTGGCCGGGGCAGTTGTAGTTCGCGGGCCACACGTTGTGGATCTTCCGGCAGAGCGCCTCGACGACCTCGTCCGCGAGCCCGAGGATCGCTGCCATCGAGCCGGGGTGGTCCTTTGCGGCGGCTGCCGTGGCGAGCCCGCGCTCGCGCACGAGCGCGATCATCTCGGCGACACCGAGTGAACCGGCTGCCCCGAGCGCCGAGAACTCGCCGACGGAGTGCCCGACGACATAGTCGGGCTTGATGCCGCGTGCCCGCAGCGCCGCATTGATCGCGAGGCTGGTCGCCACGAGCGCCGGCTGCTGGATCTCGGTCTGGGTGAGCTCCTCCGCCGAGCCGGTGAAGCAGAGCTTCTGCAGATCGAGGCCGGAGGCCGCGCTGCCCTGCTCGTACACGGCCATGGCGTCGGGCACGGCCTCGGCGATCTCCCGCCCCATCCCAAGCTCGAACGAGCCTTGACCGGGGAACATGAATGCCAACTTGGTCATGAGCTCGCTCCGTTTCCTTCGAGTGTCCATTCGATTAGCGCCGAGCCCCAGGTGAGGCCGGCTCCCATGCCGGTCATCAAGACGAGCCGCCCCGGACGCAGGCGGCCGTCGAGCGCGGCATCCGCAAGCGCGAGCGGGATCGAGCCCGACGAGGTATTCCCGTACCGATCAACGTTGACGACCACCTTTTCTTCCGGAAAGCCTAGTTTGCGAACAGCGTGGTCGATAATTCGGACGTTGGCCTGATGCGGCACGTACACATCGACGTCCTCGACCGTCTTGCCGCAGGTCTCGAGCAGGGCCTCGGCCGAGCTCGCGAGGATGCGGGTCGCGAACTTGAAGACCTCGCGCCCGTTCATGGTCAGGAACGAGCGCTGGCCGGGCTCTGCGAGCCGCGAGCCGCTGCCGGGCAGCGTCAGCTCGCCCCCTCCGGTGCCGTCGGCGCCTAACTCGAAGCCGAGGAAGCCCCCCTCCTCGACGCGCTCCAGCACCACGGCTCCTGCACCATCGCCGAAGAGCACGAGGGTCGAGCGGTCGGTCCAGTCGAGGATCCGGGAGAGGACGTCCCCGCCCACGATGAGCGCTCGACGGGCGAGGCCGCTCGCGATCATCGCGTGGCCCTGGGCGAGGGCGACCATGAAGCCGGTGCAGCCGGCGGAGAGGTCGTAGGCGGCGGCATCCACGCTCCCGAGACGCGCCGCGAGCAGCGCCGCAGTGGCCGGAAAGGCCATGTCGGGCGTCACGGTCGCGACGATCACGAGATCGACGTCGCTCCCCTTCAGGCCTGCCTGCGCGAGCGCGGCCCGGGCGGCCGGCAGCGCCATGTCCGACATCGCCTCGTCCTGGGCGGCGATGCGGCGCTCTCGGATCCCTGTCCGCTCCATGATCCACTCGTCGGAGGTGTCGACGAGCTGCGCCAGGTCGTCGTTGCTCAGCACGCGCTCCGGCGCGTAGCCGCCGAGGCCGGTGATCGAGACCCGCTGCCCGCTCGTGCGGCCGATCACTCGCCGGCCACTGCGAAGGTGAGCGTCCCTCGAACCGCCAGCTCCCCGCCGACCGTCGCCCGGACCTTCCCCTTCCCGACCGGGCCGCGAACGGCCTCGACCTCGCACTCGAGCTCGATCACCTCGCCGGGCCTCACGATCCGCTTGAACCGCACGTCGTCGATTCCGGCAAACAGCACGAGCCGGCCGCGATTCTCGGGTTGGGAGAGCACCGCGACCGCGCCGCACTGCGCGAGCGCCTCGACCATCTTCACGCCGGGCATGATCGGGTTGCCGGGGAAATGCCCCGCGCAGTCCTCCTCGGTCACGGTCTTGCGCGCGCTGACGCGCTCGCCCGGCACGAGCTCGACCACCTCGTCGATCAGGAGGAACGGCGCACGGTGCGGGATGATCGCTTCGATCTCGGCCCTGCCAAGCTCTCCGGTCATGCCCGGCCGCCCCGCTCCGGCGCCGGCCAAGCCGGCACCTCCGACCACACGCACGCCACCTGGCTACTCGCCTGCGTCACTGGAGCCTCCGTCAAGCCTACGGCTCATGCGGTAAGCCGCTCGCGCAGGGATGCCCGCGCCCGGTGGGCGTAGCACTTGGCGGTCCCGACCGGGATCCCGGTCGCCGACGAGATCTCGGTGAACCCGAGATCGAACGCGTCCTTGAGCGCGACGACGGTCGCCTGGGCCTTCGGCAGGTCGGCAAGATGGCGGCCGAGCTCACGACGGGTCTCCGCGCCGGCGAGGGCCGCGACGGGATCACCGTCGGACGCGGCTCGCTCGTCCTCGAGCAGCGGCTCCGCTCGGCGCGCGAGCTTCGCCTGGGCGACGTCCTTGCAGGTGTTGACGGCGAGCCGGTGGAGCCAGGTCGAGAACGCCGCCTCACCGCGAAACTGCTTGATCCGCACGACCAGCTTCGCGAGCGCCTCCTGCGAGGCGTCCCTCGCGTCCTCCGGGTCCCGCAGGAGATGCAGCGCCAGGCGCTCGACCCTCGGGGCGTGGCGCTCGCAGAGCGCGGCAAGCGCGCGACCGTCTCCGGCCTTGGCCCGCGTCACCAGGATCGGGTCCGAAAGTCGTTCGTAGACGAGTGGGGCGTCACGGGACTCACGCACCGTTGGACGCCGCTGGGGGGAGGCGGGTTGCACGCCGCCCTTAATGTAATGGCGATGGCTCTCGTGCCAGAAATGGTGATGCCCCTCCTCCGCGGAGGCTTCGGGCGAACCTACCTCTACGCGCGGGAGACGCCATCCACGCAGACGATGTTCCCGCCGGACGCTCCGCACGGAGCGGTAGCCCTCGCAGAGCATCAGACGGCCGGCCGCGGACGGCTCGGCCGCATCTGGGTGGACGAGGCGGGCAGCGGGCTCACGTTCTCGGTCGTGCTCAGGCCCACGGTTCCTCTGGCTCGGTGGCCGGAGCTCACGCTTGTCGCGGCAGAGGCGGTTGCGACCGCAATCGGGCCCGACGCCTCGATCAAGCCGCCCAACGACGTCCTAGTCGGTGGGCGCAAGGTAGCGGGGATCCTCGCGGAGGCTTCAGACCGGGTCGTGCTCGGGATCGGCATCAACGTCGGCGAGGCCCCGTGGCCCGGTGCCGGCTTCCTCGAGCGCGACCGCCTCGAGCTGCTCGTGGACGTCCTCTCGCGCCTCGAGGCCGGCTACGACCGCTGGCTCGCGGCGCTCGGCAGCTGAACTTTCCTGCGGCGAAGCGGCCGCGCGAAATACGATGGCGCCTGGAGTGAAGATGCTGACGGCGACGGCGCTGCTCGCGGCCCTCACAGCCTGCCTCACGGTGCCCTCGACAGCAGTGCCCTCACCTGCCTCCGCCGCGCCGGGCACCGGCAAGGTCCTCGCGATCCACTTCACCGCCGACGTGAACCCGGTCACGCAAGGCTGGCTCGACAACCAGCTCGACCGGGCCCGGCGCGACCACTATGCGGCCGCCGTGATCATCCTCGACACTCCCGGTGGAGACGAGGAGTCCGAGCGGACGATCGTCCAGAAGGAGCTGTCCTTGAGCTCCGCCGGCGAGCCCGTGATCGTCTACGTGTCGCCCGGCGGGGCGCGCGCGGCCTCCGCCGGCGTCTGGATCTCCGAGGCGGCCGACGTGTTGGCGATGGCGCCGGAGACCAACATCGGCTCGTCGACTCCGATCTCCTCGACCGGGGCGAACCTCGGAAGCGACCTGCGCCGCAAGGTGATCAACGACGCGGCAGCCTCGCTCCGCGGGCTCGCGAAGTCGCACGGCCGCAACGCCGCCTGGGCCGACAAGGCCGTCCGGGTCGCATCGAACCTCACAGCGCAGGAGGCGCTGCGGATGCACGTCGTCGACCTGATGTCACCGAGCCTCCCCGCGCTCCTGAAGACCATCGACGGACGCACGACGGTGCCCGCTCACCTCGAGCTCCACACCGCGGGCGCGAGCATCGTCGATGTCTCGCCGGGATTCGTGACGCGTTTCCTCTCGACCCTCCTCAACCCGAACCTCGTCTCGCTGCTCTTCCTGGCAGGGATCGCGGGGATCGGGTTCGAGATCTTCCATCCCGGCATCGTCCTGCCCGGCGCTCTCGGCGCGGTCTCGATGCTCCTCGCCCTCTTCGGCCTCTACGTCCTGCCGCTCTCCTGGACGGGCCTCGCGCTTGTCCTGCTCGGCGTCGGCCTGCTCGTCGTCGACGCCCACGTCGTCACCCATGGGGCACTTACCGTCGCAGGCCTGATCTCGATGGGCTTCGGCCTCGCCTCGCTCTTCCAGAGCTCCTCAGGCCCGTACCACACCTCGATCCCGCTCGTGATCGCGATCACGCTCGTCCTCGGGGGCGGCTGGGCCTTTGCGATGGCGAAGGCCGTCGCGATTCGCCGCAGCCCGGTGTCGGTCGGCCCCTTCGAGATCGTCGGGATGCGCGGAACCGTCCGCGAGGGCGGCATGGTCTACGTGCACGGCGAGCTGTGGCGGGCACGCTCGAGCGAGCCCCTCGCGACCGGGCAGAGCGTCATCGTCGACGCCCTCGACGGGCTCACCCTGCGGGTGCACCCGGCATGACGGGGCCCTCATGCGGCCCGAACGGCTGTAGGATCGAGTTGTGACCGCTGTCGGCATCGCCGTCGTCGTCGTCCTCTTCCTGATTGTCCTCTTCCTGATCAGCGCGCTGAAGGTTGCGCGCGAGTACGAGCGCGGAATCGTCTTCCGGCTCGGCCGCCTCTTCCCGGAGCCGAAAGGCCCCGGGCTCTTCCTGCTGATCCCGATCATCGACCGGATGGTCAAGATCGACCTGCGCACGATCACACTGCAGATCCCGCCGCAGGAGGTGATCTCGAAGGACAACGTCCCGGTGCGCGTGAACGCCGTCGCGTACTTCCGGATCGTCGACCCGAAGGCTGCGATCGTGCAGATCGAGAACTACATGGTCGCGACCTCCCAGATCGCGCAGACGACGCTGCGCTCGGTTCTCGGCCAGCACTCCCTGGACGAGCTCCTGTCCGAGAGGGAGAAGATCAACGCGATCCTGCAGGGGATCATCGACGAGCAGACGGCGCCCTGGGGGATCAAGGTCTCCGTCGTCGAGGTCAAGGACGTCGAGATCCCGCAGGGCATGCAGCGCGCGATGGCACGCCAGGCGGAGGCAGAGCGCGAACGGCGGGCGAAGGTGATCAACGCGGAGGGCGAGTTCCAGGCCTCCGAACGGCTCAAGGACGCCGCCCTGGTGATCGAGGCGCATCCGATCGCCCTGCAGCTGCGCTATCTGCAGACGCTGCTCGAGCTCGGCTCGTCGCAGTCGACCACGATCGTCTTCCCGGCGCCGATCGACATCATCTCGTCGTTCCTGCCAAAGGGTGAAAGCCCCACCCGCCACTCGGGCAGCGACCGCTCCAGCTGACGCCACCCCGGCCGCGCGAAGCCGAGCACGCTCTTTCGATCACGGATAGCGGCGATCCCGGCGCCGAAGCCGGCCGGGCTCCGCCCGGCGGGAGGCCGGCTCCGGCGGAGCCGACACGGCGGAGGAGGGGGCTCGTGGGGGAACCTCGTCGGTTTCCCCACGTTCAGTCGGTTTCCCCACGGTGTTCACGGAATCTCCGAGCCGCGGCTATCGCCGTTCCGAGGCTCATTCCCTTGTCTTTCCCCTGCTTGATCAGCATCACCGTCTCGATCGCGTCGCGGTCGTAGATGCGCTGCTTCTTTCCCTTCGTCGGGATCTGGGCCTTGTTCGTCCAGTAGTCGAGCTGCATCTTCGAGATGCCGGCGAGTCGGCAGACCTGGCCGAGGTAGAGCTCGACCTTGTCCAGGTGGTCGGCGATGTCGACCGGCTCCAGCCCGACGTCGCCCTGCCCTCCGTACGCCATCTCGTCTCCCGGGTCGTCCTGCCCGAAGTGCCCGCTCTCGCCTCGCACTTATAACCCGGGCGCAGCCAGACTTACAACCGCAGCGCGGTCAAACGCCGGGGCGGGCTGCGACGCAGTTGCTACTCGGTCGACGGCTCGTCGTCAGCCGTCACGTCTTCGTCGCTGTCCTCCTCGAACGGCTCGAACAGCTCGCCGTCCTCGTCGGAGACAGCCTGAGACGCGGAACTCGGGGCCGGGGCGAGGCTCGGGCCGTCAGCGGTCTCGTCGGAGACGACATCCTCCGCGTCCGCGTCGATGACCGGTGCGAGCGACGAGACGAGCTCGTCCCCCCGCAGCCGCATCACGATCACGCCCTGGGTCGAGCGGCCGAGCCGCTTCACGTCCTCGACGGGCATCCTGATCACCGTGCCGCCGGTCGAGATCAGCATCACCTGATAGCCGTCGCGAACAACGCGCGCGCCGACGAGCTGGCCTCGGGCCTCCGTGAGCTTCACGGTCTGGACTCCCATTCCGCCGCGGCCCTTGCGCGGGTACTCCGAGATTCGCGTGCGCTTGCCGTAGCCGTTCTCGGTCACGACCAGGAGGTCGGCGTCGTCCCGCGCGATCTCCGCGGTGATCACCGAGTCGTCGCCCCTCAGCGCCATGCCGCGCACTCCCTCGGTGGCGCGGCCCATCGCCCGCGCGTCCGCCTCCGAGAACCTGATCGCCTGACCTTTGCGCGACACGAGCAGGACGTCGTCACCCGGCGAGCAATGCCTCACGCTGACGAGCTCGTCGCCTTCGCGCATCTTGATCGCGATGATGCCGTCCGCCTTCAGTGGCGTGTTGTACTCCGAGAGCGCGGTCTTCTTGACCACACCGTTCTTGGTCGCGCAGAGGAGATATTCGGCCTCCTCGAAGTTGCGCGTCTGAATGACGGCACGCACCTGCTCGCCCTGACGGAACGGCAGCAGGTTGACGATCGCCCGGCCTTTCGACTGGCGGGATCCGAGCGGCAGCTCGTGGACCTTGAGCCGGTACACCTTGCCGACCGAGGTGAAGAAGAGCACGTAGTCGTGCGTCGAGGCGACGAAGAGGTGCTCGATGTAGTCGTCGTCCTTCAGGTCCATGCCCATCACGCCGATCCCACCTCGACGCTGGACGTTGTAGGCGTCCGGCGAAAGCCGTTTGATGTACCCCGAGCGCGTGATCGCGATCGCCATCCGCTCCTCGGCGATCATGTCCTCGAGCTCGAGCTCTTCCTCGGCCGCCACGATCTCGGTGCGGCGATCGTCGCCCTTGCCGTAGGTCTCCTTGATCTCGAGGAGCTCCTCCCGGATGAGCGCGTCGATCTTGGCCTCGTCCCCGAGGAGCGTCCGCAGCTCGCCGATGCGCTCCATCAGGTCGGCATGCTCGGTCTCTACCTCTTTCCGGGCGAGCCCGGTGAGGCGGGCAAGCCGCATCTCGAGAATCGCGTTCGCCTGCAGCTCGCTGAGCGCGAACTGGTCCATCAAGCCGGCGCGGGCTTCCTCGGTGTCGTTGGAGGCACGGATCAGGGCGATCACCGCGTCGAGGTTGTCCAGGGCGACCAGGTAGCCCTTGAGGATGTGAGCGCGCCGCTCGGCCTGCCGCAGCTCGAACTGCGACCTCCGGGTCACGATCTCGCGCTGGAACCCGAGGTAGTGCGTCACGAGCTCGAGCAGCGAGAGCGTGCGCGGGACGCCGTCCACGAGCGCGACCGCGTTGTAGCCGAACGTCGACTGCAGAGCCGTGTGCTTGAAGAGCTTGTTGAGAGCGACCTGCGGGACGGCGTCGCGCTTGAGCTCGATCTGGATCCGCATGCCACTGCGGTCGCTGTGGTCGGCGATGTCCGAGACCTCGGTGATCACCTTCTCGTGGACGAGGTCGGCGATCTTCCTGATCACGCCGTTGTCGCCGCCCTTGCGGACCCCGTACGGCAGCTCGGTGACGATGATCGCGCTCTTGCCGCCGCGCAGCTCCTCGATGTGCGCACGCGCTCTCATGACGATCCTGCCGCGGCCGGTGCGGTAGGCGTCGCGGATGCCCGAGCGGCCGACGACGATCGCGCCGGTGGGGAAGTCCGGCCCCCTGAGGTGGCGCATCAGCTCCTCGACGTTGGCGTCCGGCTTGTCGATCAACGCCACGACCGCGTCGATTGCCTCGCCCAGGTGGTGTGGCGGCATGTTTGTCGCCATCCCGACCGCAATCCCGGCCGAGCCGTTCACGAGCAGGTTCGGGAAGCGCGCCGGCAGGACGAGCGGCTCCTGCTTCGACTCGTCGTAGTTCGGCCCGAAGTCGACGGTGTCCGAGTCGAGCTCCGCCAGGAGCGCCTCGGCGAGCTTGGCGAGCCGCGCCTCCGTGTAGCGCATGGCAGCCGGCGGGTCGTCGTCGATCGAGCCGAAGTTGCCCTGGCCGTCGACGAGGGGATTGCGCAGCGAGAACGGCTGCGCGAGGCGGACGAGCGTGTCGTAGATCGCCGAGTCGCCGTGCGGGTGATGGTTTCCCATCACGTAGCCGACGATGTTCGCGCACTTCACATAGGGGCGGCCAGGCCGGTTGCCGTTGGCCCACATCGAGTAGAGAACCCGGCGGTGCACGGGCTTGAGGCCGTCGCGGACGTCGGGAAGCGCCCTCGCGACGATGACGGACATCGCGTAGTCGAGGAAGCTCGAGCGCATCTCCTGCTCGAGCTCGCGTGCCTCGATCCGGCCGCCGCCCAGGGGGCCGATATCGAGCTCAGACACGGCTGCTACCGCCTAGTCGGAACAGGCACCTAGACGTCAAGGAACTTCACGTCCTTGGCGTTCTGCTCGATGAACTCGCGGCGCGGCTCCACCTGGTCCCCCATCAGCATCGAGAAGATCAGGTCCGCGGCCGCCACGTCCTCGACATCGACCCGGATCAACAGCCGCTTCGCCGGATCCATGGTCGTCTCCCAGAGCTGGTTCGCGTTCATCTCTCCGAGCCCCTTGAAGCGGGAGATCTGCGTCCCGTGCTTCGCCGCGTCGAGCACCTTGGTACGAAGCGCCTCGAAGGTCTCGGCGGTCTCCTGCTCCTTGCCAACGGTGATCGTGAACGGCGGCAGCCCGACGATCTCGACGAGCTTCGCGTACGCGCGGCGCACGTGCCCGTAGATGGGTGATGCGAGCAGGTCGACCGGGACCAGGATCCGCCGTGACGTGCTCGTCTCGGTCTCGACGAGCTGGATCTGGAACCCGTCGTCGCTTTGCTCCGCGATCGAGAGCTCGTAGCCGTTCGGTGCGATCGCGCCGATGGCGCGCTCGACGCCGGCCGCGTCCTCGATCTCGTGCTCGACGAGGCGATGCTTGACCATCAGGTCGGCCGCCGGGATCCCGAAGTCGCCTCGGAGCCGGGCGGAGTAACCGTCGTACTGGGCGAACTCCTTCGTGAACCGCTGCCAGCGCGTCTCGGTCCAGCGGACCTCCGCTCCGTTTCGGTCGACCACCTCGACCTGGGGGATCCGGTCGCGCGCCAGGAGGTCCTCGAGCTGCGCGTCCTTCTCGAAGTAGAACTCCTGGTTGCCGAGCTTCACCTTGTAGAGCGGCGCCGCGGCGATGTAGACGTGCCCGTTCGTGATCAGCTCCGGCATCTGCCGGTAGAGGAACGTGAGGATCAGCGTGCGGATATGCGAGCCGTCGACGTCGGCGTCGGTCATGACGATGATCCGGTGGTAGCGGAGCTTCTCGAGATCGAACTCATCGCCGATCCCCGTGCCCGCAGCGGTGATCATCGCCTGGATCTCGACGTTCGAGAGCACCTTGTTGATGCGGTTCTTCTCGCTGTTGATGATCTTCCCACGGAGCGGCAGGATCGCCTGGAAGCTCCGGTCGCGGCCCTGCTTCGCCGAGCCGCCGGCCGAGTCGCCCTCGACGATGAAGAGCTCGCAGCGCTCGGGGTCGGAGAGCTGGCAGTCCGCGAGCTTGCCGGGGAGGCCGCCACCTGAGAGCGCGCTCTTGCGGCTGACCTCGCGCGCCTTGCGCGCCGCCTGGCGCGCCCTGGCCGCGGCGATCGCCTTGTTGACGATCTGCTTGGCGTCGGTGGGGTTCTCCTCCAGGTACTCGGCGAGCTTCGCGTTCACGGTCGACTCGACGAGCCCCGCGATCTGCGGGTTGCCGAGCTTCGCCTTCGTCTGGCCCTCGAACTGCGGGTTCTGGAGCTTCACGGAGATCACCGCGGCGAGACCCTCGCGGACGTCCTCGCCCTCGAGGTTCTCCTCCTTCTCCTTCAGCAGCGCCTTGTCGCGGGCGTACTTGTTGAGCGTGCGCGTGAGCGCCGAGCGGAATCCCTGCGTGTGCGTGCCGCCCTCGCTCGTGTTGATGTTGTTGGCGAACGAGAACACCGACTCCTGGTAGGAGGTGTTCCACTGCATCGACACCTCGACCGCCCCGGCTTCGTTCTCGTTCTCGAAATAGGCGATGTGACGGTGGATCGGGTCCTTCGACTCGTTGATGTAGGCCACGAAGTCCTTGATCCCGCCCTCGTAGTGGAAGGAGGTGGCCTCGCCCCCCGCGCGCTCATCGGCGATCGAGATCTTGAGGCCCTTCGTGAGGAACGCGGTCTCGCGGAGGCGCTGCACGAGCGTGGTGAACGAGAAGTCGAGCTCCTCGAAGATCTCGGCGTCGGGAAGGAAGTCGATCGTCGTGCCGGTCTCCTTCGACATCCCGACGGGCTTCATCTCGCCCTGTGGGACCCCCCGGGCGAACTCCTGCTTGTAGACCTTTCCGCCGAGCTCGACGGTGGCGACGAGCCATTCCGAGAGCGCGTTGACGACCGAGATCCCGACGCCGTGGAGGCCGCCTGACACCTTGTACCCCTCGCCGCCGAACTTGCCGCCGGCGTGTAGCTTCGTGAGGACGACGGTCAGGCCCGGGAGCCCGGTTCCCTCGACGATGTCGACCGGGATTCCGCGGCCGCGATCGGTGACGGTGATCGAGTTGTCGGGGTGAATCGTGACCTCGATCGAGTCTCCGTACCCGGCCATCGCCTCGTCGACGGCGTTGTCGACCGCCTCGTAGACGAGGTGATGGAGACCTCTGAGGCCCGTCGAGCCGATGTACATCCCGGGCCTCAGCCGGACCGGCTCGAGGCCCTCGAGGACCGTGATGTCCTTGGCGGAGTAGGAGGCGCTGGCGACGGTGTTGGGCATCGGTGTAAAAGGTAGGGTTCAGAAACGAAAAAGGCCTGCAAAACAGGCCTTTTCCAACCCACAGACAGTGTATCAAACCGGGCGGTCTACAGGCCCCTTCGCGAGGCTCAAACTCACCGCTCTTTCGACACTTTTGCGCAGGTTCTCGTCGGTGATCGAGGCGGCGATCTCCCCGGCCCGGCGCACCTGCTCCTGCGAGGGCCTCGCGGGTTCCAGTGTAGGCGATTTCGGCGTGTCGAGGGCGAGCGGGCCGGGAGCGAACCGAACGGCCGGGACGCCGAGACGCTCGGCGATCTCGGCCGACCGCTGCGAGAGCTCGAAAGCCCACGTCGAGTCGGCGGTGTTGACGAGCAGCGTGCCGTCGCGAGCCACACGGGAAGGCCAGGCGCGGCGGGCGATCCCCTCGCCGACCGCCTCCTGCCACCGGCCGGCGAGCTCGCCCAGCGAGCCCTGCACGCCGAAGCGCGAGAGCTCGCCGCGAACCGTGTCCGAGAGCTTGTCCACCTAACGGGCCGTCCCGGGGCTGACCTCGACGACCTGGCTCGGCTCGCCGGGCAGCGTCGAGCGGTGCGTCGTCGTGATCAGCGTCTGGCCGATGTCCGAGACCGACTCGGCGAGGATCGTGCGCCGTCTCGAGTCGAGCTCCGAGAGGACGTCGTCGAGGAGGAGAAGCGGCTCGGGCGCGAGGAGGCGTGCCTCCGCGAGCAGCAGGGCGAGCACGGCGAGGCGCTGCTCCCCTTGCGAGCCGAAGCCGCGCAGATCGCGGCTCCCGGCCGAGATCGCCACATCGTCGAGGTGAGGGCCGGCGCCCGTGCTGCCCCGCGCGAGGTCGGTGTCGAGCCTCGCCTCGAGCTCGGCGGCGCTCGTCGCAGAGCCCTCGTAGGTGAGCGAGCCTCCGCTCAGCCCCAACCGGCCGAGCTGGTCGTCGAAGCCGGGCTCGAGCCTCGAGATCGCCGCCACCCGCGCCTCGACGAGAGCGTCGCCGAGCTCGGCGACGCTCTCCGTCCACGGTGTCAACGCATCGCGCGGCGCCAGTCCGAGCTGCACGCGTCGGAGCGCCGCATTGCGCTGGGCAAGAGCCGCCGCGTAGTCCTGCGGCGCGGAGGCCTGGGCCGGTAGGAGCCTTCCGAGCGTCCTGTCGAAATACGCGCGGCGCACGGCGGGCCCGCCCTTGACGACGGCGAGTCTGTCCGGCGTGAACACGAGGGTCGGGAACTCGCGGCGGAGGATGTCGGCGCTCGCGGCGCGGGCCCCGTCGAGCTCGGCCGACTTCGGCGCTGCCGCCGCGAGCTTGATCCGGACCCTGTGCCCGACTCCACCACGGTCGACCTCGAGCGCGACCGACGCCGCCGTCTCTCCGAACCGGATCAGGCGCGGATCGGAGCGGGTGCGCGGCGAGAACCCCTGCGTGCCGACGTGCACGGCCTCGAGGAGATTCGTCTTGCCGGCGCCGTTCTCGCCCGTGATGAGCACGAGGCCCCGCGAGAGGTCAAGATCGAGCGTCGCGTAGGAGCGGAAGTTCGCGAGCGTGACGTTCCGGACGATCAGCCGGCGAGCCGGATCGGCATGATCAGGTACGTGTAGTCCGGCGAATCGCCCTGGAGGACGGCCGGGCGGAGCGGGCTGATCAGCTTCACGCGAACCGTGCCGGAGTCGATCGACTCGAGGCCGTCGCGAAGGAACTCGGCGTTGAACCCGATCTCGAGCGCATCCGACGAGAACGGCGCCGGCAGCGACTCCTGGGCCTCACCGACGTCCTGGGTGCGGGCCGAGACCGTGAGCTCGCCTTCGGCGAAGCGGAGGCGAAGCGGCGAGTTCCGCTGCGCCAGCAGCCCGACGCGGCGGACGACGTCGAGAAGCTCCTCGCGCGGAAGCTCGAGCTCGTGCTCGAACTGCTCCGGGAGCAGCTGACGGTAGTTCGGGAACTGGCCGTCGATCCGGCGTGAGGTCAGCCAGACGCCGGCCGAGCCGAAGACGACGTGGTTCTCCTGGACGGCGAGCTCGATCGGCTCGCCCGAAACGGCGATGCGCGAGAGCTCCTGGAGCGCGCGAGCCGGGATGATCGCCTCGAGCTCCGGCAGTGGGCCGGGCGCGACCGTCTCCTTCACGGCCAGGCGATAGGAGTCGGTAGCCGCCATCACGAGGCGCTCGCCCGCGAAGCTGACGAAGATGCCTGTGAGCACCGGGCGGCTCTCGTCCCGCGAGGCAGACTTGCTCACCCGCGAGATCGTCCCGAGCAGCGCGTCGCCGTCGACAGGCTGCGGCGCCACGGCCGAGGGGTCGGGGAGACGGGGGAAGTCCTCCGCCGAGTACGTGTGGATGCGGTAACTCGCCGACCCCGAGGTGACGAGCAGCACCGACTCCTCGGTCAGGTACTCCAGGGCCACCTCGGCTTCCGGCAGGGCGCGGGCGATGTCGAGGAGCAGGCGGCCCGGGACGACGACCTGCCCTTCGCCGCTCACGGTGGCCTCGAGGTTGGCGCGAAGGGAGACCTCCATGTCGGTCGCGGAGAGCTCGATTCCCGTGTCCGTCGTCCGCAGGAGGATGCCGCTGAGGACGAGAACCGAGGCACGCGACGAGAGAGCGCGGCTCACGACCGACACGCGGTCGGCAAGGAGCTCCCGCTGAACGGTTGCCTTCAACACGCCGAGAGTCACTGGTTCTGAGTCAATCATGAATTAAGGGTTTCAGAAGTAGTGCTAGGGCCTGTGAATTGGTGGAAAGGTGGCGTGGACCAAGGCGCGACCGGCATTCTGGCTGTGGAGGCGGACGGGGGACGGATCGACTCGGCCAACAGGAACATGGGTCTACCGGACCTGCTTCACACGAGCTGTGAGTTCTTGGACAAGGTTGTAAACAGACCTGTCCTCACGGATCAGACGGGCGATCTTGGAGGTCGCGTGGATCACCGTCGTGTGGTCGCGGCCGCCGAACTGCTTGCCGATCTTCGGCAGCGACGAGTCGGTGAGCTCTCGCGAGAGGTACATCGCGACCTGCCTCGGGTAGACGATGTTCTGCGACCTGCGGTCGCCGGTGAGCTCGCCGAGGCTGACGCTGAAGCGGTCGCAGACGAGCTCCTGGATCCGCTCGATCGAGACGATCGCGGGCTCACCCTGGGGGAAGACGTCGCGGAGCACGTCCTGGGCGAGATCGACGTCCATGCGCCGGCCGGTGAGGGAGGCGAACGCGACGACTCTCGTGAGCGCCCCCTCGAGCTCGCGGATGTTCGTCGTCACCCGGCTCGCGATGTGAGTCAGCACCTCCGGGTCGCCCACGTCGATCCCGTCGTACTTCACCTTCCGGCGAAGGATCGCGATCCGCGTCTCGAGGTCGGGCGGCTGGATATCGGTGATAAGGCCCCACTCGAACCTGGAGCGCAGGCGATCCTCGAGCGTCTGGATGTCCCGGGGCGGGCGATCGGAGCTCATGACGATCTGCCGCCCGGCCTCGTGCAGCGAGTTGAAGGTGTGGAAGAACTCCTCCTGGATGCGCTCCTTGTGCTCGAAGAACTGGACGTCGTCGATCAGGAGCACGTCGTAGGCGCGATAGCGCTGCTTGAACCCCTCGATCCGCTTGTCGCGGAGCGAGTTGATGAAGTCGTTCATGAACGTCTCGGAGGTGACGTAGCGCACCGTCAGATCCGAGGAGTGAAGCCCGATGTAGTTCGCGACCGCGTGCAGGAGATGGGTCTTGCCAAGGCCGGTGTGCCCGTAGATGAAAAGCGGGTTGTAAGCCTGGGCCGGCGCCTCGGCGATCGCGAGCGCCGCCGCGTGGGCGAAGCGGTTCGACGAGCCGATCACGAACGAGTCGAAGGTGTACTTCGGGTTGATCGTGCCGCCGTCGACCCGCGGAGGAGCCGGCGGCGCCGCAACGGGCGCAGGGGGTTGCACCACGAAGACGAGCCGCCGCTCGCTGCCGGTCGCGTCCTTGATGCCCGCCCGGATCAGCTCTGCGAAGCGTCCCTCGATCCATTCACGCGTGAAGTCGTTGGGCACCGCCAGCTGGAAGGTCTCGTCGTCGAGGCCGACAGCGCCGACTTCCCCGAACCAGTTCCGGAACGTCTTCTCGTTGAGGGCCCCCCGCAAACGGGCCGACACGTCGGTCCACAGGTTCTCGGCAGTCAGGTCGTTGAGGTCCTCCACGCGTCCGGTGCGCTCCTTGCTGTCGGGGGCAGGCGGCGGCGAGGATAGCACTGTCTCGCAGGAGGGTTCAATGAGGATTTCCCGGCCCCTCCCTCCCCTAAAAACCACCCTTTTCCAGGGATAAACGCTCCTCCACACAACTCTCCACAGCTGTGGAAAGGTTCGCGGTCGAGAACGCTTCGGGCGGTCTTTCCACGACTTTTGTCCGCTCGCCGCCCTGTGGACAACCGCGGCCTGCGCCGATGCGACTATACTCACCCTCCGGCCCGGCCCCGCGCATGCGGCGGCCAGCCCTCGAGTCATGAAACGGACCTACCAGCCAAACGTCCGACGCCGGAAGCGCAAGCACGGTTTCCGTGCCCGGATGGCGACGCGCGCCGGCCAGGCGATCCTCAAGCGCCGCCGCGCGAAGGGCCGCAAGCGCCTCTCGGCGTAGCGTGCAGCGCAAGAACCGTCTCTCCCGCTCGCGCGACTTCGACGCCGTCTACCGGCACGGGCGTTCCACCTCCACACGGTTCCTGACCCTGTACTGGTTCGAGAGGGACGCGGAGCCCGGCGAGCCGCGGCTCGGCCTCGCAGTGCCGAAGGCCGCCGGCTCAAGCGTGGTGCGAAACCGGATCAAGCGGCAGCTGCGCGAGATCTGGACCGAGAAGCTCGACGGCGAGGTGCTCTCGCAGGCCAACGACTACGTGCTCGTGGTCAGGCCGGGGCTGCCGGAGGCCGTCGACGCCCGCGGGCACGAATGGCTCGTCGAGCGGGTCGACGAGGTGATCGGCAAGGTGGCGGCATGAGCGTGCCGGGCATCTCGGGAGAGGCTCTCCCGGACGGGCCCGTGTCGGTCCCCGCCCGGCTCGGGATCGCGGTCGTGCTCGCGTACCGGTGGACCCTCGGTCTCTTCGTGCCGGCCGGGACCTGCAAGTACCACCCGAGCTGCTCGCAGTACGCGATCCAGGCGCTTCGCAAGCACGGTCTCGTCAAGGGCACGGCCCTCGCCGGCTGGCGTCTCCTTCGCTGTAACCCGTGGTCCGACGGCGGGGTGGACTACCCGTGATCTACTCGCCGCTCCTCTTCAGCGTCCTGCAGCCGCTCGAGAACGCGGCGCGCTGGCTGCTCGATCGCTTCCACTACAACCTCGGGCTTCCGTGGGCGTGGGCGATCGTGGCCACGACGATCGTCGTCCGGATCGCGCTCGTGCCGCTCACGGTGCGCCAGATCCACTCGATGCAGTCGCTCCAGAAGCACGCGCCGGAGATGAAGGAGATCCAGCGCAAGTACAAGGCCGACCGCCAGAAGATGAACGAAGAGTTGATGAAGTTCTACAAGGAGAACCACATCAACCCGGCCGCATCCTGCCTCCCGCTCGTGGCGCAGTTCCCGGTCTTCATCTCGCTGTACCTGGTGCTGAAGCACTTCACGAGGAACATCCCGCCCGGCTCCAACCTCTCCTGGCTCCACTTCGTCCCGAACATCACGGCGCACGCCGACTCGCACTGGTCGGGCTTCGTGCTGCTCGCCGTCTATGCGCTGAGCCAGGTCTTCTCGAGCTACTTCATGTCGGCGGCGATGGAGAAGAGCCAGCGCTACCTGATGATGATCCTGCCGCTCGTCTTCATCTCGGTGATCGCGCACTTCCCGACCGGGCTCGTCCTCTACTGGGTCACCACCAACCTGTGGACGGTCGGGCAGGGCCTCGTCACACGCCGCCTCGTGCCTCGCACGCCGGCTGCCGTGGCGGCCGGCAGCGGGCCGAAGCGCTCGTCGCGTACGCCGCGAGCCGCGGCCCCTGAGCCTGCGCCGGCCGCGGTCGACGAGACGGTGACCGAGAAGCAGCGGCCAACCGGCCCGACCCAGCCGCGGCGCGTGAAGCGCAAGCGGGGCGGCGCCCGGCGGTGAGCGAGCCGGTGTCCGTCGAGGCGACGGGCGAGACTGTCGGCGAGGCGAAATGGAACGCGTTGCGCGAGCTCGAGCTACGGGTCCCACGGCTCGACAAGACAGCCGTTCGCTTCCAGGTCCTCTCGGAGGGCGAACGAGGGCTGCTCGGCGTCGGCTACACGCCCGCTCGCGTTCTCGCGCTCGCCGACGGTGAGGCCGAGTCGCCCGAGGCCTCGCAGGACGAGAGCGACGCAGCCGCTCGTCTCCGCGATGTGCTCGCGCACGTGACCGCCGCGATCGGCGTGCGCTGCCGGATCGAGATCGAGGAGACCGACTCGAGGCTCACCGGGACCTGCTTCGGCGACGACCTCGGCCTCCTGATCGGCAGGCACGGCCAGACGATCGACGCGGTGCAGGTGCTCGCGTCGCTGATCGTCCGCGGCGGCGAGGATGCCCAGGCGCGGAAGGACGTCATCGTCGATGCGTCCGGCTACCGGGACCGCCGACGCCGGACGCTCGAGTCGCTCGCGCTTCGCAGCGCGGAGGAGGCGCTCCGGACCGGGATCCGGGTCGAGCTCGAGCCGATGTCGGCCGCCGAGCGGAAGGTCGTTCACACGTGCCTCGAGAGCCGCGAGGGGGTCACGACCGTGAGCGAGGGAGACGAGCCCTACCGCAGGGTCGTCGTCGAGCCTGCTGCCTGACGACTTCCTCGACCGGTGGCTCGAGGCGGTCGTCGCCACACCGGGCCTGACGGCGCTCGACCTGGCCGCGGCCCGCGAGGGGCTGCTCGAGGACGCACTGCGGGCGGCGGACGTGGTCGGCGGCTACGAGGGACCGCTCGTGGACGTCGGCTCGGGCAACGGCTCGCCCGGCATCCCGCTCGCGGCTGCGTTTCCCGATCGAGAGGTCGTCCTGCTCGAGTCGCAGGCCCGGCGCTGCGAGTTCCTCCGCGCCTGGGCGCCGCCCAACGCCCGCGTCGTGTGGGGCCGCGCCGAGTTGCAGGAGACCGACTGGGCAGGCGTCGCGCTCGCAAAGGCGCTCGCCCCTCCTCCGGTCGCCGCGGAGTGGTGCCTTCCGCTCGTTCGGGTTGGAGGCGCGGCCGTCCTCTGGGTCGGCGAGAGCGCCGACCTCGCCCGGCTCGCGGCCGTCGCCGCAGTGCTCGCCGCGGAGCCGGCCGAGTCCACGCCGGGGCTTGCGGTGCTTCGGAAGACGGGGCCCACCCCGGCAGGCTTTCCGCGGCGTCCCGGCGCGGCCCGCAAGCGCCCCCTTGCCTGACGCGAGGCGTCCGCGGCCGCCTCTAGGCTGCGAAGGTGGCCGGCCGGATCTATGCGTTCGCCAATCAGAAGGGTGGCGTCGGGAAGACGACCTCGGCCGTCAACCTCGCCGCCTGTCTCGCCGAGGCCGGCGAGCGCGCGCTGGTCGTCGATCTCGACCCGCAGGCAAACGCGACCTCGGGGCTCGGGATGCGGGCCAACGGGACGTCGAGCTACGACCTCCTCGACGGCATGTCGGTGGAGGAGCTGGCCAAGCCGACTGCCTTTCCGAACCTTTACGTGATCCCGTCCAAGCCGGAGCTCGCGGGCGCCGCGGTCGAGCTCTCGCGGCGGCCGGACGCGGAGGGATACCTCGCCGCGTCGCTTGCAGGCGCGAGTGACTTCAAGTTCGTGCTGCTCGACTGCCCGCCCTCGCTCGGGCCGCTGACCGTGAACGCCCTCGCGGCGGCAGACCGCGTGATCGTGCCCGTGCAGGCCGAGTACTACGCGCTCGAAGGGCTCGCCCAGCTGATGCAGTCGATCAACCTGATCAAGGCCCGGCTGAATCCAGGGCTGGCGATCGCGGGCCTCCTGATCACGATGACCGACGCCAGGACGAACCTCGCCGCGGACGTCGAGCGCGAGGTGCGCCGCCATTTCGGGAACCTCGTGTTCGACACGGTGGTTCCCCGCTCGGTACGGGTGGCCGAGGCCCCGAGCCACGGGCTCCCGATCACTCACTACGACCGCCGCTCGCGTGGCGCAGAGGCGTACTGGAAGGTGGCGATGGAGCTTGTCGAACGCAGCTGAGGGCCAGCGGCGCGGGCTCGGGCGCGGGTTCGAGGTCCTGATCGGCGGCGGGACGCCGGAGCTCGCTCACGTCCCGATCGAGCAGATTCACGCGAACCCGCGCCAGCCCAGGCGCCGCTTCGATCACGAGGCGACCCTCGGGCTCGCCGAGTCGATCCGGCACGACGGGGTGCTCCAGCCGGTCGTCCTGCGGCCCCGGCTCGAAGGCGGCTACGAGTTGATCGCCGGCGAGCGCCGCTGGCGGGCGGCGCGCGAGGCCGGGGTGCCGACCGTGCCTGCCGTGATCCGGGAGGCCGACGACCGCGACACGCTGCTGCTCGGCCTCGTGGAGAACGTCGCCCGCGAGAACCTCTCACCGGTCGAGGAGGCGCGCGGATACGCACTGCTCCTGGACGAGTTCGAGCTTTCCCTCGGCGAGCTCTCCGACCGGGTCGGCCGCTCCAAGCCGGCGATCTCCAACAAGCTGCGGCTCCTCGACCTCTCGGACGACGTGCTCGGGATGGTCGAGCGCGGCGAGCTCACGGAGGGCCACGCCCGGGCCGTATTGGCGATCCCCGACCACGACCAGCGCCGGAAGTTCGCCCGGAAGGTCGTCGCCCAGGGCATGTCGGTGCGCGCCGCCGAGAGGGCCGCTCGGTGGGCCGGCGCGCGCACGAAGCCGCGCACGAAGTCGCCGGTCGATCCGGCGCTCGCGCAGCGCATCCGGCGCGGGCTGGAGCGGGTGACGGGGCTCGAGGTGCGGGTCGCGGTCGGCAAGGTCGAGCTCGCCTACGACGACGAGTACGACCTCGAGCAGCTCGCCGAGACGCTCGATCGCCTCCTGCCCGGAGACTAGTTGCCCGAGCAGGCAACCCGGCGCGGCTTGCGTACGTGGTACGAGGATGGGCGATCCTGGATTCGAACCAGGGGCCTCCGCCTTATCAGAGCGGCGCTCTAACCGACTGAGCTAATCGCCCGCGGGCCTGCGGTGTAGCGCAGCAGTGTAGCGAGGGGACCGCTCTTCCCTGCAGGGTCGCCGCCTGGCGGTGGCTGGGCGAGGAGCGGCGCTAAGCTAGATGCGATGGTCGAGATGTCGATCTACGGGGTCTCGTTCGACCTCGTCGGCAAGCAGCCAATCGTCCTTCTGAAGACCGCTGAAGGCAATCGGTACCTGCCGATCTGGATCGGGCATCCGGAGGCGGCGGCGATCCTGATCAAGCTGCAGGGCACGACCGCCCCGCGGCCGCTGACGCACGACCTGCTGATCAACATCCTCAACGAGCTCGACGTCGAGGTCGTCCGCGTCACCGTGACCGAGCTCCGCGAGAACACGTTCCACGCCTCGATCACGGTGCAGCAGAACGGCGCGGAGATCGAGATCGACTCGCGCTCCTCGGACGCGATCGCGGTCGCCGTCCGCGCGCAGGCGCCGATCTTCGCGGCCGACGAGGTGATCGAGGAGTCGGCGATCGAGTTCGAAGGCGAAGAGGTCAACGAGGAGCAGATCGTCGACGAGTTCAAGCGCTTCCTCGAGGGCGTCTCGGCCGAGGACTTTGCCGAGACCGAGCTCGACGAGACCGACGACACCTAGTTCGCTCGTGGGGGAACCAACCAGGTTCCCCCACGGACCCCCTCCTCCGCAGCGTCGGCCATAGGTTTGTGAGCCTCCCGCCGGGCGAAGCCCGGCTCCGGCGCTGGAGGCAGATCGAACCATGATCCGCGGAACGACGCGACTAGTGCCAGAAGACGCTGGCGAGGGCGACGCTGTTGAAGGTCGCGTGGACGAGCATGCCGGGGTAGACGCTCTGGGTTCTGAGGCGCAGCCAGGCGAGCAGGCAGCCTAGCGTTGCCAGCTCAGGCAGCGCCTGGAGCAGGCCGTGGCTCAGGGCGAAGAGGATCCCGACGCCGAAGATCGTGACCCTCGAGCCCCAGCGGTCGATGAGCAGGGAGACTCCCGCGCCGCGGTAGGTGAGCTCCTCGACGAACGGGGCCACGCCGGCGACCACGATCCAGTTGGCGGCGTAGGCGCCGGCGTGCTCGGGCATCCAGTGCTTGGGGACGACGCCCTGCTCGCGGCCGGCGTGCAGAAATGGATCCATCAACGCGTTCGCGACCGTCGCGACGAGGAACACCGCGAGCGCGAGGCCGAGGGCCTTCAGCCAGAACTGCGGGCGGCGAAGCGCGAGCAGGTCGGCTCTCCGGCCGACGATCCACAGCAGGAGGGCGAGCATGATCGCGTAGATCACGGCTCCGCCGACGGCATTCGAGTAGCTGTAGAGAACGCTCGCCTTATTGCTCGAGCCCGAGCCGACCGCGTAGTTGCCGAGGTAGTTGACGGCCGAGATGGCCGCTACGAGTGCGAGCCAACCGACCAGCTTCCCTGTCGTCGGCCTGCCTCCGACATTCGGCTCGGGCGCCGTGGCCGACTGCGCGTTCACTTCCAGCGAGGCTAACAGCGGCTCTCGGATGCAGGCGGGCAGACCCCGCGGCGCAGGGATCGGGGCGGGCGGAGAGTAGAATCCGGTATGGCGCGCCGCCGGGGGAAGATCGACCCGCTCATCGCTCTCCACCACGGCAGGCGACGCAAGCGGATCGAGCGGCAGCGGCGCCGCCGGCGGGCGGGGGCGATCCTCGCCGTCGCGGCCGGCGGGACGATCGTGCTCCTGCTGCTGGTCGGGTTCGGCGCCGGCACCGCGCTCTCCGACTCGTGCAGCCTCTCGAGCCTCAGGGCCGTCGACATCGGCTCGAACACGTTCGTCTACGCGGCCGACGGGTCGCTCCTCGGCTCGATCCCGGCCGACCGGAACCGCGACCCGGTGACCCTGCACCGCATCAGCGCGTGGCTGCCGAAGGCAACGGTCGCGATCGAGGACAAGCGCTTCTACGAGCACGGCGGCATCGACTACGTCGGCATCGCGCGCGCCCTCTGGGCGGACGTGAGCGCAGGCAAGGTCGTCGAGGGCGGCTCGACGATCGACCAGCAGCTCGTCCGCAACCTCTACACGGGCCGCGAGCAGACCTTCGAGCGCAAGATCAAGGAGGCCTGCCTCGCGATCAAGCTCGCCGACAAGTGGTCGAAGGCAAAGATCCTGACGACCTACCTCAACACCGTCTACTACGGGAACCACGCCTACGGCGTCGAGGCCGCGGCGGAGACGTATTTCTCGAAGCACGCGCGCAACCTCAACCTCGCCCAGGCGGCGCTGCTCGCGGGCCTGCCGCAGGCGCCCTCGCTCTACGACCCTCTGCACGACCCGAAAGCCGCGCTCGTCCGGCGTGCCGAGGTGCTGCAGTCGATGCTGGCCGAGAGCGTGATCACGCCCGCCCAGTACCGCTGGGCATCGAGGCAGCCACTCCGACTCGAGCCCGGCGCGATCTACACGAGCATCAAGCAGCCCTACTTCTTCTCGTACGTGATCGACGAGCTCGAGAGCGTCTACGGAGCGAACGTCGTCCGCGAGGGCGGCCTGCGCGTCTACACGACGATCGAGCCCAAGCTCCAGGCCGCTGCGAGCAGCGCGATCGGCCAGACGCTCGACGAGCACGGCGACCCGGCCGCGGCGATCGTGTCCGTCGAGCCGGGAACGGGAGCGATCCGCGCGATGCAGGCGGTGATCCCGGGAAATCGCAAGAACCAGTTCAACCTCGCTGCCCAGTCGGCTCGCCAGGCCGGCTCGACGTTCAAGCCGTTCGTCCTCGCGGTCGCGCTCGAGAAGGGGATCGACCCGGACACGACCTACTACACGTCGGCGCCGTTCACGTGCACCACCGGGCCCTGGTGCGAGGGCGACTACAAGGCCGGCAAGCCCTGGACCGTGACGACCTTCGACCACAGCTACGCCGGGTCGATCTCGATCACGAACGCGACGCTGCGCTCGGACAACACCGTGTACGCGCAGCTGACCCTCGATGTCGGCCCCGACAACGTCTGGAAGATGGCTCAGAGCCTCGGGGTCCACCTGACCCAGAAGCCGGTCGCGTCGATCGGGCTCGGCTCGCTCTCGGTCTCGCCGCTCGACATGGCAGCCGCCTACGCGACCTTCGCCTCGGGCGGGATCTATGCGGCACCGACGGCGATCCGGAAGGTGGTCCTGCCGGACGGCAAGGTCGACACCACCTCGGGCTGGGGGAAGCCGAAGACCAAGCGCGTCCTCTCGCAGGGCGCCGCCTGGAAGCTGAACCAGGTCCTGGCGGAGAACGCGCTCTACGGGACGGGCGCGGGCTCCGGTGACGGCGTCCACCCGAACGCCGGCAAGACCGGCACCACCTCGGACTTCACCGACGCCTGGTTCGACGGCTATACGCGCGACTTCTCGACCGTCGTCTGGATGGGGTATCCGAACGGCGAGATCCCCATGCTCGACGTTCACGGCCGGGCGGTCTCCGGCGCGACCTTCCCGGTGCCGATCTGGCATCTCTACATGGAGGCCGCCGAGAAGGGCCTGCCGGCGCGCCCGTTCCTGACCCCGAGCTCGCTGCCGGTCTACAAGTACTTCCAGCGCGGCTACTACGGGTACCTGGCGACCAGCACGACGACGACGACAACGACGACGAAGCCGAAGCCCCTGACACCTCTCGAGCAGGGCATTGCCCTCGTCCACTGAGCCCGGTCACCGCGGCGGCCGTAACGACGGACCGCTGCGGCTCCCGGAAGCGCTCGAGCTCGTGCTCGCGCGGGTCTCTCGGCTCGACGCCGAGAAGGTTCCCGTCTCCGCTGCAGCGGGACGCATCTTGGCCGTTGAGGCCGTCTCGGCCGTGGACCTGCCCCCGTTTCCCTCCTCGGCGATGGACGGGTTCGCGCTCCGCGCGGCCGATGCCCCCGGCCGGCTTCCGGTCGTCGAGCGGATCGCAACGGGCCGGCCCGCGTCGCGGGAGCTCCGCGCGGGCGAGGCGATGGCGATCTCGACCGGCGGTGTCGTCCCGGACGGCGCGGACGCCGTCGTGCCGGTCGAGGCCGTCGAGGAGCACGGGGACACGGTCGTCGTGCCGGGAGGCGTTGACGAGGGCGCACACGTGCGGCGTCGAGGAAGCGACGTCACGGCTGGAACGGCGATCCTCGCGGCCGGTACCCGGCTCGGCGGCGTCGGGTTGGGTGCGCTGGCCGCCGCCGGGATCGAGCAGGTCTCGTGTGCGCGCAAGCCGCGAGTCGCGATCCTCGCCACCGGGAGCGAGCTGCGGGCGCCCGGTCGGCCGCTCGAGCCGGGTGAGATCTACGAGGCAAACGGCGTCATGCTCGCGACGCTGGCCGAGAGCGCCGGTGCCGAGGTCTTCCGCCTGCCGCCGGTCGCAGACGACGAGGCCTCGACCCGGGCAGCGCTTGCGGAGGGGCTCGAGGCAGACGTCCTGATCACGAGCGGCGGGGTCTCGGTCGGCGTCCACGACCTCGTGCGAAGCGTGGAGGCCGAGCTGGGGGTCGAGGAGGTTTTCTGGCGTGTTCTCGTCCGCCCCGGCAAGCCGGTCTCGTTCGGGGTGCGTGGCCGCACGCTCGCCTTCGGGCTCCCCGGCAACCCGATGTCGTCGCTCGTCGGCTTCGAGCTCTTCGTCCGTCCGGCGCTCCTCGCGCTGCAGGGCGCGGCCGACCCGTCTCCGCCGTTTCTGCCGGCCCGTCTCGGCGCGCTTGTCGAAGGCAGACGCGACCGGGATTGGCTGCTTCGAGGCCGCTCCCGCACCGCCGACGGCGCCGTCGTCGTCGAGCCGATCACGGGGCAGGAGTCGCACATGCTCGCTCGCGCCGCCACGGCCGGCGTGCTCGTGCTGATCCCGAGCGGGCCGGAGCCTCTCGAGGCGGGCTCGCCTGTCTCCTATCTCGTTCTCTGACCTCTCCTAGGAGCCGACTGTCGCCCGCCGGGCACGCGGGCGCCGCCGGGCGCCGCTCGCCAGGAAGAGCACTCGTATGAGCTCTCGAATCGGCCCCCGCGGCCCGCGTTCCCGGGGGTCCGGGTAGGGCGCGTAGCGGCCGGCGGCGAGCATCGCGAGCTGCGAGGTCGCTGCGGCGCCGACGAGGGCGACGGCGACGGCAAATGTCTTGATGTACCCGACGCCGACCAACTCGAGCAGGTACCAGGGGGCGTCGAAGCCGAGCCCGAAGCGCCAGGCGAGGGAGAGCACCACGATTGCGGGCCCCGCGAGGCCGAGCGCGAAGAGCGCCAGGCGGACCGGGGCGCGGGCGATTCGCAACTGCGGCAGCCACACCCAGACGTGCAGTGCCGGGAGCACGAACAGCAAGGCGTAGGGATTGGTGGCCACGACGAGCAGCGAGAGGACGAGGAGCGCTGCGAGCGCGACGACGTAGCCCGCGAGCTGCTCCTCGGGCTCGATCTGCCGCCGGGGAGTCAGGCGCCGCCGGTCGAGCAGCCAGCCAGCGCCGACGATCGCCCCAAGCCCGAGGAGAGCGACCACCGGCCAGTTGCCCGCTGCCGGGGTGTCCGGATCGGGCGGTCGTGCCGGCCCGCCGGGCCAGGCGCCCAGAAGCCGAAAACACGTGAAAACGACCCCGGCGAAAAGCCAGAAGCCGAGCCGGCTGCGGAACGCGGCCACGGCGGGGCCGAACGCGACGCGATGCCGCCGGCAGAGCGCGTAGAGGTCGACGATCGCGACCAGCGAGGGCACGAGCAGCGCGACGAGGACGAGCTCGAGCGCCCAGCCCTGGACGATCCGGCCTCCGAGCCAGACGTAGCTCGAGGGGCTCGGTGGAAGCTCGAGCGCCTGATCGAGCGAGCCCAGGAGCTGTTGCGCGGCGAATCCGACCGAGGCGAGCGTCTGAGCCTGCAGGTGTGCGACGTCGTCGCCAAAGCCCGGGGGAGGCCTGTCGCCGCCCGTGGTGATCGTGACCGCCGGGATCCCTGCGGCAACCAGGGGCCCCTGCTCGTAGAGCGTGAACGGGAAGCCGAGGTCGACGAGCTGCCCGACGAAACCGACGTGACGCGGTGGGGTGTGGAGCTGCTCCGCGAGCCTCGCAACCGTCGTCGCGACCAGGCTCGCGTTCGGCGAGCGGGAGCGGTCGCCGGCAAGCTCGATGCTGACGGGGCCGGGCCCGGCGATCGCGTCGAGGTTGATCACCGCGACGGCGCGGCGTGCGAGCGGCGAGGTCGCCTCGAAGTGCGCGGCCCCGAGCCCGCCGAACGCGCCGCCGTCGGTGGACAGGAAGACGATCGTGCGAGCCGACTGGACGTGGGCCTGGCCCTCGGTGACCGGCTGGGCATAGGCACGGGCAAGCTCGATCAGCGCGGCCGTGCCGCTGGCGTTGTCGTCGGCGCCGGGCCCGGTACCGATGTCGTCGCGATGGGCCATGACCACGATCGCCTCGCGCGATTGGCCCGGAACCACGGCCTGGAGGTTCTCGAGCCTCACCCGTCCGAGCCCGGGCACGGTCTGGTGCCACGTCGTGGCGGTGGTCGTCAGGCCGAACGGACGGAGCTGGTCGGAGAACCAGCCCGCCGCCTGGCCTGCCCCGACGCTCCCGGGAGTGCGAACGGGGTACTTGGCGAGCTCGCCCGCAAGCGACAGGGCCGCCGCGCCGTCGAACGCCCCGGGGAGGGTCGGCCTCGCGAGCGGCGACGGGGTCGAGACCGTGAACGCGAGCAGCAGGAGCGGGACCGCGGCGATCAGGAACGATGCGCGGTAGAGCCCGCCGTTGATCGGGCGGGCGAGCGAGCCTCGCCGCGGTCTCCGGCGCCGCCGGGCCGGCGTCTGGGGGGCCGCCATCGGGGGCTATAGTAGGAGCCTCACCGCCGCGGCGCCCTGGCAGGCAACCGTGCTCATGAGCGATTCCTCAACCATCCTGCTGGTCGACGACGACGAGGCAGTCCGCAAGGTCCTCAGCTTCCCGCTCGAGCGCGACGGCTACGAGGTGATCCAGGCGGTCGACGGCGAGGAGGCGCTCCGCCGGTTCGACGAGCACCCGATCGACCTCGTCGTCCTCGACCTGATGCTGCCGAAGCTCGACGGCCTCGAGGTCTGCAAGCAGCTGCGGACGCGAAGCTCGGTGCCGATCATCATGCTCACGGCCCGCGACGACGAGCTGGACAAGGTGCTCGGGCTCGAGCTCGGCGCCGACGACTACGTGACCAAGCCGTTCTCGATCCGGGAGTTCCGCTCCCGAACGCGTGCGTTGCTCCGCCGCGCTCGCGCTCCGCGCCACGAGCCGGAGAACGCCGGCACGCAGGTGATCTCGGCGGGCGAGCTTGCGATCGACCTCTCGCGGCGCACCGTGGATGTGCGCGGAGCCCGCGTCCAGCTCACCTATGTCGAGTTCGAGCTCCTGGCGCGGCTCGCGGCCAATCCCGGCCGCGTGTACAGCAGGCGGATGCTGCTCGAGGCGCTGTGGGGCAGCGCCGACTTCCGCGATCCCCGCACCATCGACGTCCATGTTCGCCACCTCCGCGAGAAGCTCGAGCGAGACGCGCGGAATCCGGAGTTCATCCTGACGGTACGTAGCGTCGGGTACCGCTTCGGCGACCGGTGAGCCCTGCCCGCACGGTCGCAGGGCGACTTGCGCTCACACTGCTCGTCGTCGTCGGCGGCGCCCTGGCGATCGTCTACCTGATCGTCGTCCCGTCGTATCAGAGCTCGCTCGTCGACAGCAGGCTCAAGGATCTGCGCCACACCGCCGAGCTGATCGCGGCCAAGCCGCGCGACGCGCCGGGCGAGGTCTTCCCGAGCGACGGCTGGCTCGAAGACGAGGCCCAGCCGATCGCGCCCGGCGCGCGGGTGGTCATCTTCAACGCGCCCCCACTGCTCGAGCCTGTCGCAGACTCGAACGGCGGGACCTCCCGCGACGTCGAGCACGACCCGATCGTAGCTCGTGCCGCTGTTGCTCCGAGCGCGGTGAGCGGCACCGCCTCGCGCGAGGGCTCGTCCTACGCCGAAGCCGCCGTCTCGCTCCACGGCCCGGTGCTGCTCGTGAGCGAGCCGTTGCACAACGATCTCGAGTCGGTCGAGGTCGTCCGGCACCGCGTTCTGCTCGCTGCCGGCCTCGCGACCGGGTTCGCGATCGTGCTCGGGTACGTGCTCGCCGAGCTCTTCGCCCGGCGGATCAGGAGGCTCGAGGCTGCGGCGGAGCGGATCGCCGACGGGCGCTTCGACGAGGCGGTCGTCGACGCGACGCCCGACGAGCTCGGCCAGCTCGCGCGCACCTTCGAGCGGATGCGGCTCCAGCTGGCCTCGCTCGAGCACGCCCGAGGCGAGTTCATCGCGAACGCCTCGCACGAGCTGCGCACGCCGCTCTTCTCGCTCGCCGGCTTCCTGGAGCTGCTCACGGCGGACGAGGAGATCGACCAGGAGACGACGAGCGAGTTCCTGGTGGCGATGCGCGACCAGGTGACGCGGCTCGCGAAGCTCGCGACGGATCTCCTCGATCTCTCGCGCATGGACGCGGGCCGGTTGCGGCTGAACGAGGAGAGCATCGATCTCGCCTTCGTGGGCGAGGCGCTGACCACCGAGTTCGGCCCGAGGAGCGCCGCGGCCGGCCATCTGCTCGAGCTCGAGGCCTCCGAGCCGGTCGCGGTCCTCGCCGACGAGGAGCGCGTGCTCCAGATCGGGAGGATCCTCGTCGAGAACGCGGTCGTGCATACCCCGCCGGGCACTGCTGTCCGGATCGCCGCCGGCACGCAGGGGAGCCGGGCGCTCCTCTCCGTGACCGACGACGGCCCGGGCATTCCGGAGGAGTCCCAGAACGCCGTCTTCGAGCGCTTCTTCCGGCTCGGGGGAACGGTCGCGTCCGGAAGCGGCCTCGGGCTCGCGATCGCCCGTGAGCTCGCCGAGCGAATGGGCGGCCGGATCGAGCTCGAGTCGCAGCCGGGCCTGACGAGGTTCACGCTCGTGCTCGCGGCGTCGGATCCGGCGGCGCCGGGCGCGCGCGTGCCTGTGCGCCAGGCCTGACGGCCTGAGGCGGCCGGAACGCGGACAATCCGGCTCGAGGGCCTGCAGGCGGTTGCCAGGGCTGACGACGAGGCGGGGCTAGTGGTTTCGCGGTCGTGAGACGGCCCGGGACGCCTCGTGCTGGGCGTCAGGCTCGGATCACCCCCGGGGCCGATCCGCGGCGGGCGGCGGCCCCGCGCGCGCGGCATAGAATCGAGACGTGACGGAACGGCTCTCGCACGTCGACGAGGCCTCGGGGAGCGTGCGGATGGTCGACGTCGGCCACAAGGCGGTCGTCCGCCGTCGCGCGGTCGCCGCGGGGTCGGTTCTGATGGCGCCCGCTACCGCTGCCCGGCTCCAGGGTCTCCCCAAGGGCGATGCGCTGATGACCGCGAAGCTCGCCGGGATCATGGCGGCGAAGCGGACGAGCGAGCTCATCCCGCTCTGCCACCCTCTCGCGCTCTCGCACGTCGAGGTCGAGATCGAGGTCGGCGACGGCCGCGTGGAGATCAGAGCCTCGGTCGAGACCACCGCGCAGACCGGTGTCGAGATGGAGGCCCTGACGGCCGTCTCCGTCGCGGCGCTCACGATCTACGACATGGCGAAGGCAGTCGACAAGCAGCTCGAGATCACCTCGATCTCGCTGGTCGAGAAGACGAAGGCAGAGGCATGAAGGCGGCGGTGCTCACGATCTCGGATCGCGTCTCGCGCGGCGAGGCCGACGACGTCAGCGGCGACACGCTCGAGCAGCTGCTGCTGGCGGACGGATTCGAGGTGCTTCGCCGGTTCGTCCCCGACGAGGTGCCCGAGATCGCGACGGCGATCTCCGACCTCGCGGCGGATGCGACCCTCGTCCTCACGACGGGTGGTACGGGCCTCGCGCAGCGCGACGTCACGCCCGAGGCGACACTGTCGGTGCTCGAGCGCACGGCGCCCGGCATTCCCGAGGCGATCCGTGCCGCCTCGGCCGAGAAGACCCCGCACGCGATGCTCTCGCGCGGGGTTGCGGGCTCGCTCGGAGCGGCGCTCGTCGTCAACCTCGCGGGCTCGCCCGGTGCCTGCCGCGACGGCTACGCCGTCCTGCGGCCGGCTCTGACGCACGCCCTCGGCCTCCTGGGCGGGGACCTGGGCGAGACCGGGCACGGCGCGACGTGACGAAGGCCAAGCTCTTCGCCCGCCTGATCAAGGTCGAGCACACGATCTTCGCGCTCCCGTTCGCCTATGTGGGGGCTTTTCTCGCCGTCGACGGCGTCCCGTCGGGCCACGACGTGCTTTGGATCACGATCGCCATGACCGGCGCCCGCTCGCTCGCGATGGCGCTGAACCGGCTGATCGACGCGGGAATCGACGCTGCCAACCCCCGCACCGCCAACCGCGAGCTGCCCTCGGGCGCCTTGACCCTCGCGGCAGTCGGTGTCTTCTGCCTCGCCTCGCTCGCGGTCTTCCTCGTCGCGGCCTGGCAGCTCGCTCCCGTCGTCCGCTGGCTCTGGCCGATCCCGGTCGCGGCCTTCGTCATCTACCCGTACCTCAAGCGCTTCACCTGGCTTTGCCATCTCTGGCTGGGCGCAGTCGACGGTCTCGCGCCCGTCGGGGCCTGGCTCGCGATCCGGGGCAGCGCACCGTGGGAGGCGTGGGCACTCGGAGGTGCAGTAGCGACCTGGGTTGCGGGATTCGACCTCTTCTACTCGCTCTTCGACGTCGAGATCGACCGGGCCCAGGGCCTCCATTCGTGGGCCGTCCGGTTCGGCGAGTCCGGCGCGTTCGCGAGCGCGCGCACACTGCACGTCACGACGGTCGCGCTCCTCGTCGCGGTCGGGCTCGGGCTCCATGTCGACCCCTGGTACTGGGCCGGCGTCGTCGCCGTCGCGAGCCTCCTCGGCTACGAGCATTCGCTGATCCGGCCCGGCGACCTGCGGCGCCTCGACGCCGCGTTCTTCACGATGAACGGCGTCATCAGCGTCGCCTTCTTCGCTTTCGTCCTCGCCGACGTGGTGTAGAGCTCTAGCTCACAGCTACCGTTCGCCCGGCAGTGATCGCGGGCACCGGCCTCTCCAAGCGCTTCGGCTACAAGCGCGTCTTCGACAAGATCGAGGTCAGGCTCGGGCTCGGTGAGCTCCTGCTCGTCACGGGCGCGAACGGATCGGGGAAGACGACGCTCCTGCGCATGCTCGCCGGGCTCGACGCGCCCACCGCCGGGGAGCTCGTGCTGCCGGACCGGGCTGCGATCGGCTACCTGGGGCACGAGCCGCTCGTCTACCGCGAGCTCACCCCGCTCGAGAACCTCCAGCTCTTCGGCCGGCTCTACCACGTGCCCGAGCGCGGCGAGCGGATCGGGATGCTCCTCGAGCGCTTCGGGCTCTGGGAGGTCCGCGGCGACCGCGTCTCGACGTTCTCGCGCGGGATGCGCCAGCGCCTCGGTCTCTGCCGGGTCCTGCTCCACGAGCCGGACCTCGTCATCCTGGACGAGCCGTTCAACGCCCTCGACGAGGCCGGCGCGGCGCTGCTCGACGCGACGCTCGACGAGCTCGTCGCCAAGAGGGCCGTGGTCGTCGCGACGCACGACCCCGGGCGCGTCGAGCGGCTCGCGACCAGCCGGGTGGCGTTCGCGTGAGATACGTGTCCGACGTCGCCGCGCTCGCCCGGAAGGACCTGCTGATCGAGCTGCGCGCGAAGGAGACCATCCCGGCGATGCTCCTCTTCGTCGTCGCGGCGCTGACCATCTTCCACTTCGCCGTGCCCACGGGCGCGAGCGACCGGGTCACCCTCGGCCTGCTCTGGGCGGCGCTGATCTTCACGGCGCTGCTGGGCTTGACGCGCGCCTTCGTGCCCGAGCGCGAGCAGGGAGTCTTCGACGCTCTCGTGCTCGCCCCGTGCGATCGCAGCGCGATCTGGCTTGCGAAGGCCTGCTCGGTGTTCGCGTTCCTCGCGGTTGCCGAGGCGGTGGCGCTGCCGGCGTTCGCGCTCTTCTTCCACGGCATCGGCTGGCGGCTTCTCGGTGCCGTCCTGCTCGCCGACATCGGCATCTGCGCCGTGGGGACGCTCACCGGAGCGATGGCCGTCGCCGGCAAGGCGCGCGAGCTCGTCCTGCCGCTGCTCTTCCTGCCTCTCGCGATCCCGATCGTGGTGGGCGGCGTGGGCGCGAGCGTCGTCTCGAACGGCAAGTACTTCGCGTTTCTCGCGCTCTACGACGCCGTCTTCGTGACGCTCAGCTGGGCCTCGTTCGACTACGTCGTCGCCGAGACCTGAGCCGGGCACGTCGATCCCGGCCGCGGTAGCCAAGCCCGGAACGGCCCGTCCCGAACTACCATTCCGCCCTGTGGAAGCAAAGCGCGAGCGCATCGGGCTCCCCACGCTCGCGGGTCTCACCGCCGGGCTCTTTGCCCTCGCGATCCCGCTGATCTTCTTCTACGCTCCCGTCGACGGGAACCAGGGCCTGTCGCAGAAGATCTTCTACTTCCACGTGCCGATCGCCCTCACCGCCTACGCCTGCTTCGGCTGGGGCGCGTGGAAGGCGCTCCTCCTGCTCTGGAAGCGGACAGAGGGGGCCGATCTCGAGAGCTACGTGGCGATCCATCAGGGCGTGATCTTTGGCTCGCTCACCCTGCTCACCGGGTCGATCTGGGCGCGGATCTCCTGGGGGGTGTGGTGGGTCTGGAGCGACGACGAGCTCGTCCTCTTCCTGATCCTGTTTCTCTTCTACTGCGCCTACTTCATGCTGCGCTACTCGGTCGAGCCCGGTGTCTCGCGGGAGAACATGTCTGCGGTCTACGCGCTCTTCGGGGTCGTGCTGATCCCGATCTCGTTCTTCGCGATCAGGCTCTCGCGCAGCATCATCCACCCGGAGGTCTTCACGAGCCACGGGCCGCAGATGACCCACGCCCAGTTCCTCGCCTTCTGCGTCGCGTGGCTTGCCATGCTCTCGCTCTTCGCGACGCTCTACCGCCTCGAGCTCGCCGGGAAGCGCCTCGATCACTCCCTCCGCGAGCTCCGCGAGCTCCTCGCCTGATGACGCCGTCCGAGAAGTACACGGCGGCGGCCTACCTCGTCGTCTTCATCGGTCTCCTCGCCTACGTCCTGATCATCGCGTCGAAGCTTCAGCGCATCCAGCGCGAGGTCGCCGAGCTCGTCGAGGAGCTGCGCAAGCGGGAGTCGCAGGATGGCTGAGGCGCTCTTCTGGCCCGCCGTGTTCGGCTACGGCGAGGCGGCGATCGCCTATGTGTCGCCGCGGTACGCGCGGCTCGGCACGTGGGGCGTGCGCCTCGGCTGGCTGGCGCAGACGGCGCTCCTCGCGGTGCAGGCGGCGCGCGCCGACGGCTTCCCGTGGTCGACCTGGGCCGGTTCGCTCAACCTCTTCGTCTGGCTGGTGGTCGGCACGTACCTGATCTGGGGCTGCAGGCCCCGGTACCGGCTGCTCGGGCTGACGGTGATGCCGCTCGCGGCGCTCCTGTTCGTCGTCTCGCGGCTCGGCGGCGGCACGGCCTCCGGCGAGCGATCGCACTACGGGAACCTCTTCCTCGTCGTCCACGTCGGCTTCGTGCTGGCGGCGTTCGCGGGCTTCACCCTCGCAGCCGGGCTCTCGGGGCTCTATCTCGTCGAGGAGCGACGGCTGCGACGGCACGCGCCGGACATCCTGCGGCGCCGGCTCCCGTCGCTCGTCGTGCTCGAGGCGCTGACCGCGAGGACGATCGCGATCTCGCTGCCGGTGCTCACCGTCGGGCTCGGGGCAGGTGTCATCCGGCTGCACGAGGACGGCGGCGGGCTCGACGCATCGATGGTGGCCGCGGGGGTCACCTGGCTCGTCTACGGAGCCTTCCTCGCGATCCGGGCTACCGGCACGCGCGCAGCGCACCTCGCGATCGCCGGCTTCCTGCTCGTGATCGTGACGAGAATCGTCCTGGCGGGGAGCCACTTTTGACGCTCTCGCTCGTCGGGATCTCTCATCACGTCGCGCCGGTGGAGCTCCGGGAGCGCGTCGCGCTGCCGCTCGAGCGCGCCGCCTCGCTCGCGAGGTCGCTCGGTGACGCCGTCTGCCTTTCCACCTGCAACCGGACGGAGCTCTATCTCGCGGGCGACGACGGCTCGGGCGCGCTCTCGACCCTCGAGCAGCTCGCGGGCGAGCCGCTCGACTCGGTCGTCTACCGCATGCACGACGACGCGGCCGCGCTCCATCTCTTCCGGGTGTCGGCGGGGCTCGACTCGCTGATCCCCGGGGAGAGCGAGATCCTCGGCCAGGTCAGAGCCGCATTCGATGCCGCTGCGCCGGGCCCCATGCTCGACCGCGTCTTCAGGCAGGCCCTGCAGCTCGGCAAGCGCGTCCGCGCGGAGACCGCGATCGGCGAGAACCCCGCTTCGGTGCCCTCGGCCGCGGCTGCGCTCGCTGCGCAGGTCTTCGGTGAGCTCCGCGGCCGTAAGGTGCTCCTCGCCGGGGCCGGGCGGATCGGGCAGCTCGCCGCCGCGAACCTCTCCGCGCGCGGCGCCACGATCCAGTACGTCGCCAACCGGGGCGCCGAGGGTGCGGAGCGCCTCGCAGCCCAGTTCGGAGCCGTCGCGATCGGCCTCGACGAGCTGCCCGAGAGGCTCGGCGAGGTGGACGTGGTCCTCACGTCGACTGCCTCTCCGGAGCTCGTGATCGACGCCGGCAGCATCCCGGCTCACCGCCGGAGCCCCCTGTTCTTCATCGACATCGCGGTTCCGCGCGACGTCGACCCCGCCGTCCACCGGCTGCCCGGTTGCTTCCTCTACGACATCGACGACCTCGAGGCGGTCGTGAACGAGACGCTCGCGGGCCGCCGGGCCGAGGCCGAGGTCGCCGAGCGCCTCGTCGTCGAGGAGGCCGAGCGCTTCCGAGCGTGGCGGGCGGCGCTCGACGTCGTCCCGGCCGTGACTGCGCTGCGGGCGCACGCCGAGGCGATACGTGCCGGCGAGCTGGCGGAGCTCGGGGCGATCGACGACGAGGAGCGCCGGCGCCTCGAGCGGGTGACCGCTCAGCTCGTCAACAAGCTCCTGCACGAGCCGACGGTGCGGATGAAGGAAGCCGCGGCCGGACCCGAGGGCGCGGAGTATGCGAAGGTGCTCCGCCGGCTCTTCGGGCTCGACGAGCCGGCATGAGCGCTCCCGGCGGTCCGGGATGGAGGTAGGCGCGTGCTCGTCCGCATCGGCTCTCGCGGCTCACGGCTTGCTTTGACGCAGGCCGACCTCGCGGGCCAGGCGATCAGGCGGGGGGGTCACGAGCTCGCCTTCGTGCCCATCACCACGGCCGGCGACCGCGACCGCTCGAGCCCGTTCGGTCAGATCGGCGAGCGCGGCGTCTTCGTCAAGGAGATCGAGGAAGCGCTCCTCGCAGGGCGCATCGACATCGCTGTCCACTCCGCGAAGGACATGACCTCGACCGACACCGCGGGGCTCTCGGTCGGTGCATACCTCGAGCGGGACGACCCGCGCGACGCGCTCGTCGGCGCCGAGGCCCTCGTACCGGGCATGAGGGTCGGCACGGCATCGGCTCGCCGCCGCGCCCAGCTTCTCGCCTTCGACCCGTCGATCTCCGTCGAGCCGCTGCGCGGGAACGTCGAGACCCGGCTTCGCAAGGCGCGCGAGCGCGGTCTCGACGCACTCGTCCTCGCCGCCTGTGGGCTCGACCGGCTCGGGCTCGCCGGCGAGATCGGGCTGCGCCTGCCGGCGGAGACGATGCTGCCCGAGGCGGCTCAGGGAGCGCTCGCGCTGCAGGTCCGTGCCGGCGAGGAGGAGCTCGTCGCCTACGCCGACTCCGCCGAGACGCGGCGAACGGTCGAGGCCGAGCGCGCGTGCGTGGCGGCGATCGGGGGTGGCTGCCTCGCGCCGATCGCGGCTCACCACGACGGCCGCTCGCTCACCGCCCTCGTGGCCGACGAGGCGGGCGCCTGGATCGAGCGGCGGAGCGGCCAGGACCCGGCAGCGCTTGCCGCGGAGCTTCTCGCCGCGGTCGAGGAGCGGGCCGTATGAAGGTGATCGTCACCCGTCCGCACGCACAGGCTCAGCCGCTCGCCGGGCGCATCGAGGCGCTCGGGCACGAGGTGGTCGAGTGCCCCCTGATCGAGATCGTGCGCATCTCGGACGAGCCGATCGATTGTTCCGGGTATGACTGGACCGTCGTGACGAGCCCGAACGGCGCAGACGAGGTTGCCCGCCGCGCGAGCGGGCTCGACAAGGTGGCCGCCGTCGGGCCGGGCACCGCCGAGACGCTTCGGGGCCACGGGATCGAGCCGGCGTTCGTGGCCGGCGAGTCGACCGCCGACGCACTCGCCGCCGAGCTGCCCCAGCCCCACGGCCGGGTGCTCTATCTCGCCGCCGAGAACGCCCGGCGCGGGCCGGTCGAGGCCCTCGAGGCCGACTACGTGCCGCTCTACGGGACGCGGCTCCTCGAGCCCGAGCCGCCCGGCGGTGACGTGGTCGTGCTCGCCTCCGGCTCGGCCGCGCGCGCCTACGCGGGCATCGGAGGCGAGGCGCCGGTGATCTCGATCGGCCCGGAGACCACCCGCGTCTCGCGCTCGCTGGGTCTTCGGGTCGCCGTCGAGGCGCGGACCCACGACCTCGACGGCCTCCTCGCCGCCGTCACGGAGTACGCCGGGAGCGACGGCTAGCCGTGTACGAGACGATCACGTTCCTGACCGACTTCGGGCTCGAGGACGACTTCGTCGGCGTCTGCCGCGGCGTGATGCGCTCGATCGCCCGCGACGCCGAGCTCATCGACCTCACGCACGGGATCAGGCCGCAGGCTGTGAAGCAAGGCGCACTGATCCTCGCCCGCGCGATCCCCTACCTGCCGCCGGCCGTTCACCTCGCCGTGGTCGACCCCGGCGTCGGGAGCGAGCGGAGGGCGGTCGCGATCCGCGCAAGCGGCGGGAGGGCTTTCGTCGGCCCCGACAACGGCTTGCTGACGCCGGCCGCAGACCGGGTGGGGATCGAGGCCGTTCGCAGCCTGACCAACCCGCGCTATCACCTCGAGTCGGTGTCGAAGACCTTCCACGCCCGAGACGTGTTCGCGCCGGCCGCGGCACATCTGGCGGCCGGGGCGCACTTCGACGACCTGGGAGACGAGATCGACCCGGCAACGCTCGTTCGGCTCGACCTCCCGGGTGCGACTGTGGAGGGCGCGGTGATCACGGCGACGGTGGTCGACGTCGACCGGTTCGGGAACCTCCAGGTCAACATCTCGGAGGCGGACATCGGCGCGCTCGGCCTCGCCCGCGGGAGCCGGGTCGAGCTGCGATTCGAGCTCTCGAGCTACTACGCGCTGATCGGCGAGACCTACGCAGACGCGCCGCTCGGAGAGCTGATCCTCTACCAGGACTCCTACGGCTCGTTCGAGATCGCCATCAACGGCGGGAGGGCCGCCGCCCTCACCGAGGCCGCTCCCGGCGACACCGTCCGGATCGAACTCCGCTGACAAGACTTTCGTCCGGGTCGGAACGTAGACGGCGAACCGCGAGCCGCCGCGAGCGCGGGCTCGGCCCGTGCTCGCGCACGACGAGATGATAAGGAGACCGAGCGCGGAAATTTCAGGATTTCCATGCACGGGAAATGAATGGCGAGGGCCGGACTTGAACCGGCGACACCACGGTTTTCAGCCGTGTGCTCTACCAGCTGAGCTACCTCGCCGCGAGGCGCCGGTCTAAGGGGACGAGTCAGTGTAGTTGACGGTCGCCGGAGGAGCGCAGGCACGCGCGGCGCCCGCGGCGGGGTTAGCCTGAGCGGATGAGCGCCACCACCAATCGCCCGGTCGCCGTGATCGGCGCGGCCCTCGATCTCGGTGCGGGGCGCCGAGGCGTCGACATGGGCCCCTCGGCGATCCGCTACGCGGGGCTGCAGGAGCGGATCGCTTCCCTGGGCCGCGTCTGCGTCGACTGGGGCGACGTCGAGACCGGGGTCCCGGAGGCGACCGAGGTCGGCGATCCGCAGGCCCGGTATCTCGCCCAGATCATGCGCTCGTGCGCGCGCGTGGCCACGCTCGTCGGCCGGGCGAGCGAGACCGGGCACCTGCCCCTCGTCCTCGGCGGCGACCACTCGGTCGCGATGGGGACGCTCGGAGGGATGGCGAAGGTCCACGGGCCCGGCGGGGTGCTCTGGATCGACGCCCACGGCGACCTGAACCGCCCCGGGACCTCGCCGAGCGGCAACGTCCACGGGATGCCCCTCGCAGCCGCCCTCGGCGCGGCCGGGGAGTCCTTCGCCACCGATGCGTGGCCGGCGCGGTCGGTCGAGCGGGCGGCCATCGTCGGTGCGAGGTCGCTGGATGCGGGCGAGCGAGCGCTGATCGACGAGCTGGGCGTCAGGGTCTTCACGATGAGCGACATCGACCGCAACGGGGTCGAGAAGGCCGTCCGCGAGGCGCTTGCGTTCCTCGAGGGCACGGCGTTCGTCCATGTCAGCCTCGATCTCGACGCGGTCGACCCGATGTTCGCGCCCGGCGTCGGGACGCCGGTGCGCGGCGGGCTCTCCTACCGCGAGGCCCACCTCGCACTCGAGCTCGTGGCCGAGTCGGGGCTCCTCGACTCGCTCGAGCTCGTCGAGGTGAACCCCATCCTCGACGAGGCCAACGAGACCGCCGCCCTAGCCGTGGAGCTTGCAGCGAGCGCTCTCGGCGCCACAATTCTCTAGAGCCACGGGGAAACCAACGAGGTTCCCCCGTGAGCCCCCTCCTCCGGGCTGGCGACCGGAGCGTGGTGTGCCTCCCGCCGGGCTGAGCCCGGCTCCGGCGTCAACTCGCCGGGATCCCTCCCGGTGAGAAGACGGTGGGGCTACTGGCCTCGCGGTCGCTCGGTCTCGTCCCCGCGTTGGGAGGGGATGAAGTAGATGCGTCCCTTGAGCTCGTCGGGGAGGCAGTCGACGGTGAAGCCTTCGGGGTCCTCGTGGGGATAGCGGTAGCCCTCGCCTCGGCCGAGCTTGCGGGCGCCGGGGTAGGCGGCGGAGCGAAGCTCGTCGGGAGGAGGCAGGTGGCCGTGCTCGCGCACGTCGGCGACGGCGGCGCCGAGGGCGCGGTAGGAGGCGTTCGACTTCGGGGCGCGGGCCAGGTACACGGCCGCCTGGGCCAGGTTCAGACGCGCCTCCGGCATCCCGACGTGCTCGACCGCCTGCGCAGCGGCGACGGCGACGAGGAGCGCCTGCGGGTCGGCGTTGCCAATGTCCTCGGAGGCGAGGACGATCATCCGGCGGGCGACGAAGCGCGGATCCTCGCCACCCTCGAGCATGACGGCGAGGTAGTAGACCGAGGCCTGAACGTCGCTTGCCCGAGTCGACTTGATCCACGCCGAGATCGTGTCGTAGTGGGCATCGCCGCCCTTGTCGTAGAGGAGCGGACGCTTTCGGGCCGCGTCTTCCACATGGCGCACCGCGACGCCGGCGCCCTCGGCCGCCGCGGTCTGCGCGGCGAGCTCGAGGATCCCGAGCGCGCTTCTCGCATCGCCGCCCGCCCGGGCCGCGATCAGCTCCTCGGCGTCCGCCTCGACGGCGACGTTCATCTCCTCCGCGCCGCGGCGCACGATCTCGGCGAGCTCCTCGCCGGTGAGCGCGTCGAGCTCGTAGAGCTGCATCCTCGAGAGCAGGGCCGAGTTGAGCTCGAAGTAGGGGTTCTCGGTCGTCGCGCCGATCAACGTCACGAGGCCGTTCTCGACGCCCGGGAGGAGCGCGTCCTGCTGCGCCTTGTTGAACCGATGGATCTCGTCCAGGAAGAGGATCGTCCGCCTCCCCGTCGCGCCGAGCCGCTCACGGGCACGGCCGAGCGTCTCGCGCACGTTCGCCACGGTCGCCGAGACCGCCGACAGCTCCTCGAACTCCGCGCCGGTCGCGCCCGCGATGATCCGCGCAAGCGTGGTCTTACCCGTCCCCGGCGGCCCGAAGAGGACGAGTGACGGAACCCGGTCGGCCTCGATCGCCAGCCGGAGCGCCCGCCCGGGCCCGATCACGTGCTTCTGGCCGACGAAGTGGTCCAGGCCCGACGGGCGCAGCCGCTGCGCGAGCGGCGAGACCTGCCCGAGCCTGCGGCCGGCCGCCTCGTCGAAGAGATCGCCCACCCCGCGCAGTATGCTGCGGGCGTGGCGGCACTGCACAGTCACCACCGTGCGGGGAGCGACTACCTCATGGCGAACGCAAACCTTCGAGGGAACGGCCGGCAGGGGGTGAGATGATGGAGCTCTGGAACGAGGAGATGGTCGAGCGGCTCGCGACCGTGCTCGAGCCGATTCACGACGAGCTCGTCGAGCGTCTCGCGCCCCAGCCGGGTGAGCGTTGGCTCGACCTGGGCTCCGGCACCGGGGCGACCGCTCTCAGGGCCGCTCGCGACGGAGCGGCGGTGACCGCGATCGATGCATCGGAGCCGATGATCGAGAAGGCACGGAGCGACGCGGAGGAAGCGGGGCTCTCGGTGCGCTTCGACGTCGGCAGCGTCGAGTACCTCCCCTACGAGGACGGTGAGTTCGACGCGATCGCCTCGAACTTCGGCTTCATCTTCTCGCCCGACCACGCGAACGTGGCCGGTGAGCTTGCCCGTGTCGCCCGGCCCGGCGCCCGGCTCGGCTTCACGGCCTGGAAGCCCAACCCGAAGCTCGGCGAGCTCTACCGCCGCTTCACCGAGGAGCCGCTCGAGGGACGCGAGGCGACCGAATGGGGCCGCGAGGATCACGTCGAGGACATGCTCGGCGAGGACTTCGAGCTCGAGTTCAGCGACGGGACGCTCTGGATCGACGCCGAGTCCGGGGAGGAGCTCTGGGAGCTCTTCTCGAGCACCGCGCCGCCGGTGGTCGCCTTGCTCGACAAGCTCGACGCTGACCGCGTCGATGCCTTCCACCACGCGTTCGTCGAGCTCTACGAGAGCTACCGCGAGGGCAACAGGGTCAAGGCGCCCCGGCGGTACCTGTTGACGCTCGGCACCCGGCGGTAGTAGAGGCTCGATGTGAAATAGCCGCCGCTGCGGATGCCGCTCCAGGCGCGGCGCCTGGCTGTCTTGGCGTCCTTGCGCAGGCGGCCGGCCTGGGCTGCGGACGCCAGGCCACCCATGCTTGGCCTGGCGCGGCCCCACGGGGACGTCCATTTCAGATCGAGCCTCTGGCCTTCCGCGAGATAGGCTCGCCGGGTGCTCGAGCTGCATGAGCCCGAGGGAGCGTTCGACGCGCTCGAGGCCTACCTCGAGGACGAGCGCTTCTGGAGTCGACCCGATGCCGTCGCTGACCTCTTCCTCGGCTACGGGATCTCCGCGGTCATTCGTCGGAGCACGGCGCCCGCGCCGCCGGAGCCGTGCCCGCTCCCGCTGCTTGCCTGCTCGATCCGGGAGGCCCGGCCCGGGCATGAGGAGACCGCGCATAGAGCCTCCCACCGGGCGTACGAGCTCGGCGAGTGGGAGCGAACCTGGGACGACGAGAGCTACGGCGCGGCGATCGAGGCGGTGCGGGCCGAGATCGCGCGCGGCGAGGTGTACCAGGCAAACCTCGTCCAGCATCTCTCGGCGCCCTTCGCCGGGGAGCCGAAGGCACTTGCCGCCTCACTCGCGTCCCTCCGCCCGCTCGTCCCGCGGCCACTTGCAGGGCGAGGCTGGACGATCGTCTCCGCATCCCCGGAGCTCTTCCTCTCGCGCCGTGGCTCGAGGCTCTCGACGATGCCCATCAAGGGGACGCAGCCGGCCGGTGTCGACGTCGAAGGCGCGAAGGATGCCGCGGAGCACGTGATGATCGTCGACCTCGAGCGCAACGATCTCTCGCGGGTCTGCCGTCCCGGCTCGGTCGAGTGGCCCGAGCTGATGGCGCAGCGTGAGCTCGCGGGCGTCACCCATCTCGTCTCGAGGGTCGAGGGCACCCTTCGAGACGACGCCCACCTCGCCGAGATCTTCGGTGCGACCTTCCCCGGCGGCTCGATCACCGGCGCGCCGAAGATCGCCGCCGTCGATCTCATCGCAGCCCTCGAGCCTGTGGGGCGGGGGGCCTCGATGGGAGCCCTCGGCGTTCTGCGCCCGGACGGCGACTTCGAGCTCGCGCTGACGATCCGGACGTTCGCCGTCGCCGAGGGCCGCGCGCACCTCTGGGTGGGCGGCGGAATCGTGTGGGACTCGGAGCCGGAGGCGGAGATCGAGGAGTCGTGGGTCAAGGCGCGGCCCTTGCTGACCGCGGTCGGTGGGCTGGTGCACGCATGACCGCGCTGCTCGCCGCCGCGGTCAGCGGCCTCGGTCTCGTCGACCCCTCGGCGCCGGTCTTCCACCCCGACGACGAGGCGCTCCTGCGCGGCGCTGCGGCGTTCGAGACCGTGCGTGTCCGCGGCGGCCGCGCGGTGCTGCTCCGCCGCCACGTGGCCCGGCTGGAAGGGTCGTGCCTCTCGCTGCGTTTGTCGCCTCCGGCCGGCGTCGCCGAGCTCGCAGAGCTGGCCGTCGCGGCGGCCAAGACCGACCAGGGTGTGCTTCGCCTCTTTCGCACCGGGATGACGCTGCTTGCGACGGTCGGCCCGCTGCCGCCGGGCCTCGAGGAGCTCCGCCGCAGGGGGATCGCGACCGTGACCGTGCGCTCGCACGACGCCGGCCTCCTGACCGGCGTGAAGGCGACGAGCTACGCGACCGCGCTCGCCGCTGTCGCCCAGGCCGAAAGCCACGGCGCCGACGACGCGATCTACCTCGGCGAGGGCGAGATGGTCCTCGAGGCGACCATGTCCAACGTCTGGTGGCGCGAGGGCGACACCCTCGTCACCCCGGCGCTCTCGACCGGCGTGCTGCCCGGGGTGACGCGAGGGGCCGTGATGGCGATCGCCCGAAGCGCCGGCTACCGGGTCCGCGAAGGATCGTTCACGCTGCCGGTGCTCCTGCGAGCGGAGGAGGCGTTCACGAGCTCCGCGGTGCGCGAGATCATGCCGGTGATCGCCGTCGACGGGCGCGAGCTTCCCCGCGGCGAGGCGGCCCCGCGCCTGCAGGCGCTCCTCGAGCAGGTCGGAGACGACTACCCTGGCTGAGATGGACGAGCATGAAGCCGGGGCAGGCGTCGTGAGCGAGCAGGAGGAGAAGGTCCGGCTCGGAGGCATGGCGCTCGCAAACGGGGTGCTCGTGCACGGCCCGACCTCCTGGGCGTGTGCGGTCAGGACCGAGGATGGCTCGATCAAGGTCGTGGCCGAGCGCAAGCGCCTGATCGGCTCGCGTGTCGACCGCCCCCTGCTGCGGGGCCCGGCGCGGCTGCTGGAGGCGTTCGCGTTCCTGCCGCGGCTCAAGCGCGCGCTCCCCGAAGCGAAGCTGCCGTTCGAGGGCGCCGGGGTGCTCGGCTCGACGATCGCAAGCTTCGCCGTTCTGCACGTGGTTCGCCGCTCGCGGCTCGGAGACACGGCGAAGGAGCTCGTCGGCGGCCTGCTCGCGGTCGCTCCGGCGGTGCTCTCGGTCAGGGAGGGAGCGCTCGCCGGCTACCACGGCGCCGAGCACATCGCGATCGGGAGCTACGAGCACGGCGAGCCTCGCGCGAAGGAGCACGAGCGCTGCGGCTCTCACCTGGTCGGTCCCATGGTTGCGACCTCGACGGCGGGGAACCTCCTCGCGGCGCGGATGCCGGAGCGCTTCCGCGTGGCGGCGCGGCTGACGGCCTCGGTATCGGCGGTGGCGGCCTCGACCGAGATCTTCGGCTGGATGCAGCGCCACCCGGAGCGGCCACTCGCGCGGGCGCTCGCCTGGCCCGGCCATGAGCTCCAGCACCGCCTCTCCACGGTCGACCCGACCCCGGAGCAGCTCGAGGTCGCCGAGGCTGCGCTGCGCGCCTGCCTCGAGCTCGAACGCAGCTAGCCGGTTACTTGCTCGAGACGAGCTTGGCGTAGTTGATCGAGTGCTTCGGTGCGGCCAGGGAGACGGCCTTGTTCCAGCTCTGGAACTGGATCGTGCCGCTGCTTCCCTTGCCGGCGACGAGCTCGAGCGGGTAGGGCGGCCCGGTTGCCGCGACGTAGAGCGTTCCGCCCTTCGTCGTGTCGACGAGCGCGATCGCCGGCTGGCCGTGGACCTTCGTCGTCGGCCCGACCTCGAGCTTCCCGTAGTCGGAGAAGATCCCGTCGGTGAGCTGCACGAGGCTCGTGAGCGGCGTGAAGCTCGCAAAGTCGCCCTTCTTCGCCGATGCCTCGAACCACTTGCCGAGGAAGAGCTGGGCGGCGGTGGCCCCTGCGTAATGGGTCAAGAAGGCCTTGTCGCCCTGGAAGTACGCCTTCCCTCCGATCCGGACGATCTTGAAGCCGAGCTTGCCGGTCGTGATGCGACCCGAGCCGCCCTTGCCGGCGGCGAGATGCAGGTCGAGGCTGAGCTTGCTGCCTCCGCTCGTCCCGGCGCCGAAGACGTGGACGTCCTTTGCCCTCGCGACCGCCGCCTTGACGTCGGCGATGATCTGGGTCGGCGTCTTCGAGGACTCGCCGTTCGGCTTCGCACGGGAGGAGCTATCCCAGCCCGCGAGGACCACGACGAAGCCGACGAGGCCGGCAGCCAGCACGTACCGCACGGCCCCACTTTCGCAGCTTTGCCCGTCGGCGGCAACCCCCATCGGTAGCATCGCTTCTCGTGCGCACGACCGGCATCCATCATCTCGGCGTTGCGGTCGCAGACCTCGACCAGGCACTCGACGCTTACCGGCGGCTCTTCGGCGCAGAGCTCGAGCACCGCGAGTCGCTGGCCGACCAGGGAGTCGACGCAGCGTTCCTCAGGGTCGGAGAGTCCCGGATCGAGCTGCTCGCCTCGCTCGATCCCGACACGCCGGTCGGCCGTTTCCTCGAGCGCCGCGGCCCCGGGATGCATCACGTCGCCTTCGAGGTCGACGACCTCGCCGCCGAGCTGGAGCGGCTCGCCGGCGAGGGCACCGAGCTGATCGACGAGCACCCGAGGCCCGGAATGCACGGGCTCGACATCGCCTTCATCCATCCCGACGCCACCGGCGGCGTGCTTGCGGAGCTCGTCTCGCATGGCTGAGATCGAGCGGCTGCGGATCGAGATCGGCTTCCGCGGCGGGCAGTCGCTGACCGTGAACGTCACGCCCGCCTCGGCGGACGCGCTCGACGCAGCGCTCGCCGCGGGCAGCCCCGACGCCGTCTCCCTCGACGCCGAGGACGGCCGCTACACCGTCGTGATCAAGATGATCGCCTTCGTCAAGCGCCATCTCCGCGAGAGCCGCGTCGGCTTCGGCGCCCGCGACTAAGCCTCCGGCGGCTCGTGTCACTCGAGGCGGGAATCGTAGGCCTACCGGGGTCGGGGAAGACGACGCTCTTCACCGCGCTCACACGCACTGCGGGCGGCGAGTACGGCAAGACCCATGTCGGGATGGCCTCTGTGCCCGACCCGCGGCTCGGCGCGCTCGCCGCCGTCGTCGACGCGAAGAAGGTCACGCCCGCCTCGGTGCGGGTGCAGGACGTGCCCGGCACGGGGCCGGCCCTCCTCGGCAACCTCCGTCAGGTCGACGCGCTCCTCGTCGTGCTCGACGCGTTCTCGCCGGACGCCGACCCGGCCGGCGATCTCGAGAACCTCAAGCTCGAGCTGCTCGTCGCCGACCGCGACCACGTCGCCGGGCGGCTCGAGCGGGTCGAGAAGCAGGCGAAGTCCGGCGATCCGAAGGTCCGGGCGGAGGCGGCCCGGCTCCAGGAGCTCGTCGCGGCCCTCGATGCCGGCGCCACGCTCGCCGAGCTTCCCGGCGAGCTGCCGGAGGGCCTCGAGCCGCTGACGACGCTGCCGATGATCGTGGTCGAGAACGGCCCCGACGGGATCGACCTGGCGCTCGAGTCCGAGCTCGCCGAGCTCACCGACGAGGAGGCGGCCGCGTTTCGCGACGGCCAGCCCTCCGCACTCGAAGAGGTCGTCCGCCGGCTCCGCGACGCGCTCGATTTGATCACGTTCTTCACGGCGGGCGAGAAGGAGACCCGTGCGTGGCCCCTCCGCAACGGCTCCTCGGCCCTCGAGGCGGCGGCGTCGATCCACACCGACATCGCGCGCGGCTTCATCCGCTGCGAGGTGATCGACTGGCACGACCTCGTCGAGGCAGGTTCCCATGCCGAGGCATCGCGCCGGGGCCTCCAGCGGCTGGAGGGCAAGACGTACGTTGTACGCGACGGCGACGTGCTGAACGTCCGCTTTAACGTCTAGGCCCGTGGGGGAACCAACGAGGTTCCCCCACGAGCCCCCTCCTCCGGTGCTCTGGTGGGTGCCGCGCCGCGGTGGTTCCGACCGCTCACCGTGTATGGGCGTGGGTGGTTGCGTTCGTCCCGGCTGAGCCGGAACGAACGCCTGAGGCCGTACGGGCGCAGGTGCTTGTGGCAGCTTGGCGCTCATGGTTAGGGCGTGACGCACTGCGTGGTCCTTAGCTCGGCTATCGCCTCGCTAAGTCCGCGGACGGCCACCCAGGAAGAGGCTCCTTAGATTGAGATCAGGGCGACGCCTGCGAAGGTGAGGAGCACGCCGGCGCGCTGGGCTCTCGCGACTCGCTCGCCGAGGACGACCGAGGCGAGCACGACAGTCACGATCGGGTACAGCGAGGCGAGCACCGAGGTGAGGCTCACCAGGCCGCCCTTGTTGGCGGCGACGGCGAACATCGCGTTTCCGAGCGTGTCGCCCAGGCCGACTCCGCAGATGACGAGGAGCTTCCAGCCGCCCAGGCGGAGCGCCGGGCGGGCGACGGCGGCAGACGCGGCGACTACGGTGGCGGAGGTGATCCGGAAGATCAGCGACGACCAGTACGGATCGACCTGGCCGGCGGCGTGCATCGGCGGGAAGTAGAAGCCGAAGCCGAGCGCCGCAAGCAGGGCGAGCCCGACCCCGGCGGCGACCCGCCGCGAGCCGCTGGACTGGTGCTCCTGGGAGGCGAGGCCCACCCCGCCGAGCGCGCACGCGATCCCGGCGTACTGCGTCGCCGACGGGTGGTCGCCGGTCGCGATCCCGAAGATCACCGGGACGATCGCCGAGACGCCGGCGATCGGTGCCACCACGGCCATCGCGCCGATCCGCATGCCGCGGTAGTAGGCGTAGAGCCCGAGCGTCCCGGAGACGGCGGCCGGGATCGCGAACAGGACGTCCCACCCGCCCGGGCCTTGCCCGCGGGCCGCGATCAGGACGGACATGGCGGCGACGCCCGCGACCTGCGCCCAGAGCATGACGCGCAACGCGCCGAGGACGCGTGCCTGCCACGGTCCGACGAAGTCGGCGACGCCCCAGGCGAGGCTCGCGCCGAGCGCGAGCAGGAGGCTGCTCACCCGGTCGGCCGGGTCGCCGCGCTCGCGTCGAGCTGATTGGCGTGGTAGAGCACGGAAGCCTCTGCGGTCCGCAGCGCCCGCGCGTCGTGGTGCGCGGCGACGCAGTGGAGCAGCTCGGCCTTCTGGCCGTCGGTGAGACCCTGCGCCCGCTCGTCGATCAGCCGTAGCCCGAGGTGCACGTGGCCGAGCAGGCGCCCCTCTTCGGTCGGGATGAAGGCAGGGCCGCGTGAGAGCTCGACCGTGCGCCCGACATCGTGGACGAGCGCCGCGGCAAGCAGGAGCTCGGAGCGCAGCCGCGGGTGGAGCTGGGCCGTCTCGCGGCAGAGCGTCGCCACCGCGACGGTGTGCTCGAGGAGGCCGCCGGCGTAGGAATGGTGGTCGTCCGGGGTGGCGGGAAAGCTCGCGAGGTCGCAGTCCGCGAGCACTGCACGGACGGTCGCCGCGAGGCCCGGATGCGAGATCTCCTCCACCAGATAGTCGAGAAAGCCCTGCAGCTCGGCGGCGTCGCGGCGCATCGCCGGGGTCAGGGTCACCGGGTCGACGTCGGTCGCCTCCAGCGTTCTCACCTCGAGCTGGAGCCGGTCGCGGAACTTCTCCACGCGACCGAGAACGCGCACGGCGTCCCCTTCGCCGAAGCGGCCGTCGAGGAGCTCGACGTCGTTCCACACGCGCGCGTCGATGTGCCCGCTCGGGTCGACGAGCTCGAGCGCGAGGTAGGTGGCCCCGCCCTTCGTGCGCAGGCGCCGCTTCGACTTGACCGCGAAGACGCCCTCCACCACCCGGTCGGCCTCGAGGTCGGAGATCACGCCGCGAGTGTAGTAGGCCCTTCGGTAGCCTCGGTCCGTGGCTTCGGTCTCGCCCTTTCGCGCCCTTCGCTACGCCCCCGAGGCAGGCCCGCTCGACGAGCTCGTGGCGCCTCCGTACGACGTGATCGACGAGGACGCACGCCGGGCGTTCCTCGAGCAGAGTCCGTTCAACGTCGTCCATCTCACGCTACCCGACTCCCCCGAGCGCGCCTCGGAGCTCCTAGGCGCCTGGGGGGCGACCGGCATCCTGCGGGAGGAGGAGCCGTCGCTCTGGTGGCTCGCCCAGGAGTTCGTCGGGCCTGACGGCGTCGAGCGGACGCGCGAGGGCATCGCGGGCTCGATCGAGGTGACCCCGTACTCGGCAGGCCAGGTTCTTCCGCACGAGCTCACGCACGCCGGGCCGAAGGAGGGTCGGCTTCGCCTCGTGCGGGCGACGAGGACGCAGCTCGAGCCGATCTTCCTGCTCTACGACGCGGAGGCCCCGTGCGCGCGGCCGGGCGGGGCGCCCGAGCTCGAGGTGGAGGAGGGCGGCGTGCGCACTCGCCTCTGGCGGCTGGGGGACGAGCCGCTCGAGGTGCCGGGGCCGCTCCTGATCGCCGACGGCCACCATCGGTACGAGACCGCCGTCGCCTTTCGCGACGAGGATCCGTCCGCGACCCACACCTTTGCCGTCGTCGTCTCGTCGCGCTCGCCCGGGGTCGAGATCTTCCCGACCCACCGGCTCGTCCAGCACGTCGGCCTGGAGCCGGAGGCGGTCCTGACCTCCGGCTGGGACCACGACGCCCTCGCGATGTACCGCGGCGGCTCGTACTTCCGCCTCGAGGCCGCCGACGAGCTCGATACCCGCCAGGTCCAGCGCTACGAGCCGGAGGGTGTGGCCTACACTCCCTATGCCGACCGTGCCGTCGCGGTGGTCGACGCCGGCGAGGCCGAGCGGGCCTTCCTCGTGCGTCCGCCGACGATCGAGCAGGTCTACGGCATCGCTGCGGCCGGCGAGACGATGCCGCAGAAGTCGACGTTCTTCTATCCCAAGCTCACCTCCGGCCTGCTCTTCCACCCCGTATGAGCCGGACGCCGGAGCAGGACGGCCCCTGGCTCGAGCTGTGCCGCGCGGCCGTCGCGGACGTGAAGAGCGTGCTCGTCTCCATGCCGACCCGCGAGGAGCGCGCGCGGCCGGTCGGCAAAGGGGAGGGCGGCGACACGACGATAGCCCTCGACGAGGCAGCCGAGCGGGCGGTTCTCGCGCACTTCGACCGTCCCGACGTGCGGATCGTCTCGGAGGAGATCGGGATCCGGGGGTCGGGCGCCGTCACGGTCGTCGTCGACCCGATCGACGGCTCCCAGAACGCCGAGCGCGGCATCCCGTACTTCGCGCTGTGCGTCGCCGTCGCCGAGGGCGACACGATGGACGACGTCGTCTTCGGGTTCGTCCACGACTTCGGCGCCGACGAGGAGTGGACCGCCGTTCGCGGCGGCGGGGCGTTCCTCGACGGCCGGCCGCTGACCGGCGAGCCGAAGGATCCGATCGAGTTCCTCTCCCTCGAGGCGACGAGAGCCGACCTGATCCTCGACCGACTCCCGGCGCTCGCGCCGCTGACGAGCCGGATCCGCGTGATGGGGGCCCAGGCGATCACCTTCTGCCACCTCGCCGCCGGGCGGACCGACGCGGTCGCATGCCTGAAGCCGTCACGGTCGGTCGACTTCGCCGCCGCCCAGCTGCTGATCCGGGAGCGCGGTTTCGCGATCGAGGCGATCGACGGGGGCCCGGTCGGCTCGCTTCCGCTCGACCTGCAAGGGCACTCGCGGCTCTGCGCGGCGCGCAACGAGCGCCTGACGGCGGAAATCGCTGCCGCTGTACGCTCCTAGCGACTTCCCGCGTAGACGCGAGGGGATGCGGAGGCGATCTTGGCGGGAAGTCGCTCGGATTTTGCTTCGCTTTTGCAGTCGAGGCTAGGAGGGCACGAAAATGGGTCGGGCGCCGAGAGTCGAAGGACGAGGTCCGATGGATGAGCTACTTCCCCAACGACGCGATTTCGTCCTGGCAGGGGCGCCTCGGGAAGGGAAGTAGCGTGGAGCCCACGCGCGAAGCCATCCTCGCCGCCCTGGCGAACGTCATCGACCCCGAGCTGCGCAAGCCGGTCACCGAGCTCGACATGGTTCGCGACATCGTGATCGAACGCGGCGAGGTCACCGTGACGATCGCGCTCACCGTCGTCGGTTGCCCGCTGCGCAACTCGTTCCAGGAGCAGGTCGCCCGTGAGGTCGGGGGCCTGGAGGGTGTGACGCGCGTCACGCTCGAGTTCGACGTGATGAGCCCCGAGGAGCGCGCGGCGCTCACCGACCGGCTCCGCGGTGGCAGGCCGGAGGCCGACAAGGTGATCCAGGTCGATCCGACCACCCGCGTCATCGCCGTCGCCTCGGGTAAGGGCGGCGTCGGCAAGTCGTCGCTGACGGTCAACCTCGCCGCGGCCTTCTCCGCCCAGGGGCTGCGGGTCGGCGTCCTCGACGCCGACATCTACGGCCACTCGATCCCGCACATGCTCGGGATCAGCCAGAAGCCCGTGCTCGTCGACCGGCTGATGATCCCGCCCGTGAAGCACGACCTGAAGCTGATGTCGATCGGGTTCTTCCTCGACGGCAACAAGCCGCTCATGTGGCGCGGCCCGATGCTGCATCGGGCCCTCGAGCAGTTCCTGCAGGACGTTCACTGGGGCGACCTCGACATGCTGGTCGTGGACATGCCGCCCGGGACCGGGGACGTGTCGATCTCGCTCGGGCAGCTGCTGCCGCGGGCCGAGGCGGTCGTCGTCACGACACCGCAGATCCTCGCGCAGGAGGTGGCGAGCCGCGCCGCACAGATGGCCCGCGAGACGGGAATGCAGCTCCTCGGCGTGATCGAGAACATGACCTCGGAGATCTTCGGGAGCGGCGGCGGCGGGCGCCTCGCAACCCAGCTGGGAGTCAAGGTGCTCGGCTCGGTCCCGCTCGATGCCAGGCTGCGGGAGGCCGGTGACGAGGGAGTGCCGCTCGTGGTCTCCGCGCCGGAGAGCGAGCCTGCTCTGGCCATCGCCGAGATCGCGCAGGCGATCGTCGCCGCCCGGCGGGCCGGCTTCACGCGGACGCTGCCGCTCGTCTCCTAGCGAGCCGTGGGCGAGACGGGCGACGACGAGACCCAGGCTCGAGCGAGGCTCGCCGCGCTCGGGTTCTCGCCCGCCGACGCGGCGGTGCTCGCCGAGCACTTTCTCGACGCCGAGCGGCGGGGCCGAACCGGCCACGGCCTGCGACGCATCGACTGGCTGGAGGGCTGGCCCGAGCTCGAGACGTCGGCTCGCCCGTCGCGGGTCATCTCGGAGCCGGGGTACGAGCGCTGGGACGGGAACGGCGCTCTCGGCTACATCGTGCTTGACGCAATCGTGGACTCGCAGCTTGCCGACCCGCCCGAGAGCGCCCGGCTCATCTCGGGGGGACGGACGTTCCCGACCGGCATGCTCGGCCACTGGACGCGGAGGCTTGCAGAGGGCGGGCTGGTGTCGGCCCTCGTCGCGACCTCCCCCAGGCGCCTCGGCCATCCCGACGGCGGCGAGAAGCTCACCGGCACGAACCCGATCTCGATCGGGATCCCGTCGAGCGACGGGAAGCCGGTCGTGGTCGACGTCTCGATGGGCAACCACACCTACGGCGACGTTCTCGCGGGACGTGTCTCGGAGGACGACCTCGCCCCGTTCGGCGGCCCGCTCGCGCACAAGGCCTTCGCGCTCGCCGTCGGCGTGCAGCTCATCGTCGATGCGCTCACCCCCGGCGACGGGTTCGGCGCGGTTCTCGTCGTCGCCCGCCCGCTGGCCGACCCCGTCCCGGCTCTCCGGACGCTGGCGGCGGGGATGCGCCTTCCGGGCGGCGGCGGCTAGGCCGGCCTGCGCTCGGCCCTGATCGTGATCGCGATCACGAGGCCGAGAGTGACGATCACCCGCCACGCCGCGAAGGTCCCGGGCTGCTGGTAGGGCGAGATCCAGAAGGCGAGCAGCAGGATCCACTCCGGCCCGAACGTCCTTCGGCTGAGCGCGATCGGGACGAGCAGAAGCGTCAGGTAGTGGAGCCAGAGGATCGGCGTCAGCAGGATCGCGAGCCCGATCGCCACCACGAAGAGCCGGCGGTCGACGTCCGGCCCCTGGGCGCGGACAAAACAACTTGCGAGAAGCAGGAGGGCAAGCGGGATCCCGAACACGACCCAGCTCGCCTGTGGGTCGGACAGGCCGACGCGATCGGCGAGGGCGACGAGGGAGAACCCCCAGACGGATTCGATGTGGGTGAGGTTCCGCAGCAGGCTCGGGTAGCCGCGGAGTCCGTCGAAGCCGATCGCAGCCCACACGGCAAGCGTCAGCCCTCCGGAGCCGAGGGTCGCGACCGCGGCTGCCTTGAAGCGGCGTGTGAGGAGCAGCCAGATGACGAGCGGCCAGACGAAGAGCTTCGCGACGACCGCCGCACCGACCGCGGCGCCGGCGATCGCCCAGCGGTCGCGGTAGTGCCAGGCGAGAGCGGCGGCGAGCATCAGGAACGGCGAGATCGCGCCGAGGCGCACCGAGGAGAGGACCGGGATCGAGGCGAGCGTCACCGCGTAGCAGCGCCAGTCGGTCACGCCGAGCAGCCGGAGCCCGACGGCGAGGCAGCCGAGGACGAGCACCGTGTTGATCGCCGCGGCGGCCGCGAAGGGCAGCGCCGCCAGTGGGAGCAGCAGGGCGGCGAGGAGCGGCGGGTAGACGAAGAACTGGTGATGGATCGTCGGCGAGGTCGCGTGGGCCACGACCACGGGGCTCGGGTACGGCGAGTGCCCGTGCAGAACCCGTCGTGATGCGCTCCAGAAGATGTGGAAGTCGAACGCGAAGTTGTGGCGCCCGCCGAGCATGAACGAGGCGACCACCATCGCCGGGACGCCGACGAAAAGCACGAGCTGCCCGATTCGAGACCAGGCGGCACGGAGCCCCTGCGTCGGGCTGGCAGGGCTCACCATCCTCGAAAGCGTAGGCGCCGACTAGGTCGGAAAGCCGGGCTCGCCGCGGATCGGATCGAAGTCGGGGTCGGACTTGGCGTGCCCGGCGTACTTGGCGTCGCCGGCGATCGCCTCGCGGAGGTGCTCGATCGCGTCCGAGGTCCGGCCCGCGCGCGACTCCGCGCACGCGAGGTTGTAGAGCAGGGCCGGGTGGCCCGGTCGCTCCTGCAGCCCTTGAGCGATCACCTCGATCGCCTCATCCCATTGCCCGGCCTTGAGGAGCGGCATTGCGGCGAAGTAGGACTCCCAGGGGGCGACCTCGTAGGCCTTCCCGGGCTCGCCGCCGACGGCGAGGACGAGGGTGCCCTCCTCGTCGGCGATCGCGACGCGCTCGAGGGTGGGGTCGGCGATGAAGACGAGCGTGCCCGCCGGGGCGTCGAGCGTGTCCCCACCGATCGTGAAGGTCGCGTGGCCGTGAACGACGACGTAGAGCTCCTCATGGCCTCCGGCGCCGCCGCCGGTCTCGTCGTGCTTCTCGACGACCTGATCGCCGATCCCGGCGCTCGTGTACGCGTTGACCCCGAAGGCCCGGATGTCGAAGCGCCGCCGGACCGGATGCCAGACGAGCCCCTCGGCGACCGGGATCGAGTCGAGCTCCCGGAAGTGGGCGGCGCTCCAGCCCTTCGCGGGCCCGCTCACGAGCGCCGAAGCTCCGCGAGCACGACCGGGTCGATGCGCTCGACCCCCTCGACGCGCTCCTCGAGGTTCTCCCGGCCCGACCAGGCTCTGAAGGCGGGCTCGAGCTCACCCTCGAAGCCGAGCCGCGCAAGGCGCTCGCCGAGCTCGGCGGCAAGCGCGTCGTCGACCTCGAGCCACTCCGCCGTCGGTGTCTTCTCGAAGAGGATCTTGTGGAGCTCGTAGAGGCGCGCAAGCTCCTCGACCGGGGTGGGGTGGTCGTCGGCACGGAGATCGACGACGTCGTCCGAGAGCCCGGCATAGCCGCCGTCGCGCTCCACGACAAGAAGGGCGGCGGCCTGCTGGCCGCGCCGGTCGCCGCCGGCCGCCTGCGCGGCGCGGAGGGCGGCGATCAGCCGCTCGGCAAACGGTCTGCCCGTCGAGGCCGTGAAGCTCTCCGCGAGCGCCGTGACCGTCTCCTCGGAGACGAGGATGTTCCCCTGCGCGGCAAAGCATGGCCCGGCGATCCCACCGGCCCAGTCCATGCACTCGGCCCCCGTGTAGGTGGCACCGCGGCCGGCGCCGTCGACGATGCCGAGCTGCCGCCGGGCGCGATCGGGATCGGCCTGGGTCAGGCGGGCGACGACCTCGTCGGCCGAGAGGCCGTGGGCGAGGAGCGCGAGCCCGTCGGGGCCGTAGCGCGGATTCGCGTAGGCCTGCGTGGCGATCGCGCCGACCTGAGGCTTGGCCCACGGGACGACCGAGCCGACGGCGAGGAACTTCGACTGGGTCGCGACTCCCCACTGGCCCGCGTCGAGGTCGCACGCGGCGATCGAGTAGGTCGCGACGACGGGCGGCTCGTGCCTGATCGCCATCCGCTCCCTAGATCTCGATCGAGCCGCCGGGCTCGATGTCGACGACGGTGGCCCCCGGCGCCTCCTTGCGAAGCTCCTCCGGCGTCCCTGTGAGCAGCGGGAACGTGCCCCAGTGGCCGGGGACGCAGATCGGGTTGCCGAGCAGCTCGAGCGCGAGGGCGGCCTCGCGCGGGCCCATCGTGAAGTGGTCGCCGATCGGGAGGACAGCCACGTCGGGGGCGTAGAGCCTCGCGATCAGCTGCATGTCGCCGAAGACGCAGGTGTCTCCCGCGAAGTAGATCGCCCGGCCGCTCTCGAGCCGGATCACGATCCCGCAGGGCTCGCCCAGGTAGTCGCCGTTGTCCGAGCTCGACGAGTGGAAGGCGTTGACGAGGGTGAACTTGAGCCCGTCGATCTCCAGCGAGCCGCCCTTGTTGAGCCCCGGCAGGTGCCCGACGTTCGCGCCCTGGTTGCCGAGCCAGCCTTTCAACTCGACCATCGCGACGATCTGGGCGTCGGGATGAGCCTTCGAGAGCCTGACCGTGTCGCCGACGTGGTCGCCGTGGCCGTGGGTGACGGCGATCACGTCGATGCGCTCGGGCTCGCCCGCACCTTCCGGGGTCTTCGGGTTGCCGGTGAACCACGGGTCGACGTAGATGTGCCGGCCTTCGTCGCTCACGAGGTGGAACGACGCATGCCCGAGCCAGGTGAGAGTTGCCATCGCGTGCGCTCCTTTTCGTCGCCGGCGGGCCGGTCGCGGCGACCGGGCCCGGAGTTCGATATTGGTGATCCAGCATAGAAGGATCGTCCGGGCGGGGAGCGAAGCTATCGCTTGTGTGGCGCCGCGTCCTTCCCGTCGTCCTCGCCCTCGCGGCGCAGCTCGCCGACTGGCAGGGCGCTCACGGCATCGCCCGCGACGCCCTGGTTGCCGCGCTGCCCTTCGCGGCCGTGAGCGGGCTTGTCGTCTTCGGAGACTTCATCGATGCTCGTGGTGAGGGTCACGCGGGCCTGCAGGCGCTCTGCTCGGTCGCGATCGTCGCGCTGCTCGTGCTCTCCTGCGCCGTCCGCAGCAATGCGGTTCACGGTGTGCCGCCCCTCGGTGTCTCGTCGCTTGCGGCCGTCCTCGTGCTCTTCGCGCTCAAGGGCATCCTGATGGCGGCGCCGCTCGCGCGGCGCTTCGGCGGGCTCTCGCCGGCGAAGCCCTGAGCTGACTTCTCCTAGAAAGGCAGTGCGCTCGCGGCCGAGTGGGCCACGTCGATCAGCGGCTGCACGGCGAAGAACGAGCCGACCGTCACGACCAGGCACAGGGCGACAGCGGTACCGAGCACGCGCTCGGGCGGGGGTGAGCCGCCGGCGGGAAGGAGCTGGAGCTCCGCGGAGTCGCGGAGGAACATCGAGCGGACGACCGAGAGGTAGTACGCAGCCGAGACGATCGTGCCCGCGACCCCGACGACGATCAGCCACCACCAGCCGTGCCGGTAGGCGGCCGCGAAGGCATAGAACTTGCCGATGAAGCCTCCCGTGAGCGGGAAGCCGAGGAAGCCGAGCATGAACACCCACATCGAGACGCCGAAGAACGGGCGCTCCCAGCCGAACCCGGCGAGGTTCTCGAGCGTCACCGGCGCCCCGAGCTCGCGCTCGCGCGCGGCGACGACCGCGAAGGCTCCGAGCGACATCGCGCAGTACGGGATCAGGTAGTAGAGGAGCCCCCGCGCGCCGAGCGAGTTGGCGGCGGCGATCGGGATCAGCATGAAGCCGGCGTGCGAGACCGAGGAGTAGGCGAGCAGGCGCTTGACGTTGCGCTGGGCGAGTGCGGCGATGTTGCCGATCGCGATCGAGGCGCAGGCGATTCCCGCGATCGCCCAGGTCCAGAGGCGCTTCTCCTCCGGGAACGCGGTCAGCAGCAGGCGGCTCGTGACGACGAGCGCCGCGACCTTCGTGGCCGAGGCCATGAAGGCGGTGACCGGCGTCGGCGCGCCCTGGTAGGCGTCCGGCGTCCACATGTGGAACGGCGCAGCCGAGGCTTTGAAGCCGAGCCCGGCGATGATCAATGCGAGGCCGAGCACGAGCAGCGAGTCGTGCCTGTGCAGGCTGCCCGCCGCCGCGATCTTGTCGAAGGAGAGCTGGCCCGTGGCGCCGTAGACGAGCGCGGAGCCGAAGAGCAGCGTCGCCGAGCCGACGGCGCCGATCACGAGGTACTTGAGCCCGGCCTCGAGCGAGCCGATCAGGTCGATGTCGATCGCGCAGAGGACGTAGAGGGCGATCGAGAACCACTCGAGCCCCAGGAAGAGCGTCATCAGGTTCGAGGCCTGCACGAAGAACGCCATCCCGGCACCGGCCGCGGCAAGAAGCGCGTAGTACTCGGCGATGTTCTCCTCGCGCATGCGCTCGCCGTAGGCGATCAGCACCGCGACGAGACCGCAGCCGGCGACGATGATCTGCGCCGTGGCGGCCCAGCGGTCGCGGAAGATCGCGTCGGCGACGATCGCCTTCCCGTGCGGGCTCCTGTCGGCGAGGACGATCGCGAGCACGAAGGCGGTGAGGAACCCGCCGCCGCAGACCGTCGCGGCGATCGTCCGGCGGCTCGATCGCGGCGCGAACACGGCCACCATCAGCAGCACAGCGGTCGCGCCGAGCATCGCCAGCGAGGGCGAGATCGCGAACCAGTCGACGTGCGGCTTGTGGATCACGTGGGTGAGGGTGCGTAGGTGAAGACGGGCTGGTGCGAGGACGGGTGACCGAACGAGATGTGGGTCGAGCTTGCGCCACCCGGCGATGCAGGAGGTCTCGGAAGCTGCAGTCGTATCGGGGGGATCGACAGGGTGATGTCTCCGCCGCCGGGGCAGTGCGCTGCACCGGCGCTCGCTCCGGACATCACCGTTGCGCCTCTCCCCTCGGCTCGATCGCTTCGGTGGGCGATCAGGGCCGCACGGATCGCCTTGCTCTCGAGCTTGAGCGAACGTAACTGTGTCGTCGCTAGAAGACTCCTGGCGCGCGTCTGGCAGCTGAGAGGGACATTGACCAAATAGACGGGGCCGCCCACGTCGGTAGAGGCGAGCTCAATTCGCGCGCCTGAGCTCGCGAACGAGTGACCGCTGATCGCGTCGGGCCAGGCCGAAAGCGCGAGCAGGATCGCGACGAGCGGCACGACGATCGCGAGCTCGCCCGTGCGCAGGTCGAGGGCGGCGTCGCTGACCGCCGGCCCGACCTCGCGGTGCAGCACGGCCGAGATGACGCGGAGCATGTACATGGCGGCGAGCACGATCGCGACAGCGCCGATCGCGGCCCAGCCCCAGCCGGTCTGGAAGACGCCCGCGAGGATCAGGAACTCCCCGGCGAAGTTGGAGGAGAGCGGCACGGCGAGCGCGATGATCCCGACCGTCATCAGCACGGTTGCGAGGGCAGGCCGTCCGCGGGCCATGCCGCCCAGCAGGGAGAGCTCGCCGGTGGCGGTGCGTCGCTCGACCATCCCGGCGAGCAGGAACATCGTCATCGAGATCAGCCCGTGGTTGACCATCTGCAGGACGGCCCCGTCGAAGCCGAGGTCGTTGACGGCAAAGAGGCCGAACATGATCAGGCCCATCTGGGCGAGCGAGGAGTAGGCGACGACGCCGCGGATGTCGGGCGCCCGGAAGGCGAGCAGCGACCCGTAGACGAGGCCGATCGCGGCGAGGGCGAGGATCAGGTCGCGGAAGTGGTGCGTCGGCCCGGGGAACTTCGCGATCGCGATGCGCAGGAAGCCGTAGACGGCGACCTTCGAGATCACCCCCGAGAGCAGCCCGGCGACCTCGGGTGGCGACTCGCGATAGGCGTCGGGGAGCCAGCCGTGGAACGGCCAGACGGGCGCCTTGACCGCAAAGGCGATCGCGAAGCCGAGGAAGAGCCAGTCGTTCGAGCTCGTCCCCATCTGCGTCAGGTCGAACGTTCCCTGCTGCAGGCCGAAGACGACGATGGCGGCGAGCATCAGGAGCGAGCCGGCGACCGTGTAGACGACGAACTTGATCGTCGCGCCGAGCCGGCCGGGGCCGCCCCAGACCCCGATCAGGATGTAGAGCGGGATCAGCATCGCCTCGAAGAACGCGTAGAAGAGCAGGAGATCCTGGGCCGAGAACACGCCGACGACCGAGCCGGTGAGGAAGAGCAGCAGCCCGAAGTAGGCGCGCGGCCGCTCGCGCCCCACCCACCATGCGTAGGCGCTGGCGGCGGCCCCGCAGGTCGAGGTCAGCCCGACGAGCCAGAGCGAGAAGCCGAACTGGCCGACGTGGTAGCTGACCCCGAGGTCGCGGAACCACGAGTGCCGCTGCCCGAGCTGAAGCGCGCCGCTCTCGAAGTGGAAGCGCTCGACCGCGATCACCCAGATCCCGACCTCGACGAGCGAGACGAGCGTCGCGAGCGAGCCGACCCATTCGCGCGGCATCGGCACGAGCCAGACGAGGAGCGCCCCGGCGACGGGCAGGAAGATCAGGATGGTGGTGAGCCAGCTCGTCATCAGCGCGTGGAGAGGAAGACGACGGCGAGGACGGCGACGCCGCTCGCGAGGGCCAGCGCATAAGCCCGGACGAGGCCGTTCTGGGCGCGCGAAAGCTCGCCGGAGCCGATCCGGAAGCCGCGGACGACCTCGCCGATCGAGCCGGCGATCACGGGCTGCTCGAAGAGCCGGCCGAGCATCGTCGAGACGAGGTCGGCGGGCTTGTAGAGGATCGCGGCGTACAGCTCGTCCCAGTAGAACTTGTGCTCGAGGATCGCGAGCGCCTTCGGCACGGCGGCGCTCTTCGCGGCGTAGAGCCGGTAGGCGACGGCCATGCCGGCTAGGCCGAGCAGCACGGCGGCGATCGAGGCGATCGCCTCCTCGCCGTGCGTCGGCTCCACGAACGGCCTCGCCACCGGCGAGAGCCAGGTCGTGAGCGGATGCCAGACCGGCGCGAACTGGAGGAAGCCCCCGACCGCGGCGAGCCCGGCGAGCGCCGTCACCGTCCAGACCATCGAGAGCGGGCCCTCGAGACGGCCGTGCGGCTTGTGCAGGTGCTCCTTGACGAAGTCCGAGCGGCTGCCGCCGAAGACGATGAAGAAGAGCCGGAAGGTGTAGAGCCCGGTCAGGAACGCACCCGCGAGGCAGGCCGCGAAGAGGCAGTACCCGAAGGCGCCGCGGTCGAGCGTGGCGGCGATGATCGAGTCCTTCGAGAAGAAGCCCGAGAAGGGCGGGATCCCGACGAGGGCGAGCGAGCCGATCAGGAACGCGGTGCGCGTATGCGGCATCTCCTTGGCGAGGCCGCCCATCTTGCGGATGTCCTGCTCGCCCGAGAGGGCGTGGATGACGATCCCGGCGGCGAGGAAGAGCAGCGCCTTGAAGAAGGCGTGCGTCATCAGGTGGAACATCCCGGCCGGGTAAGCGCCGGCGGCGGCGCCGACGAACATGTAGCCGATCTGGGACATCGTCGAGTAGGCGATCACCTTCTTGATGTCGGTCTGGACGAGCGCGATCAGGCCGGCCATCAGGAGGGTCGCGGCGCCGAGACCGGCGGCGAGATCCTCGACCTTGGGGGCGTACTCGAAGAGCGGGTGAGTGCGGGCGATCAGGTAGACGCCGGCGGTCACCATCGTCGCCGCGTGGATGAGGGCGCTGACGGGAGTCGGGCCCTCCATCGCGTCGGGAAGCCAGGTGTGGAGCGGGATCTGTGCCGACTTGGCGACGGCGCCGCCGAGCAGCCCGAGGGCGATCAGGTTCGCGATCGTGCCGCCGTGCGGGGAGGCCGCGAAGACGCCGGCGTAGTCGAGCTTGCCCGTGTGCTGGATCAGCAGGAAGAGTGCGAGCGCCATCGTCGCGTCACCGAAGGCGTTCATCACGAACGCCTTCTTCGCGGCCGCGATCGCCTCCTCGCGCTCCTGGTAGAAGCCGATCAGGAGGTAGCTCGAGAGCCCGACCATTCCCCAGCCGGCGAGCAGGAGGAGCAGGTTGCCGCCCTGCACGAGCAGGAGCATCGAGAAGACGAAGAGCGACATGTAGGCGAAGAAGCGGCGCTCCTCGTCCTCGCCCTCCATGTAGCCGACCGAGTAGGCGACGATCAGCGAGCCGACGCCGGAGACGATCAGCATCATCAGCACCGAGAGCTGGTCGGTGAGGAGCGTGAGCCCGAAGTGGTAGGGGCCTGCCGAGAGCCACGTCCACGAGGTGGTCGCGTGGGCGCGCTCGCCCGCCGACTCGCCGAGCATCGTCACGAGCGCGACGATCGCTGCGACGAACGAGAGCATCGTCGTCCCGGTCGAGAGGAAGCCGGCGCCACGTCGCGAGAGGCGCTCGCCCGCGAGGGCGATCGCGACCGCGGAGGCGAGCGGCGCGAGCAGGCAGATCCAGGCGGCGGCGTTCACCCGCGGAGCGTCCGGAGCTTGTCGACGTCGAGCTCGATGTCGCGGCGTCCCATCGCCACGATCAGGCCGAGGCCGACCACGACCTCGGAGGCGGCCACGGCCATCACGGCGATCGCGAAGATCTGCCCGTCCTCGTGGCCGTAATGGCGCGCGAAGGCGATCAGCGCCAGGTTGGCGCCGTTGAGCATGATCTCGACGGAGAGCAGGATGATCAGCGGGCTCCGGCGCACGAGCACGCCGATCGCGCCGGTGACGAAGAGCATCCCGGCGAGCACGATGTACCAGGCGATGTCAGGCCCGTGCAATGTTTTCCGCTCCGGTGCCGGCCAAGCCGGTACCTCCGCCGATTGCCGGCTCCGTCGAGCCTACGCCGGTTCCGGCCCCTGTCCCTGGGTCATGGCCGGAGGATGGGGAGGGCGGCTCGATCAGGCTCGCGCTACCACTGCGGTTGGGCGTCTCCCCGGACTCCAGGAGCCGTGCATGTGAGCCGAGGACGACGCCTCCGACGGCTGCGACGAGGAGGACGATCGAGGTGACCTCGAACGCGACGAGATGGTCGGTGAGGAAGAGGCGCCCGATCGTCTCGGGGGAGCCGAACGAGCGCGAGATGTGCGCCTGGTGGGAGAGCTTCCCGCCGGTGGTCAGGCCGATCGCGACGATCACCTCGGTCAGGATCGAGCCGGCCGCGAGCACGATCGCGACCACCTGCCAGGAGGGCCCGCCGGCCCAGGGCGCCTGGTCGGTCTTGTCGCCGAGGTAGGCGATCACGAAGAGGAACATGACCATCACCGCCCCGCCGTAGACGAGCACCTGGCCCGCCGCGACGAACTCGCCTCCGAGCAGGAGGTAGAGGACTGCGAGCGCCGCGAGGTTGCCGATCAGCGAGAGCGCGGAGTAGAACGGGTTGCGGAAGGTGACGACGCCGAGCGCGCTCGCGAGGCACGCGAAGGCCGCACCGATCCACACGCACCAGACGATGAAGTCAGCCACTCCGGCCTCCGGCCAGACTGGCTAATTGACGATGAATAGAGGGTCCTTTCTCAAATCCCGTAGTACAAGGGCGTCGACCAGTGGGCCTCGTCGTCACGAATGCCCCTTGTAGTAGGGGATTGGCGTGTCGTACAGGTCGGCGTCGGCGACGGGGACGCGCTTGACCGGCGGGGCGAGGAGCATGTCCTTCGTGTAGATCATGTCGTCGCGGTTGTACTCGGCGATCTCGAAGTCGTTGCCGAGCGTGATCGCGTCGAACGGGCAGGCGAGCTCGCAGTAGCCGCAGAAGATGCAGCGGCTCATGTTGATCTCGTAGATGCGCGCGTAGCGCTCGCCGGCCGAGACGCGGTTCTCGGCGGTGTTCTCGGCCGCGACGACGCGGATGCAGTCGGCGGGGCAGGCGGCGGCACAGAGGGAGCAGCCGACGCACTTCTCGAGGCCGTTCTCGTGCTTCCAGAGCCGGTGGCGGCCGCGGAAGCGCGGATAGACCGGCCGCATGTACTCCGGGTACTGCTGCGTGATCGGCTTGCGGAACACCTGCTTGAGGGTCACGCCGAAGCCCTTGAAGGTGTTGGGGACGAGGGCGCTCATCGCTAGACCCACACCACCAGCAGGGCGGTGACGAGGGCGTTGATGGTTGCGACCGGCAGGAGCACCTTCCAGCCGAACCGCATCAGCTGGTCGTAGCGGAGGCGCGGCTGCGAGGCGCGGAGCCAGATGAACGCCGTCACGAGGATGACCAGCTTGAGGATGAACCAGAGGGGCCCGAGCCGGTCGAGGGAGTGCACCCACGGGAAGTGCCAGCCGTCGAAGAACAGCGTGACCGCGAGCGAGGAGAGGACGATCATGTTGATGTACTCGGCGGTCTGGAAGAGGCCCCAGCGCATGCCGGAGTACTCGGTGTGGTACCCGGCGACGAGCTCGGTGTCGGCTTCGGGCAGGTCGAACGGCGGCCGGGAGGTCTCCGCGATCCCGCCGAGCAGGAAGACGCAGAGGCCGACGAACTGGGGGATGAAGAACCAGACGGTCGACTGCTCCTTGGCGACGATGTCGACGAGGTTGAGCGAGCGGCCCATCAGGACGACGCCGAGGACGCTGAGGGCGAGCGAGACCTCGTAGGAGACGAGCTGGGCGCACGTCCTCATCGCTCCCAGCGTCGCGTACTTCGAGTCGGACGCCCAGCCGCCGATGATGAAGCCGTAGATGCCGATCGACCCGAGCGCGAAGATCAGGATCAGGGAGATCGGGAGGTTGGAGACCGTCCCGGCGACGTAGGTGCCGTCGATCGTCCAGCCGTTCCCCCACGGGATCACCGCGAAGGCCGCGAGGGCCGTGAAGCAGGAGAGGACCGGCGCCAGGATGTAGGGAAGCTCGTGGGCCGAGCCGGGGAAGAACGCCTCCTTGCGGACGAGCTTGACCAGGTCGGCGATCGGCTGCAGGAGCCCGAACGGGCCGGCGCGGTTGGGCCCGAAGCGCTGCTGCATGCGGCCGAGCAGCTTGCGCTCGAGCCAGGTCGTGTACGCGAACGCCGCCATCACGAGGTTGACGATCACGAGCACCTTGATCACCGAGACCCACCACGGCTCGTGCGGATGGATCACTTCGTCACCTCGACCCGCTCGTGCAGCCCTTCGGCGTGGCCCGCCGGGACCCTGACCGAGCCGGGCTCGAGATCGTGGGCGATGCGGGCGCGCAGCGATCGCGACGTGCCGTTCGAGCTGACGCTCACCTCGTCTCCGGCGGCGACCTTCCGCTCGCGGGCATCGGTGGGTGAAAGCTCGATCTCGGCCGCGACCCGCTGGAACTCGAGCGCGGGGGTTCGCTCGACCGCGGGCCCGGAGAAGAGCGGCCGGTAGGTGAGGAGCCGCAGGCCCTTCCCCTTCGGCGCCTGCTTTGCGGGCGGCTCGGGCAGCTGTTCGATCTCGGCTGCGGGGGCGGGCAGCGAGGCGTGCTCGCCGATCGCGCCGAAGGCGATCCCGCCGAAGCAGGCGGCCGACACCTCGTCGAACACCGTCGAGGCATAGGGGGAGAGCTCGACGCCGAACCGCTCCGCGAGCTTCGCGATCCAGGCGAGCTCGTCGGGGCAGGGCGCGATCACGGCGCGGCGCTGGCGCTGGAGCCGTCCTTCGAGGTTGACGGTCGTTCCGTCCCGCTCGAGGTAGCTCGTTCCCGGGAGGACGAGGTCGGCGAGGCCCGCGAAGGACTCGGCGAACATCCCGATGCCGATCACGCGCTCGGCGTGGGCGGCCAGGGCCCGCACGTTCGGATCGGTCGCGGCCTCGTCCCCCGAGACGACGAGGAGCGCCGGCTCGGCGTCGATCGGCTCGCCGTCGGCTGCGGCGCTCCACGCGTCGGCGACACCGCGCCCGTTCGGCGTCCGGGGCAGGTAGAACGCCGCGGTCGCGCCGAGCTCCCGTGCCATCCAGGCGGCGCGCTCGCCGTCGTCGGTGATGAGCACGGCGCCCTCGATCTTCTCGGCCGGAAGGGCGGTCAGAATCCGGGCGCCGTGGCGGCGCGCGGCCTTGATCCAGAGGTCGACGACGGGCGCTCGCTCGACCACCGGCTCGTCGCAGAGGATGACGACCACGCGTGCCTCGCGGATCGCCGAGAGCGGCGCGCGGAAGGGGTCGAGGCCGTCCGGGACAGCCTCGGTCAGGACGGCCTCGTGGGCGTCGAGCCCGACGCGGAGGAGCCTGGCGAGCCCGTAGGCCTGCTCGACCGTCTCCGACCCCGAGAGGGCGGTTACGATCGCGCCGCGCGCGGCTCGGAGCATGCGCTCGGCTTCGTCCAACGCCTCCGTCCAGGCGAGCGGCTCGAAGCCGTCGTCGGTCTTGCGCAGCGGGTCTTCGATCCGGTCGCTTGCGCGGAGGTGCTCGAACGCGAAGCGTCCCTTGTCGCAGAGCCAGCCTTCGTCGATCTCCGGATGGTTGCGGGAGAGGATGCGCTTCACGTCGCCCTCGCGGGTCGTGGCGCTGATGTTGCAGCCGACGGGGCAGAGCCCGCAGACCGTCGGGACGTTCTGGATCTCCCACGGCCGCGCCTCGAAGCGGTACTGCGTCGAGGTGAGCGCTCCGACCGGGCAGAGCTCGATCACGTTGCCGGAGAACGGCGCGCGGTAGGGCTCGTCGGCGAACGTCGCGATCATCGAAGCGGCGCCTCTTTCGACCGCGACGAGCTGCCCGTCCTCGGCGACCGACTCCGAGAAGCGGGTGCAGCGGTAGCAGAGGATGCAGCGCTCCCGGTCGAGCGCGATCGTCGGCGAGATCGGGATCGGCTTGTCGAACGTCCGCTTGTCGAACGTCATCCGGGTCGAGCCCGGCCCGTAGCGGAACGTCAGGTCCTGGAGCGGGCACTCGCCGCCCTTGTCGCAGACCGGGCAGTCGAGCGGGTGGTTGACGAGGATGAACTCGAGGGTCGCGTTCTGTGCCTCTGCGGCCATCTCCGAGGTGAGCGCGGTCTTGACCGTCATGCCCTCGGCAGCGGTGAGGGTGCAGGCGGCCTGGGGCTTGGGCGGGCCCGGCGCCACCTCGCAGAGGCACATCCGACAGGCCCCGACCGGCGGCCCGAGGCGCGGCTCGTAACAGAACACCGGGATCTCGATCCCGGCGGCCATCGCGGCCTCGACGAGCCCCGTCCCCCTGGGCACCGAGACTTTGCGGCCGTCGATCGTCAACGTGACCAGCTCGGGCGCGTTCATCGGGCCACCTCTGCACCGGCCGTGCCCAAAGCGGACCCCCGCCCAGGGTGGGGATGCCGACCCGCCACCCTCACTGCCAATTCTACGGGCGTTCGCTCCGGGTGTCTGTGCCGGTTCTGTGAAATCTGCTCCACACCGGGGCGACGAGCGAGATCGTCCGAGGCCATGCAGCCGAGGGTCACGCGAGCACCTCGTGCGAGTGCGCGGCGTGAGCGTCGCTGGGCGCGACGATGCCTTCCAGGCTCGACTCGCCGTCGAACGGGCAGCGCCCGAGCTCGGCGTGCCGCTCGAACTCCTCGCCCCACTTCTCGATGTAGCTCGCGACCGGATAGACCGCGAAGTCGCCGAGCGCGCAGAGCGACTTGCCGAGGATCCCGGCGCCGACCGAGCGGAGGAGGGCGATGTCCTCGACGCTCCCGTGACCGGCCTCGAGGCGCTCGAGGATCTTCACCATCCAGCGCGTCCCTTCGCGGCAGGGGGTGCACTTGCCGCAGGACTCGTGCATGTAGAACTTGGTCGACCTCAGCGCGAGCTGCACCATGCAGCAGCGGTCGTCGACGACGATCAGCGACGCGGCGCCGAAGAACGTGCCGATCGCACCCATCGAGTCGTAGTCGAGAGGCACGTCGATCTGGTCGGGCGAGAGCGCCGGGACCGAGGATCCGCCCGGGATCACGGCCTTGAGCTCCCGGCCGCCGGCGATCCCGCCGGCGTGGTCGTAGATCAGCTCGCGCATCGGCGTCCCGAGCTCGAGCTCGTAGTTGCCGGGCCGCGCGACGTTGCCCGAGATCGAGAAGATCGCCGTGCCGGGCGAGCTCTCGGAGCCGATCTCGGCGAACTTCTCGGGGCCGAGCTCGATGATCGACGGCACCGTTGCGATCGTGCAGACGTTGTTGATCTGGGTCGGCGCGCTGAAGAGCCCCTGCACCGGCGGGAACGGCGGCCGCGGCCGCGGCTGCCCGCGGCGCCCCTCGAGGGAGTCCAGGAGCGCGGTCTCCTCGCCGCAGATGTAGGCGCCGGCGCCGCGGTACACCGTGATCTCGACGTCACCGAAGAGCCCCGCGTCCCGGGCCTCGTCGACGGCTCGCTGCAGGATCTCGTACTCGGCCAGGTACTCGCCGCGGATGTAGATGAAGACGTCGGTGCACTCGATCGCGTGTGCCGCGATCAGGCAGCCCTCGATCAGCCGGTGCGGCGCGGTCGCCATCACCTGGCGGTCCTTGAACGCGCCCGGCTCCGACTCGTCGGCGTTGACGACGAGGTACTTCGGCCTCGCGCTCCCGCGGTCGATCAGCGAGGCCTTGCGCCCCATCGGGAACCCGGCACCGCCGCGCCCGCGCAGGTTCGAGGCCTGGAGCTGCTCGATCAGCTTCTCGGGCGAGAGCTTCCGCGCCTTCGGCACGCCCTTGTACCCGCCGATCGCCTGGTACTCCGCGAGCTTCGTCAGGTCGTGCTCGTCGGTGCCGGCGAGAAGGACGCTACGAGCGGGCATCGAGCTCCTTCACGATCGCGGGTACGTCTTCCGGGCCGACGTGCTGCCGGTAGCGATGGTCGACGGCCACCACCGTCGCGTAGCCGCACCCGCCGAGGCACTCGACGGTTCGGAGCGTCACCTCGCCGCCGGCCGTCGTCTCGCCCGCCCGGACGCCGAGCTCCTCCTCGAAGGCCTCCACGACCCGCTGGGCGCCGCAGAGCGCGCACGAGAGGTTCGTGCAGACCTCGACGAGGTGCGTCCCGATCGGCTCGAGATGGAACATGTCGTAGAACGAGGCGACGGCGTGGCAGTAGGCGGGAGTCAGCTCGAGCGCTGCCGCGACCTCGCGGATCGCCTCCGGGGGGAGCCACCCGTACCGCTCCTGGGCGAGCCGCAGCGCCGGGATCGTCGCCGAGCGCGACCCTTCCGGGAAGCCGTCGCGCACCTTCTGGATCTCCTCGTAGAGGCTCATGGCTACCGGTCGACCTCGCCCATGACCGTGTCGAGCGAGCCGACGATCGCGATCATGTCCGCGACGAGCGCGTCGCTCATGCAGGTCGCCGTCGCCTCGAGCGCCACGAACGACGGGGCGCGGAACTTGACGCGCCACGGCTTCGGCCCACCGTCGGAGACGACGTAGCATCCGAGCTCCCCACGGGGCGACTCGACCGTCACGTAGACCTCGCCCTCGGGGACGCGGTAGCCCTCGGTGACGATCTTGAAGTGGTGGATGAGCGACTCCATCGAGGTGTGCAGCTCCTCGCGGGGCGGCAGGACGACCTTGCGGTCGTCGGCGATCCACGGCTCTCCCCCCATGTCCTCGAGCCGGTCGAGGCACTGGGCGATGATCCGGGTCGACTCCCGCATCTCCTCCATGTGCACGCGGTAGCGGGCGTACACGTCGCCCTCCTGGTAGACGGGCACGCGGAAGTCGCAGTCGCCGTAGGCGAGATAGGGCTCGATGCGCCGGAGGTCCCAGTCGACGCCCGAGGCCCGCAGCACCGGGCCCGACTGCCCGAGCGCGATCGCGTCGTCGGCGGAGAGGAGACCGAGACCGACCGTCCGCTCGAGCCAGATCTTGTTGCGGTCGACGAGGCCCTCGTACTCGTCCACCGCCTTCGGCATCCACTCGGCGAAGCGGCGCGCCTCGTGGAAGAAGCCGCGTGGGATGTCCTCCGCGAGCCCGCCGGTCTGGAAGTACCGGGTGTGCATCCGCGTGCCGCAGACCATCTCGAAGAGGTCCATGATCAGCTCGCGCTCGCGGAAGCAATACCAGAACATCGAGATCGCGCCCAGCTCGAGCGCCGCGGTGCCGAGCCAGATCAGGTGCGAGTGAATCCGGTTCAGCTCGCTCAGGCAGGTGCGCATCCAGGTCGCCTTCGGCGGGATCTCGAGGCCGAGCAGCTTCTCGATCGCGAGCACGAAGACGAGCTCGTTGGCCTGGAACGACAGGTAGTCGATCCGCTCCGGATACGTGATCGCCTTCCACCACGTCTTCTGCTCCATGCTCTTCTCGAAGCCGGTGTGGAGGTAGCCGATCACCGCCTCGAGCCCGACGACCTCCTCGCCGTAGAGGTCGACGATCAGCCTGAGAACGCCGTGGGTCGACGGATGGTTCGGCCCGAAGTTGATCGCGAGGACATCGCCGGTCGCGAGCAGCTCCTCGGAGACCTTGAGGAGCGTCGGGACCGGATGCGGAATACGCGTGCCCTCGTAGATCGGTGCACGCGTCCTAGCGGATGTCACGGCCATCAGTGGCCCCGCCGCCGAGTGGCGGCGCTCCTCATCCGGCTGCAAACACGTCGCATGCCTGCGTCCTCAGTCGCCCCGATCGAGAAACGATCGAGGCTCCCTGCGTCCTTGTCCTGCTCGGTTTTTGCGCGGCTGAGAAGCACCGAACTCGGCGGCGTGACCACTACTTGGCCTCCGAGAAGCGAACCGGCTCGCCGCCGATCGGGTAGTCCTTGCGCAGCGGGTGGCCTTCCCAGTCGTCGTCGGTGAGGATCCGGCGCAGGTTCGGGTGCCCGGTGATCGCGATCCCCATCAGGTCCCAGGCCTCGCGCTCGTGCCAGTCGGCGGTCGGCCAGACCTCGATCACGGTCGGGACGGGCTCGCCGTCGTCGACCCTGACCTGCACCCGGACACGGCGCGGGGTGTCGGAGACAGACAGCAGGTGGTAGCTGACCGCGAAGCGCTCTTCCTTCGGCTGCGGCAGGGCCTGGTAGCCCTGGGTCATCGGCCGGTTGAGGTCGCGCCCGGCGGCGGTGCCGATGTAGCCCGAGACGCCGTGACCGCCCCAGCCGAGATAGTCGGCCGTCGCGACGTCGGAGAGGAAGTTGAAGCCCTCGACGTCCCGGAGGTGCAGGCAGGCCTCGACGAGGCGCGCCGGGTCGACGACGAGCGTCGTCTCGCCGTGAGCCCCCTCGACCGACACGAGGCCCGGCACGGCGGCCCAGGTGCTGTCGGAGCTCATGGCCTCGCCCGCTTCCGGCTCGCTGCTCACGAGGCGACGCTCCGGATCTCGTAGGCGGGCGGGACGCCCGCGAGGACGGCCTCGTGCAGGCGGATGATCCCTTCCATCAGCTGCTCGGGCCGGGGCGGGCAGCCGGCGACGTAGATGTCGACCGGCACGATCTTGTCGACCGACTGGAGGATCGCGTAGTTGTTGAACATCCCGCCCGAGCTCGCGCAGGCGCCCATCGCGATCACCCACTTCGGCTCGAGCATCTGGTCGTAGATCTGGCGCAGCGGAGCGGCCATCTTGTGCGAGACGCGGCCCGAGACGATCAGCAGGTCGGCCTGGCGCGGCGAGGAGCGGAACGCCTCCATCCCGAAGCGCGCGATGTCGTAGCGCGACGAGACGATCGCCATCATCTCCATCGCGCAGCAGGCAAGCCCGAAGGTGTCCGGCCACATCGACTTCGTCTGCGACCAGGCGACGGCCTTCGCGAGGGTCGTCAGGCCGACGTCCTTCTCGAGGTTGTCGACCTCGGTCTCGAACTTCCCCGGCCCCTTCGTCGGCCAGAGGAGCCGCTCGGAGTGCAGGCCGTGGTCGCGGAGCCGCTCGTCCTTGCCTATCGCCATTCGAGCGCTCCCTTCCGCCAGATGTAGACGTAGGCGAGCAGCAGAATCACGAGGAAGGTCAGGAACTCGACGAACCCGAACCACGCGAGCTCGTGGAGGATCACCGCCAGCGGATACAGGAAGACGATCTCGATGTCGAAGAGGATGAAGAGCATGGCGGTGAGGTAGAAGCTGACGGTGAAGCGCTGCTTCTGCGGCGAGCCTTGCGAGACGCCCGACTCGAAAGGCGTCGCCCTCGCGCGGACGCGGCGGTGGGGGCGGGTCGCGAAAACGAAGCTCGCCCCGATCATGCTCGACGGGATCACCAGGGCGACAAAGCCGTAGATCGCGAACGGTAGCCAGTCGTCGAACAAGCGTGTCTCCTCCGCGCTAGGACCGGTCTTCGGAACCTACCACGGGTCGTCGGAGCCGCACCGGTGGTGCTGGGTACACTTTTTGCATGGCAACGATCGAGACGACTCAATCACCGGAAGCAACCGAGGCGACCGTCACGCTGACGGCGCGCGCGGCCGACAAGGTACGGGGCCTGATGGCTCAGGAGCCGGCAGGCGAGGCCGACGTGCTCCGCGTCGCGATCCAGGGCGGCGGGTGCGGCGGGTACGAGTACGCGCTCGGCTTCGATCGTGGAGCGACGGGCGAGGACGAGGAGCTCGAGTTCTACGGGGTCAGGGTCGTGGTCGATCCCGCGAGCGCCCACTACCTGAAGGGCTCGACGGTCGACTTCGTCGAGACGCTCCAGGAGTCGGGCTTCAAGATCGAGAACCCGAACGCCGCCGGCTCGTGCGGCTGCGGGCACAGCTTCCACGTCGCCGACGAAGACGGCGGCTCCGATTCCGGCACTCCCTGCGGTCACTAGCGCCGGCGCTCGATAGGTGAGCTTGGAGCGGCCGCTGAGCGTCGCCGTGGTCGGATCCGGCCCGGCCGGGTTCTACGTGGCCGCCCCGCTGCTTGCGCAGGGCGCGATGGTCGACGTGATCGAGCGGCTGCCGACGCCGTGGGGCCTCGTCCGGCTGGGCGTCGCCCCCGACCATCCCGAGATCAAGGCCGTCTCGCGGGTCTTCGAGAAGATCGCAAAGGAGCCTGGCTTCAGGTTCTTCGGGAACGTCGACATCGGGCACGAGGTGAGCCCCGCCGAGCTTGCGAGCCGATACGACGCGGTCGTCTACACGGTCGGCGCGCAGACCGACAGGCGCATGGGCATCCCCGGCGAGGACCTGCCTGGATCGTGGCCGGCGACGGCGTTCGTCGCCTGGTACAACGGGCATCCAGACTTCCAGCACCTTCACTTCGATCTCACGGGCGAGCGGGCGATGGTCGTCGGGAACGGGAACGTCGCCGTCGACGTCGCGCGAATGCTCTCGCTGAGCGAGACCGAGCTGGCGCCGACCGATACCACCAACGCCGCAATCGCCGCGATCGTCGGCTCGCGCCTGCGCGAGATCGTGATGCTCGGTCGGCGCGGCCCGGTTCAGGCAGCTTTCACCAACCCTGAGCTGAAGGAGCTCGGCGAGCTCGCCGGCGCCGACGTCATCGTCGATCCGGCCGATCTCGAGCTCGACCCGGCGAGCGAGGCGGCACTCGCGGATGACCGCTCGACTGCGCGCCGCAACCTCGACGTGCTCCGCGAGTACGCGGCCCGGACGCCCGAGGGCAAGCCGAGGCGGCTCGTGCTCCGCTTCTGCATCTCCCCGGTGGCGATCCTCGGCGACGGAAAGGTGGAGGCGATCGAAGTCGTCCGCAACATGCTCGTGGCCGACGAGACAGGTCAGGTTCGCGCGGTCGCGACCGAGGCGCGCGAGACGATCCCGTGCGGGCTCGTGCTCCGTAGCGTCGGCTACCGCGGTGTCGCGCTTCCCGGCGTCCCGTTCGACGAGAGCGGTGGAGTGATTCCGAACCTCGAGGGCCGCGTCCTCGACGCGGGCGGTGCGCCGATCCCTGGGCTCTATTGCGCCGGCTGGATCAAGCGCGGGCCGAGCGGCGTGATCGGCACCAACAAGAAGGATGCGAACGAAACTGCGCAGCACCTGCTGGAGGACGCCGAGGCGGGCGTGCTTAGGCAGGGAGAGGGCGACCTCGAGGAGCTTCTCGTCGAGCGCGGATTGCCGTTCGTCGAGTACATGGGCTGGGAGGCGATCGACGCGCACGAGCGCGCGCTCGGTACTCCGCACGGTCGCCCTCGCGTGAAGCTCGTGACGTGGGACGAGCTGCTCGGCCGCGCGCGCAGCTAGCCGGTCTTCGCGTACTACACGTAGCTGCCGGGATCGCCTAGGCCGAGGGAGCCCACTCTGGCGCCGGTTGCCGTGTAGCCCAGCGGGCTGTCGCAGGTGATCCCGACGCCCTGCAGGTAGTTGGCGGGCACCGCTCCCGCGTAGTGGAAGTCCGCGGCGGGCTGGCCGCTGACGAGGTTGAGGAACATGCCGGGCGGGAGCGGCGCGCCGGTCGCCGAGCTGGTGTCGCCGGCGACCGAGCAGTAGCCCGTGTGCCCCACGTGGGATGCCGCCGGGGCCGCCGGGGGCACGATCGCGATCGACTCGGGGTCGGTTCCCGCGCTGATCGGCGAGCCCAGCGCGCCGCCCGGAAGGTCGATCGGGAGCACTGCGAGGTAGTAGTCGGTGACGTAGGCGGTTCTGCCGTCGGGCGCGATCGCGATTCCCTGCGGGTTGCCGCCCGCGTAGAAGGAGGTGCCCGGGGTGTTCGTCGCGACGGCGATCGGCGTCACGGTTAGGTCGGAGAGGTTGGCCACGTACGCGGTGTCCCCATCGGCCGCGATCGCGATGCCCTCGGGGCCGTTGCCCACCGGGATCGGGGGGCCGGGGAGGTTCGTTGCGAGGTCGATCGGCGTCACCTCGGCCGCCCAGGTGTCGGTGACGTACGCAGTCGACCCGTCAGGGGTGATCGCGATGTGGAGCGGGTGGGTTCCGACCGGGATCGACGCGCCGGCGGTGCGTGTGGCGAGGTCGATCGGCGTCACCGCGTCGGTCCCCTGGTCGACGACGTAGGCAGTGCCGCCATCAGGCGTGATCGCGACGTCCACGGGCATGCTCCCCGCCGGGATCGGGGCGCCGGCCGTGTTCGTGGCGACGTCGATCGGGGTGATGGTGTCGCTGCTCGCGTTCGCGACGTACACCGTCGTCCCGTCGGGGGTGACCGCGATCGCGCTCGGGCTCGCGACCGAAATCGGCGTCTCGGCGGTGTCCGTCGAGAGGTCGATCGGGGTGACCACGTTCCCGGCGGCGTCGGCCACGAGCGCCACGAGGGCCGCAGGCGGAGATGCGCCCGCCGCCCCGGCCAGGGCGAAGAGGCAGGCAGCGGCCGCTGCGGCGGCGCTTGCGCGTCCGGCGATCGAACGGTTCACGCGGCTCCTATTCCACGCCAGGGGACGAGGATCCTCGTCGATGGCCCGGAGACCGTCTCTAGACTGAGACGGATGGCCGAAGAGCTCTGGGGCGGAGAGACGGCAAAGGCGATCGGGAACTTCCCGGTCTCCGGCGAGCCGATCCCCGCGCCTGTCGCCCGCTGGCTCGGCCGGATCAAGGCCGCGGCCGCGCGCGTGAACGCCGAGCTCGGACTGCTCGATCCCGGCAAGGCCGAGCGGATCGCAGCCGCGGGCGACCGGATCGCGGCCGGGGAGCTCGACGACCAGTTCCCGATCGACGTCTTCCAGACCGGCTCCGGCACCTCCTCGAACATGAACGCGAACGAGGTGATCGCCTCGCTCGCCGGCGACGGGATCCACGCCAACGACGACGTCAACATGGGCCAGTCGTCCAACGACGTCTTTCCCTCGGCGGTGCATCTCGCCGCCCTCGACGAGCTCGTCACCGACCTGCTTCCGGCCCTCGACCGGCTCGCCGCGTCGCTGGCCGCGAAGGCGTCCGAGTTCGACGACGTCGTCAAGTCGGGCCGCACGCACTGGATGGACGCGGTGCCGGTCACGCTCGGCCAGGAGTTCGGCGGCTATGCGGCGCAGGTGCGCGAGGGCTCGGCTCGTGTCTCCTCGACGCTCGAGCGGCTCGGCAAGATCCCGCTCGGCGGCACCGCCGTCGGCACGGGCCTGAACACCCATCCCGAGTTCGCCGAGCGCGTGCGCGCCCGGCTCGCGGCAGACACCGGCCTGGCGATCGGCGCGCCGGCGGATCCCGTTCGAGTCCCAGGCGGCGCGCGACGGGCTCGTCGAGGCCTCGGGCGCGCTGAAGACCGTTGCCGTGTCGCTGACGAAGATCGCGAACGACCTGCGCTTCCTCGGCTCGGGGCCGCGCGCCGGCCTCGCGGAGATCTTCCTGCCGGAGCTCCAGAAGGGCTCGTCGATCATGCCCGGCAAGGTCAACCCGGTGATCCCGGAGGTCGTGACCCAGGTGGCGGCGCAGGTGATCGGCAACGACGCCGCGATCGCGATCGGCGGCATGCAGGGCCACTTCGAGCTCAACGTCTTCGTGCCGCTGATGGCGCGCAACCTACTCGAGTCGATCCGCCTGCTCGCCTCCGCCTCGAGGCTCCTGGCGGAGAAGTGCGTCGACGGGATCGAGGCCAACCGCGAGCAGTGCGAGCGTTACGCCGAGCTGACTCTCTCGGCCGCGACGGCGCTCAACCCCTACATCGGCTACGACAAGGCGAGCGAGATCGTCAAGGAGGCCTCGAAGTCGGGCCGGTCGCTCCGCGAAGTCGCCCGTGAGGCGGGCGTGGAAGACGCTGTGCTCGACAAGGCGCTTGATTTTCGAGCTATGGCCAAGCCGCACTGATCGCCCCGGGAGTGCGCCAGCCAACGCGGACTTAGCGAGGCGATTGCCGAGCTAAGGACCACGCCGTGCGTCTAGACCGAACCATGAGCGTCGATCGAGATCGCGAACGATCGCGCCCGTACGGCGTCAGGTGGTGGTGCCGGCGAGCCGGCACCACCACTGGAACAATCGCTCGCATCCGGCGGAGGGTTGAACCACCCCAGCAGTCGTGTACCTCAACGAGAAGGAAGGGGGCTCACGGGGGAAACCCGTTTCCCCCGTGCTACGCGCCGCTGCCGGTCGCGGCAGCGTGCTGCTGCTCGTCGGCGCGGTAGCTCGAGCGGACGAGGGGGCCCGCGAAGACCGAGCCGAAGCCGAGCGCTTCGCCCTGCTCGCGGAACCACGTGAACTCGTCGGGATGCACCCAGCGGTCGATCTTCGCGTGCTTCGCGCTCGGCTGCAGGTACTGGCCGATCGTGACCACGTCGACGCCGTGCCCGCGCAGGTCGCGCATCGTCTCGACGACCTCGTCGTTGCGCTCGCCGAGGCCGACGATGATCCCGCTCTTCGTCAGCACGGGATAGTCGGCGAGCTCCTTCGCCCGGCGGAGCAGCGCGAGGGCTCCGTCGTAGCTCGCCTTGCCGCCTCGCATCCGCGCGTGCAGGCGGCGCACCGTCTCGATGTTGTGGTTGAAGACCTCCGGGCGCGCTCCGATCACGAGCTCGAGCGCCTGCTCCTCGACGCCGAGGAAGTCGGGCGTGAGCACCTCCACCGTCGCCTCCGGAAGCTTGTGGTGCAACGCACGAATGGTTGCGGCGTAGTGAGCCGCGCCGCGATCGGGCACGTCGTCGCGGTCGACCGACGTGACGACGACGTGCTTCAGGCCCATCTCCTTCGCCGTCTGCGCGAGCCGCAGCGGCTCGAGCGGGTCGACCGGCTCGCTCGGTACGCCCGAGTGCACGTAGCAATAGCGGCAAGCACGGGTGCAGGTGTCGCCGAGGATCTGGAACGTCGCGGTGCCGCGCCCCCAGCACTCGGCGATGTTGGGACAGCGGGCCTCCTCGCAGATCGTGTTCAGGCTCGCGCCGTGGATCAGCTTCTTCACGTCGAAGTAGCGAGTGCTCGCACTGGGCGCGCGCACCTTCATCCATTCGGGTCGGCGCGGCCTCTCGGCCACGGGAAGCGACGGTTCCATCCGCTCCAGTCTAGAGAGCCGCGCTCGCTGCCAGCCCGGCATGGAGCGGCTGGGCCCAGAGGCCCGGCTCGTCGCCGGGAAGCTCGTCGAAGGCGAGGTCGAAGACCTCGGCGAGGGCGCCTGCGGCCAGCGGGCGGACCTCGTCGACGGTGACAGGCCGGCCGAGCGCGCGCTCGGCCGATGTGAACGCCGCGTCCTCGAGGCCGCAGGCGGTGATCCACTCCGTGAACGGCGCGGGGTCCACCGAGACGTTGAGGGCGTAGCCGTGGGTCGTGACCCAGCGGCTGATGTGCACGCCGATCGAGGCGATCTTCCTGGGCGGGCGCTCGAGCCAGACGCCGGTGAGGCCCTCGATCCGGGTCGCTTCGATCTCGAGCGCGGCGAGCGTCCGGATCACCGCCTCCTCGAGCTGCCGGCAGTAGAGCTTCACGTCCTTGCCGTGGCGCTTGAGGTCGAGGATCGGGTAGCAGACGAGCTGGCCCGGCCCGTGGTACGTCGATTTGCCGCCGCGGTTGGTCTCGATGACCTCGACGTCCGCGCCGGCCGGGACGTGCAGCTCGCCCGGGTCGGTGCGCCGGCCGAGCGTGATCGTCGGCGGATGCACGAGGAGAAGGACGGTGTCGGGCACCGCTCCCTGCGAGACGGCCGCCGCGAGCGAGCGCTGAAGCTCCCAGGCCTCGCCGTACCCGACGACACCGAGGTTCATGAGATAGGCACCTCGTGTCATCGGCTCTCCCAGCCCTTCCCGGCTGTAGGGCCGGCGTCGCCTAACGCCGGAGCCGCGCTTCGCGCGGCGGGAGGCTCACAACCGCAGGGCCGACGCAATGGAGGAGGGGGCTCGTGGGGGAACCTCGTTGGTTCCCCCACGTTCGTTTCCCCCACGTTAATAGTCGGCCTCGCCCCAGCCCTGCAACCGGTCGGCCAGGGCGCGGAGCACCTGGGCTCCGTAGGCGCCGTCGACGAGCCGATGGTCGTAGGTCAGGGTGAGGTTCATGATCGGCCGGATCGCGATCGCGTCGTTGCCGGCGTCGTCGGTGATCACCCACGGGCGCTTGACGACGGCGTAGGTGCCGAGGATCCCGGTCTGCGGCTGGTTGATGATCGGCGTGCCCATGAACGTGCCGTAGCCGCCGGGATTGGTGATCGTGAACGTGCCGCCCTGGACGTCGTCGGGCAGGAGCTTCTTGGTTCGTGCCCGTTCGGCGAGGTCGGCGATCCCGCGGGCCATGCCGAGGAGGTTGAGCCCCTCCGCGTTCTTGAGGACCGGGACGATCAGCCCCTTGCCTCCGTCGAGTGCGACCGCGAAGCCGATGTTGACGAAGCTCCTGGTCAGGATCGACTCGCCCCGCAGCTCGGCGTTGACGAGCGGCCAGTCCCGGAGCGTCTCGACCGTGGCGCGGGCGATGAAGGCGAGGTAGGTCGGGTTGACTCCGTAGGCGCTCTGGTACTCGCCTTTCAGCTTCTCCCTGATCGTGACGACCTTCGACATGTCCACCTCGATCGCGCTCGTGACGTGCGCCGCGGTGTCGAGCGAGCGCCGCATGTGCTCGGCGATCCCGCGCCGCATCGCGCTCATCGGCTCGAGCTGCTCGCCCGCCTCCGCGGGGCGCTGCTCGGCAGGCGGCGAGCAGGTGCAGCCGGCGGCCGGCGGGGCGGGAGCTGGGCAGCGGGCGGGGCCGCGGGAGGCTGCGCGATGGGCGGCGGCGGAGCAGCGGCCTGCGGGGCCGCGATCTCGGCGACCGGAGGTGCCGGCGGGAGCTGCGTCTCTGCCGGAGAGCTCGCGCTCGCCGCGGCTCCCGACTCGACGAAGGCGAGGATGTCCTTCTTGGTGACTCGGCCCTCGCGGCCGGTTCCGGGCACCGACGACGGGTCGATGCCGTGCTCGGCTGCGATGCGGGCGACGACCGGCGAGACGAACGTGTGGCGCATCCCCGACCCGTTTCCGGCCGACGGCTCGGCGGCGGCGGGCGGAGCAGCCGATGAAGCCGGTGCAGCTGGTGCGGCCGGCTCGAGCTCCTCGTCGAGATCGTCCTCGAGGTCGGCGTCCTCGTCGACGTCGGCCGGCTCGTAGACCGCACCGATGTCCTCGTACGCGGGCTCCTGCGTCGAGAGCGGCAGCGGCTCGAGCGCCGGCGCGTCGAGAGCCGGGGCCTGTGGGGAGGTCGCGGCCGCATCGCCGGGCCCGATCCGGCCCACGAGCGTGCCGACCGGGACCGTCTCGCCCTCCTGGACGAAGATCGCCTGGAGGATGCCGGAGCCGGGGCTCGGCACCTCGGTGTCGACCTTGTCGGTCGAGATCTCGAGGAGCGACTCGTCGGCCGCGACGGGGTCGCCGACGTTCTTGAGCCAGCGGGTGACCGTCCCCTCCGAGACCGAGACGCCCATCTGGGGCATGACCACATCCACGATGGTTCCCGCCGTCATCGGTGCGACCCGCCGCTCAATAGTCCGCGATCTTCCTGAGCCCCGCGACCACGTCCGAGACGCCTGGAAGGAACGCCGCCTCGAGGATCGGCGCGAAGGGAACGGGCGTGTCGGGCGCGGCGATCCGCATCGGGGGGGCGTCGAGATCCTCGAAGGCCTCCTCGGCGATCGTCGCGGCGATCTCGGCGCCGAACCCGCCGGTCCTCGTGTCCTCGTGGAGCACGATCACCTTGGAGGTCTTGCGGATCGACGCCAGCACGGCCTCCTTGTCCCACGGGAGGATCGTGCGCAGGTCGACGATCTCGACCGAGAGGTCGTCGACCTGGCCGACCGCCTCCTCCGCGGTGTAGACCATCGCACCCCAGGTGACGATCGTCACGTCCTCGCCTTCGGCGTGAACGCGCGCCTCGCCGATCGGCGTCGAATAGCGCTCCTCGGGCACCTCGCCCTTGATCCGCCGGTACAGGTGCTTGTGCTCGAAGAAGAGCACCGGGTTGGGATCCTCGATCGCGGCGATGATCAGGCCCTTGGCGTCCTCCGGGGTCGCCGGGCAGACGCACTTCAGGCCCGGGATGTGGGCGAACGAGGACTCGGGGTTCTGGGAGTGGAACGGCCCGCCGGAGAAGCCGCCGCCGGAGGGCAGGCGGAGCGTGATCGGCACCGCCGTCCCCGCGCGCCAATGCTGCTTGGCGGCGATCGTCACGAGGTGATCCCAGGCGCAGGAGACGAAGTCGGCGAACTGCATCTCGGCGACGGGGCGAAGGCCCATCATCGCCGCGCCGGTGGCCCCGCCGACGATCGCCGTCTCCGAGAGCGGGGCGTCGATCACGCGCCAGCTTCCGAACTCCTCCTGGAAGCCCTGCGTCACCTTGAACGCGCCGCCGAACATGCCGATGTCCTCGCCGATCAGGAACACGTTGCGGTCGTGGCGCATCTGCTGGCGGAGTCCCTCGCTGATCGCCTGGAGGTAGGTCTTCTCGGCCATCGTCGCTAGTGGTGGTGAGGGTGCTCGAGCTCCTCGGGCTCGGCATAGACGCCGTCGAGGAGGTGGGCCGGGTCCGGCTCGGGTGAGGCTTCGGCGCGCTCGAGCGCGTCGTTGAGATGGCGCTTGACGAGGACGACGATCTCGTCCTCCTCGGCCTCGGTGAACTCGATGTGCTCGCGTAGCCAGTGCCGGTAGCGCTCGATCGGGTCGCGCGCCTCCCACTCCTCGAAGAGCTCCTTCGGGACGTACGACGCGTCGTCGTGCACGGCATGGCCTTCCATCCTCAGCGTGACGCTCTCGATCAAGGTCGGGCCGCCGCCCTGGCGTGCCTTCTCGATCGCGCGCTTGGCCTCGCGATACACGGCCAGCACGTCGGTGCCGTCGACGACGACGCCCTCGAAGCCGTACCCGGCGGCACGGTCGGCCACGTGCTCGGCGGCGTACTCGAGATGGGTCGGGGTCGAGTAGGCCCACTGGTTGTTGTCGCAGACGAAGACGACCGGCAGCTGCCGGACGGCTGCGAAGTTCATGCTCTCGTGCGCGTCGCCACGGGCCGCGGACCCTTCGCCGAACCACGAGACCGAGACCCGGCGCTCGTCGCGGATGCGGAACGCCAGTGCGCAGCCGACCGCGACCGGGAGCATCGCCGGAAGGTGCGAGACCATCGCGACGAGCCCGAGATTGTGGTCGGCCAGGTGGACGTTCCCGTCCCGCCCCTTTGCGGGCCCGTCGACGCGGCCCATGTAGTTGGCGAAGATCCGCCACGGCTCGACGCCGCGGGTCACCTGGGCGCCCATGTTCCGGTGCAGCGGGGTGCCGACGTCGTCACGCGCCATCGCCGTGGCGATCGCGACGGACGAGCCCTCGTTGCCGCGGCCCGTGTAGAACGAGCCGGGGATCTTCCCCTGGCGGTAGAGGATGTGCCCGCGCTCCTCGATCCCGCGCGTGAGCAGCATGTTGCGATAGATGCCGAGGAGATCCTCGCGGTCGAGGCCCCATTCCTTCGCTTCCTGAAGCGAGCCGCTCGGCTCCGCCACTCGCGCGATCGACATGCCGTCCGTCACTCTAACCATGTCGCAGGCCGTGCCGAGGTCTAGTGTGCGGCGATGGGCAAGGCATCGGACTGGCTCCGCGAAGAGCGCCGTAAGGTGCTCGGCGACTGGACCGCGATCTGCCTGCGCTGCGGCGCGGCGCGGCGCTGGTTCGAGGAGCTCGAAGCCGAGATCCCGAAATCATGCCCGGCCTGCGGCGGCGAGGTCATCCACCGCTGCCCGGCCTGCTCGGCGCCGTTCTCCTCCACCTTCGCCGTCGACTGCGAGGAGTGCGGCGCGCGCCTGCGCGAGCCGGAGCTCTTCGGCATCCGAATCAGGAAGCCCGCAGCCGGCTAGGGCACGGCCCTCGCGGGGGCACCATCGGGTCTTCGCCGGAGTCCGTCGACCTAGGCCCTTAAAGCGCCGTTCTTCCTCAGGCGACAGTCCGCGGACTTAAGCGAGGCGCAGCCGAGCTAAGGACCACGCCGTGCATCACGACGAAACCATGAGCGCCAAGATGCCGCGAGCCCTCGCGCCCGTACGGCCTCAGGCGTTCGTTCCGGCTCTGCCGGGGCGAACGCAACCAGCAGCAGCCGGATCCGTCTCGGAAGCCGAACCACCACAACCCGCCGCCCACCTTCAACACCGGAGGAGGGGGCAAATGGGGGAACCTCCTTGGTTTCCCCATTGGTGTTGGAGGAGGGGGCTCGTGGGGGAACCTCGTCGGTTCCCCCACGGTCATTTGATTGCAGAGAAGCGGATCACCGTGACGGTCTCGTCCTCGGTGACCTCGCGGTTGTAGAGCTGGCTCAGGAAGTGCGCCATCTCGCCGGTGCGCCGCACCTCGGGATTGTCGTGCTCGATCTCCCGTGGGGAGAGCTCCGAGAGCCGCTTCACCTCCACCTTGTCGATCACCGCGTCGAAGACGTGCTGGCGCGGCCCGTACCGGGCGCCCACGAGCACGGAGACGATCATGCCCTTCTGGTACTTGCGGGACTTGTCGCCGAGACGGATCGTCGCCGTCTTGCGGTGCGAGCGAAGCTGGGCCTCGACGACCGGCGAGTAGAAATTGAGGGCGAATGCAGGCAACTAGGCGATCACCGGCACTCGATCATACGTCTTGCCCGGCCTCCGGCTGCTCGTTGCCGGCGTGCTCGTTCTCGACGATCGCGATCGCGCGCGTTGCCATCGTGCGCTCGCCGCCGTAGGCGAGCACCCGCGGGGCCGTCTCGAGCGGGAGCCAGCGTACCTCCGCGACCTCGTGGCGGAACGCCTCCGGGATCTCGCCCAGTCGGCCGCTGACGTAGCGGACGAGGAAGAAGGAGACCACCTTGAAGACCCGCTCGTCCTCCCACGTGAACCAGTAGCGGGTGTCGCCGAGCTTGGTCACGAGCTCGCCGCGGACGCCCGTCTCCTCGGCGATCTCCCGCAGCGCGGCCGCCTCACCGCTCTCGCCCTCGCCGAGCTGGCCCTTCGGCAGCACCCAGAGCCCCACGGGCTTGCCCTGGGGACGCAGCGCCGCGAACACCCATTCCCCGTGGATGCGCCGGACCACGATCCCACCCGCCGAGAACTCACGCCGCACCCCAGGACCTTAGCGGCGTGCACTCAGATCGTCCCCGCGGGCCCGGCAAGCTCCGCTATGCTCGTCCTGGCACTCGGAGGTCGAGAGTGCCAGCAGGTGTTACAAGCTTGCAACAACGTCAAGCAGCACGAATCCAACGGAGGTTTGCAGGAATGAATCTGACGCCCCTGGGAGACCGGCTGATCGTCGAGCCCCTCGAAGAGGAGCAGACCACGATCGGCGGGATCGTTCTCCCCGACACCGCGGTCGAGAAGCCGCAGCGCGGCAGCGTCGTCGCGGCCGGGCCGGGAAGCCGCAACTCGGAGACGGGCGACCGCATCCCGATGGACATTGCCGAAGGCGACACCGTCGTCTTCTCCAAGTACGGCGGCACGGAGATCAGGGTCGAAGGAGTCGACTATCTGATCCTCCGCGAAAGCGACGTCCTCGCGAAGGTCGTCGGCGCAAAGGCGCCCGCCAAGGCGAAGGCCAAGGCCTAGAAAGAAAGGGACAGAGAACATGGCTCACAAGGAACTGAAGTTCGGCGAGGAGGCCCGCCGCTCGCTTCTGCGGGGCGTCGACACTCTCGCCGACGCGGTCAAGGTCACCCTTGGCCCGAAGGGGCGCTACGTCGTACTCGACAAGAAGTACGGCGCCCCGACGATCACGAACGACGGTGTCACGATCGCTCGTGAGATCGAGGTCGAGGACGCCTTCGAGAACCAGGGCGCCCAGCTCGTGCGCGAGGTCGCAACGGCGACCAACGACGTCGCTGGCGACGGCACCACCACCGCGACCGTCCTCGCTCAGGCGATCGTCCGTGAAGGGCTGAAGAACGTCTCGGCCGGCGCCAACCCGATCGCGCTCAAGCGCGGGATCGAGAAGGCCGTCGAGGCGATCGTCGGCAACCTCAAGGACCAGTCGACCGAGATCAACGGCAAGGAAGACATCGCCCGCGTCGCCACCATCTCCTCGCGCGAGCGCGAGATCGGCGACGTGATCGCCGACGCGATCGAGAAGGTCGGCAAGGACGGCGTCGTGAACGTCGAGGAGGGCCAGACCTTCGGCCTCGACCTCGAGTTCACGGAGGGCATGCAGTTCGACAAGGGCTACCTGTCGCCCTACATGGTCAACGACGCCGAGCGCATGGAGGCCGTGCTCGACGATCCGTACATCCTCATCGCCAACCAGAAGCTCGGCGGCATCAAGGATCTCCTGCCGATTCTCGAGCAGGTCATCCAGGCCGGCCGCCCGCTCCTGATCGTGGCCGAGGACGTCGAGGGCGAGTCGCTCGCGACGATCGTCGTCAACAAGCTCCGCGGCACCTTCCAGGCCACCGCGGTCAAGGCACCCGGCTTCGGCGATCGCCGCAAGCGGATGCTCGAGGACATCGCCATCCTCACCGGCGGCGAGGTCATCACCGAGGAGATGGGCCTCAAGCTCGAGAACACCAAGCTCTCGCAGCTCGGCCGCGCAGGCAAGGTCGTCGTCGACAAGGACTCGACCACGATCATCCGCGGTGCCGGCGACAACGACGCGATCAAGGGCCGCATCAAGCAGCTCAAGGCCGAGATCGAGACCACCGACTCCGACTTCGACCGCGAGAAGCTCCAGGAGCGCCTCGCCAAGCTGTCGGGCGGCGTCGCGGTCGTCAAGGTCGGCGCAGCCACCGAGACGGAGATGAAGGAGAAGAAGCACCGCGTCGAGGACGCCCTCCAGGCGACCCGCGCGGCGCTCGAGGAGGGCATCGTCCCGGGCGGCGGCGTCGCGCTGCTGAACGCGGCCGACAAGGTCAGGGAGACCCTGCTCGCCTCGCTCGACGGCGACGAGCGCACCGGTGCGACGATCGTCCTCCGCTCGCTCGAGGAGCCGCTCCGCCAGCTCGCGACCAACGCGGGCCTCGAGGGCTCGGTCGTCGTCCAGGCAGTCCGCTCGGCCAAGCCGGGCCAGGGCCTGAACGTCGACTCCGGCGAGGTCGAGGACCTCGTCAAGAACGGGATCATCGATCCGACGATGGTGACCCGCTCGGCGCTGCAGAACGCCGCGTCGATCGGCAAGAACATCCTCACCACCGAGGCGATCGTCACCGACGCCCCCGAGAAGGCAGGCGCCGCGGCAGGAGCCGGAATGCCTGACATGTCGGGCATGATGTAAGACCAGTGGGGGAACCGACGAGGTTCCCCCACTAGCCCCCTCCTCCGCGGTTTGGGCGGCTGGGGGCGATGGTTCTGGGTCGCCTCTTGGGGCGGCTTCTGGTTTGAGCAGTGGCGCCGATCGAGTCGGCGCCACTGCCGTCTTAACGGCCGTACGGGCGAAGGTGCTGGGTGTCTGCGCCGCGCTCGTGCTGGCTGGCGCCGACGCGCTCGGGCTGGTCAGACGTTCGCGTCTGCGGCGAGGCGTTCTGCGAGGGCCTTGAGGATCTTCAGCTGGAGCTGGGGCGAGGTGCGCATGAGCGAGTCGAACCCTTGGGGCGTGACGACGAGAGCCCTGACGGGCGAGGTGGCGGTGACGGTCGCGGTGCGAGGGGCGTTCGAGATGAGGGCGATCTCGCCGAAGAAGTCGGTGCCGCCCTTGCCCGCGATCTTGCGGCCCTTCCGGCGGACATCGACGGTTCCCTCGACGATGGCGAAGAACTCCCGGCCGCGCTCGCCTTCGCGGATGAACGTCTTGCCGACGGGCAGGTCGATCTCGTCGGCGATCGCCGCGATCGCCGCCAGCTCACGCCCCGAGCACCCCGAGAAGAGCGGCGTGCGCCGCAGCAACTCGATCTTGGCGTTCTTCCGAAGCGGCACCGGATCGAGTGTAGGGCCTGTTCCCCTCGGCATCTACTCCGGCGACGCGATGCCCAGGCGACCCAGGCCGTTAAATGCAGAAGAGCCGGCGTTTTTTTTGCCGGCTCTCCTGGTCATTCGGACGGGTTGGGTTGCGTCAAGTCCCGCATCGGACGATTCCGCCGATCCCTGAAGTCCCTCGATCGGGGGAATTCGATCGAGTCACCTCGTCTCGGCCCACTGAATCCTCGGAGCGCCGCCAGGGGCGACAGGCCACCTTGTGTTGCACGCCACGAGTCTTGCGAATCTGTGACATGCAACACAAGGGCGGGTGTCGCCGACCACGGCAACTGCCTCGCCCGGCCAGGGCTCAAAATGCGTAACGCTCTTCGAGCCAGGGGTCGGCGTCGTTGTTGTAGCCGTACCGCTCCCAGAAGCCGGGGCGGTCGACGGGGAGGAGCTCGATTCCCCGGAGCCACTTGGCGCTCTTCCAGAAGTACTTGCCCGGCACGACGAGGCGGAGGGGATAGCCGTGGTCGGGGGTGAGGGGCTCGCCGTCCGCATGGGTGGCGAGGAGCGCGTTCTCGTCCTCGAGCGAGGCGATGGGGACGTTCGAGGTGAAGTCGTGCTCGGCCCAGGCGACGACGAAATGGGCGGAAGGGAGTGGGCGGCAGAACCTGGCGAGCTCGCGCCAGTGGATGCCCTCGAACGCCGTGTCGAAGCGGCTCCAGCGGGTGACGCAGTGGATGTCCTGCACGTTGCTCGACCGCGGGAGCGCGTTCAGCTCCTCCCAGGTGAGCTCGAGCGCCTGCTCGACCTCGCCGAAGACGCGGAGGCGCCAGGTTGCGAGATCGACGTCGGGCACGCTGCCGGCGTGGAGCACCGGCCACTTCACGGTCATGTGCTGGCCGGGGGAAGGCGCGCGGGATCGATCCCCGCCTCCTTGACCTTCCGCTCATCGTGTGACCGGAACACGGGCCTACACTAGCCTCATGGTGTCCGTCGCCACGAGCGCGTTTTCGCGGCCCCGCTCGTACGTCTCGGTGACGGGGCCCGACGCCGCCGATCTGTTGCAGCGGCTGCTCTCGAACGACGTCGAGGCGGCCGAGAGCTGCGAGGCGCTGCTGCTGACGCCGAAGGGCCGCGTGATCGCCCCGCTGGTCGTCTGGCGGCGCGGCGAGGGCGACTTCCTGCTGCTGACCGAGCCCGAGCTCGGCGCGACGGTGCGGTCGCACCTCGCCCGGATGCGGTTTGCCTCGAAGTGCGAGATCGCCCTCGAGGAGCACACCTCGACGATCGTCCTCGGTGAGGCCGACGGGATCCCGACCGCCGACTACGGCGTCGCCGCGGTCGAGGTGCTCGACGCCGGCATCGACACCGGGGCTTCCGGAGAGGAGCTCGAGCGGCTCCGGATCCTCGCCCGCACCCCTCGCTGGGGCCACGAGATCGACGAGACGATCCTGCCGGCCGAGGCCGGCCTCGACGAGCGCGCCGTCTCGTTCACGAAGGGCTGCTTTCCCGGGCAGGAGCCGGTCGCGCGACTCCACAACCGCGGCCACGCAAACCGCGGCCTCCGTGTCCTCGAGCTCACCGCGGAGGCGGCGCCTGGCGACGAGGTCGAGCACGACGGGCGCCCGGTCGGGCGGGTCACCAGCGTCGTGCCGGGGCTCGCGCTCGCCTACGTGCGGGCGGATGTCCCGGAGCGCGCCGAGCTCACGGTCGCCGGGCAGAGCGCGCGAGTACACTGACCGGCTCGCGCCCGTAGCTCAGGGGATAGAGCGCTGCCCTGCGGAGGCAGAGGCCGCAAGTTCGAATCTTGCCGGGCGCACTGTCTCACCCGCGCATGGAAATCCTAGAATTTCCGCGCTCGGGCTTTCCTTTGGCGGTGGTGGGCGAGCACGGGCTGAGCCCGCGCTCGCCGCGACTCCGGCCTGGCACGTTTAGGGGCTCCAAGGCCATACAACGGCGGGCGTCAGCGGTCTACGCTCCGGTGGCAGTGGCTGTGAGCGTTCGCTATCGGAAAGCACGCCGGCTTCTCAACGGAGTCATCGTTCCGCTCGTCCGGCTCGGGCTTGCCGGGCGGCACACGATGATGCTGACTGTCGAAGGCCGTACGAGCAGGCGTCGCTACTCGACGCCGGTCAAGCTCGTCGTGGACGGCGACCGGCGCTGGTTGGTCGCTCCCGAGCGGAGCCGCAGCTGGGTGAGGAACGCCCGCGCTGCCGGGTGGGTCGAGCTCAGCCGGGCGGGAAAGACCGAGAGAGTCGAGGTCATCGAGGTCGGCGCCGACGAGGCCGGGCCGGTCCTGCGCAGCTACCTGAGGAGCAACCCGGTCACGCGCCCGTTCTTCGGCGCCGGGCGCGCCGATCCGGTCCAGGCTTTCGTGGAGGAAGCAGGCCGCCACGCCGTATTCCGTCTCGCGCCGCCGAAGCGAAGCGACTCGCCGGCGGGCAAGGCGGCTAACAGCGCGTCGTGACAGGCCGCTTCGGGTCCGGCGGCGGCAGGGAGACCTTGTCGCTTCGTGCCAGGCGGGCCAGGTCGCTCCGATAGGTCTGCATGTCGGCGTGGGTCCAGTCGGCGTGGGTCTGGCAGCGCCAGGCTGCATACAGCTCGCGGTGGTACGGGCTCGTGAGGCTCTCGCTGTGGCCGATCACGTCGCCGAGCGGGATGTGGAAGCGCTCGACGAGCCACAGGGTCAGCTGCAGCGAGGCCCGAAGCTGGCGCGGGTTCGAGAGCACCTCCGCATCGCTCGTCCCCACGTGCTCGATCCCGATCGAGGTGTAGTTGAGCCCGACCGTATGCCGGCACATCGTTCCGAGCGGGACGAGCTGGTAGATCGTCCCGTCGGTGTCGATCACGAAATGGGCGCAGTCGCCGGGGAGCTCGTGCAGCTCCGGATCGGAGCTGTCGGCGGCGAACGTGTTCCAGGCCGACGAGAACGAGTCGCTCGCGGTGTAGTGCTCGACGATCACCTTCGGGTCGCGCAGCCGCCAGGTGTCGAGACCGTAGTGGCGCTTGGCATATGCGGCCATCTCGGCCCTCCGCCCGGGCGGGAACGGGATCGGGCGGGAGACGATCGGTGGGCGGGGAACGGGGCTCGCGCCGCCCGCCCCTCGCGCGCCCGGGCCGCCTGCGAACCCCGCGCCGACGACGACGGCAACGGCCGCCGCGAACCACAGTGGGTGTCTTCGGATCGGCATCGTCAGGTGACGCGCGCTGTGCGCCGGAGCCGGGCACGGGGCACGACGGCGCCGACGGAGCGAGCTCGAAGCATGCCAGCTTGCGTGTCCGGCAGCCCAAAACCCTGTTCCCAGGGATGCGGCCGCACGGCGCGAAGTACGACAAGACGGGGGACTGCAACCGCAGGCGGGCGGAGGTCGGAGCGCGTGGACGTGGACGTCTACCAGGGTGAGTTCGGAGTGCCTCAGGCCGAGCGCCTGCTCTGGCGTGCCGGCTTCGGCCCGAGGGAGGGCGAGGCGGCCGCGCTCGCCAAGAAAGGCCTCGCCGCCGCGGTCGACTCGCTGCTCAACCCGGGCGCCGAGCATCTCGTCGGCCCACCGCCGCACGACGACAAGGGCCATGCGCTCCACCCCTACGACGTCTGGGGGCAGGATCACGTCTGGTGGCTCGACCGGATGGTGCGCACCTCGCGTCCCTTGATCGAGCGGATGACGCTCATCTGGCACGACTGGTTTGCGACCTCCAACGAAGGGGTGGGCTCCCAGCGGCTGATGCTGAACCAGAACGAGCTCTTCCGCAGCCACGCCCTCGGTTCGTTCGACCAGCTCTTCCTCGACGTCACGCACGATCCGGCGATGCTCCTCTGGCTCAACGGGACCGAGAACGTCAAGGGGTCGCCCAACGAGAACTACGGCCGCGAGATGATGGAGCTCTTCACGCTCGGCGCCGACCGGAACGCCTACACCGAAGACGACGTTCGTGAGCAGGCCCGGTCACTCACCGGCTGGCAGAACCGCTGGAGCAAGCGCCGCGGCGACTTCGACTTCCACTTCGATGCCTCACGTCACGACGACGGGGTCAAGCGCGTCTTCGGCAAGAGCGGCGACTTCGGCTGGCAGGACGCCTGCCGCATGTGCCTCGAGCACCCGCTCCATCCCTCGTACTTCGTCGAGAAGCTCTGGTCGTACTTCGTGCCGACCCCGCCGAGCAAGGCCACGGCAGAGGGGCTCGAGGCGCTCTACGGCAACGGGTATGCCGTCAAGCCCGTCGTTGAGGCGATCCTCCTTCATCCCGACCTCCACCAGGGAGAGCGGATGGTCAAGCCGCCGATCGTGCACACCGCCGGGCTCCTGCGGCGCATCGGCGCCCCGATCACGACCACCGACTGGGCCTGGATCGGCCAGCTCACCGGCCAGCAGCTCTTCTACCCGCCCAACGTCGGCGGCTGGGACGACACGCGCTGGCTCGACACCGCGACCTTCCTCGGCCGCTGGATGGCGGTCGGGCGGCTTCTTCGCGACCATGATCTGAACCCCAACCATCCGCCCAAGGACGGGCCCTCCGACCCGGCGACCCTGGTCGAGCGGGCGATGGCGTTCTGGCGGAACCCGATCGTCTCTTCCGCCACCATGGGGGTGCTGAACCGGTTCGCGCAGCGCGCGATGGCCGATGCGACCGCCGACTGGGAGAAGAAGGCCTATCCCGTCCTGATCGAGAACGGGCTGCGCCAGCTGATCGCCGTCTCCCCCGACCTCCAGACCGCCTGATGAGCCGCTGCTGCGACGAGTTCACCCGCCGCGCCGTCGCCGGCGAAGGCCTGCGCGCGATCGAGCCGGGGATGCCGACACCCGCGGGCACGGGCATGACCAGGAGGCTCTTCGTCGCGCGTTCGGTGGGCCTCGCACTGACCGTTTACGGCGCCGGCAGGTTGGGGCTCTTCGAGGAAGGGATCGCCAACGCCGCTGTCGGCCCGGGCGGCCGCATCCTCGTCTCGGTCTTCCTGCCGGGCGGCGCCGACGGCATGTCGATGCTCTACCCCGAAGGCGACCCGCTCTACAAGAAGCTCCGGCCGAGCCTCGCCCTCTCGGGCGGTCAGGCCTTCACCGAGGACACGACCCTGGCCTGGCACCCGTCGCTCTCCCCGCTCGCCCAGCTCCACGCGGAGGGCAAGGTGACGGCGCTGCCGGCGATCGGTTACGACCATCCCGACCAGTCGCACTTCACCTCGCGCCACTACTGGGAGGTCGGAGCTGTCCTCACCGACCTCCAGACCGGGTGGCTGGGCCGTTACCTCGACGAGGTCGGCGCCGCCGACAACCCCTTGCAGGGGCTCTCGATGACCGGCCAGCTCGAGCCGAACCTCGCCACCGCCCGCGTCCCCGTCGCAGCGATCAACGGGCCGGATCAGTACACCTTCAACGCGTCGAACGTCTGGGGCAGCGTCGAGAACCGGATGCTCGAGGCGATCGGCTGGCTCGGCGAGACCTACCAGACCGACCCGGCGATGCGCACGGCCGCCGCCGTCTCGGCGCAATCGGACCAGCTGCGCCGCCAGCTATTGCCGTTCGCGGACAAGACGAAGCTCGTCTCGCCGGTGCAGTACCCGCAGACAACCGACAGCTTTCCGCAGCACCTCGCCGGGCTCGCAGCCATGATCGCCGCGAACCTGCCCATGCGCTGCGTCGCGCTCGAGGCGAGCGGCGAGTACGACACGCACGCCGACGAAGGGGCGTCGCTCACGACCGCACTCTCGCTCACCGCCCAATCGATCTTCGCCTTCCAGCGGGATCTCGAGGCGCGCGGCGTCGCCGACCGGGTGCTCACGCTCGTCTGGACGGAGTTCGGGCGCCGCGCGCAGGAGAACGGCTCGGGCGGCACGGATCACGGCGCAGCCGGAAGCGCGTTCCTGATCGGCACCAAAGCCACCGGCCGCATGGTCGGGCAGTTCCCCGGCCTCGCTCACGGACTCGATGTGGACGGGAACCTCAAGGCGACGGTCGACTTCCGCGGCGTCTACGCCTCGCTGCTCGAGCAGTGGTTGCACTTCGACGCCGCGAAGATCATCCCGGGGGGCGATTCGTTCGCGCGGCCCAAGCTCGTCCGCGCCTGAGAGCGGGAACCGAACGAGGCCTTGCCGCTTGACACGCTCGAACGGCGGGAGGCAGTCTCGCCCGCGTGTTTGAAGAGGGTGTCGCCGGGCGCGCGTCACACTTCCGTTTCGTCGTCTGACACCAACGGGTCGGAGCACGATTCGGTCAGGTGCAGGCAGTTCGGGTGTCAGACCCCGGCCGTCGTGGCACTTCTGGCGCGGGGTCTGACACCGGTCTTTCGGTCGGCCCCGGGGCGAGCTCTTCCTCGCACCCACGTCGTCCCGTCCAAGCGCCGACGACAGGCAATGCGCCCCTCGCGGCGAATCCTCGCCTCGTGAGCGCTCTCTACCTGAGCGAGGACGACGTTGCGGCGCTGCTCACGCCGGCCGACGTGCTCGAGGCTGTCGAGCAGTCGTTCCACCGGCTCGCGCGCGGCGCCGTCGACAACCGGCCGCGCATCCGCCTGCCGCTCGAAGACGGCCAGTTTGCCGTCATGCCCTGCGTCGATCGCGAGCTCGGCTACGCGGGCCTCAAGTCCTACGCCTGGACCGGCACGGGGACGCCGTTTGCCGTGCTGCTCTTCACCCTCGAGCCAGCGACGCGTCTGGCGGCGGTGATCGAGGCCGACAGGCTCGGTCAGCTCCGCACCGGCGCGGCCTCCGGCGTCGCCGCGCGTCACCTCGCGGCCGGGGGCGCCTCGTCGCTCGGGGTGATCGGCTGCGGTTGGCAGGCCGCGGCCCAGATCGCCTGCATCCGCGCCGCGGTGCCCTCGATCGAGCGGGTCACCGTCTACTGCCGAAACGCCGAGCGCCTCGCCGAGTTCTGCCGCGCCAACGACGCGGTGGCCGCCGAGTCCCACCGGGAGGCCGCCGGCGCCGACGTGGTCGTGACCGTCACGACGTCGAAGGACCCGGTGCTGCGCGGCGAGTGGCTGCGCGAAGGAGCGCTCGTCTGTGCCGTCGGGGCCAACGACCCCGGCAGGCGCGAGCTCGACAATGCCGTCCTCGAACGCGCGACGTTCGTCTGCTGCGACTCGCGCGAGCAGTCCATGCAGGAGTCGGGCGACCTGATCGAGCCCGTCGAGCGTGGAGTGCTCGACTGGCTCGAGGTGCACGAGCTCCAGGAGGTCGTCGCCGGAGCGGTGACAGGGCGCGGCGCTCCCGAGGACATCGTCCTCTTCAAGTCCAACGGCATCGCGGCGTGGGACCTGGCGGCCGGAGCGAGAGTCGTCGAGCTCGCCCGAGAGCACGGAGTCGGGAAAGAGCTCTAGCCGGCGACGCGGTTCTGGCCGGCGACACGGTTCTAGGTGGCGATGCGGTGCGCGGCGATCATGTCCTCGCCGATCGCGTGCAGGACGTCGGTGCGATCCAGAAGGCGCTCGACCTGAGGGGGCGAGAGCCGGTTGGTGACGTAGGCGTCCTTGAGGATCTCGGCGAGCGTCCGTCCCGAGTGATGCTCGCGGATCACGTACTCCGCCACGACCTCCTCCTTCTTCGAGGACGAGAAGAGAAACGAGAACGGCGTACGGACGATGTCGGCGACGCGACGGGCCACGACACTGATTGTAGAGCGCCGCGCCTCCAGCCATGTCCTCTACCGCATCACGGGCCCGGGAGTCGGCAGGGACGCCGACCGGGCGGACCTATGGACTAGCCTCGTCGTGATGCAGATCCGCGTCGGACACAGCGCCGATCCCGACGATGCCTTCATGTTCTGGGCGATCGAGGCGGGTCGGGTCGACACCCGCGGGCTCGAGCTCGAGCAGGTCGTCTCGGACATCCAGACGCTGAACGAATGGGCCCTCGAAGGACGCCTCGAGGTGACCGCGCTCTCGATGGGCGCCTACGCCGAGGTCGCCGACCGTTACGTGCTCCTTCCTCACGGGGCCTCGTTCGGCGTGGGCTACGGGCCGATCGTCGTCGCGACCGAGCCGATCGCGGCCGACGCGCTCGCCGGGTGCGAGATCGTGATCCCGGGGCGCCTCACCACTGCCTATCTGACGCTCCGGCTCGCACTCGGCGAGGACGTCCGCGTGCGCGAGCTTCCCTTCGACGAGATCCTCGACGAGGTCGTCTCGGGCCGCGCCGGGGCGGGCCTCCTGATCCACGAAGGCCAGCTGACCTACGCCGCCGCGGGGCTCCACAAGCTGCTCGACCTCGGCGTCTGGTGGCAGGAGCAGACGGGGTTGCCTCTCCCGCTCGGCGTCAACGTCGCCCGCAGAGACCTCGGCGAGCGGCTTCCCGATGTCTCTGCCGTGCTCTCGGAGGCGATCCGGTTCGGCCTCGACCATCGAGCCGAGGCGCTCGAGTACGCCGAGGGGTTCGGCAGGGGGATCGACCGCGAGACGGCCGACCGGTTCGTGGCGATGTACGTCAACGAGCTCACCTGCGACTACGGCGAGCTCGGCCGGCGGGCGGTCGACGAGCTCCTCAGGCGCTCGGGCTCGGGCGTGCAAGCAACCTACGCCTGACCGCTCGTGAACGGCGCCCGCCCGGAGGTCGTCCCGGGCCATCGAGCGTCGTATCGCTGGGCCGTCCTGGCCTCCGGCACCTTCGCCCAGACCGCCTACACGTCCGTTCTCGTCGGGCTGACCGTGCTTGCGCCCGCTCTCCGAGCGCGGTACGGGCTCTCGCTCACCGAGGTGGGCGTCCTCCTGGCGTCGCCGAGCGTCGGGTCGATCGCGACGCTCTACCCCTGGGGGCTCGCGGCCGATCGGTTCGGGGAGCGGTCGGTGATCGCGCTCGGCCTCGGCATCGCCGGGCTCGCGGTCGCCGGGACGGCATGGGCCGGCTCGTTCGGGGCTCTCGTCGCCCTGTTCGTGCTGGCCGGCGCGGCCGGCGCCAGCGTGAACTCGGCGAGCGGCCGGGCGGTGATGCACTGGTTCGAGGCTGCCGATCGCGGGCTCGCGCTCGGGCTGCGCCAGACAGCCGTGCCGACGGCGGGCGCCCTCGACAGCGCTCGTGCTCCCGCTGATCTCCCACCACGAAGATCCACGGCCGGCGCTGCTCGCGCTGGCCGGGTTCTGCCTCGCCGGGACGGCGGCCGCCTTCCTCGTCGTCCGCGAGGGCCCGGTCCCGACCGAGGCGGCGTCCGGGAGGCGGCGCGTGGCGCCGCTGCGCGACCGGCGCATCTGGCTCATCTCGGGCGCCAGTGCGCTCATCCTCGAGCCGCAGGTCTGCCTCGTCGGGTTCTTCGTCGTCTTCTTGCACGAGCATCGCGGGATGACGACTGCCGGCGCGTCGGCTGGGCTCGCGGTGCTCAACCTGCTCGGCGTCGGCGCGAGGATCGGAGCAGGTCGCTGGTCGGATCTCAGCGGAAGCCGGATCGTGCCGTTGCGCAGGATCGCGCTTGCCTCGGCGACGCTCGTCGGTTGCTCGACGGCGCTCGTCTCGGCCCCGCTCGCCGTCCTGCTGCCCGTGCTCGTCGCGATGGGCTGCGTGACGATCAGCTGGAACGGCCTCGCCTTCGCGGCAACGGCCGAGTCGGCCGGGCATGCGCGCAGCGGAACGGCTCTCGGGATCCAGCAGACGGCCCTGGCCGTCTCCAGTGCGGCTCTCCCGATTGCGTTCGGGTCGTTCGTCGCGCTCACCTCGTGGCGGGCCGGCTTCGCAGCCAGCGTGGCCTTCCCGCTTGCGGGATGGTGGGTGTTGCGTGCCGTCTCCCCGTCAGGGGCGAGAATGACCCGATGAGCCGGATCGGCGAACGCCTCGAAGAGCTCTATGCGCTCGGCGCCACCAGGGTTGGCGGCTCACCCGAGGAAGACGCCGCCCACGCGCTGTTCGCCGGGTGGCTCGCGGAGGCCGGTCTCGAGGTCGAGGTCGACTCGGCCGGTAACACCTTCGGCCGCCGGGGAGCGGGCACTGTCTGGGCGGGCTCCCACCTCGACACGGTTCCGGACGGCGGCCGCTTCGACGGGGCGCTCGGGGTGGTGGCGGCGCTCGAGGCCGCAGAGCGGATCGGCGCACCGCTCACGGTCGTCGCCTTCCGGGACGAAGAGCGGGGGTGCACGGGAAGCCGGGCGTGCGTCGCCGCCGGCATGCTGCCCGAGGGCTTCCTCGAGGTGCACATCGAGCAGGGCCCGGTGCTCGAGCGGGCCGCCGAGCCGCTCGGGGTCGTCACTGCCATCGTCGGGCAGGCTCGAGGCGAGCGCGTCTTCGAGGGACGGGCAGATCACGCCGGCACGACCCCGATGGACGCACGCCGGGATGCGCTCGTCGAGGCCGCGGCCTTCGTCCTTCATGTGCACGAGAGCGCGCTGCCGGGGACCGTCGCAACAGTCGGCCGCGTCGAGGTCGAGCCGGGTGCGGTCAACGTCGTCCCCGCGCGCGTGGTCGTCTCGCTCGACGCCAGGGCGCCGACGGCCGAGGGCCTCGACCGGCTCGTCGAGGCGATCGGCTTCGAGCCGAGCTGGCGGGCCGCCCCGGTCGAGCTTGCGGGAGCCGCTCGCGCTGCCCTCGAGAGCGCGGCGCCGACCGCCCCGAAGCTCGTCTCGGGCGCGGGTCACGACGCCGCGATCCTCGCCGCGGCGGGTGTCCCGACGGGGATGCTCTTCGTCCGGAGCCTCAACGGCGGGATCAGCCATTCCGCCGACGAGCTCTCGAGCGAGGCGGACATCGACCTCGCGCTCGATGCTCTGTGCTCCGCACTCGTTACGATCGCCGGATGAGCGACGAGACGGCGGTCGAGCGCGAGCTCATGACCTGGGACGAGCTCGGCGGCGGGGCCAGGGAGCTCTCCGAGAAGGTCTATGACGACGGCTACCGGCCCGACATCATCCTGGCGATCGCGCGAGGCGGGCTTCTCGTCGCGGGCGCGCTCTCCTACGCACTCGGCGTCAAGAACACGTTCACGATGAACGTCGAGTTCTACACCGGCATCGACGAGCGGCTCGAGATGCCGATGATTTTGCCGCCCGTTCCCGACCTGATCGACTTCGCCGAGACCCGCGTCCTGATCGCCGACGACGTCGCCGACACGGGGGCGACCCTTGCGCTCGTCAAGAGCTTCTGCGCCGGCAAGGTCGCCGAGGTCCGCTGCGCCGTCCTCTACGAGAAGCCGTGGTCGGAGGTGCACTGCGAGTACGTGTGGCGCACGACCGACCGCTGGATTGTCTTCCCGTGGAGCGCCGAGGACCCCGTCGGCGAGCCCGTCACGCCGATCCGGAGTTAGCAGCTGCCGGAAAGGGCCTAGTCAGGATGCGCCGGGATTCCATATAGTCGCGGCCTGGTCTGCCACTCGGACGGAACGAGGAAGGGGAGAGCATGAGAGGGAGGAGAATTGCGCTCGCCGCCGCGGCGTCTGCGGCTCTGGCGGCAGCGCTCGTGGTGTCGGGCGTGGGATCGGCGAAGCAGACGGCCTCGCCGTACAAGGTCGCCTGGATCCTGGTCGGGCCGCACAACGACGGCGGCTGGTCGCAGGCACACGTGGACGGCATGAACTACGTCCAGAAGAAGCTCGGCAGCAAGGTGCAGACGACCTACAAGGAGAACATCGCGGTCGGGGCGCAGTTCGCCCAGACGGTTCAGAGCCTGGTTGCGCAGGGCTACAAGATGATCTTCGCGACCTCGTACGGGTACCTGTCGAAGGCGTTCGTGGCGAAGTACCCGGACGTCCTTTTCGAGCAGGCAACCGGAACAGACACAGCGCCGAACCTGGCGGAGTACTTCGGCGCCGCCGAGGACACCGTGTACCTGTCGGGAATGGCTGCCGGCGCCGCAGCCAAGTGCAACACGATCGGCTACGTCGTCGCCTACCCGATCCCGGAGGTGATCCGGCATGCCGACGCGTTCGCGCTCGGTGCGCAGGCGACCCATCCGGGTGCGACGGTGAAGCTCGTCTGGACGAACAGCTGGTACGACCCGGCGAAGGAGAAGAAGGCCGCCGAGAGCCTCGTCAGCGCCGGCGCATGCGTGCTCGGCCAGAACGTCGACTCGCCGGCGACCGGGCAGTTCGCCGAGTCGAAGGGCATTCCGTGGGTCGGGTACGACTCCGACTCCTCGAACTTCGCGCCGAAGTCGTGGCTGACCGCCGCCGTCTACAACTGGGGGCCGTACTACCTGAAGCGGGTCGAGGCAGGGATGAACGGCACCTGGAAGCCGGGCTTCTACTACGGCTCGATCAAGGACGGCTTCACGGGTCTTGCACCGTATGGCCCGGGGGTCTCGGCCAAGACGAAGGCCCTGATCGCGGCGAAGCAGAAGGCGATCGAGAGCGGCAGCTTCTACGAGTTCGCCGGGCCGATCACCAACCAGGCGGGCAAGGTCGTCGTGCCGGCCGGGAAGAAGCTCACCGTCAACCAGCTCTACTCGGTGAACTGGCTGGCCAAGGGCATCGTCGGCAGCCCGAAGGGGTAGCGCCGGTACCGGAAGTGTCCGCACCGTCCGCAAGCGCCACGGCCGCCCCGCAACGGGTGGCCGTGGCGATGCGGGGCATCACGAAGCGCTTCCCGGGCGTGGTCGCCAACGACGGCGTCGACTTCGAGGCGGCCGTCGGAGAGGTGCACGCGCTCCTCGGCGAGAACGGGGCGGGCAAGAGCACGCTCTCGAACATCCTCACGGGGCTCTACCGACCCGACGAGGGCGAGATCCTGCTCTACGGCGAGCCGGTCCGCTTCGAGACGCCGCGAGAGGCGCTCGACGCCGGAATCGGCATGGTCCACCAGCACTTCCGGCTCGTCGAGCCCTTTACCGTCGCCGAGAACATCGCGCTCGTCGAGCACGGCCGCAAGGGCGAGGGAGCGTTCCGGATCGACCCGGGCCGGATCGCGCGGCGCGTGTCCGAGCTGTCGGAGCGCTACTCGCTCAAGGTCGACCCGTCGGCGCGCATCTGGCAGCTCTCGCTGGGCGAGCAGCAGCGCGTCGAGATCCTCAAGGCGCTCTATCGCGATGCGCGGATCCTGATCCTCGACGAGCCGACCGCGGTGCTGACGCCGCAGGAGGCCGAGGCGCTCTTCGTGACGCTGCGCGAGATGGTCGCCGAGGGTCGTACGGTGATCTTCATCTCGCACAAGCTCAACGAGGTGACGGCGGTCTCGAGCCGCGTGACCGTCCTGCGCGGCGGCAAGTCCGTGGCGACGGTCGCGACGGACGAGGCGACGCCGCGGTCGCTTGCGACCCTGATGGTCGGCCACGAGCTCCGCGAGGCAAGCCGCGAGCTCCGTCCCGCGCCCGGCGAGGTCGTGCTCGAGCTGGATCGGATCCGCGCGCTCGGAAGCCGGGGCGAGGAGGCCGTCCGGGGCGTCTCGCTCTCGGTGGCAGCGGGCGAGATCGTGGCGATCGCAGGCGTGGCGGGGAACGGCCAGCGTGAGCTGGCCGAGACGATCGCCGGACTGCGCCCTCCGCTCGAGGGATGGGTGAAGGTCGGCGGCGCTCCGGTTCGCCCGGGCGATCCACGCGCTGCGCTCGAGGCGGGAATCGCCTTCGTCCCGGAGGACAGGCTCCGGACCGGCGCCGCTCCCGGGCTCAGCATCGCCTCGAACCTCGTCCTCCGCTCCTACCGCGAGCCCTCGGTCTCGCGCGGGCCGCTGCTCCTGCTGGCCCGCATCCGCGAGCGGGCGCTCGAGCTGATCGACCGCTACCGGATCGCAGCTCCCGGGCCTGCCTCGCCGGCACGGGTCCTCTCGGGCGGCAACCTCCAGAAGGTCGTCCTCGCCCGCGAGTTCTCCGGGAGCCCGAAGGTCGTGATCGCCGCTTCGCCGACGCAGGGCCTCGACGTCGGCGCGACCGAGACGGTGCGCTCGTACCTGAGCGAGGCCGCGAAGGAAGGCGCGGCGGTGCTCGTGTTCAGCGAGGACCTCGACGAGATCCTCGAGCTCGCCGACCGGATCGCCGTGATCTACGAGGGAACGCTCGTCGGCCAGGTTCCCGCGGCGAGCGCAAGCGTGCAGGAGCTCGGCCTGATGATGGCCGGCGCCGGCGCCGGCACTGGCAAGACCTCTTCCTAGCGCTCCTTGAAGGAGATCGGCTGCGCGCCCTCCCACAGGGTGAGGCGGCCGAGCTCTGCCAGGTTCTCGTTGCCCTCGACGAGCGTCGCGAAGTGGTTGCCGGCAAGGGCGCCCGCCTTCGAGGCGAAGGCGCAGTGGCCGTACGGGAAGAGCAGCTCGGTCTCGCTCAGCCCGCCCGGGTAGAGGAGAAGCTCGCCGGGGGCCGGGTAGCAGGTCGCGTTCTCGGCGCCGATCCCGAGCTCGCGGTCGCCCCAGGGGATCCAGTTCGACTCCCCGCTCCAGCGGCAGTGGATGATCTTGTCCTCGAAGGGCAGGATCGAGCGGAACGCGGCCACGGTCGCCGGGGCGTCGGCCTCCTCGAAGCGGGCCTTGAACGCGAAGCCGGCGGCGACGATCTCGAGCACGGCAGGGAAATTACCGAGACGCCAGCCAGCGCGCGAGGGTCGCCCGTTCCGCGTCGGTCATGTGCGTCGCGTTGCCGAGCGGCATCGCGCGGGACTGCACGGCGAGCGCGTCGACCAGGGACGCATTGGCGCGGATCTCGGCGGCCGTGTCGAACATGATCCCGGCGGGCGGCGAGCTGTAGCCAGGCTCGGTCGGCGTGATGGAGTGGCATGGCGCGCAGCGCTCCGAGATGACCGCCTGGACGGTCGCGAAGCTCGGCGGCGGCCCGCTCGAGCTCGGGGTTGCGTTCGTCGGGCGGATGAGCACCGCCACTGCGAGGAGGCCTGCGGCAGCGCTCACGGGGATCCACCAGGCGTTGCGGCCGGCGTGGCGCAGGTTGAAGAAGTGCCGCAGCCAGGCGCCGAGCGCCATGACCGCGACCAGGATCAGCCAGGCATGGCGGTGCCCGTAGGTGAACGGGAAGTGGTTCGAGAGCATGGCGAAGAGCACCGGGAGCGTGAGGTAGTTGTTGTGCACCGAGCGCTGCTTGCCGTTCGCGTTCCAGCGCGGATCCGGCGGCTCGCCCGCCTCCTTCGCCCGGATCAGCTTCCAGTGGGCCGGGATGATCACGAAGAAGACGTTCCCGACCATGATCGTCCCGAGCATCGCGCCGACCTCGATGTAGGCCGCCCGGGCGGCGAGAAGGTGCGAGGCACCCCAGGATGCGAGCACCACCAGAGCGACGACGACGAGAGCGAGCAGCCAGTCGGAGTCGCCGAGGAGGCGGCAGAGCCCGTCGTAGACGAGCCAGGCGAGCACGAGCCCGCCGATCGAGATCGCGATCGCCTCCCCGGTCGAGAGCTTCGCGACCGACGGGTCGACGAGGAAGCTCGAGGCGTGGGCGAAGTACACGACCACGAGCAGCGCGAAGCCCGAGAGCCAGGTCGTATAGGCCTCCCACTTGAACCAGTAGAGCGGGCTCGGCAGCGTCTCGGGCGCGACCCGGAACTTCTCGACGCGGTAGAAGCCGCCGCCGTGGATCTCCCACGCCTCCCCGCCCACCCCGCGGTCGGCGTCGGCCTGCTCTGCAGGCGGTTTGAGATGGTTGTCGAGGGCGATGAAGTAGAAGGAGGCGCCGACCCAGGCGATGCCCGCGACGACGTGGAGCCAGCGGAAGACGAGGTCGCCCCAGCTCCACCAGTAATCGGACGGGGCGCCCAGCGTTCCTAACACGATGCCCTCGCGCTGACTGGTCGTGATGGGTGCGTGCACTGCAAGGACGCAGGGTGCGTGCCCAGCGCGTCCAGGCGGCCCGTGCGCATCGTGTTAGGGGCGCTCACGCCGCCATCGGTCCTGGGCGATCGACACGAGCTCGTCGAGCGCCGTCGAGAGCTCTTCCTCACGTGTGCGGTCGAGGCGCTCGCGGAGGATCGGGACGATCTCGCTCTTGGGCCTGCGATTGACGAAGACGACGAACCGGAAGCCGAAGCGCTCCTCGTAGAGCCGGTTCAGCTGCTCGAGCTCGGGAGCCTCGTCGTCGCCCTGCTCGGCCGCGGAGCGAGCAGAAAGCGCCTTCGCGCCGATCGCCGGGTGGGCGTCGAGCACCTCCTTCTTCTCGTCGTCCGAGAGCGTGGCTACCACGGTGTGGGCCTGCGTCAGCGGGTCGTCGAGCTCGGCGAGCCGCTCGACGAAGCGAGTCCGGCCTTCGAAGAGCCCGGCGAGCTCCTCGGCGCTCAGCTTCCGCGGTAGGTCGCGCATGCGTACGAGGAGACGAGCAACGGGACGTGGTAGTGGCCCTCGTGCAGCTCGACCTCGAGCTCCACCCGGCGGAAGAACGGCGAGCCCGGGAAGAAGACGATGCGGTAGCTCCCGGGGCCGCCCTCGCCGAGGGCCGCGATCCGGCCGTCGCCGTCGGTCTCGGCGCCGCCGACGAGCTCGTCTCCCTGCCAGAGCTCGACGCGGACGCCGCTCGCCGGCCGGCCGGTCTCGGTGTCGAGGACGTGGGTCGAGACCGTCATGAGCCGACTCTACGCCGGGCGGTGGTCGCACGCCGCCTCGATCCGAATTGCCTTTGTGATCTGGATCACAAGAGCCTGGCTCGTGGCGGCCGGCTCACGTTGTCCCGGTCAGCTCGACCAGAGGCGCGCGGCCTGCCGGCGGTGCTCGCGGGCGATCTCGCCGGCGTCGGCGCCGGTCAGGCTTCCGGCCCGCACGACCTCCTCACCGCCGACATAGAGCCGCTCGACGTGGTGGGGCGCCGAAAGGACGAGGCCGCCGACGGGATCGCGGGCTCCTCCGAGCTCGAGCCCGTCGATTCTCCAGACCGCGAGGTCCGCGCGCTTTCCCGGCTCGAGCGAGCCGAGGTCGTCCCGTCCGAGCACCGCCGCGCCGCCCCGGGTGGCGAGCCGAAGCGCCTCGCGCGCGGTCATCGCCGCCGGCCCGCCGCGCCCGCGAGCCATGAGGAGCGCCTGCTTGACCTCGAAGAAGAGGTCGCTGCGCTCGTTGGACGCGGAGCCGTCGACCCCGAGCCCGACCTCCACGCCGGCGTCGAGGAGCTGGCGGACCGGCGCGACGCCCGCGCCCAGCCTGAGGTTCGAGGTGGGGCAGTGCGCGACACCGACCCCGTGCGCGCCGAAGCGCTCGATCTCTGCCTGCGAGAGGTGCACGCAGTGCGCGCACCAGACGTCGTCTTCGAGCCACCCGACCCGCTCGAGGTACTCGACCGGCGTGCAGCCGAAGATCTGGCGGCAGTAGGCCTCCTCCTCGACCGTCTCGGCCAGGTGCGTGTGGAGGCGCAGGCCGAGGCGCCGTGCCAGCGCCGCCGAGTCCTCCATCAGCCGCGTCGTCACCGAGAAGGGCGAGCACGGCGCGACGACGATCTGGGTCATCGCCCCGTCGACGATCGCGGCGAGCCGCTCGGTGTCTGCGAGGACGTCGTCGACCTGCTCGACGAGGTTGTCGGGCGGAAGCCCCCCGTCGGAGACCCCGAGGTCCATCGATCCGCGCGAGGCGACGATGCGGACTCCGAGGTCGGCCGCCGCCTGGAGCTCTGCCTCCACGAGGCCCGAGACGCCCCGCGGGAACACGTAGTGGTGGTCGAAGACCGTCGTGCAGCCCGAGAGGGCGAGCTCGGCGAGGCCCGTGCGCGCGGCGGCGTAGAGCATTTCGTCGTCGATCCGCGCCCACACCGGATAGAGCGTCTGCAGCCAGGTGAAGAGGTCGGCCTCCTGCGCCTCTGCCCGCGTGAGCGTCTGGTAGAGGTGGTGGTGGGTGTTGACGAGGCCCGGTGTGACGACCGCGCCGTGAAGATCCTCGGCAGCCCCGGGAGGCTCGCCGGTCCCGAGCTCGGCGACGAGCCCCGACTCGAACCGGATCCACCCGGGCTCGAGCTCCGTGCCCGCGTCGTCCATCGTCACGATCCGGGCGTTCGCGAGGATCACGACGGCTCTCTCCGGGCCTGCGGCGCGTCTGACGACATGGCCCGGGAACCGTACAGTTCCGCCCGTGGACGTTCTGACTCCGCGCTCGCTCGCCGAGGCACTCGAGCTCAAGGCGGCTCATCCCGATGCGCTCCCGATCCAGGGCGGCACGGACGTGATGGTCGCGTTCAACTTCGACCGCGCGCGCCCGGGCGTCGTGCTCAACCTCGGCGAGGTCGCCGAGCTTCGAGGCTGGCGCGAAGAGGGAGCCGCGCTCCGGCTCGGCGCCGGCCTGACCTACACCGAGGCCATGCAGCCCGAGCTGGCGGCAAAGCTGCCCGCGCTCGCCGAGGCCTCGCGCACGGTCGGGTCGCCGCAGATCCGCAACCGCGGCACGATCGGCGGGAACCTGGCGACCTCGTCGCCGGCGGGTGACGCGCTGCCGCCCCTCCACATCGAGGGCGCCGAGATCGAATGCGCATCCGTCCGAGGCGTGCGACGGCTACCGCTCGGCGACTTCGTCACCGGCGTGAAGCGAAACGTGCTCGAGCCCGACGAGCTGATCGCCGCCGTCTGGGTGACGCCGTCCGGTGCGCCGCAGACGTTCATGAAGGTCGGCCCCCGGAACGCGATGGTGATCGCCGTCGTCTCCCTCGCGCTCGTGGCCGGCGACGAGCTGCGGGCCTCGTTCGGCTCGGCAGGCCCGCGCCCCGTGCTCGTGACTGCGCCAAGGAGTGAGGCTGCGAGCTTCCCCGAGGCGGTCGCGGCTGCCGCCTCGCCGATCGACGATGTCCGAGGCAGTGCCGCCTACCGCCGCCACGCGCTGCGGGTCCTCGCCGAGCGGGCCCTGGAACGGACGCTCGCGGCGTGAGGGTCTCGCTTCGCGTCAACGGCGTCGCTGCCGAGGCCGACTGCTGGGAGGGTGAGTCGCTCCTCTATGCGCTGCGCGAGCGGCTCGGCTACCCGGGCTCGAAGAACGCCTGCGAGCAGGGTGAGTGCGGGTCGTGCTCGGTGATCCTCGACGGCACCCTCGTCTGCGCCTGCCTCGTCCTCGCGGCGCAGGCCGACGGGCACGAGGTGACGACGGTCGAGGGCCTCGCCGACGGCGAGAGCCTCCATCCGGTGCAGGAGGCGTTCGTCGAGGCCGGCGCGGTCCAGTGCGGGTTCTGCACGCCGGGGCTCGTAGTCGCCGCCGCGGACCTGCTCGAGCGGTCGCCCGATCCGTCGGACGACGAGATCCGCGAGGCGCTCTCCGGGAACCTCTGCCGCTGCACGGGCTACGAGAAGATCTTCGACGCGGTTCGGCTCGCCGCCGGGCAGGCAGTCCGATGAGCACGATCGCGCCAAAGCGGCTCGTCACCGGCCGGATCGGGGAGAGTCTGCGCCGAGCCGACGGGGTGCCGAAGGTGAAGGGAGACTTCGCCTACTCGAGCGACCTCAACGCGCCCGGGATGCTCTGGGGCCACACGCTGCGAAGCCCGCACGCGCACGCGCGGATTCGTCTCGATCGACCTCGCCGACGCGCCGACGGTGCCCGGGGTCCATGCGGTGCTGACGCACGCCGACGTCCCCGGCGACAAGCGCTACGGCCTCGAGTTCCGCGACCAGCCCGTGCTCGCGATCGACCGGGTCCGCTACTTCGGCGAGCCCGTCGCGCTCGTCGCGGCCGATCATCCCGAGCAGGCCCGCCGCGCCGCCGAGAGGATCCGGGTCGAGTACGAGCCGCTCGAGCTCGTGGTCGACATGGAGCGGGCCACCGAGCAGCCCGAGCTCCATCCCGACCGGCCCACCCAGGGCCACGGCTACCGCGTCGACGACCGCCCGAACGTCGTGCGCTCGATCGTGATCCGGCACGGCGACCCGGACGCGCGCGGGGAGGTCGCGGTCGAGGGCGTCTACGAGACGGGGATCCAGGACCAGGCCTTCCTCGGCCCCGAGTCGGGCCTTGCCGTGCCGGACGGCGAGGGCGGCGTCGACATCTACGTGGCGACGCAGTGGCTCCACGTCGACCGGGCGCAGATCGCGCCCTGCCTCGACCTTCCCGCCGAGCGGGTGCGCGTCCACCTCGCCGGCGTCGGCGGTGCCTTCGGCGGGCGCGAGGACGTCTCGATGCAGATCCACGCCGCGCTCCTCGCGCTCCACACGAGTCGTGCGGTGAAGATGGTCTACAACCGCGAGGAGTCGTTCACCGGTCACGTCCACCGGCACCCGTCGAAGACCTGGGCGAGGCACACGGCAACGGCCGACGGGCGGCTCGTCAGCGTCGAGATGAAGATCCTGCTCGACGGAGGCGCCTACGCCTCGAGCTCGGCGGCGGTCTGCTCCAACGCCGCGGCCTTCGCCTGCGGGCCCTATGCGGTGCCGAACGCGCTGATCGAGTCGACGGTCGTCTACTCGAATAACCCGCCCTGCGGCGCGATGCGCGGCTTCGGCGCCGTGCAAACGTGCTTTGCAGGGGAGGCCCAGATGGACAAGCTCGCCGTCGCGCTCGGGCTCGACCCGGTCGAGCTGCGCGTCCGGAACGCCCTCGCTCCCGGGGACACGCTGCCGACCGGGCAGCGGATCGAGTGCTCGCTTCCGACCGCCGAGGTGATCCGCCGGGCCGCGGCGCTCGAGCCGCCCGCGGCCGAGGCCTTCCCGCGCGACTCGCTGCGGCTGCCCGGCGGCGCGGGCAACACGACGCGAGGCGAGGGGGTGCGGCGCGGCACCGGCTTCGCGGTCGGGTTCAAGAACATCGGGTTCTCCGAGGGCTTCGACGACTACTGCGCGGCGCGCGTCCGTCTCTTCGCCGACGGCAGCGCCGAGGTGCACTGCGCCGCCGCCGAGGCTGGGCAAGGGGTCTCGAGCGTCATCCTCCAGGTCGCCCGGACCGAGCTCGGCACCGACGCGGTCAGGCTCGCGCCCCAGTCGACCGCGACCGTCGACTCCGCGGGCTCGACCTCGGCGTCACGCCAGACGCTCATGGTCTCGGGAGCCGTCCGCGACGCGTGCCGGGCGGCGCTCGCCGAGCAGGCGGCGCAGGGCGGCGGCGAGGTCGACGTCGAACGGGTCTTCCGCCACGCCGAGACGACCCCACTCGACCCGGAGACCGGACAGATCACGGGTGAGCGCGCGCACGTCTCCTTCGCCGTCTCGGCGATGCGCGTCGTCGCCGAGGTGGACGTCGAGCTCGGCCTCACGCGCGTCGTCTGGATCGGCGCGGCTCAGGAGGTCGGGAAGGCGGTCGACCCGCGCGCGGTCGAGGGCCAGATCGAGGGTGGGATCGCGCAGGGGCTCGGCCTCGCGGTGATGGAGGAGATCCAGACCCGCGGCGGGCTGATCACGAACGCGAGCTTCACGGACTACCTGATCCCGACGGCGCTTGACATGCCCGTGGTCGAGACGGTGATCCTCGAGGATCCCGACCCGGGCGCTCCCTACGGCGTCAAGGGCGTGGGCGAGCCTCCCACCGTCGTCTCCACCGCCGCGGTGGTCGCGGCGCTGCGGGATGCGACCGGGCGCGAGCTCTCTCGGGCGCCGGTCAGGCTCGACGACATCGTCGGGCTGTAGCTCACCGGACGCCCTCCTCCGGCTTGTGCGAGGCGGGCGGCTCGCGGCGCACGACGAGCGCGACGCCGGAGACGACAATGGCCGCGCCGAGGAGGATGCGGCCCGAGATGTGCTCGTTGCGGACGAGGACGCCGAGGATGATCGCCACGATCGGGTTCACGTAGGCGTAGGTCGCGACGAGACCGAGCGGCGCGCTCGCGAGGAGCCAGGTGTACGCGGTGAAGCCGACGACTGAGCCGATCGTCACGAGGTAGAGCCAGGCGAGCACCGAGGAGGTCGACGGTGAGACCGAGCCTGCCATGGCGATTCCGGCAGGGAGCATCACGAATCCGCCGACGAGCATCTCCCACGCGGTCGCGGCGAAGGGGTTGTCCGGCATCGTCAGGCGCGCCGAGGCGAAGGAGCCGAGCGACCACATGACCGCCGAGAGCATGCACAGGCCGATCCCGAGGGTGGTCGCCCCGCCCTCGGGGCGGAGCAGCACGGCGAGGCCGGCGAAGCCGACCCCGACCCCGGCGAGCGCCGGCCCGGAGAGCCGCTCGCGGTCGGCCAGGCGCAGGAGCACGACGATCAGCGGGACGGATGCGATCAGCAGGGAGGCGAGGCTCGTCGGCACGTCGCGCTCGGCGTAGAAGAGGACGGCGTTCGCCCCCGGCAGGAGGCAACCGATCAGGGCGCACGAGCCGAACGCGCGGCGGGAGATGCGCATCGACCCGCCGCGGGCGATCACGACGGTCGCCATGATCGTCCCGGCGAGGATGAACCGCGTCGAGACCGCGAGCAGCGGCGGGAGCGTCTCGACCGCGATCCTGATCCCGAGGTAGGTCGAGCCCCAGATGATGTAGACGGCCCACAGGGCCACCCACACCTTCGTCCTGTGGCTCATCCTGTCCGGTTGCTCACTTGGCGAGCGACAGCGCCGCGCCGGCGCCGAGCAGCACGATTCCGAGCACGCGCGGCCAGGAGAGTGCGATCTGGTCGACGCCGAAGAGCCCGAACCGGTCGATCGCCGCGCCCATCGCGAGCTGGCCGGCGATCAGGATCCCGATCGTCGCGGTCGCGCCGATCCGCGGCTGCGCGAACGTGATCGTGAAGACGACGAGCAGCCCCATCAGTCCGCCTGCCCACAGCCACGGCGGGCTGTGGAAGGCGCCGCCGAGGTCGCCGAGGCCCTGCCGGGCGGCGAGGAGGATGACCGCCGCCAGAAGGAGCTGCACCGCGGTTGCGAACGTGAGCGCCTCGACGATGCCGATCCGCCCGCCGAAGCGGCCCATCACGGCGACCTGAACCGAGCCCGCGAGCCCGGCAAAGAGGGCAAGCCCCGCTGCCGCGCCGTTCACGACGCGGGCGCGAGTCCGGCATCGGCGAGTTGTCGCCTCACGTGCACCCTCCTTCGGCCTCCGGCGGCGCTCTCCCCGGGGCGTCTGCCGGCTAACTCTATGTATCCGGGCGGCAGGCGGGCCCCGGTCCCGAGCGTCGTTCCGTCGGAGGAGGGGTCTACGGTTAGGTGGCTGGTCCACTGACCGCTTCAACGGGGAGGCCCAACCGATGTCGGACGTGGCTCCATCCGCAGGGACCCACCCGATCGCCCTGGTCGTCACCGACGACCTGAGGCGATCCCGCCTGACCGTCTTCTTTCGCCTCTTGCTCGCGATCCCGGCGTTCATCGCCCTCGCGCTCTGGGGGTTCGTGGCCGAGATCGCGGTCGTGCTCGCCTGGCTGATCGCGATCTTCGCCGGGCGGGTGCCGGACGGGCTCCACTCGTTCCTCGCGAGCTACGTGCGCTACGCGACGCGCGTCAACGCCTACATGCTCCTGCTCGCCAACCCGTGGCCGCCGTTCTCCAACGGGCAGCCCTATCCCGTCGACGTGACGATCGCACCGGCGGCGCCTCAGGGAAGGCTCGGGGTCTTCTTCCGCCTTCTCCTCGCGATCCCGGCATTCATCCTCTCGTACGTGTTCAGGCTCGTGAACAACGTGATCGCGTTCCTCTCCTGGTTCTACGCCTTGATCTTCGGCCGGATGAACGAGGGGATGGAGAACATCAGCGTCTGGCTCTTCCGCTACGAGGTTCAGACCTACGGCTACGTCTTCCTGCTCACATCCCGCTATCCGAGCCTTTCGGGGGCACCCAAGGTCTAGCTCCCGCGCCCCGCCGGCGCTCTTCCCGAGGTTCGTGCCGATCGGCACGAATAGCTCGTGCAATTCAGCACGAATATCGATTTGCAGCCGTCTCACCGGCGGTTGCGCGTGTGCTACCAATTGTGCGTTCGAAATCGGCGCGACGCTGCGCCCTACCTCTGGAGGAGTGAAGAATGAGCGCAGTTGCATCTGCCGATGCTCTCGCAGCGAGCGATGTCCCCGCGGTCGCGCCGGCGGCGGCGCTGAGCCCTGCAGCGGTCGAGGCCGCCGAGCAGAAGCGCTGGATGATCTGGTTCGGGCTCCCGGCTCTCGTGATGGCCGTGTTCGTCGGCATCTGCCTCGGCACCGGCGACGCGTGGGTGCTCGGCCTCGCGATCGGCGCGCTTCTCGTCGACATCTTTGTTCTCGTCTGGCTCGCGATGAGCTCGGACACGAACGGGCTGATCGGCGAGCCCTCCTCGCACTGACGCTCATCTGAGCTCGTAGACCTTCCGAGCCGCCGGAATCCGGGGGCCGGGCGTAAGCACGCTCGCGCAGCCGAGCGGCGTCGGCCTCGACAGCACGGCTGGGAGCGATCCAGACCGCATCGGGGTTCCTTCGGTCACTATGGGACCATGCTCGTACCGGTCTTCCGCGCGACGACTCCTCCCGACCTCGACAGGGTCACGTGGCTGTCGCATGACTGCTGGTTTGATCTAGACCGGCTCGTATGGGACGAGTCCAACAGGCGGGTCGACGTGCCGTTCGGCCGGGGACTCGAACGACTCAGGGGGTCACGCCACCCAAAAACCCCCTTCCTTCCGACGTCCCGCGCACTGGCCGTCTTTCCTTGACGCGCCGCCTCGATTCCCGTGCTTCGAGCCGCAGCACGAGCCGTCGAAGCGGCTATTGGGCTCGACACACCACGATGACCAAGAACGCCACCAACGATCAGGCAGCTGACGACCGACCGCAGTCGCTCACCCTCTTCAAGGCTCGACCCGTTGAAGCAAGCAAGCGCAGGTGGACCTTTTCGATGCTTACGATCATCGACGGCCCGTCTCCCAGCACAGTCAGAGGTGCGTGACTGGCGCCTGCACGTGAGCCCCGCGCTCCGCTCGCACGGCTTCTTGACGCCGTTGTGTGTGCGACCGCGGGAGTCGGGGAGCTCAAGGACCGCCTCGTCCTGTTTCGGGCTGCGAGGTCGAGGTCATGTTCCTCATCTGCGCGACGACTTGACTCGGAAGCCGCTCTGTCGTATTAACCGGGTTCATGGCGGGCACCTCGCCGCTGGACGACCTTGCTCGTAGGCTTGCCGAGCCGATGCCTCGCGGCCGCGCGCTGCGCCTTCTTGCGGGCACCGTCGCGGCCGTGCTGCCGTTTGCGCGTCCGCGACCGGCACGAGCGCTTCCGGCTCGGGTCGGCAGAGCGTCCGGCTGTGCGCCGAACCTCAGGCAGTGCGCCGGGACCGCGGGCAAGGACATCGCTTGCTGCGCGCCCAATACCGCATGTTGCGTCGGTCGAAGGGACTCGATCGGAAACCTTCAGGTTGCGTGCTGTCCGTCCGGGACGACGTGCTGCGTCACGGGGATTTACCCCTACTGCTGTCCCAGAGGGCAGTTCTGCGGCACCAAGACTCCTGTATGTGCGTCGACCTGTCCGGCGGGTCAGACGAAGTGCGGCTCGAAGTGCTGCACGTCGGGGCAGAAGTGCAGGAACGGGCGCTGCTGCACGGTGCTCGGCCCGACTCTGTGCTGCGACACGGGCGTTGAGGACCCGTGCTCCGACAGGCGGACATGCTGCAAGCACGCGACCGAGCGGTGCTGCCCGGTGGGCGCGACACTCGACACCTACGCGACGACGAGAAGTGTGTGCTGCCGCCAACCCACCGCGTGCATCCGCGAATCGGCTCCAACTGGCGGGATCGACAAGACCTCTCGGTTCGTCTGCTGCCCACCGGATCGGCAGGTGCTGCTCGACGGCGAACCGCAGTTTTGCTGTCCGGACGGTGAGGTCTCCGTTACCAAGGGGGGCGCACTGGTGCTCCGACCCGAGGTCGGATCGAACCCGTTCTGCTGTCCGAGGGACCTCGTCTGCGGCCACCTGCCGGGCCATCCGGGCATCCTCAACTGCTGCTCCCACGGCCAGAAGTGCACGAACGGGGTCTGCACGTGAGTTACGCGCTCCTCTTCGCGCGGCTGCTTCTCACCGGCGTGTTTGCGACGGCTGGGGTCGCGAAGCTGTTCGATCGCAGGGGCTCCCGCGAGGCACTTGCCGGATTCGGGGCGCCCCACCGGCTCGCCCGGCCGGGAGCGGTCATGCTTCCGGCGCTCGAGTTCGTGGTCGCCGTGCTCCTTCTGCCGTCGTCGACGGCCGCCTGGGCGGCTCTCGCTGCGCTCGTGTTGCTCGTTCTCTTCATCGGCGCGATCTCGGTGAACCTCGCCCGCGGCAGGACGCCTGACTGCCACTGCTTCGGTGCGCTGCATTCCGAGCCGGCCGGACCGCGCACCCTGATCCGGAACGGTGTGCTTGCCGCAGTCGCCGCCTTCGCGCTCGTCGAGGGCTGGCGCGGCCAGCGGCCGAGCGCGACCGCCTGGGTCGGTCGCCTCGACACCGCCGGTGTGGCCTTGCTCGCCGCCGGACTCGGGTTCGCCGCCCTCTCGGCGCTCGGGATGCTGGGGTTTGTCCACCTCCTCAGGCAGCACGGACGCCTGCTCGTCCGTCTCGACCGTGTCGAGCAGGCGCTCGCCGAGGCCGGCGTCGAGCTCGAGTCCGAGCCGGAGCCGATGCCGGAGCTCGGGCATCGGCCGGGGACGGTCGCGCCGGAGTTCGCCCTCTCGTCGATGGACGGGGGGACGCAGACGCTTGCGAGCCTGCTCGAGCCGGGCCTGCCTGCGCTCCTTGTCTTCACGAGCCCGACGTGTGGGCCCTGCCGCGCGCTGATGCCAGTCGTGGCGGGCTGGCAGCGCGACCACGCCGGCGCGCTCACGATCGCGCTCCTCAGTGGCGGTGAGATGCGCGCCGTTCGCGGCGACGCGTGGGAGCACGACCTGAAGCGAATGCTCCTCGACGCGGAGCATCGGGTCTACGACGCCTACCAGGCGAACGGGACCCCGAGCGCGGTGCTCGTCGGCGCGGACGGCACGATCGCAAGCTGGATGGCCTCGGGGGCGGACTGGGTCGAGCGCCTCGTCTCCGACGCTCTCGTCTCAGCCGGGGTTGCCTCCAAGGGCGGAATCCCGATCGGAGAGCCGGCGCCGTCCCTCGTCCTCAGGGATCTCGAGAATCGGGAGGTGCCGGTGCTCGACGGCTCCGAGGGCGACACCGCCGTGCTCTTCTGGAACCCGAGCTGCGGCTTCTGTCGCGAAATGCATGCCGACCTGCTCGCGTGGGAGACGGCGCGCGCGCCGAGCGCCCCTGCGCTTGTCGTCATCTCGTCCGGCGACAACGAGTCGACGAGGGCAGAGGGGTTCGCCTCGCGCGTCCTCCTCGACCCCGAATGGCGCGCCTCCGATGCGTTCGCGGCCGGTGGAACCCCCACCGCGATCAGGCTGGATCGCGAAGGCCGCGTTCAGTCCGGGGTCGTGGTCGGAAGCCGCGCCGTGCTTGCGATGCTTCAGACCCCCGAAGGATCGGCGCGATGAACCGGCCTCCACCGGTCGAGCCGTCCCCAAGAAGGCGAGGCGCCCACCATCAACCTCATCCCGGCCGCGGTCGAGGTCTTCGAGTGCTGGAGGGCAATGAGCGGCATACAGCCCGGTGACCAGCCCGACTTTCCCGGCGCTCCGTGGCTCCACAAACCCGCAACGCGCCTCAGGGAACACTACGACACTCTGGCACAGTCGAAGATGCTCGTCCCTGACGCGCTCGAACTGCCCACTCGGTGGCCCTGGTTACGTGATAGTCAGGGCGGTCCCGATCCTTGGGGGAGCATCGATGAGCGATTTGCTCGGTCTAGCTCCTGGAACGGCCGGGTCGAAACATTCGGCCACGCGATCAGGCTCCCCTCGCCTTTCGGCGCACACCAAGCGCAGTACAGAACGTATGCGTACCGGCCCGGCGCTGCCGTAGCGGGGACGCGGAACTTGACCGTCACGTTGTATCCAGCAGCTGGACTTCCCGGAACGTGTCGCACATCGACGCTTCCGATTCTGATGTACGGCGGCCCGCTTGGCGCGGAGCGAGCAGTTGGCTCGCATATCGCTTTCTTACCGTGCCAAATGCAAGGGTAAGGCGCTGAGGCCTGACTGCTGCGCACTAAATAGAGCGGCATCACGCCTGCGCGCCTGCTGCCTGCTCCAGTTCGTAAGGTGACGAACTGGCCCGGTCGCGCCACCCGCGGTAGTGAGGAATTGAAGTACGGCCCTGCGGCGGCCGAACCCGCGATGATGGCTGAAACTCCTGCCACGACCAACCCGATCAAACCCCGATGCCGACCAACGGCCATCACTTGGTTCTAAACGCAGTGCCGTTTCATGGACAGCGTCTTCAGGTGGCATAGACGTACGCTCGGGCAGATGGGAGTTCTGTCGCCTGAACGGGCCTCGAGGACGCGTAGCGCTCGGACGCGCCCACGCCCCCGTGCGGGGAACTTCCGCGACCTTACTCGTCGACTCCACGACGTACTCGTCCGCCGGGAGAGCGTGCGTGATCGGGATCTTGGCGGGAAGGACGACCGTCTCGCCCGGGTGGACAACCGGGCACCCGTTCCTCGCCCCGGCCAGTGCATCGCCGTGAAGCTTCGTGAGGTAACGGCTGTTGCCGAGACCGCGAAGCTGCCACTGAACTGGTTTCCCCCCGCTTGCCAGCGGCCGGCCGGCGCAGGCGTGGCCGCCGCTGCGAGACCGCCCATCGCGAGCGCCGTCGTGAGGACGACACCGTAGGCGAGACCGCTTCCCCAACCCGGCAAGCACCGTCTTCGTCTTCCGTCGCCTCCGGTCATGCTTCGAATCGAGTATCCCAGGCGTGCCGAAGCCATGTAACGGCTCAGGTATCAATCGGGAACTCAATCTCACGCCTGGCGGGCGCAGCGGACAGTCCGCTGTCCGAGGTCCCTGCCGTGGCGCCTGCGCTCAGCTGGTGAGGCCAGGGTCTTGCTCTGAGAGCTGTTCGATGAACCCCGCCGGCTCGAGAACGGGAATCTGGTCGGCGAGGTCGAGGAGATGCTTGTCACCGCTGACGAGGATCGCCTGTGCGGATGACGCAAGAGCGATCAAGTAGTCGTCCCCGGGGTCGGCCGAGCGGACAGGCGCCTCGATCGTCGGGTCTCCGGCGACGGTCGCCGATTCCGACAACCACTGAAGGACGCGTCCCGCCTCCTCTTCCGGGATGCGCCTACGAAGCTTCGAGTAGCCGAGGGCCCGTCCCAGCTCCTCGAGCAGGGCGACCGAGACGATCAACTCGAACTCGCCGCCCTCCCAGGCTCTCAGCAGCTGCGCTGCATTTCCACCCGGCGAGAGCAGCCCGGAGAGGATGACGTTCGGGTCGAGAACCGCCCGCACCCGGGTTCTACCGCGCCTTCGTGCGTGTGCTGTGCTGCGCCTCTACGGCCAGTGCCGTCGCGTCGGTCTCCGGAAGGTCGTTCTTTGCCCACAGACGATCGAGGAGATCGAGCCCGAGATCCCTGCGGAGCGATGCCTCGATGACCTCGCTGTCTCCGCGGCCAAGGCGTGCCGCCCGGATCTTGACGGCCCGGAGCACGCCGTCGTCGAGCGTGACCGTCGTCCGTACCTTTCCCACGTCTGCATCATAGCATCATGATGCTCTGACGCATCAGCGCGAACCGCAGCGCGGCTTGTGTCAGCGGTACCGGCCGGGCAGCCAAGCACCTCTGCTTGACGGTTCAGCGGCTACTCGTCGCCGCCACCCGACCTGGCGCCGTAGTAGACGGCCAACGTCGCGTGGGCTTGGGCCTTGAGGTACGACCAGATGAAACGGTCTTGCCATCGGATACCTCCTCGCGGGCGTTACACATGCCGGAGATATCCCGCATCCGCGCGAACGCGGAACGGCATCAGCAAAAGCTACGGATCTAGGAGGACTTGGCGAAGCGAAGGAGCAGCGGCATGTCGTGGGCGTAGTCGGTCGGCTTGAAGCCCTGCGCGTACACGACGTGGGCCCGCCCGTCGGGGCTGTAGGCGAAGAGCAGGCTGCTGTGCGCGACCGCGTAGCTCTTGCCCTTGTGAGCCTCGCTCGGAGCGGGAGGGACACCGGCCGCCTCCTCGGCGCGGTCGATCTGCGCGAGTGTCCCCGTCAGGCCGACGAACGCCTTGTTGTAGTGGTCGAGCCAGCGGCGGAGCACCGGACTCGTGTCTCGGCGGGGATCGACCGTGACGAAGACAACGCGGACCTTGCGCCGGATCGCTTCCGACTGAAGGCGATAGGCGTACGCGAGGTCGCTCATCGTCGCCGGGCATGCATCGGGGCAATGCGTGTAGCCGAAGTAGAGGTAGGTGACCGTGCCTCGAGTGGCCGACGTGAAGTCGTAGGCGCGACCCGAGGTGTCGGTGAGCGTGAACCGTGGCTTCCGGGGCAACGGCCGGGGAATCAGGCCGCGCAGGCTGGTCGTGTCGGAGGCGGTCGTCGTCGAGGTCGCGTGTCTCGATCCGCAGCCGCTCACCGCCAGGGCGAGCGAAACCACCCCAGCGACGTGCCAGGCGATTCCTCGCCTGCCTCTGGCGGGATCCCTCAAGCGCTGATGCCGGCCATCGTCCTGCTCGGCGCTCCCTGCTCCAGCGGGAAGCTCAGCCTCCGCCGACGACGACCGTTCCCTTCATGTCGTCGTGGACGGTGCAGATGTAGTTGTAGGTGCCCTTGTGCGTGAACGTGAGCTTGTAGCCCTCGATCACCGGCGGCCCTTCCGAGTTGCCGAACACGCCCGAGCTGTGGAACCCCCTGCCGTTCCAGGTCGAGGAGGCCACGACCGCGAACTTCGGCTTGGTCGGCGACCCGCCCGCCGGGGGCTTCGCCGGCTCGCCGGGCCCGCCGGCGGGAGCGAGCGCCTTCGGGTTGAGATGAACCGTGCCGTCGGCAGCGACCGAGCGGATGTCGTCGTCGGCCTTCGTCGCGCCGAACGTGACCGAATGGGGGCCGATGAAGTACCAGGTCACGGACGCCCCGACCGGGATGCTGATCTTCTTCGGCCCGAACTCGGAGATCGAGCCGACCACGGCCTGGTTCGGCGACCCCGAGCCGGCGAGGGCGGGGTTCTGCCCCGGCAGCCCGATCGGGATCGGCGGCTTGCCTTGCCGGAGAGCCTTGAGCGGAGCCGCGAGGCCCGCCTCGTTCTTCGCGAGCTCCTTCGCGCCTGCGACCGAGACGGCAGCCGGCGACGGGATCGGCGTCGACGACGGCACGACCGTCAGCTTCCCGGTCATCCCTTCGCGATGGAGAAGGCAGATGAAGCGGTAGGTCCCCGGCTTCGTCCCGCTCGAGATCTGCACGGTGAACTTCTGGCCCGGATCCTTCCAGCCGCTGTCGTAGTACGCCTGGGTGCCGTCGAACGCGGGCTGGGTCGTGTCGCCCTTCGGGCAGGCGGCGTTCGCGGGCACCGGGCCCGAGGCGACGAAGCACGGGTTCGCGGCGTCCTGAACCGCGTCGCCAGGCCCCTGCGGGAGGAGCTGCGGGAGCCTCGCGTCGAGCGCGATCACCGACTTGGGCGGGTTGTTGAGCTGGGCGGGCTTGAGCTTGTCGAACGCCGTCAGCAGGGCGTCGACATCGGTTCCGAGCGTGACCGTGTGCGGCTCTCCCGGCCCGTGCCAGGTGAAGACCACGGTGTCGCCGGGATGGACGCGAAGCTGGCTCGGGAAGTAGGCGATGAAGGTCTCGTTGGCGCCCTTGGCGCTCCCGTCGACGCTCACCTGGAACGTCTGTGCACCCGCGGACGAGCTCCCCTCGCTCCGGGCTTCGCCGACGAACGCCAGGATCAGCGCACCGGCGCAGAGCCCAGCCACGCCGAGCACACGCACGAGACGCAATTCGAACCGCCAACCCATCACACGCCCTCCTCGCTCGAAGTCCCCGAAAACCGCGCGAGTATGTCAGACGAGAGAGTCCCCGTCTACGGTGCCGGGAAAACGGAAAACCGCGCCGAACCAGGCGTTTTCAGGGCTGGCGAGGCGCGAGCTCAGACACGGGCCGGCCCCGCGGCCGCGACGACGACCCCGCTTGCCTGCTCGGGCGTCAAGACGTCGGTGCTCACGACGAGGTCGAAATGGGTCGGAAGCTCCCGGTCGACCCCGTAGAAGCGCTTCAGGTAGTCGGCCCGGCCCGCGTCCTCCTGCTTGAGGAGACGCTTGGAGGCGTCGAGGTCGATGCCCTTCGTCGCCGCCACCCTCGCGGCGCGGGTGTCGGGTGAGGCGGTGATCAGCACGCGCAAGATGTCGCGCCCGGTGAGCGCGAACGAGGCGGCATGCGAGGCGATCACCACGGAGCCGTTCTCGGCGAGCGAGGCCAGGACCTGCTTGATCAGGGCCCGGAGCTCGGCGTCGCTCGGGAGGGCTCGGCCTTCCCGCGGGGTCGGCACGACCGGGGTGGAGCTCGACTCGACGAGGTTCCCGAGCACCCGGGCAATCAGGCTCTTGCGCCGCTCGACGTCCGCGACGAAGGCCGGAGCGAGCTCGACCCACTCGCCTGCCTGCTCGATCACCTCGTCATCGACGAAGCGGTACCCGAGCTGCGAGGCGACGGACCGCGCCACGGCCTCACCTTCGGCGCCCGTCGAGTGCGAGATGCAGACCGTGGAGACCGTGGCGCGATCTTACGTCCTTCCCCTCGCCGCCACCAAGGTGGCGCGCGACAATGGAGCCGTGCCGGCCGGCGATTCGACCTCCGTCCACGCGAGGCTCCTGGCGCTGCTCGGCGCCGAGGGGGTCGAGTTCCGGCTCGCCCACCACGACGCCGTGACGACCAGCGCCGAGGCCGCCGCGATCCGTGGCTCGGAGCTCCGCTCGGGCGCGAAGGCGATGCTCGTCAAGGGACGGGACGGCCTGGTGCTCGCGGTGCTCGCCGCCGACCGGAGGGTCGACTGGAAGCTGCTCTCGCCGCTCGTCGGCGGCAAGGGCGCCCGCTTCGCGACCGACGAGGAGCTGGAGGCGGCGACCGGTCTTCCCAAGGGCGCCGTGCCGCCCCTCGGGGCCATCTTCGGTCTCCGCACGATCTACGACGAGAGCCTGCTCGAGGTGGAGACCGTCAACTTCAACGCCGGCACGCGCACCGACTCGGTCACGATGAGCCGAGCGGACCTGATCCGCCTCGGCGGCGGAGAGGTCGCGATGTTCTCGGCTTTCTGACGGCGGGTAAGCCCGCCCGTCGACTCGCTCGCTACCTGGTGATGGTCAGTACCGGGGGTTGGGCATGCGGCGTGCTCACCGGTGCGCTCCAGGGCTGCGCCCACCGGTACGACGACGTCGCAAGCGCCGGCCTCGTCGGCTGCGTTCCGATCCCCAGCCACGCCGGAGGTTGCGCGTGTGGCGTCGTCACGAGCGTCGTGCCCGGCTGGGCCCACTTGTAGGCCGAGACGGCCGGCGCGAACGAGACCGCTGTGGGAGCTGAAGCCAGAACCCCTGCCGCGACCACCGCCGTAGCGAAGCCCGCGTGAAGGATGTTCATCCGCTCCTCCTTTCTGCCTCCATTCTGAACCTCGAGCATGGGCTCGCGCAGAGCGGATGATTCGCCAGGGTCGAGTCATCGCGGGTCAGGCCTCGGGCCGGGGCGGCACCGGCCGGTCGGGCGGGACGAGCAGTGCGATCTCGCGGCTGATGCCGAGCTCCTCGACGAGGAACCGCGCCCGGTCCTCCCCCTCGAGCCGCGCCGTCGAGAGCGCGCCGTTTGCGGCGAAGGCGAACTTCGCGCCCGAGGAGATCCCGATGCTCTCTTCGCCGCGCAGCAGTCGCGCGTGAAGCTCGTAGTTGAAAGGGCTCCACCGGGCGGTGCGCTGGTGGAGCGCGTCCCACTCCTCGAACCCGGCGCCGATCCGGTCGATCCGGCAGAGAAAGCCGCCGGGGGCGCTCGGCATCCGCCATCGGACCGCAGGCTTCCCTTCGAGCCACTCGAATCGCGGTAGCAGGTCCGAGTTGCTCTCCGTCCCGGGCGCCGGGATCGCAATTGGCGCGCCGCTCAGGATCGAGGCGTCGGCGATCCAGCGCTCGCCCTCCAGAGCGACGATCACCGAGCCGTGGTTCGGGCTGATCGCCTGCGGAGTCCGCAGCATCGTCGCGATCGCGCGCTCGACCTCGAACCCGAGCGAGGCGAGCAGGTCGTGCAGGGCGCCGTTCCCGGACCAGCACGTGCCGCCCGTGCCGTTCTCGAGCCAGTCGGAGAAGAACGCCTCGGCCGTGGAGCCCGGCAGCGGGCCCGGCCGCCCCTCGGCGACGTGGACCAGCTTGAGCGTGTTGTCGAACGGCACGGAGCGACACCACGCCCCGTACACGGACCGAAGGCCTGCCAGGTCGGGCTCGGGCCTCGCGATCTGCAGCTGTCCGAGCACACGATCGACGAGAGCCTCCTGCACCCGCCAGAGCATAAGAGCTCGAACCGAGCTCGAGGTCGCCCTTACGATGGGCGCGTGCGGAGGCTGGCGCTGATCGTGAACCCGTACTCGACCGGCGTCACGCGACGTCGGGTCGCAGCCGTCACCGCTGCGCTCGCGAGGACAGCCGAGGTCGTCGTCTACCAGACCGAGCACCGCGGTCACGCCTCGGAGCTGGCGGTTCGCGCTGCCGAGCGGGCCGACGCGCTGGTGGTCTTCTCCGGTGACGGCACCTACAACGAGGCGATCAACGGTGCCGCGGGCATGCTTCCCTTCGGCTTCCTGCCCGGAGGAGGAGCAAGCGTGTTCTCCAGGGCGCTCGGCCTGCCGCGGGATCCGGTTGCCGCCGCCGAGCGGCTGGCATCTTCGTTCGCGGCCGAGCACACCGCGTCGATCGGCCTCGGGCGCGTCAACGGGCGCCTCTTCTGCTTCTCGGCCGGCATCGGCGTCGACGCCGAGGCGGTCAGGCGGGTCGACGCGCGCGGCCGCGACCCTGAGGGACGCCGCGCCGGGAACACGGCCTTCATCCTCGCGATCGCGCGGATCCTCGTCGAGCGGCGCTTCCGGATCGCTCCGCAGCTCGAGATCGAAGGCTACGGGCGGGCCGCCTTCGTGCTCGTCACCAACGGGAAGCCCTACACCTACGCCGGCCCGGTGCCCGTGACGCTGAGCCGGGAGGCCGATTTCGTCGCCGGGCTCGACTTCGTCGCGCCACGCGAGGTCGAGCCGTCCGCGATCCCTGCGCTCCTCGTGCGCGGCTTCCGCGGGTCGCTCTCGGGCGACCGCCGCGTCCTCGTCGGCCACGACCTCGACGCCTTCGAGGTCCGCTGCGACCGGCCGCTGCCGCTGCAGGTCGACGGCGAGGACCTCGGCGACATCACGAGCGCCACGTTCGGCGCGGTTCGCAACGCGCTCACGGTGCTGGTCTAAGCGCTTCGGGATCCCAGGGCTCGCCGAGTACACTCGCTCGGGGATGGGCTCCTGGTACTGGATCGGCGTGCTTGCAGGCATCGGCGCGGCGCTCGGCGTCTTCATCGCCGGCGGGGTGCCGCGCTGGCCGGTGGCGGCCGCGGGAGCCGCCGTCGCGGCGGCGGTGATCGGCGTCGCCGTCCTGCACTGGTACGACGGCGCGGCCGGCGCCGTCGGCGGCCTCGCCGGAGGCTTCGGTGCGGCCCCGATCGTGGCGGGAGCGCTCCGGCGCGGCGGCACCCGCGGCGGCCTTGCAGCGCTCGTCGGGCTCGGCGCGCTCGTCACGGCCGCCCTCGCCTTCGTGCCGGCGGTGGGGTTCCTCGAGGCGGTCGGGCTGCCACTCGTCGGCCTGCGCCTGCGAAGGCGCACGCCGGAGCGGCACGCCGGGCTCCGCACGCTCGCGCGTGACTGACTCGATCGCGTTCGAGCCCACGAGGCCGGCCAAGCCGGTTGTCCTGATCGTGATCGACGGCCTCACCCCGTCGATGCTCGAGGCGACCTCCGCGCCGGCGCTCCGCTTCCTGCTCGATCACGGCTCCTACCGCCGCGCCGCCTCGACGTTCCCGTCGCTCACTCCAGTCTGTCTCGCCTCGATCGCAACCGGCGGGCATCCGGCGGTGCACGGCATCCCCCACCTCGTCTGGTGGAACCGCGCCGAGAGCCGGATCGTCGAGTACGGCTCGTCGTTTGCGGCGATGCGTGCCTCGGGCCTCGTCCAGGGGTTGCGCGACACGGTCGTCAACCTCAACGAGACGCACCTCTTCAAGAGCGCCGAGACGATCTACGAGGCCCTCGAGGACACCGGCCTGACGACTGCGGCGATCGACATCACCACCTATCGCGGCCGCCATCGCCACCTCGCGCAGATCCCCGGCTTCCCGCCCGTGCACGGGCCGAAGCGTTTCTTCTTCTACAGCGTCTACGAGTCCGACGCGACCGGTGCGCCGCTCGCGTTCCTCAACCGCTCGCTCGGCTCGATCGACGCCTATGCCGCGACGATCGGTCGCTGGCTCGTGACGCGCGCCGGCTTCGACCTGCTCGTCTACTACCTGCCCGACTACGACTACGCCTCCCACGCGCTCGGTCCCGACACGGCGTACGAGGCGCTTGGCCGCGCGGACGCCTCGATCGCGGTGCTCTTCGACGCGGCAGGCGGGCCGGACGTATTCCTCGAGCGCTACGCGGTCGTCCTCTGCTCCGACCACGGCCAGTCGCCGATCGAGCAGTCGGTGAGGCTCGAGGTCGAGGGCGCGTTCGTGGCGGCGTCGAACCGCGCTGCGATGCTCTACGGCGACGACCCGCGGGCGCTCGCCGAGGCGCTCGACGGGGAGGCCTCGATCGACGTGGCGCTCTTCCTCGAGGACGGCTCCGTCGTCGCGCGCCGGCAGGGCGACGAGGACCTGGCGATCCTCGACGACTACCCCGACGGCCGGGCTCGGGCCGAGGGCGCCCTTCGCAATCCCAACGCAGGCGAGGTGATCGTCTCGGCTGCGGCAGGGTGGGAGTTCGTCGATCTCGCCGGTCGCCATCACGTCGGGGGAGGCAGCCACGGCGCGCTTGCGACGGCCGACTCGGAGGTGCCGATGCTGACCGTCGGTCTCGGAGAGCCGCCCGCTTCGATCACGGGGATCAAGGACGTCCTGCTCGCCCACTTCCGCGTTCCGGTGGCGAACGCCGCCTGAGGCTCGGCATCGTGTCGCGGCCGACCTGGATCCGGCGGCAGCTCGAGCGGCGGGGCATCGACGACGCCCGCGTTCTCGACGCGATGGAGCGGGTGCCGCGGGAGGCGTTCGTCCCGGCCGAGTACCGGTCACAGGCCTACGACGACCTCCCCGTGCCGCTCCCGTTCGACCAGACGGTCTCGCAGCCCTACATGGTCGCGCTCATGTGCCAGCTCCTCGCGCTGCACGGTGACGAGCGTGTGCTCGACGTCGGCACCGGCTCCGGCTACGCGGCGGCCGTCCTGGCGGAGCTTGCAGCCGAGGTGCACTCGATCGAGCGGCTCCCCGAGCTCGCCGAGACCGCGCGCCGCACGCTCGCGGAAACCGGTTACGCACGCGTCCAGGTCCACGTGGGCGACGGCTCGCTCGGGCTGCCGGCCCTCGCCCCGTTCGAGGGGATCGCCGTGGCCGCCGCGGCTCCGGCGGTCCCCGAGGCGTTGTGGGCGGAGCTCCGGGAGCAGCGCCGGATCGTCCTGCCGCTGACGATCGGCGGAGGCGAGCAGCGCCTCTGCGCCCTCCAGCGGACACCCGCCGGGCCGCGGCTCGTCGCCTCGATCTCCGCCCGCTTCGTGCCGCTCGTCACCGGCGGCTGATCTGACCGGGGCGACGTCGTTTCGGCGGCGGCGCGTCCGGGAAACACACGAGTCGCCGGGAGTTCTTAACCCGATGCCCGGAAATGCCGATGCTAGCCTCGATGACATGGTGGCTGTGCGTTCCAATCGCGCCGTGGAGGCGCTCCGAAGTCCAGCCAACTGGATCCAACTCGCGAAGTTCGGGATCGTCGGCGGCGTTGGCTACGCGATCAACCTCGCGATCTACGCTGCTCTTCTCGGGATCGGCGCACATCTCGCCGCGGCGATCTCCTTCGTCGTCTCCGCCGCGAGCAACTACTGGTGGAACCGCCACTGGACCTTCGCGGATTCAAAGGGGCATTTCGGATACCAGGGCGCCCGCTTCTTCGGCGTCTCCCTGGCGGGCTTCTGCGTCAATCAGCTCGCCCTCGTCGTCTTCCTCGACTGGATGGGGATGGGCAAGCTTGTGGCCCAGGCGATCGCAATCGTCCTGGTGACCCCGCTCAACTTCCTCGGGAACAAGCTCTGGTCGTTCCGGCGCTGAGACTCCGGATCCTGGCGGCCCTGGCCGTCGCCGGCGTCGCCATAGCTCTCCCGTTCGTGCCTGCCGCCCGGGCTTCCGGCCCCAAGACGACGGTCACCTTCCCGAGCCAGCCGACCACGACGGTCTCGAGCACGCCGGTCAGCAAACGCCTCAACGGGCGCCAGGCCCTGCGGATCCTCCTGGCCGACCACAAGGTCGCCTCCTGGCTCGACCGCTACCCGCCACATCCGACGACCGAGACGACCTACTCGCAAGGCGTGTGGACGGTCGACGTCTTCTCCGGCGCGGCCGGGGAGATCGCGACGGGAACGGTCGACGACGCGACGGGCGTCGTCACCACCGCCTGGACCGGGCCGCAGGTCGCCTGGGGCATGGCGCGCGGGTCTCCGGGCGCGTTCGGCGGGCTCAAGATCAACTCGTACCCGGTATGGCTCGGCTTCTGCGCGGCGTTCCTGATCGGGCTGATCGACTGGCGGCGGCCCTGGTCGCTGCGCACGGTCGACCTGCTGATGCTGCTCTCGTTCTCGGTCTCGCTCTATTACTTCAACCACGGGAACATCTTCACGGCGATGCCGCTCGCCTATCCCGGCTTCGCGTGGCTGCTCGCGCGCTGCGTCTGGATCGGCTGGAAGGACCGGACGCCTCGCGGGACGCTCTTCTGGCCTGCCTGGCTGCTGATCGCGGCTACCGTCTTCCTCGGTGGGTTCCGGATCGGCCTCAACATCCGCGACTCGAACGTCATCGACGTCGGCCTGTCCGGCGTGATCGGCGCGGAGCGCATCGCCACCGGCAACAGTCCCTACGGCACCTTCCCGATCGAGGGGAACCGGCCCGCCTGCGGCCCGGCCGACCAGAACGGCGAGATCCGCAACCGGATCCAGACCAACGGGCGCTGTGAGGCGGCCGACGCCCAGGGCGACACCTACGGGCCGGTCTCTTACGAGGCCTACCTCCCGGGCTACCTGCTCTTCGGGTGGAGCGGGAAGTGGGACAAGCTGCCGACGGCCCACGCGACGTCGATCCTCTGGGACATGCTCGCGATCGTGGGGTCATGGCTCGTCGGCTGGCGCTTCGGCGGGATGCGGCTGGCGGCGACGCTCGGCTTCGCCTGGGCCGCCTGGCCCTTCTCGCAGTACGCCTCGAGCTCGAACACGAACGACATGATCCAGCCGGCGGTCCTCATCTTCGGCTTCTACTTCCTGACCTCGCCCGTCCTACGCGGCGCCGGCGCGATCCTGGGGTCGCTCGTGAAGTTCTCGCCGCTCGTCATCCTGCCGCTCTGGGCCGGGTATCCCGACAGCCGCGACTGGCGCTCGCAGCGCCGCTACCTCGTGGGGATCCTCGTCGCTGCGGCTGCTGCGTTCTCGGTCCTCCTGCTCAGCTCGAACCCGGCGGAGAACGCGCTCGTCTTCGTACGCCATACCTTCGGCTACCAGTTCGGGAGGGACTCGCCGTTCTCGCTCTGGGACTGGAAGCAGTACCACGCAAAGGGGCTTCCGGACCTTCACCTCCTCCAGCATGCGCTGCAGGCTGCGCTGATCCTCGGCGCGCTCGCGCTCTACAGGTGGCCGCGGCACCGCTCGCCGGTCCAGATGGCCGCGTTCACCGGGGCGCTCCTGATCGGATTCGAGGCGGTGCTGACTCACTGGTCGTACCTTTACCTGCCCTGGTTCTTCCCGTTCGTCGCGTACGCGGTGATGGCCCCGCGGCGGGTCGAGGAGGCCGCGGTCGCGACCGCCGAGGAGCCGCTCCCGGGCGGGCTCGTGACTGCGTGAGGCTCGGGATCTACTAGAGAGCTACAGGGACGCGGACGAGCTCGCAGCTCGTCGCCCGGCCGTCTGCGCCGCACTCCACGAGCGCACCCTCGATCCGGACGTCGCCCTCGGCGACCTCGAGGCGGATCGGATAGCCCGTGACGAAGCGCTTGATCGGGCCGTCGATGCGGCTTCCGATCACCGAGTCGTGGGGCCCCGTCATCCCCGCGTCGGTGATGGCCGCCGTGCCGCCCTCGAGCACCCGTGCGTCGTTGGTCTGCACGTGGGTGTGCGTGCCGAGCACCGCGGTCACCCGACCGGCCAGGTGGTAGGCGAGCGCGACCTTCTCGCTCGTCGCCTCCGCATGCATGTCGACGACGATCACAGGGGTCTCGCGCGAGGCCTCCTCGACCAGCCGTTCCGCGACCAGGAACGCGCTCTCGAACGGGTTGAGGGTCATCTGGCCGAGCAGGTTGATCACCGCAACCCCGTCGTGGATCGTGAGGCCGCGCCCCGGAGTCGCCGGCGAGAGGTTCGCCGGCCGGATGACCCGGTCGGTCCCGCTCAGGTACGGGGCGAAGCCGCGCTGGCCCCAGGTCCAGTTGCCCAGCGTGATCACGTCGGCGCCGCAGGCGAGCAGGCGGTCGGCGATCTTCGCCGTGATCCCGCGCCCGTCCGCCGCGTTCTCGCCGTTGACGATGCAGAAGTCGATCCCGAGCTCCGAACGGAGCGAGGGAAGCCGTGTCTCGAGGGCGCGTCGCCCGGGCGCGCCGAAGACGTCGGCGACGAAGAGGATCCGCATGGGAGGCTCCCGGCTCGCGCCCGCGCTCAGCGGACGTTGAGCGTCGCCGCGGGATACACCTCGATCAGGACGTGGTCGCCTGCGTCGTTCGTGTACCGGGCGAGCTGCTGCTTCTCGACCTTCGAGAGATCCAGGAGGACACCGAGCTTCGTGCTCCCTGCCGTGACCGCGTCGCCGACCGTGAGGGCGGGATCGACGGCGAGGGCGGAGACCGAGACGACGAGCGAGGGCGAAGCGGTCGGCTGGATGTCGATGCGCTGGCCATGCGCCTTGCCGTTCAGGACCGTCGTCTCGATGCCGACGACCGTTCCGTCGACGGGCGAGTACACGTCGGTCCCGGCAGGGCCGCCCACATCGAGGGCCGACTGCGAGGGGCCGTCGCCGCCTCCCGGGAGCAGGTACCACCGCGGCGAGCCGGAGCCGCCGCCGAGGATCGCGTGCGCGAGGCGCTTCAGAAGCCCCTGGTTCGCCTGCGTGCCGATCGGGGAGAGCCCGAGGCCGCCGTCGGAGGCCGCGTAGTAGCCGATCGCCGTGATGCGGCTCTGGTTGAGCGGCGTCTCGAGGGTCAGGCCGCCGATCCTCGCGATCGCCTGGAGTGCCGGCGGCCCGGCCGGGAGCAGGCGGGAAGCGCTCGCCGGCGCCGAGACCTTCACCGGGGGGTGATCGCCGCCGCCGAAGGCGGTCACGAACAGGGTTCCGATCGCGACGATCGCGACCGCAACGACGAGAGCGAGGCGCCGTCTGCGGATCTCATAGCGGTTATTCCGCACGACGGCACGCCCTGGGGCCCTGGGCGGCATGCGCGGGACCGTACCGGAAGCCGTCTGCGCCATCAACCGGACGCCGGCGCCGCGGCGGCGCCGGGGTGGCTCGTCCCAGAGCGCAGCCGGATCGAGCGCGAGCCCGCCGTCGTCGGCCAGCGACCAGTTCCACTCCGGCGGACGGCCGATTCGCCTGCCGGGGGCGCTTGTACGATCGCCCGTGTGAGCGCCCCCGTCGGCCCGCCTCCGCGGATCCAGATCCCCCGGTGGATTCAGCTCGTGGGGCTGCCGCTGCTCCTTGTCGTGGCCTGGACGTTCGCGTCCGCCGCGGGTCACACCGTGTTCCTCTTCCTGATCGCGTCGCTGATCGCCCTGCTCCTCGACCCGATCGTGCTCGCGCTCGGCGTGCTCAAGGTCCGGCGCGGGCTCGCGGTCGCGATCGTATATCTGACGTTTGCGGCGGCGCTCTTTGTCATCATCGTCGCGATCGCGACCGTCGTCGTCGGGCAGACGAAGACGGCGGCGGGGCGCTTCAACGACTATTTCACCGTTCCGCACGGACGGATTCACCAGACCTCTGCCGATCGGGACGTCGATCGCCTGCAGCACTGGCTGAACACGCACCACCTCCGGAGCGTGAAGATCGAGAAGAGCGGGCACCGGATCGTCAAGCGCATCCGCCAGCGCGACGTCGGGCGCTACACGAACCGGATCGTCAACTTCGTCGAGGGGGCCGCGATCTCGATCGGCCGCGGCCTCTTCGATGCAGTGGTCATCCTAGTGATGTCGATCTACATGCTGATCGACATGCAGCGGCTCGCGCGCGGCATCGACCGGCGCTTCCCGCCGCACGGCGGGCGTCCCCTGCTCTCGCGGATCGAGCACGCGTTGATGTCATACGTCCGCGGGCAGGTGCTGCTCAGCCTGATCATCGGCTCGAGCGCCGGGATCGGCTTGTGGATCTTCGGCGCCACCGGGCTCGTCCCCCATGCGGACGCCTACGCGCTGCTCTTCGGGAGCTGGGTCGCCTTCACCGAGGTGCTGCCCTACCTCGGGCCCTGGCTCGGTGCCGTGCCGGCGGCGATCTACGCCGCGGTCGTCCATCCGTTCTCGGTGGTGTACGTGGTGATCCTCTTTCTCGTCATCCACCAGCTCGAAGGCCACATCGTCGTGCCGAAGGTGATGGGGAGCGTGCTGCGGCTCCACCCGCTGCTCGTGATCTTCGGCCTGCTCGCAGGCACCGACATCGACGGCCTGCCGGGCGCGCTCGTCGCGCTCCCGCTGCTCGCCATCGCGAGGGCGATCTGGGAGTTCTTCTCCGAGCGGGTCGTGCTCGAGCCCTGGACGGGCGGCGGCGCGATCCCGGTCGAGGTCGAGCCCGTGCGGGAGCAGCCCGCGCCGCCGCCTCCGGCGGCTCCGCCCGCTCGGGCCGAGCGCTCCCCAGGCGGCTGACGGGGCCTCCGTTCCCGTACCCTTTCGGCGCATGAGCATGCAGTCGCAGGGCAGCTTTCCGGCGACGCGCCTCCGTCGTCTCCGGCGGCACGGGGCGCTGCGCGACCTCGTCCGCGAGACGACGCTCTCGCTCCACGACCTCGTCATGCCCCTCTTCGTCGCGCCCGAGGCGCTCCCCAATGAGCAGCTTCCGGGCATGTCCCGGCTGACCGTCGGCGGAGTCGTCCGCGAGTGCGAAGAGCTGCTTCGGGTCGGGGTCGGATCCGTGCTGCTCTTCGGGATCCCGGAGGAGAAGGACGACGAAGGCTCGGGCGCGTGGATCGGCGACGGGATCGTCCAGCAGGCGCTCCGGGCCCTGAGGTCGAGCTTCCCCGAGCTGCTGCTCTTCACCGACGTCTGCCTGTGCGAGTACACCTCGCACGGCCACTGCGGCGTCCTGCGTGGCGAGGAGGTGGACAACGACTCCTCGGTCGAGCTGATCGTGCGCACCGCGGTCTCGCACGTCGAGGCCGGCGCCGACGCCGTCTGCCCGAGCGACATGATGGACGGGAGGGTGGCCGCGATCCGCGCCGAGCTACCCGAGACGCCGATCGTCTCCTACGCGGCCAAGTACGCCTCGGCCTTCTTCGGGCCGTTTCGCGAGGCGGCGGGGTCGGCTCCGTCGTTCGGCGACAGGCGCGGCTACCAGATGGACCCGGGGAACGTCCGGGAGGCGCTGCGCGAGTGCGAGCTCGACGTGGTCGAAGGCGCCGACGTGATCATGGTCAAGCCGGCGCTTCCGTATCTCGACGTGATCCGCGCGGTGCGCGACCGCTTCGATCTCCCGGTCGGCGCGTACAACGTCTCGGGCGAGTACGCGATGATCAAGGCCGCTGCCGCTGCCGGGTACCTCGACGAGCGCCAGGCGGCGATCGAGTCGCTGACCGGGATCCGCCGTGCCGGCGCCGACATCATCTTCACCTACTGGGCCAAGGAACTTGCCGCCTGGTTGTAAGAGTTCGGTTGGCTAAGAGACCCAGCTTGGAGCGCTCGGAGCTCTGGTACCGCGCCGAGAAGCTGATCCCGGGCGGGGTCAACTCGCCCGTGCGGGCCATGCGGGCGGTCGGCCTCGACGAGCCGTTCTTCGTCGCCCGCGGCGCTGGCGCGTATATCGATACGGAGGACGGAAGGCGACTCCTCGACTGGGTGCAGTCGTGGGGGCCGCTGATCTTCGGCCACGCCGACGCCGAGACCGTCGAGGCGGTGCGGGAGGCCGCGGCGCGCGGGACGACCTTCGGCGCTCCCACTGCGGCCGAGGTCGAGCTTGCCGCCGAGATCGTCGGCGCCGTGCCGTCGGTGGAGCAGGTCCGCCTCGTCTCGTCGGGCACCGAGGCTGCGATGTCGGCGCTCCGGCTCGCGCGTGCCTTCACCGGCCGCGGGCGTGTCCTCAAGTTCGCGGGTGGCTACCACGGCCACGCCGACCCGTTCCTGGCCGAGGCCGGATCGGGGCTCGCGACGCTCGGGATCCCGGCCTCGCCAGGCGTGCCTCAGGCGATCGTCGCCGACACGATCGTCGTCGACTACAACGACGTCGATCTGGCCGCCGCCGCGGTCGAGCGCCACAGCGAGGACCTCGCGGCGGTCTTCGTGGAGCCGGTCGCCGGGAACATGGGGTGCATCCCGCCGGCTCCCGGCTTCCTCGAGGCGTTGCGCCTGCTGTGCGACGCCTCGGGCGCGCTCCTCGTGTTCGACGAGGTGATCACCGGCTTTCGCGTCGCCCGCGGCGGTGCCCAGGAGCGCTACGGCGTCAGGCCCGACCTGACGATACTCGGGAAGATCGTCGGCGGCGGGCTCCCGCTCGCGGCGTTTGGAGGCCGCGTCGAGGTGATGTCCCAGCTCGCGCCCAGCGGCCGCGTCTACCAGGCCGGGACGCTGTCCGGGAACCCGCTCGCGACGGCGGCGGGGCTCTCGGTGCTGCGACGCCTCCGCGACCCGTCGGTCTACGACGAGCTCGAGCGCCGCGGCGCTCGGCTCGAGGCGGGGCTTTCGCGGCTCGGCCACGTGCAACGCGTGGGCGGGATGCTCACCTTCTTCGTCCCCGGGCCCGGTCTCTCGATCCCGGTCACCCGGATGCAGCCGCTCGAGACCGAGCGCTACGCGGCGCTCTTTCGCCATCTGCTCGACCGGGGGATCTACGTCGCGCCCAGCCAGTACGAGTGCCTCTTCCCGTCGCTCGCACACGGGGACGCGGAGATCGACGAGACGATCGCCGCCGTGACCGAGGCGCTCGCGTGAGAGGATCGCTCGCGATGGTGCCGAGCCCTGCCGACACGATCGCTTCCGAGGCTCGCCTGGAGAGCCCTCTCTGGGCCGCCGCCTTGCGTACCGAGCCGGACTGGGAGCCCGTCTTCTCGCCGCTCGCGCCCGAGCCGTTCGCTCTCGGGCTCGAGACCATCTACGAGGCCTACCTCGTCCATTACGGCCGGGCGCGCCTCTTTGCGCCCGCCGAGGAGAGCGAGCGCGTCCTGCTCGGCGACTACCTCTACGCCCACGGTCTCGTCCGCGTGTCGCGGGCCGGCGGCGTCGACGCGGTTGCCACGATGGCCGAGCTGATCTCCCGCTGCGCTGCTCTCCGGGCGGCCGGCGGCGACGGCGACGGCGAGGCGTGGATCGACGCGGCCCGCGCCCTCGGAGGTGAGCCGTCCGGCGACCAGGTCGCGGCGGCGCTCCGCCGACACGCCGGGCGGCTCGATCCCGGAGCGCCGCTTTCCGGTACGGCTAGGATCACGTGATGCTCTTCGATGCCGCCAGCGACGGCACCCACGTCATCACCGGGATGCTCATCGTCGGGCTCGTCTTCCTGGTCGTGATCGGGATCGGGGAGCTCGTGCACGCTGCGGCGCACCGGCGGCGCGCCCGGCGGCCGCGCTCCTACTAAGGGCCTATCTCGATTGGGCGCACATGGCCGCTCCGGCTGACCTGCGCCAGTGGATCGCGCTGCTCGAGCGCAAGCACGAGCTCGTCCGTGTCGGCGCCGAGGTCGATCCGTACCTCGAGGCGACCGAGATCGTCGATCGCACCGTCAGGGCCGGCGGGCCCGCGATCCTCTTCGAGCATCCGAAGGGAAGCGAGATCCCGCTCCTCGTCAACCAGTTCGGCACCGAGCGCCGCATGTGCCTCGCCTTCGGCGTCGAGCGGCTCGACGAGGTCGCCGCCAAGCTCGCTGACGTCCTCGAGATGCAGCCGCCCGACGGCCTCGTCGACAAGATCCGGGGCCTCCGGCAGCTGAAGTCGATCGCCGACTCGCGTCCGAGCACGGTGAAGAAGGGCGCCTGCCAGGAGATCGTCCTGCAGGGCGAGGAGGTCGACCTCGGGCTGCTGCCGGTGCAGACGTGCTGGCCGGGGGATGCCGCGCCCTTCATCACCCTGCCGGCCGTGATCACGCGCGACCCGGTGACGGGCCAGCGGAACGTCGGCATGTACCGGCTCCAGGTGCTCGGGCCGCGCTCGACCGCGATCCACTGGCAGCTCCACAAGGACGGTCGCGCCGACTACCTTGCGACCGGCGGGCGGATGGAGGTCGCCGTCGCGCTCGGCCTCGACCCGGTGACCGCCTACAGCGCCAGCGCTCCGCTCCCGAAGCACATCGACGAGCTCATGTTCGCCGGGTTCCTGCGCGGCGAGGCGGTCGAGGTGGTGAAGGGCGTGAGCGTGGAGCTCGAGGTCCCGGCGAACGCCGAGATCGTGCTCGAGGGCTACGTCGAGAGCGGCGAGCTCGCCGAGGAAGGCCCGTTCGGCGACCACACGGGCTACTACACGGCCCCGGAGCCGTTCCCGGTCTTCCACGTCACCGCGATGACGATGCGGCGAGGCGCCGTCTACCCCTCGATCGTCGTCGGCAAGCCTCCTCAGGAGGACGCCTGGCTCGGCAAGGCGACCGAGCGGATCTTCCTGCCGGCGATCAAGGCGTCGGTGCCCGAGATCGTCGACTACGACCTCCCGGTCGCGGGCGCATTCCACAACTGCGCGATCGTCTCGATCCGGAAGAGCTACCCGGGCCAGGCGCAGAAGGTGATGCACGCGATCTGGGGCCTCGGCCTGCTCTCGCTGACGAAGACCGTGATCGTCCTCGACGCTCACGTCGATCCGCACGACTACGCGATGGTCGCCTTCTACGTCGGGGCCAACGTCGATCCCGCCTGCGACATCGTTCTCGGCGAAGGGCCGGCCGACCACCTCGACCATGCGACCGCTCGCCAGTTCGTCGGCGGCAAGCTCGGGATCGACGCGACCGCGAAGGGCCCGGCCGAGGGCCGTCGCGAGTGGCCGGCGGAGATCGAGATGAGCCCCGAGGTCAGAGAGCTCGTCGACCGGCGCTGGCCCGAGTACGGGGTCGGCTGACGAATGTTCCAACCGTTGCGACAGCTTTTTGCGAGAACTGCCGCAGAGGGCCACGGCATCGGGCATAGTTGCTCCACGGGCCGCTCGCGACGATGCGAGCGGTGTGTGCCAATCGTCGGAGGCCCGCCGTAGAACCGAGCCGCGAACATCCTCATGTCCCCGGCCCAAGCGTGTGGCCGATCGGTTTCGCGATCGGTGTTGTGGTGTTCCTCGTCGGGTTCGTCGTCTCGGTGCCGATCGTCGTGATCGGCGCGGTGATCGCCGTCGTCTTCGCGTTCCTCTGGATCCGCGACGTCGCGCGCGGCAGCCACCTCGACGAGACGCCTGCGGTCGAGCCCGAGCGCAGGCTGCCCCGGATGCCGGAGGCGACCCCGCGGGCCGCTCACGCCGGAGCCACGGAGGAGCGCTACACGCGCTCGGTCTTCCTCGAGCTTTCGACCCTCGGTCTCGGCGGCGTGATCGGCGGGCTCGTGACCGTCCCGGTGCTCGGCTTCATGGTCGGGCCCGCCTTCCTCAAGCAGGGCGTGAAGCAGCAGGATCTCGGCCCGCTCGGCGATTTTCCCGAAGGGCAGTACCTCGTCACGACGTTCACGTCGGACCCGGCCCAGGGCGACGTGTCGCGCCGGACCGCTTACGTGCGCAACAACGGCTTCCTGGGCAAGCAGCCGAGCTTCACGATCATCTCGAACCACTGCGCGCATCTCGGCTGTCCGGTGCAGCCGAACGGCGAGGTGCAGTACCCGGCGACCAAGCACTACAAGGATGTGACCACGATCCCGGTGACCCCGTCGGGCTTCGGCTGCCCCTGCCACGGCGGCCAGTACGACACCGAGGGGAACCGAACCGCCGGGCCGCCCGTTCGCGCGCTCGATCGCTACTCGTTCTCGATCGTCGACGACCACCTCTTCGTCGGCAAGCCGTTCTCGGTCGCCTACGTGATCGGGACCGGGGCTCAGGCGAAGATCCACTCGACGACCTACTCGTTCCCCGGTGAGCACGTGACCGGCCTCGAGTCCTGGCTCTATCCCATCCAGCCGCCGCATTCATGAGTCGCAAGCTCACCCGCCAGCAGCAGCTCCAGCAGCAGATCCTCTATCCGCTCGACTGGCTCGAGGAGCGGTCCGGCCTCGTCGGCGGGATCCGCTACTTCCTCTTCAGGAACGTCCCGGGCGACATCAACTGGTTCCAGACCCTCGGCGCGGCGACCCTCACGGCCTTCATCGTCCAGGCCGCGACCGGGGTCGTGCTCGCGATGTACTACGAGCCCGGCCCGACGACCGCGTACACGTCGGTCCAGAACATCACGAACCATCTGTGGGCCGGCTGGCTCGTGCGCGGCATGCACAAGTGGGGCGCCTCGGTCTTCATCATCCTGATGTTCCTGCACATGGGGCGCGTGTTCCTGTTCGGCGCCTACAAGTACCCGAGAGAGCTGAACTGGATGGTCGGCGTGCTGTTGCTCGCGCTCGGCCTCGGCGAGGGATTCACGGGCTACCTGCTTCCGTGGGACCAGACCGCGTACTGGGCGACCACGGTCGGGATCAACCTGAACGGGACGGCGCCGTTCTTAGGCCCCTTCATCGCGCAGTTCCTGCAGGGCGGCACCTACATCAACGGTGACACCTTGAGCCGCTTCTACGCGATCCACATGCTGCTCCTGCCGGCGGCGATCGCGGGCCTGATCGGCCTGCATCTCTACCTCGTGGTCAGGCTCGGCGTCACCTCGCCGCCGTGGTCGAAGGAAGCGGCAGGGACGGGTCCGCTGCCCTCGCAGAACGGGGCGAGCCCGGCGCTCGAGACCGAAGGCGCCTCCAATGGCTGAAGACCGCATCGTCGGGCGCCAGAAGGTCTTCAAGCAGTACAAGGAGGACGTCAAGTCGCGCGGGAAGCCGTTCTTCCCGGGAGCGATGCTCCACGACACGATCATGTCGCTCGTCGTCGTGGCCGTGATCATCGTGCTCGCGGTCGTGTGGAAGTGGTCGATCCCGGGCAACCACGCAAACACGGACTCGGGCTGGCTCGGCAAGCTCTACGACGTCCCGGCCGACCCGGGCACGTTCAACTTCGTCCCGCGCCCCGACTGGTACTTCTACTTCCTCTTCTACCTGCTGCGGATCTTCAAATGGCCGTGGACGGTCATCCTCGGCACGGTCGGCATTCCGACGATCCTGTTGATCCTGCTCCTCGCGATGCCGTTCATCGACCTCCGCTCCGAGCGGCGCCCGCTGCACCGGCCCGTCGCCCTGGTGGCGAGCATCCTCGTCGTCCTGTCGATGGGGATCCTCACCTACAAGGGCGCGACCGCGAAGGAGGCGCTCGGCTCCGAGCTGATCGGCGACGTTCCCTCGTGGGCGCAGAAGGAGGGCTTCTCCGGAAACCAGCAGGCCCTCGCGGGGGCGAAGCTCTTCGCTTCGGTCGGATGCGCCAACTGCCACACCTACAACGGCGCCGGCAGCAGCAACGTCGGCGCGCCCGACCTGACGAAGATCGGCGCCTCGAACCAGGGCCCGGCGTTCTTCGCCCAGTACGTCGCCGACCCGAGGAAGCAGGGCAACAACGTCATGCCGATCTTCGGCAAGCAGTACGGGGGCGCTCTCACCCAGGCGCAGCTGAACCAGCTCGGCGCGTTCCTCGACGCGTCGAAGGGCGGCAAGTAGCGCCTCCGGTCGAGTTCGAAGACCGGACCTGGGCTACTGCGCATAGGCTTGCTGCATGCGCGCCTCCGTAGCGACCACGGGCGCGTCGGCCGCGCCGCCTGCAAGGCGTCGAATCGGGGCTTCGGAGGCGGCCGGATGACGCTCGCGCCCGACGCCGTCCGCACGATGTTCGACCGGATCGCTCCGGTCTACGACGCCATGAACCGGCTGATGACGGCCGGGCTCGACCTGCGCTGGCGCCGGCTCGCGGCCGCGGCTGCCGTCCGGCCGGGCGACCGGGTCCTCGACGCGGCCTGCGGAACCGGCGACCTGGCTCTCGCCGATCTTCGCGCGGGCGCCGCCGCCGTCACCGGCCTCGACTTCTCGCCGCGGATGCTCGCCCGCGCGCGCCGCAAGTCGGGTGCCGTCGAGTGGCTCGAAGGTGATCTGCTCTCGCTGCCGTTCGCCGACGGCAGCTTCGACGCCGCCACGATCGGGTTCGGGATCCGCAACGTGTCCGATCTCGAGCTCGGCCTGGCCGAGCTCCGGCGCGTCCTGCGGCCAGGTGGGCGCCTCGCCGTTCTCGAGATCACGCGCCCGCGGGGCCTGCTCAGCCGCTTCTACTCGCTCTGGTTCGGCCGGCTCGTGCCGCTGCTCGGACGCGTGCTTCCCGGCGGCGCTGCGTACGCCTACCTGCCGGCGTCGGTCGCGCGGTTCCCGACGGCCGAGGATCTTGCCGTCCTCATCCGCGCGGCTGGATTCGATGGCGTCGGCTTCCGCCTCCTGGGAGGCTCGATCATCGCCCTGCACACCGGCGTGGCCGCCGCCGTGCCCGGAGCCCCCTCGGCGGAGCCGGCGTTGGGGGGAGTGGAGCTACGGTGAATGCCCTGGCAGGCGTCGACGCAACACCGGGGCTCGCGGCCTACATGGCGGAGCTCGAGGCGCGGCTGGCCCAGGCGGTGAGCCGGCGCGAGGGCTTTGCCGCGGCGGTCGCCGGTGAGGCGCTCGCGGCCGGGGGCAAGCGGCTTCGGCCGCTTCTCTGCTTCCTCTCCTCGCCCGAGGGCGAGAGCGACCCGCCGTTCGCGGCGGGCGTCGCCGCGGAGCTCGTGCACATGGCGACGCTCGTCCACGACGACCTCGTCGACGGCGCCCGCATGCGGCGCGGCGTTCCCTCGGCCTGGTCGGTGTTCGGGGCGGGTGCCGCGCTGTCGGCGGGCGACTACCTCTTTGCGTGCGCGTTCGCCGAGCTCGCCGCCGCGGACGGCTCGGACGCCGTCGCGATCCTGGCCGACGCGTGCCTGGCGCTCGCCCGCGGCGAGGCGATGCAGCGCCGCCAGACGAGGAAGCCGGACACCTCGATCGACGACTACCTCGAGCGCTGCGCGCTCAAGACCGGGAAGCTCTTCGAGGCAGCCTGCATGCTCGGCTCGGGTGGCGACGCCGATCTCGGTGCCTACGGGCTTGCCCTCGGGATCGCCTTCCAGATCGCAGACGACATCCTCGACTGCGCGGGGCAGACCCAGGAGACGGGCAAGATCCCGGGCACGGACCTCCGCGAGGGGACGCCGACGATGCCGCTGCTCCTCGCGGCGCGGCAGGACGCCGTCGTTCGGGAGGCGCTCGCCGGCGGCTCGCTCGACGGTGCGCTCGTGCGGGTCGCGCAGACCGACGCACTCCACCGCTCGCGTGAGATCGCGCTCGACTACGCCGCCAAGGCCCGCTCCTACCTCGGTGCCGCGGCACACCGCGAGGAGCTCGAGGTGCTCACCTACGCCGTCGTGGACAGGGCCTCCTGATGGCGATCGCGGTCGACAGGACGCTCGAGCTGATCCGGGACAAGGTCGTCGCCGGCGAGCGGCTCGATCTCGACGACGGCCTCGCCCTGCTCGAGTCGGACGACGTGCTCGCGGTGGGTGAGCTCGCCGATCTGGCGCGGCGGGTGCGCGGCGGTGACGACCGTGTCTTCTTCGTCCAGAACCTGTACTTGAACCAGACGAACGTCTGCCGTGTGAAGTGCAAGTTCTGCGCCTTCGCCGCCACCCAGAAGCAGGAGCAGGCCTACACGATCACCGCGGACGAGCTCGTCGCCGACGCCCTGGCCCAGCGGGAGCTCGGGGACTTCACCGAGATCCACATGGTCAACGGCGAGAACCCGCACATCGGCTTCGACTTCTACCTCGAGACGGTCGCGAAGCTCCACGAGGCCCTGCCGGATGTGTTCCTGAAGTTCTATACCGCCTCCGAGATCCACCATATGACGACCCTCTCGGGGCTCACCCACGAGCAGGTGCTCGTCGAGCTCAAGGCCGCCGGGCTCGGCGCCCTGACCGGCGGCGGCGCCGAGGTGTTCGCCGATCGCGTGCGGCGGCTCGTCGCCCCCGGCAAGGAGCATCCGGACATCTGGTTCCACGTCCACGACACGGCGCACCGGCTCGGGATCCCGACCCACTGCACCCTCCTCTACGGACACGTCGAGACCTACGAGGAGCGGATCGACCATCTTCTGCGCCTTCGCGAGCAGCAGGACCGGACGGGCGGCTTCCTCGCCTTCATCCCGCTCGCCTTCCATCCCCAGAACACGGTGTTCGAGCGGCGAGGCTTCACGTTCCAGACTGGCGCCGCCGACCTGAAGATGCTCGCCGTCTCGCGGCTGATGCTCGACAACATCCCGAACATCAAGGCGTACTGGATCTCGCTGACGCTGCCGATCGCCCAGGTCGCCCTCCACTTCGGCGCCAACGACGTCCAGGGCACGCTCGTGCGCGAGGAGATCTTCCGCGCCGCAGGCTCGACCGCCGGCACCGAGCAGAAGACCGAGGAGCTCGTCCGCACCGTGCAGGCCGCCGGCCGCATCCCCGTCCAGCGGGACACGCTCTACAACGAGCTGCGCAGATGGCAATGAGCGCGCACTCCGCCGGCGTCGATTCTCATTCGCGCCCGGGTGCCGGAAACTGGCACAGACACGTGACGTTTTCGACGGTAGCCTCGAAGGCATCAGGGGCGGGAGGTGGGTCCCCGAGAAATTCAGTCGCCGGAGGGGCGCGCGCATGATCAGGCTCGGCCGCATCTCCTACGCGAACATGGCGCCGGTCTTCTTCCGGGTCGACGCCGAGTACGAGGAGATCACCGGCGTGCCGACCGAGCTCAACCGGCGCCTGATCGCCGGCGAGATCGACACGGCGCCGATCTCCTCGATCGAGTACGCGCGCCACGCCGACTCGCTCCTGCTCCTGCCCCGGCTCTGCGTCTCCTCGGAAGGGGCCGTCGACTCGATCCAGCTCGTCTCGAAGCTACCGCTCGACGAGATCCGCGTCGTCGCGGTGACACCCGAGTCGGCCACCTCGGTCGTGCTGACGAAGGTGCTCCTGCCGGGCGCCGAGCACGTGCCGCTCGGGGAGGAGGCCGACGCCAAGCTCCTGATCGGCGACGCCGCGCTCAAGTCGGCCTTCGAGGATCCCACTCCCCATCACGATCTCGGCCGCCTCTGGCTCGAGCGGACGGGGCTGCCGATGGTCTTCGCAGTGTGGGCGGTGCCGCTGCCGGCGCACCCCGGCCTGCTCGAGCTGGAGGACGCCCTCGTCGAGTCGGTCCGGGCGGCGAGACACGAGCCGGAGCAGCTCGCCTTCGAAGCCTCCGAGCGCTACGGCTACCCGGCCGGCTTCCTCGCGCGCTACTTCGAGAAGCTCCGCTACCGGTTCGGCCCCCGCGAGCGGGCCGGTCTCTACACCTTCCTCGAGCTCGCTCGCGACGTCGGAGAGCTCGACGAGGTGCCCGAGCTTCGCTTCGTCACCGCCGGAGCGCCGGTCTGATGGCGACGACGGTCGCGTCGACCACCGAGGCAATTCTCGACAAGGCGCTTGAGGGCGAGCGCATCGACGACGCCGAGGCGCTCGCGCTGCTGCAGTCGCGTGACCTGCTCGCGGTCGGCCGCGTGGCAAACGAGCTGCGCGCCCGCCGCACCGACCCCGACCGGGTCACGTTCATCATCGACCGCAACGTCAACTACACGAACATCTGCGTCACCGACTGCGACTTCTGCGCCTTCTACCGCAGCCCCGGTGACCGGCGCGAGGGCTATCTGCTCCCCAAGCCGGTGATCTTCAAGAAGATCGAGGAGACGCTGGCGCTCGGCGGCACCGGCCTGCTGATGCAGGGAGGCCACCACCCGGATCTCGCGATCGACTTCTACGAGGATCTCTTCCGGTCGATCAAGGAGCGCTACACGGTTCACCTGCACGCGCTCTCGCCGCCGGAGATCCAGCACATCTCGCGTCGCTCGAGGCTCTCGATCGCCGACACGCTCACCCGGCTGCGGGACGCGGGCCTCGACTCGATCCCCGGCGGCGGCGGCGAGATCCTCGTCGACCGGGTCCGCGACATCATCGCGCCGAAGAAGACGAAGTCGAGCGAGTGGCTGAACGTGATGCGTCACGCCCACCGGCTCGGCATGTCGACGACCGCCACGATGATGTACGGCCACGTCGAGACGGTCGCCGAGCGGGTGGAGCACATGCGCCGGGTTCGCGACCTCCAGGACGAGACGCACGGCTTCCGGGCCTTCATCTCGTGGACGTTCCAGGACGACGGCAACCGCCTCGGGGCGCTCGTCGCGCGCGAGTCGATGCCCACCTCGTTCGACTACCTCCTGACCCAGGCCGTCTCCCGGATCTACCTCGACAACATCGACCACATCCAGTCGAGCTGGGTCACCCAGGGAATGAAGATCGGCCAGGTGGCGCTCGAGTTCGGCGCCGACGACCTCGGCTCGATCATGATCGAGGAGAACGTCGTCTCGGCTGCCGGCACGACCTACCGCGCCTCGACCGAGGACTTCGTCCGGACGATCCGCGGGCTCGGGAAGATCCCCGTGCAGCGCGACACGCTGTATCGCGACGTGCGCGTCTGGAACTGAGCCGCAGCCCCCGCCCCGACAGCCTTCCCGGCTAGCCTCCCGCCATCACCTCCTTCATCGGCAACCACGGCCTGCTCGCCGTCTTCGTCCTCATGGCCGTCGCGGCGGTGCTCCCTGCCGCGAGCGAGTTGACGATGCTCTACGGCGGCGCGCTCGCCTCCGGGGCTCTCGCGGGCCGGATCGCACTCGGCGGGCACCACTTCCACCCCGGCGCTCACGCCTATATCGCGGTGGTCGTCACCGGGTTTGCCGGGAACCTGCTGGGCGCGGCCGGAGGCTGGCTGATCGGCGTCTTCGGCGGTCACCCGCTGCTCGAGCGGTACGGCCGCTACGCCCACATCACCCCTCAGCGAATCGAGCGGGCCGAGCGCTGGTTCGACCGGTTCGAGAACGTCGCCGTCCCGCTCGGCTTCCTGACCCCCCTCATCCGCTCGTTCGTCGCGATCCCTGCCGGCATGTTCGAGGTCGGCATCGGCCGGTTCCTCGTCTCGGCGGCCGCCGGGATCGCGGCCTACTGCGCAGCGATCGCCGGGATCGGCTGGGCTGTCGGCTCGAGCTGGCACTCGGCGCGGCACGACCTCGAGTACCTCGACGTCGTTGTCGGGGTGGGAATCGTCGCTTTCGCGGCGTATCTGGTGGTACGCCGGCGCAGGTCGATTACCATGGCTCGAGATGCCGATACCCCACGTTGACGTCAAGGCGCAGTACGCGCCCTTCATCCCGGAGCTGAAGGACGCCTTCGCGCGGACGCTCGAGACCGGCCGCTTCATCTTCGGGCCCGAGGTCGAAGGATTCGAGCACGAGGCGGCCGCGTTCCTCGGCACCAGCGACGCGGTAGGGGTTGCGAACGGCACCGACGCGCTCGTTCTCGTTCTCGACGCGCTCGAGATCGGTGCCGGCGACGAGGTCGTCTGCCCGTCGTTCACGTTCTATGCGACGGCCGAGGCGATCGCGCGCGTCGGAGCGACCCCGGTCTTCGCCGACATCGACCCGGTGAGCCTCAACATCGACCCGAACGAGGTCGCCCGCCGGATCACGCCGCGCACCAGGGCGCTCATGCCCGTGCATCTCTTCGGCCGGCCCGCGGCAATCGAGGAGCTCAGGCAGTTCGACCTCCCGATCATCGAGGACGCCGCGCAGGCGTTCGGCGCCAGCGGGATCGCGACGAGCATCGCCTCGACCTTCAGCTTCTTCCCGACCAAGAACCTGTTCGCACTCGGCGACGGCGGCCTCGTCGCCGCGAACGACGCCGAGCTCGCCGAGCGGGTCAGGCTTCTCCGCTTCCACGGTTCGCGCGCCAAGAAGACCTTCGAGCTCGTCGGCTACAACTCGCGGCTCGATGCCCTTCAGGCTTCGATGCTCAGGATCTTCCTTCCGCACCTTTCCGGCTGGAACGAGGCCCGCCGCGCCGCCGCCGCTCGTTACGCCGAGCTCGGCCTCGGGGAGATCGCCGAGCTTCCCGCAGACGAGGCGGGGCACGTCTACCACATGTACTGCATCCGCTCGACCGAGCGCGACGCGCTCGCCTCCGCGCTCGGCGAGGCGCAGATCGGCTTTGCGTCCTACTACGAGCCGCCGCTGCATCTGCAGCCGTCGCTGAGCTACCTCGGCTATCGCGAAGGTGACTTCCCGGTGACCGAGCAGGCCGCCCGCGAGAATCTCTGCCTGCCGCTGTGGGCGGGCATCTCCGAGGCGCAGCAGCTCGAGGTCGTGAGCGTCCTGCGCCGCGCGTCGAGCCTCGTAAGCGCCTGAGATGGCGGGCCCGCGCGGCAACCGGCCACGCCGGGGTGCCTCCTCGATCGCGTTTCCGGTCACGCGCCACCGCATCTGGCAGCTCGTCGCCGACGGCGCCCTGATCGCCGTCGCGTGGTGGCTGACGTTCTTCCTCTGCTTCGACCAGACGATCCCGCGCTACTACCGCCACCTGCTCTCCTGGCGGGTCTTCGCCGTCGTCGTTGCGATCAAGCTCGCCGTCTTCGTGCTCTCGGGCTTCTACAACCGCTGGTGGCGGTATGTCTCAACGCGCGACATGTGGGGCGCTGTCCGCGGGGTCACCGCAGCCTGCCTTCTCGCCGATCTCGCGCTCTACGCCTTCCCGCCGGAGCACACCTCGCACCTGCCGAAACGCATCGTCGCCCTCGACTACCTGCTCCTGCTCGCCTTCGTCGCCGGCACACGGCTTCTAGCACGCTCGCTGATCGAACGGCCGACGACCGGCATCGTCGCTCGCGGCAAGGAGGTCGTGGTCGTCGGGGCCGGGAACGCCGGCCAGCTCGTCATCCGGGAGATGCAGCGAAATCGCCAGCTCGGCTCGACGCCGGTCGGGCTCGTCGACGACGACGTCCGGAAGAAGAACCTCCGCATCCACGGCGTCCGCGTTCTCGGGACGACCGCCGAGCTCGGCCGCGTCCTGCGCGATCACCGACCCGACGAGGTCCTGATCGCCATGCCCTCGGCTCCCGGCGACGTCCGGCGCAAGATCGTCGAAGCGTCGCGCTCCGAAGGGATCCCCGTCAAGACGCTCCCGGGGCTGCACGAGCTGATCTCCGGCGACGTCAACCTCGCCGGCCAGATCCGCCCCGTGCAGGTCGAGGACGTCCTCGGACGCGAACAGGTCGAGGTCGACCTCGAGGCGATCGCCGCCTACATCCGAGGCCGCACGATCCTTGTCACCGGCGGCGGCGGCTCGATCGGCTCCGAGCTCTGCCGCCAGGTCGTCACCCTCGGCGCGGCCAAGCTCGTCCTCGTCGAACAGGCAGAGTCGTCGCTCTACGAGATCGAGCGCGAGCTCGTCGACCAGCGCGACTTCACCGCGGTCATCCCGATCCTCGCCGACTGCGGCGACGAGGCGAAGATGCGGCAGGTCTTCGAGCGCTACCCACCCGACGTCGTCTTCCATGCCGCCGCCTACAAGCACGTCCCGATGCTCGAGACCAACCCGCTTCAGGCGGTCAGCAACAACGTGCTCGCCACCCGCGTCGTCGTCCAGGTAGCGGTCGAGTTCGGCGTCGAGAGCTTCGTCTTCATCTCCACCGACAAGGCGGCGAACCCGAAGAACCTCCTCGGCCAGTCCAAGGCAGTCTGCGAGTGGATCGTCGAGTCGTTCGCCGTCCGCGACGACGTCGCGACCCGATTCGTCGCTGTGCGCTTCGGCAACGTCCTCGGCTCCTCCGGCTCGGTGATCCCGATCTTCCGCCGCCAGATCGAGCGCGGCGGGCCGGTCACCGTCACCCACCCCGAGATGACGCGCTATTTCATGACCATCCCGGAGGCCGCGTCGCTCGTGGTCCAGGCCGGCTCGATGGGCGCCCGCGGCCAGGTCTACGTCCTCGACATGGGCGAGCCCGTCAAGATCCTCGACCTAGCCCGCCAGATGATCGAGCTCTCGGGCCGTACCGAGGACGAGATCAAGATCGAGTTCGTCGGCACCCGCCACGGAGAGAAGATGCACGAAGTCCTCTGGAATGAAGGCGAGCTCGTCCGCAAGACCAGGCACCCGAAGATCATGCGAGCCATCCGCCAGCCCATCGACGGCGCCTGGCTCGAAGAAGAGCTTGCCGAGCTCGAGCGGCTCGTCGAGGAGAACGACACTCTCGGCGTCACCGCCAAGCTCCGGACGATGGTCGCCGAGCCGCAACGCGACGGCTCGACGGTGCTCGAAGAGCTAACCGCGGGGGAACCGAGCGAGGTTCCCCCACGAGCCCCCTCCTCCGGTGATCCGTGGGCGGCGCGCTGAGGTGGTTCGGTGTGTCGTCGTGAGTTAGGGGCTGCTGGTTGCATTCGCCCCGGCGGGGCCGGAACGAACGCCTGAGGCCGTACGGGCGCAAGTGCTCGCGGCACTTTGACGCTCATGGTCATGGCGATACGTACGGCGTGGTCCTTAGCTCGGCTTCGCCTCGCTAACTCCGCGGAGGTTCGCGGCACCAAGGAAGGCTTCTCAGGCGTAGGGGTACCTCCACGCCGACGTAGGCGTACCTCTACGTCACCGGGTTCAGACGCCGGTTTGGGCGGCGGGTGCGTGAGCTCGGCTCGGCCTCGTGGACGATTTCTGCCCTAGTACGCGTGTTGCAGAATCGTCGCGATTTTCGGCCGGAGGGGTCGGTAGGGTGGGCCGGGTGGGGCTTCTTGAGGACCTGAATCCGGAGCAGCGGCGGGCCGCTGAGGCTGTTCGGGGGACGGTGTGCATCCTGGCCGGGGCGGGGTCCGGGAAGACGACGACGATCACTCGGCGGATCGGGCACCAGGTGGCCTCCGGGGCGTTTGGGGCGTCGGAGATCCTTGCGGTGACGTTCACGGAAAAGGCGGCCGGGGTGATGAAGTCGCGGCTTGCGGCGCTCGGTGTCTCGGGTGTGGCGGCCCGGACGTTTCACTCGGCGGCGCTCGCCCAGCTGAGCCACTTCTCGCCGGCCACCGTGGGGCGCATCCTCCCGACCAAGGCGCTCCTCCTCCGGCAGATCGCGAACACGCTGCCGGCGCCCTTCAAGTTCCGCCCGGCCGGCGACCTCGCGACCGAGATCGAGTGGGCGAAGGCGCAGCGCATCGGGCCCGAGCGGTACCTCGACGCCCTCGGGGATCACGCGCCTCCGATCCCGGCCGACATGATGGCGACTGTCTACCGCGAGTACGAGCGCCGCAAGGAGGCGAAAGGCGAGATCGATTTCGAGGATCTCCTCGAGCTCGCGATCCGGCTGCACGAGAACGACGCGCAGGTGCGAGCCACCTTCCGCGAGCGCTACCGGGCCTTCACCGTCGACGAGTACCAGGATGTCAACCTGCTCCAGCAGTCGCTCCTCGAGCTCTGGCTCGGGGAGCGAGACGACCTCTGCGTCGTCGGCGACGACTACCAGTCGATCTACGGCTTCACCGGCGCCTCGCCCGGCTGGCTGCTGGGGGTCGAGGCGCGCTTCCCGAGCGCAACCGTCGTGCGCCTCGAGAGCAACTACCGCTCGACCCCGGAGGTGCTCGAGCTCGCCAACCGCCTCGTCCCGCGGCTCGGCGGAGCGGACAAGGTGCTGCGTGCGACGCACCCGAGCGGGCCCGCGCCCGTTGCCCGTGGATTCGACGGCCCCGACGCCGAAGATGCGTGGATCGCCGCCGAGGTAAAGCGGCTCCACCACGAGGGGACACCGTTCGAGGAGATCGCGGTGCTTGCCAGGACGAACGCGCGCCTGGCCGACTTCGAGGAGGCCTTCCACGACGCGGAGGTGCCCTTCCAGGGCTCCTCGCTGCTCGGGCGGGACGCAGCGCGACGGCTCCTGAAGGCCCTCGACCGGGACGGCTCCACCGGCGTCGCCGCTCGCGTCCGGGCGCTCGCCGGGGAGGCCGGCCTGCTCGCAGTTCTTCCCGACAAGCTCGGCGACCGTGAGCAGACGAGGCAGGCGGATCTTGCGCGACTCGTCCGGCTCGCGGCCGAGCTCGACGACGGCGAGCTGACGTGCTCCGGATTCGCGGCGACCCTCCGGCAGCGCTTCGACACCGGCGGGGAAGGCACGCGAGGCGTGCACCTCCTCACCTACCACCGCGCCAAGGGGCTCGAGTTCGACGCGGTCTTCCTGCCGCGCCTGGAGGACAAGGAGCTCCCGTCGAGGCTCGTGCGCACGCCGGGGGAGCTCGCGGAGGAACGCCGTCTCCTCTACGTGGGGATCACGCGCGCCAGGCGCGCGTTGGCGATCACCTGGTCACGAGCGCCGAGCGCGTTCCTCGAGGAGCTCGGTGTCGACATGCCGAGTGCATCGCCGTCACGGCAGAAGGGGCGCCCGGCCGCCAAGGGAGCCGTTGCGACCGTCCATCCCGAGCTCTTCGACGCGCTTGCGTCATGGCGCAAGGCCCGCGCCAAGTCGGAGGAGATCCCGGCGTACATCGTCTTTCACAACAGCGTCCTCGCCGCGATCGCCGATGCGCGGCCGGGGTCGCTCGGCGAGCTCTCTCGTATCGCCGGCGTCGGTCCGGGAAAGCTCGAGCGCTACGGGGCAGACGTCCTCGAGGTGCTCGCGAAGGCTTCCTGAGGCGGTCGAGCCACTCAGGCCGAGGTCGCCGAGAGCAGCAGCTCGAGCAAGAGAGCCGGGTCTCGGCGGGCACGTTCCCCGTCGCCGCGCCCACGCTTCGCCAGCTCGAGGGCGCGAGGGTCGGTCAGCGGCCTCAGCCGGCCCTGACGGATCAGCTCCTCGTCCACGCCGCCGAGCCGGCCGCCATAGGTCGTGTACACGGGAACACCGAGCGCGGCTGCCTCCCGGTTCATTGTTCCGCCCGCCGAGACGACGAGGTCGGCCAGCGCGATCAGGCTCTGCGCATCGACGGCGTGGTCGGGGACGATCACCGATGGCAGCGCGAGCGAGCGGACGTAGTCACGCTGCTCCTCGGTTCGGGGAATCACGAACGCGTGCACGTCCTCGAGCCGGCCGAGATGCTGGAGGGTCTGCGGAAAGAGCGGGTTGGAGTGACGGTGGTAGAGCGAGACGTCGGGCGGCGGCCGGAGCACGACGAGCGTCCGGGCGGCGTCGATCTCCCACGCGTCGAGCACCGATGGATCAGGCTCGAAGTCGGAGAGGTAGTACTCCTCCTTCAGGCCGGGGTACTGGAGAAGCTTCGGCGGGGCGGTGCCGTAGCGGGCCAGCCGCTCGATCGGAATCGAGTCCGGGACGACCACCTTCGTCGCGGCTCTGCAGCCGAGCTGGTGCTGCAGCCAGGCCCACTCGTAGTCGAACGTGGTGGCACTCGGGATCCCGAGCCTGCGCGCCGTGATCGTCAGCTCGTGTGAGCCGTGCGCAAGCGCGACATCGAAGCCGCGCCCTTTGGCCCAGCGGCGGAGCGCGCCCAGCCGGGACGTGAGCTGTCGGGCCTTCCCCGCGCGCGATCGCCCACCGTGGTGACCGATCGCTGTTGCCTGCATGCCGTGCTGCTCGATCAGCTGGAGGGTCTGGGCGTAGTCGCGCGCGGTGATCTCGACCTCGTCCCCGCGGGCCTGCATCAGCTCGACCAGCGGGCGAAAGACCAGCGGATGGGCGCTCGCGGTCATGTCGATCCAGACTCTCATGCCTCGCTCCAGCGCAGCCCCGCCCCAGCCGGCGCGAACTGGCACAGACATGTCACAGATTCCGCGCTAGCCTCGACGGCATCAGGGGCGGGAGGTGGGTCCCCGAAAACAGCCGCGCCTACCGTCGAGAAAGGCCAGGTCGGCACCGGGCACGTCGTCATCGGCCATGCCATCGCTGGCCAAGTCGTCGTCGGCCAGGTCGTCATCGGGCGAGTGCCTGCTCCAGCGAGGCTTCGCGGCGCATGCCTTCGACGTGCCGCTCGTACCAGAGCGTGAAGGCGAGGAGGCCCCAGAGCTGGCGCGAGAGATCCTCGCGCCCGCTGACATGACGGTCGAGCACGTTCGTGACGGCCTCGGGGCGCAAGTACCCCTGGCGGCTGACCGTCGCCGGCGACAGCGTCTCGCGCGCGAACGACTCGAGCTCGCCTCGAAGCCAGGCCGCTGCGGGAATCGAGAAGCCGCGCTTGCGCCCGTGGACGACCTCGTGGGGCAGAAGCGGCTCGACGGCCCGGCGCAGGAGGCGCTTCTTCTCGAGCCCGCGAACCTTGTGGCGCACGGGGAGCGACAGCGCGAAGTTCGCGACGACGGGATCGAGGAACGGCACTCGCGCCTCGAGCGACCAGGCCATCGAGGCCCGGTCGGTCTTGACCAGCAAGTCGTCGACGAGGTACCCGCCGAGATCGACGTCCTGCAGGCGGGTGAGCAGCTCGAAGCCCTCCGTCTCGGCGAAGCGCGCCCGGTCGCCGGCGAGCGGGTCGCTGTCGTGGCGGCGGCCGGTCAGCTCGGCTCTTGCATCCGCGGAGAAGATCTCCTTCCAGCCTCCGTGGCGATCGAGCGGGGGGAGGTGGGCCGCACGCACGAAACGCTTGGCCCGGTAGTCGAAGCTCGTGCGGCGCGTCGAGGAGGGCAGCCGTTCGACGGCCGGGCGGACGAGCCTCGCGGCGGCGCCGACACGCTCGGCGAGGAGATCGGCGGCGTAGGTGTAGTAGCCGCCGAAGAGCTCGTCACCGCCTTCGCCCGAGAGCGCCACCTTCACGTCCTCGGCCGCGAGGCGCGAGACGAGGTAGGTCGGGAGCGCCGAGGAGTCGGCAAACGGCTCGTCGAATGCGTCTGCGAGCGCAGGCAAGAGCAACGCGGCGTCGGGACGGACGACGAGCTCGCGATGCGTGGTGCCGTAGCGCTCTGCGACCGCCCGTGCGCCGGCCAGCTCGTCGAAGGACGACTCCTCGAAGCCGATCGAGAACGTCCGCACGGCCTCGCTGGAAAGCTCCGAGGCGAACGCGGCGAGCGTCCCCGAGTCGACGCCACCGGAGAGGAGCACGCCCACGGGGACGTCGGCGACGAGATGCGCGCGCACTGAGTCGCGTAGCCGCGAGCGGCACTCCTCGAGCAGCTCGGCCTCGTCCTCGCCGCGCACCGGCAGCGGCCCTGGGCGGCTGTACCGCTCGATCGTGACCCGGCCCTCCTGCCAGGTGAGGGTGTGCCCGGGCGGCAGCTTGCGGATCTCCCGGAAGATCGAGAGCGGCGACGGGACGCAGTTGGTCGCGAGGAACGCCTCGAGCGCGTCGAGGTCGAGCTCGCCCTTCGGCAGGGCGTCGAGCTCGGAGGCGAATGAGAGCTCGCCGCCGCGGTCGCGGTAGTAGAGCGGCTTGATCCCGAAGCGGTCACGGGCGAGCACCAGGCGCGCGCGGCGGGAGTCCCAGATCGCGACCGCGAACATGCCGCGCAGGCGCTCGGCGAACCCGAGCCCCCATTCCTCGTAGGCGTGCACGATCGTCTCGGTGTCCGAATGCGTGCGCAGGCTGTGGCCCGCGCGCTCGAGCGTGCGGGCCAGCTCCTCGTAGTTGTAGATCTCGCCGTTCTGGATGACGGTGCAGGTGCCGTCCTCGTTCGAGATCGGCTGGTCGCCGCCGGTCAGGTCGATGATCGCGAGCCGCCGTGCCGCGAGACCGGCAGGCCCGTCGATGAAGGTGCCGTCAGAATCCGGGCCCCGGTGTACCAGTGTCCGGGACATCTCTGCCAGGCGGTCGGCATCGAGCCGGCCCGTGGAGGAGACGATGCCGCAGATCCCGCACATGGCTTCGAGTCTACGGGCCGGCCTCGCGGGTCCCGCCCGGCGGCGTGGCCGCGGGAGGCTAGCCCGATTCGGGCAGCGCCTCGTATCCGGCATCCGCGAGCGGCTCGGGCCGGACGAACAGCACCCGTGCCGCCGCGCGTGGCAGCCACCAGTTCCAGCGGCCGAGCATCCGCATCAGCGACGGCACGAGCAGGGCCCGGATCACGGTGGCGTCGAAGATGATCCCGGCCGCGAGCCCGATCCCGAACTGCTTGATGTCGAGGCCGGGGCTCGAGGAGAGCACGAAGAAGGCGAACATCAGGATCAGCGCCGCGCTCGTCACGAGCTTGCCCGTGCGGGCGAGGCCGAGCGCGATCGCTCCCGGCGTGTCGCCGGTCTCGTCGTAGGCCTCGCGCATCCGGGTGAGCATGAAGACCTCGTAGTCCATCGAGAGGCCGAACAGGAACGCGAAGATCATCAGCGGGATCCAGGGGATGATCGACTGGGTCGCAGCGACGTTCCAGATCGCCTCCGACCCGTGGCCCTGCTGGAAGATGAAGACGATGATCCCGTAGGCGGCGGCGAGCGAGATCAGGTTCAGCACCGCGGCCTTGATCGGCAGGATGATCGATCGGAATGCCCGCGCCAGCAGGACGATCGTGAGCAGGACGACGAAGGCGAGCACGTAGGGGAAGTTCGAGTAGACCGCCTGCACGAAGTCACGGTCCTCGGCCGGGACGCCGCCGAGGGTCGCGCCGGTTCCTGCAAGCGCGGCCCGGACGTCCTTGATCGTCCCCTGCACTGTCCCCGAGTCGCCGTCGGTCGACGGGAAGGCCTCGACCACCCGGTAGCCGTCCTTCGACCACGCCTTCGGGGCTGTTGCGCCGACGATGCCCGGCGTCGCTCCGACCCGCCGAACGACGTTCGCGAGATTCGCGCCCGGGCTCACGAGCACGTCGAACGGCTTCATCACGCCGGGAGAGATGCCGGCGTCTGCGAGCGTCGTTCGCCCGACGATCGCAGAGCCGCTGCCGGGAAGGTCTTTCGCCTGCGCCTCGCGCGGGTTCAGCTGCAGGCCCGAGTACACGAGCAGTCCCACGATCGCGAGCCCGACGAGCGCGACGAGACGCGGCTGCCGTGTCACGAACCGGGCCCAGCGGCCCCAGAGCCCGTCCTCCGGATGTCCCGTATCGAGGAGGCGGCGAGGGAGGACGCGGATGCTGTTGATCCTCGTCCCGAGCGTCGCGAGCAGCGCGGGAAGGAGCGTGATCGCGGCCAGCACCGAGACCGCCGGGATCAGCATCCCGCCGATCCCGATCGAGCGGATGAACGGCAGCGGGATCACGATCAGCGACAGGAGGCCGACGGCGACGGTCGAGCCCGACACGATCACGGAGTGACCGGCGTGCGTCATCGTCTCGACGAGGGCCGACTCGACGTCGTTGCCCTCTCGGAGCTCGTCGCGGAAGCGGAAGATCATCAAGAGGGCGTAGTCGATCGCGACGCCGAGACCGACGAGCGCGATCAGGAATTGCACGATGATCGACACGTTCGTGACGTAGGTCAGCAGCCAGACGAGCGTGAAGGTGTTGAGGATCGCCCCGATCGCGACGGCGATCGGCATCAGGACGGCCGGCAGGGTGCCGAAGACGAAGAAGAGGATCACGAGCGCCCCGGCACCGCCGATCAGCGCCTCGGTGAGGACACTCGGTCCACCACCACCGGAGGAGGCGTTCTCGAGCGGGATCAGCCCGGTCAGGGAGGCCTGCACGCCCGGGGGCGAGGCGGCGACGATCTTCTTCGTGACGATGTCGTCGTGCACGGAGGAGCTGAACGTCGGCTCTCCCGGCGGGTAGATCTCCGCGAAGGTCGTGTGGTTGTCCTTCGAGACGTAGGCGTCGCTGCCGGTCGACCAGTACGAGGAGACGCGCGCGCCCTTGTCGACCGCGGCTCCGGCGGCGATCGCCTTCTGGATGCCGGTCTCCTTCGTGATGTCGCCCTTCGTGTGGAAGACGGCGACGAGCGGCGGGTTCTCACCGGTCCCGAAGAGATGGAGCGTCTTCTGGTTCGTCTGGTAGCCGGAGTAGCCCGGGATCGAGAAGCTCTGGAACCAGCGCTTCGAGACCTGCCCGGCCGAGAAGGCGCCGAACAGGGTCAGGACGACCCAGATGCCGATCACGAGCTTGCGCCGGCGGACGATGAGGTGAGCGAGGCGCTCGAGCATGCGTTCGCCAGCATAGTCACTGGTCGTGAGATGTCAAACGGTTACAGATCTAATGGTTTCTCGTCTAACGGATATGATGTGCGACGAAATGGTGAAGCCCCTCCCGCCGCTTCAGGCAACACCTTCGCCGGCGGCGATCGGGCACGCGGTTGAGCCTCTGGGCCGTCAGCTCGTCTTCACGGCCAAGGCGATGCGCTCTGCGTTCGAGGACGCAATCGGTAGCGCGGGTGGGTCGCTTGCCAGCTGGATCGTGCTGAGCGCGCTCTCGGAACGGGGCTGCTGCACCCAGGCGGCGCTCGCGACCCACGTGCATCTCGAGGGCGCCACGATCACGCATCACGTCGATCGTCTCGAGACCGCCGGCCTCGTTCGCCGCCGGCTCGATCCTGCTGACCGCCGGGTGCGGATGCTGGAGCTGACCGACGCCGGTGAGGAGCTCTACGCCCGCCTGCTTGCCGCCGTCATCGGCCTGCAGAAGACCGTCATGGCCGGCCTGACCGCCGCCGACCGGACGGCCCTCTCCCGCTGCCTCGCCCTGATCGAGGCGAATCTCGCCTCCATCGGCAGCGTGCCCGCCGCGTGAAGCGGCTCCTCGCCGCTATACCCGCCGCCTGAGGAACGTCTGCCCGAGCACGCGGAAGCCCGTCGAGACGAGGGTCCGCAGGTAGAGCGGCACGGAGCGGTCGGCGATCCATTCGAGGTCGTGGGCGAGCTTCTCGGCCATCGAGGTCTCGTAGCCGCGCCGCACCTGCGCGAGCCCGGTCAGGCCGGGGCGCACGACGAGCCGCTGCCAGTAGGACGGCAGGTCGCCGGCGAGCTCGGCGAAGAAGCGGGCCCGGATCGGGCGCGGCCCGACGAACGACATCTCGCCGCGCAGCACGTTCAGGAGCTGCGGGATCTCGTCGAGCTGCGTCGCCTTGAGCCACCTCCCGAAGCGCGTGTACTCGGCCTCGGTCCGTCGCACGAGCTCCTCGCCGAGATAGGGCCCGAGCCGTGACTCGGCGTCGGGCTCGAGCGTCCGGAACTTGAGCATCGTGAAGAACCGTGCGCCGCGGCCCACTCGCTCGCCCCGGTAGAGCACGGGTCGTCCGCTGGTGAGCAGGATCAGCCCGGCGATCGCGAGCGCGACGGGCAGAAGCAGGAGGCCAAAGAACGCGGCGAAGGCGATGTCGAGGATCCGCAGCTCGATGTCGATGCGGCGGCGTGGGGTCTCGGCCGCGAGCCGGCGATAGCCGCCGACGAGCGTGTTCTCGAGCTCTGCCGGCACGAAGCGATGGTAAAGCTTGAGGACGGACGCCCCGGCCGGGGCGCGGCAGCACGAGACGCAGATCGGAGGTGCCGGTGACGATCGTCGAGATCGACCATGTCCAGGTCGCTGCGCCCGCCGGGTGCGAGCAGCAGGCGCGCGCCTTCTACGGCGATCTGCTCGGCATGGAGGAGCTGCCCAAGCCCGGACCGCTGCGGAGCCGTGGGGGCTGCTGGTTTCGGGCCGGAGCCCAGCAGCTCCATGTCGGGGTCGAGGCCGACTTCGCGCCGGCCCGCAAGGCGCACCCGGGCCTCGTCGCCTCCGACCTCGACGCGATCCGCGGGCGACTCGCCCGCGCAGGCGTGGCCTACGAGGACGACTCGAAGATCGCGGGCGTCGACCGGCTCTTCGTCGACGACCCGTTCGGCAACCGGCTCGAGCTTCGTGCCCTGCGACCTTTGGTGTGAGCATCAGGCGGCACCTTGGAGCCGGCGAGAGCCCTATGTCGGTGGCAAGAAGCGCCGCTCGAACAAGGCACCGGGTCGCGTCGCTTGATCCGGCCGTGCCGTAGTGGCATGACCATCGAGGAGGCCCGAAAGGAAATTGTGCGTCGAGAGCGCTAGCTGTTTTACGCGTAGACGAGAAGCTTCTGGCGTCGCGCAGGCTTCGACTTTTTCGCTAGTGACGCTGCTTGTTTGGCGAGGTCATGAAGATCCCCATCGACTTCTCGCCATGTTGGCTCTCCCAACTCGATCCCTTCGGGCAGCCACAACTGCATCGCGTCGAAGGTCGCCTCAAGGATCTCATCAGGGCTGAAGCCCGAGGCGAAGCAGCCAGGTAGCTCTTTTACTTCCGACCAGAAACTTCCGTCATCCTCGGCGTGGACCGTTACATGAAACCGAACACTAGTCGGCTTTCCCGCTTTCGCCTTTTCTGGCATGCCCTTTGATCCCCGCCTCTCTTAGGATCCTTGAGGTCAGACTTTTACCGTACTCCTGGCCGTGATGCTGGGGAAGCGTGATGGGCCGCTCCCCGTCCTTCTCCATCTTGACATTGTGCTTGGTGCCTTTCCCGCGTACCCATCCCTCGCTTTCCAGAAGCTTGATCATCGTCTTCTGGTTTAGCGTCTTTGGCAGCTCCCGGTCGGGAGGCTTCCCCGTTCGGTCGTCTGAACCATCTTCCTTCGTTGCAACCACTGCCGTCATCCCCTCTCTGTCCGAGGCCGCTGGCAGGATGGTCGCGACGAAACGGTCATCAAGTCCAGAAGCCAGATACAACGAAGCCCGCTCGGTTGGCCCGACGGGCTTTGTGCTTTAAGAGCCTGTTCACAGGCGAACCGCGCATCGTAGGCAGCGCGTTGGATGGATCAATTGTAGTAGTCACGGCAGGTCAAAAGACCTGGAAAACCGCACTTTCCGGCTATTTCTTGTCGGGGGTGTCGACGTGGAAAAGGCGCACCGTGATCGCTTCGTCGTACCAAAGCGTGTACAGACGATGTTCGACCAAACCGACTAGCTATAAGCTTTTCTCATGGGAGGTAGCGCGTAGGGCCGTACTCGGTGTGGGTTCGCCAAGTACACAATCCCCGCATCAGTTATGGACACGCGGCAGCTCGTTGCATTCTGCGCCGTGGTCGAGCGGCGCAGCTTCTCGCAGGCCGCCGAGCGGCTCGGCGTCACCCAGCCCGCCGTGAGCCTGCAGGTGCGCGCGCTCGAGAAGCGGCTTGGGATCCAGCTCCTCGATCGCTCGGGCCGCCGCGTCGAGCCGACCGAGGCGGGCATGCGGCTCTATCGCGGCGCTCAGCGATTGCTCGCGCTCGAGGAGCAGGTCGTCGCCGAGGTGGCCGAGGAGGCAACCGACGCGCTCACGGGAACGTTCGAGATCGGCGCCTCGACCGGGCCCGGGGGAATCGTTCTCGCCCACCTGCTCTGCGAGCTCCAGCGCCGGCACCCCGAGCTCCACATCGTGCTCTGGGTGTTCGACACGCAGACGATCGTCGAGCGCGTGGCCGCGCGAGAGCTCGAGCTCGGCGTCGTCGGAGCCGCCCGGCGCCATCGCGGTGTCGTGTTCGAGCCGTTCTTCCACGACGAGGTCGTCCTCGCGTGCCCGCCGAGCCATCCCTTTGCCGGCAAGACCGTCGAGCTGTCCGACCTTCGCGGCGCCGGGCTGATCGTGATGCAGGAAGGCGCGGGCGTGCGACAGCTGATCGAGGACGAGCTGCAGCGTGCTGGGACGCGCCTGCGCGACCTCGACGTTCGCCTCGAGCTCGGGCTCCAGGAGTCGGTGACGAGCGCCGTTCGCGCAGGCTACGGCGTCACGTTCATCTCGCGCAGCTCGATCGAATCGGACCTCGCCGCCGGGACGCTCGTCGAGGCGAAGGTCGCGGGCCTCGAGCTCAAGCGGGAGATCTTCCTCGTGCGGGCGAGCGGGCGAGCCGAGACGCGCGCCGCGCGGGCGTTCGTCGAGTTCGCCCACGATCGCCTCTCGTGATCGTCCGCTGGTCGCTGGCGGATCTGCCCGAAGTGCTCGCCGGCGCCGGCGCCGCCCGCCCGTTCGTGGTCGCCGGGCGGCGTTGGGACTCCCTCGTCCCCGCCGGAAGCGCGGGTCGCCTCGACGAGGTTCCCACGGATCGGATCGACGTGCCTCCGGACGCAGACTCGATCCTGGCGATCGGAGGGGGCTCCGCGCTCGACACGGCCAAGTCCGGGTCGGCTGCGAGCGGCCTTCCGCTCGTCTGCGTGCCGACGACTTACTCGGGAGCCGAGTGGCCGCCGTCGTTCGGCATCCGCACCCACGAGCGGCGGATCGTCGGCCACGGCACGGGCGCGAACACGATCGCGATCGTCTACGACGTCGAACTGACTCTCGACCTTCCGCTTCCGGTGACGGTGGGCACCTCCCTCAACGCGCTCGCGCACTGCGCCGAGGCGCTCTACCGGAGACGATCCGAGCGAGGAGACGAATGCGCTCTTCGCGGTGCGGAGCTGATCGCGCGCTGGCTTCCGCGCGTGGTGGAGGCGCCGCGGGACATCGAGGCGCGCGACGGGCTGCTCCACGGGGCCGCGGCTGCCGGCGAAGCGCTCGCTCTGGCGGGGCTCGCGCTCGGCCACGCGATGGCCCAGGCGCTGGGAAGCGCCTTCGGCCTGCCGCACGGCGCCATGAACGCGCTCTCGCTCCCGGCTGCGCTCAGGTTCAACGCGGCGATCGTGCCCGACGCGATCGATCGGTTCGGGGCGGCGATCGGAGCCGAGTCGGACCCGGCAGGGAGAGTCGAGGAGCTGGCCCGCCTCGGGGGCTTCGAGCGCCTCCGCGACTTCGGCGTGCCGGAGGATGTGCTCCCGGAGGTGGCGGCGGCAGCGGCCGCCCGGGCGGGAAACAAGCAGAACCCGCGCCCGGCGACCGAGGCCGAGATCGAGGCGCTTCTGAGGTCGATCTACTAGGCATCGCTCTGCGAGGCGCGGCTCAATGCCTCGCCGAACTTGAATAACGATTGCTAATCTAATGCATTAGCGATGTGTGATAACCTCACGGCGATGGCCAGCGGGTCACCTTCGACGTGCTTGTGATCGGGAGTGGGGCCTCGGGCCTCGCCGCGGCCGTCTCCGCCGAGCGGGCCGGCGCGCGGGTCGCCGTGGCCACTAAGGGCTCGCTTCAGGCCAACAACTCTTCGAAGGCCCAGGGCGGCATCCAGGCTGCCTTCGGGGCGGAAGACTCGCCCGAGCAACACGCCGAGGACGTCTGGCGCTCGTCGCACGAGACCGCGAACAGGGAGCTCGTCGAGGTGCTGACCAGCGAGGCGCCGAGCGCGATCCACTGGCTCGAGGAGCTCGGCGTCGAGTTCACGCGGGAGAACGGCGGGTACCGGCTCGCGAGGTGCGGCGGGGCGTCGCAGAAGCGCCTGCTCCAGGTGGGCGATCGCACCGGTCATGCGATCACGAAGGGACTGCGCGAGGCCTGGGTGAGCGGCTCGGGCACCTCGTTCGAAGACTCGCCGCTGCGAAGCCTCGAGCCGATCTCCAGCGGATGGCGCGCCGAGTGCGGGGAGCATGTGATCGAGGCCGGCACGATCGTGCTCGCGGCCGGAGGCCGCTGCTTCGCCGAGGCGCAGCTGCGCGGTGAGCTCTCCACCAACCATCCCAACGCGACCGGCGAGGTGACGAAGATCGCGCTCGACCTCGGCGCCGAGGCGCGCGACCTCGACGCTCTCCAGTACCACCCGAACGGCGGCGCATGGCCTGCGAACCTGCAGGGCTACTCGATCCCCGAGACCACCCGCGCCTACGGCGCCGTCCTTCTCAACGCCGACGGCGAGGAGTTCACCGACTCGCTCGGGCCGCGGGACGTCGTGTCGCAGGCGATCTTCGACGAGGTGGAGAAGGGCAAGGGCGTCGAGACACCCGACGGCCGCCCGGCGGTCTATCTCGACACGACCCGGATCTCGGAGGCCGATGCGGAGGTCTCGCTCCCGTACATGCTCCGCCGCTACCGGGGTGCAGGCGTCGACCCGCTCGCCGAGAAGATCCTCACCTACCCGGTCCTCCACTACCAGAACGGTGGGCTCGTGATCGACACGGACGCCGAGACGACGCTCGAGGGGATGTACGCCTGCGGCGAGATCGCCGGCGGCACCCACGGGCGCAACCGCATGATGGGCAACTCGCTGCTCGAGTGCGTCGTCTTCGGCCGCCGTGCAGGCCGGGCCGCCGCCCGGAAGGCCGCATGAGCCGTAGGCTTGACGGAGGCTCGGGTGATGCTGCCCGTGGCCAGGCCGCGGGCGTAGGGACGGAGGTGCCGGCTTGGCCGGCGCCGGAGCGGGGCGGCTGGGCATGAACGCCGTGGCCACGGATCTGCAGGGCGCCGTCGAGGATGCCGCCGCGCACCTGTACGTCTGGGCGCTCAAGGACATCCCGCAGGACCTCCGCGACGCGCTGGCAGACGCGCGCGACCGCGAGACCTCCGTGCCGGGCAAGCGGGTCCTGGAGACGATCCACCGCAACGTCTCGATCGCCGACGCCGAGGGCAACCTCGTCTGCCAGGACACCGGCATCGCCGTCTACCACTGCCGCGTCGGCGAGCACTTCCCGCTCCATCCCGCCCGGATCTACGAGGCGCTCCGAGACGGGACCGCGCTCGCGACGGTCGAGCATCCGCTGCGCTCGAACGCCGTCCACACGATCACGCGCGAGAACACCGGGCCGAACATCGGCTACCGGCTGCCGATCGTCCACTGGGAGTTCATCGCCGACTGGGACGGCCTCGACGTCAAGTGCGTGCCGAAGGGATCGGGCTCGGAGAACATGAGCTTCCTCAGGATGTGCGTCCCGGCCGACGGCGTCAACGGGATCAAGAGGTTCGTGCTGGAGTCGATCGTCGGTGCCGGCGGCAAGCCGTGCCCGCCGGGGATCGTCGGCGTCGGGATCGGCGGGTCTGCCGACTACGCGATGAACCTCGCGAAGGACGCGATCATGCGGCCGATCGGCACCCGCAACGCCGATCCGCACGTCGCGCAGCTCGAGGAGGAGCTCTTTGCGCTCCTGAACGAGACCGGCATCGGCCCGATGGGCCTCGGCGGCGACGTCACCGTCCTCCAGTGCCACATCGAGCACGCCGACACCCACATGACCCTGAATCCCGTCGCCGTCAACTACCAGTGCTGGGCGGCGCGGCGCGCGAGCGCGCACATCTCGCCGGCCGGTGACATCGACTACGACCGGGAGGCGTGACGTGAGAACGGCGACCCTCAACCGGGCAACCGTTTCGAAGTTGGCACAGACACCGCGCCGCCGGTCTCGGTAGAATTGGCATTGAGGGTGGCGGGAAGGCTTCCCCACCCTGGGTGGGGGCTGCCGTGATGACCTCGCCGGGCCCGGCCCAATCGGCCCATTCGACCTGCGATTCGGTGGAGGCTCGCTGATGGCCGTCCACGAGCTCACCTTCCCGATCACCGACGAGGCGGAGATCCTGAAGCTCCGCGCCGGCGACGAGGTGGTCGTGCAGGGCCACATCATCGGCATCCGCGACCGCACCCAGATCCGCATCTTCGACCAGGGCGTCGAGCCGCCGATGGATCTCACCGGGGCGCTCCTGCTCCACACCGCCCCGAACGTCCGCAAGGTGGGCACGGACGCCGAGGGCAGGGGCACCTACGAGAAGATCTGCATCGGCACCACGACGAGCGCCCGGATGGTGCGGTTCACCGAGCCGCTCGGCGCCCGGTACGGCGTGCGCGCGATCTGCGGCAAGGGCGGCTTCCCCGACGAGGCGATCGAGCCGATGCGGCGGCTCGGGATGGTCTACTTCGCGATCGTCGGCGGCGCCGCGGCGCTCGAGACGACGCAGATCGAGGAGATCGAGGAGGTCGCCTGGGAGGAGCTGATGCCCGAATGCCTCTGGAAGTTCCGCGTCAAGGACTTCGGCCCGCTTACCGTCGGCATCGACGCGCACGGCGGCTCGCTCTACCACGACGTCCAGGCAGCAGCGAACAAGAAGCTGGAGGAGATCTTTGCCCGACTCTAACCCCTCATTCGACCTCGGCCTCACGCGCGGAGGCGGTCTCACCCACGTGATCGACAAGGGCCTCGGCCCCCGCGGCTGGGAGGACGTCCTCGAGACGAGCGGCGAGTACATCGACATCGTCAAGTTCGGCTGGGGCACCGCCTACGTGACGCCCAACCTGCAGCGCAAGCTGGAGATCCTCGCCGGCAAGCGGGTCGTCCTCGGCGGCACGTTCTTCGAGGTCGTCTACGTCCGCGACAAGCTCGACGAGTACAAGCGGTGGCTCTCGAGCCTCGGCCTCACACATATCGAGATCTCCGACGGCACGATCGAGATCCCCCGCGAGCGCAAGCTCGAGCTGATCGCCGAGTTCGCACGGGACTTCACCGTCCTCTCCGAGGTCGGCTCGAAGGACTCGGAGGTCGTCTTCGCACCCTACGAGTGGGTGCAGTGGATCAAGGAAGAGCTCGCGGCAGGCGCCTGGAAGGTCATCACCGAGAGCCGCGAGGGCGGCACGGCCGGCATCTTCCGGCCCTCGGGCGAGATGCGGACGGGCCTCGTCGACGAGATCGCGCACGACATCGACCCGTCCGACATCGTCTGGGAGGCGCCGACGAAGGCGAGCCAGGCCTGGTTCATCAAGCACTTCGGCCCCGAGGTCAACCTCGGGAACATCCCGCCCGACGAGGTGATCCCGCTCGAGACGCTCCGCCTCGGGCTGCGCGGCGACACATTGAAGGAGGTGCTGCTCGGTGGCGAGCCGGCCGGAGCTTCCTGAGCTCGACTACGAGGCGCTCGGCGCCGAGGAGATCCTGCGCGTCATGCTCGAGGCCTTCCCCGGCCGGGTCTCGCTGGCCTGCTCCTTCCAGAAGGAGGAGTCGGTGCTCCTCGACATGCTGTTTGCGATCGATCCTGCCGCACGCGTGTTCGCGCTCGACACCCACGTGCTCTTCCCCGAGACCTACGCGGTCTGGAAGGAGGTCGAGCGCCGCTTCGACACCGTGGTCGAGATCTACGAGGGCCCGACCCTCGCCCGGCAGGCGGAGATCCACGGGGACGCGCTCTGGGAGCGCAAGCCCGACCTCTGCTGCGCGATCCGCAAGGTCGAGCCGCTCGGCCGGGCTCTCGGCGAGCTCGACGCCTGGATCACCGGCCTGCGCCGAGACCAGTCCCCGACCCGGGCAGGCGCCCCGAAGGTCGGCTGGGACGAGCAGCACGAGCTCTGGAAGGCAAACCCGCTCGCCGACTGGGACGACGAGCGCTGCCTCGCCTACATCCGGGAGCGCGACCTGCCCTACAACACGCTGCACGACCGCGGCTACTCCTCGATCGGCTGCATCCACTGCACGAAGCCCGGCTCCGGGCGCGAGGGCCGCTGGACCGGGCTCGACAAGACCGAGTGCGGGCTTCACGTCGTCGGCGCCGAGGAAGTCAGCGAAGGAGCTGGCATGAGCGATACGGGGTTCGTGTTGTGGCTCACGGGCCTCTCGGCGGCGGGCAAGTCGACGATCGCAGGGCTCGTGGCGGGGGATCTCGATGCACGCGGCGCCCTCGTCGACCGGCTCGACGGCGACGTCGTCCGGACGCATCTCACCAAGGGCCTCGGCTTCTCGAAGGAGGATCGCGACACGAACATCGAGCGGATCGGGTGGGTCGCCTCGCGCCTCGCGCGTGCCGGCGCCGCGGTCGTCGTCTCGGTGATCTCGCCCTACGAGCAGGCGCGCCGCACGGCGCGGGCGCTCGTCGAGGAGCACGCGACGTTCGTCGAGGTCCATGTGGCGACCTCGCTCGCCGAGTGTGAGCGGCGCGACCCGAAGGGCCTCTATGCGAGGGCTCACGCCGGCGAGATCGCAGACTTCACCGGCGTCTCGGACCCCTACGAGATCCCGACCGACCCGGAGCTGCGCCTCACCACCGAGGGCCGCACCCCCGAGGCGTGCGCTGCGATCGTGCTGGCGAAGCTCGAGGAGCTCGGGCTCGTGGGCGAGAGGGCCGTCGCATGAGCACGGCGACGGTGCCCCTGACGCTCTCGCATCTCGACGAGCTCGAGGCCGAGGCGATTCACATCATGCGGGAGGTCGCGGCCGAGCGCGAGCGGCCCGTCCTGCTCTTCTCGGGCGGCAAGGACTCGATCGTCCTGCTCCGGCTCGCCGAGAAGGCATTCCGGCCCGGCAAGTTCCCGTTCCCGCTGATGCATGTCGACACGGGGCACAACTTCCCGGAGGTGATCGAGTATCGGGATCGCCGTGTCGCCGAGCTCGGCGAGCGCCTCGTCGTCGCGAGCGTGCAGGAGTCGATCGACAAGGGTCGCGTGGTCGAGCAGACGGGGCCGCGCGCTTCGCGCAACCAGCTCCAGACGACCACGCTCCTCGACGCGATCATCGAGCACGGCTTCGACGCCGCCATGGGCGGCGCGCGGCGCGACGAGGAGAAGGCGCGCGCGAAGGAGAGGATCTTCAGCTTCCGCGACGACTTCGGCCAGTGGAACGCCCGCGCGCAGCGCCCCGAGCTCTGGAACCTCTACAACGGCCGGATCCGCAAGGGCGAGCAGATCCGCGCGTTCCCGATCTCGAACTGGACCGAGCTCGACGTCTGGCAGTACATCGCCCGCGAGAGCCTCGAGCTGCCGTCGATCTACTTCGCCCACGAGCGCCGGATGTTCCGCCGTGACGGGATGCTCTACGCCGTCTCCGACTTCGTCGAGCGTCTTCCCGGCGAGGAGCCGTTCACCGCCACCGTCCGGTTCCGCACCGTGGGCGACATGAGCTGCACCGGCGGCGTCGAGTCCCGCGCCGCGACCCTGGACGAGGTCGTCACCGAGATCGCGGCCACCAACATCACCGAGCGCGGCGAAACCCGTGCCGACGACCGCGTCTCGGAAGCCGCCATGGAAGACCGCAAGCGCGACGGGTACTTCTGATGGCGGCCACGTCAGAGTCGATGATGCAGGCGGAGCTCCTGCGGCTTGTCACGGCGGGCTCGGTCGACGACGGGAAGTCGACGCTGATCGGGCGGCTGCTCTACGACACCAAGCAGATCCTGGCCGACCAGCTCGAGAGCATCGAGGAGACCTCGCAGCGCCGCGGCGACGGCTACGTCAACCTGGCGCTCCTGACCGACGGCCTGCGGGCCGAGCGTGAGCAGGGGATCACGATCGACGTCGCCTACCGCTCGTTCGTGACGGCACGCCGCCGCTTCCAGCTCGCCGACGCCCCCGGCCACGTCCAGTACACCCGCAACATGGTCACCGGCGCCTCGACCGCGGACGTGATGGTGATCCTCGTCGACGCGCGCCACGGCGTGATCGAGCAGACCAGGCGGCATTCCTACATCGCCTCGATGCTCTCGACGCCGCACATCGTCTTCGCCGTCAACAAGATGGATCTCGTCGGCTTCTCGAGCGATCGCTTCGCCGAGATCGAGGTCGACCTCCAGGAGCTCGGAGCCAAGCTCGGCCTTCACGATCCGCTCGCGATCCCGATGTCCGCGCTGCGCGGCGACAACGTCGTCGACCGGACCGACGCGATGCCCTGGTACGAGGGCCCGACGCTGCTCGAGCATCTCGAGTCGATCGAGGTGCTTGCAGACCGCAACCTCTCCGAGCGCCGGTTCCCCGTTCAGTGGGTGATCCGTCCGATGGCCGACGAGCACCACGACTACCGCGGCTATGCCGGCCAGGTCGCAGGCGGCGTGTGGCGGGCCGGCGACGAGGTCGTCGTCCTTCCCTCGGGCTGGCGCACCCGCGTCTCGAGCGTCGAGACGATGGACGGCCCGCTCGAGGCCGCGATCGTGTCGCAATCGGTGACGATCAGGCTCGAGGACAACCTCGACGTCGGTCGCGGCGACATGCTCGCCGACCCCGAGCACCCCCCGACCGTCACGCGCGAGCTCCTCGCCCACCTCTGCTGGATGACCGAGCGGCCGCTCGACCCCGGAGCTCGGCTCGCCGTCAAGCACACGACCCGCGCAGCCCGGGCGATCGTGGACGAGCTCGTCTCGGTCGTCGACATGCACACCCTCGAGAGCATCCCGGCCCCGGCGCGGCTCGAGCTGAACGATCTCGCCGTCGTTCGCCTGCGCCTCGCCGAGCCACTGGCAGTCGACCGATACGAGCGCAACCGCGCGACAGGCGCGTTCATCCTCATCGATGAGGCGACCAACGACACGGTCGCCGCCGGGATGGTGCTCAAGGCCTCGTGACGGCGCCGACTGCGGACCCCTACCGCGACCTCGCCGTCATCGACTCTCGCGCTCCGCGGGTGAACCAGGCCGTCGTCGGCGTGCTCTCGGTTGTCGCGGTGGCGACGGGATGGTGGTGGCTGCTCGCGCTGCTCGCGGCCCAGCTCGCGCTCGGCCTCACGCTCGGCAGGCGCTACTGCCTTGCCTGCGTCCTCTACTTCGAGCTGATCCAGCCGCGCCTCGGAGAAGGCACGCTCGAGGATTCGAGACCGCCGAGGGCGGCCAACATGGTCGGTCTCGCCGTGCTCGCCGCCGCCTCCGCCGCGTACGCGGGCGGTGTCGCCGACCTCGGGATCGCGCTCGGCTCGCTCGTCGCAGCTCTCGCGCTGCTCGCCGCGCTGACCGGGTTCTGCACGGGGTGCGAGGCCTACAAGCTCGGCTGCCTGCTCGCGGGCAGGCCCTTCGTCTCGTGCCCGATCCCGCCGCGCCCGGCATGAGGGCTGTGGACGAGATGTTCCGGAGCTGGCACAGTCCCGGCGCCACGGAGCCCGTAGAATCGGCATTGAGGGTGGCGGGAAGGCTTCCCCACCCTGGGTGGGGGGTCGCGCGCGAGCCGAACGCATTGCGCTCTTCGAATGCGCCACGTTCGGGTCGCAGAGGATCGCCCGGGTCATGACCTGGCAGTTCTCGCTCGCAGGGCTGCTGGTCGGCGTGCTCGTCGGGCTCACCGGCATGGGCGGCGGCAGCCTGATGACGCCGATCCTGATCCTGCTCTTCGGGTTCGACGCGAAGGTGGCCGTCGGCACAGACATCCTGCACGGCGCGATCTTCAAGTCGTTCGGCGCCGCGCGCCACCGCATGCTCGGCACCGTCCACGCGCGGCTTGCGGCCTGGATGATGCTCGGCTCCGTCCCGCTGTCGCTCCTCGGCGTCGAGGCCGCGAACTCCGTCGGCGATCACAGCATGACGACGCTCCAGAAGCTCGTCGGCGGCGCGCTGATCCTCGGCGGCACAGGGTTCCTCGCAAAGACCTTCGTCCACTCCAGGAGCAGCAACGCCCCGTTTCACCTCGCCCGGCGCGACAAGCTGATCGCGATCGCGATCGGCGCATTCGGCGGGTTCGTCGTCGGCCTCACGTCGGTCGGCTCCGGGACGTTCTTCGGGCTCGCGATGCTCTTCGCCTACCCGCTGACCGCGCCGAAGATGGTCGGCACCGACATGTTCCACGCCGCGGTGCTGCTCTGGGTCGCGGGTGTCTCCCATCTCCTGCACGGCGACGTCGACAAGCACGCGATGGCGTGGCTCCTGGTCGGCTCGATCCCGGGCGTCCTCGTCGGGTCGCATCTCGCGATCCGCGTGCCCGAGCGCTCGCTCCGGATCGGCTTCGGGATCGTGCTGCTCCTCTCGGGGATCAAGCTCGTCGGGGTGCCCCAGGCGAACTACGTGATCGCCTCGCTCCTGGGGGTGCTCGCGCTCGCTCTCGTCGGCTGGTGTGTCCACCAGCTGCGGGTGCGCCGGGTCTCGGCCCAAGAGGCGGCGTAGAATCCGCCGGGCAGTGGCCCGGGTGATCTCGACCGCATTCTGCGTCGCTCTCCTGGCTGCGACGGCCGTGGCATTCGCGCTCACCGAAGGCGCGAAGACCGAGCTCAGCCCGATCTACGGCACGAGCATCCCCGTCAAGGTCTTCTCGCCCACCTGCAACCCGCGCATCTGCCGCAGCGAGTCTGCGCCGATCGACTTCCGGCTCCGCAAGAAGCAGCATCTCGAGGTCTGGATGGACCACGACGGCACCCGCGTGAGCACGATCGTGCACGGGCGGACCTTCCCGAAGGGTGAGGTGCGGCTGTCGTTCGGCGGCCTCGCCGACGACGGCGTCACCATCCTCCCCGACGGCAGCTACCAGCCGGTGATCCGGCTGACCAGCGACCACCGCACGATCGCGCTTCCCAACCGGATCGAGATCGACACGGCCGCGCCGCCGCCGCCGCGCGTCCCGCACCGCGTCTACACCCACATCTCGCCCGACGGGGACAAGCGCGACGACGTCTACCGCTTCCCCTACACGCTCACCGCGCCGGGGCACGCGGTCCTGATCGTGAACGGGCACCAGGCCTCCTTCACCCGGAGCCAGAAGCTCCACGGCACGCTCACCTGGAACGGGAGGATCAACGGCAGGCTCCAGCCTCCCGCCAAGTACACGCTGTACATCGCAGCTCAGGATCCGGCCGGAAACCGCTCCAAGCCGTTCCCGTTCGCGGTCGTCACGATCCGGTACATCGAGCTCGGCCGGACGAAGATCAGCGTCGCGCCAGGTCACCGGTTCGCGCTCTTCGTCCTCACCGACGCGACGCCGATCCACTGGCTCCTCGATCGCGGTCGTGGGGAGTCCCGCTCCCATACCCTGCGCCTGCGAGCCCCGCGCAAGCCGGGTACCTACAGGCTCTTCGTGAGCGCGCAAGGGCACGCGGCGCAGGCGACGGTGACTGTCGGGTGAACGCCGACCTGGCGCGGCTCGGCGGCGTCGTGGGCGCGCTCGGACTGTCTGTCCTCTTTGTCGCTCCTCCCCGCACGTGGCGGGCAGGCGGCCTCGTCGCGTGGGCGGCCGGCTGCGGGCTCCTCGCGATCTCCCTCGCTCCGTCCGGCCACCATCGCGCCTACATCGCCGCCGCCCTCGTGGGTGCCGTGGCCGCATGCCTGCTGGCGCTCGTCTTCCTGCGATTTCCCTGGGCGCTCGCGCTCGGCGTCCTTGCCTGCGCGCCCGCCCGGATCCCCGTCTCGATCGGCTCGACCCCCGCCAAGCTCTTGCTTCCGCTGTACGTGATCGTCGCCGGAGCGGCGGTCGGGCTCGCCTTCGAGCTCCTCCTGCCCGCGCAGGTCGCGCGGCTCCGCCGGGGGCGCGCGTTCCAGCCGCGCGGCCGGCACGCAGGCGAGCCCCCGGTCGAGATCGCGGTGCCCGAGACCGAGCCGCCGGTGCTCGGGCCGTTCGCCCGTCCGGCGGCGCTCCTGATCGGCTGGTCGGGCATCGCCCTGCTCTGGTCGGACGGCCGGCGCGACGGGGCGATCTACCTCCTCTTCTACGTCCTGCCGCTCGGCCTCCTGGCCGCCTGCCTGGCGCGCCTCGAATGGAAGCTCCTCTGGGTCAAGACCCTCTACGCCCAGCTCGCCGCGATGGCGCTCGCCTTCGGCGTGCTCGGGATCGGCCAGTACCTGACCCGCAACATCTACTGGAACCCGAAGGTCAAGGTCGACAACGCCTACGCGCCGGTCGGCTGGTTCTACCGCGTCAACTCCGTCTTCTACGACCCGTCGATCTACGGGCGGTTCCTCGTCGTCGGCATCCTCGCGAGCGTGGTGCTCGTGCTCTTCGTCCGCGGCGCCTGGGCCTGGGCGGCGGCCGGTGCAGCAGCGGTGACCGTGATCGGCCTCCTGCCGTCCTTCTCGCAGTCGAGCTACTTCGCCCTCGCGATCGGAATCGCGGTGGCGCTGACCGTCCTCTGGCGCCGTCGCGCCATCCTCCCGCTCGCTCTCACCGCCGCCGCGCTCGCCGCGGTCACGCTCGGCGTGCCTCAACTCCGGCATCGCGTCCTCGGCAAGGCCAATCTCTCGCACGCGACCGGCACCCGGTCGAAGCTCGTGTCGACCGGCGCCGATCTCTTCGTCCACCATCCGCTCATCGGCGTCGGCACGGGCGGCTTCGTCGCCGGCTACGCGAAGGAGACCCACAAGAAGGGCCGGGCCTCGCACGACTCGGTGATCACCGTTGCCGCCGAGACGGGCATCGTCGGCCTCGCGGCGCTCTTCTGGCTCCTCGTACCCGCGCTCTGGCTGCCCATACGGAGAAACCGCGCTGCCACGCCCAACGAGCGCGCCCGTCTTGCCTTCGGTCTAGCCTTGCTCGCGATCGTCGTGCACAGCCTCTTCTACAACGCCCTGATCGAGGACCCGCTCTTCTGGGGGCTGCTCGCGCTCATCGCCGTCGTCCTGCGACAGCCCGAGGGCGCATGATCGGCAACTGGCGGCGGGCGCTCGTCCTCGCACCGCACACGGACGACGGCGAGTTCGGCTGCGGCGGCACGATGGCGCGGCTCGTCGAGGAGGGCACCGAGGTCCGCTACGTCGCCTTCTCGATCGCGACCCGCTCGCTCCCGGAAGGGTTCCCGCCCGACACGCTCCGCCACGAGGTGGCGGCTGCGACCGCCGAGCTCGGGATCGCCCCCGAGAGCCTCGCCGTGCACGACTTCGACGTCCGCACGTTCCCGGAGCACCGGCAAGAGCTCCTCGAGGTCCTGATCGAGATGTGGAACGAGTGGCAGCCGGACGTCGTCTTCCAGCCCTCGCTCCACGACATCCACCAGGATCACCAGACGATCGCGGCCGAGGGCCTGCGTGCCTTCAAGCGCACGACCATCCTCGGCTACGAGATCCCCTGGAACAACCTCGACTTCGCCTACCAGGCCTACGTCTCGCTCGAGCGGCGCCACCTCGAGCGCAAGGCCGCAGCGCTCGCCTGCTACGCCTCCCAGCAGCATCGCCGGTATGCCGATCCCGAGTACGTGTGGAACCTCGCCCGCACGCACGGGATCAACATCAACCGCGAGTACGCCGAGGTGTTCCAGGTCTACCGCGCAATTGCCTGACAGAGGCGAGGGATCGGCTGTGGGGGGTGAACCCCGTGTGAGGCGTCTGATGCGGGGACGACCCGGGTCGGGCGCGAGGGGCGCCGCCCCTGGGCTCGGTGGGCCGATACGACAAGCCGCGCGCTTCGTCCTCGAAAGCTGGATTCCGCTCGCCGCCTGGTTGCTGGCGACGGTGATTGTGCTCGCAGCTGCGTCGTACGTCGATCGTGATCCGGTTCGCGCCTCTGTCTGGGCGCACTCGGACTCCCAGCTCTACGTCGACCAGGCGGTGCAGGGCCCTAAGCTTCAGTACTGCCCAGGGTCGTCCCGAACCGAATGGTGCGGGAACGCCGGCTGGTTCCCCGGCTACCCGTGGGCGATCCGCCTCGTCCACGCCGTCGGGGCGCCGTACGCGGACGCGGCGCTAGCGCTCGCCTGGGCCTTTGGGGCCGCCACGCTCGTTCTCCTCTGGAGGACGTTCCTCCGCCGCCAGGTCTCGTTCGCCAGCCTGACGACGCTCGCATACGCGGCCGTGTCGCCGGGGATCGCCTTTCGCTACGGGATCTACCCGTTGTCGATGCTGACCTTCTTCACGCTGGCATCTCTCTGGCTTCTCGCCCGAAGACGGATCGTGGCCGGTGGGCTCGCCGGCGCGGCTGCGGTGTGCTCCTACCCGGCCGGTCTCGCCCTGATCCCTGCCGCGGGGCTGTGGCTGATGGTGTGCCGGACCGGAGCGTCGGTTCGCTCACGCCTCGTCCAGGCTGCGATTGCCTGTGGCTTGATCTCGTTGGGCCTCGGAGCAGTGCTCGTGGCGGACTGGGTGGGTGTCGGGAAGCCGAACGCGTACTTCCTCGTGCAGGCCAAGTACGGCCACGGTTTTCGGGAGCCGTTCGCGCCGCTCCACAACGCGCTCTACATCGCCCGGCACGGGAGCGAGTTCGCGTTGCGGAACATCCCCTATCTCGAGACGCTGATCGTCTTCTCGATCCTGCTCTGCCTCTTCGCCGCGCTAGCTGCGGGTTGGGGCAAGAAAAGCCCGGAAAGCATCTTGATCGGCATGTGGGCGTTCGCAACGTGGGTTCTGACCTCGGTTCCGGCCGGACTTTCGCACTACCGTGAAGATGCAGTCCTGCTTCCGATCGCGCCGCTCGTACGCCTTCTGCCCGGCTGGCTGATCGGGATGCTCGCGGCCGTCGCGGCGTGCCTCGCGGTTCCGATGACCGTGCTGTACGTGCGTGGTCAGTTGCCGTAGCAGGCCGAGTGGGATCCGTGCCTAGGCGGTGCAGCGCGTGCCGACGTCGTCGGAAAGCGAGAGGTCTGCGAGATCGATCCCTCCTTCGCGCGGCGCGATGGAGCCCGGAGCAGAGCTCTCGTCGCTCGGGATCGCGGCGACGAGAGGAGTCGAGAGGGTCGCCTCTGCGTAGCCACGCGCCGGAACGCAGATCGACAGAGTCTCGAATGCCGTCGCCGTATTCGTCACCGTCGCGTGGATCGTGGCCAGGTTCGAGGCGAGAGTGAACGGCGCACGCGGGATCTCGTCCGGCGCCTGGATCTGGATGCTCAGCGTCCTTGTCACGGCCGACGCTTGCCCCGGGACCGAGAACACGCGGATCCGGACGGCCATCTTCGGCTGGGTCCACCCGTCCTCGTAGAGGCCGGAGGTCAACCAGTCGGTGCGCCACGGCATCTTCGCGTCGATCAGCATCAGGTTGGCGTGCACGACCTGCTCGTTGCCCGAGATCCGGAAGCGCGTCTCGTTCAAGCTCTGGACGACGTACGGGGACAACGAGGCGCTGGCGGCGCCCGTGCGGGGGTTGAACGCGAGCGGGGTGTTCGGGAACCAGATGACGGCATCGTCGAAGACGGCGGGCGTCGGGTAGTGGACGTCGTAGCGGAGCGACTTGTTCCAGAACTCGAGGTCGCGCCACGTCTGCTGGGAGAACCTGAATGTCGAACTGACCGAGTACGGGACCGCCGTGACCTTTGCGCCGGCTCCCACGGCGAGATCGAGCCAGTCCAGTGTCCCGCTCTCCGACTGCGTCAGCGATCTGCCCGAGTGCCCGGGCATCGAGAAGAGCTTCGCGAACGTGAACGCGGTGTCGCCGAGTGCGGCGACGACGAGGACGGCGGTGAGCCCCGCGGTGAGCGCTGCCCGGGGGACGAGGCGGCTGGCAACCACGAAGAGGCCCGTGACCGCGAGTGTCCCGATCACGAGGATGGCGCTGAGGGCCGTTCGTCCGCCGCCGAGCCCCTCGAGGAGCCTGTAGGGCTGCGAGATCGGGCTGTCGAAGCTCAGAGGGAACTGGGTCGACCAGAGGAAGCTCTCTTGTAGATGGGCGGCGAACCCGTAGGACACGACCGCGGCAGGGATGAGGAGCGCCCAGCCTGGTCTTCGGCGGTCGCGCAAGGCGCAGAGGAACGCGAGCACCACGAGCGGGACGAGATAGAACAAGTACCGGTCGAAGACGAACGTCCCGAGTGTCAGGTCCCAGGCAGAGACGATCGTGAGAAGCACGGCCAGCGTCGCCGCCCCGAGGCAGGCAAAGGCATGGGCGGCCGGAGAGCTCGGCGGCCGGAAGGCGTTGGCGAGGAGCCACCCGACGCCGACGACAAACGGGAGCACGCCGAGGGCGAACGCGAGGTCGGCGGCGTGGCCGGTCATCGCCTCGGCTGTCATCGTCGTGAGCACCTTCGGCTGGCTCTCCTTGCCGTAGACGGTCAGCTGGTCGAGCCGGTGGCCACCGGCGAGGTAGGCGGCCGCCGCGAGTGCGAGGACGCCGTAGGCGACGGCGAGGACGCCGTGAGCGCGGGCAGCGCTCCAAACGGCGCTCCCGATGCGTCTCGGCGCGCGAGCCGGGACGGCGTAGAGGACGAGCGCCGTCGGAAGGACGGCGAGGAGGACGGCGAACTGCGTCCGGGCGAAGAACGCAAGCCCGAGCGTGAGCAGCGCGATCGCATCGTTGCGCTTCGACGGCGCGGTGAGCGTCCGGTGCATGCCGAACGCGGCCCAGATGAACGCCGGGTAGGCGGCGACCTCGGTCAGGATCGCCGTCGAGTAGACGAGCCATGGGGTGCAGACGGCGACGAACGCGAGCACGTAGCCGGGCCAGCGCCGGCCCGTCACGCGGCGAGCGAGCAGGAACGCCGGGATCGCGGCGGAGGTCATCAGCCAGGCGTTGGAGATGTGCGCGCCCCGAATGTCCGCGGGTACGTCGCCGTGCCGGAAGAACGGGGAGACGAGCAGCGGATAGAGCTGGCTCAGGCTCCTGATCACCTGGCCATGCAGGGTGGGCAGGATCGAGTGGGCCTGTCCGACGCTGACTGCGAGCCGCTCCCAGACCAGCTCGTCGGTCATGTCGTTCCAGTCGGCGACGCGCTCCGTGACCGCGCTCAGGGTGCCCGCGAGTGCGATCCACAGCGCGAGCAGCGGCAACTCGAGCCCGAGCACCGATGTCGTGGCAAGGTGAGTGGCGAGCGAGCGGAGTCGAGCCACGCGCAACCGAGTATGCCGGAGCCGCCGAAGCAGGCCGAGTACGACGCGACCGGTGTTGCCCGCTCCGCGCCAGGCGGCTATGGTTGAGGGCGATGGTCGATCTGCATTGCGGTTCGCGTCGCGCGGCCGGGCTCTCGGGCCCGACGCGCATGCTGCGCGCGCTTGCCCTCGGCCTGCTCCTTCCCCGCTAGGGGAGCCGAGCGACGACATACCCGACCTGCGATCCCGCGCCGCCGGGAGAAGTCCGTCCTCTGGAGAAGGAGTGAGCGCAATGCCGATGCCCTACTGGAAGTACCGCCCGTACGAGACCGTCGACCTGCCCGATCGCACCTGGCCGGACCGGGTGATCGACGACGCCCCGGCGTGGTGCTCGACCGACCTTCGCGACGGGAACCAGTCGCTCGTCAAGCCCATGGACGCCGCGCGCAAGCAGCGGATGTTCGACCTGCTCGTCACGCTCGGGATCAAGGAGATCGAGGTGGGGTTCCCGTCGGCGTCCAAGACCGACTTCGACTTCGTGCGCACCCTGGTCGAGAAGGAGCTGATCCCGGCCGACACGACGATCGCCGTCCTCACCCAGGCTCGTCCTGAGCTGATCGAGCGCACCTTTGAGGCGATCGAGGGCTCGAAGCGGGCGATCGTCCATCTCTACAACTCGACCTCCGAGACGCAGCGGCGCGTCGTCTTCCGGCTCGACAAGGACGGGATCACCGAGCTCGCCGTTCGCGGCGCGGCGCTCTGCAAGGAGCTCGCGGCCGAGACGGCCACGGAGGTCGTGTTCGAGTACTCGCCCGAGAGCTTCCACGGCACCGAGCTCGACTATGCGTTGGAGATCTGCGAGGCGGTGATGGCGGAGTGGGGACCGACGGAGGCCGAGAAGATGATTCTCAACCTGCCGACGACGGTCGAGGCGTTCCCGCCGAACGTCTACGCGGACCGGCTCGAGTGGTTCCAGCGCCACCTGTCGGCGCGGGAGCGGGTAATCCTCAGCGTGCATCCGCACAACGACCGCGGGACGGCGGTCGCCACGGCCGAGCTCGGCCTGATGGCGGGAGCCGAGCGCGTCGAGGGCACCCTGTTCGGAAACGGCGAGCGCACCGGCAACGTCGACCTCGTGACGCTCGCGCTCAACCTCTTCACCCAGGGCGTCGACCCGCAGCTCGATCTCTCACGCCTCGACGAGGCGAAGGCGATCGTCGAGGAGTGCAACGAGCTCCCCGTCCATCCCCGCCACCCCTACGCCGGCGAGCTCGTCTACACGGCCTTCTCGGGATCGCACCAGGACGCGATCAAGAAGGGCATGTACGCGCAGCAGCGCTCCGACTCCGAGACCTGGGACGTGCCGTACCTCGCCGTCGACCCGATGGACGTCGGCCGCAACTACGAGGCGATCATCCGGGTCAACTCGCAGTCCGGGAAAGGCGGCGTCGCCTACCTGATGGAGACCGAGCACCACCTCGAGCTTCCGCGCGGCCTTCAGGTCGACTTCGCGCAGAAGGTGCAGGCGATCACCGACGCCCGGGGCGACGAGCTCACCGCCGACGAGCTCCTGGCGGCCTTCCACGAGCACTACCTGGCCGTCGAGACGCCCTACGAGCTTCTCTCCTACACCCACTCGAGCGGGGACGACGACCGCATCGTCGCTCAGCTGAAGGTCGACGGTGAGCCGCTCGAGCTCCAGGGCACGGGCAACGGCCCGATCGCAGCGCTCGTCGATGCGTTCGAGCAGCAATTCGGCATCACGATCCGGCTCCGCGATTACCACCAGCACGCGATGTCGGCCAGCGCGACGGCAACGGCCGCGGCCTACGTCGAGGCGGACGTCGACGACGATCCGGTCTGGGGCGTCGGGCTCCATCCGAGCATCGTCACCGCGTCGCTCCGGGCGGTCGTGAACGCCGTGAACCGGGCGATTGCGCTCCGGAACGCGGTCGCCGGCGCGAGTGCGCTCTTCGACGGGCCGTGAGCTTCCGGTTTAGAGCTTCTTAGCGCGAGGCGAAGCCCGGGGCGAAGCGGCGCAGCCGGGTCAGCTCGGCCGGGAGGTAGAAGCCGAGCGGCAGCAGGACGAGTGGATAGACGAGCGTGAGCGCGATCCCCACCGGCAGGGAGTGCAGCTCGCGCCCGAGGATCGTCAGGCCGGCCGCGACCGAGCCGAGGGTGACGATGCGCCGCCACTGGTACGGGACGGGATACACCTGCCGGCTCCTCAGCCACATGCCGAAGAACAGGACGAGATAGGCGACGATCGTCGCGACGGCGGCTCCCATCATCCCGTAGGTCGGGATCAGTGCGAAGTTGAGGGCGATGTTGACGGCCGCGGCCGCCCCGCTGACGACCCAGTTGAACTGGGTCTGGCGCATCCGGCCGATCCCGATCGCGAGCACCGAGTAGCCCGAGTAGGCGGCGGTGGCGAAGCAGAGGATCGGCACCGCCTCGGCGGCTCGGCCGAAGTGGTGCTTCGGATCGAAGACGTGGACGATCCACGGGGCGAGCACGCCGAAGGCGAGCGACATCCAGCAGGTCAGGAAGAGCAGGTAGGTGAGGACGTAGGAGTAGGTGCGCTTGGCCGCGTTGTCGTCGCGGATCGAGTAGGCGAACGCCGGCCAGGCGAGCTGGAAGGCGGTCATCAGGAAGACGATCACCGAGGAGATCTGCACGGCGAGCGAGTAGATGCCGACCTCGCTCTGGCCGCGGTAGGCGTTGATGAAGAGCCGGTCGATCAGGTTGATCGCCCAGAGCGCGAGTGCCGAGGGGACGAGCGGCAGCCCGAATCGGTTCATCGTCCTGAACAGGGCCCGGTCGAACTGCAGCCCGAGCTGCTCTCGGCGGAACGCGAGCAGCACGACGTACACGGTGAGGGTGCCGAGGAAGTTGCCGATCACCGCGCCGATCGCGCCCTTGTGCGCCCCGACGACGAGCGCGATCGTCGCGCCGATCGTGATCAGGACGTTGGCGACGCTCGCCATCGCGAACTGGACAGGCCGCTCTTCGACGCGGAAGAGGGAGGTCATCTGCGCATAGTTCATCTGCGCCCACAGGCCGACGAATCCCGCCCGCACGAGCCAGGGATCGGCATGGAACACCTGATGTGGGGCGTGCCCGCTCGTATGGCCGAGGTTCAGCCAGTGGGCAAGCGGCGCCGCGAAGGCCCACCCGATCGCCAGGCCGAGCGTGGCCATCCCCATCGTGAACCAGAACGACGTGCGGACGACGAGCCGGCGGCGTGCCGGGTCGTCCGAGTCGAAGTAGAACCGGAAGAAGGCGCTCGTGATCCCGAGCCGGAGCACGATCACGAGCACGCTCGTGAGCGCGATGATCGTGGCGATCTGCCCGTAGCCGTTCGTGCCCAGGTAGGAGGTGTAGAGCGGGAGCAGGAAGATCGCGATCAGCCGCGAGACAAGCCCGCCCAGGCCGTAGATGGCCGACTGCGTTCCGAGACGCTTGAGCTCACGGCCCAGCATCAGCGTCCGTCTCGTCGGGTTGCGCGGGGCACGCCCATTTCAGTGGACGCGTCCGGAATTGCGGCCCGTTCCCGGCGGCGTCTCGCCGCCCGTGGCTGCGTCCTCGGTCGCCCCGACAGCGACCACTATCGGGGCTCCCTGCGTCCTTCCCACGAACGACGATCCATCCGCCGGATAACAGACCGAAATTCCGGACGCGTCCACTAGAGCTCAGCGTAGATCGCGAGCAGGAGGTCTGCGATCCGCTCGATGTCGTGCACCTGCTCGACATAGGCTCGGCTCTGGGCGCCGATCTCACGGCGCAGGGCGGGACTCTCGACGAGCGGAACGAGTGCGTCGGCGAGGCTGTCGGCATCTCTGCCCGCCGAGACGATCGGGAGTCGCACCCCGAAGCCGGCGGCGCTTCGCTCGACCGTCTCGGGGTCGAGGTAGGCGAGGACCGGCTTGCCGAGCGCCATCGCCTCGAGCGCGAACACTCCGTGCCAGCCGGCGTTCAGCTGGTCGACGACGATGTCGGCGCGGGCGTAGCGCTCCCGCGCCGCCTCGTGCTGGACGCCCTCGACGATGTCGAACTCCACGTCGAGGCGCTCGCATGCCTCGATCACCTGGCGCGTCCCCTTCTTCTCGCGGTTCGAGGGCGCGTGCACGACGAGCGGGCGCGGGTTGTCGGAGGGTGGGACGGGAGTGAAGGGGCGCAGATCGAGCCCGGGCGGGACGACGCGCGCCTCGGGCACCCAGCGGAGGGCGGCGTAGGAGCCGACGATCTCGGCGTCTGCCTGCTTGCCGTCGGCGAGCTCGGCCGGCGTCTTGCCGCGGATGTCGGAGCCCAGATAGTGCATCACGCTCTTCTTGCGAAGGGCGCGCAGGAGCGGGAACTGAACCGACGGTGGGATGAGCGTGAGCCCGAAGTAGAAGTGGAACACGTCGGTGTTCGGCGCCAGGCGGGCGAAGGCGGCAAGCTGCGTGGCGAGGCGGCGGGGAAGCGGCCCGCGGCGCTCGAGCGACCAGTCGGCCTCGGGGTGGAGCTTGCCCCGGTTGAAGACGACGAGGCGGGCGTCGGCGCCCTTGCGCCGGAGCGCCTGGACGTTCTCCCAGGGGATGCCGGCGACGTTGACCGGGCAGTGCGTGACGCGCACGCTCACGTCCGGGCCGGGCTCACGCGTCCCATTCGAGCTGATCGAAGTACCGCAGTGCCGTGCGGCCCGGCCTGATCCGCGGGCGAAGCGCACGGAGCGCCTCGTCGGAGATCTCGCCGATCGCCCGCTTGACCCCGAGGTAGGGAAGGTTGAGGTCGGGCTGGTAGACGATCGTCGAGATCCTCGGGTTGATCTCGATCACGTGCTCACCGACGAGCTGGATGTTGAAGAAGTGCTCGATCCCGAGCTCGGCCACGATCGTGCTCGCGAGAGTCATGAGGCCCTCGTCGGCGAGCGTGACGAAGTACATCGCGAGCCCGGCTCGCATCCCTTCGCGCGTCTTCGGGTGCCCGAGCACGATCTCGGCCCCGTTCGCAATCCCATCGATCGTCCGCTCCGGGCCCGTGGCGAGCTCCATCACGAGCAGGTCGGTGGTGTCGTCGACGGAGGCGAGGATCTCGACGGCGTCTTCCAGGAGCATCGACACCGAGCCGGGCCGCTCGCGCAGCAGCTGGTCGGCGCGGTCGACGGAGGGGTCGAGGATCCGGAAGCCCCGAGAGCCGGACGAGAACACCGGCTTGAAGCAGACGGGACGCTCCGGGTAGCCGAGCTCCTCGGCCGCTGCGCGTACCTCGTCGGCGCCGCGAACCCGCCGGAAGTCGGGTGCCGGCAAGCCGAGTCGTCGGAGAAACGCGTACGACTCGGCCTTGTCGTTGGAGCGGTGGATCGCCTCGGGGCTGGAGACGAGGACGGCGATCTCCCCGAACGTCTCGCGCGCACCGGCGAGCCCCTCGAGGTCGAACGAGGACTGAGGAAGGATCGCGGCCGCGCCCTCGCGCTCGGCGATCTCCCGGATCGCGTCTGGAAAGGCCGGGTCCGAACCGGCGGGGACGAGGTGGAACGCATCGCAGAGGTGGCGCCCGACGGACCTTTCGCTCATGTCGGTGCCGACGAGCCGCACCTCGCGCTCGCCGTTCTCGCGCAGCGCGTGCAGAAGGGCCGCGGTGCCCGGGGCGCCCGAGGCGGTGACGACGACGGTGATCGGGTTCATCGGTGGAAGCTAGCCGCGGGCTCGCCTCGAGGTCAGGAGAGGTCGATCCGGTCGGCGCGGAGGCGCTCGAGCCGGGCGGCCCGGTCGCTCTCGAGGAACGACTCCATCGTCGCGCGCATCGTGGCTCCCTCGTAGGCCCAGATCTCGGGGTGGGTGAGGAGCTGGAGCCATTCGAGCTCCCCCGCCGCGAGCTGCTCGTGGGGGCAGCCGTGCCGCCAGTGCTGGTTCGAGTCGGAGCGGTAGTGCTCCGGGTCGAACCAGGGCGCCGCCATGACGTTCTCGGCGCCGTTGACGGCTGCGGTCATGTACTCCGGGTCGGGGTTGTGCCAGGCGACGATCGGCGCGAAACGCTCGTCGAGGTCGACGTGCGGCCAGACGGCGTGGTGTGCGATCCGCCCGCCGAGCTCACGGAGACGCGAGATCGCCTCTTCGCCCTCGTCCGAGGCGAGGTTGTAGAAGACCGAGCGGGTCATCAGGAACCAGGTCGACCAGGCGCCGGCCTCGGCCTCGACCTCGGCGAGCCGGACGGCGGCCTCGAGCGAGAGGTCGACGTCGTGGCGGAGGATCAGGTCACCCGGCTGCGGTGGGCGGTCGAAGCCCGCGAAGCGATACCCCCCTGCCTGGGCCGCATCGAGGAGCTCGCGGTAGTGGCCGAGCGAGAACTCACACGTCACGGCACCGATCCTCCTGTCCTCGGGAGCCTGCGCCTCCCGAGCCAGCCTCGCAAGGCACGCCCCACCCAGGGTGGGGATGCCGACCCGCCACCCTCAATGCCAATTCTACGCGGGGCCGGGTGTGGAATCTGTGCCACCTCTGTGAAATCTCCTCCACAGGCACCGGGACGGCAGGGTGGGGGCGGGGTTGCGCGGCCGTCCTCAAACGGGCTCCACCTCGACCTCGACGAGCCGGGCGGCCGATTCGGCGCGCTCGAGGGCCTCGAGGGTCGTGTCGGCGGTCGCGATCACGTAGCCGCGCCGGTCGCCGTCGACACGTACCGGCCGGATCACCTCTCCCTCGATGAGATACGTGTCGGCCTGCACGACGCCGGGCGCCTCGAGCACGCGGTCGAGCGAGCCGACGCGGATCACCTTGCCGGGCTCGAGCGGCCCCGGTCGCGCGGTCAGGAACCGGATCGCGAGCGCCTGGCGGAAACGGGGGAAGACGAGCTCGTCGGGAAGCTCCTCGCCGAGAGCCATCCGGATCTGCACCTCGATCAGGTCGACGCCCACGGCGTGGCGGACGAGGTCTGCCATCTGGCCGCCGGGGATGCGCGCTGCGCACTCGACGACGGCGACCCCCCCGTCGGGCCTTGCGATCAGCTGGGGGAACGCGATCCCCGTCTCGAGCCCGAGCGCCCGGGCAGTCTGGGCTGCGACGCGCTCCGACTCCTCGAGCTGGTCGCCGTAGACCCCCGCCGGGTAGACGTGGATCCAACCCACGCCGAACCCGACTCCGGGCGGTCGCAGGCGGTCCGAGAGCGTCAGCGTCCAGGCCTCTCCGTTGCGCGCGATCACGATCCCGTTCATCTCGGTGCCCTCGACGAACTCCTCGAGGATCGCCTCGCGCGTCGGCGACGCGGCGAGCGCCTCGTGGAGGTGCGCCTCGATGTCGTCGACGGACTCGACCATGAAGATGCCGCGCTGCCCGCCCGAGTCCGCCGGCTTCAGCACGGCGGGGAACCCCACCTCCGCAGCCGCCCGGTGCCGCTCCGAGAGGATCCGGATCGCCGCGAAGCGCGGCTGCGGGATGCCCGCCTCGGCGAGCTGCCTGCGCATTCCCACCTTGTGCGTCATCAGGTGGGCCGTATGCGTCCCGATTCCCGGCAGGCCGCGCGCCTCGGCGATCGCGGCGACGACCGGCACGGCCCGGTCGGCCGAGACCGTCATCACGCCGTCGAACTCCGCGTCGGCGACCGCTTCGAGCACGGCCGCCACGTCGGCGAAGTCGACGACGAACCGCTCGTCGGCCTCCTGCAAGCCGAGCGCGTCGGCGTTGCGGTCGGCCGCGAGCACGCGGTGGCCGAGCTCCTTTGCCCGCAGGATCGCGCCGCGCTGGTGGCGTCCCGCGCCCACGAAGAGGACGGACTTCCCGGATTTCGCCGACGTCACGGGGCGACGTTATCGGTGGGCGACGATCGCGTAGTCGAGAGGGGCAAAGAGCGTCTCGTTGAGCAGGCGCGCATTCGCTGCGAGCGCGGCTCTCGCCCCGTCCCACTCCTGGCCGGCGGGCAGGTCCACCTCGCCGATGCGCTCCTCCGGCGGGTTCAGGTAGCGCACCTCGACCTCGCCGAAACCGGCGCTCCGGACGAGCAGCTCGAGCGTCCCCGCGACGAGCGGCTGGGCGTGGGTCAGGTCCGAGAAGTAGTGCTGGAGCGCCCTCGGCGAGACCGGGTTGATCGTCTCCAGCACCAGGAGCCCGCCGGGGCGCAAGCCGGCCGCCGCGAGCTCGAGGAGGCGAACGAGCGAGCGCGGGGGAAGGTGCTCGACGAGCTGGAGCGCCGTCACCGCTCCGAGCGATCCCGCGGGGACGGCGGCAAGCGCCGCGCTCGCGTCGCCCTGCTCCACGTCGAGGCCCTCCCCGGCGGCGAACGCGACCATGTCGCCGTCGGCATCGACGCCGCGCGCCTCGATCCCCTCCGCTCGCAGGAGCTCGAGGAGCTCGCCCCGTCCGCAGCCGAGATCGAGCACCGGCGCATGGCCCGCCAGCAGCTCGGCGTATGGCTGCTGGCGCTTCCGGATCTCGTCGCTCGGGGCACGCATCCGCGCCTCGAACGCGAAATAGTCCGGAATCGCGTCCTGCCCGGGCTGCGCCGCGACGGTTGCGGCAGCCGCCCCTGGGCGGCGCTCGAGCCGCAGGACGCGCTCCTCGAGCTCACGGCTCCTGCGCTCGGCCTCGCCCGCCCGCGAGGATGCGGCGTCGATTCGCTCGGAGAGCGCGTCGACCAGCCTGAGCATCGCGTCGTTGAAGGATCGCTGGGCGCGGGCGAGCGGCTCGGCCGCTTTCGCGAGGCGCGAGGTGAGCCCGCGCGACGCCGGAGCGGCCGAGACGGCCCGCAGCGCGTCGGCCTCCGCACGGAGCTCCTCGAGCGATCCCATCAGGGAGCACGATAAGCCGTCGTTACACTCGGCGCGATGCTGCAAGGAAAGCGGATCGTGATCACGGGCGGCGCGGGGTTCATCGCGACGACCCTTGCGCGCGAGCTCGTCGAGCAGAACGAGATCATCGCAATCGACAATCTCCACCGCGACGCGCTCTCGGGGACCGAGCTCGCCGACCACCCGAACTACACGCTCCACCAGTGCGACGTGCTCGACGCGTCCCGGCTCAAGGAGCTCGCGAGCGGTGCGACGCACTTCGTCCACTGCGCGGCGATCGCAGGCGTCGAGACCGTTCTCGAGAGCCCCGTCCGGACGATGCGCGTGAACGTGATCGGCACCTACAACGCCCTCGAGGCGGCGCTCGCGACGATCGGGACGCTCGAGCGCTTCGTCGACTTCTCGACCAGCGAGGTCTTCGGCACGCACGCCTACAACGTCAGCGAGGGGCAGGTCTCGACGATCGGATCGGTGGGAGAGGCGCGCTGGACCTACGCCGTCTCGAAGCTCGCGGGCGAGCACATGGCGCACGCCTACCACGACGAGCTCGGCCTGCCGACCGTGACCGTCCACCCGTTCAACGTCTTCGGGCCCGGCCAGATCGGCGGCGGAGCGATCCGGGCCTTCATCGAGGCGGCGCTCGGCGGCCAGAACCTCACGGTTCGCGGCGACGGGTCGCAGATCCGCGCCTGGTGCTACGTCACCGACATGGTGAGCGGCGTCCTCGCCTGCCTCGAGCGGGAGGAGGCCGTCGGCCAGGCGTTCAACATCGGCAATCCGCGCTCGTCGGTGACGATCTACGACCTCGCCCAGCGGATCAAGCGGCTCACCGGCTGCCCGGGCGAGATCGTCTTCGCCCCGCTCGGCTACGTCGACGTCGAGCTCCGCATCCCGAACGTCGAGAAGGCGCGTGAGCGGCTGGGCTGGGAGCCCAAGGTCGAGCTCGACGACGGCTTGACCCGCACGATCTCGTGGTACCGGGAGCGTTAGGAGGGTGGAGCGGATCCGTCTCGGCTGGCCCGAGCTCGGTGACGAGGAGCTCGCGGCCGTTGCCGCCGTACTCGACACGGGGATGCTCACGATGGGGCCGCTCGTCGCCGAGTTCGAGCAGGAGCTTGCCCGCGCCTGCGGCACCCGCCACGCGCTCGCCGTCTCGTCGGGCACTGCCGCGTTGCACCTGGCCGTTCTCGCCCTCGGGCTCGAGCCGGGCGACGAGATCGTCGTTCCGGCCTACACGTTTCCGGCTACGGCCAACGTCGTCGCGCTCTCGGGGCTGCGGCCGGTGCTCGTCGACGTCGACCCGCAGACGATGAACATCGATCCGGCGCAGGTTCGCGTCGGGCCACGGACGAAGGCGATCATGCCGGTGCACCTCTTCGGACGTCCCGCGCGGGTCGAGGAGCTCCCGGAGCTGCCGCTGGTCGAGGATGCAGCCGGAGCGCTCGGTGCCCGCCGCGGTGGGCGGCCGTGCGGCTCGCTCGGCCTCGTCGCCTGCGAGAGCTTCCATCCGCGCAAGATCGTCACGACCGGCGAAGGCGGGGGCGTCACGACCGACGACGACGGGATCGCGGCGGCGGTCGCGATGCTGCGAAATCACGGGTGGCGGTCGCTGGCCGATGCGGACATGCCTGTTCCGGGCCTCAACTACCGGCTCTCGGACATCCTCTGCGCGGTCGGCCTGCCGCAGCTCCGCCGGCTCGACCAGCTGCTCGAGACGAGGGCCCGCCTGGCCGACGGCTATGCCGCCCGGCTCGAAGGGCTGCCCGTGACGCTGCCCGCGGCCGACCAGGGAGACGTCCACGGCTGGCAGGCCTACGTGATCCAGCTCGAGCACCGAGACGAGGTGCTTGCCGCCCTCCGCGCGCAGGAGATCGAGGCGCAGATCGGCACCTTCGCGCTCCCGCTCCTCGAGGCCTATCGCGACCAGGGCTCCTTCCCCGGCGCGGAGCACGTCTTCGACCACGCCCTCGCGCTGCCCTTCCACACGCGCCTGACCGAGCCGGAGCTCGACCGGGTCGCCGAGGCGCTCGCGGCCGCGCTCGCCTGACGCCGCCTGGACCGGCAGGGCTTGACAAACTTGTGAGTAGTCACTAACCTGCCGCGTCATGGTCGTGAGTGAACGGAAGACGAAGGAGGCCCGCCGCGAGGACATCCTCGACGCGGCGTTCCAGGAGTTCGCCGAGCGCGGGCTCGAGGGAGCGTCGACCGAGGACATCGCGCGCCGGGCCGGCATCTCGCAGCCCTACGTCTTCCGGCTCTTCCATACCAAGAAGGAGCTCTTCAGGGCTGTCGTCGCCCGCTGTTTCCGCGAGACGCTCGAGATGTTCCAGCGTGCGGCTGAGGGCCTGCGGGGCCAGGAGGCGCTCGATGCGATGGGCAAGGCCTACGTCCAGCGGCTCGCCGTGGACTCGATCCAGCTTCGAGCCCAGATGCAGGCGTACGCCGCCTGCGGCGATCCCGAGGTCCGCGAGGTCGTCCGGCAGGGCTACGGCGACCTCGTCGCCTACGCCGAGCGCGTGTCCGGGCTCGGGCCAGAGCAGATCGCGCTCTTCTTCGCCAAGGGCATGCTCCTGAACGTCTTCGCCTCGATGGAGCAGGTCGACGAGTCCGCGGAGCCGTGGGCTCTGCGCCTCATCGGCGGTTGTCTCTAGGAGCACGAGCGGAGCCTCACCCGTTTCTGTACCGGCCTTTTTTTCCTACGGAGGTTAGTGATGAATCACAAAATAATGAGTCGCCGAACATCGGGCAATCACCAGCTGTTGTGGGCCTTCCTGATCACCTCGGCGGCGGGCTTCATGGTCACGCTCGACAACCTCGTCGTGACCACGGCACTGCCCGTCATCCGGCACGACCTCGGCGCCGGGCTCTCGGGCCTCGAGTGGACCGTCAACGCCTACACCCTCACCTTCGCCGTGCTGCTCCTCACGGGCGCGGCTCTCGGCGATCGCTTCGGCCGGCGGCGGCTGCTCGTGATCGGGCTCGCCATCTTCACGGTCTCGTCTGCGGCCGCTGCGCTTGCACCCTCGATCGGCGCGCTCGACGCTGCGCGCGCCCTGCAGGGGATCGGCGGCGCAATCGTCATGCCGCTGACGCTCACCATCCTCTCGGCCGCGGTGCCGGCCGAGCGCCGCGGGCTCGCGCTCGGGGCCTGGGGCGGGATCACCGGTCTTGCAGTTGCGTTCGGGCCGCTCGTCGGCGGAGCGGTCGTCTCTGGCATCTCATGGCACTGGATCTTCTGGCTGAACGTGCCGATCGGCGTCGCGCTCATCCCGCTCGTCCTGACGCGGCTCGACGAGAGCAAGGGCGCCGCCGGGCGCCTCGACCTGCCGGGGCTCGGTCTCGCCGGCGCCGGGCTCCTCGGCATCGTCTGGGGGCTCGTGCGCGGCAACTCGCTCGGCTGGGGCTCCACCGAGATCGTCGGCTCCATCGCGGCGGGCCTCGTGGTGCTCGGCCTCTTCGTCGCCTGGGAGCTGCGTGCGCCCGCACCGATGCTGCCGATGCGCTTCTTCCGCAACCGCGCCTTCGCGCTCTCGAACGCGGCCTCGCTCTTCTTCTCCTTCGGCATGTTCGGGTCGATCTTCCTGCTGGCGCAGTTCTTCCAGACCGTCCAGGGCTACTCGCCGCTCGGCTCCGGGCTGCGGATCCTGCCGTGGACGGCGATGCCGATGATCGTCGCCCCGATCGCCGGTGCGCTCTCGGACCGGATCGGCGGCCATCGGCTGATGGGCGCCGGGCTCTTCCTGCAGGCGCTCGGGCTTGCCTGGATCGCCACGATCTCGACGCCGACGATGCACTACATCGACGTGGTCGCCCCGTTCTGCGTCTCGGGCGCCGGGATGGCCCTCTTCTTCGCCCCGGTCGCGAACGTCGTCCTCTCCTCGGTGCGGCTCGACGAGCAAGGGCAGGCATCCGGGGCCAACAACGCGATCCGCGAGCTCGGCGGTGTGCTCGGCGTCGCCGTCCTCGCCTCGATCTTCGCCCACGACGGCGGCTACCGCACCCCGCACACCTTCGTGCACGGTATGAGCACCGCCGTCTACGTGGGCGCGGCCATCGTCGCGGCCGGGTCGGTCGCCTCGTTCCTCGTCAAGCGAGGGGGCGGCCGCAAGGCCGAGGTGATCGAGCTCGTGCCGGAGCTCGAAGCCGCCTAGCTCTCGTCTCTGCCGGAGGCGGGGCCCTTCCGCCTCCGGCAGAGGTCTGTTACCGTCGCTTCGTGGCGGAGGAGGGGACCGCAACGATCGACGAGGCCCGTCAGCGCGCCCAGGCTCCATGGGCCGCAGGCGACTGGGATGCGTTCTCACGGCTGATCGCGCCGGTCGGGGCTCTCGTGGTCGAGCGGATCGGGCTCGAGCCCGGGATGGCGCTCCTGGACGTCGGGACCGGGAGCGGTGGAAATCTGGCGATTCCGGCGGCGGAGCGCGGCGCGACCGTCACGGGGCTCGACCTGACCCCGTCGCTCCTTGTCCACGCCGAGCGGCGGGCCGCCGAGGCCGGCGTCGAGGTCGACTGGGTGGAGGGCGACGCGCAGGAGCTGCCGTTCCCGGACGGGAGCTTCGACCGCGTCACCTCGACGTTCGGGGCGATGTTCGCGCCCGACCATCGCCGGACCGCCGGCGAGCTCGTCCGCGTCTGCCGGCCCGGCGGGCGGATCGCGATGACGACGTGGGTGACCGACGGGATGGCAGGCGAGCTCTTCCGGCTCGCAGGGCGCTTCCTGCCGCCGCCGCCGGGGGCCGGCGTGCCAGCTCGGTGGGGCGACGAGTCGCACATCCACGACATGTTCGCGGCGGCCGGGGCCACGATCGCGGTCACGCGGAAGACGGTCGAGTTCTCCTACCCGTCGGTTCAGGCGCTCGTGGACTCGTACTCGACCGAGTTCGGCGTCTTCGTCGTGGCCCGGCAGATCCTCGAGCCGCAGGGTCGATGGGAGGACTTCATCGGGGCCTTCACCGAGCTCGTCGAGCGGTTCAACCTCGCAGACGACGGCAGCGCCCGCATCGCCTCGGACTTCCTGCTCATCCTCGCGGCCGGGTAAGAAGGCCGAGGGGTCGCGCGCTGCGACCGCCGTCCCTGCCTCCACAATGGGCGCATGGCGCCCGAGCCCGGCGAACGAAGCCCGCGTCTGCTCGTGCTCGGAGCCGGCCCCGGACAGCTCGGCCTGCTCGAGGCTGCGCGCGCCGGAGGGATCTGGACGGCGGTCTGCGACCGCAACCCGGCCGCGCCGGGATTCGTGCTGGCGGATCGCCGGTGCATCGTCTCGATCGAGGACGAGCCTGCGATCGAGCGGCTCGCTGCGGCGCTACCGCTCGACGGCGTGGTCTCGCCCGCAGGCGATGGCGCTGTTGCGGTCGCCGCCCGTGTCGCCGAGAAGCTCGGGCTGCCCCATCCGACCTCCGCCGCGACCGCTCAGCTCGTCTCGAGCAAGCTGCGCCAGCGTGAGGCGCTCAGCGCGGCCGGCGTGCCTCAGCCCCGCTGGGAGATCGCCGTGGGCGAGGAGCCGAGCGTCGAGCTCTCGCTGCCCGTCGTCGTCAAGACCGGAGACAGAACCGATCGAGGCGGCCCGGTCGTCGTGCGCCGGCCGGAGGAGCTCGCCCCGGCCGTCGAGGCGGCGCGACGGGCCGGCCGCAGCGGCATCGTGCTCGTCGAAGAGCTCCTCGACGGCGACGAGGTCACCGTGAGCGGCTTCTCGGCCGAGGGCGAGTTCGTCCCCCTTGCCGTCACCGATCGACTCTCGGCCGAGGCCCCGGCCTTCGGCGTCGCTCTCGCACAGGTCTGGCCCTCACCTCATGCCGAGGCCGCCGTCGAGGTGACGAGGCGTGCGGTCGAGGCGCTCGGGCTTCGCGAGGGCCCGGTCTATGCGCAGCTGCGGTTGAGCCGCGGCGGGCCCGAGGTGATCGAGGTCGGCGCGAGGCTCGGCGGCGGCCACGACGCCGAGCTCGTCGAGCTCGTGACGGGCATCGACCTGAACGGGCTGGCGCTGGCCGCCGCGCTCGGCCGTCCGGTTGCTGCCAGCGAGCTCAAGGCCGCATTCCGGACGATCGTCGGCGGCGCCGCCGTGCGCTTCCTGGTCGCTCCTCCCGGGGAGCTCGAGCGTGTCGAGGTGCCCCAGGGCGCAACCGGCGTCGTCTCGACGCGCATCTACCACGAGACCGGCCATCACTTCGGCCCGCTGAGGCGGGCGTCGGATCGAGCCGGCGCCGTCCTTGCCGTGGGCGCAAGCCGCGACGAGGCGCTGGCGCGGGTCGATGCCGCAGCCGAGCGAATACGCTTCGTCACGGCAGATGTCGAAGCCATCGCCTGACAGCCCGGGAAGCCCTGCGGGCGCGACCGTTCGCCCGCGCGCCGGCGAGATGCCTTCTGAGGGAACGCCCTCCCGTGGGGGTGAGGACGGCGCGGGTGTCGCGCGCCAGGCGCGCGGCGGTGCCGGAGGCCTGATGAGGCGGCGCTGGGTCAGGCTGCTCGGGACCATCGTCGTCACCGGGGGCGCTGCCGCCTACATCGTCTCGAAGATCGACCTCGGCAAGACGGCGCACACGATCAGGACCGCGAGCCCCGCCTGGCTCGCGCTCTCGGCGGTGCTGACCCTGATCACGGTCCCGCCGCAGGCCTACCGCTGGAAGCTCCTCCTCCGCGCGCGCGGGATCACCGAGTCGGTCGGCTGGCTGACCCGCGCCTACTTCGTCTCCTACGCCGTCGGACAGGTCCTGCCGACCGGGGTCGGCGGAGATGCCTCGCGCATCTACGAGACCACGCGGCGCCACCCCGGCTCGGGCTCGCCCGTCGCGGGCTCGGTGATCCTCGAGCGCGCCCTCGGCGGCGCGGTCACGCTCGTCCTCGCCGCGATCGGGTTCCTGATCGCGATCGGCCGCTACCCGATCGGCGCCTACCTCTGGATCGAGGCCCTCTTCGTCGTCGGCACCCTCGGCGCCGGTGTCGTCGTGTTCTCCTCCAGGCTCCGGCGGCACCTGAAGCTGACCGTCCCGCTGCTTCAGCGGCTGCGCGTCGAACGGCCGGTCCGTGCCGTGTACGAGGGGATCCACGGCTACCGCCACCATGCCGGCACGCTCCTCACCGTCTCGGGGATCACGACCTGCGCGCAGATCTCCCGCATCTTCGCGATCTGGGCCGGCGGGAGAGCCGTCGGCGTCGAGCTCTCCGTCGGCCCGTACATCGTCCTCGGGCCTCTCCTCTTCCTGGTCATGCTCGCGCCGTTCACACCGAACGGCCTGGGGGTGCGCGAGGCCTTCTTCATCAGCTTCCTGGGGCAGCTCCACATCAACCACGACGCCGCCTTCGCGACGGGATTCCTCTTCTTCGTCATGACGCTCCTCCTCGCCCTCCCGGGGCTGGCGGTGCTCCTCTGGGAAGGCCTGCGCACCTCACCCGCACCCGTCCCCGACGCGGATGCGTGACGACGTCGCCGTCGTCGTCGTGACGTGGAACGCCGCCGCTCACATCGACCGTTGCCTCGACTCCGTGCAGGGTTACTCGACCGTGGTGGTCGACAACGGCTCGACTGACGGCACGGTCGACCACGTTCGGCGGGCGTACCCGGACGTGCGGGTCCTCGAGCAGGAAAACCGCGGCATGGGGGGCGGCAACAACACGGGCCTCGGGGCCACGACCGAGCCGTACGCCTTCCTGCTCAACTCGGATGCCTGGGTGCTCGAGGACGGGATCGACCGGCTCGCCGCGGTGGCGGACGCCCACCCGGACGCGGCCGTCGTCGGGCCGCGCCTGCTGAATCCCGACGGATCGCTCCAGCGCTCTGTGCGCGGCGATCCCACGCTCTGGCGGCTGGCGACCGAGTACCTCTTCCTGCGTAAGCTCGCGCCGCGCACGCTGGCGTTCAACGCCTTCTACGGCGGCGGTTTCGCCCACGACGAGCTGCGCGAGGTCGAATCGCTCCAGGGCGCTGCGCTCCTCGTCCGCCGGGAGGCATTGGAGGAGGTGGGGCTCTTCGACGAGAGCTTCTTCATGTTCAGCGAGGAGACCGACTGGCTCTATCGCTTCCGCCGGGCCGGCTGGAAGGTGCTATTCGCGCCCGAGGCGGAGGTCGTGCACCTCGGCGGGGCCTCGCACGGTGGGAGCCTCTACGTCGAGAACCTGCGGGGCATCCTGCGCTTCCTCGCCAAGCACCGGGACCCGCGAACGGCCGCGGCGGCCCGTGTGCTGCTCCTCTGGTCGCTGCGGCTCCGGGGCGCGCTCTTCCGCGGTGCGCGCAGGGATGCTTACCGCGAAGGCGCCCGTTTCCTGGCCTCGGGCGACGTCGAGGCGCTCCTGCGGTGATCGGCGACTACCTTCGCCTTGCCCTCGCGACCTGGCTCGTGCTCCTGCCGGGCCGACTTGTCGCCCGCTCGCTGGGACAGCGTTCGAGCGCCGCGCGGCTCGCCTGGTCGTTCGCAGTCCTCTTCGTGGCGTGGGCGGTCGTCTTCGTCGTGCACGGCACGGTCTCGCTCGCCCTCGCGATCCTCGTCCTCATCGGCCTCGGCGGCTTCGTGGCCGGAAGGCGCTCCCGGCTCACGGTCGAGATCGGGTCGGTGCGGGTCCGCTTCGCGATGCGCGCATCGCGGCCGGCGTTCGGGCACGGCACCGTCTTCGGCTTCGGGGCCCTGCTCGGCCTGCTGCTCTGGCACGTGGCGGGCGTCGTCAACGGCGACGGCCTCTTCCACGAGGGCCGCGTCAGGAAGCTCCTCGACCTGCCGCACCTCCATCTCCGTTCGGTCGACGAGCTCGCCCAGGGCGGCCTCCATCCCGGGTACGCGTTCCCGCTCTGGCACGGCTTCCTCGCCCTTGTCGCCAAGCTCTCCGGGCTCGATCCCTCCGTGGTCGTCAATCACGAGTCCTCGTTGCTCGTCCCGCTCGCCTGCGTCCTCGCCTGGGAGGCCGGCGTCGCCGTCTTCGGCTCGGCCGGCGGTGGGATCTCGGTCGCGCTCGCCTCCGTGGCGCTCTTCTGCCTCGCCGCGGGGCATGGAGGCTCGTACGTGGCTCTCGCCTTGCCGGCGACGGCCTCGAGGCAGCTCTTCGTCCCGGCGGTGATCGCGCTCTTCTTCGGCTTCGCCGACACGGGCCGGCGAGCCGATCTGGCCGCGCTCGCCGTCGCCTTCGGTGCGCTCGCGCTCGTCCATCCGACCTACGCCCTCTTCGTCCTCATCCCGCTCGGCGCCTACACCGTCATCCGCCGGCCGGAGTGGCGACGCTCGGCGACGGCGCTTGCGGCCGGGATCGTGCCGAGCGCCCTCGCCGTCCTGTGGCTTCGCCCGCTGGTCGACGAGACGATCTCCCACAACCCCGACGCCGCCACTCAGCGCGCCTCGCTGGCCCACTACGGCGGCGAGCTCGTGGTCAGCTCGGTCCATCACTTCCGCCTCGCGGCCGAGGTGCCCGGGCGGACCGGAGCGGTGGCGGTGGCGGCGCTCGCGCTCGTCCCCCTCGGCGGCTTCGCGATGCGACGGCGCTGGGGCGCCTACGTGCTCGGCGGCACCGTCGCCGTGCTGGCGCTGATGCTCGTGCCGGAGCTCTTCGTGCGCTTCTCGAATGCGGTGTCGCTCTCCCAGGCGCGCCGGGCCGCGGGGTTCGCCCCGCTTCCCTTCGCCTTCGCCGGTGGGATCGCGCTCCTCGCCCGATCGGGCCTCGCGCTTCCGGTCGGGCTGATCGCCGGGATCGTCCTGGAGCGGCGCTGGCCGGGCGACTTCGCCTACGGGCTGCGTCACGGCGGCCCGGCCGCGATCACCTGGTTCGCGCTCGTCGGCGGAGCGGTCGCCCTCGTCGCCGGGCTTCTCCTCGCTCGCCGTTCGCGGCCTGCTCGCCCGCCCGAGCGCGATGTGGCTCCGGAGCGCTTCGGGCTCGCCGCGCTCACGGCCGCGCTCTTCGTCCTGCCGGTGGCGGTCCACGGCCTTGCGCACTGGTCGCCCGCGAAGGGAGCCCGCGCCGACGCGAACGCCTTGACGCCGTCGTTGCGGCAGGAGCTCGAGCAGGTCCCGGCCGGAGCGGTCGTGATCGCCTCGCCCGCGACCTCGTACGAGCTCGTGGCCGCGGCACCCGTCTACGTCGTCGCCGCTCCGGTCGCCCACGTCGCCAACACGAAGGCGAACGACCCGGCGGCCCGCGTCGCTGCGGTCGGGCGCTGGCTCGCCACCGGGGATCCCTCGATCCCGCGCAGGTACGGTGCCACCTGGGCCGTCGAGCACGGGCGGCTCCTCCGACTCCCACGATGAAGGTCCTGCTCGTCACGCTCTACTTCCCGCCTGCAGGCGGCGGGGGGGTCCAGCGTCCGCTGAAGTTCGCGACGCACCTCCCGGAGCTTGGGATCGAGACCCACGTGCTGGCGCCCGACGACCCGAAGTGGATCCACCGCGACGACGACCTGCCGCCTCCGACGCTCGCCTGGGTCCACCGCGTCCGTTTCATCGGGCCGCGCGGCCGCAAGCCGGCGGAGGAGCTGCACGGAACCTCCGGGCTCGAGCGCTACCGCCGGCAGGCGAGCCTCGCCGGGCGGCGGCTGCTCGTCCCCGACGAGAACGTCAGCTTCAACCTGACGGCGATCCCGGCCGCGATCAGGATCGTCCGGCAGGAGGGGATCGACGTCGTGATCACGACCTCGCCGCCTGGCTCGATCCATCTCGTCGGCGCCGCCGTCAAGCGCGCGACCGGAGCTCGCTGGATCGCCGACCTGAGGGACTCGCTCGTGGCTCATCCGCATCGGGACGCGTCCAGGCTCGCGGTTCGCGCGAAGGAGCAGGGCCAGCATGCGGTCGCCTCGGTCGTCGCGCGCCGAGCTGATGCGATCGTGGCCGTATCCGAAGCGATCGCCGCGGAGGTCAAGAGCCGGTCCCCGAAGGGCCCTGTGGTCACGATCCCGAACGGCTCCGACTTCGAGGATTTCGCCGGTCTCGACTACCGCCCGGGCGAGCAGTTCCGGATCACGCACGCCGGCTCGTTCTTCGGGAAGCGAGACCCGCGCCCGTTCCTGACCGCCCTTGCCCGCGTCGACGGGGTGAGCGCACGGTTCGTCGGCGACTTCCGGTCCAGCGATCGAGAATGGGCAGACGGCATCATGGACCGCATCGAGCTCGTCCCCTACGCACCCCACCGCCGCGCACTCGAGCTCCAGCGTGACTCCGAGGCGCTGCTCCTGCTGATCCCGGAGGCCGACGGGCGAGGGAAAGGCGTCCTCTCGGGCAAGGTGTTCGAGTACCTGGCGGCCGAGCGGCCGATCCTCGCGCTCGTCCCGCCCGACGGTGCGGCCGCCGAGCTCCTCCGCGAGACCGGCGCCGGCGTAGTCGTCGCGCCGGGCGACATCGACGGGATCGAGCGTGAGCTCGTCCGGATGCGCGACCGCTGGCGGGAGGGGACTCTGGACGGAGTGGCGCTTTCCCCGGAGTGGCGGACCAAGGTCTCGCGTCGAGCGCGGGTTCAGGAGCTCGCAGACCTGATCCAGACCCTGGAGCGGCGCCCATGAGCCGCCGCTCGCTCACGATCACGGTGCCGAGGCTGAGATCGCTGACGCTGAGGTCTCTCACGAGCTTCTTCTTCCTCGCGACCCTTGCCTGCTGCACCTTCGAGAAGCTGCACTGGAGCTTCGGTGGGCAGCTTGCGCTCTCGGACGTCCTCGCGATCTGCTTCATCGGCGCCTACGTGGTGCTCACGCGGCCGCGGGTCGCCCGGACGAGCGCGGTACTGCTTGGCTTCCTCGGGCTCTTCGTCCTCGTGTACCTGATCGGCTTCTACAACCTCGACACCGCAGCGGGGCTCCAGCAGTTCGTCAAGGGGTTCGTCAAGTTCCTGATCCACTTCACCTTCCTCGCGCTCGCCGTGTCGTGGCTCTGGCGGCGCGGCGTGCCCTACTACTGGCGCTCGCTCACCTGGTTCTGCGCCGGCCTTGTGCTCAACGCCGCCTACGGGGTCGCACAGCTCGTCGTCGCCCAGGCGGGCGCCAACCTCGACTCGCTCTTCGTCACGCCGCTCACGGGCGGGGCGAGCCAGATCAACATCTACGGCGCGGTCGGAGGCTCATCGGTGTACCGGCCCAATGCGCTCACGGGCGACCCGAACCACCTCGGGATCATGCTCATCGTCCCGCTGCTCGTCCTCACGCCGCTCTACCTGAGGCTCAAGGCCGATCACCCCGCCCGGAGGCGGCTCGCGATCGTGATCGGGTTCCTGCTCCTCGTCGAGATCGCCACGCTCTCCCGGAGCGGCGCCCTGGGGCTCGGAGTCGGCGCGCTGATCCTGGCGCTGCCCTACCGCGGCTACCTGAAGTCGCGGGCGCTGCTCGCCCCGCTCGGCGGCGTGTTCGCCGTGCTCGCCGTCGTCATCGTCACGCGGCTCCACTTCTTCGAGGTCGTGATCAAGTCCCGGATCCAGACCGGCCGCGCCTCGCAGTCGGCGCATTTCCAGGTCTACGACTTCATCCCGAAGATCCTCCACAGCCACCCGCTCTTCGGCCTCGGCCTGAACAACTTCTCGATCTACTACGAGGCCGCCACCGGCAAGACGAACTGGGGCCCGCACTCCTTCTACGTCTCCCTGATCGTCGAGACCGGTCTCGTCGGGACGCTGCTCTTCACGGCCTTCCTGGTGTGGACGTTCGTGCGTCTGAGCGACGGCCGTCAGCTCGGGAACGCCCTCTACCGGGCCCGTGACCCACTGGCCGCTCGTGTCCGGCCGCTCGCGTGGGGCTGGACGGCGGCGCTCGCCGGGACGATGGCGGCCAACGCCTTCTACCTGACGATGCAGTTCTACTACTTCTACGTCTTCCTGGCCCTGGCGCTCGCGATGCCGATCGTCTTCGGCCCGCGCGGCGCCGAGGCGTCCGTTGCCGCGGCCGCTCCCGCCCGTCGATCCGGCAGTGCGGCGCCGCCGGCGCTCGGCGGCGCAGCGGCCTGAGCGCGACGCCGGACGCAGGCTCCGAGCGTGCCGCGATGCGCGTCTGCGTCCTGACCACCTCCTACCCGCGCGGGCCCGGCGACTCCGCGGGCTCGTTCGTGGCCGACCAGGTCGAGCACCTCCGGGCCTCCGGGGTCGAGGTGGTCGTGGTCTCGCCCCGGGACTTCGCGCACTTCGGGATCGCGTACGGGTCCGGGATCGCCCAGAACCTGCGGGCGAGGCCCTGGCTCGTGCTCGCCCTGCCTGCCTTCATGGCGTCGTTTGCGCTGGCCGCGCGTCGCGCGGCTCGCGGCTGCGACGTCGTGCACGCCCACTGGCTCCCGACGGCTCTCGCCGCGGTCGCGACCCGCAAGCCGTTCGTGCTGCAGCTCTGGGGGACGGACGTCGAGCTCGCCCGGCGCCTGCCGCTGCTCGCCCGGCCTCTCGTCAGGCGCGCCGCGATCGTGGTTGCCGCCTCCGGCTTCCTCGCCGGCGAAGCAGAGGGCCTCGGTGCCCGTGAGGTCAGGGTGATCGCAAACGGGGTGCAGATCCCCGAGCGCGTCGGCCCGCCCGAAGAGCCGCCGCACGTGCTCTTCGTCGGGCGCCTCTCCGAGGAGAAGGGGATCCTGGAGTTCCTTCAGGCGAGCGACGGCCTTCCGCGGAGGATCGCCGGCGACGGCCCCCTGCGCGCACTCGTCCCGGACGCGGCGGGCTTCGTCTCCCACGAGGTCGTCGGGGAGTGGTACGAGCGCGCCGCGGTCGTCTGCGTGCCCTCGCGCCGTGAGGGCTACGGCGTCGTCGCCCGCGAGGCGATGGCCTGCGGGCGGCCAGTGGTCGCCACCGCCGTCGGCGGCCTGCGGGATGCGGTCGTGGACGGCGAGACCGGCGTGGTCGTGAAGCCCGGAGACGCCGCCGCGCTCAGGGCCGCGCTCGAGGGCCTGCTCGGGGATGCGGCACTCCGCGCCGCGCTGGGAGCAAACGCGAGGCGTCATGCCGAGACGGCCTACTCGTGGGCCGCGGCGGTTGCGTCGCTCCGCGTGCTCTACGCAGACGTCGCGCGCGGGGCCATGGCCCGTACGATCGAGGGATGATCGCCCTCGAGGTCGTGTTCTGGCTTGCCCTCGCCGGCCTGGTCTGGACGCACGCCGGCTACCCGCTGTTCGTCACAGTGGCTTCGCGGCTCCACCGGCCTCGAGCCTCGACGCCGGCACCGGGCGGGGAGGCCGGCATCGACCTTCCCGGCGTGGCGCTGATCGTCGCCGCCTACAACGAGGAGAGCGTGATCGAGCGCCGCGTGGCGAACCTGCTCGCTCTGGACTACCCGCGCGAGAAGCTCGAGGTGATCGTCACCTCCGACGCCTCGAGCGATCGCACCGAGGAGCTCGCGGCCGCCGCCGGCGCCCGGGTGGTCACGAATCCCCGAGGAGGCAAGGTCGCAGCGCAGGACAACGCCGTTCGCGGGACCGGCGCCGAGATCGTGGCGTTCTCGGACGCCAACTCGACCTGGGCCCCGGACGCCCTCCGCCGGCTCGTGGCGCCGTTCTCCGATCCGCGGGTGGCCTACGTCTGCGGGCAGTTGCGGCTCGAGCGGGCCGACGGCTCGAACCGGGAGGGCCTGTACTGGCGCTACGAGCTCGCCGTTCGGTCGGGTGAGTCGACGCTCGGCTCTGTCACGGGCGGCAACGGATCGATCTACGCCCTGCGCCGGGCCGAGTACGTCGAGGTCGACCCGCGCTTCGGCCACGATCTCTCCCTTCCGTACCTGATGGTCCAGCACGGGAAGAGAGCCGTGTACGAGCCGGGCGCGGTCGCCTCGGAGAAGCCGACGCCGACCAACGAGACCGAGTATCGCCGCAAGGTCCGCATGTTCGAGCACTGCTGGCTGATCCTCCTCAAGGGCCGGATGCTCCGGCGGCTCGGGCCGCTCTACACCTTGCAGATCGTCTCGCATCGACTGCTCCGGTACGCGTCCGGGCTCCTGCACGTCGCGCTGCTCGCGACCTCGATCGTGCTCGCCTTCCACGGCTGGGTCTACGCGGCCGTGCTCGCCGCGCAGGTGCTCCTGCTCCTCGCGGCACTCGCCGGGGTCGGGATCGCCCGGTACTACGTTCTGGTCTCCTGGGCGACCCTCGTCGCGCTCGCGAACTACGTCAGGCGCGGCGTGCCTGCGACCTGGGAGGTCGCGGAGGGGACTCGCTGAGGCGCGGCGGCGCTGGTCCCGTCCGCTCCGCGATCGTAGGCTGTCGGCAATGAGCGCGAGGCGCGTCTTCGACATCGTCTGCGCGGGCTCGGCGCTTGTCTTCACCTCGCCGCTGCTCGTGCTCGCCGCCCTGGCGATCAAGCTCGAGGACCGCGGCCCCGTCCTCTACCGCCAGACCCGGGTCGGCAGGGACGGAAGGGACTTCGAGCTCCTGAAGCTTCGCACGATGATCGTCGGGGCGGAGAAGGTCGGGACGGGGTTCGCCGTCAACCGGGGCGATTCCCGCATCACCAGGGCCGGCAGGGCGCTGCGCCGCCTCTCGCTCGACGAGCTGCCGCAGCTCTGGAACGTGATCAGGGGCGAGATGTCGGTGATCGGGCCGAGGCCGACGCTCCGCTACCAGGTCGAGAGCTACGACGAGCGCCAGCTCCACCGGCTCGACGTCAACCCGGGCATCACCGGCTGGGCGCAGATCCACGGTCGCACGACCCTCCCCTGGGCCGAGCGGATCGAGCTCGACCTCTGGTACGTCGAGCACCACTCGGCGCTCGTCGACCTGCGGATCCTCCTGCGGACGCCGTTTGCGCTTCTGGGCGGCACCTACAAGGGCGAGACCGGTGGCTGGAAGCAGACGGGCTAGCGCCTGGCTCGCGGGCGGCAAGCGCCCGCTCTTCGCGATCTGCGCATTCGTCCTCGTCGTCGGCGTCTGGAACGTGCTCCGCTACCCGACGGGCGACGGCTTCGATGCGAGCGACCACATGGCCTACGCCGACGGCCTGATCCCCGGCGGCCACTTCCCGCAGCACACGGGCGAGTACTACACCCCTCCCGGGTACTACGCAGTCGCCGGAACGCTCGACTGGATCGCCCGCGGCCTCGGCACTGGCGATCCCGACCGCGCCGGGCAGGCGGTCAACGTCCTCTTCCTGTTCGGTACGGTGCTGCTCGTCGCCGCGATCGCCAGGGCGCTGTGGCCCGGCCGCCGCCGGATCGAGCTCGGCGCCGCGGCCTTCGTCGCGTTCCTGCCGGTCGCGGTCGAGACCGAGGCGATGTTCCATCCCGAGCCGATGTCGCTCTTCCTCGCGACGCTCGCGCTCTGGCTCGCGGTCCGGACGTTCTCCGACCCGCGCTTCGTCTGGGCCCTCGGCGTGACGCTCGGCGCGGCCCAGCTCGTCCGCGCGTTCGCGCTCTGGACGGTCGCGGCGGTGGCCTTGGCGCTCCTCGCGTCGCGGCGCTGGCGCGAGCTCGCGATCGTCGTCGTTCTCGCGGCCCTGATCCCGGCTCCCTGGTACATCCACCAGCGGCTCAAGTACGGCGGCCAGCCGGAGTTCCCACAGCCCAAGCAGGCGACCGGGTCGCGCACGACGGCCTTCTTCGTCGATCCCGGCTTGCCGCGGGTCGTGACCAAGCCGTTTCGGCCCCATCAGGAGGATCGCGTCCTGCCGACGACCTACGACGGGGTGTGGGGCGACTACTTCGGCGCGTGGACGTGGCATGCGGGGGCTCAGATCGACGGCACGACGGCGCACGTGACGACGCCCTCGCACTCGGCCCGGCGATCGCTGGTCGTCCAGTCGCTCGTCGGCCTCCTGCCGACCCTGCTCGCGATCGCCGGCTGGCTCGCGTTCGCACGCTCGTCTTGGCGCCGGCGCGAAGGCCTGGCGGTCGCCCTCCTGCCCGCGCTCGCGCTCATCGGCTACGTGTACTTCGCGGTCAGCTACTGGACGCCTGACGGCGACCTCCTTAAGGCCACGTACATGCTGACCGCCACCGGCGGCTGGGCCCTCGGCTTCGGCTACGCCCTCGACCGCCTGCCCGGCCGCGCCTTTGCCCTTGTCGTCGCAGCGCTAGCGGCCTGTGCCGTCATAGAGCTCCCGTTCCTCCTGTACTGATCGCCGAATGGATCGCTAGCGCTGGTCGCCGGAGCCGGGCTCTGCCCGGCGGGAGGCTGACGAACGCACTGTTGTCACATCGCAGGAGGGGGTTCGTGGGGGAACCTTGTTGGTTCCCCCACGGTTAGGTTGGTTCCCCCACGTTAAGCATGTCGTTGAGGAAGCGGTCGAGCCCCGGCCGCGGCTGCCAGCCGAGCTCGGCCTCGATGCGGCTCGGGTCGGCGGCGATCGCGGCCGGGTCGGCGGGACGGATGAACGCCGGGTCGACGACGACGGCGCGCTCTCCGGAGGCACCGAAGATCGCGGACCAGGCGAGCGGATCGTCGCCCTCGAGCTGCCAGACGAGCTCGAAGCCGGCCAAGGCGAAGGCGCGGTCGGCGAGCTCCCACACGGCATGAAGGGTTCCCGTGCCGAGCACGTAGTCGCGGTATGAGGCGGCCTCGTCGGGGACGCCGCGGATCGCCGTCTGGCGGAGGATCGCGACCATTCCCTCCACGTAGTCGGGTGCGAACCCCCAGTCGCGCTGGGCCTTCAGGTTCCCGAGCGCGAGTGGGCCCGCCGTGGCTGCATCGCGGAGCGCCTTGACGTGATCGACGACCTTGCGCGACAGGAATTGCGTGCCGCGCCGGTGCGACTCGTGGTTGAAGAGGATCCCGCAGGCGATCCGGATGCCGTAGGACTCGCGGTAGCTGCGGCAGAGCATGTGCGCTGCGGCCTTCGCGGCGGCGTAGGGGCTCTGCGGGTTGAGCGCCGCGCTCTCGTCGTGCACGACGCTCTCGCCGGGCACGGAGCCGAACATCTCGCCCGACGAGGCCTGGTAGAAGCGTGTGCCGGGGCTGTCTGCCCGCAACGTGTCGAGCAGGTGCGAGACGACGTCGGCGTTGGATTCCCAGGTCGCGCGGGGGTCGGCGAAGGACTCGCTGACGCTGCTGGCGCCGGCGAGGTTGTAGAGCTCCTCCGGCCGCACGTCGCCGACGAGCGCGACGAGCGGCCCCGGGTCGCGGATGTCGCGGCGGACCACGTTGAGGCGCTCGTGGCGTCCGAGGGCCTGCGCGGCAGCCTCGAGATCGCGCGCCGCGGCGTGCACGATCCACCCCTCCGCGAGCAGGCGGCGGACGAGGTAGAAGCCGTCCTGGCCGGTCGCCCCGGTCACGACGGCGGTGCGGGGCTCGACCGGGCGCATCCTGCGGAGTCTAAGAGCTCTGACTCGCCCTGGATGAGACTCCGGGCCGGTGCGCCGAGTAGCCTTCGGCCCCGTGCCGTCTTCCGGGTCCCCCGTCGTCCTCTTCACCTGCGCCGGGCAGCGCGTCGACATCGTCGAGGCGTTCTCGCGGGCCGGGGCGACGACGGTCGCGGCCGACGTCAACGAGCTGGCGCCGGCCCTCTACGCCGCCGACCGGCGCGCCCTCGTCCCTGCAGTCGGCGACCCCGGCTACATCGGTGCGCTGAACGAGCTCGTCGCAGAGCACGGTGCGAGCCTCGTCGTGCCGCTGGCCGACCTCGACCATCGGGTTCTCGCTTCCCGCCGCGAGGAGCTCGACGCGCTCGTGCTGCTTCCCGGCCCGGACACGATCACCCTCTGCGAGGACAAGCTCGAGGCGCACCGGTTCTTCCTCGGTCACGGCATCCCGTCGCCGCCCACCTGGGACCCTGAGGCGCTTCCCGGAAATCTGGCCTTTCCGGTGCTCGTGAAGGCGCGAAAGGGCTTCGGGTCACGCCATATCTTCCGGGCGAGCGACCGCCGCGAGCTCGACTTCTTCCTCGGCTACACCGCGGTCGACTCGATGGTGCAGCAGGTGTGCTCGGGAATCGAGTTCTCGATCGACGTCTTCTGCGATCTCGACGGACGGTGCCTGAACGCGGTGCCGCGGACGATGATCGAGTCGAAGGGCGGCGAGTCGATCAAGGGCATGACGATCAAGGATCGCGAGCTGATCGAGCACGGCGCCCGGGTCGCCGAGACGATGGGGATGGTGGGCCCGGCGAACGTCCAGTGCTTCCGCGAGCCCGACGGGTCGCTGCCGGTGACCGACGTCAACCCGCGCTTCGGCGGGGGTTTCCCGGCTCCGACCGCGGCGGGGTCCCGCTACCCTGAGCTCGCGCTCGCCCTCGCACGCGGCGAGCAGCCGGAGCCGCGCCTCGGCGAGTTCCGGGAGGGAATCGTGATGACGCGGTACTTCTCACAGATCATCCTCCGCAACGTCGACGGGAAGCTCGCGCCCGCACTCGAGGGCCTGGCCGGGGACGCCTGAGACGGAAGCTCCTCGTCGGGGCGGCGGTCCTCGCCGTCGTCTTGCTCGGCCTCGTGGCCGTGTACGTGATCCACGTCCGGCACGCGGGTCGCAACATCAAGGGCTCCTCGACGGTCGAGTTCGTCCCGACCGTCCCCAGGCCGGCGCCGAAGCCCAAGCCGCACGCAAAACGGCCCGGAATCGTCTGGCCCATGTACGGCTTCGACGCCGCCCGTCTCAGGGTCGCGACCGGGATCACCGACAAGCCGCCGTTCACCAGGGCGTGGACGTACCACGCTCGCAGCCTCGTCGAGTTCCCGCCTGCGATCGCCTACGGGCGGCTGTACTTCGCCAACAACGCAGGCTTCGTCTTCGCCGTGGACGCGAAGACGGGCAAGCGGGCCTGGCGGTACGCGTCGGGTCGCTGCCAGGCGATGTCGCCGGCCGTCGACCACGGGCTCGTGTTCGCGGCGTTCCTCAACAAGCCGCCCTGTAACGCCTCGACCGGCGACGGCCGCTTGATCGCGTTCGCGCAGCGAACGGGGAGGATCCGGTGGGAGAAGACGATCGGGCCGTCGGAGTCGTCGCCGCTCGTGCACGCGGGCCGGGTCTACGTCGGCGACTGGAACGGGGTCGTCTCCTGCTTCCGCGAGTCGACCGGGAAGCTCCTCTGGAGCTACCAGTCCGACGGGAAGGTGAAGGACGCGATCGCCTTCTTCGGCGGGAAGGTGTACTTCGGGACGTACGGCTCGTCGCTCTATGCCCTCGATGCGACCACCGGCAAGCTCGACTGGAAGTCGCAGTCCCAGCCGGGGCTTCTGGGCTCGGGGCACTTCTACTCGACCCCGGCGGTCGCCTACGACCGGGTCTACATCGGCTCGACCGACGGCAAGGTCTACTCGTTCGGGGCGACGACCGGCGACCTGCGCTGGTCGCAGTCGACCGGCGGCTACGTGTACTCGTCGCCTGCGGTCTGGGACGAGCGGGTCTTCGCCGGCTCCTACTCGGGGCGGCTGTACAGCTTCGACGCCGCCACCGGGGCGGTGCTCTGGAGCTTCCAGGCGAACGGCTCGATCTCCGGCTCGCCGACCGTCGTCGCAGGTGTCGTCTACTTCGCGACGCTCGAGGGGAAGACGTACGCGCTCGACGCGAAGACCGGTCACGAGGTGTGGTCGTTCCCGGACGGCAAGTACACGCCGGTCGTCGCCGAGCCCGGCCGCCTCTTCCTGATCGGGTACGCGAAGATCTACGCCCTCGACGCCGCCGCGCCCGCGCCCGCGTCGAAGGCGACCCGGAAGAAGCCCCGAACGCACTAGAGGACGCGTCCTCTAGGCTCCTGCCGATGCGGTACCTCGTCACCGGCGCTGCCGGGTTCATCGGCTCGCACCTCGCCGAGAGCCTGCTCGGGCAAGGCCACGAAGTGGTCGGCCTCGACTGCTTCACCGACTACTACGACCCGGCGCTGAAGGAGGAGAACGCCAGGGGCCTCGACATGCGGCGAGTCGACCTGGCGGAGGATGCGATCGACCTCGAGGGCTTCGACGGCGTCTTTCACCTGGCCGGCCAGCCGGGCGTCCGCAGCTTCGGCGAGGTCTTCCCCCTCTACGTGCGCCGCAACGTGCTTGCCTCGCAGCGCCTCTTCGAGGCGGCCGCGGGGGCGGGCGTCAAGGTCGTCTTCGCGTCGTCCTCGTCGGTGTACGGGGCCGCCGAGCGCTTCCCGACTCCCGAGGAGACACGGCCTCGCCCGCTGTCGCCCTATGGGATCACCAAGCACGCCTGCGAGCTGCTTGCCGCCGCCTACGCGCACGAGTTCGCGCTGGACTGCGTGGTGCTTCGCTACTTCAACGCGTTCGGGCCGAGGCAGCGGCCCGACATGGCCTTCACCCGAATCGCCGAGGCGCTCCTCGCCGGGACGCCGTTCCACCTCTTCGGCGACGGCGACCAGTCGCGAGGCTGGACGTACGTCGCGGACATCGTGAGCGCGACGATCGCGGCGATGACGGACGGGACCGGGACCTACAACGTCGGCGGCGCGATCGAAGCCTCGCTCAACGAGACGATCGGCCTGCTCGAGGCGGTTTCCGGTCGCACGCTCGAGCTCACGCGGGATCCCGCCGTGCACGGCGATCAGCGCCGAACGAGCGCCGACACGACCCGGATCAGAGCCGAGCTCGGCTGGGTGCCCGCGACCTCTCTTGAAGATGGGCTTAACGCACAGTGGCAATGGGCGTCGTCTAAAGTGCGCCGCGCATGAGCACAGCACCGGACGATGTGGGAGCCGAGCGCGAGATCGACCTCCGGCGGTGGATGGACGGTTTTCTCGCCCGCTGGCCCTACGCGGTCGCCGGGCTCATCGCCGGCGTGGTCGTAGGCGGTCTCTACTCGCTGAGCGGCGGCAGCTCCTGGGTCGCCTCGGCGACGATCGCGCGCGGCCAGGTGTTCAACCCGGCCGGGACGGCGCAGGTGCAGGGGTATCTCACAAGCCCGTCGCAGATCCAGAACCTCGCGACGGGTGCGTCCAACCTCGACACAGTCGGCGCGGAGATCGGGATGTCGGGTGCCGCGCTTCGCGGTCACGTCTCGACCTCGACGATCACGAGTGCAGGGATCGCCTCGACGACGAACACCAACAGCGTCCTCGTGCTCATCACCGTGACGCTGAGCAAGCCCAAGAAGGCGGAGGACGCGGCGAACGGCCTCGCCAAGCTGATCAAGAGCGAGACGACGACCCGGTATGTCGAGCAGTCGATCTCCGGCTACCAGACGAGGCTCACGAACTATGCGGCGAGAGTGGTGGCGCTGCGCGGGCAGATCGCCGCTCTGCGCAAGGTGCTGGCCAGTCCCGGCAGCCTCGCCCCTCTCGACGTGCTCAATCTCTCGACCCAGCTCGAAGGGGCGCAGGCGGCGCTCGGGCAGACGCTCGACTCGGAGACGACCACCCAGCAGGAGCTCATCCTCGCCCAGGACGTCGAGACCACGCAGATCATCCCTCCCGCGGCGAAGGCGGTGAAGACGATCGCCCGCTCGCGGCGCAACTCCGTCGTCTTCGGCGGGCTGATCGGCTTGATCGCCGGGGCGATCCTCGCGACCGTCCTCGGGGTCCGGCGCAAGCGGCCCGCCACCGCAGCCTGACCGGGCTCACAGAGGCCTGACCACTAGGATCGGGCGAGATGAGGGTCTCGTTCTTGATCCCGGCCTACAACGAGGCCTCCACGATCGGGGAGGTTCTCGAGCGGATCGCGGCTCTCGCGCTCGATTCCCAGGTGATCGTCGTCGACGACGGATCGACCGACGACACGGCCGCGATCGCCGAGGCGGCCGGCGCGACCGTGATCCGCCAGGCCAACGGCGGCAAGGGCTCCGCGATCCGGGCCGCGATCGGCGCCGCCACCGGCGAGATCTCGGTGATCCAGGACGCCGACATGGAGTACGACCCGGTCGAGGTGCCGGAGCTGATCGAGCCGATCCTTCGCGGCTCCGCCGACGTCGTCTTCGGCTCGCGGCTGCGCGGCGGCAAGCCGCAGCGGGCCTACCTCTTCTGGCACCTCCTCGGCAATCGCTTCCTCTCGCTGCTCACCTGCGTGCTCTACAACACGACGCTTTCCGACATGGAGACGGGGTACAAGGCGTTCCGGACCGAGATCCTGAAGGAGCTCGACCTGCGTGAGAACGGCTTCGGCCTGGAGCCGGAGATCACGGGCAAGGTCTGCAAGCGCAAGCTGCGGATCTACGAGCTCCCGATCTCCTACTACGGTCGCACGCACGACGAGGGGAAGAAGATCACCTGGCGCGACGGCTTCCGAGCGGTCTGGGTGCTGCTCCGTGTCAGGGTCGCCGGATGAGCATCGCCTGCGGATGATCGACGGCAAGAGGATCGCGGTCGTCGTCCCGGCCTTCGACGAGGAGCCGCTGATCGAGGAGACGCTCGGCGGGATCCCCGAGTTCGTCGACCGGATCGTCGTCGTCGACGACGCCTCTCGCGACGCAACTGCCGAGCGCGCCGCTCGAGCGGCGGCGGGGGACCCGCGGATCGAGGTAGTCCGGCACGAGTCGAACCGGGGGGTCGGAGCCGCGATCGTCAGCGGCTACAAGCGCTCGCTCGCCGAGCGGATCGACGTTGTGGTCGTCATGGCCGGCGACAACCAGATGGACCCTGCCGAGCTGGTCGCGATCGCGGGGCCCGTGATCGCCGGCGAGGCCGACTACGCGAAGGCGAACAGGCTCATCTCGGGGCGGGCCTGGGAGCTGATCCCGCGCAGCCGCTACCTCGGCAATGCCGTCCTCTCGCTGCTGACGAAGATCGCCTCCGGCTACTGGCACGTCGCGGACTCGCAGGCGGGCTACTCCGCGATCTCCCTGCCGGTGCTCGAGCAGCTCGACCTCGACCGGATCTACTCGCGCTACGGGTTCCCGAACGACCTCCTCGTGCACCTGAACGTCGTCAACGCGCGGGTGCGCGACGTGCCGTCCCGGCCCATCTACGACATCGGCGAGCGCTCCGGCATCCGGATCCGCAAGGTGGTGCCGAGGATCTCCTGGCTGCTCGCGAAGGGCTTCTTCTGGCGGATGCGCGAGAAGTACGTGATCCGCGACTTCCACCCGCTGGTCTTCTTCTACTTCCTCGGGTTCGTGATGACGGGCGTCGGCCTCGGCCTCGGGATCGCCGAGACGGTGCTGCGCATCCTCGGCAACGGCATCCCGACCGCCACGATCGTCCTCGTCGCCCTGCTTCTCACCTCGGGCAGCCAGTTCACGCTCTTTGCCATGTGGTTCGACATGGAGACCAACAAGGACCTCCGCTGAGCGCGCACCGACGGTGCCCTGAGTCGGGAACTCAAGTCGCCGCAGTTCTCCGCGCCTCACACGAGGTGTTGACCGTACTCCAGTAGCTCGGTCAGGGGCAGGGGCCGTTGTAGAGGTACGGCGACGCGGGGGTGAGGAGCCCGCTCTCGAACGAGCCGTTCAGGACCTGCAGGAACGGGTCGAGCTCGGCGATCGTGTACGGGGCTGTGTTGTCGCCGCTGAGCGCGTCGCTCACGAGGCCAAGGAACTGGCGGACGGTCGTCCCGTTGAGCGCCGCGAGCGCGGCGGAGCCGGTCGGGTAGGAGTCTGTCGTGGGCAGGTTGCAGAGCGTGAGATCACCGAACCGGGCTCCGGAAGCGCCGGTCAGGTAGCCGGCGTCCGAGAAGTCGACGTTCAACCCGAGGGCGGTGACGCCGCCACCGAAGCTTCCCGACGACGTGGACGAGGGATCGGTCACCGTCTGCGACAACGCGGCCGGGGGGCCGGGGGCCGGCAGATAGCTCATCACCGCGTCCGGGGTCGTGAACAGCATGAAGAGCCCGCTCGAGAGGTCACCGATCACCACGTCCCCGTTGCTTGGGTTGTAGACGGTCGAGAAATCGGCGAGGAGGAGGTGGGTCGCGGTTGGATCGCCGCTTCTATCAGTTGAGCTAGCCCGGGGTCGTGGCCCCCGGCCTGCGCAAACTTCGTGCGACCACAAGATGTTTGGTCGGGACGCGTCAGCCGAGTTCAGGCATGAGGCGTGTCGCATGCGCGAGCGCTTGCGAGTGCCTACCTGAAACCGGTCGAGACTTTGGGCGCTGCGGGCGAGCGTATGATTCCGATCGAGTGGACAGCTGCGCACCGTCGTGAGCTACTCGAAGGCCCGCCTCGCGGCGGGCCTTCGTTGTCCATGGGCCCCGAGGGCCGGATTCGAACCGGCATCTCCGTAGTGGACAGCTACGCGCTCTACCCGTTGAGCTACCCCGGGGCCGTGCTGCGAGTTTCACTCTCGGTCGGGGATTCAGCAAGTCGGCTCTTGCCGCGATGTGCGGATCCAACAGGGCTTCGGGAGACAGGGCGCTACCGTGCCCGAGTTCGCGAGTGACGCCTGAATCGGTGCGTGAACTGGGTAATCTCGCGAGGATGTTGCGGTTTGTCGGACTCGTTGTGGTGTTCGTCGGACTGGTTTCCGTGGCAGCAGGAGCGGGATCATCGGGCGCGGGGCTTGTTCTGCCCGAGCAGCCTGGGGCTTTGGCCACGGGGCGGGGCGGGATGTTGTACATCGCCGACCGCGGACGTGAGCAGATCTTGGAACGTCTGCCCGGAGGGCGTCTTCGAGTGGTCGCCGGGACAGGCCATTCCGGGTTCTCGGGGGACGGCGGCCCGGCGGTTGACGCCGCGATCAATGACCCGGCAGGAATGGCAGTCGGCGCAGACGGAACGCTGTATTTCGCTGACCAAGGCAACAATCGGGTGCGGGCGGTTTCTCCCGAGGGCCGGATCTCGACAATCGCAGGAGACGGCCGGTTCGGCTGGCGGCAAGTGCGCACCGGGACGAGGGCGTTGAGGGCGAGTGTCGGCAGTCCGTCTACGGTCACGATCGGACCGAAGGGCTTGCTCTATATCGCTGCGTCCAACGAGATCCTGCGCCTCAATGAAGACGGAACGTTGACCAAGATCGCTGGCAACTCACGTTACGAGGGGGTGTTCGGCGTTGATGGTTCCGCCCGCGACGCATCGCCGGACGGTCCGGACGGCTTGGCCTTCGACCGCTCTGGCGATCTCTTCGTCGCCGGGTTGAACACCAAGACGCTGTTGATGATCGACAAGTCAGGAACGCTGCGAGCCCCGATCGGGACAAGCGGGTTCTATCCGCGAGGCCTCGGCGGGATCGTCACCAGTGACGGCAAGGTGCTGGCGATGCAAACGCAGGCGATCGTTGCTCTCACGACGAGGAGCATGCACACCGTGATCAGCTTCGCTGGCCGCAATGTCGGCCTCGTCCAGGGCTTCCTTCCAAATGGGCTCGCGGTCAGCGCTACCGGAACGATCTACACCGACACCAATGGCGCAAACGGCTGGGCGACCCGCCCCGAAATCATCGCAGTCCACCCGAACCACACGATCTCGGTGCTCTGGACGCGCTAAAGCCGGTCGAGGATAACCCCACTCGCTTGCGCGAGGGTGCTTACTCCTGAAGCCTTGGCGAGCTCATTCTTGCAACCCGCCGGCAACCGAGCTCCACACAACGGCATGCTACGGAGCGTCATGCACAACGGCCAACTCTCGTCTGACGACCGGATCGAACGCTGATCGCCATGGAGACGAAGAAGGGCCTTCGTTGAGCCTCACGCTCTACGAGTGGGGCGACCCGTCGCTGCCGACGCTCGTCTGCGTCCACGGCGTCACCTCGCACGGCCGCCGTTTCGCACCGCTCGTCGAGGCAGGGCTCGCAGAGTCGTTCCATGTTGTCGCTCCCGACCTGCGCGGGCACGGACACTCGACGTGGGAGCCGCCGTGGAGCCTCGAGCAGCACGTCGAGGATCTGCTCGAGAGCGTTCCCGGCGACGCCCGCCTCTGGGTGGGGCACAGCTTCGGCGGCCGGATCCTCCTGGAGCTGCTCGCCCTGCACCCGGATCGAGTCGAGCGGGCGGTGCTGCTCGACCCCGCGCTCTTCGTGCCGCCCTCGATCGCGCTCGAGGAGGCGGAGGCCCTGCGCGCCGACCCGACGTTCGCGTCGATCGCCGACGCGGTCGAGGCGCGGCTCGCCTCCGGGCTCGACCACGGCGTCGCGGGGCCGATCCTCGAGCGCGACTTCCGGGACCACCTCGAGGAAGGCCCCGGCGGGGGCTTGCGCTACCGCTACTGCGTCAGCGCGGCGATCGCCGCCTACGGCGAGATGGCGAGGACGCCACCGCTCGAGCCGCTCGAGCGGCCCGTCCTGGTCGCGCGCTCCCGCGAGTCGCGTGTCTGCCCGGTCGAGCTCGTCGACGGGTACCGGGAGGCCGTCGGCGAGCTCCTTACGAGCGTCGAGCTCCCGGGGGGTCACACGCCGATGTGGGATGCGCCTGTGGAGGCGGCTCGGGCGATCGCCGGTTTCATGCTCTAGAGACGCGACGGCGAAGACGCTTGCCGTATCGTCCCTCGCCGATGGGCTCGAGGATCGAGTGGGTGATCTCGAACTGCCGGCTCCTGGCCGCGATCGGCGAGGAGTTCGAGCGGGAGCGGCCCTTCGACGGCCTCACGATCGGGACGGGGATCCATCTCGAGCCGAAGACCGTCGCGCTGCTCCTGACGCTCGCCCGCGGCGGTGCCCAGGTCGTCTCGACCGGCAACCTGAACACGACGCAGCAGAAGGCGCTCGACTACCTGTCCGCTGCAGGCGTCCAGGCGATCGGCGCGCCGACGGCCGACCCCGCAGAGCACGACAGCTTCCTGCGCGAGGTGCTCGCGGCAGAGCCTCACCTGCTCCTCGACAACGGCGGCGACCTCTTCGTCCGCTGGCTGGAGCAGCCCTACGAGGGGCTGATCGGCGGCACCGAGGAGACGACCTCGGGCCGGATGCGGCTCGAGCCGCTCCGCGACCGGATCGGCCTGCCGGTGCTCGTGATCAACGACAGCCCGATCAAGCAGTTCGCCGAGAACCGCCATGCCGTCGGTCAGAGCACGCTCGAGTCGTTTCTCCGGATCACCAACCTCGCCACCAACGGGAAGCGCGTCACCGTCTTCGGCTACGGCGCGTGCGGCAGGGGTATCGCCGCCCACTTCAGGAACGCGTTCGCCGAGGTCTCGGTGATCGAGATCGACCCGGTCACGAGGCTCGAGGCGCTGCTCGACGGGTTCGCCGTCCCCGACCGCGAAGAAGGACTGGCCAGCGCCGACCTCGTCATCACCGCAACCGGCGCGACCGGCGTCGTCACCGCCGCCGACCTCCCGCTCCTGGCGGACGGCACCGTGCTGATGAACGTCGGCCATTTCCCGCGAGAGATCGACGTGCCCGCCCTCGAGGCGGACCCGAGCGTCGCCGATCGCGCCGATGCCGCAGAGGGAATCGCGACGCTCCGCCTCGGCGACGGCCGCCGGGTCCACCTGCTCACGGGCGGTCACATGTCGAACCTCGCCGGCCCGCGGCCGCTCGGGAACTCGATCGAGTCGATGGACCTCGGCTTCGCCCTCCAGGCCCGCTGCCTCGAGGCCGTCGCCCGCGGTGCCGTCGACGCCTCGAGCTGCGTCGTCCCGGTGCCGGCGGCGATCGACGCCGCCGTCGCCTCCGCGTACGTCGCGCTCGCCGCCTGACGGGCCCGTGCCGGGCGGTCGCCGCGCAGGATGGGATGATCGGACGATGCGCGTCGACCGCGTGACAGCCGCCGCCTGCCTCGTGATGACGATTGCGTGCGCGGCCGCATACGGCGGGCTCTTCAGCCACGCCTATCCGGGCGATACCGATGCGTACGCCGCCTACGGCCGGGCGCTCGTCCTCCACGGCCAGATCCCCTACCGCGACTTCTACGACGAGTACCCGCCCGGCTCGGAGCCGCTCTTCGCGCTCCCCGCCCTGATCTCGAACGCGCACTACGTGCTCGTCTTCAAGCTCCTCATGACCCTGTGCGCGCTCGGGTTCACGGTCTGCGCCGCCTGGACTCTCCGCCGGCTGGGGCTCAGCCCGCTTCGCCTCGCGCCGATCGTCCTCGCCCCGGCGCTGATGGGGCCGGTGTTCCTCAATCGCTACGACCCGCTTCCGGCGTTCCTCGGCTCGCTCGCGCTGATCGCGCTCCTGCGCGCCCGCGACCGTCCCGCCGGCGCGCTGCTCGGCGTCGGGACCGCGCTGAAGCTCTATCCGGCGGTCGTGCTTCCGGTTGCCGCGCGCCGCGCGCGCTCCCTGCTCGCGCTCGGCAAGTGGTACGTCGCGGCCGTGGTCGTGCTCGTGCTCCCGTTCTTCGCCCTCGCGCCCGGCGGCGTCGGCTACAGCCTGTGGACCCAGATAAAGCGCCATCTCCAGATCGAGAGCCTCGGCTCCTCGATCCTGCTCGCCGGCTCGAAGCTCGGCATCCACCACGAGGGCTGGATCAAGGGCAAGCCAGGCTCGATCGACCTCGGCGGTGCGACCGCCGGCGCCGTCGGGGCGATCAGCTCGATCGTGGCGGTCGTCCTCGTCCTCGTCGTCGCTCGCGAGCTCTGGCTCGGCCCCGACGAGGACTCGAGGCTCGTCACCGCGTTCGCCGCCTCGGTGACCGCGTTCGTCGTCTTCGGCAAGGTGCTTTCGCCCCAGTACCTGACCTGGCTCGTCCCGCTCGTACCGCTCGCCGCCGGCCGCAAGGGCCGCCTCGCGGCCGGCGTCTTCTTCGTGCTGCTCACGGTGACCCAGCTCGAGTACCTCGCGGGGGACCACGGGCTGCGCAACCAGAACTGGACGGTCTGGCTCCTGCTCGCCCGGAACGGGGCGCTCGTCGCTACGTTCGTCCTGCTGCTCGGCGCGCTCCGCGACTGGCGTCAGCAGCCGGTGCGGGCGTCCGAGCCCGTGCCGACGCGGTAGAGCAGGACGCCGCCCACGAGCTTTGGCTTGACGATCCGGTCGAGTGACGGCGCCCAGATCGAGGCCTCTTTGGGATCGAGGACGACGGTCGTGACGTGCTTCTCGCGGATGTAGGCCCGGAAGAGCTGCGTCTCGTTCTTGACGGGCAGGTAGCCGACGGAGATCTGAGCGAGGCTGCCCGGGTGCAGGAAGGGGCTCGGCGGCGAGGTCTGGATCCTTCCGCCCGCCATCCGGAAACGGAACGCATCCTCCTCCTGCCAGAGCATCGACTCGCCGCCGATCCCGATCGGCTCGGGCAGGACGATCTCGCCAGGGCCAAGGCAGCTCCGGTAGGCGGTGCTCGTGAAGAAGCTCGGGATCGTGTAGGTCGTCGCCCAGTCCCCGGCGCCGGGATTGGGGACGAGCAACAGCACGCCGAGGGCAGGCAGGAGCACGCGCACGAAGGTCGGCCCGGCGTACGAGCGCATCCAGAGCGCGACAGCGACTGCGACTGCGAGGACCGCGTAGAGCGCGAACCGCGCCGGGAGGATGTTGTCGAAGAGCGGCAGGAACTTCTTCCCGAGCCCGGGGATCGTCAAGGTGTCGTGCCCGAGGAGCGTCGGCAGCGGCGTGATGCCGTGACCTCCGACCGAGAGCTCGGGCCCGAACGACAGGTAGGTCGCGACGGCGAAGCAGGCGACCAGGAAGCGCCCGGTTCCCGTTCGCCACCATTGCCTCACGAACAGCACCAGGATGACGAGCAGGGGAATGCCGATGAACGAGCCCTCCTCCGACGTGTTCCCCGGGAAGTGACGCGCGATGCTGTGCGCCCAGCCGGCTCCGGAGGCCTCGAGGTGCGTCGGGATCGCCAGGTTGAGGAGGTCGGCGGTATAGACCTGCGGCGGTTGGAACCCGGCGACGCGAAGATCCGTAAGCGCGTAGTAGATGACCGGGGCGGTCAGCACGGCGGCGAGCACGTAGCCCTCGAGGAGCGGCACGACCAGCCCGAGCAGCTGCCTCCGGCGGGCCGGGACGACGAGCAGCCCCACGGCGAGCGCCAGGATGAGGGAGATCGTCAGTGTGAGCGCGATCTCGAGCGAGAGCAGCACCTGGAGGGCGAGCAGGAGGCCGGAGCGCACGGCGAGCCCCGAGCCGTCGAGCTCGCCGTCGAGTGCGCGCAGGATGACGAGCGCGAGGAGCGGCAGGACGAAGACGGCGGTGAGCTGCGGCTGGCCGAGGACGTGGCCGAGCTCGTAGCTCGAGAACCCGAAGACGTAGCCGCCGACGAGCGAGGGCCAGAGCTCGCCGGTGACCCGCCGGCAGAGCAGGTATCCCGTCCACGCGGACACCGCCGGCAGCAGGACGGCGGCGATGTCGAATGCGACGACCGCGCCCGCGAGGGCCGTGATCGGCGCGAGCAGGACGGCGAGGGCGGGCAGGGTGTTCGCCCACACGAGGTTCACTCCCGAGGGCGCCCAGAGCAGGTGGGTGACGAGCGGGTTCTCGCCGTGGGCGATCGCGTGGGTCCACCACGCAAACGACCAGATCGGGATCTGCGGGTCGTCCGGCACCCCGACGTACTGCCGTCCCGGCTCGACCAGGAGCCGCAGCCCGAAGAACAGGAACGAGAGGACAGAGTAGAGCCCGAGGGCCAGCCAGCAGGCCCGGCGCGGCGAAAGCGCCTGGAGCCGGGGACTCGCCGCGAGCCTTGGCCCGGTTGCCGTCGCCGCCTGCCGGCCTCCCTCCGGAGCCTCCCTGTCCCGGGTCACCCGCCAACCTTATCGGGGCCTCCTTCCGCCCAGGCCCGAGGGGGAGGGGCGTGTGCGGCCGGCGTCGTTCTGCGCCGCCAGTAGGATTGTCCCGTGGCAACCTCGGTGGTCACCGGCGGTGCCGGGTTCCTCGGCTCGCATCTCTGCGACTACCTGCTCGGTCAGGATCACAGGGTCATCTGCGTCGACAACCTCGAGACGGGGTCGCTGGAGAACGTCGAGCACCTTCGCGGCGAGCAGTTCACCTTCGTCTACCAGGATGTCGTCGAGGGCATCTGGATCGACGAGCCGGTGGACTACGTGTTCCATCTGGCAAGCCCGGCGAGCCCGATCGACTACCTCCGCTTGCCGCTCCAGACGCTCAAGGTCGGCTCTCTGGGGACGCACAACGCGCTCGGGCTCGCGAAGTGGAAACGGGCCCGCTTCCTGATCAGCTCGACGAGCGAGGTCTACGGCGACCCCGCCGTGCATCCGCAGCCCGAGACGTACTGGGGCAACGTGAACCCGATCGGGCCGCGCGGCGTCTACGACGAGGCCAAGCGCTACGCCGAGGCGTTGACAATGGCCTACCACAACCAGCAGGGCGTCAATACCGCGATCGCGCGCATCTTCAACACCTACGGGCCGCGCATGCGACGCAACGACGGACGCGCGACGGTGACCTTCCTGCACCAGGCGCTCGAGGGCAAGCCCCTCACGGTGTTCGGCGACGGCTCGCAGACGCGCTCGCTCTGCTACGTCGACGACCTCATCCGCGGGCTCTACCTGCTTGCGACCTCGGACGAGCACCTGCCGGTCAACATCGGGAACCCCGATCACGAGCTGACGATGCGCCAGCTCGCCGAAGCCTGCATCCGGATCACCGGCTCCGCGAGCGAGATCGTCTACGAGGCTCTCCCGGTCGACGACCCGCGCGAGCGGCGTCCCGACATCACGAAGGCGATTCAGGTCCTCGGCTGGAAGCCCGAGGTCGGGCTCGACGAAGGGCTGCGCCGCTGGGTGCGCTCCCTCGGCCTCGAGCCGGTCGAAGCCTAGGGGCCCTGCGACGCCGGGAGGGGGAGGCCCTTCTCGGCGAGCAGCTCCCGGTAGAGACGGTCGACGTCGTCGAGCAGGCGCTCGACGCGGTAGCGGGGTAGCGTTCGCTCGCGGCCTGCCCGGCCCATCTCGGCTCGTAGCGCCGGGTCGCGCGCGAGGCGCACGAGCGCGTCGGCGAGCCCGACCACGTCGCCGACGGGGCTCAGGAATCCATCCGTGCCATCCTCGACGACGTCTCCGACTCCGCCGACATCCGTGGCGACGACCGGACGGGAGGCGGCGAGCGCCTCGATCGCGACCACCGGCGTGCCTTCGTTGCCCGAGGGCAGGAGCAGCGCGTCGAAGAGCGCGTAGAACGGGGCGATGTCGACCTGGTAGCCGAGAAACAGCGTCTCGGCGGCGATCCCGAGCTCGGCGGCGAGACGCTCGCTCTGGGCGCGGTCAGGCCCGTCGCCGACGAGGCAGAGCCGCGCCTCGACGCCGCGGCGCCGCAGTTCGGCGAATGCCCCGAGCACGTCGGGCATGCGCTTGATCGCGGTCATCCGCCCGATCCATCCGACCACGAACGTGCCCTCGGGGATCTCGAGCTGCTCCCGCAGGCGGGCGCGGTCGTGCGCGGCCCCGGCGCTCCGCTCGTCGAGGTCGATGCCCAGGCGGATGACGCTGAACTGCTCGGGCCGGCCGACGCCGAGCGCGAGGAGCTCGTCCCTCACCTCGGGGCTCACGGCCACGAGGCGGGTGGTGATGCGCGCGAGCCTGCGCTCGATGGTGCGGTAGGCGGCGGTCCGGAGCGGATCGAAGTAGCCGCGGAGCACGTGGCCGTGAAAGGTGTGGACGATCACGGGCGGACGCGCGGAGCCCGACACGAGCGCGGCGGTCCTTCCGAGCGCCCCGGCCTTCGCGGTGTGGGTGTGGAGGATGTGCGGCCGGAGCTCGCGGATCAGGCGGGCGATGCTCCGCACCGCGATCGGGTCGCGGAACGGGTCGAGCTCCCGGCCGAGCTGAGGGATCTCCAGCACCTCGACGCCGCGTTCGGCCGCGACGAACGCCATCGACTCCTCGCCGGGCCCGACCTGGCCGGCCGCGAGGGTCGTGTGGTACCCGCGAGACTCGAGCCCGTGGGCCAGGTAGCTGACGTGGAGGGCCGGCCCACCCATGTTGAGCCGCGCGATGATCCGGAGGACGCGGATCGGCTCGCCGCCCGCGCCGATGCTGCCGTCAGCCAAGCAGCGCGGCCGCCGTCCTGCGCAGGCCCTCCTCGAGCGAGACCGACGGCTCGTAGCCGAGCACCTCGCGTGAGGCCGAGAGGTCTGCCCACGAGTCGCGGATGTCGCCCGGGCGTGCCGGCGCGTAGTCCTTCTCGACCGGCTTGCCGAGGATCTCGCCGATCGCGTCGGCGACCCGGTTCACCGTCGCGGGCGCCCCGGCGGCGACGTTGAACGTCCGGCCGCTCGCACCCTCGGCGCGGCCCGCGGCGATCGTGGCGGCGACGACGTTGTCGACGTAGGTGAAGTCGCGCGACTGCTCGCCGTCGCCGTGGATCGTGACCGGTCGCCCCGCAGCGATCGCGCTGATGAAGAGCGGGACGACGGCGGCGTACTGGGAGCTCGGGCTCTGGCGCGGGCCGAACACGTTGAAGTAGCGCAGGACGACCGTCTCGAGCGAGGCATAGACGCGGGTGAAGGAGACGCAGTAGCGCTCGGCGGCGAGCTTCGCGACACCGTAGGGCGAGATCGGGTCCGGCGGGCAGTCCTCACGCGTCGGGAGCTGGCGGCTCGATCCGTAGACCGAGGTGGACGACGAGAAGACGACGCGGCGGACGCCCTCGTCGCGCGCCGCGAGGAGCACGTTGAGCGTCCCTTCGATGTTCACGGCGCTCGAGGTCAGCGGATCCTGCACCGAGCGCGGGACCGAGCCGAGCGCGCCGAGGTGGTACACGACCTCGGAGTCGCGGACGGCGTTGTGGACGCGCTCGTAGCTGCGGAGCTCGCCCTCGACGACCTCGACCGCGAGCCCCTCCAGGTTCGCGCGCGAGCCGGTCGAGAAGTTGTCGAGGATGCGCACCTCCTCGCCCTGCTCGAGGAGGGCGCGCACGAGGTTCGAGCCGATGAAGCCGGCACCGCCGGTGACGAGCACCCTCGTCATGCCCTTGCCGCCGTGCCGGCGGCGACGACCGCCAGCCCGAAGCCGAGCCACGTCACCGCGTCGAGCGGGATGCCGGCGATGATCCCGATCGCATTCGAGGTGCCTGCCGCGACGAGGATCCAGCCGGCGGCGACGAGCCCCAGGAACACCCGCCTGCCGGCCGCCCGGAGCGCCGTCACGAGAGCTGTCCCGTAGGTGAGGACCGCCAGCGCGAAGCCGAGGATGCCTGTGTCGGCGAGGATCTGCACCCACAGGTTCTGGATGCCCCAGGGGTGGCGGACCGAGGGAAAGGCGATCTCCGGCTGATTCGGGAACTTCCGCTTCGCGGCTGCGATGTAGGGCTGGTAGCGGTTGGCCGAGCGGTCGAAGCCGACCCCGAGGACCGGGTGGGCCTCGAAGATGCGCCAGCCGATCCAGAGCAGGGTTGCCCGCTGCGAGCCGCTCTGCACGTCGTTGTCGGTCACCACGATGTTCGCCGGAGTCACGCCGAGGAAGGAGAGGTAGCTGGACACGTCCGAGCCGCGCAAGACGACGACGCCCGACCCGACGACCAGGAGGATGGCGCCGAGAGCCGCGGCCCTGCGGACTGTGATCGTACCGAGGCGGCGACCGACCCAGACGGCGGCGATCGCCGCCAGGATCGTCCCGAGGAACGCGAAGACGGACGCGTCGATGATCACGCCGAGGCCGCCGGCGACGATCGCGACCGGCGTGAGCCGGCGGCGCTCCCCGAGGGCGATCGCGGCGAAGCCGAGCACGAGCGCGGCGCCGGTGAACGACCCGAGGTCCTGGTGCCCGATGAACGACACCTCGCGCTGGCCGGGCCGCTTGCCCTGGTACTCGTCGACGAGGCCGAAGAACTGGAGGAGCCCCCAGCCGGCGGCGGCGGCGCTCCAGGCCACGTAGACGCGAAAGAAGCGCTCGAGGTCGACCGAGCGCCGGAAGAGCAGCACGACCGAGGGCGCGAGCAGGGCGTACTCGGCGACCTTCGCGAGGGTGACGAGATGCTTCGTCGGCCGCTCGACCGGCCTCCAGAAGCACGAGACGAAGAAGAGCGCGAGGAGGGCCGCCGCGAAGATCCAGAGCAGCCGGGCCCGGCCGAGGGGCTCCCAGCCGAAGCGCACGCCGGAGCAGATCGCGGCCAGCACGACCGCGGCGATGGCGACGTCCGAGCCGTAGACCGTCGCCGGGCCGATCGACCCGAGCACCTGGTAGCGCTCGTTCAGGAAGATCAGCGGGATCGCGGCCGCCGCGACGAGCGGCAGGACGTCAGCGGCGCGGAGCCGGGCGGTCAAGAGCGCCCACTATACTGGCTACCCCGATGGGCTCCCGACTCATCTGGCGCCGCTCGGCGACAGCGATCGGGGCCTACACAGCGGCAGTCCTCGGGTTCGGGTCGACGATCGTCGCGACACGCGAGCTCGGTCTCGACGCCTACTCGCGCTTCGCCGCGGTGGTCGCGGCGATGGCGTTCTTCCAGCAGCTGCTCGACCTGACGATCGAGGAGGCGCTCGTCAAGTACGGCTTCCGCTACATCGAGGCGAAGCGGTGGGGGAGGCTCAGGCGCCTGTTCGAGCTCGCGATCGGCTTCAAGCTTCTCGGCGGCGTGCTCGCGGCGCTCCTGCTCGCGGCGCTCGCACCGTTTGCGAAGTCGATCTGGGGTGCGGGCGGCGTGCTCGTGCCGATGCTGATCGCCGCCACGATCACGATCGCGCAAGCGCCCGAGAACGTGGCGGCGAGCGCGATCATCCTCCGTGGCCGCTACGACATCAGGGGGGCGTTCCTCGCCGTCTCGATGGCGCTGCGGCTGATCGGGATCGCCGTCGGCGCCGCCTTCGGGCTCGACTGGGCCATCCTCGGGATGGCCATCGCCCAGGTGCTCTCGACCGCGGCGATCAGCGCAGCCGGGCTCGCGGCGTTCAGGCGCTTCCCGCAAGAGCGCTCGGAGCGGATCGGCGACGACATCTCGGGCCTGCGGCGGTTCTTCGTCGCCTCGACGCTCTCCTCGTCGCTCGACTCGGCCCGCGGGACGCTCGGCACCTCGCTTGTCCCCACCGTCGCGCCGATCCACCAGACGGCCTACTTCGACAACGCCCTCGCGCCCGACACCGGGCTCGCGGCCGTCTCCGCACCGGTGCGCATGATCCTCCTCACCGAGCAGACACGCGACTTCGAGGCCGGCCGCTTCGACCTCGTGGCGCGGATGCTCCGCCGGTACGTCGCGCTCTCGACGGCCCTGATGGTCGTGGCCGTCCCCGTCTTCTGGGTGCTGATGCCGTTCCTGCTCGGCCTCACCTACGGCACGCCTTACCGTCTGCATGCGACCGCCGCCGCCCGGCTGATCCTGCTTGCGGCTGCACTGCGGCTGATCTGGGGCTGGACGAAGTCGTTCCCGGTCTCGATCGGGCGCCCCGGGCTGCGTGTCGTCGTCCAGGCGATCGAGATCGCCGTGTTCATCCCGCTCCTGCTCGTCCTCGCCTCGCGGGACGGGGCGACCGGCGCCGGTTGGGCGGTGCTGATCTCGACGATCGTCTTCTGCACGGCCTGGTCGGTGGTGCTCCTGCGACTGCGGTCGGGTTGGCGTACGACAGAGGTCGTCCCGAGCTGAGGATCCTCGTCGTCTCCGGGATCTGGCCGCCCGACGTCGGCGGGCCGGCGTCGCACGCCCCCGAGGTGGCGGCGTTCCTGAGCGCCCGCGGCCACGAGGTCGAAGCCGTGATCACCGCCGATGCGGAGCCGGCGCCCGAGGCCTATCCGGTCCGGTGGGTCCCGCGCTCGCTGCCGCCGGGAATCCGCCACGTCGCCACCGTGCGGCTCTTGAGGGCGCGGGCCCGGAGCGTCGAGGTCGTCTACACGACGGGGATGCTCGGGCGATCATCGCTCGCCGCTGCCCTTGCGCGGACGCCGTTCGTGACCAAGCTCACCGCCGACCCCGCCTACGAGCGCGCCCGCCGCTGGCGCCTGACCAGGGGCTCGCTGCAGGACTTCCAGGAGCGCCCCGAGCTCGCCACGTGGCCGCTTCGGGCGACCCGGGATGCCGATCTTCGCCGGGCCGCCCACGTCGTCTCTCCGTCGGCCTACCTGCTCGAGCTGGCCCGCGGCTGGGGTGTGGCGGCGAAGCGCACGACCGTGCTGCCCAACCCCGCTCCGCCGCTTCCGGAGCTCGCCCCGCGCGAGGAGCTTCGCCGGAAGCTCGGGATCGAGGGGCCGACGCTCGTCTTCGCCGGCCGCCTGACGGCGCAGAAGTCGCTCGACGTCGGGATCGCCGCGGCCCGCCGGGCCGGCGTGAGCCTCGTGATCGCCGGCGACGGCCCCGACCGTGCCGTCCTGGAGCGGCTCGGCTACGGCCGCTTCGTCGGGCCGCTCGCCCGGCGCGAGGTGCTCGAGCTCTTCCGGGCCGGCGACGCCTCGCTGCTCTCCTCGGCCTGGGAGAACTTCCCGCACACGGTCGTCGAGGCGCTTGCGGTCGGCACTCCCGTGATCGCGACCAGGGCGGGCGGGGTCGCCGAGGTGCTCGAGGACGGCGTCAACGGCCTCGTCGTCGAGCCGGGCGACGTCGATGCTCTCGCCGGCGCGATCTCGCGCTTCTTCGGCGACGAGAGCCTCGCCGAGCGGCTGCGGGCGGCGGCCGCGCCGTCGGTCGAGCGCTACGCGCCCGAGCGCGTCTACGGAGAGCTCGAGGCGATCCTCCTGCGCGCGGCGGGCCTGGCCTCCTGATGCGCCCCGGACGGATCCACTAGGGTCGCCTGCATGTCAGTGCCCGAGCCCACGCCCGATTCGACGAGGCCGCCGGTCTCGCCGGGGCCCAGGCCGCGGCTCCTGATGGTCGCGCGCACGCGCTACACGCTCCCGCTTCCCGAGAGCCTCGAGCGCAAGTTCGCGGCGATGCGCGAGCGCTTCGAGCTGAGGGCGCTCGCCACCGCTGCCGACGGGCAGGCCCGGGACGATGGCCTCTTCCATCTCGTCGGCCGCCTGCCGCTCCTCGACGGCGTCCTCTACTACCTGCTCCTGCCGTTTCGGGTGCGCTCGCTCGTCAAGAGCCACCGGCCCGAGGCGATCCTCTTCGAGACGCCGTTCTCGGCGGCGTTCGGGCGGCCGGCCCGCGGCCGCGCCCGCGTGATCGTCGAGGTCCACGGAGACTGGCGCACGGCCACCCGGCTCTACGGCTCCCGCTGGCGCCGGCTCCTTGCTCCCGTCGGGGACGCGATCGGCTCCTGGTCGGTCCGCAAGGCCGATGCGGTCCGCACGATCTCCCCGTACACGACCGGCCTCGTGCGCGCCGTCGGCGTCACGCCGGTCGCGGAGTTCGCGACCTACAGCGACCTGGGTGTCTTCGCCGAGCTGCCGGTCGTCCCGCTCCCTCCGGCTCCGACGGCGCTCTTCGTGGGGGTGCTCGAGCGCTACAAGAACGTCGACGGCCTTGCGGGCGCCTGGCGCCGGGCGGCGCCTCGTCTCGAGGGCGCCACGCTCGCGATCGTCGGGCGCGGCTCCGACCGGGCCGTCGTCGAGGAGCTTCTCCGCGATCTTCCCCGGCAGACGACCTGGGTCGAGTACCTGCAGCCGGCCGAGGTCGCGCGTGCCCTCGACGCGGCGACCTGCCTCGTCCTGCCGTCGCGCTCGGAAGGCCTCGGCCGGGTGCTGATCGAGGCCTTCCTGCGCGGGCGTCCGGCCGTCGCCGCCGGCGTCGGCGGGATCCGCGACCTCGTCGTCGACGGCGCGAACGGGATCCTCGTCGCCTCGGACGACGAGCTGACCGAGGCGCTCGTCCGGCTCCTCTCCGACCGGGAGCTCGCCGAACAGCTCGGGCGCGGCGCGCTCGAGACGGCGCAGCGCTGGCTCACGACGCCGGAGCAGTTCGCCGACCGGATCGCCGAGGTGGTTGCGGCCACCCTTGATCGTTGAAACCTGAGCGATGACAACACGGGCGCGATGAGCGTGCCTCACTCGCTGAACGGCACCGGGCCGGCCGCGCACGGCCCGCGACGCCTGATCTTCGCGACGCAGGTCGTCGACCCCGACGATCCCGTGCTCGGCGCGACGGTCGCGAAGCTCACGGCGCTCGCGGCGGAGCTCGACGAGCTCGTCGTGCTCGCCGACCGCGCGGTCGATGGCGTGCTGCCTCGAAACTGCCGCGTCCACGTGTTCGCGGCAGGCTCGGTCACCGGCCGCTCCGTGCGGTTTTCCTCACAGCTCCGCCGTGAGCTCTCCCCGCGGCCGGTTGCGTTCGTCGCCCACATGGTGCCGCGGTACGCGATCCTCGCCGCGCCGCTCGTGCGGCCGCGCCGGGTGCCGCTGCTCCTGTGGTTCACCCACTGGAAGGCGAGCCGGACGCTCCTCCTTGCAGAGCGGCTCTCCACGGCAGTGCTGAGCGTCGACCGCCGCTCGTTCCCGCTCGCCTCCGGCAAGGTCGTCGGGATCGGCCACGGGATCGACACCGGGGCTTTCGCCTGCGTCGAGCGTGTCCCGGCCGATCCGCTGAGAGTGATCTCGCTCGGCCGGACGTCGCCCGCCAAGGGCTACGAGACGATCGCCCGGGGTGTCGCGCTGGCCGGGGCGGAGCTCGAGGTCACCGGCGCGTCGGTGACCGCCGAGGAGCGGGCCGAGCGCCGGCGCCTGGAGTCGCTCGGGGTGCGCGTGTCCGACCCTGTGCCCTTTGCGGCGGTGCCGGCGCTCCTCGCGGGCAAGGACGTCCTCGTCGACAACATGCGCGAGGGCGCGCTCGACAAGGTCGTCTACGAGGCCGCGGCGACGGGGATGCCCGTGCTCGCCTCGAACACCGGGTTCGACGACCTCCTTCCGCCCGAGCTCCGCTTCGACCGCAACGACCCGTCAGACCTGGCGGAGCGGCTTCGCGGCCTCCAGGGGCTCGACCGCAACGCGCTCGGCCGCGAGCTGCGGGCACGCGTCGAGGAACGCCACTCGGTTCGGCACTGGGCCGAGGCGCTGCTCGAGGTCGCCGAGCGGGGCTGATCAGGCGGCGGGGCGCCGCTTTCGCCTGAGCGCCCTCAGGACGCGATCGAGCGTCGCGGCCGCGAGGAGCGCGAGCACGAAGTCCCACGGCACGCGGTAGCGCGTCGTGCCGACGAAGACCCAGGCTGTGAGCGTCTCGTAACCGGCAAAGATCAGCGAAAGCGCCCGAACGGTCGGCGAGACGAGGAAGAGGCCGACGATCGCCAGGAGGTAGAGCGGGATCATGTAGGCGGGCTCGACCCAGGCGCGCAGCGAGTCGACGCCGCTCTCCTGAGCCCCTTCGATCCCGACCCGCGGGTCCCAGAGCATCTGCGTCGCCTGCGCGGCGAGCTTCACCTTCTCACCCGGGTGGTGCTCCCAGAACTTGACCACCATGTGCTCGTAGGCGGCCTCCTGCGCGCACTCGTCGACCGAGTCGATCTTGCCGCGGGTCGTGTAGTCGTTGCCGGCCTCTTGCGCGGTGATCCATTCTGGCGGGCGCATGCCGTTCTGGCGCTGCGGAATGTCCAGGACCTGGTCGATCCACTGCCCGCGCGCGAGAGTCGAGTAGGTGTTGGCGTTGTTGGCCTTCCAGAGCGATCGCGCGTCCGTTGTGATCGCCCAGCAGCCCACGTCGACCTTGTTCCGGATCACCCACGGGGACATGGCAACGCCGGCGAGGATGGGAATCGTCGCGGCGATGAGCCACCCTGATCGGTGCCGGAGCAGGAAGATGCCGAGGACGAACGGCAGCAGCACGAGGCGGGTGTTCGAGAGGATCGCGACGCCCGAGACGAGCCCGAGAAGGACGCCGCAACGGAGCGAGGGCCGCGAGGAGAGGAGCAGCGTCAAGCCGAACATCGCGGCGCCGAGCAGCTGGTCGAGGATCTCGCGGTTGCCGTGGATGTCGTGCCAGACGAGATACGGGTGCACCGTCGCGATCACCGCGGCGATCAGCCCGATGCGCGCCGAGATGAAGCGGCGCCCGATCTCGAACACCGTCACCGATGTCCCGATCGCCACGAGCGTCTGCGCGACGCCGACCGACCACCAGTGGAAGCCCGCCACCCAGAAGAGGACGACCAGGAACCAGCCGTAGAGCGGTTGGGTGTATGCCGAGGGGTGGCCGGGGACGTACCCGAACGTCCCGGTCTTCAGGTACATCTGCGCGAGCAGGTCGGACTTCTCGAAGTTCGCAAGGACCCCGGCGCGCTCGTGGAGGAGCACGGCCAGGCGCGGGAGCGCGCACGCGGCAGCGACGACGGCGTAGGTTCGGCGCCTACTGGCGAGGAGCCAGCTCACGCGAGGATCTTCGCCGCCCGGCCCGCCTCGCCTCGGCCGATGCGGTCGGCGCCTCCGTGTACGATCGCCGCGTTCATGCCCCGGACCCGCCAGGTCGGGCGAGTCGCTGCCGAGGAGTTACGCACGCCACGCACCATGCCCGGCGCTCAAGGCTACGCGGTCGTCTCGTGCCACGTCGAACGACCCCTCGACGACGACGTCTGGCAGAGGTACGCGGCGCTGCTGCGCCGCCGTCCCGGCGGCTTCGAGATCGCCTCTCTGATGCGGCCCCCGGCCGAGAGCGAGGACGGCCGAAGCTTCGTCGCCCGCGCCCGCGAGGCCGCGAGCCTGGGGCCGCTCGGACAGCACGTCCACTGGACCTCGCCGACCCACGCCCGCCCGACGCGGCCCGACCCCGCCGCCGACGTGCGGCGCGAGGGGGCATGGCTACGAGCGCAGGGGCTCGAGCCGGCTGCCTTTTGCGGCGGGGGCTGGTACATCGACGAGCACGTGCTCGAGGCGGTTGCCGACCTCGGCCATGTCGACTGCACGGCGACGGCGTGGCGTCCCGCCTACCTGCCCGAGGGCTCGCCGAGGGCCGCCCTCGCCCAGCCCGCGTGGGTCAGGCTCGGCGACGGCCGCCGTGTCCTCGAGATCCCGACGACCCACTCCCTCGGAGCGGCCGCCCGGGCGCTTGCCGGCCGCCTGCCGCGAGTCGTCCACGTCCACTTCCACGACTACGAGCTGCTCGAGCCGAAGCGGCGCGTCGCTCTCGTGGCCACGCTGAGCGCCCTCGCGCTCCGGCGGCGCCCGGCCAGGCTCGACCAGCTGACGGCCGACACCGAGGTCTCCTGGGACGAGGTATGCGCCGGCTGATCGCGGCGGCGGCGGTCGTCGCTCTTACCGGGTGCGGCGCGGGAGGCGGAGCCCGGGACGGTGGCCTCACGATCCACGTCGACAGGAGCCCCTTCCGCATCACGCTCCTGAAAGACGGCAAGACGGTCGTCGCCGAGGACGCCAGGGCGCGCCTCCGCTACCAGCTCGCGGGCACGGGCGACCAGCACTCCCTGACGAAGGTGCTGTCCTCCGACGGAGACACCTACGAGGTGGCGACGAACGAGCCTGGGAGGACGGCGACCGTCACCGTGACCCTGCGAGGCAACGGAGCCCGCATCGACGTCAAGATCCATCCGGCCGCCGGGATCCAGCAGGTCTATGACGCCTTCGCGGCCTCGCCGGACGACCATTTCCTGGGCGGAGGCGAGCACAGCGAGGGACCTGACCTTCGCGGCGAGGTGCTCGCCGTCAAGGTCGCCGCGCGCTGCTCCTACGCCCCGGTGCCGTTCTTCTCGAGCTCCGCGGGCTGGGGCGTCCGGCTCGCCTCGCAGAACGTGGCCGGGATGGCGTTCCCGGGCAGCGCGGGCGGCGCCGGCTGCCAGGCGGGGCCCGAGCCGGCGTGCGGCTTCCCGCCGCTCGTCGACCGTGCCGAGGTGTGCGTGCAGGGTGCCGCGCTCGACGAGGATCTCTACGCCGGCTCGCAGCCGCAGGTCCTGGCCGACTACGAGGTCGACTCGGGTCGGCCTGCCGTACCGCCCGCCTCGCTCCTCGGGCTGATCAAGTGGAGGGACGTCGTGTCCGGGCCGGCCGAGGTGCTCGACGACGTCACCCGGCTCCAGGCGGCAGGCATCCCGCTCGGCTGGGTCGAGCTCGACAACCCCTGGGAGCCCTGCAACGGGCTCCTGACCTTCGACACCTCGCGGATCGCCGATCCGAAGCGCCTGATCGAACAGGTCCATGCTCGCGGCGTCCGGTTCATGCTCTGGGTCTCACCTCGCGAGACCTGCGCGCAGGGCTACCCGAGCGGCAGCCTCATCGGCGCCGCCGGCGAGCGGATCCTCGACCTGCGCAAGCCGGCGGCCGCCTCGGCATTCGAGGCAAGGCTCCGGCGCCTCGTCGCGCTCGGCGTCGACGGCTTCAAGGCCGACCGCGGCGACGAGAACGATCTGCAGGCCGTCACGCCGGGGCTCGACAACAGCTATCCGCTCCTCTACGCGAAGGCGGTGACGAGCGCGCTCCCCAAGGGAGGTGCCGCGATCTTCCGTGCCGCCACTCCGGGCTCGCAGGCGGTGATCCCCGGCCTGTGGGCGGGCGACCAGCCCCAGGTGTACGCGGGCCTCGAGCGGGCGATCGTCGATGCGCAGACGGCGGCGATGAGCGGATTCCCGACCTGGGGCTCCGACATCGGAGGCTATGACGCACCGCCCGGAGACACGGCCGACCTCTTCGTGCGCTGGGCGCAGCTCGGGGCGATCTCTCCGATCATGGAGGTGGGCGGCGAAGGCCCCAACGCCACCCCGTGGCTGCTCGGAGCCGGCGCGATGGCGGGGCTCAAGCAGGCCGCGATCCTCCACTACGAGCTCTTCCCGTACCTCTACGGCCTCCTGCAGCGCCGCCAGCCCGTCCTGCGGCCTCTCGGCTACGGCTTTCCGGACGATCCGAAGTCGTGGACGGCGCAGTACGAGCTCCTCGTAGGGCCGGACCTGCTCGCCGCGCCGGTCGCCGGCTCGGGAACGACCCCGAGCGTCTACCTGCCGGCGGGCTCGTGGGTCGACCTGTACACGGGCACGACCGTGAAGGGAGGCGGAGCGTCGTTCACGCGGCCGACCCCGCTCTCGCAGTTCCCGCTCTACGCACGGGCCGGCGCGGTCATCCCGTTCGACCTGCGCACGAGGGCCGGTTCCTGGTGGGGCGTCGACGAGCTCACGCACCCGGGCCGCGCGGGGTTCCTGGCCACGAATGGCGCGACGCTCGACCTCGCAGGGGAGCCACGCGACGTGCAGCTGTTCGTCCCGGCGCGCGTCCGGCCTGCACGGGTGACGCTGGCCGGGAAGCCTCTTGCCTGGGCCTGGAACGCCGGCCCGCTCCCGGGCGTCGTGATCCACCTGCACGGACCGGCGATCCGGGGGAAGATCGTGGTCTCGAACTCGTAGAGTTCACCAGGATGAGACACGCGCCGAAAGCGATGCGCTAAATGGCGCTGCCTGCCGAGAAGCATCCTCCGGTCGAGGACGTGCGCTCGGGGCGGCCCTACCTTCTGCGCCGCGATCCGTTCGAGGTCCTCGTCCGGCGGTTCGTCAGCATCGCCGCCCTGGTCGTCATCGACCTGGCCGGCCTGACGATCGGGCTCTATGCCGCGATCGCGCTCCGCGCGCTCGTCCGGGACCCCAAGCCGATCCTCTGGAACCTCCTCTGGGACCAGGAGAGCGGCTGGCTGCCGTTCCTCGCGCTGCTCCTGCTGCTCGTGTTCTGGCGCAACCGTCTCTACGGCCCGAGGGAGCTGCGGGAGGGGGCAGGGCGCATCGTGGCCTCGGTCGTGCTGGTCGCGGCGGCCGCGCTCGCATTCGCGATCGGCGAGAGCCAGCACTTCACGACCTTCGGCCTCTACGTCGTCGCGACGGTGACCGTCTCGATCATGATCAGCCTGCTGCGGGGAAGCTACGAGGTCGTCACCGGGACGGTGATGCGGGCGGCGGGCGTGAGGCGGCGCGTGCTCCTCGTCGGGGCGGCCGAGCGGGTCGAGCAGCTGCGAGCGACCCTCGGCGCGGCGCGAAGCGGCATCGACTACGACTTCGCCGGGCACGTGACGACGGCTGCGGCCGTCCACGCCTCGCTCCGTGACGCCGAGCTCGACGAGCTGATCGTCGCCGACGACGGCCTCGTCGAGGCCGAGCTGCTCGAGGTCGTCGAGGCCGCGCACCGGCGCGGCGTGAAGGTGCGGATCGCGCCGCGGACGACCGAGCTCCTGCTCGAGCGCGGCGAGTACGTGCCGGGCCACGGCGTCCCGCTCTTCGAGCTGCGACCGCCCGTGCTCGCCGGGAGCGACTGGGTCGTCAAGCGCGTCTTCGACGTGATCGTCTCGGTGCTCGTGATCGTCGTCGGCATCCCGCTCTGGATCGTGATCTCGGCGGTGGTCGCCCTGACCTCTCGAGGCGGGGTCTTCTACGCCGACGAGCGGATCGGGCTCGGGGAGCGACCGTTCCGGATGATCAAGTTCCGCACGATGGTGGCCGACGCGGCAGGCCGGCAGGCCTCGCTCGAGCAGGCGAACGAGGCGAGCGGGGCGCTCTTCAAGATCCGGAACGACCCGAGGGTGACGAGGGTCGGCCGTCTCCTCAGGCGGTTCTCGATCGACGAGGTGCCGAACGTGTTCAACGTGCTCCGCGGCGAGATGTCACTCGTGGGGCCGAGACCGCTCCCGCTGCGCGACTACCGCCAGCTCGAGCCCTGGCACCGCCGCCGCTCGAACGTCCTGCCCGGCATGACCGGCCTCTGGCAGATCGCGGGCCGCAGCGACCTCACCTTCGACGACCTCGTGCGGCTCGACTTCTACTACCTCGAGAACTGGTCGCTCTGGCTCGACATCACGATCCTCGTCAAGACGCTCCCGGCAGTGGCAGCCAAGCGCGGGGCCTATTGACCCTCTGATCTCACCCATCCGAGGGACTTCACCAGAGTCTCTCAGTCCTTTCTAACCGTTCCTTCATCGTTTCTCGCAACACTCGGGCGGTGGAGACGACGCTCGCCCCCGAGTCGTTCGCGCCGCTCACCGCCCCCCGGCCTGCGCCGGAGGCTGCGCGCATCACGGCAGCCGCGTGGGCGGTCTGGGTGTTCCTGGCCGGGAACGCGGTCGCGATCGTCTGGCTCTGGTACCACGGCGGCAACGTCGACGGCGTCCACTCGACCGGCGAGCTCCTCACGAGCATCGCCCGCATCACCGGCCTGCTCGGCGCCTATCTCGCGCTGGTGCAGGTCGTGCTGCTTGCCCGGCTCCCGGCGATCGAGCGGCAGGTCGGCTTCGACCGGCTCACCGTCTGGCATCGCTGGAACGGGCATGCCTGCCTCTACCTGATCCTCGGGCACGTGTTCTTCTCGATCTGGGGCTACGCCGACACCGACCGGTTCTCGTGGGCGAAGGAGACCTCGACGATGATCTGGGGCGGCTTCTATCCGGGGATGATCGTCGCGACCGTCGGTACGGCGCTCTTCGTGCTCGTCGTCTTGAGCTCGATCGTGATCGTCCGCCGCCGGCTCGACTACCGCGCCTGGTACCTCGTCCACATCGGCGCCTACGCGGCGATCGGCCTCGGGTGGTTCCACCAGATCCCGACCGGCAACGAGCTCGTCCTCGACACGACTGCAGCCGACTACTGGACGAGCCTCTACGTCGCGACGCTCGCGGTCCTCGTCTGGTTTCGGCTCGGTGTGCCGGCGTGGAACGCCGCCCGCTACCGGCTCCGCGTCGCCGAGGTCGTGCCCGAAGGCCCCGGGGTCGTGTCGCTGCGCATCACCGGCCGCGGTGTCGGCCGGTTGCGCGCGCGGGCAGGCCAGTTCTTCCTCTGGCGCTTCCTCGGCGCCCGCGGCTGGTGGGAGGCTCATCCCTTCTCGCTCTCGGCGGCGCCGGACGGGCGCTCGCTTCGGATCACGGTCAAGGATCTCGGCGACTTCAGCCGCCGCATCCACGAGGTCCGGCCCGGTACCCGCGTGATCGCCGAGGGCCCGATGGGCGTCTTCACCGCCGGGTTGCAGCGTCGCGAGAAGGCGCTGCTCGTCGCGGGCGGCATCGGGATCACGCCGATCAGGGCGCTCGTCGAGGAGATGGATGGCGACCTCGTCGTGCTCTACCGCGTCCTCCAGGCCGAGGACGCCGTCCTGCTCGGGGAGCTCGAGACGCTTGCGGTCGAGCGCGGCTTCGTGCTGGAGGTCGTCGCCGGTGACCACGCCACCGAGGAGGGTCGGTCCCTTCTCACCCCACCCCATCTGCTCGAGCTCGTCCCCGACGCGGTCGAGCGCGAGGTCTACGTGTGCGGGCCTCCCGCGATGGCAACCGCCCTCGAGCGCAGCGTTCGGGCGGTCGGGGTACCCCGCCGTTTCGTCCATGTCGAGAAGTTCGCCCTCTGAAAGGGATTCAGTGAAGAGGGCTCACCACACATCCGAAAGGAGATCGATGCGCAGGCACATCCTCGCCCTCACGACCGCCGCCGCCCTTGCGGTTCCGGTCGTCAACGCGGCGGCCGCCGTCAACAACGCGGCAAACGCGACCGTGAAGAAGGTCGTGAAGAAGAAGTACGCCGGGGCCGTCGAGCAGGCGGACCGGTGGGGCACCGTCGAGGTGACGGTGACGGTGCAGACCACCACCGTGGGCTCGAAGGTGACTCGCAAGTACACCGACCTCGGCGGCTCCTACACCTACCACACGGGCCGCTCGCAGTTCATCATGTCGACCGCGCTGCCGCGGCTTCGGAGCGAGTTCCTCTCGGCGCAGTCCCCGAAGGTCCAGCTCGTCTCGGGCGCCTCCTACACGAGCCAGGCGTTCGAGGCCTCCCTCCAGTCGGCGCTCGCGAAGGCAGGTGCGTGAGCACGGTCGCCCAAGCGTCGCCGGGCATCCGGCGGCTCGAGCACGTGATGGGCATGCCCATCTACGTCGATGTGCGAGACGAGGTCGAGGGCGCTCTGCTCGATCGCCTCTTCGACTGGCTTGCGCACGTCGATGCGACGTTCAGCACCTACAAGCACGAGAGCGAGATCAGCCGGATCGTGCGAGGCGAGCTCCTCGTCGACGATGCGAGCGGCGAGGTCAGGACCGTGCTCGAGCGGTGTCGCGCGCTCACCGGTGAGACCGGGGGCTTCTTCGACGCCGCCGCCGCCGGCACGCTCGACCCGTCGGGCCTTGTCAAGGGCTGGGCGGTGGAGCGTGGGGCAGAGCTCCTCGAGAGCGCCGGGGTGCGCAACTACGCGATCTACGCCGCCGGCGACATCCGAGTTGGCGGTGGAGCCCTCCCTGACGGCGACTGGCGCATCGGCATCGAGCATCCGCTCGAGCACGACAAGGTCGCGGCCGTGATCGCCCTACGCGACGGGGCGGTCGCGACCTCTGCCGCCTACGCCCGCGGGGACCACGTGCTCGACCCGCATACGGGCGTCCCGCCCCGAGGCGTGCTCTCGGTCACGGTGACCGGTCCGGACCTCGGGACCGCCGATGCCTACGCGACGGCCGCTTTTGCGATGGGTGAGGCGGGCCCGGCCTGGACGGCGCGCCTCCGGGGATACGAGGCGCTGACGATCCTCGCCGATCAGCGCGTGCTCTCGACCCCGGGCTTTCCCCGTGCTCCCGCGGAATGACCGACTGCATGTCGCGGGGCGCGCTACCGTGATGGCATGAGCAAGACAGGGAAGTTCCTCGGGATGCCGTACGACCTGCGGCGTCCGACCGTCGAGCGAGTGAAGTCGCGGCTCTGGAACCCGGATGAGCCTCGCCTCTTCGTGCCGAAGGCGTTCGGCTGGGGCTGGGACGTCAACTTCGCGCGACTGCTCGGCCGCAAGCCTAAGAACCTCTAACAGAATGAGCACGGGCCGCCTGGACGCGCTGGGCACGCACTCTGCGTCGTCCTCGGTCGCCCCAATATCACAGAGGATATTGGGGCTCCCTGCGTCCTACCAGAGCACGCACCCATCACGCCCAGTCAGCGCGAGGTCATTCTGTTAGGGGTTCTAAGAGCTGAGAGCCGACGCGCCTGTGCGTAGGGTGTTGGGATGAAGGCGAACCGCTCGATCCCGAGCCCGGCCGTGGTGCCGGTGCTGATCTATCCGGACGTGCGTGAGGCGGTCGACTGGCTCGGCGCGGCCTTCGGGTTCCAGGAGCGCGTGCGCATCGGCGAGAACCACCGATCGCAGCTCGTCGCGGGCGGCGGGGCGGTCATCGTCGGCGACGTGCGCAGCGAGCGGCGCCCTCCCAGGGCCGGGGAGGTGACCCATTCGGTCATGGTCCGTGTCGAGGCCGTCGACAAGCATTGCGACCGGGCTCGCGCGCACGGCGCCCGCATCGTCATGGAGCCGACCGACTTCGAGTACGGCGAGCGCCAGTACACGGCCGAGGACTTCGCGGGGCACCAGTGGACGTTCTCCGAGACCCTCGCCGACGTGCATCCCGACGCCTGGGGCGGCACGCTCGTCCTGCCCGACTCGCCCGGCGAGCCGGGCTGACGGGTCAGGCGACCGGAAGCCCGGCCACGTCGCGCTTGAGGTTCGCAGCGCTCACGCGGGCCGCGTGGGCGGCGAACGCGACCATAGACGCGGTGCCCTCCTCGGAGGCGTAGAAGCCGCTCAGCACCTCCCCGTGCGCCTGGTAGACCGCCAGCGAGCTCGCGGTGAAGGGCTTTCCCTGCGAGGTCTTCCCCGTGTCGGTCTCGAGGATCGCGACCGACCCTGGCGGCAGCCGCGGGTCGTGAACGACCGCGGTGTGGCGGACGAGGCTCGCGACGCCCGAGGGCGGGCTCTTGACCGCACCGTTCCTGCAGCGTGCCTGAGCTCGGCCCATCTCCTGCATGGCCGTCTGCGCACCGCCCTGGGCGTAGGCGACGACCTCGTTCGAGGCCGAGATGGCCTTCGCCTTCCCGGTGTAGGCGACCTGGAGACGTGCGACCCGCAGGGACTCGCTGGGATACTTGAGGTCGCAGAAGTCGAGCGTCGGCTCGCCCTGGACGAGGTGCCCGCCCGGAATCACGGTGCGCGTGTAGCCGGCGCCCACCTGCTTGGCGCTCAGGACCACCTTCTGGAGCACGGCCGTCGCGCCGGCGGGCGGCGCGATCCCTGCGAGCTGGTCGAACTGCTCCTGGGTCATGACCTCGCTCGCCGGCGGTGCCATGATCGGAGAGCCCTCCTCGTTGAAGTCCTGGAGCACGGCCTGCACGACGATCTTCAGGCTGCTCGTCCCCTCGTGCAGGTCGAGGGTGGTGCTGCTCCCGTGGATGAACCCGTCACTGCCCACCGAGATCTGGAGCTCGGCGGAGCCCTGCAGCACGGCCGCGGAGGCCGAGGGCAGGTGCGAGAGAAGCTGCTTCAACGTCGGAAGCTGCGCGAGCTTGTCGAGGTCGAGGGCCCCCTGGTAGCGCGTGATCGAGACGCCTTGCGCCGTGCGCGTTCCGACGGCCCGGATGCCCGTCAGCTCGCTCACCTCCTGGGATCCGAGCAGCGAGAAGCTCGAGGGGTTGACGCCGAGGCTCGACGTGGTGCTGAGGACGAGCCAGTTCTTGACCGCCGGGTTCTTCGCGTGAAGGGTGTCGAAGAGGCCGTAGTGCACGTAGATGTCGGCTCCCTTCAGGATCTCGGTCGCGGTCCCGAGCCCCGGCTGGGCGGGCGAGGTCACGAGGGTGAAGGAGCCGGCATTCTGCGGTGTCTGCTCGATGCCGCTCATGTGCACCGTGACGTGGGAGGAGCCGGCGGTGACCCGCTCGGTCATGGCCAGGCGCAGGCTCGACGCCTTGCTGGTCTTCGCCTCGGCCCGAAGGAGGACGCCGCGCGGGTCGGCCGCCGCCGCCGCGGCGCAGCAACTCAGCCAGACGGCCACGCCGGCCAGCAAGCACGACCACGAACCTGCCCCCCGCATACGCCTCTCACCGTAGTGCATCGGGCCGAAATGTCCAGCGTCGAAAAGGGGGAAGGCGCGCGCTCGCTTACGGCGCCGTAACGAGCTCCTGCGAGAATACGAGGATGCGTGGCCCGAAGCTCCTCTGCGTCGCCTCGGCGGTCGACCTCGACTTCCGGTACGGCTGCACGCCGGCCTGGTGGCAGCTGTGGAAGGCCCTCCACGACGAGGGCGTCGAGCTCGTGGTCACCGCCTACCGCGGCCGGCCGATCGAGACGCCGTGGTGGCGCATCGCGCCCAACCCGGCCTATGTCGAAGGGGAGTCGTACGCGCGCGTTCGGAGCCTCCTCGCCCGGCTGAAGGGCGACCGCCTCCCGCGCCGTAGCGAGGACCGGCCGGACGACTCGCTCGGCGATCGGATCACCCGCGAGACGATCTGGCGGGTCGTGACGCCGCGCTGGCAGCGGCATCTGGAGCGCCTCGTCGAGCACGAGCGCCCCGACGCCGTGGTCTTCTTCACCGTCCCGATGGCGCATTTCCGCGGCATCCCGACGGTGCTGCGCGAGCGGTTCGGCGTCCCGGTCCTCTTCTACGACGGCGACGTGCCGATGAGCCTGCCCGAGTTCGGCGGGATGGACACGGGCTTCAACTATTACCACGGTGCCGATCCAGGGGAGTACGACGTGGTCGTCTCCAACTCCGAAGGCGGTCTCGAACGGCTGATCGAGCTTGGCGCCCGCCGCGCGGAGGCGGTGTTCTGGGGCGCCGACCCCGACTTCTTCACGCCGCTCCCGGTCGACAAGGAGACCGACGTGTACTTCTACGGCTACGGCGACAAGTTCCGGCGCGAGTGGATGGCCGAGCTCGTCGGCGAGCCGTCGAGGGTGCTTCCGGACGTCGACTTCTCGCTGGGCGGCCACGACTTCGCCGGAGACACCGGCGCCGCCCGTCTCGTCGGCGACGTCCCGTTCCCGGCCTTCCCGCGCGCGATCTCGGCGGCGCGGATCAACCTCTGCATCACGCGCCGCTCCCACGCGACCGTGTACGCGTCATCGTCCTGCCGTCCCTTCGAGCTCGCCGCGTCGGGCGCCGCGATCGTCGCCAATCCGTACGACGGGATCGAGCGCTGGTTCGAGCCCGGCTCGGAGCTCCTCGTCGTCAACGACGCCGAAGCCGCGATCGCGGCCTACCGCGACCTGCTCGACGATCCGGCCCAGGCGGAGGAGATGGGCAGGCGCGCGCGAGAGCGCGTCCTCGACGAGCACACCTACGCCCATCGAGCCCGGCGGCTGCTCGAGCTGCTCGACCTCCGGATCGGAGCACGTGTCTAGCGACGTGATCGGAGGGGAGGCGCCGGCGCTGGCCGAGAGCCATGGTCCGCTTGCGGCCGTGCGGCGCATCGCGATCGTCCCCGCCTTCAACGAGGAGCGGAACATCGTCAGGCTGCTCGACGAGCTGGCCAAGCTCGACGCGGGGCTCGAGGTCGTCGTCATCTCGGACGGCTCGACGGACCGCACCGCGTCGGTGGCTCGCGCCGCGGGCGCGCACGTGGTCGAGCTGCCATTCAACCTCGGGATCGGCGGGGCGGTGCAGACCGGCTTCCTCTTTGCCTGGAAGAACGGCTTCGAGCTCGCCGTGCGCCTCGACGGGGACGGCCAGCACGATCCGGGCCAGCTCGCCGCCGTGGTCGCCCCGGTCGTCGCCGGCGAGGCCGACCTGGTCATCGGCTCGCGGTTCCTCGCGATCGGCGGCTACCGGTCGTCTGCTGCGAGGCGGATCGGGATCCGCGTATTGGCGCTCGTCGTCTCGTGGATCGGACGGAAGCGCCTCACCGACACGACCTCCGGCTTCCAGGCTCTGAACCGCCGTGCGATCGGCCTCTTCGCTGCCGCCCTGCCGCACGACTATCCGGAGGTCGAAGGGCTCGTGATCGCGATTCGCCACAAGCTCCGGGTGCTCGAGGTGCCGGTGACGATGCGTGAGCGCGAGCACGGGCGCTCGTCGATCGGGACGCTCGGCTCGGTCTACTACATGATCAAGGTGCTGCTGGCGGTGTTCGTCGACCTGTTCCGCCGCGATGTCGGCCCGCTGGAGGAGGCATGACTCCTCTCCGCACCTCGATCGCGGCCACGGCCGTGTCGCTGCTCCTCCTGCTCGTCGTCTTCGAGCTGATCCGCTCTCGCCGGCTGCGGGAGCGCTACGCGCTGCTCTGGCTCGCGACCGGGATCGTCCTCGTCGGGCTCTCGGCCTGGCGCGGCGGGTTGAACACGATCGCCAGATGGTTCGGCGTCTCGACCTACCCGCCTGCGGTGCTCTTCGCGGTCGGTCTTCTCTTCGTCATCCTCGTGCTGCTGCACTACTCGACCGTGATCTCGAAGCTCTCGGATCAGAACACCACCCTTGCCCAGCGTCTCGCGTTGCTGGAGTCGCGCTTCGCCGAACGCGAGTGATCAGCCGGTCGTGACGGAAACCGGCCGGCTTTCGAGCAGCACGCCGGCCGGGAAGGCCGGCGGCGGCACGCCGGCCACCATCGCGACGCGATAGGTCCAGCGCCCGCCCGCGGGCGGGGTGTCGGTGTAGCTCGTGGCGGCGGTGACGGCGACGGGCGCGAGGCTCTGGACGCACAGCACGGCGCCGCCGTGCGGAGCGGTGCAGCTGACCGGATCGGCCCGCTCCCGGAAGACCGCGTACCTGACCTGGGCCCCGTGCGAGCCCTGGGCGGGCCACGAGAGCGTGACCTGCGTGCCGTGGGCGGAGGCGATCGCGTCGAAGCGGTTCGCCGGCACCAGGACGCCTCCCGGGAACGTGACGGCGCTCGCATCGACCTGCTTGCTCATCGCCAGGAGCGCGACGATCGGGACGAGCGAGAGCACGCCGCCGACACCGAGCACGAGCTTCCGCGCCCGCGGCGTTCCGGGACACCGAGGGAGCGTGCCGAGACGGACGAGCGATCGTCCGGCGATGGGTGCGAGGAGCGGTAGCGAGACGGTGAGCAGGAACGCCGCCGGGAAGGCCGACGCCAGCTGCCGGAAGAAGATCCCGTCGTCGAACACCGCCGTCGAGCCGCCCTTGAAGAGCAGGTAGGAGGCAAGCCATGCACTCGCGAGCGCGGCGAGCGGCAGCGACCGGCGGGCCAGCCCGACCGCGCCGGCGACGACCGCATACTCGACGAGCCGCTTGCTCCAGCCGAACTCGCGGAAGTTGTCGATGTTGTGCTTGAGGAGAGCCCAGTCGAACGGGAAGTCGTGCGCAAGGCCGTTGGCGAAGAGGGGGACGTAGCCGAGCCCGCGTTCCTTCCAGAGGACGAGCGCGAGGAGCGAGGGCACGAGGCCGAGCCCGAAGAGAACGAAGGCCCGCGCGCGACCGGCGAACGCCAGGGCGAAGAGCGCCGCCGGCAGGAAGACGGCGTCGAGCGGCTTGACGCCAACTGCGAGCCCGGCCGCGAGGCCGGCCGCGAGCCCGTCGAGCCGATCGCCGCCTACGAGCACACGTACGGTGAAGTAGGCGGCGAGGAGGATGGCGGCGAGTGCCGGCAGGTCGGGCGCCGTTGTCAGGCCGAGCACGGCGGGAAGGGTCTCGCCCACGTAGCGCCGGTGGTAGTCGCCGAGGAAGTAGTGGATCGCGAGGAGCGGCGCGAGCACCCAGAGGAGCGACACCAGGTAGGCGTAGCGGCGACCGGCGACGGTCTTCGCGATCCCGTAGATGCAGGTGAGCGCGAGCGGGCCGAACACCGCGAGATTGAGCACGACCGCTGCGGGAACGCCGGCGAGCATGACCGGGCCGGCGAGACGCGCGATCGGTGCGAGCAGGAGCGCGTAGGCGAACCCGCCCGAGCCGTAGGGGACGTGGCCGTGCGCAAGGAGCCACGCCGTCGCGTAGCTCGTCGTGCCCTCCCCGACGCTCGAGTAGAGCCGCCCCGTGTGGACGGCGGCGTGGGCGACGAAGCCCGCGACGAGCCATTCCAGGACGACGAGCGGGCCGAGCACCGCCCACGGCGGCACCCGGGCCGTCGTGACGTCGAGTCGCCCGATCCCTCGTCCCGCCCTGTGGGCCAGGCGGCCGAGCCGGGTCGTCGCGCCGCTGACCGCAGGGAGCGCGGGGCTAGAGCTTCTAACTGCCTGCACGGGCCGGCTCCGCGGAGCGGTACCAGGCGATCGTGCGCTCGAGCCCGTCCCGGAGCGGCGTCGCCGCCCGGAAGCCGAGCAGCTCCTCGGCCCGGCTCGTGTCGAGCCGCCGGCGAGGCTGGCCGTTCGGCATCGACTCGTCCCAGACGATCTCGCCGTCGAACGCCGGTCAGCTCGGCGATCGTCTCGGCGAGCTCGCGGATCGAGATCTCCACGCCGGTGCCGATGTTCAGCGGCTCCGGCCCCGAGTAGCGGTCGGCGGCGAGCACGAACGCGTCCGCCGCGTCCTCGACGTAGAGGAACTCGCGGGTCGGCGAGCCGTCGCCCCAGAGCACGACCTGCTCGGAGCCCGCGACCATCTTCCGGATCAGCGCCGGCACGACGTGCGAGGTCTCGAGGTCGAAGTTGTCCCGCGGCCCGTACAGGTTCGCGGGCAGGAGGTAGACCGAGTCGAGGCCGTACTGCTCGCGGTAGGCCTGCGCGCCGACCAGCACCGACTTCTTCGCGACGCCGTAGGGCGCGTTGGTCTCCTCCGGGTAGCCGTTCCAGAGGTCGTCCTCGTGGAACGGCGTCGGGGTGAACTTCGGGTAGGCGCAGACGGTCCCGGCGACGACCAGCTTGGAGACCTCGTGGAGCGCGCGAGAGCTCGAGCACGTGCGCGCCCATCATCAGGTTCGCGTACCAGTACCGGCCGGGGTTGGCGCGGTTGGCGCCGATCCCCCCGACCTCCGCCGCCAGGTGGAACACGAGCTCCGGGCGCGTCTCCGCGAAGAGCCGCTCCGCGTCGTCCCAGCGCGTGAGGTCGAACTCCGCGCGCCGCGGGACGATCACCTCGTCGCCGCGCGCGCGGAGCCGCTCGACGAGGAAGGAGCCGAGGAAGCCGGCGCCGCCGGTGACGAGGGCGCGCACCTGGGTCAGGAGCCCGCCGTGCGGCCGGCCGGCCTGCGGCTCATCCAGTCGACCCGGCCCATCCAGCTCTCGCGGTGGTCGGCGAACCAGGCGATCGTGCGGCGGAGGCCCTCCTCCCAGGAGACGTTCGGCTTCCAGCCGGTCTCCGACTGGAGCTTCTCGTAGCCGACGCGAAGCGCCATCACCTCGCTCGCCCCGGGCCGGAACCGAGCGGCCGTCGTGACGATCTCCCGTCCCGCGGGCCAGTAGCCCTCCTCCTCGCCGATCCGGATGATCATCGCCGCCCAGTCGGCCATCGAGATGTTCTCGCCCTGACCGTAGACGTAGACGTCGCCCGGGATGCCGTGCGCAGCGACCGTGAGGTGGCCGCGGACGCCGTCCGTGCAGAAGCAGAAGTCGCGCATCGGGTCGAGCGGGCCGAGCTCGATCGGTGTCGCGGACGAGCGCCTGGGTGATGATCGTGCCGGTCACGTAGCGCGGGTTCTGGCGTGGGCCGTAGTTGTTGAACATCCGTGTAACGACCGCCGGCAGGCCGTAGGCGTCGTGGTAGTTCATCGTCAGGAAGTCCGCCGCCACCTTCGAGGTCGCGTAGATCGACTTCGGGTTGATCGGCGAGCGCTCGTGGAGGATCAGGCTCGCCGAGCTCGTCGAAGTCGTGGTGGTGCGAGACCGACTCGCGGACGTTCCCGTACTCCTCCGAGGTGCCGGCGGTGTCGAACTTCTCGACCTCGAGGTCGTGGTCGACGATCGACTGGAGCAGGTTCAGCGTGCCGACCGTGTTCGCCATCACCGTCTCGTACGGGCGGTGCCAGGACTCGCCGACGTGGGCCTGCGCGCCGAGGTGGAACACGTACGGCTTGTCCGGCGCCCTGCTTCAGGTCGCGGATCAGGTAGTCGATCGAGGTCTTGTCGGTGAGGTCGGCGAAGACGACCCGAGCGAGTCCGCGCGGCGGGCGCCGATGTTGTTGAGCGCGCCCGACGAGGTGGCGCGGACGAACGCGATCACGTTCGCGCCGAGCTCGATCAGCGCGTCGGTGAGGTGCGAGCCCATGAACCCGTCGGCGCCCGTGACGAGGCAGGTCCTGCCGTCGTAGGCGCTGCCCAGGTCGCGTCGCAGTGCGTCGAGCTCTGCGTCGGACCAGATGACGCTATCGTCGCGCGGCATCGATGCAGGGTAAACGTTCAGGTCGCCGGAGCGCGGTCCGAAGCGGCGTCCTCACCGGGCTCTCGGCGGCCGCAGTCAGCGGCTCGGCCGCGGCGGCAGGGGCGATCCTCTCCCGCAAGTTCGGGCACGGGACGAAGACGGACGGGTTCTTCGCCGCCTACGCGGTCTACCTGGCTCTCGTCCTGGTGGCGAGCGCGCTCCGCGTCGTCGTCCTCCCTCGGTTGGCCCGCGCCCACGACGAGGGGCGGCTCGGCCGGGAGACGGCGTCGTGGGGGCTTGCGCTCGCGATCCCGCTCGTGCCCGCGATCGCCCTCGCGATCGTCGCTCCTCATGCGATCGCCGGCCTGCTCACGAGCAACCACCACGCGCGGTCGAGCGCCGCGCAACTGATCCCGTGGCTGATCCCGGCGGCCGCCGCGCAGATCCTCGCCGGGCTTGCCGCGAGCGCGCTCGCGGCACTCGACGACTACGGGATCGCCGCGCTCGGCTTCGGCGCCGGCGCCGTCCTCAGCCTCGTGACGATCCTCGCGTTCGTCGACGGCCACGGCGTCGAGGCCTTCGGCTGGGGCCTCGCCGTCAACGGCGCGGTCTCGGCCGGCGTCCCGCTCGCCGCGCTGGCGTTCCACGGCGTCTCCGGGCTTCCCGACGGCCCGCCCTGGCGGCGTCTGCGGTCGCTCGTCGAAGGGGTCGCCGTTCCGTTCGCCCTCCAGGGGCTCTACCTGGTCTGCCTGCGCTTCGCGAGCGGGCTCGGGTCGGGGAAGCCGACGACCTTCTCCTACGCCTACCTGATCGCCTCGGTGCTGGTGGCCGTGACCGCGACCTCGATGGCGCTCATCTCCTCGGTGCCGCTTGCCCGCGGCGAGCTGACGCCGGAGCTCGCGGCCCGCCACATCGTCGCCGCCTCCTGGATCTCGCTCGCGCTCGTCGCGGCGGCGGCGGGCTTCTTCGCGCTCGCGGGCGCGCGCATCGGCCGCATCGTGCTCGGGTCGAGCTACGGCGGCTCGACCGGCACCGAGCTCGGACGCCTCGTCGCCTACCTCGCCCCGTGGATGGTCGTCTCGATCGCCCTCTCGGTGGCCTTCCCGCTCCTTTTCGTGCTCGGCCGGTCGCGCTGGCTTCCCGCTCTCGCGGTCGCGGCTCTGCTCGGGCAGGTTCCCGTCGCCTGGGCCGGCCGGGCCGCGTTCGGCCTGGCGGGCCTCGCGGCGGGGCTCGCAGTGACGACCGCGGCCGTGCTGGTCGTGCTCCTCGCCGCGCTCGACGCGCTCCTTCCCACGGCCGCGCGGGCTCCTCGTCGCGGCGGGAACCTGCGGGGCGGGGGCGGTGGTGCTGTACGGCGCGCCGCGGCTCGTCGTGGGGGCGCTCCCGGCGGCCTTCGTCGGGCTCGCTCTCTACGCGGGCGTGCTCGCCCTCTGGCGCCCACCGGGCCTCGTGGCTGCGTGGGGCTACATGCGCCGCCTCCACTGACCGTTGTAGCGTGGCGCCATGTCCGGGCCTGCCAGCGTCGCCGTGGTCGTCCTCAACTGGAACGGCCGCGACGACACCCTCGCGTGCCTGCGCTCGCTCGAGCGCGTCGAGACCCCGGCGCTCGTCACGATCGTCGTCGACAACGCGTCGTCGGACGGCTCCGCCGAGGCGGTCGCGGCGGAGTTCCCGCAGGTCGAGCTGATCCGGAACGACGCGAACCTCGGGTTCGCCGGCGGCAACAACGCGGGGATCGCGCGGGCGCTCGAGCTCGGCGCCTCGCACGTGCTCGTGCTCAACAACGACGTCGAGGTCGATCCCGGTTTCGCGGCGGCGCTGCTCGCGGAGGCCGAGCGGCGAGGAGACGCCGCCTCGCTCGGCTCGAAGATCCTGTTCGCGAGCCCGCCGGACGTGATCTGGTTCGCGGGGGCCGACTACGACCCGCGGGCGGGCTACAACGGCCGCCAGCGCGGCTACGGCGAGCGCGACGACGGCCGCTTCGCCGAGGTCGTCACGACCGACCGCGCCTGCGGTGCGGCGATGCTCGTCCCCCGCGCTGTCTTCGAGCAGGTCGGTCTCTTCGACTCCGAGCTCTTTCTCTACAGCGAGGACACCGACTGGTCGCTGCGCGCACGGGAGGCCGGGCTCCGGCACTACGTCGTCCCGGCGAGCAGGGTGTGGCACAAGGTCTCCGCGGGCTCGGGCGGGGAGAGCTCGCCGACGACGCTGTACTACGGGGCCCGCAACTCGCTCGTGGTCGCCGAGCGGCACGCTCCTCTCGGTCTTCTCGGGACGTGGCGCCGGCGCCTCGTCGTGCTCGCGGCGCTGCTCGTCCAGGCGCTGCGGTCGCGGCGGCGCCGTGAAGGGGTCGGGGCGGTCGTGTCAGGCTTCCGCGATGCGTGCGCCGGCCGCTTGGGGCCGCGAGCCCGCCCAAACTAGGATGGGGTCAGTCGTGACCGCGCAGCAGGCCAAGCAGGCGTTCAAGAACGCGCTCTACCGCTCGATCGGGGAGACGTCGACCGTGCTCGGCCTGCAGCCGGAGGCGCAGCGGACGCTCAGCATCCTCATGTACCACAAGGTCAACGACCTGCCCGACAACCCGACGACGGTGCCCGTGGCCGCGTTCGAGGAGCAGCTCGTCCGGCTCGGCGAGCTCGGCTACAACGTCGTCGGTCTCGACGCCGTCCTCGACCACTACGGCCTCGGCGCGCCGCTTCCGCACAAGGCCGTGCTGATCACCTTCGACGACGGCTATCGCGACACGCTCGAGAACGCGCTACCGGCGCTGAGCCGGAGCGGCTACCCGGCCGTGATCTTCGTGCCGGTCGCCTACATGGATGACGAGACCCCGCTGCCGCACGAGGCGAGGCTCGTCGAGCGCGGGGTGCGCAACCGGACCCTCGACTGGGGCCTGATGCGAGAGCTCGACGCCGCCGGGGTGCGGGTCGAGTCCCACGGGATCTCGCACCGCCCTCTCGCCGAGATCTCCCTCGACGAGGCCGTCCGGGAGATCGCCGTCTCCAAGCTCAAGCTCGAGGAGGAGCTGCGCCGGCCCGTGAGGGCGTACGCCTACGTCAAGGGCTCCGAGGCGCACTTCCATCCCGTACACGAGAGCATCCTCAAGCAGGCGGGCTACGAGGTCGCGTTCACGTCGATCTCGCGTGCCAACGGGCCGGAGACCAATCCGTTCCGCCTCGGCCGCTACAACGTCGAGCCCTATCCCTCGCGGACGTTCGACCTCGTGCTCTCGGGAGCCTGCGACCTGATCGCCCTCAAGGACACGGTCGCCGGCACGCGCGCCCGGCGCCTGTTCAACCAGGTGCTCGGCACGTCGACCCGCTGACGGCCGGCCGGCTGTGCGGAGCTCCTGCCGGTGAGGATCGTCGAGTACGACCCGGAGCGCCGCGCAGACGTTGCCGCGCTGCTCGGCCGGGTGTGGGGCACCTCACCGCGCGAGGACGTCCTCGCGTGGCTGTACGAGCGCAACCCCGTCCGTCCCGCCTCGGTGCTCCTGGGCGAGGACGAGGGGCGGGTGGTGGGCCTCGTGGCGATCAGCTTCGTCCGGCTGGCGCTCGACGGCGCCGAGCTCGAGGTCGGGATGCCGATCCATCTCGCGACCGATCCCGCGGCCCGCGGGCGGGGGATCTTCTCGGAGCTGCAGACGGCAAACGAGGAGCGGGCGAGGCAGCTCGGGATCGGGCTCCTCCTGATCGTCCCGAACGCCGCCTCCGCGGGGATCCTGACCGGCCGGCTCGGCTGGAAGCCGCTCGGGCCGCTGCGGCTCTGGGCGCGCGCGAAGCTCCGGGGCGGGCACCCGCGGGCACTGCCGATCGCCCGGTTCGAGAGGCTCGAGCCCTCGGCGGGATCGGGCGGCAGCGTGGTTCGCGACGCCGCCTGGCTGAACTGGCGCTTCGTCGACTCGCCGACGCCGTATCAGCGGCTCGCGGCCGGCGGGGACGCCGCTCACGGGTATGCGGTGTCAGGCCGGAAGGGCCGGCTAGGGGTCGTCGCGGCGGTCGAGGGACCGCTCGTCCGCGATGCGGTCGCAGCGGCCGGCGGGCCGGTCGTGGTCGCCTCCCCGCCCCCGGGAGAGCACGTCCGCTACCTGTCGGCGGGCTTCCTGCCGACCCACCGGCGTCTCACCGTCCTCGGCAAGGCGCTCGACCCCGCCGTCCGCGTCCCGGAGCGCCCGCACTTCGAGCTCGGCGACCTCGACTTCGTCTAGCGACAGACGCGCCGCCATCCGCCGCCGGCGCTTCTCCGACCAGCTGCCCTCGCTCCGACCCGAAGGCTCCTTGTGTTGCATGCCACGAGCACAAGTCTCATGCAACACAAGCGCTTGGGCACTTCCGTGGGGATGAGTAGAGGCCACGGGGCACGTACGCTTTGGGCACATGCTCGTGTTGCACGTCCAGAAGGTGGCGGGGATCTCGGGCTCCGAGGCCCACCTGCTGCAGCTCCTGCCCTCGCTCAAGGCGCGCGGCTGGGACATCCGCTTCCTGATGCTCCACGAGCAGGAGCCGGGCGCGTGGGAGTTCGCACGGGAACTCGAGGCCGGCGGCGTCCCCGTCGACGGGATCGAGATGCACACCGATGTCGACCCGGTCACGTTCATGCGCGTCCTCTCCTATCTCGCCAACCGGCGCCCGACCATCCTCCACACCCATCTCGTCCACGCCGACGCCTACGGGCAGACCGCCGGGACCCTCGCCGGGGTCCCGATCCGCCTTTCGACCAAGCACGGGTTCAACGAGTTCCGCGAGGGCCGGATCTTCGCGCTCGGCGATCGCACGGTCGGCGCTCTCGCCCACCGCCAGATCGCGATCTCACGCGGGCTCGCCCGTTACCTCTCGGAGACGGAGGGCTTCGTCGAGCCGGACTTCGAGATCGTCCACTACGGCATCGCCGCTGGCCCCGAGCCGAAGCCCTACACCGGCGCCACGCCGAGGTTTCTCTGCATCGGCCGCCTGATCCCGATCAAGGGGCACGTGGTGCTGCTGCGCGCCTTCCGCAAGGTGCTCGACGAGCGCCCGGATGCGCGCCTGGACATCGCCGGGCGCGGCGTCCTCGAGCACGGCCTCAAGGATCTCTCCCGCGAGCTCGGGCTCAACGACGCAGTGCGCTTCCTCGGGCACGTGACGCCCGTGCAGCAGGCCGTCGAGGAGTCGCTCGCGGTCGTCGTGCCGTCCCTCGGGGAGGGGTTCGGCATGGTCGCGCTCGAGGCGATGGAGCGCGCGCGGCCGGTGATCGCCGCCTCGATCGGCGGTCTCGACGATCTCGTGCGTGAGGGAGAGACCGGCCTGCTCGTCCCGCCGGGTGAGGCAGAGCCGCTGGCCGCGGCGATGCTCGCGCTCGCTGCCGACCCTGCACGCGCGGCCGAGATGGGCGTCGCGGCGCGCCGGCGCGCGCTCGACCGCTTCCCGGAGATCCGGTGCACCGAGCGGACCGAAGAGGTCTACCGCTACTGGCTCGACGTCCGGCGCGAGGCCGGGTTCGTCGTCTCCGACGCCGTCGCCTGACCTCTACGCCGCCCGGCCTGGAGCGCCCGCGTCGACGTAGCGGCGCTGCCAGAGCTCGAGCATGCACAGGCACCAGAGCCGGTGCCCGTGGTCGGCGCGGCCTCCCGCGTGCTCGCCGAGCAGGCGCTCGAGCTCTTCCCGCCGGAAGAGCCCACGGCCCGCGCCCGCGAGCACGAGCTCCTCGGCCGGCTCGCGCAGCTCCTCGCGAAACCAGCGGTCGAGCGGCACGCCGAACCCGGTCTTCGCGCGCCCGGCGGTCTCGGCCGGCAGGAGATCCGCGTAGGCCCGCTTGAGCGCTCGCTTCCCACCCGAGAGCTCGCGCGGGAGCGCGAGCCCGAGCTCGACCACGCGATGGTCGAGGAAGGGGGAGCGGAGCTCGAGCGAGACCGCCATCGAGGCGATGTCGGACTTCGGCAGCAGGTCACCGGGCAGGTAGGACTCGATGTCGACGACCCGCAGGTCCCGGTCCTCCGGCAGGTAGGCCGTCGCCGACAGCGCCTGGGCCTCGTCGCTCCAGAGCCGCTGCCGCAGCTCGTACGGGAAGACCTCGACGAGGCTCGCGTACCGTTCGGCGGGTGGGCGCGCGGCCGCGTCAAGGAAGCGGCGGGCGCGGAAGAGGCTCGAACGCGGCGAGCGACGCGCTGCCGGAAGCGCCCCGAGGGCGGCCGCTCCGAGGGCGGCGGCCGGCCGGGGCAGGCGCCCGGCGAGGGCGTGGGCCCGGTAGCGCTCGTAGCCACCGAACGCCTCGTCGCCGCCGTCGCCGACGATCGCGACCTTGACCTCCCGTCGCGTCGCCTCGCACACGAGCAGCATCGGGAGAGCCGCCTCGTCGCCGAACGGCTCGTCGAACGCGGTTGCGACCCGCTCGAGCAGGTCGGGCCGGGGATCGACCTCGAGCTCTTCGTGCCGCGTGCCGAACCGCTCGGCGATCGTGCGGGCGTGGGAGCGCTCGTCGTACCGGCGGTCGGGGAAGCCGATCGTGAACGTCCGGACCGGCTCGGCGGAGGCGCCGGCCATCGCGGCGACGACGATCGAGGAGTCGATGCCACCCGAGAGGAGGGCGCCGAGCGGGACGTCGGCGACGAGCCGCCGCCGCACCGCGGCGTCGACCTCGTCCCGGACCCGCTCGATCCACTCGCCAGTGGAGCCTCTCTCGGGGCTCGGCGCGGGTCGCCAGTAGCGCTCGACCCGGATCCCGCCGCGCTCGGCGACCACGAGCGATCCCGGCGGCACCTTCTGCACCGCCTCGAACCCGGAGCGCGGGACGTACTGGAGGGCCAGGAACGCATCGATCTGTCGCAGGTCGACGGCTCGTGGGAGGGCCGGCAGGCGCAGGAGTGCCTTCGTCTCGGAGGCGAAGGCAAGCGAGCCGTCGGGAAGCGTCGCGTGGACGAGCGGTTTCTTGCCGAGCCGGTCGCGGGCGAGGACGAGCCGCTCGCCTGGGCGGTCCCAGAGCGCGATCGCGAACATCCCTTCGAGCCGTTCGACGAAGCCGAGGCCCCATTCCTCGTAGGCGTGGGGGATGAGCGGGGAGTCGCCCGTGCCCCGGATCCTGTGGCCCTTCGCCTCGAGCTCGCGGCGGAGCTCGCGGAAGTTGTAGAGCTCGCCGTTGAAGACGGCGACCGTCTCGCCGGTCTCGCTCGCGACCGGCTGGTCGCCGGTGGCGAGGTCGATGATCGAGAGTCGGCGGTAGCCGAGGACGCAGCGGCCGAAGGCCTGGACCGCGCCGTGGTCGGGCCCACGATGGACGATCGCGTCGTTCATCGCCTCGACCAGCCGCGGGTCCGGGGCCTCCTTGCCGAGCAGTCCGCAGATCCCGCACATGGCTAGGCGCCGGCTCCGCCGAGAAGCTCGCGGTAGACCGCCTCGTACGCCTCGGCCGAGCGGTCCCACGTGAACGTGGCGGCCCGCTCGAGGCCCCGCGCGACCCAGGTCGCGGGGGCGGCCAGGACCTCGCCGACGGCCCGGGCGATGTCGGCCGGGTCGTCGGGCGAGAAGTAGCGGGCCGCCTCGCCGCACACCTCGGGGAGCGCTGCGACGTTCGAGCAGGCGACGGGGCAGCCGCACGCCATCGCCTCGAGGGGTGGCAGGCCGAATCCCTCGTAGAGCGAGGGGAAGACGAGTGCCGAGGCGCGCTGGTACAGCGAGACGAGCTCGTCGTCGGACACGTTCCCGAGCACCTCGACGCCCTCGGGCGCGGCCCCGTCGTGGCCGCCGCCGGTCAGCACGAGGCGCAGCTCCGGACGCTCGCGGCGGAGGAGCGCGAACGCGTCGAAGAGCCGCCCGTGGTTCTTGTGGGGCCAGGGCCGGGCCGGGTACAGCAGGAACTGCTCCTTCGGCGCCACGCCGGGCCTGAGCCGCTCGTGGTCGATGCCGTGGTGGATGACCCGCACCCGGCTCGGCTCGAGGCCGAGGAAGTGGATCGCCCGCTCGCGCACGAAGGCGCTCGGGACGATCACGATCCCGGCCGAGCGCGCCGAGCGGTGGTAGGCGAGCGCCCTGAAGGTCCGCTCGGCCCTCGAGAAGAGATGGGGGAGATCCAGGTGCTGCACGTCGTGCAGCGTGATCGCGGTGGGCACGCGGAGCGCCGGCAGCCGGATCGTCAGCGGGTAGTGGACAGCATCGGCGGCTTCGAGCCGGCGCCGGAGCGGGCCGGGTCGCGCCGCCGCCAGGGTCATCGCCGCGAGCCTGCCGGGCGCCGCTCGGGCGGCGCGGTACTCCGGCACGAGCTCGGAGGGCAGCCCCTCGGCCGCGTCGGGCGCCACGGATGGGAGATAGACGCGGTAAGGCATCGCCTCGCGCCGGGCGAGCGCGCGCAGGAGCTCCCGGGTCGAGGACTCGCTTCCGCCGAGCTCGCCCGGGACGAGCGTGAGGAGCGCGATCCCGAGCATCGGAGCCCGCTAGGCGATGCGCGAGTCGGGGTCGCCCGAGCCGGCTGCGGACTCGTTGGCGTGGGCGGCGAGCAGCCGGGCGCGCTCGATCGCCTCCTGCTCCGCGTGGCGCTTTCCGGAGCGGTGGACGAGGAAGACCAGGTACGCGGCGGCGGGCCAACAGCCGACGGCGGGCACGAGGATCACCCAGGTCAGCGCGGTCATCCCGAGGAGCATTGCCTGAATGGTACGGGTGTCCCGGCGCAGCCAGTCCGAGGGTGAGCGCTCCCCGTCAGCGGCTGCGGCGCCCGGGCCGCCGTCGAACGGCGCGCGCGGGGGAGAACCGAAGCTGCTTGAGCCTCGCCTGGCTCGCAGCCTCGTCCTGCCCGTCCTTGACGGCGCCCCAGACGAACACCGCGAAGACGGCGATCACGGTCAGCACGGTGACGGCGACGACGACGATTGCCAGCGCAAGGTTCATAGGCACAGGGTACCCCTGAAGCCCCTCCTCGAGCCGCCCGGGTTCAGCCCGTCGTCGTGGTGCTCGAGGTGGTGGTTGTCGTCGTGGAAGTGGACGTCGAGGTCGTCGGCGCCTTCGGGCAGCTGACGCCCGAGCCGCTCTTGACGACGAGGCAGGTGGCGACGAGCTTCTTGGCTCCCGTCCGGGCCCGTACGAGCGAGAGGGCGGTGCTCGAGACGTGGGCGTAGTAGGTCTTCGAGTCGGCGCTGACGTCGAGCGAGACGACGACGCCGTCGCCGAGGTCGTGCGCCAGCGGGCGCTCGAGCTCGATCAGGTCGGCGATCCGGGCGCTGTAGCCGCCGTGCGCGGCGCGGAAGGCCTGCTCGCCCTTGTCGACGAGGCTCATCGCGCCGATCGTCTCGGTCGAGAGCGTGCCCGCGCTCACGCTGTTGCTCGACGAGGACTTCTTGAAGATCGCCGGGAGCACGATCAGGAGCACGAAGGCGATCAGGATGATCGGGAGAAAGCGCTGGAGATTCGGCGGCATTGCGCAAGCCTATGCGCAACCCGGAGGCGAGGGACTAGAGAAGTTGCTCAGTCTGCGAACTCGCCCGGGGTCAGCTGCTCGAAGGCATCCCAGCCGGAGTCGACCTCGCGGGCGTCGTGCTCGGCCTCGGCGCCGCCACGGAGCCCGAAGAGCCTCTTCGCGTAGAGCAGGTAGACGAGGATCGCGACGTTGGTCACGAAGGCGCCGACGCGGATGACCGTGATCTTCGCGAGGAGCTCGTAGATCTCGTACGGGACGAAGAGCGTCGTCGCGATGAACGTCAGGTACTCGGCCCAACGCCGCTGCCGCCAGAGCCCGTAGGCCTCGGCGCCCTCGAGCAGGGCGTAGGCGGCGGCCGCCGCGCCGATCAGCCGGAACGTGGTCACGTTCAAGGTCAGGAGCCGCTCGATCTCGTGGAAGAAGCCGTGGGTCGGCACCGCCTTGCCGTTGCGCGAGCCGAAGAAGATCGAGTTGAGCTTCGGCACCCACTTGTCGATCTGCGAGCGGTGCGAGGCGAGCAGGAACGCGAGCACCGCGAGCCCGGCGAGGATCACGAAGTGGAGCGCCCGGTCGAGGGCGATCAGCCGGAGGACGACCTTGTCGCGGAGCGCCCTGCCGCGGGTGGGAAGCTCGATCTCGTCGAGCTCGGGCGGGTAGTGCCGCTTGACCTTCGTCGGCGGGCGCGAGCGGGACCCAGGCGTCGCAGCGCAGGCACCGGTACCAGCGCGTGCCCGCGTACTCGCGGACGATGATCGAGTCCCTCGGCCGGATCCGCTCGGCGTCGGTGCCGACGAGGACATGGCCGCGGAAGCCGCAGACGATCAGCTCGTAGTGGAACTTCGGCCGGAAGCGCCGCTTGACCGTCCCCGGCGGGACGACCGGCCGTTGCCTGCTGCGCGCCATCTCGCGATCGTATTGACCCGCGGAGACGGGCGCGTCGCGGCCGAGACCCGGTCAGTCCTCGCGCGGGCCGTCCGACTCGTCCAGGAGCCGGCTCGGGTCGCTGCCCCCGAAATGCTCCTCGACGAACTCGTCGGCCTGGTGGCCCTCGATGCTCTCCTGCACGAACCGCCGCTCGGCCGGGCTCATCTGGGCCTCCTCCTGCGCCCGCTCGGCGGCAGCGTCCTTGCGGCGTCCGAGCAGACGAGAGAGAAAGCCGGTCAAGCGGCGAAGTCTATGCCTCTCATGTGCCGCCTGCGCCCCAGTTTCGTTGGACCTGTCAGGTGAGTCGGCGCGCCTGCGACGTCGATGCAAAACGCAAGACACGACCCTCGGGTGGAAGCACGCCCGCCTGTGCCGGTGACCAGTACGCCTGAGCGCGACGCGAGGGATACGGTTCCGGGATGAGATCGATGGTGCGCCGGCTTCTTGCGTGCCTGTCGGTTGGAGCCGTCGCGGCCACGGGGACCGCGGCGGCGGGAGCGCCGAATGAGGTCAGATGGTCGGCCCTTGAGCGGCCTTTTCACCTTCCCGTCGTCAAGCCCGGGTCGCCTTGCCCGGTAAGCAGGATCGACGGCCGCGTGCCCTGGGGACGCATTCGTATCTTCGGTGGCTCTGGAATCGGCCCGGGGCCTGTCTACCCGGGACTTGGAGGAGCATCCGGCGTCCTGACCGCCCGGAAGGACACCCAATATGGCGGCCCGTGGCTTGGCCAGAAGGTGTTCTGGTACGTAGCCCCGAGCTATCGGGGCCGCGTGCTGATCCGGGGGAAGCGCCTCGATGGTCCTGGCCGGCTCGGCTTCAACGGCACGCGAACTCCGCAGCGCGAACTGCGGATCGAGCCCAACGACACGGTGACGTGGTCCGGGCAGCCTGCACATTCGCGCGGGATCCCGAGCGGCGTTCGGGCGCTGGCTCCGGGCTGCTACGGCGCTCAGACGGACGGCGAGAGCTTCTCGCGAACCGTGGTCTTCGCCGTGCGTCTCACGCCGTGATTCGCGGAGGGTGCGTGGCTCGGCGAACGCCGACACGCGCCTCGGAGTCATCGGCGGCGACCTCGAATCGGGGTCCGCACCGGACTCGTTTGACTACCAGCCCTGAGAACGAACAGAGCCGGGGGCCGTGTCTTGAATCTTGCACCTGCGGCGTCGGTGCAACTCGCAAGACACGACGCTCAGTGGCCTCGTACGTCACGCGACTCCTCTGTGCCCCGGGTCGGTCCGAAGTGAGACCTCGGCTCGTGGCTGCTGCGTATATGGCCCAGCCGCGAACGCGGGTTCAGCGTGTCGATAGCTGCTGCCTAGTGCGGCCGCGTGACGGCGTAGCGTCTCGTGCTGCGCCGCTTTCGTGACGAGCACGCGTGGCCGCGGTCCGATTTCCGCCGTTTCCGCGGCGAGTTGCGCGACGGCCGCGCGCGGGTCGTGGTCCTGGAACGCGCGTCGTTGTCTGGTGGCCCCACCGCCGTTTCGAACGATGCGACCGATCCCGAGCAGTTCACGGTCGGCACCGAGTGCTGCGGCGGCCGGGAGGAGTCGTTCGGCGAGTCCTAGGAGCCGGTCGGCACTCGAGATGCGATCTCCGGTTTCGAGGTGGATGAGTGTGCCGGCGAGGCCATCGCGTGTTGCAAGCCAGGCGTTCTCGACGATTCGTTCGTGGCGAGGTATGGGTAGGAGCTCGCCGCTGTCGTAGCGATTGGCGAGGTCGAACACGAGCGTTTGAACGAGAGCGGCTACGGCGGCCGTGTCCTCCAATCGGGTCTGGGTGTCGGCGGCGCGTACTTCGATCGTCCCGTAGCGCGGGCGTAGCCTCATGTCCCACCATTGGTGCGTCTCGTCGGGGAACGCTTCGCCTCGCCGGGCCCAGGTTGAGAACGCCGCGGCCTCTTGCCACGAATCAAACGCGGGGGGCACGCCTGCGCGGGGCCAGGACTGGTTGAGCTTCGGTCGGACGGAGGCGAGACCGGAGTCCTCGCCGAGGTAGATGGGTGCGTTTGCGGCAAGAGCGATGATCTCGGGGAGGTAGCCGCGGAGGGCGTTGTAGACGGCCAGGGTGCGCTCGGCGCCCCCGACGGCGACGTGGACGTGGAGGCCGCACGTGAGGACGTGTCTTGCCGCCCAGGGGTTCGCCGTGGCGAGCTGCTCGTAGCGAGGCCGCGACATCAACGCCCCCGGATCGAGTGCAAGGGGGTGAGTGCCGGCTCCGAGGAGAGATGCGGTGCCGCCGAGCCGGTCGACGAGGAGGCTGCGGATCGCCGCTAGTTCCCGCTCGGCATCTGCAACCGACACGCAGATCGGTGTGACAGCTTCGATCTGGGAAGCTCGAAGCTCGCTTGCCACTCGACCCTCACTTTCAGTCAACTCCAGCGCGGACTCGGCTGCGTCGAGCGGAAGTTGGGAATCCGGATCGATGAGCAGGAGTTCTTCCTCGACCCCGATCGTGAATGGAGCGACTTCGTCAAACGGTCGCCGGAGCCCGCGCTCCGCGTCGCCCTGTTCGAGATCACGGTCCGCGGCGCGGGCGTGGGGCCCGGAGAAGGCCATCGCGGCTCTCGAGAGCGGGGTCTGGAGGCGGATACGCTTCATCTCATTCACGGTAGAAACGGCGTCTGAGCTGCGCGCGAGATGCCGTGAGCGTCTTGCCATGATTCCGTGAAGATCTGCTCACGTTTGCCGTCGGCGGTACGAGGCCGCGGGATACTGCGGGGGATGCGGGACGTTCGGATTGGGATGCGCTGGTGGCTTTCGGCGGTCTTCGTTGCGATCGCCTTGGTGACCGCGGTCCTGATCGCGGTTGTCGCGTCGCGGCAGGCGCAGCGCGACCTGAAGGCGAATGCCGAGAGCATCGCGGTCGGCGAGACGGTCTCAGCGGCGTTCGCTGTCGAGCAGGCTCTTGACGCGAACAACCTCGGCCACGTGATCGTCTCGATCGGAGGTCAGCACGGGCTGGCGCTCTTCGTGTTCGCCGGCGACCGCACGCGCGTGGCCGAATACGGGTTGCGGACCGTTCGATTCCAGGACGTCCCGCGGGGGTCGGCGGCGCTCTCCGCCGCACTCAAGGACCGCCGCTTCGTCGAGACCTTCGACGGGGGACGGGCGACGGTCGTCGGGTTGCCTCTGCACAACGCGCGAGGCGCCGCGGCAATCGTCGCGTATGCACCGAGGCCTCCGGCGGTAGGCGCTGCGAACACGATCTTCCGCAATGAAGTCCTACGCGCCGCGATCTGGGCCGTGCTCGCGGCAGCGGCAATCGGGTTGGTCGCGGCGTCGCTGATCGCGAGACGGCTGAGAGGGATCGCGGCTGCTGCCGCGGCGATCGAGCAGGGCGACTTCGAGCTGGAGTTGAGGCGTGGCTTTCGCGACGAGGCGGGGCAGCTGGCGGCGACGATCGACAGGATGCGGATCCGGCTCGGAGACGCGTTCTCACAACTCAGCGCGGAAAGGGACCGGTTCGCCGTCCTGCTCGAACAGCTCCAAGAGGGTGTCCTCGCCGTCGACCGCGAGCTCACGATCCTGTTTGCCAACAGGAACGTCCGCACGATCCTGGAGGGGCTTCCGCTCGTCCAGAACGGCCCGCTACCAGGGGCGTTCGAAGAGCTGCCGCTGCGTCGCCTCGCCGAGGCGCTCTTCGTGGAGGGAGCGGCGATCAGTGAGGCTCGCTGTCGCCGGGACCGAGATGGAGCGACGATATCGGTGGTCGGCGTGCCGGCGGGCGCGTCGGGCCTGGCAGTCCTCGTCTTCGCCGACATCACCGAGCGGGAGCGGCGGCGTCAGGCCGAGCGCGACTTCGTCACCAATGCCTCACACGAACTGCGCACCCCGATCACCGCGATCGCGAGCGCTGTCGAGGCCCTTCAAGCCGGTGCACAAGACGACCCGGAGAAACGCCAGCGTTTCATCTCTCTCATCGAGAGGCAGGCGACTCGACTGACGCGGCTTACGAGCTCGTTGTTGGTGCTCACGCGAGCCCAATCTCTGCACGAGACGATGAAACTCGAACGCGTCGAGCTACGGTCTCTTCTCGGCGAGGTTGCCTCGACGAGCGAGCCCGCCGAGGGTGTGCGCATACGAGTGGAGTGCGACGGGCTCGCTGCTGCGTTGGCCAGGCGCGATGTTCTCGAGCAGATACTCTCGAACCTCGTCGGCAATGCGACTAAGCACACCGAGACAGGCGAGATCGTCCTGAGGGCGAGCGAGGTTGACGACAAGATGGATATCGAGGTCAGCGATACAGGGCCTGGAGTGCCGTTCGAGCTACAGCCCCGCATGTTCGAGCGCTTCTACCGTGGAGGGCGAGGTGACGGTTTCGGGCTCGGGCTCGCTATCGCGCGCGACTCCGCCGAGGCGATCGGCGGCACGCTCACGATCGAGTCGACACCTGGCAGCGGCACCACCGCTCGTATTCGTCTTCCGAGCGCCCGACCGTGAGTCCCCGAATCCTTCTGGCTGACGACGAACCGGACATCCTGGAGCCGGTCAGTTATGCGCTCGAACAGCAGGGATTCGAGGTCGCCTGCGTCGGGGACGGCGATGCCGCAATCGCCGAGGCCAGACTCGGAAGCTACGACTTGCTCATCTGCGATGTGATGATGCCGGGCACGCTCGGAACCGATGTGTGCCGGATCCTCCGCGCCGAAAGTGACGTGCCGATCATCCTCCTCACGGCGCGAGATGCCGAGCTCGACCGTGTCCTCGGACTCGAGCTCGGCGCCGACGACTACATCACGAAGCCGTTCTCCGCGGCCGAGCTCGTGAGCCGCGTGCGGGCGCTACTGCGACGCCGCGACCTCGACCGAGCGAGCTCGAACGCGGCGACGCGGACGGTGGGCGGGCTCGAGATCGACTTCGCGAGGCACTCGGTCTCGGTCGATGGTCGTATCGTCACTCTCACCGCCTCCGAGTTCAACCTCCTCGACCTGCTGACGGGCGAACCCGGACTGGTCTTTTCGCGCACCCAGATCATGGAGCACCTCTGGCAAACCCCCCATGTCGGCGACCCGCGCGCCTGCGACGTTCACATCTCCAACCTCCGCCGCAAGGTCGAACGCGACCCCGGCCATCCCGGCCGAATCATCACCGTACGAGAGGTTGGCTACAAGTTCAACGCCTTGTGAGCACACCTTCATAGGACGCTCACGACGCACTCACTCCGCTGTAGGAGGATCTCACGCGAGCCGGGTAGCGTGAGAAACGTGCATCGTTCGGACAATACGGAGACCGTCCTCGCCTGTTCCCATGGATTCGCAGTCAAGGCGGCGAATCGCCACCTCGGCACCGTAGAGACGCCCATCTTCTCGGGAACCAGACTCCGTCCCGACTCACTTCTCATCCGCCCGGCTGGATCGCCCCCGGCCGCCGGGAAGATCGTCTCCGTCGCCTTTGTCATCGACGTCGACCCGACCCGACAGGAAATCGTGCTCGACGGCGACGGCGAAAGCGTCCTCGTCGCCGACGGCAGCTAGAGGCTTGATCTGTACTCGGCAGGAGTCGGCCTCCTTCAGTGCCGCACTGGACGCCGTGTGACAATCGCATAGCTGGTGGCGATGACCCACGCGGCTTCGAGGATGAGGAAGCCCCACTGGGCGTCGTGGTAGGCGCTGCCGACGAGGATGATCGAGCCGATCAAGTTGGGCATGAGGTAGCGGAGAGCAGAAGAGGGCGCGATCTCGAAGTGGAGGAGCGCGAAGGCTCCCATGTTGAGTGCGGCGCCGATGAGTTGGGCGATGATGCTGATGCTCATCGATCGAGTATGGCGGTCGAGCTCCGAGCTCGGAGGTGGTCGGTCTACGGGTGGCGTCAGTTGGTTGTCGGGTTTGCGGCGGCTGTTGTTTCGGTGCGTCTCGTCCAGCGGAAGATGAGGGTGACGGGTCGGCGGAGGCGGTTGGCGAGTTCGAGTGAGAGCTCGCCGGTGCCGGTGACGGGTTGGGGCCCGGCGATGTCGAGGCTCGCGGTGAGTTGCTGGTGTTGCTCGACGAGGGTGATGTTTTCGATCCCGAGGTTCTGCTCTCGTAGCGGCGGGATCAGTGTCGAGCGGACGAGCGCCTCGTCGTTGGCGGCGTTGTAGGCGCGCGTGGTGTCTTTGACGAGCGGGTAGGCGACTACGGCGGCTACCGCGAGGGGGATGACGAGTGCGGCGCGGCTTCCTGCCCGCTTGCTGGTGTGGAGGCTGAGGCGGCGGATCGAGAGGACGAGCGCGGAGGCGAGGATGATCCCGAAGAGGTTGGTGGCGAAGAGAAGGAAGGCGCCGCCGGCGAGCTTGCCGTTGCCGCGTTCGAGCAGGATCCCGAACGCGGCGAGGGGAGGCATCAGCGCGACGGCGATAGCCGCCCCCGGTAGCGCGATGACGGCGCGGCGTCGGACGGTGACGTAGGCGCCTGCGGCACCCGCTGCGAAGGCGATACCGAGGTCGAGGATCCCCGGACCTGTGCGCAGCAGGATCTCGGGTGTGATCGTGACGGCCTGGAACACCGGGACGATCCAGGCGACAAGCGAAGCCAGCCCGACCGACTCACAGACCGCAAGAAGGATCAGGCCGATCGCGACGAGTTGCCGTCTGGCGTTGAGCCCGACGATCGCGGCGGCGAGCCCGATGATCGGTTGCATCAACGGCGAGACGAGCATCGCCCCGATCACGACCGCGGAGGAGTTCTCGAGCAGTCCGAACGAGGCGATCAGCGCCGACAAGCCGGTGAGCACGACCACCCGGTAGACGTAAGGGCCAAGCTCTCCGGCTCGGTCGCTGAACAACGACAGCTCGATCTCTGCGCGTTCGGCGCCGCTCAGCGGTGCCGAACGCGCGTTCCAGGCAAGGAGGGCCCACCGGCGTGTGTATGCCTTGCAGGCCGCCAGGCGGGCTCTCATCCAGGGTTGTTCTCCAGCGGATCTGTCAGGTCCTGCCCACCCCAGGCCTCCAGACAACGAAACGGGGGCCCGTGCCAGCGGCACCGACCCCCGTTTGGGTTTGCTTCTGGTCTCGAGGGTTACCTGATCAGGACCTGGACGAGCCGGCGGGTCGAAACGCCGGCCAGCAGGCTGTCACCGGCTTTTCGGGCCCGCACGAAGATCACCATCGCGCCGTGGCCGAGCGGCATGTTCGCGCTGGGCCTGATCGTGATCGTGGCCCAGCCGTCCGAGCCGGTCGGCTGCTCGCCGGCCTGAAGCACCCAGCTATAGGGGAGCCCGAGTGCGTAGACGAGTGCGCCTTGTACCGGGTGCCCCGCGCTGTCGGTCACCCTGAAGCGCGCCTGGAACGCGTTACGGGAGGTGAGCTTCCCGGGGGAGAAGGCCACCTTCGAAATCACGAGCCGGTCGGGAAGCGAGACCGACGCGACGGGGATCGCCCCTGCCGCCGGAGCTACGTTCGTCACCGCCGCTGTCGGGGCACTCGTAGCGAATGCCGGCCCGTAGCTGTTCTGGGCTTTGACCTGGACGTAGAGCGGATGGCCGAGATCAGCCGTCGTGACGACATAGGTCTGGCCGGTTGCCTGGGCGATCGGGTCATAGCCGCCCCCGGCGTTGCCTCGCGCCCACTGATAGAAGAACTGGAACGGGGTTTTCCCCGTCCAGTTACCGTTGCTGGCGGTCAGCTTCTGGCCGACAGAGGCAGTCCCGTTGATCGTCGGCAGCCCCGTGTTCACGGGCTCCTGGGTCGAGCCGATCACGGCGCTCAACCCCGAATACGCCGTCGTGGAGCCAAGGCTGTTACTGGCTGTGACCACACCACGGATGCGGTTCGCGACATCGTCACGCACGAGCGTGTACGTCGCCGACGAGGCACCGGCGATTGCCTTGCAGTTGTTACCGCTGACGTCGCAGCGCTGCCAGGCAAACGCGAAACTCAACGGCGTCGCGCCCTGCCATGTCCCTTCCTTGCTGATCGTGATCGTCGAGCCCTGGAGCAACGTGCCAGACAGGGTCGGCACCGCCGTATTCACCGGCGCGTTCCCCGGTGAGGCGATCACCGCCGACGAACCAGACAGGGCTGAGGTCGACCCGCTCGTGTTCGTGGCGGTCACCTGCACTCGAACCGTGTGCCCGACGTCAGAGGCCGTCAACACATAGGTCTGGCCGGTTGCGCCGCCGATCGTCACGCAGTTTGCTCCCTGCGCATCGCATCTCCCCCACAGGTAGCCGTAACTGATCGGCGTCGCGCCGCTCCAGCTCCCGCTCACCGCGGTCAGCGTCGCGCCCTGCTGCGACGTACCCGAAATTGACGGTGCGGCCTGGTTCAGCGGCGCGTTCACCGCGCTTACCACCCCGCTCGGATCAGACAACGCAGTCGCCGTCCCACTCGAGTTCGTCGCCGTCACGGCAATCCGCAACGTCGCGCCAACATCGGCAGCCGCGGGCGAATACGTCTGCGCCGTCGCACCCGAAATCGCAGCGCAGTTCGCGCCCGACGTGTCGCAGCGCTTCCACTGGTACGACAACACGATCGGATTCGTACCCGACCAACTTCCACTCTGCACAGTCAACGTACGACCCTCCTGCGCCGTCCCCGTCAACGTCGGCAACGACGTATTCACAGGTGCCGAGTCGCTACGGATCGCTGCGGCAGCTCCGGCGACGACAAGCGCCAGAAGACCAGCTGCGAGCGCCGAAAGCGCCGCGTTCTTGACCATGACGCCTCGATGTGAGCGCCGCCGTCCACTTGAAGAATGCATCTTCATTTCAACCTCCGTATTCGAATCTCTTAAGTGCGTTTTATGCGCTACCCAAAGACCTTATGCCTGTGATGCGTGAAGCGTTGGCGTCAGCATGAAAACGACGCAAGGATAATGTGAGAGTTTCCTCACACCGAGCTCATCGGCTACAAGACAGGCCGCAAACCGCCTCGGCAAGCACCCATTGAGCTGCTTGAGCTCCGTCGTCGCCGCCTGTCACGGATCGTCCGGTGGCGGTTCCCCTTCTCATCTCCCCTCCGGGTGCTCACCTCGCCGTAACCAGGGCGGCTTACACTTGGGCGATGGCCGAGGAGCGGACGGATGTGGCTGGGCTCTTTGCGCGCCTCAAGGAGGAGGTGCGCGCGGCCGGGCCTCGCTCGGGCGACGTGACGCCCGCCCAGGTGCGGCTCTCGACGCGCGACCAGGCCGAGCGGCTCTGGGCGATCTCGGCCGAGCGGCCGCTCGTCGGGAAGGCCGGGCCGGTCAAGCTCTTCCTGCGCCGCTTCATGCGCTGGTACGTCGAGCCGGCGCTGGCCGATCAGCGCGCCTTCAACGACGCGGTGCTGAAGCTGATCGACGATCTCGACGAACGGATCGCCGGGCTCGAGTCCAAGAACACATGAGGATCGCGGTCTGCAGGCCGCAGGTCCCGTTCGTCTACGGCGGGGCCGAGGTCGTCGCGGATCAACTCGTCGACGAGCTTCGCGTTCGCGGCCACGAAGCCGAGCTCGTCTCGATCCCGTTCCGGTGGGAGCCGGGAACCCACGTGCTCGACCAGGCTCTCGTCTGGCGCCTGCTCGACCTGACCGGCACCGCCGCGAAGCCCGTCGAGCTTGCGATCGCGACCAAGTTCCCCTCCTACGGCATCCGTCACCCGAACAAGGTCGTGTGGCTCGTGCACCAGTTCCGGCAGGCCTACGACTTCGACCGCGGCGAGTTCCGCCAGTTCTCCGAGTCGCCCGTCGACCGCGCGACGCGGCTCGGCGTCGAGCGGTTCGACGCGGCAACGCTCGCCGAGGCCCGGAAGATCTTCACGATCTCCGGCAACGTCGCCGAGCGGCTCAAGCGCTACTCCGGCTTCGACGCGCAGGTGCTGCCGCCGCCGCCCCAGACGCTCGACTACCGCACCGAGGGCTACGACCCCTTCGTCCTCTCGGTCAACCGGCTCGACCGCTACAAGCGCATCGACCTGCTGATCGAGGCGGCCAAGCTCGACCCGGCGCTCCGCCTGGTGATCGTCGGCGACGGCCCCGACCGCGGACGGCTCGAGGAGCTCGCCTCGCCGCTCGACGGGCGGATCGAGTTCACCGGCCGGATCGACGGCGATCGGCTCGCCGAGCTCTACGCCCGCTGCCTCGCCGTCTACTACGCCCCCGTCGACGAGGACTACGGGATGGTCCCCTACGAGGCGTTCCTCTCGGCGAAGCCGGTCGTTACGACGCTCGACGCCGGCGGGCCGCTCGAGGTCGTGCACGACGGGAAGACCGGGCTCGTCGTCCCCCCGGAGCCGGCCGAGCTCGCGAAGGCCTGCGCCCACCTCGCCGGGCACATCGAGGAGGCAAAGACGCTCGGGGCGGCCGGCAAGGCCGTCGCCGAGCGCATCACCTGGGACGTGTGCATCGACGCGCTCCTCTCGTGAAGGTCGCCTACTACTCGCCGCTGCCGCCGTCCCGGTCGGGAATCGCCGACTACTCGACCCTGCTCCTGCCCGCCCTGCGCGAGCGCGTCGAAGAGGTCGTCGTCGCCGAGCAGGGCAAGCGTCCCCCCGTCGCCGACATCTGCCTCTACCACGTCGGCAACAACCCCGAGGCCCACGGCTGGATCGTCGACGCGCTCCGCAAGCGGCCGGGCGTCGTCGTCCTGCACGAGCTCGTCCTGCACCACCTGATCGCGGGGATCACGATCGGCCGTGGCGACGGGCGCGCCTACCTCGACGCGATGGAGCGCGACTTCGGGGTCGCGGGGCGCCTGATCGGGCTCGGCGTGCTCGACAACCTGCTCCCGCTGCCGTGGGAGACCCAGCCCGAGCGCTTCCCCCTGAACGGCACGATCCTCGATCTCGCAAACGGCCTGATCGTCCATTCGCGCTACGTCGAGCGGGGAGCCCGCGAAGCCGGCTACGGCGGTGCTCTCTGGCGGATCCCGCATCCGGTCTGGCCCAACGAGCACGTCGAGGCGGTCGAGGTGAGCGGCGAGCCGCTCGTCGGCTGCTTCGGCCACCTGAACATGAACAAGCGGATCCCGCAGCTCCTCGAGGCCTTCGTCCTTCTGCGGCAGCGGCGGCCCGGCGCCAGGCTTCTGCTCGTCGGCGAGGCGACCGAGCGCTTCGATCTCGACCGTCGCCTGGAGCGGCTCGGGCTCGGAGAGGACGCCCTGATCCGCGAGAGCTACGTGTCCGAGGAGCGGTTCTGGTCGCTGATGGCTGCCTGCGACGTCCTCGTCAACCTCCGCTCGCCGACGATGGGCGAGACGTCCGGCTCCGTGATCCGGGGGATGTCGCTCGGCAAGCCGATGCTCGTCTCCGACGTCGGCTGGTTCGCCGAGCTTCCCGGCGACGCGGTGCTCAGGATCCCGGTCGACGACTACGAGGTGCCGACCATCGCCGGGGCGCTCGAGCTCGCCTACGACCACCGGCAGGAGCTCGGCGCGGCGGCCAAGCGCTACGTCCGGGCCGAGCACGACCTCGGCCGCGTCGCCGACGCCTATGCGGACGCGCTCGAGTCGGCCGCGGGCGGGGACGCCGTGGCGGGCGCCGTCCTGCGGCGCCTGGCCGAGGCCGCCGCCGAGATCGGGTTCGACGACCCGGCAGAGCTCGCCCGCCTCGCTCGCGAGGCAGGGCTCGTTTGAGCGCAGGCCCGCCCGTGCGGGCGCGTGTGGTCGCCGTGCCCACATGGGCCTGGCTCGCCGCGATCGTCGCGATCTCGATCGGCATCCGGCTCGCCCTCGCGGGACAGACGCTCGTGCCGTGGATCATGATCGACGAGCTCGTCTACTCCGAGCTCGCGAAGAACCTCGCGGCCCACGGGCAGTTCCTCGTCCGCGGAGCCCCCTCGCACGGGTACGGGTTCGTCTATCCGCTCGTGATCGCGCCGGCCTGGCGGTTCTTCGGCTCGGTGCCGACGGCCTACACGGCGGCGAAGGCGATCAACAGCGTCGTCATGTCGCTGGCCGCGATCCCCGGCTACCTCCTGGCGCGCAGGGTCCTCTCCGCCCGGCTCTCCCTCTTCGCGGCGGCCCTCACGGTGCTCGTCCCTTCGATGCTCTACACGGGCATGCTGATGACGGAGAACGCGTTCTACCCGCTCTTCCTGCTGGCGATGGTCCAGTTCGTGAAGGTGCTCGAGCGGCCGAGCGCCCGCGGCCAGATCGTGCTCCTCGTCCTGTGCGGGCTCGCGTTCGAGACGCGCGCCCAGGCGATCGCGCTCGTCCCTGCGATCGTCATGGCCCCGGTGCTCCTCGCGCTCGTCGAGCGGCGCGGGCTGCGAGCCTCGCTCCGCCCGTACGTCACTCTCTACGGGACGCTCGGGGCGGTGGCCGTGGTCGCGCTCGCCGCGGAGCTCGCCCGGGGCCGCTCGCCGGTGGAGCTCCTCGGCGCCTACCGCGCTGCCACCTCGAGCACCTACACGGTCTCGGGCGTCCTGCATTTCTTCCTCTGGCACGTGGCCGAGCTCGACCTCTATCTCGGGATCGTCCCGTTTGCCGCGCTCGTCGTGCTCTGGCTCGCGCCGCGGCAGTCGACGCCCGCCGGCCGTGCCTTCGCCGTCGCCTCGCTCTCGGTCTCGGTGTGGCTCGTCGCCGAGGTGGCCGCCTTCGCCTCCGAGGGCTTCGTCAACCGGATCGAGGAGCGGAACATGTTCTACCTCGCCCCGTTCGCCCTCATCGCCCTCCTCGGGCTCGCAGCCGACGGGGTCGTCCCGGCCGCCCGCCGGCCGCTCCTCGCAGCGGCCGCGCTCGCCGGTGTGCTGCCGGTGTTCATCCCCTTCACGAGGTTCATCACGACGAGCGCCGTCTCCGACACCTTCGCGCTCCTGCCGTGGTGGTGGGCGCAGGATCACCTGATCCATCTCCCGCAGGTGCGCTGGGCCGCCCTGGGTGTCTCGCTTGCCGCCGCGGCGGTCTTCGCGCTCCTGCCGCGCCGCTTCGCGCTCGTCTTGCCGCTGCTCGTCGGCGCGTACTTCGTCGCCACCTCGGTCGTGGTCGAGAACGGGCGGCACGGGATCCACAAGACGACGCGGGGTGACCTCTTCGCGGGCACGCACGAGGCTCACCCCGACTGGATCGACCGGCGGGTCGGCCGGGATGCGAACGTCTCGTTCCTCTGGACAGGTGCGCTCCCCGACGCCTTCCCGATGTGGGAGGGGGAGTTCTTCAACCGCAGCGTGCGCAAGGTCTACGACGTCGACGGCGCCAACCCGCCCGACCCGCTGCCGATGATCGCGGTCACGCGCCGCGCGGATGGCGAGCTCGCCCATAAGGGAAAGCCGATCGAGGCCCGGTACGTCGTCTCCGACTCGGCGCTCGAGATCGCCGGCAAGCTCCTCGTCCACGACCAGGTCGGCGTCAGCCTCTATCGCGTCGACGGCCCCGTGGTGCTGCTGACGAAGATCGAGGGCATCTACAAGAACGACACGTGGTCAGGCCGGAGCGTCACATACCAGCGGGTCGAGTGCGGCGGCGGCAGCCTCGCCGTGACGCTCCAGGGTGACCAGCACCTGTTCAAGCGCCCGCAGACGGTCACCGCGACCGAGGCGGGAAGCGTCGTCGGGCGAACCTCCATCCCCGTCGCGGCCGAGCGGGTGCTCAGGGTCCCGCTTCGGCCCGCCGCGAATGGCCGCTGCACCGTTCGCTTCACGGTCGGCCGCACGCTCGTGCCTGCGCACGTCGTGCCCGGGCAGACCGACACGCGCGAGCTCGGCGCCCACTTCCTCACGTTCGACTACAAGCCGTGAGGATCGCTTTCGACGTCTCGCCGCTCTCGCACGAGCGCACCGGGGTGAACAACTACATCCGCGGCTCGCTCGACGGCCTCGCCCGGGCTGCCGCGGCTGCCGGCGACGAGATCGTCGCCTTCGCTCCGACCTCGCCCGAGGGGCGCCGGGTCATCCCGGAGGCGCTCGAGGGCATCCCCGTCGAGCTTCGGCTCCGGACGTTCCTCGGCGCGCATGCGTGGCGCACCGCGTGGTCGCGCCTGGGGTGGCCGCCCGCGGAGCGGTGGCTCGGCGTGTTCGACGTGCTGCACTTCACCGACTGGATGTACCCGCCCCAGCGGGCCGGGCTGCGGGCGACGACGATCCACGATCTCGTCCCGCTGCACTTCCCGCAGTGGGTGACCGGGCGGACTCGCTCCATGCACTCGCACAAGTACGCGAACGCGGCGAGGACGTGTGGGGTGATCTTCGCGAACTCGGCCTTCACCGCCGACGACCTCGCCTCGACGCTCGGGTTCCCGCGCGACCGGGTCGTCGTCGCCCACCCGGGAATCGGCGCCGAGTTCCGGCCCGACGGGCCGGTCGCCGAGCGCGCCGTGCCGTATCTGCTCACGGTCGCCACGCTCGAGCCGCGCAAGAACCTCGGCGCTCTGGTCGAGGCGTTCGCGGTCCTCGGCGAGCCGGCTCTCGAGCTGATCGTGGTCGGGAGCAAGGGCTGGGGCGAGCAGCCCGCCCTCGACCGGCCGGGCATCGTCCGCTACGGCCGGGTCTCCGACGAGGAGCTCGCCGCTCTCTACCGTGGTGCCGCGGCGGTTGTCTACCCGTCGCGCTTCGAAGGGTTCGGGATGCCGATCACGGAGGCGATGGCGTCCGGGGCGCCGGTGGCGGCCTCGGCGCACGCATCGATGGACGAGGCCGCCGGGAACGCGGCCGTGCGCTTCGATCCCGACAGCCCCGAGGCGATCGCCGAGGCGATCCGCGAGGCGCTCGCCCGTCGCGAGGAGCTCCGAGCGCTCGGGCTCGCGCACGCGGCCGGGTTCTCGTGGGCGCGAACGGGGGAGCTCTTGCTGGAGGGCTACCGGCGATTCGCGTAGCGATCGACACGACGCCGCTGCTTCAAACCCGTGCGGGCACCGCGCGCTACCTCCGCGGGCTCCTGAGCCACCTGGACGTGCCCGTCGAGGAGATCTCGTTTCCCGCAACCTCGCGGCTGCGCACCCTCGCGGCGGACGCGCTCTGGTACCCGCGGCTCTCGGCCCGCGGCGCCGACGTCCTCCACTGCCCGACCTTTCGCGGCCCGTTCTCGTCCCAGGCTCCGCTCGTGGTCACGGTCCACGATCTCGCCGTGCTGCGGCATCCGGAGTGGTTCAACCGCTGGACACGGGCGTACTCCCGGCTTGCCGTCCCGCGCGTGATCGCGGCCGCGACGCGCGTGATCGCGGTGTCGGAGCACACACGGAGCGAGCTCGTCTCGCTGCTCGGTGTCCCGGAGGCGAAGATCCGGGTCGTGCCGAACGGGATCGAGGAGGTGTTCACGCCGGAAGGCCCACGGGCCGAGGGCGACTACGTGCTCTCCGTGGGGACGCTCGAGCCGCGGAAGAACCTGGCGCGGATCGCGGCTGCGGTCGACGGAGAGCTGCGGGTCGTCGGCGCGCGCGGCTGGGGCGGGGTCGAGGTGCCGGCGAACGTCACGCTTCTCGGCGAGGTCGACGATCTCGAGCTCGCGGCGCTCTATCGCGGCGCGCGCTGCCTCGTCTACGCCTCGCTGTACGAGGGCTTCGGGATCCCGGTCGCCGAGGCGCTCGCCTGCGGCTGCCCCGTCGTCACGAGCGCCGGCAGCGCGATGGAGGAGATCGCGGCCGCCGACGCCGTCTACGTCGATCCGCTCGACGTCGGCTCGATCCGCGAGGGGATCGCGCGCGCCTTCGCGCCGCCGCCGCGGCGCTTCGCGGCCTGGGCCGACGTCGCCCGCGCGACCGAAGCGGTCTACGAGGAGGCCCTCGCGTGATCGTGCTTGACGCCGACGTCCTCGGGCGCGAGCGGACGGGCGACGAGACGTACGTGACGAATCTCCTGCGCGAGCTTCCGTCAGTCGCCCCCGACCTGCGCTTCGGCGCCGTCACCCGCCGGCCGGACCTCGTGCCCGCGGGAGTGGAGCCGATCGAGCTGCCGGCCCGGCTTCAGGAGACGAGGATGGCCTGGTCGCTTCCGAGACTGCTCCGCCGCCTGCAGCCCGAGCTGGCGCACTTCCAGCACGCTCTCCCGCTCGGCTGGCCGGGGCGGTCGGTGGTCACGGTTCACGACCTCTCTTTCGAGGGGAGCGACACGACGATGGGGCTCCTCGACCGGCTGACCTTCCGGGCGGTCGTCCCGCGCGCGGTGCGGCGCGCCGATCACGTGCTCGTCGTTTCGGAGCGCACGAAGCGTGACGTCGTGGCGCGGTACGGCGTCCCCGAAGGCAAGGTGACCGTGACGCCGAACGGGGTCGACCCGAGCTTCACGCCGGGCACCGGCCACGGCGGTTATGTCCTCTTCGTCGGTGCGGTGCAGGAGCGGAAGAACCCGCTCGCCGCGCTGGAGGCCGCGCGGTCGGTCGAGCTGCCGCTCATCGTCGTTGGGCCCGAGAAGGACCCGGGCCTCGTGCAGTCGTTGCGCGCCGGAGGGGCCGAGCTTCGCGGTTACGTGACCAAGCCGGAGCTGGCGGAGCTCTACCGGGGGGCGGCGATGCTCGTCCTTCCGTCGCGGTTCGAGGGCTTCGGGCTGCCGGTGCTCGAGGCGATGGCCTGCGGGACGCCCGTCGTCGCGGCCGACGAGCCGGCGCTCCGCGAGGTTGGGGGCGACGTCGCCGTCTACATCGAGAGCGGGGACGTGGGCGCGGCCGCCCGCCGGGCGCTTGCCGATCGCGATCGGCTCGCGGAAGCCGGGATCGAGAGGGCGCGCGGCTTCTCGTGGGAGGCAACCGCGCGGCGCACCGCGGAGATCTACCGGCGGGTGCTTGCGTGAAGGTCTCGGCGATCGTCGTCTCGCACGGCAGCGCCAGGGAGCTCGAGACGTCGCTGCCCGCGCTGGCTCCACAGGTCGACGAGCTGCTCGTGATCGCGAACGTCCCCGGCTCGGTTCCGGCCGGAGTCGGAGCGGTCGAGAATCCCGCGCCGCTCGGCTTCTCCGCCAACGTCAACCAGGGGCTCAGGCTGACCGATGGGGAGGCGGTGGTGATCGCGAACCCGGACGCGATCGCGCGGCCCGCTGCCGTTGCGGCGCTCCGGTCGTTCATGGAGGCGCACCCGCGCTGCGGCGTCGCCGGGCCGAGCATGGTCTTTCCCGACGGGACACCGCAGCCGTCGCGACGGCGGTTTCCGACGGTGGGAGGCACGATCGTGCGGCGGACGCCGCTTCGGCGCGTGATCGGGCAGGCGCACCATCTCCACCTCGACGAGGAGGCGCCCACGGGCCCGGTGCAGGCCGACTGGATGCTCGGCGCGTTCCTGCTCCTGCGCCGGGCGATGCTGGACGAGCTCGGCGGGCTCGACGAGGGCTTCCGGCTCTACGGCGAGGACATCGACTTGCAGTACCGGGCGATGCGGGCCGGTTGGGAGCGCTGGTACGTCCCCGCCGCGGTCGTCGAGCACGTCCATCACGCAGAGACGGATCATCGCCTCCTCACCCGGCGCACGCTCTGGCACTGGCGCGGGATCGCCCGCTTCGTGCGCAAGCACCCCGAGCGCCTCCGGGCGCTGTAGCCCCGCCCGGCCAACCGGCCGCCCGACCCGAACGGGCCAGGTCCCCGACTGTCAACCCTGGGGACAGTCCCCGAGGTTGACCCTTCGGGGCGCGTCTCGAAGCTCGGACGCCTTGCCCCCGGGGGACGCGTCCACCTGCCTTCCTCGGACATGGCCGCGAGCCGGCCGCGAGCAGTCCTTTTCAGCCATACGGAGACACGTCCGCAAGTGGCGTTTCTATGGATCGATCAGCGAGCGCCGGCGGGGACGAACTTGAAGCTCACCTGGACGCCGAGCAAGCGTGGATCGACCGATGCCGGGAGGAGCGTCTTGTCGTCGACGTGGATCTCGACCCTTACCGGGCTCCGGGTAACTCGAAACGGGAGGACGAGCGACTCGTGGCTTGGGACCGCTCGATGAAGCACGGCAGAGGTGCGGCCCAGCTCCGGCTCGAAATCGGGGCCGATCTTCACCGCGCCGACCTCGACCGTGACCTTCGCCGCCGGGGCGGGCCCGCCGTAGCCGGCGCGCGAGATCCCGACCTCCATCTTTCCCGCCTGATCCGGCCTGAAATAGGTGTAGCTGCACGAGTCGGAGCACCAGCCGTCCGTGTACACGCCCTGGGCCGAGTCGACCAGGCGCCACGAGCTGCCACGGCGCCGGTACAGCACCATCGAGCCCTCTCTGGCGACGACGGGCGCGTCGAGGGCGATGCCGTTGTCGGCGACGACGTACGGATAGTTGCCGAAGCCGCCGAGGAGGCCGTCCGGGCGAACCACGTTCGGGGTCGTCGTCGGCCCCGGCCCCGGGGCGTCGCCGTTGAGGCTGTCGACATGGTCGACCGAGTGGTTCCAGAACTCGGTCAGCGAGATGCCGTTCGTGTCGTTGCCGGGGTTGCCGAGATACGTCGTCGGCGCCCCGCCGGTTGCGCGGTCGATCCAGTTGAGCTGGGCAGGCAGGTTCGCCCGGTAGTCGTTCGCGAGCCTGTCGATGCCGACCGTCATCAGGATCTCGCCCGAGAGCAGCCAGGCGAGGGTCAGGGCGGCCGTGAACGTCGCGATCGCTCGATGGCGCCTCGCGAGCAGGAGCGCGACGGAGACCGCGAAGACTCCGACGAGCGCGAGCCGGTCGTCATGTGTCGTCCAGTGCCGGTAGACGCCGAGTGCCGCCGGAATCGCCGATCCCGGCGCCTCGTAGTAGGGGAAGCCGGTCTGGATCGGCTTGAAGACCACCATCACCGCGACAAGGGCGAGCGCGCCCGCGAGGAGGCGCCGGTCGATGCGCTTCGACTCGTAGACCATCGCCGTTCCGAGCAGCATCAGCGGTGAGAGATAGATCAGGTCGCGCTCCTCCCAGAGCGTGGAGAACTCGGTCGAGAGAAACGCGGCCTTGTCGGCCGTGTAGACCGAGACGAGCGCGATCGCCGAGGCCGTCCAGGCCACGTAAGCGCGGTAGGTGGGGTCGCCCCGGCGTTCGGGAAGCCGGAGCGAGGTGAGGCCACCGATGACGGGCAGCACTCCGAGGCCGATCGTGAACGAGAGGCCCGCGTCGAGCCCGAGGTCGACCATCCGGTTCTTGTAGTGCTGGGTCGCGACTTGCCACTGGCCGATGTGCTGCAGCACGACCCGGTTGAAGAGAAAGAGCGCGCCCAGGAAGAGGATCGCCGCTCCGGCCGTGTCGCTTCGGGTCCAGTTCCGCCGCCACGCCCGGCCACGTGGGCCTGTGAACCAGAGGAGCGACGCCGCGAGGCCTCCAGCCACGGGGAGCACGGTGAACTGCTGCTGCCGAACGAAGTAGCCGGCGAGGAGGACAACCCCGGCGACGGCCACGTCGAGCCGGCGCTTCGTTCGAAGCGCTCGCACGCTGAGCCAGGAGCAAAGCGCGAAATAGGGGTAGGCGATGACCTCGGGGATGATCGAGGTGACGTACGCCATCGCCGGGGCGCACACCGAGAGGAGCGCGACGATGACGGCGTTGCGGCGCGTCACGAGCATCCGTGCGAGCAGGTACGTGGGAATCGCGGCGAGGCACATCAAGACCGCGTTCGCGTACTTGACGGCCGCGTAACCGGCGCCGGTCGTGTGGAATCGCCAGAACGGCGCGATCAGATAGACGTAGATCGACTTGAAGTAGATGGGCTGGGTGCGGCGCGCGGCGTGGCCGGTGGCAGCGATCGACCGCGAGAGCTGGGTCCACTCGAGCTCGTCGGTGAACACCCAGGGCGTCTTCCGGAGATGCGCCTCGACGGCGTAGAAGACGAGGACGGCGAGCGCGAGGGCAACGACCGGGACGAACGCGAGGAGCCGGTCGATCACCGATGGTGCGGAGGCGCGCGCGGACCGGCCCTGGGGCGAGGCCGGGGTCACCGAGGGGTCATTCCGACGCTGCGCCGAGGAACACGCGCGGGTCGAGGTCGATCTCGCGCCGGACGAAGCGGCACGGGACGCCTGCCTGCTCGCATGCCTCGACGATGGCGTCGAGCGTCTCGCGTGGTGCGTCCGGGATGGTCACGAGCACGACGTCGGGTGAGGTGCGGGCGAGGGCTCGGTCGAGCTCACGGGTCGTGCCGAGCACCTTGACGCCGTGGACGCTTCTGCGCCGAAGCTGGGGGTTGTCGTCGACGAAGCCGACGACGCGCTCGCCCGGTGTCTCGCGAAGCTCCCGCATCATGCTCCGGCCGTTGCGGCCGGCGCCGACGATGAGGGTTCGCCGCGCGGTGCGGTCGCGGACAGAGCGGGTGCCGGTCACGATCACGTGCTCCGCCACTCTCGAGGCTGCGATCGCGACCATGCAGATCAGTGCGTCGATGATGAAAAACGAGCGGTGGAAGTCGCGCATGTCCTGCGTCAGCACCATGAAGGACAGCGCCACGAGCTCGGACACGACGACTGCGACCGCGGCGCTCACGGCATCACGGACGCCCGCATAGCGCCACACCGAGCGGTAGAGGCCGAAGGGGATGAAGGCGAGGTAGCGGGCTGCGAGGATCACGGGCAGCGTAAGGTCGCGGATGAAGCGCTGGTCGGTCGTTCCGGGCCAACCGAACTCGATCGCGTACGCGGCGAGGAACGAGGCGGAGATGAGGACGAAGTCGATCCCCACCTCCACCAGGCGTCGCCAGTGCACCGCGAAGGCCTGGGCGAAGCCGAGCGGCTCGGCCGGCTGAAGCGGCCTGCGGTCGATGTCGGCGAGGAAGCTTGCGAACTGGACGAGCAGCGCGAAGGTGAGGACGACGCCCACGATCGTGTAGCGAACGTTGTCGAGGACGTTGTAGGCGAGGCTCGAGCCGCCGATGCAGAGCGAGATCGCGGCGAGGAGCGCTACGGCACGCCGCTCCGAGAGGCCGTAGCGCACGAGCCGGTGGGAGCTGTGGTCGCGTCCGCCCTGGTAGATCGGTCGGCCGTCGAGGAGTCGCGCGACGGTGACGAGGGTCGTGTCCAGGATCGGGACGGCCAGGACCAGCACGGGCAGGACGAGCGTGGCCACGGTCGTTCCCGCGACGCGCCAGCTCGACGTGAGGCCGAGGGCGCCCAGCGCGAATCCGAGCGTTTGGCTGCCGGAGTCGCCCATGAAGACGAGCGCTGCCTCACGCGGCCGCAGGTTGAAGGGCAGGAAGCCCGCGCACGCGAGGGCACCCGCGAGGGCGAAGGCGAGGGCGGCATGGTCTGGATGGACGGTGACCGCATCGACTGCGAAGAACGCGAAGGCGATCGCGGCCAGTGAGGCGGCAAGCCCGTCCATGTTGTCGAGCAGGTTGAACGCATTTGCGACGCCGATCAGCCACACGACGGCGATCGTGTCGCCGATCACCTCGTTGTGCACGAGCTGGACGTGAGTGCCGGTCGCGATCACGATCGCGGCGGCGCCGCCCTGCGCGGCGAGCTTTGCGACCGGCGGGAGACCGATCAGGTCGTCGGCCAGGCCCGCGATGAAGACGAGCGCGACAGCTGCGTAGATCCCGGTGAATGCCCGGTCCGGATGGAACGCGCCGGCGGCGGCGGCAGACCACAGGCCGACGCTGAAGCCTGCGAAGATGCCGATCCCGCCAAGGCTCGGTGTCGGCGTGTCGTGCCAGCGCTCGGCTGAGGGCACGGCGACGAGCCGCCGGGCCACCGACGACCGGAGGAGCGCCCAGATCGCGGCGAACGCCGCCGGCAGGGCAACAATCGCCACAGCGGTGCTCACAACCGGTGAGGGTAGTGGAACGCGGTTAGCACGTTGTGAGGACGCTACTGCGGAACCCGGCTGGATTCCAGGGCGATCGAGGGCTCGCCGGGCGCCGCCGAGGAGCACTCGGCGCTCCTCTCGTTGCGCGCTCTCGGGGGCTCTTCATGGCGCGAGCCCGCCGCACCATCGGCGGCGGGGCGGTTCGGTTCGAGTCTGCCCCGTCAGATGACTCGGCGGCTCCCGATCTGCGCTCTCAATCCCGCGAAACCGGCACGAACTTGGCGCACTCCCGGCACGAAGGACACCTTGCGCATCGCTACCGTGGTTTCCATCTCCCCAGGGTGGGTGGGGGTTTGGGACGGGGACTTGGGCAGCCCGCGGTAAGAGGCGTCCCATGGGACTCGTCGGTCGCGGCCATGCGTCTCGGGCTCCGGGGCGGCTGCTCGACTCGACGCCGGCAAGTCGACTTGGGGCACAGGCGCCTACACTGGTTGCGTGGCGGTTTACGGAGACCTGATCCGGTATCGCGAGCTCTTCGCGAATCTCTTCCGGCGCGACTACCACGCGAAGTACCGCGCCTCGGCGCTCGGCATCCTCTGGTCGCTCGTCAACCCGCTCGCCCTCATGGGCGTCTACCTCGTCGTGTTCGGCGTCGTCCTCAACCGAAGCTCCGGGATCCCGCACTACCCGATCTATCTGCTCTCGGGGATCGCCTGCTGGATGTTCTTCGGCGTCTCGCTCCAGGCGGCGTCCCGATCGATGGTAGACAGCGCCGACCTGATCAAGAAGGTTCGCTTCCCGCGCCAGCTCGTCGCGTTCTCGGTGGTCGCGACCCAGGCGATCACCTTCGTCGTGATGCTCGTGATCCTGATCGTGCTCTCGCTCGTGTTCGTGCCGGCCGCGCGAGGGACGGTGTGGCTCGTCATCCCGCTCGCGCTCGTGTACGCGGCGTTCGTGGCGGGTGTCTCCCTCGTCGTCGCTTGCGCGAACGTCGTCTTCCGTGACATCGAGCACATCCTGACGGCCGCCCTCGTGCCCTGGTTCTTCGTCACGCCGATCCTCTGGAGCGCAGCGACTCTCACCCCGTCGGCAGCCTCCCACCACAAGCTCCTCGACGTCCTGCGCTGGGGGAACTTCGTCGCCCCGCCGATCTCCGCTCTGCGGGAGACGATCTGGCTCGGCCATGCGCCTCGACTGGCGGACGTGATCTACCTCGTGGTCGCGGCGGCCGTCTCGCTCGCGCTCGGCGCGTTCGTCTTCAGCCGGGTCGACGACCGGCTGGCCGTCGAGCTCTGACGCCCTGGGGCGTCCGGTCAGCTCTGCCCGCGGGCCCTCGGGTCTGCCCGTAGCACGACCCGCCCGTCGTAGATCCACGGCTCGTCGATCGGCGCGGCGAACGACGGCAGGCCCGCGATGTCCGGCAGGCGATCCAGGACGACCCCGTCGAGCACGGAGGGACAGATCAGCGGGTGCGTGAACCCGGCGATCCGGCCGGGGCCCGGCTCGTACGGGCTCAGCTCATGCGGCCGGCGCCGCGAGAGCCCACCGACCCAGTCGATCGTGCCGGCGACGACCGCGTATCCCTCCGCATGGGCGGCGGTCACCCGCTCATGCCAGTCCGGCGCGGGCGTGACCCAGCGGGGCAGCTCGGCGTGAGCCGCGCCCGTCCGTGGCAGCACCTCGATCTCTGCGGAGGCGAGCGGGCTCCCGAGCGCCGAGACCCAGGCCCGGTGCTCGACGACGAGGTCGGGAGAGAAGCGATAGCGGCCCGGCGGGATCGGCGCTCGCACTCTCGCCTCGACGGTTAGCCGCTCGCCGGGCGGGATGACGGGAAGCGCCGTGCGGTAGCCGTCCCAGACGATCGGGTTGTCGCGCAGATCGAGCCAGTGATACGAGAGGAGCACCGTCTCACCCCACGCGATCGTGCCGGCGTTCTCGAGCTCGATGGTGGCGAGCCCGAATGTTCCGGCACGCGGCTCCTCGAGCTTCCACGCGCCCCAGGTGACGGCGAGGGGGCCCTTCGTCATGGGCGGCTAGTCTAGGGATGTGGAACCGCTGCTCGTGCGCGCCGCACGGCGCGAGCCCGTCGAGCGGACCCCGGTGTGGTTCATGAGGCAGGCCGGGCGGTCGCTTCCCGAGTATCGCGAGCTCCGGGAGCGCCATTCGTTCTTCGAGATCAACCGCTCGGCCGAGCTCACAACCGAGGTGACGCTCCAGCCGGTGCGACGGCACGGGGTGGACGCAGCTGTCGTCTTCGCGGACATCATGACCCCGGTGGTGCCGATGGGCATCGACGTGGAGCTCGTCGAGGGAGTCGGCCCCGTCGTGAGTCAGCCGATCCGGTCGCAAGCGGCGGTCGACCGGCTCGTGATCCCGGAGCCTCGAGAGGCCGTTGCACCGATCCTCGAGGCGATCGCGGCGGTCCGGCGCGAGCTCGACCCGGATCAGGCGGTCGTCGGCTTCTGCGGCGGGCCGTTCACCGTCGCCGGGTACCTGGTCGAAGGACGTCCCTCCCGTGATTTCGCGGTCACCAAGGCCCTGATGTACCAGGAGCCGGCCGTGTGGCACGCGCTCGTCGAGAAGCTCGCCGAGGCGTTCGCCGGCTATGTGCTCGCCCAGGCCGAGGCGGGTGCCGACGCGATCCAGCTCTTCGACTCGTGGGTCGGCGCCCTCTCCCCGCCCGATTACGTCGAGTTCGCGGCCCGATCGTCTCGGCGCGTCCTCGAGGCGCTCCGCGAGGCGGGCGTCCCGTCGATCCACTTCGGCACCGACACGACGACCCTCCTTCCGTCGATGGCCGCAGCCGGCGGGGACGTAATCGGGCTCGACTGGCGGGTCCCGCTCGACGACGGTTGGGCCGCTGTCGGAGCCGATCGGGCCGTGCAGGGAAACCTCGATCCGGCGGCTCTCCTCGCGCCCTGGGAGAGGGTGGAGGCCGCAACACGCGAGGTGCTCCGCCAGGCCGGTGGCCGTTCAGGGCATATCTTCAACCTCGGCCACGGCGTCCTTCCGGCGACCGATCCTGCTGTGCTCGGCCGCGTGCGCGAGCTCGTGCATGCCGTGACCGCTGAACCCGATGCGGCACGAAGAATTGACGCTTCCGGCACAACTGCGTGACAAAGGACACCTTGCGCCGCAGCTACCCTGCTTCCTCTCCCCCGGGTGGGTGGGGGTTTGGGATGGAGCTGTGCGCGAGAACGACCCACGACGCCCGCGGAGAGCATGGCTCCGGGAGTGAGCAGCGTCCTCGCTGGAAGCATCTTCTCTGGACGGCGCAGGTCCCGTGGGTCGGCCCGGGCGCCGCAACCACGCGACCGCTCGCCGCGGGCGCCCGCATCGCTCCTTTGCTGTGCTCCCGTCCGGTGGCCTGGGCGGGGTTGGCTAGCGTTTCGGCATGAGCGCTGCTGTCGTCCTCATGGCGTACGGCTCGCCGGATCGCCTCGACGACGTTCCCGCGTACTACGCAGACATCCGGGGAGGGCGCCCGATCGCACCGGAGAACCTCGCCGACCTCGTCGCGCGTTACCGGCGGCTCGGGATCGAGGAAGCGAACCCGCTGAACGCGATCACCGAGGAGACCAGGAGCAGGCTCGCCGGGCGTCTCGGGCTGCCTGTCTTTACGGGGATGAAGCATTGGCGGCCGCACATCGACGAGGCCGCGGCCGCTGCGCTCGCGACCGGCGCCGAGACGATCGTCGGGCTCGTCCTCGCCCCGCACTACTCGGCGCTCTCGATCGCGGGCTACCGCGACCAGCTGGAAGGGGCGATCGACGGCGCGGCGTCCCTCGTGTTCATCGAGAGCTGGCACGACCATCCCGGCTTCATCGCGCTGCTCGCCGATCGTGTCCGCGGGACAGGCTCGCACGTGATCTTCACGGCCCATTCGCTTCCGGCGCGGATCGTCGAGCAGGGCGACCCCTATCGCGACCAGCTGCTCGAGACCTCGGCGCTCGTCGCGCGCGCAGCGGGCATCACCGACTGGTCGTTCTCCTTCCAGAGCGAATCGCCCACCGGGGAGCCGTGGCTCGGGCCGGACATCCTCGACCATCTCACGGCGCTCCATGACGCCGGAACGCCGGCGGTGCTCGTCTGTCCCGTCGGGTTCGTGTCCGATCATCTCGAGATCCGCTGGGACATCGACATCGAAGCCCGCGAACGCGCCTCCGAGCTCGGGATGACGCTCGAGCGCATCGAGATGCCGAACGCGGACCCGCAGTTCATCGACGTGCTCGGCGCGCTCGTCGAGAGTGCGCTCGTCGGGGTCGGCGCGTGACCGGAGTCGGATCGTGACGTCGGGGAAGCTCGTCGTCGACCGCGTCTCGCAGCGCTTTCGCATCTCCGAGCGCCCCTACCGGACGCTCAAGGATGCCGTCGTCCGGAGGAACCGCTCCTCGACCCACGAGATCTGGGCGCTCCGCGACGTCTCCTTCGAGGTCGACCCCGGCGAGGCGCTCGCCCTCGTCGGCCGGAACGGCTCCGGGAAGACGACGCTGCTCCGGGTGCTCTCCGGGATCTTCAAGCCCACCTCCGGGCGCATCGCGGTCGCGGGCCGGGTCGGCTCGCTCCTCGAGCTCGGCGCCGGTTTCCACCAGGACTTCACCGGACGCGAGAACGTCTACCTCAACGGCTCGATCCACGGCCTCTCTCGCGCCACGATCCGGCAGGCGATGGACGAGATCGTTGCGTTCGCGGAGCTCGAGCAGTTCATCGACAACCCGGTCCGCACGTACTCCTCGGGCATGTACATGCGACTCGGCTTCTCGGTCGCCGCCCACATCCAGGCCGACGTCCTGCTTCTCGACGAGGTCTTCGCGGTCGGAGACGAGGCCTTCCAGCGGAAGTGCTTCGGAAAGATCAACGAGTTCAAGAACCGCGGCGGCACGATCGTCTTCGTCTCGCACGACGCCGAGGCCGTGGAGCGGCTCTGCGACCGCGCCGTGCTGCTTCGCCAGGGCTCGGTCGAGTTCGACGGGCAGACCCTCGACGCGCTGACCGAGTATCGCCGCCTGCTCGCGGGCGATCAGCGTCCGGCGGAGCTCGCCGCCGGCCTCCGCGAGTGGGGGAGCGGCGGGGCGCGCATCGTGTCCACCCGGATGCTCGACGCGACGGGTGAGGAGCGGCCCGCATTCGCCTCGGGGGAGCCCGCGACGATCGAGCTCGTGACGGTCACCGAGAGCGGCATCGCGCCGCCGCTCGTCTCCCTCGAGCTTCGCGACGACAGCGGCACCGTCCTCGCTGGGTTGACCCAGGCCACGGCCGAGATCGGCTTCGGCGAAGGCGCCGGCGAGCGTGTCCTTCGCTTCGAGATCCCTCGGCTGCCGCTCGCCGACGGGCACTTCCATCTCCGATGCGCGCTCGTCGAGAGGGAGGGCGGAAGGCTCCTGCATTCGCTCGACGAGGCCGCGGACTTCTTCGTCTTCCCCTCCGGCGCCGAGAAGGGCGCCGTGCTGCTCGAAGGGAGCTGGGCCGTGCAGGAGATCTCCGCTCCCGCGCCAATCCCGTAGACGCGATGAGCTCACGCAGCTGCCCCGAATGGCCCCAGCTGATGGAGCTCGCACCCGAGCTCCAGTTCAAGCACTACACGGTGCGCGAAGCGCAGCTCCCCGCCGACGCGCTCGTCAACGTCGAGGGGATCGACCTCGACTCCGTCGCGATTTGCTGCGATCTCGCAAGCCACGTCTTCTTCGTCGAGCACACCGAGCCGGCTCTCGCCGACGCCTTGCGGCTGTCGCACTGGTTCGACCTGCGCGAGTGGGTCGAGCATTCGCACGGCCACGCCGCCGTCTGACCGCGGCCTTCGGGCAACAGGGCGCTTCGAGCTCTTCGCGCCATCCCGTAGCGCGGCGAGCTGCGTGAGCGGGAGCCGCATCGGCGCCTCGCATCCCGACGGTAGTGTCCAGCGCCATGCCGTCGTTCGTCGTTCCCTTCCGCGGAGCGAGAGGCAAGAGCCGTCTCGGGGAAGTGCCGACCGGCGCTCGGATCGCCCTCGGCCACGCGATGCTCGCCGACGTCGTCGAGGCCTGCGCCGCGGTTGGCCCTGTCTTCGTCGTCGGGCCCGCCGAGCTCGAGCTCGGCCTCGGGCTCGCCGAGACGGTCGTCGTCCCCGACCCCGGGGGCGGGCAAGGAGCCGCAGTCCAGGCCGGCCTCGACGTCGCCGCGCTGGCAAGCGCGAATGCCGGCCGCACGGGACCGTTCGTGATCGTCAACGCCGACCTCCCTTGCGTCACGGCCCGTGATCTGCTCGCGCTGGCAGGTGCGGTGCCCGAGGGCGGCCTTGCCTACGCTCCTGCCGTGGACGGCACGACCAACGCCCTGGCGCTGTCGGCACCCCACGTCTTCGCGCCGGTGTACGGGCCCGGAAGTGCGGCCCGCTTCGCCGAGCTCGGGCCCTCCAACCGGGTGGACGCTCCGAATCTCATCGATGACGTCGACACGGTCGCCGATCTCGAACGGCTGGCAGGCCGACTCGGCGCCCACTCCCGTCGAGCGCTCGCAGTGGCTCGCGCCGGAGAAGCGGCATGAACGTGACCGTGCTCTCGGGCGGCGTCGGGGGAGCCCGGTTCCTGCGCGGGGTGGTGGGGGTCGTGGAAGAGAGCAACGTTGCCATAATAGGAAACACAGGTGACGACATCGAGGTCCTCGGCCTGCACGTCTCGCCGGACATCGACAGCGTTCTCTATGCCCTGGCAGGCCTCTCGGATGAGGAGCGCGGTTGGGGACGGGCCGACGAGACGTGGAACGCGCTCGCCACCGCCGCCGAGCTCGGCGGCGAGGCCTGGTTCCGGCTCGGCGACCGGGACATCGGGCTCCATCTCGTGCGAACCGAGCTGCTCAGGGCAGGCGTTCCGCTCTCGGAGGCCACTGCTCGCCTCGCCGTCGCGCTGGGTCTCCGCTGCCGGCTCCTTCCCGCAACCGACGATCCCCTGCGCACGTTCGTCGAGACGCCCGCGGGCACGTTCGCCTTTCAGGAGTGGTTCGTGGCCCGCCGCCACGAGGACGACGTGAACGCGCTTCACTACACGGGCGCACAAGCTGCGGGCCCCGGTCCCGGCGTCATCGAGGCAATCGAGAGCGCGGAAGTGATCATGATCGCACCGAGCAATCCGTACGTCTCGATCGGCCCGATCCTCGCTGTCGAGGAGATCCGGCGCGCGCTCGAGAGCCGGCGGGCTCCTTGCGTCGCCGTCAGCCCGCTGATCGGCGGCCGCGCCGTCAAGGGACCGGCCGACCGCATGCTCTCGCGGCTTGCCGGCGGCAACGGGCCCGCCGCGGTGGCGAGCTGCTACCCCGGCCTGATCGACGCACTCGTCATCGACGAGGCGGATGCAGGCAGCGAGCTCCCCGAGGACGTCCGTGTGGTCGTCAGCCCGCACGCTCATGGTCGACGACGAGGCCCGGCGGCGGCTCGTGCACGCGGTGCTCGACGCCGCCTCGGCGGTGGCATGAAGGTCGCGATCCTCGGCGGAACCGGCAGCTTCGGCGGCGCGCTCGCGGCGCGGCTCGCGGCCGTCGGCAGCGACGTGATCGTGATCGGCTCCCGCGACGAGGCGCGCGCCTGTGACACGGCCGACACGCTCGGTCCCACCTGCTCGGGGGCGACGAACGAGGACGCGGTGCGCGCCGTCGATCTCGCAGTCCTTGCCGTGAAGGCCGAAGGTGCTCTCGATACCGCTCGCGCCGTCGCGGAGGCGCTCGGGTCGACGCCGCTTCTGTCGGTGGCGAGCCGGCTCGTGTTCGGCCCCGGCGGGGTCCGTCCCGATCCCGACGCCCGCTCGCTCGCCGAGCGTATCCAGGACGTCGTTCAAGGCCCGGTCGTCGCCGGCCTCCACTCGATCGCGGCGTCGAACTTCGACGAGGGCCCTCCAATCGAGGATGCGCTCGTCTGCGGGGACGACGAGGCGGCCAAGACGCTCGCGCTCGAGCTTGTCGCCAGGGTCGTCGCGGGGCGGGCGCTCGACGCGGGCCCACTGGCGAGCGCCCGCACGCTCGAGGGCCTGACCGCCGTGATCGTCAACCTCAACCGCCGGTACCGTGCCCATGCCGGCGTCACCGTCACGGGAATCGCAGCTCCAAAGATCCCGAACGCGTGATCGAGATCCTCCCGGTCGAAGGGCTGCCCGAGATCGGCGAGGGTGAAGACCTGGGCGCGCTGGTCGCTGCGGCGATCGCGCTCCGTGACGGAGACGTCGTCGTCGTCGCCCAGAAGGCCGTCTCCAAGTCCGAGGGAAGAATCGTGAGGCTGGGGGATGTCGAGCCGTCGCGCCGGGCCCAGGAGCTCGGGGGGCCCGAGACCGACCTGCGCCAGCTCGAGGTGATCCTCGGCGAGACAGCGCGGATCGTCCGCTCGCGCGGCGGGCTCGTGATCGCAGAGACGCGCCACGGCTTCGTGTGTGCCTCGGCAGGAGTCGACCACTCGAACGCGGCCGAGCCGGATACCGTCATCCTGCTGCCTCTCGACTCGGACGCGAGCGCCGCGGGGATCCGGGCGTCCATTCGGCGCCTGGCCGGGATCGACGTCGCCGTGATCGTCACCGACTCGTTCGGACGGCCGTTCCGCAAGGGCACGACGGATGTTGCGATCGGCGTCGCGGGAATCGCACCGCTCCGCGACCTCCGCGGCACGCTCGACCGGGCCGGGGCCCCGCTCCGGTCGAGCCAGGTCGCGATCGCAGACGAGATCGCCGCCGCCGCAGATCTCGTGCGCACGACGAAGGCCGACGGCATCCCGATCGTGGTCGTTCGCGGCGTCGCGCTGGAAGGCGACGGAGCCGCGCGCGATCTCGTGATTCCCGCGGAGCGGGATCTCTTCCGCTAACCAAAAACGCTAGGCGGCGCCGGGCGTGAGGATGATCGCCTCGGTGCCGTCGTTCAGGCTCTGGTATTGAAAGCTGTACTCGGCCGGAAGGGTCAACTGGTCGATCGTGGTCGCCTCCGAGCCGTCGAGGCTCGTGGGTGCAGGCGGCGTCGCGAGCGGGAGGGTCCTCGCGAGCGGCTCGGAGAGCTGCCGCTTCAGGTTTGCGCGCTCGAGGTAGAGGACCGTCGAGGGCGCGTCGCCCGGCGGTGGAGGCATGAACGCGATCACGCTGTTCACGGCGGGTGCGTACTTGAACGTGTAGAGCGCGATCTCGAGCGCCTCTCGCCGGAGCAGCCGCTCCCGTGTCGTCGAGGCGGTCCCGTTCTGGATCGAGCACTGGGAGCCCAGACCGCAGAAGTCGTCCTGCAGCACATCCTTGGTCGACGGGATGATGCGGCTGCAGCACTGGGCCGACGCCGAGGCGCGGAACGCGATCGTGGAGACCTTCATCGTCTTGAGGCCGTGAGCCAGCTCGGGCGTGCCGGAGAAGATGGCGACGAGCTGAGAGCCCGACGGCGAGAGCCGGTACTCGCCCCCGATGTGCGTGGCGATCTCGTTGCTGACCTTGCTGGTGCTCCCCGAAGGCGGTGACCAGGCGGCCCACGGCTTCGGCTTGGGCTTGCCCGGCTGCAGGGCGATCACGACGACGCCGGCGATCGCCGCCGTGAGCACGGCACCGAGCGCGAGGTAGAAGAGCCCGAACCGGAAACGGTGCCCCTGAATCGCGGGGAGCGCGGCGACCGAGGATGGCTCCGTGCTCACCGGCTCTTCGGCCGGCGGCGCGCTCGGTTCTGCGACCGGCGAGGCTGCGTCTTCGCCGGTCGGGGTTGCGTCCGGCACGGGCTGTGGGGTGGCGTCGTCCACTCGTTCCATGATGCCCTGTCCGCGCCGGGCATGTGAGGGAATCTGCTGCCCGGCCCGCTCGGGCGGGCTACGCTCGAAGCGTGAGGCTTCTCGTTCTCGGCGGCACCGCCTTCGTCGGCAGGCACATCGTCGCCGGGGCGCTCGACCGGGGTCACGACATCACGATTCTCACGCGGGGCGTGACGAACCCCGACCTCTTCCCGGAGGTCGAGCACCTCGTCGGCGACCGCGTCGACGATCTCGCCGCGTTGCTGGGCACGCGCACGTTCGACGCGGTGATCGACACCTGCGGCTACGTCCCGAGGGTCGTCCGCACCTCGGTCGAGTTGCTCGCCGACCGGGTCGAAACCTACGTGTACATCTCGACGATCTCCGTCTACGAGGACGCACCGAGCGTCGACGAGGGCTCGCCCACGAGGCGACCCGCAGACCCGTCGAGCGAGGACGTCGCGGCCGAGTATGGAGGGCTCAAGGCGCTTTGTGAGCTGGAGGTGGAGGCGGTCCTACCCGAGCGCTCGCTGATCATCCGGCCGGGGCTCGTGGTCGGCCCGTACGACTACACGGAGCGGTTCACGTACTGGCCGCGCCGCCTGAGACGCGGTGGGGAAGTGCTCGCGCCGGGGCCGCCGGACGCACGGGTCTGGTTCATCGACGGCCGCGACCTCGCCGACTTCGTCGTCACGATGGTCGAGCAGGGCGCTCGGGGCACCTACAATGCCGTCGGCCCGCCCGAGCCGCTCTCCTTAGGCAGCCTGCTCGACGAGTGCATGACGGCGGCCGGGACCGACGCTCGAATCACGTGGGTGAGCGAGGAGTTCCTGCTCGCCCACGAGGTCGCGCCGTTCGTCGACCTGCCGCTCTGGATTCCCGCTTCCGAAGGCGGACATCCTGCGGTCGACATTCGCAGTGCCACCGAGGCCGGGATCACCTTCCGGCCGGTGGCCGCGACGATCCGCGATCTCCTTGCCGAGGATGCAGGCTCGGTCGGGACACCGAGCACCTCCGGCCCGCCGCGTCCACCTGTGGGGCTTTCGCCCGGGCGCGAGCGCGCCCTGCTCGAGGCCTGGCACGCGTCGAGTTGAGCTCCTAGTCGACGAACTCGTCGGCCACCGAGAGGGCTTCGTCGAGGATCGAGATGCCCTCGTCGAGCTCCTCACGCGTGATCGTGAGCGGCGGGCAGACCATGACGACGTTCCAGTGCGTCATCAGGTAGAGGCCCTTGCCGAGTGCGTGGCGTGCGAGCGCGGCGACCGGCTTGGCCGCCTCGCCCGAGCCGTTGAACGGAACGAGCGGCTCGCGGGTCTCGCGACTCTTGACGAGCTCGAGGCCCCAGAAGCAGCCGAGCCCGCGCACCTCTCCCACGGACGGGTGCTTCTCGGCCAGCTTCGCAAGCTCGACCCGGAAGACGTCGCCCATCGCCGCCGCGTTCTCGACGATGCCTTCCTCCTTGAACGCCTCGATCGAGGCGACGGCCGAGGCGCACGCGAGCGGGTGGCCCGAGTAGGTGAGACCGCCCGAGAAGAGCCGCGGGCGGATCCACTCGGCGATCTCGGGCCGCACGATCATCGCCCCGAGCGGGACATAGCCCGAGTTGATGCCCTTTGCGACCGTGAGGATGTCGGGCACGACGTCCCAGTTGTCGACGGCAAACCACTTTCCGGTGCGCCCGAACCCGGCCATGACCTCGTCGGCGATCAGGAGGATCCCGTGGCGGTCGCAGACCTCGCGGATCGACTGGAGGTAGCCGTCGGGCGGGACGATGACGCCGTTCGTGCCGGTGACGGTCTCGAGGATCACGGCCGCGACGGTCTGCGGGCCCTCGTACATCAGGATCTCCTCGAGGTGCGGGGCTCCCGTGCAGACCGGGCAGGGATCCGGGTGCCCCGCGGGGCAGCGGTAGGTGTACGGGTCGAGCATCCGGACGACGCCCGGGATGCCGGGCTCGGCGGGCCAGCGGCGCGGGTCGCCCGTGAGGCTGATCGAGCCGGCGGTCGCGCCGTGGTAGCTGCGGTAGCGGGCGATCACCTTGTGGCGGCCGGTGTACCAGCGGGCGAGCTTGATCGCGTTCTCGTTGGCCTCGGCGCCGCCGTTGGTGAAGAACGAGAAGCCGAGATCGCCCGGGGTGACCTCGGCCAGGAGCTTGCCGAGACGCGAGCGCGACTCGGTCGCCATCGGCGGGCCGATCGTGGCGAGCGTCTCCGCCTGCTCCTTGATCGCGGCGACGACCTTCGGGTGGCCGTAGCCGATCGAGACGTTCACGAGCTGCGAGGCGAAGTCGAGGTAGCGCTTGCCGTCGTAGTCCCAGAAGTGGCGGCCCTCGGCGCCGGCGACCGCGATCGGGTTGATCGCGTCCTGCACCGACCACGAGTAGAGGACGTAGCGCTTCGCGTCCTCGACGATCTGCTGCCCGAGCTCCGGGTTGGTCTCGATCGTTGCCATGCGCGGATCGTACCGCCATCAAGAGAACCGCCCAGTTCCTGGTCGCCCTGTCACACTCCCGTGACGGTGTCTGACACCGAAGCCCGGCGCGCCGAAGTGCCGGCTGAGCAGGAAAGAACAATTATCGGGACGGTTTCGCTGCGCACTTCTGTCTCGGGCTCTGACACCTGGTTCAAGCGCTCGAAGCGAGCTTCGGCTTGCGAGCCTAGAGCCGGTCGCGCAGGAGGTGGACACGGCCGATCGGGACGAAGCCGAGGCGCTCGAGGATCGGTGCCGACATCGGGCCGGCGCTGACGGTGATCCGGGGCGTGCCGCGTTCGACGGCCTCCTGCCAGCGGGCGTGCACGATCGAGGAGTAGACGCCGTGACCGCGCGCGGCCGGAAGGGTTGCGCCGCCGAGGAGGATCGCCGCCCAGGGCGTGAACACCGCCCGGCCGAAGCCGACCGCCTCGCCGCCGACATACGCGAGGTAGGTCGACTGGCGGCCGTCTGCCTGGATCGACGGCCAGGCGGCCTCCGCCTCGGCGCGCCGCCTCGCCCGCTCGGGCTCCGGCACGCCGAAGCTCTCCCAGTCGATCTCGAATGCCACGAGCGCGTCGTCGAGGCTCACGGCCCGCCGCACCTCGACCGTCGGCTCGCCCGCCGGCTTCGCGCCGATCGTCAACGTCGTCATCTCCGCCGGCTCGTCCGGCTCGAGGCCGAGCTCGACCAGCCGCTCGACGAGGTCGCCCGGCGTCGAGAGCTCGCCGACCCACCAGCTCACCTCCGGCAGGCCCTTCTCCCGAAGCGCCTCGCGCACCTTCTCGACCGCGGGAGCCACCCCTGCGGGCTCGAGCCGAAGCCGGTGCACCCAGGCGGCGCGCCCGTAGATCACGAGCGCATAGCCGTCGGCCCGCTCGACGGTGAGCCTGGGCTCGGGCGGGAGCCAGAGCCCAGGCTCCTCGGCGAGCTCCAGGAGGATCTCGTCCATGCGCGCCACGTTACGAAAAGCCGGGCCGCCGAGGGGCGACAGGCCTCCGAAGGACGCCCGGCAGGACGACCGCATTCGAGCCTCGCGCGGTAGGCTGGGCCGGATGCGAAGCCGGACGCGAAGGAGGAGACGATGACCGAGCTGATCGACGCCCCGCAGGCCGTGAAGGCGATCAACCACTGGATCGGCGGGAGCCGCCGCGCGGGCTCGTCGGGCCGCACCGGGCGCGTCTTCGATCCCGCGACCGGCGCGCAGAGCGGCGAGGTCGACTTCGCCTCCCCCGAGGAGATCGATGCCGCCGTCCAGGCCGCCAGGCAGGCCTTCCCGGCGTGGCGGGCGCTCTCGCTCTCGCGGCGCGCCGAGCTCTTCTTCCGGATCCGCCAGCTCTTCGACGCCCACCGCGAGGATCTCGCCCGCCTGCTCACGGCCGAGCACGGCAAGGTGCTCTCCGACGCGCTCGGCGAGGTTGCGCGCGGGCTCGAGGTGATCGAGTTCTGCTGCGGGATCCCGACCCTCCTCAAGGGCGACTACTCCGAGCAGGCCTCCAATGGGGTCGACGTCTACTCGCTCCGCCAGCCGCTCGGCGTCGTCGCCGGGATCACGCCGTTCAACTTCCCGGCGATGGTCCCGATGTGGATGTGGGCCCCGGCGCTCGCCTGCGGCAACACCTTCGTCCTCAAGCCGTCCGAGAAGGACCCGTCCGCCTCGATGCTGACCGCCGAGCTCCTCGCGGAGGCCGGCGTGCCCGAGGGCGTCTTCAACGTCGTCCACGGCGACAAGGTGGCGGTCGACTCGCTCCTCTCCCATCCGGACGTCTCGGCGATCTCGTTCGTCGGCTCGACCCCGATCGCGAAGTACGTCTACGAGACCGCCACCGCGGCCGGCAAGCGCTGCCAGGCGCTCGGCGGCGCCAAGAACCACATGATCGTGCTTCCCGACGCCGACATCGACATGGCCGCCGACGCCGCCGTCTCGGCGGGCTACGGCTCCGCCGGCGAGCGCTGCATGGCCGTCTCGATGGTGGTGGCCGTCGGCGGCGTCGCCGACGATCTCGTCGAGGCGATCAAGACGCGGATCCCGAAGGTGAAGGTCGGCAACGGCCTCGAGCCCGACTCGGAGATGGGGCCGCTCGTCACGCGCGAGCACCGCGACAAGGTCGCCTCCTACGTGGAGCGTGCTCCGGGCGAGGGCGCGACCGTCGTCGTCGACGGGCGCGAGAGCACGCCGGAAGGCGAGGGCTTCTTCCTCGGGCCGTCGCTGATCGATCACGTCAAGCCGGGGATGGACAACTACCGCGACGAGATCTTCGGCCCGGTGCTCGGCGTGACGCGCGTCGAGACCTACGACGAGGCGATCAAGCTGATCAACGACAACCCCTACGGCAACGGGACGGCGATCTTCACGCGCGACGGCGGCGTCGCCCGCCAGTTCCAGTTCGACGTCCAGGCGGGGATGGTCGGGATCAACGTGCCGATCCCGGTGCCGGTCGCCTACTACTCCTTCGGCGGCTGGAAGGCGAGCCTCTTCGGCGACCGCCACATCTACGGGCCGGAGGGCATCGACTTCTACACGCGCTCCAAGGTCGTGACCTCGCGCTGGCCCGACCCGGCGACGTCGAAGATCGACCTCGGCTTCCCGCAGACGCGTTGAGCGCACGGCGCTGACCCGGGCTCTTACTAGCAGCCGCGCTCGTCGCGGCGGTGTGGGCGACTTCGGCTGCCGCGGCGGCGCCGCATCCCTGGACGAACGTGCAGACCGCCAAGCGCGTCGGCTCGGTCCGGGCCGTCCTGAGCGGCCAACGGCGCATCTCCCACTTCGGCCCGCCGGTCTTCCGGCACCTCCGGCTCGTCGTCACGAATGCCGGCAGGAAGGTCTACGACCGCGAGATCTGCACCTCGGAGCGCTGCGGGCTCGGCTCCCACCACACGCTCTCGCTCCAGCGGGTCTGGACGACCGACACCCCGGACGCGATCGTCGACTTCTTCACCGGCGGCGCGCACTGCTGCTTCGAGAGCCTGATCGTTCTCGTCAACGGCTCGAAGACGCCTCGCACGATCTTCCACGACTGGGGCGACCCGGGCTACGAGGTGCAGCGCTTCGACGGCACCGCCGAGCTCCTGACGGCCGACGACCGCTTCGCCTACGCCTTCACCTCCTTCGCAGCTTCTGGCCTGCCGGCGCAGGTCTGGACGATCGCCGCCGACGGCCACCTCGTCGACGTCACCTCATCCCGGCCCGACCTGCTGAAGAAGGACGCGGCGCAGTGGTGGGATGCCTACATCAGCTACCGCGGCAAGCCCGACGGCGACGTTCGCGGAGTGCTCGCCGCGTGGTGTGCCGACCAGTACCTGCTCGGGCACAAGAGCAAGTGCACCGGCGAGCTCTCGGCCGCCCAGCGCCACGGGTTCCTGCGCGGCCCGAACGTGTGGCCCCAGAACGACAAGTTCATCGTGGCGCTCGAGAAGATGCTGAAGAAGCTCGGCTACGGGTCGAGCTGAGCCCCGTGAAGGTCGTCGTCGCCGGAGGCTCGGGGTTCATCGGTTCGGCGCTCGTGGCCTCGCTTGCCGCGGACGGGCACGAGCCCGTCGTGATCTCGCGAAGCGCCGGAGCAGGCCCGGCGCGCAGGGTCGTCTGGGCCGATGCGCGGGGCGAGGTCGACGGTGCGGATGCCGTCGTCAATCTCGCCGGCGTCTCGATCGGCGGCCCGCGCTGGACCGCCCGGCGCAAGGAGGCGATCCGCTCGAGCCGCGTCGAGACCACGCGCGCCCTCGCAGAGGCGATCGCGGCCGCCTCGAGCCCGCCCCGGGTCTTCGTCACCTCCTCCGGGATCGACTACTACGGCGACCGCGGCGAGGAGCCGGTCGACGAGAGCAGCCCGCCGGGCGACTCGTTCCTCGCCGGCGTGTGCGTCGCGTGGGAGGCCGCAGGCGCGGCTGCGGGCGTCCGGCACGTGGCGGTGCGAACGGCACCCGTGGTCGGCAAGGGCTCCAAGGCGTTCACGCTGATGGCGCTGCCGTTCCGGCTCTTCGTCGGCGGCCCGCTCGGGAACGGCCGGCAGTGGTTTCCGTGGGTGGCGCTCGACGACCTCGTGGGGATCCTTCGCCTCGCGATCGACGACGAGTCCCTCGCCGGGCCGGTGAACGCCGTGGCGCCCGAGCAGCTGCGCCAGCGCGAGGTCGCACAGGCGATCGGACGCGTCCTGCACCGGCCGGCGCTTCTGCCCACACCCGCCGTCGCCCTGCGTCTCGCCCTCGGCGAGCAGGCCGACCTGCTGCTCCACGGCCGCAAGGCAAGCTCGCGGGTGCTCGAGGGCTTCGAGTTCCGCCACCCGTGGCTCGAGCCCGCCCTCGCCGAGGCGCTCCGCTAGCGAGCCTTAGCTCGGCGCGAACGGCCGGCCGTTCGCTGGTGTCAGGGGCGGCCGAAGATCCGATGCGTGCCCACTCGGCGCCAGACGATGTGGGGCTGGCCGGCGACGATGGCTTGCCCGTATTCGAACGTCGCCCTTCCGTCGCCCGCCCAGGTCATCTCGTAGATGCCCGTTGCGCCTTGCACTCCTTTGACTCGAAGTCCCTTGCGGAACCCGGCGCCTCGTCGGAGGTCGTCGACGAACTCCGCGACGGCGGCGAGGAACGCGGTCTGCTCCGCGGGTGACAACGCATCGAAGTCGGTCGCGAAACGGGCCAGCCAGGCGAAGGTCGGCAATGCTCGCTATGCCGAGGTTCGCCGACCGCGGCTCTTGGCGCGACCTCGCAAGACCCCGATGAACTCCTCGTCCGACGAGAACGACTCGATCCTTCCCGCGGCGCGGTCGGCGTCGGCCTCGCGCTCACCTGCCTGCCACTCCGGCGACCAGAACCACGCCTGGGTCGCGTCGATCAGCTTCTGCGGTCGCAGCAGGATGCCCTCCGCGGTGATCTCGGCGTCGAGGAGGTCTCCCTCTTCGAGGTGAGCGGCTTTGCGGATCGCGTCCGGCAGCGTGAGCTGTCCCTTGGAGCGCAACGTGGTTCTCATGGTCACCGAATCCTACAGTAGGTGAATCCGATTTTCCGACTGAGCTGCGGCGCCCGCTACGAGCCGGCTTCGAGCGCCTGCTTGAGCATCGGCCCGCGCGAGCTCTCGATCTCCTGTGCGGATCTTCCCGGCCATCAGCGGCTCCATCACCTTCGAGAAGCCCTTGAAGGTGAGCGTGAGCTCGCAGGTCACCTGCGTCCCGGCCGGGCTCGGCGCGAGGTGGAAGCGCACGAGGACGTTGGACTTCGAGTTGCGGGCGTCGAAGCCGAGCTTCGAGGGCCGCTCGAACTGGTCGAGCGTCGTCGTGAAGGCGCCCATGCGCTTGAAGTCCTCCGTGTAGACCGTGCCGATCCCGATCGGCCCTTCGGTCTGCTTGACGACGTTCGAGACGTCCGGGACGAAGCTCGGCTCGTTGTCGAGGTCGGCGAGGAAGTCGAAGACCTGCTCGGGGGGCCGGTCGATCTCGATCCGCCACCGGGCGTCGATCACGCAGCGACCGGCTTGCGTGCCGAGGAGAGCGGCTCGCCGAACTTCGCCCGGGCGACGAACTGGCCGATCCCCGGCTCTGCGACGAGCTCGTCGCCGTCGACGATCACGTTGCCGCGCAGCAGGACCGTCTCGGGCGAGCCGGTCACCTCGGTTCCCTCGTAGAGGTTGTAGTCGACGCGGGAGTGGTGGTCGTCCGCCGAGATCGTGACGCGCTTCTCGGGGTCGAAGACGACGATGTCGGCGTCCGAGCCGACCGCGATCGTCCCCTTGCGCGGGTAGAGGCCGAAGAGCTTCGCCGGGTTGGTGGCGAGCAGCTCGACCATCCGGTTCAACGAGATCCGCCCTTCGCGGACGCCGAAGCTGTGGATCATCTGGAGGCGGTTCTCGATGCCGGGCCCGCCGTTGGGGATCTTCGAGAAGTCGTCGCGCCCGAGGCTCTTCTGCGTCTCCCAGGAGAACGCGCAGTGGTCGGTCGAGATCGCCGAGAGCACGTCGGTGCGCACGGCGTCCCACAGCACCTCGTGGTTCGACTTGTCGCGCGGCGGAGGCGTGTAGACGTACTTCGCGCCCTCGAAGTTCGGGCGCTCGAGGAAGCTGTCGTCGATGAAGAAGTACTGGGTGCAGGTCTCGCCCCAGACGTCCCAGCCCTTCGCGCGGGCGAGGGCGATCGGCTCGACCGACTCCTTGCACGAGACGTGGACGACGTAGAGGGGCGCGCCGGCGACGCGGGCGAGCTGGATCGCGCGGTTGGTCGCCTCGCCCTCGGTCTCGGGCGGCCGGGTGAGCGCGTGCCAGTGCGGCTCGGTGTTGCCGTCGGCGAGCGCCTTGCGGACGAGGATGTCGATCGCATCGCCGTTCTCGGCGTGCACCATCACCAGGGCGCCCGTGCGGGCAGCGACCTCCATGGTGCGGAAGAGGGTGTCGTCGTCGACCATCAGCGCGCCCTTGTAGGCCATGAAGAGCTTGTAGGAGGTGACGCCCTGGTCGGGCAGCGTCGCGAGCTCCTCGAGCGCCGCGGGGTCGCTGAGGTCGGTGATCGCGATGTGGTAGCCCATGTCGATCAGCTGCTTCCCTGCTGCTTTGGAACGCCAGGTCGTCCAGCGCATCGCCGAAGGTCTGGCCCTTCCCCTGGATGCAGAAGTCGACGTGGCAGGTCGTGCCCCCGAACGCCGCCGCGGTCTGGCCCGACTCGACGTCGTCGATCGTGGTCGTGCCGCCGAAGGGCATGTCGAGGTGCGTGTGCGGATCGACGCAGCCCGGCAGCAGGTACTTGCCGCGGGCGTCGATCGTGATGTCGGCCTGCAGGTCGAGGTCCTCGCCGATCAGCGAGACGCGCTCGTTGTCGATGAACACGTCCGCGACGTGATCCTCCGCCGCGGTCACGACACGACCACCCTTGATCAGCACCGACACGGCCCGCTCCTTTCGCTCGATCCGACGATTTTAGATGCGCGGAGCGGCCCGTCGACCGCGTCAGGGCGAGGCATGCCGCCGCCGGAGCCGAGTTCGTGTCGCGGCGAGAGCTTGTTGAGGCCTCGCGAGCTTCACGAGCTTTGCCTGCGGGATCCGCACGTAGTTGCCTGATCACGACGTAGATCCCGTTGCCGCCGATCCCTCGTAGAACACGATCTGGGTCTGGGTCGTGTGGGCGTAGGTCGAGTAGAGGCCGTGCGGGAGGTCGGCGACTTTGACGTCGTCTTGAGCGCCGGCGCAAGGTTCGTGAGCGCGGTTGAACCGATCTCGACCGTGAGCTTTCCGTTGTTGTAGTTGCACGTCAGCCGTCGTCGCGGTCGCCGAGGCAACGAACGTCGGTGTCGCAGTTCCACCGAAGACCGCCTTCACAGTCGCGGCCGGAACGAGTGCGCATGGATCCGGGGCGGCACTTGCGGAAGCAGTCGCCCAAGCAGTCGCCAAGCATGCGATTGCCACTGCCGTGAGACCGGTCTTCGCGATTCTGAACATGGACATCCTCCTTCGGCGGACCTTGACCCCGCGAGAACGGGTTGAGTTATGAGGCCGAGTCGCTGACGAGGCGTTCCGTCGAGAGGCTCTCGCCGATCTCCTGGAACACAGCACTCAGGTCGGCGTCGTTCGTGGCGTTGAAGTAGCGGGAGCCGGTCACCTGGGTGTCGCTTGTCGAGTCGGTACCGCAGATGTCGTTCATCTCGGCCTGCGTGATCTGCGTGTAGTTCTGCGCAGTGGCCGGGAAGCCCGGGAACGCCGTGTTGTCGGTCACCGGGTTGTCCGCGATGAGATGCATGGAGCACTCCGGCGAGATCGCGAGCGTTCCGTGATAGGTGTTCGAGTAGTCGGTGACGCAGCCGCTCGTCGCGCCGTCCGTGGAGTTGTAGGCGATCGTGATGAGCCAGATCCCTGCCGCCTCTGCAGTTTCGGCGTTTGCAATCGACTTCTTGCAGGCGTCCGGGCCGGCGATGTTCTCGTCGCCGTCTCCGAGGATGATGATCACCTTCTGCGAGCCGGTCTGGCCGTAAGTCGTCACCGCCGACTGGGCTTCGCTAATCGCCGTGTAATAGAAGGTGTCACCATTACCGTCGCTTCCGCGCACGTATCCGTTCTGCGGGGCCTCGAGCCCGTAGTAGCACTCGCCGGTCGAACTCCCACCCGGCACACACCCGCCGTTGGAAGGGACGAGCGCGAAGGTCTCACCGATGCCATTGGCGGTCGCTGTCGTCGCGGTTACCGTGCCGCTCGCTCCGATGGCCCCACCTGCCCCGGAGTCGGTGAAGCCGGTTGCCGAAGAGTTGGTCCCCGAGGTGCCGGTGACGACGTCCGTGTTCGTGATTGTGCTCGCGGACGTTCCCCACGTATGAACGACCTCGTCGTTGAAGTAGTCCATCGTCACCGCATTGGCCTTGAGCGAAGTCTTGCTGACGTACGCGGGTCGCGAGGGACTCGCCGGTTGACGTGGCGGCCGAGTCGCCGTTGTTGTCCACGGGGCCTGGGGTGACCACGTCGACACCCGTGAAGTCAGCGGCGACGGCGGTCGCCGAGTCCGAGATCGAGGATCCACTGCACGAACCGGTGTGGAATGTAAAGGGGAACGTCTCGGTGTTCGCGGTGCTGCGGACGCTCCAGAACGTCGCGTGGGTGATCTGCGACGACCCCGTGCCCGCCGTAAGTTCGGCGGCGGAGCCGTTCGGTGAAATCGTCGTCCACGAGTCGCCATCGGGGTCGGTGATCGTGGTGGGGGCGCAGATGATACCGCTGCCGCCGCTTCCGGTTGCGCGTGCGGTGACGGTCACGACCACTACGTCACCGGAGGCTGGGGTTCCGGGCCTCGAAACAATGAGTGACGTGAGAGGTGTCGGTTCGAGCGCGAAGCTCCGGGCCGTCCAGTTGTCGGCGCTCGTCGTTGTCGCGGTTCCGGCTGGGATGACCCCGGCCGTCGTCTGCGCTTGGTCCTCTATTCCGCTCGATGTCGCGTCGCTCGACGAAGAAGACGTGACTCCGCCGATGCTGGTGTAGCCGGTGCCATATGTCCACACGATCTGATCGCCGTTCACCGTTGTCTGGTAGGTCGGGGCGGACGAGCCAGGTGCCGCCAGCGCCGTCGTCGACCCAGTCTTCGGCGAAGGGATGAAGTTCGGGGATGTCCCCGGATCGATCTGCGCGTTGGCCGTCGTGTTCACGCCGGTATAGCGGACGAGGATTCCGCTGGCGAGAGCTCCGGCGGCCCCGCAGCTTCCTGCGCTGGTCTTGAAAGTGAAGGTGATCGGTGTCGTGTCGGTTGCGCTGTTGTAGAACTTGTAGAAGCTCTGCTCGGTGACGGAGGCGCCGATGGTGCCGGAGGTGATGTTGCCGGTTGCGTTGCCGTTGTAGGACACGGCCGTCCAGCCGCTCGGCGCGCAGATGGAGGCGCCCGCCCCGAGACCGCGCGCAGTCACGCTCGTTACCAGGAAATCTCCGGCGCTGAGGCCGGCCGAGGGCGCGCCGAAGGAAATGCTGGTGGGCAATGACGGTTCCAGCGCGAAGGTGCGGCCGACCCAGTTGTCGGCGGCGGTCGCACTACCGCTCGCAGTTGCTGTGCCGGTCGCCGAGGGCGGGTCGATAGCCGCGTCGCTGATGCCGCTGCTCGTGACGTAACCGCTCGAAGAGGTGTAGGTGGTGCCGGTGAGAGTGGTGCTGCCGGTCGCCCACGTGCGTATCACCTGATCTCCGGCAACGGTCGTCGTATACGTGGGCGCGGTGAGTGCGGTGCCGTTCCCGGTCGTCGGGACCGGAACATTCGTGATCGGGCCAGCGCCTGAGCCTAGGTCGATCGGGCTGGTCGTCGAAACGCCCGAATAGCGCTGGACGACAGCGGATGCGAATGCGTTGACCCCGCCGCAGCTTCCGGCGCTCGTCTTGAAGGTGAACGTCAGCGGCAGTGTGTCGGCGGTCGGGCTGTTGTAGAACTTGTAGAAGCTCTGCTCGGTGACCGAGGCTGCGGTGGTGCCCGAGGTGATATTCCCGGTTGTGTTGCCGTTATAGGTGACGGACGACCAGTTGGCATTCGGCGCGCAAATCGAACCGCCTGCGCCGAGCCCGCGCGCGGCGACGGTTACGAGAAGGAAGTCGCCTGTCGCGATCCCGCTCGGCAGTGCCGTGATTTTGACGTTCCCCTGTGTGGCCGTGCTCAAGGCGGGCTGGAGCGCGAAGGTGCGTCCGACCCAGTTGTCGGCGGTCGCGCTCCCGTTCGCAGCGGCTGTTCCGGTTGCAGACGGCGCGTCGAGTGCCGCGTCGCTGATGCCGCTGCTCGTGACATAGCCGTTGGAAGACGTATACGTGGTTCCGGTGAGGGTGGTGCTGCCCGTCGCCCACGTGCGAATGACCTGGTCTCCTGCAGCCGTAGTCGTAACGGAAGGCGCCGTGAGTGCGGTGCCGTTCCCCGTCGTCGGAGCGGTGATGTTGGCCGCTGTCGGTGGGTCGATCGGGTTTGTCGTGGAGACGCCCGCGTAGCGCTGAATCACGGCGGTCGCAAACGCCGTAGCGCCGCCGCAGCTACCCGCACTGGTCTTGAATGTGAAGGTGAAGGGCAGAGTGTCGGTGGTCGGGCTGTTGTAGAACTTGTAGAAGGTCTCCTCGGTGACGGACAGCCCGTTTGTCCCTGACGTGATGTTTCCGGTCGTGTTGCCGTTATAGGGGACAGGGGTCCAGTTTGCGTTGGGCGCGCAGATCGACGCCCCGGCGCCCAGGCCACGCGCGGCTACGGTAACGATCAGGAGGTCTCCGGTCGCCGACCCGGTCGGGACGGCCGTGATTTGAACGTTGGCCGGCCGCGCGGGCTGCAAGGCCACGGTTTCACCGATCCAGTCGCCGTTTGCCGTGGAGGTGACGCCAGTTTCGTTGTTGGCGTTGCCCCAGGCCGGAACGCCGGTATCGCTGAAGTCGCCGATCCCCTCCTGACATCACCACCCGCGCTTATGGATGTATCGGCGGTTCCGTAAAGATGAACCACTTCGTCGCCGTGAACGGTCTCCGCGCCGGAGACGCTCGGCGAAGTCAAGGCAGAGCTGGTGCCCGCAGTGTTGGTGGTCGTGCTCGTGGCGTCCGGCTGGGCTGTCGTATCGAGACCGCCATAGCGCGCGATGATCGCGCTCACCGATGTGACTGTCGCGTTGGCCGAGCAGCCCGTAGTTGTTCGGAGCGCGAACGCCGTTGAGGCGACTGAGCTCGGCGCCCAGAACGCCTCCTGAACCACCCTGCTCGATCCGGTCCCTGCCGAATTCAGTGCTCCGATCGCGGTCCAGCCCGTTGGCGCACAGATCACGATCGTGGCGCTCTTCACTGAGACCGTGGCTATGAGAACGTCATTCGCCCCGTTTGCGCCGGTGGGTTTACCCGGGGCGACTGTCAGCACGCCTCCGGTCGTCGTGGTCGAGTTCGCCTGGGTGTGGTAGCCCGATCCGGCACTCGGGCCACCGGTGATGGGAGACGACGTCCCGTTGTTGAACGACCTGGGAGTCCCGGGCGTGATACCGGCCGTTCCCTGGTTGTCGAACTGTCGCGGTGTGCCGGAGTTGATCCCGCTTGGCGACTGGGAACCCTTGCTGACGTTCGTTGCGGTGCTCGGGCCGCCGCCGATCCCATTGTTGCTGGCCACCGTCGTTCCGACCTCTGCGATCGAGGATCCGACACCTGATCCGTTGTTGGCGGGGTAGGTGCCTCCCGGACATTTCCCCCACCACACCGACTTGACGAGGTCGGAGCTGTCGTTGAGGATCGTCTCGTTCTTCGGGGACGTGGCGTCCGTCAGCTTGTAGTCGCTCGACAAGGGCACCATCTGGTAGTCGCCCGCCGTCGTGTTGAGGGTGAGGTCGCTCCCGCCGATGTTCTGGTAGCAGTCGGTCTCGTTGGCGATTGTCGTGTTCGTGTTCGAAGTCGGCGGGTCTTCCGCCGGGAGGGCCATCATCCCGACCCGGTCGAGCGGCTCGGCAACGTCGTTTCCGGTGACGACGGTGCCGCACGACGAAAGCGTCGTCTGGCAGGGTGCCAGCTCCTCGAGAAGCTGGCGGACGCCGTATTTCGCACAATCGAACTTCGTGGGCGTAGTGGATATTCCCGGCACGGTGACGCCGGTGCAGGCGTGGTTCATCGAGGTCGTACGGTCGAGAGCGACCTCGATGTCGAGCGGTTTGCAGTTTCCGCCGGCGAGGCTTGCGGTCGAACTGGCGCTGACCGTCGTGCTGCCGAGCCCGAGGATCTGCATGACGATCGGCTGCACGGTCGGTTGTCTCGGTGACCTTGATCGCGTTGCAGCCCGCCACGTCCGTTGGCAGTGCCAGTAGGGCGGGAAGTACGCTGGTCGGCAGCCGGTGCCGGTCAGGCAGTTCTCCCCGGCGGAGGTCTTGGAGAGGCACTCGAGTATTGCCTTCGTCGAGACGGTGTCGAGGCTCGAGTTCAAGTTGCTGCCGGCGGCACCGGCACGGGATGTATCCGCCGGAATTGTCGGTGGCTGGGCAGTTGCCCGTGGCGGCTGTCGCGCTGTACGTGCAGACCGTCGCGAGCGCCGTCGTGCCGTTCGGCAGATCCTGCGCCGCGGCGAGAGCAGCTGCGTCGGTTGCGGTCTGGAGATGCCGCTGCGTGACGTAGAGCCTTCCGACGTCGATCACGATCCCGACGAACCCCAGCAACACGATCAACGCGATCGCGACGAAGATGATCGACTGGCCCTTGTCGTCGGCGACCTCATGGCCTGCGTGACCGGCCCCAGCTGACGAGCCGTCGTCTCATTCGACGCGTTCGGTGGCGGAGGCGGTCAGCTTGCATCCTGGGTCGATCGTGATGCCGAAGATGGTGAGGTCGCATGGGTAGCTCGCCGACACCGTCGCCGGGTCACCGGAAGCGGGGTAGACGGCGCCCGTCGTCTGCGACCCGGCGCAGATCGTCGCGCCTGATTGGGATGGCATCTTCGTGGTTCCGTCTACGGTGAACGCCCACGAGAGGCCTTCCTCGGTGATCGAGCCGGTGATGTTCCCAACCCCGAGGCCACCGGCCGCGTTGACGATCGCCTGCGCCGAGTCGGCACACGGCGTCGACTGGTCACGCTCCACGGCGTACTGACGCGCGCCCGAGCGCACTGCATCAGTGAGCTGGAGGTAGTTGTTGTAGACGACTCCGAACTTGAAGATCCCGAGGATGATCAGCATCAGGATCGGCAGCACGCAGGGCCATCTCGACGACTGCCTGCCCGGGCTCGTCCCGTACATGGCGATAGAGACGGCGAAGTTTCACGAAGCGACCTCCGGGGTAGACGCACCTTGAAGCACTGTCTCGAGGCAGCGCACACTCGTCCAATGGACCATGGTCCGAGATTCGTCGGACGATCGTCCCGCCCTGCCTATCACCCAAAAGTGGCTTTTTGTGTGCGCGCCGCATGCGCAGTAGGCCAAAACCGTATCATTCCAGCGTTTTTCCTGTCTACAGCGCCTCTTGAAGGCGCGGTAGGATCGCGCGATGGCCCTGCAACCGGCACGGACGGTCGCCGAGCTCGAGGAGCTCCGCGCGCTCACCGGCGACGCGGAGGGCGCGCAGCGGGTCGCCTGGACGGAGACGTGGGAGCGCGCGCGGGCGTGGTTACGCGCGAAGCTCGAGCCGACCGGTGCCCGCGAGGAGATCGACCAGGCCGGAAACCAGTGGTTCACGATCGGCGAAGGGACGCCGTCGCTCCTGATCGGAGGCCACCTCGACTCCGTTCCGAACGGCGGGTGGCTCGACGGCTGCCTGAACGTGATCGCGGGAGCCGAGGTGTTCCGGCGGATCGCCGAGGAGGGCACGCCGCCGGTGGCGGTGCGGCTCGTCAACTGGGCCGACGAGGAGGGCGCGCGCTTCGGGCGGTCGCTCTTCGGCTCCTCGGCCGCCGCGGGCTCGATGCGCGACCAGGACGAGCTCCGCAAGCTCACGGACCGGGACGGCGTCGCCCTTCCCGACGCGCTTGCCGAGCACGGAGTCGACCTCGACCGTGCGCTGCAGGCACACGCACAGCTCGAGGGCGCCGGCGCCTATCTCGAGCTTCACATCGAGCAGGGCCCGGTACTCGAGTCGCTCGACCTGCCGCTCGGCGTCGTCCTCGGCACCTTCGGCGTCGAGCGCTCGCGGATCACCTGGCGCGGCCAGGCTGCCCACGCCGGCTCGACCCCGATGGACAAGCGGCGCGACGCGCTCGCCGGCGCCGCGAAGCTCGCGCTCGAGCTGCGCACGATCGCAGCCGACGCCGGCGGCGGTGCCGTCTGCACCTCGGGTGGGGTCGTCTGCCGGCCCGGGATCGTCACCTCCGTCGTCGAGACGGCAGAGCAGCTCCTCGACCAGCGCCACCTCGACGCGGACACGCTCGCCTCGATGCTCGCCGCCGCGCAGGCGGCCTCGGAGCGCTTCGCGCACGAGGAAAACATCGAGGTCTCCTGGGAGCGCCTCTGGAGCATCGAGCCGATCCTCTTCGACGAGACACTGATCGACTTTGCGGACGAGGCGATCCGGGAGGTCGCCGGCACGTCGCACCGCTTGCCCTCCGGCCCGCTCCACGACGCGGCCGAGGTCGCGCGCGCAGGCATCCCGACCGTGATGCTCTTCGTCCAGAGCCTCCGCGGGCTCTCGCACACGAAGCTCGAGGACACGAAGGTCGAGCACCTGGAGCTGTCGGTCGAGGCGCTCGACCGGCTCGCGTCGAAGACGCTCGCCTGGCTCGCCGGCTGACGGCTCCGTGGCGGTTTCGGACACTTGTCCGAGGCGGGTGCGCCAGGCACCATCTAGTGCGTGACCGAAGAGCTGATCACGCAGGAAGAGCTTCACGGCTTGCTGTTCAACATCGCGGACATCGCGCGGTCGGTCGAGCGGATCGAGGCGCTCCTGGGAGGTGATGACGATGAAGAAGAAGCGGCCGACGAAGGCTGATCTCGAGGCTCGTGCCGAGATGGTGCGCAACGCCAAGATCACCCGGAAGCTCGTAGAACGGCGGATGACCGATGCGGAGCGGCGCCTCCGCGAGCAACTCGCGAACGAGCCCGACTAAGCAGGTTCGTAGTTCACAGACGCGTTTCGTGATGCGGATTTCGCCCTGCGACCTGTTAGGGTTGGCCGACATTCGTGCGGGCGCGTGGAAGCGATCGATAGGTCGCTGGGGAGGTGACTGACGGTCGGTCGGAAGAAGTAACCGCCTGACTCGTGCAACGCGTGTGAGCCCGCGCTTCCCGCACGACAGAGTCGCGAAGAACCCAGCGCCGACGTGCAGGATGAGCACTCCGAGGCGAGAAGTCATTCGTGCAGGTAACCCAACCAGGGGCACGGTCGCTCGCGTCCGGACCGACCGGGAGGTTAGGCTCGCCAGATGGCCATCGAGTTCGGTGTCACCGTGCTTCCCGATCCGCCGTTCGAGCGGTTCCTCGAGCTGCTGCAGCTCGCCGAGCAGAACGGCTTCGACTACGGCTGGACGTACGACTCCCACGTCCTCTGGCAGGAGTCGATCCCGCTCCTCGCGCTCGCGGCCGATCGCACCTCGACCCTGAAGCTCGGCCACTTCGTCACCAACCCCGGCACCCGCGAGCCCACGGTGCTCGCGAGCGCGTACGCCACCCTGCACGACATCTCGGGCGGCCGGATGGTGATGGGCATCGGCCGCGGCGACTCGGCGCGGCGCTTCATCGGCCAGCAGCCCGTGAAGGTGGCCGAGTTCGAGGAGGCCTGCCGGATGATCCGCGACTTCATGAACGGCCGCGAGGTCAACTGGAACGGCAAGGACCTCCAGCTCACCTGGGCGCGCACCGAGCCGCAGATCCCGATGTGGATCGCCGGCTACGGGCCGAAGGCGCTCGCCGTCGCAGGCCGCGTCTCCGACGGGGTGATCATCCAGCTCGCCGACCCCGCCATCATCGAGTGGATCATGGCGACCGCCCGGAAGTCCGCCGAGCAGGCGGGCCGGGACCCCGACGCGCTCTCGTGCATCGTCGGTGCGCCGTCGAAGGTCTCCGACGACATCGCCGCCTGCCGCGAGGAGGTTCGCTGGTTCCCCGCGATGGTCTCCAACCACGTCATGGACCTCGTCGAGCGCTACGGCTACGACTCGGAGATCCCCTCCGAGCTCACCGATTTCGTCAAGGCGCGGAAGTTCTACGACTACAAGGACCACTCCCGCGTCGGCGCCGCCCACGGCGAGTTCGTCACCGACGAGATCTGCGAGCGCTTCTGCGTGATCGGCTCGGCCGAGCAGTGCACCGCGAAGCTGCGGCAGCTCGAGTCGGTCGGCGTCGACCAGTTCAACGTGTACCTGATGACGAACGCGCAGGAGGAGACGCTCGATGCCTACGGCCGCGAGATCATCCCGCAGTTCGCGGAAGGCGCTTCTTAGGGCCAGACGGTCCGAGGGTTCGACCCGAGGGTCGAACCAGGGTGTTCACGGATGGCCCGAGGGGCGAGCTCACGGGTAGTCTCGACGTGATGGAAAGCTCGACTTCAGTCGTCAGCGCCTCCGACCTCACGCGCCGCTACGGGGAGGGTGAGACCGCCGTCGACGCGCTGCGCGGGGTCTCGCTCGAGATCGAGCGCGGCAAGCTGACCGCCGTCATGGGGCCGTCGGGCTCCGGCAAGTCCACCCTGATGCACATCCTCGCGGGGCTGGACAAGCCGACCAACGGAACGGTCGCGGTCGCCGGCGAGGAGATCACGAGCATGAACGACAAGGAGCTGACGCTGCTCCGCCGCCGCCACATCGGCTTCGTCTTTCAGTTCTACAACTTGCTCCCCATGCTGACGGCGGAGGAGAACGTCAAGCTCCCGCTTTCCGTCGCAGGGGAGGACGCCGACGCCGCCTGGTTCACCGAGCTGATCGACAAGGTCGGCCTGGCGCCGCGGCTCTCGCACCGTCCGGCGGAGCTCTCGGGCGGCCAGCAGCAGCGCGTCGCGGTCGCCCGGTCGCTCGTCTCGCGGCCCACGGTCGTCTTCGCGGACGAGCCCACCGGCAACCTCGACTCACGCTCGAGCGACGAGATCCTCTCTCTCCTCCGCGACTGCTGTAACTCCTACGGGCAGACGATCGTCATGGTCACCCACGACCCGCGGGCTGCCGCGATCGCCGACCGGATCCTCTACATCGCCGACGGCAAGATCGTCCTCGATCAGCATGGAGCCTCGGCCGCGGAGGTCCTCCAGACGATGAACGAGCTCGAGACGATCGCCCCGCCGCAACAGTGATCCGCGTCGCGCTCAAGGACCTCCTCGGGCGCAAGCTGCGGCTCGCGCTCACCTCCCTCGCGATCGTCATGGGTGTCGCGATGGTCAGCGGGACGTTCGTCCTCACCGACACGATCAACGCAAGCTTCAAGCAGATCTTCACGACCGCCTACGCGAACTCGGCTGCGGTCGTCACCGGCAAGGCGGTATTCGGCGGCTCGCAGAATGCTCCGTCGTTCCCGGAGTCGACGCTCGCCAAGGTCCGCTCCGTCCCGGACGTCGCGGCCGCGGTCGGCGGCATCGGCGACCAGGCGCAGTTCGTCGGCCGCGACGGCAAGGTCGTCGGCGGGGCCGGCGGCGCGCCGGGGCTCGCGTTCAGCGTCAACTCCGGCGGCGACCTGCAATTCAATCCGCTCACCCTCGTGTCGGGCACCTGGCCGACGGGCCCGGGGCAGGTGGCGATGGACGAGCACACGGCCAAGGCGCAGCACTTCGTCGTCGGCGACAAGGTCGGCGTGATCCCGCGCGCGGGCGCCGAGAGCAAGTACAAGCTCACCGGGGTCGTCAAGTTCGGCAACGTCTCGTCGCTCGGCGGCGCCACGCTCGCCATCTTCGATTTGAAGACGGCGCAGCAGATCTTTCACAAGGTCGGCGAGCTCGACCAGATCGACGTCGCGGCGAAGCCCGGGGTCTCGACCTCTGACCTTCTCGCGCAGATCCGCAACGTGCTGCCGCCGCACACGCAGGTGCGTACGGGCCAGCAGGAGGCGACGCAGCAGACCAACGACATCAGCGACCAGCTCTCGTTCCTCAACTACTTCCTGCTCGCGTTCGGCGGGATCGCCCTCTTCGTCGGCGCTTTCGTGATCGCGAACACGCTCTCGATCACGATCGCCCAGCGGACACGGGAGTTCGCCACGCTCCGCGCGGTCGGCGCCCAGGGCAGCCAGATTCGCCGCATCGTCTTCATCGAGGGCCTCGTGACCGGGACGCTCGCGTCGGTCGTCGGGCTCTTCGTCGGCCTCGCGATCGCAAAAGGGCTCGACGCGCTCTTCAAGGCCTTCGGCGCCGACCTGCCGCAGACCGGGCTCGTGTTCGCCTGGCGCACCGTGATCGTCTCGCTCGTCGTCGGGATTCTCGTGACCGTGGTCGCGAGCCTGCGCCCCGCGATACGCGCCACGCGGGTGCCGCCGATCGCCGCTGTCCGCGAGGGGTCGATCCTGCCGCCGACGCGCTTCTCGCGGTACGGGCCGGTGGTCGCGCTCGCCGTCTGCGCTCTCGCGCTTGCCCTCGTCTTCGTCGGTGCGTTCGACCACGGGCTCCACACCGGGGTTCGGCTCTCCGTCCTCGGCATCGGGGTCCTCGGGGTGTTCGTCGGAGTCGCGATGGTCGCCCCGTCGATCGCGCGGCCGCTCGCATCGGTGCTGGGCCGGCCGGCGGCGGCGATCGGCGGCGTCGCGGGGACGCTCGCGCGCTCGAACTCGATGCGCAACCCGGGCCGGACGGCATCGACGGCGGCCGCGCTCATGATCGGCCTCGCGCTCGTCACGACCGTGGCGGTGCTCGCCGCCGGTCTCAAGCAGCGGTTCGAGGGTGCGGTGACGGCGCAGTTCAACTCCGACTATGCGCTCACCTCCGAGAACGGCTTCCTGCCGACGTCGGTCGACTCGGCGAACGAGCTGCGGAAGTCGGGCGTGGCGACCGTGGTCGCCGGCCTGCGTGCGGGCGAGGGGCGCGTCTTCGGGCACACCGTGCAGATCGCCGGGATCGAGCCTGGGCTCTCGAAGGTCGTCAAGCTGAGCTGGCAGGCAGGCTCGAACGCCTCGCTCGACGGGCTCGGCAGGCACGGCGCGATCGTCGACAAGGGCTACGCGAAGACGCACCACCTGACGGTCGGCTCGCCGCTCCGGCTCGAGACACCCGGTGGGAAGTTCCTGTCGCTCTCGGTGAAGGCGATCGTTGCGCCCCCGCCCGGGGGCTCGGCGCTCGGGTCGGTCAGCGTCTCCTCGCAGGCATTCGACTCCGTCTATCCCGACCCGCAGAACGTGTTCACGTTCGTGGACATGCCGGGAGGAGTGACATCGGCCAACACCGCGAAGCTGACCAAGCTCCTGAAGACGTTCCCCGACGCGAAGATCCAGACCGAGGCACAGTTCATCCACACGCAGGAGGCAGGCATCAACCAGTTCCTGCTTCTCCTGTACATCCTCCTTGCGCTCTCGATCATCGTCAGCCTGTTCGGGATCGTGAACACGCTGATCCTCACGGTGTTCGAGCGAACCCGCGAGATCGGGATGCTGCGAGCAGTCGGGATGACGCGCCGCCAGACCCGCAGGATGGTGCGTCACGAGTCGGTGATCACTGCGCTCCTCGGTGCCGCTCTTGGCATTCCGGTCGGGTTCGGCCTCGCCGCGGTCTTCGACGAGTCGGTCGGAAACGTTCCGTTTGCCGTCCCCGTCGGGACGATCCTGCTCTTCATCGTCGCGGCGATCATCGTCGGGTTCATCGCCGCGATCTTCCCCGCCCGCCGCGCCTCGAGGCTGAACGTCCTCGAAGCGCTCCAGTACGAGTAGCCCCGAGCCGGCGCGAACCTCGCCGGCGCGCGACCCTGGGCCAAACGCGCCGAGCGACACCTTTGCGCACGCGGGGCGTGACGCTTGAGGCCCGGGCTCTGACACCGGGGCTCGCCCTTCCGGCCATGTCTGGCGATGGCGCTCGGCGGCTGTTCGGTCGCGGCCCTTCGACGCGAGCCCCACCGCCGGTGGGCAGGCAATATCGCTGGAAACGGGGGCCTTCCGTCGCCGGGTCGGCGCTCTTCGGCCCAAGAGGATCCAAGCCTGGCCTCGAGGACGTTCCACTGTCGGCACAGAGTTGACACGCTTTCGTATCGGGCGTCTGACCCCTTGTTCGAAGCGCCACGCGAGAACGCCCGCGCCGCGCGCCACCGTCGCTGGAGTGGCTCGGCGGGATCTACTCGGCGCGGCGGAAGCCGGTCTCGGTCGGCTTCGGGTCGAGCGGGCTGACCTCGAGGCCGGGGAGAGGCGAGGAGGCGTTGTAGCCGCCCGGCGCGACGTCGTTGGGGCCCTCCGGGTGGAAGATCGCGGCCAGGAGCTGGATCTGCCCGCGGCCGACGCCGAGCTCGAACTGGCCTCCGCCGTAGAGCGCGATCCCCTGCTCGGCGCACCGGTCGTAGAACTCGAAGAGCCGCGCGACCGACCCGAAGCGCGACGGCTTCGAGTTGAGGCACCTCGGCGCGTGACCGAGCGCCTCGACGTCGGCCCAGGAATGGATCGGGGCATCCCAGGTCACGCGGTCGAGATAGGGCGCAAGCACCGCCCGCGTCTCGTCGGTCAGCCCGGGATCCTCGATCCAGGCGTCCAGGAAGCCCTCGGCGACCCGCCGGTAGAGCCCGGCCTCCGGCGGATTGTCGACGACGGTGCCGTGGTAGGCGCCCTTCAGATCGACGACGTCGACGTTGCGCCCGGCGGCCAGCTCGGTAACGAGCTCGTCGGTCCAGGTCGCACTCGCGTCGAGCTTGAACCGCAGCGCAGGATAGAGCTCGAGCCAGCCCTCGAGCGAGGCCGCCCGCGTCGAGGAGACGAACCTCAGAGGCCGCGCCGGGCGTCCCACTGCATCGGCGAGCGACCGCCCCGCCTGCCTCAGCGCGAGGTCCAGCGCCGCCGACTCGTATCCCCATCTGCGGTAATCCCGGTAGGCGGCCTGCCCGGGCGTACCGGCCGGGAAGAGATCCACGGATTCCAGGTACGCCGAGAGCGACTCGAGCGTCCAGCTCCCGGTCAGCTCGACCTGTGCGCGCCGCTCGGGATCGTGCTCGGCCGATTCGTACGTGACGTCCTCGCCGAGGCCCTCGAAGCCCCCGCCAGACAGCGAGACGATCGTCGTCCGCCTCGTGAACTCCGGGGAGATCTCGATCGAAGCGACCTCGTACTCGACCCGCTCGATCGTCAGCGGCAGGTCGCGGACCTGGTCGAAGAGCGCCATCCGAAAGAGCCTAGCCCGGCGGGTTCGTCAGGTGGCGGCGCAACGCGTCGAGCCGCTCGTCCCATTCCGCGCCCGCGACGGTGAGGCGGTAACGCGTCTCGCGGCCGGTCCGCTCCGACGAGACGAGGCCCGCGCCGCTCAGTGCAGCGAGGTGCTTCGATACCGCCTGCCGGCGTCATCGGAAGCTCGCCGGTGAGCTGCGTGGCGGTCGCCGTCCCGTGGTCGGCGAGATACCCGAGCACGTGGCGGCGGCTCGGATCCGCAAGCGCCGAGAACACGTTCGTCAGGGCGTCCCCGCCCGACAGCTCAGGCATAGGCGAGCGCGGAGGCCTGGAGATCGAGCGCCGTCGTCCAGGTCGGGGAGGTCTCGACCACGACGAGGCGTGTCCCGTCGGCGTCCTCGTCGAGGGTGAACTCGACCTCGCCTTCGTCTGCCCACTCGAACGCGAGCCGCTCGCCCGGCTCGACCTCTGTCACCACGGCTTCGCGGCACTCGCCGTTGTCCCAGCAAAACCGGGCCGCTCCCCCGGGCCGCAGGTCGAGCTCGACGTCGTTGGCAAACCACCGCTCGAGCTCGGCCGGGTCGGTCAGTGCCGCCCAGACCTGCTCGCGGGTGGCGGGCAAGACGATCTCCTTGTGAATCATCGCCAGACCTCCTGAAGCGCAACCGCTAAGTTGCACTATAGTGGGCAACCGAACGGTTGCACGTTACAGGAGGTGCTCATGCTCGTTGGACATGTCGTCCCGATGGTGCTCGAAGCCGACGGCCGCGGGGAGCGGTCGTTCGACATCTACTCGCGGCTCCTGCGGGAGCGCATCGTCTTTCTCGGCCAGGAGGTCGACGACACGATCGCGAACCTCGTCGCTGCCCAGCTGCTCGTGCTCGAGGCAGACGACTCCGACAAGGACATCTGGCTCTACGTCAACTCGCCGGGCGGCTCGGCCTACGCGGGCATGGCGATCTACGACGCGATGCAGTACGTCAAGCCCGACGTGGCGACCGTCTGCCTGGGGATGGGCATGTCCGCCGGCGCGATGATCCTCTGCGGCGGCGCGCCCGGCAAGCGGTTCGCGCTCCCGAACGCGAAGATGATGATCCACCAGGGCTCCGGCGGCTTCCGCGGAACGCCGTCGGACATCCAGATCGCCGCGCGCGAGATCCTCGAGTTGACCCGGCAGATGGCCGGGATCATCTCGCGTCACACCGGCCGCGACGTCGAGCAGGTGATGGAGGACATCGACCGCGACCGCTTCATGACGCCCGACGAGGCGATCGACTACGGCCTCATCGACGCGGTGCTCGCCCACCGGGGAGAGCCTGCGGCGAAAGCCGCGTGACCGCCCAGCGAAAGGCGGGCACGAGGACGCCGATCGTCACGAGCGACACGAGCAGGAACGCCGCCTCCGAGCCGGTCAGATGGTGGCCGACGAGGAGCATGCGCAGGAACACGGCGGCGCTGACGCCGACCGCCCAGGTTGCGACGAGCCGCCGGCGCTCCGGCCGGCGATAGAGCCCGAACGCGATCGCCGCGACGACCCAGGCGCCGACGAAGGTCGGCACGTCGCGGGCATATCCGCGCAGGAAGCCGTGATGGTGCGAGACGAGCCCGATCGTGACGAAGGTGAGCAGCGCCGCGACGTCGGCGACCAGCATCGGGAGGGCCTCGCGCGGGACGATCGAGCGCACGCCTCGACGGTAGCCGCGACGGGCGCAGGCCTGAAGAGGGAAGCAGTCCCCAAACGACAGCAGGCGCCGGGGAGGCGCCTGCCGTCGGACTCCGTTACCGGGATGCTGTCGCCGAGATCAGGCCTCGCCCGAGTCGGACGACGGTGTGTCGTCGGGCGAGCTCGTCGGCTCGGATGCCGGGGCCGCCGGTGGCGGGACAGCCGGAGCGCTCGCGGCGGCCGCCGAGGAGCCGCCCATCGAGACGCTCTTCGAGAGGCTGGACATGTCCGGGACCTGTACTCCCTCGGACTTGGCACGGACGAAGCCGAACCCGCCGATCACGAGCGCAAGCACCAGACCGAGCCACTCAGGCCAATGACGGAACTGGCTCCAGTCGAGGAACGTGATCACGGTGAAGACCACGAGCAGCAACTCGAGTGCGGCCGAGATCATGCCCGGGGTGAAGCCTCCGAGCGCGATCTTGTAGTCGATCGCGCGCCCGACCTCCCAGACGAGCAGCACGATCGCGACCAGCACCGTGAGGATCCCGAACCCGTGCCAGAGACTCTTGCCGAACGTGAACGGTCCTTCGGAAACCTGCTGCCAGTCGAAGAACGAGATGATCACAAACAACGCGGTCCCGCCGAGGACGACCTGGGCCTCGCGGGAGAGTCTTTTCCACACGTCCATCGTTGTCGTACGCCCTTTCGTGTCGTTGCCAGCAAGGCCCGCCCACGCGGGAACGGAACTCCGAGCATAAACCGAAGAGCGGCCGGTGTCCTAATCGAAAACCGGAAATCGCTGACCTCAGGGAGGGCGCGCTTTGGGAGCTTCTACGCCCGGAAGTGGAACGGAGCCACGTACCAGGCCTCCCAGCGCCAGTACCAGTCGGGCACGATCCGGGGCGCCTTCGGCCGTGTTCCGGCCTTTCCGCTCTGTTGCCAGGCAGCGAGCGCGAACGCCCACTTGGGGATCGCCTTCGGGAGCTTCTTCGGCCGCTTCGACGGGAGGACGACGAGCGGCTTCGAGGGCGCGCTCGACTTCCCGGCCGCGTCGGTCGCGACCACCCGGAAGACGCTGGGGCCCAGGTGATGGAGCGAGCTCACGAAAGCCGTGGTCGCCGCGGGCACCGTCAGCACCGGATGGTTGGTGAGCGTTACCTGGTAGGAGATCGCCGTCCCGCTGAGGCTCGTCGACTTCGGCCAGCGGAGCACGAGCTGCCCGTGCGAGAACTGTCCCGTCAGCGTCGCGGGAGCCGTCGGCGCGGTCAGCTCGGGGAAGAGCCCGAAGTAGCCGGGAACGGTGGTGAGGACGTCGACCGACCCGTCCCGGTTGCGGACATAGCCGGATGTCGTTCCGGGCGGCAGCGCGGCGGAGGCGAGCGCGGTCAGCGGCGTCCACGCCGACCCGTTCGCGGAGGCGAGCGGCGCGAGCGCGCCGGGCATCGCGCCGATGTGGATCGTCAGCGGCTGCGAGAAACCGGTCGCCGGCTGGGACGTCGTCAGCTGCTGAACCTGGAGCTGCACTTCGTACCCGTTGCTCCCGAAGCCAGGCCCGGGCCGGGTCGGGGTCGTCGGCGTCAGGGAGACGGCGACCGACTGCTGGAAGGCGCCCGCCGGCCAGCTCACGGTCGAGATCCCGTCGTTCGCGACGACCGAGCCGGCGGCCGACTGCGTCGGTGTCGCGGCGGGCGTCGGGAGCGCGGGCGGCGGCGGCGCGGAGCCGGTCGCGCCGACGACGGCGCCGTCGACGATGCTGGAGTCGACGTCGATCGTGATCCCGCCCCAGCTCTCTCGGTGACCGCCCTGGTACTGGTGCAGGCGCTGGTGGTTCGTCCAGTAGGCGTCCGACACGTACGGGTCGCCGAAGACCGACTGCTGGCCGTTCCAGTCGGCGATCCAGACGTCGTCGGGCGCGGTCGAGGTGGCCGTCAGTGCCTGCATGTCGCGGATCGTCGAGGCGGCGCTGCCGTAGACGCCGGCGAGGAGCCCCTGCGCGTGCAGCTCGGCGACCCAGGAGCCGACGAACGCCTGCACCGCCTGCGTGCACGCGGGCTTGTCGAGCGAGTAGGCCTCCATGTCCAGGTAGATCGGGCTGCCCGAGGGAAGCCCCAGCAGGGTCGAGTCGGCGAGCGCGTCGTCGGCGGCCTGCGTCCCCTGCGCCGCGGCGGCCGTCGGGTCGATCTTCACCAGCCCGCTCTTGCCGACGCAAGGCGCCTGCAGGCCGACGTAGATCGGGATCAGGTTCCAGCCGCTCGACACGGCTCCGGCCACCCAGGTCGCCGAGAGCTGAGCGTTCGCGCAGGCGCGGTTCGTGCCGCCGATGTAGATCCCGAGTGCCCGGTAGGGCGAGGCGAGCCATGCCTGGAGCGTCTCGGGCTTCGGCGCGTTGCAGGCGTCGAAGGCGTAGCCGCTGAAGGCGGTGGCCTTGACGCCGGAGGCCGCCGATCCCGGGGCCGCGCCCGTGGCGAGCGCGAGCACGATGGCGGCGCACGCCGCTACAGCCCCGCCCTTGCTGATCTTCCCGTGCCTGCTACGCGTTCGCGACGCCGCCGGCGCTGTGCTCCACCAGCGCATCCGACCTTCTTCGGTGTGCGCAGTCGCGCTCCTCGCCCGATCGCTCGTGGCTTCCCCGGCGCGCACGCTCCAGCGTAGGGCGGTGCGTCTGAAGGGCGGGTTCAGGCGCGGTTCGGAGAATGTGAGGCCTTCCCCCCGGCTCCGCTACTGGGACGACAGACGCTGGCGATCCGGATCACAAGGCCACAACGCTCAAGGCAAGAGGCCCGATCGCTCAGGCCCCTTTCCCGCTCGCTCGACCGGGGGACGTGCCCCTTGTCGCCCGGCCTCGCCCCTTGGACTGCCAACCCCCGCGAGCTCCAGAACGCGAGTGTGCACCCGACCCGCGCTGGTCGCAAGCGCCTTCACCGTCTCGTCACACGTTCACGCCCAGCCCGACTCGCCCGGCAGAATCCGCCGGGCGAGTCGAAGTCCCTGAACGATCGCGCGCCTCGCGGCGGGGCTAGATCAAGCGGGCGACTCGGCAGGAAGATCGAACTGGCTCTCCTGCTGGGCCTCGAGACGCTCGAGCTCCTCCTCGTTGCCCATGCGAACCGGGCCCTTGAACCACTTCTTCGCCGACAAGGCGTACCAGCCGCCGAAGAGCAGGAAGGCCCCTCCGACGGTGACGGGCGCGTAGTTGGCGATGTTCCAGTCGAATCCCTTCTTGAACGGGATCCCTGCCGGCGCGATCGGAAGCATGAAGAGGATGCAGATCACCGTGATCCAGACGAGCGCGATCGGATCCATCCACTTGTAGTGGTTCCCGAGGTGCCAGGCGCGCCGTTCGAAGTTCTCGCCCTGGCGCCAGCGCAGGTAGATCGGAATTGCGAAGGCGATGTAGAGGCCGATCACGGCGATCGAGGTTCCCACGAGGTAGCCGGCGAGGTTGTTCCACCACGTCGGCACCATCAGCAGCCACGCGAACGTTCCGATTGCGATCACCGCCACCCACGGGACGCGGTTGCGGGCGATCTTCCGCCACATGCGCCAGCCGGGGACGGCGCCGTCGCGGGAGAACGCGAACATCATCCTCGACGCCGAGGTCACCGACGCGGTGAGGCAGAAGAGCTGCGCGACGCAGCAGATGAGGAGTAGGGCCTCGGCCCAGTGCGTGCTCATCGCCGTCTGCCAGATGTAGGTGACGACGTTCCCGCCCGCTGCGATCGCGCCGGTGTTCGCCTTCGCGGCGGTGGCGCCGGGGATCGCGAACGTCACCCCGAGGAGAAGGATGAAGCCGAAGACCACGGAGACGACGACCGACATGTACATCCCGACCGCGGCGCCGCGAGATGCCTCGTGAGTCTCCTCCGACATGTGGGCGGAGGCGTCGTAGCCGGTGATCGTGTACTGGGCCATCAGGAGGCCGATCCCGAAGACGTACCAGAACATGATGTTCCCGAAGTTGTGGCCCTGGAAGCCCGAGTTGTTGACCGTCTGGCCGAAGACGTAGCCGAGGGAGCGGTGATGGTCCGGGATGATGATCATCACCAGCACGATGAACGCAACCCCTGCCATGTGCCACCAGGCGGAGATCGAGTTCAAGAGGGCGGTGATGCTCACGTCGAACAGGTTCACCACGAGCGCGATGATCATCACGACGGAGTAGGTGAGGAAGATGTAGTGCCGGTTGTTCGGATAGCTCCAGAGCAGGTTCAGCAACGAGGTCGCGAAGATCGCGAGCCCGTAGCCGATGGCCGCCGTGACGGCGATCTGGCCGATCAGGTTGAACCAACCCGTGAACCAGCCCCAGGCCGCGCTTCCGAGCTTCGACGACCAGTAGTACAAGCCGCCCGCGGTCGGATAGGTCGACGCGATCTCGGCGAGCGCCAGGGAAACGATGATGCAGAAGCCACCGACGATCAGCCAGCCCCACGTGACAGCAATCGGCCCGCCGTACTGGAACGCGATGTAGTAGGACGTCAGACAGCCCGCGAGGATCGAGATGATCGTGAAGCTGATCGCGAAGTTCTGGAACGCCTTCATGGCCCTGAACAGCTCCTGGGCGTAGCCCATCCGATGGAGAAGCTGTTCGTCGTCCGAGATGTGGTGCTCGCCGGTTGCCTGACCTGTGCTCATCCCTGCCCTCCGTCGTTGAGGAGTGGGTATTCACCCAGGTGCGCTCGTCGATGTCAAGGCCCGCGAAGGACTCGTCGGCCAGGTGTGCGGGCGGCGGCCGGGGTTGGCACTCCAGCGAACGCCGCGAGGATCCCGCGTAGAGCTCTGTGTTGTCTCTGGCGGCGGCGCCGATGGCCGCCGGCTCAGACCGGCCGAGTTGTTCTGCCCCTCGACTCCGCGTGGCGCGCGACCGTCAGGCTCACTATCCTCGCGCTCATGCTGACACACGACGAGCTCGCCGCCGAGGTGGAAGCCGGGACGATCGACACCGTCGTCTGTGCCTTCACCGACATGCAAGGGCGCCTGATGGGCAAGCGCGAGGAGGCTCACTACTTCCTCGAGGAGACCGTCGGTCACGGGCTCGAAGGGTGCAACTACCTGCTCGCGCTCGACATGGAGATGGATCCGCAGCCCGGCTATGCGATGGCGAGCTGGGATCGAGGGTATGGCGACTTCCACATGCTCCCGGACATGGGGACGCTTCGGCGGATCCCGTGGCTCGAAGGGACGGCGCTCGTCCTCTGCGACGTCGCCTGGGAGGACGGCTCGCCCGTCGTCGCCTCGCCGCGCCAGGTGCTCGCCGCGCAGATCGCGCGGGCTCGGGCTGCGGGGTTCGAGCCGATGTTCGGCTCGGAGCTCGAGTTCTACTTGCTCCAGGAGAGCTACGCCGAGGCCGCCGCGAAGCACTACCGCGAGCTGACCCCGTCGATCCCGTACATCCTCGACTACCACGTCCTCGCGACGACGTTCGACGAGGGCCTGATCCGCCAGATCCGCAACGGCATGCAGGCTGCCGGTATCCCCGTCGAGAGCTCGAAGGGCGAGGCCTGGCCGGGGCAGCACGAGATCAACTTCCGCTACTCGGACGCACTCCGGATGGCCGACAACCACGTGATCTACAAGAACGGCGCGAAGGAGATCGCGAACGCGAACGGCGTGTCGATCACGTTCATGGCCAAGCCCGACCACAGCTGGATCGGAAGCTCGTGCCACATTCACGCGAGCCTCTGGCGCGACGGCGAGAACGCCTTCGCCGGGGAGCACGAGGTGTTCCAGCAGTTCCTCGCGGGCTGGATCGCCTGCGCGAAGGAGCTGGCGATCTTCCTCGCGCCGAACATCAACTCCTACAAGCGCTACGCCGCGGGGAGCTGGGCGCCGACGACTCTCGCCTGGGGTCACGACAACCGCACGTGCGGCTTCCGCATCGTCGGGCACGGCAAGGCGCACCGGGTCGAGACGCGGATCCCGGGCGGCGACGTCAACCCGTACCTCGCCTTCGCCGCGCTGATCGCGGCCGGGCTCCACGGGATCGAGAAGGGCCTCGAGCCCGCGCCTCCTCTGGAGGGCAACGCATACGAGTCGGGCGCGGAGCGGTTCCCCTCGACGCTCCGGGACGCGATCGCGGCGCTCGAGTCCGGGACGATGGCGCGCGCGGCCCTCGGTGACGAGGTGGTCGAGCACTACCTGAACTACGCGCGCATCGAGCAGCGGCTGTTCGACCAGGCCGTGACCTGCTGGGAGCGAGAGCGGCTCTACGAGCGGGGCTAACTTGGTGGGCACGCGGCCGATCGTCGGGATCACCACCTACATCACGCCCGCCTCATGGGGGGTGTGGGAGCTGGAGACGGCCCTAGTCCCCGCCGATTATGTGCGGTCCGTCGAGCGGGCCGGCGGCCGTGCGCTCCTCGTGCCGCCCTCGCTCGAGGGGATGGAGGAGACGCTCGACGCGGTCGACGGGCTGGTCTTCTCGGGTGGATCGGATCTCGACCCGGAGCTCTACGGCCAGGATGCGCATCCCGAGACGGGGGGCATCGTGCGCGAGCGAGACTCGGCCGAGCTCGCGCTGCTGAAGGCTGCGCTCGAGCGCGACCTGCCGGTGCTCGCGATCTGTCGCGGCTCCCAGGTGCTGAACGTGGCGCTCGGCGGCGACCTCGTCCAGCACCTTCCGGACGTGGTCGGCACCGAGAGGCACAAGGAGGTGGCGGGGACGTTCGCCGATCACGAGGTGTCGGTCGATCCGGCCTCGCGGCTCGGCGGCGTGATCGGGGAGCGCATCCCCGTGAAGTCGCACCATCACCAGGGCTTCGGGCGGCTCGGGGAGGGGCTGCGCGTGAGCGCGCAGGACGAGGACGGGACGATCGAGGCGCTAGAGGATCCCTCGCGGCGGTTCGCAGTCGGCGTGCTCTGGCATCCGGAGGCGGGTGAGGATGCGCGCCTCTTCGAGGCGCTGGTCGCCGAGGCCGCCGCCTACCGCGCCGCCCGTCTCGGCTAGCCGAAGGCCCGGCTAGCCCAATACCCTGCTAGGCCAGTGCCGCCAGACCCGGCGGGCCTCCTCGCGGGGCGGGCTCGTTCCGGGCTCTGACACCGTTTTTGACTGTGCGAATTCGCCGCTGAGCAGCGAATTCGCAGTCCTTCGAGCGCTTCTCGCGCTCTTTTCTCGCGGGCTCTGACACCGCCGTTAGGACAGGTCGACGTGTCGCTGCACTGTCCTAGCCGGACACCTCCGAGGTGCAGAACGCGCAGCGCCTGGCCGCGATCGGGATCTCGCTGAGGCACTCCGGGCAGTTGCGCGTGGTCGGGTCGGCCGGCGGCTCCGTCCGGGCGCGGGCAACGAGGGCATTCACCGGCCTGACGACGAAGAAGAAGATCACGGCCGCGACGAGCACGAATGCGAGCAGCGCGTCGATGAAGGCGCCGTAGAGGAAGTGGCTCTTGTTGATCGTGAACGACAGGTTCGAGAAGTCGGGCTTGCCGCCGATCGCGGCGATCAGCGGCGTGACGAGGTCGGAGACAAGGGCGGTCACGACGGCGGCGAAGGCGACGCCGATCACGATGCCGACCGCCATGTCGACGAGGTTGCCGCGCAGCAGGAAAGCCTTGAAGTCCTTCATGACATCTCCTTTCGCGGGCGTCTACGCGCCCCGCGGCTCGAATGGTGTTGAATCATCGTCCGTGAGTCTGACAGTGATCAATCCGGCCACGGCGCAGCCGATCGCCGAGCTCGAGCGGGCCGGCGTCGAGGAGACCGATGCGGCGGTCGAGCGGGCGCGCAAGGCCTTCCCTGCCTGGCGTGCCGTCTCGCCGCAGGATCGCGGGCGGCTGCTCCGGCGGCTCGCGACGCTCGTCGAGGAGAACGCCGAGGAGCTGGCGCGGATCGAGTCCGCGAACGTCGGCAAGCCGATCTCGGGCGCCCGTGGCGAGGTCGGCATGGCCGCAAGCGTCTTCCACTTCTACGCCGGCGCCGTCGACAAGCACTACGGCGAGTCGATCCCGGTCGCGGGCGGCGTGGACATCACCTTCCGCGAGCCCCTGGGCGTCGTCGCCTCGATCGTGCCGTGGAACTTCCCGCTCAACATCTCGAGCTGGAAGCTCGGACCGGCTCTCGCCTGCGGCAACACGGTCGTCTTGAAGCCGGCCGAGCTCACGCCCCTCTCGGCCCTCCGGCTCGCCGAGCTCGTGCTCGAGGCCGGCATCCCCGAGGGTGTGGTGAACGTCGTCGTCGGGCCCGGGTTCGGTCGCCGGGAAGCGGCTGATCGAGCATCCCGACGTGGCGAAGGTCGGCTTCACCGGCTCGACCGAGGTCGGCCGGCAGGTGATGGAGGGCGCGGCCGGGACGATCAAGCGGGTCACGCTGGAGCTCGGCGGCAAGTCCGCCAACGTCGTCTTCGCGGATGCGGATCTCGAGCGTGCCGCCGCCTCGGCGCCCTACGCGGTCTTCGACAACGCCGGGCAGGATTGTTGCGCCCGCTCGCGCATCCTGGTCGAGCGCTCCGCGTACGACAGGTTCGTCGATCTGCTCGTGAGCGCGACCCGGGGTGTGAAGGTCGGCGACCCGACCCTCGACGAGACCGAGATGGGCCCGCTCATCTCTGCCTCCCATCGTGAGAGCGTCGCCTCGTTCGTCGAGGGCGAGCCGCTCTTCAGCGGCGAGGTCCCGGACGGGCCGGGGTTCTGGTACCCATGCGTCCTCGTCGAGGCCACGAACGACGATCGGATCGCCCGCGAGGAGGTCTTCGGCCCGGTCGCGGCCGTGATCCCGTTCGAGGACGAGGCCGACGCGATCAGGATCGCGAACGACACGCCCTACGGCCTGTCGGGCTCGATCTGGACTCGCGACTCCGCTCGCGCCCTGCGTGTCGCCCGCGCGCTCGAGACCGGGGTGCTGTCGGTCAACTCGAACAGCTCCGTCCGGCCGACGACCCCGTTCGGGGGCTTCAAGCAGTCCGGGTTCGGCCGCGAGCTCGGGATGCACGCGATGGACGGCTACTCGGAGATCAAGAACGTGTTCCTCTCGACGGAAGGGTGAGACGCTGATGGGACGGCTCGACGGCAAGGTGTGTGTGATCACGGGTGCGGGCGGCGGCATGGGTCGCGAAGCCGCCGTGGTCTTCACGCAGGAGGGCGCGAAGGTATGCGCCGCGGACGTCAATCAGTCCGCGGCGGAGGAGACAGCCACGCTCTGCGGCGACTCGGCGTTCGCGATCGCGGTGGACGTCGCCGACGAGGCGCAGGTCGCCGGGATGATGGCCGCGACGGCCGAGCGCTTCGGCGGGATCGACGTGCTCTACAACAACGCCGGCATCTCGCCCGACGACGACGCATCGATTCTCGACACCTCGGTGGAGGCATGGCAGCGGGTCCAGGACGTCAACACGAAGGGCGTCTTTCTCTGCTGTAAGCACGGGATCCCGTACCTCCAGCGCCGCGGTGGCGGCTCGGTGATCAACGTCGCCTCGTTCGTCGCGATCCTCGGCGCCGCGACCTCCCAGATCTCCTACTCCGCCTCGAAGGGAGCGGTGCTGTCGATGAGCCGCGAGCTCGCTGTCCAGTTCGCGCGCGAGGGGATCCGCGTCAACGCGCTCTGCCCCGGGCCGGTCGAGACTCCGCTCCTCTTGAACATCTTCGGCGACGATCCCGCCGCGCTCGAGCGCCGCCGAACCCATTGGCCCACAGGCCGTCTCGCCAAGCCGCGCGAGATCGTGAACGGTGCCCTGTTCCTTGCAAGCGACGAGGCGTCGTATGTCAACGGGGCGACGTTCCTCGTCGACGGCGGCCTGACCTCGGCCTACGTCACGCCGCTCTAGGTCCGGGTTCGACATGGGGTCCCCGGCCGACACGCTGCTTCGGTCGACACACTGCTCCGACCGAGCCCAGCGCACAGTTCGCCGGCGCGACGGTGATCTTCCCCGGGGAGCGACGGCTGCGCTCGGCTCCAGAGATCTGCCCGGGCGTTGGTCAATTGGCGCAAACCTGGCACGAAGCTGTGACAGTTGTCTCGACCCTTCGGCGGTAGCATCGCTCTCGAGGGCGGAGGGGTGCGTCCCCACCCAAGGGCGGGGGTGCGCTCGTGCTGCGGGTTGAGACGCCTCTCCCGGCCCACCTGCAAGCCGGGTGAGCGGGTGAGCGTGCGGAGCCTCGAGCGCCTCGGGCCTGCCCGGTTCCTGAGAATCGCTACCATCAACCGAGATGGGGTCTGCCGCCGAGCACCGGGAATGGGCGGATGTAACGCTCGAGGCGCTGCACCGCAAGGGTCTTCGCAACGGCGGCGCGCGGCACGCGGTGATCGATCTCCTGGCCGCCCAGGACTGCTGCCTCACCGCACAGGACATCTTCGATCGGCTCCGCGACGAAGGCCGCAAGGTCGGGATCGCGAGCGTGTATCGCGTTCTCGAGTTGCTGACCTCGGAAGGGCTCGTGCAGCGGATCGACCTCGGCTCCGGCATCTCGCGCTACGAGCCGATCCACTCGGGCGGCGATCACCACCACCACCTCGTCTGTGACAGCTGCGGCAAGGTCGAGGCGTTCGAGGACACAACCCTCGAGCAGGCCCTGGTCGGGCTCGAGTCGACGTCCGGATACGTCGTCGCAGCGCACGACGTCGTGCTCCACGGCGCCTGCTCCGATTGCCGTTCCTAGTACGCCCCGCTAGCGGCGGGCGGCGCTGACGCCGGTCGAGACCACGTAGATCGCGACGGCGACGCCGACAATGGCGCTGCTCGGCGGCACCGAGGAGGCGAGGTACGCGGCGGCGGTTCCGAGCCAGACCGAGGCGAGCCCGAAGGTCGAGGCGAGCGCAACGCCCAAAGCCGGGCTGGCGGTCAGCCGCAGCGCTGCCCCGGCGGGAACGGCGAGCAGCCCGAGCAAGAGCAGCGCTCCGACCGCCTGGGTTGCCTCACCCGCATCGGCCCCGACGAGGGCGAGGAACGCGGCGCCGATCAGTCCGACCCGCACGCCTCGAGCCGACGCCGCGCTCGCGGCCACGGTGGAGAAGAGCAGCGGGCGGGCGATCACCGCGATGCCGGCGAGGATCCCGGCCGCGACGATCACCGCGATCTCGGTCTGCCGGCCGGAGAGTGCGAAGATCGAGCCGAACAGCGTGCGCGAGGCGATCACGCCGTTCGAGCCGCCCGACCCGCGATTGAACAGGTCGAGGAAGAGCACCCCCAGGCCTAGCGTCCACGCGAACACCACCCCGATCGCCACGTCGTCACCCTGGGCCCGCTCCCCGATCGGCGCGAAAAGCAGCCCCACCGCGATCGTCGCGGCGAACAGCCCGAGCCGCAGGTCGATGCCCGCCAACGCGGCGGCGAGCGTGCCCGTGAACGCAACATGGCTGAGGGCGTCTCCGGCGAACACCTGCGCACGCAGGACGAGGAAGTAGCCGATCGCCCCCGACGCGATTGCGACCGCCGAGCCGGCGATCAGCGCGTTGCGGACGAACTCGTGCGTGAGCATCGCCTACCTCCTCGATGCCAACCGGCGGTAGAGGGACGCACCGACGTAGAGAAGGAAGGCGATGGTGGTGACGAGGAAGCCGCTCGAGCGGTCGGTGAAGTACGCGAGCGCCAGCCCCGACCAGGTGACGGCGAGCCCGATCGCGATCGCCAGGACGAGGCCCAGCACGATCCGGTCGGTCAGCTGTCGCGCCGCAGCCGGCGGCGCCACGAGCAGAGCGAAGACCAGGAGCGCACCCGTGATCTGAGCCGTCGCCGCCACCGACAGGCCGAGCACGAGCAGGAACAGCACATGGAGGGTCCGCACGGGAACGCCTCGCGCCCGGGCGAGCGGCTCGTCCACCGACAGGTAGAGAAGAGGCCGCCCGGCGACGACGAAGAACACGAGCACCGCGAGCGCGACGGCCAGGAGCACCTCGACCTGACCATGGGTGATTCCGAGGTACGAGCCGAAGAGGAGCGACTCGAGGCTCTCGAGGACGCCGTTGTAGAGGCTCAGGAAGAGGAAGCCGAGCGCGAACCCGGCGACCTGCACCGTCCCGATCACCGCCGACTCCTGGCTTCGATTGCGGCCTTCGCGCCCGGTCGTGGAGCCCAGCGCGATCGCGCAGGCAGCGACGCCGCAGGAGGCGAAGTAACCGAACGCGAGGGGGACACCGGCCAGAGCGGCCGCGCTCGCCCCGGGGAACGACATCACCGAGAGCGTGTGGCCCGCGAACGTCTCGCGGCGGAGGACCATGAACCAGCCGGCGACCGCGGCCATCACCGCCACGATCGTGCCCGCCTCGAGGGCGCTGACCATGAACGGGAAGCGGAGAAGCTCGTGCACGTCCGCAAACGGGTTGAACGATGCGTGGGCATTCATGAGATCGGATCCGGGCGATCGGGCTTCAGTGCTCGTGCCGGTCGTGATGGTGCGGTGCTGCCTCGGGCTCGCCGACGACCACGAGCCGGCCGTCGGAGGCGCGAAACACCTCGACGGGAACGCCGTACAGCGCACTCAGCGTCTCGGTCGTGATCACCTCCTCCGGCGATCCGGAGACGATTCGGCCTCCCGCGACGTAGACGAGCCGGTCGAGATGCGGAAGGAGCGGATTGACGTCGTGCGCGACGAGGAGGATCGCAACGCCACGCTCATGGGCGACTCGTGCAAGGAGGGCCGAGACCGACGCCTGGTTCGGAAGGTCGAGCCCGTCGAGGGGCTCGTCGAGGAAGAGCATCTCCGGTGCCCCGACGAGTGCCTGGGCGATCAGGAGCCGCTGCTGCTCTCCTCCCGACAGCTCGCCGATCGGGCGCCGGGCATACGCGGTGCCGCCGACGAGCTCGATCGCCTCTGCGACCCGCCGCCTCGGCTCAGCGCGACCCGTGAGCGTCAGGCCGAACCGGTCGCCGTCCAGCCCGAGGCGGACGATGTCGACGCCGCGGATCCGAAGGCCGGCATCGATCCCGTGCCGCTGCGGTAGGTACCCGATCCGCTCGTTGTGGGCGCCGGGTCGCTCGCCGAGCACCGAGGCCGAGCCGGCGCTCAGCGGCTGCTGCCCGAGGAGGACGCGCAGGAGCGTCGACTTCCCGGCTCCGTTCGGGCCGAGCACCGCGACGAACTCGCCGGGCGCGACGGTCAGGGTCGCCTCGCTCCAGAGGTTCGTCCCGCCGAGTCGGACGGCCCCCGCATCGAGCGCGATTGCCGCTTCCGTGCTCATTTGCCGGTGGCTTTGTGCAGGGCCGAGATGAGCCGCTCGAGCTGGGCGCTCTGCCACTGCTCGAAGTTCGCAGTCTGCGGCGAGAGGGTCTCGGTGATCGTGACGATCGGGATGTGCTCGGAACGCGCGATGGCATTCACCCGCTGCACCTCCGGTGTCAGGTTCTGGCTGTTGAAGATCCAGACCTTGACCACCCGGTCGCGCGCCTGGCGCTCGACCGTCTCGATGTCCTTCGCGCTCACCTCGGTGCCCTCCGCGATCGCCTTCACGAAGGTGGGTGGCGTCACGAGGCGGAGGTCGAGGTCGTCGCCGAGCGGCTGGAAGATGCTCTCGCTGTAGCCGACGGGAACGCCCGCGAAGCGCTTGCGAATCTCGGCTCGGAGCGCGTCGTAGCGAGCGAGCGAGGATGCCTCGAAGTGGCGAGCCCTCGCGGCGTAATACGTCTTCCCGGAGGGGTCTTCGCGGTCGAGCGCATCGACGATGGCCCCGACGACCTTCCGCACGGAGCTCGGCGAGTACCACTGGTGGGGATTGGCGCCCGTCTTCAACCCCAGGAGGTCGCCGACATCGACGACGGCGCGACTCGAGGAGGGGTTCGCGTCGAGAAGCTGGGAGGCCCAGTTGTCGTACCCGATGCCGTTGACGATCGCGACCTGCGACCCGGCCATCGCGCGTGCGTCGGACGCGGTCGGCTCGTAGTCGTGCGGGTCCGTGTCGGGGTTGACGACGATGCTCGAGACGCTGACGCGATCGCCGCCGAGCTGCGCCGCGATGCTTCCCCAGAAGTTCTCTGCCGCGACCACGACGAGCGGGGAGTGGGCCGCGCCGGCGGCCGCCCGGGACGAGAGCGGAACCGCGATGACGAGCGCGGCGAGCACCGTGGCGAGGAGTCCCTGCAGGGCCAGGTGGCCCGTGCGGGCACGCCGTTTCTTCCCGCCGTCCATCGGGTTTCGACTCTAGCAGATAGTGAGACTAAATCTCACTATCGTTGTGGTGCGGCGTCGGCTCTTCTCTCCTCACAGCGCGGCCGCAGGCTGCATAGTTGCCCCATGCATGTCGCCTTGCTGCCGTTTCTCGCGATCTCGATGCTCCTGATCGTGATCCCAGGGCCCGACACCGCGATGGTGACCAAGAACGCCGTCGTCGGCGGCCGGCGAGCAGGGGTGTTCGCCGCCTGCGGGGTGTCGATCGGCCTGACGATCTGGACGGTGGCCGCGGCGCTCGGCATCGCGGCGCTCCTTCAGGCTTCGGCGATCGCATTCTTCGCGCTCAAGGTCGCGGGGGCGATCTACCTCGCCTGGGTGGGCATCCAGATGCTCCGCTCGCGCGGCGTCGTCGACGACCCCGAGCTGCTCCTGAAGCCGGCGAGCGGGCTGCGCGCGTTGCGGCAAGGCGTCCTGAGCGACCTCGGCAATCCGAAGATCGCGGTGTTCTTCACCAGCCTGCTCCCGCAGTTCGTCCACGGGCACGGGTCGGCGTTTCTGTCTCTCTTCTTCCTCGGAGTCACGTTCGCGCTGCTGACGCTCATCTGGCTCGCCGGGTACGCGCTGGCTCTCGGGCACGCGTCCGGGGTCCTTCGCCGGCCTGCGGTCAGGAGGGCCCTCGACCGGTTCACGGGCCTCGTCCTGATCGGGTTCGGCGTGCGGCTCGCCTTCGAGCACCGAACCTGACTTTTCGGGCCGAATCCCCGGGTGGTTGTGTTTGACATTCCCGGGCCGCGGGACTACAACGGGTGCATGACCTCTCGCCGTAGGTGGTTGGCGGCAGGGGCGGTGGCGCTCTTTGCCGTCGTCGTTGCGGTTCTCGCGATCGGGCTCGGCAGCACCAAGCCGGCCGACGCGGTCGTAGCCGCCGCGGCCAAGAGCGAGGATGCCGGCGGGGCGAAGATCGCGATGACCCTCTCGGTCAGCGACGCGGCCGCTCAGAAGAGCGCAAGCGTGACGGCGTCGGGCGTCTTCGACCAGAGCAACGCCGACCTGAACGTCGACCTGTCGGGCCTCGGATCCGGGTCGGGCCTGAGCCTGCCGGCGATGCTCGGAAGCCTCGAGATCCGGTACCTGCAGGAGAGTGGCGATCCGGTGGTGTACGCGAACGTGCCGTTCCTCGCGGCCGTCGTCCCGGGCGGCAAGACGTGGGTGCGCGCCGACCTCGAGGAGCTGGGCAAGCTGGGCGGCTTCGACCTGAGCCAGTACCTCAACCAGTCGAGCCAGAACCCCGGCCAGGTCCTCGACCTGTTGCGCGCCACCGGGTCGGTGCAGCAAGTCGGGACGGAATCCGTCGACGGCGTCGCGACGACCCACTACACGGCCTCGATCGACCTCGACAAGGCCGCCGCGCTCGTCAGCCAGAACGCGAAGTCGCTCGTCGACCACCTGATCGCGGGCGGCGCTCCGGCGTCGATCCCGCTCGATGTGTGGATCGGCAACGACGACGGCCTCGTCCACAAGCTGACCGTCGACGAGCAGCTGAAGCAGGCGACCGTCGACCTCACGCTCGACATCAGCGACTACGGCACACCGGTCACCGTGACCGCACCGCCGAGCGACCAGGTGCTCGACCTGAACGACCTGATGTCACAGGCAGGCCAGCTCGGCAAGGGCTTCGGCCTCGGCCAGACGCACTAGGCTCGCTCGACCTACCCCAGGTTCCTGCGCGCCGCCTACGGTGAGTGCTCCCGGTCAAGGCCGGGCTGCGAACAAGGCGAGCCGCCGCCGCCCTTGAAGACCTCAGGGAACTTCGCAGCGACCGGAGACGACAAGAAACCGGCACTCGCGCGTCGCCCGGCAACTGCTCGACGTCTGATGCCCCGGAAGGTCGCCGGCTGAGCTCGCTCGACGACCCCAACGCGGCCGATCCTCGCAGCCTATTGCCACAAGGTTGAGAAAACGAGAAGACCGTGTTCGGAAACGCTACGAGTAGATCACGCCGAACGAGAAAGGACGCTCCGGTCCTCCGGGGCACGGGGCGACGAAAGCACCCGACGACCGCCTCAGCCGCGCGGTCGCACCGCTCCTGCACATCGGGTTGACGATGCTACGTTTTACGTAGTAGTATCGTGGCCGTGAACAACGCTCGCCTCCTCATCCTCACGAGCTTGTCGTCGGGGCCGAAGCATGGCCACGCGTTGCTTCTAGACATCGATTCTTTCGCCGGTGTGCGGCTTGGCCCGGGCACCCTCTACGGGGCGATCACGCGGCTGGAAGAGCGCGGCTTGATCGAGCCGCTCGGCGCCGACGACCGGAGGCAGCCCTATCGCCTTACCGCGGCGGGTACGGCGGCGCTCGCGAAGTCGCTTGCCGAGATGCGGCGCATCGTCGAGGCAGCTACGACACGTCTGGTCGCGGCGACATGAAGCGGCTCCTGCGGGCTTACCCGCGCCGATGGCGCGAGCGATACGGCGAGGAGCTGCTCGCAATGCTCGAAGCCGAGCCGCTCACATGGCGTGTTCGGGCGGACGTCGTCGGCGCTGGTCTGGGTGAACGCGTGCGCGGCTCCGGCCCGCCGTACCTGCGCGTGCTCTGGGCTTGGTCGTTCTTCGTCATCGGCGGGATGGCGTTCCAGAAGACTTCCGAGCACTGGCAGGTGGTCGTGCCCGGCGCCGACCGCGGCATCCCGACGGCGGCATTCGACACTGTCCAGGTTGCGGCCGTGATCGGGAGCATCGCGGTGCTCGCCGCCGTCACGATTGCCCTACCGGCATTTCTCCGCGACCTGCGAAGTGGCGGCTGGGCCGTCCTACGCGGACCGATCCTCGCCGCAGTGGCAGGAACCATCGTCGCAGCCGCCGCCCTTATCGCACTGGCGCTCGATCACGACATCGGCGCCGCGTCGACGTTCATCGTCGCGGCCCTCTTCTCGCTGTTCGCGTGGACGCATGCCGCCACCGCCGCAGCTCGACGACTTGCGGCAGAGCCACTGCAATACGCGCTCTCGCTGGTCGTGACGGTCACCATGGTCGTGATGACGTTGGCCGCCGCAGTCTGGTTCGGATCGGTGACGGCACACGCACCATCGTTCGTCGGCGCCGCGCAGCTCGCTGTTGTCGCCACATTCATGCTGCTTGGAAGCGCGCTTGCCGCGGGCGGGGTCAGGTCACCCCACCCCTAACAACGCCAGCCGCGTGTAAGGCCGAGAGCATTCGGATGCCGGGCCACTGGGCTGCGCCATGGGCTACGACGACAAGCGACGGTCGGCAGCAGGTCGCGGCATGCCGTCTCAGCGGCCTGGAAGCGGGGGTTGCTGGACGCGATTTGCTTGGCGCTAGCTGGAAGGCTTCCGTTGCTGTCGGGGTCGGGGAAGCTCGGCACGCCGTGCGAGCGTATGCAGCGGGAGAAGGCGATCCCGTTCTGCTGCGCCGACGCGCCTGAGAGTCGGGAGGAGATGCTGCTCTTTGTTGTGGTCGAGCCGTTCCCTTCCGCGTGACCGCCTGGCGAGCTACCGCACGCCGGGACGAGAAGTGACAGGCCCGCCAGTCCGGCGAGTACGGGAAGGAGGAATACTGCGTGCGGCCGGTGGCGTCCAGGCGGAGCCGACGGTCGATGGAAGCTACCGGCGGGATCGACGAACCTGTACACGCCGTCATCGTTCCTTCGGCCCGATCGCAGCCGAAGGAACCCGCGATGAAGAGTCGATGAAAACGACTCCGGGCGGGAGAGGTGCTGTCATCGGGCCTTCGAGCCCTGGGACGTTCACCTCCGCGAGTGTCTGGATCACGCCTGATGCGACGGCGTCGGACTGGCCTGCGGCGTCTTCAGATGGATCCCGAAGAACGCCGGGGATCGTCCGTCAGTGTGCCGTTGGGGGACCCGAGGGAATCAGCGACGCGTCGGGTGGCAGGCCGTTCTTGTGAAGGGGCGCTGCGCACTGTTGTGCCTTCGCCCTAAGTTGCTGCGAACTTAGGTCGAGGCCGATGCCCGTTAGGTTGAACGTAGGCCTCCTGTCGGTCGTGGATCGGTTGGTGGGTTCGGGCCAGTTGGGCACCCCGTGGTTGTGCATGCAGCGGGCGAATTGTCGAAACTGGGTCCAGTCTTGCGCGATCTCGGCCGGGGTCTCGCCGTTGCCGCCGCCACTTGGGAGCAGGTGGCCGCAGGCGCTGTCTGCCGAGTCGAACAGGGAGGGATCGCTCTTCCTCGCGCTCAGTACCTGGGTCTTTGGGATCTGTCCGCTGCTGTCGGGGCCGGGGAACGTCGGCACGCCGTGCGAGCGCATGCAGTGGGTGTAGGCGAGCGTCTCGGAGGTCGTTGATTCTCCTGCAGTCGATGCGCCGTTCGAGCCGGACGGTGTGCTGTCCTGGGTTGTTGTCGTGCTGAGTTGCGCCACCTGAGTGCCGGAAGAACCGCCGCCGCACGCAGCGAGAAGCAGCGTGCATGCAACGGTCGCGGCAGCGGACGAGAGGAAGGCAAGTCGACGGCAGCGCATGATCTCCAGCTTCCGCCCAGGAAAGCACGAGACTCTGAAGCGAGACTAAGCAACCACGCGTCGGGGACCAGCACCTTCGCTTGCCCGAGCGTGCGCGAATGCCTACCTGAGAGTGGCCGAGAGTTTGGAGTCGATCAAGCGAGTTCATCCATCGGGGTGAGGCAGTGGCGCGATCAGTGGTTGGTTAGCTGAAACCCGCACGCGGCCGCCGCTCGCGTGAACAGTGGCGACTGCATGTCGAGCGAGCTCGGTAATACGAGGATCACCCCGTCGCGATCGGATATCACGCCGCCCCCGGTGGGTGGGCCAGATGGAACGGATGTCCTCGGGTCGGGGAAGTCGGTGATGCCGTGCCGACGCATGCACTGCGCGACCTTGACCATTCGCGCGAGCGCCTGCGAGGAGGGGTGCGTCGTCGAGCCGGGCGCAGGGAAGCCGCCCCCCGACGTGAGCTTCTGGCACTTCGACTGCGCCGCCTTGAATGCGGGTGATGAGGCATCTATTCCAGCGCCCAGGGAAAAGCCCCCACTGGCGCTTGGGTCGGGGAAGTTGGGCACGCCGTTTGAGCGCATGCACTGGGCGTACTTCAGCAAGGCCTCCTGATTCTGCGCCTGGCTCGCCGCCGAGCCGGAACTTACCGCACCGCTTGTGGCGTTCGTGCTGCCCCCAGCGCTGCTCGACGTCGTCGTCCCGACGCTCGCGAGCGACGGCGCCTTCGAGCCGCCCCCGCAGCCCGTGGCAAGCAGCGCGAGACCCGCCAGGCTTGCGGCGAGTGCGACGCAGCGACGGGTAACACGTCGGCGGGTCACTCCGCAAGGAGAGCAGACCCGTATGAAACGACGGTAAAAAGAAGGCGCTCCTTCGTGCTGTCGGAGACGATGCTCGTCACCTGTACGAGTGCGCGCGAATACCCCCTGAGCAAGCACCGCCAATTCTACCCTGACGCGACAACCACTGGTTGACACGACAACCAATGGTTGACATACTGCGAGGCATGGACAAAAACAAAGCCGCATCCAGCCACGCCGCCACCATCGTCCGTATCAAGGAAGCTCGCGCCCAGGCGATCGAGCACACGATCGCGGCAAGACGATTCTCGACCGAGCGACGCGAACTCATGGAGAGCCTCATCCAGGATGGCGTCTCACAAGCCGAGATCGCCCGCGAGCTCGGGGTCACCCGCCAGGCCATTCAGAAAATGCTTGCCTGCTAGCCGAACTCGGCTTCGACTACGGCATCGAAGCTAACCGTGGATCCGATCCGGAGCGAGGAGCATCGTCTCCGCCAGCGTCCTTACGCTTGAACGGCCCTGACGCGCGAGATGTTTCGCCAACGACAGCGCATCGAAGATTGCGAGGCGTGCAGTGCTAGCGTTCCCAGGCGATGAGGGTCATGCGATTCTCGTCCGGGTGGAGTCTCGGCGTTGCCGGAGTTGTGGCAGCCGGGGTATTGGCTGCGCCCTCCTTCGGCGAAAGCGGAAGTGGGCAGCGGGCCAGGATTGTGTCGGTCACGGCGCTCCCGTCGGCTGTCCAGCACCAGGCAGGCCCGCTCTCGGCGAAGGCGCTGAACACCGTGACCGCCTCAACCGCGCTCGGCTTCGTGGTCAAGCTGCACACTCCAGCCGCAGCCAAACCGACCTCGGTGACGGTCGTCCTGACGCTGAGCAGGCGCGGCCCGATCGGCGGCGCGCTCGTCCTGGAACAGACTCTCGGGATCAGCGGCCCGGCGAAGACACAGGCGGTCACGTTCACGAACTTCGGCGCTGTCCCCTTCGCCACCCGAACCGACCTGAAGGTGTCCATCCCCACCGGCAACACGAAGGACTTCCCGGTCATCTTCTCGCTACCGTCAGGGAACACGAGCGCGGGCATCTCGCCCTCAGCCTCGATCAGTGGAGGCAAGGCGGTCGTGGTGCCCGAAGTCGTCGGCGTTCCCGAGATGAAGGCGATCAGCGCTCTGCAAGCACGTGGGCTCGAAGTGCTCGTGATCCAGGTCTACGCGCAGGAGCCCGTCGGACAGGTCGTCGCTCAGGCGCCTGGGCAGCAGATGAGGATCACGCAGGGCAGCGTGGTCAAGATCAACGTCTCCCGTGGGAAGAAGCGGCGCGGCTGAACCCGATTCCGTCCCGTGCGCGGCGCAGCCTCGACCACGGCTGCATACTTTCGGTGTGATCGATCAGCTTCGCGAGGCCGCCGAGGCTCTGAACCGTGGTGATCCCGGGCTGTTTGCTTCGCTGATGGAGGAGGGGTCCGAGTGGCGCGGCGTCTCGCAGGGGCACCTGTGGTGGAAGAGCACTCCGGCTTGTCACGGCCCGGACGAGGCCCTCGATGTGATGAAGAACCAGATTCGGAAGCGTGCCGACAACCGTTTGAAGGTTCGGCCCGAGTTCACCCAGGTCGGCGAAGACAAGATCATCGGTTCGACGGAATGGATGAGCACCGAAGGCCGGCGGCAGGTGCGATACCAGGTGCTGACGTTCCGAGACGGGAAGATCGTGGACATGCAGGGATGCGCGTCTCTGCGTGAAGCCGAGCGCTTCGCACGTCGCCACTGAGCCCAGCTCAGCAGCACCACGTAGCGCGAGTCAGGCAGCACGGCGAAGAGGACGAGCGGGCGCGTACCGACCGACGCACCTTGCCTCTGCACGTTCAGCTTGCCGGCCCGGGGGCGCGCGAGCGTGATCGGCTTGATCACATCTGATGTCCGCGACACACGGAGGTAGGCGCCCCAAGATTAGGTGAGGGGCCTCGTGGCCCCTCACCTACACACTCAGATTTCCCGCCCGGCCGCCTGACCCAGACTCAGCCGCAGCCGGTGGACGTCCCGCAGTCGCGGCAGGTGTAGCAGGTGCCGGCCCGCACCATGCGGCCGCCGCAGCGGGAGCACTCGATTGCGTCCTCGTGCGTATTGAAGAGCGCGGTCTGGCCCGGGGTGGCCGCCTCGAACTCGGGCGGCGCGGGCGCGCCGGCGGCGTAGGCCGCCGAGAGGCGGGCGCGCACTTCCGGCGAGAGGATCCCGACCTCCTCCTGCTGGTCGACCGTCAGGAACTTCTTGCCCATCCAGCGGAAGACGTAATCGACGATCGACTTCGCGGCGCGGATGTCCGGGTCGTTCGTGAGGCCCGACGGCTCGAAGCGCATGTGCGCGAACTTCGACACGTAGACCTCGAGAGGAACGCCATATTGAAGGCCGAGCGAGACCGAGATCATGAACGAGTTCATCAGCCCGGCGAGCGTGGTGCCCTCCTTCGCGATGTCGACGAAGATGTCTCCGGCCGTCCCGTCGTCGAAGACTCCGACGTGGATGTAGCCCTCGTACTCGCCGACGCGGAACTTGCGGCCGACCTCGGTGCGATCGTCCGGCAGCCTCCGCCGGCGCGGTGCGGCGACGGCGACACCTGACGGCGTGAGGATGCCCTGACCCTTGTCGCTCTTGCCGGAGAGCGGCTGGGCGACCTTGCAGTTGTCGCGGTAGATCGCGATCGCCTTGACGCCGAGGCGCCAGGCGTCGACGTAGACCTGGGCGACCTCGTCGATCGTGGCTGCCTCCGGGAGGTTCACCGTCTTCGAGATCGCGCCGCTGATGAAGGGCTGGATCGCCCCCATCATCTTCACGTGCCCGCTGTAGTGAACCGCCCGTTCGCCGATCGCACAGTCGAAGACGGGGTAGTGGTCGGTCTTCACGAACGGGGCGCCGACGACGGTGTTGCGCTCGTCGATGTACGCGACGACCTCGTCGACCTCCGCGGGTGCGTACCCGAGCTTCTCGAGCCCGAGCGGCACCGTTTTGTTCACGATCGTGATCTCGCCGCCGCCCACGAGCTTCTTCGACTTCACGAGCGAGAAGTCGGGCTCGACGCCGGTCGTGTCGCAATCCATCATGAAGCTGATCGTCCCGGTCGGCGCCAGCACCGTCGCCTGCGCGTTGCGGTAGCCGTTCACCTCGCCCAGGTCGAGCGCGTCGTCCCACGACTTGCGGGCCGCGCCGAGCAGATCGGCCGGCACCGTCTGGGCCTCGGCGATGTTCCCCACCGCGGCCCGGTGCTTCGCGATCACGCCGATCATCGCCGCTGCGTTCGGCCGGTAACCGGCGAACGGCCCCATCCGCCCGGCGATCTCGGCCGACTTGCGGTAGGCGCGACCGGTCATGAGCGCCGTGATCGCGGCGGCGTACGCCCGGCCCTCGTCGGAGTCGTACGGGAGCCCGCGCGCCATCAGGAGCGCGCCGAGGTTCGCGTAGCCGAGGCCGAGCTGCCGATATGCCTTTGCGTTCCGCTCGATCTCCGGCGTCGGGTACGACGAGTTGCCGACGAGGATCTCCTGGGCGAGGAACACGACGTCGACCGCGTGCTCGAAGGCCTCGACGTCGAGCTCGCCGTCCTCGCGGCGGAACTTCATCAGGTTGAGCGAGGCCAGGTTGCAGGCCGAGTCGTCGATCGACATGTACTCGGAGCACGGGTTCGACGCATTGATGCGACCCGTGTTGGGGAGCGTGTGCCACGAGTTGATCGTCGTGTCGTACTGCAGGCCCGGATCGGCGCAGCGCCAGGCGGCGTCGGCGATCTGGTGCAGCAGCTCGCGCGCCTTCACCGTGTCGACCACAGAGCCGTCGACCCGCGCGGTCAGGTTCCAGTCGGCGTTCGCGTCGACGGCCTCCATGAACGCATCCGAGACGCGAACCGAGTTGTTGGCGTTCTGGTACTGGATCGACGACCAGTCCGGCGAGTCGAGCGACATGTCGTAGCCGGCCTGCTCGAGGACGCGTGCCTTCTCCTCCTCGCGCGCCTTGCACCACACGAACTCGAGGATGTCCGGATGGTCGACGTCGAGGACGACCATCTTGGCGGCCCGGCGCGTCTTGCCGCCCGACTTGATCGTGCCCGCGGAGGCGTCGGCCCCGCGCATGAACGACACCGGCCCGGAGGCGTGGCCGCCCTTCGAGAGCTGCTCCTTGGAGGAGCGCAGCCGCGACAGGTTGACGCCGGAGCCCGAGCCGCCGCGGAAGATGATCCCCTCGCGCCGGATCCAGTCGAGGATCGAGTCCATCGAGTCGTCGATCGAGAGGATGAAGCACGCAGAGCACTGCGGCTTCTCCTCGAAGCCGACGTTGAACCAGACCGGTGAGTTGAACGCGGCGAGCTGGTTGACGAGGATCGCCTTCAGCTCGTCCTCGAACGTCTGAGCCTCGTCCTCGGTCGCGAAGTATCCGCCTGCGCGGCCCCACGTGCCCGCGGTCGAGACGACGCGGCCGATCATCTGCTTGACCGAGCCCTCGCGCTCGGGCGAGGCCATGCGGCCGCGGAAGTACTTCTGCGCGACGATGTTCGTCGCGGTCTGCGACCAGAACTTCGGGAACTCGACGCCCTTCTGATCGAAGGCGGGCTTCTCCTTGCCGGGAATGAAGGCGTCGCGCGTCTCCCATTCGATCTCGTCGAACGGGTCGCGCCCGGGGATCGTGAAATACCGCCGCACGGCGAGGCTGGCGTCCTCTTTGACGACCGCGTTCACGAGCTCATCGGCCTCGATCTGCACGTTGCTCACAGGTGCGCCTTCCTTTGTTGCGGTCTCGTGATCCTGCTCTACCGACGCCATTTCTCTCCCCTTCTTCGCTCGTCTACGGTCGCTTTCACCTGGTTCACAGGCGAACCGCGCATCGTAGGCAGCGCGTCGGATGGATTAATTGTAGCTACCGGGGCAAGTCAAAAGGCCTGGAAAACCGCAGTTTCCGGCTAATTCCTACCCTGGTTGCGCTCAGGCTTCGGGCGGTCCGCCGTCGCGCGGATGCGAGCGCTGCCAGAGCATCCCGGCTGCGCCTGCCAACACGAGGAGGATCGCGAGGGCCCCCAGCACGAGGAGCGGCGTCGGGAACGCCTCGGGGTTCCCCGGCGTGAGCTCGTCGAGGAGGTGCTGGAGCCCGTGAGTCTTCTTCGGCGGGTTGGTCTCCGTCGTCGTGGTCGTGCCGCCGCCCGTCGTCGTGGTCGTGCTGGTGCTCGTGCTCGAGTTCTGCGGCGCGTGCTGGTGATTCTCGGCTGCCTGCTCGGCGGCGAGGATGTCCTCTTTCGCGCTCGAGTACACCTGCACGTCCACCGGCAGATGCTTGATCGCCTGGCCGTAGCAGGGGATCGGATAGATGTTGTTGATCGTCCCGTCGTACCAGTCGTTCAGGAGCCGCTTCCAGCAGGGGACGTTCGAGCCCTTGTGCGAGGCCAGGGCGGCACCCGGCGCTGCCCCCAGGCCGATGCCGACGAGGAGGCAAAGCAGCACCATGCGAAAAGACGCCGCGCGAAACGGCTGCCTGGCAGGTTGGCTCAACATGCAGCGGGGCTCAAGAGTGGCTGTGCTTGCGTCCGGTCCGGAATGATGAAGAGTCTTCCGGACGAGCATATGCGCCCGGTTGCGACTGTGTAAGGCGAATGTGTCGGTCCGACACAGTCAGGACCGAATGGTACCGTCGGGCGGAATGCGGCTGGCACGCGAACTTCGGTCGCCGCTCGCTCCAGCCCTTGCGCTCACGGGCGCCGCGCTCTTCTTCGCGCACGACCCGGGTGACACCTCGGTGCCCTGGCTCGGTCTCGCCGCCGCTGCCCTCGCGGTCGTCTTCTTCGCCACCCAGGGGCTTCCGAGCGGGCTCGTCGCACTCGTGCCGCTCGGCGCGCTCGGGCTCTGGTGCGCCGCCTCGATCGCCTGGTCGTCCGAGCCCGACCGGAGCTGGAGCTACGCCAACCGGGGCCTGCTGTTCCTCGCCTTCGCGCTCGTCGGAGCGCTGATGGCCGCCGAGCCGCGGCGCCTGCTCTACGGCGTCGCGGGACTGCTCGGCGCCGTCTGCGTGTGGTCGCTCGCCGGCAAGGCCCTGCCGTGGCTCTACGAGGACTACGGCCGGGTGGCCCGGTTGCGCGGCCCCGTCGGCTACTGGAACGCCCTTGCCCTGCTCGGGGACATCGCGCTCCCGATCGGCCTCTGCATCGCGACGCGGGCACGGGCGGCGGGCACCCTGCTCGTCTTCGGCTGGCTCGTCGCGATCGGCCTCACCTACTCGCGGGGAGGGATCGCCGTCGCCGTCGTCGTCGTCGCGCTCTGGATGATCCTCTCCCGCGCCTGGCTGGAGAGCCTCTCGACCCTGCTTGCGGCAGGCCTCCCGGCCGCCGGCGTGCTCGGAGTCGCCTTTGCGCTCTCAGGGTTGACGAGCGACGGTCAGTCGCATCCGGCGCGTGTCCGGGACGGCATCGTCTTCGGCGTCGTCGTCCTGATCGACGCCGGGCTCACGGTCGGGCTCTCCCGGTTCCAGTTGCCCGACACGGCGCTCGTCCGGCGTGCCGCGCTCGCCGTCCTCGCGGTCGCGGTCGCGGCTGTGGTCGTGGCGGGTGCGGCGAAGGCGCCGCCGGCGTGGCGGTCGTTCACCGCCGCGACCAGCACGGAGGTGACCAACTCGCCGGGGAGGCTGATCGACTCCGGCTCGAACTTCCGCTGGACGTGGTGGAAGCAGGCGTGGATCGGCTGGAAGACCGATCCGCTGAAGGGCACGGGCGCCGGCTCGTTCGCCGTCTCGAACCTGCGCTACCGCACCTCGTATCTCGACCAGGCGACCGAGCCGCACGACCTTCCGATCCAGTTCCTCAGCGAGACCGGTGTGGTCGGGCTCGGCCTCTTCCTGGCTGCGATCGGCTGGCTCGTCGCGGTGGGCAGGCGACGGCCGGGGCCGCAGCTGGCCCTCGCGCTGGCGCTTCCGGCCTACTTCCTGCACGGGCTGCTCGACTTCGACTGGGACTTCGTCGCGGTCTCGGCGCCGGTGTTCCTGATCGCGGGAGCCCTCGCTGTCCGGCCTTCCGGGCGGCCGAGGCCTCGTCCGTTCAGCGTCCTCGCGGCGAGCGGGGTTGCGCTCGCCCTCGTCCTCTCGTTCTTCGCGGTCTGGCTCGGGAATCGCTGGGACAGCCAGGCTGCGGCCTCGGTCGGGGTCGACGACAGCCACGCGATCACGCTCGCGAAGCGGGCTCGTTCCGTCGATCCGTTCCTCGTCGACCCGCTCTTCCAGGCTGCGCTGGCGGAGACCGAGATCGCCGGGACACTCAAGAACCCGGTCGAGAAGGCGCAAGCGCTGGCCCATGTCCTCGGCTACTACGAGAAGGCGACGAAGGAGCAGCCGGACGACGCGTTTGCGTGGTACGAGCTCGGCACGTTCGACTTCGTCGTGCGGGGCTGCCCCCAGGCGGCCTACACGGCGATCAACCGCTTCACGACGCTCGACCCGCAGGATCCGAAGGGCCAGGCGCTCTACCAGCAGCTCTTGAAGCTCGTCGACGCCGGCACGGCGCGCTGCTGAGGGCCGTTAGAACCGGTGTCAGAGCCCCGCTACGGAAGTACAACGGCGAACGGCTCAGGGGATTGATTTGCCTGCTGAGAGCGATTTCCGTGGGTCGAAGAACGGTGTCAGACCCCGTCACGGAAGTGTGGCGCGGGGCGGCCCTCAGGGGTTCTTCAGGCGCCGACGATGACGGCGAGCTCGCCGCCCTGAAGCGCCTTCGCGTGAATGCCGTCGAGGGGGCCGACGACCTTGATCCCGAGATCGTGGCCGAGCCGGATGCCCTCGGAGCGAAAGCCCGGGCGGTACATGACGACGCTCGTCGCGTAGTTCTGGTGGTGCGCGTTGGCGGTGCCGGCGATGCGGTAGCCGAGGCCGTGGAGCCTCCCCGCCGTGCTCGCCGCGGCACCCGAGCGGCCGTTGCCGTTGAAGACCATGATCTTCAGGTGGCCGCGAGGCCGCGCCTTGCCGGCCGGTGCGTTCATCCGCTTGATCGCCTGCACGAGCTTCTTCGGCGGCGCCGCCGGGATGGCGGCCGCCTCTGCCTGATGCCTGATCGCGTGCGCGATCGGCTTGGCGAGAAGCAGCGAGCCGGCGCCGATCAGCAGCACGAGCTCGAGCGCCGCGACCATGCTCGCAACGAGCGTCGCGCGCCGCCACGGGCGCACCAGGTCGTGCGGAGTCGTGAGAAACGGAGCATCCACCGGGCCTCCGCTTTCGGCGAGAGCCCGTCGACTCCTTCGGTCCCGCCTGCTAGATCACTCGCTGCGCGCGAGGAGCCAGGCCCAGGTGCCAGCGAGCCCTTCGGCAAGGCTCGTGCGCGCCCTGAACCCGAGCTCCGAGGCCGCGAGCGACACATCGAGCGCCGAGCGGCGGATGTCGCCGAGCCGGGCCGGCTCGAGGCGAGGCTCGGCCTCGCGTCCGGCTGCCGCGGCGCACGCGCGGTGCAGAGCGAGCACCGACGTCTCGAGCCCGGTACCGACGTTGAACACGCCGCCGCGGTCGTGACCCGCCGAGGCGAGCAGCGCCTCGACGACATCCCCGACGTAGACGAAGTCGCGCGTCTGCCCGCCGTCGCCGAAGATCACCGTCTCCTGGCCGCTCCCCAGGCGGTCGAGGAAGATCGAGACCACACCGCCCTCGAGGCTCGCATCCTGGCGCGGGCCGTACACGTTCCCGAGCCGGCACACGACGTGGCGCGAGCCGTGGATCCGGTTCCAGCCGACCAGGTACTCCTCCGCACACAGCTTCGCGATCCCGTACGGGGAGAGCGGCTTGCGCGGGCTCGTCTCCGCCGCAGGGCCGTCGCATTCGCCGTAGATCGCACCGCCCGTCGAGGTGAAGACGATGCGCGCACCGGCCTCCCGGGCCGCCTCCGCGACTTGGATCGTCCCGAGCACGTTCGTCGCTGCGTCCCGGGCCGGCTCTCTGACCGAGGTCTGGACGTCGGTCTGCGCCGCAAGGTGGAAGACGACCTCGATCCCCGCGAGCTCGACGCCGTCGCGGATGTCGCGCTCGACGAGCTCGGCCGCGGGATTGAGGTACTCGCGCTTGCCGAACGAGAAGTCGTCGATCACGACCACGTCGTCTCCATGGGCGACGAGCGTGTCGACGAGGTTCGAGCCGATGAAGCCCGCACCGCCGGTTACGGCCACATGCATACGCCGTATCGTAGGGCCGACGTGTTCGTCAGCTTCGAGGGACCCGACGGGTCGGGGAAGAGCACCCAGGCGCGCCTGCTCGCCGACCAGCTTCGCGCCGAGGGGCGCGAGGTCGTCTCGACCCGTGAGCCGGGCGGCACGCCGCTCGGCGAGGCGATCCGCGAGGTCGTGCTCCACGGGGTCGAGATGACTCCCTGGGCGGAGGCGACGCTGTTTGCCTCGGCCCGCGCCGAGCACGTCGAGGAGGTGATCCGGCCTGCGCTCGAGCGGGGCGCCTGGGTCGTCTGCGACCGGTATGTCGACTCGTCGATCGTCTACCAGGGGATCGCCCGGGGCCTCGGCGCCGACCGGGTGCTCGAGCTGAACGCCGTCGTCACAGGCGGCCTGATGCCGGCGCGAACGTTCGTGCTCGCGCTCGATTTCGACGTCGCGCGGGAGCGCCAGGCGGACGGATACCTCGACCGCATCGAGCGAGAGAACGAGGACTTCCGCCGGATCGTCGCGGAGGCCTACCGGGAGCTTCCACGGCTCTTCCCCGATCGTGTCGTCGAGATCGACGGCGCCCAGTCGCCCGAAGCGATCGCAGGTCAGGTCCGTGAGCAGGTTCGACACCTCTAGCCTCCCCGAGCAGCGCGAGGCGAAGCGATTGCTCGAGGCGGCGCTCGTCGAGGGGCCTGTCCACGCCTACCTCTTTCACGGGCCCTCGGGTGTCGGCAAGCGCGAGCTCGCCCGCGCGTTCGCGCGTGAGCTCCTGGGGACGACCCGGCTCGCGCATCCGGACCTGTACGAGCTCGACGCGCTCGGGGAGATGATCCGGATCGACGCGATCCGCGAGCTCCACCGCGACCTGCACATGCGCCCGTTCGAGGCCGACCGCCGCGTCTATCTGCTGCTGAGCGCGCAGCTGCTGAACGAGGACGCAGCCGATGCTCTCCTGAAGGACCTCGAGGAGCCGCCTCCCTACGCGGTCATCATCTTGGTCGCCGACGACCTCGGGCCTCTGCCGGAGACGATCCGCTCCCGTTGCCAGCCTGTCCCGTTCACCCGTCTCTCCGAGCGAGCCGTCCGGGCAGTGATCGACGCGAGAGCGCCCGAGCTCGACGAGGCGCAGCGGGTCGCGCTCGCGCGGGTCGCCGCGGGCCGCCTCGACCGGCTCGAGCGCCTTCTCGACAGTCATGGCGCCCGCCGCCGCGGCACGCTGCTCGCTCAGGCGCGTGCCGTCTACCGCGACCCGGCGTTCGAGCCGGCCGACGCGGCTTCTGCTCTTCTCGAGAGCGCACGGGAACGGGGAGCCGAGGCGAAGGAGCTCGAGGACGTGAAGGTGCGCGCGCTCGAGCTCCCCTCCCGCGACGCCGAGCAGCGCCTCAAGCGAGCCCAGCGCGGAGCCGAGCGCGAGGAGCTCCTTGCCCAGCTCGACGAGCTCGCCTCCTGGTATCGCGACCTCGTCGTGGTCGGCGTCGGAGCCGAGGCTGTGGCGGTGCACGTCGACCACCTCGAAGAGCTTCGCGCCGACGCAACCAGGGAGCGCGTCCTCGGAGCCGAGCGCGCGGCCGAGGCGGTGCGCGAGACGTGGCGGCGGCTCGAGGAGTTCAACCTCGCGCCGCACCTCGCACTCGAGGCCCTCTTCGTCGAGGTCGGGCGCGAGCTCCGCGACTGACGCCTCAAGAAGGATTCGCGACGCGGGCCGGGTAGCCTGACCGTGCTGTGACCCTCCTCCTGCTCAAGGTGACGATCACGCCGTCGGTGATCGCACTCGCGACGATCGTCGCTCGCCGCTTCGGTCCCGCCGTCGGCGGCTGGCTGATCGGCCTGCCGTTCACCAACGGGCCCGTAGCGCTGTTCCTGACTCTCGAGCACGGCACCGCGTTCACCGGTCATGTTGCCCGTGGATTCGTCGCCGGGATCTCCGGTGAGGTCGCCTTCGTCCTCGCCTACGTCGGTCTCGTGCGCCGCGGACACGGCTGGCTGCCGGCTCTGCTCGCGGGCAGCACGGCCTACGTCGCCGTCGGAGCAGCCCTCGCCACTGCGAGCGGCTCGGCGCCGCTGCTGCTCGCGATCGCGTTCGCCGCGCTCCTGATCGGCCTCCGGGTCGTTCCGGACGGAGGAGCCGCGACCTGCGTCTCGGCCCGGTGGGAGCTCCCCGCCCGGATGGCACTCGCGACGACCCTCGTGGTCTCGGTGACCGCGTTCGCCTCCGTGATCGGCCCGGGGCTGAGCGGCGTCGCCACGACCTTCCCGCTGATCTCGAGCCTCCTCGCCGTCTGCGTTCACCGCGCCAATGGCCCGGCTGCCGCGATCGCGGTCTACCGCGGATTGCTCGCGGGGCTCTTCGCCCTCATGGGCTTCGCGACGACGCTGATCCTCGCGCTCTCGCGGCTGCCGCTCGCCACCGCCTTCGCACTCGCCGTCGGCCTAGCGCTCTCGATCCAGCTCGCCTCGCTGCCGGTCGTCCGGCGCCGTCAGGCGGCAGCGGCATGACCGAGGTCGCCTTCGTCGAGATCCCCGGTGGGTCGCGCAACAAGTACGAGTGGGACGAGGAGCTCGGCGGGATCGTGCTCGACCGCAGGCTCTTCACGTCGATGAGCTACCCCGCCGACTACGGCTTCATCGAGGACACGCTCGCCGAGGACGGCGACCCGCTCGACGTGCTCGTGCTCGTCAGCGACTCGACGTTCCCGGGCTGCCGGATCCGCGTGCGGCCGATCGGGATCTTCCACATGGCCGACGAGAAGGGCCCCGACGAGAAGGTGATCTGCGTGCCGCTCAACGACCCGACCTGGGGCAAGCTCGCCGACATCCACGACATCCCGTCGGAGCTCCGCGACGAGATCGAGCACTTCTTCCAGGTCTACAAGGACCTCGACCACAAGGGCTCGGTCGTCACCCACGGCTTCGGCAATCGCAGCGAGGCCGAGCAGGTGATCGCGCAGGCGCGCGCCCGCAAGGCCGAGCTCGAGTTCTAAGGCTCAGCAGCCGCGAAGGTCCGCGGCGCCGCCCTGCCGCTGCTCGGCGCGGTCGCCAGCACCGAGCCGGCGAGGACGAGCGCGAACCCGACGACCATTCCGGCGGTGAAGGGCTCCGCGAGGATCGTGACGCCGAGCAGCGCGGCCACCGCCGGGTTGACGTAGGTGATCACCGTCGCCCGGGCCGGCCCGACCTCCGCGATCAGCGCGAAGAAGACGATGAAGGCGACCGCGGTGCAGACGACGGCGAGCGTGACGACGGAGGCGAGCACGCGCCCTGCAGGCACCGACGAGGGCCACTGTGCGGCAGCGACAGGCGCATAGCCGATCGCGCACGCCGCCAGCGAGACGGCGATCACCCCGAGGCGCGGCAGGTCGGACAGCGAGCGGGTGAGCACGATCGGCCCGATCGCGTAACAGACCGCCACGATTCCGACCTCGACGAGCGGCACCAGCTTCACGCTCCCGAGATCGAGCCCGACGAGCGCCGCGACGCCGCCGAGTCCGAGCAACAGCCCGACGAGGCGGCGCCCGCCGAGCGGGTCGTCGTCGCCGCTGATCCCTGCGACGACGGCGCCGATCAGCGGCACCGCGGCGAGCAGGAGCCCTGTGAGCGAGCTCGTCAGGTGCTCCTCGGCCGAGCCGAGCAGGAGCCACGGGGCCGCGATCTCGATCCCGGCGAAGGCGAGCACCCAGTGCAAGCGCCGCAGCAGTGGACGGATCTCGCCGCGCGAGGCGGCGATCGGCAGGAGCAGCGCGGCCGCGAGCGCGGTCCGTCCGAAGACGAGCGTTGCCGGCGAGAGCTCGCGAACGGCGACTCGGATCAGGAGGTAGGGGATCCCCCAGATCACGCACAGCGATCCGAACAGGAGCAGGCCGCGCCTCGTCACCGCCGGGGTGTAGCACACCGCCTCTCGGCCGGAGCGGTCGCGAAGGTTCTCCGGAGAAGTTCTCGCTCGTTGCGACAATCTTGTGACGAACGACCCTTGCGGTGGGCCGCTCCAGGCCGTACCTTCCCCCTCGCACCGAGTACGGAGCGCGAGTAAGTCGAAGCCGCTTCTGAGGGCCGGTACGCGGAAGGCCGCAAGGCTGGAGGGCGGAAGGTCAGTAGAGGCGGGGGATGAAAGCGCAACCGGCTCGGTGAACCTTTTTAACGTTCGCCTTCACCCGGCGCTTCGGTTCCGGGTGAAGGCGCATGTTGCGATCCGGTAAACGGACTGGGCGATCCGTTTCTGCTACCGTAAGTGGATCGGAGAGTTCGTTTAGACAGCGATGAGCTTCCTGCACGGGAAGATCGGATCGAGAAGGGGTGAGAGGTATGGCTGAGAGGGCTCAGGTCAATCGGTGGTTCATCTTGGTGCTCGTCTGCGTGGCGCAGTTCATGGTCGTGCTCGACGCGACGATCGTGAACGTGGCGCTTCCGACGATTCAGCACGGATTGCATTTCTCGGCCTCGAGCCTGCAGTGGATCGTCAACGCCTACACCCTCGTATTCGGCGGGTTCCTGCTCCTCGGTGGGCGGGCGTCGGATCTCTTCGGCCGGCAGCGCCTCTTCATGGCGGGGCTGGCGCTCTTCTCGATCGCCTCTCTCGTCAACGGTCTCGCGACCTCGTCCGGGATGCTGGTCGGCGGCCGCGCGGTCCAGGGGCTCGGCGCCGCCCTGGTGTCGCCGGCGGCGCTCTCGATCGTGACCACGACGTTCGCCGAGGGGCGTGAGCGGACTCAGGCGCTCGGGATCTGGAGCGCGATCGCGGCCGGCGGCGGCGCGGTCGGCCTCGTGATCGGCGGCTGGCTGACTCAGGACTTCTCCTGGCGCTGGGTGTTCTTCATCAACCTGCCGATCGGGATCGCCACGTTCGCGCTCGCCTACCGCTTCATCGCCAACTCGCGGGCCGAGCAGCGGCCGGACACGGCCGACATCGCGGGTGCGACCACCGTCACGGCCGGCCTGCTCGTGCTCGTCTACGACATCGTCAAGGCCCAGCAGTACGGCTGGACGTCGGGTCGCACGCTGGGGCTCTTCGCTGTCGCGATCGCCTTGCTCGTCTCGTTCGTCGTGGTCGAGTCGCGCTCGAAGGCGCCGCTGATCAGGCTTGGCATCTTCCGGGTGCGGTCGCTCACGAGCTCGAACGTGGCGATGCTCTTCGTCATGGCCGGCCTCTACGGCATGTTCTTCTTCGCCACGATCTACGTGCAGGAGGTGCTCGGCTGGAAGCCGCTGAAGGCGGGCCTCGGCTTCGTCCCCGTGACCGTCGGGATCGTGATCGGAGCAGCGCTCTCGCAGCAGCTCCTCCGCCAGCTCGGTGCGCGCGTCGTCCCGATCATCGGCATCGCGCTCGCCTCGGGCGGGCTCGTGCTGCTGAGCCGGATCCCGCTGCACGGCACCTATCTCGCCGATCTGTTCCCGGGCCTCTTCATCATGTCGATCGGGATGGGCCTCACCTTCGTGCCGATCACGCTGATCGCTACGACCGGGATCGAGACCGCCGATGCCGGGCTCGCCTCCGGGCTCTTCAACACCTCGCAGCAGGTCGGAGGAGCGCTCGGCCTGGCGATCCTCTCGTCGATCGCTGCGAGCCGGACCGGCAGCGTGCACGCCTCGACGCACGCCGCCGCGCTCGTCGACGGCTTCCAGGTCGCGTTCCTCGTCGGCGCCGGGCTGATGGCCTTCGCCGGGGTTCTCGTCGTGGTGCTGATCCGGGGCCATCACGTGGAGGCGATCGGGAGCGAGGAAGCGATCGCGGTTCCCGTCTGATGGTCGTCGAGACGCCGCACCTTCGCGCCGATGCCGCGCGCAACCTCGAGCGGATCCTCGAGGCTGCGCGCGTCGTCTTCGCCGAGGACGGCCTCGACGCCTCGGTCGCCGACATCGCCGAGCAGGCGGGCGTGGGGACGGCGACGATCTTCAGGCGCTTCGCGACGAAAGACGACCTGTGCGCCGCGATCCTGGAGCGCGAGATCGAGACGATCGCCGCTGCGCGCCCACGAGGCGGCCGAGTCGAATGACCCCGTGGGTGCACTTGCCGAGTTCATGGCCTGGGGCGTCGAGCGCTTCATCGCCGACCGCTGCCTGTGCGAGGCCGGCGCCAGCCCGATCTTCATGAGGCCCCGCATACAGGAGCTCGTGGGCCAGGTGACCGCCGAGATGCAGCGCCTGCTCCGCCGCGGCCAGAAGGAAGGCGCGATCCGGCGAGACATCGTCGCCGAGGACATCGGCTTCCTCCTCAGCGGAATCGGCCACGCCGGCTACGCCCTCGAGCAGGTCGCGCCGGGCGCCTGGCGCCGCTACGTCACGCTCGTGCTCGACGGCCTTCGCCCCGAGGGCGCCTCGAAGCTCCGCCACGCGCCGCCGACGCCGGAGCAGGTGATCGCCGCGAAGGCGGCAGCCGTGCGGCCGTCCCGTTCCTGAGCCGCGGCTAAACTCCAAGCCGCGCCGACGTAGCTCAGCTGGTAGAGCACTTCACTCGTAATGAAGGGGTCCGCGGTTCGAATCCGCGCGTCGGCTCTCTAAAAGCCCCGCTCGGCGGGGTTTTGTTTGCCGTTTGGCTGACGTGCTGGGCGCCGGGTCGCACCCGGGTCACGCGGATGATCAGCGCCGATCTGATCCGGGAGGCCAGGCTCCGCGCGGGCTTCACCCAGTCCGAGTGTCGCGAATCGCAGCGGCCGCGAACGCCAGAAGGTCACGGGTCGCCGGCCGATGGTTCCTGGTGAGCTTGTTGCTCGCATCTGGTCGGAGCACGCGGCTGGTAGGAGCCTCGGTCAAACTGCGCGTGGCCTCAACGCAGAGGCCGTTCCGACCTCCCACGGCGGGGTGCGATGGTGGCCATCGACGGTTCGCGTCGTCCTGAACGGCCGCCAGACTCGCTGCTCACATGTCTTCGTAGAACTTGATGACAACCGATCGAGATGCTTGTGGCCGAGGAGCTCGTCAATCTGTCGCCGGTCGCTCCGGCGCGGACTAACTCCGAGGCGGAGACGTGACGGACCGTGCGCTGTGTCAGCCCTCGATCCTAAGCGGAGCGCAGGAGCGACTAGAACTGTGTCCGCTTCCTACTCCGCGTTCAAGAACGATTTACTGACCGCGTTCGCCCGGCCCCTCCCCAGGGTTCGGTTTGGTACGTTCCGCGGCTGTGAGCACGTCGCCGCCGCTGAGGTGGGCTTTCTCCGTGGCGATCGCCGTGGCGCTTGCGGCGGTCGCAGCGGGAGCGGCCGGGGCACGGGTGGCGCTCAACATGTGCACCGTGTCGGGCGCGACCACGGCTGCCGTCGTGAAGGCCTACGGGCCGTTGCGGAACGCGGGCGAGGTCGGTTCGCCGTCTGACTCCCCGCTGGGTCAGTCGTGCTTGTTCCAGACGAGCAAGGTCACGATCGAGATCACGCTCTATCCGAAGAGCGAAGCGGCGACCGAGACGACGACCCTGACCACGAGCTGGGTGCAGTCGCTCGGCATGAAGAAGCATTCCCTGGCGGGCTACGGGCCGGGCGCCGCGCTGTACGTCTCGAAGCGTTCCGACTACGTCCTCTTCATCTCGCGGAAATACCTGGTCACGATCAACGGCGGCGGGATCGCCCCCGCCCCGGGGATCACGAGCACCGGCGAGCATGAGCTGATCGGCATCGCCCGGCTCGTCCACGCCAAGCTCGGCTAGGAAGCTCTCACCGAGGGAGCGTGGTGCCTGCCGCCGTCGCGGCCTATTTCGGCGCGTCGCAGGTGGCGTCGCCGCTGTACAGCTTGCGGCAGACGCTCGGGAGCGTGCCGCCGGCCTCGATCTCATGGCCTTTGGCGGTGGGGTGGAACGGACCGGCTGCGTCGGCGTACGGCTGAAGGAGGATCGGATACCCGCCGACCAGCGAGGTCTTCAGGTACGGATTCAGGGTGGCGTCGAGGATCGCGCGGATATAGGAGCCCTTCGCGCAGTAGCCGTGGTTCAGGAACGCCTTCGCGCTCCAGGCCGCCACGTTCCAGTGGTACCGCGCCGCCGCCGCGCTGACGGCCTCGTTGAGGAGCACGGATTGCTGGCTCAGCCACGCCCACGTCGAGGGCGGCAGGCGCGCCGCCCCGGAGAAGCCGCACGTCTTCCCGTGGTCGTCGTGGCTGAAGTCCGGGTACTTCGCGAGGAACACGTGGTCGGGACGCACGCCGATCTTCCCGAGCGCGGCCGAGAGGCCCTGGAACCTGGTCGTCTTCAGGTCCTGCTGCAGGCGGGCGACGCGCACCGCAAGCGTCTGGCTCAATGGATCGGGTTTCGGGTCGTCGACGAACGAGCCGACCCGCGTGCCCCCCTGCTCGGGGATGCCGACCACGAGCCGCTTCTGACACGGGTTCGCAGTGATCGACGCCTCCGACGGCGGGCTCCAGGTCGACGGCCTGAACAGCGAGGGATCGCCGAGGCCGACGTGCTGGATGCAATAGGCGAGCACGGGGCCGAAGGCGAGGTCGTTGACGCCTGCGGAGATGAGCGCGACGTCGACCTTCCGTTGCGACTGCCCCTTGGGGTGGTCGGCGAGCAGCGCGACGATCTGGTCGATCTGCGGCGGGAGTGCCGGCGACGCGGGCCGTGTTCCCGCGTACGTGGCGGTCATCAGGTGCTCAACGCGGGCGCCCGAGCAGGAGGTGTGGATGAACGTCACACTCGAGTGCGGGTCGTTCTTCTCGACCGTCAGCGCCGTCTGCACCTGGTACGACTCGACCGACCGGTTGCAGCGGAGGTTGTAGAACGGCGGATTCCCCTCCCCCGACCCGTTCGAGTCGCCCATCCCGACGATGAGCCAGTCCGTGATCCGGACCTTGCCGCTGAGCGGCTTGCCGACGTCGCGCCACGCGCCGCTCAGCCGCTTCTGCATCTGTGCGGCCACCATGTAGGTGCCCTGCTCGGTGACGTCCAGGTCCGGCGAGCAGGCGACGGGTGGCTGCTTCCCTCCAACGAGGTTCTTCGCCGGCTTCACCTCCCAGACGAACCGGGTGTCCGACCCGCAGGCAAACCGGTTGGAGCCCTCGCGCGTGAAGAGCGTTGCCCTCCACTTGGCCGGGCTGACCCACGACGCGTCTGGTAGCCCGATGCCTTCTCTCGTTGACTCGACCGTGTTCTCGGTCGTCCGCTCCGGCATCACCCAGTCGATCGAGGTGGGGCCGGCGACGCGGACGGTGATAGTCGCCCTGGCAGAGCTCGACACCGTCTTGGTGGCGCTCTGGCCGCTCGCATGGGCGCTCAAGCCCGATTTGCCCTCGCTTGCGCCCACGACGGTGAACACGAACCGTCGCGTCGCTCCCGCGGCCAGGGAGAAGCCGCTCAGCCCGGAAGGCGCCTGGGTCACCTCGGCCGCCTTGGTCGCAAGATCCAGCCCGTGATACAGGTTGACGCCGGTGAGAGCCTCGGCCCCGGCGGTCACGGTGATCGTCTCCTTGATCTCTTTTCCCACCTGGACCGTGGCCGACTGAGGCGAGATCGAGAGGCTGAGCGCGGGCGTCGGGATCGGTGGGCCGTTGCGGAGGCCGGTGACCTTGTGCCAGAGCGGCGTCTGCAGCTCCGTCCGGGTCCATTTCCCCGACAGCGAAGTCGCTCCGCCCGGCGAGACCGTGAATCGCACCTTGAAGATGTACGCGGCGTTCTTGTCTGTGGCGCCCTCCTGACGGAAGGTCAACGTCCCTCCGCCGCCCTTGGGCCCGATCGAGACCGTGGCCGACCACCCGCCCGAGCTCGTCACCTTGTAGCTGTTCGACCCGGGGGCGGTAGGCACGAACGTCCACGTGTCCGGCGACGCCTCCGTTTCCGCCGTGGCATTCCCGTAGTCGAGAATCGACCACGTCCCCGCAAACGGCGACGTCCCTCCCGCCGAACCACCGGCAGCACCGGCGCCGAGCACGACGACAAGGATCGCTGCGATCGCTGCCGCTCGGCACGTGCCGCGCACGATCGAACGTCCCCTGCGAGCCCGCCCCATCCTCCCGGATTCTAAGCCCTTGCGCCTCTCCGGTCCATACGTGAATTCGGCTATCTTCGGGCCGCGTCGCGTCTCGCGGGAGATCGTAGGATCCGGAGATATGCCGCGGGCCGGACAGGCCGATCTGGAGGCGCTTCTCGGCGGGACGGCTCGTCGCGGTGCTCGATCCGCCGGACTACGTCATCACCGCGCCCAGTACGAGGTCCTCGGCCGGCTCGCCGGCGGCCACCCGCTCATTCGGCACGTGAACGAGACGGGCGCTTGCCGGCGCAGTTATGCGCCGGGCTGGTGGTCATACTTTTGGTATGAAGACGGCTGTCTCGATCCCCGATCAGCTGTTTCAGCGAGCCGAGGCGCTGGCGCAGCGGCTCGGGAAGTCGCGCAGCCAGGTCTACCGAGAGGCGCTCGCGGACTATGTCGCTCGACGCGAACCCGATGCGGTCACGGGGTCGCTCGACGAGGTCGTTGACGAGCTCGGCATCGGCATCGACGAGTGGTCGGGGGAAGCACCCCGCCGCCTTCTCGAGCGCAGCGAGTGGTAGTCAGCCAGGGTGACATCTGGCGACCGTCGTCGTCGTTCCGTTGACGAGCAACCTCCGCTGGGCTTCGGCGCCGGGCAACGTCCTTCTAGCCGCGAGCCGAACCGGCCTCCCGCGCGATTCCGTTGCGAACGTCTCCCGGATCGTCGTGGTCGATCGCGCTCTGCTCAGCGAGCGCGTCGGCCGGCTTCGGGTCGAGGAGGTCGAGGTCGTGCTCAACGGGCTCGACCTCGTCCTCGGCCGCGCGTAGCGTCGGACGCAGAGGTCTACGCGGGGTCTACGGGCTTGTCACGGGAGGTCTTCGGTCGCCACCTCGCCGGGTCGAACTCCTTGGATTCATGCGACTTCCCGCGACCGGGGACGACAGGCGGCGACAGGCTGTCAACGCTCGTAATGAAGGGGTCCGCGGTTCGAATCCGCGCGTCGGCTCCTCGATTAGCAGGGCTTTTATGTGATTCTGACGCCTAATTCGGCAACGGCACGAACACGAGCCGAACATGGCCCGAACACAATCGGCTTCTGAATGATGGGGTCGGGAGTGGGCGGTTCGAATCCGCGCTTCGAATCCGGTGATTTGCAGGTGTTGCCGGCGTGACGAGTTCCCTCCCGCTACGAGCAGCGAGTGCGCTCCGAGGCTCAGATTTCGCGGCAGGTGACAACGGCGCCTCGACCGTCGGTGAGGAGCACTGGGGCTGACGAGTACGCGACTTTGACTAGCGACCCGTCTTGTCGCACGAACCAGTCTCCGCTCGATTTCCGAGTACTTGCTCTCGCCCGGCCCAAGCCCAAGCCGCCAGGCATCTCCCCTGGTCGCCCACGGGCGCTCGCAAGCGCCCGGAGCGACTCCATCTCAAGGGGCCAGAACCCGCTCACCTGGCCGCTCCCGCACGTGCCGCCGCGACACGCTCGGGGCTCCACCTCTTCCAGCCGTGGAAGGCCGACAGGTCTTCACCTGCGTCCCACGCTTCGCGTAGCCCAGGCGTGCTCAGGTCCCAGTCAGGACGGATCTCGCGTGTCGCGACCCGCAGGTCCCTACGGAGATCTTCGACCGATGGGCGGCCCCAGAACCAGTAGCCGTTGTAGATGCTGTGGATGACGAGCCCGGGCTTCAGGACGAGCGTGTGCGGGATCATCGGGTCGTGCTCGGGGTCGGTGTACTCCTGGATGTCGAGGTCGCGCTGGACGGTCCGCTCGGGGTCCGAGAGGAATGGCCACTGCGCGCCGACCGAGTTGCGGAACTCGCCGCTCGTATGCCGGTCGTCGGTCGAGATCGTGGCGATCCGCGTGTAGGCCACATTGATCTGCGGCTGAAACGCGGCCAGGTGAAGGTGCTGCTGGTGCTCCCGCGGGCAGTAGTGGCCACGTGCGAGCATGAGGATCATCGGATCGTCCCCTTGAAGGGCGCTGAGGGTGTGCGTAACGCCTTCCTGGTCGGGGAGCTCGTAGTTCGGGAAGACGGCGCCGGGCACGATGTCGCTGCGCATCTGAACCTCCTCGTTCGATCGATTCCGGCCAAGCTGCCTCGCGGCACTGCCGGTCGCCCCCGGGGAGCTCCCTGGTGCACAGCCTGGCCTTCCCGCCAGGGGATGAGCCAGGGATGCCGACTGGCGCGACCCCACCGCCGCCGAACGACCGTTCCCTCACCACAACGCGAGGGAGGTAGTCATGAAGAACAAGCGCGACTCAGGCTCGGAACGGGAGGGGCGTCCCGGGCCGCCCGTGGCCCAGGCGGCGCTCCGGAGCGCGACCGGTGCCGCGCTGATCGCGGCGACCGTACTCGCGTCGGCGATCGCCTCGTACAACGCCTCTGTCATCAACGTTGCCGTTCCGGCGATCGGCAAGCACTTCACCGCGAGCGTCGCTGCGATTCAGTGGACTCTCACGAGCTACCTCCTGGCGGTGGCCGCGCTGTTGCTCGTCGCGGGGGCGCTCGCCGACCGATACGGGTGGAGGCGCATCCTCGTGGTCGGCCTCGTCGTCATGTTCGCGGCCTCGATCGTTTGTGCCGCTGCGACATCGATGGCCGTGCTGATCGCCGGCCGGGCGATCCAGGGCGTCGGCGCTGCGCTTGTTACCCCGACCAGCCTCGCCTTGCTCAACGGCTCTCTTCGCAAGTCCGACCGTGCCCGAGGTATCGGCCTCTGGGCAGGGATCGAGACGCTCGCCCTCGCCTTTGGCCCCTACGTGGGAGGGTGGCTGGTCGACAACGGGTCGTGGCGATGGATCTTCCTGCTGAACCTGCCTTTGATCGTTCTGGCATTCGTCGTCGTGCGGCGCGTCCCGGAGTTGGGCGGCGACGCTCGCTCGGCTCCGCTCGATGCGGTAGGTGCGCTCCTTGCGGTGTTGGGGCTCGGGGGGATCGTCTACGCCCTGACCGAGGGGGCGAGCGCCGGGTGGTCGAGCCCGAAGATCGTCAGCGGGCTCGTGATCGGCGTCGGTGCGCTGCTCGTGCTGGTGCCGGCGGAGCGACTGCGAAAGGCTCCGATGCTGCGGCTGTCGCTCTTCGTGTCGCGCCAGTTTGACGCGATCAACACCGCGACGCTGCTCCTCTACGGCGGAATGGCCGCGGCCGGCTATCTGGTCACCGTTCAACTCGAGCTGAAGCTCGGCTATTCGCCGGCGCAGGCTGGAGCGGCGCTCATCCCTGTCACTCTCGTGTTCATCGTGCTCTCGCCGGTGAGCGGTGCTCTCGTTGCGAAGCTCGGAGTCCGGTGGCTGATGGTGGCCGGAATCCTCCTGATCGGGAGCGCGCAGCTCTGGTTAGCGCAGGTTCATCCCGGCTCCCATTACCTCGGGGCGATCCTTCCGGCTGCTCTGCTGCAAGGCGTCGGGCTCGGGCTGACCGTTGCACCGCTGACGGCAGGCGTGCTTGCGGCAGTCCGTGATTCCGATCTCGGCGAGGCGTCGGCGATCAACGACGCCGCCGCTCGTGTCGGGGCGGTCGTCATGGTCGCCCTCGTTCCGGTGCTGATCGGCCTTGGCGCGGGAAGCACGCTCGCCGACGGCCTGACGCACGGCTACCGGCAGGCGATGATCGTCATCAGCGGCCTCTCGGCCGCCTCCGCGCTCGTCTCGTGGCTCTTTGTCTCCGACGCGCGTGCTGTTGAGCCTCGGCTCGTCCCTTCGGGGACTGAGCCTGACCTGAACCAACTTCAACAAGGGAGGTCGGCATGAACACGAGCGAGCAGCAGATGGTTCTCGCACACTTCATCGTCGTCAGCGATGTGGAGCGTTCGAGGCGCTTTTACACCGAGGTTCTGGGAGGCCGAGGGGTTGTCTCGGGCGAGGGCGACGACCAGGTGACGTACGTCGCTTTGGCCAACAGCTGGATCATCATCAACGTCGGAGGGGGCCCGACGGACGACAAGCCCACCGTGACGCTCGAGACTCCGCCGGACCCGGATCGAGTGAGCAGCTTCCTGAATATCCGCGTCGCCGACATCGAGGCGGTGTACAACGAGTGGAGCGAGCGGGGTGCCGAGTTCCTCACGCCGCCGAAGACTCACGCGGCGGAGAAGCGCTGCTACATCAGAGATCCTGACGGCCACCTGATCGAGGTCGGGCAGACGACGCTCGACTGGGGCTGGCGCCCGCCGTCCTGATTCCGCGTCAAAGCGAGGCGTGCCAAGCGACCGCCGGAGTTGTTTCCGGCGGTCGCGGCGCTCCCCGGCGCCCGCTGCGTGCTCGACGTTGTCCAGCTGGATCGAGCGCGCCAGGGATGACGAGGACGAGCGCGCCGCAATTATCCGCCACGATCGGCCAGGCGGAGAGGCGTCCGGGGCGAGCCCTCGATCTCGCCTGGCGAGTCGGAGGGGCATCGCCCGAGTCGAGAAGCTGGTGGTAACGGAATCAGCTCGTCACGTGATCGTTGACGAGCCCCGCCGCTTGCATGTAGGCGTAGCAGACGGTGGACTCCACAAAAAAACCTCTCCGTTTGAGATCGGCGCTCATTGCCCTAGACACCGACGTCTCGGAGGGGACATCGCCTGCGTTCCGTCTCTTACCGTGGATCGGGACGTCGTCGACAAACCGCCGGATGTAAGCATCGAACGTTTTGAACTCGCTCTGCGCTTCGACGATGCGGCGTGCGTTGTTGGCCACCGATTCGATCTTGAGGCGGTTCCTCACGATGGCCGGATTCGTGAGCAGACTCTGGATCCTGCGCGGGCCGAAGCGAGCCACACGGTCTGGATCGAATTGCTCGAACGCGGATCGATAACCCTCTCGTTCGTGCAAGATCGTCCGCCACGAGAGCCCGGCTTGCGCGCCTTCCAGCGTCAGGAGCTCGAAGAGATGGCGGTCGTCGTGTGAGGGAGTGCCCCACTCGATGTCGTGGTAGGTGACCAGCAACGAGTCGTCCCCGTCCGCCCATGCACAGCGCTGCGGCATCCCTCAGCCCCCCCTCGCGAAGCTGGAGCACTTGGGCTTCGAGTTCCGTCCGGCGTTTGCGTGACGTAGCGGCCAGAGCGTTGAGATCGATGGATTGGTCGCCGGCATCGAGGCTGAGGATCCGCGGGTCGACTTAAGAGCCGCTTCGTCATGGCATCTGTATCTCGAAGGGCTGCCGGGCTGGCTGGCGACGCGCCCTTCCGGCGGTGGCCCTGCACGACCGGGGGGAGAGAAGCTCGACTGCACCGATCACGGTCACGATCCACATTCGGTATTCCTTTTCCGAGAGGGCTCATCCCGGGCCCGAGCGGAGCCTTGACAGGACGCTACGAGTGCATTAGCTCGTGCCAGTCGGTCTCCGACAGTTCGACTTGATAGTGCCCCGCCGCCTTCTGGATGTTCGCCCAGGCGAGATCGCGTTCAGGGCTTGACACGTCCTCGACCTGATCGAACCGAGTGACGGCGTTGCGAACGTGGTTTGCGTCCGTCAGCGGCTCCTTCCGCTGCGCCGGGAAGGCGAATACCGAATCGGGCAGGCTTCGCCGCGCACTCACGTTGCCGTGCGGCGTATGCGGTTCCCAGGTTGTCTCGATCGGTTTCATTTCAAGCTCCTTTCGATGTTCGGGACTCGATAGCCCGGCATGGCGAGGGGATCTGCCGTCGCCTGACATGCCGGAAAGGACCTGCCGGCATATCGGTGTTCCTTCTCACCGGACCGACCGGAAGCCGGCCCGGAGCTCGGCGCAGAACAGCTCCGGCTCTTCCCAGCAGGCGAAATGGCCGCCCCGGTCGACCTCGTGGAAGTAGCTGACGTTCGGGTAGCTCGCCTCCACCCAGCTGCGCGGCGTCTTCCAGATCTCGCCCGGGAAGCTCGTGAACGCGAACGGCAGCGACGACGCGGGCGGCGTGGGGATGCCGGCCGCCGGGGCGTCCGGGCCGTAGGCCTCCCAGTACGACCGGGCCGCCGAGGCGCCGGTGCCGGTCAGCCAGTACAGCGTGATGTTGTCCAGGATGTGGTCGCGGGTCAGGTTGCCCGAGGGCTGCTCGTCCACGAAGGCGCTCGCGATCTTGTAGTACGCGTCGGTGTCGTGGTCGATCATCCAGGCCGCAAGGGCGACCGGGGAATCGAGCAGCGCGTAGCCGATCGTCTGCGGCCGCGTGGCCATCTCGATGAAGTAGCCCTCCCCCGACTTCTGGAACGTCGCGATCTGTGCTGCTGCCGCCTTTTCCTCGTCGGTGTTGGTCGGCATCGGGCCGCCCAGCGCCGGCACGAGGAGGTTCGTATGGGTGCCGATCAGCCCCTCGGGCTGCTGGCGGCCCATGGCGTCTGTGACGCCCGCACCGACGTCCCCGCCCTGCGCGACGTAGCGCGCGTACCCGAGCCGATTCATGAGCTCGGCCCAGGCCCGCGCGGTGCGGGCGAGGTCCCATCCGATCTCGCGCGGCTCGTCCGAGAAGCCGTACCCGGGTAGGGACGGGAGCACGAGGTCGAACGCATCGTCAGCGCTTCCGCCGTGCGCGGTCGGATCGGTGAGCGGACCCACGGAGTCCAGCAGCTCGACGACCGATCCGGGCCAACCGTGGGTCATGATCAGCGGCAGGGCGTTCTCGTGCTCCGACCTCACGTGGATGAAGTGGACGTCGACACCGTCGATTTCTGTCGTGGACTGCGGCAACGCGTTGAGCTTCGCCTCGAACGTCCGCCAGTCGTACTCGCTCGTCCAGTAGTGGGCGAGTGCGCGGAGCGCCTCCAGCTGCACGCCCTGCGATCGATCCGACAGCAGCTCGGGCGACGGCCAGCGCGTCGCCTCGACCCGGCGCCGTAGCTCCGCCAACTTCTCGTCGGCGACATCGACACGGAAGGGACGGATCTCGCTGGCAGTCTCGACAACGGTTCTCACTTGCGGCCTCCTCATGGATGGTTGTCAGCGAAACCTGCGGAACGCAGCCCCCGGAACTGATTTCCGTCGGAAGCGTCAGGCTTCTCGAGGCGCGTGGCGCCCGTCGAACTCCCTGGTTGTTGCCCGGGTCGACCCGGGCCGTCGTTGCTCAAGCCGCGGCCGGAGCTGGGCTGTTACCGGGAAGAGCGCTTCGGAGGTCCTTCCGCGACCTGATGCCGAGCTTCGCGAAGATCTTGCGCAGGTGCCATTCGACGGTTCGCGGGCTCAGGAACAGGCGCGCGCCGATCTCCGGGTTCGAAAGTCCTTCGCGAGCGAGGCGGGCGATCTGCTCTTCCTGTGCGGTGAGGTCGCCGCGCGTCTCGTCCCGGCGCTTCCGTACGGTCTCGCCGGTCGCCTGTAGCTCCCGTCCGGCGCGCTCTGCGAACGCATGGAGGCCGATCGCGGCGAAGTCTCCGTGCGCCGACCGTAGCTGCTCGCGTGCATCGATGCGGCGACCCCTCCGGCGCAGCCACTCCCCGTAGAGGAGCCGACTTCGCGCCACGTCGACGCGAACGGAGGTACGACCGAGCCGGTCGACGGAGGTGAGATACGCCGCCTCTACGTCGTCAGCGTCGTCGGTAAGCGCCTGGAGCCGCGCCTCGATGCCGAGTGCCCAGTCCGTCGGGGACGTCCGGGCCCGCTCGGACGTCCGCTCGAAGGCAGCTTCGACGAGCAGCCGGTCTCCTGTTCGCGTGGCCGCCTCGGCAAGCTCGGCCGTCGCGAGCATTTGGTAGCCGCCGACCACGTCACGCTCGAACACCCGTAGAGCTGCGTCGCGAGCGGCGTCGTACCGGTTGAGGCCGTTGTAGAGCACGGCGCTCGCGTAGTCGGCGAACGTGACGATCCTGCCCTGGCCGATGGCCGTTGCGCGGCCACGCGCCGTCGCGATCAGCGTCGAGGCGGGCTCCTCGTCACCGCGCAGGGCAGCGAGGAGCATGCCCGCATAGCCGACGGGCTCGTTTCCCGTCACCCCGGCGATCGTCAGATCCTCTTCGATCAGCGCTGCCGCGGCGGAGAGCTCGCCCGCGAGGAGGAGGTTGCTCGCGAGGAAGTTCAACGCGAACTGCAGCTGGACCAGAGCCCCGGTCTCGCGGGCACGCGCGACCTGGCTCTCGCCGAGCGTCCGGAGCGAGTCGAACCGCCAGAGCTCGGTGGCGATGATTCCGCCCGCCCTGTTCCCGACGAGCCACGAGAGCCCACCGATGTCGTCCTCGCGGCCGTCGAGTCGTTCGATGACCTCGAATGCCTGCGCAAGGAGCGGGGCGGAACGTACGTACCCCTCGGCGGAACGGGTGGCCAGGGCCTCCAGGAGGATATCCGTCGCCCGGACCGCGCCACCGGCAGGTGGCGTGCGACGTGCGGCTGTGGCCGCTTCGAGCAGCGCATCCCCGGTATCGGGACCGCTCGCCCACATAGCCGCCGCCAGCGCCTCGAGGTACGTCTCCCGCGAGAGCTCGGGGTCGAGCGGGCTGAGCCGAGCAGCGGCATCGAGAAGGAGCTGCGCAGCATCGGCCGCGCGTCGCTGGTCGAACGCGATCTGTCCACGAAGGTGCTGCACTTCGGCCGTCCGCAACGCGTCGGGCGGGCCGGACTCGACGGCCGCCAGCAGGTTGAGCGCGGCATCGAGGCCGCCCGCGGCACGTTTCGCGCGGGCAGCCGCGAGGTCGCGCTGCGCGCGACCTTCCGGGTCGGGGGTCAGGTGAGCTGCTTGCTCCAACAATGCGGCCGCAGCGGCCAGGCCGCCGCGCCGCTCGGCTCGCCCTGCAGAGCGTTCGAGCTCGGCTGCGATCTCCTCGTCCGGCCCCGCGGTCGCGTTCGCGCGGTGCCAGGCGCGGCGGTCGGCATCGAGCTCCGGGTCGGTCGCCTCCGCAAGCGCAGCGTGAACGGTCCGCCGTTCAATGGCAGAGCCGAGCCTGTACACGGCGGCACGAACGAGCGGATGCCGGAAATGCACGCGCGCACCAATCTCGATCAGTCCGGCCGCCTCGGCTGGCCCTGCTGCGTCGCGGTCGATGCCGAGCGTTCTCGCCGCGCGCCATAGCAGCGTTGCGTCGCCGAGAGGCTCGGCCGCCGCCAGTAGCAGGAGAGAGCGGCTCCCGGCCGGAAGGCCGTCGAGCCGGCGCAGGAACCCCTGCTCGATGCGACTCGAGAGCGGCATCGCGTCGGAGCCGTCGAACCCATCGGCGAGCTCGGCGGTCGTCCAGGCGAGCGGAAGCTCCAACAGCGCGAGCGGATTGCCTCGTGTCTCGGCGATGATCCGGCCCCGGACACGGAGATCGATCGGGCCCTTGATCACGGAATCGAGAAGGTCACCGGCCTCCTGTTCCCGGAGACCCTGAACCGGGAGCTCCGGCAGCGCGGCGAAGTCGGGCCGGTCGCTCGGATCCCTGACGGCGAAAACGATTGCGACTCGTTCGGCCAGGAGCCGGCGTGCGACGAACCCGAGCGTCTGGGACGAAACCTCGTCGAGCCATTGCGCGTCGTCGACGAGACAGACCACGGGGACCTCCTCGGCTACATCGGCGAGCAGGCTGAGAACGGCCAGACCGACGAGGAAGCGATCCGGCGGATCCCCGGCGTGGCGGCCGAACGCTGTCGCGAGCGCGTCCCGCTGCAGGACGGGCAGCCGATCGAGGCGCTCGAGCATCGGAGCACAGAGCTGGTGAAGGCCGGCAAAGGCCAGAGCCATCTCGGACTCGACGCCGGAGACCCGGGCGATATGCCAGCCCCTGGCGCAGTCGCTCAGATAGTCGAGAAGTGCCGTCTTCCCGACCCCGGCCTCGCCGCGGACCACGAGTGCCTGGCCCTCGCCGTTGCGCGCCGAGGTCAGCAGCCGGTCGAGGCGGTCGCATTCGGACGCCCGTCCGTGCAGCACGGCCCGACGCGAACCGTACGAGCGGTGACGCCCCGTTCCCCCCGATGACGGCAAGATCAACCCCTCCCAGCGCCCACCGGTCGATTCCCTCTCGAGCTGCAAGAGGAGCATGGAGACGATAGCCTCCTCGACGTCTACCTGCGAGAAAACGCTCGCGCGCAAGCCAGTGCGCGCAGATCTGCGCAACGCTCCGCGGAAGACCTCGATCGGGACGGCTCGGCGCCGCCGCTGCGGTGCCGGTTACCGATGCCGGCCCTTCAGCGAACCCTTCGGCCGCTCGCCTCCGACGAATCTGTTCTGTCTCACGGATGAGGTGTTCCTTTCTCGCTTGGCCGGGCTCACTGGGGTGGGAGGGCCGGGGATCGGCCCGGGTGAGTCACGGGCGCGATGACGCAGACCCGCCGTCAGGATCGCGGCATTCAACGCGGGCAGGCGGAACGGAGGAGGCATGCATGGAATCGAGATCAAGAGGCTGACGGGGCGAGCGCGCCTGGTCGGCCGTGCGAGGTGGGATCTGGGTCGGCTCGAAGAGCTCGAGCAATCGGGCGGCAGCGCCACCGCTCCATCCATGGCGATCGGTGGAGTTGCCTTCGTTCTGATGCCCGCGTCCCTGTTCATGCTCGGCCTTGCGCTCGCGGCCTACTTCCTCGCCCGAACGTGACGGAGACGGTGATGACCGACCAGCAACCGCCGAGCTACGAGGCCGACATCAAGCCGCTGTTCCGGGAGCGCGATCGCGATTCGATGAGCTTCGCGTTCGACCTGTGGTCATATGCGGATGTCAGCCAGCAAGCGGACGCGATCCTTGAGCGGCTCGGTGGCGGGAGCATGCCGTGCGACGGTCAGTGGCCGCAGGCTCGGGTGGATCTGTTCGCTCGCTGGATCGCTGCCGGAAAGGCCGCCTGATTCCAGGGGGCCGCGATCGGTTGCCAGCTGCGGTCTGCGCTGCGATGCGCGAAGCCGGCTGGCGGAGGACGAAGCCGGCGACCACGTGGAGCGACCTCCGGCGCAGGTACCGGCCCAGGGATCCGACCAGGGCCTCGCACGGGCGCCATCTCGCTGGCACGCGGCGATCCTGGGCGCATTGTCGAACTGGCCCGGAAAGGGGCGATGATGAGCTCGAGCACGGTTGAAGTCCGCCAAACGTTGAGCCGGGACGAAACGGGGACGCTGGTCGGACAGACGATGGGGCTGGTTGCCCTGACAACGGCGTTCTTCGCGCTCGGGGCGTACCTGGGCAGAGACGCCTCCTATATGTACGGCTGGCTGTTCTAGCTGAATTTCTGCGGCGTGCAGTGGTAGAGCCCCGCCCCAGTTCGGGCTCGGCCTTTCGCGCTGTTCCTGGGGGGGCGAACACGCCACTGCGAGGTCGACGGCGATCCCGACAGCCGTGCCTCCGCGTCATAGTGCGTCTGAGCCGTTTTCGAGCTTTCAATCCGGAACGCTGAGCCGCCCGAACACCAGCCGAACACGCTACTGATCACCGGGCTCCTCGGGGTCCTCGTCAGTCCCGGCGATTGGCGTGAATTCAGGGCCTGGGGGGACTGGCGGGGACTCGATGGAACCCTCGGTCGACTCTCGTAATGAAGGGGTCCGCGGTTCGAATCCGCGCGTCGGCTCTCCTCTTGCAGGTATTTTCGCCCGGTTTGCCGTCGGTGTGGCAACCGGGCTGATCACCGTCCGAACACAGGCGGTCTCGCTTACGGCAGGTGGACGCCAACGTCAGAGTCATCCTGATCGCGACCCGTCTGTCGGGCGCCCAGCGTGGGCCGGGTGCCCGACAGGGATGGTCCGCGTCAGCCGATCAGGTGGACGATGAGCGTCGATCGGTCGTCGCTCGTCCCGATGTCGCTTAGATCCACCGTTCCGCGGGCGCCGGCGTAGGTGCCCGTGCCGCTGCTCACACCGTCCCACGGCGACGAGACGCTCGCCCGACTCAGTCCACGAGAGCGCGAAATCCTCGGCCTCATGGCCGAGGGACGCACGAACGCCGGAATCGCGAAGCGGCTCTGGCTGACCGAGAAGACGGTCGAGGCGCACGTCGGCTCGATCATGAGCAAGCTCGGCCTCACCCAGTCGGCCGACGACTATCGCAGGGTTCTCGCCGTCCTCGCCTATCTCCGCGCAACCGCCGACTGCTCGTCGTCGCGGGACTCCAACGCCAAGCGCCAGGGCATCTAGCGTCGTCTCGACTCGCGATTCCCGAGGACAGCGCCGAGCGTGCTGGTGCAGATTCTCCGCGACGTGGCAAGGTTGTGGGTATGGCGAGGGAGCGAGAGGTGGTGGGTCGTCGCCTCGAGGTCGAGGAATTGGCAGCTGTCCTGGAGCGGGTGCGAGGTGGTCTCCATGCCTGTGTTCTCGCCGGGCCTGCCGGAATCGGCAAGACGACGGTGTGGCGTCGCGGAGTGGAGCTGGGCCACGCTGCCGGATGCCTGGTGTTGTCGACGCGACCCGTAGGCTCCGAGACCCGGCTTTCCTATGCGGGCCTGGCCGACCTGCTCGCCGCGGTCGGCGTCGAACGCTTCGACGGCCTGGCGGAGGTCCAGCGTCGGGCGCTCGAGGTGGCTCTGCTCCGGCGCGAGGCGGGTGAGGGGGGCGTCGATGCCCACGCCGTCGCGAGCGGGCTATTGTCGTTGCTCCGTGCTCTTGCCGGAACGGGGCCAGTCCTCGTGGCGGTCGACGATGCGCAGTGGCTGGACGCGGCCACGTCTGCTGCGCTGGTGTACGCACTAAGGCGGCTGGAGGACGCTCCGGTCGGGGTCCTCGGGTCGGTGCGTATGGACGACGTCCGGCCCAGGACGTTCCTCGACGCGATTCCCGGCGAGCGGACGACCGAGCTCGTGCTCCCCCCGATGAACCTCGCCTCGATTCATGCGATCGTGCAGGGCGAGCTCGGACGGGTGCCGCCCCGCCCGACGCTCGTCGGCGTGGTCGCGACGAGCGGCGGCAACCCGTTCTACGCGATCGAGATCGTCCGCGCCCTGGACACGCTCGAGCAGCGCCGGCCGTCCGAGGGGCTCCCCGTTCCGGGGGAGCTTCTGAACCTCGTTCAGGCCCGACTGGACAGGCTCCCTCGCAAGACACGGGCCGCCCTGCTGCGAGCGTCATGCCTTGACGTGCCGCGAACTGCGCTCGTTGGTGAGGAGGCGCTCGGCCCGGCGGAAGAGGCCGGAATCGTGAGGATCGAGCACGACGGACGGATTCGTTTCGCTCATCCGCTGCTCGCGGCCGCCGTCGTCGAATCGGCCACGACGGCGCAGCGCCGCGCCGTTCACCGTGAACTGGCGAGTCTCGTCGGCGATGCCGAGGAGCGCGCCCGCCACCTTGCCCTCGCCACCGAGGGAGCGGATGGCGACGTGGCCGCGCAACTCGACGCGGCGGCGCGCCTCGCCCGCGCGCGAGGCGCGCCCGAGGCTGCTGCCGAGCTGGCCGAGCTGGCGTTCCGCCTGGCACCGAAGAACGACCCTGCCCAGGTCGAACGCCTGCTTGTCGGCGCCGGGCTCCAGTTCGAGGCCGGCGACTTCGCCCGGTCGCAAGCGCTCCTCGAGCAGACGCTCGAGCTCCCGCTCCCGTCGGCACTCCGTGCCCTCGCGCTCCAGCGGCTCGGACAGCTTCAGGCCAGACGGAGCAGCTTCGGGGCGGCGATCGCCCTTGCCGAGGAGGCATCGCGGGAGACGGGCGAGCCGGCCCTGCTCGCCGAGGTCGAGCTCGACATGGCCTACTACAGCGCGAGCCTCGGCGATTTTCCCGCCGCCTCGACACACGCGCAGGCCGCCGTGGCACAGGCGGAGCTCGCGGCGGACGACTCGCTACTCGCGATTGCGCTCGCCGCCAGGACGATGGCCGGGTTCATGGGCGGCAACGGCCTCGTCGAGGCCGATCTGACGCGCGCGCTCGAGCTCGAGGACCGGAGCAGGCCCGGCCCCCTCGCCGTCAAACCTCGTTACCTCTACGGGATCCTCTCGCTCTGGGTCGGCCGTGTCGAGGAGGCGCTCGCATCGCTCGAGGCTCTCCGGCAGGAGATGCTCGAGCTCGGGAGCGAGAGCGAGCTCCCGCTGCTCTCTCTCTATCTTGTCTGGGGCTGTATCTGGCAAGGAGACCTCGAGCGTGCCGCGGCCTACGCTGCGGAGTCGAGCAGCACTGCGTCGCTGCTCGACGACTCGGTGGCGGTGGCGCTCGCGCTCACGGTCAATGCGCTCGTTCATGCATATCAGGGGAGGGCGGAGCTCGTCCGTGAGGAAGCGGGACGCTCGGCCGAGCTGTTCGAGCGGCTTCAATACCGTCCGGGATCGATCGGGCCGCCGTGGGCGCTCGGATTCGTCGAGCTCTCGCTCGGCAACCCCGCCGGCGTCGACGCGGCGCTTGGGCCAATTGCGGCGGCGCTCGCCGCGTCGCCCTGTGACCCTGTCCTGTGCGTCTTCCTGCCGGACGAGGTGGAGGCGCTGCTCGAGCTCGGCCGCAGCGCCGAGGCGCGGTCGCTGCTCGAGCCGTTCGAGGCCCGCGCACGGGCGCTCTCTCGTACCTGGGCGATTGCCGCAGCCGCCCGCTGCCGCGGCTTGCTCGACGCGGCCGCCGGTGACCTCGACGGCGCGCTCGCGGCGCTCGAAGAGGCCGACGCCCATCACGACCAGGCCGGGATGCCGTTCGAACATGCGAGGACATTGCTCGAGCTCGGGCGGCTTCGTCGGAGGCGCAAGCAGAAACGGCTGGCCCGGCTCGCCCTCGAGGAAGCGCTGGCGGTCTTCGAGACCATCGGCACCCCTCTCTGGGTCGAGAAGGCGCGAGCCGAGCTCGCGCGCGTCACGACTCGCAGGGCGGCCGAGGGGCTGACGCCGACCGAAGCGCAGGTCGCATCCCTTGCGGCAGAGGGTCTGACGAACCGGGCGATCGCCGAGCGGACCCACGTGACGGTGAAGGCAGTCGAGGCCAACCTGAGACGTACGTACCGCAAGCTCGGCATCTCGTCGCGCGCCCAACTCGGACGGGCGCTCGACGAGCGGCGCGTCGACACGATTCCGTAGGGTTTTCCCCACTTTCGCGCGGCGCTCCCCGGGGCCTACCCTGGCTCTCCGTGACTGAAGGCGCCGAGAGCTTCATCGCCGAATGCTTCTGGCCGGGAGTGAACGAGGCTGCCGTGCGAGAGCTCGACGCCAGAGCGCTGCAAGCCGCGTCGGAGTCCACCCGAGCGGGTGAGCCCGTCAGCTACCTCGGCTCGCTGCTCGTACGCGAGGACGACGTCGTCCTCTGTCAGTTCGAAGGGAGACCGGACGCCGTCCGCAAGGCCGCCGAGCAGGCCGGTGTCCCATTCGAGCGCATCCTGGCGACGACACGGTCGTCGTGGCCCACAAGCGAGACCTGAGAAGGAGGACTGCCATGCGCCTGCCGCGCCGGACCGTCAGCACCCGCTCTTGCCGCGCCCCCCTTGCATCTCGCCACGGGATGTCGGGCCGGGCAGCGCTGCCGCTCGTCCTCGTCGTCCTCCTCTCCCTCTCCGCCGCAACAGGAGCGGGCTCGGCGTCGCCCGGTCCGAAGTTCATCCGCGTCAACTCGCTCGGTGTCGGCACCTACGCGACCTTCGCGATGACACGGGGCAAGAACGGTGTGCTGCACCTGATCTACCAGACGACGACGGGCAAGTCGTCGGCGCCGACCGGGCTCGGCACGCGAACCGTCAGCCCGAGCGGAACGCTCGGTCCGCAGGTGCAGGCGCTGAAGGGCTGGACGACCTCGATTCCCGGGCTGGCGGTGCTTCCGAGCGGTGTGCTGGAGGCGGTGTTCGGGGCGACCTCGCCTCCGAGCCCGAAGAAGATCGGTGATCTCTGGGGCATCAGCTCGAGCAACGGCGGCGCGAGTTGGAGCGCGCCGGCCCAGCTCGGTGCCGGCGGGACGCTCGAATCGCAGGACTACGGTGCCAACATCAGAATGGAGGTGGCCGGCTCGAAGCCCGTGCTGAGCCTCTCGGTGGCCGGAGGCCTCGTGATCCAGCAAGGGCTCGGCCTGAACGCGCCGACCGCCTCGATTCTCACGAGTGCCGACAACTTCGCCGGTAACGTCGACTCCGCGCTCGACTCGGCGTCCAAGACGATGATCGTCAGCTGGCAGTCACTCGCCGGCAAAGGCGGCGACTTCATCAAGGGAGCGACGGGTGGCCAGACGATCAAGGTGCCCGGACTGACCAGGAACGAGGTCGTCGTCTCCGGCCGCGACGGCGGGCCCGGCGTCTTCGGGGCCTACACCACCGACGGCACGAGCGTCCGGCTCGTGCGCTACGGCGGGGGAAGTGTCGCCGTCGGGAGCGTCTCCGGAATCACGGCGAAGGCTCTCGGAACCGCCACCGGCCCCGACGGCCGGATCTGGGTGATGTGGGGAGACGAGGGTGGCGGCCTCGCGATCACCCGATCGAACAAGGCCGTGACGAAGTTCGAGCCGATCCAGCAGGTGAACCCGCACGCGTTCACCCTGTACCGGGTCGGCGGAGACGGCCGCCTCGGGCCGCTCGACCTGCTCGTCGAGATGATCCCGACCTCCAAGGGCAACGTCGCCGGCACCTTCTACGCACGCGTCCTGCCCGTGCTCTCGGTCTCGACGAAGGTCGTGGCCGTGAAGAACAAGTCGGGAACGGTGACCGCGCACACGCTGACCGCGACCGTCAGCGATGCAGGCGACGCCGTCCCGGGCGCCACGGTGAAAGCGAGCGGTCACACGGTAAAGACCGACACGAAGGGTCACGGGTCGATCACGCTCCCGGCCTCCACCGCCGGCACGGTCGCGATCGCGATCAGCGCCCCGGGCTACCAGACACTGGCCGGGCAGGCGAGCCTCTGACCGACTGAGACATCTCTCCGCTCGTGTCCCCCTGCCCCCAAGCCTGGATGCGGACCGCGTGCTTGTTGCCTCTCGCCTGGCCTGCCGCATACCCAGCGGCAACTGGAGGAACGAACCCGGGTGTCGGCTTCCAGGATGGAGCGGGACTCGTTGGGCCGGGCCGAATGCGCCCCAGGCGGCGCCGGCGAGGTGAGCTTCAGTCGGTCGTGCGGCGCCGGTACAGGTGGGCGGCGAGCGGCGCGAAGATCACGAGCATTGCGATCGACCAGGCGAGCGAGGCCGCGAGGGGATGCTGCATCGGCCAGTCGTTGATCGCGGCCGACGGATTGGGGTTCTGGAAGAGCTGGCGTGCGGCGGCGGTGACGGCGCTGACGGGATTCCAGTCGGCGACGAAGCGCAGGACCGCCGGCATGTGCTCGGTCGGGACGAGCGAGTTGGAGACGAAGGCGAGCGGGAAGAGGATCACGAGCCCGACCCCCTGGGCCGACTCGGGGCCCTTGCTGACGATGCCGAGGCAGGCGCAGCCCCAGGACATCGCGTAGCTGAAGAGCAGGAAGAGCCGCGAAGCCGGCGAGCGTCGCGCCGAGGCTGCCGTCGAGGCCGCCAGCCGATGGCGAGGCCCGTGAGCGCCACGATCAGCGAGCAGAGGGCCGCGGTGAGCAGGTCGGCAAGCGAGCGGCCCGACGAGCACGGCCGGGCGCCACATCGGGAGGGTCCGGAAGCGGTCGATGACGCCGCTGTTGAGGTCGGTGCTGAGCCCGACGGCGGTGCCCATCGACGACGTGGTCAGGTTGAGCGCCAGCAGGCCGGCGATCGCGAAGGCCTTGTAGCTCCCGCCGGGGAGGGAGACGCCCGCCCCGAAGACGTAGACGAAGAGGACGGTGAAGAGGACGGGCTGGATCGTCACGTCGGAGAGCTGGAGCGGCTCGCGGGCGATGTGGACGAGATTGCGGCCGGTGAGGACGGCGACGTCACTGAGACGGCCTGCCGGCGAGGCGCAGAGGAACGGGACAGCGCCGGAGATCGCGGTAGGCGAGCCTCGGCGACGGTCATGATTCCGCCTCGAGCCTGGTCGTCGACGCTCGGCCGGATGCCCGGTGAGGGCGAAGAAGACGTCGTCGAGCGACGGCTGGTGGACCTGGACGTCGTCGACGGCGATCCCGGCGGCGTCGAGAGCGCGGACGACGGTGGTCGCCAAGCCCGTCGCGCCGTCGACGGGTGCGCGCAGCCGGCGGCCGTCGTGGCTGACGTGGACGCGGCCGCGCGACGAACGGCTCGAGCGCCGCCGCGGCGCTGCCGGCCGGCTGTCGCTCAGCGTGACCTCGAGCCGCGCTCCGCCGGTCTGCGCCTTCAGCTCCGCGGCCGTGCCCTCGGCGATCGCGCGGCCGTGGTCGACCACCAGGATCCGGTCGGCGAGCTCGTCGGCCTCGTCGAGGTACTGGGTCGTGAGCAGCACGGTGGCGCCGTCGCCGACGAGCTCGCGGATGACGCCCCACATGCGCGCCCTGCTCGTCGGATCGAGCCCCGTGGTCGGCTCGTCGAGGAACAGCACGGGAGGGTGCGTCACGAGCCCGGCGGCGAGGTCGAGCCGGCGCCGCATCCCACCCGAGTACTCCCTGAGCATCGCGGTCGCCCGCCTCGGCGAGCTCGAACTGAGCGAGCAGGTCGGCCGCCCGCACACGGGCCTGCTTGCGGCTCAGACCGCTCAGCCGTCCGACCATGACGAGGTTCTGGCGACCGGTCAGCACCTCGTCGAGGGTCGCGTCCTGCGCGGTGACGCCGATCTTGCGCTGCACCGCGCGCGGGCTCGCGGACGACGTCGTGGCCGGCGACCCGGGCCGAGCCCCGTCGGGGATGCGTCAGCGTGGTGAGGATCCGAACCGCGGTCGTCTTGCCCGCGCCGTTGGGCCCGAGGACGCCGAGGATCGCTCCGGTCGGCACCTCGAGGTCGAGTCCGTCGAGCGCGACAGTCGCCCCGAACCGCTTCGTCAGGCCGTGCGCTTCGATCATCGGGTGCGCTTCCATCGGTGCCTCCTTACCGGTCGTACTAAGCTAGTCGGCAAGCAAGCATAGTGCATTACTAGCCGGTCGTCAAGTAAACTAGCGCGGCATCATGAGCGAGCCGCATCCGGGGATGCCGCACGCGACGGAGGCCGCGCGGCGCGACGCGCGAGCGGATCCTCGACGTCGCCCTCGAGCTCTTCAACGAGCAGGGCTACGACAAGACGTCGCTTCGCGAGATCGCCGACCGGCTCGGGATCACGAAGGCGGCGCTCTACTACCACTTCGAGCGCAAGGAGGACATCCTCCTCGAGCTCCACCTCCGGCTGCACGCGCTCGGCCGCGACATGCTCGACCGGCTCGACCGGCTCGCGGACGACGAGGCTCGGCGTCGCCGCCTGGCCCGAGCTGCTCGACGAGTTCATCGAAGAGGTGCTCGCCAACCGCGGAGCTCTTCCTGCTCCATCAGCGAAACCGCAGCGCCTTCGAGCAGCTCGCCGACAACGAGCGGCACCAAGGCCGAGAACGAGGACATCGAGGAGCGGTTCCGGCGCTTCCTTGCGAACCCCGACGATCCCGCTCGAGCAGCGGGTCCGGATCGCGTGCTCGATCGGAGCTGCGCTCACCGCGCTGATGGGGGCGAGCGACCTGTTCGGCGACGTATCGCCCGGCGAGGTTGGCGAGATCGTCCGCCGGGCGGCGCGCGACCTGTTCACCGGCGCCTGAAATCGCCGCCGCCTGACGAGCCTGGTGCCCCAGACCCCGTCAGGCGGCGGGTGGTCGATCAGTGCCCGAGCCCGCCGGGCCCTTGCATGACGTCGAACGAGCTGTCGAGGTGGATCTCGACGGTGCTGCCGTCGGACTTCGTCACGGTCACCTCGTAGCCGTTGCCGCCGAAGTCGGTGGTGACGGCGCCGGCCGTGCCGCTGCCGACAGCCTTGACCGCTGCGGCCTGGGCCTTCGTGGCCCCATCGCCCGTGACCGCTTTCTCGGCGTCCTCGTGCGCGGCGGTGCCGTGCGCCGGGAACGGCGAGGCTTGCGGCGAGGAGGGCGGGTTCGTGCTCGTAGTGGTCGTCGTGCTCGCCGCCGTCGAGCTCGAGCTCGTGGCGTTGCCGATCGCAGCGCCGCCCGCAGCCATGGCAACGAGCGTGACCACCCCAGCGGCCGTGCGTTTCAGACGTATAGACATGTTCTCCATCCTTCCGGTTGCTTGCTCTGATCACCTCCGATCGTGCGGCTCTGCGCTTGGAGCCCTCTGGGATCGCGATTGGACTTTCCTGTGAGTTTCAGGCCGAGGCGGGCTCGGATCGTGGGACGCGACGGGAATTTCACTCGATGAGGGCATGCGCGTCCATACAAATCACGCTCGGGTTTGCCGATGAGTAGCGCGTGGCGGTGGGCATCCCGGTGTACACGGGCACGTTCGGACCTGAGCAGGCCGAGCGGCTTCTCTGGCGGGCCGGGTTCGGCCCCCGCAGCGGCGAGGCCGAGCGCCTCGCGGCGAAGGGCCTCCACGGCGCGGTCGACTCGCTCGTCCACCCGCCGAAGGTCGACACGCTCGTCGGCAAGCCGCCGGTCGTGCGACGGCGCGCCGCTCGCGCCGAAGGACGCCTTCGGGCACGACCACCTCTGGTGGCTCGACAAGATGGTGCGCACCTCGCGCCCGCTCGTCGAGCGGATGACGCTGATCTGGCACGACTGGTTCGCGACGTCGAACATGACGGTCGGGAGCCAGAAGCTGATGCTCCAGCAGAACGAGCTCTTCCGCCCGATCGGCCTCGGCTCGTTCGAGGGGCTCACGATGCGGGTGACGATCAACCCGGCGATGCTGCTCTACCTGAACGGCCTCAACTCGATCAAGGGCTCGCCGAACGAGAACTACGCGCGCGAGATGATGGAGCTCTTCACGCTCGGCCACGGCAGCGGCTACACCGAGCGCGACGTGCGCGAGCAGGCCCGCGCGCTCACCGGGTGGACGGCGGACTGCAAGAACGGCGTCGGCTTCGTCGACTTCCACTTCAAGGCCGAGAACCACGACGACGACATGAAGGTGATCTTCGGCAAGGCCGGCCCCTTCAACTGGAAGAACGCGGTGCGGCTGTGCTGCCAGCACCCGGCGCACCCCGGCTACTTCGTCAACCGGCTCTGGAGCTACTTCGTGCCGGTGCCGCCCGATCCGGCGACCGCGACCCTGCTCGAGCAGCTCTACGTCCACTCCGGGTTCCAGATCCGCCCGATCGTGACCGCGATCCTCAAGCATCCGCTCCTCTACGAAGGGCCGCGGATGGTGAAGTCGCCCGTCGTCTACACCGCCGGCCTGCTGCGCATGCGCGGCGACCGGATCGAGACCGAGGACTGGGTCTGGCTCGACGCGATGGCCGGCCAGCAGCTCTTCTACCCGCCGAACGTCGCCGGCTGGGACGAGACCCGCTGGCTCGACACCTCGACCTTCCGGGCCCGCTGGCTGATCGCGCGCCGCGCGCTCCAGAAGCACGCCGTCAACCCGGACCACGCGACGACGAGCGACCGGCCGCCCGCCGACCCGCAGAAGCTCGTCAACCGCGCGCTCGGCTGGTGGGGCTCGCTGCAGGTCTCCGACCACACGCGCGGCACCCTCCTCGACTACGCCTCGAAGACGATGGCCGCCGCGATCGCCGACGACGACCGCCAGAAGACGTTCCCGCTCATGGCCTACAACGCGCTCCGCCATCTCGTAGCCGTCTCGCCCGAGATGCAGACCGCATGACCCGTTCACTGAATCAGGGAGGACCCCGCGATGGCACACCACTGCAGGGAGTTCTCCCGTTCGGCCCTGCTCCGCCAAGGAGCCGCCGAGGCCGGCCGCGGGCTGCCGGCGATCGAGCCCGGGATGCCGCTTCCGGCGGGCACCGGGCCTCGACCGCCGCACGTTCCTCTCCCGCACGCTCGGTGCGGCGCTGACCGTCTACGGCGCCTCCGCGCTCGGGCCGCGCGCGTTCGACGACGCGATCGCCCGCGCCGCGTCGGCAGGCCGCCACGGATCACGTGCTCGTCACGATCTTCGCGCCCGGCGGCTGGGACGCGCTCTCGCTCCTCTACCCGAACGGCGACCCGCAGTACCGCAAGCTCCGCCCCGAGATCGCGTTCAAGCCCGAGGACGGGCCTGTCTTCAAGAGCGACTCGCGCCTGCACTGGCACCCCGCGCTGAAGCCGCTCGCGAAGATGCACGACCACGGGAAGATCACCGTCTTCCCCGCGATCGGCTACTCGCACCCGGACCAGTCGCACTTCACCTCGCGCCACTACTGGGAGGTCGGCGCGCTCGACCCGCAGCTGGCGCCGGCTGGCTCGGCCGGCTCCTCGACGTGATCGGCGACGACGAGAACGCGATGCAGGGGCTCTCGCTCGACAGCTCGCTCCTTCCCTCGCTCGCGACCGCGCACGTCCCGGTCGCGACGCTGACGGACCCGACCCACTACGGCTTCGACTCCCACAACGTCTGGGACGTGCCGGGCGCGCTGCTGCCCGACGCGATGGGAGCGCTCGGCGGGCTGCAAGCAGGCCAACGAGCCGTTCCTGACTGCCGCGAGCAGCACGGCGGGCGAGGCCGACCAGCTCCGCCGCCAGCTCGGGCCGCTTCATCGGCCAGGACGGCCAGGCCCACTACAACACGAAGGTCAAGTACCCGGACGGCGACTTCGGCCACCGGCTCGCCGGGCTCGCGGCGCTCCTTCACGCCGGCTTCCCGATCCGGGCCGCGGCGCTGCAGGCGCCCGGCGAGTTCGACACGCACTCGGAGGAGACCGGTCCGCTCGCAGACGGGCTCACGCAGACCTCGCAGGCGATCGCCGCCTTCCAGGCGGACCTCGAGCAGCGCAAGCTCGGCGGCCGCGTCGTCACGCTCCTCTGGAGCGAGTTCGGCCGCCGCGCCGAGCAGAACGACTCCAACGGCACCGACCACGGCGCCGCCGGCGTCGCGTTCATGATCGGCGAGAAGCTCCCGCACAAGATGGTGGGCGAGTTCCCGGGGCTCGGCCGCGGCGGGCTCGACCACGACGGCAACCTCAAGGAGACGGTCGACTTCCGCTCCGTCTACTCGTCGATCTCCGAGCAGTGGTTCGGCGTCGACGCCGAGCGGATCCTGCCGGACGCGAAGAAGATGAAGCGGTTCTCACTCGTCTGATGCGCCGGACGGCCGCACTCCTGCTCCTGCTCGCCGTCGCCGCGCTCGCCGCGGTCCCGGCCGCGCCTGCCGCCCGGGCCGGCGCGAAAGCCGCCTCGCGGCTCGAGGTGACCGAGAAGGAGTACTCGATCACCCTCTCGCGGCTCCGGGTCCACAGCGGGAAGGTGATCGTCCAGGTGCTCAACTTCGGGATGGACAACCACGACCTCGTGATCCAGGCCAACGGCAAGTCGAAGAAGACGTGGTCGTTCGCCCAGCTCTCGCCCGGCACCCACGCGACCAAGACGATGACGCTGCCGGCCGGGAAGTACACGCTCTCGTGCTCCCTGCCCGGGCACCGTGCGCTCGGGATGGTCGCGACGCTCACCGTCACCAGGTAGTTGTCGCCCGGCACGAGGCGCCGACCACGGCATATCGTTCAGGCGATGACCGGATCGGGCTCGGATATCCCCGTACGGCTGGACTTCGAAAGCCACGCCAAGCTCTTCTCGGCCGCGATGAACCGCCTCGACGGGGCGGCGACGATGGAGCTCGACCGCGTCGGCTTCGATGCCCGCCTGCGCGAGCTCGTCCGCATCCGGGCCTCGCAGATCAACGGCTGCGCCTACTGCATCGACATGCACACGAAGGACGCGCGGGCGATCGGCGAGACCGAGCAGCGGATCTACGCGCTCCCGGCGTGGCGCGAGACGACCTACTTCGACGCCCGCGAGCGGGCGGCACTGGCCTTCACCGAGTCCGTGACACTCCTCGCGCGCGATCACGTGCCCGCCGATGCCTACGAGGCGGTCGCCGCCGAGTTCAGCGCCGGACGAGGTGGCTGCTCTCCTCAGCCTGATCGTCGCGATCAACGCCTGGAACGGGCTCGCCGTCGCCACTCGTGCGTGGCTGCCCGGCTCGTACGAGCGCTGAACGCCACCGGCGCGTCCGGCTAAGGGAATGCAGAGCTTCCCGCGCGCGTTTCCCGAAACGTGCGGGAACGGACGTATGATCTCGCCGTGGATGGGTCGCGTCGGAGGCTGACCCGGGCGGCGGTGTTCGCCTTGCTGGCGCTCGTCGCCGAGCTCACCGGGCGCAGCATCACCTATCGCCTCGATGGTGCCGTCCACGTCACGCCCTTGACGACGCCGATGGCGTCGTACTACCCGTTCCTGCTCGCCGCGGTCCGGCTCGCTCGCCGCGTTCGCGGTGGCCGGGATCGCCTGGCGCCTCGTGCGCGCCCACGGCACGGCCACCGCCGGCGAGGCGCTCCTGCGGCTCGTCGGGCAGCGCCGTCTCGGAGCGCCCCGTTTCCGGCTGCGGGTCACGCTCGAGAACCTGGCTCGCGTCCTTCGGGGCGACGGCGCTCTGGTACCTGCTCCAGAACGACGCGGAGCGGCTCTCGGAGGGACGCTGGCCGCTTCTCGCCCCGTGGCTCCACACCTACGCGCTGCCCGTCTTCGCCCTCATCGCCGTCGTGTTCGCGCTCGCCTGGAGCGTCGTGCGCGACTGGCTCGCCGAGGTCGAGCGGTACGCGGCGGCGACGTTCGACCGCGTCTCCCTCGCGCTCCGGGCAGGCGAGACGACGGAGCCGCACCCCCGGCGGTCATCGGACGACCGCGGCGCCCCGGCACCTCTTCGGCGTCCTCTTCGAGTCGCGCCCGCCTCCCCTTCCCGCCTGACCTGCGGCGCCCGAGGGCGCGCCGCAGGCGTCGCAGCCATTCGACGTCTCGGAGGGAAAGGTGCATACACAGCTCGAACCACGCATCCAGGCAGGCTTCGCGTACCGCCGCGGGATCCGGGCGCGCGCCGTCTCGCTGCTCGGGCCGCTCACCGCGCTCGGCGGGCTCGCCTGGGCGATCGTGCAGCCCTACCGGCTGACGCTGCTCCACCCGCACCATCAGGGATTCTGGTGGCTCCTGGTCGAGCCGCCGCTCCTCGTCGCGGGAGCCGGGATCTTCTTCTCGCTGGTGATCGCGGCGCCGCTCATCGCCGACCTCGAGGACAACGGTGGAGCCGGACGCTGAGATCGTCCACTGGCTGTTCGCGACCGGCGTCCTGATCCTCGGCCTGATCATGGTCGCCGAGGCGATCGTGGGCGAGGAGGTTTGGCGCCTCCGGCCCTGGCGCGTCTACCTGTGGCCGTCGATCGCGTTCGGGCTCGGCGTCTGCATGTGGCCCGTGATGACCTTCTACACCAACTCCGCGATCCACATGATCGCCCACGGCACCTGGGCCCAGGCGCTGATGGTGATGGGCGCCGCCGAGCTCGGGCTCGCGAAGGGCAAGCTGCACAGCCGCTTGTGGCGGCTCGCCGCTCCGGTCGGGATCGCCGTCTCCGGCGTCGCCTTCCTCGTGCACGAGCAGAACCCGTGGCTCTTCGCCCGCGCGGCGTTCCTGCACCACCTGATCGGCTGGACGCTGGTCGGCGCCGCGATCTTCCCGCTCGGGCTCGCCGTCCGTCCCCGCTCGGCCGTCGTTCCGCTCGGGCTTCGCGATCGCCGTCGTCGCGATCGCGGTGATGCTGTACTGCGACCGCGACGTCGCGCCGATCTTCGGCCACCTCTCGCCGCTCGCCGGGCCGCCGCACCGATGAGGCGTCCGGCTTGAGGAGGTTCTCGTCGTTCTCGGCTGCTGCGCCCTGGTCTACCCGGCGGTCGCGTGGGCCCACGCCACGGTGAGGCAGGTCACGCCCGGCTACCAGCAGGAGCTGGCCGTCGTCGCCGAAGGAGATCACGCTCTCGTTCGACCAGTTCGTCAAGTTCCCGTGGATCGAGGTCTACGACGCTGCGGGGCACACCTTCGCCGGGACGGCGGTCGTTCGCGGGCTCTCCGCCGTCGCGCCCGTCCGCGAGCTGCCGAAGGGCGCCTACACGGTGCGCTGGCACGTGCTCTCCGCCGACGGGCACGTCGTCTCGGGCGTCTGGACGTTCGGCGTCCGGGTCAAGGCGCCGCCGCCGACCGAGGCCTTCGGCGCCAACGGCCCGACGCGCACCGAGCACGTCGTGCGCTGGCTGTACTTCCTCTCGTTCGCGCTGCTGATCGGCTCGCTCGGCTTCCGGTTCTGGGCCTGCGCGGGCTCGGGATCCCTGCCGGCGGTCGAGCAGGCGGCTCTACGCCCTCTCGGCGCTCGGCGTCGTCGGCGCGATCGAGGTCGGGATCCTCGCGTTCTGCCTCCGGGCCGAGGACGTGCTCCAGCTGCCGTTCGGCAAGTACATCTACGGCGACCTGACGCCGATCGCGCAGGGGACGCGGTTCGGCAAGGCGTTCATCGTCATGACTCTCGGCTTCGCGTTCGTCGCCGCGTTCCTCTTCCTCGCCTGGCTGCTCGAGCGAACGGCGCTGCTCGTGCCCGCGCTCGCCCTCTCGATCGCGCTGCTCTCGGGGCTGTCGCTCTCGGGCCACGACGCCGTCGACCCGGGCTCGTCGGGAACGACCGAGCTCGCCGACTGGGTGCACATCTCGGCGGCCTCGCTCTGGCTCGGCGGCCTCGTCGCGCTCGCGGTCGCCGTCTGGCCGCTCGCCCCCGCGATCCGGCGCGAGGCGTTCGTGCGCTTCTCGCGGGTCGGCGCCGTTCCTGATCGGGCTCGTGCTCGCCGCGGGCACCTACCTCGCGATCGTCCGGGTCCCGCACCTGCGCGATCTCTGGACGCAGCGCTACGGCGTGGTCCTGCTCGTGAAGATCTCGCTCGTCGCGGCCGCGCTCGCCTGGGGCGCCGTCCACCACTTCTTCGTCCGCCCGCGGCTTGCGGGCGGCCGGCGACGGGACGCTCGCGCGGGTCGGGCGGAGCCTCGCCGGGGAGAGCATGGTCGGCGTCGCCGTGCTGCTCGTCGGCCGCGATCCTCGTCGACTCGAAGCCGCCGCCGCGGCCCTCGTCGGCGGCCCGTCACCCAGGCGGTGGCGCACTCTCGCTGAGCAGCTCCTCGAGCCGCGCCGCGTACGCGGGCGCGGTCGGCGCGTCCTCGTGGCGGAAGTAGACGTAGGCGGGCGGCCGGAGCTCCGCCGCGAGCCTCCGGAGGTCGGCGTCCGAGTACGGCGGCTCGCGCAGGCGGATGTAGCGGAACGGCTCGGCGTCGAAGTCGTTGACCGCGACGACGCCCTCGACGTCCCGGCCCACGACTCGTGGCGGAAGTCGAACGCGAGCTCGGCCGGCCGGCGGCGACCTCGAGCAGCCGCTCCGAGCAGGCCGTCGTCGCGCGCGTTCTGGACGACGACCCGGACCGGCCCGAGGCGGTCGCCGAGCTCCGCGACTCCGCTCGAGGCAGCAGCTCGAGCCGGCCGGGCTGGGCGAGCGCGAGCTTGGGCGCGAACGAGAAGCTGCTCGGGCACCGCGGCCGCCCAGCGCCCGAACTGCTCGGCAGCGGGGAGCCGGTAGGCGGTGGTGTTCAGCTCGACGGTGTCGAAGTGCTCCGCGTAGAAGCCGAGGAAGCCGGCCGGCTCGGACCCGGCCGGGTAGAAGCCCGGCCGCCACGACGGGTACGACCAGCCGGAGGTGCCGACGCGGATCGCCACTTGGGAGGAGTACGGTACGTCCGGGGACGGCAATACGGTGCATCTCCCGTGGCGACCATGACCGACTCGAGCGAAACCGACATCACCGACGACACGATCGAGATCCTCGATCACGGCTTCGTCAGGCTCGACGCGTCGCTGGCCGACGACCTCTCGGTCGTCAACGGCGCCCGCGTCTCGTTCGCCCGCCGGAAGACCGAGATGGACGACTCCGACGAGGCGCTGATCCGCTTCCTGATGCGCGACCGGCACGGCTCGCCGTTCGAGCACAACGCCTTCCGCTTCCACATCCGCTGCCCGATCTTCGTCGCGCGCGAATGGTTCCGCCACCGCATCGGGTCAGCTTCAACGAGTTCAGTCTCCGCTATGCGAAGGCGACCGACGACTTCTACGTCCCGGACGCCGAGGACGTCCGCACGCAGGTCGGCAAGCCGGGCGCCTACAGCTTCGAGCCGGTCGACGCCGAGCTCGCCGAGCACACGCGCGAGCGGCTGCAGGCCGTCTACGAGACCGCCTACGCGACCTACGAGGAGCTCGTCGAGGCGGGCGTCGCGCGGGAGCTCGCGCGCTCGGTGCTGCCGGTCGGCGCCTACACCCAGTTCTACTGGACGGTCAACGCGCGGTCGCTCATGAACTTCGTCTCGCTCCGGAACGCCGCAGTTCGCCCAGCTCGAGATCCGCCGCTACGCCGAGGCGGTCGAGGCGTTCTTCGCCGAGCGGATGCCGGTCACGCACGCCTCGTTCGTCGAGAACGGCCGCACCGCTCCCTGAGCGGCCTATCGGCCCCAAGAACCTAAGAAGCTCCTAAGAAGCGTCCCGGGGGACCGGAATAACCCCCTGTTTCGGACGTTTAACAGAGTGAACGGGCTGAGACGCAAGTGGTTGATCGAAAACCGCGCGCCCGTGAATCAACGAATAGAGGAGCAGATTGACTGAAGAGACCGTCACCATTGACGTCGATCCGAGGCACGCCGGCGACGACGCCTACACCGTACGGTGTGGCCGAGGCGCCCCCGTACGTCCTCGACGAGATCGACGAGGCGCTGGACGCCGACGACGAGGACGACGACTTCGAGCTCGACCTGACGGCCGAGCCGCTCACGACCGACTCCCTGCAGCTCTTCCTGAACGAGGCAGGCCGCTACCCGCTGCTCACCGCCGCCGAGGAAGTCGAGCTGGCGAAGCGGATCGAGCGCGGCGACATGGCCGCGAAGGAGCGGATGATCACCTCCAACCTCCGGCTCGTCGTCTCGATCGCGCGCCGCTACCAGACGCAGGGCATCACGCTCGGCGACCTGATCCAGGAGGGCGTCATCGGCCTGATCCGCGCGACCGAGAAGTTCGACTGGCGCAAGGGCTTCAAGTTCTCGACCTATGCGACCTGGTGGATTCGCCAGGCGGTCCAGCGCGGCGTCGCCAACAAGGCCCGCACGATCCGCATCCCGGTGCACGTCGTCGAGCGCGAGCAGAAGGTCGCGCGCACCGAGCGCGAGCTCTCGGCGAAGCTCGGCCGCGCGCCGAGCGACGAGGAGATCGCGAAGCGCGCGAAGCTGCCGCTCGCCCAGGTGCGCGAGGTGCGCGAGGCTGCCCGCGCGGTCGCCTCGACCGACGCCCCGATCGGCTCCGACGGCGACACGAGCTTCGGCGACCTGTTCGCCGCCGACGGCCCGACCACCGAGGACGAGGTCGACGCGACGATCCGCGGCGACGCCGTCCGCCGCGCGGTCGCGAAGCTGCCCGAACGGCAGCGCGACGTGATCTCGCTCCGCTTCGGCCTCGTCGGCGACGGCCCGAACTCGCTCGAGCAGATCGGCAAGCAGCTCGGCATCACCCGCGAGCGCGTCCGCCAGATCGAGGCCGACGCCCTGCGCCGCCTCGCGGCGGACGACGCGATCGCCGACGCGGCGTAAGGCACTCCAGGCACCACCCGCGCCGGCCCGGCGCCACGCGCCCGGCCGGCGCGACGCGTTCGAGGTCTAAGAACCTATCCCGCTAGGCAGGGACCCGGGTACGGGTAGCGAAGTCCGACCTCGTTGCTGAAATCGACGAGGGAGGCTTTGATGGGTCTTGTCTCGAGCGACGATGGTTGGCGGATGCCGGATTGGTTGTGGGAGCGGGTCGAGCCGTTGTTGCCGGCGCCGCCGCCGCATCCGTTGGGCTGTCATCGGCCGCGGGTGCCGGACCGGGACGCGATGGACGCGATCCTGCTGGTGCTGCGGACGGGGATGCAGTGGAACGCGTTGAACGCGACCGGGATCTGTTCGCTCGTCGTCGGCGCATCGGCGTTTCCAGGAGTGGGAGCAGGCCGGGGTGTTCCACGAGATCTGGCGGCGAGGGCTGCTCGATTACGACGAGGAGGTCGGGATCGACTGGGCCTGGTTGGCGTGCGACGGCGCGACCGGGAAGGCGCCGCTGGGTGGTGAGACGACGGGGCCGAATCCGACTGATAGAGCAAAAAGGGGGCGAAACGTTCGGTTCTCTGCGAGGCGCGGGGGGTCCCGATCGGGCTGGCGCATGACGGCGCCAACCGCCACGACTCAAAGCTCCTAGCCCCGACGCTCGACTCGATCCCGATCGAGCGGCCCGAGCCGACCGCCGAGCGACCGCAGGCTCTCTGCCTCGACGGCGCCTACGACTACCCGTGGGTCGATCGAGCTCGCGGTGGGCCGCGGCTCACGCCGCACATCCGCGCGCGCGGCGAGAGGAGATCGAGCTGAAAGCGCGGCACCCCGGGCTGGCGCGCCCGCCGCTGGGTCGTCGAGGCCTGCCACTCCTGGCTCAACCGCAACCGCGCGCTCCTGATCCGCTGGTCGAAGAAAGACGAGAACCACCTCGCACTGCTCCAACTCGCCTGCGGCCTGATCGCCTTCAAGAAAGCCCACGCAGCACGACTCGCTCACGCCCTAACGGGACTAAGCGCCCTCGTCGAGCGGCGAGAGCGTGCGCGTCGTCTTGAACCACTGCGACAGCTCGGGCGCCCAGACGATCGTGACGATCACGAGCAGGCCGCCGGTGATCAGGCTCGAGACGTAGTCGGGGGAGCCGAGGATGGCGAGGATCTCCTCGAGCACGCTCAGCGAGAGCACGCCCGCCGCGATCCCGGCCGGGCTGCCCTTCCCGCCCGAAAGGCTGACCCCGCCGATGAGCGCGGCCGTGGCGGCGAACGTCAGCACGTTGAGGCCGTTGTTGGAGGGGCTCGCGCTCGCAAGGCTGTAGCTGAGCAGGGCGCCCGGCAGCGTCGCCCCGAGCGCCGAGATGACGAACACGCCGACGAGAAGCCGGTTGACCGAGACGCCGGCCACGCGCGCCGCTCGCCTGTCGCCGCCGATCGCGCGGATGTCCCTGCCCACGCGCAGGTACCTGAGCACGAGCAGCGGCGACGACGAAGATCCCGAGCGACACGAGGCTTCTGATCGAGAAGATCTGTAGGACAGGCTTGTCGAGGCGTAGGCCGACGTTGTAGTTCTGGTAGATGACGGTCTGCGAATGCCCGAGGATGTAGGTGATCCCGAGGACGACGAGGTAGCCGCCGAGCGTCACCGGCATCGAGTTCAGCCGGAATCCCGCGATCAGGGCGCCCTGGAGGACTCCGACGATGATCGCGGTGCCGAGCGCGGCGAGGATGCCGAGCAACGGTGACCCGGCGCCCGTCAGCACGGCGACCATGCCGCCGAGGAGGTAGGTCGCACGAGACGGACAGATCGAACTCGCCCGCGATCATCGTTATGCCCAGTGCCAGAGTCACCAGGCCATACGAAGCGAAGTTCTGGAAGATGTCGTAGACGTTGGCCGTGCGCACCGTGTACTTCGTGACCACCGGCAGGAGCGCCAGCGCCACGATCATCAGCGCCAGGATCGCGTAGGGCGCCCACTCGCCCGCACGCGGGGGCCGGATCGTCGCGATCCTTCTCATCGGCTTCGCTCCCTGAGGTTCGTGAGGACGACGACGACGACGACGATGATGCCGCGGACGAGGATCTGCACCCCTGTCGAGTAGCCGCGCGAGCAGGAGCATGTCCGAGATCGTGGCGATGAAGACCGCGCCGGCAGCTGTCCGCGCGATCGATCCACGCCCACCGGTCACCGCGTTGCCGCCGACGAGAGCCGCGGCAATCGCGTCGTAGGTGTAGCTCCCTACGAGGAGCAGCGACGCGTTCGCGCTCGTCGCTCCGATGAGGATCCCGGCGCCCGCGGTGTAGACCGACGCGATCCCGAATGCGCCCACGGTCAGCAGCGTGATCGGCAGGGCCGCTGCCCGGGCGGCGACGCGATTCTCGCCGAGGAGGTAGATCTGGCGTCCGAACCGCGTGCGTCGCATCACCACCGCGAGCAGGACGGTGACGACGAGAAAGACATAGACAGGGGCAGGCAGGCCCGAGAACCGGATTCGCGAGCCGCTCCCAGCTTGTCGCTCCGTTTGGCGGGACGATGCTCTGCCCGTTCGAGAGCCATACGGCCATGCCGGTCCAGGAGGCCCGCTGCGCCGATCGTGACGATGATCGGGTTGGCGCCCCACGCCCCGACGGCGAACCCCTGAACTGCGCCGATCGCGAGGCCGAGCAGGAGCGTGAGGACGATCGCGACGCCGAGGTCGATCCGGAGTGCGTACAGGAAGAACATCGCCGAGACCGCAGCGGTCTCTCCGAGGGCGAGCGAGAAGAGATTGCCGCTGAGGACGATCACGGTAAGGCCGACGGCGATGATCCCCGTGAACGCCGCCGCGGTCAGGATCGCCTTGAAGTTGCTCCAGGTCAGGAACCCCGTCGTCGTAGTGGCGCCGTAGATGGTCACGGCCGCGAGCACGGCGATCCAGGCCGCGAGTGCGAGATCGGCGAGCCGCGGAGCGATCGGCGCTCCAGGGCGAGACGCTGCACCGCGGCGGTCATCGGGCCGCTCATGACGCCGCGTCGCCTTGACTCGTGGTCATGTCGGCGAGGATTGCCGAGGCGGACGCTTCTGCCCGCGGAACGATCGACACGATGCGGCCGGCGAAGATGGTGACGACGACGTCCGCGAGGTCGAGAACCTCGTCCAGCTCCGTCGAGGAGAAGATCACGGCCGTGCCCCTGCGTGCCGTCTCGCGGATGAGGTTGTGGATCTCGGCCCGCCCGCCGACGTCGACGCCGCGCGTCGGCTCGTCGAGGGCGAGCAATGCCGTGCCCTCGAGCTGCATCGCTCGACTGAGCAGCACCTTCTGCTGGTTGCCGCCGCTCAGGCTGACGGCCGGAACGCCGAGCCGGTCGAGAGGGAGCGACGCCATGGTCGCGAGCTCCCGGGCGCTCCGCTGGACACGGCGCCGCAGGAGGATGCCCAGTCGGCTGAGCTTGCGGAGCCGGGTGACCGTGAGGTTGCGCTCGACCGTCTGCCCGAGAAACAGGCCCTCGCGCTGCCGGTCGTTGGGGATGTAGAGAACGCCCGCGGCCGCCGCGCGCCGGGGCGTGTTCAGGAGCACGTTCCTGCCGTTGACCTTGATCGCCCCGGAGGCGGTCGGGACGAGCCCGCCGAGGGCCCGCAGCACCGTGCTCGTGCCCGACCCGACCTGCCCGGCCAGTCCCAAGATGATCCCGCTCTCGAGGCTGAGAGAAACCTCCTCGACGCTGCCGGGGACGTGAAGCCGGTCGATGCTGACCACCTCGGCCCCGGACCCGGCACCGCGTGCTCGTGCTCCACGTGCGTCTTGGCTCCCTCCATCTCGCCGAGCATGTGCGAGATGAGCGACCGCCTGTCGATCTCTCCGATCTCGTGCGTCCCGACCCGGACCCCGTCTCGCAGCACCGTCACGCGGTCGCACAGCTCGAAGACCTCGTCGAGCCGGTGGGACACGAAGATGACGCTGCGCCCCTGTGCCACGAGCTCGCGTGTCGCCCTGAACACGCGCTCGATCTCCGGCTTGCTCAGCGTGGCGGTCGGCTCGTCGAGGATGAGCAACCGGGCGTCGCGGACGAGCAGGCGTGCGATCTCCACGAGCTGCCGCTCGCCGATCGAGAGGGTCTCGACGGCGGTCCCGAGCTGCACGTGGCGGAGGCCGAGCTGGTCGAGGACGGCTCGCGCCTGCTCCGAGAGGCGCCGCCGGCGGTAGAGGAGCGGGCACGTCGAGGCCCCCGAGGAAGATGTTGTCCTCGACGCTGAGCTCCGGGACGAGGCTCAGCTCCTGGTTCACGAGCGCGATCCCGTGTGTCTGGGCCTCGTGCGGGTTGCGGAGCGAGAGCTCCTGGCCGTCGAACCGGATCGTCCCGCTGTCGGGTCGGACGAGGCCGACGAGCGTCTTCACCAGGGTGCTCTTGCCGGCGCCGTTGTGCCCGCAGATCGCGTGCACCTCGCCGGCCCGCACGTCGAGCGAGAGGTCCCGAACCGCGCGTACCGAGCCGTACGACTTGGAGAGGTCGACGACCTCCAGGAGGACGGGTGGACGCTCGTCAGAAGCAGAACGGGATCCGGACGACATGGCCGCCGGATCCCGTTCGTCACTCATCGATCCAAGTCTTGCACTCTTAGAAGGTGCAGACCTTCGCGAGCTTCGCCACGTTCGCGGAGGTGATGCGGAACTCCTTGACGTACTGCACCTTCGGGCTCGGAGTCTTGCCCTCGAGGATCTGGGCTCCCATCTTGACCGCCAGGGCCGCCTCATCCTGAGGGGCCTGCGTCCCGGTGCCGTACTCCTGGCCGGACTTGATCGCGTTGATGCCGACGGCGAGGCAGTTGCTCCCCGTGATGATCAGGCCCTTCTTGGCGACCCCGATCGTGGCGCCGGCCTGCTTGGCGCCCTGGATGATCCCGACGGCCATGTTGTCGGCCATCCCGTAGGCGGCCTGGATCCCGCCCTGGGACGCGTACTTCGACAGCAGCTGCTGCGTGTCCTTGGCCGAGGTCGCCTGATCCCAGTTCGCGTCCTCGGTCGCGACGACCTTGTACTGCGGGAACTTCTTCATGTACGCGTTGAACGAGGCCATGCGGTCGGTCACGTTGTTCTGGCTGGCGGTGCCCGTGAGGGCGATCACGTTGCCCTTCGTCAGGCCCTCCTGCTTGAGCCCCTGGACGATGTTCTCCGCCGCATACTTCCCGAGCGCGGGATCGTCCGTCCGAGCTTCGGCCGTGACGAGCTTCGCACCCGCGTCCGACTGACGGCCGATGGCGCCGAGGATCGGGATGCCCGCTGCCTTCGCCCGGATGTAGGACGGCACGATCGCGGATGCGCTCGACGGCACCGAGATGATCAGGTCGGGCTTGTCAGCGATGAGGCGGTTCATGTTCTGCGCGTCGACCGCGGGATCGAATGGGGAGGTGAGCACCGTCACGCTCGCCCCCATCTTCTCGAGGCCGCTCTTGACCGAGCTCGCCCAGGCCGCGCAGAACGGGTTCTGGTTGGTGCAGATGATGACGCCGACCGTCTTGCCGGAGAGCGGGCCGCTCTGGCTCGAGCTGCTCGAGCCGAGCGCGCCGGTGACGAAGACGGCTGCGGCCACAACCGATGCCGCGAGCAAAACCCAACGCGATGTCATGCGCGTCATGCTGTTACGTCCTTTCCGTCGAACGATTGATGAACGTCCTCAGAGCGGGTGTGCATGCCCCCATGGAGGTAGCTGGACAGGCGGGGACGGACTGGTGAGGGACGGGCACGATGCATACGTAGTCATACAACCTCGGCCAAACAGTGTCAATCGAGGCCCGCCTGTTAGCCGCGAGGAGGAGGCCCGAGCGTGTCCCGGTGCACGAGACCGACGGGGAAGACGCGCCGGCGCGGGACCAGCTCGGCGTCCGAGGAGATCCGCTCGAGCAGGAGCTTCGCCGCTGCCCGGCCCATCTCCTCGAGCGGTTGTCGGACCGTCGTCAGGCTGAAGCCCTCCCAGCCTGCCATGTCGATGTCGTCGAAACCGACGATCGAGAGCTCGGCCGGGACGCGGACGCCGACGCGCCGCGCCGCGTCGAGGGCGCCGAACGCGATCACGTCGTTCGCGGCGAAGATCGCCGTCGGGCGCGGCTCGGCGGCGAGCAGGTCGAGGCACCACTGGTACCCGCTGTGATGGCTGAACTGGCCGACGCGACGCAACGTCTCGTCGAACTGGACGCCGCTTGCCGCGAGCTGCTCTCGAAAGCCGCGCTCGCGGTCGCGGCTCGTCGTCGTGTTCTCGGGGCCGGTGATCAGCGCGATCCGCCTGTGCCCGAGCCCGAGCATGGCCTCGGCGACGAGCCGGCCTCCGCGATCGTTGTCGGCAACCACGATGTCGACGGGCGCCGACTCGAGGTACCGGTTCACGAGGACGATCGGAAGGTCGTGCGCACCGTGCCCCGCGAGCGGTGTCCCGAGCGTCGCCGAGACATAGAGAAGCCCGTCGACGGCAGCGCCGTTGACGATGTCGCCGACATGCTGCTCGACGCTCGCGTCGGTCTGCTCGTTGAAGAGGATCGTGCGGTAGCCGCCGAGCGCGAGCTCGTTGTGGAGGATGTCGAGAAGCTCCGGGTAGAACGGGTTCGTGATGTCGCTCACGACGACTGCGACGGTGCCCGTCTTTCGGGTGATCAGGCTCCGGGCGGCGAGATTCGGCGTGTAGTTCATCTGCCGCGCCGCCTCGAGGACGCGGGCTGCCGTGTCGGTGGCGACGCGCGGGTCACCACGAAGCGCGCGTGAGACGGTCGACTGGCTTATCCTGAGCTTCCGCGCGATGTCGTTGCTCGTCACGGCCATGGTCGGAGCATGGCACAAGGCGCTCCGGAATCAGGTCCAGCCCGCTCCGGCACCGCGCGGGGGACCGTTTCACGACCGCTGCCTTACGCGTGCAGAGACGATCGCCGCCCGGAGTTGACAAGAGCACTTCCCGATGGTTATGCATACGTAGTCAAAACGCTGAAAGGCAGGATGTGGAGACACTGAAGAAGCCCGCGCGCGCCTCGAATCGCGCCAAGGACGACGGCGCTGTCGCGGCGGTCGTGGACGAGATCGTCTCCGCCGTCGCCGCGGACGGGGACGCCGCAGTGCGGCGCTACTCCGCCCAGCTCGACGCGTGGGAGCCGGAGGCCTTCCGCCTCGACGACGACGAGATCGCAGCGAGCCTCGCGCGGGCGCCGACCCAGGTGCTCGACGACATCGCCTTCGGGCAGGAGCAGGTGCGGGCCTTCGCGCAGGCGCAGCGGGCCACCATGACCGACCTCGAGGTGGAGACGCTCCCTGGAGTCCGGCTGGGCCATCGCCACATCCCCGTCGACAGTGTCGGCGCCTACGTGCCGGGCGGCCGCTACCCGATGGTCGCCTCCGCGCACATGAGCATCGTCACGGCGAAGGTCGCGGGCGTCCGGCGCGTCGCGGCCTGCACCCCTCCGCTCGACGGGCGCGTGCCGGACGCGACCGTCGCCGCCATGCATCTCGCCGGCGCGGACGAGATCTACGTCCTCGGCGGCGTCCAGGCGCTGGCCGCGCTTGCGCTCGGCACCGCGACGATCGACCCGGTCGACTTCCTCGTCGGGCCCGGCAACGCGTATGTGGTCGAGGCGAAGCGCCGCCTGTTCGGGAGGGTGGGAATCGACCTCGTCGCCGGCCCGACGGAGATCCTGGTCGTCGCCGACGAGACGGCCGATCCGGTGATCGTCGCCGCGGATCTTCTCGGCCAGGCCGAGCACGGGCCGGCCTCGCCGGCCGTCCTCGTCACGACCTCGAGGACGCTTGCCGACGAGGTGCTGCGCCAGATAGCCGTGCAGCTCGAGGGTCTGCCCACCGCGGACATCGCGGCGCAGGCCTGGGAGGGCTACGGCGAGGTCGTCCTCGTCGACTCCGACGAGGAGGCGGCTGCCGCCGCCGACGCCTACGGCTTCGAGCACGTCGAGATCCAGACCGTCGACCCGCGCTGGTACCTCGAGCGGATGCGGAACTACGGAGCGCTCTTCCTCGGCGAGGCGACCACCGTCGCCTACGGCGACAAGACGATCGGCACGAACCACATCCTCCCGACCGGCGGCGCCGCGCGCTACACGGGCGGCCTCTGGGTCGGCAAGTTCCTCAAGACCGTGACCTTCCAGGAGTGCGACGAGGCGGCGAGCGCCCTGATCGGAGAGATCTGCGCCCGGCAGTGCCGGGTCGAAAACTTCGAAGGGCACGCTCGCAGCTGCGACGCCCGGGTCGAGAAGTACCGCGACGCGGCCGTCCTCGCTCCAGAGGTCGCATGACCTATCGTCTCGGCGTCGACGTGGGCGGGACGTTCACCGACGTCGTCCTCTACGACAGCACGGCTCAGCGGGTGTGGCTCGCGAAGACGCCGAGCACGCCCCTCGACCAGTCGGTCGGCGTGATCGAGGGCATCCGCCTCGCCGCGGCGCGGGCCGAGGTCGGGCTGCCCGATCTCAGCGCGATCCTCCACGGCACGACGGTCGCCACGAACGCCGTGCTCGAGCGTCGCGGAGCCCTCGTCGGCCTGATCGTGACCCGCGGGTTCCGGCAGATCCTGCACCTCGCAGAGGCATGGACGCCGGGGCCGCTCTTCGGCTTCATGGTGTACGAGAAGCCCGAGCCGCTCACCGACACCCGTTACGTGCGCGAGGTGCCCGAGCGGATCGGGGCCGACGGCGCGATCGTCGAGCCGCTCGACGAGGCAGCGGTGCGGCAGGCCGTCGAGGAGCTCGTTGCCGACGGTGTCCAGGCACTGACCGTGTGCCTGATCAACGCCCACGCGAACGGCCGTCACGAGCGCCTGATCGGCGAGATCGCAGCGTCGATCGCTCCCGACCTGCCCGTCTCGATCTCGTCCGAGATCCTTCCCGAGTTCCGCGAGTACGAGCGCGCCGTCACGACGCTGATGAACGCCTACGTCGCTCCTGTGCTCGAGCGGTACCTGACGAACGTCCGGGAGGGGCTCGCAGAGGCCGACGTGCAGCCGCCGCTTCAGGTCGTGCGCTCCGACGGCGGGCTCATGAGCCTCGAGTCGGCGTGCAAGAACGCCGTGCAGACCGTTCTTTCGGGCCCCGCCGGCGGGGTCAGCGGCGCCTCGTTCGTCGCCTCCCACGCGGGGTTCGACCGCATCTTGACCTTCGACATGGGAGGCACGTCCACCGACGTCGCCGTCTGCGTCTCGGGCCGGCCCGAGATCACGCGCGAGACGAGGGTGGGCGACTTTCCGGTGCGCGCCCCGGCGGTCGACGTCGCGAGCATCGGCGCCGGCGGCGGCTCGATCGCATACGTCGCCGAGGCGACCGGGGCGCTCCGGGTCGGTCCCGAGAGCGCCGGCGCGCTGCCGGGCCCCGCCTGCTACGGCCGCGGCGGCATCGCGGCGACCGTCACCGACGCGAACGTCGTCCTCGGCCACCTGCCGCCGCGGCTCCTCGGAGGCGAGTTCGAGCTCGACACCGAAGCCGCCTACGAAGCGGTCGCACGCGTCGCCCAGGTGCGCGGTGCCGGTGTCGAGGAGACCGCGCGCGCGATCGTGAGCATGGTCGACGAGGCGATGCTCGGCGCGCTCCGGGTGGTCACGGTGCAGCGCGGACGGGTGCCGAGCGAGTTCGCGCTCGTGGCGTTCGGCGGCGCCGGCGGCCTGCACGCGAACGCCCTTGCGAGCATCCTCGGCTGCTACCCCGTGATCGTGCCGGAGGAGTCCGGCGTGCTCTCCGCGCTCGGCTTCATCTCGTCCGAGATCAAGAACGAGTTCAGCCAGACCTTCGTGAAGAGCATCGCGGCGACGACACCGGACGCTGTCCGAAAGCCGTTCGACATCCTGTCGGCACGAGCGCGGGAGTGGCTCGACGCCGAAAGCGTCGAGGTCGCCGACCAGGACGTCCGGTTCATCCTCGACATGCGCTACAGCCGCCAGGGCTACGAGATCCCGATCGAGCTCGACGGCATCGAGCTCGCGGGGCTCGACCTCGGGGCGCTGGAGCGCAGGTTCGGTGAGGCGCACAGCCGCCTGTACGGGTTCGTGCTCGAGGGCGGCGCCGAGATCGTTAACCTCAGGGTGGTCGCGACCGGCCGCGTCCCGCTTCCGGAGCTCGAAGCGCGGCCGGAAGGAGGCCGGGACTCGTCGGCGGCGCAGACGGGCACCCAGCAGGTGTGGACGCCGGAGGGCGCGCTGGACGTCCCGACCTACGCGCGCGCCGCGCTCGAGCCGGGGATGGCGATCGAGGGATACGCGATCGTCGAGCAGTACGACGCGACCACGGTCGTCCTTCCGGGCCACCGCGCCGTCGTCGACCCGTGGATGAACCTGCTGATCCGCCCCGAGGAGGCACGCGCATGACGACGACGATCGACATCGCCACGCTCGACCTGATCGAGAACGCGCTCCTGAACGCGCGGTTCGAGATGGACGAGGTCGTCCGACGCGCGGCCATGTCGCCGACGATCCGGGTGCAGCACGACGAGTTCCCGATGATCTGCAACGCCCGCGGGCAGATGATCGTCGGCCAGTTCGGCTCCTACATCCCCGAGGTGATCGACCGCTTCGGCGGCGAGCTCGCCGACGGGGACGTGATCCTCCTCAACGATCCCTACCTCTGCAAGGGTTCGATCTCGCACTGCAACGACTGGCTCGTGATCCTGCCGATCTTCTTCGAAGGCAAGCGCGTCGCGTTCGCCTCGCTCTTCGGCCACATGATGGACGTCGGCGGGAAGGTTCCCGGGAGCCAGGTCTCCGACGCGCTCTCGATCTGGGAGGAGGGGATCCGGATCCCGCCGATCAAGATCTTCGAAGGCGGCGTCCTCAACGAGACGGCGCTCGAGGTGATCCTCAACAACACGCGCACCCCGGACACGAACCGCAGCGACCTGATGGCGATCATCGGGGGCTGCCGCGCCGCCGAGCGGCGGATCGTCGAGATCTGCGGGCGCTTCGGGCCCGAGACGTTCGAAGGCGCCTGCGATGCGCTGCTCGAGCGGACGCGCGGAGCGATGGCGCACATCATCCGCCAGTACATCCCGGAGGAGCCCGCCACCTTCACCGACTGGGTCGACGACGACGGCCTCGGCAACGGCCCGTTCAAGATGGTGCTGACGATCTGGCGGGAGGGCGACGTCTGCCACGCGGACTGGACCGGGACCGACGACCAGGCGCCCGGCTCGATCAACTTCCACATCCACGAGGGCCTCTGCAAGCTGTTCCTCGGGATCTACATGATCATGGCCTTCGACCCGGCGATCCTCTTCAACGACGGGATCTACGACGTCTTCGAGGTGACCCTGCCGGAGGGCTCGCTGCTGAACCCGAAGTTCCCGGCGCCGCTGTCGAACCGGCTGAACGTCCACACGCGGCTCTTCGACTGCATCAGCGGCGCCCTCGGCCAGAAGGCGCCCGACCTCTCGATGGCCGCCGGGTACGGGACGAGCCCGTTCTTCGTCTTCGCCGGGCTACGACGGCGACGGCCGAGTACTTCCAGTTCGTCGAGCTCCTCTTCGGCGGGCTTCCGGCCCGGTACTCGGCCGACGGCCTCGACGGGCACTCGTGGTGGCCGCTCTTCCGCACGACCCCGTCGGAGTACGCCGAGAGCTACTACCCGGTGCGGATCTCGAGCTACGTGCCGGTGCGCGACACCGGCGGGCGCCGGACTCCATCGCGGCGGCACCGGGATCGAGAAGACCTACGTGTTCCTCGGGCCCGGCGCGTTCACCGTCAACGACGACCGCGCCACGATCCCGCCCTGGGGGATCAACGGCGGGCGCCACGGCGGCTGCAGCACGAAGACGCTCGTTCGCGCCTCCGGTGAGGTGGTCGAGCTTCCGTCGAAGATCGACCAGGTCCCGGTCGGTGCCGGCGACACGCTCGTCTTCCGGACCGCCGGGCGCCGGAGGGTGGGGCGACCCGCTCGCCCGTGCTCCCGGGCTCGTCCTCCGGGACGTGCAGCGCGACCTCGTCTCGGCGGAGGCGGCGCTTCGCGAGTACGGCGTCGTCGTCTCCGGCGACACCGTGGACGAGGCCGCCACCGAGGCCGAGCGTGCGCGCCATCGCGAGCAGCGCGGACCGGTTCAGCCCTTCGACTTCGGCCACGCCCCGACAGGAGGACCCGCATGACAGTCGAGCCTTCGATCTCGTCTCGCAGATCACGGGGCGATCGTCGCCCTCGGCGCCCACGACGGTCTCACCGCGAGGATCGCGGAGCGAACCGGCGTCGAGGCGCTCTACCACGGCGGCTACGCGCTCGCCGCGCACCACTTCGGCCTGCCCGACGTGGGCCTCGTCGGCCGCGCGGAGGTCGTCGAGAGCGTCCGCCGCATGCGCGGCGCGACCGATCTCCCGATCATCGTCGACGCCGACACCGGCTACGGCTCCGAGGCCGGCGCGTGGCTGACGACGCGCGAGCTCGAGGCGGCAGGCGCCAACGCCGTCCAGATCGAGGACCAGGTGTCGCCCAAGCGCTGCGGCCACATGGAGGGCAAGGAGGTGATCCCGTCCGACGAGATGGCGATCAAGGTCCGCGCCGCCGTTGCGGCCCGGCGGTCGGACGAGACGCTGATCATCGCCCGGTCGGACGCACTGCAGGTGACCGGCCTCGAGGACACGATCGCGCGCTGCAACGCCTACGCCGACGCGGGCGCCGACCTCGTGTTCGTGGACGCCCCGCGGACCGTGGAGGAGTACTCGGCGATCGCCGAGCGCTGCGCCGCCCCCTGCGTCGCGAACATGTCGGAGACCGGGAGGTCGCCGGCGATCCCGACCGCCGAGCTGGAGACGATGGGCTACAAGCTCGTCGTCTTCCCGAGCACCCAGACCTGGGTGTTCGCGAAGGCCTACGAGGAGCTCTGCCAGGCCGTCATCCGCGACCGCACGACGGCGTCTCTGGCGGATCGCTTCACGAGCTTCGACGACGTCAATGCGCTGCTCGGCCTTGCCGAGTGGCAGTCGAGATGAGCCGTGGGGGCGATGGCTAGCCCGGAGAGCGCGAGAGAGGTATACGAGACCCGCGGCTTCGGCGGCCGCCAGGGCGCGGGCGAGCGCCCGGCGATCGTCGTCGTGGACTTCATCGAGGGCTTCACCAACCCCGAGTCGGCGCTCGCCTGCGCCGCGGACGACGCCGTCGAGGCAACCCGGTCGTTGCTCGACGCGGCCCGGGCCGCCGCCGTGCCCGTGCTCTTCACGACAGTCTCCTACAGTGCGGAGGATCTCGAGCGCGCGGCGATGTTCGTGGCCAAGGCGCCTGCGCTTGCGGCGCTCCGTCCCGGCTCCCGCTGGATCGAGGTCGACGCGCGGCTCGGCCGCCGGGCCGAGGAGACAGTGCTCGTGAAGCTGTTCGCCTCCGCCTTCTTCGGCACCGACCTCGACCGGCTGCTGCGGGAGGCGGGCTGCGACACCGTGATCGTCGCGGGAGCATCGACGTCGGGCTGCGTGCGCGCGACGGCCGTCGATGCCCTCCAGTACGGCTACCGCGTCCTCGTTCCGCGCGAGGCCGTGGCCGACAGGGCCCTCGACGCGCACAATGGCTCCCTACTCGACATCGACGCGAAGTACGGCGACGTGATCTCGATCGACGAGGCGATCGCAGCCGTCGGCGGCGCGCCGCCGCACCCACCGGCGAGCCGGCCGTGAGCGGCGGCGCCACGATCGTCACGTTCGCGAGCGCCCGCGTCGTCTTCGGCGCCGGATCGTCGGCCGAGACCGGGGAGCACCTGCGCCGGATCGGCGTCACGAGGGCCTTCGTGGTCTGCGACCGGTTCGTGACCGAGTCCGGTCTCGCCGAGCGCCTGGAGGCGTCGCTTCGCGCCGCCGGTGTGGAGCCCACCTTCTACGACCGCATCGTCGGCGAGCCGAGCGAGGGCTCCGTGGGCGACGCCGTCGAGGCGGCGCGGCAGGGCTTCGACGGCTTCGTCGGGATCGGCGGCGGCTCGGCCCTCGACACGGCCAAGCTTTGCGCGCTCTTCGCCACCCACGAGGGGGAGCTGCTCGACTTCGTCAACGCCCCCATCGGTCGCGGCAAGCAGGTTCCCGGCCCGGTGCTTCCGCTTGTGGCTCTGCCCACGACCTCCGGCACCGGCTCGGAGGTGACGACGGTCGCGGTCGTCGACTTCCCGCGGTTGGGAACGAAGACCGGCGTCTCGCACCAGTACCTGCGGCCGTCGCTCGCGATCGTCGACCCGGAGCTGACCGTGTCGTGCCCGCCCGGCGTGACCGCGTCGGTCGGCGTCGATGCGCTGCTCCACGCGCTCGAGGCCTACACGGTCAGCTCGTACGACGCCCGCCCGGCTCTCCCGCTCGCCGAGCGGCCTCCCTACCAGGGCGCGAACCCGTTCTCGGATCCTTTCTGCGAACGCGCGATCGAGCTCGTCGGCCAGACCCTTCGCGTCGCGGTCTCCGACGGCGGGAACATCGAGGCGCGCACCGCGATGGCGCTCGCATCGACGCTCGCAGGCATCGCGTTCTCGGGTGCCGGGGTGCACGTGCCCCACGCCCTGGCCTATCCGATCGCCTCGCTCCGGCACGACTGGAAGCCGCCCGGGTACGGCGGGGCGGCGTTCGTCCCCCACGGGTTCGCAGTCAGCCTGACGGCACCCGCGGTGTTCCGCTTCGTCGAGGACGCCGTCCCCGAGCGGTGCGCGAAAGCCGCGCGGCTGCTCGACGGCGGCGACCATCTTGCCGTGTCGCTCGAGCGCCTGCTCGGGGACGTCCGCGCCCCGCTGCGGCTGGGAGAGGTCGGGTACGGCGAGGGCGATCTCGCGGCGCTCGTCTCGGGCGCCCTCGACCAGCGGCGGCTTCTCGTCGGCTCACCGAGAGAGGTCGGCGCCGCAGAGCTCGAGGCACTGCTGAGGGCGTCGCTGTGAGCGAGGGCGACCACGCCTGGCCTGCGCGCGTCGCGATCGTCGGCGCCGGGACGATGGGCGTCGGGATCTCGCATGTCTTCGCCTCGCACGGGATCCCCACGGTGCTCGTCGACAGGACGGCCGAGCTGGCGAGCACCGCACTGGGCCGCTCCCTGGAGCTCTTGTCCCGACTAGAGGCGGCGGGGATCCTCGACGCCGCCGCAGCCGGGACGGTACGACGGAACGTCACGGCGGCGGCATCGGTCGAGGAGGGGGTCGACGGGGCCGACCTGATCGTCGAGGCAGTCGTCGAGCGCCCCGACGTGAAGCTGTCGGTGTACGCGGCGATCGAGGCTGCCGCCGGAGAGCGCGCCGTGATCGCCACGAACACCTCTTCGATCCCGATCGTCGAGCTCGCAGCGGGGCTCCGGGAGCCCGCACGGTTCCTGGGCGTGCACTGGTTCGTCCCTCCGCTCCTCGTCCCGTGCGTCGAGGTGATCCCGGCGCCCGCGACAGGCGAGCAGGTCGTGCAGCAGGTGGTCGAAGCGCTGAAGCGCCTCGGGAAGGCCGCCGTGGTCGTGGGCGACGGCCCTGGGTTCGTGGCCAACCGGATCCAGTTCGCGATGTTCAGGGAGGCGGCGAGGATCGTCGAGGACGGCCTCGCGACCCCCGAGCAGGTCGATGAGGTCGTCCGCTCGTCGTTCGGCTTCCGGCTCCCGTTCTTCGGGCCGTTCACCATCGCCGACATGGCCGGGCTCGACGTCTACGCCGACATCTTCGAGACGCTCGAGCGAGGCCTCGGCACGGGCTTCTCCGCCCCTGCCGTCCTGCGCGGCCACGTCGCCGAAGGGGAGTTCGGCGTCAAGACGGGCCGCGGGTTCCTGAGCCTGTCGCAGGCCGAGGCCGAGGAGCTGATCGCGCGGCGAGATCGCGCCTATGTCGGGTTGGCACGGCTCCGGCGCGAGGTCGAGGGATGAATGCCGTCGTCTCACCCGTGCTCCCGACGCAACGGCTCGACGGACGGCATGCGATCGTGACCGGAGCGGGACGAGGGATCGGCCGCGCCGCGGCGCTCGCGCTTGCGGAGGCGGGCGCCGACGTGACGCTCTTCTCGCGCTCGGAGGCGGAGCTGGCGGCTGTCGCCGGCGAGGTGGCTCTGCGCGGCAGGCAGGCGGAGACCTGCGTCGGGGACGTGCGCTCGCCGCAAGACGTCGAGCGGCTCGTGGAGGCCGCAGCCGCCCACGAGGGCCTCTCGATCTGCGTCACGGCCGCAGGCGTCAATCGGCCAGGCCCGACGCTCGAGCAGCCGATCGAGGACTTCGATCTCATCCTCGAGACGAACCTCCGCGGCACCTATCTGACATGCCGGGCGTTCGCCGCCGCTCTCGGGCGGGCAGACCGCGGCGGCCGGATCGTGGCGATCTCGTCGCAGATGGGCGAGGTCGGCTATCCGGGGCGGGCGGCGTACTGCGCGAGCAAGCACGCCGTGAACGGGCTCGTGCGCGCGCTCGCGGTCGAGTGGGCGGCGGCGGGAATCGCCGTCAACGGGGTCGCGCCGACGTTCATCGACACGCCGATGACACGGCCCATGTTCGAGGACGAGGCCTTCCGCGCCGACGTGCTTCGCCGGCTGCCGGTCGGGCATCTCGGCACGACCTCGGACGTCGTCGGCGCGATCGTCTTCCTCGCGTCGGAGCAGGCCGCCCTCGTGACCGGCCACATCCTCGCAGTCGACGGCGGCTGGACGGCCTGGTAGGCGCATGATGAGCTCGTGAGCGACAAGACGGTGCCAGGAAGGGATTCTCGGATGCACGGTCCGGGCCCGCTCGCGGGCCTGCGGATGATCGAGCTCGGCACGCTGCTCGCCGGGCCGTTCGCCGGCCGGCTGCTCGGCGACATGGGCGCCGAGGTGATCAAGGTCGAGCCGCCGGGCCAGCCCGACCCGCTCCGGGACTGGGGCCAGGCCCGCCACGAAGGGCGTGCGCTGTGGTGGCCGGTGCAGGCGCGCAACAAGAAGTGCGTGACGCTGAACCTGCGCACTCCGAGAGGGCAGGAGCTCCTGCTCGAGCTCGTCCGCGTCGCCGACGCCGTCTCCGAGAACTTCCGCCCGGGCACCCTCGAGCGATGGAATCTCGGCTACGAGCAGCTGTCGGCGGTGAATCCCGGGATCGTCCTCGCCCGCATCTCCGGATACGGGCAGACCGGGCCGTACGCCGAGCGCGCGGGTTACGCATCGGTCGCCGAGGCGATGGGCGGGCTTCGCTACATCAACGGCTTCCCGGGGGAGGCGCCGCCGCGGACGGGCATCTCGCTCGGCGACTCGCTCGCCGCGATGTTCGCCGTCCAGGGCATCCTCGCGGCGCTGTACCACCGCGACGTGCTCGGTGACGGGCGGGGCCAGGTCGTCGACGTCTCGCTGATGGAGTCGTCGTTCGCTCTCCTCGAGAGCGCCGTCCCCGAGTACGACCGGCTCGGCCTCGTCCGGCAGCCGACGGGAACCGGCCTCAAGGGGATCGCGCCGTCGAACATCTTCAAGTCACGCGACGGCCTGTGGATGGTGATCGCGGCGAACCAGGACGGCGTCTTCCGGCGGCTGTGCGACGCCATGGGCCGGCCCGAGCTCGCCGACGACCCCCGCTTCTCGACGCACCTCGCAAGGGGCGAGAACCAGGAGGAGATCGAGGGCATCGTCGCCGACTGGGCGGCCCGGCACGACGCCGCCGAGATCGACCGCATCCTCAACGAGGCGGGCGTCGTGTGCGGGCCGATCTACACGATGGCCGAGATCTTCGAGGATCCGCAGTTCCAGGCGCGCGAGATGCTCGTCGAGCACGTCGATCCCGAGTTCGGGCCCTACATCGGGCCGGGGATCGTCCCGAAGTTCTCGGACACGCCGGGCGAGGTTCGCTGGTCCGGCACGTGGGAGGAGGGCAGCCACAACGAGGAGATCTACTGCGGGCTGCTCGGCCTCACCGACGCCGAGCTCGGCAATCTGCGCGAGGAGGGTGTCGTATGAGAGTCACTGTCTGCGACGTCGGGCCGAGGGACGGGCTGCAGAACCAGCCCGTCACGCTCGCACCCGCCGTGCGCGCCGAGCTCGTCAACCGGCTCGCGGCCGCTGGCGTGCCCCGGATCGAGGCGGTCAGCTTCGTCAGCCCCAAGCACGTGCCGCAGATGGCGGGCGCCGAGGAGGTCGTCACGGCGATCGAGCGGCGCGAGGGGGTCGTCTACGCCGGCCTCGTCCTCAACGAGCGCGGCTACGACCGGCTCCACGAGACCGGCCTCGACGAGGTGCACTTCGCCTTCGCCGCGACCGAGGAGTTCAACCGCCGGAACGCAGGCGCATCCGTCGAGGAGAGCGCTGACGCAGGCCGAGCGGATCCTCGAGCGCGCAAACGAGGACGGTATCCGCTCGACCGTCACGATCGGCGTCGCCTTCGGCTGCCCCTTCGAGGGCGCCGTCGACCCGGGCCGCGTCGCGGAGCTCGCAGCCCGGCTGGCGCAGGCGCGGGGCGGCCGAGGTCGTCGTCGCGGACACGGTCGGCGTCGGGGTGCCGCGCCAGGTTCGCGACCTCGTCGACGCGGCTCGTGCCGACAGGTGCGCCTGTCGGGATCCATCTCCACAACACGCGCAACACCGGCTTCGCGAACGCGTACGCCGCGCTCGAGGCGGGCGCGACCGTGTTCGACGCCTCGGTCGGCGGAATCGGCGGCTGCCCCTTCGCGCCGCGGGCGACGGGAAACATCGCCACCGAGGACCTCGTGTACCTGCTCCACGGCGAGGGCGTCGAGACGGGCATCGACCTCGACGCGCTGATCGAGGTGGCGAAGTGGCTCGAGTCACAGCTCGGGCGGGAGCTCGAGGGTCAGGTCTACAAGGCCGGCACGTTCGCTCCGGTCGCCGGCTAAGAGAATGAGAGAGAGGAGACGAAATGGCGTACAGGCTGGGGGTCGACGTCGGCGGCACGTTCACCGACCTCTTCCTCGTGTCGGAGGGCAACGGCGGCGCTCAGTTCCGGGTGAAGACGCCGTCGACGCCGCACGATCCTTCCGAGGGCGTCCTCACCGGCGTCCGCCGGATCTGCGACGAGGCCGGGATCGGCGTCGGCGAGCTGCAGAACATCCTGCACGGGACGACCGTCGCGACGAACGCGGTGCTCGAGTCGAAGGGCGCGCGCGTCGGCCTGATCACGACGACGGGGCTTCGGGCAGATCCTTCATCTGGCGCGCTCGCAGACGCCGGGCCCGCTCGCCGGCTGGATCATCATGATCAAGCCCGATCCGCCCGCGTCGCTCGCCGACACGCGCGAGGCGGTCGAGCGGCTCGACGCGCGCGGCGAACGTCGTCGTCCCGGTCGACGAGGCGCAGGTCGAGGAGATCGTGCGCGACCTGGTCGAGTCGGGCGTCGAGTCGCTCACGGTCGCGCTGATCAACTCGTACGTCAACGCCGCGCACGAGGAGCAGATCGGGGCGATCGTCGAGCGCCTCTACCCGGGCTTCCCGGTGACGCTGAGCGCGCACGTGCTGCCCGAGTTCCGCGAGTACGAGCGGGCGCTGACCGCGTGCATGAACTCCTACGTGCGGCCGAAGGTCGCCGACTACGTCGAGCCGCCTCCAGTCCGAGCTGCAGTCGGTCGGCGCCAGGGCCGACGTCAACATCCTCCGCTCGGACGCCGGCCTGATGACGACGCGCGAGGCAGCTCGGAACCCGATCTACGCGGTGCTCTCGGGCCCGTCCGGCGGCGTCGCCGGCGCGCTCTTCGTCGCCGCGCAAGGCGGGCTTCGACGACATCCTCACCTTCGACATGGGCGGGACGTCGACCGACGTCGCGCTCTGCCAGAACGGGCAGCCGACGATCGGCCGCGAGACGGCGATCTCGCATTTCCGCATCCGCGTCCCGTCGGTCGACGTCCACACGGTCGGCGCGGGCGGCGGCTCGATCGCCCACGTCCCGCAGCTGACGAAGGCGCTCCGCGTCGGGCCCGAGTCGGCGGGCGCCGAGCCCGGCCCGGCCGCCTACGGCAAGGGCGGCGAGCTGCCGACCGTGACCGACGCGAACGTCGTGCTCGGGCACCTGCCGCCGCAGCTGCTCGGCGGCGAGATGGAGCTCGACGTCGAGGCCGCACGCGCCGCCGTGCAGACGATCGCCGACGCGATGGGGCTCGCCTCCGTCGAGGAGGCGGCGGAGGGGATCCTCGCGATCGTGAACGAGAACATGGCGGGCGCGCTGCGACTCGTCTCCGTCCAGCGCGGCCACGACCCGCGCGACTTCGCGCTCGTCGCCTACGGCGGCGCCGGCCCGCTGCACGCGAACGCCGTCGCCCGGCTGATGGGCTCGTTCCCGGTGATCGTGCCGCCGGCGCCCGGCCTGCTCTGCGCGATCGGCGACCTCGTCGCCGACTTCCGCGACGAGTTCGCCCAGACGTACATCCGCCTGCTTTCGGAGGTCGAGCCGGCCGAGGAGTCGCACGGCATCCTCGACGAGCTCGGCGGCCGCGCCGACGAGTGGCTCGAGAGCGAGGGGATCCCCGGCGACACGCGGACGGTCACCTACACCGCCGACATGCGCTACCACGGCCAGGGATACGAGATCCCGGTGGCGATCGACCCGGACGAGATTCGCTCGTCCGGCGTCGCCGAGCTCGAGGAGCGCTTCAACGGGCTCCACGAGCAGCTCTACGGCTTCCGGATGCACGGCACGGCGGTCGAGATCGTCAACCTCCGCGCGGTCGGCTTCGGCAGCGTGCCGAAGCCCGAGCTCGCCGTCGGCGAGCCCGGCGACGCCGGATGCAGCCGGCGCGATCGTCGACGAGCACCAGGTCTGGTTCGAAGGGCGAGCAACACGCCACGAAGGTCTACGACCGCGCGAAGCTGCAGCCGCAGATGCGGCTTCGCGGGCCCGGCGATCGTGACCGAGTTCGACTCGACGACCGTCGTGCTCCCGGGCTACTCGGCCAGGTCGACGTCAACTTCAACATCCTGATCAACCCGGACGACTGAGAGGGGCTTCGATGACAATCACACAGCACGACGAGCTCCGGATCGCCGAGATCCCGACCGGCGTCACGGTCGATCCGGTCACGCTCGACATCATCGAAGGCGCATTGAAGAACGCCCGCTTCGAGATGGACGCGGTGCTCTTCCGCTCCGCGATGAGCCCGGTGATCCGGGAGCAGCACGACGAGTTCCCGATGCTCACCGACCCCCGCGGCCGCATGGTCGTGGGCCAGTTCGGCGCCTACATCAACGAGATGATGGCCGACTGGGATCGCGGCGTGTACCCGGGCGACGTGATCCTCACCTCCGACCCGTTCAAGTGCTCGGGGTCGATCTCGCACACGAACGACTGGCTCGTCCTCCTGCCGATCTTCTACGAGGACGAGCTGGTCGGCTGGTCGAGCCAGTTCGGCCACCAGATGGACGCGGGCGGCCCGCTCGCCGGGTCGTTGCCGACCGGTGCCCGCACGATCTTCGAGGAGGGGATCAACATCCCGCCGGTCAAGCTCATCGAGCGCGGCGTGGTGCAGGAGGACGTTCTGCGGCTGATCCTGAACAACGTCCGGCTCCCCGAGATGAACCGGGCCGACCTGTTCGCGATCGTCGCCGGCTGCCGGGCCGGCGAGCGGCGCGTGCTCGACCTCTGCGAGCGGTTCGGCAAGGAGACCTACCTGGCCGCGCTGCAGGCGCTCCTCGACCGCACCTACGAGGCGATGCGCACGCTGATCCAGCTGGCGATCCCCGAGGAGCCGCAGAGCTTCGAGGACTACATCGACGACGACGGGCTCGGCAACGGTCCGTTCAAGATGAAGCTCACGATCTGGCGCGAGGGCGACCACGCCTTCTTCGACTGGACGGGCACCGATCCGCAGGCTCTCGGGCCGATCAACTTCTACCTCTCCGAGGGCATGTTCAAGATGTTCATCGGGATCTATCTGATCATGGTGAACGATCCCCAGATCCTGTTCAACGACGGCTTCTACCCGCTGCTGCACGTCGTGATGCCGGAGGGCTGCCTGCTCAAGCCGCGGTACCCGGCCGCGCTCGGCTGCCGCACGCACGCGCTCGCCCGGCTGTTCGACGTGCTCGGCGGGGCCCTCTGCAAGCAGGCCCCGGAGCTGAACACGGCGGCCGGCTACGGCACCTCCCCGTACATGCTCTATTCGGGCTGGAACGGGAGCGGGGAGTTCTTCTACTCGATGGAGATCCTCTACGGCGGCATTCCCGGGCCGCCCGATCGGCGACGGGATGGACGGCCATTCCTGGTGGCCGCTCTTCGAGAACATCCCGACCGAGTACCTCGAGGCCTACTACCCGATGCGGATCGACGGCTACACGACGATCACCGACTCCGGCGGCGCGGGGCTTCACCGCGGCGGCAACGGCGTCGAGAAGCGCTACGTCTACCTCGAGCCGGGCGAGGTCTCGATCCACGACGACCGCTGGCTGACGCGCCCGTGGGGCGTGCTCGGCGGCGAGCCCGGCGGGCGCTCCGAGAAGATCCTCGTCCGCGCCGACGGCACCGAGGCGCGCCTGCCCTCGAAGTGCGACAACGTCGAGGTCGTGCCGGGCGACATGCTCGTCTACCGGACTGCGGGCGGCGGCGGCTGGAAGGACCGACTCGAGCGTCCGGTCGAGGCCGTTGCCCGCGACGTCCAGCTCGGCCTCGTCTCGCGTGAGAAGGCGCTCGCGAGCTACGGCGTCGTCCTCGGCGCCGACGGCTCGGTGGACGCGGGCGCGACCGAGCAGGAACGGGAGCGTCAGCGAGCCGAGCGCGGCGAGCCCCTCACCTTCGACTTCGGCCCGCCGCTCGAGGAGGCGCTTGCGAACTGCAAGGCGGAGACGGGGCTCGAGCCGCCGACGCCGGCGAAGCCGCTGCGCTGGTCGCCGCTCGAGGACGGGGCCGTGACCCTCGCCCGCATGCGCGAGCGAGAGGGGGTCTGAATGAGCGCCGACCACGAGGGCTTCGGGCAGCGGGCAGGCGGCGTGGGGCGCAGGCCGGCGCTTGTCATCATCGACATGAACAACGGCTTCACCGACCCCGCCTCGCCGCTCGTGTGCGATCTCGACGACACGGTCGACGCGATCCGCGAAGCTCCTCGAGGCCGCACGCCGGGCCGAGGTGCCGGTCGTGTACACGACCGTCTCCTACAGCGAGGGCGACAAGGTCGCCGCGCGGGCCTTCATTGACAAGGTGCCCGCGCTGCTGACGCTCGCCGCCGGCTCCCGCTGGGTCGAGATCGACGAGCGGATCGCGCCGCGTCCGAGCGAGCCGGTGCTGAACAAGCTCTTCGCCTCGGCGTTCTTCGGCACGTCGTTTGCGAGCCTGCTTGCCTCGAGCCAGCTGCGACAGCGTCATCGTCACGGGCGCCTCGACCTCCGGCTGTGTCCGGGCGACGGCCGTCGATGTGCTCCAGCACGGCTACCGGCCGGTCGTGCCGCGGGAGGCGGTCGGCGACCGCAACCCGGCGGCCCAGGAGGCGGCGCTCTACGACATCGACCTGAAGTACGGCGACGTCGTGTCGCTCGACGAGTGCCTGGAGGCGCTGGGAGGGCTCGTTGCCGCACACGCTCGTTGAGAAGATCCTGCTGGCCCACGTCGACGGGGACGACCTCCGGCCGGGCGATGTCGTCACCGTCCGCTGCGACGTCGTGATGGCGAACGACGTCTCCGGCCCGGTCGCCTTCCGCGCGATGGAGAGGATGGGCGCAGATCGCGTCTTCGATCCCGCGCGGGTGGTCATGGTCGCCGACCATTTCATGCCGGCGAAGGACGCGAAGTCGGCCGAGCTGCAGGCCCGTCTGAAGCGGTGGTCGGAGGCGCAGGGCGTCACCTACTACGGTCAGGGGCGCGGCGGCATCGAGCATGCGCTGCTCTGCGAGGAGGGCTGGGTCGTGCCGGGGGCCGTGATCGCCGGCGGCGACTCCCACACGTGCACCTACGGGGCTCTCGGCGCGTTCGGGACGGGGCTCGGCTCCACCGACATCGCCTCGTGTCTGGCGCTCGGGTCGTTCTGGCAGTCGGTTCCCGAGACGATCAAGGTCGAGCTCGCCGGGCGGCCGGGCAGCTTCGTCACGGGCAAGGACGTGATCCTCGCCGTGATCGGGCAGATCGGAGTCGGCGGCGGCACCAACGCGGTCCTCGAGTTCGTCGGGCCGGGTGCGGAGGCTCTCTCGATCGACGAGCGGCTCGCGGTCGCGAACATGGCCGTCGAGGCGGGCTCGGAGACGGGGATCTTCCCCGCCGACGAGGCGGTGGGTACCTACCTCGAGGGGCGTTCGCGCACGGGGTGGACCGCGGAGCGCTCCGACCCGGACGCATCGTTTCGCCGGCGGCTCGAGATCGACCTGTCGGAGCTCGAGCCGCTCGTCGCGCTCCCGCACCTGCCGGGGAACGTGACGACGGTGTCCGACGCCGCCGGCGTCCCGGTCGACCAGGTCTACATCGGCAACTGTGCGAACGGGACGATGACCGACCTGCGGCAGGCCGCCTCGATCCTCGGCGGCCGCACCGTCCACCCGCGGACGCGGGCGATCATCGTCCCGGCGACGCAGGCGATCTGGCGCGAGGCGGCAGGCGAAGGCCTGCTCGACCTGTTCGTGGAGGCGGGCGCGATCGTCTCGACGCCGACCTGCGGAGCGTGCTTCGGCGGCTCGAACGGCGTGCTCGCGGCGGGGGAAAACGCCGTCGCCACGACCAACCGCAACTTCCGCGGCCGCATGGGATCGCCGGAGGCGGGCGTGTACCTGGCCAACGCCTGGGTCGCCGCCGCGGCGGCCGTCGCGGGCGAGCTCGTCCACCCGGCGGCGATCACGTGACCGAGCGGGACCTCCGGTGAGAGTCGAGGGCGTCGCGCTGGTCGTGCAGGGCGACAACATCGACACTGACGTCATGTACCCCGGTGCGTACCTCAACGTCGAGGACCCGGAGCAGATGGCGCAGTACCTGTTCGAGGGCTTCGACCCGACGCTGCGAGAGCGGCTCGTCGACGGGACGATCCTCGTCGTCGGCGCCAACTTCGGCATCGGCTCCTCGCGCGAGCACGTCCCGCTCGCGATGAAGGGAAGCGGGATCCGCGGCGTGGTCGGCCGGAGCTTCGCGCGGATCTTCTACCGCAACTGCGTCAATCTCGGTCTGGCGATCGTCGCCTGCCCGGAGGCGGTCGACGCCGCTCACGACGGCTCGAGTGTCGCGATCGACACCGCGGGAGCCGTGGAGATCGACGGGCGCGCCTTCGCCGCGCCGCCCGCCTCGCCGCTCGTGCTCGAGCTCGGTGCGGCCGGTGGGCTCGTCGACTGGACCGCGTCGCGCCTCTGCTGGCGGCGCTAGGCGGTGGTCATGACGACGTGGCCGGGGAACGTCGTGCCCGGCGCGAATCTCGTCACGACCCACTTCGTGTTCCTGGTGACGCGATAGGGGACGCTGAACCTCAGTGTCGTCGCGCCGGCGGAGGCGACCTCGAACGTGCCGCAGAACGCCACGGGCTTGCCGTTGCGCCACACCATCAGGACGTAGTAGGCATCGCCGCCGAGCTTCGGCAGGCCGGTCGCCGTCAGCTCGAGCGGCCAGTTGCCCTCGGAGTCGGCCGAGCCGACCCGGAGCGAGGCGAACGAGCTCTGCTCGCCGGTCATCGGCACCACGCGCACGGCCTGGATCGTCGAATGACGTGTCTGGTTCGCGAGCAGGTAGCCGCCGCCGAAGCACGCGGCCGCAACCGCCGCCGCAACGAGCGTCGCGAACGCCGCGCGGCGGGACCGCGACGGGAAGGGAATGACCCTGCCCCCGGGGTCGTGGACTGCCGTCTCCCGCGGCGGGCGGCTGAGCGCTTCGGGGAGATCGGCCGGCGGGCCGGCCTGCACGAGCAGCTCGTGCACCTTCCGCAGGCGCCTCAGCTCGTCAGGCTCGAGGCCGGTCGCATCGACGACATCGTCGAACTCAGGGCTCATTCGAGCTCCCCCTCCAGGATCTCGGCGAGATGCATCAGTGCAGCACGCGTCCGCGTCTTCACCGTACCAAGCGGGATCCCGAGCTGTTCGGCCACTTCGCTCTGCGAGAGCTCGCTCCAGTAGGCGAGCACGATCACCTCGCGCTCACGCTCGGGGAGCCGCTCGAGGGCGCCGTGGACCTGCCACTGCGACCATGACTGCTCGGCGCGCTCGTCCGGCCCGAGATCCAACGAAGCCTCCTCGGGCGCTTCGGCGGGCGGCTCGTTGCGGGCGCGGCTGCGATCGACGATCGCGTTGCGCGCGACGCCGTAGAGCCACGGCGCCCCGGGGCCGCGCTCCGGCTTGTACGTGCTCGCAGAGCGCCAGATCGAGACGAAGGTCTCCTGCACCGCATCCTCGGCGCGCCCTCGGTCGCCGAGCCGCTTCAGCGCGAAGCCGAACACGGGCCGCGAGTAGCGGCGGTAGAGCTTGTCGAACGCGGAGCGGTCGCCCGCTCCGGTCCGTTGAATCAGCTCTCCGTCCGTGCACACGAACGGGATCCTAGGCGTGTCGAGCGAAGCGGACATCATCAGTGCTTCGGAACGAACCTGCGGATCGGTTTTTCGTGGCGAGCGCACCCGCAGCCACCCCGCAAGGGGGGTCGGCGGCCGGTGGTCCTTCTGTTAGAGCTTCTCAGCCGGCAGCGTCGAACCGGCGCCCGACCTCGTCCCAGTTGACGACGTCCCACCACGCAGCGAGGTAGTCGGGGCGCCTGTTCTGGTACTTGAGGTAGTAGGCGTGCTCCCACACGTCGATCCCGAGGATGGGAGTCTTGCCCTCCATCAGCGGGTTGTCCTGGTTCGGTGTCGAGACGACCGAGAGCGAGCCGCCGTCGGCGACGAGCCAGGTCCACCCCGACCCGAAGCGCTTGACGCCCGCGTCGTCGATCTGCGCCTTGACCTGGTCGGCGTCGCCGAAGGTGCTCTCGATCGCAGCTCCGAGCGCGCCCGACGGGTCACCGCCGCCCTTCGGCTGCATGATCTGCCAGAAGAGAGAGTGGTTGTAGTGCCCCCCGCCGTTGTTCCTGACCGCGGCGCGCTTCTCCTCCGGGATCGAGCCGAGGCTCGCAAGGACCTCCTCGATCGACGCGTCCGCCCACTCCGTGCCTTCGAGTGCGGCGTTCAGGTTCGTCACGTAGGCCTGGTGGTGCTTGTCGTGGTGGATCTCCATCGTCTTGGCGTCGATGGTGGGCTCGAGCGCGTCGAAGGCGTACGGAAGCGCAGGAAGCTCGAATGCCATGTCTCTCCTTTGTCAGCGTGGTCCGCGTCAGCCTGAGGATATGCACGCGAGCGAGGCAGGCGGAGGACATCCCCGTGGCGTATAACCACGGTTAATGACCTTCGCGATCATCGTTGCCGGGGGCTACCTCCTCGGCTCGTGCCCGTGGGGTTACTGGCTCGTGCGCATCTTCCGCGGCACCGACGTGCGGACGCAGGGAAGCGGCGCGATCGGCGCCTCGAACGTATGGCGTGCCTACGGCCGCCGGCTCGGTCTTCCGGTGGTCGCGCTCGACATCCTGAAGGGGTTTGCGCCCGCGCTCGTCGGCGTGATCGAGGTCTCGCACCTCTGCGGGATCCTGGCAGGCGCCGCGGCGATGGTCGGCCACGCCCGGCCGCTCTACCTGCGCTTCGAGAAGGGCGGCAAGATGGTCGCAACCGGTGGCGGTGTGCTCTTCGCGGTGGCCCCGTGGGCAGCTCTCGTGATCCTCGTCCTCTGGGTCGCCGTGTTCGCGGTCTGGCGGTACACCTCGCTCGCCTCGATCGTGGGCGCCTTCGCGCTGCCGATCGTCGCCGCGGCGATCGGGTACCCGGTCTCGGTGGTGGTCTTCTCGATCCTCACCACCGTCCTGATCGTGTTCCTGCACCGCGCGAACCTCGTGCGGCTGCGAGCCGGCACCGAGCATCGGTTCCGCCCGAGGCGGGCCGCACGCGTCACCTAGTCGGGGGTTGAGCGGCGATCTCTGATCCGGGTCAGGCTGTCGGCGGCTCCGGGTCCGGCAAGGGCTTCGCGCGGCTCGTCGAGCTCGCCTGCCACGATCTCCGCACGCCGCTTGCGACGGTGTCCGGCTTCGCGAAGACGCTCGACCGTGCCGGCGGGCTCGCCGAGCGCGAGGCGCGCTTCGTGGGGATGATCGACCAGTCGGCCGACCAGATCGCGGCGCTCGCGGATCTCCTCGCTCTGGCGGCCCGCATCGAGTCGGGCCGCTACGAGCCGCCGCTCGCCGAGGCCGACACGCTGGCTCTCGTGTCGGCTGCGGCCGGCGAGGGCGTCGCCGCCGCGGGCACGGGCGCCTTGGTCGAGACGAGCGCCGAGGCCGCCGGTGCGGCTCTGCAGCTGCTCGCCTCGGCCGCGCTCCGCTTCGGCGAGCTGCCCGCCGTCACCTGGGCCGTGGCAGGGCGCGAGCTCGTGCTCTCGCCTCTCGTCCCGGCGGCTGCCCCGGTCGTCATGGGCGAGGCGCCCCGCGATCTCGGAGCGCTCGTCGCCCGGATGACGCTCGAGGCGCTCGGAGGGACGATCGCCGTCGCCGGGGACACGCTCCGCGTCGTCCTGTAGGCGGCATACTCGGCACGTGGTCGTCCCCGACGCCGCGACGCACGCCGAGGCGTGGCTGCATCCCTCGGAGCGGCTCCATGTCCTCCGGCGGCTCGAGGTTGCTGCTGTCGCAAGCGCGGCCGGGATCGCCGGGGGCGTGCTCGGTGAGGTGCTGGCCGGGCTCGCCGTGGCGCTCGGAGGCGTCGCCCTCGCCATGGCCGGCGGGCTTGCGGCCGGGTTCTTCGTCGACCGGCGCGTCGCTGCCTGGGCCTACGTCGAGCGCGACGACGATCTGCTCGTCTCGCGCGGGGTGCTCGTCTCCAGGCTCTCGGTCGTGCCCTACGGCCGGATGCAGTTCATCGACGTGACGGCGGGGCCGCTGGAGCGGATCTTCCGGCTCGCGACGGTGCGCATGCACACCGCGGCGGCGGCGAGCGACGCGCGGATCCCGGGCCTCGAGCGGGACGAGGCGGCGCGGCTGCGCGACCGTCTCGCGGCTCTCGGGGAGGCGCAGGCGTCTGGAATCTGAGGCAGCCGGCCTACTGGACGGGGAGTGGCACCGTCTGCATCCGCTCTCTCCGCTCGTTCGCGGGGGCCGTGGGACGATCGCGATCGCGGTGCTGCTCGTCCCGTCGCTTGCCGCGGGCAAGTTCCCGGGTGACGCGCCGTGGCAACTCGGGGCCGTCGCGGTCCTCACTGCGCTCGGCTTCGTCTCGTGGCTCGTCACGCGCTGGCGGATCGACCGGGACGACCTGAGGATCGAGACCGGGGTCCTGCGCCGCCAGTCGCTTCGCTACCCGCTCGCCCAGGTGCAGGCGGTCGACATCGTGCGCCCTGGGCTGGCCCGGGTCGTAGGCGTAGCCGAGCTGCGGCTACGGATGGGCGGTGCGAGCGGCGGCACCGCCCGCCTCGCCTACCTGCGGGAGCTCGAGGTGGAGCCGCTCCGCGCCCGGCTCCTCGCCCTGGCTGCCGGTGCCCGCCATGACGAGCCCACGCCGGCGGTCTCGGAGCGTCACGAGCACATCCTGGCCGCGGTGCCCACCGGGCGCCTGATCGTCTCGATCCTGATCAGCGACGTCGGCATCCTCGCCGAAGTGGTCTTCGCCGGCCTCGTCATCTCTGCCGTGCTCGCCCCGGCGGTCGCGACCGGCGCCCTGAGCGGCGGGGCGGCCTGGATCGTCAGTGTCGGGACGCTCGTCTGGCGGCGGTTCAACCAGGAGTACCGGCTGACGCTCGCGGCGAGCGACGCAGGCCTCGAGCTCCGGTCGGGCCTCGTCGCCCTGACGGCCGAGACGATCCGGCCGGGCCGCGTCCAGGCCGTGCGCATGGTGGAGCCCCTTCTCTGGCGTCCGCTCGGCTGGTGCCGGCTCGAGGTCGACCTCGCGGGGCGGCAGCGGAGCAAGGGAGAGGGCCAGGCCCAGCGCGGCCAGCTCCGCTCGGTCCTGCCGGTCGGAGGACGCCAGGTCGCGGAGGAGGTGCTCGACCGTCTCGTGCCCGACCGCCCCCGGGAGCTGACCCGCCCTCCGGGGCGCGCCAGGTGGAAGACACCGCTCCGCTACAGGATGCTGGCGGCGGGGCGGACGCCGGCCTGCGTGACGACGGTCAGCGGGCGGTTGCGCCGGGTCACCTGCTGGGTCCCGCTCGAGAAGGCGCAGAGCATCCGCTGGGTGCAGGGACCGGTCCAGCGGCGGCTTGGCCTCGCGACGGTTCACGTCGACACTGCCGGCCGGGGCGTTCGCGCCGCGCTGCGCGACAGGGACGCTGTGGAGGCCGCTGCCGAGACGGCCGAGCTGCCGGCGCTTGCCCGGTCGGCGCGGCGAGCAAAGAGCCGCGAGCCCGCGAAGCGCTTGGAGGCTCCTTAGAGTCACGTTAGAGGCGTCCGCTTTCCTGCCTGGACGTGGCCGCCTGTGATCGATTGTCCGTTGTGCTTGGCTGTCTCGCGTTGCTCGCATCCGGATGCGGCAATGCTTCCCCTGCCTCTGTTGCGAGCCTCGCAACGACCACGGCCTCACGCCAGGATGCCGGCGAGTCTTCGGCGCCAGGCGGAAACACTCCGCCGAGGGCCGCAAGCTGGGTGGCGTACTCGGCGTGCCTGAGCTCGCACGGTGTGCCAAACACCCCCGCCTCGAAGGGTGGGATCCTGCTTCGCGGTAACAGCGACACGGACTCGCTCAAGGCCGCTGGGAGAGCGTGTAAGGCGCTTCTGCCCAAAGGCGGCGCCCCCAAGAGGCTCACCGAAGCCCAGAGAGCCTCGTGGCTCAGCTACTCCGCATGCATGCGCAAGCACGGCGTCCCGAACTTTCCGGACCCAACCTTCGTGGACAACGACACCGGCATCAAGCTCGACACCAGAGGCATCGATCCCCACTCGCCACTGCTCCAAGCGGCCGCGAAAGCGTGCGAGAAGGCCTTCCCGCTCCGTGCGCTGCGAGAATTCGGGCAGAGCTGACCGAGGCACCGGCGACGTCGCTCGGGTCGAGCTCTTCGCCCGGTCTACGCAGTCGCCGAGAGCCAGCCTGCTTGGCTGAGGGAATGGCACGCTCTACAGCGGGCCTCGTAGGAGTCGAGCGCGCCGATCTGCACGGTCTCCCCGTCGAACGGGGCAGGCTCGCCGTTGAGGAGCCGCTGGGTCAGCGTTGCCGGGCCGCCGCACTGATGGCACACGGCCTCGAGCTTGTCGACGAACTCCGCGACGCAGAGGAGCGTCGGCATCGCGCCGAACGGCAGCCCGCGGAAGTCCTGGGCGAGACCGGCCGCGACGACGCGGGCGCCGCCGCCGACGAGCGACTCGACCGTGTCGACGATCCCGTCATCGAAGAACTGGACCTCGTCGATCCCGATCGCGTCGTAGCCTCTAGCGAGGCGAAGGACCTCGGCGCTCGTCGTCGCCGTCACGGCACGCATCTTCGCTCCCGCGTGGGAGACGACGTGCCCGACGTCGTAGCGGTCGTCGACGACCGGCTTCACGATCAGGGCTCGCTGCCCGGCGATCTCGGCACGGCGCAGGCGCCGGATCAGCTCCTCGCTCTTGCCGCTGAACATCGGCCCGCAGACCACCTCGAGCCAGCCACCGCGCGGGGGTTGTGTGCGGATCACGGGCGGTGACCCTACCGAGGCCACCAGACGTACACGTTCGTCGGTCGGCGGACGAAGCCGAGGCGCTTGTACAGGCGGTTCGCGGTCTCGCGGTAGGGCATCGAGTTGAGCTCGAGCATCAGCACCTGGGCTGCGTTCGCACGCGCCATCCCTTCCCGGACGAGGAGCTCGCCGAGCCCGTGGCCGCGCGCCGAGTGGTCGACGATCACGTCCTCGATCCGCGCCTTCAGCCCGGAGGAGACCCGGTACATGATCAGGGTGAGGGTGCCGACGATCGCCCCCTCCTCGTTGCGGGCGATCAGCATCGTCTGCCCGGCGACCGTTTCGGCGAGCTGTTCGAGCGTGGGCGGCGTGCGGGCCTCGGTCAGCTGGGGAAGCAGCCGGTGGATCGCCTCGAGCAGCTCCTCGTCGGCGTGGTGGGCCTGTTCGATCCTCACCGGAGGAGCCTCGACATCCGCCGGTCCTTCAGCACCCGGCCCCCCGTCTGGCACTCGGGGCAGTAGTAGATCGTGTGCTCCTCGAAGTCGACGCGGGCGATCGGTGTCCGGCAGCGCCAGCACGGCTCGCCGAGCCGGTCGTGGATCCGGTAGGTCTGCTCGTTGGAGGCGCCCTGGAGGCGCAGCTCGAGGCCGCGGGCGAGCTCGTCGTGGATCGCCGCGGCGAGCCGCTCGGTCTCCTCGCTCGCCATCTGGGTCGAGAGCTCGTACGGCGAGAGCTCCGCGGCGTGGAGGATCTCGTTGGCCCAGGCCCGGCCGATGCCCGCGATCAGCCGCTGGTCGCGGAGCAGCGAATGAAGGCGGCGCGAGTCCGAGGCGAGGATCGCCGCCAGCGACTCCGGGTCGACCTGGTCGGCCTCCGGGCCGAGGTGCGCGAGCCCGGCCTCGAGCGCGTCGGGCCGGAGAAGCCATACGCCGGCCCGCTTCTTCTTCCCGGCCTCGGTGAGCACGAGCTCGCCGCCGTCGATGAACCGGAGCCGGAAGACGGGGGTCTTCGGGCTCTTCTCTTCGGGACGGACGTAGCGCAGGCGGCCGGCGCTCATCAGGTGCACCATCAGGACGAGCTCGCCGTCGTCGGTGGGAAGCAGGAACCGCTTCGCGCGGCGCTTGACCCCCGCGAACCCCTCGCCTGCGAGCGAGGCGAGCGGCGGGTCGAAGGTCTTCAGCGTCGCGATGTGAGCCGGGCCGGCCTGCTCGATCGGGCTTCGCTTCACGTCCGGGTCGAGCAGCTGCCGCCAGGCTTCGACTTCCGGAAGCTCGGGCACCCACTCAGCGTAACTGCGCAGGGCGCTCCAGCCCGCGCCCCGACCCAGCCGAAGGCGACATGCCTCGGGGCGACGGTTCGTGACAGTTCCGTGACGGTGTCTGACACCTTCCGGGTTGAGCCGAACCTCCGGGTTTGCAGGGCGTCCGTCCCGGCTTGTCGCACTTTTGTCTCGGGGTCTGACACCTGCTCGAGGCGCCCGCGGTGCCGGTGGCGTCTCGGCCAACGCCAGCCCGGTCTTCGGATAGGCGGGAGCGGCTCGGATAGGGGCCGGCGGCGGCTATCACTAGAGTCGCCGCATGAGTCGGCGGGCTCTCTTCGGCGGGCTTGCACCGGCGGTCTCTGCGGGCTGGAACGTTGCCAACACGGGCTCGGTCGCAACCTCGCTCTCCCACGCCTACGGCGTCTCCCTGGGAGTCGTCGGCCTGTTCACGACGGCGCTCTTCATCACCCACGCCGTCTTCCAGGTGCCCGCGGGACGGCTCTGCGACCGCTTCGGCGCCCGCTGGGTCGGTGCCGCCGGGCTCGCAATCACCGCGATCGGCTCCGCGGCCGCGCTCGGCTGGCGCGAGCCGGCGTTCGCGATCGGCACACGCGCGCTGGCCGGCATCGGGACCGGCCTCTCGTTCGTCGCAGGCAGCGACTACTTCCGCCGCACGATTGGCTCCGGCTCGGCGCTCGCCCAGGGCTTCTACGGCGCCGGAAGCGTGGCCGGCGGCGGCATCGCCCTCGCGACCATCCCGCAGTGGGGCGTCTGGCAGGCCCCGTTCGTCACCGCGGCCGCCGTGGCGGGCGTCGGCTCCGTCCTCCTCGCCCTCGCACCGGGCGAGGGGCAACGAGCGCCGATGCCGCGCACGCAGGCGAGCCTCGCGGACCGGAGGTTGCGGCCGCTGATGGTGATGCACTCCGCCTCCTTCGGCCTCTCGGTCGTGATCGGGAACTGGATCGTGACGCTGCTCGAGCGCGCCGGCCACGACTCGGCGAGCTTCGCCGGCATCGCGGGGGCGCTCACGCTCTTCCTCGGCATCCTCACGCGCCCGCTCGGCGGACGCCACCACGCGAACGCCGCGTTCCTGCGGGCGAGCTTCCTCCTCGGCGGGGCAGCGACCGCGCTCCTCGCGGTCGCGACGCCCGCAGCGCTGGTGATCCTGGCGGCCGCCGCCGTGGGCCTCGCCGCCGGCGTGCCGTTCGCCCCCTCGTTCGCCGGTGCCGCCCGCACGCGGCCCGATGCGCCCGGCGCGGCGGTCGGTCTCGTCAACATGACTGCGGCCGTGACCATCCTCGTCGCCACGCCGCTCGTCGGGCTCACGTTCTCGCTCCCCGGCAACGGCAGGATCGGGTTCGTTGTCGTCGCCGTCCTCTGGTCGCTCGCCGCGCTCGCGGTACCGAAGCGGGGCGTGGCGTGAGCGAAGCGGTTCGGTTCGACGATGTCTCGCTCTGGCGGTCGAGCCACGGCGTGCGGAAGGTGATCCTCGACTCGATCGACTGGGCCGTGTCGGCGGGCGAGCACTGGGGGATCATCGGGCCCAACGGCGCGGGGAAGACGACCCTGCTCCGGATCGCCTCGGCCCAGATGCGGCCGAGCGCAGGCGCGGCCTGGACGCTCGGCGGCAGGCTCGGGAAGGTCCCGCTTCACGAGCTCCGCCGGCAGGTCGGGCTCGTCGAGCCCGGGCTCGCCCGCCGCTTCTATCCCGAGCAGCGCGTGATCGACGTCGTCCTCACCGGGCTCGCCGGGACGATCCTGCTGGCCGACGAGCTGCCGCCGGGAGCGATCGCGAAGGCTCGGGCCGTACTCGCCCGTGTCGGCGCCGAGTCGCTTTCGACGCGTGCGTTCGCGACCTGCTCGGAGGGAGAGCGGGCGCGGATCATGCTCGCCCGCGGCCTCATGGCAGAGGCGCCGCTCCTTGCCCTCGACGAGCCGGCCGCCGGTCTCGATCTCGGCGGGCGCGAGCTCCTGCTCGAGGCGTTCGAGCGCGTGCTCGCCGAGCGCCCCGGCCTCACGACCCTGACGGTCACCCACCACCTCGAGGAGCTCCCACCGAGCACGAGCCACGCGTTGCTCCTCCGCTCGGGTCGCGTCGTCGCCTCCGGCCCGCTCGAGGAGGCCGTGACCGGGGCGACGCTCAGCGAGTGCTTCGGTCTCGAGCTGCGGCTCGAGCGGATCGGCGGCCGCCTCTTCGTCCACACCGCCGGGAGCCGCAGGGTCAGACGAGGAGCTTGACGATCGCGGCGATTCCGACCGCCACGATCAGCGCGCGAAGCACCTCCGGAGGCAGCCGGCGCCCGATCCGCGACCCGATCAGCCCGCCCACGGTCGATCCGACGGCGAGGAGCAGGGCGACGTGCCAGTCGATGTGCGCGGCGATTACGAACACGATCCCGGCGACGAGGTTGGTCACGCCGGCGAGCACGTTCTTGAGCGCATTCGCGCGCTGCAGCCCCTCCTGGAGCCACAGGCCGAGCACCGCCAGGAGCAGGATGCCCTGGGCGGCCCCGAAGTACCCGCCGTAGACGCCGATCGCGAAGAGGAAGGCGAGCATCGAGGCGCCGCCGTGGCGCGAGGTGACCGTGCGCCTCGCGAGTCTCGAGGAGAGCCACGGCTGAAGCACCACGAGCACGAGCGCGGAGCCGATGAAGAACGGGACGATCGCCTTGAAGGCGGAGCCGGGGAGGGCAAGGAGCAGGGTCGCCCCGACGATCGCGCCGGCGATCGAGGCCGCCGCGAGCACCACCGCCCGGCGGTGCTGGCCCTCGAGCTCGGCCCGATAGCCGTGCACGCCGGCGATCGAGCCGGGGACGAGGCCGACCGTGTTGGAGACGTTGGCGACGACGGGCGAGTAGCCGAACGCGAGAAGCACCGGGAAGGTCAGCAACGTCCCGCTGCCGACGACCGTGTTGATCGTTCCCGCGCCGACGCCGGCGAGCGCGATCGCAAGCGCCTCCGGAGTGGTCATGACCCGGCGCTCATTTCGATTCGAGCTCTCAAGCGCTCGGTGGGATCCCATCCGTGGATATTGGATCCCCTTTTGTGGTATAAACGCACTTGAGAGGCCGATGATCGCGGTATTGGATCCAACAAGCGCCTATTCTGCATACATAACCCGCTCATTTCCGATGGCAACCATCTCACCGATCTCCTCGCATCACGAGCCGCAGCTCGAGCCACGGCATCTCAAGGTAACGGGCGCGCAGCCGGCATTCGGCTTCGAGCCGTGCGAGGACATCGGCTGTTCAGTCGGGATCGAGGGCGAAGCCAGCTCGTGCGGGCGCGTCGCGTGCCCCGCGTGCGGCTGCGGAGGCACCAACCTCTCGACGATCGCGCTCGTCGACTCGCTCACGAAGATCCGCGTCCGCTGCACCTGCGGCTACTCGTGGCTCCGCGAGGAGCAGCTCGTGTACGGCCTCGCTCACCACTAGCGTTACTCGCTGCTGAGTTTTGCCAGCGGCTGAGCGGCGCGTCCGCCTGGGCGGCTTGGAGTCGCGGCGGGCGCAAAGACTTAGACTGAGAGAGTGGATGCGGGGACGAAGGCCGACGAGATCGCGCTTGCGCTCGAGGAGGCGATCGTCTCCGGAGAGCTCGCCCCGGGCTCGGTGCTCCGGCAGGAGCAGGTCTCCGCGCAGTACGCCGTCAGCCGAACCCCGGTGCGCGAGGCGCTCCGCCGGCTCGCGGCCCTCGGGCTCGTCTCGTTCGAGGCCAACCGGGGATTCCGCGTCCGAACCCTTTCGCGCTCGGAGATGTGGGAGGCCTTCCTGCTCCGCGCCGAGCTCGAGAGCCTCGTGACCGCCGTCGCGGCCGAGCGGTTCACGAGCGAAGACCTCGCCGAGCTCGAGGCTGCCGAGGCACGCTTCTCGGGACTGACCCGGTCGTTGCGCGCACGCGAGCCGGGCGCCGACCGGCGCTCGTTGACCGTCGATTGGATGCGGGCCAACCACGGCTTCCACGACGTCATCTACCGGGTCGCAGACCTTCCCTACGTCGAGCAGGTGGCAAAGAGCGCCAGGCGGACATTCTCGGGGCCCGCGGTCTGGGCGCCCGGTGACGAGACGATCGACGTGCTCTACCTGGCTAACGAGCGGCAGCACGCCGCCATCCGCGCGGCGCTCGCCGCGCGGAGCCCCGAGGGCGCACGCGCTCTTGCCCGCGAGCACGTGCTCGCTTCGTTCCGCCTGCTCGAGACGATCCTCGAGCAGGTCGGGCGTGCGCTCACGGACGCCGGGCACTCCGGCCGGGCCCGAGCCTCCTAGCCCGATCCAGGCGACGGTGAAACGCGCGCTCAAGCACGCCCTCGGGGCCGCCGGCCTCTATCTCGCAACCGCACGCCGCGTGCTCGAGGCCCGCGGGCTCCACGGTCTGCGCCGCCGGCTCGGCCCCGCCGACGACAGGCTCGTCTTCGTCGTCGGCTGCCCGCGATCGGGCACCACCTTCCTTGCCGGGGCGATCGGCGCCGTGCCCGGGTTCGTCGACCTCACCGAGGTGAGCCCACACAAGGCAGCGATTCCCGTCCTGGCGCGCCTTCCCGAGGCCGATGCGGCGGGACGCATCAGACGCACGCTCGACCGCGTGCGCGCGCTCTCTCTCGTCCGCGGCCTGCGCGCCGTCGAGCAGACGCCCGAGACCGCGTTCGTGCTCGGTGCGGCTCTCCGCGCGTATCCCGCCGCGCGGGCCGTCCACATCGTGAGAGACGGGCGGGACGTCGCCTGCTCGCTCCTCGAGCGGGGGTGGCTGAGCGCCGGACGTGCCGGGGCAGACGACGCACGCCTCGCCTACGGCGCGGGCGCCCGCCTCTGGGTCGACCCCGCGCGCGCCGAGGAGTTCGAGGCGGCAAGCGACGCAACGCGAGCGGGCTGGGCCTGGCGGGAGTACGTGTCCGCGGCCCGCGCGGTCGGAGACGCGCGAGTGCTCGACGTGCGCTACGAGGCGATCGGCGCCGATCCCGCGGCCGTCGCGGCGCAGATCGCCGCCCACTTGGACATCGACGCCGAGTCGCTCGCCGGGGAGCTCCGACGGTTCGACCAGCGGTCGCTGGGCCGCTACCGCGCCGACCTCGACGCCACGCAGCTCGCCGATGTCGAGCGTGAGGCCGGCCCGCTCCTGCGCGAGCTCGGCTACGAGTGACGAGTTCTTATCGTTCTCTAACGCCCCTCTAAGGCGCGCTCCCTACGGTTTGCCGGGTCAACTCAGACACCGGACGATGGGAAAGGTGGCGACGATGCGGCAAAAGCTTCTTCGCGTAGGCACGGCCTTCGGCGCGGCGGCGGCGATCGCCTGCGGCCTGGCCGCGGGCGCGCTGGCAGCGCCCGGCCACGGCGTGTTCAAAGGACGTCTGTCGGGCGTTCGCGGCGGTCCGCTGTTCGGGCCCCAGGCAGGGCCTGGCGGGCTCCTCGGCGGCGGCTTCGGCGCCGGAGGTGGGTTCCCGGGCCGTGCGTTCGGATTCGGTGGGCCGGGCATGCCCGGCGTCGGCGGAGCCGGCGGCCTCCTGGGCGCCGATGTCCTGACGCCGGCCTCGACGTACCTCGGGATCTCCCTCACGACGCTCGAGACCGATCTCGCAGGCGGTAAGACGCTCGCCGACGAGGCGACGGCGAAAGGCAAGACGGCCTCGGGGCTGATCGACGCGATCGTCGCGAACGAGAAGACGATCCTCGACGCCGACAAGGCGGCCGGCTGGATCACGGCGGACCAGGAGACGGCGCTCACGGGCGCACTCACCAAGGCGATCACCGCGCTCGTCAACGGCGGGCCGCAAGTCCCGCCCGGCGGCGGCGCGGTGCGCGGTGGGTTGCTCCAGACGGCCTCGACCTACCTGGGCATCTCGGTGTCCGACCTGCAGGCGGACCTGAAGAGCGGGAAGTCGCTCGCCGACGTGATCGGGACGGTCAGCGGCAAGACCGTCGACGGCCTCGTCGCCGCGCTCGAGGCGCCCGCGAAGTCGAACCTCGACGCTGCGGTCACCGCGGGGAAGATCACCCAGGCACAGGAGACCGCGATCCTCGGCAACCTGACGACGAGGCTCACCGATCTGATCAACAACACCAAGGCGGGCCTCGGCCAGGCGGGCGTCATGAAGTCACTCGAGCGGTACGCGGCCAAGCACGTCTTCGCCAAGCGACAGGGCTAAGAGCTCGAAGTTGTCCTCCCCAACCGGGGTCGGGCCACGCGCCCGGCCCCGGTGTCCTTTCGGCCGAACGCGTGGGCTCGCGCTGGGGGTCCGTCAGGCGGGGACGCGGCGGCGGCGGGCGACGCCCGTCTGCTCGGCGGCAGCCGAGACCGCGCTCGCGACCGCAACGGCGACGTCGCGGTTGAAGACGCTCGGGACGATGTACTCGGCTCCGAGCTCGTCGGGCTTGACCACGGCGGCGATCGCGTGGGCGGCGGCGAGCTTCATCTCCTCGTTGATCGCCGAGGCGCGAACGTCGAGCGCGCCTCGGAAGACGCCGGGGAACGCGAGCACGTTGTTGATCTGGTTCGGGTAATCCGAGCGGCCCGTGGCGACGACGGCGGCGAGACCCTCGATCTCCTCGGGCGAGACCTCGGGCGTCGGGTTCGCCATCGCGAAGACGATCGCCCCCTCGTTCATCGAGGCGACTCCGTCGCGGGTCACCGCGCCCGGGCCCGAGAGCCCGAGGAACACGTCGGCGCGCGCGAGCGCCTCGTCGGCCGACCCGGCGAAGCCCTCAGGGTTCGTCCGCTCCGCGTAAAGGGTCTTCCAGGGCCCGAGGTTGTCGCGGCCGAGGTGGATCGCGCCGGCGCGGTCGCAGCCGATGATGTCCCTGACTCCGAGCCCGATCAGCATGTCGGTCGTCGCCACTCCCGCGGCGCCGACCCCGGTGAGCACGACGCGGATCTCTTCCGGCTGCTTGCCGACCAGGCGGAGGGCGTTGACGATCGCGGCCGTGACCACGATCGCGGTGCCGTGCTGGTCGTCGTGGAAGACGGGGATGTCGAGCAGCTCCTTGAGCCGGCTCTCGATCTCGAAGCAGCGGGGGGCCGAGATGTCCTCGAGGTTGATCCCGCCGAATCCCGGGGCGATTGCCGCGACGGCCGCGACGATCTCGTCTGGGTCGGTGGTCGAGAGGCAGATCGGCCAGGCATCGACGCCGCCGAACTCCTTGAACAGCATTGCCTTGCCCTCCATCACGGGCATGGCGGCCTCCGGGCCGATGTCTCCGAGCCCGAGCACGGCCGTCCCGTCGCTGACGACGGCGACGGTGTTCTGCTTGATCGTCAGGTTCCAGGCCTTGCTCGGGTCCTCGGCGATCGCGGTGCAGACCCGCGCGACGCCCGGGGTGTAGGCCATCGAGAGGTCGTCGCGCGTCTTGAGTGGTGACTTCGAGACCATCTCGATCTTGCCGCCCAGGTGCAGCAGGAAGGTCCGGTCGGACACATGCTCGACCTCGACGCCGGCGACCGTCTCGACGGCGGCGACGATCGCGTCCATGTGATCGGCGCTCGAGGCGTCGACGGTCACGTCGCGAACCTTCTTCCCCTCCTCGACGCGCACCAGGTCGATCGCCCCGAGGCTGCCGCCGGCATCGCCGATCGCGCGCGCGACGTCCGCAAACGCACCGGGCCGGTCATCGAGGTGAACGCGGAGCGTGGCGCTGAACGAGGCCGAAGGGCGGATCCCGGTCATGCCCGTATCGTCGCAGATGCCGGCTCGGGTCGCATCAGAGTCGGCCGATCTCCGCGGCCGTCCCGATCACCACCAGTGGATGCAGGCTCGGCCGGAGCCAGCGCAACAGGGTCAAGAGCTCCGCCGGCGGCAGCGTCACGCATCCGTTGGTGGGGCCACCGAGGTCGTCGTGGATGAAGATCGCGGAGCCGAGGCCCGCGACGGCGGGGTGGGCGTTGTACTCGACGAACACGAAATGCGCGTAGGCGTGCGCCGACTCCCAGAGCGCCTCGCTCGCCCCGCCGAACGGCGGACGCGAGCCGCACGAGACGTGCTGGAAGCTGTTGTATGCCGGCGAGCTCGAGTCCTCGTTCCACCAGTCGCCGCACACGAGCCGGTGGTAGCGGTAGCGGACGCCCGGGTCGGCCGCGACCCCGTAGACGACCGGCCCGATCGTAAAGGCGCCCGCCGGGGTCGTCCCGTCGCCTTCGTGATGGTGGTCCGAGATCCCGGCGAAGCCGAGATACACGCTCCAGGGGCCGGCGGCCGGAGCCCAGCAGCCGCCCCGGCGCTGCCAGAGCTCGAGCTCACCGGAGCTAGCTCGGGCATCCGCGGAGACCACCGTGACGAGCTCACCGGCGCCGCGCGTCGAGGCGAGCCTGTTCGCGAGGCCCGGTGGACACCTGAGGCTCCGCGCCGCGCCGCCGGGCGCGCCGAGCGCGGCCACGAACAGGGCGGCGGCGGTGAAGAGCCAGGCTGAGCGGTGCGCGAGTACCCTCGAACGATATGGCTCGCGCCTCCCTGCTCGCAGTGCTCGGTTCGCTGCTGGCGCTCGCCGCAGCGCCCGAGGGCGGCGGCGCGCCCGGATACGCGGCGCACGTCTCGAGGGTCACGGCCGCGGACCTCCGCTACTCCTACCGGCCCGGCTGCCCGGTCCCCCCGGCGTCCCTTCGGCTCGTCCGCCTCGCCTACTGGGGCTTCGACGGCAAGCCCCACCGAGGCTCGATCGTCGTCAACGCCGCCGTGGTGACCTCGGTGGAGCGGGCGTTCGCGACCCTGTACGCCGAGCGGTTCCCGATCAGGCAGATGGAGCCGGTCGACGTGTTCAGGGGCAGCGACGATCGCTCGATGGCCGCCGACAACACCTCCGGGTTCAACTGCCGCCCTGCGATCACGAGCGGGCCGAAGACCTGGTCGGCGCATGCCTACGGCGAGGCGATCGACGTCGACCCGCTCGAGAACCCCTACGTGCTCGGCTCCCAGGTCTTGCCGCCCGCCGGCCGTGCCTACCTCGACCGGCAACGCGTCAGGCCCGGCATGGCCGTCCCGGGCGGCCGGCTCGTGGAGGCGTTCGCGGCGATCGGCTGGCCGTGGGGCGGGCGCTGGACCGGCTCGCCGGACTACCAGCACTTCTCGTCGACAGGCGGTTGAGAGACACGAGCTCGAGGCGCGGGGCCGGGAGATTGCGTCCCCGGCCTTGACATCCGGGCACGAAGTCTCGTAGAGTCGCCCTGTCAAGTCCTGCGGGCCCTCGGGTTCGCGGGACTTGACGTTTAAGGGCTCGTCGAGAGAGGCTCTAACCGCCCGGCGGGCGCGTCGTCTCAGCTGACGAACCGCGCCGAGCGGCATGCTCATCGCAGGGACGGCTGGGCCCGGTGGCCCGAAGGTTCGAGCGACAAAGCAGGCTCGAGCGCCGAAGCCGTGCAGCAGAGGCAGCACGGGTTCGACTCCCGTGAACGCCGATCGGATGAGGGCCCGAAGCGGTGCGGCGTTCGCGTTCGTCATCCTGGCACTCGCGCTGGGCGCCTCCGCCTGCGGCGGCAAGAGCGCGACCACGACTACCACGACGGCAACGCAGCACGCGGCGGCGAGTCACTGGCGCGCCGGCCTCCTGCGCTGGAAGGACTCGATGGCCGGGGCGCTCGACAGCATCTCGATCGTCTTCTCGACCCAGTCGAGGCTCGGGGCGATCCTGACGGCGGGAACGCGCGACCACGAAGCGCTCGTTCGCGACGAGCGTGCGCTTGCGGCCTGCACGACCACGATCGGGCGGCTCGGGCCCGCGCCCGCCGGGCTCGCGCTCGCCCGCCGGTATGCGCTTCGGGCCTGCTCGAACCTCGAGCGCGGCGAGAAGCTCGTCGAGGCGGCGGTGCAGGAGCTGCGTACCAGCAATCCGCTCGACCCGCTCGATGCGGCCAGCGGCCCGCTGAGCACCGGCGAGAGCGAGATGAAGTCCGCCGCGCTCGTGCTCGACGCGGGTAGCGAATAGCGCTCCGGCGCCCGCGAGTATCGTCAAGGGGTGCCGCTTCCCACCACGTTCACGGCAGCTGTCACGAGCGCGCTCGGGCCGGGCGGGGTCATCACCGACCCTGAGAAGCTGCGCACCTACGAGTGCGACGCGCTCACCGGACACCGAGCGCTGCCGGAGCTCGTCGCCCTGCCGGCGTCGGCCGGCGAGGTGCAGGGAGTCGTCGCTCTCTGCGCCGCCCACGGAGTGCCGTTCGTGGCCCGGGGCGCAGGCACCGGGCTCTCCGGCGGCGCGCTTCCGGTCGCCGATGGGGTCGTCATCTCGCTCGCCCGCATGAACCGCGTCCTCGAGGTCGACCTCGACCGGGGCCTCGTCGTGGTCGAGCCCGGGGTGACGAACCTCGCGATCACGCGGGCGGTCGCCGCGGAAGGGTTCTTCTACGCCCCCGACCCGTCGAGCCAGCAGGTCTGCACGATCGGCGGGAACGTCGCCGAGAACTCCGGCGGCGCCCATTGCGTCAAGCACGGATTCACCGTCAACCACGTCCTCGCAGCCGATGTCGTCTTGCCCGACGGCGAGCTCGTCACGCTCGCACGCAGTGACTCGGGGCCGGACCTGCTCGGCGTCTTCGTCGGCTCGGAGGGGACGCTCGGGATCGCGACCAGGATCACGGTCCGGGTGCTGCGAACACCCGAGGTCGTTCGGACGCTGCTCGCGGGCTTCGCGACGACGGACGCCGCCGGCGACGCGGTCTCGCACGTGATCGCCGCCGGGATCCTCCCGGCAGCAATCGAGATGATGGACGCGCTCACGATCGAGGCCGTCGAAGCGGCGGTCGCGCCCGGGTACCCGGCCGGAGCCGGGGCCGTGCTGATCGTCGAGCTCGACGGGCAGGCGCCCCAGGTCGCCGAGGACTCGGCCGCGATCGAGCAGATCTGCCTCGAGCAGGGCGCCTTCGAGCTGCGCGCCGCCGACACGCCGGAGGAGCGCGCGCGGGCCTGGCTCGGCCGGAAGTCGTCCTTCGCCTCGATGGGGCGGATTGCCTCCAGCTACTACGTGCAGGACGGTGTCGTCCCGAGGACGCGGCTGCCGGACGTGCTCCGCCGCACGGCCGAGCTCTCCGCCGAGTACGGCCTCCGCGTCGCGAGTGTCTTCCATGCGGGAGACGGCAACCTGCATCCGCTCGTCCTCTACGACGAGACGGTCGAAGGCGAGCCCGAGCGGGCAAAGGCGCTTGCGACCGCGATTCTCGATGCCTGCGTCGATGCGGGAGGCTCGATCACGGGCGAGCACGGCGTCGGGGTCGACAAGGCCTGCTCGATGCCGAAGCTCTTCGGCGAGCGGGACCTCGAGGTGATGCTGCGCCTCCGGGACGCCGTCGACCCCGCGCGGCTCTCGAATCCCGGCAAGGTCTTCCCGACCCCGCGGCTCTGCGGCGAGGTGCCGGGCCCCTACAAGATGCATCCACTGGAGCGGGCGGGCCTTGCCGAGCGTCTCTGAGCTCCCCGGCGTCGCCCGGCCCGAGACCCTCGAGGAGGCCGCCGCGCTCCTTCGAGGCGGAGGCTCGGTCTCGATCGAGCAACCGGGCGGGGACACCGTCCTCTCGACGGGTCGCCTCTCCCGCGTCCTCGAGCACGAGCCGGGAGACCTGACGGCAATCGTCGAGGCGGGGATGCGCCTGTCGGAGCTCCAGGGGTACCTCGCGGGCCATGGACAGCGGCTCGCTCTCGACCCGCCCGGCGACCCGACGATCGGCGCCTGCCTCGCCGGCGACCTCTCGGGGCCGCTTCGCCATCGCTACGGGGCGATGCGCGACCTCGTGATCGGGGTGACGGTCGTCCTCGCCGACGGGACGATTGCGAGCTCCGGCGGCAAGGTCGTCAAGAACGTCGCCGGCTACGACCTCGGCAAGCTCTTCTCCGGCTCGCGCGGAAGGCTCGGCCTGATCGCCCGGGTCGCGCTGCGGCTGCATCCGCTGCCCCAGGCCACTGCGACGGTCGTGGCCGAGACCCCCGAGCCCCGGGCGCTCTGGGCTCGCCTTCATCGCTCCCAGCTCGAGCCTGTCGCCGTCGACTACCTCCCGCCGAACCGGCTCGCCGTCCTCTTCGAGGGTGCGCCGGCGGCCGTCGAGGCCCAGGTCGAAGCGTGCCCGGGTGGACACGCCGACGGGGTGGTGTGGGAGGAGTCGGCAGCACGTCAAAGCCAGGCGACCTCCCGGGCGGCCTTCGACTGGGGGGAGTGCCTGCTCGCGTCGCCCCGGCATCGGCCTTGCCTTCACGGCCGGCCAGCCGGAGACCGCCTGGTCGCCGCTCGCCGAGCGCGTGCGGATCGCTTTCGACCCCGAAGGAGTCCTTCTTTGAGAGCCCGAACCGAAACGAAGCCTTGTGTCGAAGCGTCATTCCGGATCGAGCTCTAGATGGACGCGAACATCATCTCCGACTGCGTCCACTGCGGCTTCTGCCTGCCGACATGCCCCACCTACGAGCTCTGGCACGAGGAGATGGACTCCCCGCGCGGCCGCATCTGGCTGATGAAGAATGTCGTCGAGGGGACCATCGAGCTCAACGAGAGCGTCGCGCAGCACTTCGACCGCTGCCTCGGGTGCATGGCCTGCCTGACCTCCTGCCCGTCCGGTGTGCGTTACGACCAGCTGATCGAGCTCGCCCGCGAGCGGGTCGAGCAAGAGGTGCCGCGCCCTCTCCGCGAGCGCGTGCTGCGGTCGTTCGTCTTCGCGCTCTTCCCGCATCCGCGACGGCTGCGGTTGGCGCTCGCGCTCTCGGCCCTGCCTGCGCCCGGGCCGTTCGCGCCGCTCAAGGAGCTTGCGCCTCCGTGGCGCGAGCCCGTGTCGCCTCCGGCGGAGACGCCCGCCGTGGGCAAGCGGCTGGCACGCGTCGGCCTTCTCACCGGGTGCGTCCAGTCGGTGCTCTTCGGGGAGGTCAACCGGGCCTCTGCTCGCGTGCTCGCCGCCTACGGCTACGAAGTGGCGGCACCCTACAGCGGCTGCTGTGGCGCGCTCGCGCTGCATGCCGGTAGGCGTGAGGAAGGCCGCGCCCTCGCCCGGCGCGCCGCGGAGGCCTTCGCTGCCGCCGGGGTGGAGGTGATCGTCACGAACGCCGCCGGCTGCGGATCGCATCTCAAGGAGGCCGATCTCGAGCTTCCCGTCGCGGACATCTCCGAGCTGCTCGCCGCCGGCGAGGCACCGGAGCTCCGGCCGCTCCCCGCCCGGGTCGCCTTCCAGGAGTCCTGCCATCTCGGCCACGCCCAGCGCGTCCGGGCCGAGCCACGCGCCCTGCTGCGGTCGATCCCGGGCCTCGAGCTCCTCGAGCCGGCCGAGCAGGACCTCTGCTGCGGCAGCGCCGGGATCTACAACCTCGTCCAGCCGGAGGCGGCTCGCGCGCTCGGCGATCGCAAGGCGGCGAACGTGCTCGCCCTCGAGCCCGACGTGTACGTCAGCGCCAACCCCGGCTGCCTGCTTCAGGTCTCGGCGGCGTTGCGCCGGCGCGGCCGCCCGATCGCCGCCGCCCACCCGGTCGAGCTCCTCGACGCTGCGATCCGGGGCACCGAGCCCGGACTACGGCGATGAGCGAGCTGCCGCTGACCGGGCACTGCCTCTGCGGTGGGGTGCGCTTCGAGATCACCGAGCCGCTCGAGAACGCCGGCTGGTGCCACTGCACCCGCTGCCAGCGACGGACGGGCACCTCAGGCTCGATCCAGGGCCGGGTCGCGCCCGGCGCGCTCAGGGTGCTCGAGGGGGAGGGGCTCCTGCGGGCCTACGAGCCGGCCGACGGCTTCCCGAAGGTCTTCTGCTCGGCGTGCGGATCGAGCATGTGGAGCCGAAGCCCGGACGGGACCACCTTCTCCGTGCGCTTCGGCGTTCTCGACGCCGACCCCGGGATCGCGCCGAGCTACCGGCAGTTCGTCGCCTACGCCCCGTCCTGGGACACGCTTCCGGACGACGGCCTGCCGCGCTTCCCGGAGCGGCGGCCTCCCTCCGTTTAGCGCGGCGCCGTCTGGCGGCCGGTCGATACTGGCGGTGCAGGCGGGCGCAGTACCGGCGAAGGGACTGACATCGGCTCGCTCTCCACGATCGTTCTCGTCCTGATCTTCGCCGCGGCGTCCGTCGCGACCTGGATCGCCGGGACGGCGCTCGCGAAGACGACCGATGTGATCGACCGCCGCTTCGGCCTGGGCGAGGCCCTGGGCGGCGTCATCTTGCTCGCCGTCGCCGGGAGCCTCCCCGAGATCGCGATCACGATCTCGGCCGCCGCGAGCGGCAACCTCAAGCTCGCCGCCGGCAACCTGATCGGAGGGATCGCCATCCAGACGATGGTGATCGTGATCTGCGACGCCGCGGCGTCCCGCACGCAGGCGCTCAGCTTTCTCGTCGGCTCCCTCGTGCCGGTGCTCGAAGGCCTCCTCGTACTCCTCGTCGTCTCCGAGGTCTTGATGGGCGCCCTGCTCCCACAGCACGTCAGCATCGGGCCGATGAGCCCGGCGTCGATCGCCATCGTCGTCTCGTGGGTCCTCGGCGTCTACGTCCTCAACAGGGCGCGGACGAGCCCTGCCTGGGAGATCGAGATGGCGGGAGCCAAGCCCGGACGGCCGCACCGGCGCGTCCCGCACCCCGCGGAGAAGCCGACCCCGGTGACGAGCTCCACCTCGCGCGCCGTGGTCGTGTTCCTCGTCTCTTCGGCCGTCACGCTCCTTGCCGGCGCGATCCTCGAGATCGCGGGCAACCATCTCGCCTCCCGTGCCGGCATCAACGGGGTCATCTTCGGCGCCACCGTGCTCGCGCTCGCCTCGGCCCTCCCGGAGATCAGCTCGGGGGTCGCCGCCGTCCGGCTCGGCGACCATCAGCTCGCGGTTGCGGACATCTTCGGCGGGAACGCGTTCCAGGTGTGCCTGTTCCTGCTCGCCGACCTGATTGCCGGCAAGCCGGTGCTCCCGACGTCGGGGAACCTCAACGCCTGGCTCGGCGGCCTCGGGATCCTCCTGACGATCGTCTACGCCGTCGGGGTGATCGTCCGTCCGAGACGCTGTCACCTCAGGCTCGGCATCGACTCCTTTGCCGTCCTCGGCATCTTTGCGATCGGGATCGCCGGCCTGATCGCAGTCTCACACGGTTAGAGTAGAGAGATGTTCAGCCCGATCTTCAAGGGCATCGGCCTGGCGGCAAGCCCGAAAGGGCGCAAGGCGATCCGCAGGACGATCGCCCTGGCGCGCAGCGAGGAGGGCCAGAAGGTGATCGCGCAGGCCCGAAAGCTCGCGTCGAGCGAGGAGGGCCGTCGCCTGATCGCCCAGGCCCGGAAGGTCGCCTCGAGCGAGGAGGGGCGCCGGCTCGTCGGTCACGCGGCAAAGGCCGCGGCGCGAGCAGGGAAGGTCGTTCGCGAGCAGGGCCGCCCGGGCAGGCACGGCTAGCTCCTCGACGTTCAGCCCAGCCCGAACATCAGCCCGGTCTGATATTCAGCTCAGCCTGGCGGCGAGCCAGGCGAAAGCCGTCGCGTACGCCGCCGTCGTCAGCTGGTGGTCGGCCCCGTACCAGTGCACGACCGTGCCCGCCGGGGCGGCGTGGATGAAGTTCTCGAGAGCCTCGTGGGGGACGACCGAGTCTCGTGTCCCATCCTCGAGCAGGATCGTGCGGGGCCGGCCGTAGCCGAGATAGCGGAGCGGATCGACGCTCCCGAGCACGATCTTCACCTGGCTGCGCATGCTGGCCGGCGCCGCCGCAACGAACGCCGAGACCGGGTCAGCGCCGCCCGAGAGCAGCGCAAAGGCCTTGAAGCGCGGGTCCGAGGCGACGACGAACGCCCCGGTCTTGGCGCCGGCGCTCCAGCCGAGGTAGCCGATCCTCGCCGGATCGACGGCTTTCAGCGACTGCAGCACGTCGGCTGCCCTGCGCACCGCGACGACGTCTTCCTCGACGGTCTTCCTCGACTCGGAGAGAAGCTGAGCGGCGCTCGTCGGGGTGGGCAAGGGGTAGGCCGACGACGGCTCGGTGATCGTCATGGCGACGACGCCGCGTTTGGCGAGGGCGATCGCGTCGCCCAGGAGCTCGCCGCGATCCCCACCCGACCCGTGGACGAGGATCACGGCCGGACGCGCGGGAGCACCGGCCTGCTCGATCAGGTAGCCGCCGATCCGGTGGCCGCCGCTCGAGTACGAGACGTCGTGAACGGCGATCGCTCCCCGGTGGCTGACGATGCCGTGGTCGACATACCCGAGCGGGCTCGAGCCCTTGCCGAAGCCGAGCCGGGGGGAAGCGGCCGCGACCGGCTTGGCCGGCTTCGCGGCCGTGGTCGCCGGCTTCGACGAGCCGCCGCAGCCGGACAGCGCCAATGCACTGCCGAGCGCAGCCGCTCCGAGCCCGACGGCAAGCCTCGTCGAGCGCGTGGCCTCCAGACGCCGCATCGCCTGAGGATAGTGCGCCGTCCGGGCCGGCTGCCCGCCCACGGGTTGTCCTTCTGCTTACATCGGTCGGGAGATGGCCGCGACTGCAGGTGTTTGGAAGCTCTCCGCGGCGGGAAGCATCGTCTCGTGGCCTTCGACCACGCTCTCGTGAGCGACCCCGTGGGTTCGACCGAGCTTGGCGAGATGGAAGGCGACCAGGTCGCCATAACCCTGCCTGTCGAGGGCTTCGAGAACGTCGTTCGGCTCGTCGCCGCTGGTATCGGGTCACGGCTCGAGTACGGCTTCGAGACGATCGACGACCTCCAGCTCGCGATCGAGCTCGTCCTTCGCTCGGTCTCCGACCGGGAGTCGAGCGTCACCGTCAGGTTCCTCACGGGCGGCCGCGATCTCACGATCGAGGTCGCACCCGTCGGCGGCCTGTCGCTCGAGCAGCCTCTTCGCGCGCTCGACGGTGCCGGGATCTCACTCGGAGCCTCGCTCGAGCGCCTGGTCGACGGCGCCCGGCGTGACGGAGAGATCGACGCGCTCCTCCTCTGCAAGCGACTTCCGGCGGCAGCGTGAGCGGTAGGACGGGGGCGGCCCGGTGAACGGTGTCGGCTCGACCTCGGAGGTCGACCGCAGGTCGCTCCTGCGCGCCTATCGCGAGCAAGGCGATCTCACCGCACGCGACCGCCTGGTGGAGGACTTCATGCCGTTGATCCAGTCGCTGGCCCGGCGGTACGCCGGCCGTGGCGAGCAGCTCGAGGACTTGCAGCAGGTCGCGGCTCTCGGGCTCGTCAAGGCGATCGACCGGTTCGACCTCGACCGCGACGTGGAGCTCGTCACCTACATCTTCCCGACCGTCGTCGGCGAGCTCAAGCGGCACTTCCGCGACCGCGTCTGGTCGGTGTCCGTGCCGCGGCGGCTGAAGGAGCTGCACCAGCTGCTCTCCCGCCTGCTCGAGGAGATGACCGCCGACCTCGGGCGCTCGCCCACGATCGCCGAGCTCGCGGGAGCGGCAGGCGTTCCGGAAGAGGATGCCCTCGAGGCGCTCGAGGCCGGTCGTGCTTACACCGCGCGATCGCTCAGCTCGTCGCCCGACGCCGAGGGGGGATCGGACGTCGAGCTGATCGATCTGCTCGAGGACGAGGAGAGGGGCTACGAGGCTGCCGAGAATCGCGAGCTCCTCTCGACGGGGCTGAGAGCGCTCGACGATCGCGAGAAGAGGATCGTCCAGCTCCGCTTCGTCGACGGCCTGACGCAGTCGCAGATCGCGTCCGAGGTCGGCGTGTCCCAGATGCATGTGTCGCGTTTGATCCGGCGCGCCCTCGAGAAGCTCGGCAGCGAGATCGAGGCGGCGTGAAGGGCCCGGCGCGGCTCGAGGCGGGTGCGGCCGGCACGGTCGAGCTCCGCATGGACGCGAGGCCCGAGAACCTCGCGCTCGCGCGGCTCGCGCTCGGCGGAGTCGCCTCGGTCGCCGGCGCCTCCGAGGGCGCGGTCGCGGATCTCAAGGTCGCGGTGACCGAGGCGTGCACCAACGCGATCCAGCACGCCCACGGGCTCGACACCTCAGGCTCGGTCGTCGTTCGCTACCGGATCGGCGGCGGGGTGGTCGAGGTCGAGGTCGAGGACGAGGGCGCCGGTTTCGACCCATTCGACCCGGGCGCGCCGGGAGCAGGCCGGGGCGAAGGCCAGGGGATGGGCCTGATGATCATCAGGGCTCTCACCGACGAGACGCTCGTCGAGAGCGACGAGACGGGGAGCCGCATCTCCTTCGCCAAGCGCCTCGAGCTCGAGGCCTGACTCGGTCAGGCCGCAGCTGCCGCGGCGTCCCGGAGATGCTCGATGCCCTGATCGGGCGTTTCGAAGATGTCGAAGATCCGGTCGAGAAGCGTGATCGCGAAGATCTTGCGGACGTTAGGGTCGTTGCAGGCGATCGCGAGCTCGCCGCCGGCGGGCCGGAGCCTCTTGACCGCGCCCATGAGCACACCGAGCGTCGTCGAGTCGATGAACGTGGTGCGCGACAGATCGACGAGAACATGACGGCCGCCCTCGTCGATCGAGTCCCCCAGGGCTTGCTTCAGCGCCGGCGCCGTGTGCAGGTCGACCTCGCCGGAGACGGCCACGGTAAAAACACCGCCGCCGAGGTCGGCGGTCAAGATCTCGAGCTCCATAGGCGCTTTCGCGGTCTACCCCTTTGCCGCAACCGTAAACATCTCGGCCCCGCTCCCGGAACCGTGCCACGTTCCGCCTCTAGCGGGCTGCTCCGCCGTCCATGATTTCGCCGACCGTAGCCGTTTCCACTCGAGCAGACGACTCGGCGGAGTCGGTCGCACGGCGGTTGACTGCGTTCGCCTGCGTGCGCGGATACCCTCTCCCGAGCAGCGACTTCGACGACGCGTCTAGCAGGAGGCGAACGGCTTGAAGAAGCGCGAACGGGATGCTTCGACCGGCGTGTGGGCGGGCCTGCGCCGGGTTCGAGGCGCGCGCGACGCTGCGCTCGCCGGCGAGCGGCCGGGGCCGGTCGACCGCCTCGTCATGCGTGCGCCTGCGATCTTCAGGCGCCGCCTGTTCCTCGGGGCGTCGGTGGCCGTGCTCGCGCTCGCCGCGGTCACGGCAGGGCTTGCGTGGCGGCAGTACACCGACAACAAGCAGCGGGCCGTCAGCGATCTCAACGCGCGTGTCCTGCTCGTCAGCGCGGTGATCGACTCGTCGTTCGACGGGGCGATCGCGACGCTCAACTCGATCGCGGCCGCCCCGTCGATCGTCGATGCGAACCTGAAGCTCGAGGACGCCTACCTGAAGCGTGTCCACGTCCAGGGTGCGCAGCTCTTCACGGGAAGCCTCGGCATCGTGAGCACGAGCGGGGAGCTGGTCGCGAGCAGCCAGGCCGGCCCGCCGCTGAGCCTCGGTGATCGCGGCTACTTCAGGCAGGTCGTGGCGACCAAGAAGCCGTATATCAGCGCCGGTTTGATCGGGCTCCGCAAGCGGGAGCCGATCATCGTCGTCGCCGTGCCGACGTTCGACGCGGCCCATCAGCTCTCCGGGGTGCTCACCGGCTCGATCCGGCTGAACACGGTCGGCGAGAGCGGGCAGGCCTCGAGCCTCGGCTTCCAGGGCCTGACCGTCGTCGACCGGGACGGACAGCTGCTCCTGTCGCGCCTCGCCCATGTCAAGGACAAGGCGCTCCTGCGACGCCTCGAGAAGCCACCATCGGGAGACGTTCACGAGACCGCCGGGCTCGAGGGCGGAAGCCATCATCTGATCGCGTTCGCCACCGCGTCCGTGCCCGGCTGGACGATCGCGATCGACAGGCCGGAGTCCGGCGTCTACGCAGTCGCCCGCCGCTCGCTGATCCTCGAGCTCGCCTCCCTGGCAGCTGCGATCGGGATCGTGTTCCTGATCATCATCCTGATCATGCGCCGCTCCCGGCGCGAGCTCGAGGCGCAGAGCGACCAGGCGCGCGCCTGGAGCAGGCTCACCCGCACCCTTGCCGTCGCCGCCACCCCCGCGGACGTCTCGGATGCGCTGCTCGACTCGGTGGAGGTCGCCTTCCCCGACGCGCTCGTCGTCGTCTCGATCGACTCGGAGACGGGGCCGGAGATCCGCGCGGAGTCGGCCCTCCCCGGCTGGCGCCGGGTGCAGGGCGACGCGGAGCGGCTCAAGGGCATCGCCGCGCTCACGAGTGAGCAGCCGCGCACGCGCTCGCTCGAGCGGGAGCGCCCCCTGAGGCACCTGTACCGGTCGTTCGGCCGCCGGCTCAAGGCGGTGCACAACCTGCCGGTCGTCGACGAGTCGGGAGCGACCGTCGGCAGCATCTCGCTCGCGACGGAGCGCACCAGGCTCTCCCCGGGCGAATGGGAGCTCCTGGGGGCCTTTGCGGAGCAGGCTTCGCGGTCGACCACGCGTGCAAGAGCCTTCGAGCACGACCACGAGGTGGCGCTCCGCCTCCAGCAGAGCCTCCTGCCCCACCGGCTCCCGAGCGCGCCCGGCATCGGTCTCGCCGGCGAGTACCTCGCCGGAGGCACCGGCGTCGAGGTCGGAGGGGACTGGTACGACGCCGTCCGTCGTCCCGACGGGATCCTGCAGCTCTGCGTGGGCGATGTGAGCGGCCGCGGCATCGCAGCGGCCACCGTCATGGGGCGACAGCGCAACGTCTTCCACGCCTACGCCTTCGACTGCGTGTCGCCCGCCGAGATCCTTCGGCGGATGCTTCGCCACGTCAACGACGACGAGATGATCACCGCCGCCTGTTTGAGCCTCGATCCTGTTGCCGGCGAGCTGACATACTCCTGCGCCGGCCACCCGCCGCCGCTCCTTCTCGACCAGGACACGGGCGAGGTGACCCGGCTCGACCGCGCCGGGTCGCCGCCGCTCGGGGTCGCCGAGCCAGGCGACCTGATCGAAGAACGGCTGCCGCTTCCGGAGCGGGCCAGGATCGCGATGTACACCGACGGCCTCGTCGAGCGGCGGGGCGAGAACATCGACGACGGCATCGACGTCCTCGCGACGACGCTTGCTGCAGGCGGGAACGTCACTGCCGAGGAGGCGCTCTCGGCGATCACGGTGACGATCGGCGCTCCCACCGACGACGTCGCGCTGCTCGTCACTGCGGTCGACCCCGTCATCGCGTTCGAGCTCGAGCTGTCCGCCGACCCGAGCGTGCTGCCCGAGCTCCGCCGCCGGCTGCGCGCCTGGCTCGACCGCCGGGCCTTCGGCGACGACGAGGCAGCCGAGGTCGTGCTTGCCGTGAGCGAGGGCTTCAACAACGCGATCGAGCACGCCTATGCGAGCGTCGGGGGTGTCGTCAAGCTGGCGGCCCGCGCCGACGGCGAGCGGCTCACGATCGAGATCGAGGACAACGGCCGCTGGGTCTCCGCCACGCCGAGCGACGAGCGCGGCCGGGGCCTGCTCCTGATGCAGACCTTGATGGACACGGTCGAGGTCGACTCGACTTCGGGAGGCACTCGCGTCAGGCTCGAGCGCCGCCGTAACGAGCTCGCCGGCCGGGAGGCATGATCGCCCCGCGGGCCGCCCGCGCTCCAGCCCGTGCTACCGTCGCGTGGCGAACGCTTCCCGCCCGATAGTTCGCCCAGAGATGAACGCCCCCGCCTTCGAGCTCCGTTCGTCACACGCGTCCGACATCCTGATCGTCGAGGCCGTCGGGGAGATCGACATGGCCACGGCGCCGCGTCTCGCCGAGGCGATCGACGGGACGACCGACACGACGAGGCGCGTCGTCGTGAACCTCTCCGGCGCGACGTTCCTCGACTCCTCGGCTCTCAACGTGCTCGTCCGGTGCGGTCGCGAGCTCGCGGGGCGGAACGTCGCCTACCGGGTCGTCTCGCCGGTCGACCGTGTCGTGCAGCGGATCTTCGAGATCGCGCACCTGAGCGACGAGCTCAACCTCGTCGAATCGCTCGATCAGGCCCTCGCCTGAGCCCGAGCTAGCGAACGACCGTCGTCTGGTCGGTGTGGTCCCGGTGGGGCCTGCCGAAGTGCGCCATGCTCCAGCTCGACCAGAAGGCGACCGAGACGAAGAAGCCGATGATCCCGACGACGAGCAGGATCACGCCGGCCGTGTGGATGTTGAAGCCCGACGAGGTCGTGTTCACGGCCCAGATCAGGATGGCGCCGGCAGCGCTCAGTAACAGCGAAAAGGCGATACCCATGGTCCGCTCCTCCCTTTGCGGTTTCGCCGCGCCGCCGCGACGGCTGGGTGGGCGACGCCGGTCCTTCTTGCCCCAGATGACGTTGCTCAAACCCTGGGCATGCCGTCGCGCGCGAGGCAATGCGAGCTCCTAAGAGCACCGGAGCCGATTGCGAGAGCGGGTCACCTTTCGGTAGGGCGCTGCGCAAGCGATGATGGGGGTCATCGCCCTGTCTGATCTGACAGGCTCGGAAAACGAAAGGAACCAGATGCGTAAGCCCTTCCTGTTCGCCGTCGTCGTGGTTGCCGCCGGGTTGGCCGCGGCTCTAGCCGCGGGCGCGTCGGTGACCCCGCCGCCCGCGATCAAGTCGGCGGGCAAGATCGTCTTCTGCAGCGACATGACCTACCCGCCCGAGGAGTCCCTGAACGGGACGACTCCGACAGGCTCCGACATCGACATCGGCGACGCGGTCGCAGCGCAGATGGGCGTGAAGGCGTCGTTCGCGAACACGACGTTCGACTCGATCATCGCCGCCCTCGTCTCGAAGAAGTGCGATGCCGTGATCAGCGGCATGAACGACACGGCCGCTCGACGCAAGCAGGTCGATTTCGTCGACTACCTGAAGGTGGGACAGTCGTTGCTCGTGAAATCCGGGAACCCCGAGCACATCTCGAAGCTCGCGGACGTGTCCGGTAAGACCGTCTCGGTGGAGTCGGGAACGACCGACCGTGACTTCCTCGCGGCCGAGTCGGCCAAGCTCGTCAAGGCGGGCAAGAAGGCGATCGACATCAAGACGTTCCCGAAGGACACCGACGCTGCCGCCGCGCTGAAGGCCGGCCGGGTCGACGCCTACTTCGGCGACTCGCCGGTCGCGGTGTACTACGCCGACCGCGACAAGTCCTTCCAGATCGGCGGCGCGCCGATCGCTCCGATCGCGATCGGGATCGCGCTTCGCAAGGGCGATCCGCTCGACGCGGCGGTCCAGAAGGCGATGAACGCGCTGTATGCCAACGGGACGATCAAGAAGATCGTCGGGAAATGGGGCATGACGAACGCCGTCACGCTCCTCAAGTAGGTCATGGTGCTCGGCGCGGTCGCCTGGCACGTCGTCTGGCAGCGGATCTTCCACCCGGACCACGTCTTCTTCCGGGCGCTCTACACGACGGTCTACATCGCGGTGGTCGCCCAGGTGATGGGCGTCATCCTGGGCCTGGTGGCCGCGCTGATGCGCTCGTCCAAGATCTGGCCGTTGCGCCTCCTCTCGGGGATCTACGTCCTGATCTTCAGGGGCACGCCCCTGCTCGTCCAGCTCTTCTTCATCTACTACGGCGTGAACCTGATGCTCGGCTTCACGCTGATCCCGAACAGCCTGAACCTCGGGCTGTTCAGCCTCGACGGCGCGGTCGTCGCGGGCATCCTCGCCCTCGGGGTCAACGAGGGCGCCTACATGCGGGAGATCATCCGCGCCGGCATCGACTCGATCGACAGGGGGCAGATGGAGGCGGCGAAGTCGTTGGGCATGCGCTACGGCCTCGCGATGCGCCGGATCATCCTGCCCCAGGCGGCGCGGGTGATCGTCCCGCCCCTCGGCAACGAGTTCAACAACATGCTCAAGACGACCTCGCTCGTCTTCACGATCGGCGTCTACGAGATGTTCGCCGACGCCGAGATCCACTACTCGAACACGTTCCAGCCGGTCGAGTACTTCCTCGCGGTGGCGTTCTGGTACCTGATCCTCACCGGCATCTGGGGGATCGTCCAGGCGTCGATCGAGCGGCGGCTCGCGGCGAGCGACCGGGCCGACGAGCTGAGCTTCCGCGAGCGGATCGCCGCTGCCTGGGCCCCGGCGGGGGCGTTCGTGCGGCGATGAGCGACGTCGTGATGGATGCGGCCGGCGTCCACAAGCGCTTCGGCCGGCTCGAGGTGCTGAAGGGCGTCTCGCTCGAGGTTCACAAGGGCGAGACGGTCTGCATCATCGGCTCGTCCGGCTCCGGGAAGACGACGTTCATCCGCTGCATCAACCACCTGGAGAAGATCGACGCGGGACGCATCACCGTGAACGGCCACCTGATCGGGTACCGCGAGGAGGACGGCAAGCTCCGCGAGGACACCGAGCGGAGCATCGCCCGCCAGCGAACGCAGATCGGGATGGTCTTCCAGCGCTTCAACCTCTTCCCGCACAAGACGGCGCTCGAGAACGTGATCGAGGCGCCGGTGCACGTGCTCGGAACGCCGAAGGACGAGGCGACGGAGATCGCCCTCGCGTTGCTGACGCGCGTCGGGTTGGAGGACAAGTGCGACACCTATCCTGGCAAGCTCTCGGGCGGGCAGCAGCAGCGCGTGGCGATCGCCCGCGCCCTGGCGATGCGGCCGGCGCTGATGCTCTTCGACGAGCCGACGAGCGCGCTCGATCCCGAGGTCACCGGCGAGGTGCTGGCGGTGATCGAGGAGCTCGCCCACGACGGGATGACGATGATCGTCGTCACCCACGAGATGGGATTCGCGAAGATCGCCGCCGACCGCGTCGTGATGATGGACGGCGGCGTCATCATCGAGGAGGGAACCCCGGAGCACTTCTTCGAGGCGCCCGAGCAGGAGCGGACCAGGCAGTTCCTCTCGAAGATCCTCTGAGCTCCGGCCCGTGAGTCGGGAGGGCGGCCCCCGACGTTCGGCCTAGTCCTTGCCCTTGCGCTTCTTCTCGTGCTGGTGGTGGCCGTTCTCCTCGACGGCGCGCTCGAGCTCGCGCCGCCTCCGCTTCTTGGCCTTCTTCAGCTTCTTCTTCTTGACCGGATCGCTCATGGAGCAGGGAGTTTTCCAGCACGTGCCGCCCGGGGTGTGAACATGTGGTGAAGACCGACCGACTCACGAAGCCCTAAGAACGCTCTCAGCTTCGGGCGCGGATTGCTCAGGTTCGGGTGCTCCAATGGTCTGGTGGGGCCTAGCGCTCTCGGCCGTGACGCAGCGCTGCGCCCGCATACGCTTCGTTGGTGGGATCCTCCGGAGCATCGAGGCGTGGAGGCGGGGTTGAACGGGTGCTGATGGGGCAGGCTGACGTTCGTGGAGGGCGTGTGCTGGTCGTCGACGACGATCCCGACGTGCGCGACGCCGTCGAGACGGCGCTCGAGCTCGAGGGCCACCGTGTCACGACTGCGCCCGACGGGCTCGAGGCGCTGAAACGGCTGGGGCAGGCGGAGTTCGACGCGCTCGTGCTCGACGTGCTGATGCCGAACCTGGACGGCTTCGAGGTCTGCCGGCGACTCCGCGCCGCCGGCAATCGGACACCGATCCTGATCGTGACGGCGCGCGACTCCGAGGAGGACACGATCCGCGGCCTCGACCTCGGCGCGGACGACTACCTCGTGAAGCCGTTCGCGCTCGGCGAGCTGCTGGCGCGCGTGCGGGCGCTGCTTCGGCGGACCCGGGCGGCGGGCGAGGATGCGCCGCTCTGGTTTGCGGGGCTCTCGCTCGACCGGCAGACGCGAGAGGCCTCCCGCGGTGGCCGGGTGTTCGAGCTGACCCGCACCGAGTACGCGCTGCTCGAGCTCTTCATGCGCAATCCCCGCCAGGTGCTGACGCGGGAGCTGATCATGGAGCGGGTCTGGAACTACGACTTCGGGCCGACGTCGAATCCGCTCGAGGTCTACATCAGCTACCTGCGGCGGAAGACCGAGGCGGGCGGCGAGCCGCGGCTGATCCACACCGTGCGCGGCGTCGGCTACGCGCTGCGAGAGCCATGAGCCGTAGGCTCGACGGAGGCTCCAGCAATGCCGCGAGATGTATGGCCGCCTGCGGACGAACGGAGGCGCCGGCTCGGCCGGCGCCGGAGCGGGCCGGTAGAGGATGAGCCTCCGTACGCGCCTGACGCTCGCCGGTGGCGGCGCCGTGTTCGTGGCGCTCGCAATCGCGTCGTCGGTGATCTACGTCGAGGTGCGCTCGAAGCTCCACGACCAGGTCGACGTCTCGCTGATCCAGTCGGCCGAGGGCATCGCCTTCAAGTGGGCCGGCGAGCACGACGCCCTGAAGCTTCCGACAACGAAGACGGCGTCGACGGCGAAGGGCGCTGACGGGGCGCCGGCAGTCCCGACGACGCCGAAGCAACCGCGCAAGCCCACTATCCGCGTCTTCGGCAAGGACACATCGGGCTTGTTCCAGGTCGTACCGAACCTCGCCGCCGTGGCGAACGGAGGGCTGTCGGCGAGCGGAGCGCCGCTGCCGACGCCGGCTCCGGCCACGTCCACGCTGAGTGCGGCGCTGCGCGCCTCGCCCAAGCTGCTCGGCCACGACGAATCGGTGGCGAGAGGGCTGTCACCGCCGTACTTCAGGGATCTTCGCTTCAACGGGGCGCAGGCGCGTCTCTACACGATGCGCCTGCCTTCTTCGAGCGACGGGCTGGTGAGGACGATCCGCCCGCTGACCGAGGCGAACGCGACGATCGCGAACGTCCGCTGGCTCCTGCTCGGCCTGACGCTCGGCGGGGCGCTCGCGGCGGCAGTCCTCGGGCGGCTGGCCGCGAATGCGGTGCTACGTCCAGTGCGCGTGCTGGCCGGGACGGTGCGAGAGGTGAGCGCGACGCGCGATCTCAACCGGCGGATCCCCGTGAGCGGCCGCGACGAGCTGGCGAGTCTCGCAGGCGACTTCAACGCGATGCTCGCAAGCCTCGACGAGTCGCAACACGTCCAGCAGCAGCTGATCGCCGACGCCTCCCACGAGCTGCGCACCCCGCTGACCGCGCACCGCGCGAACATCGAGCTGCTGGCGCGGCCGGACCTGCCTGTCGACCTGCGTCAGCGCGTGCTCGGCGCAGCCGTCCGGTCGATCGAGGAGCTCTCGAGCCTGGTCGGCGACCTCATCCAGGCTGCCCGCGACGGCAGGTCGGTCGACGCGCGCGCGCCGCTCCCGCTCGACGCGCTCGTGGCGGCAGCGGTCGAGCGGGCCCAGCTCAGGGCGCCGAGCCTTCGCTTCGAGAGCCGGCTCGAGCCCTCGCCGCTCGTCGGCGCCCGTTCCCGGTTGGAGCGCGCGATCGACAACGTCCTCGACAACGCGATCAAGTGGAGCCCGCCCGGTGGGACCGTCGAGGTTCGGCTCCTCGACGGGTCGCTCACGGTGCGCGATCACGGGCCCGGCATCCCCGAGACCGATCTGCCGCACGTCTTCGACCGCTTCTACCGGGCCGCCTCGGCTCGCTCCCTGCCCGGCTCGGGGCTCGGCCTCGCGATCGTCAAGCAGACCGTCGACGATCACGGCGGCAGCGTCACGGTCGCCAACGCCGACGGCGGGGGAGCGCTCGTCACGCTGCGCTTCGAGGCGGACCGCCGGTAGGCGTGTTCTCAGCAAGCTCTCAGCAACCTCTCAGCCTCGGCGGGGGCACGTTCAGGTTCCGGTGGTGAGATTCGTCTGCCGTCACCGAAAGGAACCGAAGACCATGCCTCGCCGCCGTCCACTCGTGCTCGCCTCCCTCATCGCGGCTTCTGCCTTCTCGCTGCTCGCGGCCGGTTGTGGTGGCGGAGGCGGCTCTCCCAGCGTCGCGACCGTCGCCTCCACCACGCCCGCCGGCACGACAACAACCACGCAGACCGCGCAGAGCGGGCCAGTCGCCTACTCCCAGTGCATGCGCTCCCACGGCGTGCCGAGCTTCCCCGACCCGCAGCGCTACGTGGGCGGGAACCTGAAGCTCACCATCCACCAGCTCGCGCCCAGCGCGTCTGCCTTGCGTGCCTGCGAGCCCTTGTTCCCGAGCAACACCGGTCCGTCGCAGCAGACCGCACAGCAGCAGCGCACCCAGCTCGCCGACGAGCTCTCGTTTGCCAGGTGCATGCGCAGCCACGGGCTGGCGCGCTTCCCCGATCCGACCGCGCAGGGTGAGCTGACGGTCGAGATGGTCGAGGCCCAGGGCATCGACGTTCACTCGCCGGCGGTGTTGCGCGACGTGCAGGCGTGCCTGCCGGCCTCGCATGGCGCGCTCACGCCCGCGAAGGTCAGGGAGGCGATCGCGAATGCGGGCGGCTGACGGGTCGACCGGCCCGACGAAGGAGCGCAACGGGGTGCGGCCTCGTGCATTGATGCTCGCCTCGGTCATTGCGGTCGCCGCGTCACTCCTCGCGGCGGGTTGCGGCGGCGGCGGCGGCTCGCCCGAGGTTGCGAGCGTCGCCTCCTCCACGACTTCCGCCACGACGCCGCCGAGCGGAGCGGTCGCGTTCGCCCGCTGCATGCGGTCCCACGGTGTGCCCGGATTCCCAGATCCGAGCGGCGGCGGAGCGTTCGACGGGAGCGCGATCAAGCACCTTGTGGTCGGCAGGTCACAGATGCGGGCCGCCCAGAGTGCGTGCATTCACCTGCTCCCGAACGGCATCGTCCCCACAGCCCCGGGGTACACGATCACGCGTGCCGACCGGATCGACTACCTCAAGGCCGCTGCCTGCATGCGCAGGCACGGGATCCCCGACTTTCCCGACCCGACGTTCCCGAGTAACGGCGTCAAGTTCACCATCCCCTCGAGCATCGACCAGAACTCTCCTCGAGTGCGGAGCGCGCTCCCCGTTTGCCGGAAGCTGATCCCGGCAGGGCTGCCCTACAGCGGTACCAGCTGAGCGGGCATGGGTAGCCCCTCGCACTCCGTGTTGCCGTCGAGCGAGCCGGCGGGAGAGGAGCGCTTTGCCGCCTACATCGCGCACGAGCTCCGCACGCCGCTGGCCACCCAGCGCGCACTCCTCGAGCTGGCGCTCACCGACCCGCTCGCAGACACGGCCTCGTGGCGAGAGGTTGCCGAGGACGTTCTCGATGCCTGCCTGCAACAAGAGCGCCTGCTCGAGGCGTGCCTGGCGCTTGCCCGGAGCCACGGTCGAGTCACGCGTCAGGAGCCGGTCGACCTTGCCGCGATCGCGCGGGAGGCGCTTTGCGCCCACGACCGGACCGGGCTCGAGAGCGTCGTCGCACTCGAGCAGGCCGAGACATGCGGCGATCCGGCCCTGATCGAGCGACTCGCCGCCAACCTCGTCTCGAACGCGATCCGGCACAACGTCCCAGGCGGCCGGATCGGGGTCGCGACTCGCAGCGACGCCGAGCACGCCTTCCTCGTCGTCTCCAACACCGGCCCGCTGATCCCGGACACCGAGCTGCAACGTCTCTTCCAGCCGTTCCACCGACTCGACTCGTCTGCGCGGCGCTCGAGTGAGGGAATCGGGCTCGGCCTGCCGATCGTCCAGGCCATCGCAGGCGCACACGATGCGCTCCTCACCGCCCGGGCGTTGAGCGGCGGAGGCCTCCAGGTCGACGTTCGCTTTCCAGCCGGCGCACAGGCGAATGCTGCCTCCGAGCCGGGGAGGAGAGTGGTCGAGCTCGGGACGATGTCCCGGTCGAAAGCTCGTTGATCGTGGCTCAGTCGGGAGAGGCCGTCACCCGGTAGCCGATCCGAGGGATGGTTTCGATGAGCGGCGGGTCTCCGAGCTTTCGCCGCAACCGGCTGATTGTCACCTGGACGGTCTTGGTGAAGGGGTCGGCGTTCTCGTCCCAGACTTGTCGGAGAAGGTCTTCGGCGCTCAGAATCGCGTGCTCGGCCCGCATCAGCGCCTCGAGCACGGCGAACTCCTTCACCGAGAGATCGAGCCGGCGCCCGTCACGGGTCGCGCGGTGGTGAAGGGGGTCGAGCTCGATTCCGGCTGCGCTGAGAACGCGGGCGCGGGCAGTGGGCCGGCGCCGGGCGAGCGCATGGATCCTGAGCACGAGCTCCGGGAAGTGGAACGGCTTGGCGAGGTAGTCGTCGGCGCCGAGGCTGAGGCCGCTGACGCGTTCAGCGGGGGAGCCGGACGCAGTCAGCATGAGAACCATGGCCGGCTCGTCGCGCTCGGCGATCATCCCGCAGAGGATGTCGCCGTGGAGCCCCGGGAGGTCGCGGTCGAGCACCACCACGTCGTAGCTCGTGAGGTTGAGCTTCATTACTGCCTCGACACCGTCGTAAGCGATGTCGACGGCCATGCCCTCGTCGCGAAGCCCTTCGGCGACAACGTCGGCGAGCGCACGGGCGTCCTCGACCACCAGTACCTTCACGTCGGCTCCTCGGCCGGGATGGCGTTTGCGACCGGCAACGCGATCACGACTCGCAGGCCGCCGTCGCTGCGAGCTCGGAGCTCGAGCGTCCCGCCGTGAGCCTCGGCGATCGACGACACGATCGAAAGCCCGAGACCGCTGCCCTCGTGCGAGCCCGTCCGCTCTGCTCCGAGGCGTCGAAAGGGCCGGGCAAGCTGTTCGACGTCCTCCTCGGGAAGCACGGGGCCGCCGTTTCCCACCACGATGCGAGCATGCGGGCCCTCGACCGCAGTCTGAATGCGGAGCCAGCCACCATGCTGGTTGTGGACGATCGCGTTGTCGAGGACGTTGTCGACCATGCGCGCGAGCAAGGTCTCGGTACCCAGAACGCGCGCATCGGGGGACTCTTCTCGATCGACGGTGAGTGCCATCCGGGAGATCGCCTCGGAGTGGCGCTGGAGCGCAGCTCCGACCAGGTCATCCAGCGAGAGCTCGGACGCGTCGCCCGCAGGTCCGCGCTGGGAATGAGCGAGAGCGAGGAAGCTCTCGAGCAAGCGATCGATGTGGTCGAGCTCGCCGCGCGTGCGGTCGGCGAGCGTGACGATCTGCGGAGGCAGTGGCCCGGGTTTCGCCATGGCCACGTCGAGCGCGGCACGGATCGTTGCGAGCGGCGTTCGAAGCTCGTGGGAGGCGTTGGCCACGAATTGCCGCTCGAACTGAAACGACCGCTCCAGCCGGGCGAGTAGGTCGTCGAACGTGCGCGCCAGCTCCGTGAGCTCGTCGTCGGGGCCGGAGAGATTCAACCGCTCGTGCAGGTTGGCGGCCGAGATCTCCCTGGCGGCCATCGTGATCGCGCGTACGGGCTTCAGGAACCCGCCCGCCACCAGCCAGCCGAGCAGGAGCGAGAGAGCGCCCATGATCGCGAGCGCGATCCCGGAAGCGATGAGCAGCTGATGCCGGTCGGAGCTGTGCTGGGCGATACCTGACGGCGCCGCTGCCTGCTGCGCGGACGTCGGCACCGCAGTCACGGTCGTGCCATGCGTCCTGCCCTGCCACACCACGACGGTGACCGTCAGCAGAACGGCGCCGGAGATGAGGAATGCGGTGAAGAGGAGGACGGCGAGCCGGGCCCGAATCGTGCGCCTGGGCAGACGAGGCCGCCATCTTCGCCGGGCCGGCTTCGAACGGTGCGGTGTCGCTTCCGTCACCTGGGCGATCTGCAAACGAGCCCCGGTGCAACCGCGGCGGCGGGTGGCGAGGCGGAAGAACGTGTCTCCACGACGGTCTGCGCTCCTTCACTCGCGGGCCGGCAAGACCATCGTCCGGTCGGCCTGGGCGAGGCCCGAAGGATGCCGCAGCCGGAGTTACCGCGGTGTAACAGCGCCCGTTGCACCCGTGTAACGGACAGCGGCGTACAAGACCTCCAAGACACGGTTCCTCATGCAGACAGGGAGCAACGACATGACACCCACGATCCAGCGCCACGCCAACCTGCGAGGGAAGCATCTCCCGCTCGACGTTCGAGGCTTGCGGCAATCGACTCCCCGGCCGACGCGGATCGCGACGGCGACAGTCGCGCTTCTCTCGCTTCTCGTCCTCGCGGCCGGGTGCGGGGGCTCGAAGCCGCCGGGGGCCCAAAGCGGGGGAAGGAACACAGCTTCGGACGTGCTGGCCCGGTTCGAGGCGTACTCGAAGTGCATGCGTAGCCACGACATTCCGGACTTCCCCGATCCGACGGCCAGCCCCGGTGGGGGCGTCGGGATCCAGATCGACGGAGGGCCCGGCAGCGACCTGAACCGGAACAACCCCAAGTTCCGCGCAGCCAACCAGGCATGCCGATCATTGGAGCCCGGTGCCGGCTCGCAGCCGCCGGCCCAGTCACCCGAGAAGATCGCCGCCGAGGTCAAGTGGGCTCGCTGCATGCGCACCCACGGCCTCCCGAGCTTTCCCGACCCGGACAGCCAAGGGGCATTCGACAGCAGCAAGTTCAACGAGAACGCGCCGGCATTCCAGTCAGCCAGCAACGCGTGCACGGCACTCATGAACGCCGTCGGAGCGATCCCGGTTCACCCGGGGCATCAGTAGCCCATAGGCGGTGCGGGCAACGGACGACTGACGATCACATGGTCTGCGGGAAGGCCGCCGTCGGGAGGGGCCGGTGCGACGTCCCACTCGACCTTGATCCCGTCGCGGACGCCGCGCATGAGCGCGGCGAAACCGCCGTCGCCGGCGTGGATGATGAGCCAGCATGCCGGGTGGGAGCCGGCGGTGCCGTACGAGTGTGCGACGTTGGCCGGCACGGCGACGAAGCCGCCGGCCCCGACGGTGATCGTCTCGCCTTCGGCCCCGACCTCGAAGAAGAGCTCGCCTCCGAGAACGTAGAACGCCTCTGCGTGCTGGTGTACGTGTGGTTCGGTCACGCGTTCGCGCGCTGGACGGGTGGCATAGGTGACGCTGAGGCTTTCGTTCGCGACGAGGAGGCTGATCTCGCGGCTGTCGCTGCGGAGGATCGGTTCCTGTTTGCCGATCGGGACGTATGCCGCGTTGGTTGTGGGGAGGCTTCTAGTCGCCATAGAGGTCGCTCCAGCTGATGGGTTGCCAGGCCGCGTCGGTGGGGCAGCCGTCTTGGGCGAAGACGATCGCGTCGGCCAGGGTGTCGCCGCCGCCGATCGCCTGCCAGGTACGTCCGTCGGGTGAGGTGAACTCGACCATGAGGACGTGCTGCGCGTGGGAGCGCTGTGTCGACGGGAGGGGATTCACCGTCCCCGTGGGCACCGCCGGCCGGGCCGCCGGTTTGCGGTGGGTGAACTTGGCGGGGCCGAAGCCGCGTAACGCGTTGAGGCGCGTTGGCGCTGACAGGGTCATCGTTCTTCCTTCCTGCGGGGGTCTCAGGAGACGGGGGTGAGTCCGTGGCGGCGCATCACCGCCGCGACCGCAGCCAGGTCGGGTGGGCCGTCGGCTGCCGCGTCGAGTACCGCGGCGATCTCGCGGAAGTACTCGGGGCCGAGGATGCCCGGAGTCACGATCGCCAACGCCTTCGCGCCGAGCTCGCCGACGTTGGCGAACTGGTGGACCGCGCCGCGAGGGATGAAGAGCACCTCGCCGGAGCCGACCTCGTGCGCTTGGCCCTCGACCGTCCAGACGAGCGTGCCATCGAGGCCGTAGATCGTCTCCTCGAAGCTGTCATGGCTGTGCGCGGCGGCGACCTTGGAGCCGGCAGGGACGTCGAACTCGAACACCGCCACCGAGCCGTCCGACTGCTCGCCCTCGAGCAGGAAGCGAATCGCCATCTCCCCGACTCTGATCTCTTCGCGTGCGGTTGTTGCCATCGTGGCTCTCCTTTGCGACTGGGTGGTAAAGTGGCTTGACTCTAGATCAGTCTGGGATAGTTTGTCAAGTCACTTTATGAACTCGTCGGAGATCGACACATCGCCGTTCGGGCCGCCGCTGATCGGCGCGCTCCTGCGCGTCCCCTGGGAGGCTGTCCAGCAGCACATGCTCGAGCGGCTGCGCGAACGCGGCTTCGACGACTTCGACCGCGCCTACTTCGCCGTGTTCCGGTACCCGGGACCGCACGGCGCGCGGCCAACAGACGTCGCGGCCCGGGTAGGGATCAGCAAGCAGGCGCTCAACTACCTCCTCCGCGAGCTCGAACGCCTCGGCTACCTCCATCGGGAGCCGCACCCGGACGATCTCCGTTCCAAACGGGTCGTCCTCACCGAGCGGGGCATCGCTGCGGTCGGCGTGATCCGCGATGCGGTCGCCGAGATGGAAGCCACCTGGGAGCAGCAGCTCGGCCCGAAACGGTTCGCCCTACTCCGCGACCTGCTGCTCGAGCTCCAGCAGCCGGCCTGATTTGCGAAGCCCCCTGGTTCGAGGTGCTCCCTGAGCGAACAGAAATGGTAAGCGTTCAGCCCGTTGTGTTGTCAGCTGAGGGCGGGTGTCGGATCGCCGCGGGCGTGGGCGGTGATGACCTCGGTGAGGTAGGCGTAGAGCGATTGCTTGCGGAGCCGGCAGGTGATCGAGGCTGAGAGCAGTCGTTCGAGGCTGCGTTCGCCGTGTTCGGATTGGGTGCCGAGTGAGAGTTTGCGGTGGATGACGGCGCCGCGGAGGCCGCGTTCGGCGTGGTTGTTGGTTGGCTCGACGTTGTCGGTGTGGCTGAAGGTCCAGAGGGCGGGCCAGCGTTTGAGCAGGTTACGCGCGAACTGTCGGTGGTACTTGGTCTTGGTGCTCTTGCGGGAGGCGCGCTCGAGCTCCGTCCGGAGCTTCGTCTGGAGCGGCGCGATCCGCGCTTGCAGCACGGCCCGGTCACCGTCCTGCTGGAACTGCTGCCAGGCGTCGAACAGGTCGCGCGCGACGGCCAGTCCCGCGTTTCCGAGCTCTGCTTGTTCGGCCATACCTTCGCTGTGGGCGGTGAAGTCGCGGAGCAGGTGCGCCCAGCAGAGCTGACGGCGGGTCGGGTCGAGGTAGTCGTAGCCGGCCCAGCGGTCGGAGCAGACGATCCCCTCGTAGCGCTCGCCGAGCATGGTCTGGGCTTCGGCTGCGTGCCGGCCGGCCGCGATCCGGAAGACCGCCGTGCGGTGGGTGAGCGCCCCCCAGAGCATGCGGCGCTCGCCGCCGGTTTTCCAGCCGGTCTCGTCGATGTTGACGACCGGGGAGCGCTTGAGCTCCCGCTCCAGCCGGGTGTGCGGGGCGGCGAGCGCCTCGCCGGCGCGCTGGATGATCGTGTCGATCGTCCCGGTCGAGAGCTCGACCCCGAACAGCTCCCGGGCGAGCTCGGTCGTGTCACGACGCGATACCCGATTCCTGACCGCGAGCGTGACGACCGCCGCCTGCAACCTGGGCCCGAACGCCGATCGCGACCGATCGGGCGGCTCGGCCGCGGTCACAGCCGCGCACTCCGGACAGCAGACCCGGTGCAGCCGATGCTCGGTCACGGTGACCGCGATCGGAGGCAGCTCGGCGACCTGACGCCGCGAAGGCTCGGCCGCATCGACACGATCCGCCTCAGCGAACTCGTGCGCACACGACTCGCAGCGCTCCGGCCAATGCTCGACGATCTCGTCGACGCGCTCGGGCGGCAGCAGTCGCCGGTACCTGCCTTCGTGTCCTTGCTGCCCACCCGGCTTGCGGCCTGACCCCTTCCCACGCGGACGTGGCGGCGCCGACGGAGGATCCTGCGACGGCGGCAACGACGAGTTACGCGAACTCCGATTCAGCCGACGCTCGAGCTCGCCCACCCGAGCCTCGAGACGCTCATTCGCCTCGACCAGCCGCTGATTCGCCTCGACCAACTCGTCGAGCCGAAGCAGCAACCCGATCGCCGCCTCACGATCACCATCCAGAATCGCCTCGGCCTCAACCCGCTCCACACCACAAGATTCGCCGCCCGCGACCGGGTCCCTACCCAGGCTGAACGCTTACCAGAAATAGCTGATTAGCAGGCTGTTTCTATGGGCCGGGCAGGGATCGAACCTGCGACCTTGGGATTAAAAGTCCCCTGCTCTACCGACTGAGCTACCGGCCCGCGATACTTCCAGGATGGGCAAAGGGTACGCGGAAGGCTCGGCGGTCGAGGAGCGACTTGCTGCGCTCGAGCGCGGCGACGATCTGTCCGCCCGGATGAGCGCCGGTCGCGCGGCGGTGTACGCGAGCACGGAGGAGGAGCCGGAGCGGCACTTCGTCGGCTGGGCCGACGAGGTCGACCCCGACGAGCTCTTCGCGTCAGGGCGCGCCTGGGGAATCCAGGTCGTCCGGCGAAGCGCGTAGCTCCGACTGCCACTCGTCGAGCAGCTTGCCGACGTGATGGCGCTGCGCCGGCGAGAACTCGAATCGCGCGACGGTCCGGCGCGCCTCGGCGACGTCGTCGGAACGCACGGCCGCCTCGAGTCGCTCGCGCAGCGGCTCGGGCTCGCGCAGCTGTCGTCGCAGCCAGCGCAGGAGGCTGACCTGCGCGCTGCCGGTCACAGCGCGAGCCGCCAGGCTGCCTCATGGCTCGACGTGACGAACCCCGCGCGCTCGTAGAGCTGAACCGCCCCGGTCGGGTTCGCGGCGTCGACCTTGAGGCCGACCCGCGGCATCCCGACCTCCGCGAACTCGAAGAGCCCCTGCTCGACGAGCGCGGTCCCGACGCCTCGGCCGCGCTCGGACGAGACGACGGCGAGATCCTTCAGCCACCCGCTCGTCCAGTGGAGGGCGCAGCCGATCAGCTCGCTGCCGCGCTCGGCGAGCCACCACACGCTCGCGTCGAACTCCGGATCGCCCGTCATCCACCTCTCCCACACGTCGTGCGCCATCGGGGCATAGTTCTCGTCCCAGGTATACGCCTCGTCGAGCAGTCCGTGCACGGCCCGAGCGTCACTGTCTTCGTAGGTCCGGATCTCGACGCCCTCCGGGATCCGTGGCGCCTCCACCTCGCCGCCGAGGGGGCGCCACATCAGCAGGGTCTCACCGTCGAGCACGAACCGGCGGCGGCGCACGAGGCCGTCGAGCGGGGGCTCGCTGGAGCGCACGACGATGCTGAGCATGGTGTCGCCCCGCTCTCTTGCTCGGTCAACGATGGCGTCGAGCAGCGCGTCTGCCGTCTCGTCGTCGCTCGCGGCAAGGACGAGCTCGCCGCTCGGCCGCAAGGCGGCATATCCGCTCGTCGCCCCCTGCTGCTCGACGACGACGTTGTCCCGCCCGTGCGCGAAGCCGGGCCGCTCCCATTCGGCCCGAAGCTGCGCGACCCGGACGCCGCCGAGCCCCGCGGCCGTCCTGCTCCTGGCCGCGAGCAGGTCGGCAGTCGCCTCGAGGTCGTCCCAGGTTGCCGCACGAATCAACACGAGCGGGATTGTCGCTATCTCCCCGGGTACTCTGCGCCAAGGCCCCCATCGTCTAGCGGCCTAGGACTCCGGCCTTTCACGCCGGCAGCACGGGTTCGAATCCCGTTGGGGGTACTCCCGTACGCCGCCGAGGGCCGTCGATCCTGCGGCTCGGGTTGGCGCACCGTTCCTCAGCGGGGGCGGCAGGGTGGGCCGACGTTGTCCGAGACGGATGTGTCGGCGAGGTTGACGCTGGCCAGCCGCGTCGGGGACACCGAGGGTGGCGGGCCGCCCAGATCCGGGTCGATCTGGGACTCACCGGAGGCCGAGATGGTCACGTCGGCATATCCGTGGGCGGGTACGCACACAGGCAGCGAGTTCACGAACGCCGTGCTGCCGTCAGAGACTGTGTCGCGGTCGTCGCGGAGGTTCGTGCGCACCTCGAACGGCCGGTCGATCACCCCGCCCGGGGCCTGGATCTGAAGGCTCAGGTCGAGGATCCGGGAGCCCTTCTGGTTCGCCAATGAGAACACGCGGAGACGAGCCGGAGCACGGGGCCTGAGCCAGCCGTCGTCATCGAGACCGAAGGTCATCCACGAGAGCCGCCACGGCCTCGGTGCGTCGATCAGCAAGGCCTGCTGTGTCTGGACCTGGACGTTTCCGGCGATCCGGAATCGCGACTCGTTCACGCTCTGAACGACGAAGGTCGTCGGCGACCCTCCGACTGCGCCCGTGCGCTCGTTGACGGAGAGCAGGAGCTTGGGGAACCAGATACCCGTGCCCGCGAACTCCTCGGTCGAGGGAAACTCGGCATCGCGCGTGACCGACTTGTTCCAGAACTCGAGGTTGCGCCAGTAGTCGAGCGAGACCAAGTAGTCGGTGCTGACGTCGTAGGGGATCTCGGTGACCGCCGCGCGGGGCCCGACCGCCTGGTCGACCCAGCCGAGCGAGCTCGGTTGGGGGCCCGTGAGCGGGTGGGCCTCGAAGTCGGAGTGGAACAGCCGGACGAAGACGTAGGCGGTGCTGGCCGCGAGGCCGGTCGCGACCACGACGAGAAGAAGCGCGCCGACCAGTCGGGCCCTGCGCACCCGGCGCGTGGCGAGTGCATAGCCGATGGTCACGGCGATCGTCAGAGCCGCGAGCACGGCGCGAGCGCCGCCGGTCGATCCGGCCAGCTTGACGAACGGGTGGTAGTAGATCGCGATCGGGCTGTCCCCGTCGACCGCTCCCGGAGGCGTGGACCAGGTGAAAGGCGCCTGAAGCTGGACGGAGAAGCCCAGGCAGACGAGAGCGGCCGGGATCCCGAGCGACCATCGTGGCGCACGGTCGATCGTCGCGCAGGCGAACCCGAGCAGCACGATCGGGACGGCGTAGAAGAGGTAGCGGTCGTAGATGACCGTCCCGATTCCGAGGTCGTATCGCGCCGTCTCGATCACCACCACTGCGACCACGGTCGAGCCCAGGCAGGCAAACGCGTGCCATTCCCGGCTCGTCGTTCCGAGCACGTTGGCGAGCAGCCAGCCGAGCCCGACGACGAGCGGCAGGATGCCGAGGCCGAAGGCGAGATCCGCGAGGTGGGCGACGAACGCCTGACCGAGACGCGCCGGATCGAGGCCGCCGTGGATCTCCTGTCCATACACGCTCAGCCCGAGGAGCCGGCCTCCGGTCGCTGCGTACGCTGCGGCCGCCACGAGCAGCGCCACATAGGTCGCGACGAGAACGGGGTGGGTACGCGCCAACCAAGTCGCCACGGAACGCAGCGCCGCCCGGTCTCGTGGCACCCCGAGCGAGAGGCGCTGCGCGATCAAGGCGATCGGGAGGGCCGCCGCGAGCGCGACGAGCTCCGTCCGGGCCAGGAAGGCGACGACGATCGAGAGGAGCGCGAGCACGTCGGCGCCCGGCGATGGCGCGGCGAGACAGCGTTGCATGAGGAAGAGCGCCCAGATGAACGCCGGATAGGCGACGGTCTCGGTGAGGACGAACGGCGAGTAGATCAGCCACGGAGTCGCAACCGACGCGATCGCGACGAGGTAGGCGAGCGAGCTCCGGCCGGTGACCCTACGGGCGAGCAGGAAGGCGGGCACGAGCGCGGAGCTCATGGCCCACGCGCCGAAGACGTGCACGTCCCGCAGGTCCGATGCCACCGTTCCGTGACGGAAGAACGGGGAGATCAACAGCGGATAGAGCTGGTCGAGACTCCGCACGAACGTGCCGTGCACGCGCGGCACGGGCGAGCCGCTGCGAGCGATGCTGATCGCGAGTCGCTCGTAGACGAGCTCGTCGGTCATCACGAACCAGTTCGTGACCCGGCCGGTGAGGACGCTCAGCGAGAGGGCGCCGGCGACCCACACGCCGAGGATCGCAAAGACCGACCCCGGGAGAGCTGCGAGCCGTCGACGGCCGGCTCGAAGCTGCGGCGCCGCAGTGGTCCCTGCCATCGGTGACCGATCATACGAGGCTCTCCGGGAGCTTCACGCGCTCCCGCCGTCCTTGCTCTCAGCGGTAGGGACGGTCGAGCGCGCGGCCGAACGTGTCGGCGCGTGCCAGGACGACCTGCGCATAGCGCGCGGCTGACGGGCCCGTGCCGTTGTAGGCGGCGACTCCGGGCTCGAGCCCGTTTCGCCGGATCAGCGAGGCGAGCTCCGCGAAGCCGACATGGAGGTTGGGCTCGATCGCCCAGCAGCCTCCAAGCTCGTCGGCTCGGTCCTGGAGCGCGTAGTAGGTGAGCTGGCAAGGGCCGACGCCCTGCATGCCGCCGCGACCCCCGGGACCGCGCTCGGCCTTGTAGGCGAGGTATCCGGCCCGCGTGACGAGCGGTCCGTAGTCGACTCCGTGCCGCACGTCGTTGCCGCCGACGAAGATGGTCGGGTCGTGGCCCCACACGTTGTGACCACCGCCGGACTCCTGGGTGAGCACCGAGGCCGCGAGCGCCAGCGGCAGCGCCGTCGCCTCGGCCGCCTGGATCGTCCGTACCGGGATCACGTTGCCGAGCTGTCGCAGGACGGGAACCAGCGCCTGCTTCGCAGGGCTCAGACGCTCGAGAGCGCCATCGATCGCGATCGGTTCCCCTCCCGCCACGGGGCGGATCCTACGAGCGGCAAAGCTCTGATGTCAAGAGTCAACATGCTGGCTTGCGTCCGCTCGGGCTCGAACTGCTTCCGGGAAGTGTGGTAGGAAGTGCGCTGGGTGGTCGTCGGTCGTCTTCTCACGGTCGTGCTCGTAGCGGGTGCGTTTGCGGTCTTCGGCCTCGATGCTCAGGCGAGCGGCGACGGCAACTGCGCGCCGCAGACGACCTCGGCCTCCGACATCACCACCACGAGCGCCACCCTGAACGGGCTGCTCGGGTCGACCGCAATCGATAACGGCTCGGACGCCGACAACTGCGTCGACTACCAGTTCGAGTACGGCACGAGCGTCGAGTACGGGAGCATGACGACCGACGTGTTCGGCGGCTCGGACTTCTTCGGCCACGACTTGCAGGTCTCGCAGGGCATCAGCGGGCTGGCTCCCGGGACGACGTACCACTTCCAGCTCTACGCCAACGGGATGCCGGGCGGCGGCGATCTCACCTTCACGACCCTCGCGCCGGCTCCCGAGCCCGCGAGCCTTTCGATCTCCAACAGCGTCAGTCCCGCGAGCGTCCAGGTGGGCGCTCAGCTCACGTTCTCGGTGGTCGTCGCCAACCACGTGACGAGCACGGGCTCGGGAGACGCCGACGGCGTGACCGTCACCGACACCCTGCCCGCGGGCCTCACCCCCGCGAGCGCCACCGCGACGACCGGCGACTGCTCAGGCACCCAGACCGTGACCTGCACGCTCGCGACGCTGGCAAACACCGCCTCCGCGACGGTCACGATCGTCGCGCTCGCCTCCGCGCCGGGAACGGGCACCGACGTCGCGACAGTCAGCGCGTTCAACCTCGACCCGGCTTCTCAGACGACTGCCTCGGCTGCGTTCATCGTCTCGGCTCCGGCGGCGCCCGCGACGATTGCGACGACTCCCACGACGACGACGCAGGCGCCGGCGCCCGACGTGATCGTGAACGAGTCGATCGGCCCGGTCGGGATCGGGATGACCGAGCAGGACGTCGAGAAGGTCCTCGGGAAGCCGGAGAGCACCTTGTCGCTCACGGGCGGCAAGCTCGCGCGCTACCACCTCCACGGCCGCTCTTCCTCGTCACCTTCGACACTGGCGGCAACGTCGTCTCGATCGAGAGCTACTCGAGCACCGACACGCTCGCCGGCGGGGTCGGGCCCGGCGCGCCGCTCCCTCTCGCCGCGGCGCTGCCCGGGTTCCGGCCCGACTCGTGCGAGCTCGGCTACTGGAACGGCACGGCCGGGACGAAGCCCTCGACCGTCGTCACGGTCTTCACGCCCGACGGCGGGCTCGTCGAGAGCGTGCTCATCACCGAGCTGCGCTTCTACACCGCCTGCGCGGCCGGCTCGCACGAGTCGCCGCCGCCGCTCACGGTGCTCGACCGCTCGATCGGCGGCGTCTCGATCGGCATGACCGAGCCCGACGTGATCAAGCTCTTCGGCGCGCCGTCCGGCACGCTCAAGATCACGCTCGGCGGCGGCATGACCGGCCGCTCGGTCCGCTACCGCGTGCACGGCGCGCCGCTCCTCATCACCTACGACTCCTCGGGACGCGTCGTCTCGATCGAGGCGTACTCGCCCTTCTTCCGGACCGCCGGCGGCATCGGCCCCGGCTCGTCGCTCGCCCTCGTCGGGCGCTGCACGGGTTCCGGCCGGACTTCTGCGAGCTCGGCTACTGGAACGGCACGGCGCACACGCCGCCCTCCCACATCGTCACCGTCTTCACGCCCCATGGAGGTCTCGTGGCGAGCGTCCTGATCACCCAGCTCCGTCTGTACACCGCCTGCGCCGCGGGCTCGAACGAGCTTGCACCCGCATGAGAAAGCTCACCATCCTTGCGGCGCTTCTCGTCTCCGTCTTCGTCCAGCTCGCGACGTCCGGTCCCGCCGGCGCCACGTTCATCGTCGGCCGCGACCCGCAGCATCCGACGCTCCAGGTCGACTCGACCGGGCATGCGCTCATCACCTTCACGGCTCGGGCAAGGTGCAGCACATCCTCGTCTGGGGCGCCGTGAACGCGCTGCCGCCCGTGCGCGGCAAGCAGCAGGCCGCGTTCAAGGTCGACTTCTCGGGGGCTCGGCGATCCACAAGTCGGGCTACTGGAAGACGTTCAAGAACGTCTGCAAGCCCTACACCGGTCCGACGCTCGCCTGGTACGTGGCCGGCTCGGGGTGCACGGCGCCAGACGGCAGCTACTGGGCGCTGCAGTCTGGCAGCGGATGCTTCCCGATCTCGGCTTCAAGCCGTGGAAGCCCGAGCAGGCCGTCTACGAGCTCCACGTCTCGCACTGGACGGGGCCGCTCGCGCAGATCCAGGTCTGGGAGGACTGGGCCTGGGGCGGGCGCTTCCAGCAGATCCTCGGCCAGCTCACCTACGACGGCAAGCCCGTCTACGGCTTCAGCGCCACGAGCGTCGGGGATCCGACCGACAGCTTGGGGCGGAACCTCTACCTCGACACGTTCGACTCGCCCTACGGCGCGGGCTGGGCGCGCGAGAACTCGTTCCTCGCGCAGACCCCCGACGGCGCGTTCTGCTACTCGTTCGGCGCCAGGCCGCCGTACCCCGGCTACCCGGCCAGCCGCCCGCGTCAGGGCGCCGGGACGATGTACCGGATCACCGTGCTCGGCCCGGGCGTGACGCCGGCCGTGATGTGGCAGGGAAAGGCGCCCGGCAACTGGGACCCGAGCAACCAGACCGACGTCTCCACCGAGGCCGCCGCGGCAACAGAGAAGCAGAAGCTCGACCTGAGCTCGACGGAGTGCCACAGCTGAGCGTCTGAGCTCCGGAACGCCTCGGCGGCGGGATCGCTCCCGCCGCCGGCTCGATGCGTCTGTGGCGCTCAACCTGGGAAGGACGAGCCGCCAGGCCCACCACCGCCCTTGCCGCCCCCGAGCATCAGGCCTCCGTGTCCCAAGTCGTCACCGGTAGCGCCGTCGGCGGCTGTGGATGCTGCGTGTGCGTTCATCGTTGCCTCCTTGGTTCTCGGTCAGTGAGGCCATCTCACCACCGCCGCCTCAAGGAGGCGTGAAGGTTCGCCGAGAGCTGCCTAAGCGAGCCCTGTGAGTCGGCTGAGAGCGGCGGGCGTGCGCCGCCGCCAGCGGCCACCGTTCACTGCTGTCTACCCTCTTCCTCGTGAGCGCTCGTGTCCTGAGGGCCCTCGTCTTGGTCTCGCTTGCCGCAGCACTTGGAGCTGTGTCGAGTGCGAACGCGAGCGTCGGCCTGGGCAAGACGCCGGTCAAGGCCGCGCTGGCGCGCACGGACATCTACGCAGCGCGGGAGGCCAGGATCGCCTCGACGACGTTCACGCCCGGGCCGTGCAAGCTCCTCCATCGCAAGCCGTGGCTCGGGTATAGCTGCGAGTACACGATTCACGGGCGAGACGACCAATGCCACGACTTCGTGACGGTGGCCGTCACGCGCACGGCCGGCGGTGAGTCCAGCGCCGTCCCGAAGAAGTGGACGAGCGCGCCCGGCGGCGCGCCCTGTTAGGGGGCTACCGGTCGCGAGCCCTTGGCCCAGGACAGGTCGGCGGGATCGGCGGCTAACCTAGGCCGTCCAGGGCGGTTAGCTCAGCTGGGAGAGCACCTGCCTTACAAGCAGGGGGTCGGCGGTTCGAGCCCGTCACCGCCCATAGACAAAAACCCTGCTAGAGCGGTGGTTCAACCGCGGCAGGGAGGGCCGCCAGGGCGGCCAGATCGTCCGTTTCAGACCCGCTAGTGCCCAATGGTGCCCAATCAGCTCCGGTGAGCAGGGCGTCCATGCGTGCCCCGGTGTCCCTTGTGCGCTCCAACACCTTCGTGTAGATCTCGAGGGCGCCCGCGTGGGGGATCTCGACGAGGAGCGCCGCGCGTGGCTCGTCCGGGCCGCAGTCGCGAAGACGCGCCGGCCACGCTGGGTCGAACTGCCCAACGACCTCTACCAGGTGCTACTCGCCCGGCTCCCGGCACGCGAGGATCGCGACCCGGAGGCGCCGCTGCTTGCGAACGTGACCGCCGACCGGCTCCGCACCGCGATCACACGTGCCTGCCGCGATAGCGACACCCCCACCTTTTCGCCGCACGCGCTCCGGCATCGCAGAATCTCGCTCCTGCACCGCCAAGGCGTCCCCTGGGCGACGACGATCGTCGAACGGATGGGGCAGCGATCGAAACTCGTCACCGCCGACATCTACTCGCACGCGATGATCGACGGACGCGAGATCGACCGGGGAAAACTGCTCACCCGTGTCAGGCGTGTACGCGAGGTGCAGTCCCCGGTGCAGCCCCGGGGAGCCGAGTACGCTGCTTTTGCAGGATAGTCAGAGGCCTTCACGGCCCATTGCCCGCGCATGGAAATCCTAGAATTTCCGCGCTCGCCGCTGCGCGCCGTTCAGCGCGGGGCCGCTCGAGAGAGCCCTCCGCCGCCGGCGTCGAACAGCGCCTTCAGGCCGTCGGGCGGGTTTGAAAGATGTCCTCTCAGGCCCGTTGCCTGCGCGCGGAAGTCCTAAAATTTCTGCGCTCTCCTCTGGGCTCTACGAGTGAGCGAGCACGAGCGCGGCCCGTCCGCGCGATCGCGCACCGTCCATCGCGAGGTCGCGCACAGAGACTCCTCGCCGAATCCGGCGATTTGACAGTTGCTCTTGACAGTTGCTCAAGGATCCTTGATGATCGGTCTGCCGGTTTCGGCTGTGGGGGAAGAGGCGGGTTGATGGCAAGTCGTGTGCGGTGTGCGTTACGATCTTGCCATCCCGGCGGCTGCCTGGCGTGGCGGTCTGGCCGGGTGCGGGCGGCGTTGCTGGTGGCGTTCGTGGTCTCCTTGCTGCCGGTGGCGCCGGCTGCGGCGGGCCTTCTGAGCGAGTCGACGGCGAGCGTCTGCCGGGTGGGTTGTGTGGATCTGTCGGTCGGCGTGTCGGATGGTGTGGGCTCGTTGGTGCCGGGCAGGGCGGTGGTGTATCTGGTGACGGTGCGGAATGCGGGCCCCTCGGCGGTCGGCTCGGTCGTGCTGACCGACTCGGTCCCGGCGGGGTTGGAGGATGTGGTGTTCCTGCCGCTGTCGGGCTTCTACAGACCGGGCTCGCATCTGTGGGCGGGTTTGAGCCTCGGTGCCGGGCGGAGCGCGACGATGATGGTGGTGGGGGAGGTCGATCCGGCCGCGACGGGGACGCTCGTCAACGCGCTGACCGTTGCGCCGCCGGCCGGGGTGACCGAGGGCAACCCGGCGAACAACAGCGCGACCGACACCGACGCGCTGAAACCGCAGGCCGACCTGTCGGTGACCAAGTCGGACGGGGCGACGACCGTGGTGGCCGGCAGGTCGACGGTCTACACGGTGACGGTCAGGAACGGCGGGCCCTCGACGGTCGGTTCCTTCCTGCTGACCGACGCGATCCCGGCGGGTTTGCAGGGCGTCGTGTTCACGCCGACTGCTGGTTTGTACAGTCCGGTCACGCATGTGTGGTCGGGTCTGAGCCTGGCGGCGGGGCAGAGCGTGACGATGACGGTGACCGGGACGGTCGATCCGGCTGCGAGCGGGAAGCTCGTGAACACGGTGACGGTCGCAGCGCCTGCCGGGGTGAGCGATCCCGGCCGAGGCAACAACAGCGCGACCGACGCCGACACGGTGACGGCGCAGGCCGACCTCTCGGTCACCGACTCGGACGGCGCGACGACCGCGGTGCCGGGGCAGGCGACGATCTACTCGGTCGTGGTCGCGAACGCCGGCCCCTCGGCCGCGGGAGCGGTGACGGTCAAGGACTTGCTGCCGGCGGCCGTCGGCTCGGATAGCTGGACCGCGTCGGACGGAACGAGCGGCAGCGGCAACATCAACACCACGGTCGCGCTGCCGGCTGCCGGCACGGTCACCTACACGGTGACCGCGAACGTGAGTGCGTCTGCGTCCGGGACGTTGAAGAACACGGCGACGGTGACCGCGCCGTCCGGAGTGACCGACTCCAACCAGGCCAACAACAGCGCGACCGACACCGACACGTTGACGCCGCAGGCAGACCTCGCGGTCAGCAACGACGACGGCGCCACGGCGGCGGTCCCCGGCAGCGCCACGACCTACACGATCGTCGTCTCGAACGCCGGCCCCTCGAGCGCCACGGCGGCCGCGGTCGCCGACACCCTGCCGGCCTCGGTCGACTCGGGCAGCTGGACCGCGACCGCCTCGAGCGGCTCGAGCGTCGCCGCCGGCTCGGGCAGCGGCAGCATCGCGACGACCGCGACGCTGCTTCCGGGCGGCAGCGCGACCTACACCCTGGTCGCGAACCTGGACGCCTCCGCGACCGGCACGCTCGCCGACACCGCGACCGTGACCGCACCGGCCGGGGTCACCGACCCGGACACCGGCGACAACAGCGCCACCGACACAGACAGCATCGGCACCCAGGCGCTCAGGTTCGGCGACCTCCACCTCTGCAACCTCCCGATCCTCCCCCGCCTCGACGGCCTGACCGTGCGCCAGTTCCTCGACCTCGCGAGCAGGAGGCTCGGCGGCGTCGTCACCGCCGACCCGATCGCCGACCTCGACACGATCGCAGCAGACCTCAACGCCGCCTTCGACGGCACCCCCACCGGCTTCGCGCTCCATAACCTCGGCACCAGCACCGGCTGCCAGCCCGTCCCCTGGCAGACCGGCGACCTCAGCACCTTCACCCAGGCCGACTGGGTCACGGAACCAGCCGGCGAGAACTTCCTCTACAACGACTTCGAAACTGTCTACGCACCGAGTGGGGAACTCGTGGTTGGTGACGACGCGCCCGGGTACTCGGCCCTCTTCTTCGACGGCGTTGAGAAGCTCGCCGATTACCTGCCTGCCAGTGGAACCGCCGCTGCCCTCGACGAATCGCTCGGCGATCCGACCTCGACGCCCGCCGGCGTCTTTGGCGGCGACCTCACCGCCCTCCAGCTGAACGTCGACTTCGACACCGCCGGCTACCGCTACATCCCGCGCACGTGCAATCCCCCCGGCACGAACAGCTGCCCCTGGAGCCCCGGCGACGTGATCACCTACGGACCGGTCGACTGGTTCGACGACCCGGCGGCCGAGTACTTGCTCGGGCTCGACTTCGAGCTTGTCTACTTCAACGAGGGCGGGAACATGATCGTCGGCGAGCCCCTGTCTGGCTACGCGATCTACTTCGACGGTGTCGGCGGCGGCGGCCTGGACGGGGTGACGACGTACCTGCCGGCCTCCGGATCTCCTGCCGCGCTCAACGCCAATCTCGCCGACCCCCGCACAACGTCGGCCGGCGTGTTCGGGGGGGATGTGACCGCGCTCCAGCTCGACGTCGACTTCTCCGACGCTGGATACCTCGTCGGCGCCTCGGGGCTCCCGTTCGGCGACCTCACGCTCTGCAACCTCCCGAGCACTGACGATTATCCGACCTACTCCGCCGCCCTTCACGACCTGGACGGCATGAAGGTACGCGACGTTCTCGCCCTCGCCGAGACGGCGCTCGGCGGCGTCCCGACCACGTACAGCCCGGTCGAGCTCGACCCGCTCGTGGCGCAACTGACCGTCTCCTTCACGAGAGGGATCATCACCACGATGTCTCCCTACCTCTTCAACGGGCCCTGCACGTGACGGAGCAGGTGCAGGCACTCGCCCGGGTCCGCGGGTCGTCGCTCGACCCGTCCGGCGACGACGGATAGGCGACGTGCCTTCGTCTCGGTCTCGCCCGATCTCGGGGCGACACGGAGGCAACGAGCTCAATACGGCCGCTCTCTGGGCTTACTATTTCTGCGTCTGGGACGACGGAGTTCAGAGCGGGAACTTGGCTTGCACCTACGTCGGCGACTGGGGATGTTGGAAGCACCGCGAGAACGTCTTCGTGGACACAGGTTCCACCACCCTCTCAATGGGGACTGCGGTCGCCCCGGACAACAACGGCAACCGGGCGTACACGTTTCTCACCGTTGACGCTGGTTCACCGCTCCCTTATGAGTACACGTGGCAGCAGGCGCTCGCTGACGGAGCCAGCGCTTCGGGCTAAGCATCGGCCTCCCGCACGGCCGACACATTTCCTGAGTCTTCTGAGGCAGTAGAAAAGGGGGAGGTCGCTGTGGCCGTCTCCTGTCAGGAGCGTCTCCGCGGATGCATTCGAATAGAAGAACTCCTTTCACAACGTCCCTTCTTGAGTCGGCGCCACCACTCTGCTCCAACAGAGCGCGCGCGACCTGCACGTTCCGGCTTGACTCCCACGCGATGCCACGAGAGGGAGCCAGAGCCTTCGCTCGTTTGGGCACTAGACCGGATCCAGTGCCCAAATCGCACGGAATCGCCCCGAATCCGCGGGTATTTGCAGGCGGTCGACTGACATGACGGAGCCTGAGAATCCTTGTAGCGATGCGGGTTGGGGCCGGAGAGCCTCGGGTTGGCGCTCCGGCCTTACAAGCAGGGGGTCGGCGGTTCGAGCCCGTCACCGCCCATCGAGATCACACTCGCGCAGCCGTTCGGCCTTCGTGGAAGTCGCTCCCACTGCCGATTCCTGAGGTATCCTTCTCTGCGAAGAACGGCTACGGAGGAGTCCATGACCGATAGGTCGTTTCAGACCGGTTCAGGGCCCAAGTAACTTACGTCGTGAGTTTGTGGGTTTGCCCGATTTGATGCATTCGCTGAGCTAGTTCCTCAAAGTTGATGAATGTCTCGGGCTGGCCCGTGTAGCGCCTGAGCGCTACGACTGAGGTGTCCCATTTGTCCCAGGCGTCGAGGATGGCGCCGCCCCATATGCGATAGATCAGGTCGGGGTCAAGGCCCGCGGCGTCTCGATGCGCCAGCACGCCGATGTACTCGATGAAGTTCGGAAGCGGCGCAATGTCACGCCATGCATCTCGTTCGGGCTGGCTGGGTAGCGGAGCCTTCGTGTCCCACATGGCCTTCACAAGCCGCCTCAAGGCGATCTTGGGGGGTGGATTGAGGACAGCGATTGCGGTCATGATCGCCGGGTCGGACCACTGTTTCTGAAGCTCCGTGAGCAGCAGCCCATGCCTCGTCCGACGATCGTCCCTCAGCGAACGAGTTGCGATGACTGCGGTCACGAGCAAGACGCCGAACGTCCCGATCGCGGCAAATCCCGCGACCCACAATGCAGCGTGTGACCACGACAGGTGCATGACTGCGTGCCAAAGGTCGTGCGCCCAACCGACACCGATGGTCTGTTGAGCCAGCATCTAAGCGGGGATCTTCCGGCCCCGCTCCGTCCTCGTCAATGGTCAATCCTTGCCAGGGCTCGAAGTGCGACGTTGGAGTTACAGCGGTGCGCCGGGCCTTCCCGTTGGGTTGTTCTCGAGCACGCCGAACCGGCGACCCCGATCGTGCGAATCCCTTGCGAGCCTTCCTCTGTTCATCCGCCCGCAAGGAGAGAAGCCAATGGGAAGCCTCGGACCACTCGAGATCGCGCTCTCGCTCGTGCTCGCCCTCATCCTTTTCGGCGCCAAGCGCCTGGCCGGCATCGGCCGCTCGCTCGGAACCGGGATGCGCGAGTTCAAGGACTCGATTCAGCGCCGTCAGTGACAGCCACTCTGTGGTTTCGCCCCCGAGCGCGGATTTGCAAGTCGCGGCTCCCGTTCACAGCTCCGATGTCCTCCTCGACCGGCGGAGATCGACCCGCGCAGCGGCCGCGTGACGAGCAGCTACGCCGACGGCGGGAGGCCGTACTCCTCGTCGGTGACGTGCTCGCCCCAGGTCGCGCCCGTGCCCTGATCGTCGACCTCGACGAGTGCGAGGTGGACCATGAAGCAGCTCGGCGCGGCGCCGTGCCAGTGGTCCTCGCCAGGCTCGAAGAAGACCCGGTCGCCCGGCCGGATGAGCTCGACCGGGCCGCCCCGGCGCTGGGCCAGGCCGACGCCCTCGGTGACGTAGATCGTCTGCCCGTTCGGGTGGGTGTGCCACGCCGTTCGGGCGCCAGGCGTGAAGTGGACGTTGCTCGCCTGGAGGCGAGACGGCCCCGAGGGTGCGGCGACCGCATCGATGTAGACCGAGCCCGTGAACCACTCGGCGGGGCCGTTCATGGTGTCGATGCCGTTCCTGGTGATCTGCATGGTGGTCTCCTGACGGGTGTCGAGGCGATGCCGGCTCACCGGCACGATGCCACGCCGAGCGATCTCCGTGATCTCGTCGGCGGCCCCGCCGGGCGCGTCAGTCGTCTGCGTCGTCGGCGACCCGAGCGAAGTGAAGGGTCGCGGCGATGCGGGCATACGCGGTGCGGCGCGGTGAGGGGCGCAGGTTGCCCGCGAGCTTCTCGCGGCGCTGATCGGCAAGCTTGAGCACGCCGATCGGGCTGCGGGACTCGGCGGGGAGGGAGACGACGCCGAGCACGGTCTCGATCCCGAACGAGCGCACCTGCTCGTTGATGTCCGCCGCGATCTTCTCCAGCACCGGCTCGACCGACTCGAGCCGGCCGCTGAAGAGCCCGCAGAACTCCCCGCGCCTCGGCTCGTAGAGGACGGCGGCCATGTCGGCGGACTCGGCGAGCTGCTCGGCGATCCGGCCGAGCAGCAGGTTCCCGTCGGGCTCGAGGAGCGCCTCCAGACGCTCGGCGAGCTTCTTGAAGCCGAAGAGCACGAGGACGGTCGCCGTCGTCCGCGGCTTGACCGCGTACTCGAGGTCCTCGAGGAGCTCCTCGCGGTCGTGGATGCGCGTGAACGGCCCGGAGAGCACCCAGCGGCTGTTCGGCGAGGCCGGCTCGGGCTGCGGCTCCGGCGACACGGCGACCGGGGGAGGCACAGATTCGACCGCCGAAAGGAGGCCACGGGCCCGTCGCAACCCATGCCTACGCTCGAGGCTGGAACGAATCAGCCCCGGTGCGGACGCCTGCCCCCCGGCGCGCCAAGTCACAAATGAAACATCGGCTCGACGACTCCTATCGAACGTCCCTCTCCCGGGGGAATCGTTTGCAGCCCTCCGAGATCCTGGGCTCGAGGCCTGCCGCTAGCCTGGCGGGCCGTGCCGAAGTCCGAGCTCAGCCGCCGCGACGATCTCCGGAACGTCGCCATCATCGCCCACGTCGACCACGGGAAGACGACGCTCGTCGACGCGATGCTCTGGCAATCGGGGTCGTTCCGCGAGAACCAGGAGGTCGCCGAGCGGGTGATGGACTCCACCGACCTCGAACGCGAGAAGGGGATCACGATCCTCGCCAAGAACACCGCGATCCAGCGAGGCGGCGTCAAGATCAACGTCGTCGACACCCCCGGGCACGCGGATTTCGGCGGCGAGGTCGAGCGCGGGTTGACGATGGTCGACGGCGTCCTCGTTCTCGTCGACGCGAGCGAGGGGCCGCTGCCGCAGACTCGCTTCGTGCTGCGCAAGGCGCTCGAGCGGCGGCTGCCCGTCGTGCTCGTCGTCAACAAGATCGACCGTCCCGACGCGCGCGTCGAGGAGGTGGTGAACGAGGTCTACGACCTCTTCCTCGACCTTGACGCCGACGAGTCCCAGATCGAGTTCCCGATCGTCTACGCGAACGCGCGCGCCGGGCGCGCCGGGCTCGACCCGTCGGAGCTCGCGCCGGACCTCACACCGCTCTTCGACACGCTGCTCGAGACGGTTCCCGCACCCACCTACGATCCGGATCATCCCCTGCAGGCGCTCGTCACGAACCTCGACGCGAGCCCCTACGTCGGCCGGCTCGCGCTGCTTCGCATCAGGCACGGGATCCTGCGCAAGGGCGCCCAGATCGCCTGGTGCCGCGCAAACGGGACGATCGAGTCGGCACGCGTGACCGAGCTCTACATCACCGAGGCGCTCGAGCGAGTCCCGGCCGACGAGGCCGGCCCAGGCGAGATCGTCGCGCTTGCCGGCCTGCCCGACGTGATGATCGGCGAGACGATCGCCGATCCGGCCGACCCACGGCCTCTGCCGGTCACGACCGTCGACGAGCCGTCGCTCTCGGTGACGATCGGCATCAACACGAGCCCCCTCGCCGGACAGGAAGGCGACCGCCTCACCGCGAGCCAGGTCAAGGACCGGCTCGACGCGGAGCTCGTCGGCAACGTCTCCCTCCGCGTGCTCGAGACCTCACGCCCGGATGCCTGGGAGGTACAGGGCCGCGGCGAGCTGCAGTTGGCCGTGCTCGTCGAGCTGATGCGCCGCGAAGGCTTCGAGCTGACGGTCGGCAAGCCCGAGGTGATGACGAGGGAGGTCGACGGCAAGCGGCACGAGCCGGTGGAGCGAGTCGCGATCGACGTCCCCGAGGAGTACGTCGGCGTCGCCACCCAGCTGCTCGCGCTGCGCAAGGGACGGCTGACCCAGATGGTCAACCACGGGACCGGCTGGGCCCGGATGGAGTACCTCGTCCCGGCGCGTGGCCTGATCGGCTTTCGCACCGAGTTCCTCACCGAGACCCGCGGCGCCGGGATCCTCCACCACGTCTTCGAGGCGTGGGAGCCGTGGCACGGAGAGCTGCGGACCCGGCCGACCGGCAGCCTCGTCTCCGACCGGCGGGGCAGCGCGACCGGGTTCGCGATCTCGGCCCTGCAAGAGCGCGGCACCCTGTTCGTGGCGCCGGGAGACGAGCTCTACGAGGGGATGATCGTCGGCGAGAACGCGCGCGACAACGATCTCGACGTCAACGCCGCCAAGCCGAAGAAGCTGACGAACATGCGCGCCGCCTCCGCGGACGTGCTCGTACGGCTGATCCCGCCGCGACCGCTCTCACTCGAGCAGGCGCTCGAGTTCATCCGCGACGACGAGGCGGTCGAGGTGACGCCGAAGTCGATCCGCCTTCGCAAGGTCGAGCTCTCGACCTCCAAGCGGCAGACCGCCGCCTCGCGCAGGAAGCGCGAGCAGGCGAGCGCGGGCTGATCCCGGCCTCAGCGGGCCTGGTAGGCCGCGACGGCCTGTTCGAGCTCCGCCCGCGCGGCCGGCCACTTCGACACGAGGGCCGAGCCGACGACGACGCTCGTGTGCGTCCGCCCGACGACGAGGCAGGCGATCTCCTCGAAATGGTGCGACTTGAAGCGCGTCACGTAGTCGTCGAGCACGCACGAGCCCGTGCCGCCGCGGAAGGCCACGATCGCGTGGGCATGCTCGTGGACGACCGAAGCTGACTCGTCACGGAGATGCTCGACGCGGTAGGACGGCCAGTTGTCGAGCCGTTCGTCGCCCTGCTTCGGCGTCGAGTTCAGATAGACGACGTAGAGCCCGTTCACGTCGAGCTCGGCGGCCGACACCGAGACTGCATCGCTCGGCACGCGGTGGAGCGTCGGGGGAAACCACAGCGTCGCGCCCTTCGACGGCAACGTCAGGTGGCTCCAGCCGGCGGGCGGGGCAGAGGCCGAGAACCAGGCGAACGGGCCGGCGGCGCCTGCCGTCGAGGCCAGGGCCGCCCAGGCGAGAAGCAGGACGGCGATGTGTGCGGCGGATCGCTTCGGCATCGCCTCCAACGATAGAGCGCCGGCCCCGTCAGGCGATTGCGAAGGTGACCGTGACGTCTTCCTCTGTTTGAACGGTTCCCGGCTCGACCGGCGTGGACGGGGCGGCGAGCGCCGACGACTTCGCCGTCGGGCTGAAGGTGATCGGAGCGCTCGACTGCTCGGTGACCGTCTGGACGGCACCGAGCCGCACGTGCGAGGCGGCTGCGATCGCGACGGCGCGTGCGCGCGCATCGGCGATCGCAGCAGCGAGCGCACGCCGCTCCAGGGTGAGCACGCCGGAGCGCGTGAGCGTCGGCCCGCTGACGGTGTTCGCTCCGGCCGCGACCGCTGCGTCGACGATGCCGCCCGACTTGGCGATCGCCTTGGTCGTGACGCTGACCGAGTTCGCGGCGGTGAAGTCGATGACCTTCGTGCCGTTGTCGTTCGTGTTCGGGGTGAGCGAGATCTCGGCGGTCTGGATGTCCCGATCGACGATGCCCTGCTTCTTGATCGCCGCGATCACGACCGTCATCCGGCGGGCGTTCGCAGTCAGCGCGGCGCGGGCGGTCGAGGCGGTCACGGAGACGCCGAAGGTGAACGACGCCTCGTTGGGAACGGTGGTCACGATGCCGGTGCCGTTGACCGTGATCGAGCGGTCGCCGGCGGCCGAGGCGTCTGCGGCGAGCGAGCAGGCCCCGAGCACGAGGACGGAAATGGTGAATGCGAGGAAGGTTTTCATGGGTATCGCGGTGTATACGCCACTACGGCAGAAGGTGTCACACCCGATGCGTTGGGAACACTAAAGGGTCGGTGCCGTCTTTACATGACCCTGACGTCCCTTTCGTTACGGTGGCAAGTGCCCCGGTTCTCAAGTGCGCCAGCTCTCACGTGCCCAGTTCCCGTCCCAGGAGGTCGATGTTGTTTTCAGTGCTCCGCAAGCCTCGTCTCGCCCTGCTCGCGTTCGTGGTGTTCCTCTGCATCCCAGCCGCGACCGCCGGGGCCGTCGCACACATGCCCGTCGGGTTCTACGACGACCCGAGCTTCCGCTGGGCAGCAGACCCCACCACGAATCTCGCAGCGGCGCAGAAGGCGAATGCATCGATCATCCACGTGCTCGCGAACTGGTCGGCGATCGCGCCTACCAAGCCGAAGAACGCGCTGAACGGAAGCGATCCGGCATACCACCTCTCCGATCTCGATGCGCTCGTCCGGTCGGCGCAGGCCTACGGCATGCAGGTTCTGTTGACGATCGCGGAGACGCCGAAATGGGCAAACGGCGGCCAGACTCCGAACTACCCCCCGACGAACCTGAGCAATCTCACGAGTTTCTCGCGCATGCTGGCCGCGCGGTACAACGGCAGCCACGTCGGCCTCGGGAGCGTCGCGTACTTCTCGGTCTGGAACGAGCCGAACCTGCAGCAGTTCCTCACGCCTCAGTACGAGGGCAACACGATCGTCAGCCCCGGCATCTACGCGAAGCTCTACATGGCCGCGTACAAGGGCATCAAGCTGGGCAATCCGAAGGCGCTCGTCGCGGCCGGCGAGACCTCGAATCGCGGCAAGCAGGCGCCGAGCAACGGTAGCGACTCGGTCGCGCCGGCGACGTTTGCCCGGTTGGTCTCGGTGGCCAACCCCAAGCTCCCGTTCGACGCGTGGGCGACCCATCCCTATCCGAGCGTCTACGCGCTCGGGCCCAACCAGAAGGTGGCGTATCCGAACGTGGGCTTCTCGACGATGGACAAGTTCGGAGCCTCGCTCCAGCAGTGGTTCCACCGGTTCGTCCCGATCTGGGTGACCGAGTATGCGGAGCAGACGAGGCCCGAGGCGCCGCCGCAAGTCGGGGGCGTGACTTACAGCCAGCAGGCCGCGGACGCGAAGAAGGCACTTCAGCTTGCGGCTGCGAGCCCCTACATCGAGATGTTCATCTGGTTCGTCTTCCGTGACGGCGGCCCGACGCCCGCGGGACAGCTGCCGTCGAGCTGGTACAGCGGCTTCGAGAGGGCGAACGGGACGAAGAAGCCGGGCTATAACGCCTTTGCGAGTGCCGCCAAGGGGATCAACGGCGGCCTCGCCGACACCGTGAAGTACGGCAAGAAGTTCTCGGTCACGGTCGGAGTCCCGTCGATGGCGTTCTCCAATCCGGCCGGCACGAAGCTCGGCGTGATCTACCGGCTCTACGACAAGAAGTCGATCGTCGCGCTCGAGCAGCCGTTGGTGCCACTCACGGCCAACGGGTCGATCACGATTCCGATCGATTACGTGGCCGGGGCCGGGCAGGCCTACACGCTCGCCGTCACCGTCAACGACAAGCACGGGCACACGTCCGAGAGCACGATCACGATCATGACTACCAAGTAGCCGGGCGCCCGCCGATCGATCTCGACGCAAGCCATGTCGGCGCGAGCGCCCGGTCGTGCCGTTACGAGCTGACGCGCTTGTCCCAGTAGCGGCGGAGCCCCTGCCAGGACTGGTCGTACGGGGCGACGGTGTCGTACACCTCGGCGTCCGGGCCGGCGCCGCGTCGCGCCTCGATCGCGAACTCCTCGGCGTCGAGGCCCGAGCGGACGAGCTCCGCCCAGCGGTCGAGCTCGGTTCCGAGCCGAACCAGATGCTCGGCCGCGTCGGTTGCCACGCCGAAATGGATCAACGCCAGCCGCTCCGGCTCGCGGAGCTGGATCTCCGCGATCGTCCGGTACCAGGCCTCGAGATCGATGTCGGGCGGCGGCGCGACCGGCAGCACGTACTCGGAGGGCAGCACCCGCACACCGCAGGCATCGCCGGCGAGGAGCGTGCCGTCCTTGAAGTAGGAAACGTGGTGAGAGGCGTGTCCTGGCGTCGGGAACGACTCCCAGCCGAGGACGTCTCCCTCCGCGATCGCGATGTTCGCCTCGGGCACCGGGGCGAGCTCGCCCCACAGCGTGTCGAACTTGTCGCCGTAGAGACGCCGGGCCGACGCCTCCAGGCGGGACGGGTCGACGAGGTGGGGCGCGCCGACCTCGGAGACCCAGACCGTGAGACCGGGATGCTCCCGCACGATCGTCCCGGCTGCCCCCGCGTGATCGAGGTGGATGTGCGAGAGAAGGAGATGGCGCACGTCCTCGAGCTGAAGGCCGCGTTCCCGAAGCGCCGCACGAAGCGTCTCGAGGGTGGTGGCGGGCCCGCAGTCGAAGAGCGCGGGCCCCTCGGGCGTCTCGAGCAGGTACACCCCGATCGCGCGCGCGTGTCCGAGGAAGGTGAGATCGATCGGCTCGAGCATCGGGTCTTGGCGGTCAGGCGCGGGCGTGCGAGCGGGTTCCGACGAGCGCGGCCTCGAGGTCGGCGATCAGGTCGTCGGCCGCCTCGATTCCCACCGAAAGGCGGAGGAGGTTCCGCGGGGCCGCGAAGGGGGCATCGGCCGTCGAAGCGTGCGTCATCCTCGCGGGATGCTCGATCAGGCTCTCGACGCCACCGAGCGACTCGGCGAGCTGGAAGAGCCTGGTTCGCCCGGCGAGCGCGACCGCGGCCTCCTCGGACTCGACGAGGAACGACACCATGCCGCCGAAGTCCCGCATCTGGGCACGAGCGACCTCATGGCCGGGATGGCCGGGGAGGCCGGGGTAGAGCACCCGGTCGACCGCCGGGTGATCCTGCAGGTACCGCGCGACTGCGGCCGCGTTCTCGCAGTGCTGGCGCATCCGCACGGCCAGGGTCTTGATCCCGCGCAGGACGAGCCAGGCATCGAAGGGCCCCGGAACGGCTCCGAGCGACTTCTGCAGGAACCGAAGCCGGTCGGCGAGCGCCGGGTCGCTCGTGCCGACGAAGCCTCCGATCACGTCGGAGTGACCGCCCAGGTACTTGGTGGTCGAGTGGACGACGAGATCGGCGCCGAGGACGAGCGGCTGCTGCAGGTACGGCGAGGCAAAGGTGTTGTCGACGGCGAGCAGCGCTCCTGCCCCGTGGGCGGCATCCGCGGCACGGCGGATGTCGACGACGTTCAGGAGCGGGTTGGAGGGAGTCTCCACCCAGACGAGTCGGACATCGTCGCCGAGGTACGAGGCGAGGTTGTCGTCGAACTCCTCGGCGGGGACGTAGGTGAACCGGTAGCCCTTCGGCTCGTAGACCTGCGAGGTCATCCGGTACACGCCGCCGTACACGTCGGCGATCAGGACGACGCGCTCGCCCGGATCGACCAGATGCATGATCGTGGTCGTCGCGCCGAGGCCCGAGGAGAACGCGATGCCGTGCTCGGCTCCCTCGAGGCTCGCGAGCGCGGTCTCGAGAGCGGAGCGGGTGGGGTTGGCCACGCGGGAGTAGTCGTAGCCCTTGTGCTTGCCGACTGCCTCCTGGACGTACGTCGAGGTCTGGTAGATCGGGGTGATCACCGCGCCCGTCGCCGGATCCGGCTCCTGCCCGGCGTGGATTGCGCGGGTTTCGAACTCCATCGCTCGTAGCCTACTGGGCGAGTAGCGCCTCGACGGCGCTGCAGAGAGCCCCGGGACGTTCGAGCCAGGGGAAATGCCCGCAGCCCGGAAGGATGGTTGCGACCGCACCCGGAATCAGATGCGCTGTCTCCACCGACGCGCGTGAGGGAAGCGGGTCGTCGGCGCCGTGCACGAAGAGCACGGGCAGGCGCACGCTGGGGAGGCCGAGCTCGAGCGTCCGCCGCGCGAAGTGCTCGCCGACCGATTGGTGCGTCCCGGCACCGCACTCGACGCCGATGTGCTCGATCGAGAACGGCGTCGCCGAGGCCGGGTCGGCGAAGTACCGCGCCCAGATGATCCGGAGCTGCTCGAGAAGCTCTGCCTCGGTGGCGGCGCCCGCCTCGTTTTGCTCGTCGATGATCTGGACTTTCCTGCGATCGTCCTCCGAGAGGCCTCCGAAGAGGTTCGCGTCGAAGTCGGGCAGCACCTCGGCCGAGGCCCCGAGCGTTGCGACGCAGACGATGCCGCAAAGTCGTTCGGGGTGGGCGACCGCGAGGTGAAGGGCGAGATGGCCTCCCCACGAGTGACCGACGAGCCAGACGCGGTCGAGCTCGAGCGAGTCGAGCACCGCGAGCGCATCGTCCATATGCGACTCCACCGAGAAGGGGCCGTCGCCCGTCGACGGAGCGGTGCCACGCTGGGTGTAGCGGACGGTCTCGAAGAGGCCGGCGAGCTCCGCGGCGCACCCGTCCATGTAGTCGGGGAGCCCGGGGCCTCCATGGAGGATGAGCGCGCACCGTCGGGAGCTCGTCTCGGGCTGCCGGAGGGACTCGTGGCCGTCCAGGAAGCCGCCCGCGATCGCCACTCGGAACGGCCTCTCGCTCATCGGACGACTCTACGCCGGGAGCTCGACGGCCTGAAGTCCGAGCGACCTGGCGAGACGCGTCACTGCCCGCTCGAGCGGCTCGCCGAGCTTCCGCCGGACGCGCGGCTCGGCCGTGAACTTCTTGACCTGAAGGACTCCCCGGGCCCGGTCGGCTTTGAGGTCGGCGCGGCCGACGAAGCGGTCGCCGGCCAGGAGCGGCAGCACGTAGTACCCGTAGACGCGCTCGTGCTCGCGCTTGTAGACCTCGATCACGTGCTCGAAGCCGAAGACCCGGCGCAGGAACTGCCTGTCCCACATCAGGTTGTCGAACGGGCAGAGAAACACGGGCGCGGCGGGAGCGCCGTCGATCTCGGCCCCCGCTCGGACGAGCACGTCAGGGCCGCCGTCCGCGACGGCGACGCGTTCCAGGGTGCCCTCGTCGACGAGCGCCTGGACGTGGGGACGTACCGACTTGAGGCCGCCGTCGAACCGGCAGTGCTCGACGATCCCGGCCTCGGTCAGCGCCCCTCGGCCCTCGACCGCTCGCAGCGCGTATCCCCGGCGGAATTCGTCCGTGCCGGGCGCGGGCGCGTCGAGCAGCGGCTTGGGGATCACGCGCTCGGGGAGGTCGTAGACGCGCTGGAAGCCCTGCCTCCCTGCGATCGCGACCTCCCCGGCAGCGAAGAGATGCTCGAGCGCGCGCTTCGCCGGCTTCCACCCCCACATCGCCTCGCTCCGTCCCTCGAAGGCCCGGACGGGAAGCGCGCCCTCGTCCGCGAGTCGCGCCAGCACCTCCTGCTCGACCTTGCGGCCCTCGGCGGTTCGCTCCCGCCCCCACCAGTGGCGATCGGCGAGGTCCCGCATGCGCCGCTTGAAGAGCACGTAGTCCTCGATCGGTAGCAGGCAGGCCTCGTGGGCCCAGTACTCGAAGACGCGACCCGAGGCGAGCAGCCGTGAGACCGCACGCTCGTCGAAGCCGCCGATTCGCGAGGCGAGCGTGATCCGGTGCGCGCGGTCGACGGTCGAGATCGAGTCGAGTTGTACCGCGCCGAGCCGCCCGATCTCTGCCGCGACCTCGCTCGTCGTGGCGGAACGTGGCCGTGCGGTGTAGCGCTGATGGGCGACGACGAAGCGCCCGAGCTCGGCGAGCGTGACCGTCCTCACACGACGCAACGCTAGCCGAGTTACCGGGCGCGGCAGGCACCGAACGTCTTCGCATCTCCGGCGAGCCGAGCGCACGGATTCGTGACGAAGCTGGCGCAAAGCCGTTTCGAACGCCGAGCTCGTGTCACCGTAGAATTGACACCAGAGGGTGGCGGTAGCTCCCCACCCTGGGCGGGGGTATGCCTTGTGCCTACGGGAGACATGTCTGGGACGGCGCCCCTGTGGAGCGCCGAGCGCCGGATGGCCCTCAGAACTCGAACCAAGATGAGCGTCGTCCCCGGCCCACTCGGATCGTCCTCCAGCTCGAGACACGGACGCTTCGCGCCCGCGCCTCGAGCCTCCGGCGACCTGGATCCCGCTCAAACATGCGGGATCCAGGGCTTCGCGGCTGGAACGGCCGCCTCGCGGACAGGCAACCAGCCTGGCCTGCGAGCCGGCCGTCCCACCCGCTCGCTCCGAGCGACCCAGGAAGGGACGCTCATCTTGGTTCGAGTTCTGATCGACAAGCACCGCGGCCGGGGCATCGAGGCTTGTGAGGCCAGGGGCCGGCTAGCGCTGGTGTGCCAGGTACTCGAGCAGGTCCGAACGGGTCACGACTCCCGCGGGTCTGCCTTCACTCGCGACCAGTACGGCATTGGTGCCTCCCGTGAGGGCCGCGACGATCTCGTCGACCGACGCGGAGGCCTCGACCATCGGGAGGGGCGGCTGCATCGCGGTCGCGACGTCCTCGTGCAGCGCGTCGGAGTTCCGGAAGACGCGGTCGAGCAGGTCGCGATCGTGGATCGAGCCGATCACGTCGGACAGGGTCGCGACGCTTCCGTCGCGCACGACCGGCAGCTGCGAGATCGAGTAGCGCTGCATCAGGTCGATCGCCTCGCCGACCTTCTGGTGCGCGGAGATCGTCACGAGCGCCGGGGTCGCGCCCCGCTCGTCGCGCTTGGCGCCGAGCAGCGCCTCGACGCTCGGCGCCGGTGCGTGCCGCTCGAGGAAGCCGTGCTCGAGCATCCACTTGTCGTCGACGAACTTCGAAAGATACGAGCGGCCGGAGTCGGGGAGCATCGCAAGGGTGCGGGCCTCAGGGCCGAGGGTGGCCGCGACCTGCATGGCTGCGAACACCGTCGAGCCTGACGAGCCGCCCGCGAGCAGCCCTTCCTCGCGAGCCAGGCGACGCGCGGTCAGGAACGAGTCGCGGTCCGAGACCCTGACCCACTCGTCGACGACCGTGCGGTCCATCGTGTCGGGCCAGGTGTCCTTGCCGATCCCCTCGACGAAGTACGGATGAAGGTCGGCGGCATCGCTTGCGGTGTAGATCGATCCCTCCGGGTCGGCGCCGACGATCAGCGTCCGTGCGCCGCGCTCCTTGAAGTACCGGCCGACACCGCTGATCGTCCCGCCCGTCCCCACGGAGATCACGAGCGCATCGAGGTCGCCGTCCGTCTGCTCCCAGATCTCGGGCCCGGTGACGCGGTAGTGCGTCTCCGGATTGGCCATGTTGGAGTACTGGTCGGGCTTGAACCCGCCCGGGATCTCCTCGGCGAGGCGCGACGAGACCGAGTAGTACGACTCCGGCGAGTCGTGCTCGACGGCGGTCGGTGTGATCACGACCTCGGCGCCGTACGATCTGAGGATCGCGATCTTCTCCTGGCTCATCTTGTCGGGCATGACGAAGATGCACCGGTACCCCTTGAGGGCAGCCGCGATCGCCAGCCCCGCGCCGGTGTTGCCCGACGTCGGCTCGACGATCGTGCCGCCCGGCTTGAGCCGCCCGTCGCTCTCGGCAGCCTCGATCATCGCGAGCCCGATCCTGTCCTTGACCGAACCGCCCGGGTTCATGTACTCGAGCTTCGCGAGCAGCTGCCCGGGCACCTCGCGGGAGAGCCTGTCGAGCCGGACGATCGGCGTCGAGCCGATCAGCTCGAGCACGTTCGGGAATTCGCTCGCCATCGCGGGCGAAGGCTAGTACAGCTATGCGGAGATCGGGGCCGTGTGGCTCTGCTCGAGCTCGTCGCGCCTGATCAGGGTCAGGGTCGAGACGATGCAGGCGACGCCGACGCCGACGAGCACCCAGAAGGCCCATTGGGAGCCGCTCGTGAACGCCTGCGCGAACGCCGTGCCCTTCGCCGTCAAGTGGTTGAAGTGGCTCAGCGAGACCGACGAGGCCACGGCCACGCCGACCGCCCCACCCACCTGCTGGGTCGTGTTGAGCAGACCCGAGGCGAGGCCAGCCTCGTCGGAATGGACACCGGCGAGTGCGGCGATCGAGACAGGGATGAAGGTGAACGGCAGCGCGAAGCCGACGAACAGGTACGCGGGCAGGAGGTCGGAGGCGAACGAGCCGTGCACCGGGATCTGGGTGTAGAGGACCATGCCGATCGTCATCGCCACGAACCCGGCTGTCATCACCGGCTTGACCCCGATCCGGGTCACGAGGGCCTGCGCCAGCCCGGCCCATGCGACCGCGCTCCCTGCTGTCGCTGCGAACGTCAAGCCTGTTCGCAGCGCCGAATACCCGAGCACGTTCTGGACGTACAGCGTAAGCACGTAGAAGTTCGAGAAGGTGACGGCGCCGAGGAGGACCGCCGAGACGTTCGCGCCCGTCACTGTCCGGATCCGGAAGATCGAGAAGGGCATCAGCGGGTCGCGGACGCGCGTCTCGATCACGAGGAACGCCGCGAGCAGGACCACCGTCACGATCAGCCGGCTGATCGTCCATCCCGACTCCCAGCCGTGCGTGGGAGCGTTCGACACTGCGTAGACGAGCAGTGCGATCCCGGCCGTGACGGTGACCGCACCTGCGATGTCGGGCGAGCTCGTGCGCTCTGCACGACTCTCCCGCACGAGGCGCGGCGTCAGCAGGAACGCGATCACGCCCACCGGGACGTTGACGAAGAAGATCCACTCCCAGCCGAGGTACTTGGTCAGCACGCCGCCTGCCAGCACGCCCACAGCCGCTCCGGAGCCGCCCATGGCGCCCCAGATGCCGAGGGCCTTGTTGCGCTCGGCCCCTTCCTCGAACGTGGTGGTGATGATCGAGAGCGCCGCGGGCGAGATGATCGCCGCGCCGAGCCCCTGGACGGCGCGCGAGGCGATCAGCACGGCTTCGGAGGAGGCCAGGCCGCAGGCAAACGACGCGGCCGTGAAGACGACGACGCCGACGAGGAAGATCCTGCGTCGGCCGAGCAGGTCGGCCGTCCGGCCGCCTAGGAGCAGGAACCCGCCGAATGTGATCGCGTAGGCCGTGATCACCCACTGGAGGTTGTCGGCCGAGAAGTGCAGCGACCTTCCGATCGAGGGGAGCGCGACGTTCACGATCGACACGTCGAGCACCGTCATGAAGAACGCGGCGCAAACGACGGCGAGCGCCTTCCAGCGGTTCGGGTCGAGCTCGGGCATGTGTCCTCCGATCGATGTCTGCCAGGCGAAAACGTGCCGCTGCGAAACGCTATTCCGACCTCAGCCGGTGGGCAAGCCCTAGTGCCGGAAGTGGCGCCGGCCGGTGAAGACCATAGCGACCCCGGCGTCCGTTACCGCCTTGATCACCTCGCCGTCGTTCTTGGAGCCGCCGGGCTGGATGATCGCCTTCACTCCGGCGTCGAGGGCGAGCTGGGGGCCGTCTGCGAAGGGGAAGAACGCGTCGCTCGCGAGGACGCACCCACTCACGTCGTGGCCGAGCTCCTGGGCCTTCTGGACGGCGATCCTGACGGCGTCGACGCGGCTCATCTGGCCGGCGCCGATCCCGATCGTCTGAAGCCCCTTCGCGAGCACGATCGCATTCGAGCTTGCGTGCTTGCAGACCGTCCAGGCAAAGAGCAGGTCGTCCCAGACGGCCTCGTCGACGGTGCCGACCACGGCCTCCATCCCCTCGCGGCCGTCGACCTCGGCGTCGCGCTCCTGCACGAGCAAGCCTCCGACGACGCGCTTGTAGTCGCGTTCGTTACGGGTGTCGGCGCGGCGCTCGCGGTCCCTGAGGATGCGCAGCGCCGGTTTCTGGACGAGGAGCTCGAGCGCGTCGTCCTCGAACTCCGGCGCCTGCACGACCTCCGTGAAGCGCCCGGCGATCAGCGTGGCCAGATCGGCCTCGACGGGCCGGTTCACCATCAGGACGCAGCCGAATGCCGAGAGGGGATCGGCCGCGACGGCTCGCTCGTAGGCCTCGACGATCGTCGGCGCCGTCGCCACGCCGCAGGGGTTGGCGTGCTTGACGACGACGGCGGACGGCTCGGTCAGCTCACGCAGGACCCGTCGCGCTGCCTCGAGGTCGGCGAGGTTGTTGTACGAGAGCCCGCGTCCACCGAGCTGGTTCACGCGGGACAGCAGGTGCTTGCGGGATCCGACCTCCTCGTAGTAGGCCGCCGTCTGGTGGGGGTTCTCGCCGTAGGGGAGATCGGCGATCTTGCGGAACGTCAGCGTGAGCTGGTCCGGGAAGAACTGATCCTCGGCGAACCATCGAGCGATCGCGGCGTCGTAGGCCGCCGTGACCGCGAAGGCCTCGGCCGCGAGTGCCCGCCGGGTCTCGGCAGAGATGGCCCCGTCGCGGAGCTCCGCGACCACCGGGTCGTACTGCTCGGGCCGGCAGACTGGCGCGACATAGGCGAAGTTCTTGGCGGCCGCACGCAGCAGGGAAGGGCCGCCCACGTCGATCATCTCGATGATGTCCGCCTCCTCGACGCCGAACCGCCCCGCGAGCGACGTGAACGGGTAGAGGTTGACGCAGACGAGGTCGAACGGCTCGATCCCGTGCTCCTCGAGGGTCGCGCGGTCCTCCTCGAGGTCGCGGCGGGCGAGGATGCCGGCGTGGATGTTGGGATGGAGCGTCTTCACGCGGCCTCCGAGCATCTCCGGCGCCGAGGTGACCTCCTCGACGCTCGTCACCTCGATCCCGTGCTCCTCGAGGAACGAGGCCGTCCCTCCGGACGAGACGATCTCGAAGCCGAGCTCCCGAAGGCCGGCGGCGAAGGTCTCGATGCCGTGCTTGTCGTAGACGGAGATCAGGGCTCTCATCGGGCTGCGTGGGCCTCCTGCAGCCGGGCTCATCGTCGCGAGCATCGAGGCAACGACCTCGGGCAGCAGCCGGTGCTCGACCGCGTGAATCCGCTCCTCGAGCGTCTCGCGCGGCTCCACGCTCACCGACTCTTGCCGGATCACAGGCCCGGTGTCGATGCCGCCGTCGACCAGGTGGACGGTCACCCCGGTCGAGCTCACCCCGGCCGCGAGCGCGTCCTCGATCGCATGCAGCCCCGGGAACTCCGGAAGCAACGAGGGATGGACGTTCACGATCCTGCCGGGGAACCGGTCGAGGAACGGCCTGGTGAGCAGGTGCATGTAGCCGGCGAGGACGACGAGGTCGACCCCGTGCTCCTCGAGCCAGCGCGCCATGACGAGATCGCGCTCCTCCCGATCGGGGTGGCAGTCGAGGCTGAAGGTCGCACTCGGGATGCCGGAAGCGCTCGCACGCACTAGAGCGTAGGCATCCCGCCGGTTAGAGCCGACCGCTGCGACCGGGAGCCCCGCGTCGATCAGGGCCTGCAGGTTCGTGCCCTTGCCGGAGACGAGGACGCCGATCACGCGATCTGCCCGATCACGAGCTCGCCTGGAAGAGGCTCCGAGACGACCGCGCACCAGCCGATCCCGAGGTTGAACACGCGCCGGAGCTCGTCTTCGGCGACGTGGCGGGCGAGCCAGCCGAAGACCGGCGGACGCTCCCACGACTCCCAGTCGAGCTGCGCCTCGAGGCCGTCCGGAACGACGCGGCTCAGGTTGCCCAGGATCCCGCCGCCCGTGACATGCGCGAAGGCCTTCGCCCGGCCGCGCAGCCGGCGCGCCTCGTCAAGGTAGAGCCGCGTCGGCGCGAGCAGGTCAGGCCCGTCGTAGTCGTCGCTCTCGAGGATCCGCCGCACGAGTGTGAAGCCGTTGGCATGAACCCCGGCCGACGCGAGCCCGATCACCGTGTCTCCTGCTTCTACGCTCGAGCCGTCGATGAGCTCGTCGCGCTCGACGATGCCGATGCAGGTTCCTGCGAAGTCGAGCTCTCCGGCGCGGTAGATGCCGGGGAGCTCCGCCGTTTCGCCGCCCACGAGGGCGACCCCGGCCTCCCGGCAGACCGCCGCGGCCCCCTCGACGAGCTCGGCGACCTGCTCGAGGTCGATCTCGGCCGCCGCGACGTAGTCGAGCAGCATGAGCGGTGTCGCGCCGGTCGTGATCACGTCGTTGATGCAGTGGGCCGCCAGGTCGCGGCCGCAGTCGGCAAGGCGGCCGCGCTCGCGGGCGAGCACGAGCTTGGTGCCGACGCCGTCGGTCGAGGCGGCGAGCAGCCGGTGCTCGTCGAGCGGATGGAGACCGGCAAACGCGCCGAACCCCGTCGCCCCGGTCGACTCGACCGCTGCGCGAAGCCGCGACACGACCGCGTCTGCGACGGCGAGCGAGACCCCGGCATCTGCGTAGCTCTGGCGCCCGGCCACGGCTCGAGTCTACGGGCAGCCCCGACCGTTAGAGGTTCTCGCCCGCGCGCGCGAGCGGCGCAGGAACACTTCCTGGGTGCTCGGCCCGACGACGATCCTCGCCTCGGCCGCGACGACGTGGAACCTCGAGCCGCTCCAGCTCGTCCCGACGCTCGTCGCCGCCCTCCTCTACCTGCGCCGGACGCGGACGCTCGCCCGGCGCGGGCAGCCGGTCCCGGCTTCGAGGCAGTTCCTGTTCTGGCTCGGGATCGCACTGGTTGCGGTTGCCTTGAACTCGCCGATCGACGAGCTCGGCGAGAAGGATTTCTTCTTCGTGCACATGGTCCAGCACGTCCTGCTCGGCGACCTCGCGCCGCTCTGCTTCGTCGCCGGGCTGACCGGCCCGGTGCTCCGGCCCGTCCTCGCGATCCGGACGGTCGACCGGCTCCGCTTCCTCGCTCACCCGTTTGTCGCCCTCCCGCTCTGGGCGGCCGACCTGTACGCGTGGCACGTCCCGTTTCTCTACGAGGCAGCGCTCCATCACAGCGCGATCCACGCGCTCGAGCACGGCCTCTTCTTCACCTGCGGCGCGCTGATGTGGTCGCCGGTGCTCGAGACCCTGCCCGCGCCGGTCTGGTTCAGCACGGGGTGGAAGCTCGGGTACATCGTCGCGGTCCGCTTCCTCGAGACGATCCTCGGCAACGTCTTCATCTGGTCCTCGACCGTCTTCTACCCCTGGTACGACCATGTGAAGCCGATCTGGGGGATCGACGCGATTCGCGACCAGAACCTGGCCGGGGTGGTGATGATGGGCGAGGGCGGCTTCGTGACGCTCGGCGCGCTCGCCTGGCTCTTCCTGCGCATGGCCGCCGAGGGCGAGCTCAAGCAGCAGCTGCTGGAACAGGGCCTCGACCCGGCCCAGGTCGCCCGCGCCGTCCGCTACGGCCGGGCGCACACGCTCGGCGACGGGACCTCCCCTGGGACGCCTTAGGCGCTAACGCACGACCTCGAAGCGGAGCTTGGCAGCCGCTTCGGGCACGGCGGTCGGGTAGTCGCGCGTGAGGCACGCGCGACAGAGCGCCGAGGCAGGCCGCAACGTCGCCGCCTGCAGCCCCTCGAGCGAGAGGTAGGCAAGCGACGTGGCGCCGATCGCCTCGCGGACACCCTCGACCGTGTTGCCGGCAGCGATCATCTCGTCCTCGCTCGCAAGGTCGATGCCGTAGTAGCAAGGCGAGACGACGGGCGGTGAGGAGATCCGGACGTGCACCTCCGCGGCCCCGGCGTCGAAGAGCATCTGGACGATCTGCCTCGTCGTCGAGCCGCGGACGATCGAGTCGTCGACGATCACGAGCCGCTTTCCCGCCACCTCGGCAAGGGGGTTGAACTTCATGCGAATCCCCTGCTCGCGCATCCCCTGCTCCGGATGGATGAAGGTGCGGTGGACGTAGCGGTTCTTGATCAGCCCTTCGCTGAACGGGATCCCGCTGGCCCGGGCAAAGCCGATCGCGGCCGGTGTCCCGGAGTCGGGGATCGGCAGCACGAGGTCGGCATCGGCCGGCGCCTCGGCGGCGAGCCGCTCGCCCATGCGAACACGGGCGCCGTGAACCTCGACCCCGTCGAGCCGGGTGTCGGGCCGGGCCAGATAGAAGAACTCGAAGATGCAGAGCGCGCCTCCGCCCGCTCGCGGCAGAACCTGCACGGAGCGGACACCGCCGGCGTCGATCAGCACGAGCTCGCCGGGCTCGATGTCGCGCTCGTAGGCCGCCCCGACCAGGTCGAGCGCGCACGTCTCGGATGCGACGACGACGTCGTCTCCGAGCCGTCCGAGCACGAGAGGCCGGAAGCCATGCGCGTCCCGGAAGGCGAAGAGCTGCCCGTCGGCGAGGCCCACGACGGTGGCCGCGCCTTCGAGCCGCTCCATCGCCGAGGCGACGGCCTCGTCGAGCTCGCGCTCGTCGGCCGCGATCAGGGCGGCGATCACCTCGCTGTCGGAGCTCGACGTCAGTCGCGATCCCAGCTCTGCGCGCAGCTCGTCGGCGTTCGTGAGGTTGCCGTTGTGCCCGAGAGCGACGGTGCGTGCGGCGCCGTGGTGGATGAGCGGCTGCGCGTTGAGCCAGCCGTTCGATCCGGTCGTCGAGTAGCGCGTGTGACCGATCGCGAGCTCGCCGTGAAGCCCTGAGAGCTTCTGCTCGTCGAAGACCTGGGTGACGAGCCCGAGGTCGCGCAGGCCCGTGAGCCGGCCGTCCTCGAGGACGGCGATCCCGGCGGACTCCTGCCCGCGGTGCTGGAGGGCGTACAGGCCGAAGTAGCTCAGCCGCGCGACGTCACGCCCCGGGGCGCAGATGCCGAAGACCCCGCACATCTAGAAGACTCGACCCATCTCGAAGGCTCCCGACACTGGACAGCTTCCGACAGTAGACGGAACGGCACCGGTGACCGAGCCGCCGGCGGTCAAGAGACGAGGCCGAGCTCGACGAGATCGGGCCAGTCGAGCCCGGCGGTGTCGCCGGGCCTGATCGCGACGAGCACGCCGGAGCCGCGCGGAGCCTCGAGGGAGCTGCCGCTGCCGCTCCAGGCAGCCGCCTCCGCGAGGGCTCGTGCCTCGCGGCCTTCCGTGACGTCGTGCGCGAGCGTGAAGCGGTGCGCGTTGCGCCAGACGAGCTCGACGAGCCCCGCGCCCTCGCCGCGCAGGAAGAGCGCCCGATCGCCCGGCTGCCAGCGAGAGGGGATGCGGGTGATGTCGTGGACGAGCCCGACACAGCCGACCGCGGGTGTCGGAGGGATCGGACGGCCGCCGGTCTCGTTGTAGAGCGACACGTTGCCCGAGACGACGGGGATCCCGAGCTCCTGTGCGGCCTCCGCGATCCCGTCGATCGCCCTCGAGAGCTCCCACGCGATCTCCGGCCGCTCCGGGTTGCCGAAGTTGAGGCAGTCGGTCAGCGCCAGAGGCTCGCCACCGGCACAGGCCACGTTGAGCGCCGCGGTGTAGACGGCCTGCCCGCCGGCGAGGTAGGGATCGCGCTCGCCGAGCCTCGGCCCGTCGAGGCTGACGGCCAGCCCGCGCTTGCCGTCCCTGTGCAGGCGCAGCACCGCTGCGTCGAAGCCGGGGCGCCGGACGGTCCGCGAGCCGACGAGCTGGTCGTATTGCTCGAACACCCATGCCTCGGGCTCGTCGTTGGCCGGGTCGACCGGTGCCGGCCCGGCCGGCGCCGGCTCGCGCAGCTCGAGCTCGTAGCGAGGGGTCTCCTCGGTGAGGAGCGCTGCCGGGATCGCCCCGACGAGATCGTCGCCGTGGAAGGCCCGTAGGTCGCCGTGGTCGGTCACGGCCCCGATCACGGTGCACGGCAGCTCCCAGCGATCGCATTGCGCCTGGACGTCTGCGAGGCGCGACGGGTCGACGACGGCGACCATCCTCTCCTGCGACTCGGAGATCATGATCTCCCAGGGCTCGAGGCCGGGCTCGCGGAGCGGAACGCGGTCGAGGTGGACGTCGACTCCTGCCCCGGCTGCCGCCATCTCGGCGAGTGAGGACGCGAGGCCGGCGGCTCCGCAGTCCTGCAGCCCGACGACGAGCCCGCGCTCGACGAGCTCGAGCGACACCTCGATCAGCGCCTTCCCGCGGAACGGGTCGCCGATCTGGACGCTCGGCCGCTTCTCGTCGGAGCCCTCGAGATCCTGGCTCGCGAGAACGGAGGCGCCGCCGATGCCGTCCCGTCCGGTGAGCGCCCCGTAGAGGACGATCAGGTTCCCGGTGCCGATCGCCTTTGCGCGGAGGACGCGCTCGGCCGGCAGGAGACCGACGCACATGGCGTTGACGAGCGGATTGGCGGCGTAGGCCGCGTCGAACACCGTCTCGCCGCCGACGTTGGGCACCCCGACGCAGTTTCCGTAGTGGGCGATCCCCGCGACCGCGCGCTTGAAGTGCCAGTCGGGCGTGCCGAACCACAGGCCGTCGAGGAGGGCGATCGGGCGCGCGCCCATCGCGATCACGTCGCGGAGGATCCCGCCGACGCCGGTTGCCGCACCCTGAAACGGCTCGACGGCGCTCGGGTGGTTGTGAGACTCGACCTTGAAGGCGACCGCGAGCCCGTCGCCCACGTCGATCACCCCGGCGTTCTCGCCGGGGCCCTGAAGCACGCGCTCGCCGGCCGACGGCAGCCGCCGCAGGAGCGGCGCCGAGTGCTTGTAGCCGCAATGCTCCGACCAGAGCACGGAGAACACGGCAAGCTCGAAGTCGTTCGGGGCCCGGCCGAGCAGCTCCTGGATTCGCCGGAACTCCCAGTCGGTGAGACCGAGCGCACGATGGAGTGGCTGCTCGACGACGGCGCTCAGGAGGGCAGTGTACCGGCGTGACCCGGACGAGCCCCGGACGAGCCCTCAGGTCTGCGACCATCTCACGCGGACGAGCCCAGGCTCGTTGTACATCACACGATGAGCCGCCGAGACTCCTCCATGATCGTCGCCCTGTCGTTGATCTGGGGCGCGTCGTTCATGTTCATCCGGGTTGCCGATCGCCAGTTCGATCCGGCGGCGCTCGTGTGGCTGCGCGTGCTGCTCGCCTGCGCCGTGCTCGTTCCGGTGGCCCTGGTCACAGCGGGTCGCGCCGGGGTCGCCGAAGCACGCGCCGCGTGGAGGTCGCTGCTGCTGCTCGGGGCGATCAACACGGCCGGGCCGTTTCTCCTCATCTCGTGGGCCGAGACCAGGATCGACTCGGGGCTCGCGGCGATCCTGCAGGCGGCCGCCCCGATCTTCACCGCGGTGATCGCCTCGAGGCTCGGGCACGAGCACATCAGCGCCCTGCGCTTCGTGGGGATCCTCCTCGGCCTCTCCGGCGTCGCGCTGCTGCTCGGCTCGCCGGGCGGCGGTGGGCTGCTGGCCGCCCTCGCGGTCGTCCTGGCCGCCTTCGGCTATGCGTGCGGCGCGACCTTCACCGCCCGGAGGTTCAGAGGGACGAACGCCGTGGTCGTCGCGGCCGGCTCGACGGTCGTCGCGACCGTCCTGACGGCGCCTCTCGGCCTCGCAAGGCTCCCGTCCGCAGTCCCCGGCTGGAAGGAGTGCGCCTCGGTCGTCGTCCTCGGGCTCGCGGGAACCGGCCTCGCCTACCTGATCCTCTTTGCGCTGCTCCGGCGCGTCGGAGCCTCCCGGACGATCCTGATCACCTACCTGATCCCGGGCGTGGCCCTCATCTACGGCTCGCTGCTTCTCGGCGAGCCGGTCAGAGCCGTCGCGATCGGGGGGCTCGTGCTCATCCTCGCGGGCGTCGCGCTCGCGGGGCGCCGGTCGCAGCCCACCCAGGCAGTGACGGCTTCGCCGGCGCGGGCCGCCGACTGACGCTCCCGACTGAGCTCCCGATTGGGGAGTGAGCGGAACGAAAACGGGGCCCCCTCGCGGAGACCCCGTCGATGCCGGAGGAGGTCGAGCTCAGGTGACCGTGAGCGGGGTGCCGACGGGCATCATCTTCGCGAGTTGCAGGATCGCCGCGTTCATGAGGCGGATGCAGCCGTGGGAGACGTGTCCCGGGAGGATCTGCGGCTCGTTCGTCCCGTGGACGCCGATGTAGCCGCCGCCCGGCCAGTCGGTCAGGACGGCCGAGCGTGCGCTCGTGCCGAACGCGATCGGGCCGTAGAACGGATCGTTGAAGTCGGTGAGCTTGTCGCGGATGTAGAACTGCCCCGCCGGCGTCGGCCAGTAGCTGAGCCCGGTGCCGACGCGCGTCGTGAAGATCGGCTTGCCGTTCTTCTTCAACGTGAGGGTGTTCGTCTCACGGTCGACATAGAGGTGCGTGCTCACCGTGTAGAGCTGCCCAAGGGCGCTCCGCGGCACCCAGCCCGTGGAGTTGTTCGGGAGGATCGGGAGCCGGACGCGATACCAGGTCGCCTTCTTCGACAGGTCGACGCCCTTGAGGATCAGGACGATGTTCTGGGTCCCGTCCCCCGTCATCGTGTCGAGGGTGGTGACCGCGGGCGAGGAGGCGCTGGGCGCGCGGTGGGCGACGACCGACTTGAGGACGACTGCCCAGTGCCCGGTCTTCGCGTTGGTGAGCGTGTAGGTGCGCGGGTACGACGGCTTCGCGGCGGTGCTCTTGTGCGCGACCGCCTTGTGCGCGACTGCCTTCGGGTGGAGCTTCGACCCCCCGGCGAGCGCCGGCTCCGCGCCGAGCAGTCCGAGCGCTACCGACGTGGCGGCGAGAGCGAAGAGAGCCGGACGGACGCTGAGCTTGTGAGACATCGAGCGATCACCTTTCGGGTCAGATACTCGGGGGGAGCCGCCTGCCGGGCGGCTCCCCCGTCGTAATGGTCCTACGCTAGTCGTCAGTGAGACGAGTTTCCTTTAGCGCGTTGCCGCTTAGCCCGTGTTCTTGGGCAGGCCGTGGGCGACGACCTTCGGCTTCACCACCGGCTTCGGCTTCGGCTTCGGCGCCTTGTGTACGGGCACCGGCTTCGGCTTCGGCTTGGCCTTGTGCACCACGTGCTTGACGACGTGGTGGGCGCTCTTGACCGCCACCGGCTTGAACGGCGCGACCTTGACCTTTGCGGAGTCGCAGTCGCTGACGTTCTTGCCTGTCGGAGGCTTGCCGGTAGTGCAGGCGATGTTCTTGAAGCTCTTCTGCGCCTTCGCGAGCTGGCACGTGTAGCTCACCGACGATCCCGGCTTCAGAGTGCCGATGCTCTTGTCACAGGCCGGCGTCTTCTTGTCGGTCACCTTGACGTTCTTCAGGGTGACCTGGCCGGTGTTCGTGACCTTGATCTGGAAGGTCGCCGTGCCGCCTGCCGCGATGCTCTGGGACTTCGGCGACTTGACGATCTTGATCTTCGGATGGAGCTTCGGCGGCGTGAACGGCCTGGTCGTGGTTGTGACCGTGGTCGTCGTCGGCACCGTGGTCGTGGTCGTGGTCGTCGTCGGCACCGTCGTGGTCGTCGTGTTGGTGGTCGTCGTCGTGACGGTGGTCGTGTTGGTGGTCGTCGTCGTGATCACCTGGTTCACGACGAGCACCTCGGCCGTGCAGGGGCTCGTGACGGCCTTGTTGTGCGCGTCACCGCTGTACACCGCCTGCCAGTAGTACGAGCCCGGGTTGTTGAACTGCACCGAGTTCGAGTTGACCTTGACCGTTCCGGTGCCGCTGACGGATGCCGAGCCGGCGCTCAACGCCCCGGTCGAGCAGTTGCTGCTGCTGAACACGGTGAACGCGACGTTCCCACCGCTCGCGTTCGACAGGCCCGTCAGGGTCGCCGAGTCGCTTGCGGACTGGCCGGCCGTGATCGAGCCCGGCTGCAGGCTCGTCGAGATCGACGGAGTCGCAGGCGGCGGTGTGCAGTTCGTCGGCTTGGTCACCGTCGTCGAGTCCGTCTGGCCACCCGCGACACCGTCGAGCCAGTGCCCGACGACCGTCACGGTCACGGTCACCGAGGTGGCGGAGACGCCCGTGAACGTGCCCGAGATCGTGTAGTGGCCGCTCGTGAACGTGCCGTAGGCAGTCTGACCGGCGGCGGTGATCTGGACTCCGTTCGTGGTTGTCAGCGCCCCGTTACCCGACGTGGTCCAGTCGTTGACGGAGTACGCAAGGTTCCCGTTGCAGTCGAGCGTTGCAGAGAGCGTTACGTGGTGCGCCGCTGCGATCGGGGCGACGAAGAGGGCAATACCTGCCACCACCCCGGCAAACGCGGCGAATTTCTTCTTGAATTTCATGTCTACCCAACCTCCTCGAATCATTTTGAACGCCGCGAAACAGCGCGTCATGCCTACGGTAGTACCGGCCCGAGGAACCCTCGACACACGTGCGGTTGGATCGTCCAGACCAAAGGTCGAGGGGCCTCACACGGGTTCCTTGTCCCCCATTCGAGGGACGTCAAGCCTGAGTTCTATCCGACGAGTCGGAAGTGCAGCTCCGGCATCCCCCACCGGCGTCCCTCACTCCAGGGAGCCCTTCAGGGGGACGAGCAACCTCAGTTCGAGGGATCGCCGATACGCCGTGCCTCGCCGATCTAGGCCGGAGAGCAACGTCGGCCCTGCGGAGGAAAAACAGCATGCGTCGCATCATCCCGATCCTCGGACTTCTCGCACTCGTCTTCCTCGTCGTCGCGCCCGCAGAGGGAGGGAGTGCCTTCTCGACCGGCTGTGGTGTCCAGTCCTACTCGTACGCCGGAATGCAGGCCGAGAACACGGCCCACGGAGTCGAGGCGACGCTGGATCCGCTGACCGCGCCCGCCGTGACCGATGGTCACGTCGGCGGCTGGATCGGGCTGGGCGGCACCGACGCGGGCCCGGGTGGCGTCGCCGAATGGATCCAGACCGGCCTGGCCGCGTTCCCGTCGGACGACACGAGCCAGATCTACTACGAGGTCACGGTCGCCGGCTCGCAGCCCCGGTACACCGAGGTGGCCGCGAACATCGATGCCGGCCAGTCGCACAAGTTCGCGGTGCTCGAGGTCGCGAACAAGGCCTCCTGGTGGCGCGTCTGGGTCGACGGCAAGCCTGTCAGCGCCCCGATCCACCTGCCCGGGAGCGACAACAAGTGGTACCCGCAGGCGGTGGCCGAGAGCTGGAACGGCGACGTGGGCGCGTGCAACGACTACTCCTACCGGTTCTCGGACGTCTCGCTGGCGCAGGCAAACGGCGGCGTCTGGCGTCCGCTCATGGCGAGCTCGGTCGTCCAGGACGCCGGGTACAGCGTGACGCAGCTCTCCGCGACTCCGCGCACCTTCCTCGCCGCGAGCCTCGCCGCCTAATCCTCGGTTCGAGTTCTGAGCCTGTCGCCGGGATAGACACCGGGCAAGCGGGGTACACGGTGCCCAGATGGGCAAGCAGGGACGTGGGGGCGGAAGCTCTGCCTGGCTTGCGCTTGCCGCTCTCGTTCTCCTCTCGGCAGCGATCCGGGCTGTGGCGAGCCGTGAGGTCACGACGCCGTGGATCGCGCCCGACGAGATGGTGTACGGGCTGCTCGGCACGAGCCTGTACCACCGCGGAACGCTCGGGATCCTCGGGGATCCGTCCGGCTTCCTGAGCGCGGTCGTCCCGGCGGTGTTCGGGCTGCCCCTCAGCCTTCCGAATCTCGAGCTCGGCTACAGCCTGCTCAAGATCCTCGGCGCGGTCGTGATGTCGCTTGCCGCCGTGCCGACGTTCCTCTGGGCGAGAACGCTCGTCTCGGTGCGCTGGGCGCTCGCCGCGGCGGCGCTGACGCTCGCTCTGCCGGGGCTTGCCTACGCCGGGCTGATCATGAGCGAGGTCGTCTTCTATCCGCTCCTGACGCTCGCGGCCTGGTCGATCGCGGCTGTGCTCGAAGCGCCGACCGTCCGGCGCCAGCTCGCCGTCTGTGCGGTCGTCGCGCTTGCGATCCTCACCCGCCCTCAGGCGGTGATGCTCGTCCCGGCATTCCTGATCGCGATCGCGTTCGACTCGGCGCTCGACCGCTCCTGGCCGCGCCTCTGCAGGTTCGTGCCGACCCTCGCCGGATTCGCGGCCGGCGCCGCCGGGTGGGCCCTTGCGATCTCGGCGAGCGGCGGGCCGGTGCTCGGCGGCTACCGGGGCGCCGCTCGCCACTACTCGCTCGGGCACGCGCTTGCCTACATCGCCTACCACCTCGGTGACGTCGTCCTGCTCACGGGGGTCTTCCCTGCGTGTGCGGTCGGCGTGTTTCTGGCCTCGTCGCTTCGCCGCGGCGAGCGGGATCCGCGGGTCAGGGCCTACCTGGCGTCCGCCGCGGGTCTCACGTGCGCGACGGTCGTGGAGGTCGGCGTCTTTGCGTCGGGTAACGTCGGCCATCTCGCCGAGCGCAATCTGATCGGGCTTGCGCCGATGCTGTTCGTCGGCTTCGCGGTGTGGCTCTCGCGAGGCGGCCCGGGGAGCCGCCGGGCGAGGCTCTCGGTCGCGCTCGTCGCCGTCGGGACGATCGCCGCGATCCCGGCTGGCCGGTTCATCACAGCCTCGGCCATCGTCGACGAGTTCTCGCTCATCCCGCTCTATCACCTTCGAGAGCTCGCATCGCTCGACGTCACCGTGGTCGCGCTCGACGCTTGCGTCGCGATCGCGGCCGTCCTCTTCGCGTTCCTTCCCCGCCGGTACCTGCTCGTGCTTCCGGGGCTCGTCGGGCTCGTTCTCGTCTCTGGCTCGTTCGCAGCGAGCCGCCAGGTCGTGAACGAGTCGCGCGTCCAGCGGTCGGAGATGGTCGGCCCTGTTCGCCGCTGGATCGACGGCGCCGCCACGGGGCCGGTGGCCTATCTCTACGACGCCTCCCGTCCGTTCAACGCCGTCTGGCAGGCGATCTTCTGGAATCGCAGGATCCAGGACGTCTACGACCTGCCAGGCTCGTTCGTGGCCGGTCCCCTGCCGCAGCAGTCGTTGACGATCGAGCCCGACGGGAAGCTGCAGGCGGCCGACGGGCCGAGCCCGAAGCAGGCGTTCGCCGTCGCACCCCAGGCCTACCAGCTCGTCGGCAAGCCGGTCGCCTATTCGCCGACGAACGCCGACCAGTCCGGTCTCGGCCTCTGGAAGGTCGATCCGCCCCTGCGGATCTCGGCCGTCGCCTTCGGCCTACAGCCCAACGGCGACATCGATCCGCGGGCCGGGAATGTCGTAGCCGGCCTGAAGGCGTACGACTGCCGCGGCGGGTCCTTCGAGCTCACACTGCTCGTCAAGCAGCCCGGGACGATCCGGATTGCGCTCGACGGCCTCGAGGCCCGGAAGCGGACGTTCGAGCAGCCGACCCAGTGGCGTGTGGCCGTCCCCGCAGCCGCCTCGAGTGCCCAGGCGGGGACGTGCAGGCTGACGATCCGCCCGACCGGCCTCACCGGCGCCACCCGGTTGACGTTCGTGCGGCGCTAAGAGCTCATTGCAGAACGACCAAGGCTTCATTTTGGTTCGAGTTCTAAGAAGCTCTAGCTAGGACACGAGCCGCGCGGCGACTTCGGCTTGCAGGGCGGAGATTGCCGCCGGGTGCCGGCCGCGCGTGTGTGCCTTCCGGGCAGCCCTGTGGGCGATCAGGGCAGCCGGCCCGGGCATCGATGCGGTAGCGAAGCTGTAGATCTGCCAGCTGTTCGGTTGGAGGGTCAGCGACGCGATTCCACCGGCCGCCTGGACGGTCGTGCGGTCGATCACGCTCGTGGCCGTCTGCGCGACAAGGCCGGGCAGCTTGCCGGTCCAGCTCTCGGCCGCGTTCGTCCCGTTGACCGCGATCACGTAGGTCGTCTGCCCGTCGATGCGCACCCCGAGCTTCAGGTCGTCGCCGATCGGCGAGACGAGCTTCGTGTCCTGCGGAGCAAGCAGGATCGCCGAGTAGCGCTCGAGCTCGTGTACCTCGCCGGCGACCGCCGCGGCATTCTCCGAGCTGATCTCGTAGGGAACCTGGTCCTGGGGCGACCACGAGTAGACCCAGGGATTGATCACGGTCGCGCCCGCGGCGGCTGCAAGGCGCATCTCGTCGACGATGTCCGTGGGAGTCACCGGCTCGGGGCAGGAGCTCACGTTCATGCTCCCTGTCTCGATGTAAGCGCCCACAGGCATTCCGGCCGGCACCTTCGCCCGCAGCTTCGCCACGTAGTCGTAGACCGAGGAGACGGTGAGCGGCTGCTGGCTGCACGAGTAGACGTTGACGGGGTAGAAGTCGAGGCTCGCGACGCCGTGCACTCCCAGGTTGGCGAGGTAGTCCGGGTACTCGGCGACGCTGATCGCCGCACTGGGCTGGAAGCCGTCGGCGATGTGCTGCGTGTAGTTCTGGAAGGTGATCCCGCGGGAGGACGCGAGGTTGGCGAACTGCGTCGGGGGCAGGCCGTAGACGTCCGGCTCGTCGGCGAGGTAGACGCCGAGCTGATCCGATTGCGAGGCCTCGGTCGGGCTCTGGAGCACCCAGGCCTGTCCGTCGACGGCCGCGGCGATGTTCCCGTCCGGCGCCCCGGCGGCCGGCTCCGTGCCGATGATCAGGTTCACGCCGAGGTTCTCGATGCCCTCCTCCGCGTTGGCGGGCGTCTGCGGCATCCACATGCCGAAGAGGAGGGTCGGTTGCCCGTTGATCACGACATCTCCCGCAGCGGTCGTGACGGAGGCAACCGGCTGACCCGTCGAGGCTCCCGCGGGCGCCGCCCTCGTGGTGTGGGCGGCGGTCGCTCGGCCGGCACTCGCGCAGAGTGCGATCGAGATGCCGCTCGCCGCGGCCACGCGGGCGAGCCGCCACGCGCGCATCGCAGGGCACCAGGATGGGGGGGGTTGGCTCGCGCTCACGCGTTTGTCGCTGCCGCCGCTATCCCGGGCGCGCGCGGAGGCGCGACGATAGACGCGAGAGCGCACCGCGGTCAAGGGAGCCCCACGAGGTCGCGGATGATGTCTTGTCGGGGTCGCGAGCGAATGCTCGACCCGTGACCGGATGTTCCGGCGAGTCTCGAGGCCGGATGGGCGCCGAGCTAGAGCCTCAAGCTCAAGAAATGCTGCAGCGCCGGCACCAGGATGGGGGAGGGGCGCCAGCAGGCGCAGGGTCGAAGGACTGGTACCTACGCTCGAGAGGACTCGACCTTGCACGAACATCTACGCGATCTGAACGCTGCCGGCGGCTTTTTGGAGCGGCTCAAGGGGCGTCTAGTGATGGATGGCGGCCAGACCGTCGTCGAATACGCGCTGCTCATCGGTCTCGTCTCCGTGTTCGCAGCCGGCGCGCTCACAGCGATCGGAAGCGTCCTGACCTCGAGCTTCACACACATCTCCACCGAGCTCGCGTCGGTGAACGCAGCCGCCGGATCCGGGACGGAGGTCGCCGCAGGAGCCGACACGAACACCGTCGATGCTCAGCAATTGGACGGGACCACTACGGAGGACACTGCGACCGAGACGACGACGACCGACGCCACGACCACCGACGCCGCGACGACCGACGCCACGACGACCGAGCAGACGACCACGGATGCCACGACCACGGATGCCACGACCACGGATGCCACGACCACGGATGCCACGACCACGGATGCCACGACCACGGATGCCACGACGACCGAGCAGACGACCACCACGATTCCCGCGGAGACGACCACGACCTCGGAGACGACGACCACGACCTCGTCCGGTCACGGTCACGGGCACGGACACGGTCACTAGGCGCGGGGGATGTGCCGGCTGGTGGCTGCCCGGTTCCGGGGTTGGAGCCGGTCGCAGCGCGTCGGTTGCGACTACGTGGTGCAAGGAACCTTGAGGAAACGCCGCCGGGAGGAGGGCTCGGCCCGTGCTCGAGGAACGGAGGAGTCCGTTGTCTCGAGACCGGGAAGGACCGGATGGCGCTCGTCTGGGCCCCATCCGCGCGCCGGACGACCCGCCGGTTCGGCGACCGGTCGGCGAGACTACCGGTGTGGGAACGAGAGGTCCCCGCTTCGTCGGGATGCGCTGGTGGCTGGGGGTCGCCTTCGCGCTGGTTGCCGCCCTGACCGCGGTCGCCGTCGTCTCGCTCCTGAGTAGCCGGTCAGAGAACGCATTCCGTCGCTACGGCAAGGAGTTCGCGGTCGGCAACGCCGTTTCGGCGTCCGAGGCGCTCCAGGCTCAGAGGACGCCTGCCGGCGTTGCCAGACGTGCCGTGCTGATCGCCGAGCGTCAGCACCTCGCAGTCTTCGTGTTCGACGCGCACGGCCGTCTGCTTTCGGGACCGACCTCGTTCGGCATTCGCTGGAACAAGGTCCCGAGGGGTCAGCGGGCGCTCACGACTGCGCTTTCCGGCCTTCGCTACATCGAGGGGCGCCGGGACGGCTCGGCGTTCACGGTCGCGCTTCCGATTCATCGCGGAGCAGGAACGGCGCTCGTCGCCTACTCCCTGCGGCCGGAGCTCCGCGCGCAGTTGGGAATCGTCCGCAACGAGTACCTGCAGTCAGCCTTGATCGCCTTCGGCGCCGCCGCCGCCCTGGGGCTCGTCATCGCCACGTTCACCGCCCGGCGCCTCTCGCGGCTGGCGGCCGCGGCCCGGGAGATCGGTGCCGGCAACTTCGGCGGCTCGGTCGTCTCGCGCTTTCCCGACGAGGTCGGCAGCCTGGCCCTCTCGATCGAGCAGATGCGGCGGCAGCTTCAGACGCTCTTCGGCGCTCTGGAGACCGATCGTGATCGTCTCGAGCTTCTTCTCGACCGCCTCAACGAGGGAGTGCTGGTCGTCGACGCCGATCTGAACGTCGAGTTCGCGAACGAGCGTGCTCATGAGCTCGTCGGGCCCGCCCGCAACCTGCGTGAGACCGGGAGCGATGCGCCGGTACGTGTCGCCGAGCTGGAGCGGATCGTCCGCAGCCTCTTTGAGCTCCGGCTTCCGAGCCACGCGCGGATCGAGCAAGGCGACCAGACCTTCCTCGTCTCGGGGATCCCGCCCAACGAGGGAGGCGAGACTGCGATCATCGTCGTCTCCGACGAATCCCAGCAGGAACGGAACAACCGGGTTCAGCGGGAGTTCGCGACGAATGCCGCACACGAGCTTCGGACGCCGCTCGCATCGATCGTGACGGCCGCAGAGATGCTCCAGACGGGCGCGAAGGACGATCCGGAGGCCCGCGACGAGTTCATCGAGGTCATTGCGCGACAGGCAGACCGGCTGACGCGGCTCACACGTGCCCTGCTCACGCTTGCGCGGGCAGAAGCACGAGACGAGCCTCCTCGTCTGAACCCCGTTTCCGTCGCGCCTCTGCTGGGGCAGGTCGCGCAGACGCTCGCGCCTCGCGATCACGTAGGGATCAGGGTCGAGTGCGTCCCGTCTGTCGTTGCGCTCGCCGATCCCGACCTGCTCGAGCAGGCGATCGCCAACGTCGCCGCCAACGCGGTCCAGCACACCGTCGAGGGCACGGTGACGCTTCGCGCCCGGCGGGACAACGGCACCGTCCTGATCGAGGTGATCGACACCGGCAGCGGGATCGCCAGCCAGGACAAAGGGCGCCTGTTCGACCGCTTCTTTCGAGTCGGAGACCAGGTCGACGGCTTCGGGCTCGGGCTCTCGATCGCGCATGACGCTGTTGCGGCACTCGGCGGCGAGATCGCGGTCGAGTCAGAGAAAGCAACCGGTACGACCGTCCAGATCACGCTCCCATCGGCCACCACCGACGAATGAGCGCACGCCTCCTTCTCGTCGACGACGAGCCCTCGCTCGTCAGGGGTCTCACCTACGCCCTCACACGTGAGGGTTACGACGTAACCGTCGCGACGGATGGCGAGGAGGCAGTCACCTCCGCGCTCGCGGACCGACCGGACCTGGTCATTCTCGATCGAATGCTGCCGCGTCTCTCGGGCGGGGAGGCTTGCCGTCGGATCCGGGCTGCCAGTGACGTTCCGATCATCATGCTCACGGCTCGAGATTCCGAGCGCGATCTGGTCGAAGGCCTCGCGATCGGCGCCGACGACTACGTGACGAAGCCCTTCTCGGCCGTCGAGCTCCTCAGCCGGATTGCCGCGCTGCTGCGCCGGCGCAAGCTCGATCTGATCGCCGGTGAGAAGGCCCAACTCGTCGTGGCCGAGATCACGATCGACCTCGCCGCCGACGTCGTCACCGTCGACGGGACGGCGGTGGCGCTCACCCCGTCGGAGTTCAAGATCCTCCGGCTGCTCGCCGCGTCGACCAACAGCGTCGTCCCGCGCCGGAGGATCATGGAACAGCTTTGGGGCAGCTCCCATGTCGGCGACGAGCACACGTGCGAGGTTCACATCTCCGCGATCCGCCGCAAGATCGAACGAGAGCCGTTCCCTCGCCGCTTGGTGACCGTTCGCGGTCAGGGCTACATGCTCACCGACCTCGATTGAGCGCACGAGCCGCCGTCTGCTTCGTCAAAGCGCCCGCGCCCGGGCGAGCGAGCACGTAGCGTTTGGCGCGCTGCGGCTTCCCGACGAGCCCGGTTTCGGGTTCGAGCCCGACTTCGCGGCGATCGAGCGCTTCCGGCTCTCGCTCGTCTGACGGCAAGGACCCTCGCCGCAGGGCGCGCGGGCACGTCTCGGCCCTGGTCGTACGCACCGTAGGATGTGGCCCATGGCTCGGTTCCTGCACACGATGCTTCGGATCAAAGATCCCGAGGCCAGCCGTGTCTTCTACGAGACCCTGGGGCTCGAGTTCCGGCGTGAGCTGCCGATCGTCCGCAACGGCGAACTGGAGGCGACCAACTACTTCTTCGCCGCGCCGGGGCAGGAGGAGGAGCTCGAGCTGACGTTCAACCACGACGGCCGCACCTACGAGCTCGGCACCGCCTACGGGCACATCGCGATCGGCGTCGACGACCTGCAGACGACCCTGGCGGAGCTCGCCGACGCCGGCATCGAGCCGGAGCGGCCGCCGTACAGCGTGCGCGAAGGGGGCTCCCTCATCTGCTTCGTGCGGGATCCAGACGGCTATCGCATCGAGCTGATCGACCGGCCCGGTTCGTAGCGGCGGACGTTGCTGCTCTACGACAGCCCGATCTCGGGCAACTGCTACAAGGTGCGGCTGCTCCTGGCCCACCTCGGGATTCCCTATGAGCGACGGGCGCTCGACGTGGTCGATCGGTCGAACCGGCCCGGCGTCCTCGGCGGCTTGAACCCGTCGCTCCGCGTGCCGACCCTCGTTCTGGACGACGGCCGCCCGCTCGGTGAATCCGGCGCGATCCTCTGGTACTTCGCCGAAGGAACGCGGTTCGTGCCGACGGATCGGTACGAGCGCGCGCAGATGCTGCAGTGGATGTTCTTCGAGCAGTACGACCACGAGCCGGCGATCGCCGTCGTGCGCTTCTGGATCAAGTACTCGGGCCGCCCTGAGGCCTTCGCCGGCCGGCTCGAGGAGCGGATGGCCGCCGGGAACCGGGCGCTTGCGGCGATGGAGCGGCACCTGGACGACGGCCGGGACTGGTTCGTCGGCGAGGCGCCGAGCCTCGCGGATATCGCCCTCTACGGGTACACGCACGTGGCCGATGAGGGCGGCTTCTCGCTCGCGGGCTACCCCGGGATCGTTGCGTGGCTCGAGCGGGTCGCCGCGATGCCGGGCCACGTTTCGATCGACGCGTAGGCGCGCCGCGATCCTCGGTCCGTGCGCAAGTTGAGACGGATCTGGCACGGTCCCGTGACAGATGCTCCGGTATGTTGGCAGTCGTGGCAACGCGAAAGGGCGAGACGGGGACGAGGGAGGCAGCAAAGGGCGACACGCGGAAGCCCGTCGCAGGGAAGCCCGTCGCAGGGAAGCCCGGCGCAGGGAAGCCGCGGCGCCACGGCTGGGCGGAAGGCTCGGGCGCTGAAGGCCGCGACGCCGTGGGGATCTACCACCGTCGTCCAGGAGGCAAAGGTGACCCAGCAGGCAGGGGAACTGCGGTTCACGACAGTCGTTCAGCTCCTCGAGTTGCGGAGCGGGGAGCAGCTCGTGCGGTTCGCCTACGCACGCGACGGTGTGGCGCGGCGGGGGCCGGTCACGTTGCGGCGCCGTGATCTCGAGCGGCTCGGCGCGGCCCTGGCCACGAAGCGAGAGCTGGCCGACGCGCTGGGAGCGGTGGGGGCGCCGAAGCAAGGCGCTCGGCCGGCGACGGGGCGGGGAGGTGGTGCCTAGCGGGCTGCGATCAGGCGGCGGCCGGAAGCCGGCGCGCGGCGTCGACGAGCGAGCCGAGGATGAGTGCGCCGTCGGTCGAGCCGAGGAGCGAATCGACGGCGTGCTCGGGATGGGGCATCAGCCCGAAGACGTTCTTCGCCTCGTTGCAGACACCCGCGACATCGTCGACCGCACCGTTCGGGTTGTCGCCGGGGGCGTACCGGAGGACGATCTGGCCGGAAGCGTCGAGCTCGGCCACGGTCTCGGGATCGGCGAACCAGCAGCCGTCGCCGTGCTTGACGGGAATCGTCAGGCACTGACCGGGCCCGCAGCGGCTCGTGAACGGGGTCGAGGCGGTTGCGACCTCGAGCTTCACGTCGCGGCAGACGAACGACAGCGATTCGTTCGGGCGCAGGGTGCCCGGAAGGAGCCCTGCTTCGGTCAACACCTGGAAGCCGTTGCAGATACCGAGCACCGGCCCCCCTTGCCCGGCAAACTCGGTTACGGCCCGCATCACGGGCGAGAAGCGCGCGATCGCCCCGCAGCGCAGATAGTCGCCGTACGAGAACCCGCCGGGCAGCACGACCGCCGTCGTGCCCGCCGGGAGCTCGGTCTCGGTGTGCCAGACCGGCCGGGCGTCGGCTCCCAGTCCGTTCAGCGCCAGGACAGCGTCGCGGTCGTCGTTCGAGCCCGGGAAGACGACGACCGCCACGAGCGGAGCCTCCGTTGAGTGCGAGCCGGAGATCACGACGTGGCGCGAAGCTCGATCTCGTAGCTCTCGATCAACGGGTTGGCGAGCAGCTGCTCGCACATCCGCTCGACCTGGGCCCGTGCCTCTGCCTCGTCACCGGCCTCGACGTCGAGCTCCACCAATCTGCCGACGCGCGCGTCGGCGACCGAGAAGCCCAGGTGCCTGAGGCTGTTCTCGACCGCTTGCCCTTGCGGATCGAGGATGCCCGCCTTCGGGCGGACGAGCACGGTGGCCTTCAAGGGAGTCACCGAGCTGGCAGAGCTTTGCCGAGACACGTCCGTCGGGCTGCCCGTCAACGGAGCACCAGCTCCGGGTCGGCGAGGTAATCGTCGAACGCGAGCTCGGTCAGCTGCTCGAACGCCTCGATATAACGGTCATGGGTGCCCGCGACGACGTCGGCGGGAAGCTCGGGACCGGGTGGGGTCTTGTCCCAGCCGAGCGACTCGCAGTAGTCGCGGACGAACTGCTTGTCGAACGACGGCTGCGGGCCGCCGGGGGCGTACTCGTCGGCCGGCCAGAAGCGAGACGAATCGGGCGTGAAGGCCTCGTCCGCAAGCACGAGAGCTCCGCTCCCGTCGATCCCGAACTCGAGCTTCGTGTCGGCGAGGATGATCCCCCGCTCTGCCGCTCGCGCCGAGGCGAACGCATAGAGCTCGAGCGTCAGCCGCTCGACCTCGGCGAAGCGCTCCTCGCCGACGAGCGCGGCCGCGGCCTCCCGGTCGATGTTCTCGTCATGCCCCGTCTGGGCCTTCGTCGCAGGCGTGAAGATCGGCTCGGGCAGCCGCTCGGACTCGCTGAGCCCCTCCGGAAGGCGGTGACCGCACACCTCGCCGCTTGCCCGGTAGTCCTTCCAGCCCGACCCGGCCAGGTACCCGCGCACGACGCACTCGATCGGGAGCATCTCGAGGCGCCGGCACTCGGTCGAGCGCCCGTCGGGCCGCAGGCTGAGCAGATGGTTCGGAACGATCGATGCCGTCTGCGCGAACCAGAACGCCGAGAGGCCGGTGAGGACGCGGCCCTTGTCGGGGATCTCCGTTGGCAGGACGACGTCGAAGGTCGAGATCCGGTCGCTCGCCACGAGGAGCAGGCGGTCGTCGTCGAGCGAGTAGAGCTCCCGGACCTTGCCGCTGGCGAGGTGGGTTGCGGTGTCAGACATGCACGGGCTCCTTCTGGGCGAGGGCTTGGAGGCGGTCGAAGACGGTATCCACGTGAGCGACGGTCGCCTGGAGGTCGAAGACGCTCACGAGGGCCTCGTCGTCGAGGTGGGCTCGAATGTCGGCGTCGGCCGCGACGAGCGTGCGGAAGTCGCGCTCCTCGTCCCAGGCGGTCATGGCGTTTCGCTGCACGAGCCGGTAGGCCTCGCCGCGCGGAAGCCCCGACTCGACGAGCGCGAGCAGCAGGCGATGCGAGAAGACGAGGCCATGCGAAGCCTGGAGGTTGCGCAGCATCCGGTCGGGATAGACCACGAGGCCCTCGACGATCCAGACGAAGCGGTCCAGCATGTAGTCGAGCGCCAGGAACGCGTCGGGCACGACGACGCGCTCGGCGGACGAGTGCGAGATGTCGCGCTCGTGCCAGAGGACGACGTTCTCGAGCCCGACTGCGCCGGCGCTGCGCACCACACGCGCGAGGCCGCAGATCCGCTCGGCGACCTTCGGGTTGCGCTTGTGCGGCATTGCCGAGGAGCCCTTCATCCCCTTCGTGAACGGCTCCTCGACCTCGCGGACCTCTGTCCGCGCCAGGTGGCGAATCTCGGTCGCGAAGCGCTCGAGCGATGAGGCCGTGAGCGCGAGGGCCGAGAGCAGCTCGGCATGGCGGTCGCGGGCGATCACCTGGGTCGAAAGTGGATCGGGCTCCAGGCCGAGCCGTTCGCAGGCGACCCGCTCGACCTCCGGATCGAGGCCTGCGTACGACCCGACCGTGCCGGAGAGCTGCCCGACCCGGTTGCTCTCGAGCGCGCGCGCGAGGCGCGTGCGGTCGCGATCGAGCTCGAACGCCCAGCCTGCGAGCTTCCAGCCGAACGTGGTCGGCTCGGCGTGGATCGCATGGGTTCGCCCGATGCAGATCGTGTTGCGGTGCGACTCGGCGACTCGGATCACCGCGGCGAGCGCCCGATCGAGGCCTTCGACGAGCACCTTGCCCGCATCCTGGATCTGAAGGGCAAGAGCCGTGTCGAGGACGTCGGAGGAGGTGAGCCCGTAGTGGATCCACCGGCCCTCGGGCCCGAGGTGCTCCGAGACGGCATCGACGAACGCAGCCACGTCGTGATCGGTCGTCAGCTCGATCTCGGCGACGCGCTCCGGCGTCGGTGCCTTTGCCGCCGACCGGATCGCCACAACGTCGGCCGCGGGAATCGCACCCACCTCCACCCAGCCGTCGAGGGCCGCGAGCTCGACCTCGAGCCACCGCTCGAGCTTGCCTCGCTCCGACCAGATCTTGCTCATCTCTGGCCGGGAGTAGCGGGCGATCACGAGGCCAGTCTAGAGGCTCCGCCCGATCGCCCCGCCGGTGCCTCTAGCCGGAGCCGAGGATCCTGGCCGCAAGCACGGCGGCGTTCTTGGCGTTGTCGACGCCGACGGCCGCGACCGGGACACCCGGCGGCATCTGCACGATCGAGAGAAGCGCGTCGAGCCCGTCGAGCACGCTCATCGACGAGCGAAGCGGCACGCCGATCACCGGCAGCTCGGTGTGAGCGGCGACCACACCCGGAAGAGCCGCGGCCAGGCCGGCTCCGCAGATCAGGACGCGGAGCCCGCGCCCGGCCGCTGACTTCGCGTACTCGGCGACCGCGTCCGGCGTGCGGTGGGCCGAGCGCACGTCGAACTCCCACGGGATGCCCCGGGCGTCGAGCTCGTCGAACGCTGCCTGCATCCGCTCGCGGTCGGACTCCGAGCCGACGAGGATGCCCACCACGGGCTCGCTCACAGGTCTCCCCTCACAGTTCCCCGAGCCTAGTCATCGCGAGCGCCTCAGGCGCCGATGTCGGTGCGGCACCAGCTGCCGTCGAACTCGATCGCCGCTGCTGCTCCGTAGGCCTTTGCACGAGCTTCCGTTGCGGACGGGGCGACCGCCGTCACCGAGAGGATCCGTCCGCCGTTCGTGACGAGCCGGCCGTCGTTGCTTGCCGTGCCCCCGTGGAAGACGAATGCGCCCGCGGCCTCGGCGACGTCGATGCCGGTGATCTCGGCACCGACGAAGTCGCTCCGCTCCGGGTATGACGGCGCCGCGATCACGATCGTCGTCGCGGCCTCGGCCCGTTCCCGCACCGGCGCATCGCCGAGCTGCCCGGCCGCCGCGGCCGCGAGGGCGGTCAGAAGGTCACCGTCGAGGCGCGGCAACAGCACCTGCGTCTCGGGGTCGCCGAAGCGGGCGTTGAACTCGAGCACCCGCGGGCCGCGGTCGGTGAGCATCAGACCGGCAAAGAGGCAGCCGACGAACGGCGTGCCCCGCCGGGCTAGCTCGTCGAGCACAGGCTGGTGGACCTGCTCGACGAGCTTCGAGGTCTCGACGGGAAGCCCGACGGGCGAGAAGGCTCCCATGCCGCCCGTGTTCGGGCCGGTATCGCCGTTCCCGGCGCGCTTGTAGTCGCGGGCTGCGCCGAGCAGAACGGCCCGCCGCCCGTCGCAGAGCGCAAAGAGAGAGACCTCCGGCCCCTCGAGCAGCTCCTCGATGACCACCGTACCACCGAGCGCCTGGGCGGCTCGAAGGCCGTCTCGCGCCTCGTCGTCGGAGCGGCAGACGAAGACGCCCTTGCCCGCGGCGAGCCCGTCGGCCTTGATCACGCAGGGCGCCGTCGCCGTCCCGAGCGGCGAGGCGGTGGCCACGCCGGCGGCAGCGAGAACCTCTTTGGCGAAGCTCTTCGAGCCCTCGATCCTGGCGGCCGCAGCGCTCGGGCCGAAGACCGCGACGCCTGCGCGGCGCAGTGTGTCGGCGAGGCCGGCGACGAGCGGCGCCTCGGGCCCGACGACGACCAGGTCGATCGCAAGCGTCCGGGCCAGGTCGAGCAGGCCCTCGTCGTCGTCCGCGCGAATCGGATGGCAGCTGCCGAGGGTCGCGATCCCGGGGTTGCCGGGTGCGGCGTGCAGCTCCGTCAGCGAGCTGCTTCGGGCAAGGCTCCAGGCGAGCGCATGCTCGCGCGCACCCGACCCGACGAGCAGCACCCTCACGACTCGAGTCTACGCCGCCTCGTGCGAGCTCGAATCGCCCTCGTTTCGCTGAAGCGCGAGCCCGAGCTGTTCCTCTCGCTGACCTGGAGGTTCGACGGGCTTCCGCCAGGGCCTACGCTGCGTCGACGAGCGCTATCAGGCCGGTGCGGTCGCCGGCTTCGCCGGATGGCGCGACTCGCTAGGGAGGGAGAGCGCGACGAGCGCGCCGATCCCGGGGGTGATCGCCGTGATCAGGAGCGCCACCCGCAGGTCGATCGTGTCGGCAACGACTCCGAGCAGCACGGCCGCGATCCCGCCGAGGCCCATCGCGAACCCGACGGTCAGGCCCGCCGACATCGCGATCCTCGAAGGCATGTACTCCTGGCCCATGACGGTGGTGAGGCCGAAGCCGCTCACGATCATCGCGCCGGCAAGAGTGACGGCTACGGCGCTCACGACGCCGTGGCCGAGGACGAAGACGAGGACGAGCGGCGGCGTCGCGGCCATCGCCGACACGAGCACGACCTTGCCGCCGTAGCGGTCGGCAAGCGGGCCTGCGCAGAGCGTCCCCAGGGCGCCGCCGAAGAGAACGCCCGAGAGCAGCGCTGTCCCGTAGCTCTTCGAGTGGCCCTGTGAGACCTCCCAGAGCGGCACGAAGGTGAAGAGGCCGTAGTAGGCGACGCTTCGAAACCCGATCGTCAGCAGGAGCCGCTTGAAGTCGCCGGGGCGATCCGCCTTCCCGCTGCGCCCGATCCGCTCGTGCCCCGCGCGGCGCGCGTGGCTGAGCGGGCCGAAGTCGCGCAGGATCAGCAGCACCGCGAGGCTGCCCGGGATCAGGAAGACGAGCCCGCCCTTCGACCCGACCGCTGCGAGCGCGACTCCCGCGAGCAACGGGCCGAACGCAATGCCGAGGTTTCCCCCCGTCTGGAACACGGCCATCCCGCTGGCACGACGCGCGCCGCTCACGTGGCGCGCCAGCTTCATCGCCTCCGGATGGAAGACACCGACGCCGAGACCGGAGATGGAGACGAGCACGAGGAGGACCCAGTAGCTGTGGGCGAGCGGCGAGAACGAGGTCGCGAGCGCCGCGCAGCCAATGCCGACCGGCAGGAGCCAGGTAGTCGTATGCCGGTCCGACCAGTGACCGAAGAGCGGCTGGGCGAGCGACGAGGTGACGGTGGCGACCAGCACGACCGCGCCGGTCTTCGTGTACGAGAGATGGAGCGCCGGCTTGAGGAAGACGAGCACGGCCGGGAGCGCTCCCGAGGCGAGATCGGCCGAAAGATGGCCGATCCAGAGATCCGCCATCGACCTCCGGTCGATTCTCGCCGCCATCGCTTGAGCCTAGCCATGCCAGGTGGTGCGCCTGTTTGTCGAGTAGCGTTTCGCATATGGCTGCGGGGGTGGCCGGGGGAGACACGGGCGCATTGGGCCGCGTTGGCCTCGCCGTGCTGGTCGCGGCGGTTACGGCTGGTCTTGCCTGTACGGCGGCGAGCCGAGCCGGGCGCGAGGTGCTTGTCCACCGGACCGTCGTTCTCGGCCGCTCGGTGGAGGGCCGCCCGATCGTCGCGATCGAGGTGGGCGACCCCGACAACCCGAACAAGGCCCTGGTCGTGGGGTGCATTCACGGGACGGAGTGCGCCGGGATCGCGGTCGCCGACCGGCTCGCCTCGATCGTGCCGCGACCGGGCCTCGATCTCTGGATCGTTCCCGACCTCAATCCCGACGGAGCGGCGGCCGGCACACGGGGCAACGCCCACTGGGTCGACCTGAACCGCAACTTCCCCGCGGGCTGGCGGCATCTCACGGGTGTCTTCTACTCGGGGCCGCGGGCGCTCTCCGAGCCGGAAAGCCGCTCGATCGCCAAGCTGATCCTCAGGGTCAGGCCGCGGGTCTCGATCTGGTTCCACCAGCATCTGGACGTGGTCGACGAGTCCGGCGGCAAGCTCTCGATCGAACGCCGCTTCGCGCTCGCGGCAGGGATGCGGCTGAAGCGGCTCGCGCGCGAGCACGGCAGCGTCGTCGGGTGGGAGAACCGCGTGCTCCCCACGAGTACGGCCTTCGTCGTCGAGCTCCCCGCGGGCGCACTGAGCCCTCCGGCGACTACTCGGCTTGCGCGCGCTGTACTGGCCGTGGCCGGGGAGCAAGCGCCCGATGCGCGTGCGCTGGTGACGCCGGCTAGGGACGTCGGCCCGTTCACGCCTGGCGCGGTTCGGCTCTTCCTCGAGGCGTCTCGCTAGCAGTTTCTCCGATCGCCCTCAGTGGACTCCCTGATGCCCGGCGGGAGCCCGCCGCGCACCGTGGTCCTGGTTCGGTTTGGTCATTGGGTCAGGTCGTCACAAGGGGGAACCATGCAAGAGATGACGCCCGGGACGAAGTCGAAGCTCGATCACACGATCCGAATGCTGGCGGCCGAGTTCCCGCATCTCCATCACGAGGTCGTTCGCCGCGAGGTCGAGACGGTGACCGGGGCCTTGCTCGCCTCGGCCCGGTTCGACGATTACATCCCGATCCTCGCCCATCGCTCGGCCCGCGACAGGCTGTCGTCGCTCGGCGCAACGCCTGCCGGCGTCGCCGGTCGAGGCCTGGCGGCTCGAATCGGGCGGTCGGTGTCGCGCGGCTCTCGCAACCAGCCCGCGGGTGAGAGGCGTCCCGGGACGGCGATCCGAGGCCGGTAGGGGCAGCCCCGGCGCGCAGAATCTAAGAGCGAAGGTCGGCCGCAGCCGCGGCGATCTGTTCCTCGACACCCTCGGGCGTGAAGCTCGGCGCGTACTCCTGGTTCATGAGCGGGCTCGAGAGCACGAAGTCGGCCGTCGCGCGATTGCAGGCGATCGCGACGTTGTGGACGACCGCGACCCGCAGCAGCGCCTTCACGTCGACGTCGTGAGGATGCGGCTCGAGCGGGTCCCAGAAGAAGATGACCGCGTCGATGCGTCCCTCCGCGATCGCCGCCCCCACCTGCTGGTCGCCGCCGAGCGGGCCGCTCAGGAACCGCTGCACGGGGAGGCCTAGCTCTTCGGACACGAGCGCCCCCGTCGTCCCGGTGGCGAGGAGCTCGTGCTTCGAGAGTGTGCCGCGGTTGAAGCGCGCCCACGAGAGCAGGTCGGCCTTGCGGTTGTCGTGCGCGATCAGGACGATCCGCTTCCGCACACCGAGTGTGTGGCCCAGCCCGGATTCGCTGATCGTCTGGCTCATCGCTCGCGGCTCTCTCTCGACGGGAGTCGGGTATCTCGCGAAGAAGCTACCTGGAGCGGAGGCAGGCCGAGTCTTGCCGGCCGCTCCGCCGAGTGCCTCGACGGGATAGTCCGGTCACCACTTTCAGACCAGTTCGTCGCCATCACTCCCCCCCTACGTCGCAGTTGCCTTGCGAGCGTGCGGCCGGGACTCGCAAACGACGACAGGGAGGCAGGGCGCGCGACGAGGACGGTGTCGACCGTGGATCAACGCGACGTGCCTCGACAGGACCGGTAGCAAGGACGACGGCGGCAGCTCCTCGGGCCACGTCTGAGAGCTAGATGTCGCGCGCGACCGACGGACCCGGCGTGCCCAGTGGTGGCCCACTCAGCACGCCGGATCCGTCTCCGTTCGAGAGGTGCCCGTCGGAGCCGGAGTGCCGGCTCGGGACGACCTAACTGATGGTCTCGTGGACGGGAAACTCCTTGATGTCCGGTGGGCCGTCCATCGAGATTCCCGCGGCCTGCATCCCCGCGGCGATCTGAGACTGGAACGCGTCGAAGTCGGCACGCGACTCCCAGAAGTCGATCACGCCCCATCCGCCCTCGATCGGGCCGGAGGAGTGGAAGATCATCCCGCTCGGCACCGAGCGGTCGGGGTTAATGTGGTCGTGCGCTGCATCGAACTGATCCTGCGTGACGCCGGGAAGCTTGATGCGAATGCCAATGGTCACTGTTGACCTCTCGTGTTGGGGACGCTGCGACTGTATGCCTTCCGGACATCGCGCGGTGCGTCCCCTGCCGGCCGGCTCCGAGTAGACACGATGCGTGACATGGAAGGCGGGCCTGACGGAGTCGACTACCTCGCGTTCGGCGCCGGTGAGGACCCGTCCGAGGTCGAGATGGCCCAGGGCTGGTGGACGGACTGACGCTTCTCAAGTCCGACCTGGCCCGAGCGCCCAGCCCTTCATGCCGCCCGGTTATCCTGGTCGGCGATGGCTGAGATCACGCTCTACATCAGCGAGCAGAGCGAGACCTGCACCCGGATCAAGCACCTGCTCGACTCGCGCGGCTTGAAGTACACGACCGTCGACGTGGCGACGGAGGCCGATCGAGCCGCGCTCCTCGAGCGGACAGGCCGTCAGCAGTGCCCGCTCGTCGTCGTCGGCGACGAGGTCGTGGGCGGCTTCCGGGAGACGATCGAGGCTGAGCAGTCGGGCCGCCTGGCCGAGCTCGCCGCGGACTGAGCGGCCCTCCGGGCTCGGCGGGCGACGATCAGCAGTGAGGCTTCACAGCTCGTCCTGCGGCGCGGTCTCCTCGCACTCGAGGCAGACCCATTCCCTGCCCCGCGCCTCCCGCTCGCTGAGGATCGCCGGGACCATCGTCACCCCACAGGCCGGGCAGATCGGCGGCTGCACATCCTCCACCGTCGAAGTATGGCTCTGCTCTTCACCGCAAGAAGTGCGACCGTCAGGCGCCCCGGTGCCTATCCGGCGCGAGGGAGGAGATTCAGCGCCTTGTAGATGACAGCCGGCATGGGAAACACGGCTGCCGGTCGCGAGAGGAGGTGGCCGCGCGGGATCACGACCACGACGAGGTTTCCCTCGTGCGCGGCTGCAATGCCACTCGAGCTCCACTCGCCGGCATCCTCATCGAAGGAGGCGTTCGCCTCGCTCCGAGTCGGGTACACGTAGGCCGCGACCGTCCAGCCCTCGTGCGGCCGAACCGATGTGAGCAGCGTGACGGTGGCGAAGACGTGGGGGGTGGAAGCCGGGGGAGCCGGGTTGTGAAGGTCGAGATTGGCGCCGGCGAAGGCAGTCTCGACGGCCCGGACGCTGAAGATCGCCTTCGTGTCGCTCGTCGTGGTGACCGCCGCACGCTTCCCGCCACAGCCCGCGACGAGCGCAGTCAGCCCGAGAGCGACGAGAAGGCCTCGAATCGGGTGTAGCCGTCGAGCAGCACCGTCCACGGCGCCTACTGCGATCGACGGGACCACGCGCGGCTGACGATCGCGAGCGCCAGCGCCCCGGAGAGAATCGCGGACGTCCTGTGCCCGAGCGCGGCGTCGGCGATCGCGCCGGCCACGAAGATGGCAGCGAGGACGAAGAGCCCCTGGGAAGACGAGCACCAGCGCGAGAAGCGTTCCATACCGAGCAACGGTATTCGAGTTCGCACCCGCCGGCCGGATGACGAGCCCCTGGCGCCGAGGCTTGTGGGAGGCGGGACTCCTAGCTCGCCTTCTCCGAGAGCAGCTTGTGGATCTGCCTCGTCAGGTCGGCGACCTGCTCGGTCAGCTCCTTGTCCTGCTCGGTGAGCGTGGTGTTTGCCTGGAGGAGATCGAGGAGCTTGTCGGTCTCGGCTTTCGCGGCCGTCTCGATCCGGCTGTGGTTCTTGTCGATCCGATCGGCATGGAGCTTGTCGCGCTCGGCCTGCCGCGTCTGGGCGAGCAGGATCAACGGAGCGGCATAGGCAGCCTGGAGTGAGAAGAGCAGGTTCAGGGCGATGAAGGGGTAGACGTCCCACGCGAACCCGAGGCGCAGTTGGGTCGAGTTGAGGACCACCCAGGCGATGACCGCGGCGGTCTGGCCGAGGATGTACTGAGGCGTGCCGAAGAATCTCGCGGCCTTCTCCGCGATGCGTCCGAACGCGTCGTTGCCGAACGCACCGTGCAGCTCCGCGCGCTGGTGCGACTCCGCCTGACGGGCGGGTTCCAGGGAGGCCACTTCCTGGCGTGTTCTAGCCCGCCCGCCCCGTTCCTTCGCTCATCGGGCCCTGCTTGGAGCCTCGCTAGCCGGCTGCCGCGACACCGCGCAGGGCAAGGCGCCCGAAGGACGGCGGCCCTGACCGCTCGTTTCCGGGGAAGGACGAGGTCTCCTCGCTCCAGGTCACCGAGAACGCGCTCCCGGCTGCGCTGAGCCCGGTCGGGACGACCTCGGCCGCGACGGTGCGAGACGCGAACTGGAAGCCGGGCCCGCCCGCGCCGCCGCCGGTCGTCTCGAGCGCGATTCGCGTGGCCGTCCACGCCCGGTCGGCGATCGAGCCGGTGTGACCGCTCTTCGACGTCGCCCTGGCGTTCGTGAACTTGATCGTCCCGAAGTTCGTCAAGGGAAGCACCTCGGTTCCGCCCCGGGTGACGGCGGAGGGCGCCTCGGCGATCCATTCGGCCGAGGAGACATCCGTCGAGGACATCGTCCGTGTTCTTTTTGCGCGCTTGCCGGTGGTGAGGTCCTTCTCGACGAGGGTGACCTTGGTGCCATGAACCGTCACGCTCGCGGTGATCCTGTCGCCGACGGAGATCGCGAGCGGCAGCTTCACCGATGCGGCCGGCACGAGCTCGTACCACGCCGAGTATCCGACCGCGCCTGCTGCGCTGCAGTTGGCCTCGGTTCCGACCTGCTCGAGCGACTCCGAGTCGCTGTTGCCGCCGAGCCCGACCCAGAACGCCGAGGCGGAGACCGTCCCGCTCGTCGAGGCGCAGTCGGCGGCGGTCACCGTCCAGCTTCCGGTCACGGAGGAGAAGGAGGTGCCCGTGACCGCGTATCCGGACCAGTTGGAGCTGACGGCGGTCGCGGCGCCGGCCGAGGTCGCGGCGATGACGCTCAGGAGCACCACGGCGGCCGCAGCAGCCAGGCGTGCGCGCATCCGCGGCCGGCGCCCTCTTGAGCTCTGCCGCCCACTCGAGATCATCCGTGCGCTCATCTGTTCCAGCCCCCTTTCGCTTGTCGATTTGCTCGTCCGAGGACCAGGATCTGCTCCGCTCCTGAGAATGGGATGGGAGTGGGCTGTGATCCGCGTGAGGGCGGCCGCGCACGGCCGCGGTGGCGCTAGCCCCCTTCGGGCCTGTTCACGTTGGCGACGTAGTCGGCCCAGGAATGAACCGGGCCGTTGCAGCTCCACGTGCCGCTGAAGGCGAGGGTCGAGCGGGCGCCGATCGGTTTCGACAGGGCCTTCGACCGGCCTGTGAACCGTCCCGAGGGGCCGATCGAGGGCGTCTTGATCAGATTCGGGCTCCCGGCGACCAGCGGGTGCGTCCCGTCGTACGCAACGAGGCCGGCTCCCTGCTTCGTGACGGCGACCCAGACGAACAGGCCGGGGGCGCCGCCGCCGACGTTCGCTATTTCATCGTCGCGGATGATCTCCGTGCCGCTGAACATGAAGACGCCGTTTCCGTTGGCGTCAAAGCACGAGCCGTTGCGGAAGACGTAGGTCTTCGTCCCGATCCGCAGCGTCGCGACGGCAGGGCCGCAGTAGTCGATCCGGTAGCCGCCGCCCGACTTCGTGGTCGTGCCGCCGTCCGCGCATGAGCGCGACACGAATCCGGCCGCCCCTGCATTCGCAGCCATCGCCGCGAACGCAGCCACGACGATGAATGCGCACTTCATGCGCTTGCCCTTGCGATTCGAGCCCTTCGCGCTCTTCGGAAGAACCGTCAGCGTCATCTCTCTGAGGCCGAGTCTCGTTGCCGGCTCCATAGAACGCCCATAGAACGGGCATGGCTCCTCTTCGGACCGCACTCTCCGAGCTCGCCGGCAAGGTGAGACCCGGCTGGGCCACTGATCGCGAGGGCTACGAGAGGCGTTCGCTTCGCGGCGGTTGGGTCGCGTGAACGGGCAGCTCGTGCGGATCCTCACCCTCTGCGTCGTCATAGTGCCCCGGCGCAGGCCAGGGCGCGAGCACGACGAGCAGTCGCGTCGGCCGAAGCGCTCGCACGGAATGAGGCTCGCCCGGCTCGAACACGATCAGCGTGCCCTCAGCACAGACGGCCGCGTCCACACCACTCGTACACGTGACGCTCCCGCGCAGGACCTGTATCAGCGCTCGCTCGCGCACCTGGTGATCGCCCAGTTCCTCGTCCTCGGCGAGGACGATCACGATTCCGCGTGCCTCCGAGGTGGAGAAGAGCACCTGTGGGCCCGTTCTGTCTCCCACATTGCCTGCTGCCAGATCCCAGTGCTGCATGTCGGCGAAACCTCCGAATCGACCGTCGATGGCGACGGAGCCGTGCTGCCTGGCCGGGGGACGCGTGAGCCGATTGTACGGGTGGGGACGCTTCCAACGCGCAGGCCCGCCGCCCTCTGTTGGGACGTACCGTAGGGGAGTGCAACGTTCGATCGTCGGCTTTCACCGGGACGAGGATGGCCTGTGGGTTGTCGAGCTCGCCTGCGGGCATGACCGGCACGTGCGCCACGACCCGCCGTTCCACGCGGTAGGCCAGGCGCGACCTCAGCCGTCGCCGGGCGGCTGGCCGATGACGAGATTGCTGGGCTTGAACTGCCCGCAGGCTTTGATCGCCGTCTGGAACTGCGGGGAGGCAGTGCCGGCACCCGCAGCGCGAATCGACCGAACGCTGAGCCTGCCGGTCCCATCGGGATCGGGGAACTTCGGCATCCCGTGCGCGCGCATGCAACGCGAGAACGCGAGCGCTTTCGTCAGATCGCGCTGCCGTTGAGCGGCGGAGGCGAGGTGCCCGCCAGGCGAGAACGTGCTCGGCTCCAGGCCCTTGCAAGCCTTCTGCGCCGTCTGGAAGGCCGCGCTCCTCGGGTCCAGGTCGCTGCCCGGACCCGAGTTCAGGTTCTTGAGGTCGATGTTGCCGCTGCCGTCCGGATCGGGGAAGTCGCCGACTCCGTGGGTGCGCATGCACCGGGCGAACGCCACCGCGTTCGGGTGAGGCGTGCTTCGTGTCGTCGTCTGGGCGGCGGAGGTGCTCGAGTCGAGGCTCGGGACGCCTGGCGAACCGTGGCCGGCGCAGCCTGCGGCGAGCGGCAAGAGCGTCGCGGTCGCAACTGCGAAGCCGAGAACGGCGAGGCGGCGCGGGGGCATCCTCATACCGAACCACGCCCCTGTAAAGCGGCTCTAAGTTCTCGACCCGAGACGGCGCTGCCTTGCCTCGGACGCGGGCTTACCGGTGCTGGCAGGCCTTCTGAGCCGCTTGAAAGATCGGCGAGCTGGGATCCGCCTCGCCCCGGCTGAGCGACTGGCTGATCGTCCCACCGCTTCCGAAGGTCGGATCGGGGTAGTGCGGCACGCCGTGGGAGCGCATGCACGCGGCAAACCCAAGCGCGTGCGCTTTCATCTGCTGCTGCCGCGCCGGGCTCGGTGCCTTGCCGGCGTGGACGAGATGCTGACAGGCGGCCTCCGCCTTCTGGAACAGCGGCGAGCTTGGATTGAGCGATGGCGAGACGGTGATCGTGAGCGTTCCCCGGGCGTCCGGGTCGGGGAAGTTCGGGACTCCATGAGAGCGCATGCAGGCGGTGTACTTGACGCCGGCCGCGCCCGTGCCGACCTGGGTCGACATGCTCTCCCCGAATCTACCGACGCCTGGGGGAAACAAGCTGCTGGCCGCGCTGTTGCGGCTGCTTGACGGTGTCGTTTCGAGACTCGCGACCGCCGGCGGCCTCGAGCCTCCCCCGCAGCCGGAGGTGAGCAACGCGAGGGTCGCCAGCGTCGAACCCGCCACGACTGCATACGTGCGCCGGATACCAGGCCACCTCATGACCGGAAGAGATAGCTCACCGCCGGTAACAAGCAGGTAACGGCCTGGCCGACCGCCGCTCGAGGGCAAAGGATGCCCGCGGCCAGTGCTCGTGGCAGTCGCCCGAACTGGACCACCGCTCTCTACAGGACTGCTGCCACAATCAGCCGCAGCGTGTGTCCGTTCGGCTTGAACGGCGGTCGACGATGCTCGTGACGATCTCGAACGTCAGCGTCTCGCCCCGCCAACGCCTGCGCGGCCGCTCCGAGCGCGTTTGAATCGACCGATCCGGCGCTGTACGGTTGCCGCTCGGTGGGGATACAAGCGATCGCTTGGTGCGGTGGCCGGACCGTCCCTCACGCCGAGACAGCAAGCAGCGCGCCTGCTCGCGCGCCTGAACGGCTAGTCCCCACGCCATGACGTCCTTCGTCACGCATCAGGGCCTCCCGCTGCTGTTCGCCGCGGTCGCAGTCGAGTCGTTCGGGATTCCGGTTCCAGGCGAGACGGCATTGATTGCGTTCGGCGTGCTCGCCTCGCAAGGCCGCTACTCGATCGCGAGCGTGATCGCCGTCGCGGCGGCGGCCGCGATCGCCGGTGACAACCTCGGTTTCTGGCTGATCGGGCGTCGTGGTGGGCGAGCGCTGATCGCGCGATTCCCGTGGGTCGAACGTCACGTCCGGCACGTCCTCCCGCGTACCGAGGCGCTCATCGCCCGCTACGGCGGCCGAGCCGTCTTCTTCGGGCGGTTCGTCTCTCTCCTCCGAGAGACGATCGCCTGGGTGGCCGGCTTCGCCGGCATGTCCTGGCCACGGTTCCTGTTCTGGAACGCCTCCGGTGGAATCGCCTGGGCGGGCGTGGTCGGGTTGCTTGCCTACTACGGTGGCAGGGCGCTCGCGGACACGATCAGCCGCTACGGGCTCTATGCGGGTGCCGCGATCCTGGCGCTCGCGCTGCTGATCGTGGGCGGGCCGAAGCTGATCGCTCGGATTCACGGCGACTGACGCATCTATCCGAGTGCGGCCCGCGACCCATCGCCCCGAGCGCGGAGCCGCGCGCCGCGGCCGGAGCACGTTGCCTAGCGTCCGCTCTAGGCCTGAATCGGCTCGTCGTGCGCCGTCTCTTCGTTGACTGCCTGGTCGCTTTCGGAGCGGGTGGCGGCGAGGCGGTTGATCCCACTGCTGAGCATGCCGCCGGAGGCGAGCTTCGTCAGGGTCTTGTTGGCCTTCCCTTCCTCGTCGAGGCTCTGGTCGAGCAGGGAGCTGATCGTGCCGAGGTCGAGCTCGCCTGCCAGGGCGCGGGCTGTGCCGTAGCTCGCGATCTCGTAGTGCTCGATCCGTTGTGCGGCGCCGATCAAGGCGGCGTCGAGTGCGACAGAGTCGCCAGTCGCGGTGATGAGCTCGTCGTTGTCCTCGATCATCCCGCGCATCGCGTTGCATGTCCTGGACGGCATGAAGCGAACGCCCATGTCCCCGAACGCCTGCTCGAGTCGGGCTACGTGGTTGCGAGTCTCCTCCAGGTGTGTCTCGAAGGCCTCTCGGAGCTCATAGGAGTGGGCAGCTGCCGCCATCTTCGGAAGCGCCTCCACGAGCTGTGCCTCGGCGCTGTAGAGCTCGCCGAGCTCGTCTACGAGCACATCAGTGAGCGTGTTGAACTCCATCAAGGCCTCCTTTTGATCGACACCCTCCCGGTACCCGTTCTGCGGGGTTTTCCCACAGCGTGAGCAACTAGCTAGCACGTCGCAGACTTCGCGATCGCCCTTTCGAGCTCCTAGCGCGGAGAAGCATCGTGACGCTTCATCGCCCAAACGCCCACACCACCATCAACGGCAGCTCTTCCCGCCAGAACGAGTCGCCGTGCGATCCGACGCGCTCGGTCATCACGACGTCGGCGCCGGCATCGCGCAGCGCGGTCGCCCACCGCATCGCGTTGTCGCGGAAGAACGGCTCCCGGGTCCCCGCGACGAGGTACGCGCTGCTGCTCTCGCACGACGCGAGCGTGGTCATCCTCGCATTCCTTGCGGCTCTCAATGGGAGCGCGGCCGCGTTCTTCACCCCTGCCTCGCGTGCAGCGCTTCCCGGAACCGTGTCTGAGGTGCTGCTTCGGCCCGCGAACGCGATGCTGCGCCTGGCGCAAGACAGCACCGCGATCGTCGGCACTGCCGCGGCGGGCGGGCTCGTGGCCACGGCAGGCCCGCGGGTTATGCGATCCTCGTCGACGGGCTCACCTAAATCGGAGGCGGCGCCTTCATCGGCGTGATGCGCCTCCGCAAGGGTGACGTCCCAGCTAGGCGAACGACCGTGCTGGGGGAACTTCGCGGAGGCCGGGACGCGTTTCGCTCCCGCACCTGGCTGTGGACGATCGTCGTGCGGTTCTCGTTCGTGAATGCCGTGCGAGCGGATCGCGTGGTGACAGCTTCACGGAGGGTGTGGAATGCCGGCTGCCTCCCGTAGCGGTTCGGAGCTATGATCTCCATGTGCGATCGCGCCGTTTTGGCCTGCTCTGGTTCTGTTGCTGCGCGGTTCTCGCAGTTGTCGTGTTCGTGTCGGCGGCCGGTGCGGCAAAGGCGCCGGGGCAGCTCACCAGGGTCTACTGGACCGGGGATGAGACCCTCACCGCTTCGAGTTACGACTACGCCAAGCGCATCCAGCTCACCTACAAGTTCTCCGTTCACTGGAGTGCGAGTTGGGAGTGGGATCCGAAGCTGAAGCTGATGCGCCCACAGACCGGGGGCTCGATCAGCGGCACTGCCTCACGAATTAGCGGTGCCGACGGCAGCGTTCTCTGCTCGGGGCCCGTCACGGGCCAGTCCGGCGTGCCGGCAGTGAGCATCGACAAGCTCGGGAAGGTGACGTTCGAGGCGGCGGCGATTCCCGGTTGGGCCGGCGGGGGTGATCTGGCAACCTGTTACGGCGGCCTTGTGCCTCCGATCGGTGTCGGCGACGTCTCCAGGCAGCGGACGGAGTTCAAGGCCACCACGACGCTCTCCTCGCTTCTGAACGGGTCGGCGTCTGCCTCGGACAGCGACGGCTTCTCGACCGATTCCACGTATCAGACCCAAGTCTGTATCGCCGGCTGCATCAAGCACAGCGCCGCGACCGACGGCGGCTACACGGCCATCAGCCCGAGCAAGCCGGTGGTGAACCCGAACGATCCGAAGTACACGATCAGGGCGAAGCTCACATGGAGCTCGAAGGTCTCGACGGGCACGGGGCCGGGAACCTACGTGGCGCTCGGCGACTCGTACTCCTCCGGTGAGGGCGCCGGCGACTACTTCGCCGGCACCGCTGACCTCGTCAACGCCTGTCATCGCTCGCATCTGGCGTGGCCGGTGCTCGTCGCGAACCAGCTCGGGTACAAGGAGTTCGACGGTAAGCCCGGCAAGGAGAGCGAGTTCGGCGCGTGCTCGGGCGCGATCGTCGACGATCTCGACAACTTCAGCACGGGTGTCTACACCGACGCCCAATACAAGGTGAAAAACCTTGATGAGCCACCTCAGCGGGAGCACCTTCAGCTCGGCAACATCAAGCTCGTGACGCTGTCGTTCGGCGGGAACGACCTCGGATTCGGGGATGTGGTCTCGGATTGCGTCGCCGACGGGGTGATGAAACAACTCCACGACGACGCTGCGACTCTGAACGCGTACACACAGTTTTTCGCTCGGCTGGTCGGTCAACTCCCAGCGGAGCAGCGAGTCGAGCCAAAGAACGACCAGAGCACGACCTGTCAGGCCCAGCACGGGGCCGCAGCGAAGGCCGAGCTTCCGAAGCTCATCCCCCGCTTGATCAAGGCGTACCGCGAGGTCGCCGACCTCGCGCCAGATGCCAAGGTGCTCGTCGTCGGCTATCCCAACTTCTTTCCGGCGACGCTCAGTACTCCCTACTGCGCTAACGCGGTGCAGCGTTCCGACGTGATCTGGGCCTCAGGGTTGATCACCGACTTCGACGCGGCGGTCAAGTCCGCCGTCGCGAGCGCCGGCCGGTCGAACCTCGAATACGTCGCTCCGAGCCCGAGTTGGGCCGGTCACACGATTTGCGACCGCGACACCTGGTTCGTGACACCCGAAATCATCAAGGGCGCGATCATCGGAGCAGCAGGCAAAGAAGCCGACAGAGAGGCCAAGATGTACTGGGCCAACGTGATCGGCCTACCGGCACTGATCCGGAACATGAAGGCGCTGTTCTACGAGCCTGGTCTCACGACCTCCCAGTACTTCCACCCAAACGTCGCCGGCCAGCAGGCACTGGCCGCAGCCGTCGCCTCGCACGCCCAGTAAGCGCGCCGCGCGAGGCCTGACGCCTGGGCGAGAGTGTTAGGCCGGTCGCCGGGCTCTCGGGCACTGGCAGTCCAAGCTGAGGAGACCGCGGGCGACGATCCTGGCCTGGCGGCTGGACCGACGGAGGTGCTCGACCTGGTCTTGGCTGGTTGATGCGCCGCGAGCCTGAGCGTGATCTGAGAGCGAACGGTGCCCGCCAGGTGTCAGAGGGCGCAAAGCCCACGAAGTGGCGAAGCGACAACATCGCCAGGGCGAGCGTCCACACGGCCGAATGCCCGGGTGAGTTGAGCTAAGAGCTCATTGCAAAATGAAGCCTTGTGCCGCTCGGGCGCGCTGCTCCCTGCGTCCTGCCCTCGCACCCTCCAGCGCGCCCGATCGACGAAGCGTCATTCTGTTAGAGCTTCTGAGTCAGCGCAGCTTCGCGCTGGGCAGCGCGGAGGACCGAGTCGAGGAGGCCGGGAAAGCGCTCCTCGAGGTCGTCGCGGCGGAGGGAGCTGATCCGCTTGGTGCCTTCGTCGTGCTGGACGATCACGCCTGCCAGGCGAAGGACCTTGAAGTGATGGCTTGCGGTTGCCTTGCTGACCGGCAGCTCGATCGCCTTGCACGGGAGCTCGCCGGTGGAGCAGGCGAGGCTGCGGACGATCTCGAGGCGCACCGGGTCGCTCAGGGCGTTCAGAAGCGACGGGAGATCGAGCTCGGACGCGTCCGGGTGGTGGAGCTCGACCGGAGGGCCATCAATCTTTGTTTGACGAGCGTCGAACATTTATGTATGATCCCGGTCGAACAATAGCTGATGGCCCGGCCCCGGGAAGGGATGTTCCCGAGCGGCCGGTTGAGACGCCTTTTGAAAGGAGCTTGCTCATGTCTGCCTCGACAGAAGCTTTGCCACTCCCCGATTCGGGAATCGAACACCTGAGCGGCCGTGCGTGGGCTGCGCTGCTCGTCCTCTGCGGCGCGCTCTTCCTCGATGCCCTCGACGTCTCGATGATCGGTGTCGCCCTTCCCTCCATCGACAGCGATCTGCACATGTCGACGAGCTCTCTCCAGTGGGTCGTCAGCGCCTACGTGCTCGGCTACGGGGGCTTCCTGCTCCTGGGCGGCCGTGCAGCCGACCTGCTCGGCCGGCGGCGGATGTTCCTGATCTCGCTCGCGGTCTTCGTCGTGGGCTCCGGCCTCGGCGGGCTCTCGACGGGGGCGACGATGCTGATCGCGACGCGGTTCGTGAAGGGGATCAGCGCAGCCTTCACGGCCCCGGCCGGCTTCTCGATCATCACGACGACTTTCGCCGAAGGGCCCGCCCGCAACCGCGCGCTCTCGATCTACACCGCGACCGGCGCGACCGGGTTCTCGCTCGGCCTCGTCCTGGGCGGCGTGCTCACCGAGCTCGGCTGGCGGTGGGTGTTCTTCCTTCCGACCGTCGTCGCCCTGGTCGTGCTGGCCGGCGCGTCGAAGCTCGTGCCGCAGAGCGCGGCCGAGGCGCGGCCCTCCCGCTCGTTCGACCTCCCCGGCGCGGTCACGATGACCGGCGCGATGCTGCTCCTCGTCTTCACCCTCGTCGAGGCACCGACGGTCGGCTGGGGTTCCCTGCGGACGCTCGGCTCGTTCGCCGCCTCCGCGGCGATCCTCGCGAGCTTCGTCTGGCAGGAGCGGCGCACGGCCCAGCCGCTCGTGCGGCTCGGGATCCTGCGCTCCTCGTCGTTGATCCGGGCGAACCTCGGGGCGATGACGCTGTTCGGGAGCTGGATCGGCTTCCAGTTCGTCCTCACCCTCTACCTGCAGCAGATGCGAGGCTGGTCGTCGCTCGAGACCGGCGTGGCGATCTTCCCCGCCGGCCTGATCGTGGCGCTCCTCTCGCCCCGCATGGCTCCGCTGATCGGCCGCTTCGGCGTCAACCGGCTGATCGCGACCGGGATGGTCCTCCTCGTCGCGGCCTACGCGCTCTTCCTGCCGGTCGGGCTGCGCTCGGGCTACGCGCTCGGCATGCTGCCGACCTTCTTGCTCGCAGGCCTCGGCTTCGGGCTCGCCTTCGCCCCGCTCAACGTGGCGGCGACGACGGGGATCCGGCCGCAGGAGCAGGGGCTCGCCGGTGGGCTCGTGAACACCTCGTTCCAGTTCGGCGGAGCGCTCTTCCTGGCCGTCGCGACCGCGGTCTACTCGTCGCATCGCGGAGCCGGGGCTTCACCGGAAGCGGCCTTCGGCGGCTTCCACGCGGCGCTCGTCGTCTCCGTGATCGCCGCCGTGCTCGGCCTCGCCGTGACGACGTTCCCGCGCCGGGCCGCTACGCCGGTCGACGGCAGGGGGCTCGAGCCCGACGACCGCGAGCTCGCAGCCGAGGCAGCCGAGCTCGACCTGGTCGACCAGGCCGCCTGACGCAAGCTGGGCCGGTCGCGCGCATCCTCCTTCGCGCGACCGGCCCGCCGCCTCTTAGGCCATCAAGCGAGAACGTGCTCGCGCGCGGCGCCGACGCCGACGAGCTCGACCGGCACCGCCAGCTCGCGCTCGACGAACTCGACGTAGCGGCGCGCGGATTCGGGGAGCTCGTCGCGACTACCCGCCACGTGGAGCGGCTCCAACCAGCCGGGCAGCGTCTCCCACACGGGCCTCGCATGGTGGAAGTCGCTCTGGTGCGCGGGGAAGTGAGGCGTCTCCGAGCCGTCGGGCAGCCGGTAGCGCACGCAGATCGGCAGCTCGGCGAAGTCGCCGAGCACGTCGAGCTTGGTCAGCGCGAGCGAGGTGATCCCGTTCACCCGCACGGCGTAGCGGAGCGCCACGAGGTCGAGCCAGCCGCAGCGGCGCACCCGGCCGGTGACCGTCCCGAACTCGCCGCCGAGCCGCTGCAGGCGCTCCTGGTCGGGGCCCTCGATCTCCGACGGGAACGGGCCCTCGCCGACGCGGGTCACGTACGCCTTCGCGACGCCGAGAACGCGGTCGATCCGGGTGGGGCCGATCCCGATCCCGGTCGCGGCGCCCGAGGCGATCGGGTTCGACGAGGTCACGAACGGATAGGTGCCGTGATCGAGATCGAGCAGCGTCGCCTGCGCGCCCTCGAAGAGCACGTTCTTGCCGGCGGTCAGCGCCTCGTCGACGAGCAGCGAGGTGTCGCCCACGATCGGCCGCAGCCGCTGCGCGTAGCTCTCGTAGCGGCTCGCGACCTCGTCGAGGTCGAACCCGTCGACCTCGTAGACGCGCTCGAGCCAGACGTTCTTCTCGGCGAGCGCGACCTCGATCTTCTGGCGCAGGATCTTCGGGTCGAGGACGTCCTGCACCCGGATGCCGATCCGCGAGGCCTTGTCGGCGTAGCACGGGCCGATGCCGCGGCGGGTCGTCCCGATCTGCAGCTTGCCGAGCCGCCGCTCCGAGGCCTGGTCGATCGCGATGTGCCACGGCATGATCAGGTGGGCGTTGCCGGAGAGCACGACGACCGACGTGTCGATCCCGCGCGACTCGAGCCCGTCGAGCTCGGCGATCAGCACCTCCGGGTCGACGACGCAGCCGGCGCCGATCACCGACACCTTCCCGGAGATCACCCCGCTCGGCGTCGCGCGGATCTTGAAGGTCTCGTCGCCGACGACGATTGTGTGCCCGGCATTGGGCCCGCCCTGGTAACGGCAGACCACATCCGAGCGCTGCGCGAGCAGGTCGACGATCTTGCCTTTCCCTTCGTCGCCCCACTGTGCGCCGACGACGACGGTCGATGGCACGTGCAGAAGTTTGCCTGAGGGTGGCCGGGCGGCGGCCGGTTAGAGCTCATCGCAGAATGACGCTTCGTCGATCGGGCGTGAGCCACGGATGGTGCGAGCGCAGGACACTGTCATTCGAAACACAGGGAGCCCCAATATCCTCTGCGATATTGGGGCCGACTGAGGACGCAGCCTCGCGCCACCCAGCGTGTCCGAGCGACTCAAGGCTTCGTTTTGCGATGAGCTCTTACCCGGCGCCGAGCTGCGGCGCGTCGGTGGGCACAACACTCAGGCCGCCGCGCGCACGGGCGCGACGTGCGCGCCGCCGCTTCGACTCGAGCCCGACCCGGCGGACGACGACCCGGTGGCCTCGCCGGCAGGTCATGAAGCCGACGTCGGCGTCACGGCGGAGCGTTCCCTCGATCAGCACCGAGTCGACCGAGAGCTCCCAGCCGTAGGTGTCGTCCCAGCCGCTTCTGTGCGCCAGGCAGGCCTCGCACGGCACTTCGAAGCTGGTCGCTTCGGGGCCGAGCCAGACATGCTGGCGATCGATCATCCGGTGAGGGATTCCTTCACTCGCGAGAGCCCTTCACAGGCGAGCGCCTCTCATACGAGCTCGAGCTGCCGGGTGTCGCGGCACGAGAGGGCGGGGGGACGCTCGACACGACGGATCACGAGCTCGTGCCCGTTGCGGCAGCGGACGAAGGCGATCCCCGTGTCGAGAGGCAGGCTCCCCCGGACGGCCGCGTGGCGGACCGCATCGAGGAACGACGACTCGCGCGAGCGGATGCCGTCCAGGCAGCGCTCGCAGAGGCATGAGTACTCCTCGGCGCCGGGCGCGACCCAGACAGCGTTCTGCCGGGTCATGCGGCGACTCGCGTGTCGTGGCGGGGGGCCAGGTCGGAGAACTTGGCGTAGCGCTTGAGGAACGCGAGCTTCTCGGTGCCGATCGGCCCGTTGCGGTGCTTCGCCAGGATCACCTCGGCAAGCCCCTGATCCTCCGAGCCCTCGTTGTAGTACTCGTCGCGATAGAGGAACATGACGAGGTCGGCGTCCTGCTCGATCGAGCCGCTGTCGCGGAGGTCGGAGAGGAGCGGGCGCTTGTCGGTGCGGCTCTCGACGGCACGGGAGAGCTGCGAGAGGGCGACCACCGGCACCTCGAGGTCGCCCGCGAGCACCTTGAGCGAGCGCGAGATCTGCGAGACCTCCTGGACCCGGTTCTCGATGTTCTGGCCGGAGGCCATCAGCTGGATGTAGTCGATCATGATCAGCCCGAGCTTCGGTTCGCGCGCCTTCAGGCGGCTCGCCTTGCCGCGGATCTCGAGCATCGTCGTCAGCCTCGTGTCGTCGACGTAGATCGGCGACTTCGTGAGCGCGTCGCAGGCCTTCACCAGGCGCGGCCAGTCGTCGGGGGTCAGCCGGCCCGTGCGCAGGTGCTGCAGCTCGACCTTCCCCTCGGCGCAGAGGAGCCTGTGCGACACCTCGCTCTTCGACATCTCGAGCGTGAAGATCGCGACCGGCACGTCGTGGTGCAGGGCGAGGTTCGAGGCCATGCCGAGCGCGAACGCCGACTTGCCCATGCTCGGGCGGCCGGCGACGACGATGAGGTTCCCCGGCTGCAGGCCGGAGGTGAGGTTGTCGAGGTCGCGGAAGCCGGTCGGCGTCCCGGTCATCTCCTCGCCCGCCTCGTACATCGCCGTGATCTGCTCGAAGCTCTCGCGGACGAGCACCTCGATGTGCTCGAAGCTGCCGCGGATCCGGTGCTGGGCCAGGTCGAAGACCATCTGCTCGGCCCGGTCGACGAGCTCCGGGGTCTCGCCCGGCCGCTCCCAGCCGAGCCGCTGGATCCCCTCGCCGACGACGGTCAGGCCCCGGAGCGTGGCCATCTCGCGGACGATGCGGGCGTGGTGGCCGGCGTTCGAGGTCGTCGGGACGAGCGTCGCGATGTCGCGAATGCGCTCCTTGCCTCCGACTTCCTCGAGCTGGCCGAGCTCGTCCAGCTTGTCGGCGACCGTGATCGCGTCGACCGGATGGCCTTGCTGGAACAGGTCCAGCGCCGAGCGGTAGATCTTGCCGTGCGACTCGCGGTAGAAGTCGCCGCCGTCGATGATGTCGCTCACGACCTCGATCGCGTGCGGCGATAGCATCATCGCGCCGAGGACGTACTCCTCGGCCTCGAGATTCTGGGGCGGAAGCGGTGTGACGCCGTCGTAGCCACGAGACACGGGGGCCGTAGCCGACGACGCGGCTCTGGGGGACGCGGCCATCAGGGGCTAGTCAAACGGTCGCGGCGGGTTCCCGCAACGGTGTGGAAAGCGGCCTGTGGAGACGGATGAGGGGTGCGCTGAGCAGGCAAGACAGAACGTATGTTCGCAGAGAGGGCGGACGGCGCGGTGGATGAAAAGCTCGCTCCGAGCGGGAAGTTCCGAGCACAATTCACAACCACGTGGACAGGTGTGGAGAACCTCGCCGCGACCCTTTCCACAGCGGTGTGGATAACCGCATGCTGCGCGGCTTGCCTGCATCACTCCCGCGAGTGATCGCCTGTGGGCGATCTCGTCGTGGAGCGCTTACTCTTCGGATTCGTCGCCGGGCTCGGCGACGAGAGCCTCGGAGGCCTCGAGCTCGGCGTCAGCGCCGCCCTCGTCCTCCGCTTCGACCTCGTCCGCGGCCGAATCGTCCGCCGCGACGGGCATTTCGACGGCCTCTGCGGCGACTTCGTGCTCCTCGGCCTCGGCGGCCTGCTCGGCTGCGAGGGCGGCTGCGAGCTCCTCTTCGGACGGCAGCTCGCCGCCCTCGGGGACGATGGCCAGGCGCAGGTCGGCCGTGACGTCGCCGAAGACCGTGACGGGCACCGTGTAGCGCCCGATCCGCTTGATCGAGTCCATCGCGATCTTGCGCCGGTCGACCCTGACCTTGTGGTCCTCCCAGAGCCGGTCGGCGACGTTCGTCGCGGTGACCGAGCCGAAGAGCGACCCGGTCGGGCCTGCACTCACGTCGAAGCGGAGCTCGGCTGCCTCGAGGCGCGTGACGATCGCCTGGGCCTCGTCGGCCGACTGGGCCTCGTGCCGGGCCCGCTGGGCGTCGCGGCGCTCGAGCTCGCGGACGAGCCCCGGCGTCGCGGGCTCGGCGAGGCCGCGCGGCAGCAGGAAGTTGCGCGCGTACCCACGGGCCACGTTGACGACCTCGCCGCGCAGGCCGAGGCTCTCGACGTCTTGACGGAGAACGACTTGCATCCCGGCTCCTAGCGATCCCGGTCGCGGTCGCCGCGGTCGCGCCGGCCGCCGCCTTCGCGATCGTCGCGGCCCTCGGCCACGTAGGGCAGAAGCGCCATCTCGCGGGCACGCTTGACCGCGACGGCGACCTGACGCTGGTGGCGGCGGCAGGCTCCGCTGATCCGGCGCGAGCGGATCTTGCCCTTCTCGGAGATGTAGCGGCGAAGCTCGCCGATGTTCTTGTAGTCGATCTCGTCGACCTTCGACTTGCAGAAGAAGCAGGACTTGCGGCGCCCGCCCGTCAGGGGTGGGAGGCGCTTCCTGCTCCGTCCGTCGCTGTTGCTTTTTCCTGCCACGCTTGCTCCTCCTAGAAGGGAATGTCGTCGTCGGTCGGCGACGCGCTGAAGTCGGCGTCCGACCCGCTCGCGGCGCCGGCGGGCACGAACTGGTTGCCCTCGCCTCCGCCGCCGTCACGGCTGCCGAGGAACTGGACGGTGTCGGCGATCACCTCGACCGCCTGGCGCTTGGTGCCGTCCTGCGCCTCCCACTCACGCCACTCGAGCCGGCCGTCGATCGCCACCGGGCGGCCCTTCGCGAGGTACTGCGCGCAGTTCTCGCCCTGGCTGCCCCACACGGTCACGTCGAAGTAGTTCGGCTTCTCGGTCCACTCGCCGGTCGCGCCGTCCTTGCGGCGCGTGTTCACGGCAAGGCGGAGGCTGCAGACTGCGGTCCCGCCCGGCGTGTGACGCAGCTCGGGATCACGGGTGAGGTTCCCGACGAGGACGACGCGGTTGATGTTGGCCATGGTCTCTTTGCTCCTTCCCTGTGTGAAAGAGCGAGGCTACTCCGACGCTCCGTCGGCGTCATCGGCGGGGGCGGACACGGCTGCCACCTGGGTCGGCGCCTTCGTCTGACCGCCCTTGACGCGACGCACCGCGAGGTGGCGCATCACGCCGTCGGTGATCTTGAGCACTCGCGAGATCTCGGCGAGCGTCTCCGGCTGCACCGTGATCAGCAGCAGGTGGTAGACGCCGTCGGTGCGATGGTTGATCTCGTAGGTCAGCTTGCGCCGGCCCCACGGCTCGTGACCGTCCCAGTTGCCTCCGTCGGTCTCGACCCGCTCGCGGACGCGCGCGATGATCTCCTCGCCGCGTTCCTCGGCGAGCTCGGGGTCCAGCATCAGCAAGATCTCGTAGTCGTTCATCAATCCCGAATCTCCCTTCCCATGGACTGAGTCGGCCTCACCTCTTTTGCGCGATCCCTTGTGGGCTCGAGCTGTGGCGCCGCTTCGGGTCGACGGCGCGACGGGCGTGGCGAGAAGTCGGGCCAGTGTAGCATCGGGCCCGTGAGAGGATTGCTGGTGCTGATCGCGGGAGGGCTTGGACTCGGAGCCTTCTGGCGAAAGCACCGCCGCAAGCCGGCCGAGGCGTGGGGCGGGGAGCTCGGCCCCGATCCGGCCGAGGAGCTACGCGCGAAGCTGGCAGAGCATTCGGAGGCTGCCGGTTCAGGCGAGGCGCCGGGGGCTCTTCGCGCGGCAGCCGACGACGCGCCCTCCCCGCTCGATCCCGAGACGCGCCGCCGCGCGGTTCACGAGCAGGCCCGCACCTCGCTCGACGAGCTCAAGTAGTCCCTAGGCGCGTCGCCGATACGCGCCGACCACGGTCTCGGCGGTCTCCGCCGGATCGTCGGTGACGCGGAAGAGCTCGAGATCCCCGGGCGCGACCAGGCGGTGGTCTGCGAGCCGCGCGCGGATCCAGTCGACGAGCGCCTCCCAGTGCTCGGAGCCGAAGAGCACCACCGGGTCGAGGTCGGTCTTGCCGGTCTGGGTGAGTGTCAGGACCTCGAAGAGCTCGTCGAGCGTGCCGAAGCCGCCGGGAAAGGCGACGAACCCCTCGGCCGGCTTCACGAAGCAGACCTTGCGCGCGTAGAAGTGCTGGAACGTGTAGGAGAGGTCGACGTAGCTGTTCATCTCCTGCTCGTGCGGGAGCACGATCCCGAGGCCGACCGAGAGCCCACCGCCTTCCTGGGCGCCGCGGTTCGCCGCCTCCATCACCCCGGGCCCGCCGCCCGTGATCACCGCCCAGCCGCGCTCGCCGAACTCGCGTCCGGTGGCTCTCGCGGCGGCGTAGATCGGGTCGGTGCGGGCGATTCTGGCCGACCCGTAGATCGTCACGGCGGGACGGTCGAGCTGGGCCAGGAGCTCGAAGCCCATCCGGAACTCCTCGCCGATCTTCGCCGCTGCGATCGCGGGGTCGCCGTCGTGAGCCTGGAGGAGCCAGCGGTCGTCCATTGGACTCCTAGAGCCTGTGCTGCGGCAGGTAGGCGGCGTAGGCGCCGACAGCGAGGAGGATCGCCGTCGCGACGAAGAGGCCGCCGGCGATCTGGGCCTTCGCCCGGCCCCCTCCGAGCCAGAGCCAGCGGGTCGATCTCCAGACCGAGGCGCCGTCGAGGATCCCGATCGGAAGCAGGTTGAGGAGGTTGATCACGAAGCCGAAGTAGGCGAGCGCGATCAGCAGGCTCGAGTTGTCGGCGCGGCCGGCCAGGTAGCAGGCGAGGGCGCCGATCCCGCCCAGGATCGGCCCGGCGATCGCGACACGGGCCGTCTGCCACGGGTTGCCGCGAGTGAACTTCACGTAGGCGCCGAGGAACGGGATGAACACGGGCCACGAGGGATGGAGCCCTTCGCGTCTCGCCTCGAGGAAGTGCCCCATCTCGTGCACGAAGATCAGGACGACGACGCCGAGAGCGAACTTCCAGCCCCAGATCAGCGCGTAGCCGCCGAAGGCGACGAAGACGGCGGCGAACTTCGCGAACGAGCCGAGCTTGAGGATCAGCCCGAAGACGAACACGATCGGCGCCGTGATCCTGCGCACGAGGCCGCGCCAGTCGGTGCCGCGGGGATGGATCGGGTCGTACTCCCGCGCGGGATAGGGATCGAGGGGCTCCTGGGTGCTCACGAGCCGCGTCCGATCCATTCCTCGCCGCCCTCGTAGACCTCTTTCTTCCAGAGCGGCACCTCGGTCTTGAGCAGGTCGATCGCGTCCTTGCAGGCGGCGAGCGCGTCGGCGCGGTGGGTCGCACTCACGGCGATCACGACCGAGGGCTCGCCCAGCTCGACGCGGCCGACCCGGTGGTGGATCGCGATCGCGTGCAGGTCGTACCGCTCGCGGAGGCGCTCGGCCAGGTGCTCCATCGTCTCCTCGGCCATGCCCTCGTAGGCCTCGTAGTCGAGGTGGAGTACGACCCGGCCGCGCGAGTGGCGCCGCGCGGTCCCGGAGAAGGTCGCGATCGCGCCGGCCTCGTCGCTTGCGACCTCGCGGACGACCGCGTCGAGCGAGACGGGCCCGTCGGAGAGGCGGAACGCACCGCCGGAGACGGGCGGGATCACCGCAACCTCGTCGCCGTCTGCGAGCACCCGATCGGGGCCGGCATACTCGCGGTTGACGGCGTAGACGAGCCCCTCGGGCTCGGTTCCGAGGCCGAGCTCGGCCCAGACGTCTCCGACTCGTCCTGCCTCCAGCTCGCGCCGCGACCATCCGGCCTGCTCGCGGAGGCCCGCAAAAAGCCTCACGGTCACGCGCATCACGACTAGCCTACCCCTGTGGCGGCGACCGGCCATCGCCAGAACGAGTCGGGAATCGAGATCAAGCCGGTCTACACGGCCGCCGACGCGCCGGCCGAGCCGGAGCTTCCTGGCACGCCGCCGTACACGCGCGGCATCTATCCGGACATGTACCGCGGCCGGCCCTGGACGATTCGCCAGTACGCGGGCTTCGCCTCGGCCGAGGAGTCGAACGCGCGGTACCGCTACCTGCTCGAGCAGGGCCAGTCGGGGCTCTCGGTCGCGTTCGACCTGCCGACCCAGCTCGGCCTCGACTCCGACGATCCGCGCGCCGAGGGCGAGGTGGGGCGGACCGGGGTCGCGATCGACTCGCTCGCCGACATGGAGGTGCTGCTCGCGGGGATCCCGCTCGACCGGGTCTCGACGTCGATGACGATCAACGCCCCGGCCGCGTTGCTGCTTTCCCTCTACGAACTCGTCGCCGAGCGCGGCGGCGTCGCTCCCGCGGCCCTGCGCGGGACGGTGCAGAACGACATCCTCAAGGAGTACATCGCCCGCGGGAACTACATCTTCCCGCCGCGGCCGTCGATGCGGCTCACGACCGACCTCTTCGCCTACTGCGCCGAGCGGCTGCCCAGCTGGAACACGATCTCGATCTCCGGGTACCACATCCGGGAGGCCGGCTCCACAGCGGTGCAGGAGCTCGCGTTCACGCTCGCCAACGGGATCGCCTACTGCGAGGCCGCGATCGAGGCGGGGCTCGCACCCGACGTCTTCGGCGAGCGGCTGTCCTTCTTCTTCAACGCGCACAACGACTTCTTCCAGGAGGTGGCGAAGTTCCGGGCGGCGCGGCGGCTCTGGGCCCGGCTTCTGGCGGAGCGCTTCGGCGTCACCAACCCGCGCTCGCTCGCCCTGCGCTTCCATGCGCAGACCGGAGGATCGACGCTCACGGCGCAGCAGCCGGAGAACAACATCGTCCGGGTCGCGATTCAGGCGCTCTCGGCCGTGTGCGGTGGCGCCCAGTCGCTGCACACGAACTCGTTCGACGAGGCCCTCGCGCTCCCGTCGGAGCGGGCCGCGACGATTGCGCTGCGCACCCAGCAGGTGCTCGCGAACGAGGCGGGCGTCACCGATACGGCCGATCCGCTCGGCGGCTCTTACTACGTCGAGGCACTCACGGCCGAGCTCGAGGAGCGCGCGCTCGAGCTGATCGCCCGCATCGACGAGCTCGGCGGCGCCGTCGCGGCGGTCGAGGCGGGCTGGGTGCAGGCGGAGATCGAGTCGTCGGCGTACGCCTGGACGGGCGAGGTCGAGTCGGGCAGACGCAAGATCGTCGGGATGAACGCCTTCGGCGATGAGGGAGAGGCGGGCATCGAGCTGCACCGCCTCGACCCCGACTCGGAGCGGCGGCAGCTGGAGCGGACGCGGCGCGTCCGCGCGGAGCGAAACGCTGCCGAGGCCGAGCGCGCGCTCGGCGAGGTGCGGGCGGCGGCCGGCGGGACGGCGAACCTGCTTCCGCCGATCCGTGAGGCTCTCGCGGCGATGTGCACGATCGGCGAGGTGTGCGGCGTGCTCCGGGAGGAGTGGGGGACCCACGACCGGGGCCGGGCTTGACGGGTGCCCTCTGACGGGCCGGGTACCGTCGGCTCCTTGCGGATCCTCGTCGTCTCGCAGATGTACCCGGGGCCGTCGGACCCCGACCTGGGCGTCTTCGTCGCACAGCTCGTCGAGGCGCTCCGGGAGCGCGGCCACGAGCTCGAGTTGGCCGTCCTCGACCATCGGAGCGGCGGCAAGAGGCGCTACCTGGAGCTGAGGCGCACGGCCCGCGCGGCAGCGCGGCCGGACGTGGTGTGGGCGCACTTCCTCGTGCCCTCGGGGCTGATCGCGACCGGCCTCGACGCGCCGCTCGTCGTCACCGCGCACGGCCGCGACGTCCGGAACATCGGCGCGATCCCGGGCGTGGCGGCGTTGACGCGGAGAGTCGTCGAGCGCGCCTCGACGGTGATCGCGGTGTCGGACTACCTCCGGCGCGAGCTCGAGCTGAAGCTGCCGGAGGCGCGCGGCAAGACCGAGGTCGTCGACTCGGGCGTCGATGTCGCACGTTTCGCCGCCGCGGTTCCGGTGGTCGCGCTCGAGAGCCCCGCGTTCGTCGCCGTCGGCGGGCTGACCGAGCGCAAGAACCCGGTGCGGCTGGCCGAGGCGTTCGCGACGCTCAGGCCGCGGCAGCCTGACCTTCGTCGGCGAGGGGCCGCTACGGCCGCAGCTCGAAGGCAGGGAGCGAGTGTCCGTCGTGGGAGTCGTTCCGCACGAGGCGGTTCCGGGTTACCTCGCCGCGGCTGACGTCGTGTGCGGCGTCTCGCTCGTCGAGCCGTTCGGCCAGTCGATCCTCGAAGGGATGGCGGCCGGCAAGACGGTCGTGGCGACCAGGATCGGGGGGCCTCCGGAGTTCGTCCCGCCCGAGGCGGGGCTGCTCGTCGATCCGCTCGACGTGCCCGCGCTCGGCCGCGCGCTCGAGGAGGCGGCGGGCTTCCCGTCGCCCAACGAGGCCGCCCGCGCGGCTGCGGCCGGGCACGACCTCAGGATTCAGGCGGAGCGGGTGGAGCAGATTCTCGTTCGAGCTTCTCGAGATCGGCGAGCCTGAAGGCGACGAGCGGGCCGATGGCATCCTCGATCCCGGCCTCGCGCGCGATCGCGAGCGCCTGCTCCCAGCTCTCACGGGCCTTCGCAAAATCGACTCCTTGCTTGAGCCGATTGTCTCCCGTTATCAGCGCCTTTTGTATACGAATACGGACATCGCCGTCCACGCCATGACCTTAGAGCAATGACCCGGGTCCTGATCGCCGACGACGAGCATCTGTTCGCGGAAGCGCTCGAGCTGATCCTCGAGGCGGACGACCGGATCGAGGTCGTCGGGCGGGCCTACAACGGCAAGGAGGCGATCTCGCTTGCGACCGAGCTCGAGCCCGACGTGGTGCTGATGGACCTGAGCATGCCCGGGCTCGACAGCTTCGAGGCGATCGAGGCGATCGTCGCGAGCCCGGCGCACTGCCGTGTGGTCGTGCTGAGCGGCTCGGCCGATCCGGAGGACATGGCGAAGGCCGAGGAGGCGGGTGCCGTCGAGCTATTTGACGAAGGAGCGCATCGCGAACGATCTCGTGCCACGTGTCCTCGCCGCTGCTGCCGCCTGAGCTACCCTTTCGGGCGCGGTGCTAGCGGTCTTCTCGGTCATCCACGTTCTGCTTTCGGCGGCGCTCGTCACGCTGATCCTGATGCACTCGGGTCGCGACGGCGGCCTCGGCGGCATGGGCTTCACGCCGACCTCGCAGGGCGGGACGCACATCGTCGAGCGCAACCTCACCCGTCTGACGGTGCTCGTGTCGGTGCTGTTCTTCGCGAACACGGTCGTGCTCTACCGCCTCCTCGCGTAGGCCTCGTGCAGCTCGAGCGGCTCCATCACGTCACGTGCGTGTGCAGCGACGCGCAGCGGACGACCGACTTCTACCGGGACGAGCTCGGGTTCACGCTCGTCAAGAAGACGGTCAACTTCGACGATCCGCACAGCTACCACCTGTACTTCGGGGACGAGGTCGGCTCTCCGGGGAGCCTCATCACCTTCTTCGAGTGGCCGCGCTCCGATCGCGGCCGGCTCGGGCGCGGGACGCTCGAGTCGATCGGTCTCGTACACGCCGACGGTCGGCACCGAGATCGACCACGAGGATCCCGACGGGCTGCCGCTTGCGCCTCTTTCCCGCCGGGAGCCCGGGCCTTCACGACGTGGTCGCGTTCGGGAACCCCGACCTGTACGCGGGGCTCTTCGACGAGGACGCGCCGATCGAGCTTCGCCGCCCCGGTCGAGGAGGCGGCGCTGATCGGCGCCGGCACGGCGCACCACATCGCCTTCCGCACCCCGGGCGATGCCGAGCAGGCGGCCTGGATCGAGCGGCTGACCGAGCTCGGTCTGCGCCCGACGACCCAGCAGGACCGCAAGTACTTCCGGTCGGTCTACTTCCGGATGCCCGACGGGATCCTGGTCGAGATCGCGACCGACGGCCCGGGCTTCCTCGTCGACGAGCCGCCGGCGACGCTCGGGCAGGGCCTCTCGCTGCCCCCGTGGCTCGAGCCCGAGCGCGAGACGCTCGAGCGCGAGCTCGTCCCGATCGTCTGACCTCCGGCCGTCTCGGCCTCACCGCCACACTCGACCAAGTCGGTTGCTCAGGCCCGCTGCTCAAGGCTTCCTTGTGTTGCACGCCACAAGCGTGGGCGTCGATCGTGCCGTGCAACACAAGGGATGTTCGGGCTGCGGGGCGCTTCGGGACAAGGAGTCGATCCAGGGGCGTCCGGGGCGAGTAGAATGCCGCGCGTCCACGCGCTGGTGGCGGAATTGGTAGACGCGCAAGGTTGAGGGCCTTGTGCCCCTTGGGGCGTGGAGGTTCAAGTCCTCTCCAGCGCATTGCGTGCCACGGGGGAGAGCAGCGGGCGTGGCGCTCGTGCTCTCCCCCGGCGCTTCCTGTTCGCTCTCTCCTAGACTCGGGCTCATGGACCTGGACGGGCTTTTCGAAGGCGGTCTCGCCGAGCTGCACACCCACCTGGGTGGGTCGGTCGCGAGCGACATCATGTGGTCGCTCGCCCACGAGCAGGGGATCGCGCTGCCGACCCGCGACTTCTGGGAGTTCGACCGGATGGTCACCGTGTCGGATCCGCGCGGCGTGCCGGACCTCGACTCGCTCGACCAGATCTACCACCTGACCGAGCTGATCCAGTCCTCGCCGCTTGCGGTGGAGCGCTCGGTGCACGCGGCGATCGGCGGCGCCTACCGCTCGCAGGGGATCACGACGCTCGAGCTGCGCTTCAACCCGATGAAGCGAAACCGCGGCGGCGAGCGCGACCTCGACCACATCATCCTGGCCGCGATCCGCGGCCTCGACAAGGCCTCGCTCGAGTACCCGCAGGTGCGGGCGGGGCTGATCCTGATGATGGACCGGACGTTCACGGCGGCGCAGAACCTGGTGATCGTCGAGAAGGCCGTCCGTTACGCGCCGCGCGGGATCGTCGGGATCGACATCGCCGGCCCGCGGCCGGGCGGCGAGCGCTACGACTACCGCCAGATCGTCCCGCACATCGAGGTCGCGCGCGCTGCCGGCCTGGGTGTGACGATCCACGTCGGCGAGGAGGGCGGCGAGCTCGGCGTCGCCGAGCTGCGCGAGGTCGTCGAGGCGCTGCGGCCCGACCGGATCGGCCACGGCATCCTCGCCGCCGGCGACCCGGCGCTGATGGCGCAGATCGCCGAGACCGGGATCGTGCTCGAGATCTGCCCGACCTCGAACCTGCTCACGAAGGCGCTCTCGGGCGAGGACGAGGTGCGGAGCACGTTCCGGGCGTTCGTCGACAACGGCGTCGCGTTCTCGATCGCCACCGACGGCCCCGAGATGATGCGGACGCACCTGCGCGACGAGTTCGAGCTGCTGCTGCGGATCGGCGCGCTCGACGAGCCCGAGGCCGAGGCTGCGAATGCGCGCGGGCACGCCGCCGCATTCGGTGCGCGCACGCAGGTCTGATCTCGAGGAATACGCCCTTCGGTGAATGTTCCTGCGGATCCTCGGCGATTACCGTCAGGACTATGCAGGCACTCAGAGATCACTCATCGATCACCTTGCGCCAAAAGCAGGTGATCCAGCTGATAGCCGAGGGTCGCTCGAACGAAGAGGTCGGACGTGAGCTCGGAATCTCGCCGAGGACGGCAAAGGCACATTGCGACACGCTTCGCCTGAAGCTCGGAGTCCCTCGCCGGCGGCAGATCCCGCTCGCCTACCGACTTCTGACGGGTGACGACCCGTTGGCAAAAAGCCTCGAGTCGGCGTTTACCGACACCGGGGACTAGACGGCCCCCGCGCCCGTGGCGTCAGTGCGTCACGGGCGCGGGTAGTTCTCTGCGGGGTGTGCTGCTCGCACTAGTGTGGTTGTGGAGCCCGGCTGGCGGGCTTCTCTTTCTCGTTCACCAATCAAGGGCGCGGCAGGCAATGGATGCGCTGGCAGTTCAATCGACGTGGGGGGCCGCGCTCGGGAGACGTCTCGTGCGCCGGTCTCGGCTGCTCGAGGCGATCACTCGGAGCGGCAGTCGTACGGTGTTGCTTGTGGCGCCAGCGGGATACGGGAAGACCACACTTTCGCGCCAGTGGCGGGATGAGACAGCGGGTGCGTGGATCGGCCTAAGCTCTGCGAGCGCTGACGTCCCGGTGCTCGCGCGCGAACTCGGGGGTGCGCTCCACAGAACCGCGGGCCTTGACCCTGATCGGATCGAGGCAGCACTCAGCGCTGCAAAGGCACCCCTCGAGCAGGCAAAGACCGTCGCACGCACGATCTTGGCGCACACCCACGTGCCTCTCGATGCTTGGATAGTTATCGACGACTATCACGTGCTTTCGGGGAATCGATCGGCCGAGGAGTTAGTTGCCCTATTGGTACATAGCGGTCGCTTCAAGCTCCTCGTGGCGTCGAGAGTGCGCCCGTCGTGGGCGACATCCCGACAGCGAGTACACCTTGAGACTCTTGAGATTGGCCGATCCGAGATGGCCCTCGACGACGACGAAGTCGCCGAGCTCATTCCATCAAGTCGAGAGACGGAGGCTCTGAAACGTCAGGCTCAAGGTTGGCCAGCAGTCATCGGTCTCGCCGCACACGCGGACTCGACGAGCCTTCCACCAGACGTCAGTACCTTGTCGGCGCGGCTCTACGACTACCTGGCGGAGGAGCTTTACGACCATGCCTCGGGCATCGTCCGTTCCTTCCTCACCACTTTGGCCGTGCTACCTCCGCTCGAACTCGCCGAACTCGATGAAGTTCTCAACGGCGCCGATGCAGGCGAGCGTGCCGCGGCAACGGGCCTGGCATACGAATCAGATGGACGGATCATTGTTCATCCCCTTGCTCGGGCCTTTCTCCGCTCCAAGCTTCGAGCTGAGCAAGATGCCGCCGAGGTTGTGGCCGCGGCGTTTGACCTGTCCGTTGCGCGAGGGCTCTACGACGAAGCATTTGAGTTGGTCCAGGATTTCAAACTGTCCGACCGGCTCGAAACGCTGATTACCGCTGCGTACGGGACGCTGGTCGAGACCGGTCGGATAGCGACACTTGAGACGTTCGGGACCTACGCAGAGGCGCATGGCGACGTTCCGCAATGGCTTCTCGACTTGATTGCCGCCGAGGTGGCATTGCGCGACGGTAGGTTCGAAAACGCCCGCACGTTCGGCAAGGCAGCCGGAGAGGTTCTGCCGACGGAGCATCCCCTAAGGGCCCGCTGTTACGTGATCGCCGGTTCCGCGGCTCATCTCATGCATCGGTTCGGCGAAGCTCTAGAGCTTCATTCGCAGGCGTCCGAGTGCGCTATGCGAAACAGCGATAGCAATGACGCAGCATGGGGCAAGTGCCTTGCCGCGTTGATCTCGGAAGACGTCAGGACTCGAATCTTCTTGCGAGAGCTTGAATCTCTCCCGAGTCCTCGAGCGAGTGACCGAGCGCGCACCGCCGTCGCTCGGATCAGGTTCGCACTGCTCGCCGATACCTCTGGCCTGAGGGGCCTGGACTTCGACACGCGCCGCGTACCTCTCGCCGGAGTCACGGATCCGTGGGTTCGGAGCGGATGGAGCAACACCTATGGATACGCACTCATGCTCCAGGGACGCTACGAGGAGGCACGCGAGGTGCTGAGAGCGGCGCTGTCGGAGCTACGAGAGTTGCGGCTCGCCTTTGGCACGCCGCACGTCGAGCTATCTCTTGCGGCCAGCGAGCTTGGACTCCGTCACTTCGGCCGCTCGGACGCGCTTGTTCGTAGTGTCGAGAACGGTCCCGCGTTTGGCAGGGACGCATTCATGCAGGTAAATGCACGAATGCTTCGCGCGCGCCTTGCGCTCGCGCAGTTGCGTCCCGATGATGCCGTAGCCCTGACCGTCGATGACTTTGAGGATTACTCGAGCCTGGCGATGCACGGGGAGTACCTTGCAACTCGAGCGTTGGCGTTGTCGGCCGCAGGGGAGTTGACGAAAGGAAGGTTGTTCGCTGAGCAGGCTGAAACGATTACGCGGGCGATTGACAGCCGCATCATCTGTCGGGCTGTGCAGACTCTCACGCTCGACGACGATGCCGTGCGCGTCCGAGCAACTGTCGAACTCCTCGACGCTGCGTCACTTCTCGGTATCTGGGACGGCCTCATCTGTTGCGCACGGGCTCTTCCGGACCTCTTGCGACACCTGTCCGAGGTGCCTCAACATCGCGTTGAGTTGCGCGAGGTCCTCCTTCGCTCAAATGACGTCGCACTAGCGAAATCGATCGGACTCGCCTCGCGATCGAGTGGGCCGCGTGGGGTTCTTTCACCGAGAGAACGCGAGGTTCTTGATCAGGTGCGGCAAGGCAGGACAAACGCCGAAATCGGCTCGACATTGTTCATCTCGCCAGGCACCGTCAAGCGGCACATGGACCATATTTTCGACAAGCTTGGTGTGCGGACTCGCGCCGCGGCCGTAGCCCGCTATGCCGAAATTGAGACGACCGGAGTTGACTCCGACTCGGCCTCGACCGCCGCCTCGTAAGCTTCGGCCTCTTCCTGCTGCCATTCGAAGCTGAACTCTTCGGAGCGACCCATGCGGTAGGCCTCGGTGGCCCCAGCGAGCACGGCCTCGAACGCAGCGACAACCGTCGTGTCGAACTGCGACTCGACCGCCTGCGCGAGTCGCAGCCGGGCAACGCGGCTCGGCATTGCGTCTCGATAGGGCCTGTCGGAGGTCATCGCGTTGTAGGCGTCCGCGACGGCGATGATCCGGGAGAGCTCGGGAATGTCCTCGAGCGTGAGGCCGTCCGGGTAGCCGCCCCCGTCGACGCGCTCGTGATGATGGCGGACGATCGCCGCGATCTCGGCGTAGCTCTCCACCTTGGCGAGGATCCGCTCGCCGATCTCGGAGTGCGCCTGCATCTCCCGCCGCTCCTCGAGAGTGAGCGCACCGGGCTTCTCCAGCACGCCGGGCGAAAGGCCGATCTTGCCGATGTCGTGGACGAGGCCGGCCAGGTGGGCCTTCGCAGAGGTCTCCTCGTCGAGCCCCATGCGCTTGGCGATGTCGCGCGCGTAGATGGCGACGGCTGCCGAGTGACCTGCGGTGTAGCGGTCTCGGGCATCGAGCGTGGTGACGAGTGCCGTCGCGAACGAGAGGTTCGCCTTTTCGAGGTCGGCGTTCGCGTCGACGAGCTGCTCCGTGAGCCGGAGCTGGCCCTGATAGAGGCCGAAGAGTCTCTGGGCCGCGAGGGCCGGCAGGAAGAACAGCGGCAGGGTCCACGGCGAGACCTCGGTATAGGCGACCGTGAGGCCGGCGACGATCGGGGTGTACAGCATGATGTTCGCCAGCGTCATCGGAGAGGCCATCCGGATCACCTGGAGGCCAGCACGGCCCTGTCGGAGCCAGAGCGTGAAGCCGTTGAAGGCAACGTCGAGCGGTTCGGCCACGAGTGCTGCGGTGACGGTAGCCACGATCAGCCTCGTCGTCCCGTCGTTGAAGAAGCCGCCGGCGCCGAGTGCGGCGAAGCCCGCCGCGGCGCCGTAGATCGACCGGATGCTCGTGTAGACGCCCCAACGCAGCAGAAGCTGGCCGTCACGTCCTTGACGGCGCACGTGCTGGAACGGGAAGTCGTTTAGCAGAGAGGCCGAGGCGACGAGCATCGAGGCGAGCGGGCCGAACACGGCCGCGGCAAAGACGGTCGGAAGGATCGAGATCGAGACCTCGGTGTGGTTGTTGAGCCGCACACGGCCGCGCTCGGCCACGATCGCGATTGCCGCGAGCGCCACGACGGCCAGCGGATCGCCGATCCCGTGCGGGATCGCCAGCGCGAGGAGCACGAGCCCCATCGCGACGAGCGCCGCCTGGTACTTGACCATTCTGTCCAGTTTCATCTTTGTGCCACCTGGTGGAACTTGCGTATTTCTACTTGCGCATCCCTCGAATGGGTCATAAGATTCCGATTGCCGTCAGTTCCCAAACCGAGAGGAGACACCGCAATGCGTAAGCTTGCCCGTCTCGCGACCCGCGCAACACTCGCGGGTGGCTTCATTTCCTGGTAGTCCGACAGGACTGAGTATCAGTGTTTCGCCCTGGCCGAGCATCACCCTTCCGGTGATTTCGCGCCCAGGGTGAAATACCTGCATTGGGCTCAGGTCAAGAGTCCACGCCGGAAGCCAACAGCCACGGCGTGGGCTCTGGACCGGGCCTGAAGCTTCGCCAGCAAGTGGCGCACATGGCTCTTGACCGTCTCCTCGGAGAGGTAGAGCCGGTCGCCGATCTCACGATTGACGAGCCCCTCCGAGACGAGCTGGAGGACCTCGATCTCACGCGCAGTCGGCGTGTGCTCGGGCTCAGGGCCGGTCGGACGCGCCGGGAACTCGATCAGCTCGGCGACAGGCGTACGGCGGGCGGCGACCGTCTGGAAACGGCGCGAATGCTCGCGATAGCGTGTCAAGATCTCTTCCCTCTGTGCAGCGTCCACGTTGCCCGTATCGGCGCTCCGAAGGTTTCCCTTTAGAGGCATCCCTCGATCGAGCTTGCTGCTCAGAACCGCACAACCATGCGGCGGCGAGCGTCAAGGTATGCCGGCTCCGCCTCCTCGACGACGCCGAGGCCGTCTCGAGCAGTCGCGTGAAGAATGCGCCCGGCGCCGAGCCAGAAGGCGACGTGGTCGGGTCGCTCGGCGCCGTAGGTGACGAGATCGCCGGGCTCGACATCCTCGTCGAGAACCGGCGTGCCTTCCTGCTCCTGCTGCCAGGAGTCGCGCGGAACGAGATGGCCCGCGAGGCGATAGGCGATATGGACGAGACCGGAGCAGTCGATGCCCGAGGTCGTCAAGCCGCCCCATTCGTACGCCGAACCGAGGAACCGGCGGGCCTCCTCGAGCGGAGCGCGGCCCGACGGACCCGGCAGGCTCCCCGACTCGTTCTCGAGCACGCGTGACTTGACCCACCCGGGGTAGCCATACGCAGTGACGATGTGAACCCAGCCGGCACGACGTTCGCCGGCCTCGAGCGGCTCGTGGAGCAAGACCTGTGTGACCTGCTCGGCCGCGTTGTCGGGCTCGGCCCGAACGGGCGCCACCGCGACGGCGCATCTCATCTTGCCGGGTCGAGCCGGGCGAGCATGTTCTTCTTCGCCGCCGGCCAGTCGTCCTCGGTGATCGCGTACCAGGCCGAGTCGCGGGGGCCGCTCGGCAGCATCATGTGCTTGCGGTGGATCCCCTCGAACTCGGCGCCGATCTTCAGCAGCGCCGCTCGCGTGCGCTCGTTGCGCCGGTCGGTCTTGAACTCGACCCGCTGGAGCCCGCAGTCCTCGAGCGCGTGGCGGCACAGCAGGTATTTCGTCTCCAGGTTCGCGCCGGTGCCCCAGGTTGACGGCCGAAGCCACGTCCAGCCGATCTCGACGCGGCGATGGGCAGGCTCGTAGTTGAGGTACCGGGTCGACCCCGCCACCTGCCCATTCATCACGACAGCGAACGGAACCTCGGCCGGCGCAGCCAGCGCGTCGTCGAACCACCGGTCGAAGTCGCCCGTGTAGACCATGAAGCGGAAGATCGACGGATCCTCCTCAGCGGCCGCGCGCAGACCTTCACGATGAGCCTCGGTGAGCGGCTCGACTCGCACCAGCCGGCCGACGAGCGGGCCGTCGGGCCGAAGGGCGGGTGAGCTCGAGCTGCCGATCGCCTAGGCGGCGAGGCCGGCCAGCTCACGCAGCGCTGCGAGCCGCGAGAGCGCCTGGCCCTCGAGTTGGCGGACGCGCTCGCGCGTCAGGTCGAGCTCGTGCCCGATCGCCTCGAGCGTCCACGGCTCGCCCTCGAAGCCGAACCGCAACTCGAGGATCCGCCGCTCCCGCTCGGGAAGCGCATCGAGTGCCTTGCGGATGTTCTGGCGGCGAAGCGACTCCTCGGCCTCGTCGAACGGATCCGGCGCCTCGCGGTCGGCGAAGAGATCGCCGAGCTCGCCCTCGTCGTCCGCGCCAACCGTTTGGTTGAGCGAGACAGACGCGGACGCGGCGGAAAGCGCCTCGTCGACGTGCTGGATCGGGAGGCCGGTCGCCTCCGCGAGCTCTTCCTTCGTCGGCTCGCGGCCCAGCTCGACCTCGAGCCGGCGGGCGGCGCGCGACAGCTTCTGCTGGCGCTCGACCACGTGAACCGGCACGCGGATCGTGCGGGCGTGATTTGCGACCGCGCGCTGAACCGACTGGCGGATCCACCAGGTCGCGTAGGTCGAGAACTTGTAGCCGCGGCGCCAATCGAACTTCTCGACGGCGCGATTGAGGCCGAGCGTGCCTTCCTGGATCAGATCGAGGAACGGAACGCCGAGCCCGCGGTAGCCCTTCGCGATCGACACGACGAGCCGCAGGTTGGACTCGATCATCTGGCGCTTGGCAACGAGATCGCCGCGCTCGATCCGCTTCGCGAGGATGACCTCCTGCGCCGCGGTGAGCAGCTTGTGCCGGCCGACATCGGCGAGGAAGAGCTGCAGGCTATCGCCCGCGCCCGACGGAACGTCGGCCTCGTAGACAACTTCGTCGGCCTTGGCCTGAGTCTTCTCCTCGGGCCGGGCCTCGCGCACCTCGAGCCCGATGCGCTCGAGCTCGCGAGTCAGGTCTTCGACGTCCGCGTCGACGAGCTCGTGCTCGAGTGCGAACGCCTCCAGCTCGGCCGGCTCGATCCAGCCGCGCTCCTCGCCGGTCTCGAGCATCGCCTTGGCGCCCTCGCTCTCGAGCAGCTCTGCCAATTGATTCTGAGTCACGTGTTCAGGCCTTTCGTCGGGCTAGAAAACAAGCTTTCGCACCGTACGGCATTTGTCCTCTGATTTCCAGGGGAACGTGAGGTTTCCCGAGGTTCCCCCGCCCATCCTCCTCGAGCATGCCGCCTCGTGTCGCGAAAGGCTCACCTCAAGGTAGCGGAAGACTCCTCTTCCAGGTTTCCCCGTTGCTCAGTATCCCTCATTTCGCCTGTCGTAACCAGGGGAAGGGTTGAGCCTCTGTTAGCGGCGGCGGTGCGGTTAGCGGCGGCGGCGCGGTGTGACCGGGCCCCGCTCGCGGCGGGCGGTCATCAGCTCGACGGCTCGGTCGAACGTGAGCGCTTCGACCGAATCGCTGGAACGGAGGCTCGCATTCGTCTCGCCGTCGGTCACGTACGGCCCGAATCGCCCGTTCTTGACGACCAGAGGCTTGCCGCTGACCGGGTCCGGGCCGAGCTCCTTGAGCGGCGCCGCCGCGGCTCGCCGGCCGCGCTGCTTGGGCTCGGCGAGCAACGCGAGCGCTTCGTCCAGGGAGATCGTCAAGAGTTGCTCCTCGGTCTCGAGCGAGCGAGTGTCGCTGCCGCGCTTGACGAACGGGCCGTAGCGGCCGTTTGCGACGATCACCTCTTCGTTCACTCCCGGATCGACGCCGACGACGCGAGGCAGGGAGAAGAGCGGAAGCACCTCTTCGAGCGTGACCGTCTCCGGCGACATCGACTTGAAGAGAGACGCCGTGCGCGGCTTCTCGCCGTCCTCGGCGTCTTCGGTCACGTAGGGCCCGTAACGGCCGTTCTTGACCGCGACCACCCGTCCCGACTCGGGGTTGATGCCGAGCTCGCGGTGATCGGTCGCCTGCGAGAGGAGCTCCTCGGCCTTCTCGACCGTCAGCTCGTCGGGGGCGAGCTCGTCGGAGATCGTCACCCGCTCCTCGCCTCGCTGGATGTAGGGGCCGTAGCGGCCGACGCGCAGCTCGATGCCGTTGCCGATCTCGATCGTGTTGACCGCGCGCGCGTCGATGTCGCCCAGGTCGGTCACGAGTGCCTTCAGCCCCGCGTCGACGCTGCCGCTCTCGCCGTAATAGAAACGCCGCAGCCAGTCGCTTCGCTGCTCGTCGCCGGACGCGATCCGGTCGAGGTCGTCCTCCAGGAGCGCGGTGAACTCGTAGTCGACGAGCCGCCCGAAATGCTGCTCGAGCAGGGTCGTGACTGCGAAGGCGACGAAGCTCGGGACGAGTGCCTGCCCGACCCTGCGCACGTAGCCGCGGTCGACGATCGTGCCGAGGATCGACGCGTAGGTCGAGGGGCGTCCGATCCCGCGCTCCTCGAGCGCGCGCACCAGCGTCGCCTCGGTGTAGCGCGGCGGCGGGGTGGTGGAGTGCGACTCGGGCTCGATCTCGGTGGCGCGAAGCTCGTCGCCCTCGGTGAGCGGCGGCAGGCGGCGCTCCTCTTCGTCGGCGGCGACGGCCTCGTCGCGGCCCTCCTCGTAGGCGAGCATGAAGCCGCGGAACGTGATCACGGTGCCGGCGGCGCCGAGCTCGGCGTCTCTGCCGTCGGCCGAGGTCGCGCCGATCCGGACGGAGACGGTCTCACCGCGCGCGTCGGCCATCTGGGAGGCGACGGTTCGCTTCCAGACCAGGTCGTAGAGGGCCGCTTCGTCGCGCTCGACCTCGCGGGCCACGTCGTCGGGGAGGCGGAAGTGGTCACCCGCAGGGCGGATCGCCTCGTGGGCCTCCTGCGCGTTCTTGACCTTTCTGTTGTAGAGCCGCGGCTCCGCCGGCACCGCCTCGGCGCCGTAGAGCGAGCGGGCCTGGTCGCGCGCCGCGGCGATCGCCGTCTCCGACAGCGAGGTCGAGTCGGTGCGCATGTAGGTGATGTAGCCGTTCTCGTAGAGACGCTGGGCGACGCGCATCGTGTGCTGCGCCGAGAAGCGAAGCTTGCGGCTTGCCTCCTGCTGCAAGGTCGAGGTCATGAACGGCGCGGCCGGACGACGGGTGTAGGGCTTGCGCTCGACGGAGCGGACGGTGAAGGTCGCGCTTTCGAGCCCGGTCGCGAGCGAGCGGGCCTCATCCTCGTCGAGCTGAAGGGCGCCGGCCGTGACGAGCTCGCCTGTTCGGGCGAAGTCGCGACCCTGGGCGACCTTCTTCCCGTCGACTGCGAGCAGCCGCGCCTCGAAGGCGCCGGGATCGAGCGTGGCGACGAGATCCCAGTACTCGGCAGCGCGGAACTCGATCCGCTCGCGCTCGCGCTCGACCACGAGCCGCGTCGCCACCGACTGGACGCGGCCGGCCGAGAGGCCCTTCATGACTTTGCGCCACAGGACCGGCGAGACCTCGTAGCCGTAGAGCCGGTCGAGGATGCGGCGTGTCTCCTGCGCGTCGACGAGCCGCTCGTCGATGTCGCGCGTCTCGCCGAGGGCCCGCTCGATCGCAGGCTTGGTGATCTCGTGGAACACCATGCGCCGGACGGGGACCTTCGGCTGCAGCACCTCGACCAGGTGCCAGGCGATTGCCTCTCCCTCGCGGTCTTCGTCCGTCGCGAGCAGGAGCTCGTCGGCCGACTTGAGCTTCGCCCGCAGGTCGCTGACGACCGACTTCTTCTTCGGGTCGACGACGTAGAGCGGCTCGAAGTCGGCGTCGACGTTGACGCCGAGGCGCGCCCAGGGCTCCTGCTTCTGAGCCGCGGGCACCTCGGCCGCGCTGTGGGGAAGGTCGCGGACGTGGCCGATCGACGACTCGACCATGTAGTCCTTGCCGAGGTACCCCGCGATCGTCTTTGCCTTCGCAGGCGACTCGACGATCACCAGGCGGCGGCCCGAGGATCCCTTTGATGCGGCGGGTTTTGTGGTTTTGGCCATTTCGATCAGCGGGCCACGATAGCCGCGGTGTCGAGGTACGCGATACTCGCCGGGCATGACAAGTCCTTCCGCGACGGGTCTGTTGCTCGTGATCGACGGCGATTCGCTCGCCCACCGCGCCTACCACGCGCTGCCGAAATCGATCCGGGGGGCCGGCGGCCGACCGGCGAACGCCCTCGTCGGCTTCGGCAACTTCCTGCTTCGGCTGTGGGAGGCCGAGCGGCCGGCCGGCGTGCTCGTCGGCTGGGACACGCTCGACGCGCCGACCTATCGCAACGAGGCGCTCCCCGAGTACCAGTCCGGTCGCGTGTTCGAGGATTCGATCGTCGACCAGCTCGGCGTGCTGCCCTCGCTGGTCGAGTCGTTCGGCTTCCTCGCCGCGAAGGCCGCCGGGTACGAGGCCGACGACTTCCTCGCCGCCGCGGCCTCGACGTGGGCGGGGCCCGTCGTGGTGACGACCTCCGATCGGGACGCGTTCCAGCTCGTCTCTGAACGCGTCACCGTGCTGCAGCCGGTGAAAGGCGTGAGCGAGCTCGCACGGATCGGTACGGCCGAGGTGCAGGAGCGCTATGGCGTGCAACCCACCCAGGTTCCCGACTTCATCGCGCTGCGGGGCGACTCGTCCGACCGGATCCCCGGTGCGCCCGGGGTGGGGCCGAAGTCGGCGGCGAACCTGCTCGCCCAGCACGGCTCGCTCGAGGCGATCCTGGAGGCGGGGCGCTTCGCGCCGATCGCCGACGACCTTCGGCTCTACAAGAGAATTGCCACGATGGACGCGGGGGCTCCGCTTCCGGAGCTCCGCGCGGGGGCCCCCGACTGGGCGCAGGCCGAGGCATTCGCACGCGAGCTCGGGATCAACGGTCTCGCCCGGCGCATCAGCGAGCAGGCAACCGCGTGGAGCTGATCAGCCACGCGTCCTTCGGGCGCCTTCATCCGACCGGAGCGCATCCCGAGTCGCAGGCGCGGATCGTCGCGCTCCACGAGCGCTTCGGGTTCACCGAGTGCAAGGCCGCGGCCGACGCCGACATCCTGCGTTGCCACACCGAGGCGCTCCTCGAGCAGGTGCGGGCGAGCCGAGGCTGGCTGGATGCGGACACGGTCTGCACCGACTCGACATATGAGGCTGCCCTGCTCGCGGCCGGCGCGGCGATCGACGCCGTTCGGCGCGAGGGGTTCGCGCTTGCCCGGCCTCCGGGTCACCATGCGCTTCCCGGCCGGGCGATGGGGTTCTGCATCTTCGACTCGATCGCCGTGGCCGCACGGTGGGCGCAGGCGGAGCTCGGTCTCGGCCGGGTCGCGATCCTCGACTGGGACGTCCATCACGGCAACGGCACGCAGGCGATCGTCGGCCAGGATCCGTCGATTCTCTTCGTGTCGCTGCACCAGTGGCCGTTCTATCCGGGCAGCGGCGGGCCGGCGGAGCAGGGCGAGACGCTCGTCAACCTTCCGCTGGCGGCGGGCACGGGAGACGAGGGGTTCCTGGCGGCTTTCGAGCAGGCGGAGACGGCGATCGCCGCCTTCGAGCCGGAGCTCCTGCTCGTCTCGGCGGGTTTCGACGCGCACGTCGACGACCCGCTCGCCCAGCTCGAGCTCTCGACGGAGCTCTTCGAAGAGCTTGCGCGGCGCGCCGCCGGCCTCGCCCCGCGGATCGCGGCGGTGCTCGAGGGCGGCTACAACCTCGACACGCTGGCCGACCTGGTCGAGGCCGCACTGAGCGGCTTCGAGGCCGGCGCCTCTACGGCCCGTAGTTGACGCAGCTCGCGCAGTCCCAGTTGATCGTGTCGCCGCTCGCCCAGGCGAAGCCGCCCGCCGTGGCGTAGGACGCGATCACCGGGTTCTTCTTCGTCCCGGCGACGAGCAGCGAATCCGTCGAGCTCGACACCTGGAGTGCGTGGATCGAGCCGGTCATGGAGTAGAAGACCCGTCCCCCGCCGTACCCGATCATCGTCGCATGCGCCGGCAGCGGCATCGTCGTCGCCTGGGAGCCCTTGAGGATCAACACGGACGCGCCTTTTTGCACGACGACGCCTGCCGGCCCGAGGTACACCGGGCCGAGCTGGCCCGGCTGGTAGGTGTAGGTCTGGACGACGGTGCCCGACTGGTTGAGCAGGTCGAGGACGCCCGACTTGAGGACGGCAGCCACCATCGCGCCGCCCGGGCCGTAGCCGGCGGCGAGCGCGGTCACCGGCGAGGGTGCCGTCCATTTGAAGACGGCTGCCCCGTTGTCCCCGAGGTAGGTGACGTTCGGCCCGACGGCATAGGGAACGGCGCCCTGGGTCCCTTCGCCGAGGACGATCGGCGAGGGCAGGTCGACGTCCTGCTCGACGAAGGCGAGCTGGTGCGGCTGTGGCTTGGTGCGGGTGGCGGTGAAGAGCTGCCAGTCGCGCAGGTTGCCTCCCGCGTACTGCACCCAGAGTGTCCGTCCGGCCGACATCGCGGTCGCCGAGATGCCGTCGCCGGTGCTCGGATGCTCCACGCACGGCTCGTCGGTGGGCTCGCCGAAGCGCCACTTGCCGGTCGCGCCGCCCGCCGTGTGCCAGAAGTACATGTGGGCGCAGTCGGAGCGCTTGGCGTTGTCGGCCACGGCGTAGCTCACCGAGTAGCCGGTCACGGCGAGTGCGACGATCGGCGCCGTCTCGGTGCGCGTGCGCCCAGGGGTGGTGAGCGCGCCGGCACCGCCTGCGAAGGCACCGAGCGCGGCGGCAGCCGCCAGCCCGGCCGACGCGATCAGAACGCGAGCCATGTCGTCACTGTTGCAGACACGCCGGACCGGCGATATCGCTCGATCGGTTGTCCGAACGACCGGTCGCAGCAACGCCCCGTCTCAATGGAAAAGCCCCGCTTTCACAGGGCTTTTCTGTAGCAGGCCTGTAAGCCGGATTCTGTCGAGGGTGACCATCCCTCTTGGCAGCTACCCGGGCCCTGGGCGGGCAGCCTCGTAGCGGGCCCTGTTCGCCTTGCACCGGACGGGGTTTGGCTAGCCGCCGCGTCGCCGCGGTCGCTGGTGGGCTCTTACCCCACCGTTTCACCCTTACCTCCGGCGTCTCCGGAGAATACGCCGGTGGCGGTCTCCTTTCTGTGCCACTTTCCGTCGGCTTTCGCCGCCTGGCTCAATCGACTTGGCGCCGAGTTCGCCAGCGTCCTGCCCTGTGGTGTCCGGACTTTCCTCGAGCCTCGTCGGCGCTTGGCGCCGGCGAGGCCCGCGGTCACCCGGCCTGCGTCTCGAATTCTAGCTCGCCGCCTGCGAGTGCGCCCTCGGCCTCACTGGCGAGCTGGCATCCGCACTCGGGGCAGAAGACGACTCCGGCGCGCGCGTGCATGACGAACTCGCCGCAGACGAGGCACTCGAGCGACGCGCCCCGCAGGAGCGCGGACAACTCCTGCTCGAGCGTGCGCGCGAAGAGCTGGACGGTTCCGTTTCCAGCCTGAGCGCTCACAGCTCGCGGAACACTCCCACGACGCGCCCGATCACCTGGACGAAGTCGGCGTAGATCGGCTCGAGGGCCGAGTTCTCGGGCTGAAGGCGGATCTGCTTGCCCTCGCGGTAGAAGGTCTTGACGGTCGCCTCCTCGGACGATTCGTCCGAGCCTGCGAGCGCGACGACGATCTCGCCGTTGCGCGCGTCGTCGGCCCGCTGGACGATCACGAGGTCGCCGTCGAGGATGCCCGCCTCGATCATCGACTCGCCCCGGACGCGGAGCAGGAAGTCGCCCTTCGTCGAGCTCGGCATCGTCATGTAGTCCTCGATGTTCTGGTCGGCGAGGAGCGGTGCACCGGCGGCGATCTCGCCGACAAGGGGGAGCCGGACGGCGTCGATTCGCGCGCTCTGTTCGGCGGCGGCGTGCTCGGCTTCGTGGGCGACCGAGCGCTCGCGCCCGATCAGCTCCAGCGCGCGCGGCTTGGTCGGGTCGCGGCGCAGGAGGCCTGCGCGCTCGAGGTTCGCAAGGTGGGCATGCACGGTCGACGGTGAGGCGAGGCCGACCTCCTCGCCGATCTCCCGGACCGTCGGTGGGTAGCCGTGCCCGTCGACGTAATCGACAAGGTAGTTCCAGATCTGCTGTTGACGGTCGGTGAGCATCGGGGCCTCCGTGGGACGCGCGGTCGGTTGAGGGCGGGGTCGCCGCTGGTCGCTTGGAACTGATCGTTGACGAACGTGTGTTCGATAGAAAGGTAGAGACTCCTGCGGACGGCGTCAACCCGTCACGAGAGGACGGTCGGGGCGGTCGATCGGCACGGGCGCGTACGATCGGGCCCGTGGCCAGGCGACTCGGTAGCGATGGGCCCGGCACGGCTCGTGCCCGCCCAGATCGGCTGCGCCGGCTTCCGGAGCAGTACTTCGGCTCGCTCCTGCGGCGGGTCGAGGCGGCGGCAGCCGAGGACGGCCCTCCACTCGTCGACCTCGGGCGCGGCAACCCGGAGGTCGGGCCGCCGCCGCACGTCGCCGAGGCGCTCGCAGATGCGGCTGCCGAGCCGGGAGTGCACGGCTACGCGCCCTTCCGCGGGCTCCCGGCGCTCCGCGAGGCGATCGCGAGCCGGTACCGCACGCTCTACGGCGTCGAGCTCGACCCGGAGCGGGAGGTCGCGGTCGTCCCCGGGACGAAGACGGCGATCGTCGAGCTCGCCCTGAGCCTCGCCGACCACGGCGACACGATCCTCCTTCCCGATCCGTACTACCCCGACTACCCCTCGGGCGTCGCACTCGCCGGCGCCGGGCTCGGCCTCGTCCGTCTCGACCCCGACGCAGGCTGGCAGCCCGATTTCGACACAGCGCCTGCCGCGGCGGCTCTGTACCTGAACTACCCCTCCAACCCGTGCGCGGTCTGTGCGGCGCCGGGGACCTTCGAGGCGGCCGTCGAATACGCCGAGCGCACCGGGACGGCGATCCTCCACGACGCCGCCTACAACGACCTCGTCTACGACGGACGCGCCCCGGAGAGCTTCCTCGCGACGCCCGGTGGGAAAGACGTCGGGATCGAGATGTGGTCGATGTCGAAGACGTACGGCATGGCCGGCTGGCGGATCGGCTTCGTGCTCGGCAACGAGGAGATCGTCGAGCGCGTGAACCTCTACAACGACCACGCCCGGGTCGGGATCCTGGCGCCGGTGCAGCGCGCGGCGATCGCGGCGCTCGAAGGTCCCCAGGACAGCGTCGAGCAGCGCCGGGCGACCTACGAGCGTCGCCGGGACAGGCTCGTCGAGGCGCTCCCCGAGGCGCCGGTCTGCGAGGGGACCTTCTACGTCTGGCTCCGGCTGCCCGAGGGCCTGACGCCGGAGCGCCTGCTCCTCGAGGACAGGGTCGCCGTCGCTCCGGGCGCCGGCTTCGGGCCGAGCGGTGGCGGATGGGCCCGCCTGTCGCTCGCGGTCGCCGACGAGACCCTGGAGCAGGGAATCGAACGCCTCGTCCCGGCGCTCGAGAGAGCCGCCCCGTGAGAGCCGCCCCGTGAGAGCCGCCCAGTGAAGATCGGGATCGTCGTCCCGTTCTCGTGGTCGTACTGGGGCGGGGTGGTCGAGCACTCCGAGAACCAGGCCGCCTCGCTGCGCGACCGCGGGCACGAGGTGAAGATCGTGATGGGCCACGACCCGCCCGGCCATGCGACGAGGCTCCTCCACCCGCGCACGGGACGGCACGGCGATCTCCCCGCCGGGATCGTCCCCGTCGGCCGCTCCGTCGTCGTTCCGGCAAACGGGTCGCTGCCGAACATCGTCCTCTCGCCGCGCAGCATCCGCCGGGTGCGCGATGTCCTGCGTGACGAGCGGTTCGACGTCGTGCATCTTCACGAGCCGATGACTCCCGCGATCTGCGTCGCCGCGCTCTCGTTCGCGGCCTGCCCGATCGCGGCGACGTGGCATGCCGCAGGCGAGCTCGGCTGGATGCGCGGCGCCCGTAAGGTCTGGGGCTTCCTGGACGACCGCATCGATGCTCGTATCGCCGTGTCGCGCCTCGCCGCCGAGTCGGCGGCCCGCTGGCTGGGCCCCGGCTTCGAGATCGTCCCGAACGGCGTCATCGTCCCGGCGGAGGCCGACCCGACGAATCGGGAGCACCAGATCGTGTTCGTCGGTCGGCACGATGCGCGCAAGGGGCTGCCCGTGCTCCTGCGGGCCTGGCCCGAGATTCGCCGGCGTACCGGAGCGAGGCTGCGGCTGATCGGGACCGATCCGCTCCAGTACCGCCTGCTCCACTCTCGTCTGCGCTTCGACGAGGACGGGATCGACGTGCTCGGGATCGTCCCGAACGAGGAGCGCGACCGCGAGCTCGCGGCGGCGAAGCTGTTCGTCTCGCCGGCGCTCGGCGGCGAGAGCTTCGGGATGGTCCTCGTCGAGGCATTCGCGATCGCGACCCCGGTCGTCGCGTCGAACATCCCCGGCTTCGCCGACGTGGCCGACGCGGACGCGGCCATGCTCGTTCCGCCCGGGGACGAGTCGGCTCTCACCAATGCGATCGTCGAGCTGCTCGAGGACGAGCCTCGACGCGTCGCGATGGGGATCGCGGGCCGGCGCCTGGCCGAGGAGCGGTATGCCTGGCCCGACATCGCCGCCCGCCTGGAGGCGATCTACGAGCGGATCGCCGCGTGAGGATCAGCGGCTGGCGGCTGCTCGTTCCCGTCGCGACGCTCGCGTTCGCGGCGTCGCTCATCTGGTGGCGGGGCCCGGACTGGCACGTCGTCCGTGACAGCTTCACCGTCGTCCGGTGGCCGTGGGTCGTCACCGCCGTCGGGCTGAACCTGCTCTCCGTCGTCGTCCGGGCGCTCGCCTGGAACACCGTCATCCGCCAGGCGATCCGCACCTCCCGCCCGGCGTTCAGGCTCGTCTTCTCCGCCTTCTGCGTCGGGCTGTTTGCGAACGCGGTGCTCCCCGGGCGCGTGGGCGAGCTCGGAAGGGTCGCCGTCCTCGCACGGCGCCTACCCGGGCGGCGCGGCGTCTGGGCGACGCTGATCGGGACGGTGTTCGCCCACCGGATGTTCGACCTCTTCCCGATGGTCGCCCTCGTCTCCTGGGTCCTGTTCGCCGCGAAGCTTCCGCACTGGGCCCTGATGACGCTCGTCGTCGTCCTCGGGATCGGTCTCGCGCTCTTCGCCTTCGCGTTCGTCGGCGCCCGAGGTCAGGGGCATGTGCTCGAGGATGGGCTCGGGAAGGTGCGCGCCTATGTGATCCGCGCTCGCCAGGGCCTCGCCGTGATGCGCGAGCCGGTCCCCGCCACGACCGCCGCGCTCTTCCAGTTCCTCGGCTGGATCTGCCAGCTGCTCGCGGTCTTCGCCGCGATGCACGCATTCCGCATCTACCAGCCGCTTGCGGCCGCCGGGCTCGTGCTGCTGCTGATGAACGTCGTCACGGTGTTCCCGTTCTGGCCCGGCAACATCGGCCTCACCCAGGCGGCGATCGCCGTGTCCCTCTCGCAGTACGGGGTCGCCTACGGGCGCGGGTTCGCCTACGGGCTCGGGCTGCAGGCGATCGAGGCCTCGGTCGGGATCGGCATCGGGACGATCTTCCTCGCCCGCGAAGGCCTGTCCTACGCAATGCTCAAGGACATCGAGTCCTCGGAGGACGCCAACGGAGAACAGCAGGCCGAGCGCTCGAGCGAGCCGCTCGAACAGACGCCCGTCTGAGAGCTCGAGCTAGCCCGACCAGCCCGGGTCGACGAAGTCCCAGACCATCTCACCGCCGGGCTCTACCTGAACCCGCGCGTCGGAGGGGGTCTCGGTCTCGAGCCGCTTGGCGAGCGCCGCGGCGGCGTCACGGTCCTCGGCGCCGACGACGACGAAGAGCCAGCGCCGAGCGACCGGAAGGCCCTCGGCCTCGAGCCGCTTCTGCAGCTCCACCGCCTCGTGCCGGCTCTTGAGGTCGATCCGAACCTCCCACTCGGCATAGCCGGACGCCTCCGAGTCGGCGTCGTCCTGTGCGTCGAGTGCCTCTTCCTCACGCGCACGGTCGGCCGCCGTCACCGGGAGCGGGACGTCTCCGGCCTCCCACTTCTCCTCGATCGGGTGCCACCGGTCGAGGACGAGCTCGCCCGGGGTGCCGTCGCGGTCGAGGATCGTCCGTACCGCCGCCTCGGCCTGCTCGGCCGCTTCGCGGGTGTCAGCGTAGACGAAGACCTGCGAGTCCGAGGCGCTGATCGCGACCCGGCGGCCGAGCTCGAGCTTGGCCTCTTCCTCGAGCTGGTGCAGGGCCGAATGCAGCCCGTGCCCGTCGCCGCCGGACACGTTGACGGTCACTCTCCAGTCTTCTGCCATCACGTCATTCTGACTGCTCGGGCTCGGCTGCGTCTCCGACCCGGCGCGAGAGCTCCTCGATCTTCCCGCGAACGGTCTCGAGTTCCGCCGCACAGCGGCGGTAGAGCTCCTCGCCGCGCTCCCACAGCCGGGTCAGCTCCTCGAGCTCCACGTCGCCTCGTTCCAGGCGCTCGACGATGCGCTCGAGCTCGGCCTGATTCTCCTCGAAGCTCTGCTCGTTGGATGCGTTTGGCTCGCTCATTCCGCCCGCGCTCCGAACTCGCCTCCGGAAACCTCGACCGCAAGCGCCGTGCCGGGCGCGGGAGGCTCGGTGACCAGGCTCTCGCCTGCTCTGACGATCGCGTAGCCGCGCTCGAGCGTTGCTCGCGGCGAGAGGGCCTGCAGACGCCCGTGGGTCGCGGAGAGCCGGCCCGAGCGGCGCTCGAAGGCGAGGCGCGGTGCCCGGCCGAGCCGCTCCCTCGTCACCCCGAGCCGGTCGGCCTGGCGATCGCAGATGCGGCGGGTGCTCCGCTCGAGCCCCGAATGGGCTCGGTCGAGCCAGGCGCGGAGCTCGGCCAGATCGGGAACGACGATCCGCCCGGCGACCGACGGTGTCGAGGCACGGACGTCGGCGGCCATGTCCACGAGGGGAGTGTCCTGCTCGTGGCCGACGGCGGTGACGATCGGCACGCGGCAGGCGGCGACTGCCCGGACGAGCCGCTCGTCCGAGAACGGCAGAAGATCCTCGAAGCTGCCCCCGCCTCGTGCCAGGACGATCACGTCGACGCCACGATCGCACAGGTCCATGAGCGCCGTGCCGATCGCTGCTGCGGCCCTTGGGCCCTGGACGTAGGTCTCCGCGACGAGGACATGGGCCGGCGGGAACCGGGAGGTGATCGCCGTCAGGACGTCCTGCTTGGCCGCTGCGTCGTTGCCGGTCACGAGCCCGATCAGCCGTGGGATCCGCGGCAGCGGCCGTTTCCGCTCGGCGGCGAAGAGCCCTTCGGCCGCGAGCTTGCCCTTCAGGCGCTCGAGCGCGGCGAGGTGCGCGCCGAGCCCGTAGCGCTCGATCGTGAGGGCGCGAAGCCGGAAGTCGCCGCGCTGCTCGTACAGCTCGGGGCGCCCGTAGACGTGGACGCGCTCGCCGTCGGCCAGCCCGAGGCGGAGACCGTCGAACTGCCCACGAGGCATCTGCACCGAGAGGCACGAGCCGTCGGCCGGGTCCTTGAGCGTGAAGAAGACGGACGCCCAGCGCTCCTGGTGGCGAAGCTCGGTCACCTCGCCCTCGACCCACACGGTCGGAAGCCGCTCGAGCCAGAGGGCGATCCCCTGGTTGAAGGCGCGCACGCTGAAGACCTTGCGCCCGTCGACCTCGGTCGCTTCGACCTTCACAGCCGCAGACAGGCTCCTAGAGCAGGATCTCGGCGGCGGTCTCGTGCGAGCAGCCGGCGAGGATCAGCTCGACGGCATGGTGCAGGTCGGCGTCGGAGTTCGCGATCTGCTTCGCGAGCTCGGACGGATAGCCGGCCTCGACCAGCACGTGCAGGCGCCACGACACCACTTTCTCGTGCTCTGACTGGGGGATCTCGGTCGTCTGTGTCATGTGCGGGCCTGTTCGCTCCTTTCTAGACGAACCCTGCCACGAGAAGTTTGTGGCAGACGCGTCCAGTACGACTCTAGAGGTTCGGCGTGCCCTGAGCAGTGGGAGTGGTGAGGATTCGAGCCCGCCGCAGTGCTGGGCTGGCGCGGTGGTGGGCTGCCGCGAGCGTCAGGCCCGGGCGGAGATCGAGTCGAGCCGGCGGGCGAGCTCGTCCAGCCGCGACTCGAACGTCCGCAACTCGGCCTCGACCCGCTCGATGAGGACGCTCTCGGCGTCGCGCGCAAACCGCTCGACCGCGAGGTCGAGCTCCCGGCCGAGCCGCTTCGCGGCTTCTTCGCGGGCGGTGCGGATGGACGCGTCGAACTGGGTCGTCGCCGCCTCCGAGGCGTGCTGTGCCTCGCGGGAGACGGTCCGGCGGACCTGCTCGATCTGGCGGTGCTCGACATCCTGGAGCTGGGAGGCGACCCGCTGGGCGGCCTCGGTCTGCTCGCGCTCGATCTGCTCCTGAAGCTCCCGCTCGCGGCGGCGAAGGCGCTCGGCTACCTCGTGAAGGGCGCGGCGGCGCTCGGCGGCGTGGCTCTCGAGCTCGGCCGTGACCGAGACGGCGGCCTCCTCGATCGTCCGGTCGAGGTCCTCGCGCGCCTTCGCAAGCCTGGCTCGGTGCTCCTCGAGAGCACTGTCGAGACGCTCGCTCTCGGCGCCGACCTTCGCATCGATGCTCGCCACGAGCTGTTGCTGGCGCTGGGAGATCCGCTCGAGCTCGCCGGACAGGCTCTGCTGGAGCGTCGTCAGGTCGCTGCCCCAGTCGGCAAAGCGCTGCTCGACTGCCCGCTGCGCCTGGGTGAGCGCCGCCCCGAGGCGGACAGTTGCGTCACGCTCGCGCTCAGCGACGTCGCGCCGCCGTTCCTCGGTGATGCGCCGCTCCTCTTCGGCGAGCATCGAGAGCGCCTGCGAGCGGGCGAGCGAGAGAGCCTCGGCGAGCTCGGTCGCGCGGAGCTCCGACTCCCGGACGACGACCTCCGAGAACGCAGCCTTACCCTGCTCGATCTCCTCCTCCAGCGTGCGGACCCTCGACTGCGCGCGCCGCAGAGCAGAGAGTGCGCCCGCAGCGGCGGCGACCGCGACGATCGCGGCGGCAACGGCGATGGCGGCGGCGACGGTCATTCGGGTTCTAGGTTAGGCGCGCAGTCACGAGAGCGGCGCCGAGGAGGATGTTCGCCCAGGGCAGGATGCGCAGCGCCTGTTCCATCGGCTCGACGCCTTCGAGCGTGCCGAGCGTCCGGCGGGCAAGGCGGACGGGAGTCGAGAGCAGGCGCTGAACCATGATCGAGCCGATGCCGAAGCTCGCTGCGAGTACGGTCTCGGCTCTGAGGGTGCCCGCCTCGGCGAAGTACGCCGTCAGGATCGGGAGCCCGCCCCAGGCGAGCGCGAGCGACCAGGCGTTGTGCAGCCTGCCGCCGAGCCACTCGAGGTTGTAGGCCGGGACGATGAAGCCGCCGACGGCGACAAACGCGAGCAGGCCGTAGCTCCACTGAGTGGCGGCCCAGACGCCGATGACGCAGGCGCCGAGGAGCGCGGCGACGGAGATCGCTGCGAGCGCCCGCCCGGGGATCTCCGTGCCGAGCGGGCGGCCGTGCAGCTCGTCGAAGCCGTGCGCGGCGACACCGAGCGCAAGTGCGAAGGCCGCCATCGTCCAGAGCATCCGATCCGTCCTGAAGTGCGGCGCGAGTGCGGCACCGAGCGCGACATACGAGAGGTTCCACGCCGTGTAGGGCAGGTGCACGACGGTCACGTAGTCGCGCCAGCCGCCCGGGCGCAACGCGTAGAAGGCAGCCCTCAGCTCGCTTTGCCCCACGTGACGACACCTCCTTCCAGCGAGAGCCGCCTCGCCTGAGCTTCGCCGATCCCGGCCGCGCTCCAGGCCTCGAGCTGGCGTTCGAGCGGCCAGCTCGTGTTGTAGTCGCGGATCGAGGTGCCGAGGAACGAGCCGACTTCGCGCCAGCCTCGGCGGACGGCGAGCCCCGCGAGTGGGAGGCCGGCCCGGACGTGCAGCTCCCAGAGCGGCCGCCAGAAGCCCCGCGGCAGCCCGAACTCGAGCCCTGCGATCGTCCCGCCGGGCCGCACGACCCGCCTGAGCTCACGTAGGGTCGCAGCCGGGTCGGCGACGTATCGGAGCAGGTAGGTGAAGGTGAGCCCGTCGAACTCGCCGTCCGCGAACGGAAGTGCCTCGGCGCTCGCCTCGACGAGCTCGATTCCTGGGCTCGTACGGCGTGCCTCGGCGAGCATCTCCGGGCTCTGGTCGACGCCGACGACCGTGCAGCCGGTGGCCCGCACGAGCTCACGGGCGACGGCGCCGGTGCCGGTCGCGACATCGAGGATCCGGTCGCCGGGCGCAGCCTGGACGCGTGAGACCAGGAAGCCGCGCCAGCGCGGATCCTGGCCGTAGGAGAGCACGGCGGCGTAGCGCTCGTAGGTCGGCCCGAGCGGCGCGAACAGCCTGCGGGCCGCGATCGTGCCGTCCACGCCACGAGTGTAGAACCCCTACGCTGGCCCGGTGGGCCTCGCGGAGGATCTCGAGCGCGCGGCGGGCGTCGCCGGCGCCTACGGGCCGGTGTCGGCTGTTCTCGCCGCGGAGCTCTCGTCCCTCGGCCGCAGCTACCTCGTCGCGATCGGTGAGGGAGACGATCACTCATGGCTCGTCCTCGACGCCGAGCTCGTCCCCGTCGAGCGGCGCGAGCACGTCCGCGAGGTCGCCTCGATCGTCGTGCTCTGCGAGCTCGCGGGTGAGCTCGCGGGAGGCGGCGAGCTGGAAGAGCTCCGGGCCCAGCTCGCCCGCGTTCGCGAGGCGGAGCACCCGGAGGGCATCGAGGAGGCCGAGCAGGCCGCGGCGGCGCTCGAGGAGGCGATCGGCGTGCCCCCGATCGTCGCCTCGGCGAGCTACCTCGACGCGGTCGGCACTGCAACCCGCGCGCTCGAGGGAGCGCTCGGTGACGTCTCCTCGCCGTTTGCGAACGCGCTTGCCTCCGCATCGGGAACGGTCGAGGCCTTCGTGGCCGAGGTCGAGAGCGGTCACGTGCTGCCGCTCCGGTAGGGTGATCTGCATGGAAGGTGGCGGCTTCGGCTTCCCGTTCGGGGGTGACCCGGAGGACCTGCTCAAGGGTCTCCGTGAGTTCGCCGAGCAGCAGGCCGAATCGGTCCAGGAGGCCCAACGCGAGCAGTTCGCGACGCTGACGCTCAATACCGCCGTCGAGCTCACCTCCGCCGCCCTGTCGCAGGTTCAGGTCGCGGGCTCGGTCGACGAGCAGGCGATCGCCTTGCGGGACGCCATGCGCGTGCTCTTCCCCGAGGCTGTCGCCCTCGTGAGCGCAGCCCGGCAGGGCTTCATGCGCGAGCATCCGTAGAGACGACCCAAGTCGAGACGGACGGGCGGGCGCACAGACGTTGAGCAGCCTGGACAAGGCGATCGCACGCGTTCTGCCGGCGGTGCCGCGACCGATCGTGCGACGGCTCTCCTCGCCCTACATCGCAGGGCCGACCCTGGACGACGCCGTCAGGGTCGTGCGGCGGCTGCACGCCGAGGGGAAGCTCGCGACTATCGACGTGCTCGGAGAGGAGATCTCGACCGAGCCCGAGGCCGACGAGATCCACGCTCAGTACAGCCGGGCCCTCGCCCGGATCGATGCCGACGGGCTCGACGCGAACATCTCGGTGAAGCTGAGCGGCTTCGGGTTGCGCCTCGATGAGGCTCGTTGCCGCCGGCGGATCGGCGCGCTCGTCGCCGACGCGCGGGCGAAGGGCATCTTCGTCCGGATCGACATGGAGGACTCCGCGACGACCGATGCGACGCTCGGGCTCTACCGCGAGCTTCGAGCCGCCGGCCGGGACAACGTCGGGGTGGTGCTCCAGGCCTGCCTGCGCCGGACGGTCGCGGACGCGCGCGGGCTCGACAACGCCAGGCTCTGCAAGGGCATCTATGCCGAGCCGGCCTCAGTCGCCTTCCACGATCCGGACGAGATCCGCGCGAGCTACCTCGAGACCCTCGCCGTCCTGCTCGATCAGGGAACCTACGTCGGGATTGCGACGCACGACGAGCGCCTGATCGAAGCTGCCCTCGAGCAGGTTCGTGCGCGGCGCCTCGGGCCCACCGAGGTCGAGTTCCAGATGCTCCTCGGCGTGCGGCCCGAGCGCGGCGACGCGCTCGTCCGGGCCGGGCAACGGCTGCGCGTCTACGTGCCTTTCGGGACGCACTGGTACGAGTACTCGGTGCGGCGGCTCCAGGAGAACCCGAAGATCGCCGGCTATGTGGCCGCAGACACGCTGCGGCGGCTGCGGCCCAACGCAGCGTCTAGGCGAGCAGGCTGAAGCCGCCGTCCACGATCAGCACCTGGCCCCGGATCATCTCGGCGGCGGGAGTGCAGAGGAACGAGACGACGCCGGCGACGTCCTCCGGCTCGACGAGGCGTCCGACCGGATTCGAGCGGCCCGACTCCATCATCTCGTCCTTGTTCGGGAAGTGCTCGAGCGCGCCCGTCTCGACGACTCCCGCCGAGACGGCATTCACACGGATCCCCTGCGGCGCGAGCTCGACGGCGAGATAGCGGACGAGCGCCTCGAGCGCCGCCTTCGAGGTGCCGATCAGCGCGTAGTTCGGGAGGACGCGGTGGGAGCCGAGCGAGGAGATGCCGACGATCGAGGACCCGACGGGCATGGCCGGAGCCGCCGCCTTGGCGAGCTCGAGAAGCGCCCTCGCATTCGCGCCGAGCGTCCAGTCCCAGTGCTTCTCGTCGGTGTCGAGCGCAGCGCGCACGACTCCGCTCGCGGCGTTGTGCACGAGGACGTCCAACGGGCCGAGTGCCCTTACCTCCTCGAGCACCCGTTCGGAGGTGATGTTCCCCCGGACGAGCACCGGCTCGGTGCCGGCGCGTCGAAGCTCGGCGGCGGTCTCCTCGGCGGCCGTGTCGTTGCGGAAGTAGCCGATCGCCACCCGGGCGGCACCGTCCCGGGCGAAGCGAAGGGCGATCGCGCGGCCGATCCCGCGGGAGCCACCGCTGACGAAGACGTTCACGCGGAGTCTTAGGCGCCCGGCAGCGGCTCGTCGGCCGGTGCCGAGCTCGGGATGCCCGCCCAGCCCGGCCGGCTCTTCGGCTCGCGCGGGCCTTCGGACGCCTTCGACGAAGCGTGGCCGAGGCGGTCGAGCAGCTCGATCCTCTGCTCGGCGTAGAGGCGGACGTCGTCGTCTGCAGGGAGGCCCGAGACGAGCTCGCGGAGGCGCGCCCGGAGCTGGTAGGCGAAGTGCGGGGTCGCAGGCCCGGCGAGGGCGTCGACGTCGTCTCTGGTCACCGCGGCGCGCATCGGCTGAAGCTTAACGCCCAGGGTAGTGTCGATCCTCGTGAAGCGGGTGTCGACGGTCGATCTCATGCTCCTCGGCACGATCATGCTCTGGGCGCTGAACATCACCGTGACGCGCTACGTCGTCAGCCACGGGTTCCGGCCGCTCGCCTACGGGTCGACCCGCTACCTCAGCGCGACGCTGCTCTTCTGGGGGTTCACAGCTCATCGCGAGCGCTCGTTCAGGATCGCCCTCTCGGACGCCAAGCTGGTGGTGCTCGCGGCGGGCCTCATCTTCGCGAACCAGGTCGCGTTCGTCAGCTCGATCCACCTGACGAGCGCATCCACCGTGGGGCTCGTGTTGGGCACGACCCCGATCTTCGTCGGGATTCTCTCGGTCACCTTCGGCCTCGAGCGCCTCACCCGGCTCTTCTGGATCGCGGCGGTGATCTCGTTCGGCGGAATCGGACTGATCGCGGCGGGATCGAGCGGCGGTCTCTCGGCCGACCTCCTCGGCGATCTCCTCGCGGTTCTGACGGCCGCCACGTGGGCCGGCTATTCGGTCGCGATCGCGCCGCTGATGCGCCGCTACTCGCCGTTCAGGATCAGCGCGCTCGTCCTCGCCCTCGGGTGCGTGCCGCTCACGCTCGTGAGCATCCCGGAGCTCGAGCGGCAGAGCCTGGACGGCTTCGGCTGGACGATGGGGCTCGCGTTCGGGTTTGCCGTGATCGGCCCGCTCTTCCTCACGAACATCCTCTGGTTCACGGCGATCGACCGCGTCGGAGCGGCGCGCGCCTCGCTCTTCGCGAACCTCCAGCCGTTCTTCGTCGTGCTCTTCGCGGTGACCCTCCTCTCCGAGCGCCTCTCCGGCTGGGAGGTCGCCGGCGGCGTCGCGATCGCCTGCGGGATCGCGATCGAGCGGCTCGGCCGAAGGAGTGCAGCGGTCGGCGCTGCGATCGTGCCGGCCGGCGAGTAGAGGCGCGCTCGCCCGCCGCCGGCTCGTTCCTGGACAATCCGGAGGTGAGCGAGGTTGTGATCTGTCTTTGCGCGGCGGCGACGAGTTGAGCCCGCAGCGTCGCACTGCGCTCGTCTCGGTCGCCGCCGCCGCCGCTCTGGTCGCGCTCAAGCTCACGGTCGGGCTCAGCGCCCACAGCCTCGGGCTCATCTCCGAGGCGGTGCACTCGGGCACCGACCTCGTCGCCGCCCTCCTGACGTTCTTCGCGATCGGCGTCGCGGGGAAGCCGGCCGACCTCTCGCACCAGTACGGGCACGGCAAGGCAGAGCACCTGGCCGCGCTCGCCGAGGCGTCGTTCCTGTCGGCCGCGAGCATTCTCATCGCGTTCCGGGCGATCGAGCGGCTGGTTGGTTCCCACTCGGCCGGTGTGAAGGTGAGCTGGTACGTCTTCGCGACGATCGGGGTGGTGATCGTCCTCGACGCCAGCCGCGCGACGCTGTCGTGGCGTATCTCGCAACGCACGGGGAGCGCCGCACTCGCCTCGAATGCGCTCCACTTCGGCGGGGACCTCGCCGGTTCGGTCGCGGTTCTGGTCGGGCTCCTGTTCGTGCGCTCCGGGCACCCCCACGCCGATGCGATCGCCGCCCTGTTCGTCGCGATCCTCGTCCTTGCCGCCGCGACCCGGCTGATCCGCGGGAACGTCGACGTGCTGATGGACAGAGCGCCCGCGGGGGCCGAAAGCGCGGCGATCGAGGCGATCTCGGCGCTCAGCCCCCGGATCGAGCTGCGGCGCCTGCGGATGCGACAGGCCGGGGGGCGCCAGTTCGCCGACGTCGTGATCGGCGTCGCCCCGACCGCCGAGGTCGGCCAGGGGCATGCCGCGGCCGACGCGGTCGAGGCCGCGCTCGAGCGGGCGCTTCCGGGGAGCGACGTCGTCGTCCACGTCGAGCCGGGCTCGGTCTCCGATCTGCAGGAGCGGGCACACGCCGCTGCGGCCACCGTCCCCGGTGTCAGGGAGATCCACAACGTCACGCTCGTCGAGGTCGAAGGCCGCAACGAGCTCTCGCTGCACGTGAAGCTTCCGGGCGGGATGAAGCTCGACGAGGCGCACGAGATCGCCGAGCGGCTGGAGGCGGCGATCCGCGACGCCGTGCCCGCGGTCGACATCGTCCAGACCCATCTCGAGCCTCTCGGTGGGCCGTCGGAGGGACGCGAGGTGAGCGGCGACGCGGCGACCGTGGAGCGCATCGTTCTCGCCGCCACCGGTGCGCTGCCGCGGGCGCTTCGGTTCCTCCACACCGATCAGGGCGTCGTTGCGTTCCTCACGCTCGGCCTCGACGGCGCGTTTACCCTCGATCAAGCGCACGCGAGGGCGAGCGAGATCGAGGCTCGCATCCAGATCGAGGTGCCCGACATCCACGACGTCATCGTCCACACCGAGCCCTGACCGCCACCCACCGATCGTTGCGATGAAGCTCTGCATGTTCACACCGAAAGGGATGGGCCTCGAACGCGGGTGGCCGGGCCGGATCGACGGCGACACGATCGTCCAGCTCGCCGCCCAGACCCTGCAGGCGTTCTTCACCGGAGGCGGGGCGGCCCGCGAGCACGCCGTGCATCCCGTCGCCGAGTGCGACCTGCGCGCGCCCGTGCTCCACCCACCGGCGATCCGGGCGTTCGCACCGCTCGAGCACGAGTCGGTGCCGTTCTTCGAGTTCCGAAGCCCGTTCCCGGTGCTCGGGCCGGAGGAGGAGTTGGCCTATCCGGAGGGGACGGACGAGCTCGCGCCGGGGGCCGCCCTCGCGGCGGTGATCGGTGCGGAGGGGGCGGTCGGGGGGCTGACGCTCGCGAACCTCTGGACGGCTCGGGATCTCGCACTGAGCGAGCGTGCGGCGGGGTTCGGCCCTTCGAAGAGCGGCGACTTCGGCATCTCGCTCGGGCCCGTGGTCGCCACCGCCGAGGAGGAGATCGAGTCCCGGCTCGTCGTGCGGGTGAACGGTGGGGAACGCGCGGAGCACGCGCTCGGAGAGGCGCTCGAGGCCTGGCCGCTGCTGCTCGAGCACGCCTCACGGAACACTGTTCTGCGTCCTGGCGACCTCCTGATCGCGGCGCTTCCCGCAGACGAGCTGACCGCGCTCGAGCCCGGCGACGTCGTGGAGGTCGAGGCGCCCGGCATCGGCATCCTCCGCAACACGATCGGCGCCCGATGATGAGCCAGGATGCCTCGGCGGCGGCCGTGGCGCTCGACTGGGACGGGACGTGCACGCTCGCGGACTCGCTCGTCGAGGCGATCAAGGCCTTCGGCGACCCATCGGTCTGGAACCGCTCGTTCGGCTCGTACGAGGAGTCGCTGACGGCCGAGGTCGAGTCGATTCGCGTCGCTGCGGAGGAGCTCTCGGCCTGGGCCGCCGAGACGGTGCGGCTGCGGCCCGGCTTTCACCGCCTCGTCGAGCAGTCCGCGCCTGTGATCGTCTCGAGCGGGCTTCCCCAGCTGATCCGCCCCGTGTTCGAGCGTGAAGGGATCGATCTCGAGCTTCGCTGCAACGACGCCACGCCGTCCCTCGACGGCTGGCAGCTGCGTTTCCGGACGGAGCGCTGCCCCGTCTGCGGCGACCGCTGCAAACGCAGCTCGCTCCCGGAGGGCAGGCCGCTCGTCTACGTCGGCGACGGGATCTCCGACCGCTGCGCCGCGCGCGCGGCCGACAGGATCTTCGCGCGAGCCTGGCTCGCGGGCGACCTCGACGCGGCGGGCATACCCTACGAGCGGTTCGAGACCCTCGACGACGTTGCTGCTGCGCTTTCCTGAGCCGTACGACTTCGAGCTCTCGACCGAGCGGTTTCGCGTGTTCGGCACCGACCTCGCGACCCTCTGGCACGACGGTGGGCTTCACCGTGTCGTCGCCGGGCGCGAGGTCCGGATCGTCGCCGCGCCGGGTGGGGTCGACGTCGAGCCCCTCGACGACATCACCCGGCCTGTCGTCGAGACCCTGCTCGGGAGGCCGTTCGAGCTGCAGCCCTTCGCGGAGTGGGCGGCGCGCCGGCCGGTGCTGGCCGAGCTCGTGCCGAGGCTCGCCGGCTTCAGACCGCCGCTGGGGCCCGATCCGTTCGAGAGCCTCGTCACCTCGATCACCGCTCAGCAGGTCTCGCTCCGCGCCGCATCCGCGATCCGCAACCGGATGACCGAGCGCTTCGGGCAGCGAGCCGTCCACGCCTACGCGTTCCCGACCCGCGAGCGGATCGCGGCCAGCTCGGAGGCGGAGCTCGTCGCCGTCGGCTTCTCGGGGCGCAAGGCGGAGTACGTGATCGCCCTCGCCCGCGACGAGATCGACCTGGAGGCGCTGGCCGGGCTGCCCGACGACGAGGTCCGCTCGCGGCTGACCGCGCTCCGGGGCCTCGGCCCGTGGACGGCCGAATGGTTCCTCGCCCGTCACCTGGCTCGGCCTCGCGCCTGGCCGGTGGGCGACCTCGCCCTCCACAAGGCCGTCGCTCACTTCTACGCTTGTGATGTGATCGAGGTGGGCCGACGCCTCGACCCGTTCCAGAACCTCTCGGCCCACTACTTGCTGACCGCAATGCGCACCCCGTGAACGTCCGTCCCGCCACCGGAGGAGACGAGCAGGCGCTGCGGGCGCTCTGGGAGGAGTTCGAGGCGGAGGTGCCCGAGCCCGAGGGGTTTGCGCCGGAGACCTGGACCGAGGAGTGGCGCGCGTTGCAAGCGTGCATGGCCTCGGGCACAGTGCTGGTCGCCGAGGACGATGACGGCCCGGTGGGCCTCCTCGAGGCAACCGCCCCCGAAGGCGGACGGTGGCACGTCGAGACGGTCTACGTGCGGCCCCGTGCTCGACAGGCCGGCGTCGCGAAGGAGCTTCTTCGCTCCTGCGCGAGCCTGGCGAGGGCCGCCGGTGTCGACCACGTCTCGCTCGGGGTGCTCGCGGGCAACGAGCCCGCGACGGAGGTATGGCGGCGGCTCGGATTCGCCCCCGTCGAGATCGTGATGGCCCAGCCGCTCGCGGCCCTCGAGCAGCGCCTCGACGGCCCGCCGCCCATCCGTTCCCGAGCCTCCACCCACGTGCAGAGCGACGATCGCGTCTCCGTCGAGCGTGCCCTCTCGCGCTTCGTCCCGCGGCTCGCCGACGCGGAGGTTCGCGACGCGTCCCAGGGCTGGATCCGGATCGCCGACCCGGTGCTCGACGCCGACCGGGACGCGCAGGCTCGGCTTGCCCGCGAGCTCTCCGAGTCGCTCGGCGCGGTCGTCGTCGCGCTCGCCCTCGAGGCCGGGACGGTGGTGCGCTTCCGGCTCTACGAGCGGGGGAGCATGGTCGACGAGTACCTGTCTGTCCCGACCTACTACGGGCCGCTCCCGAAGGGCGACGAGCTGGCGCTCGCCGCCAACCCGACGCTGGTGGCGAGACTCACGGGAGCCGACCGGGACGACGTCCGGCGCGTCGCCCGCACGGCGGTGGTGCCGGCCGAGCTGCCGGACGGGCCGGAGCTCTACGAGCAGATCGGCGCGCTGATGGGGCTGGAGCCGTGAGGATCTTCGATGCCGCCCGCTGCCCGTTCTGCGCGCGCGTCCGCCTGGCGCTCGCGGAGAAGGGGCTTTCCCACGAGCTCGTCGCGGTGGATCTCGACAATCGCCCCTCCTGGATCTACGAGCTCAACCCGCTCGGCAAGGTGCCGGTGCTCGAGGACGGGGAGCTCATCCTTCCCGAGTCGGCCGTGATCATGGAGTACCTCGACGAGCGCTACCCCGACCGGCCGCTGCTGCCGGCCGACCCGGCGCTCCGGGCGCAATCCCGCCTCGCCGTCTTCCGCTTCGACGCCCTGCTCGGGGACGAGTACTACGCGCTCCGGCGCGGCGAGCCGAATCGCGTCGCCGAGCAGCTCGAGGCGCTGCCGCTGGACGAGAGCCTCTTCGTCGACGTCGCCTACCTGCCGTGGATCATTCGGCTTAACGTGCGTTACGGCGTGGCGCTGCCGGCGCGGCTCGAGACGTGGTGGGCCGGAATGCTCGAGCGGCCCGCCGTTGCAGCCGAGCTCGAGATCGTCAAAGGGCTCTCGTGAGCGAGATCGAGCTCGACGAGCTCGTGCGGCGCCTCGGCGAGGTTGCGATCCTCGACGTGCGCAGGCCGGAGGAGTACGACGGCTCTCTCGGCGCTCCCTGCGACCCGCGCCAGGGTCATATCCCGGGCGCGGTCAGCGTGAACGTCGAAGAGATGCTCGTCGCCGGTGCAGAAGCGCTGCGAGCCCGGCTCGGCCTGGCCGAGGGCGCCGAGGTGGTGGCGTACTGCCACAGCGGCTCGCGCTCGGCGACGGCCGTTCAGATCCTGCTCGGCCTCGGCTACGAGGCCCGCAACTACCGCGGCTCCTGGCACGAGTGGTCGCGGAGTGACGTGCCGATCGAGTAGCGCGTCAGGTAGCTGCGACCGCGAGGAACGCGCGGCAGAGCTTGCGGCCGAGCTCGTGCCAGCCCTCGATCTTGATCTCGAGCTCCCGCTCGAGCTCGGCGAACGGACGCGGCAGCGAGTCCTCGCCGTCGGTCCTCCACCAGTCGAGCACCTGGCCGAGGCGCGCCTCCGGATGGAACTGGACCGCCCAGGCCCGGTCGCCGACGCGAAAGCCCTGCGGCGTCGCGTCGGAGTCGGCCAGGTCGACGGCGCCCGGTGGAACGGTGAATCCGAAGCCGTTGCCGACGAGCGCCTCGAAGCGCGGCGGCAGCACGCCGAGGACCGGATCCGCGAGCCCGTCCGGGGTGAGCCACGCCTCGACGAACCCGGCCTGCGTGATCGGGAGCGCCCCGACGGTCGCCCCGAAGGCGTGCGCGAGGGTCTGGGCGCCGAGGCAGATCGCGAAGAGCGGCATCTCGCCGGCGACGAGGTCGCGCAGGAGCACGTACTCCTCGTGGAGCCACGGGTACTGCGTCTCCTCGCCGACGTTCTGGTGGCCGCCGAGGACGATGACCGCGTCGAACTCGCCACCGGGGTGCGGTTCGGCCCCGATCTCCCATTCGACGAGCGCGTGCCCGTCCTCGACCACGACCTCGCCGAAGAGCTCCGAGCGGACCTGCGGCCCGTGGTTGACGGAAAGCACGCGCATGCCCAGGACGCTAGCGGCGCGGCACAGCCCAAAGGGCATCAGTCCAAAGCGAAGGCCGAGCAGCCCACACGACGGCCGCAGCGAGCCCCGAACCATTCGTTGTGTTGCACGCCACGAAGTGGCTCGAGAACCGCAGCTTGTGGCGTGCAACACAAGGTGGTTGAGCGGCCCGAGCTGCGTGCCCGGGGTCGAGGTGGCTCAGTCGAGGTGGTTCAGGCGACGGGGACCTCGTGCTCCTCGAGGAGGCTGCGCAGGAGCTCGGCGCCCGCAGGTGCCTGGGCGACGCCGTGGGTCTGGTTGTTGTTGTTGAAGAACGCGTAGGCCTGCTCGGAGGCCGAGGCGAGCTCGCGTAGCGGCTCGACCCACTCGGCGAGCTCCTCCGGGCCGTAGAGGTGGTCGAACCGCTCTGCCGCTCCGCCGCCGCGACGCTGCCAGGTACCGGCGTTGCGGCCGTGGAAGCGAACGTACGCAGTCGGGCCGGTCGCTGCGACGAGCGTGAGCGGCACGTTGGCGGCATCGAGCCTCGGGGCATCCACGGTGACGTACGACATCCGGTGCTCCTCGAGCCACCCGAGGACGTCGGCGCGCCGCTCCTCGGCAAACCAGTCGCGGTGCCGGAACTCGACGAGCATCTCGTCGTCGCCGAGCTCGTCGCGGGCCCACTCGAGATAGTCGAACGAGGCAGGCTTCGGCACGACATACGGCGGCAGCTGGAAGAGGATCCCACCGAGCTTGCCGGCCCGGCGGAGCGGCTCGAGCGCTTCGAGGAACTCGCGGAAGACGGCTCCGCGAAGCTCGCGCGGTGGCCTGTCGATGCGGCCACGGGCATCGACCGGCATCCCGTCGCGGAGCTCAGGAGGCAGCTGCCCCAGCCGCACGGGATGGCGGGTCATGAGCCCGAACGCCTTCACGTGCATGACGAATCCGGGCGGCGTCCGCTCGGCCCAGCCCTGCACCATCGACTCGGTCGGCACGCGGTAGAAGGTCGAGTCGACCTCGACCGTCGAGTACCGGTCCGCGTAGTAGGCGAGGCGCTCCTTCGCCGGCAGGCCCTTCGGGTACCAGTGCTTGATCAGGGCGTCGTCGGCCCACGAGCAGGTTCCGATCCGCACCGCTTCGGCCACGGCCTGAGCATAGGCAGCAGGCCCCGCTCGTAGAATCGCCGTGTGGACGCGAGGGCGATCGGCGTATTCGACTCCGGCGTCGGCGGGCTGACGGTTCTTCACGAGTGTCTCGTGACCATGCCCGCCGAGGACTTCGTCTACCTCGGCGACCACGCGCGGCTTCCGTACGGCCCGAGGCCGCTCGACGAGATCAGCCGGTTTGCCCACGAGATCGCGGGCTACCTGGAGCGGCAGGGCGTCAAGCTGATCGTGGTCGCCTGCAACGCAGCCACCTCGGCGGCGCTCCCGGCGCTCCAGTCGTCACTTGCCGTCCCGGTCGTCGGGGTGATCGCGCCCGAGGCGGCGGCCGCCGTGCGTGCGACCCGAAACCGGAAGGTCGGACTGCTCGCCACGCAGGCGACCGTCACAGGGGGCCGCTACCACGCGCTGATCGGCGCGCTCGACGCCGGCATCGACCTCACCGCCGTGCCCTGCCCCGACCTCGTGCCGCTGATCGAGGCCGGCGAGCAGACGGTCGAGGCGGTTCGCCGCTACGCGGAGCCGGTGAAACAGGCAGGCTGCGACACCGTGATCCTCGGCTGCACCCACTACCCGCTCATCCGCCCGGTGCTCCAGCGCGTCTTCGGGCGCGAAGTGACCCTCGTCTTCTCCGCCGAGGAGACGGCGCGCGAAGTCGACGAGACGCTGCGGCGCAAGGGCTGGGAGAATGCTTCCGGCCGTGAAGGCGCCTATCGCTTCCTCACCACCGGCGACCCCGTGCTCTTCCGGACGCTCGGGGAGAGGTTCCTCCAGCTCCCGCTCGAGCAGGTCACGCAGGTCTCGGTCGCCGAGCTCGAGCGGGTGGCGGCATGAGCCGTAGGCTCGAGTTGACTCAGCACAGTGGCCGGGCCGGGCACGACGGCGCGGAGGCGCCGGCGTTGCCGGTGTCGGAGCAACCAAAGGCTGACCGATGAGCCGTAGGCTTGACGGAGGCTCCAGATGACGCAGCACAGTCGTCAGGCAGCGCACAGGTGCGCGGAGACGCCGGCTCTGCCGGCGTCGGAGCAACCAAAGGCCGACCGATGAGCCGTAGGCTTGACGGAGGCTCCAGATGACGCAGCACAGTCGTCAGGCAGGGCACAAGTGCGCGGAGACGCCGGCCCTGCCGGCGTCGGAGCAACCAAAGGCCGACCTATGAGCCGGGAGGACGGCCGCCGCCCCGACCAGCTTCGCCCGGTCAAGGCCGACCCGGCGTTCCTCGAGCAGCCGCACGGCATGGTGCTCTGGTCGCAGGGCAAGACGCGCGTGATCTGCACCGCGAGCGTGTCCGAAGGCGTGCCTCGCTGGCTCTACAGGAGCGGCCGCGGCTGGGTCACCGCCGAGTACTCGCTCCTTCCGGCCTCGACCGGAGAGCGGACGGAGCGGGAGGCGACGCGAGGGAAGCAGGGAGGGAGGACGGTCGAGATCCAGCGCCTGATCGGACGGGCCGTCCGCGGTGTGATCGACTTCGAGGCGCTTGGCGAGCGAACGGTCAACCTGGACTGCGACGTGATCCAGGCCGACGGCGGGACGCGGTGCGCGTCGATCTGCGGCGCCTATGTCGCCCTCAGCCGGGCGCTCGACCGGTTCGGGCTCTCGAAGGCGGTCAAGGGCTCGGTCGCGGCGGTCTCGGTCGGCGTCGTCGGCGGTGTGTCGCTCCTCGACCTCGACTACTCCGAGGACTCGAATGCCGACGTCGACCTGAACGTCGTGATGACAGGCGTCGGCGAGTTCGTCGAGGTGCAGGCGACCGCCGAGCGCGTGCCGTTCGACCGCGCGAGGCTCGATGGGCTCCTCGACCTTGCAGCGGCCGGCATCGAGGAGCTCGGTGCGGCCCAGCGCCTCGCGATCGACGCTCAGCTCTAACGGCCGCATGAGGGCAGTCCTCGCCTCTCAAAACGGCAACAAGCTCGACGAGCTTCGGGCGGCGCTCCCCGGCTGGCACCTCGAGGCGCTCGAGTCGGCCGACTACCCGCCGGAGACGGGTGAGACCTACTACGAGAACGCGCTCCTCAAGGCCCGCTTCGGCCGAAGCGTCACGGGCCCGGGGACGTGGGTGCTCGGTGAGGACTCCGGCATCGAATGCGTCGCGCTCGACGGAGCTCCCGGCCTCCATTCGGCCCGCTGGGCGCCGGGGCTCGACCAGGCCGACGCGCTGCTCGAGCGGCTCGGCGGCGAGCCCGAGCGCCGGGCGCGCATGGTCACCGAGCTCGTGGCGCTCGCCCCCGACGGCTCGGAGCTACGCGGAGGCGGCGTGCTGGAAGGGGAGCTCGCGACCGAGCGGCGCGGGAGCGGCGGGTTCGGCTACGACCCGATCTTCGTCCCGCTCGGCGAGACGCGCACCGTCGCCGAGATCGGCGAGGCGTGGAAGCACGCCCACTCCCACCGGGCGCTCGCCGCTCAGGCTCTCCTCGCGGCAATCGCTGTTCGCCGCCTGATGCCGAAGTAGTAGTTGACCTCCGCGCCGAGCACGATCACGTTCGACATCACGTAGAGCCACACGAGCAGGATGGCCGGGCCCGAGAGCGTCTGCAGCACCGGGTTGTGCTTCGACGTCCGCACGTAGGCGGGCAGGAACTGGAACGTCGCCTCGAGCAGGACCGCCGCGACCGCCGTGCCGGGCAGCACCTCCCGCCAGCTCAGAGATGCGTTCGTCAGCACGTGGTAGGCGGAGGCGAGGAACACGAACACGCCGAATAGCGAGACCCCGACCGTGAGCACGTAGGCGATCACGACGTTGTCGCTCAGGCCGGTGTAGCGCTTCAGCAGCTCGACGCCGACCGACGCGATCACGAGCGCCACGAAGAGGAACGCGAGCGAGAAGACCATCATCGTCGTCGCCAGTGCCTTCCCACGCAGGAACGGCCGGTTGGGGCGGTCGTAGACGATGTTGAAGGCACTCTCGAGGACGCTGAAGAGAGAGAGCGACGACCAGAGCAGGAACGCGCCGCCGACGATCCCGAGCTCGGCGGCGTTGTCCTGGATCGCCCTGACGGCGTGGAGGATCGAGTTGAGCGACGTGCTCGGGAACGTGCGATGAAGCTCGCGCACGAAGAACGAGTTGGAGTCGGTCTCCCGCACCGTCCCGAGGAGCGCCAGCGAGAGCAGGAGGAGCGGGACGAAGCTGAGGAGCGCGAAGTACGCGATCATCGCGGCGAGGTGCGTCCCGCGGTCGGCGAAGAACTTGCGCAGGATCGCCGTCACGGACGGCAGTATGCTCAGGCTCATGGATGCCGCTCAGGCCCTGGCCGACCTGACAGAGATCTCCTCGCAGGTGATCGAGGTCGCGATCCTCGACCGCGACGGGTCGATCGTCGCCGCGACGGCGCCGGATCCGGGTCGTGCCGACCGCTTCGTGGCCAGTGTCCAGAGGCTGCTCGACGAGGCCGACCGGATCTCCCGCGCGCGCGGCCTCGCGGAGCTCACCCAGTTGGAGGCGTCGACCCACGAGGGCAGCGTGTTCGTCGTGCGCCGCGACGGCCGCATGATCGCCGCCGCCACGCGCCCCGACCCGACGGTGGGTCTCGTGCTCTACGACCTCAAGCACTGCATCGGGAGCCTCGACGACGCGACGCGTGCGCCCGAGACGAACGGGAGCCGCCAGGCGAGCGAGGGCGCCCCGAAGACACCGCGTGCCCGGGCCCCGCGCACGAAGGCAGACACCTCTGCGTAAGTCGCTCGGCAGCTTCGTTCTCTCGAGCGGCGCCCTGACCGGCGCGGTGCTCTACCGCCGCCGCGCAGCGCGGCGCATCGAGCGCGTCGAGCTCTACGGCCCCGACGGCACGATGGCGTCGATCGCCCACGGAACCTCCGAGTTCGAGCGGCTGATGCTGCTCGCACGCGAGGTCCTCTCGCTCGGCGCCTGATGGCGGGAGAGCCGTGACGGGAAGCACGGCCGGCGACGGGCTCGCAGAGGCGATCCGCGAGGCGGCGCTCCTGGAGGGCGACTTCGTCCTCAGATCGGGCAGGCGCAGCTCCTACTACCTCGACAAGTACCGCTTCTCGACCAGGCCGGACCTGCTGGCGCCGCTCGGAGCCGCCATCGCCGAGGCGGTGCAAACCTACGAGCCGCAGGCCGTGAGGATCGCCGCTCCCGAGCTGGGCGCCGTGCCGCTCGCGGCCGCCGCGTCGCTCGCATCGGGGCTTCCGTTCGTGATCGTGCGGGGAGCCGCGAAGGAGTACGGAACCGCGAATCGGCTCGAGGGCGTGTTCGAGCCGGGGGAGCGCGTCTGCCTCGTCGAGGACGTCGTCACGGCGGGCGGCGCGGCGCTCGAGGCGGTCGAGGCGCTCCGCGAGGCGGGCCTCGTCGTCTCCACCGTCGTTTGCGTGATCGATCGGGACGAGGGCGGAGCGGACGCGCTCGCCCGCGCCGCCGTGAGGCTCCGGGGCCTCTACACCGCCTCCGAGATCCGGGGGAGCGCCCCGAGGCCGCATGGTTGAGCGATAAGTGACGTCCGATGGGGTTGTTAGCGTCTGGCATCGAGGTCTGACAAACGGCACCCCAACCAGGAGGAAGGCTTTGACGAAGCAGGAGTTCATCCAGAAGGTCGCTCACAAGAGCGGTCTCTCGAACCGCGATGCGGGCAAGGCCGTTGACGCCTTCATGGAGTCGGTCACCGAAGCGCTCAAGGGCGGCGACTCGATCAACTTCACGGGCTTCGGCAAGTTCTCCGCGGCCGCTCGCGCCGCCCGCATGGGTGTCAACCCGCGGACAGGCGAGCGCGTCCACATAGCCGCGACGACCGTGCCCAAGTTCAGCGCAGGAAGCCAGCTCAAGGCGGCGCTGAAAAGCTGAGGCGCTGAAAAGTTGAGGCGCCGAAAAGTTGAGGCGGGAGTCGCCGAGAGACTCTTGACGAGGGCCGCGGAAACCGCGGCCCTCTCTTCTTAACGTGGGGGAACCGACGAGGTTCCCCCACGAGCCCCCTCCTCCGTTGCGGCGGCCCGGCCGCTCCGTGCCTCCCGCCGGGCCAAGCCCGGCTCCGGCAGTCCGGTGAGAGCGAGCCATGGCCGCGGAAGGACGCAGGCGTCTCTTAATCGCTCCGCCCACGTACGCCGAGCCTTCCCGCCCGTGCTCCGGTTCCAGCTCTAAGCTTCACGGCATGGCTGTCGCCACGCTCACCTTCGGCGACCGGGTTGCGACGGAGGTCGAGCGCAAGCGCAGTCAGCTCGTCGTCGGCCTCGACCCGCGCCCCGACCTTCTCCCCGTCGAGCTGCGCGGCGACGTGACGCGCTTCTGCCACGGGATCATCGACGCGGTCGCTCCGCATGCCGTCGCCGTCAAGCCGCAGCTCGCGTTCTTCGAGGCCCTCGGGCCTCGAGGGGCGGCGGCGCTCGCGGACGTCTGCGCCTACGCCCGTCTCGCCGGCCTGATCGTGCTCGCGGACGGAAAGCGCGGTGACGTGGGATCGACGGCACGCGCCTATGCCGCCGCCTACCTCGAGGGCGACGAGCCTCTCGCCGACGCGCTCACGGTCAACCCCTGGCTGGGCAGCGACTCCGTCGAGCCCTACCTTGCCGCGGCGCGGCGCTACGGGACCGGGATCTTCTGCGTCGTCAAGACGTCGAACGCGGGCGGCGAGGTGCAGGACCTGACACTTTCGGACGGGCGGCCTGTCTGGCACCACGTCGCGGCGCTCGTTGCGGATTGGGGGGCCGATCTCGTCGGCGAGCACGGCCTCTCCTCGGTTGGCGCCGTCGTCGGGGCCACGCACCCTCGCGCGGTCAGCGAGGCCCGCAAGCTGATGCCCCAGGCGATCCTGCTGCTGCCGGGCGTCGGCGCCCAGGGGGCGAAGCCGGGCGATCTGGCTCGCGCGTTCACGAGCGGGCCTGCAAGCGCGCTCGTCAATGCGTCGCGCTCGGTCAACTACGCCTTCCGCGAGTCCGGCGAGGACTTCCGTGTCGCCGCCGGCGCCGAGGCCGCTCGTCTCCGGAGCGAGATATGGAACGTCTCGGGCTGGTAGCGCTTCCCCGCGGCCGCGCCTGGCGCTCCTACGCCGGCCCGATCGCCCTCCTCCTCGCAGCGACGATCGCCGTCGGGCTCATCCGCCTCGAGCTTCAGAGCCACAAGAGCACGCCGACCCGGCCGCAGGCGCCCGCCGCGCACAAGGCCGCCGCCAAGCACAAGGGCCGCGCCTACTACACGGTGCGGGCAGGGGACACGATCAGCGGCATCGCGGACAAGACCGGCATCGCCACCAGCCGGCTCGAGAAGCTGAATCCGAAGGTCGCCCCGACGGCGCTCTTCATCGGCGAGAAGATCCGGCTGCGATGAGACGCGCGGCGCTCGCGGCCGTCCTCGCGACGGCCTGCCTCGTCGCGGGAACCGCCAGGGCGGGGGCTCCCGTCGCCGATGCCCGCGCCTGGGTCGTCGAGAACCCGCTCACGGGTGACGTGCTCGCCGAGCACGACGCCGACCGCCGTGTCCCGATCGCCTCGATCACGAAGCTCATGACCATGATCGTCGCCCTCGAGCACCTCAAGCTGACGGACGTCGTCCGCGTCGACCCCAGAGCCGCCGCGGTCGGCCAGGAGTCGATCTACCTCGAGCCGGGCCAGGAGATCTCGGTCGCCGATCTCGTCAAGGGAGCGATGATCCAGTCCGCCAACGACGCCGCCGACGCGCTTGCCCTCGCGACCGCGCCCAGCTTCCCGGCGTTCGCCGAGCTGATGAACGAGAAGGCGCAGGAGCTCGGCCTCACCGACACCCACTTCGTACGGCCCGACGGGCTCGACGCTCCCGGCGAGTACTCGAGCGCCCGCGACGTGACCACGCTCGCCCTAGCGGCGATGAAGATCCCGGCGGTGCGCTCGGCCGTCGACGAGATCGACGACACGATCGAAGGCGGCACCGTCAGGGTGCACACCTGGGACGACCTGCTCGGTGTGATGCCGGGGATCTTCGGCGTCAAGACCGGGCACACCTCGGCGGCAGGCTGGAACCAGGTCTCCGCGATCCGCGGCGGCGGGACGACGATCTACGCGACCATCCTCGGAAGCCCCTCGCGTGCCCGCCGCAACTCGGACCTCGAGACCCTCCTCTCGTACGGGCTCGCACAGTATCGGGAGGTCGACGCCGTCTCGACCGGGCGCGAGTACGCCAACGTCGAGCTTCCCTACGGCCGGGCGCAGCTCGCCCTCGTCGCGCCCAGCCCGTTCCGCATCGTCGTCCGGATCGGTCGGCCTCTCACCGAGCGAGTCGTCGCCCCGACCGCGTTGCAGCTGCCGGTGAGGCGCGGGCAGGTTCTGGGTCACGTCGAGATCTGGTCGCAGGGCCGGATGATCGCCCGGCGCCCCCTGATCGCCTCACGCTCGGTCGCGGCGCCTGGTTTGCGGAGTCGCGTCGCCTGGTATGCGAGGCGTACAGTGCACGATCTGGCCGGCCTGATCTCCTGATGGAGCGGTTGCGATGATCGTGACGGTCACGCTCAACGCGGCTTTCGCACGCACGATCACCGTCCCGAACTTCCACCGCGGGCACCGTCACCGCGCGAGCGCGGGCCTCCCGCTCGCGGGCGGCAAGGGCATCAACGTCGCGCGGGCGCTGAAGGCGCTCGGCGTGCCCGTCGTCGCAACCGGGCTTGCCGGCGGACAGGCGGGGCTTCGCATCGTCGAACGGCTGACCGGCGAGGCGATCCTCAACGACTTCGTCCGCATCGAAGGGGAGTCGCGCACGACGACCGCCGTTGTCGACCCGACCGACAACAGCTACACCGAGATCAACGAATGGGGCCCCGCGACCAAGCCCGAGGAGCTCGACCTCCTCCACGGCAAGCTGCTGTACCTCTCGCAGGGGGCGAACCTCGTCATCTTCGCCGGCTCCCTGCCGCGCGACGTCCCGGACGACTTCTACGCCGAGGCGATCCGCGAGCTCTCGCGCCTGCACGTCCCCTCCGTGCTGGACTGCGAGGGCGAGCCGCTCCGCTTCGGGCTCGAGGCCGAGCCGTTCCTCGTCTCCCCGAACCAGCAGGAGGCGGAGGCGCTCGTCGGGCAGGAGTTCCACGACGACGAGGACTTCCAGCTCGCCCTCGACGAGATCGCCGGGCGGGGGGCCCGCAATGTGCTGATCACGACGGAGGGCGGCTGCTACGCGCTCCTTCGCCAGGACCGGACGGTGCATCGCTACCGGGTCGAGGTGCCCCGCGTCGAGCCCGTTTCGCGCGTGGGGTCCGGAGACACGCTCCTGGCCGGGTTCGCCGCGGCCTGGGTCGCAGGGCGGAGCCACGAGGACGCGCTCCGGGCGGCCGTCGCCGCCGGGGCCGCCTCGACGCTCGAGCTAGGCGCCGGCTCGTTCGACCCACGCGAAGCCCACCGGCTGCAGGCCGCAGTCAGCGTGGTCGAGCTCAGCCCCGTCGTCGCGTCCTGACCCCCGGCAGCACTACCGCGATGCTGCCCGGGAGCCCCGGTATCGTGTCGTGATGGAGATCGGGAGAGTCGAGCAGCTGGAGGTCGAATCCCTGCTTGACCGCTCCGAGAAGTTCGGCAAGGAAGGGCTCACGTTCGACGACGTGCTGCTCGTCCCGGCCGAGTCGGGAGTGCTCCCGAACGACGTCTCGACGGCCACCAGGCTGACTCGCACGATCGTCCTCGAGATCCCGGTCGTCTCCGCAGCGATGGACACCGTGACCGAGGCCCGGATGGCGGTCGGGCTCGCGCGCGAAGGCGGGATCGGGATCGTTCACCGCAACCTCTCGATCGCCGACCAGGTCGGCGAGGTCGACAAGGTCAAGCGCTCCGAGTCCGGCATGATCGTCGAGCCGCTCACCTTGCCGCCGTCGGCGCTCGTCGCCGACGCACTTGCCTTGATGGAGGCCTACCACGTCTCCGGCGTGCCGATCACGGACGACGACGGGCGCCTCGTCGGGATCCTCACCAACCGCGACCTCCGCTTCGAGAAGGACACACGCCAGCCGGTCTCGGCGCTGATGACCTCGTCCGGCCTCGTCACCGCCCCGGTCGGCACCACGCTTGCGGAGGCCGAGAAGCTTCTCCACCGCCACCGGATCGAGAAGCTTCCGGTCGTCGACGGCGAGGGTGTCCTCAAAGGGTTGATCACGGTGAAGGACATCTCCAAGCGCATCGAGTTCCCGCGCGCGACCAAGGATCCGCACGGCCGGCTCCGTGTGGGCGCCGCGGTCGGAGTGGGGCCGGACGCGGTCGAGCGCGCCGAGGCGCTGATCGCCGCCGGCGTCGACGTCCTCGTCGTCGACACGGCGCACGGCCACTCTCGCGCCGTGATCGAGATGGTGGCGCGGATCAGGAATCTCTCCGGCGACTTCGAGCTCGTCGCCGGGAACATCGCGACCGGCGGAGCCGCCGAGGCGCTGATCGACGCGGGCGCCGACGCGGTCAAGGTAGGCGTCGGGCCGGGAAGCATCTGCACCACGCGCGTCGTCGCGGGCGTCGGGATGCCGCAGCTAACCGCGGTGAACGACATCGCCGAGGTTGCGTCCGGCCACGGCGTCCCGGTCATCTGCGACGGAGGCATGGTCTCCTCGGGCGACGTCGCGAAGGCGATCGCCGCCGGGGCCGACACGGTCATGCTCGGCTCGATGCTCGCGGGCACCGACGAGGCGCCGGGCGACGTCGTCTACTCGCATGGCGAGCGCTACAAGGAGTACCGCGGGATGGGCTCGGTCGGCGCGATGAAGGCGCGTGGCTTCTCCAAGGACCGCTACTTCCAGGGAGACGTCGAGGACGTCGACAAGCTCGTTCCCGAGGGGATCGAGGGGCGGGTCCCGTACAAGGGTCCGCTCGCGGGCGTCGTCCACCAGATCGTCGGAGGGCTGCGGCAGTCGATGGGCTACTGCGGCGCGCCGACGGTCGAGGCAATGAAGCAGGCCCGCTTCGTGCGCATCACCGGGGCCGGTCTCCGCGAGTCGCATCCGCACGACATCACGATCACGAAGGACGCGCCGAATTACCGCCGGAGCTGAAGTCGGCTCGCTCGGAGCCTCGAACGCTGTTCATGGCGGTAGCGGCTCTTAGACCGGAGCCGCTCCCGGAGGAGCGGCCCGTCCTCGTGCTCGACTTCGGCGGTCAGTACTCCCAGCTGATCGCCCGTCGGGTCCGGGAGGCCCGGGTCTACTCGGAGCTGATCTCGCATCGCGCGAGCCCCGAGCAGATCCTCGCGCGGAATCCCGCCGCGCTGATCCTCTCCGGTGGGCCGGCCTCGGTCTACGCGGAGGGCGCGCCGCATTGCGATCCCGGGATCTTCGAGCTCGGGATCCCGATCCTCGGCATCTGCTACGGCATGCAGCTGATGGCGCTCGAGCTCGGCGGGCGCGTCGATCGCACCGGCAAGGGCGAGTTCGGGAAGGCCGAGCTGCACGCGGGGGAGAGCACTCTCTTCCGCGACCTCCCGGACGAGCAGACCGTCTGGATGAGCCACCGCGACTCGGTGACCGCGCCGCCGCTCGGGGCGACCGTGATCGCCAAGTCGGCTTCGGCACCGATCGGAGGCTTCGAGGACGTCGCGCGCGGCCTCTACGGGATCCAGTTCCACTGCGAGGTCGTCCACACCCCTCACGGCCAGGAGATCCTCAAGAACTTCCTCTACGGCATCGCGGGCCTCGCGCCCTCGTGGACACCGGCGGCGGTGATCGAGGAGCAGGTCGAGCGGATCCGCGCGCGGGTCGGCCGCGACCGGGTGCTCTGCGGCCTCTCGGGCGGCGTCGACAGCGCCGTCGCGGCGCTCCTCGTCCACAAGGCCGTCGGCGACCAGCTCACGTGCGTCTTCGTCGACCACGGTTTGCTCCGCAAGGACGAGGCGCGCCAGGTCGTCGACACGTTCGGAGGGCATTTCGGCGTCCCGCTCGTCCACGTCGAGGCGCAGGAGCGATTCCTCGCGAAGCTCGCGGGCGTGACCGACCCCGAGGAGAAGCGCAAGCGGATTGGCGAGGAGTTCATCCGCGTCTTCGAGGACGAGGCTCGGAAGCTGAGCAGTGGGGGACTGGGAGATGTCCAATGGCTCGTCCAGGGGACGCTCTACTCCGACGTGATCGAGTCGGGCGGCGAGGACGGCGTGGCCGAGTCGATCAAGAGCCACCACAACGTCGGCGGCCTGCCCGCCGACATGAAGATGAAGCTCGTCGAGCCGCTTCGGCTGCTCTTCAAGGATGAGGTGCGCCGCGTGGGAGAGGAGCTCGGGATGCCCGAGCGCATGGTGTGGCGCCAGCCCTTCCCCGGCCCCGGTCTCGCGATCCGGATCATCGGCGACGTCACGGCCGAGCGTCTCGAGACGCTCCGCGAGGCCGACGCGATCCTGCAGGAGGAGATCCGCCGCGCCGGGCTCTACCGCGAGCTCTGGCAGTCGTTCGCCGTCCTGCCGGCGATCCGCTCGGTCGGCGTCCAGGGCGACTCGCGCACCTACGGGCACCCGATCGTGATTCGCGCCGTCACCTCTGACGATGCGATGACGGCCGACTGGGCCCGGCTCCCGTACGACCTGGTCGAGCTCGTCGCCTCCCGGATCGTGAACGAGATCCCCGCCGTCAACCGCGTGGTGCTCGACGTGACCTCGAAGCCTCCTGCCACAATCGAGTGGGAATGAAGGCGATGCTCGCAACGGCAACCGTGCTCGCGCTGACCGCAGCCGCGGGTGCGCAGGCGGTGACGGCCCAGACGATCCGGGTCACGTCGGTGACGGTGAAGATGGCCACCAGCGACATCGGTCCCAAGGGCGCGAGCAAGGGCGACACGATCACCTACCGCGACAGCCTCCTCAACGCCGTCGGCCAGTTCGGGAAGTCGAAGGGGAGCCGGGTCGGCTCCGACAGCGGCAAGCTGACGTTCACGAGCAAGAACACGGCGACGTTTGCAGGTGAGGCGAAGCTGCCCGGCGGGACACTGACCCTCCGCGGCTCCGTCGTCGGCCTGCCGGACGGCGGGCTGGTGATTCCCGTGGTCGGCGGCACGGGCTCCTTCGCGCACGTTCGGGGGACGCTCACGGTCGGCGCGGGGGAGAACCGCGTCGCGAACACCTACCGCCTCAGCCGCTCGACCCTTCCGGTCGCCTAGCCCCTCTTTTCGAGTAGTCGCCAAAGGGGGCGATTAGCAGGGAATTCTCCGCCGCACCGAGCATGTTCCCGCTCGGCGACGCCCGTCGTGTTGTCTAGGATGCCCACGCTCACCGCGTCGAGGCCCAGGCACCCAGGCACACAGGCACCCGGGTCCCATCGCATCGCGTGAACCCCCACCGCCAGACAAGGCGGTGCCCCCCGACGAGTCGCCCACGTGACAACGACTCGCGCCGTGTCCCCTCACAGGAGGTTTCATCCTGCGGTATCGCGCAGCCATAGCAATTGCAGTCGCGGCGGTCTTCGCCCCGGCTGCCGGAGCACGGACGTCCTTCGCCCCGACCCCGCCGCGCTGGTGGATCAAGGACGCGCTGTGCATCCATCGCCACGAGTCGGTCGACTGGCATCGAGTCACCGACTGGCTCGGCAGGCCGTCCGTCTTCCACGGAGGCATGCAGATCGAGGTCGGAACATGGGAGACGTTCGCGAAGCGTCCCTTCCCCGCCGACCCGGCCAGGGCGACGCCACGCGAGCAACTCGTCGTCTCCTATCTGATCTGGCGGGCAAACGGCCGCCGTTTCGGAGGCCGGCAGTGGTACTACTCGGCCGAGCGATGCGGACTGCGTTGAGAGCCGCGGATCGGCTCGTGGAGCGGCTGGCTTCGGCGACGATCGGCGCGACCTACAACTTCTATCGAGACGGTGAGCGCGCCGGCCTCCTTCGCGAGCGGCTCTCGGGGTACCTCGCGGCGCGCCGAGACGCCACGATCCTGCTCGTCGGCGAGGCACCCGGCTACCGCGGCACGCGCATCTCCGGCATCCCTCTCACCTCGGAGCGGCAGGTCGCGGGGAGCGGTCCGTCGGAGGCGACCGCGACGATCGTCCATCGCGCTCTCGAAGAGCTCGCGCTGGTCGACAGCGTCCTGCTCTGGAACGTCGTCCCGACCCATCCCGGCGAGGCCGGCTCGAACCGCCCACCGACCCGGGATGAGATCGAGGCGGGGCTGCGGTTCCTCGAGGAGCTCGCCCGGGGACGGGAGGTCGTGCCCGTCGGGCGGGTCGCGCACCGCGCGCTCGGCGGCACCTATGTCCGCCATCCCGCTCGCGGCGGCGCCGGTGCGTTCCGGGAGGGGATCCGTTCCGCCCTCGCCGGAGCCGTCTCCTCCGAAGAGCTCATTGCAAAATGAAGCCTTGTGTCGCTCGGACAGGCTGGGCGGCGCGAGGCTGCGTCCTCAGTCGCCTCAATACCGCAAGGGTATCGGGGCTCCCTGCGTCCTGCCCTCGCACCGCCCATCGCGGCCGATCGACGAAGCGTCATTCTGCAATGAGCTCTCAGACCGCACTCCTGATACCATTCGCCCTCGGCGGACACCGTCTGCCCTCCTTTCCATGAGGACATGTCGGAAGCCCAGACGCTGAAGCCCAGACGCTAGAGACTGCGAGATAGTGAAGACCTACAGCGCCAAGACAGGTGAGCTCACGCGCGAGTGGTATGTCGTCGATGCCGACGGCAAGACCCTCGGGCGGCTCGCGACCCAGATCGCGGACCGGTTGCGCGGCAAGGGCAAGCCTCAGTACACGCCCCACGTCGACACGGGCGACTTCGTGATCGTCGTCAACGCCGAGAAGATCGCCGTGACCGGGAACAAGCTCGACGGCAAGCTGTACTACCGCCACTCCGGCTATCCCGGCGGGCTCAAGGTCAGGCCGCTCCGCGAGCAGCTCGAGCGCCGGCCGACGGAGGTGCTCCGCAAGGCGGTCAAGGGCATGCTCCCCAAGAACAAGCTCGCCCACCAGCAGATCAACAAGCTCAAGATCTACGCCGGCCCCGACCACCCGCACGAGGCGCAGGCGCCGAAGCCCTTCTGATGTCGACGCCTGCTCAATACCTCGGAACCGGCAAGCGCAAGACGTCCGTGGCGCGCGTCATTCTCCGCCCCGGCGACGGCAAGACGTGGGTCAACGGCAAGTCGATCGAGGACTACTTCCCGCGCGTCGTCCACCGCAAGGTGATCATGGCGCCGCTCGAGACGACCGAGCTCGCCGGCCAGTACGACCTCCGCGTGCGGGTTCACGGCGGCGGTCCCTCGGGCCAGGCCGGGGCCGTGCGTCACGGCATCGCCCGCGCTCTCGTCGAGATCAACCCCGACTTCCGGGTGCTCCTCAAGCGCCAGGGCTTCCTGACCCGCGACGCACGCCAGGTCGAGCGCAAGAAGGCCGGCCTGCACAAGGCGCGCAAGGCCCCGCAGTTCTCGAAGCGCTAGCGCCCGAACTCCCTTCTTACTAGCCTCCTCTTGATGGCCCGCCGCTACTTCGGCACGGACGGCGTTCGGGGTATCGCCGGTGAGTTCCTCGACACGGCTCTGGTCGAGCGGCTCGGCCGGGCGGCCACCCTTTGGACGGGCGCAGAGCGCGTCTTCGTCGGCCGCGACACTCGCAGCTCGGGCCCCGAGCTCGAGGCGGCGCTCGCAGCCGGGATCGTCTCGGCCGGCGCGACTGCCGTTCTCGGTGGAGTGCTGCCGACACCGGCGGTCGCTCTCGGCGCGCTCGACCTCGGCGTCGTCCTGACGGCGTCGCACAACCCGCCCGAGTACAACGGAGTCAAGTTCTTCCTGGCCGGCGGCTCGAAGCTCTCCGACGCCGAGGAGGAGCAGATCGAGGCCCTGCTCGACGCGCCGGCGGCCGCCGAGCCCGGATCCGTGGAGCACGCGGCCGATGCAGGCGAGCGCTACCTTGCCTACGTCCTCGAGCGTTTCGGATCAGATCTTGCCGGTCTGCGAGTCGCCGTCGACTGCGCCAACGGCGCCTACTCGGCGCTTGCGCCGACCGCGTTCGAGAGACTCGGCGCCGAGGTGATCGCCATTGGCTGTGGGCCGGACGGCACCAACATCAACGAAGGTTGCGGCGCCACGCAGCCCGAGCTGCTGCAACGCACGGTGGTCGAGTCGGGTGCCGCTCTCGGCGTGGCCTTCGACGGCGACGGCGACAGGATCGTGGCGGTGGACGAGCGCGGGGAGCTCGTCGACGGCGACGGCATCGTGGCGATCCTGGCGCTCGACCTCGGGGTCGAGCTCGTCGCCGTGACCCAGATGACCAACCTCGGCTTCCACGCGCTCATGCGCGAGAACGGGATCCGGGTGATCACGACGGACGTGGGCGACCGGTACGTGCTCGAGGCTCTCGTCGCGGAGGGGGGCCTGCTCGGTGGCGAGCAATCAGGGCACGTGATCTACCTCCGCGACCACGTCACCGGCGACGGGCTCGCAGCCGCATTGCTGCTCTGCGCGGCGCTGCGGGGGCGGGGGCTGAGCGAGGTCGCGGGTGCGATGCCGCGCTACGCGCAGCGCAAGGCGAACGTCCGCGTGGTCAGGAAAGACCTCAGCCCCGGGCTCGTGGCGGCGGTCGAAAGGGTGAACGGCGAGCTCGGTGAGCACGGCCGCGTTCTCGTGCGCCCGTCGGGCACCGAGCCGCTCGTCCGAGTGCTCGTCGAGGCCGCCGACGAGGAGGTCGCGGCAAGGGCCTGTGCTACCATCGCCACGCTTGTCGAGAGCGAGCTCGGCTTGGATGGCTCTGCCGCGGACTAACGGCGCAGAAACCCAAGACCGAGCTTTTTCCCTTTAGCGAAGCCATTTCTACCGATACGACCGAAGCCCAGCCGGTAGCAGGCGCCGGGTCAGGAAGGAGCATCCAGCATGTGTGGGATCGTCGGTTATGTCGGGAGCCGCGCGTCGAAGGATCTTCTGATCGGCGGCCTCCAGCATCTCGAGTTCCGCGGGTACGACTCGGCCGGGATCGCGCTTCTCGAAGCCGACGGGCTCGAGTACATCCGCGCGGTCGGGAACCTCGCCAACCTTCGCGAAGCTGCCGGCTCGAACGGGTCGACTGCCACCACCGGCCTCGGACATACGCGCTGGGCGACGCACGGAGCGGTGAACGAGGAGAACGCGCATCCGCTGACCGGGTGCGAGGACAGCAAGCTCGCGATCGTGCTGAACGGCATCGTCGAGAACTACCGCGAGCTCAAGGACGAGCTCGAGTCCCGCGGGCACGTGTTCAGCTCCCAGACCGACGCCGAGGTGGTCGCGCACCTCCTCGAGACGGTCTACGACGGTGATCTAGCCCAGGCGGTCTGCGCGGTGTACCGCCGGCTCGAGGGGCACTTCACGTTCGTCGTCATCCACCACGACGAGCCCGGCCGGCTGGTCGGTGTCCGCTGCCAGACCCCGCTCGTCGTCGGGCTCGGCGACGGCGAGAACTTCTTCGCCTCGAACGTCGCTGCATTTCTCGCCGAGACCCGGCGGGTCGCCTACCCGGATCACGGCGTCGTCGTCGAGGTCACCCCCGAGGGAGTCCAGGCCTGGCTGGCCGAGGACGGCTCTCCGGCCGAGCTCGAGATCACCGAGATCGACTGGGACGAGGAGCGCGCCGAGCGCGAGGGATACGAGACGTTCATGCTCAAGGAGATCTACGAGCAGCCCGAGGGATTCCGCGAGACGATCGGAGACCGCGTCCGTCACGGCCGGCTCGTGCTCGACAGCCTCGGTCTGACCGAGGAGGAGCTGCAGAAGCTCCAGCGCATCGTCATCGTCGCCTGCGGCACCGCCTATCACGCAGGCGTGGTCGGGCGGTACGTGATCGAGGAGTGGGGCCGCGTTCCGGTCGAGCCGGACGTGGCGAGCGAATGGATCTACCGCAACCCGGTGATCGGCGACAACACGCTCGTGATCGGCATCTCGCAGTCGGGTGAGACCCGCGACACGATCCAGGCGATGCAGCTCGCGCGCGAGCAGGGTGCCAAGACGGTCGCGATCACGAACCAGATGGGGTCGCAGATCACGCGCGAGGTGGACTCGGTGCTCTACACCCGCACCGGGCTCGAGGTCGGCGTCGCCGCGTCCAAGACCTTCTCGGCCCAGGTCGGGCTGATGTACCTGATCGGGCTCGAGCTGGCCCGCACGCGCAACACGCTGCCCGTCAACGAGATCGAGTTCATCCTCGACGAGGTCTACAAGCTCCCCGAGAAGATGCAGCGGTTCCTCGACGGGAACCACCCGATCGACGAGATCGCGCAGCGTTTCTACCGCGAGCCGTTCTTCCTCTTCCTCGGCCGGCACATCGGACTGCCGGTCGCGCTCGAGGGCGCGCTCAAGCTCAAGGAGATCTCGTACATCCCCACCGAGGCCTACTCGGCCGGTGAGATGAAGCACGGGCCGATCGCGCTTCTCGAGGAAGGCACGCCGGTCGTCGTCGTCGCCACCCGGATGAACATCGTGTACGACAAGGTCGTCTCGAACATCCAGGAGACGCGCGCCCGCGGCGCCCACGTGATCGCGATCGCGACCGAGGACAACGAGGACATCCAGCATCACGCAAACGACGTGATCTACGTGCCCAAGTCGCCTGCGTTCCTGCAGGCCGTGCTCGCGACGCTGCCGCTGCAGCTGCTCGCCTACCGCATCGCCCGCCTTCGCGGCCTCAACGTCGACCAGCCGCGCAACCTCGCAAAAACGGTCACGGTCGAGTAGACCGTGGGGGAACCGACCAGGTTCCCCCACGAGCCCCCTCCTCCCGTATCGTGGGGAAACCAACGAGGTTCCCCCACGAGCCCCCTCCTCCCGGATCGTGGGGAAACCAACGAGGCTCCCCACGAACCCCCTCCTCCGTTGTGGCGGCTCCGCCGCATCGGCCTCACGCCGGGCAGAGCCCGGCTCCGGCTACGGAGCCTTAGCGATCCAAGCTTGCGGCGTCTTTAGGCTGCGAGCTCGGCTGCGCTTTCGGCGCCTACCTCGAGCGCCGTTGCTACGAACGCCCGTGCCGCAGGTGAGTGGTAGCGGTCCTTGTGGCGCGTGATGCCGACCTGGCGGGGGGATAGGCGTGGGCTCAGGTTCGTGATCCGCACGCTCTCGTCGTTCGGATCGACGGCCAGCCGTGGGATGACGGCGACTCCGATTCCCGCCCCGGCGAGGCCCTGGACGACCCCGTTGTCGTCGGAGCGGAACACGAAGTGGGGCTCGTGACCGGAGCCGCGAATCTGGTCGACGACGAGCTCGGTCGCCCGGCAGTTGCGGAAGCTGATCAGCGGCTGCTCGGCGATCTCGCGCAGCGTCGGAACGCGCCCGGGCACGGGGAACGCCGAGGACGTCGAGCTGACGAGCACGTAGTCGTCGCTCAGGAGCAGCTGGGTCTCGAGCGCCGGGTTGACCAGCGGCAGCTGGACGAACGACAGGTCGAGGATCCCGCGCTCGACCATGTCGGCTAGGTGGCTGTCGTTGTGCGACTCGCGCAGCTCGACTTCGACGTCCGGCCAGGCCAGGGCGAACCGCCGCATCACCTCGGGGAGGATCCGTGCGCCGACGCTCTGGAAGATACCGACGTGCAGCGAGCCGGCCTCTCCGGCCGAGAGCGCCGCGAGGTCGGCCTGAGCCGCCTGGAGGCGCGCCACGATCGCTCGCGCATGGCGCAGGAGGAGCCGCCCTGCCTCGGTGAACGCGACCGGGCGCGGGCCGCCGGGGCGCTCGATCAGCTGCTCGCCGACGATCCGCTCGAGGGCCGCGATCTGCTGGCTGATCGCCGACTGGGTGTAGCCGAGCTTCTCTGCCGCCCGCCCGAACGAGCCTTCGGTCTCGACCGCATCCAGTGCCGCCAGATGCCGGAGCTCGACGCCGAGCCAGCGGTCGGTTTCAGCTGTGCGACGGTGTTCGTTATCTATCATGTTCTGTAATGGATCATACTCCAAATCCGACTTGATCTAATGATCAAGTTTGTCGATGATACGGGCATGTTCGAAGGAATCTTTCTCATTGGCATTCTGGCGCTCTGCGTGCTCGCAGCCTTCTTCGGTGTCGACTCTCGGCCCGACGAGCGGGACCGCCATCACCCGAATCTGCTCTAGCCCGGATCGTCCGGGGCGCGGCGCAGCCGCTTGAGCTCCGACTGGTGGTGCTTGGCCTCGAGCCGGCGCTCGCGGGAGCTTGCCGTCGGCGCTGTCGCCTTTCGCCGCCGTCGCGGCTTGGCCGCTTCGGCCACCTGCTCGAGGATGCGCTCGACCGCGAGCTCGCGGTTGCGGAGTTGCGAGCGCTCGTCCTGGGCGATTGCGCGGACGAGCGGGCCGAGCCGCGCGAGGACGCGCCGCCGCTCGGGCTCGGTGAGCCCTGCAGTGCTCTCGACGTCGAGCAGCGCCTCGACGCGCGTCGAGCTCTTCTGAGCGTGCTGGCCGCCGGGCCCACTCGACCGTGAGAACCGGAAGCGCACTTCCGAGCGAATAGACTCGACGTCCATGGCGGCGATTTTGCTCGACGTGGATGGGGTGCTGCACGTCTCCGGCGAGCCGATCCCCGGGGCGGTCGACGCGGTCAGGCGATTGCGCGCCGCCGATCACCGGATCCGCCTGGTCACCAACTCGACCACGATCTCCCGGCGAGAGCTCGGCGACCGGCTCCGGTCGATGGGTTTCGCCGTCGAGAACGAGGAGCTCCAGACGACCGGGAGCGTGGCCGCGCGCGTGCTCGCGGGAAAGCGGGTGCTCGCGTTGACGATGCCCGGCCTCCTCGAGGATCTCGAGGGGCTCGAGCTGATCGGGATGAACGCCGACGCCGTGCTCGTCGGCGGCGCGGACGAGAGCGAGGAGCCCGGGCGGATCTACTCCTACCTCAACCTCAACCGGGCGTTCCTCGAGCTCATGGCCGGGGCGGATCTCTACTGCCTCCATCGCAACCGCTGGTGGCAGACGACCGACGGGCCTCGCCTGGATGCCGGTGCCCTTGTCGCCGGCCTCGAATACGCGGCCGGGATCGAGGCCACCGTGCTCGGCAAGCCGAGCCCGGAGTACTTCGCGGCGGCGCTGGAGGCGATCGACGGCGACCCGGAGCTCACCTGGATGGTGGGCGACGACCTCGAGGGAGACATCGCCGGTGCGCAGGCTGCCGGCCTGCGGACGGTCCTCGTTCGCACCGGCAAGTTCAGGCCCGACGACCTCGAGCACACGAACGTCACCCCCGAGGGGATCCTCTCGTCGATCGCCCAGCTGCCGGACTGGCTCGAGGCGAACCCGTGACGCCGTCCGTGCGCGTCGGGATCGACCTGATCGAGATCGATCGCGTTCGCCGGGCCCTCGACCGCCACGGTCTTTCGTTCCGTGAGCGCTGCTTCACCGAGGCCGAGCGCGAGTACTGCGAGTCGAAGGCGAACCCGGCGCAGCACTACGCCGGCCGCTTCGCCGCGAAGGAAGCGGTCGGGAAGGCGCTCGGCTCGGGCGTCTACTTCACCTGGCGCGAGATCGAGATCCGCGGCCGTCCCAAGCCGGGCGTGCACTTGAGCGGTCGCACGGCGAGCTTCGCCGAGCGCGTAGGCGCCGGCCGGATCGAGCTGTCGATGACCCACTCCCGCGAGCTCGCCGCAGCGGTGGCCCTCGTCATGGACGCCGAATGAGCCGTAGGCTCGACGGAGGCTCCAGTAACGCAGGCGAGTTGCAACGCCGCCGGCAGCGGCCGGCGGCGCCGGCTGGGCCGGCGACGGAGCAGGACGGTTGGGCGTGAGCCTTCTGGCGCTCCTCACGGCGGACGAGACGCGTCTCGCCGAGGAGGCACACGCCGGTGAGTTGGACGTGCTGATGGAGCGGGCAGGAACCGGGGTGGCCGAGGTCGTGCTCGAGCGCTTCCCCGGCCGCGTCGCCGTCGTCTGCGGCGGCGGCAACAACGGCGGCGACGGCAAGGTCTGCGCGAGGGTGCTGCGCGAGCGCGGCCGGGAGGTCGTGCTGGTGGACGGCTTCGGCGATCTCGGTGAGCCCGACGTGATCGTCGATGCGCTCCTCGGGATCGGGCTCAAGGACGCGCCTCGCGAGGACGTCGCCAGGATGATCGAGCGCATCAACACGGCGGGGAAGCCCGTGGTCGCGGTCGACGTGCCTTCCGGCGTCAACGCCTCGACGGGCGAGGTGCCGGGTGACGCCGTGCAGGCGTCGGTCACGGTCACCTTCGGGGCGGCCAAGGTCGGCCTCGCGGTCGCGCCCGGTCGCTTCCACTCCGGCTCGGTGGTTGTGCAATCGATCGGGCTCGAGCCAGCCGGTCACGAGCACTCGCTCGTCACCGGGGCGATCCTCGCCGAGATCCCGCGCAGGACCGCGGCGAGCAGCAAGTACCGCGCCGGGTCGGTCCTCGTCGTCGGCGGCTCGCGCGGCTTCACGGGCGCCCCGATGCTCGCCGCGCTCGCCGCCTTCCGCGCCGGGGCCGGATACGTGACGGTCGCGGCGCCGGAGTCCTCGCTCCCGGTGCTCGAGGCGACCCTGCTCGAGGCGGTCAAGCGCCCGTTGCCCGAGGATTCCGGCGGGCGGCTGCTGCCGCGGGCGGCCGATGCCGTGCTGGAGGCGGCCGAGCGTGCAGACGCCGTCGTGCTCGGCCCGGGCCTCGGCCGCACCGACGGCACGCGCGGCCTCGTGCGCTTGTTGCTCGAGCAGATCCCCGTCCCCGTCGTCCTCGATGCGGACGGCCTCTGGGAGCTCGAGCCGTTCGAGGAGCGCTCGGCTCCCACGGTGCTCACCCCGCACGCAGGCGAGCTCGGCCACCTGCTAGAGGCCGAGCCTTCGGAGATCGATGCCCACCGCCTCGAGGCGGTGCGGCGGGCCGCTTCCCGCTTCGGGTCGGTGGTCGTGCTCAAGGGCGCCGACACCCTGATCGCCTCTCCGCGCGAGGGCGTGCTCGCGGCCGAATATGGGCGCTCGTCGCTCGCGACCGCCGGGACGGGCGACGTCCTCGCAGGCGTGATCGGCGCGCTCCTCGCAAAAGGGATGGAGCCGCGCCTCGCAGCCGCCGCCGGGGCGGTCGCTCACGGCCTTGCCTCGAGGCTCGTCGAGCCGCAGGCCGGCCTGGTCGCGAGCGACCTCCTGCCCGCGCTTCGGCGTGTGCTTCAGGGCGAGGGCTGGGAGGCAGAGCCGCTGGGCGAGCCGGCCGGCTGAGGGGGCCCTAGAAGCTCTAACAGAATGAGCACGGGCCGCCTGGACGCGCTTGGCAAGCGCTCTGCGTCGTCCTCGGTCGCCCCAATATCACAGAGGATATTGGGGCTCCCTGCGTCCTAGCAGCGCACGCACCCATCACGCCCGGTCAGCGCGAGGTCATTCTGTTAGAGCTTCTTGATCAGATGTAGTTGCGCGCGCCGAGCCTGGCGCGGGCCCGCGCAAAGAGCCCCGGCGCGAGCGCCTGCAGCCAGGCGGCCGGCCGGTACCAGCGCGGGACGACGATCTCCCGCTTGTCCTTCTCGATCGCATCGAGGATCCGGGTGGCGACGAGCTCAGGGGTCGCGACGAGCCGGTAGAGCGGCCCTTTGATCCGCCGCCGCTGCGGGAAGCCGGGCGTCTCGACGAAGCCGGGGTTGACCGTGTGGACGGAGACGCCCCGGCCGGCGAGCTCCACGGCAACCGAGCGCGAGAACGCAAGCTGGGCATGCTTGGAGGCCGAGTAGGGGCCGACTGCGACGAGACCGGCAACCGAGACGATGTTGACGACGTGTGCTCCGGAGCCGAGCCCGGGCAGGAAGGCCCGCAGTGTCCAGACCGAGCCGAGGTAGTTCGTCCGCATCACGCTCTCGATCAGCTCGGGCGCGGCGTCGAGGTAGTCCTCGCGGCCCGCGATGCCCGCGTTGTTCACGAGGAGCTCGATCGCCGGATGACGCTCGAGCACCCGGGCGGCAGCAGCTTCGACCGACGAGAGATCCGAGACGTCGCAGGCCTCGTGCTCGTGCGCCTCGGGCGCGGCGCTTCGGGAGAGCCCGACCACGTGCCAGCCCCGCTCGCGGAGAGCGCGGCACAGCGCGGCCCCGATCCCTGACGAGGCCCCCGTGACGACTGCGACGCGCACCTGGAGCGACAGTACCCGAGGCCGACTAGAGTCGTCGCATGGACTTCTCCGGGAAGCGGGGCCTCGTGCTCGGTGTCGCCAACCGCCGCTCGATTGCGTGGGCGATCGCCCATCGGCTCGCCGAAGGCGGGGCTCAGCTCGCGTTCACCTATCAGGGCGAGCGGATCGCCGAGAACGTCCGCGAGCTCGCCGCGATGGTCTCGAGCCCGCTCGTCACCGAGTGCGACGTGCGCTCGGACGAGGACGTCGCCCGCGTGTTCGCGGAGGTCGGCGAGGCGTTCGGAGGGCAGCTCGACCTGCTCGTCCACTCGGTCGCCTTCGCCGCCGCCGAGGACCTCGAAGGGCGCTTCACCGACACGCCCCGCGAGCGCTTCTGGATGGCGCTCGACGTGAGCGCCTACTCGCTCGTCGCCTGCACGCGCGCTGCGGAGCCGCTGATGGAGGCGGCAGGCGGCGGCTCGGTCGTGACGATGACGTATCTGGGTGGTGAGCGAGCCGTGCCGCACTACAACGTGATGGGGGTCGCGAAGGCGACGCTCGACTCGAGCGTCCGCTACCTCGCCTGGGATCTCGGCCAGAAGAACATCCGTGTGAACGCCGTCTCCGCGGGCCCGGTCAGGACGCTTGCAGCCCGCTCGATCGCGGGCTTCCCGACGATGGAGGCGATCGTCGAGGAGCGCGCGCCGCTCCACCGCCACATCGAGGCCTCCGACGTCGCCGGCGCCGCCGCCTACCTGCTCGGCGACGAGGCCCGGAACGTCACGGGTACCACGCTGTACGTCGACAGCGGGTACCACGCGATGGGCATGTAGAGCCGTTTGCTCGGGGAGCTGAATTGGCTCACCCGTGCGGTGCGCCGGCGACTTACCGGTTGCCGGGTCTGTGCTCGTGCTGTCGCCATGGTTTTGTGGGAGCGGCTCCAACGGGTCGTTCGGTCGTGCATAAGCAGCGCTCACGTCGAACACGCTAAGGGCTTCGGTAGCTTCGCCATCCCGAAAGTCCAGGCCGCTTGTGAGCCGAGTAGAGCAGTCCGAGTTCATCATTGTCTCGAAAAGCGACGTCGCACGGTCGCCTCGTAAAGCGTTATAGTCTCGCGCAACGACCCAGTTCCCTCCCAAGCGAACGTGGTCGAGGCTCCGCGAAATGTTCAGAGCGTCGGGCGGGGTCGATTTTAGCGCCGGCTGGGGAGTAGCTGGCAGCACTCCCCAGCCGGCACGAATCCCGATAAACGGCTATGAGCGCGGGTTCTGCTACGCACTGCGGACCGGGTCGATCGGTGCAGACTTCGGTCGACGAGTCGAGGGCGCGCCGATCGCAGGCCGACGTTGATTCGGGCGTGGACGCCGCAAACGGGCTTGTTCCACGTGTACGCGTTCCTCGCAGTGGCTCCAGTCTTCCGTCCGGTTTATTAACGACTTGTTGCGTATTCATGTAGCTCGTGCTGTGAAGGCCCTGATCATGTGATGACGCGACTCGCAGCGGTCACGTCCCGTAGCGTGGTGTAGCTGGGCGTCGGACGGAGCCGGGAGATAGTCCGGCCACCGCGGCGCTCAGACTCGTCGGTCCGACCAAGGACCCGATGAGAGGAGAGTCACCGCGATGGCCGAGACGAAGAGGATGACGGCTGAGCAGGTCGTCAGCTACCTGATGGAGGAGGACGGGCTCGATTTCTTGCGCGAGTCGCTGACCTGGGTCGTGCAGCAGTTGATGGAGGCCGAGGTGTCCGAGCTCGTCGGCGCCGGCCACGGCGAGCGGGCGCCGGAGGAGCGGCTCACCCACCGCAACGGCTACCGGGCCCGGTCGTGGTCGACCAGGGCGGGCGAGATCGAGCTCGCGATCCCGAAGATCCGTCGCGGCAGCTACTTCCCGAGCTTCCTCGAGCCGCGCCGCCGTTCCGAGCAGGCGCTCGTCTCGGTTGTGCAGGAGGCCTATGTCGCCGGCGTCTCGACGAGGAAGGTCGACCAGGTCGTCGAGTCGCTCGGGCTCAGGATTTCCAAGAGCGAGGTCTCCCGGGTCTGCGCCGGCCTTGACGAGCAGGTCGAGGCGTTCCGCGGTCGGCCGTTGGAGGGCCGTTACCCGTATCTGTGGCTGGATGCGAAGGTCGAGAAGGTCCGCGACGGCGGGCGCGTCGTGCGTAAGGCGTTGGTGCTCGCCTATGCGGTGCACGAGTCCGGCTACCGAGAGGTGATCGGCCTCGACGTCGGCGAGGCCGAGACCGAGGCGTTCTGGCGCAGCTTCCTGCGCGGCCTGGTCGAGCGCGGCCTGACGGGCGTCCAGCTGGTCGTCTCGGACGCCCATGCCGGGCTGAAGAAGGCGATCGGCCAGGTGCTCGGCTGCCCCTGGCAGCGCTGCACCGTCCACTTCCTGCGCGAAGCGCTCGGGCATGCCCGGCGCGATCAGCAGCCGATGCTGGCCGCGCTGATCCGTCCGATCTTCAACGCCGAGAGTCGCGAGCAGGCGCGCGAGCAGCTCGGCGAGGCGCTCGAGCGGATGCGCAAGCCGCTCCCGAAGATCGCCGGCCTGCTCGAAGAGGCCGAGGAGGACCTGCTCGCCTTCTACGCCTTCCCGGCTGACCACCACTCGAAGCTGCGCTCGACGAACCCCTTGGAGCGGTTCAACCGCGAGATCGGCCGCCGCACCGACGTCGTCGGGATCTTCCCCAACGACCAGGCACTGATCCGGCTCGCGGCCAGCGTCGTGATCGAACAGAACGACGAATGGCTCGTCGGCCACCGCTACCTCAGCCAGCACTCGCTGGACGCGATCCTCACCGATTACGAAGAAGACAACAACAGAAAGGAAGCCCCCGAACTCGCCGCAGCATGAACACCCGACGAGCTACACCACGCCCTGGGACTTGACTTACTCGGCGTGAGCCGGAGCTGTTCGTGTCCCGCCTTCGGTGCCATTGGTGAGATGAGTAGTCGCGTGTCCGAGTGGAGCACGCCGCCCCCTCTATCACAGCGGCCGGGTCGAGGATCACCGATTTCTGCGCTCGGATACGAGGGTTGTCGGGATCGCCAGTGGGATATGTCCAACTTGCAAGGCAGGTAGGCGAGGTGTAATCTTGCCACCGCTCGGCCGGTCTCGATACAGCAGAACGGCTGGGTGATTGTGTCGAAAGGGGGGTTTTCGTGGTGTCCGGAGATCGAACGCACGATTCCGAGACCCGGTTGCGGGAGTTGGTCGTCAAGCTCGCCTCGCTCGGAGCCGTCCTGGTTCTGGCAGGGGTGCTAGGCGGGTTAGCCGGCGCGGCGCGCTCGACGACAGCGCCCACCCTCATACAGAACATGGTCGTGTCGCTGACGGGCCGTGGCATAACCGTGTCCCCCAACCTCATTGTCAGGGGCACGGTGATGCGAATTCAGATCTACAACCACACGAAGCACATCAGGGAGGTGACTGTTGGCGGTAGATCGGTACACGTAAAGGCGAAAGGGCGCCAAGTCTTCATCCTGCAGTTTCTGACCGCGGGACATATAACGTCGTCGTCGGTGGCAAGCCGTCGCTCAAGACGAACATGCAGGTCGACTGACGCGCGGGGGGTGCGATCGCTAGTAACAGAAGAGGTGCCCTTGAGTTGGTACGTAGTTTGTTCATTCGCTTCGTCCAGGCAAAGGATAGGGAGGGATTAACGAGTGAGGAAGGAGACCCGCGGCCGGATCGCGTTTTTCCTTCCGCGTAGGGGTCGTCGCTGCGAGCATTCTTCTGGGGGCGCTCGTCCTGATCCCGGTCGGCGACTCGGCCGAGAAGACAGCTCTCGCAATCGCGCCGGCACCGGCGTTCACAGCGGCACAGCTGACGGCGAACCCGGGAGACAACTGGATCGCACCACGCGGCGACTTGTCCGCAAGCAACGAGTCGACGCTGAACCAGATCAATACGAGCAACGTAGGCTCGCTGACCCAGGCGTGGCAGATCCACCTCGGAGGCCCCTGTGCGGCGACGAACAGCGGGAGCAGTCAGTGCAGTTCGGAGGGCAACGCACTCGTCTACGACGGCGTCATGTACGTCCAGGACGGCTCGGACGACGTGCACGCGATCGATGCCACGACCGGTCAGATCATCTGGACATACACCCCGACGTGGGATCCCGGCTTTACGAAGAAAGGCGGAACCGCCCGCGGTCTTGCGATGGGCGCGGGCAAGATCTTCGTGCCGCAGATCGACGGTAAGCTCGTCGCGCTGTCGATGGCGAACGGGGTATCGTCTGGTCGGCGACGCTCGGAGACTGGCACACCGCCTATCAGCTCACGGCGCCTCCCGTCTACTACAAGGGCATGGTGTACATCGGCATGTCCGGCGGTGACAGTGGCAACAGCGACTTCGTCAGCGCCGTGAACGCCACGCTCGGCAACCTCGTCTGGCACTGGAACGTGATCCCTGTTCCCGGCGCCAAGGGCTACAACACGTGGGGAAATCACGACGCGTACCTCAGCGCGGGAGGCGCGATCTGGGACTCGGTCTCGATCGACCCGAGGCTCAACCAGCTCTACGTCGGCACCGGCAATCCGGTACCCTGGAACACGCGGCCGCCGGGCAAGGATCTGTGGGGGGACTCGGTCGTCGCGTTGAACGCCTCCACCGGCAAGTTCATCTGGGGCTATCAGACCGTGCACCACGACATCTGGGACGACGATATCCCCGCGACGCCCGTTCTCTTCACGGGGAAGTTTCGCCCGTACAAGATCATCAAGCCTGGCACCTTTGTCGAGGACGAGGCGAAGGGGTTCTACGGCGGACATGTGGTGGGGGCCAAGTTCAAGTACACGGGGCCGGCGGTGAGGCACGACGCGGTGGCTGAGGCGAGCAAGATGGGGTTCATGTTCATCCTCGACCGCAAGACGGGCAAGCCGCTGATCCCGACGCCGGAGATGAAGACCAACCAAACGGATGCGGCGGGGCTCTACCTCAACAAGACCCAACCGGTACCGGTCGGCGGACAACATGGCCTCGACGTGTGTCCTCCCGTCTCAATGGACCGGTACCGCGCCGGACGGGAAGCCGTACAAGAAGGGGTGCATCTTCACACCGATCAACATGGACCAGTACGTCACGATTCCGCACGACGAGGACGAGTGGATGGCGACGGCCTACGATTCGAGCAGCCAGAACATCTTCACGTGCTCGATCGACAACAGGGCCTGGGCATTCGAGGCCATGACGCCGGCGCAGCAAGCGACGGCGGACATCCCGGGCCATGGCTTTACGGGCATCCTCTCGACCCACGGCACGCCTGACGGCTACACGGGTGGATTGACGGCCTTCAACCTGCTCACGCAGAAGATCGTGTGGCGCGACTCGTGGCCCGGAACGACGACTGCACCCGCCGGCGGCCCGGAAGGCGACATCTGTTACAGCGGTGTGACCGCAACCGCGGGGGTGTGCTGTTCGTGGGTCACAACGATGGCCATGTGTCGGCATACGACATGAAGACCGGCAAGGACCTCTGGGATTCGGCGACGGCGCCGTCCGGAGCCAACGGCGCGGTCATGACCTATGCCGTCAACGGGAAGCAGTACATCTCCGTCCTCCAGGGCGGGCTCGGTCACGAGAATACGCCCCGTGGCGATCTCGTAACGACGTGGGCCTTGCCTGGATAGCCGCGAACCCGCCGTGAGTGGGTTCTAGGCAAGGGCGTTGCCCCCCAGCGGCACGCAGCGGTCGGAGCGGAATCTCGGATTCCGCTCCGACCGCGTTCCTCGTGGAGAGCGTCTTGAGGATCGCCTCATCCGGGGCACGGACGGGCGGCCCGAACGCCGAGCGAGATTCTCGGCAAGTGTGTTCGAGAGCCCGATCGCAGGAAATGGGTATCTTACTGAGGATCATGGGGGGTGGTCGGCTTCGGAGCTCCATCGCGTGGAGAGCACTCGCGACTGGAGAGAATCGAGGATGGCACGGGGCTTCGCGTGCCGTCGCCGGGACGCCCCGCAGAGATAGGGCACGACAGCGAGAAGGAGTGGCGGCTCGGCGCTCAGTGAAGAGGATCGCAGCGCTCAGCATCGTCGCGTCGCTCGTCGCGATGCCGTCCGCCGCTTTGGCGATGCCCGAGAGCCCTCCTAGCGAGATCGCGAAGGTCGGCAGCAAGCCCGTGCCGAGCTTCGTCGTCGAATCCGTGCGCGTCGGCAGCTCGAGCTGGAGGGCACGGATCGCGGTTCGCAACCTCTCTCCCCACACCGTAGGGGTCGGCGGCGAGTTCGGTCTGGCGTTCTTCGACGGTGCGCGTCAGAAGCGGCTTGGCCAGGCGGCTGGGTTCGCCGTGGCCAGCACCGTGTCTAGCAGCATCCCACGTACGCTCAAGCCCGGTGCCGGCTGGAGCGGCGAGATCGGAGGCAAGGGACGTGTCGATACGTACGGCGGTGTCCTCTATGCACGCGTGGTCTTCGGGCCGTTTTCGAACCTCCTTCGTGGCGGCAAGTCCCTGCTGTGGATCTCGGAGCACGCGGCCACGATCACGAGTCCTGCTGTCGCCTCGTAGCTCGAGACGAGGCCCTGACGGTGCTCCGAGGCGGTTATCCGCCGGAAGGGTCAGCACGCCGTGGGACGGTCGTCAGGAGTTCGACCGGACGAACACGAGGCTCCCTTCGAGGGACGGTGCGGCGACGTGACATTTACGGCGGCGCCGGCGTTTCTCGTGCTCCTCGCGATCCCAGTCGGAATCGTCGCCTGGCGCGCACTGCGTGGTCGGCCTACGAAGTATCCTGTCGCTTTCACCAACCTTAACGTCCTGGTGACGGTGGTCGAGCCGCGACGACGCAGGTGGCTGAGGTGGGTGCCCCCAACGCTGCTCGTGCTCTCGTTCATCACCGTCGGCACGGCTCTGGCAGGACCGCAACTCCGTGGGCGAGTGAGCGAGCGACACGCGACCGTCGTGGTGCTCGTCGACGTTTCTGGCTCGATGCAGGCCACGGATGTGAAGCCGACCGTCTGGCTGCCGCTGTCGGCTCGCTGCGCACGTTCGTCGACGAGCTTCCGAGCGGCGTGAGGGTCGGGCTCGTCGAATTCCGACCGAGCCTGATGTGCTTCGACGCCGACGCTCGATCACGGAGCAGTCGAGCAGTCGATCTCGACGCTGAGAGCCGGAGGCGGCACCGCACTCGGGGATGGCCTGCTGACCTCGGTCATCCTGGCGTTGCACTCACTCCAGAGCGCCGAAGTGACCCGAGCCGGGCGACGGTCCCTGCCCGCGACATCGTGCTCGAGTCCGACGGAGCGCAGGATCAGGGCAGCGTGACTCCGCTTGAGGCGGCGGGTTACGCTGCTCAGGCGGGCGTACGGATCTATGGCATCTCATCGGGACCGAGGCGGGCAGGATCGAGATAGGGACCGAGCAGTCGCTTACCCCGTTTCCCGTTCCGCCCGATAGACCGTTGATCTCGAGCCTCGCGCGGCTGACCGGAGGGGTCGCGTTCGTCGGGACATCCGACGCGCAGTCCAGAACGATCTACCAGAACCTCGGTTCGACCTTTGTCCGTCATCCGCGGCGACGTGACCTGCGCGCCGACCTCCTCTTGCCGGGCGCGCTCTTGCTAGTCGCGGCTGTCGCGGCGTCGAAGTTCCGCGCTGGAGTCGTTGTTTAGCCGGCCAGGAGCACTCTCACTCAAGAACGATGGCGGTATGCGGTCCCTTCATCGATCGCCCGAAAAGCGTTCTGCTACCCCGGAAAAGGTCTGCTAAGATCACAGCTCGGTGTAGTCGATCGAGGGGGGCATGGCCGAGCACGCGAGTGGTAATGCGCCAAGGGTCTCGCGGCTTGCTGCTAAGGTGATGCCCGTCGTCGGCGTTGTCGGGCCTCGCTGGGTTGGTCGATCGCCCCGGCGCAAGGACACGCGCTTCGCACTCAGACATTCAGCGTCTACGCCGCTCCCACGACGGTGCAATTCATGAACCACGCAGACGACCGGATTCGCGGTATGAGTGCCGATCCATTCACGCCGACCCAGAAGAGCCTCGTGCTGGTTGTGAACGGGACTGAGAAAAAGGCTGGGCCTTTCCCGGGCGACGACGTTCTTTACACGTTCAAGCTCTATCACGACTCCGACTTCAGGAAGCATGTGGGCACCGCACTCTTCACCTGCTACTTCGCTTTCGCCAAGAAAGCGACTTGCGAGGGATACTTCGAGCTTGGCTCGAACGAACTCGTGGCGGATGGTCAGATTACGTTTGACCGATCGAAGTTCGCGCTCGCGGTTGCCGGCGGCATCGGCGCCGATCTAGGCGCGCGCGGACAGGTGCTCGCCTTGGCCTCGCGCATCGGGCTGACCCGGAGCGCTTCGATTTTTCCTTCAAACCCGGCGGTTTGCCTGAACGAAGCGATCTTCCCTCAGGATCTACAGTGTCGCCGATCAGGTTCAGTACCTAATAACGCAGACGACGAGCTCGCGGAGAGATCAACAATCCGTTCCGAAAGGCGGTCAACGAGCTCCGACCGGCTCTCTCGTGGAAGGGCGACGGCCCCTTCGCGGGGGATGTCGCAGTCTACAGCTTCACGCTCTACCGTGACGCAGCGCTCAAGAGAAACGATGGCACTGCGATCTATATTTGCTACTTCAACTACAACAGACGCTCTTTTTGCGACACCGATTTCACGCTCACTGGAAACGGCGGTACGTCGACGCGTCCGGCCCCGTTGACTTTAACCACTCGACCTTCTCGCTGATCGTTACGGGTGGAACCTGAACCGTCTCGGAAGCCGTGGCGAGCTCGTCGAGACTCGGGGTGGACGAAGAATGCGAACAAGTGACGATGTCGTTCGCCTAGCGGGAGCGCCGATGAAGTTCTTGACAAGAAACCTCCGAACGACAAGCGCATTCGCACTTGTCGCAGCCATGATCTCGGTCCGGCGGCGGCCGGAGCCCCCAGGGGTGGACAAAGCCAGCGCTTCGTTCTCTATGCCGTTGCTACACGGGCGCAGTACATTGACTTCTCGAACGGCGTAACACGTGCCAAGTATCAGAACCCCTTCAACGTCGACACGAAGCAGTTCGAGCCGACCACGAAGGGGGCGTCGCGCGCGTCCCGGCAACTCTGCTCTCTACGCATTACCGTCTACAGCAGCGCAGACCTCAAGAAGAAGATCGGTGATGCAACCTACGCATGCACGTTCGACTTCAACAAGCATGCAATCTGCCAGGTCGAGTACGAGCTTGACAACGGCAGCCTGTTCGCATCGGGCCCGTCGACTTCTCGACGTTGCGCTCGACGATGGCGGTCACGGGCGGGACTATGGCCTACGCGGGGCGAACCCGCCAAGTTTCCTCGACTATTCCGCCGGCGAAGCAACAGGCGAAAAGCAAAACCCGGCTCGAGTTCGACCTTCTCCAACAGTAGATCGAGGTAGAGGTACAATCATGTCCTACTCCAGCCACAGGGAAGCTCCAAACTCGAAAGGCTACGGGTCAACCGCTGAAGCGCTCGTTCAATACGACTCTCCTGTCCCTGGTGCGCTCGCATAAGCCGGGCGACTGGGGATGGGTCTCATCGCACTCGTGGCCGTCGCAGCCGTTTTGGTCGCGGTTTTCGCGTTCAATGGGGCTCTCCCCAGTCGCTGCTGGCTGAACAAGTCTGGGCGCCTCCCCGCCAAGCACGAAAAAAGGCGCAGCCGAGCATGCCTCATCCGCCACGCTTCTCAGAATCACCAACGGGAAAGCAACGGCGCAAGATGCTGCTGCTGCGACCCCAGATGTTCCGCCAGGATGTCGTTCGCGATACGACAACGTACTTCAGTACGTGTGGCGAAACGTCAGATGCGTCGCTCTCAGTGACCCGGTCAGCCCCGGAGTCGGTCAGTCCTTCAAATGTCAGGGGTTGCTGAAGGGAACCAAGCCGTCGTTTGGCCAAGCGGTCTACCACATCAAGCTGGGTCTCATGCCGAGCGGATACTTCGAGGCGTTCGATGTCCGCAAGACGAATGTGAAAGCTGCCGCCTTCCAGATTCCGAGCGCCGACGAGAACAACGGGCCGCAGAAGTGCACCGCCACCAACACGGCGAAGCCTGTTCCCGGCGTCCTCAACAAGCATTTCCACCCGAAGACGGTCCAGAACACCTGCTAGGAGGCGTCCACGAACGTTTGCCTTTACGTTGCGGGCTGCCGGCGGGGAACGGCGATGCCGGCGCGCTCGAGGAGATGACGTCGCGAGACCCGATTCTCAGCTCTGGCGTCTGGCGGAGGCACCTGACGCCTTTTGTATTCCGAACGACGCTGCTTGGCGCACGGACTGGTGCAGCTTCAATCGTCTCCATCTTCTTCGTCCTTGCTTTTTCTGTGGCGGGGATAGCCGCCGATGCTCCGACCGTCGAAGGCCTCAGCCGAGCCAGCCATCTATGCGAGGCTCGACAACGCGCTCGGCCTCGTTGGTGCCCCGCACGTCGACGCCGCCGGCGCGTTGACCTGGCTTGCGGTTGCGACACCGACTCCGGGACGATTTCATGCGCGCTCCAAACTGCGGGGCAATTTCGCTGTGAGTGGACGGCGAAGCTCATCCAGTCATATAGAGGCACTGCACGAGTAACGTACCGTGGCAAGGCTATTCGGGTTGTTTTCAGGTCATCTACGTGCAGGACCCGGCAACAAAGGGCGTCAACCTTCCGAATCTCTGCGTCCTCCACCCAGTGCCAGGCATGCCGCGCTACGGGGCATGAGGCCTCTGATCTGACGCGACGCAGCGGTTCCACGCGTCGCGGTCATCGCGTCAGGTGATCTTGTAGCCCAGCTTTGCCAGTTTCGCAGCCGTGCTCTCGAAGAGACGCAGACCGTCAAAGCCGGTCAGTGACTGGAATGTGGCAAGGTCGTTCTTCTGAAGGCTCGTGATCATCGTCTTCAACCCCTCCGCGGTGGTCTTGACATCGGCGGCCAACTGCGCCTGCTCGCCCTTGACCTGACCCGGCGGGACGATCGCTAACATCGAGCCTTCGACCTTCGTCACCGTCACCAGCGCGCTGTGCAGGCGCGAAAGGGTCGTCTCCCGCTGCGAGCTGTTCGCCGTTCCGCTGACGAGAGGGTAGAGATCCTGGATCGCGTGGGCAAGTTGGTCGCCGAGACCTCGCATCGTCTTGACGTACGCCGCTTTCCCGAGCACTCTGCGCGGCGTGACGTGGAGAGCCACACCCGTGAGGTCCCTGGCGAGAAGGCGTCGATGACCCTGCCGACTTTGGCGTAGTTGACTGGGCCGCTGTTGTCGAACGGGCTGCCGGGCTCGAGGCAGCGCTCCCGCTCGAGCGGCCGCCGCACGAGCTCACCAACCCACAGAGAAGTCCCGTCGTGAGGACTAGCGGCAAGACTTGCTTCACGTCGAGCCCCACTCCGACGTTGCTCTGCGAGCGATGCGTCGAGGTGTAGACGTATGCAGCCACGTCCTGGATCTGCGCAGTGCTGAGCTGCGTTGCGAAGCCGGGCATGAGATCGCCGCCGTACGTCACCTGTTCGATGATGGTCGCCTCGGCGGGAGCGAGCTGATCGAGCTTCGGACCTTCCGAGCCGTTTAGCCGGCCGCCGCGAGCGTATGGCAACCGCTGCACCCGGCGGTCGCGAAGACGGAGGCCCCCGCGGTCGGATCACCGACGAGCCCCGTCGTTGTCGTTGTCGCCGGTGGAGTAGTGGCGGAAGTGGTCGTTGTCGTCGTCGTTTGTGCAGTGGTGGTTGCGGGCGCTACGGTCTTGGAGGGCTTCAGCCCGACCCCGATGAGGCCCTTCATGCCCGCGGCCGCATGTCCCGGCACGGTGCACAGGTACTCGTACGTACCCTTCCCTGCTACGTCACGGTCAGCGTGGCGGACGCGCCCGGCGCGACCTTCTTCGTCACCTTTCCGACGCATTTATCCGCACTGCCGGTCTTCGTCGGGTGGGTACAAATCTCGAACGTGTGGGCGATGGCTCCCTTGTTCGTCACCTGGAACATCACTGTCGAGCCGACCCGAACTTCAGTTTTTGAGCTTTTGAATCTACGATGGCGGAGGTTTGCCAGCCGTGACAGCAACCACAACAGGTTTAGCCGCTCTCGGCGTCGTTGACTCTTGCGCGGCGGGGGCAGCAATTTGTGTCAGGAGAAGACCCGCGACTGCTGAAAGAAGAAAGACCGCGCCGAAACGAGGAATCACCAACCGGTTCAAAACACCACCCCCCTTTTGCTCAGACGGCGCTCACGCTGCGGAAGCGCGAATCCGCGGGAATCTACCAAACCCCGCTCCATGCGAATGCGTCGGTGTATCCGCGGGGTCTGGCGTGCGATCGTCACCCTGGGGCGGCCTCCTGGACCTCGATCCTGACACACAGTCAAGGCCAGGCCGTGCTTCGGCCGCCTGTACGCGGATCGCAGCGGCAGCAGGCACGCACGGCCGGTTACGCCTTCGTCTCGCTCGGCCTTGCTGTGCCTTTTAAGTTCGCGGCGTACCGGCTGCCGGTCGGAAAACGGAAGACCCCGTGCCTGTCGGTCCAACTACTGCGGGACTAAGGGCCTATCCCGTTAGGCAGGGACCGGGAGGGGTAGCGAAGTCCGACCTCGTTGCTGAAATCGACGAGGGAGGCTTTGATGGGTCTTGTCTCGAGCGACGATGGTTGGCGGCTGCCGGACTGGCTGTGGGAGCGGGTCGAGCCGTTGTTGCCGGTGCCGCCGGAGCATCCGTTGGGCTGTCATCGGCCGCGTGTTCCCGACCGGGACGCGATGGACGCGATCCTGCTCGTGCTGCGTACCGGGATGCAGTGGAACGCGTTGAACGCGACCGGGATCTGTAGCTCGTCGTCGGCGCATCGGCGTTTCCAGGAGTGGGAGCAGGCCGGGGTGTTCCACGAGATCTGGCGGCGAGGGCTGCTCGATTACGACCAGGAGATCGGGATTGACTGGGCCTGGTTGTCGTGCGACGGAGCGACCGGGAAAGCACCGCTTGGTGGTGAGTCGACGGGGCCGAATCCGACTGATAGAGCAAAAGGGGGGCGAAACGTTCGCTTCTCTGCGAGGCGCGGGGGGTCCCGATCGGGCTGGCGCATGACGGCGCCAACCGCCACGACTCAAAGCTCCTAGCCCCGACGCTCGACTCGATCCCGATCCCGCGGCCCGAGCCGACCGCCGACGATCCACAGGCTCTCTGTCTCGACGGAGCCTACGGCTACCCCTGGGTCGATCAGCTCGCGGTGGGCCGCGGCTACACGCCACACGTTCGGCGCCGGCGAGAGGAGATCGAGCTCAAATGCGGCACCCCCGGTTGGCGCGCTCGCCGCTGGGTCGTCGAGGCGTGCCACTCCTGGCTCAACCGCAACCGCGCCCTCCTGATCCGCTGGTCAAAGAAACCCGAGAACCACCTCGCACTGCTCCAACTCGCCTGCGGCCTGATCGCCTACAAGAAAGCCCACGCAGCCCGACTCGCTCACGCCCTACCGGGATAGGCCCTAAGAAGCTCTAACAGAACGACCTTGCGCTGACTGTGCGTGCCCAGCGCGTCCAGTCGGCCCGTGCTCATTCTGTTGGAGCTTCTGACGAATCTTGGGGCTAGACGCCGCAGCCGTCGCCGTCGTCGGGGCTCGCGCCGCCGGTGCCGTCGCCGTCGTTGTCGCCGTCACCGCAATACGTCGGAACAGTTAGCGGCGTCGTCGTCGTCGCAGGCGTCGTCGTCGCGGCGGCGGTCGTTGTACCGCCGGCACGGAGCTTTGTCTTGATCACCGCACCGGACGGAGCAAGCACGTACCACAAGCCGCCGGTCAGGTTGAGCGCCTGCCCCACGGCAACCCCGGCCTTCGAGTCGCCGAGATATGTATACAACGGCCAGTGGTTGTAGGTGACAACACGGCCGCCAGCGGCATCTTTGTCGCTACCGAGCAGCGCTGTCTTCACGCCGCCTTTGGCCACGATCTTCTCGCCGGTCGCCAGCTTCAGCGGCGGCCAAACCTTCGCGCAGTTCGCGAAGCACGTCACTTTCTTACGCTTATCGGGCACGAACATGTACAGCGTTCTGCCGGAGCTGTTCACAAGGATTCGTCCCAGCCCTGGCACCGACCGCGTCGAGATGGTCAGACTTCGATCTGGTCGACCCCGACGCTCCGCTCGCTGCCAACGTTACGACCGCCGCAGCCGAGGCTATCGCCGCCACCGAAGTCAACCCAATGAGAATCTTCGTTTTCACGCGCATGGCTAATCCGGACCTCCCGGCTCGTAACCCCGCTTCCGATAACGCTCCCTGGTTACTTTTGCGGGATGAAATGGTCACTTTTGTGGATTGTACCCGAGACGCCTAACCCCTAAACCAGCCGTAGGTGCGGGTTTGACGGGCGGGAAGCAGACGGCGATGCTGAGCCCGCCTTCGGGGGCGGTTTGGGCGGCGATCGCGGCGCGGGCGCGTGTGGGATCGCCTAGAGGATCGAGAGGTGAGAGAGGGCGCAGGCCGTGGCCGTTCCTGTGGGATGCGGCTCGGGTCGAGGCGTTGGAAGGGCCGTAAGAGGCGGTCGGGCCCTACGAGTCGCTTGTCCAGGGCGGGCGACCGCGAGTCGCTCTCAGGAGATGCGCTCGTGCGTCCACCAGGCCGCCAGAGCGAGTAGGACGAGGCCGGCGCCGCCAAAGATGCCGGTCTCGGTCAGCTGCAGCGGCCAGAAATGGCCCGCCGGCTGATACACGGCGTGCATGTAGCCCGCCCGTTGGAACGGCACGCCCGCGCACTTGCTGATCAGGCCGTGCAGATGGCCGCTGCCCGACTGGAAGCAGACGCGCTGGATCGCGACCAGGTGCCCTTGCTTGTCGCTCGGGCCCTCGCTGAGGACCCAGGCGTGGGAGAGGTTCGGCCCGCCGTTCCTGATCGCCGCCGACCACGTGGCGTTCAGGGGGGCGACGAGCCGCTGGCGCAGCCACGTGTCGAAGAAGATCCGGAGCGCGAAGTAGACGGCGAACGCGACCACGAGCGCCGGCACGGCGCGACGCCAGACCGCGCCGATCAGCGCCGCGAGGCCGAGGGCGAAGAGCACGTAGCCGACCACGACCGTGCCCTCGAAGTCGAAGGTGCTGCTGCCGAGGCGCCCCTGCAGGTGGACGAACGGCTCGCGCCACCAGGTCATGAGCAGCGTCAGGACGATTGCCGCCGCAATGCCGCTCGCGGTCGCGAGGCCGAGCTTGCCGGCGATCCAGCGGCGGCGCGTGACGCTCTGCGTCCACGCGAACCGGTAGGTGCCGCTCTCGAGCTCGAGAGTGAAGGGCGCAGCCAGCATCACCCCGATCAGGCCGGGCACGAGCGTCAGCCAGCCGACGAGGTCGCCAAGGGCGCTGAACCTCGAGAAGAAGGACTCGTTGGCGGCATCGCAGGCTTGCGAGAGGGTCTGCGGCGAGCCGATGCACGAGGAGAGCCCGTCGTGGTGGTAGGCATTCGCGATCTCGATCCCGGTCGGGACGAGCAGGAGCGCGATCGCTGCGAGGATCGCCGCTGCGACGAGCGCCTCGGTTCGCTGGAGGCGCCAGGTGGCCCACGTCATTGCGTCACCAGCTCCCGGGCCTCGTCCCTCGCCGCATGGGGACCGCCCTGGCCGAGGTAGGCGAGCACGATCTCCTCGAGGTCGACCTCGTGCTGCTCCCAGCACGAGTCGTAGACGTGACCGTTGGCGCGGACGAGGAGCGTCGTCAGGCGCTCGGTGTGGCTCTCGCGCACCACCTCGTGGATGCGCGCGACGGTCGCCGAGTCCGTCCGCGGCCCACGCAGCAGCCGATGGCCGGCGAGGATCGACTCGATCGGGCCGACGAGCTGCGTCCGGCCCGTCGCGAGCATGATCAGGTGGTCGCAAACCCGCTCGAGGTCGGTGACGATGTGCGACGAGAGGATCACGGTCATCCCCGTCTCGGCCACGGCCTCCATCACCGATTGCAGGAACTCCCGCCGGGCGAGGGGGTCGAGCGAGGCGACGGGCTCGTCGAGGACGAGCAGCTCGGGACGCTTGGCGAGCGCGAGGGTGAGCGCGACCTGCGCCTGCTGGCCGCCCGAGAGGCTGCCGACCTTCTGCCTGGGGGAAGGCCGAGCTGCCGGACGCGCTCACGCGCCAGCTCGTCGTCCCAGCTCGGATTGAGCCGGCGGGCGACCGAGAGCATCTCGCTCACGGTGAGGCGTCCATAGAGCGGATGCTCCTGGGCGACGAAGCCGACTCTCGGAAGCACCAACCTCGCCTCCGCGCGGGGCGCGCAGCCGAAGACGGACACCGAGCCGGCGCTCGGAGCCGTCAAGCCGACGACGAGCTGCAGGAGCGTCGTCTTCCCGGCTCCGTTCGGGCCGACGAGCGCGGTCACCGAGCCGCTCGGGATCTCGAGCGTGCACGACTCGAGCGCCCACTTCGGGCCGTACTGCTTGCCGAGGCCCGACGCCTGGACGGCGATCTGAACGGTCATGCGACCCTCGCTCTCGCGGGCGGCCTGACCGTGTCTGCCAGCAGCGCGAAGATGGCGTCGTCGTCTAGACCCGATCCCCGCGCAAGTGCGACCCACCGTCCGAGGGCGACCCTGAGCTCGTCCATGCCGTCCGGGGGCGGAGCCGCGGGCGTGCTCGTGACGAAGGTCCCGACGCCGCGGCGGCTCGCGACGAGGCCCTCGCGGTCGAGCTCGCGGTAGGCCTTGAGCACGGTGTTCGGGTTGATGACGAGGCTCCCGACGACGTCCTTGACGGTCGGAAGCTGATCGCCCGGTCGGAGGATGCCGAGCCGGACGGCCTGCCTCACCTGCTGGACGAGCTGGAGGTAGGTCGGGACGCCGGAACGTGCGTCGAGGTGAAACTCGATCAAGGCGCTCCCCGGTCGAAGGTCGAGGCTAGAACCTGCTGGGTAGTTATTTATCTAGCTAACTAGATAAACAGAGTTCTAGCGAACACGAACGATCCTGTCAAGGCGCACGGACCGGGGGAGTGGATCGAATCCGGTCGGGCCGCCCGCCGGTGAGGCCGGGGCCGCCACCGGTGGCGCCTCGCGCCGGACGAGCAGAGCGGCGGCGATCGCGCCCACCAGCGTGATCGCCGCGCCCGCTTCGAGGGCGTGGTGGAAGCCGTCGACGAACTGGAGCGGGAAGCGCGGGTCGAGCGGCGAGACCGTCTCGGCGGCCGCGACGATCGCTCCCATCAGCGCCACGCCGAGCGCGCCGCCGACCTGTCGCGAGGTCGTGACGACGCCCGAGACGACGCCGGCCTCGTCGATGGGCGCGATGCTGAGCGCAGCGGTCGTCATCGGCCCCATCGCCGTGCCCATGCCGAGCCCCCCGATCAACATGCCGGGCAGCAGGTCGGTGAAGCTTGCGCCCATGCCGAGCCGGGAGAAGAGGAGGAGGGCGACGGTGAGCAGCAGCATCCCGATGCTGATCGGCCACCGTGGCCCCGATTTGTCGGTGACCTTGCCGGCCAGGGGGGCCGAGATCACGACGAGCATCGTCATGGGCAGGAACACCAGGCCGGTGTGCACCGGGGTGTAGCCGAGGATGTTCTGCATGTAGAGCGAGACGAAGAAGAAGATCCCGAACATCGCGAGCGAGACGAGCAGCGCGGCGATGTTGGCGCCCGTGAAGGTGCGCTTGCGGAAGAGGCCGAGGTCGAGCATCGGGTGCAGGCTGCGAAGCTCGAGCGCCACGAACGCAGCCAGGAGAACGGCGGCGGCGAAGAAGAGCCCGAGGATCGTCACCGAGCCCCAGCCGTACCGGTTGCCCTCGATCAACGCGTAGATCAGGGCCAGCAGCCCCGCAGCCGAGGTGAGCAGGCCCTTGAGGTCGAGGCTGCGCTCCTTCGTGCCGCTTCGCGACTCGACGATCAGCGCGAACGCCGCGACCAGCGCGACCGCTCCGACCGGGACATTGACGAAGAAGATCCACCGCCAGCCGAGGTGCTCGGTGAGCAGGCCGCCGAGGAGCGGCCCGATCGCAAGCGCGCTGCCCGAGACGCCCGCCCAGATCCCGATCGCGGTCCCGCGCTCCCTCGCCGGGAAGGCGTTCGTGATGATCGAGAGCGTCGCGGGCATCATCAACGCGCCGCCCGCGCCCTGGAACGTCCGGGCTCCGATCAGCACGGCGGCGCTGGGGGCGAGCCCGCAGACGAGCGAGGAGAGGCTGAAAAGCGTGAGCCCGGCTGCGAAGACGAGCCTGCGCCCGTAGAGATCGGCGATCCGGCCGCCCGTGAGCATCAGCACCGCAAAGGACAAGGTGTAGGCGTTCACGACCCACTCGAGCTGCGATACGTTCACCTTGAGACCGCGCCCGATCGAGGGCAGCGCCACGTTCACGATCGTGTTGTCGAGCATGATCATGAACAGCGAGAACGAGACCGCTCCCAGCGTCCACCACTTGCGGTTCTGCTCGTCGATCGCGAGTCTCGGCATCGGCCCTCCAGGCGGACTGATCGACTTCGATCGTCACCGTTGGAGGCCGCGCGGCCATCCGCGGAGCCCCGGAGCCGGGGCACGGAAAGCTACGAATACGCGGTCTAGGAGATCGTCACGCCGTCAAGCCCGTCCGCGGGCGAGGGGAGCTTCGGATCGAGTCGCTCGAGGGTGTCGAGCAGGATCTCGCCTGCGAGCAGGTTGCGAACCCAGTTGTGGTCGGCGGGGACGACGTACCAGGGAGCCCATTCGGTCGAGGTCTCGTGGATCGCCTCCTCGTAGGCGGCCGCGAAGTCGTCCCAGCGATCCCGGTCGTCCAGGTCTCCGGAGCGGAACTTCCACTGCTTCTCCGGGTCGTCGAGTCGTTCCTGGAGCCGCTCGCGCTGCACGTCTCGCGACATGTGCAGGAACAGCTTCACGACGGTCGTCCCCTCGTCGGCGAGCAGCTTCTCGAAGGCGCGAATGTGCTCGTAGCGTGGGCGCCACACGCGCTCGGGCGCAAGCTTGCGCACGCGCACCGCCACCACGTCCTCGTAGTGCGAGCGGTTGAAGATCGCGAGCTCACCACGGGCCGGGCAGACGGCGTGGATGCGCCAGAGGAAGTCGTGGGCGAGGTCGGTGGAGGTGGGCTCTCGGAACGAGACGACGCGGCAGCCCTCGGGGTTCACGCCGGCGAGGATGTGCCGGATCGTCCCGTCCTTCCCCGACGCATCCATCCCCTGCAGCACGAGGACGACCGACCGGGTCGCCTCGGCGAGCAGCCGGTCGTGGAGCACGCTGAGCCGCTCGACGACCTCCGCCAAGCGGGCGACGCCGGCCTCCTTGCCCGCGGCGCCGAGGCGCTCGTCCGGGTCGCGGCGATCGAGGTGCGGTGCCGAGCCGGGCTCGACGAGGAGCTGCTTCAGAAGCTTCGAGCCGGACACGCCCCCATTCTCGCGTGTCGTGGCGCCCCGCGCGCTCTGGAGCTCATCTCAAAATGAGCCTCGTGCCGCTCGGACGCGCTGGATGGCACGAGGCTGCGTCCTCAGTCGCCCCAATATCGCAGAGGATATTGGGGCTCCCTGCGTCCTGCCCTCGTACTCATCCAGCGCGCCCGATCGACGAAGCGTCATTCTGAGATGAGCTCTAGCTCTCGGGGAGAGGCAGCGGCCGGCGCTCGACAGGGGAGGAGTGGATCAGGGACGTGGTCGTCCGGCCGTAGGGCGTGAAGCGGTCGAGGATCGGCTCGAGATCGTCGATCGAGCGCAGATGGAGCTTGACGAAGTAGCAGTCCTCGCCGGTGATGCGGTGGCATTCGACGACCTCGGGCGTCTCGCGGGCGAGCTCGCGAATCCGCTCGAGCTGCCTGGTCGCGGGCGCGATCCGCACGATCGCGGCGAGCGGGTAGCCGATCGCCTTCGGGTCGACCGATGCGTGGTACCCGCCGATCACGCCCGAGGCCTCGAGTCGTTGAAGGCGCTCGGCCACGGCGGGGGCCGAGAGGTTGACGCGGCGTCCGAGCTCGGCCAGCGAGAGCCGCGCGTCGGCCTGGAGCGCCTCGGCGGGATCGACGGGCTCGCCACCGCGATGTTGGTCGCGTTGGTCGCCGTGACCCCGATCGGGATCGTGGAGGCACGCCACGCGCTCGTCGATCCGGTGGCCCTCGGTGCCGGGCTCGGCGTCGGCGTCACCTCGTCGGTCATCCCCTACGTGTGCGACCAGCTCGCGATGGCGCGAATGTCCCGCTCGACCTACGCGCTCTTCGTCGCCCTCCTGCCCGCAACGGCGACCCTCGTCGGCCTCATCGTGCTCGCCCAGGTTCCCCGCCCGCTCGAGCTCGTCGCGATCGGGCTCGTCGTCGGCGGAGTCGCGCTCCACCGTGAGGCAGCTCCTAACCCAGTAGAAGGGCCAGAAGCGCCTTCTGCACGTGCAGACGGTTCTCGGCCTCGTCCCACACGGCGGAGTGGTCGCCGTAGAGCGCGCCCGGCGTGATCTCCTCGCCCGGGTGAGCCGGAAGGCAGTGCAGCACGACCGCATCGGCCGAGGCGGTCGAGAGCAGCTTCTCGTCCAGGCGATACGGCTCGAGATCGCGCAGGCGCTGCTCGCGCGTCTCCTCCTGGCCGAGCGAGACCCAGATGTCGGTGACGAGCACGTCGGCGCCCGCGGCGGCCTCTCGCGGGTCGCGTACGAGCCGAAGCGGCGTGTCCGCCGGCGGCTCGTAACCCTCCGGGCAGGCCGCGGTGACCTCCATCCCGGTCAGCTTGGCGAGGTTGGCGAGCGAGACGAGGACGTTCGTGCCGTCGCCGACCCAGGCGACCTTGACGCCCTCGAGGCCGCCCAGGCGCTGCCGGATCGTGAGCGCGTCCGCGAGGGCCTGGCACGGATGCTCGACCGAGGTGAGCGCGTTGATCACAGGAATGTCGGCCTCGGCAGCCCACTCCTCGAGCTCCTCGTGCGAGAGGATCCGGATCGCGAGCGCGTCGAGATAGCGCGAGAGGACGTGAGCGGTGTCGCTGAGCGACTCGCCGCGGGAGAGCTGCATCTCCTGCGGGGTGAGGGTGACGAAGCCGCCGCCGAGCTGCACGATCGCGACTCCGAACGAGATGCGGGTGCGCGTCGAGGGCTGGCCGAAGATCAGGCCGAGCGTGCGGCCGGGCAGACGCTGCGTCCGGTCGAGCTTCAGCACCTCGGCGAGGTCGAGGATCGCCTCGGCCTCTGCGGGAACGAGATCCGAGATCGTGAGCAAGTCTCGGCCGGTGAGCGAGACGGGCAGCGGCGTCTTCATCGCCACCGCTCTTTCGCCGCCGCGACCGCAGCCCCTACATCGCCGAGGCGCGGCCGCTGCACCGCCGGCGGCTCGAACGTGCCCGCGCGGACCTCGGCGGCGACCTGCTCGTGCGCGTCACGGAAGGGCATCCCTTCGCCCACCAGAGCCTCTGCGGCGTCGGTTGCGCGCAGGAGCGGATCGGCGCAGGCCTTGGCCAGGCGCGCCCGATCGAAGTCCAGCCCGGCGACGAGCACGGTGAGCGCGCCGAGCGCGAGCCGCAGGTCGAGTCGCGCGCCGCGAAGACGGGCGCCTTGTCCTCCTGGAGGTCGCGGTCGTAGGCGAGCGGCAGCCCCTTCACCGTCGCGAGCAGGCCGGTGAGCCTGCCGATCGCCGTCCCGGCCTTGCCGCGGGCGAGCTCGGCAACGTCGGCGTTCAGCTTCTGGGGCATCATCGACGAGCCGGTCGCCGCATTCTCCGGCAGGCGCGCGAAGCCGAACTCCGAGCTCGTCCAGAGCACGATCTCCTCGCCGATCCGCGAGAGATGGGTGAAGAGCACCGCACAGGCGTAGAGGTAGTCGAGCGCGAAGTCGCGGTCCGAGACGGCGTCGATCGTGTTGCGCATCGGGCCCGGCGGGGGCGGCAGCGGCAGCGTCGAGCCGGCGAGGGCGCCGGCGCCGAGCGGGGAGGGAGCAGCCTGGCCGGCCGCGAAGCGCAGCCGCTCGCGGTCGCGTTCGAGCATCTCGACCCAGGCGAGCAGGTGGTGGCCGAGAGTGACCGGGATCGCGCGCTGAAGGTGGGTGTAGCCCGGCATCGGCGTGGCTGCCTCGGCGGTCGCGCGGTCGAGGATCCCCGCCGCGAACGCGCGCAGGGCAGCCTCACCCTCGGCGCAGGCGTCGGTGACATAGAGCCGAAACGCGGTCGCGACCTGGTCGTTGCGCGAGCGCCCCGCGTGGATCTTGCGGCCGAGGTCGCCGAGCAGGCGCTCGATCGCCGAGTGCACGTCCTCGTCGGACTCGTCGAGATCCTCGACCGTGATCGCGGCCAGGCGGTCCTCGAGCTGCTCCAGCTCCGCGGCGGTCAGCAGCCCGGCGGCCTCGAGCCGACGAGCGTGGATCGCGGTGCCCTCGAGGTCGTACGGAAGGAGCTCGTCGTCCTGTGCGCGCAGGAAGGCCCACACCTCCGGTGCGAGGGGCGTTGCCACTCTGCCTGCCCAGAGCGTCACGTCGTCACCTCCGCCGCGCCGAGCTCGAGCGGATCGGACGGGGTCGCGGGCGGCGAGAGCCGGAGCCGCCGCTGCTCGGCGAGCATCCGCTGGGTGTCAGCGATGTCGTTGATCTGGACGGCGAGCTGCCCGATCCGGTCGGCGGCGCTGAAAGCGGTCGCGCTCCGCTCCATGCTGAGGCGCTCGGGGTCGTAGGTGACGCCTTCGCCCTGCGTGTCGAGGATCGTGTAGTCCTCGCCCCGGCGCAGCTCGATCGTCACCTCGCCGGTGACGACCGCCGCGACCCACGGCTGCAGCGCGTTTCGGAGCATGAGCGCCTGCGGGTCGAACCAGCGCCCTTCGTAGAGCAGCCGCCCGAGGCGCCGGCCCTGCTCCGCATAGGCCTCGAGGGTCGCCTCGTTGTGGATCGCGGTCAGGAGCCGCTCGTAGGCGAGGTGGAGGAGCGCCATGCCCGGGGCCTCGTAGATGCCGCGGCTCTTCGCCTCGATGATGCGGTTCTCGATCTGGTCGGACATGCCGAGGCCGTGCCGGCCGCCGATCGCGTTTGCCTCCATCACGATTGCGACGGGATCGGTGCTCTCGAGCGCCCCGACGGCGACAGGCATTCCGTTCCGGAACCGCACCGTGACCCTCTCGGGCTCGATCTCGACCGCCGGGTCCCAGTGGGCGAGCCCCATGATCGGCTGGACGATCTTCATGCTCGTGGAGAGGAGCTCGAGGTCCTTCGCCTCGTGCGTCGCGCCCAGGAGGTTCGCGTCGGTCGAGTAGGCCTTGTCGATCGAGGTCCCGTGGGGAAGCCCCTTTGCGGCGAGGAACTCGCTCATCTCCTTGCGGCCGCCGAGCTCGGAGACGAACGCCTCGTCGAGCCAGGGCTTGTAGATCCGCAGCGCGGGGTTGGCGAGGAGGCCGTAGCGGTAGAAGCGCTCGATGTCGTTGCCCTTGTAGGTCGAGCCGTCGCCCCAGATCTCGACGCCGAGGTCGTGCATCGCGCGGACGAGCAGCGTGCCGGTCACGGCACGGCCGAGCGGGGTGGTGTTGAAGTAGCGGCGACCCGCCGTCTGGATGTGGAACGCGCCGCACTGGAGGGCCGCAAGGCCTTCGCGGGCCAGGGCATCACGGCAGTCGACGAGCACGGCCTCCTCGGCGCCGTACTGCCGCGCGCGCCCGGGGACCGCGTCGATGTCCGGCTCGTCGTACTGGCCGAGGTCGGCGGTGAAGGCGTACGGGATCGCGCCCTTGTCGCGCATCCAGGCAAGCGCACAGCACGTGTCGAGCCCGCCCGAGAAGGCGATCCCGACCCGTTCGCCGGCCGGGAGGGAGCTCAGGATCCTCGGGCCGGCCCCGTCAGTCATTGTCGCTCTCGAGATCCTGCTCGAGGTAGCTCGTGAAGTCGATGGCGAGCTCGGCCGCGCTCGAGCCGTCGCGGAGGGCGACGAAGATCGTGTTGTCGCCCGCGACCGTCCCGGCGACGTCGGGCAGGCCCGCCTCGTCGATCGCGTCGGCGAGAGCGGCGGCGAAGCCGCGCGGGGTGTGGATCACGAGCAGCCCGGCCGTGGGGATCATCGTCCCGGCCCAGCTCCGCAGGGCGGTCGAGAGCTGCTCGAGCCGCCTGAGGTCGGCGGCGCCGGGCTGGGCGTAGATCAGGCGCCCGTTGCCGTTTCGCACCTTGACGAGGCCGAGGTTGGCGATGTCGCGGGAGACGGTCGCCTGCACCGCCTCGATTCCCCGCTCGTGCAGGGCCTCCGCGAGCTCTGCCTGCGTCGAGATGTGGCTCGTCTCGACGAGCTCGAGGATCGCACCGCGGCGCTCGAGCTTGGTCGTCATGCGAGCGTCTCTCGCAGGAGGTCGACGCCGCGGTCGGCCTCGGCCTCCGAGATGGTCAGCGCCGGGGTGAGGCGCAGTGCCGTCTCGCCGGCCGTCCCGACGAGGAGGTTGTGCTCCAGCGCGGCGTGGGCGACGGGGCCCGCCGGGCGCCCGAGCTCGACCGCGAGCAGCAGGCCGGCGCCGCGGACGTTCTCGAGCTGGGCCTCGAGGCGCTCGCCGATCGCCCGCACGTGCGCGAGCAGGTCGTCGTCGATCGTCTCCACGACCGCGCAGGCGGCGGCGCACGAGACGGGGTTGCCGCCGAAGGTCGAGGCGTGGTCGCCGGGGACGAACCCGGTCGCGGCCGAGTCGGAGACGAGCAGCGCGCCGATCGGCAGGCCGTTCGCGAGGCCCTTCGCTAGCGTGAGGGCGTCCGGGCGGACCCCGTGGCGCTGCCAGGCGAAGAACTCGCCGGTGCGGCCGACGCCGGTCTGCACCTCGTCGAAGATCAGCACGGCGTCGTTCTCGTCGGCGAGCGACCGCGCCTCCTCGAGCGTCTCGGTCGAGAGCGGGAAGACGCCGCCCTCGGCGAGCACCGGCTCGAGGATGATCGCCGCCGTGTGCGGCCCCACGACGTCCGCGAGCGTCTCGGGCGTCGCGAAGTGGACCCCGGGGACGAGCGGCTCGAACGCCTGCCGCTTCTTCGGCTGCCCGGTGATCGAGAGCGCACCCATCGTCCGCCCGTGGAACGAGCCTTCGAGGGCGACGAGCTCGTGCTTGCCGGTCGCCTTGCGCGCCCACTTGAGCGCCGCCTCGACCGCCTCGGTCCCCGAGTTGCAGAAGAACGCATGCGCTCCGCCGAACCGATCGGACAGCGCGCGTGCCAGGTTCTCCATCGGCTCGGTCGAGTAGAGGTTCGACACGTGCCAGAGCCGCTCGAGCTGCTCCTTGGCCGCCTCGAGCGGCGCCGGATGGCAGTGGCCGAGCCCGACGACGGCGATGCCGGCGACGAGATCGAGGTAGCGCTGCCCGTCGTCGGCGATCAGCCACGAGCCTTCGCCGTCGACGAAGGTGACCGGGAAGCGGGCGTAGGTCGGAAGGAGCGGCGTGCCGGTGAAGACGCTCATCTCGGTCCTCGCGTCGCCATGGCGAGAGTCGTCCCGACGATCTCGGTGCGGCCGATCGCCGCCGAGACGCCGGCGCGCGCCGCGGCGACCGCCGCGCTCAGCTTCGGGATGATCCCGCCCTCGAGCGTTCCGCTCGCGAGAAGCTCCTCGGCCGCCGCGAGACCGATCGCGTCCACGACCGTGCCGTCGACGATCAGCCCGTCGACGTCGGTCAGGAAGAGCAGCCTGTCGGCCCCGATGCTGGTTGCGATCGCGGCCGAGGCGGAGTCCGCGTTGACGTTCAAAGGGCCTTCGGCGATCGGTGCGACGACCGGGATCTTGCCCGCGTCCAGCGCGGCCGTCACGGCGGGAAGCGGCGAGACCCGTGCCTCGCCGACGAGGCCCAGATCGGGCACCGGGTCGGCCACGAGCCCGATCTCGTCCCCGAAGAGCGGGACGGCGTCGTTGCCGATCGCCGCGCAAAGCGACTTGTTGACCGCTGCGAGCGACCGGCGGACGATGACGATCCCTTCGGGGGTCGTCACTCGGCGTCCCTTCACGAACTGGACGGACACGCCGGCGCGCTCCATCTCGACCGAGATCTGCGGCCCTGCCCCGTGCACGACGCAGACGTCATGGCCGGAGCTCGAAAAGCCAAGGACATGGGCCGCCGATCCCTCGACGACGGATCCGCCGACCTTTACGACCAGGCGGCTCACGTCCTGTAGTCCGCGTTGATGCGGACGTAGTCGTAGGAGAGGTCCGTCGTCAGGTAACCGGCTCGGCCCTCGCCGAGCCCGAGCTCGAGGTCGATCGTGCAGCTCGGCCCGGAGACGTCCGGCTCGACGTCGGTGGGCGCGCCCTGGTCGAGCACGACGGTGCCGTTGTAGCGGAGCGTGACGCGATCGGCATCGACGGCCGCATAGCCGCCGTCGAGTGGGGCGCTCCCTGCCGCCATCAGGACGCGGCCCCAGTTGGCGTCGTGGCCGAAAAGCGCCGTCTTCACGAGCGGCGAGGTCGCGATCCGCCGCGCGATCGCTGTTGCGTGCGTGTCGTCGACCGCGCCGCTGACGTTGATCTCGGCGAGGACCGTCACGCCCTCGCCGTCGGCGACGACCTGTCGCGCGAGGTCGGCGCAGACCTCGGCGAGGGCGGCGGCGAAGGACTCGTCGAGCTCCGGCGACCGCGCAACCTCGCTGGCGCCGTTGGCGAGCAGGATCACGCAGTCGTTGGTCGAGGGCTCGCCGTCCACGCTGATCGCGTTGAACGACGTGGCGACCGCGGGGCGCAGGAGCTCGAGAGCCTCGTCGGGCTCGAGCGGGTAGTCGGTCGTGACGACGGCGAGCATCGTTGCCAGGTCGGGGTGGATCATCCCGGATCCTTTCGCCATGCCACCGACCGTGAACCCGTCGCGCGAGACCACGGCCTCTTTCGACCGCGTGTCGGTGGTCATGATCGCCTCGGCCGCATCGGCGCCGCCGCTGTCGGACAAGGCCTGAGATGCCGGGTCGAGGCCGGGCAGCAGCTTGTGGAGCGGCAGGCGCGCTCCGATGATCCCGGTGGAGAGGACGAGTACCTCCTCCGCGTCGAGGTCGAGGAGCCGTGCGGCCTCGCCGCAGGTGGCGAGCGCGTCGAGCTTGCCCCGCTCGCCCGTGGCGGCGTTCGCGATCCCCGAGTTGATCACCACGGCCTGCGGGTCGGCGAGCGAGAGGTGCTCGCGCGAGATCTGCAGGCAGGCCGCCTGCACCTGGTTGCGCGTGAACATCGCCGCACCGACCGCATGAGGGACCGAGCGGACGATCGCGAGGTCCTTCCGGTCGCGCCGGCGGATCCCGGCGGCGACGCCGGAGGCGACAAAGCCCCTGGCAGCTGTGACGCTCATCCGTGTTTTCTCATACGAGCACGCTCTCGAGTCTCAGCCCTGCGGTCTCGGGATGCCCGAGCGCGAGGTTGGCGTTCTGGATCGCCTGCCCGGCCGCGCCCTTCCCGAGGTTGTCGATCGCGCAGACGACGATCGCGATCCCGGTGTGGCGGTCGGCGAAGACGCCGATCTCGGCCGCGTCCGTTCCCTGGAGCCGGCGGATCTCGGGCTCCACCCCTTCGGGCAGCACGCGGACGATCTCGCTCCCGGCGTAGGCGGCCTCGACAAGCCCGCGCACGTCGGCGTCGGTGTGCACGTAACAGGTCGCGAGCAGCCCCCGGCGCACGGGCAGGAGATGCGGGACGAACGCGATCGGGAAGCCCAGGATCTGGGCGATCTCCGGCGCGTGGCGATGCGCGCCGACCGCATACGGCGCGAAGCTCTCGAGCACAGCGCCTGCATGCGAGCGGTCGCGGAGGGACTTCCCGGCCCCCGTCATCCCGGACTTGGCGTCGACGATCACGTCGCCGTCGACCGCCTCACGAAGCGGCGCGAGGGCAAGCAGCGCCGCTGTGGCGTAGCACCCGGGGTTGGCGATCAGGTTGCCCTCGGCGGGGTGCACCTCGGGGAGCCCGAAGCTCCACGCCCCGGGGGCGACGCCGTACCACTCCTGCGCGAGGGCCGGGTCGGTGAGCCGGTGCACGCCGCCCAGGTCGATCACGATGGGGCCCGCCGGCGGCGCGAAGGCGGCAGCCTCGTCGTTTCCGAGACAGAGGAAGATCAGGTCGGCGCCGCTCGCGCCCGCGTCGCGATTCGGCGTGAATGCCGGCACGTCGCCGTTCAGCCGCGGATCGAGGGCCTGCGCGGGCCGGCCGGCGAGAGAGTCGGAGCCGAGGGCGACGAGCTCGAGGCCCGGATGGCGCAGGACGCGGTCGAGCGTCTCCTGCCCCGTGTAGCCCGCGGAACCGAGGATCGCGACGGTCGTCATGATTTGCGTATTATGCACATCCGATGGAATCTATGCAGGAAACGCCGCCTGGCCATCTCGTCCTCGAGGACGGCACCGTCTTCGCCGGGCTCTCCGTCGGCGCCGCCGGGGTCGCCTCGGGGGAGGCGTGCTTCACGACCGCGATGACGGGCTACGAGGAGGCGGTCACCGATCCCAGCTACGTGGCGCAGGTGCTGTGCTTCTCCTATCCGCTGATCGGCACCTACGGGATCGACGAGGCCCGGATGGAGTCCGACCGCGTGCAGTGCGAGGCGGTCGTCATGCGCGATGCCCGGCCCGAGCTCGCGGCCTGGCTCCGCGGCCGGGGAGTGGTCGCCCTGAGCGGGCTCGACACGCGGACGCTCGTTCGCCGGATCCGCGACGGAGGCGTCCTCCGCTGCGCCGTCGGCACAGGCACCGTCGAGGAGCTGCACACCCGGGCGCTCGCCGAGCCGCCGATCGACGGCCGGCCCCTCGACCGCCAGGTGGGGACCGTCGAGCCGTTCTCGGTCGGAACCGGCCCGCGGGTGGTGGTGGTCGACCTCGGCTCGAAGCGCTCGATCCCGCGCCGTCTGGCGGAGGCCGGGCTCGAGGCCTACGTCGTGCCCGGCTCCTGGGGAGCCGACGCGATCCTCGAAGCCGATCCCCGCGTGGTGCTGATCGCAAACGGCCCTGGCGACCCGGCCGTCCTCCCCGATCAGGTCGAGACGATCAAGGCCCTGCTCGGGCAGGTGCCGCTCTTCGGGGTCTGCCTCGGCCACCAGCTGCTCGGGCTGGCACTCGGCCACCGCACCTTCAAGCTCCCGTTCGGCCATCGCGGCGCCAACCACCCGGTGCGCGACGTCGAGACCGGCCGGGTTCTCGTCACCGTCCAGAACCACGGGTTCGCCGTGATCGCCGAGGGCGACATCTCGCATGTCTCGCTGAACGACGGGACCTGCGAGGGCCTCGCCGGCGAGGGCTTCGAGAGCGTGCAGTTCCACCCCGAGGCGTCGCCGGGCCCGCTCGACGCTCTTCCCTTCTTCGACCGCCTGGCGCAGACGTGCCGAAGCGCACCGACCTTCGCTCGATCCTGATCCTCGGCTCCGGGCCGATCCGGATCGGCCAGGCCTGCGAGTTCGACTACTCCGGCGCCCAGGCCTGCCGGGTGCTCCGTCGCGAGGGCTACCGGGTGATCCTGGTCAACTCGAACCCGGCGACGATCATGACCGACCCCGAGTGGGCCGACGCGACCTACCTCGAGCCGCTCGACCCGGAGACGGTCGCGCAGGTGATCGAGCGCGAGCGGCCCGACGCGATCCTCCCGACGCTCGGTGGCCAGACGGCGCTCAATCTCGCCGTCGAGCTCGCCCCGCTTGCCGCCTCCCTCGGGATCGAGCTGATCGGCGCCGACCTCGAGGCGATCCAGCGCGCCGAGGATCGCGAGCTCTTCCGCTCCACCGTCCACGGGGTGGGCATCCCGACGCCGCGCAGCATCGTCGCCCACTCGGCCGACATCGACTTCCCCGTTCCCGCGATCGTCCGGCCGGCCTTCACCCTCGGCGGCACCGGCGGCGGCGTGGCGTGGACCGCCGAGGAGCTCGGCGGTGTGATCGCGAAAGGGCTGGCCGCGAGCCCGGTGGGCCAGGTGCTCGTCGAGGAGTACCTGTCGGGGTGGCAGGAGCACGAGCTCGAGGTGATGTGCGATGCCCGCGGCAACGCGGTCGTCGTCTGCTCGATCGAGAACCTCGATCCGATGGGCGTCCACACGGGCGACTCCTGGACGATCGCCCCGCAGCAGACGCTTCCCGATCCGATCTACCAGCAGCTCCGGGATGCGGCCTTCGCCACGGCCCGGGCGGTCGGGGTGGCCACCGGCGGCGCCAACGTCCAGTTTGCGGTGCATCCCGAGAGCGGCGAGTTCCGGGTGATCGAGATGAACCCGCGGGTGTCGCGGTCCTCGGCGCTCGCCTCCAAGGCGACCGGCTTCCCGATCGCCAAGCTCGCGGCGCTCCTCGCGGTCGGGTTCACCCTGGACGAGCTGCCCAACGACATCACCGGCAAGACGACGGCCGCCTTCGAGCCAGCGCTCGACTACGTCGCCGTGAAGGCGCCGCGGTTCGACTTCGAGAAGTTCCCGCTAGCGAGTCGCCGCCTGGGTGCGGAGATGCGCGCCGTCGGCGAAGCGCTGGGACTCGGCCGGACGTTTCGCGAGGCGTTCCTCAAGGCGATGGGCGGCCGTGAGGCCCCCCCGGTTGCGTTCCCCGAGGACGACGACGCGCTTGTCGCACTGGCGGCCGAGCCCGTCGCCGATCGCTGGGATCTGCTCCTCGAGTGCGCCCGCCGGGGGCTCGATCTACCCGGAATCCACACCTACTTCGCCGACCGGCTGCGCGAGGTTGCCGAGCCAGAACCTGAATTCATAGGCAAGCCGGCACGGCTTGCCGTGGACTCGTGCGCGGGGGAGTTCGAGGCCCGGACGCCGTACTACTACGTGACCCACGAGGGCGACGACGAGGGCCCCGAGCCCTCGGGCCGCGCCGTGATCGTGCTCGGCGGCGGGCCGAACCGGATCGGTCAGGCGATCGAGTTCGACTACTGCTGCGTGCACGCCGCGCAGGCGCTCCGCAAGCTCGGCTACGAGGCCGTCCTCGTCAACTCGAACCCGGAGACGGTCTCGACGGACTACGACACCTCCGACCGGCTCTATCTCGAGCCGCTTCTCGACCAGAACGTGCTCGACGTGTGCTCCCTGGAGCAGCCGTTCGGCGTCGCCGTCTCGTTCGGCGGCCAGACACCGCTGCGGCTCGCTCCGGCGCTCGCGGCGGCGGGTGTGCCGCTTCTCGGTGACCCGCTCGACGCGATCGACGCTGCAGAGGATCGCGGCCGTTTCGCGCGGCTCGCGGGCGACCTGGCGCCGGAGTGGGGCGTCGCGGCGGATGCCGGCGAGGCCCGTGAGATCGCCCATCGCCTCGGCTATCCCGTGCTCGTGCGGCCGCACCACGTGCTCGGCGGCCGCGGCATGCACGTCGCGCACTCGGCCGACGAGCTCCGGGTCGAGGGCCCGTGCCTGGTCGATCGCTATCTCGAGGGCGCGCTCGAGCTCGACGTCGACGCCCTCTGCGACGGCGAGGGAGCCTGGGTCGCTGCCGTGCTCGAGCACATCGAGCCGACCGGCGTCCACTCCGGCGACTCGGCCTGCGTGGTTCCGGGCCCGTCGGTCTCCGAGCGCCTCGAGATCGAGATCCGGGAGGTTGCCTCCAGGATCGCGGCCGGCCTCGGCGTGCGCGGCCTACTCAACCTGCAGCTTGCCGTCTCGGGCAGCCACCTCTGGGTGCTCGAGGCGAACCCGCGGGCCTCGCGGACGGTGCCGTTCGTCGCGAAGGCGACCGGAGTCCCGCTCGTCGAGCATGCGGTGCGCCTCCTGCTGGGCGAGCCGCTTCCCGCCCTCGGCTTGCCGGAGCGGGTGCATCCGACACGCGCCTGGGCGAAGGAGGCGGTGTTTCCCGCCGAGCGGTTCCCGGGCGCAGCGAGGCGAGGGCCCGAGATGCGCTCGACCGGCGAGGTGATGGCCGGGGCGGCGACGGCGTCCGAGGCCTACGCACGGGCGATCCGGGCGGCAGGGCGCTCGAGCCGCGGTGGGCGGATCTGCCCGCCGCTGCAGTCGACGGCGTTATCGTAGGAGCGGAATGCGCGAGATCCTCGCCGCGATCGAAGAGGGCGCGGCGGCCGGCGAGAAGGTGGCGGTCGCGACCGTGGTCTCGACGATCCGCTCGGCCCCGCGGCAGCCCGGCGCGAAGATGGCGATCCGCGAGGGCGGTCGCTTCGTCGGCTCGGTCTCGGGCGGTTGCGTCGAGGCCGACGTCGTCGAGCGTGCCGGCGGCCTCTTTGCGGGTGGCCCTGCGTCTCTCGTCCACTACGGCGTCGCCGATGCCGACGCGTGGGAGGTCGGCCTGTCCTGCGGTGGCGAGATCGACGTGTGGCTCGAGCTCGCCGATCCGGGTCTCTGGCGCGAGGTCGGGCAGTTGCTGGACGCGGGCGAGGTCGGGACGCTGACGACGAGCACCGCGACCGGGGAGAAGCACCTCGAGCACGGCGTCCTCGCCGAGACCGGCCTGCGCGAGGACGGCACGTTCGCGGAGGCGATCGAAGGGCCGCTCCGGGTCGTGATCTTCGGGGCCGCCGAGGCCGCCGAGCATCTCTGCGCCTACGGGCGGGAGCTCGGCTGGCACACGACCGTCGTCGACGCGAGGCCGGCGCTGGCAACGCCGGAGCGGGTTCCGAGCGCGGATGCGGTCGTGCGAGCCTGGCCCGACGAGGCCGGAGGTCTGATCGACGAGCGGACCGCTGTCGTGACACTCAGCCACGAGGAGCGCCTAGACATCCCGGCGATCGCGAAGGCTCTGGAGCGGAACGCCCGCTACGTCGGCGCGATCGGCGCGAAGCGAACCCAGGAGCGCCGGCGTGCTGCCCTGCTCGAGCTCGGCTTCTCGAGTGCCGAGCTCGAGCGGATCCACGGCCCGGCCGGACTCGACCTGGGTGGGCGCTCACCGGCCCAGATCGCGCTCTCGATCGCGGCCGAGATCGTCGCGGTCACCTCGGGCGGCGGCGCAGCCCGATTCTCCTGAGCTCTGGCTACTCGGCTGCGGCCGCCGCGGCGGTCTCGGGCCGGCGTGCCTTCTTGCGGGCGAAGTAAGCGTAGAACGCGATCGAGCCGCCCCCGAAGACCACGAACAACACGATCACGGTCACAAGCGGCGCCCGGCCGTGATGACCACCCCGCCCGGGATCGAGGATCAGCTCCAGAAACAGGAACGTCACCAGCCCGAACAGCAGCGCCCACGCGCCCCGATGCCAGGCAGCAACCGTCCCGCCCGGCAGGAACCGCAACGGAAACGCCCCGATCATCGACCCCACGATCCCACCCGTGAACAACGCCCCCGTCAGATCCTCCAGATACACGAGCGGCCAGACCTCCGACCCCACACGATGCAGCGGCCAGAGAACGAGCCAGGCCGCAAGCGCCACCGCGATCGTCGCCAGCACCCCCAACGCCACCGTGTGCCCCGCCTCACGCCTGGCCAGCACCCCACCGAACGCGACCCCGCAGATCAACCCGTACAGATAACCCGGCTCGAAGCCCGCAAGCCTCGACACCAGCACGCACAGCCCCGCGATCGCAAGTCCCGCCGGCAGCGCATGCAGGTGGAAGGACGTGTCGAGGCCGCGCCGCTTCCGGTAATCCCGGCCCACCAGGCCGGCGACGACAAGCCCGAGCACCGTCGAGCTCACCACGCTCAGGAACGTCACGAGCGACGAGCCGCTGAGCCCGAACGACGGGTCGAGGAGGCCACCGAGCAGGCCGCCGACCAGGATCACCACGGCTGCGGTCAGCCTCTGGCCGAGCGATGCCGCTCTGACCGCGTTCCGAGCTCCGCGCAACCGGCCGAGGAACCCGAGCCGGCGCACCCACCACGCCCGAATCTCGGCGTAGTTCTCGTCGAAGGTGTGATTGAAGAGCTGCGACGGGAAGGTGATGAAGAGGACCACGCCGCCGGCGACGGCGAGGTTCTCGACCGTCCCCTTGAGTGATGAGAGCGCGTCGAGCGGCGAGACGATCGAGCTTGCGAGCGTCGACTCGCGCGCGCTCCCGCCGCCGAGCCCGGTGAAGGAGAGATCGTCCAGCGCGAAGTCGTTCCCGCCGCCGTCGAGGTTGTCGTCGACGATCGAGAGGACCGCCCGGGTCGCCGTTCCCGAGGCCCACGTGAAGGCGACCTTCGCCCACGAGTCGGGGGTCGACGGCGCGGTGAGCGTCTTCACGGTCTGGCCGTTGACGACGAACCGGAGCCGGGCCGGGTCGGGGTACAGGCTCGCCACCCAGGCCGTCCAGGTGTAGGTGGCCCCGGCTGCGACGCCGACCGTCTCCGACCAGACGGGCTGGCCCGGGGCGCTGGCCCCGTTGGCCACGAGCATCGAGCCGTGACCGGTCGTGTGGTCGGCAAGCGGCTGCCACGCGCCGTTGAGCGTGCTCGGATTCGTGCCCACGCCGACCGTCTGCGCCGGGCCAAGGCCCTCGGTGGTCGAGTACTCGGTCGTGAAGCCGCTCGTGCCCAACTCGAAGCTGCCGTTCGTGAGCAGCGACCGACCCGGCGTCGACGAGGCCCGGCTCGCGGAGGCGGCTGCCAATGACGCCGCCGAGAGACCGACCGCCATGACCACTCCGAGCACCAGGAAGCGACGCACCCGAAAGTCTCCTTCTGCTTCACCGCCGCCGGCGGCGGGAGCAGAATCTACTCCGCTCCGTCGCGAATGTGAAGAGGCGCCGGCGCTGTCGCCGACCGGAATGTGAGCCGTCAGGCGGTCGCGCCGGAAGAGGGCGCTTGCCCGGGCTGCGGTAGCCCGCCGCCGAAGAGGCCGCGACCGGCCGCGGGGCGGGCGCCGTTCACGAGCGCGGTGACCGTCTGGGTGAGGCGAGACTCGAGCTGCTGCTCCTGCGCCTTCGTCAGCCGGCCGGCAGACACCGAGGACTCGAGCGCCTTCTCCTCGGCAGCGACGATCGCCGAGACCAGGCCGTCCGCGGTCTTCCCCTGGGCCTTCGCGATCTGCGCGAGCGTCTGCCCCTTCTCCAGGTCGCTCCGAAGGGTCGACGCGTCGAGGCCGAGATAGCTGGACACCGCCGTCAGGCCTTGCCCCAGGAGGCCGAAGCCACCCGCGCCGAAGCCGAAGCCGGGACCGCCGCCCCGGCGGAAGGTGCGCGGTCCGCCACCCTGGCCGAGCCCGCCGCCCAGGCCTCTGCCGCCGAGCCGGCCGCCGAGGCCGAAACCGCCGATGCCCGGCTCTGCGACCGCAGCGACGGTCCGCGCGTTCGTCGTCGTGTGATCGAGCTTGATCGCCGCGAAGGCAGCACCTGCTGCGGAGAGCACGGCAACCAGCACCGTGCCGGCGATCAGCTTGCGTTGAGAGGTCAGCAAGGGTTGCTCACGGTTGTCAGGACGGGCGCGAGGTAAGTGTGACGACGGCCGTGGCCGTCTTCCCGCCGCGAAGGTAGGTGACGCTCATCTTGTCGCCCGGCTTCTTGCCGTCGATCACTGCGGAGAGGTCGGCTTCGCTCGCGATCGTGGTGTCGTCGAGCTTCGTGATCACGTCGCCCGCCTTCAGGCCGGCCTTCCCGGCTGGCGTGCCGGAGACGACCTGCGCGAGCTCCGCACCCGGCGGGGAGACCGAGTCCTGCACCTGCACGCCGAGGTAGGCATGGGCGACGGTCTTGCCGGCGATGATCTGGTCCGCCACAGAGCGGACGGTGTTCGACGGGATCGCGAACCCGACCCCTTCGCTGCCGCCCGACTGGCTCTGGATCTGGGCGTTGACGCCGATCACGTCACCGGCGCCGTCGATCAGCGGCCCGCCGGAGTTGCCGTGGTTGATCGGCGCGTCGGTCTGGATCGAGTCGCTGATCGAGAAGTTGTTGGGCGAATCGATGGTGCGGTGAAGGGCGCTGACGATCCCGCTCGTGACCGTCTGGGGAAGCCCGAACGGGCTCCCGATCGCGATCACCGGATCGCCCACCTGGAGGGCGTCCGAGTTGCCGAATGTCAGGGGCGTGAGAGCGGACGAAGGCGCCGAGATGCGAACGACGGCGAGGTCGGTCGAGTTGTCGGTGCCGACCACGTGGCCCGCGAAGGTCTTCCCGTTCCAGAGCTTCACCATGATCTGGCTCGCACCGGCGACGACGTGATCGTTCGTGACGATGTCGCCCTTCGTGTCGATCACGAACCCGGAGCCCTCGGCCTGGGTCGAGCCGCCGCCGCCTCCGAAGTTGAACGGGTTGTTGCCGGACTGCGAGCCGCTCGCCGGCACCCGGACGGTGATGTCGACCACGCCCTCGTGGGCATGCGCGTAGACGGAACTGACGGAGATCCCGGATCCGCTCGAGGACGACGCCGGCTGCACCTGGCCCGTCGCCGTCACATCCTGGACGACTGTCGTCGTCGTGCTCGGGGCGAGAGCCGCGTAGACGCCGGCACCGACGCCGATTCCGGCAGTCACGAGCCCGACCGCGGCCGCTGCCGCGAGGACACGCCTGGATGAGCTCATGAGTCGAACGTCCGCATCGCGTGAGGCCAGTGTCGCCCGGCGGGGGGTCGGGGCGCCAGGAAAGCGGCTAAGAAGTCCCTAAGTCCTGGGATGCGCCCTCCGGCTCCACTGCGCCGGAGCCGTTGGCTGTGGCGCCGTTCTGCACCGGCAGGTGCAGCCGTATCAGCGTCCCTCCCTCGGGCGGGCTCTCGACCGCGACCGTGCCGCCGTGGCTCTCGGCGACCTGGCGCACGATCGCGAGACCCAGGCCGGAGCCGGGCATGCTGCGCGCCGCGGTTGCCCGGTAGAAGCGGTCGAAGACGTGCGGGACGTCGGTCGAGGCGATGCCAGGTCCGTGGTCCCGCACGGTCAGGTCGCCTCCCGCCAGCCGGACCTCGACGGGGATGCCGGCAGGGCTCCACTTGGCGGCGTTGTCGAGCAGGTTCGCGATCGCCCGCTCGAGGCTCGCGGGCGTCCCGACGACGCTCGTCGGCGAGAGCTGCGCGTCGATCGAGACCTCCGGGTGATTGCGGGTGGTCCGCCTGATCGCGTCCTCGGCGACGAGGTCGAGGCGCACCTCCTCGAGCGAGGAGGCCTGCTCCTCGCCCCGGGCAAGCTCGGTGAGCTCGGTGATCAGCGCCGTCATCTCGCCGAGTTGCTCGACGACGTCCCGGAGGAGCTGGGCTCGCTCGTCGGGCGGGAGGCTCTCCCCCGCCGCGAGCACCTCGATGTTCGTGCGCAGGCTCGTGAGCGGTGTCCGCAGCTCGTGCGAGGCGTCCTGCACGAGCTGCCGCTGCTGCTGGGCGGCCTCGTCGAGAGACTCGAGCATCGCGTTGAAGGTGGCGGCGAGCGTTCCCAGCTCGTCGGTTCCCTCGACCGCGATCCGCTCGCTCAGATCCCTCGTCGTCCGTACGCGCTCGGCCGCCTCGCTCAGCTCCCGCACCGGCCGGATCGTGGCGCGCGCGACGAGGAAGCCCGCGCCGGAGGCGAGCGCGATCCCGCCGAGCGCGACGAAGAAGAGCCAGAAGCGGATCCGCGCGAGCTCGTTGTCGACGTCCGTGAGGCTCGTCGCCACCTCGAGGGCGAACCCCGATTCGCCGGCCGCCGGCGCCGAGAGCTGAACGGTGTAGAGCCGCAGGTGGGTGCCTCGGAGGCGGGCGTCGCGATAGCCGGCGTGCTGCTTGCCGGCCGCGATCCGGCGTGCGGCCGCGACGCCGGGCAGGAGCGGGTTCACCTGGTTGAACTCCTGCGGGCGGTAGGTGTTGCCGTTGCCGTCGACGAACTGGAACTGGCCGCCGAACGGGTCAGCCGACATGAAGACGACGTACTGATGCGGCCCGATCTGGGCCTGCAAGCCGTGGTTGAGCCGGGGGATCTGGAGCGCCTGGGCCTGGAGGCTCTCGTCGATCTGGTTGCGAAGCTCGTTGCGGACGAGGAAGTAGACGAGCCCCGAGGCGAGCATGACCGCCACGGCCACGGCCAGGCCCGCGCCGACCGCCAGCCTCGCTCTGAGGCTCATTGCTCCCTGAGCGCGTAGCCGACGCCGCGCACCGTGTGGATCAGGCGCGGGCGGCCACCCGCCTCCGTCTTCTTGCGCAGGTAGCTGATGTAGACGTCGAGCGAGTTCGAGCCGTACCCGAAGTCGTAGCCCCAGACACGGTCGAAGATCACCGATCGGGTCAGCACCTGGCGCGGGTTGCGCAGGAACAGCTCGAGCAGCGAGAACTCGGTGCGGGTGAGCACGATCGGCTCGCCGTCACGGGTGACCTCGCGGGTGCCGGTGTCGAGCTCGACGTCGGCGAACGAGAGCATCGTCGGCTGCTCCTCGGAACCGAGCCTGCGCAGGAGCGCGCGCACGCGCGCAATCAGCTCCTCGAGCGCGAAGGGCTTGACGAGGTAGTCGTCGGCGCCGGCCTCGAGGCCCGCGACCCTGTCGGCGACCTGGTCGCGGGCGGTGAGCATCAGGATCGGGAGCTGGCTCCCGTCTGCCCGCAGCCGGCGTGTCACCTCGAGCCCGTCGAGCCTCGGCATCAGGATGTCGACGATCATCAGGTCGACCGCGTGAGGGTTCGACCGGAGCTTCAGGAGCGCCTCCTCGCCGTCGGCGGCGAGCTCGACGTCATAGCCCTGCATCACGAGTGCGCGCCTGAGCGCGTCGCGTACCGCTTGGTCGTCGTCGACGACGAGGATCTGCATGCCGCTAATGGTGGAGGCTCGAGCGGCGGAAAGGAAGTCGAAGGCTCTCGTGCCGCTCGTCGCGGCCGTGGTCACCGGGGGGCGACGCAGGCTGCCGGCGTCCGCCGGGGCAGCGTTCGCCCGAGGCAGCGGCTCGCCGGGAAGAGGTACGGGCGGGCTGCGGGGAGGCAGCCCGCCCGTGTGCGGGTGAGGAGAGAATCCGGCGCCCGGAGGGCCAGGCGCCGTTCGTGACAGAGGCCGCGCGTCGGAGGGTGCGTAATGGCCTGCGTCACAATGCTTGGATCCTGGCGGACGTTCCTTAGAGGCCCCTAAGACGGCGGTTAGAACTTGCTGAATCCTTCGAGGCCTCGTTCTGGACGCTTCGGGGCATGCCCTGCCGGCAGGTCGGCCCGGCCATTACTTCCAAATCGGAAAGAAACGTGCAGCCTCGCGGCCTGAGGGCGGACAAACGGCTGGATTCCGTCGCCTCGTCCGCCTACAATGTCCCTAATGGCGGAGCCTCGAATGAACCAGCGTCGAATGAACGAGGTCCACGACTGCACCGGGTGCGCGGTCGCGGCGACCTCGGACCTGATCGGCTCGAAATGGACGTCGCTGATCGTGCACGACCTGTCGGAGGGGCCGCGGCGGTTCACCGAGCTCGAGCGGGCCTGCCCGGGCATCAGCCCGCGAACGCTCTCCGAGCGGCTGCACATGCTCGAGCAGGAGGGCATCGTCGCGCGCCGGAGCTACCCGGAGTCCCCGCCGCGGGTCGAGTACGACCTGACCGACAAGGGCTCGGCGCTCCTGCCGATCATCGAGGCGATGCGCGGCTTCGGCCACGCCTGGCTGATCGATGGGCACGACCACGAGCACGTCGGCCGCGAGCCCCGGCTCGCCGTCTCGTAGGCCGCCTCGGGCCCCGAACCGTTCTATTTGACAGCGCAAACGGGCTTGGGCAGACTGGTTCGACCGTGATCGATCGTCCGGAGCTCAGTTCGTCGGCACAGCCTTTCCAGGCTATGCCTGTTTCCGGGCTCTTCGTGGTGACGATCGCCATGCTCCCCCGCTAAGGGGGAGGATTGCACTCACGCGGCCCTCGACGCCGCAGACGCCCACCTCACCACAGGAGAGGTATCTCTAACGACGGGCAAGCGCGACCGCGAGCCCAGCCAGGAGCCAGGAGTGCAGACGACGACTGACAACAAGAGACAGGAGTGCTCGATGACGAGGATGCGGTCATGACGAGGATGTTGGGCTCGGACGCCGTCCTCCGCGCGCTCGAAGCCGAGGGCGTCGAGGTCATGTTCGGGATACCGGGCGGCGCGATCCTGCCGACCTACGACGCGATCGCGCGCGGCACCACAGTGCGCCACGTGCTCGCCCGGCACGAGCAGGGAGCAGGCCACATGGCCGAAGGCTACGCCCGTGCCTCGGGCCGCGTCGGCGTCGCGCTCGCGACCTCGGGCCCCGGTGCGACCAACCTCGTGACGGCGATTGCCGACGCCTGGATGGACTCGACCCCGCTCGTCTGCATCACCGGCCAGGTGAAGTCCTCGCTGATCGGCACCGACGCCTTCCAGGAGACCGACGCCACGGGCATCACGATGCCTGTCGTCAAGCATTCGTGGCTCGTCCAGGATGCGCGCGAGCTGCCGCAGGTGATCAAGAGCGCCTTCCACGTCGCCCGGACCGGCCGCCCCGGCCCGGTGCTCGTCGACATCGCGAAGGATGCGCAGGAGGCCGAGCTCGACTTCTCCTATCCCGACGAGGTCAACCTGCCCGGCTGGAGGCCGCCGACGAAGGTGCACGAGCGGCAGGTCCGGGAAGCGGCGCTCGCGATCGCCGAGTCCCGCCAGCCGATCATCTACGCGGGCGGCGGCGTGATCAACGCCGAGGCCTCCGCGGAGCTGCTCGCACTCGTCGAGGCTGCGCGGCTCCCGGCCGTCGTCACGCTGATGGGGAAGGGCTGCCTTCCGGACTCCCACCCGCTCAACTACGGCGCGCCCGGGATGCACGGCTCCAAGTACGCGAACTGGGCCCTGAACAAGTCCGACCTGATCATCGCCGTCGGCACGCGCTTCGACGATCGCGTGACCGGCAAGGTCTCGGCGTTCGCGCCCGGAGCGAAGGTGATCCACTTCGACATCGACGCGGCCGAGGTCGGGAAGATCCGCGAGGCCGACATCCCGGTGGTCGGCCCGCTCAAGCTCGCGCTCTCGCAGCTGACGCGCGACGTGAAGGCGCTCGAGGCGGAGCGGCCTGTGGATCGCACCGCCTGGCACGCCCAGATCGAGGAGTGGCGGGCGCTCTATCCGTACAAGTACCGCCGCTCGGAGGGGATCCTGAAGCCGCAGACGGTGATCGAGCGGCTTCGCGACCTCACCGCCGAGCGGGAAGGCGACCACATCTGGACGACGGGCGTCGGCCAGCACCAGATGTGGGCGATGCAGTACATCCAGTGCGAGAAGCCGCGCTCGTTCATCACCTCGGGCGGGCTCGGGACGATGGGCTACGGCGTCCCGGCTGCGGTCGGCGCGAAGGCCGCCCGGCCCGATGCGACCGTCGTCTGCATCGACGGCGACGGCTGCTTCCAGATGACCTGCCAGGAGCTCGCGACCGCGGCGCTCGAGCGGCTCCCGATCGTCGTCGTGATCGTCAACAACGGCTGGCTCGGGATGGTCCGCCAGTGGCAGGAGCTCTTCTACGCCGAGCGCTACGCCGAGACGCACCTCACCAAGCAGGTGCCCGACTACGCCCAGCTCGCCGAGGCGCTCGGCGGCGCAGGCTTCATGGTCGACAACGAGGACGACCTCGACGCGACCCTCCTCGCGGCGCTCGACTGCGGGCGCACCGCCGTCGTCGACGCCCGGGTCGACCCGAACGAGAACTGCTACCCGATGGTTCCTGCAGGGGCCGCTTCCGTCGACATCCTGGAGCTGCCCGACGAGCTCGAGGACACAGAGAGGATCATGGGATGAGTCAGCACACGGTGTCGGTCGAGCTGGAGAACAAGCCGGGAGCTCTTGCCCGGATCTCCCAGATGTTCGCCCGGCGCGGCTACAACATCCAGAGCCTCGCCGTCGGGCCGACGGAGCGCGCCGACATCTCGCGCGTGACGATGCGCGTGGACTGCTCGGAGCACTCGCTGGAGCAGATCGAGAAGCAGATGCACAAGCTCGTCAACGTGCTGCGCGTGGTCGAGCTCCGCCCCGGCGAGTCGGTCGAGCGCGAGCTCGCGCTGATCACGGTGGGCGCTCCGGCCGACAAGCGGGCCGAGCTGATCGCGCTCGGCGAGGTGTTCGGTGCGCGCGTCGCCGACATCGGGCGGGAGGCGCTCACCTTCGAGATCGTCGGCCGCCCGGAGGAGCTCGACGCCTTCGAGGAGCTCGTGCGCCCTCACGGCGTCCGCGAGCTCGCCCGCACCGGCCGGATCGGCCTTCGCCGCCCCGGCCCGCGCCAAGCACGTACGTCCCCGGCAGCCGTCTCGTAACGAAAGGACACAGCAATGGCAGACGTGATCAAGACGGGGGACGTGAGCCTCCTCACCGGCAAGGTCGCAGTGCTCGGCTACGGCAGCCAGGGCCACGCGCACGCCCTGAACCTCGCGGACTCGGGCGTCGAGGTCGAGGTCGGGCTGCGCGCCGACAGCTCCTCGCGGGCGGCGGCCGAGGAGGCCGGGCTCCCGGTTCGCGACGTCCCCGATGCGGTGCGGGGCGCCCAGGTCGTGGCGATGCTCGTCCCCGACGGGCCGCAGGCGGCGCTCTTCGCCGACGAGGTCGCCCCGAATCTCGCTCCCGGCGCGGCGCTCCTCTTCGCCCACGGGTTCTCCGTCCATTACGGGCGCATCGCGCCTCCCGAGGGGATCGACGTGATCATGGTCGCCCCCAAGGGCCCCGGTCACATCGTGCGGCGCCTCTACGAGGAGGGCTACGGCACGCCGGCGCTGATCGCCGTCGCGCAGGACGCGACCGGGCGGGCCCGCGACATCGCGCTCGCCTACGCCGCCGGGATCGGAGCCGGCCGGGCCGGCATCCTCGAGACGACCTTCCGCGAGGAGACGGAGAGCGACCTCTTCGGCGAGCAGTCCGTGCTCTGCGGCGGCCTCACCCAGCTGATCCAGGCCGGGTTCGAGACGCTCGTCGAGGCCGGCTACGCGCCCGAGATCGCCTACTACGAGTGCGTCCACGAGGTGAAGCTGATCGTCGACCTGATCTTCGAGGGCGGGATCGAGCGGATGCACTACTCGATCTCCGACACCGCGGAGTACGGCTCGATCGCCGTCGGCCCGCGCGTGGTCGATGCGCACGTCAAGGAGAACATGAAGCACGCCCTCACCGCGATCCAGGACGGCTCGTTCGCCCGCGAGTGGATCGCCGAGATGGACAAGGGCAGCCCGAGCCTCGCCGAGGCGCGGCGCAAGCTCGCCGCGACGCAGATCGAGGAGGTCGGTAAGCGCCTGCGCGCGCTCGGCCACCGTGAGGTACAGGAGGCGCATGGCGTCGGTTGACGTCCCTGTCGCCCTGCTGGGCTACGGGACCGTCGGCTCGGCGGTCAACCGCCTGCTGAACGAGCAGGCGGACGACATCGAGCGCGCGACCGGGCACCGGCTGCGCGTCGTCAAGGCTCTCGTCAAGAGCCTCGACAAGGAGCGCCGGTTCCCGCCCGAGGACGGCGTGCTCACCACCGACATCCGCGAGATCATCGACGACCCGCGGATCGCGATCGTCGCCGAGGTGATGGGCGGCGTCGAGCCCACCGGGGAGCACGTGCTCGAGCTGCTCAGAGCCGGCAAGCACGTCGTCACCGCGAACAAGCAGCTCGTCGCCCGCCGAGGCGCCGAGCTCTTCGACGCTGCCTCCGGCTCGGGCGTCCAGGTGCGGTTCGAGGCGAGCGTGTGCGCGGCGATCCCGGTGATCAAGGTGCTCCGCGAGTCGCTCGTGGTCACGAACGTCCACCGCGTGCTCGGGATCGTCAACGGCACGACCAACTTCGTGCTGACGGAGATGGAGGCGGGGAAGACGTACGAGGAGGCGCTGCGCGAGGCGCAGGCCCGAGGCTTCGCCGAAGCCGATCCGACGGACGACGTCTCGGGCGCCGACGCGGCGGCGAAGATGGCGATCCTCGCGACGGTCGCCTTCAACAGCCGCTACGAGCTGTCGGACGTCGAGGTGGTCGGGATCGACGCGATCGCCCCGCTCGACATCGCCGCCGCCCGGCAGCTCGACATGGTGATCAGGCTGATCGGCGCCGCGCGGCTGCTCGACGGCAAGGTCGACGTCCGGGTCGGCCCGGCGCTCGTCGACAAGCATCACCCGCTGGCCGCGATCGAGGGCGCCTTCAACGCCGTGATGCTGCAGGGCGACGCGATCCGGGAGATCACGCTCGAGGGCCCGGGCGCCGGCGGGATCGAGACCGCCTCGGCCGTGATCGCCGACATGGCGAGCGTGATCGGGACGATGGGCACAGGGTTTCTCCAGAACGATCCGGTGTGGCGCAGCTTGCCGCGCCTCGAGCCCGGCGAGAACCGCTCGCCGTACTACTTCCACCTCTCCGTCGAAGACAGGCCGGGCGTGCTGGCCCGCGTCGCTGACGCGCTCGCCGAGCGCGAGGTCTCGGTGGCGCGGCTGCTGCAGCACCAGAACGGCGACGGCGCCGTTCTCCACGTCGTCACCCACGAGACGAGGCAGGGCTCCCTCGACGAGGCGATCGCGACGATCACGGCGATGGGCGAGGTCCGCCGCCGGCCGCTGCCGTTCCCCGTCGTCTCCGATCGAGGGGTCTCGGAGCTCGGATGGGCGTGATCGCCCGCTACCGCGACCGCCTGCCGGTCGGCCCCGACACGCCCGAGCTCTCGCTCGGCGAAGGCAGCACCCCGCTGATCCCGTCCCGCCAGCTCGGGGAGCAGCTCGGCATCGACCTCCACTTCAAGTTCGAGGGCCTCAACCCGACCGGCAGCTTCAAGGATCGCGGCATGGCGGTGGCGGTCGCGAAGGCGGTCGAGGAGGGAGCCGAGGGGGTCGTCTGCGCCTCGACCGGGAACACCGCCGCCTCGGCCGCCGCCTATGCGGCGCGCGCCGGCCTGACCGCCGTCGTGCTGTGCCCGGCGGGGGCGATCGCGGCGGCCAAGCTCGCGCAGTCTCGCGCGGTCGGGGCTCGCGTCCTCGAGGTTCGCGGCAGCTTCGACCAGGCGCTGAAGAGCTGTCTCGAGCTGGTCGAGCGCGGCACCTTCCAGCTCGTCAACTCGCTCAACCCGTACCGGATCGAGGGCCAGAAGACCGCCGCCTTCGAGATCGACGAGGAGCTCGGCCGCGCCCCCGACGTGCTCGCGCTGCCCTACGGCGGCGGCGGCAACACGGTCGCCTATGCAAAGGGCTTTCGCGAGGACGGCGCGCAGCCGCGGCTGGTGTCCGCCCACGCCGCCCAGCGGGCCGTGACGATGGCCTCGGCGATCCGCATCGCCGAGCCGGCGCACCTGAGCGAGGTCGAGGCGCTCATCGCCGAGGGCTTCGTCGAGCCCGTCTCCGTCTCCGACGACGACATCACGCGAATGTGGCTCGATCTCGCCAGCCTGGAGGGGATCTTCTGCGAGCCGTCCTCGGCCGCGGGCCTTGCCGCTCTCGCGAACGTCGAGCTCGAGCCGGGGAGCACCGTGGTCTGCGTGCTCACGGGCCACGGCCTCAAGGACACGGCGGCCGTGGACGTCCTGACCGCGGGCGCGACGCTCGTCGACCCGGATGTCGACTCGATTCTCGCCGAGGTCTCCCGGGCGCCGGTGAGCGTATGACGCAGGAGCGCTTCACCGTGCGCGCCCCGGCGACGACCGCCAACCTCGGGCCCGGCTTCGACTGCGCCGCCGCGGCGCTCGACCTCTGGAACGAGCTCCAGGTCGAGCCGTACGAGGAAGGGCAGCCACTCGTCACGATCAGCGGTGAAGGGGCAGCGGAGATCCCGGCCGACGCGTCGCATCTGGCGCTGCGGGCCTTCGCCCTGCTCGCGCCCGTGGAGGGGCATCGATTCCGCTTCGTCAACCGGATCCCGCTCGAGCGCGGGCTCGGCTCCTCGGCGGCGACGATCGCCGCGGGCCTCGTCGCGGGCGCCGCAGCCGCCGGTAGGACGCTCGCTCCGGAAGAGGCTCTCGCCCTGGGCCTGCCGCTCGAGGGCCACGGGGACAATCTCGCCGCGGCGCTCGCCGGTGGCGTCTGCCTGATCTGGCGCAACGGCGCCGGGCTGCGCACGACCCGCGTCGCCACCGAGCTGCCGCTGGCGACGATCGTGGTCGCCCCGTCCGGGCGGGTCAACACGCTCGCCTCCCGGGGACGTCTCCCCGAGACGCTCACCCACGGCGACGCGGCCGCTGCCGCCGCGCAGGCGGCCCTGCTCGGCGCCGCAGTCGCCTCGGGAGATGCGGCGCTCCTCGCCTCGTCGTTCCACGACCTCCTTCACGAGCCCTACCGGGCCGAGGATGCCCCGCTGCTCGGGGAGCTGCGCGAGCGGCCCGTCGCCGGGCAGGCCGGCGTGACGCTGTCGGGGTCAGGCCCGTCCGTGGTCGTGTGGGTCACGAAGGGCGAGGTCGCGCCGGCCGCCGCGGAGCTTGCCGATCGCTACCCGAATGCCGAGGTCTTGCCGCTTGCCGTCGCCGAACAAGGAGCCGCCGTCGTATGAGCGTCTATTCCCAGCCCACCGATCCCGCCAAGCGGCGAAGCGCCGAGCTCACCGACGGCGTCGACCGCGCGCCGGCCAGGGCGATGCTGAAGGCGATCGGCTTCACCGACGAGGACCTCGCCAAGCCGCTCGTCGGTGTCGCGACGACGTGGATCGAGACGATGCCGTGCAACTTCAACCAGCGCGTCCTCGCCAAGCACGTCAAGGACGGGATCCGCGCCGCCGGCGGCACGCCCGTGGAGTTCAACACCGTCTCGATCTCCGACGGCGTCTCGATGGGCACCACCGGGATGCGCGCCTCGCTCATCTCGCGTGAGGTGATCGCCGACTCGATCGAGCTCGTCGTCGAGGGTCACCTGCTCGACGGGCTCGTCTGCGTCGTCGGCTGCGACAAGACGATCCCCGCAGGTGTGATGGCGCTCGCGAGGCTCGACGTCCCGGGCCTGGTCTTCTACAACGGCTCGATCGCCCCGGGACGCTTCGAGGGTCGCGACGTGACGATCCAGGACGTGTTCGAGGCCGTCGGAGCGCGCGCGGCCGGCCGCATGACCGATGAGGAGGTGCATGCGCTCGAGTCGGTCGCCTGTCCCGGCGCCGGCGCCTGCGGCGGCCAGTTCACGGCGAACACGATGGCACTCGTGATCGACTTCCTCGGAATCAGCCCGCGCGGGCTCTCGGGGATCCCGGCCACCCACGCGTCGAAGCCCGAGGCGGCCCGCCAGGCCGGCGAGCTGGTGATGACGCTCGTGCGCGACGACATCCGCCCGTCCCAGATCCTGACGCGCGATGCATTCGAGAACGCAATTGCTGCTGTCGCGGGCTCCGGCGGCTCGACGAACGGCGTGCTGCACCTGCTCGCGATCGCCCGTGAGGTGGGCATGCCGCTCGAGCTCGAGGACTTCGACTCGATCGCCGGGCGCACGCCGATCGTCGCCGACCTGAAGCCCGGCGGCCGCTACGTCGCGACCGACATGTACGAGGCGGGCGGTGTCGGTCTCGTCGCCCGCGAGCTCGTCGGCGCCGGTATCGCCCACGGGGATGCCCGCGGCGTCGACGGTCGCACGCTCCGTCAGGTCGGCGAAGAGGTCGAGGAGCGCGAAGGGCAGGACGTCGTCGTCTCCTGGGAGACGCCGCTGAAGCCGACCGGCGGCCTCGCGATCCTGCGCGGCTCGCTCGCGCCCCAGGGCTCCGTCGTGAAGCTCGCCGGGCACGAGCGTCTGTATCACCGCGGCGCTGCGCGAGTGTTCGACTCCGAGGAGGCGTGCTTCGCCGCCGTCAAGGCGCGGGCGATCGAGCCCGGCGATGTCGTCGTGATCCGCTACGAGGGCCCTGCCGGCGGGCCGGGCATGCGAGAGATGCTGCACGTGACGGCGGCGCTCGTCGGTGAGGGCCTCGGCGACGAGGTTGCGCTGATCACCGACGGGCGGTTCTCCGGGGCGACGCACGGCCTCATGGTCGGCCACATTGCGCCGGAAGCGGCCCGCGGCGGGCCGATCGCGGCCGTCCGCGACGGCGACCAGATCGTGCTCGACGTGGCGAGCCGCCGGCTCGATCTCGACATCCCCGCAGAGGAGCTCGAGGCGCGGCTTGCCGAGTGGACGCCGCCGGCGCTCCGCTACACGAAGGGCGTCTTCGCCAAGTACGCGGCCGGCGTCTCGTCGGCCTCCGAGGGAGCCGTCACGTGACGGTGTCGCTACTGCGCGAGGAGCTTGCGGATCGAGCGAGTCGCCTGGGCGATCCGCTGCTCGTTCTCGACGAGCGCGAAGCGGACGTGGCGGTCTCCGCCGGGGCCGAAGCCGATGCCGGGGCTCACGGCGACGTCAGCTCCGCGCGCCAGCGCGAGCGCGCACTCGAGGGAGCCGAGCTCGCGCATCTGCTCGGGGATGGGGGCCCAGACGAACATCGTCCCTTTCGGCGGCTCGATCTCCCAGCCGGCACGGGCGAGGCCCGAGATGAGCGCGTCGCGGCGGCGCAGGTAGAGCTCGCACACCTCGTGCGGGTAGTCGGCGGCCTCGCGCAGGGCGACGATCGAGGCGATCTGGATTGGCTGGAACGTGCCGTAGTCGAGGTAGGACTTGAGCTTCGCGAGCGCGGCGACCACGTCGGGGCGGCCGAGGGTGAAGCCCATCCGCCAGCCGGCCATCGAGAACGACTTCGTCAGGCTGTAGAGCTCGACGGCACAGTCGAGCGCTCCGTCGGCCGCGAGGATCGAGGGCGGCCGATGGCCGTCGAAGGCGATGTCGGCGTAGGCGAAGTCGTGAACGAGCACGAAGTCGCGCTCGCGCGCGAGGTCGACGAGCTGCTGCATCAGCTCCGGAGTGGCGACGACCGTCGTCGGGTTGTGCGGGAACGAGACGATCACGACGCGGGGAGAGGGCTGCGCGGCCCGGATCGCGCTCTCGATCCCCCCCAGCAGGTCACCGCCCTCGAAGCGCGCGTGCACGACGGTGGCGCCGGCGAGCCTCGGGGCGATCAGGTGGATCGGGTAGCTCGGGCTCGGCACGACGGCGCTGTCGCCCCCCTCGAGCAGCACCCACATCAGGTGCGCGAGGCCCTCCTTCGCGCCGATCGTGCTGACAACGTGCACGTCCGGGTCGAGGGTGACGCCGAACTGGCTCGCGTAGCGCTCGCAGATCGCCTCGCGCAGGTTGGGAAGCCCGCGGCTTGCCGAGTAGCGATGGTTCACGGGCTTCGCGGCAGCCTCGGCGAGCTTCTCGACCGCGATCGCGGGGGAGGGGATGTCCGGATTGCCGAAGCCGAGATCGATCACGTCACGGCCCTCGCGCCGAAGCTCGCGCTTCAACTGGTCGACTGTCGCGAAGACGTAAGGGGGGAGATCGTGTATCCGTCGGAATTGCAAGGGTTCCACCGCTCCTGGGAGGTTGGCCATGCCTGTTGAGGCGCTTCGTTGCCGGGTCTGCGAAAGCGAGTATCCGGCGCTCGCACACGGTATCTGCACGCGCTGTTTCGGCCCGCTCGAACCGGTCTACGACTGGGAGCGGCTGGCGAGGACCGTGACGCGTGAGCAGATCGAGGCCGGTCCGCACTCGCTCTGGAGGTACGCCGATCTGCTTCCCGCGGAGCCGCCCGAGGACGCTGCGACCGGGCCGGGGATGACTCCGCTCGTCCCGGCGCCGCGGCTTGCGAGCGCCCTCGGGATCGGCGAGGTGCTCCTGAAGCTCGACCTCGCGAACCCGACCCACTCCTTCAAGGACCGCGTCGTCGCGATCGCCGCCGCGAAGGCGACCGAGTTCGGCCTCGAGACGCTCTCGGCCACCTCGACCGGCAACCTCGCGAACGCCGTCGGCGCGCGCGCCGCCGCGCTCGGGATCCCGGCGGTCATCTTCTGCCCGGCCGGGCTCGAGGCCGAGAAGGTCCGGGCGACGACGGTCTACGGCGCGCACGATCTATGCGGTCCGGGGCAGCTACGACGACTGCAGCCGCCTCGTGAGCGAGCTCGCCGGGGAGGTCGACTGGGGGATCGTCAACGTCAACCTGCGCTCCTACTACGCGGAGGGCTCGAAGACGCTCGCCTTCGAGATCGCCGAGCAGCTCGGCTGGGAGACGCCGACCGCCGTTGTGGCGCCGATCGGGTCGGGCGCGATGTTCACCAAGATCTGGCAGGGCTTCGAGCAGTTCGGGCGGCTCGGGCTGATCGGCGAGGAGCGCCCGCGTCTCTACGGCGGGCAGGCGGAAGGCTGCTCGCCGGTGGCCTCGGCCTTCGCCGAAGAGCGGCGCGTCTCACCGGTGAGGCCCAACTCGGTCGTCTCCTCGATCGCGATCGGGAATCCCGCCGACGGCGACCTCGCGATCGCGACGGCGAGGGTCTCGGGCGGCGCGGTCTACGCCGTTCCCGAGGACGAGGTCGGCGACAACATCGCCCTCCTGGCCGAGACATCCGGCATCTTCGGCGAGGGCGCGACCGGCGTCGCGATCGGTGCCCTGCGCGAGATGGTCGCGCGCGGCGAGGTCGGCGAGTCCGATCGCGTGGTCGTGATCGTCAGCGGCACCGGGCTGAAGACGCCGCAGCTGGCGACCGCGGCCGGAGCCACGATCGAGATCGACGCGGACGTCGACGCTCTGCTCGAGGAGCTCGGAGTGGTCGCGTGACGGAGGGCCCCGACCCCACGGTCAGCGAGGCGCGCGCGGCGATCGACCAGGTCGACCGGGTTCTCCTCGCCACCGTCAACCGCCGGCTCGAGCTCGTCCGGGAGCTGCACGATCACAAGGTCGCGACGGGGCTGGATCTGCGCGACCCCGGCCGCGAGGAGCGGATGCTCGCGAGCCTCGAGGCGGCCAACAGCGGGCCGCTCTCCTCCGACGGCGTCACCGAGCTCTTCGAGTACGTCCTCGACCTCACCCGGCGGGAGCTCTACGGTGACTAGCCGTCGAATCGCGTGCCTGCCGGGCGACGGCATCGGGCCCGAGGTGATGGCGGAGGCCGTCAGGGTGCTCGAGACGCTGCCGCTCGAACTGGAGCTCTCGTCGCACCTCTTCGGCGGCGCCGCCATCGACGCGGTCGGAGATCCGCTTCCGTCCGACACGCTCGCCGCCTGCCGGGAGGCCGACGCCGTGCTGCTGGGCGCCGTGGGCGGCCCGAAATGGGACGGCGGTGGGCCAAGGCCGGAAGCGGGCCTGATCGGCGTGCGCAAGGAGCTCGACGTGTACGCGAACCTGCGGCCCGCGGTTGCGGACGGCATCGACCTCCTGATCGTGCGCGAGCTCATCGCCGGCCTCTACTACGGGGCGCGGGGAACGAGGGAGGACGGGACGGTCTTCGACACCTGCGAGTACCATCCGAGCCAGGTCGAGCGGATCGCGCGGCGCGCCTTCGAGCTCGCCCGGATGCGATCGGGCCGGCTGCTCTCGGTCGACAAGGCCAACGTGATGGAGACCTCGCGCATGTGGCGCCGCGTCGTGACGGCGCTCGCGCCCGAGTACCCGGACGTCGAGCTTCGCCACGGCCTCGTCGACAGCGTCGCGATGATGCTCGTGATGGATCCGGCGAGCTTCGACGTGCTCGTCATGGACAACACCTTCGGGGACATCCTCTCCGACGTAGCGGCCGGATCCACCGGCGGTCTCGGCCTCGCCGCCTCGGCCAGCCTCGGCGACGCGAATCCCGGCATCTTCGAGCCGGTGCACGGATCGGCGCCGGACATCGCCGGCACGGGCGCCGCGAACCCGACCGCGATGCTCCGTTCCGTCGCCCTGATGCTCGAGCACGGATTCGGCGAGTCGGCACTTGCCCGCTCGCTCGAGGCCGCCGTCGACACGGCTCGCCGCAGCGCTCCCACCCCGGACCTCGGCGGCAATGCGACGACCCAGGAGTTCGGCTCGGCCGTGATCTCTGCGCTCTCGGCGGCGGTGGCGATATGACCAGCGTCGCCACACGTGTCGGGTATCCGGGGCCGAGAGGCACCCACAGCGCCGCCGCCACGGCTCTGCTCGCTCCCCCCGGCGCCGGCCACGAGCCCTACGCGAGCTTTGTCGCGGTCGTCGAGGCGACGGTGGCGGCCGAGGTCGAGCTCGGCGTGCTGCCGATCGAGAACTCGCTACACGGGCCGGTGGGCGAGACCCACGACCTCCTCTACGAGGCGCCGATCTCGATCGTCTCGGAGGTGACGCTGCCGATCGTGCACTGCGTCGCGGCCAAGACCCCCATCCGCCTCGAAGACGTGCGCACCTTCCGCTCCCACCCGGTCGCGTTCGACCAGTGCCGCGACCTGATCCACTCGCTCTCGGCCAGGTGCATCCCGTCGTCCTCGACCGCCGACGCCGCAAGGGAGGTGGCGGAGTCGCCCGATCCCGCCGAGGCGGCGCTCTCGAGCCGCGAGGCCGCGGATCATTACGGGCTGACGGTGATCGCCGACGACGTCGGCGACCGTCCCGCCGCGTTCACGAGGTTCGTCGCGTTCGGGCCCTACACGCGGGTCGATCGGGCGCCGCGCTGGCGGACCGCGCTCTCCTTCGTCACCGACCATCAGCCCGGCTCGCTCTACCACGCCCTGGGCCCGTTCCACCGCCACGGCCTCAACCTGGTGCAGCTCGTGTCACGGCCGATTCCCCGCTCGACCTTCAGGTACCGCTTCGACATGGTCGTCGACTGTCACCCGCTCGACTCCGAGGTGCAGGCCGCCCTGGCCGAGATGCGTGAGTGGACGAGGGAGATCCGGATCTTCGGGAGCTACGCTGCCACGGGGGACCATTGAGCGCTCGCACGCTGTTTCAAAAGATCTGGGATCGCCACGTCGTCGACGAGCGGCCGGGCGAGCCTGCGCTGATCTACATCGACCTCCACCTCGTGCACGAGGTGACGAGCCCGCAGGCGTTCGAGTCGCTGCGGCTGACCGGGCGCAAGGTTCGGCGGCCCGACCTGACGATCGCGACGATGGATCACAACGTGCCGACCGAGCGGGGCCCGATCCGCGACCCGCTCGCAAAGGCCCAGCTCGACGCGCTCGCGCAGAACTGCGCCGACTTCGGCGTCCCGATCAACGCGACCGGGAGCGGGAGAGAGGGGATCGTCCATGTGATGGGCCCGGAGCTCGGGCTGACGCATCCCGGGATGACGATCGTCTGCGGCGACTCCCACACCTCGACCCACGGCGCCTTTGGTGCCCTCGCGTTCGGGATCGGCACCTCGGAGGTGGAGCACGTGCTCGCGACGCAGACGCTGATCCAGGCGCGGCCGAAGGCGATGCTCGTCCGCTTCTCGGGTGAGCTCCCGTTTGGCGTGACGGCGAAGGACATGGTGCTCGGCGCGATCGGGCAGATGGGCGTCGCCGGTGGCGTCGGGCACGCGGTCGAGTACGCCGGAGCCGCGGTCGAGGCGCTCTCGATGGAGGGCCGCATGACGATCTGCAACATGACGATCGAGGGCGGCGCCCGGGCCGGGATGGTCGCGCCCGACGACACGACCTTCGCCTATCTGGAGGGCCGTCCGGGCGCTCCTGCGGGAGCTGCCTGGGAGGCGGCGCTCGACGACTGGCGCGCGCTTCCGACCGAGCCGGGCGCGAGCTTCGACCGGGTGATCGAGGTCGACGTCGCCTCGCTCGTCCCGCAGGTGACCTGGGGCACGAACCCCGGGATGGTCGCGCCCATCGACGGCCGCGTCCCCGATCCGGCGGAGTTCGACGACCCCGGCGATCGCGAGGCCGCCGCGCGCGCGCTGACCTACATGGGCCTCGAGCCGGGGACGCCGTTGACCGAGATCGCGATCGACCGCGTCTTCATCGGCTCGTGCACGAACTCGCGCATCGAGGACCTCCGGGCCGCCGCCGCCGTCGCCTCGGGCCGGCGCGTCGCCGGAGGCGTCCGCGCGATGGTGGTCCCCGGGTCGGCCAAGGTGAAGCGCCAGGCCGAGGACGAGGGCCTCGACCGCATCTTCACGAGCGCAGGCTTCGAGTGGCGCGAGGCGGGTTGCTCGATGTGCCTCGGCATGAACCCGGACATCCTCGCCGCGGGCGAGCGCTGTGCCTCGACCTCGAACCGCAACTTCGAGGGCCGCCAGGGCGCCGGTGGCCGCACCCACCTCGTCAGCCCCACGATGGCGGCGGCAGCCGCGATCGCGGGCCGCTTCACCGACGTCCGAGAGCTGGGATGAATCGTCTTCTCCAGCGCGGCCCTGTCCCAACCGGACACCTTTGGGGACAGTCCCCTTTACATTCGTTCGACTCGGGTTGGGGACAGTCCCCAATTCGGAGCGCGCCGCCGCTTTGGGGACTGTCCCCACAGATGGCTCGAGGAGGCACGGCATGAAAGAGCTACGCCGGGTGACGGGGCGCGCCGTGGTGCTCGACCGTGCCGACATCGACACCGACCAGATCATCCCCAAGCAGTTCCTGAAGCGGATCGAGCGCTCGGGCTACGGCGAGTTTCTCTTCTTCGACTGGATGAAGGACCCGGGCTTCGAGCTGCGCCGGCCCGAGGCCGAGGGCGCCTCGATCCTCGTCGCCGGACGGAACTTCGGCTGCGGCTCCTCGCGGGAGCACGCGGCCTGGGCGCTCGAGGATGCCGGGTTCCGGTTCGTGCTCGCGCCGAGCTTCGGCGACATCTTCCACGCCAACTCGATCAAGAGCGGCCTCGCGCCGGTGGTGCTCTCGGCCGAGCAGCTCGAGCAGGTCAAGGCGGCGCTCGCGACGGAGAACGAGCTCACCGTCGACCTCGAGAGCCTCGAGATCTCGCATCCGAGCGGGCTGCGGATCAGCTTCCCGTTCGATCCGTTCGCGCAGCACATGCTGGTGAACGGCCTCGACGACGTCGCGCTCACGCTCCAGCGTGAGGCGCGCATCGCCGCTTACGAGCAGGCGCATTCGCCGCGGATCGACACCGCGGCGCTCACACCGGGATAGGCCCTAACTACTCTTCGGTCGCTTCGGGCGCAGTGCTCGCCTGGCCGTGCTCGGCCTCGTGGCTCGCGATCGCCTCGACGAGACGGTCGATCTCCGCCGCGCTCGTCGCATCGCCCCGTCCCGCGCGTTCGGCGTACACCGCGGCGCCGAGATCGCGGAAAAGCCCGTCGGCCTTTCTCTTGGCCTGAACCTCGTCGAGCTTCGCCTGACCGGCCTTCCCGGCCTCCTGCGCCTTCTGGGCGACCTGGGTCGCCTGCGCCTTCACCTTGTCGAACAGTGGCATCTCCGCTCCCTTCTCTCGTAGCGCCAGAGACAGCTCGAGACGAAGACTATCGCCGCGCGGCTTCGAGACCGGCCGGCGCACCGGCCGCCAGCCGCGCCCCGACCGACACGACGTCGCCGACGACGAGCAGCGCCGGCGACTGCAGCCCGGCGGCTCGCACCGCGATGTCGGAGAGGGTGCCGAAGGCCGAGCGCTCCTCGCGTCGCGTCCCCTGCGAGATCACGGCTGCCGGCGTCTCGGCGTCCCGCCCGGCCACGATCAGGCTCGCGGCGATCCGGTCGAGTCGCCGGAGCCCCATGAAGACGACGAGCGTCCCGGGCGTCCTCGCCAGCTGCTCGTAGTCGAGGTCGCCGTCGGAGGCCGAATGGCCCGAGACGAGCGTGATCTGAGCCGAGACCCCGCGGTGAGTCACGGGGATCCCGGCCGAGGCCGGCACCGCCGCGAGCGCGGAGACGCCCGGCACCACCTCGAAGGGGATCCCGGCCTCGAGCAATGCCTCGGCCTCCTCGCCGCCGCGGCCGAACACGAACGGATCGCCGCCCTTGAGCCTGACGACCTCGAGGCCCGCGGTGCCGAGCTCGACGAGGAGGTCGTTGAGATCCGACTGGCCGACGCCCTCCCTCGAGATCACGAGCGCCTCGGCCGGCGCCTCGTCGACGAGCTCGGGCGCGACCAGCGCGTCGTGGACGAGCGCGTCGCAGGCCCGGATCAGGTCGAGGCCGCGCACGGTCACGAGCTCCGGGTCGCCCGGCCCGGCCCCGACGAGCCAGACGGTCACGAGAGCCTCGCCTTCACGATCTCCTCGAAGTAGTCGCGCCGCTCCTCGTAGGTCGCGAAGCGCTGCTTCGCCTCGGGGCGCAGCGCCTCCAGCTCGCGCGCGAGCTCCGCGTGGCGGGGCCCGACGAGCTGGGCGATGTCGCTGCGAAGCCTCTTTGCCAGGGCGGGTGAGGCACCGCCGGTCGAGACCGCCACCGCGATCGGGCCCTCGCGATGCACGGCGGGCAGGATGAAGTTGCAGAGCTCGGGCACGTCGGCGACGTTGCAGAGCATCCCACGCTCTTCAGCATCTCGGTGCACGCTCTCGTTCACGGCCCGGTCGGAGGTCGCGGCGATGACGAGGAAGCAGCCCTCGAGATCGCTGCGCTCGTAGCGGCCGGCGCGCCATTCGACGGGCAGGCACGAGAAGCCCTCGACAAGCTCGGGCGAGATGACGTGCACGATCGCGCCGCAGGCGACGAGCCCGATCGCCTTCTCGAGCGCAACCGGCCCGCCTCCCACGACGAGGCAGCGGCGGCCGCTCACGTCGAGAGCGGCCATGTAGAAGCGCTTGTCCACGAGGGTCAGGTCCCGACCGACGCGAGCCGCGCCCCGGTTCTGCCCAGGCGCAGCGCCACCTCGTAGCCCTCGGTCGAGATCGTCACGCCGTACTCGCCGGGCCCGACCGCGCTCACCGCCACGCGCTCGACCGTGCGCCCTTCGAGAGATTCGAGCGCCTCGCTCAGGTCGCGTGCCGACTGCACGAGCTCCTTGCCGAGCGGCAGCCGGCGGAAGAGCGCGAGCGCCCCCTGCTCCCCCTCCGGGCCGTAGATCGAGCGGATCCGGCCGGTCTGGAGGCCGAGCTCCAGTAGCTCGCCGAGCGCGTCTGCGTCGCGGCCGGCGAGCTCGCCCTCGTCGATGGCGGCGATCACGTCGGCGAGCCGAGCGCGCCGATCCCCGTCCTGCACCATCGAGAGCACCGCCTGGGCCTCGGCGCGGGCGACCTCCGCGGCCTCACCGCTGACGCGAACGCGCGCCGTGGCGACATCGGGCTCCTGGCTCACTGCTCGACTCACACGGGCTCCTTGAGCAGCGCATGCAGTTCGTGCTCGAGCCCGCCGCTCTCGACCGAGCAGTGGATGCCGCACTCCTTCGGCGCGTTCGTCTCCCACCACCACCGGCCCGCGCGGCTCGGCTCGTCGGGCGCGGTGGCCCGCGTGCACGGAGCGCAGCCGATCGACTTGTAGCCGCGGTCGTAGAGCGAGTGGTAGGGGACGTCGCGCTCGCGCACGTAGTCCCAGACCTCTTCCTCTGTCCACTCGGCGAGCGGGTTGAGCTTGACGATCGCGCCGTGGTCGTGGTCGATCTCGATCTTGCGGATGTTCGTCCGGCTCGCCCACTGGTCGCGGCGCAGCCCCGTCACCCACGCCTCGAGGGAGTGGAGGTGCTTCGTCAGCGGCCGGACCTTGCGCAGGTTGCAGCAGAGGAGGCGCAGATCGACCGAGGTGCGGAAGAGGTCGGCGCCGTGCTTTCCGGTCATCGCGTCGATCTCGCCGGCGTCGGGCTCGACCAGCTCGAGCCGGAGCCCGGGGTAGCGGTCGCGGAGCCGCTGCGCGAGCTCGAAGGTCTCGGCGGGCAGGCGGCCGGTGTCGACGCTGAAGACCGGGATCTCCGGGTCGAGCTCATATGCCATGTCGATCAGGACGACGCTGTCGATCTGGAACGAGGTCGAGATCGCGATCCCCGGCGCGAACCGGTCGATCGCCCACGCAAGCAGCGCCTGCGGCTCCTCGCCCTCGAACTCGATCGAGAGCTCTCCCGCCTCCAGCTCGTCTAGCTCGGGGAAAACCATGTTTCCCCCGAGGGCCCCCTTCTTCCGGTTGTCGGTTGGCGACGGCCAAAACGATCCGATCTCGCCCTGGAGGTCGACCGTCGCTGTGGCGGCGGTGCGGGCGGAGCCCGCCCCGCCGTCCGAAGCACCGATTGTCACGCTCACTCTTCGGCCTCCTCTCGAACCCGTTGCTTTGCCGGCTCGAGGCCTGCGAGCGCCCCGAGCTCCTCGTCGGTAGAGCGGCGCGTGAACGCCGAAAAGCCTTCGTTCCCCTGCCGCTGCTCGAGCCAGCCGGCGATGAGCCCCTCGACGGCGCTGTCGAGCTCGTCGGTCGGCACCCGGCGGAAGAGCGAGCGGCCGATCGCGGGGTCGGGCCCGAGCCCGCCACGGACGAAGATGTCGTAGGCCTGTCGCCGCACACCGCCTTCGTCCCGGGCGGTCGTGCCCTGGAACCCGAGGTCGCCCACCCAGTGCTGCGCGCATGCGTGGGGGCAGCCGTCGAGGTGGAGGCGAAGATCGGCGATCCGCGTTCCGAAGCGCTCGTCGAGCCGGTCGATCAGCGCTCCGAGCCGGGTCTTCGTCTCGGCGACCGAGAAGTTGCAGTGCGGCTCCCCGGTGCAGGCGATCGAGTTGCCGCGAATCGGGTTCGCAGAGAGAACGAACCCGATTCGCTCGATCTCGGCTTTCGCTTCTTCGAGATTGTCGGTCGGGATGCCTGTCACGATGAAGTTCTGCTGGCGGGTCAATCTGACGTCTCCGCCGTAGCGCTCGGCGAGATCGGCGATCGCGATCATCTGGTCGCCCGAGATCAGCCCGAGGTGGACGGGGACGCCGATGTACGAGAGCCCGTCCTGCTTCTGCGCGTGGACGCCGAGATGGTGCGAAGGCTCGACCTCGACTGGCGGCAGGGCGTAGTCCTCGAGGGTGCGGCCGAGGCGCGCCTCGACCCGCTCCCTGACCCCGGCGGCGCCGATGTCGTCGACCATGAACTTGAGCCGGGCCTTGACGCGCGAGACGCGGTAGCGGAGGTCTTCCGACCAGACGCTCGTGATCGCGCCCAGGGTCTCGTTCGCGTCCTCCTTGGGGACGAAAACCCCCATGTCCTGCGCGATCCGCGGCACCGAGGAGAGCCCGCCGCCGACGAGGACGGCGAAGCCCTCGCGCTCCTCGTCGATCGTCCCGATCAGGGAGATGCAGTTGATCTCGGGGGCGTTGCACCTGTCGGCGCAGGCCGAGATCGAGTACTTGTGCTTGCGCGGCAGGTTCGCCCAGTCCGGGTTGCCGTAGAAGAGATCGGCGGCCGAGGTCACGATCGAGGAGGCGTCGAAGAGCTCGTCGGCGGCGATGCCCTGAACCGGGCAGCCCGTGATGTTGCGAACCGTGTCGCCGCAGCCGCCCGCCGTGGTGACGCCGTAGCGCTCGAGATGGGCGAAGACGTCCGGCAGCTTCGCCAGCTCCAGCCAGTGCAGCTGGATGTTCTGCCGCGTCGAGAGCTCGCCGTCGCCCTTCCCGTAGAGGTTCGAGACCTCGCCGATCGCGCGCAGCGCCGTCGGCGAGAGCTGGCCGGCGGGGACCTTGACGCGGAGCATGAAGGTGCCGATCTTCGGCTTGTCGTGGTAGAGGCCCCACCACTGGAGCCTCACGATGTCCTCCTCGGCGACGCTCTCGTAGCCGGCGGCGATCAGCGCCGGCAGCTCGTCGCGGATCCCGAGCGGCGCCTTCTCGCGCTTCAGCCGCTCGACGGGGTTGCGCTTGAGGACGAGCTCCCAGTCGGGCTCCGGCTTCGGAGGGCGGGTTGAGACGGCGCTCATCAGAGCCGGCCGCCGTCGAGAAGACGCCCGTGAAGGCGGCCGCTCGGCCTTGCGGCGGCCGCCTTCGTCCGGGAGCCGGTCCTGCAACGGAGGGATTCCATCAGCACCGTCGACTACTGTAACCGGGTCAGTACAAAAAGTAAAGTTTTGAGATTCGATGCGCCTTCGGATCACTTCAATTGTTGCAGTCTTGAAACTTCACTTTCTGCACCGTTGACGGCCTGATCCGGGTAGAACTGGAGGAGAGATGAGTGAGGTCGAATCGCGTCGGTGCAGCTCCTCGCCGCTACGGTGGGCTCCATGAGCGCCCGCCTCAAGGTTCTCGTCCGCGAGGAGATCGCCGAAGCGGGCATCGATCTGCTGCGCGAGAGCTTCGATGTCGACGTCGATACGACGAGCGACCTGGCCGGCGTGATCGGCGGCTACGACGCGATCGTGATCCGCTCCGCGACAAAGCTCACGGCCGAGCTGATCGCGGCCGGGACGATGCTGAAGGTGATCGGGCGGGCGGGCGTCGGGGTCGACAACGTCGATGTCGAGGCGGCGACGCGACGCGGCATCGTCGTCGCGAACGCTCCCGAGTCGAACATCGTCTCGGCTGCCGAGCACACGATCGGCCTGCTCTTCGCACTCGTGCGCAACATCCCTCAGGCGCATGCAGCCCTGGTCGACGGGCGCTGGGAGCGCTCGAAGTGGGGTGGGGTCGAGCTCGCCGAGAAGACGCTCGGGGTGCTCGGGTTCGGACGGATCGGGCAGCAGGTGGCACGCCGCGCGCTCGGGCTCCAGATGCACGTCATCGCCTACGACCCGTTCGTCTCCGCCGAGCGCTTCCGCGAGGTCGGGGTCGAGAGCGACACCTTCGAGGGCGTGCTCGAGCGGGCCGACGTCGTCACCCTGCACTTGCCCTTGAACGACGAGACGCGCGGCGCGATCGATCGCGAGGCGCTTGCCCGCATGAAGTCCGGCGCGCGCCTCCTCAACGCCGCGCGCGGCGAGCTCATCGACGAGGCCGCGCTCGTCGATGCGCTCGAGTCGGGGAAGCTCGCGGGTGCCGCGATCGACGTCTTCCCGCAGGAGCCGTACTCGGGGCCGCTGCTCCAGTCACCGAACCTGATCGTGACGCCGCATCTGGCCGCCTCCACCGACGAGGCTCAGGATCGGGCCGGCGTGATCGTCGCCGAGCAGGTCGCGGCGGCGCTCTCGGGCGGGCTCGTGACGAACGCGGTCAACATCCCGTCGGTCGGCGCCGAGGACCTGGAGGTGCTCGGGCCGTTCCTGCCGCTCGCCTCGAGCCTCGGCCGCTTCGCGCTGCAGCTCGCGCGAGGCGAGCCGCAAAGGATCACGCTCGAGTACCACGGCGAGCTGGCCGAGCACGACACGCGCCTCCTCACCCTCGCGGCGCTGAACGGCGCCTTTCGCGGCCGGGTCGACCAGCCGGTCAACTACGTCAACGCGCCGCTGATCGCCGCGGAGCGGGGGATCGACGTGGTCGAGCAGCGACGGCGCACCTCGCGCGACTTCACGAACCTGATCGCCGTCTCCGCCGGTGAGCACCGGGTCGCCGGAACGACGATCGGCCGCGACAACCGGCTCTGGCTCGTCTCGGCGCTCGGCTTCGACGTCGAGATCGAGCTGGCCCCGAGGATGCTCGTCCTCCGCTACGACGACGTGCCGGGCGTGATCGGCCGGGTCGGGACGCTCCTCGGCGAGTCGGGCGTGAACATCGCGAACATGGCGGTCTCCCGGAACCGGGAGGCGGGCAAGGCCTTGATGGTGCTCTCGGTCGACACGCCGGTGCCGCCTGAGGTCGCCGCCCGCCTGGGCGAGGGGGTCGACGAGGCCTTCGTCGTCGACGCGAGCCTGCCCGACCGAGCCTGAGCTGCCGGCCTTGAACAGGCGGTGCGGTGCGGCCGTGACCACCGGCCGCACCGCACCTGTCCGAGCTAGCCGAACGTAATCGGAACGTCCCGTGCGAGCACGAGCACGGGGCAGCGGACGAGGTCGATCAGGTACTGCGCTGCGGCGCTGAGCCTGACCGTCCCGCTTGGCGTTCCGAGCTTCGAGCCGAGGACGACGAGGCCGACGTCCCCGGTGTACTTCGTCGCGATCGCCGAGCCGAACTGCCTGGCGATCGACTCCGCGGTCGACGAGGCTGCGGGGTCCTCGTCGCCGTTGACGGCCGCGATCGTCGCGACCGGTGCATCCGCCAGGAAGCGCATCTCGGCGGGCGCTATCGCGATCGCAACCGGGCCGTCGTCGAGCAGCGCCCGGGCCGATGTGCCCGGGTCGACGTGACCCGGGGTCGTCCGGTACTCCGACCCGAAGACGATCAGGTCGGCCTCTTCCCTGGCGGAGAGCTCGCGGAGCCCCTCGGGGGTCGAGCCGCTGACCACGACGTGCCGTGGGACCCCCGTGTCCCCGAGCCAGCGTGCGCCGGTCTCGAGCAGTTGCTCGGCCTCGGCCTCGCCCAGCCGTGCGCTGTGGCGGACGTAGGCCAGCGAGAGCGAGCCTCCGGCCTTCGACAGCACGCGGCCGAGCGCGAGCGCGTCGTCGTCGGCTGCCGTGCCGTCGTAGGAGACGATGATCTTCGCCGGCATGTTCTAGGCCGGAACGGGCCCGGTCCCTCCTGCCGGAGCCGGTGGTGGCGTGGCCGTCATCGCGTGCGTGGTCAGCCCTGGGATCCCACCGGTGTAGCCGAGCGAGGGGATGTCCGAGGGGTAGACCTCGTGGCCGTGAACGGCGACATCGCCGATCTCCATGTCCTCGTCGCTCATGCGCAGCGGGATGAAGAACCCGACCAGCTTGAGGATGATGAACGTGGCGATCGCCGTGAAGCAGATCACCCAGAGCGCGACGTAGAACTGCACCCAGAGCAGGTGCAGGCTTCCGGTGCCCGAGAAGTTCGGTGTACCGTCCGGGTTGACCGTCACCGCGATGTTCGAGTCGGCGAAGATGCCGACGAGAAGGCCGCCCGCGACCCCCGCGAATCCATGCGTGTAGATGACCCCGAGGGTGTCGTCGACACTGCGGAACGGGCGGACACGGCTGAGGTAGTTGTAGGCCACGTAGACGATCGACGAGGCGATCACGCCGATTGCCATCGCTCCGTAGCCGTTGACGAACCCGGCCGCCGGGGTGATGGCGACGAGGCCCACGATCATGCCGTTGACGGTTCCGATCAGTGACGGCTTGCGCCCCGTCAGGTAGTCCCAGACGATCCAGACGAGCAGTGCGACCGCGGTGCAGAGGTTCGTGTTCAGCACGGCCGAGGCCGCGTCTGCACCGGCGTAGTAGGGATCGCCGCCGTTGAAGCCGTTCCAGCCGAGCCAGAGGAGCCCCGCGCCGGTCGCCACCATCAGCAGGTTGTTCGGGGCGTCGATCTCACGGTCACGCGCAAGGCGAGGGCCGATCACCCAGGCGGCGACGAATCCGGCCACGCCGGCCGTCAGGTGGATGACGTAGCCGCCCGAGAAGTCGAGAGCGCCCTTCTGGGCCCAGAAGCCGCCGCCCCAGATCAGGAAGGCGTTGACGACGTAGACGCAGGAGATCCAGATCGGCACGAAGACGAGCCAGGCCTTGAAGTTGATCCGGCCGAGCACCGACCCGAGCATCAGGAGCGGTGTGATCGCTGCGAACACGAACTGGAAATAGACGAGCGTCGACTGCGGGAAGTGCCACGGTGGCCCGCCGACGAGCGGGATGTTCGCCTGGCCCTGTTCCTTGGCGTGGTTCAGCACCGCGCCCGGCTGGCCGATGAAGTTGGCGAAGAAGCCGCCGATTCCGTGGCCGCTCGAGTGCGAGAGGCCGTGCCAGGGGTTGCCGAAGCCCATGTCGAAGGCGTAGAGCACCCAGACGATCAGGACGGCGGCGAAGGCGGTGAACGCGAGCATCATGCTGTTCACCGACCAGCGCTTCTGCATGACGCCGCCGTAGAGCACAACCAGGCCGGGAACGCTCATGAGACCGACGAGCGTGGCAGCCGTCAGCTGCCATGAGTTGTCACCCGGGTTCAGCCAGGTTGGGTATGGAAGCACGGTCGATGCGATCAAGCTGATCTCCTTTCTCCGACAAATCGATTTGCCGGGCCAGGAGCCGCTCGAGGTAGCGCACAGACGAAAAAGGCCCCAAGACCCCGCAGAGACAGGTCTTGTGGCCTCGTTGCCTGCGTCCGGGCGTCAACGACCGGACGCACGGGACATTAGCGAGGTTATGTCAGCGGAGCAACTGGGAACCGCCGCCGGCTACCGCGGGCAGCAGGATCATCGTCGCATCCGCGCCGATCGAGGCATCGAGGCCGCCCAGCAGGCGAACGTCGGCGCCGTCGATGAAGACGTTCAGGAACTGCGGCAGCTCCTCGCCGTCGAAGAGTCGTTCGCGCAAGCCCGGGTACGCCGCGACGAGCGACTCGAGCACCTCGCGCGTCGTCGACCCGGGCAGCTCGAGCTGCCTGTTGTTGCCCGCTTCGGGGCGAAGGATGGGGGGAATCCGGACGGTCGCCATCGCAGAAACCCTACACAGCCGCTCCAGGCGCTCCGATCGGCTCGGTCACGTCGAGCGGCTCCGGCCGGAGCTCGTCGAGGCGGTCGATATGCGCGAGCGCCGGGAAGACCCACTTCCAGATCGCCGCGAGCGCGATCGTGAGCGCCCCGCCGACGACGACGGCGGGCACCGCACCGAGCAGCGCCGCCGCGGCGCCCGACTCGAACGCCCCGAGCTCGTTGGAGGCGCTGATGAAGACGGTCTCGACTGCGACGACGCGCCCGCGGAGCTCGTCCGGGGCAGCCACGACGGGGATCGTGCTGCGGATGTTGACGCTGATCATGTCGACGAACCCGGCGATCGCGAGGGCGCCGAGCGAGAGCGGGAACGACTTCGAGAGCCCGAAGACGATCATCGCGACGCCGAAGGCGGCGACGACGGAGAGCAGAGTCACGCCGGTGCGGCCCCGAACCGGGCGGCGCGTCAGCATGATCCCCGCGGCGAGGGCGCCGACGGCCGGTGCGCTGCGGAGGATCCCGAGCCCGATCGGGCCCGTGTGCAGGATCGTTCGCGCGAACAGAGGAAGCAGTGCGACGGCTCCGCCGAAGAGGACGGCGAAGAGGTCGAGCGTGATCGCGCCGAGCATCACCGGGGTGCGGCGGATGAACGTGACCCCGGCGAGCAGGGTGCGGATCGTCACCGCCTCGCGGGGGCCCGACGAGGCCTGCCGAGGCTCCCTGATCGCGAACACCGCCATGGCAGCCGCGACAAACATCCCTGCCGCAGCCGCGTAGGCGACCTCGGGGCGGATGCTGAAGAGAAAGCCGCCGAGCGCTGGGCCGGCCACGGTGCCGCTCTGGAAGGCGATCGAGCGCAACGCGAGCGCACTCGGAAGGACGTCGTCGGAGACGAGCGCGGGGCCGAGCGCCCGGCCGGCCGGCGCAACCATCGACGAGGCGATCCCGTTGCCCGTTGCGAGCAAGAGGAAGGGCCAGACCTGGCTCTCTCCGGCGATGGTGACGACGAGCAGGAGGATCGGCACGAGCGCGTTGAACGCGAGGGCGATCCCGAGCAGGAGCCTTCGGGGCACCCGGTCGGCGAGCTGGCCCGCAGGGATCGCGAGCACGAGCAGCGGCACGAACTCGGCGAGCCCGATCAGCCCGAGGTCGAAGGCCGAGCCGGAGATCGCGTACACCTGCCACCCGATCGCGACCGCGACCATGTTCATCGCGAAGCTCTCGACCAGGAGCGCGATCCAGAGGAACAGGTAATCGCCCTGAAGGGCGACGGGAAGGCGCGCGCGAAGACGCGCCGACGGGGTCGGCTCGACTGCCATCGGTCAGTATCGCCGAGGTGGGTGTGGCACCCTCAGGTTGAAGGGTGGCGCCGCGGAGCCCGCAGGCCGCGCGGCGCCACTCGCTGCCTTACTCGTCCTCGGCGAGGATGCGGTAGAGCGAGCGCCGTGCGTCGGCCAGGACCTTCGCGGCCTCTGCCCGCTGCGCGTCGGTGCCGTGATGCACCACCTGCTTGCCCGCCATCGCGACCTGCATCATCAGATGCGCGACCTCGCGGGCCCCTTCCGGCATGCCCTCCCCGGCGAGCTGCCAGGGGTTGCCGAGCTGCTCGCGGTTCTCCTCGATGTGCGTCCGGCCCGCGTCGGTGAGCTCGAAGACGTTGCCGCCGTCGCGCGCCTCACCGCGAACGAGGCCTTCGTCCGCAAGCAATTGAAAGGCCGGGTACACCGAGCCCGGGCTCGGGCGCCAGGCGCCTTCGCTCCGTTGCTCGATCTCCTGCATCACCTGATAGCCGTTCCGCGGCTCCTCCTCGAGGAGCAGCAGGATCGCGGCGCGGACATTGCCCCGCCGCATGCGGCGACCGCGCGGGCCGCCCATTCCGCCGGGCCCTCGGCGATAGCGCATGAAGAACGGGCCGCCCCCGAAGCCGCCGGGGCCGAAGAGCCGGTCACCAAACTCGGGCCCGCCACCGTGCTCGTCGAATCCTTCTCTGACCATGAAGACCTGCTTTCGTTTGTGCATATTACGATATATAGCCGATATATCGGAATGTGTCAAGAGCGAGCCTCTTGGCCGCCCCGATCGCGGCGCAGATCGCCTAGAGTCGAGCCGGTGCCGCTCGAGGGTCAGGCCGAACGCGTCAACACACCGCTCCGGTCGCGGGACCGAAAGGTGCTTGCCTGGGTTGCCCTCGTCACCGTCCTGGCCGTGATCGCCGGCTCGGTCTATGCGGTCACGCGGCCCGGCGCTCCGGCAGGCGTCCGCTGTATCTCGTTCACCGTCCCCGAGTCGGTGGGCGGGTCGAGCGTCCATCACTGCGACGCCGACGCGAAGCACTACTGCCTCGTCGACGCGATCGAGCACCAGGCCGTCGAGGCCTGCCGCAAAGAGGGCTTCGCCGTCGGCACCGGATAGCGCCGTATCCTTGCTCGCGTGAAGGTCACCCTCCCCGACGGCAAGGAGCTCGAGCTCCCGGACGGCTCGACCGGGCTCGACGCCGCGCGGGCGATCGGGCCCAAGCTCGCCGAGCAGGCTGTTCTCGTTCGGTCCAACGGAACAGTGCAGGACGTGCGGGCGCCGCTCGCCGACGGCCAGCCGGTCCAGTTCCTGACCACGCGGGACGTCGACGACGCCGACGCGCTGTACGTGCTGCGCCACTCGAGCGCCCACCTGCTGGCCGAGGCGGTGCGGCGCCTGTATCCGGGCGTGAAGGTCGCGATCGGCCCGCCGATCGAGCAGGGCTTCTACTACGACTTCGAATTTCCGCATCCGATCTCGGATGCGGAAATTCTGGACATCGAGCAGGAGATGGCGAGGATCCTTGCCGAGGGCCGTACGTGGCGGAGAGTGGAGGTCAGTCGGACTGAGGCTCGGGAGCGATTCGAGCACGAGGGGGAGACCTACAAGGTGGAGCTCGTCGACTCCGCATCCGATCCGATCACCCTCTATACCCAGGCGTCTCCGGCGGGAGACGCCTTCACCGATCTCTGCCGCGGCCCGCACCTCCAGGACTCGAGCCCGATCAAGGCGTTCAAGCTCACCGGCCTCGCCGGCGCCTACTGGCGCGGTGACGAGCACAACACGCAGCTGACGCGGATCTACGGCACCGCCTTCTTCCGGCAAGGCGACCTCGACGCTCACCTCGAACGGCTCGAGGAGGCGCGCAAGCGCGACCACCGCCGGCTCGGCACCCAGCTCGACCTGTTCCACTTCTCCGACGTGTCTCCGGGCTCCCCGTTCTGGCACCCGAAGGGGATGGCGATCTGGAACGTCCTCGAGGATCTCCGCCGCAGCGAGAACCTCGCCCGCGGCTACGTCGAGGTGCGAACGCCCCAGATCTACGACAAGTCGCTGTGGGAGACCTCCGGCCACTGGGAGAAGTACCGGGAGCACATGTTCCTCTTCGAGTCCGAGAATCGCACCTTCGGGCTCAAGCCGATGAACTGCCCCGGTCACTGTGTCGTCTACGCCGACGGGGCCTGGAGCTACCGCGAGCTGCCGCTCCGCATGGCCGAGGCGGGCGTCTTGCACCGCGACGAGCTGACGGGCGCCCTCCACGGGCTCCTCCGCGTCCGGATGTTCTCGCAGGACGACGCGCACATCTTCTGCACGCCCGAGCAGATCGAGGCGGAGGTGATCGGCTGCCTCGACTTCGGCTACTCGATCTACGACCGCCTGGGCCTCGCGATCAAGGTCGAGCTCTCGACACGGCCGGAGAACAAGATCGGCACCGACGATGAGTGGGACGTGGCCGAGGCGGCGCTCGCCGCTGCCCTGGAGCGGCGCGGGATCGAGTACTCGGTCAACCCGGGCGACGGCGCCTTCTACGGCCCGAAGATCGACCTCCACATGCTCGACTCGCTCGATCGCGCCTGGCAGATCGGGACCGTCCAGCTCGACTTCCAGATGCCGCAGCGCTTCGGCCTGCGCTACCAGGGCGCCGACAACGCCGAGCACACGCCCGTGATGATCCACCGGGCGCTGATCGGCTCGTTCGAGCGGTTCATCGGCATCCTGATCGAGCATTTCGCGGGCGCCTTCCCGTTCTGGCTCGCGCCGGTGCAGGCGCGGGTGATCCCGGTCGGCCTCGACCACCACGAGGCCTCGGCTGCTCTCGCCGCCCGCCTGAGCGGCTACCGGGTCGACGTCGACGCCTCCGACGAGACCGTCGGCAAGCGCATCCGCAACGCGGAGCTCGCCAAGATCCCGTTCGTGATCGTGTACGGCGACAAGGAGAGCGAAGCCGCCCTGGCCGTCCGCGAGCGGGGCGGAGGGCAGTCGACGAAGTCACTGGGCGAGCTCCTCGAGCAATTCGGTACGCTTTCGGCCTGACAAGTAGGGGCGAAACCGTCTCTCACCTCCAGGAGGCGCTCACGAGCGCGGCCTCGGGGGTTCAACCGAAGCGGTTGAGAACGGTGCTTGCGCCTGCCTGTCAGCGATCTTCCGAAGACTTGACAGGGACAGAGGAGGCACTTACGAGCTTGGTACGGGACATTTGAGGCCGCGGCGAGGCTCTTGGGAGCTGCCGCGCCGGCCGGAGCCGCAGGCGCGCGTGAACGAGGCGATCCGCGCTGCGCGGGTGCGGCTGATCGGTGAGGAAGGGCAGCAGCTCGGGATCAAGCAGACCGAGGAGGCGCGCACCTACGCCTACGGCAAGGGGCTCGACCTGGTCGAGGTCGCGGCGCAGGCGGATCCGCCCGTCGCGAAGGTGATGGATTACGGGAAGTACCGCTACGAGCTCGAGCAGAAGGCAAAGCAGGCCCGCAAGAACCAGACGCAGATCCACGTCAAGGAGATCAAGCTCAGACCCAAGATCGGAATTCACGACTACGAGACCAAGAAAGGCCATGTCGTCCGCTTCCTGAACCAGCGGGCGAAGGTCAAGGTCACGATCATGTTCCGGGGTCGCGAGCGCGAGCACCCGGATCGGGGCCGTGACTTGCTCATGCGGCTTGCCGAGGATGTGAAGGAGCTCGGGACGATCGAGACCCAGCCGCTCCTCGAGGGTCGCAACATGACGATGGTGATGGCGCCGACGAAGAACGCAGGGGTGAAGAGAGATGCCGAAACAGAAGAGAAACTCGGGAGCGAAGAAGAAGTTCAAGGTGACGGCAACGGGGAAGCTCCTGCGTCGGAGAGCGGGCCAGAGCCACAATCTGGAGCACAAGTCGCCGAAGCTGAAGCGGGCGTTTCGTAAGGCTCAGCCGGTCGCGGCTGCCAACGTCAAGACGGTCAAGAAGCTTCTCGGAAAGGCGGCCAGGTAATGGCGCGCGTCAAGCGTTCGGTCCATGCGCGCAAGAAGCGCCGCAAGGTTCTCGAGCAGGCGAAGGGCTACTGGGGCCTCAAGAGCACCAACTACACCTACGCCAAGGAGCAGGTCGAGCATTCGCTCGCCTACGCCTACCGCGACCGCAAGAACAAGAAGCGGATGTTCCGGCGCCTCTGGATCACCCGGATCAACGCGGGCGCCCGGGCGCACGGGCTCTCGTACAACCAGTTCATCTCCGGGCTCAAGGCCGCCGAGGTGGAGCTCGACCGGAAAGTGCTCGCCGACCTCGCGATCAGCGACCCCGGCGAGTTCGGCAAGCTCGCCGAGCAGGCAAAAGCGGCGCTCGCCAAGTAGGCCCGCCGCCCGCGGATCCACCGCCAGGTAGCGTCGCAGAGCATGGCGCGCTGCTCGCTACCGGACGGGCGTTGCGGTCGGCTGGACGGGCCTTGCCCGTCCGAGCGCTGCACCGCTCGTCTCGCCCGCAGGCTCCTCGAGCGGCGCTGGCGCGACAAGCTCGGTCTGCTTCTCTGCGAGGGCGAGGACATCGTCGACGCAGCGACCGCCGACCCGGTCGAGCTGCTCGTCGCGGGCGAGAACGTCGAGCCGAGGCTGCTGGCCGAAGTCTCCACGGCCGCCCACCCGCCGCGCGTGATCGGCATCTACCGGCGAGCCGACCTACCGGCGTTCGAGGCGCGCCCCGCGACGCTCCTGCTTCACGAGCTCGCCGACCCCGGCAACGTCGGCACCCTGATCCGGACCGCCGACGCGTTCGGCGCCGCCGTCGTGCTCACGAAGGGCTGCGCCGACCCGACCGGCCCGAAGGCCCTCCGCGCCTCCGCGGGAGCCATCTGGCGCGTCCCCCTCCAGATGCCGGCATCCGCCCCCACCGAGGGCGGCGATCCGCGGCGCTTCGACCAGCCAAGTGTTGCAAGCCACAAAGTCGTGGCGCTGAGCTCGGCCGGAGGCTTCCCGATCGGCGAGTGCGACCTCCGCGGCGCAGTCGTGTTCCTGCTCGGCGCCGAGCGACAGGGCCTGCCCGGAAGGGTCGAGCGCGACCTCGAGGCCTGGATCCCGATCGCCTCGGAGTCCCTCAACGTCGCCGCCGCCGGCGCGATCGCGCTGTATGAATGGAGCCGGCAGAATGGCTGACGCGATCCGCATCGCCCGCATCAACGTGACGCCCGTGAAAGCGCTCGGGCTCCAGCACCCCGAAGCGGTCGACTTGACGTTGGCGGGCGTGCCCGAGAACCGCCGTTTCTACCTCGTGTCGGGCGGGCGGCTCTTCAACGGCAAGGATCACGGGCCGCTCGTGCAGGTCGTGCCGCGGTTCGACGGCGACACGCTCGAGCTCGTGTTCCCCGACCGCGGGCTGGTTGCGGGCGAGGTGAGGCTCGGGCAACAGGTCGAGACCGACTTCTGGGGGCGTCCGGTGCGCGGCCACCTGGTCGAGGGCCCGTGGTCCGAGGCGCTCTCCGACTATGTGGGCGCGGCGATCGGCCTCGTCAAGACGGTCGAGCCCGGGACGGGCATCGACGTCCACGTCGGCACCCTCGTCGGCCGTGCTTCCTGCGACCGGCTCGGCGAGGAGCTCGGGGGCTCCGTCGATGCTCGACGCTTCCGCATGCTCCTCGAGGTCGAGGAGACGACGGCCCACGAGGAGGACGGTTGGGCCGATCGGCACGTCCGGGCGGGCGATGCCGTCCTGAGAGTCGGAGGCCCGGTGCCGCGGTGCGCGATCACGACGCAGGATCCCGACACGGGCGTCGTCGACCTCGACACGCTGCGGGCGATCAAGAGCTACCGCGGCCTGAGCGCAGGCAAGCAGATCGACTTCGGCGTCTACTTCGACGTCGTCGAGCCGGGCCGCGTCGCGGTCGGCGACGCGCTCGAGCTCGTGTAGCTCCTAGCGCCGCCGGCAGACCCAGATCGAGTCTTCGTGGCCCGACCACGGCGTCTCGTCGAACCAGCCGTAGAGGCCGACCACGTCGAAGCCCTCCTCGTCGAGCAGCTCGCGCCACTCGCCGATCGAGATCCAGGCCAGGCCGAGCTCCGACTCCACCCCGTCGCCGCGGACGCGGAGGATCAGCGTTCGGTGGCGTTCGTCCCAGTCGGCCCGCTCGAAGATGCCGGGCTCGCGCTCGAGCCAGCGCCCATGCGTCTCGGCGATGTCGTCGGCGCCGGGCGTGAAGACGTCGAAGATGAGGATGCCGCCCGGCTCGAGCAGCGCGAGCACGGCCCGCAGCACGGTTCGCCGGTCGGCGTCGGTCTGCATGTGCAGGAGCGAGCGGAACGGAATCGTCACGAGCGGCACCGGGCCCTTCACCGGCGGGTCGCGCATGTCGCCGTGGCGGAGGTCGACGCTGACACCGGCGAGGGCGGCCTGCTCGCGCGCGATCGCGAGCATCCCCTCCGAGAGGTCGACGCCGATCACCTCGATCCCGTCGGCGGCGATCGGAATCGCCAGGCGACCCGTCCCGACACCGAGCTCGACGACGGGGCCGCCCGAGCGCCTTGCCCGCTCGAGGTAGAACCCGACGTCCTCGACGACGCTCGCCGACCAGGGGTCGTAGAGCCGCGCGATCCGGTCGTAGGCAGACACCCGGGTATGCTGCCTGCATGGCGACGTCGGCCCGGCCGTTCCTGTTTACCTCGCCCCGGTTCGAGGCCGGGGCGATGACCGTTACGGTCTAGCCTCAGGTTCTCGCGCCGGGGCGCTTCCGACCGCCCACCCCGACAGCATGGAGAGCCGCCAGTGACCGACACAGCATGGGAGACCTACCGCGACGAGGCCGAGCGCGCCTTCGCCTCGGCCGGCCTCGACGAGATCGCCGACGAGCGCGTGCGCTACCTCGGGCGCAAGAGCCCGCTCGCGCTTGCGCTCCGCGAGGTGCGCGACCGCGACACCGGCATGCTCCTGAACGGGATCCGCACGCGTCTCGAGGAGGCGGCCGACGAGCGGGAGCGCTCCCTGGCCGGCGCCGAGCTCGACCGGCGCCTCAGGGAAGAGGTCGTCGACGTGACCCTGCCCGGCGAGGAGCTGCCGCTCGGGCACCTGCACCCGATCACCCAGGTGCGGCGGGCGGTCGAGGACGCGTTCCTCGGCCTCGGCTGGGAGGTTCGCGACGACCGCGAGGTCGAGACCGTCGAATACAACTTCGACAAGCTCGCATTCCTGCCGACGCACTCCGCCCGCTCGCCGCGCGACACGTTCTTCTTCGATGAGACGCATGTCCTGCGCACGGAGACGAGCCCCTCCCAGATCCACATCATGGAAGAGAAGCCGCCGCCGATCTACATGGTCTCGATCGGCCGGGTCTACCGCCGCGACGCGATCACCGCCACGCGCTACCCGATCTTCCACCAGTTCGAAGGGCTCGCCGTCGACAAGGGGATCACCCTCGCAGACCTCAAGGGGACGCTCCTCCACGTGATGCGGGCGCTCTACGGCCCCGAGCGCCGCGTCCGCTTCCGCACGCACTACTTCCCGTTCACCGAGCCGTCGATCGAGCCGGACGTCTCGTGCGGGATCTGCGGCGGCGAGGGTTGCCGCACCTGCAAGTGGTCGGGCTGGATCGAGATGGGCGGCGCCGGCATGGTCGACCCGCAGGTGCTCGAGAACGTCGGGCTCGACCCGGAGGAGTGGGGCGGCTTCGCCTTCGGCTGCGGGCTCGAGCGCACCACGCAGCTCCGGCACGACATCCCCGACATCCGCGCGCTCTGGGACGGCGACCTTCGGGTGATGAGGCAGTTTTGAGCATGGAGGAACCGAGGGTTCCCCCATGCGCCCCCTCCTTAGAGCCTCTTTCACAATGAGCACGGGCTGTCTGGGCGCGATGGGCATGCACTCTGCGTCGTCCTCGGTCGCCCCGATATCACAGGGGATATTGGGGCTCCCTGCGTCCTACCAGAGCACGCACCCATCGCGCCCAGTCAGCGCGAGGTCATTGTGAAAGAGGCTCTCAAGCGCGCCGACCGCCTGGCCGCGCCTGGCCTCTCGCGGGGCGGAGCCCCGCTTCGCCCGCATGTCGTCCCGACGCACAGGAGGTAGAACGGCGTGAAAGTCCCTATCTCCTGGCTACGTGATTTTGTTGCGATCGACATGCCGCTCGCGGAGCTCGCGACGCGGCTCTCGGTCTCTTCGGCCGAGGTCGAGGGCCTCGACGCGATCGGCATCGCCGACGAGGGCGGCAACGTCGGGCTCTTCAAGGTCGGAAAGGTGCTCGAGGCCGAGAAGCACCCGAACGCCGATCGCCTGCAGATCACGAAGGTCGACGTCGGCGAGCGCGAGCCGCGCTCGATCGTCTGCGGCGCCTGGAACTTCGGCGTCGGCGCGACTGTCGGCGTGGCGCTCCCCGGGGCCGTTCTTCCCAACGGGCTCGAGCTCGGCCGGCGAGAGGTGCGGGGCGAGCTCTCCGACGGGATGATCCTCGCCGAGGACGAGGTCGGCCTCGGCGGCGACCACGCCGGGATCATGCTGCTCGACTCTGCCGAGCCCGGCACGCCGCTCGTCGACGTGCTCCCGCTCGTCGACCACGTCCTGGTCGTCGAGGCCACCGGCAACCGGCCCGACCTCCAGTCGATCTACGGGATCGCCCGCGAGATCGCCACGCTCTACGACCTCCCGCTGGCCGATCTGCCAAGCGGGCCGCCCGTCGCCTCGCCCACCGGCGCGCTCCGGATCAGGATCGACGACCAGGAAGGCTGCCCGCGCTACGTGGCGCGCCTCTTCGAGGGCATCACGATCGGCGACTCCCCTCAGCTTGTCCGCTCGCGGCTCTTCGCGGCCGGTCAGCGGCCGATCTCGAACATCGTCGACGTCACCAACTACGTGATGCTCGCGCTCGGAAACCCGCTCCACGCCTTCGATTTCACGACCCTGCACGGCGAGCAGATCGTGGTGCGTCGCGCCGGCGCCGGTGAGCCCCTGACGACGCTCGACGGCGTCGCGCGAACCCTCACGAACGACGACCTCGTCATCGCCGATGCCGAGCGGGCCGTCGCCCTGGCCGGGATCATGGGTGGCGAGGAGACCGAGATCGGCCCGGAGACAACGACCGTGCTGCTCGAGGCGGCCAACTTCGAGCCGTACGGCATCTACCGAAGCTCCGAGCGCCAGCGCCTGCGCACCGAGGGCTCGAACCGCTGGGAGAAGGGCGTCGACCCGTACCTCGCGGGGCCCGCCGCCGACCTCGCGACCGAGCTGATCCTCGCAAGCAGCGGCGCGGCATGGACGGCTGCCGAGGACGTCAAGGCCGAGCTCCCCGAGCGGCCTCGCATCCAGTTCCGCCCGGCACGAGCCGACGCCCTGATCGGGATCGAGACGCCTCCGGAGCGGCAGTACGCGATCCTCGGCCGCCTCGGCTTCGACCACGACGGCGACGAGGTTCTCGCGCCGACCTGGCGGGCGCGTGACGTCAGGCGCGAGATCGACGTGATCGAGGAGATTGCCCGCTTCCGGCTCGACGACGTCCCCTTCACGCTCCCGGCGCGGCGCGAGATGACGGGTCTCCTGACCCGTGAGCAGCAGCTGCGCCGCCACGTCGAGGACGTCCTCGCCGGTCTCGGGTTCGCCGAGATCTACACGCCGAGCCTGGTGCCCGACGACGACACGCCCTGGAAGCTCCCCGAGCCGATCTCCGTCGAGCTGGCGGCTCTCAGGACGTCGCTGCTGCCGAGCCTCGTCGACGCCGCCCGGCGCAACGTCGATGCCGGCGCGCGCCGGATCGCGCTCTTCGAGATCGCCCGTGTCTACCTGCCGGACGGCGAGCTCCCGGACGAGCGGCTTCGCGTCGCCGGCATCGCCGTGGGCGGCTTCTCCCACGCGAAGGGCGTCGTCGAGACGCTGTACTCGGCGCTCAAGGCGGAGCCGGAGTTCGCCCGCGCCTCGCATTCGCTGTTCCATCCCGGCAAGACCGCGCAGACCTCGGCCGGCGTCCTCGGCGAGCTCCACCCGCGGGAGCTGGAGGGGCAGTGGGGCGCCTTCGAGCTCGACCTCGGCACGCTCTTTGCCGCCGCCGGAGGGCCGGTGGCCTATCGCGACGTGATCACCTATCCCGCCGTCCGGCAGGACATCGCCGTCAGCGTTCCCGAGGAGGTTCCCGCGGGCGAGCTCGTTGCCGCCGCCCGTGAGGTCGCCGGCGAGGAGCTGCGCGAGATCAGGGTCTTCGACGTCTACCGCGGCGACCAGGTCGGGCCGGGTCGCAAGTCGGTGGCACTCTCGCTCGCCTACCAGTCGGCCGAGCGCACCCTGACCGAGGAGGACGCGAGCCGCTTGCGCAACGCGATCGTGGATGCGCTCGTCGCTCGCTTCGACGCACAGCTTCGAGCCGGCTCGGAGCTCGAGTAGGCTCGTCGAGGTGAGCGCACCACGGACCATCACTGACGAGGCCGAGCTGCGGGCGATCATCGGCGAGCCGAGCCAGGTCGTCGTCTCCAAGCTCTCCGACCGGCTGAATCCGCTGACGCGCCAGTTCATCGAGCGCTCGCCGTTTCTCTGCGTCGCCACGAAGCTGCCGGGCGGCGGCATCGACGTCTCCCCGCGCGGCGACCCGCCCTCGTCGTTCGTTCGCATCCTCGACGAGCGCACGCTTCTGATCCCCGAGCGGCCCGGGAACCGCCTCGCCGACACGCTCACGAACCTGCTCGCGGACCCGGCGATCGGCCTTCTCTTCCTGATCCCCGGCGTCGGCGACTCGTTCCGTGTCAACGGCACCGCAGTGATCACCGACGACCCGGAGCTGCTCGCGCCGAGCATCGTCGAGGGATCTGTCCCGAAGCTCGGGATCATCGTCTCGATCGAGGAGGCCTACACGCAGTGCTCGAAGGCGCTGATCCGGTCCGAGCTCTGGAACCCGGGACGCCACATCGACCGCTCCGAGCTACCGAGCTCCGGCGAGATCCTGCGCTCCCTCAACGACCCGAGCTTCGACGCCGAGCAGTACGACCGCGAACGCGCCGAACGCTACGCCCGCCGCGAGGGGCTCTACTGACCGCGGGGGAACCAACGAGGTTCCCCCACGAGCCCCCTCCTCCGTCTTGGCAGCCCAGCCTGCGCGGGCCTCCCGCCGGGCACAGCCCGGCTCCGGCGGCGAGCGACTGACGATCCATCGCTCGCAAGCCCAGGAACGGGAACGTCGCTCTTTGGGCCAGGAGCGCTTAGACCGTGCGCCCGTCGATCTGCCAGACGGGGCCCTGCGTCGCGACCGGGTAGGTGTCCGAGAGCGCTCGCACGACGTGGACTCGGCCTTTGAGGCCGATCGCGTCGCAGCGCTCGAGGCAGCGGCGGACCATGCCCGGTGACGCGCCGAAGCCGAACTTTCGGGCGCTTCGGAACTGGAGGCGCAGGTCGCCTCCGATCCGGCGCGGGTTGATCGGCGCGAGCTTGACCGCGGCGAGCTCCAGGTAGTCCGTCGAGTCGAGCTCGATCTCGCCGAGCAGGTCGCTCCAGTCGGAAGGGATCGTCGCCAGCGCCTCGTCCCATGAGAGCGCCAGCGTCGACCGCGCGGGCGCAGCCTCGCCTGCCGGGCGCGACTCGGAGACCTCGGCGGAGAGACGGCCGTGCAGCCGCTCGCCGTCGAGCCGGAGGAGGCCGCGGCGCAGCGCCTCGGGGCTCGGCCCCTCGCCCGAGCGGACGATCCGGAGCGAGATCGTGTCGCGGCCGGCTCGCACGGGCTGCAGCGGGGCCAGGAGCGCCGTCGAGCGGTCGAGCTCCGCCGCCTCCTCGAGCAGGAGGCTCACGCGCGCCACCTCCCAGTCGCCCGGAAGCGTCGCCTCGAGTGCCTGCCAGTCACCGACGAGAGACATCGCACGAGAACGTACACTCAGACCGATGGCGAAGGTCGAGAAGAAGCGGGCGCTCACGGAGCAGCGCCTTCGTGAATTCCTGCGCGAGATGCTCCTGATCCGTCGCTTCGAGGAGAAGGTGGAGGAGCGCTTCCGCGCGGGCGAGCTGCCCGGGTTCCTGCACGTCGCGATCGGCCAGGAGGCGGCCGAGGTCGGCGTCTGCGCGGCGATGGAGGACGGCGACGTGTTCGCCTCGACTCATCGCGCGCACGGGCACACGCTCGCGCGCGGCACGACCCCGAACGCCTTGATGGCCGAGCTCTACGGCAAGCTCGAGGGCTGCTCGCACGGCTACGGCGGCTCGATGCACCTCTACGACATCGAGCGCGGCAACCTCGGGGCCAACGCGGTCGTCGGCGGCGGCCTGCCGGCGGTCGTTGGCGCCGGGCTCGCCTTCAAGCTCCGCGACGAGCCGAGGGTGGCGGTCGCGTTCTTCGGCGACGGCGCGACCAACACCGGGACCTTTCACGAGTCGCTCAACCTCGCCCAGCTCTGGCAGGTGAAGACGCTCTTCGTCTGCGAGAACAACGAGTGGGCCGAGTCCACGCCGGGGTGGCAGCACTCGCCGGTGTGGGACGACATGTCCAAGCGCGCCCTCGCCTACGACATGCACGTCGTCAAGGTCGACGGGCAGGACGTGGAGAAGGTCCACGAGAAGGCCGCCGAGGCGCTCGACCGGGTGCGCTCCGGCGCGGGCCCGGTGTTCCTCGACGTCGAGACCTACCGGATGCACGGCCACTACATCGGCGACCCGCAGGTCTACCGCTCGAAGGAAGACCGGGACGAGGCCGCCGAGCGCGACCCGGTGATCCGGCTCCGCGAGCGGCTCGAGGTCTCGCCCGAGGACTGGCAGGCACTCGAGGACGAGGTCCACGAGATCGTCGAGACCGCCGTCGAGTTCGCCAAGAACGGCACCGATCCGCAGCCTGAAGATGCCTTGAAGAACGTCTATGCCTAACGCCCCTGACCGGCAGTCGCTCCCGGGCGGCGGAGCCGCCCTCCGCGCCTGCCTGCTTCCGCTGGCGGCACTGCGTCTTACGGGGCCGTGTGTCCACACTGTCCCCTCCGGCGCCGCGCTGCCAGCTCAGGAACGCCAGGCAGCGTAGAAGGAGATTCGATCGTGCCAGAGCTCTCCTACCGTGAAGCAGTCCGCGACGCCCTCGCGAGCGCGATGCGCGCCGACGAGGACGTGTTCCTGATGGGCGAGGACATCGCCGAGATGGGCGGCTCGATGGGCGTGACGCAGGGGCTCTTCGCCGAGTTCGGCGCCGAGCGCGTCCGCAACACGCCGATCTCGGAGATGGCGATCGTCGGGGCCGGCATCGGCGCGGCGATGCAGGGGATGCGCCCCGTGGTCGAGATCATGTACGAGGACTTCCTGACCCTCTCGCTCGAGCAGATCGTCAACCAGGCCGCCAAGCACCGGTACATGTCGGGCGGGCAGGTGAAGGTGCCGCTGACGATCCGCACGCAGGGCGGCGCCGGCTGGTCGCCGGGTGCCCAGCATGCGCAGCAGCTCGAGGCGTGGCTCGTGCACGTGCCGGGACTGAAGGTCGTCTACGCCTCGAGCCCGAACGACGCGCGCGGCCTCCTCTGGTCGTCGATCTACGACGACAACCCCGTGATCTTCTTCGAGCACCGGCTGCTCTACCCGATCAAGGAGGAGGCGCCCGAGAAGCTCGAGCCGATCCCGCTCGGCAAGGCCCGGGTCGTCCGCGAGGGGACCGACGTCACCGTGATCGCGACCGGGCCGCTCGTCCACCGGGCGCTCGCGGCTGCCGAGGAGGCCGAAGCCGAAGGCATCTCGGTCGAGATTGTCGACCCGCGCACGCTGCAGCCGCTCGACGACGAGACACTCGTCGAGTCGGTCAAGAAGACCAACCGCGCCGTCGTCGCGCACGAGGCCGTCACGCGCATGGGCTTCGGCGCCGAGGTCGCGGCGGTCCTGCAGGAGAAGGCCTTCGACTGGCTCGACGCGCCGATCGAGCGCGTCGGCGCGAAGTTCGCCCCGCTCGCCTTTGCCCCCGCGATGGAGCAGTTCGTCGTGCCGCAGCCGGCGGACGTGCTCGCGGCGATCGAGAAGACGGTGGCACGGGGTTGAGGGATCAGAGCTGATGGACGAGGTCAAGCTTCCCCGCCTCGGCCAGGGGATGGAGAGCGGCACGATCGTCCGCTGGCTGAAGTCGAAAGGGGATCAGGTGCAGAAGGGCGAGCCGCTCTTCGAGGTGGACACCGACAAGGCCACCCAGGAGGTCGAGGCCGAGGCGAGCGGCGTCCTGATCGAGATCGCGGTCCAGTCGGGCGAGGTGCCGGTGGGCAAGATCGTGGCGCTGATCGGCGAGCCGGGCGAGACGGCTCCGAGCGCCGAGCCGGAAGAGCCCGTCGATGGACCGCAGGCGCAGGATGCGCCCGAAGCAGCTAAGACTTCCCCCGATGAGCGTGCGGCGGCCTCCGACGAGACCAGCTTCCGCGCCGTGATCAACGGCGCGCGTGGGACGAGCCCGGGCCGGGCGAAGGCATCTCCGCTGGCGCGCCGCATCGCCCGCGAGCGCGGCGTCGACCTCGGCACGCTCACGGGCACGGGGCCCGACGGGCGGATCGTCGCCGAGGACGTCGAGCGCAGCCAGGTCGGCGCCCCCGTACCGCCGGCCCTCGAGCCAGCGGAAGCCGCCCCGGCCGAAGCTGCTCCGGCCGAGGCTGCCCCCGCGGAGCCCCCGGCGGCCACGCCGGCGCCCGCCAGGCCCGTGCCGCCGACCGTGCTCGCCCCGGACCAGGGCGAGGTCGAGCAGATCCCGCTGACGAGGACGCGCAAGACGATCGCCCGCCGCCTCACCCAGGCCTGGACGGTGCCGGTGTTCCAGCTCACGGTCTCGATCGAGATGACGCATGCGAACGAGCTCGTCGCGCGCTCGCGGGAGCTCAACCCGGATGTGCGCGTGACCGTCACCGATCTGGTCGCAAAGGTCTGCGCGCGCTCGCTCATGCGCCACCCCGAAGTGAACGTGCAGTTCACCGAGGAGGCGCTTCTCCGGTTCCCGACCGCCAACATCGGGCTCGCGGTCGCAGCGCCGCAAGGCCTGGTCGTTCCGGTCGTCCGCTCGGTGGAGCGGCTCTCGCTCGTCGAGATCGCCACGCGGCGGGACGAGCTCGTCGCCCTGTCCCGCGACGGCAAGCTGCAGCCGGCCGACCTGGAGGGCGGGACGTTCACGATCTCGAACCTCGGCATGTTCGGGATCGAGCAGTTCACGGCCATCCTCAACCCGCCGCAGGCTGCGATCCTCGCCGTCGGCGCCACTGCCGACCGGCCCGTGGCGCAGGATGGTCAGGTCGTGGTGCTCCCGATGATGACCGTGACGCTCACCCTCGACCATCGTGCGGTCGACGGCGCACCCGCCGCCGACTTCCTGCGAACCGTCAAGACCCTCCTCGAGGATCCCGCGCTCGCACTGTGAGCTCCAGGGACGCAGCGAGCCTCGGCACCATCGTCATCAGGCGTGGTGACCGGCTCGATGTCCCGTTCATGCGCTCCCTGCTCGGGTTCGCCTACAACTGGCACGTCAACGCGTTCGACACCGACATCGCGATCTCGCGCTACGCCGACGGCTGGGGCCGAAAGGGCGACACGGCGCTGGTCGCGATGGACTCCGGGCACCCGGTGGGCGCCGGCTGGTACCGGCTCTTCCCGGAGACGCTTCAGGGGTACGGGTTCATCGACGCCGAGACGCCCGAGGTGACCGTCGTCGTGGTGCCGACCAGGCAGGGCCGGGGGATCGGCCAGCGCCTCCTCGTCGCGCTGATCGAACGGGCCAAGGCGGACGGGTTCGCTGCGCTCTCGGTCTCGGTGCGCCGCGACCAGGCCGACGTGCCGATCTACCTCGAGTACGGGTTCGAGCAGGTGCGCGAGGAGGGCGAGACGCTCACCCTGCGCTGCCCGCTGTAGAGACGCGCACCGCGTCGCGGATCCAGGGCTGGAGCTCGGCGACGAACGCCGGGTCGATCGCGTGGTCGATCGGCGATTCGCGGTACAGCACCCCGGCGCCGGCCGCCTGGAGCTCGGCGAGCGAGCGGTGCGCGAACTCGATCGGGATCACCGGGTCGTAGGTGCCGTGGCCGACGGCGATCGGCGGGAACGGCCGCGAGCCGTCGAGTCGCCAGCCCTCGACATGCGGGACGAACCCGGAGAAGCAGACGAGAGCAGTGGGTCGGGGCCGATCCTCGCCGAGCCCGACGGCGAAGCTCATGACCGCGCCCTGAGAGAAGCCGCCGAGCACGATGTGCTCGTAGGGAAGCGAGTCGACGAAGTCCGCGAGCGCGCGGTAGCCCTCGGGGAAGGTCGCTGCGTCTGGAAACCCGACCCGGTGCACCGCATACCAGTGGGCGCCGCCGGGCGGAAGCGACAGCGGGGCACGCGGGCAGTAGCCGTGCAGCGTCCGCTCGGGGTCGAGCGCGTCGAGCAGGCCGACGAGGTCGTTCTCGTTCGAGCCTCGGCCGTGGACGAGGACGAGAGCGCCCCTCGGCGTGCCCTCGGCCGGCCGTTCGGCGTAGATCATGCGTGGCCTGCGCGGGGGTTCGGGAGCGGCGTGAGCTTCGGCTCGACCTGGGCACGGAGATGCTCGAAGTTGGGCGGCAGCGACAGATGCTCGCCGAGCGTCTCGAGCGGCTCGTCCGAGGTGAACCCGGGCCCGAGCGTCGCGATCTCGAAGAGGACGCCGCTCGGCTCCCGGAAGTAGATCGACTTGAAGTAGAACCGGTCGATCACCGGGGTCGGGCGGCCGCCGAGCGACCGGACGCGGTCGCCCCACGCCTCGTGCTCCTCCAGTGTCGAGGCCCACGCGATGTGATGGATCGTCCCCGCTCCGGAGAGGCCGTGCGCCTCCGGCGCCTCGTCGTACACGTAGGTGCCCCCCCGGTGGTCTCCCCGCGCCTCCCAGCCTGGCGTGAACCCGAGGCCTTTCAGGAACCCGGCGCTCCGGTCCGGATGCGAGGAGTAGGCCCGGACGCCGGCGAAGCCGCGGAGGGCGAGGCCCGGGGGAATCTCGGGATGGAGCGCCGTGAGCGGCTCATCACCAGACTCGTCCAGGACGAGCTCGATCGCAAGCCCCTCGGGGTCGTGGAGCAGGACCGACTCGCCGTGGCGCTCCCCGCCGGCCCGCTCGACCCAGAAGTCGAGCGCCTCCTCGGAGGCGACCCTGAAGAGGACGCGATGGACCATCCCGTCGCCGGCCCTGCCGCGCGGCGCGCCCGGATACTCGAAGAAGGTGATGTCGGCACCGGCGCTGCCCTTCTCGTCGGCGTAGAAGAGGTGGTAGACGGTGGGGTCGTCCTGGTTGACCGTCTTCTTGACCAGCCGGAGGCCCAGGGTGCCTGCGTAGAACTCGACGTTGCCCGGGGCGTCGCCGGTGATCGCCGTGATGTGGTGAACCCCTTCGAGCTTCATCGGTCGTCACCCATTCTGCCCAGAGTAGGATCGGCCGGGATGGAATGCGACCTCGTCGTGCTCGGCGGCGGCCCAGGGGGGTACACGGCGGCGATCCGTGCCGCCCAGCTCGGCGCATCGGTCATCTGCGTCGAGCAGGAGCCTGCGCTCGGCGGCACGTGCCTGCGGGTGGGCTGCATCCCGACGAAGGCCTGGGTGCAGACGGCGCACTTCCTGCACCAGGCACGCGACTCCTATCCCAAGCTCGGCGTGAGCGTCGGCGAGCCGCAGCTCGACTTCGCGGCGGCGAACGAGTGGAAGAGCGCTGTCGTCAACCAGATGACCGGCGGGGTCGCCTCGCTCTTCAAGGCCGCAGGCGTCCAGTGGGTGCAGGGCAAAGGTGCGTTCACCGGCCCGAGCACGCTAGCGGTCGAGGGTGGAGAGGACATCTCCTTCCGCTCGGCGATCGTCGCCACCGGGTCCTTCCCGGCGCGGCCGCCGATCCCCGGCCTCGACTCCCCGCGCTGCGTCGACTCGACGGGCCTGCTGGCCCAGACGGAGGTGCCCCGCCGCCTCGCGATCCTCGGCGGCGGCATCATCGGCTGCGAGTTCGCCTCGATCTTCCGCACGTTCGGGAGCGAGGTCACGATCGTCGAGATGCTCGACCGGCTGATCCCGCTCGAGGACGAGGACGCGGCCAAGGAGCTCGCAAAGTCGTTCCGCAAGAAAGGGCTCGGCGTCGAGCTCGGCAAGCAATGCACGGCAGTCGAGGACGACGGCTCGGCGCTCACCGTCCGCTACGGCGACGGGGAGTCGCTCGAAGCCGACCTGATGCTGGTCTCGGTCGGGCGTGCGCCGCTCGTCTCCGGGATCGGCCTCGAGCAGGCCGGCGTCACCTTCGATACCCGCAAGGGGGTCACGACCGACGACCACCGCCGCACCTCCGTGCCGCACATCTACGCGGTGGGGGACTGCGCCGGCTACTGGCAGCTCGCCCACACGGCCTTCCGGGAGGGAGAGGTCGCTGCCGAGAACGCCTGCGGCCACGATGCCGTCGTCGACAACCGGGCGGTGCCGCGTCCCATCTACACCGATCCCGAGATCGCCGGGGTGGGCCTGACCGAGGCTCAGGCGCGCGAGCAGTACGGCGACGCCGTCGCGGTCGGCCAGTTCCCGTGGGTCGCCAATGCCCGGGCGGTGATGCAGAACGAGACGGGCGGCTGGGTCAAGTCGATTCACGAGACCCGCTACGGCGAGCTGCTCGGGCTCGTGATCGTCGGGGCGCATGCGACCGACCTGATCGAGGCCGGCGTCGTCGCGATCGACGCCGAGGCGACCGTCGAGACGGTCGCCGACGGGATGGCACCGCATCCGACCCTCTCGGAGGCGATCAAGGAAGCCGGTCTCGTCGCGCTCGGCAGGGCGATCCACCTGCCCAATCGCAAAGCTCGCGCCTGAGGTTCTAGCCCGGGCAGGCCCGGTCGGGAGCCAGGTTGTAGAAGACGACTCCGCCGACACGCTGAGGCTTGGCGAGTGGATCGAGCGCGCCGGCGAAGGTCGCCGCGTAAGCAGGGTCGACGACGATCGCAGTCACGTGACGCTTGCGCGCGAACGAGCGGAGCACCGCGGCCGCGTGCGCGCCGAGCCGCTGCCCCGGTGAGGCGGTGGCGAGGCCCGGTGTCGCGAGCAGCGTGGGCGGGATGAACCATTCCCCGAGCCAGCCGCCCGCGAGGCGGAAGCGGAAGTTCGCCTCGGCCTGCCAGAGGTCGTCGTGGCTCTGGACGATCGGAAGCGTGAGGATGTTCGCGTCGGCACCGAGGCAGCCTCGGTAGGCGCTCGAGGTGACGAATGCGGGCAGGCGATACGGGCTCGCCCAGGCGGAGGCTCTGAACGTCGGCACGATCGCCAGGATCGCGAGGGCGGGTAGGAGCAGGCGCAGCGCGGCGATCCGGCACGAGGCCGTCCAGACGGCGACCGAAACCGCAGCCGCCAGGGACACGTAGACGGCGAAGCGGGCGGTCAGGACGTCCTCCAGACCGGGCAGGCGCTCGAAGAGCGCCCAGGGAAGGACAGCGATCCGGGTGCCGTCGACCGTCAGGAAGGGCCCGAGCGCGAAGATGACCGCGGCGAGGAGCGAGGCGAACAGGAAGCGGCCGCCGGCCGTGCGGCCGCGCGAACGGACGAGGAGCACCACGATCGCGAGGGTGGGCAAGCCGAGGTAGGCCTCGACGCCCGCGATGTGCGAGGACACGGGATAGATCGACCCGAGCAGGAAGTTCGAGGTCGTGGCAGGCACGAGGAAGCTCACGAGATCCGAGTAGAAGATGTCGGGGTCGTAGGGAGGGCTTCCCCGGAAACCGCTCAGCGCGTAGTAGAGGAACGGCGAGGTCAGCACCAGGGCGATCGCGTAGGAGGCGGCGAGGCTCGGGAGGATCGCGGCGATCCTCGGCCGGCGCGCCCGGTCGAGGAGGGCGCCGAGCCCGAGCCCGGTAGCAAGTGCGAGCGCGAGGGTGGTCGAGATCTCGGTCGAGAGGAGGATCTGGACGGCGAGCAGCGGCCCGAGGCGGATGACGACGCCGCGCCGGTCGAGCTTCCCGTCGAGGAACTGCATGACCACGAGCGCCGCGAGAGGTAACAGGGCGACCGAGGTCAGGTGAAGGTGCCCGCCCTGGTCGTGGGCCAGCTCGTAGCTCGAGAAGCCGAAGAGATATCCGCCCACGAGCGAGCCCCAGAAGGAACCTGTGAGGTAGCGGCAGAGGAGGTAGGCGCAGAAGGCCGCTGCCACCGGCATGAGCACGATCGCGACGTTGAACGCCGCGACAGGCCCGGCCAGGAGCGTGATCGGCGCGACGAGCGCCGCGATCGCCGGCACCGAGCTCGTCCACATCAGGTTCGCGCCGCCGGGCGCCCAGATCGCGTGGTTGACGAACGGGCTCTCCCCGTGCAGCACCGCATGCGGCCACCAGGCGAGGGCCCAGATGAAGAGCTCCGGGTCGGTGCCGTGGCCGGCATAGCGCGAGCCGCTCGTCTCGAGGAGCGGCAGCCCGAGGAGCAGGAACGACGCGACACCGTAGAGCCCAAGTGCCGCTAGGTGCCGGGCGCCGGGCGCCGGGCGGTGACGCAGCAGGGACGCGGGCACGGCCGGCGGGCGCTGCATCCGTGGCAATCCTAGAGAGCGCGTCGGAGAACGACGGGCGTCTGTGGTTTCTACGGAGTCGTTTCCGTAGTCCCCCTCATGACCCGAGCCGGCCGCGCGGCGATCGTATGGCATCGACGGAAGGAGGGGACATGTTCTTCCATGTGTTCGGAATGGCGCTCGTCGTAGTGTTCGTCTTCGGAGTGCTCGCCATCGTGGCCTTCGCGCTCTACAAGATGAGCCCCCTGCCCCACCGCGCAAATCCGTATCGCGACAGCGTGACCGGGAAGCGGCGCTGGGAGAGCCCACACCTCGACGGTCCCCCGAACTGACTCCGCCGGCCGGCCGGGGCGCCCGCGAGGGTGTCCGGCGCGGGCTGGTGCGGGCGTCTCGCCAGTGTGATACTCGCCTGACGTGAGCACGGCTCTGCGGACATGCGTCGTCGCTTGCCTCGTCGCGAGTGCGGCCTCGGCCGTGGGTGGAAAGGCGAGCGCCGAGTGGTCGAACTACTGCCAGGCCGGCTGGAAGCCGTTCGAAGCGTGCACGGTCGGCCCTCCCACCGCCGGTGAACAGCGGATCGGCACCTACGGCATGATCCGCGGGTACGGCAACGACGCCCCCGCCGGGGAGAGCCTCGTCGTCTCGTTCACGAACACCGGATGCACCGCGACGAGCACGCCGATCCAGGTCTACTGGGCCTTCTGGAGCACGAAGGGCGACCTACAGGCCTGGCAGGTCGGGTCGATCGGCCCGGCACGAGTGGGGAAGACGAGCTCCTTCGCGTTCGTCGTCCCGCCTCCGCCCGACGCGACGGGGTGGTCGGGCGGGCTGCGAATCGCCTTCTCCTGGCAGGACACGAAGCACTGCACCGATTACGCGCCGGCGTACACGGGGACGTGGATGCTCGGCTCCGGGAAGCCTCCCCCTCCCTTGGGACGGGTGACGCTTGCGGGCGGTCCCAGTTTCGACATCGACGCGTTCAGCCGCGGCAGGTACGGATCGGTTGCGAGCGGTGGCGCCAAAGCGGTGGAATCGAGCGACTTCCTCGTCGGTGAGAAAGCCGCCGCGACTCCGGCCGAGCTCTTCCAGGACAACGCGAGTGGAAAAGTCTTCCCGCTCGCGACGATCGTCGTCTACAAGCCAGGCACGACCAGGGTGGAGCTCAGGTTCACGCTCGAGAGGGCGACGATCGCCAGCGCGGCGCACGCTGCCGGCAGCCCGGCGACCGACACCTTCGTCCTCTCGGGCCGCCTGCGCGTGTCGTAGCGGCTCCCGGTGGGCGTGTCGTCTGCGCCCGCTAGAGCGTGTGGAGCGGCACCTCGTAGAACTCGACCGCGCTGCGGCTGCCGGCGTGCCCCGCTCCTGCGTTCATCACCGCGTCGCCTTTGTGCATGGCCTCTTCGCTCTCGAAGAGCGTCACGCCGAGCATTCCGCCCGACTCCCGATCGGCGAGGAGCAGCAGCTTGGCGCCTTCGAGCTCGGGTGGGAGCGCGCTCGAGTCGATCACGCCGCGAAGGCGCTCGACTCTCGCGTCGATGTCTGCCGGATCGCCTTCGAATCTCGCCACGCGTGCCCACATCGCAGAGCTCCCTTCGGTCTGTCCTTCGAGGAGCCGGGAGCATAGGCCTTGCTCTGCTCAGTAGCTGAACACCGTGGTGCCGTCGCTCGCCCACTCCCACATCGGGGTCGCACCCATCACCTTGGCGCCGGCAACCTTCTCCTCGTCGTTGAGCTCGCGGGAGTTGAGGCAGATCGGGCAAAGCCACAGCTCCCCGCCGCCCTCGATGAACTGCTCGAAGAGCCGCTCGAGTGGAGGGCAGTCCTTGCAGACGACGCCGGCGGCCTGACCCGGAAGGCCCAGCCGGACGGCCTCCTTCGTCGTCCAGATCACGACCTGCTTGCCCCGGGCAAGGGCTGCAGTGGCGACGAGGAAGGCGACGAGGACACGCTCGCCGTCCTCCATCCCGGTCGCAAGATTGACGAGAACCTTTTCACTCACACCTGCTCCTTGAAGTCGACGGAATCGGACTCGCTTCCGGCGCGCGAGCGCCCCGGGGCGAGTATCGCGCGACGAGTGCCCTGCTCGCAACCACCGGTTCGGTCAGCCGGGCCGCTGGATCAAGCTGGCCGCTCGGATCAAGCTGGCCGCTGGATCAACCCATGTACCAGCCGCCGTTGACGTCGAGCGTCGCCCCGTTCACGAACGACGCCGACTCACCGGCAAGGAACGCGACCACCGACGCAACCTCCTCCGGCGAGCAAAAGCGCCCCGCCGGAATGTCTGCGACGTAGCGGGCGCGGGTCTCCGGGCTGATCGCGGCGATCATCTCGCTCTCGACTCCGCCCGGGGCGACGACATTCGTGGTGACCCCGGCGGATCCGTAGCGGCGGGCGAACGACCTCGCCATCACGATCACCCCTGCCTTCGTCGCGGCGTATACCGTCCCGTGCGCGAGTCGACCATCGCGCGCACCGATGCTCGAGATGTTGACGATCCGTCCCCACCCCCGTGAGGCCATCTCGGGCGCGCAACCCTGTGAGAGCAGGAAGACCGCGCGAAGGTTCACCGCGACTGTCGCGTCGAACTCCTCGACCGTGAAGTCCTCCAGGTCGGTCCGGCTGACAATCGCCGCGTTGTTCACGAGCACGTCCACCTGACCCGCCTGCTCGAGCACCCGGCGGCACTCGTGCGGGTCGGCGAGATCGGCGCGGATCGTCGACACGCAAGGCCCGCTCTGCTGCTCCAGGACGTCGACACCGACCACTTCGAGCCCCTGCCCGGCGAGTGCAGCTGCGATTGCTCGCCCGATACCGCGTGCGCTGCCGGTCACGAGCGCCCGGCGAGTCACCCGGGGATCTCCTGCCTCTGCGCGTGAGAGTCGCTGGGGTGGTCGAGTACGGACACGTTCGCGCCGAGAATAGAGGGGGCAGCGGGCACGTTCCCGGAGAACGCCCGAAATGGGGAGCGTTGCCGGTGGCTGGGATCGGCCGTATCCTCGGGAGGTGGGCGAGGTCGGAATAGTGCGCGCGGGCGTTGACCGCTTGGACGAGCTGGTCGAGCTGGTGGCCGACAACGAGCTGGCGAGGAGGTTCTACGAGCGCGAGGGGTTTACCGCGACGTTCGTCCAGATGCATCGACGCCTCACGCCCACGGAAGCTCCGGACGCAGTCGGGGAAGCGGAGCGGGGATGAGGACGATCGAGGACGCGGGCGCCGTCGAGTCCCGCTGGGCGCAGGTCGTGCGTGACCTCCGGGTGCTGCGGCGCCTTCTGCGCCTTCTCCGGGGCTATTTCCTGACCGGTGCTCTCGTGCGCCGGCGCTACCGGCGAAAGGAGCAGCGTCACGAGGTGTTCTTCGTCGACGAGGAGCTCGGCGGATGAGGCCGCATGACCCGCCGCCGCCGACCTACGCGTTCGGGTACCGGCACCCGCCGATCTCGGGCAACGAGATCAACGGCCTCGGCGTCACCGACCGCACGCGCCCCAACAAGGTCTTCCACAACCCCGGCGGCGGGCCAATGCCCTGGGACGCGCTCGATCAGTTCTTCTCCCTGATCAACCCTCGAGGTGTCGTCCGCCACATCCTGGCCAACATGTGGCAGCTGCGCCGTCGCGACGGGCCGGTCAACCCGCACCGCGTCGAGGTTCCGGATCCGCTGCTGATGACAGCCCAGATCAAGGAGCAGGCGAGGGCTCTGGGCGCCGACCTCGTCGGGATCACGCGGCTGACCGACGACGTGTTGTACGCCGGGGTCGACGTGCCCTACCGCTATGCGATCTGCCTCGGCCTGCGGATGAACCGGGAGGAGATGAGCTTCGCGCCCCAGCCCCGAGCGGCCGTCGAGGTGCTTCGGGTGTACCGAGCCGTCTCCCGGATTGCGATCGAGCTGGGTGAGCACATCAGGGACCTGGGCTGGCCCGCGCGAGCGTACGGCAACCCCAACAGCACGGACTTGCTCCACATCCCGCTGGCTGTCCGTGCCGGTCTCGGCCAGCTCGGGAAGCACGGGTCGATGATCAGCAAGGAGCTTGGATCGAACGTCAGGCTCGCGACCGTCGTCACCGATCTCCCACTCGTAACCGACGACGCCGTGGACATCGGCGTCGACGATCTTTGCCTCACCTGCCGGCGCTGCGTGCTCGACTGTCCCCCGGGCGCGATCTCGAACGAGAAGCAGCTCGTCCGCGGAGAGGAGAAGTGGTACGTCGACTTCGACAAATGCGTTCCGTACTTCACGAAGACGTTCGGCTGTGCGATCTGCATCCAGGTGTGCCCGTGGAGCGAGCCCGGTCGAGGGCCGAAGCTCTCGGACAAGCTGCTGGCGTCGCGCGACGACCAGACGTAAGAGGTCCGGGACCGCATGGGCGTCCCTCTCGGTTGGGGATGTGGCCGCCGTGACTCGCGACGAGCACGATCTCGAGGCGGCCGCCACGTTCCTGCCTCGCTAGGTTTGGCCCCGACCGTTTGAGACGATGTCTCGGTGGGGGTGAGCCGAGCCGTCGCGGTCGCCGGGTGCTGCGTGGTCGCAGCGGCGCTTCCCTATGTGGCCGGAATCTGGACGGTCCCACCAGCGTTCGTTGTCCTGGGGATCGGCGTCCGGTTGGTGGGGCGTTCGAGGCTGACTCCCAACGCGAAGTTCCTGGTCCTCCCTGGTGTGCTTCTCGGGACCTTCGCTCTGCTGATCGGCTTCCTGGCGCTTGGGCAGTGGCTGGTCAAGGACTAGCTGGAGCAAGGCGCTCGCGGACACCGGCAAGCACGGACGTGATGAGCAGCAGGATTCCGCCGGCGAACGTGACGAGGTTGATGCGCCCCCACCATCCCGCCGGCCTCCTCCTCGGAGAGGCTCATCAGCCAGATCCAGTACGCCACATCTGCAAGGAACAGAACAACGAGCACGAGCGTCGCGGTGCCCGCCCTCACGCGGCGAGCGCACCAACGGGCCTCCTTGACGCCCGACATTTGGCGCTAAGATTGATGTGGACAGTCGCCTGTTGAGCTACTTGAAGGCCCGCCTCCCGGCGGGCCTTCGCGTGTCCTGGGCCCCGAGGGCGGGACTCGAACCCGCATCCCTGACGATGGACAGTCGCCTGCTCTACCTATTGAGCTACCTCGGGGCCGTGAACCGAGTGTTGCGGCCCAGCGGCTCGACCACAAGATGGCCCGCCCAGACACGTGCGACGGAGGCATGGCCTATGGCGTGACTCGCGCGGGCTGCAACATTGAGTTCAGGTGTGACCGGTGGTGCCAGGTCTTGCATTCGCGCAAGCGGACCAGGCCGGCGTCGGATTGCAAGACCTGACACCGTCCGCGGAGCCACGCGACGGCGGGCACGCGGTAGCCCTACCCCGTGTAGTAGCGGTACGTATCCGGTGGCACGCCAAGCTGCGGAGCGGCGAGGCCGTGAGGTTTGTACCCGGCGGGCGGAGAGCAGGTGAGGCCGTGTCCGGAGACGAAGACTGCCTTTGTCGCCCCTTTGAGAAGGGCCGCGGGAGCGAGGCCGGCAGGGAGGTTGTACGTGTACCCGCCGAGGCAGTATTCGATCGTCACCCCGTTCTCTTGTTCATCCAGTACGAGCCTCGCCGCCCTGGACAACGGGCGGGCTCTGAGCGACGGTTGACCACATGCGGGCGCAACGTACACGCCGCCGATTCTTTGTACGGGTCCAAACGCTCGCATCTGTGTCGCCGTCGGATAGCCGTCTCCGACGACGGATACGAATCGGTCGACCCGGTGCCGGGCTGCGAACGCGAGGAGCGCGTTGACGGTTGGGAGACCTCGGTCGCCGTAGAAGTGGAGCTCGGTGACGGTTGGGTCGTTGTTGAAGCTCACGATCGGGTCGTGACGGAGGAAGTAGAAGTTGAGGTATCCGCCCGCGACCGCGAAGGAAAATCCTGTCTCGGCCTGGAGAAGGTCTGCCTCGCCGCCGAACGGGAAGATCGCGAGCGTCTCGCGTGCGGGGATGCAGCTCTTGTAGAGACCTGCGGCAAAGAACGCGGGCCGTTCCGGATGCACGGTGGGGGTTGTCTTCCAGAGGGCGGGCACCAGCGCTGCGACGGCCAAGAACGGCAGGACGTACGGCCGTCGAAAGACTCGACCAGGTGTCTGGGCTGTCCAGAGAGCGACGATCACCGCCGAGGCAAGCGCCGCGTACTCGCCGAACCGAGGAGTGTGCACGTCGGTGAACCCGGGCGCGTCATCTACGAGCCTCCACGGCAAGGGAGCTATCGCGTGTCCCGCGACCACGAGCTTCGGCCCGAGCGCAAAGAGGAGCGCGATCGCGAGCGAAACGGCCAACAGCCGACTCCAGCCGGAGGATCGCATTCTCCAGACGTACAAGATCGTGATCAGAAGCGCCGGCGGCCCGAGGAAGATCGCGCTCTCCTGGGGATCGAAATGCACCCGGATCGAGCCGAAAGAGTCACCGGCGATTGCGTTGACCCCGGTCGGAAAGAAGAGATTGAGCAGGTCCGTGTAGGCGGGGTCGTGCACGAACCCGTGCCTCGGAAAGTCCAGGAGCGCGTACACGACGAGTGGCGCTGCGAGCAGCGCGCCCACGCAGTAGCCCACAGCGAGCGACGGCAGAAGCGCACGGAACCGCGGTCGGGCACCGGGCACGAGAACGGCAGCCAGTGCCAGCGCGATCACCAGCATGGTGGTCAGGGTGAACGCCACCTCCGTCGCAATCGACAGCTGCACCGCGATCAGCGCGCCGAACCGCATGACGAAGCTGCGGCGAGTCAGCTCACCGCGAACGAACCGAACGATCTGCAGAGCGATGAGCGGCAACACGAAGTCCGCCGTGAGGTAGACATGCGCGACGATCTGCTGGGCGAGGATGAAGCTCGAAAAGCCATAGAGATAACCCCCGACAGCCGACGCCCAGAGCGAGCCCGTAAGAGCGAAGCACAGCCGGTATGCAGCCCAGCCCGCGACTGCGGGGAGGAGGATCGCCGCGCAATTGAACGACACCGCCGGACCGACTAGAAGCGTCAACGGCGCGAACAGGAGCGCGAGCCCCGGAACCGTGGTCGTCCACGCCAGATCGACCCCGGAGGGTGCAAGGATCGCGTGCGTGACGACCGGGTTCGTCCAGCTCAGGATCGCATGAGGCCACCAAGCGAACGACCAGACGTAGATGTAGTTGTCCGGGCCTGCCCCAAGCAGCTCCCTGCCCGGGTGGTGCAGAAGCGGCTTGCCGAAGTACGCCGTCGAGGTCGCTACGAACCCGAGAAACAGCACCAGGTCTCGCCGCAAGAACACCCGAGGCCTTGAATCAGCACCCACCGCCGCGTAGAAGCTACTCGTCAAACCGGCCAGTCGCCTATGCGCGCGACGCGTACTCCACTATCGCGAATGGCCAGTCCGATTCGAGCCACACGCTCACGGCTTGCCAGAGGAGGATGTCCAGGTGTGCGTGGCTCTTCCGCACCCAAGAGAGTGCGCACGCGCCGTTGTCGCTGTCGCGTAGCGGGTAGATGTAGACGCACCCGACCACGTCGCGGCCGGCCGGATCGAGCACCGTGTACGTGAACCCCTTCCGGTCGCGGAAGTCGTCGGCGTGGCGTTGCAGATCGGCGCGATTCTCGTCGCGCGTCATCTCTCGCGGCCAGGAGCCGTCGGGATACCCGGGCGTCGCCGCGATGTGGTCCATCGACGACGTCCAGGCGTCGTAGTCCAGTTCGTTGTGCTCGGGCCCGAGCGGCTCGAGGACGAACTCGGCAGTCCCGAGACCGTGCGGGACGTCGAAGTCGGGCGGAACGAACTCGGTCACGCGACCACTCCTAGAAAGTCTGCTCGGGGGGAGCTGGAGCTCGCGAAGCGACGCTCACCCGGGCCGGTGCTCGTCCCGGAGGGCGTGCTCGAGAGCCGCGCGGTCCGCGGGGGCGCCGTGCGTCGGCAGCACGATCTCCACGGGCTTGTCGAGCAGCGGCCTCAGCCCGGTCGCGACCTGCTCGACGGTGACGCCATCCGGTAGCCAGTCCGCGGGGATCTCGAGCCCGTTGCCGAGGTCGATGAGCGTATCGCCGGCGATCACTGCGCGAATTCGCTCGTTCCAGAGCACGAGGTCGAGCTGACCTTCACGGCCGGGATACGCCACCATCCCAAACAGCGAGTCGCCGATCGCATAGCGGGTCGCCGGGACGAGCTGGTCCTCGGGGCGATCGGGCGCCGGCGCCCACACGGGAAAGCCGAGCGCTGCCGCTTCGCGCTCGTGCCACGTGGAGGTGAGCACCGTGACCACCTCGCGCGATCCGAACAGTGTGCGCACGTCTTCCGGAACAGCGATCGGGTCGATGAGGATCAGCCGCCCGCGGTCGTCGATTGCGTATGCCGACACCGGCCCTTCCCACTCGGGATGAGTCGCGGTCCAGTGGTGCACGCCGTCAGGAAGCAACTGACCTCATGGTAGGCATACCCAAGCCTGGCGCCTGGCAACCGCTCCCCGACGGAAGCGTGTTCCCCGCTCGCGCCCGACCTGTCACGCCGCCGAGACTAGGTGCGCGCGGCCAGGTAGGCGTCCACGGCACGGGCGCAGCGGCGGCCCTCGTTGATCGCCCACACGATCAGCGACTGGCCGCGGCGGGCGTCGCCCGCGGCGAACACGCCGTCGGCGGATGCCGCGTAGCTCGGAGCCTTCACGTTGCTGCGCTCGTCCCGCTCGACACCGAGCTGCTCGAGGAGGCCGCCCTCCGGGCCGAGGAAGCCCATCGCGAGCAGGACCAGGTCGGCCGGGTGGGTCTCCTCGGTTCCGGCGACGAGCTCGAACGGCGGCGCGCCCGCGTTCTGGGCCCAGTGGATCTGCCCAACGTGTCCGTTCGAGCCCGAGAGGGCGGTCGTCGAGATCGCGAAGTCGCGCTCGCCGCCTTCCTTGAGGGCGTAGGGGATCCGGAGCTTCATCGGCCAGAGCGGCCAGGGTGTGATCGCGTCCGGTCGCGAGTGGGGCGGCTCGCCGATCAGCTCGATCTGGGTTACCGACGCCGCCTCCTCGCGGTGGGCGTTGGCGACGCAGTCGGCGCCCGTGTCGCCTCCGCCGATCACGATCACGTGCTTGCCGGCGGCTGTGATCACCGCTGCGGGCGGCCCGGGCGCACCCTCCGGGGCCTCGCCGAGCTCGTGGGCGACGAAGCGGTTGCGCTGGTACAGGTACTCCATCGCGAAATGGACGCCGTCGAGCTCGCGGCCGGGCACCGGCAGGTCGCGCGGCACGCGTGAGCCGGTCGCGACGACGACCGCGTCGAACCTCGAGCGAAGCTCCTCGGCCGTGACGTCCACACCGACGTCGACGCCAAAGCGCAGCTCGACGCCCTCGGCCTCGAGCTGGCGAACGCGCCGCTCGACGATCCACTTCTCGATCTTGAAGTCCGGGACGCCGAACCTGACGAGCCCGCCGCCGGCCTCGTCGCGCTCGAACAGCGTCACCGCATGCCCGGCGCGCCGCAGCTGCTGCGCGCACGCGAGCCCTGCCGGCCCGGCGCCGATCACGGCCACCGACCGGTCGGTCTCGGTCGCGGGCGGCTGCGGCACGATCCAGCCCTCGTCCCAGGCGCGGTTGACGATCGCGAGCTCGATCTGCTTGATCGTCACGGCGTCGCCCTCCCGGATCTCGAGCACGCAGGCCGCCTCGCACGGAGCGGGGCAGAGGCGCCCGGTGAACTCGGGGAAGTTGTTCGTCCGGTGGAGCTGCTCGATCGCCTGCTCCCAGCGGTCGCGGTAGACGAGGTCGTTCCAGTCCGGGATCAGGTTGTTGACCGGGCAGCCGTTGTGGCAGAACGGCACGCCGCACTCCATGCAGCGGGCGCCCTGCTCGGCGAGCGCCGGCCCCGACAGCGTCTGGACGAACTCGCGGTAGTCGTGAACGCGCTCGGACGGGTTGCGCTCCGGCCCCTCGACCCGGCTCAGCTTGAGGAAGGCCCCGAGCTGGCCCATCAGCGAGCGCCCATCTAGGCCGCCGTCCCGCTCTCCACCTCGGCGGTGACGAAGCCCTCGCCGCCGCTCGAGATCGGACGGTCGTCCGGGAACGTGATCGACGTGCCCTCCGCCAGCGCGGCCAGAGCGGCGCGGTAGTCGCGCGGCATCACCTTCACGAAGCGCAGGCTGTCGAAGCCTTCGAGCGCGCGCGCCGCGACGGGCGAGCCGGTGCGGTCGCGATGCTCCTCGACGAGGGCCCGGACGAGCTCGGCATCGGTCTCCTCGAGCTCTTCCAGGTCGACGAGCTCCTGGTTGCAGCGCCGAGCGAAGCCGCCGTCCTCGTCGAGCACGTAGGCGATGCCGCCGCTCATCCCGGCGGCGAAGTTGCGCCCCGTCTTGCCGAGCACCACCACATGGCCGCCGGTCATGTACTCGCAGCCGTGGTCGCCCACTCCCTCGACGACCGCGTCCGCGCCCGAGTTGCGCACTGCGAACCGCTCGCCGGCGAGGCCACGGAAGAACGCCTTGCCTCGCGTCGCGCCGTAGAGGACCGTGTTGCCCACGATCACGTTCTCCTCGGCGGCGAAGGTCGCCCCGTCGGGCGGCCGGACGGCGATCGTCCCGCCGGAGAGGCCCTTGCCCGTGTAGTCGTTCGCGTCGCCATGGAGCGTCAGCTCGACCCCGGGGGCGAGCCACGCACCGAAGGACTGCCCCGCAGAGCCGTTCAGCGTGAACCGGACCGTTCCCGCCGGAAGCCCCTCGGCGCCCTTCGCCAGGGTGATCGCGTTCGACAGGAGCCCGCCGACCGCCCGGTGGACGTTCCGAACCGAGATCTCACCGGTGACGGGCGTGCCGTCCTCGATCGCCGGGCGCGCCTGCTCGATCAGCTCCCAGTCGAGCGCGCTCTCGAGCGAGGTGTCCTGTGCGCGCGTTCGCCGCAGTGGAGTGCCGTCGGGAGCGTCCGGCAGCCGGAGCAGGTTGGAGAGGTCGATCCCGCGCGCCTTCCAGTGATCGACCGCGTCGTCCGCCTCGAGCAGGTCGACCCGGCCGACGAGATCCTCGAAGCGCGCGATGCCGAGGCCGGCCATGATCTTGCGGGCCTCCTCGGCGACGAAGAAGAAGAAGTTGACGACGTGCTCGGGGGCGCCGGCGAACCGGCGGCGCAGCTCGGGATCCTGTGTGGCGATCCCGACCGGGCACGTGTTCAGGTGGCAGGCGCGCATCATCACGCACCCCGTCGCGACGAGCGGCGCGGTCGAGAAGCCCATCTCGTCGGCGCCGAGGAGCGCGGCGATGACGACGTCCCGACCGGTCTTCAGCTGGCCGTCGGTCTGCACCCAGATCCGCGAGCGCAGGTCGTTCATCACGAGCGTCTGCTGGGTCTCGGCGAGCCCGATCTCCCACGGGATCCCGGCGTAGTGCACCGAGGTGAGCGGTGAGGCCCCGGTGCCGCCGTCGTGCCCCGAGATGAGCACGTGGTCGGCGTTGCACTTCGCGACGCCCGCCGCGACCGTCCCGACGCCCATCTCGGCCACGAGCTTGACCGACACCTGCGCCCTCGGGTTCGCGCAGCGGAGGTCGTAGATCAGCTGCTTCAGATCCTCGATCGAGTAGATGTCGTGGTGGGGCGGCGGCGAGATCAGCCCCACGCCGGGCGTCGTGAACCGGATCTTCGCGATGTACGGGTCGACCTTGTGGCCGGGCAGCTGGCCGCCCTCGCCTGGCTTCGCGCCCTGCGCCATCTTGATCTGGAGCTGGTCGGCGTTCGTGAGGTAGTTGATGTCGACGCCGAACCGGCCCGAGGCGACCTGCTTGATCGCCGAGCGCCGCGAGTCGCCGTTCGCGTCGCGCACGTAGCGGACGGGATCCTCGCCGCCCTCGCCCGTGTTCGACCTGCCGCCGAGCCGGTTCATCGCGATCGCGAGGGTCTCGTGGGCCTCGCGCGAGAGCGAGCCGAGCGACATCGCGCCGGTCGAGAACCGCTTCACGATCTCGACCGCGGGCTCGACCTCCTCGAGCGGGATCGGCGTCACGTCCCCGCTGAAGCGCAGCAGGCCGCGGATCGTCGCCTTGCGGACGGCCTCCTCGTTGATGAGCTTCGAGAACTGCTCGTAGGACTCGTAGCCGCCATGCCGCACCGAGTGCTGGAGGAGCGCGATCGTCTCCGGGTTCCACTGGTGGTACTCGCCCTCGTTGCGCCAGGCATAGACGCCGCCGAGCGGGAGCAGGTTCCCGCGGGTCTCCGGGTAGGCCCGCGCGTGCCGGTCGAGCGCCTCCCGCGCGATCACGGCCGCGCCGATCCCGCCGATGCGCGACGGCGTGCCGGTGAAGTGCCGCTCGACGAGCGCGCGCTCGAGCCCGACCGCCTCGAAGATCTGGGCGCCGCAGTAGGACGGGATCGTCGAGATCCCCATCTTCGAGATCGTCTTCAGGAGCCCCTTCGCGATCCCCTTGATCGCCCGCGACTGCGCCTCCTCTGCCGTCATCGACTCGGGCAGCGAGCCTTCGGCAACGAGCTCGGCGAGCGTCTCGAGCATCACGTACGGGTTGATCGCCGCCGCGCCGTAGCCGATCAGCGTCGCGAACTGGTGCACGTCGCGCGGCTCGCCCGACTCGATCACGAGGCCGGCCTGCAGGCGCGTCCCCTCCCTGACGAGATGGTGGTGGACGGAGGAGACCGCGAGGAGCGCCGGGATCGGCGCGCGGTCGCCGCCCACCCGCCGGTCGGAGAGGATGACGATGTTCACTCCGTCTGCGAGCGCCTCGTCGGCCTCCGCGCAGATCCGGTCGAGCGCCGCCTCGAGGCCGTCGGTTCCCTCGGCGATCGGCCAGGTGATGTCGATCGTGTGCGCCTTGAAGATCTCCGAGTCGACCTGGCGGAGCGCCTCCAGCTCGGCATCCCTGAGGATCGGCTGCGGCATCACGAGCTGATGGGCGTGCTCCGGCGACTCCCCGAGCAGGTTCCGCTCGGAGCCGACGCTCGTGGAGACGCTCATCACGACCGCCTCGCGCGTGGAGTCGATCGGCGGGTTCGTGACCTGCGCGAAGAGCTGCTTGAAGTAGCTGTAGAGGAGCGGGCGCTGCTCGGAGAGGACGGCGAGGGCGAGGTCGTTGCCCATCGAGCCGATCGCCTCCTCGGCGTTCCTCGCGAGCGGCGTCAAGATGATCTTCATGTCCTCCTGCGTGTAGCCGAAGGCGAGCTGCTTCGACCGCAGCGGCTCGACGCGCGGCACCCGCGGCGGCCGCGGTGGGAGATCCGAGAGATGCACGACGCCGCGCTCGAACCACTCGCCGTAGGGCTTGGCGCTCGCGATGCGGTGCTTGAGCTCACCGTCCTCGACGATCCGTCCCTGCTCGAGGTCGACGAGGAAGATGTTGCCCGGCTGGAGCCGGCCCTTGCGGAGGATGTTCTCGGCCGGCTCCCGCAGAACCCCCGTCTCGGAGGCGAGGACCACCCAGCCGTCCTTCGTCTCGAGCCAGCGGCCGGGGCGCAGGCCGTTGCGGTCGAGCGTCGCGCCGATCATTGTCCCGTCGGTGAACGAGATCGACGCCGGCCCGTCCCACGGCTCGGTCAGGCAGCTGTGGAACGCGTAGAAGCCCTTGAGCTCGTCGGAGATGTCGTCACGCCCGCCGTAGGCCTCCGGGATCATCATCATCATCGCGTGCGGGAGCGAGCGGCCGGCCAGCACGAGAAGCTCGAGCACGTTGTCGAAGTTGGCCGTGTCGGAGCCGCCCGGTCGGACGACGGGCAGCACCTTCTTCAGGTCGTCTCCGAAGAGCTCCGAGGCGAGCTGCGACTCGCGGGCGCGCATCCAGTTGGCGTTGCCGCGCACCGTGTTGATCTCCCCGTTGTGGGCGATCAGCCGGTAGGGATGGGCGAGCTCCCAGCTCGGGAACGTATTGGTGGAGAAGCGGGAATGGACGAGGACGAGGGCGCTCTCGACCCGCTCGTCGCGCAGGTCGGGGTAGCACGGCGCGAGCTGCGGCGCCATCAGCATGCCCTTGTAGACGATCGTCTTGGCCGAGAAGCTCGGGATCACCAGATCCGGCCCCGCCGCCGTCTCGGCCACGCGCCTGATCACGTACAGCTTGCGCTCGAACGCGTCACGGTCGCCTGCGAGCTCGGGTGAGGCCGCGACGAGAAGCTGCCGCACGACCGGCGCCACCTCCCGCGCCGAGGTGCCGATCGTGTCGAGCTCCATCGGCACGTCGCGCCAGCAGATCACGCGCTGCCCTTCGCCCTCGACGGCCTCGACGAGGATGCGCTCGAGCTCGGCGCGGCGGGCGGTGTCCTCGCGCGGCAGGAAGCAGACCGCGACCCCGAAGGCGCCCGGCGGCGGGAGCTCCTCCTCGACGACGCCGCGGAAGAACGCGTCGGGGAGCTGCAGGATCATGCCCGCGCCGTCGCCGGTCAGCGGGTCGGCGCCGGTCGCTCCGCGATGCTCGAGGTTCCCGAGCACCAGGAGCGCCCGCACGAGCGTCTCGTGGGAGGGAGCGCCGTTCAGGCGCGCGACGAAGGCGACTCCGCAGGAATCGTGCTCGAAGGCAGGGTCGTACAGGCCCACCGGCTCGGTTGGCCGGCGCCTGACGGGTCTATACGGGTCGTGTGCCATCGGGGTTGTCAAACGCAGTGGCGCTATGCGTCACAGGAGGCCTTTCGGAGTCGAAAGTCCCCCGCCGCTTCTTGTGTCCTAGCCGGCGGGGCGGGGAGAGAGTCGCCGGCTAGCGGGTTGCCTTCGAGCGCGCCTTGGCAGCATCGCCGATGAAAGCGGCATTGCTCTTGACGGTCACCAGGGCGGCGTGAGCGGCCATTGCTTCAAAGAGGATAGGAACAACCCGCGCGGGCCGCAAGTTGGAGGTGACCTTCGACCGCCATAATCCCCGGTGATGGAAGCCGAACGAGTCCCTCGCGATGCCGTTCCACGCGACCCTGACGATCACGGCGACGACGTCCTCCGTTTTTACAACCTCGCCAAGCGGGTCGAGTGGATGGTCAGGGAGCTTCCCTGGAGCGACCGGCCTCCGATTCCCGAGCTTCGAGGCTCGCCGCAGCGCCAGGCGCGCCGCCGCGATGTCTGGCGGTCGGTCGTCACCCAGCAGCTCCAGGCCGACGAGCTCGCCGTCGAGATGGCGACCCAGCTCTTCGCCCTCGCGACCCACGCGGACGCCAAGCTCTACTACACGACGATGGTGCAGGACGAGTCGCGCCACACGGAGGCGTGGCTGAAGCTCGTCGCCGAGGCGGGCGGGCCGGGCGAGCGCGACCCCTACCTCGACCAGATGGCGAAGATCGTCATCAACGCCGACACGCTCGAGGAGAAGGTCTTCCTCATGCAGGTCTTCTTCGAGCGGCTGATCATCCCGAAGTTCAAGCTGATCGCCAAGTCCTCACCGGGAACCGTGCTCGAGGACCTCTGCATCCGCCTGGCGATCGACGACGGGATCCACCACGGCGCCGGCGTCGCCTACGAGCGGATCCTGCTGCGCGAGGCGGGGCGCAAGACGAAGGGCAAGCTCGTGATCGCCGCGAACAAGCTGCTCCCGGTCTTCGTCGAGCACGAGCTCTGGCGGCCGAAGGAGCGCGCGTGGATCGGCGACGCGATGCGCGCCGCGGACATCGCCCGGCTCCGCAGCGAGGTCGATCACGGCGTGCGGCTCGCCCGCTCGCTCGGCATCGACGTCGGCGAGGTCGTCCTGCCCTTCTAGGCCGTGCCGGGCTTCGCGGCCTTGGTGCTCCCACCGGCGAGGCCCTTGGGGAAGGTGATGTGCTCCGGCGCCACGATCGGCGAGCCGACGTCGAGCTGGATCTGCGCCGTCGGGGTGAGCGGGATCGCGGCGGGATTGCCGGTCCAGTCCTTGCCGTCATAGAAGGCCGTCACGGCTCCCCGCTTCGGCCCGACCCGGGTCCGGCTGAGCTTCTGGCCCCAGACGGCGAAGAACTGCCCGAGCGTGTAGGTCGTGAACTTCGGCGACTCGATGTGGATCACCCCGTCGGCGACGTGCGTGTGGAGCCACATGAAGCAGCTGCCGCCGTTGACGAAGGCGCCGACCGGCGTTCGGACACCCGAGAGAGGCGGGCCGATCCCGATCCCGTACGGAATCTGGAAGGCCTTCCCGTCGACGAAGATCGTCAGGTGCGCATGGATGTGGTAGGCCACGTTCTCCGTCCGCTGGCAGGTGATCCCGTCGATCTTCTCGCCGAGGGTGACGGCGACGGGCTCGGCGAGCGTCTTCCCGCTCGGGATCGGCACCTGCTCGGGGCCTTCTTTGCCGGCGAGCGGGGTCGGGACGAGGTGGCCGGCCTTCGAGAGCGGAGCGACGGGCAGCCCGGCGTGGGCGATCCCGGTCAGCGCTGAGGCTGCGAGGGCGATCGCGGCGATCGCCGCGCGAACTGGATGCACGCGCAGGCGGCCGGCGACGGTGGCGTTCGAGCTCATTGCGCCGCCCATCGTATGCCGCCCGGCGCAAGAGCCCCGAGGGCTCGTTCGAATTTTAGCTTGCGCTTACGTAAGTATTTACTTACACTAGGGGCCGATGGAGACCGCGCTCAGGGCAATTGCAGAGCCACACCGCCGCCGGATCCTCTCGCTCGTCCGCGAAGAGGAGCTCTCGGCGGGTGAGATCGCCTCGCACTTCGACGTCTCGCGGCCTGCGGTCTCCCAGCACCTGACCGTCTTGAGGGAGGCCGGGCTCGTGGATGAGCGACGCAACGGCACCAGGCGCCTGTACCGCGCTCGCCCCGAAGGGCTCGCCGAGCTGAAGGAGTATCTCGACGGGTTCTGGGGCGATCGGCTGCAGGCGCTCAAGCGAGAGGCCGAGCGAGAGGAGAGAAAGAAGCATGGAAAGCACGACTGAGCAGCTCGTGGTGCGCCAGGAGATCGAGATCGCCGCGAGCCCGGAGACCGTCTGGGAGCTCCTCGTCGATCCGGCCAAGGCGCAGACCTGGTGGGGGCAGGACGTCACGCTCGAGCCGACGCCGGGCGGGACGCTCCGCATCGTGGTGACGCCGCGAAGCGTCGCCTGCGGCGAGATCGTCGAGATCGACCCGCCCCGGAGGCTGGTCTACACCTTCGGCTGGGAGGTCGGCGGCGCCGGTCCCGAGCTCGTGCCGCCGGGCTCCTCGACGGTCGAGATCGACCTGATCCCGGCGAGCGCCGGGACGACGCTCCGGCTCGTCCATCGGGGCCTGCCGGACGAGGCGTCGAAGCTGTCTCACGCGGAGGGCTGGCAGCACTACGTCGGCCGGCTGCTGGTCGTCGCCGCCGGCGGCGACCCTGGCCCCGACCCCTGGGCCGCCGCCTAGCTCGTAACAGTGTGGAGAACCGCCCGCGTGCGCGGCGTGGATCTCCCTACGGTGGAAAAACGCAAACGAAGGGAGACGAGATGGGGAAGTACGTCTACATCTACACGGGCGGGGGCATGCCCGCGACCGAAGAGGAAGGCAAGCGCCTGATGGAGGCCTGGGGCGGTTTCCTCGGCGGGCTCGGCGACTCGATCGTGGACGGCGGGAATCCGTTCGGCCCCTCCAAGTCTGCGAACGGCAACGGGACCTCGGGAGCAACCGGGTACACGATCGTCAACGCCTCGAGCCTGGAGGACGCGGTCGCGAAGACGAAGGGCTGCCCGATCTTCGAGAGCGGCGGCGACGTCGAGGTCTACGAGACCATCGAGATGTAGCTCCGCGGGCGGGCGTGTCCGGGCCGGTCCCGGGCACGCCCCCGCGGTTTCGCGGCCGGTTGCCTACGCGCCGAGCGCCCGGCGGAACCTCGGCTCGGAGGCCGTGCGCTCGAGCCGCTCGAAGTGCTCCTGAGCGTACTCGTCGAAGTCGAACTCGAGCGCGGAGACGGCCCGCTGCACGACGCCCCACATCGCTTCGCGGAAGTCGGACATGAACCGCATCAGGACGTGGACGTCCGGGTCGCCGGCACTGCCGTAGGCCTCGAGGAGCGCCTGGTCGCCGTCCTCGTCGAGCTCGTGGTTGACCGCGAAGTTCGCGAGGTCGAAGGCGGGATCTCCCATCCCGGCGTACTCCCAGTCGACGATCCACAGCCGCTCCGAGCCACCAGTGAGCTTCGAGCCGCGGATGAAGTTCGCGGCGAGGAGGTCGTTGTGACACGGACGGAGCTCGACCGGGCCCCGGCGGCGCTCGATCCTGTCCGCGACGGTCTTTGCGGTGTCGAAGCCGGCCGGCGGTGAGACTCCGGCAGCACGGGCCGTGTCCGCGTAGGTCTCGACGACGCGGAAAGCATCGAAGCGACCCGGAATCGACGGGGACGCATGGAGGCGCCGGAGGAGCCCGGCGGCCTCGGCCGCGGAGACGGAGCCGATCTCGGCGGTCTCCCCGTCGAGGAACGCCGTGACCAGGAAGCCCTCCGGCTCGACGAAGGAGACGACGGCGGGCCCGATTCCCAGTGCGGCCGCAGCCCGGGTCGCCCGGTGCTCGATCGCCCGGTCGATTCCGAGGAGCTCGGTGTCCTTGCCGCCGATCCGGAGGGCGTAGCACTGCCCGTCGACGACGACCTTGAAGTTGTGGTTCGTGATCCCGCCCCCGAGCCGCTCGACGGAGTCGACCCCATCCGGCCAGACGCGCGCGACGACCTCGTCGATCACGCGACCCTCCGGGTCATTGGCGGACGCGCTCGCCCGCAGGGTCGAAGAGCGGCTCGGCGGCCACCTCTCCGCCGGTCCAGTCGCCGAAGATCTCCACCTCGACCCGCTGGCCGGGCTCGGTGTTGCCTGCAGGGAGGTACGCATAGGCGATCGAGCGCTCGACCGAGTAGCCGTACCCGCCGCTCGTCACCCGGCCGACCGGCTCGCCGCCGACCCGCACCGGCTCCGACCCGAGCGCGACTGCACGCGGGTCGTCGAGGACGAGGCACGAGAGCCGCCGCTCGGGCGTCTGCCGCTCGAGCAGCGCCTCGCGGCCGATGAAGCCCTCCTTGTCGAGCTTGACCGCGAAGCCGAGGCCGGCCTCGAACGGCGTGTCGTCGGGCGTGATGTCGGCTCCCCAGACGCGGTAGCCCTTCTCCAGCCGAAGCGAGTCGATCGCCTTGTATCCCCCGGCCACGAGGTCGAGCTCCTGCCCCGGCTGCCAGATCGCATCCCAGAGCGCCAGCCCGAACTCCATCGGGCAGTAGAGCTCCCAGCCGAGCTCACCGACGTAGGTGACCCGCAGCGCCAGGCACGGGACCGAGCCGACTGCGAGCTCCCGCGCTCGCATGTAGGGGAAGTCGAGCGCCGTCGTCGTGAGCGGCTGGAGGATCTCACGCGCCTTCGGGCCCCACAGGCCGAAGCACGCGTACGCGGAGGTGACGTCGTCGACCGAGACGCCGTCGGGGGCGTGCTCGCGGATCCAGGCGAGATCGTGCTGGCCGAACGCCGTGCCAGTGACGACGCGAAAGCGATCCTCGGCGAGGCGCGTGACGGTGAAGTCGCACTCGATGCCGCCTCTCGGGTTAAGCATCTGGGTGTAGGTGACCGCACCGACGTCTCGGGCGACCCGGTTGGCGCAGAGGCGCTCGAGGAAGGCTGCCGCCTCGTCGCCCGACACCTCGATCTTCGCGAATGACGTCTCGTCGAAGAGCGCCGCAGACTCGCGGCAGGCGAGGTGCTCGGCCCCGATCGCCGGCGACCAGAGCCGCCCGGCCCAGCCCCGCGGCCGCAGCGACTCGTCGCCCCGGGCCGCGTTCGGCTCGAACCAGTTGGCGCGCTCCCAGCCGGACTTCTCGCCGAAGGCCGCGCCGAGCTCGACGAGCCGGGCATACGACGGCGAGAGGCGCAGCGGCCGGCCCGCCTGGCGCTCGTGGCCCGGGTACTTGACGTCGTAGTAGGTCTCGTAGACCTCGCGCGTGCGGGCGAGCGTGTACGGCTGCGAGCGGTAGGCGCGGCCGAAGCGGCGCGAGTCCATGTGCCAGGTGTCGAGCGATGGGGTGCCCTCGACGATCCATTCCGCCACGAGCTGCCCGAGCCCGCCCGCGCCGGCGAGGCCGTGGGCGCAGAAGCCGGCCGCGGTCCAGAAGCCGCGCACCTCGGTCGGGCCGAGGATGAACTCGCCGTCCGGGGTGAAGGCCTCGGGCCCGTTGATGAGCTTGATCACCTCCATCTCGTCGAGCGAGGGCACCCGGACGAGCGCGTTGGTCATCAGCTCCTCGAAGCGCGGCCAGTCCTCGGCGAGGAGCTTGCCGTTGAAGTCCGGCGGGATGCCGTCGAGCGACCACGGCGCGGGGTCGCGCTCGTAGCCGCCCATGATCAGGCCTCCCGACTCGGGCCTGAAGTAGACGAGCAGCGAGGGGTCGCGCATGGTCGGCATGTCGGTCGGAAGCCCCGCGGGCTTGGTGATGAGGTACTCGTGCGCCATCGGGATGATCGGGACGTTCACTCCGGCGAGCGCGCCGATCTCCTTTGCGAACATGCCGCCCGCGTTCACGACGACCTCGGCCTCGATCTCGCCCTTGTCGGTGACGACCCCGCGGACCCGGCCCCGCTCGACCGGGATCGCCGTGACCCGCGTCGACTGGTAGATCTCGGCCCCGCCCCTGCGCGCCCCTTCGGCGAGCGCGAAGGTGAGCTGGGAGGGGTCGATGTAGCCGTCGGTCGGGAGGTAGGCGGCGCCGAGGACGCCGTCGGTCGTCATCGGCGGGAAGAGCGACTGCGCCTCGTCCGCCGAGATCAGATCGAGTGGTAGCCCGAACGTCTTCGCCCAGCCCGACTGGCGGGAGAGCTCCTCCATCCGCTCGCCGGAAGAGGCGAGGCGGAGCGATCCGACCTCGCGCCAGCCGGTCTCGAGGCCGACCTCGTCGCCGAGCGTCCGGTACAGCTCGACCGAGCTCATCATCATCTTCGTGAGGCTCAGGGAGCTCCGGAGCTGGCCCACGAGCCCCGCCGAATGGAACGTCGAGCCGCTCGTCAGCTCGGCGCGCTCGACGAGGACGATGTCCTTCCAGCCGAGCCTCGTCAGCCAGTAGAGGATCGAGCAGCCGCCGACCCCGCCTCCGATCACGACGACCTGGGCCCGGGTCTTCAACTGCCCTCACCGGGCTCGGCGAGGACGCGAAGCAGCTCGACGACCGTCGCCGCGGAGATCGCCATGTCCTGGACGCTGATCCATTCGCGGACCGAGTGGTACTCGTTCCCGCCCGTGAAGACGTTTGGCGTCGGGAGGCCCATCTCGGTCAGCCGCGAGCCGTCCGTGCCGCCGCGGATCGAGGCGAGGCGCGGCTCGAGCCCGACCCGCCCGGTCGCGTCGAGGGCCGCGCCGACGACGTGGGGAACGCGATCGAGCGCTTCCCGCATGTTGCGGTACTGATCCCAGCGCGTCATCGACATCCGTGCCCCCGGCACGTCCGCGACGGCTGCCTCCGCGAACGTGCAGACGAGGGCGTAGTGCTCCTCGAGCTTGCCACCGTCGTGGTCTCGCAGGATCAACGTGACTGTGACGCCCGCCGCGCCGCCCTCGATCTCGTACGGATGCACGAACCCTTCCGAGCCCCCGGTCGTCTCGGGCGAGAGGCTGTCCTTCGGCAGGCTCTCGACGAACCGCGCCGCGAGCTTCACCGGGTTGACGAGCTTGCCCTTCGCGACGCCTGGGTGGACTCCGACGCCCTTGAAGGTGACGGCGAGCTCGATCGCCGAGAACGTCTCGTTCTCGATCTCGCCGACGACCTGCCCGTCGAGCGTGTAGGCGAAGTCGGCGCCGAAGGCCTCGAGGTCGAAGTGATCCGTGCCCCGGCCGACCTCCTCGTCGACGGTGAAGCCGATCCGCGCCCGCGTTCGTGGCACGTCGGGATGAGCGAGCAGCCAGGCGACGGCGGCCATGATCTCGGCGACGCCCGCCTTGTCGTCGGCACCGAGGAGCGTCGTCCCGTCGGAGGTGACGATGTCGTGGCCTTTCCGCTCGGCCAGGAGCGGGCTGACCGCGGGCGAGAGGATCTGCGTCGGATCGCCCGGAAGCACGATCTCGCCGCCGTCGTAACCGCGCCAGACGTGTGGCTCGACCCCGGTCGCGGGCGCATCGGGGCTCGTGTCGACATGAGCGAGCAGTCCCACCGTGGGGCCGCCCTCGCCACCGACGCCGGGCAGCGTCGCAAAGACGTAGCCGTGCTCGGTCAGCTCGGCGTCGTCGAGGCCGAGACCGCGGAGCTCGTCGAGGAGCAGCCGGGAGAGATCGAGCTGCTTGACCGTGCTCGGGTAGGTGTCCGAGATACGGGCCGACTGCGTGTCGATGCGCGCGTAGCGCACGAACCGCTCGAGCACGTCCTCGACGAGCTCAGCGGCAAGCGGCGATCCATACGGTTCGGGCACGGCGGGGAGTCTACGGCGCGGCGAGCACCCGTCTCTGCTGGTGAGTCTCGGGCGCCTCCACGGACTTAGCGAGGCGAAGCCGAGCTAAGGACCACGCAGTGCGTAACGTCATAACCATGAACGCCGACGGAACCCGCAAGCAACCGCGCCCGTACCTCCTCAGGCGTTCGTTCCGGCTTCGCCGGGGCGAACGCAACCACCGGCGCCGGAACTCAGCCCTGCGCGCCGAACCATCACCAACCCGCTGCCTACCCCGACACCGGAGGAGGGGGCTCGTGGGGGAACCTCGTTGGTTCCCCCACGGTTAAATGCGGCGCGCCCCGACGTAGTGCTTCGCGTACCAGGGCTCGTCGAGGGTGTCGATGCGAACGAAGGATCCGGTGTGCGGCGCGTTCACGAACTCGTTGGCGCCGAGGTAGATGCCCACGTGATCGAGCCCGTCGAAGAAGACGAGGTCACCGGGCTGGAGGTCGGTGACCGGGACCGGCACGCCGAAGTCCCACTGCGCAGCCGCGAAATGCGGCAGGTCGACGCCGAGCTGGGCAAAGACGTAGGAGACGAGGCCCGAGCAGTCGAAGCCGGCGGGCGTCGAGCCGCCCCAGAGGTAGGGCACGCCCAGGTACTGGAGCGCGATCTGGGCCGCCTCCGGGTGGCCGGCCGGGAGCGGCCCGACGAGCGGCGGATTGGCCCCTGCGCCGACGATCGGCGTCGTCGTAGCCGCGGTGCTCGTGGAGGGCAGCCCGGTCGGGGACGGATCGCTCGACGGGTCGACCGTCGTCGCAACCTGGGTCGATCCGACCGGCGCCTGCGTGGTCGGGGTCTGGGTGGACGTCGACGCTGCGGTCGGGGTCGTCGTCGAGGTCCGGGCGGCCCTGGCGCTGGCCGCTGCCCGCGCCTTTGCCGTGGCCGCCGCTGCGGCCTGGGCCTTTGCCTTCGCCTCCGCGGCCGCCAGGGCCTTTGCGCGCGCCGCGAGCTCGGCTGCGAGGCGGGCGCGCGCCTCGGCCGCGAGCCGGGCCTGCCGCGCACGCTCCTGCGCTTCGAGCTTGTTCACCTCCGCCTGCACCGAGGCGAGCAGCTTCCGGCGCTGGGCGAGCCCGCGCAGGATCGTCGTGCGTCGCGCAGCGAGCTCCTTCACGGTGGAACGCGCCTCCGCGCGGCTGCGGTCGAGTGCGTGGACGCGAACCTGGAGCCCGAGCTTCGCCGCCGCCGTCTCGCGGGTGATCGTCGCCGCCTGCAGGCTGATCGCGTTCTCGGCGTCGGAGAGCCGAAGCATCTGGGTCAGGCTCGTCGCCCCCAGGATCACGTCGAGCGACGAGGCCTTGTTGGAGGTGTAGAGCCAGACCAGGAGGCTCGCCGCGCGCTTCTGGGCCTTCGCGTAGCGCGCCTTCGCCTGCACCAGCTGGCCCTGCTCGGTCGCGAGGTCCTTGCGGAGTGCGTCGAGTCGCACGCGCGCGCCGTCGTACTGCTCCGAGACGGTGTTGAGGCTCTCGTCGATCGACGCGATCTCCTTGAGCACGCGATTTGCCTCGGCCTTCTTCGCCGTGATCGCGGGCGGCTCCGCCCGTGCTTCCGGAGTGGCACGCGTCGCCGTCACGCACGACAGCGTCAAGGCAATGGTCCCGGCGAGCGGGATGAGGAGCTTCATGCGCATGGGAGCCTGCGGCGAGGTCCGCTTGATCGTCTACGTCGTGGCACCGCCGTCTCCTGCACGCTCAGCGGCCTAGAATGCCAGCCCGTGTCGGATGCCGTCCAGAAGCGCTTCGGCGAGACGGCGGCAGCGGTGGCGGCAAACCAGGACCGCCGCGCAGCCGCGGAACGCGAACGGCTCGAACGGCTCCTGACGCTGTCGGGCGACGAGCGTGCCCTCGACGTCGGAACCGGCGCGGGCGCGATCGCTCTCGCCCTGGCACCGCACGTCCGGGAGGTGATCGGCGTCGACATCGTCACCGCGCTCCTCGACGAGGCGCGGGCCCGGGCGCCCGAGAACCTCGAGATCATCGAGGCGGATGCGACCGCGCTCCCGTTCGAGCCCGGCGCCTTCGACCTGGTCACGACCGCGCGCACCCTTCACCACATCGCCCGGCCGGAGCTCGTCATCGCCGAGATGAACCGCGTCCTGCGGCCCGGGGGAACGATGCTCGTCGTCGACCAGCTGGCTCCAGTCGACCCGCTCGCGGCGATCGAGCTCAACCGCTTCGAGCGCGCTCGCGACCCGTCGACGACCCGTGTCTTTGCCGACGTCGACCTCCGCGGCCTCTTCGACTCGAACGGGCTCGTGCTGCGCCGCTCCGAGGTCGTCGACGAGGAGCGAGACCTCGACCGCTATCTCGACCTCGCCGGCTGCGACGGTGAGGAGCGGGAGCGCGCGCTCGCAATCGCCCCGCGCGACCGGACGGCCCAGTACGGCTGGTATGTGCTGACCAAGCCCGGCCTCTGAGCGAGCTCGGATTCGGCGAACCGGGGGATGCAGACGTCGGGCTCTGGTGCGACGATGAGACGCGCGATGGCGGTACGCACGATTCAGGCGCTTGCGACGGGTTAGGGTTCGGCGCCGGATGTCCCCCCGCATCCTCATCCTGACCGCCAGCGTCGGCGAAGGCCACGACCTGCCCGCGCGCACGCTCGCCGACCAGCTTCGCGTCGAGCGCCCGGATGTCGAGGTGATCACCGAGGACTGCCTCGCCGCGATGGGGAAGACCGTGTCCGCGGTCAGCGAGGGCGCAGCCCGGGTCGTCTTCTACCGCTTCCTTTGGCTCTGGGACGTGGGCTTCTGGGTCTTCGCGGGCTTCGCGCTCACTCGGCGCGTCACCCAGATCGTCCTGACGCGTTTCGGGTCGCGTGGGCTTCTGCGGCTGATCGCCGCGAGCGAGCCCGACATCGTCGTCTCCGTCTATCCCCAGGCGACCGAGGTTCTCGGCAGGCTCCGCAAGGCCGGGCGGCTCCGCATCCCGCTCTGCGCCGTGATCACCGACCTGGCCGGGCTCCGTTACTGGGCGACGCCAGGTGCCGACCTCCACCTGGTCACCCATCCGGAGTCGATCGAGGAGGTCCGCCGGATCGCCGGTCGCGACGCCACGGTCCACTGCGTGCACGGCTTCACCGCGCCGGACTTCCTCACTCCCCGCGAGGCGGCCGATGCGCGGCGCGCGCTCAATCTCGACCCGGGCGCGAAGATCGTCCTCGTCTCGGGTGGAGGGTGGGGCGTCGGGGATGTCGAGGGGGCTGTTCGCGAGGTGCTGAGCGTCAACGGCGTCGAGCAGGTCGTCTGCCTGTGCGGACGCAACGAGGATCTCCTCAACCAGCTTCGCGCCGACTTCGCCGATGAGTCGAGAGTCCGTGTAGAGGCGTTCACCGACAAGATGCCCGACTGGCTCGCCGCCGCCGACGCGCTCGTGCACTCGACCGGCGGCCTCACCGTCCTCGAGGCGCTGATGCGCGGCTGCCCGGCGATCTCCTACGGCTGGGGCCGCGGGCACGTGCGCCAGCACAACCGCGCCTTCACCCGCTTCGGGCTGGCGCAGGTCGCTGCCACGCCGAGCGCGCTGCGCTCGGCAGTCTCCGACGCGCTGACGCAGGGACGGACCGCGGTCGACTTCTCCGGGCTGCCCTCGGCGGCCTCGTTCGTGCTCGCGGAGGCCGACGGGGCCCGAGCGGCCCATGCGGGCTAAGAGCTCATTGCAGAACGCCCGCGCGGCACAAGGCTTCATTTTGCAATGAGCTCCAAGGGCGCCGCCGCTCTCGGGATCGGTGGCCTCGCGGGCTGGCTTGCGCCCGCGGCGGCGCCGGTCGTCCCGCCGGTCGCAGCGTGCTTCCGCATCCCGCTTCGGCTCCCGTCGGGTCGCGGGATCGCGATCACCTTCGACGACGGGCCGCATCCGGAAGGCACCCCGGCGGTGCTGGAGGCGCTCGAGCGGGCAGGCGTGCGCGCCACGTTCTACCTCGTCGGGGAGCAGGTGGAGCGGTACCCGGCCCTCGCCGCCGAGGTCGCCGCGGCCGGCCACGAGGTCGGTGTGCACGGGTATCGGCATGTGCTCCTGCTCCGGCGCTCGCCGCGGGCAGTTCGGGACGATCTGCGCCGCGCGACATCGGTGATCGGCGAGGCCACCGGCCGCCAGCCGGTCACCTACCGGCCGCCGTACGGCGTCCTCAGCCTGGCGGCCCTCCGGATCGCGCGCAGCCGATTCGCTCCGCTCCTCTGGTCACGCTGGGGACGCGACTGGGAGCGCCGGGCGACACCGTCCTCGATCGCGGCCCTTGCGACGCGAGCGCTCGGGCCGGGCGACGTCGTGCTCCTGCACGACGCAGACCACTACAGCGTCGAGGGCTCCTGGCGGAGGACTGCCGCCGCGCTGCCGGCGGTGCTCGACGCCGCACTCGCGACCGGCGAGGATCTCGTCACCCCGAGCCAGTCGACGTAGCGCGAGACGCCCTCGGCAAAGCTCGTCTGGGCGCGCCAGCCGAGCTCGGCGGCCGCGCGCTCGCTCGAGGCCTGCCCGAACTTCAGGTCGGCCGGGCGCTCGGGCCCGTGAACGATCGGCACGTCGGCGACGAGGGCCTTGACCGTGTCGGCGATCTGGCGGACGGTCACCATCTCGTCGCCGACGAGGTTGTAGACGCGGCCCTCGGCTGCCGGTGCGAGCGCGGCGACCATGCCGTCGGCGATGTCCTCGACGTAGACGAACTGCCGGGCCTGGCTCCCGTCGCCCGCGATCGTCAACGGCTCGCCGCGCGTCGCCTTGCCGATGAACGCCGGGATCACCGCCGCGGGACGCGCCCGCGGGCCGTACGGGATCCCGAAGCGGAGGATCGTCGACGAAACGCCATAGAGCGTGTCGTAGGAGCGGCAGTACATCTCCCCGGCGAGCTTCGTCGCGGTGTAGAGATGAGGCGGCAGCACGAGCGGGGTGTCCTCGTCGTGCGGCTCGGGCCCGGGCGCGTTGCCGTACACCCACACGGTGCTCGCGTACAGGAACCGCCCGACGCCGGCGTCCCGCGCGGCCTCGAGGAGATTGAACGTCCCCGTCACATTGACGGCGTTCGTCCGCTCCGGCGCGTCGACGACCTGGTTGACGTCCGCCATCGCAGCCAGATGCAGGATCGCGTCGCAGCCCTCGACGGCCTCGCGGACGGCCGCGGCGTCCGCCAGGTCGGTGACCACCGTCTCGTAGCTGCCCTCGGGGTGATGCGGCGAGGCGTCGAGATCGAGGAGGCGCGGCTCGTGCCCTGCGCCGGCCAGCTTGTCGACGACATGCGAGCCGATGAACCCGGACGCGCCGGTGACGAGCGCCCTCACCCGGAGACTGCCTGGAGCGCCTGCCGCGCGGCCGGGTGGTAGTAGAGCGGCGCGCACCAGTGGTTCTCGGCGACCCAGTCCGTGTTCGGGAGGTCGACCTGGTGGCCCATGACCCGGTGGCAGGGCTGGTCGTAGACCTTGCCCGTCGAGCGCTCGAGCGGATCGAAGACGATGTACTTGTAGAAGCCGGAGACCATCCCGTCCGGCATCTGCACGCGGCCGGGATGAGCCGGGTCGAGCACCTCGCGGGCCACCTTGTTCTTCCACGCGACGATCTCCTCGAGCCGCTCGACGGCGAGGACGCCTAGCGCCGCCGTGAACTCGTTCATGCGGTAGTTGAGGCCCGGGGTGTCGTAGTCGGGCTTCCCGTAGTTGCGGAAGTTGCGAGCGAACTCGACCACCTCGGGGCGGCGGGAGACGAGCAACCCGCCCTCTCCGGTCGAGATCGTCTTGGTCGGGGCGAACGACCAGATGCCGGCGTCGCCGAACGTCCCGGGCTTGCGGCCGTTCCAGGAGGCGCCGTGTGCGTGCGCGCAATCCTCGATCAGCACGATCCCCTCGGCCTCGCAGAGCTCGACGATCCGGTCGATCTCGAACGAGATGTGCCCGCCGATGTGGACGAGCATCACCGCCGCGGGCTTGTGCGCATGCACCTTTTGCTCCAGATCGGCGAACGACATGCAGAGGTCGTCGCGGTTGCAGTCGACGAACTCGACCTTCGCCCCCGCCGCGACGATCGCGAGCGGCGAGGCCATGAACGTGTTCGACGGGCAGAGCACCGTCTTCCCGCGCAGCTCGAAGAACTCGAGCGCCGCGAGCGCCGAGCCGGTCCAGCTCGAGGTGGCAACCGCCGGCAGCCCGTTCCAGGCGGCCCAGCCGTCCTCGAAGGCCTTCACGAGCGAGCCGTCGGACCAGATGCCGTCGTCGAGGACCCCGTCCCAGAGCGCATGCAGCCGCTCCCGGTCCCGGAGGTCGAACCCGATGGCGAATTTGTCGAATTCCATCTTCACGTTGCCGCCCGCCTGTGCAGCGGGCTCCTCCGAGCGCGAGAGGCTTCGGGAGGATCGCGAACCATATCTAAGCGATTCTCGGCGTTCCGGGGGATCCGTCGTCCAAGAAGCTCTAACAGAATGAGCACGGGCCGCCTGGACGCGCTGGGCACGCACTCTGCGTCGTCCTCAGTCGCCCCAATATCGCAAGGATATTGGGGCTCCCTGCGTCCTACCAGCGCACGTGCCCAGCACGCCCAGTCAGCGCGAGGTCATCCTGTTAGAGCTTCTAGGGCGTCAAGCCGCGCCGGAGCGGGCAACAATGAGGGGTGCTCCTCGCCGGCCTCGGAGCGGCGCTCGTCGCCTCCGCCCTGTTCAACGTCGGGATCGTCCTCCAGGCCGTCGATGCACGCGCAGCCCCTCGAGCGCTCGGCTACCGGGTCGCGCTCCTCGGCCGGCTCGTGCGCCGCCCGCGGTGGGTGCTCGGCTTCGCTCTCGGGCTGATCGGGGTCTGGCCCCAGATCGTCGCCTACGCGCACGCTCCCTTCGTCGTCGTCCAGCCTGCGCTCGCTGTCGGCCTCCTGCTCGTCCTGGCGTTGGGGGTGCGTGTCCTCCACGAGAAGGTCGACCTGCGCGATCTCGTGGGAGTCGTGGCGATCCTCGGCGGTGTCGCCCTCGTCGCCTGGGGTGCGCCGCACCATTCGGAGGTGCACCGGACAGGCCTCGTCGTCATCGCCGTCGCCACCGGGCTCGCGCTGGTCGGCCTGGCGCCGTTCGCGCTTCGAGGGACGAGACTCGACACTGGCATGCTCGCGATCGTGGCGACCGGATGCGGCTTCGCCGCGACGAACGTCGCGACGAAGCTCGTCGGGGACAACTTCGACCTCGGCCATGCGCCCAACGTCGTCGGCTGGGGTGTCGTGGCGATCGCGATGGGAGCTGTCGCCACGCTCACGAACATGACCGCGTTCCAGCGGCGGGAGGCCACCGTCGTCGTCCCGGTCTCGACGTCGATCCAGACCTTCCTGCCGATCGTCCTCGAGCCGCTCTTCCTGCGCGAGCACTGGGGCTCGGCAGGCTACGACGGCATCCCGATCGTGGTCGGGCTCGCACTCGCGCTCGTCGGGAACGTGCTCCTGGCCGCGTCGAGCACCGTCAGCGACATGATCGCCGACGCCGTCTGATCTCAGTCGGTGAGGATGCCGTAGCCGCCGGTGCCGAGAAGTGCGATCGAGACCAGGAGCACGAGGGCCGGCATCAGGATCGCGAGCCGCTCGTCGAGGCTCGCCCGCAGCCGCTCGAGCCACCTCGTCGCCCGGTCGCCCGCGACTGCGCGCGCGACGAGGATCGCAAGCAGCGGCAGCACGAAGACGGCGTTGAAGATCGCGAGCAGCACCACCTCGGTCGCGGGTGCGCGCTCGGAGCCGACGACGCTGGCGATCACGGCGAAGTACGGGAGCGCCGTCGGCAGCTCGACGAGCATGATCCCCGCGCCCACGACCAGGGACGAGCGGTCGATCCGCTCGGTGTTCCGGCTCACGTGGCCCTCGAGCCGCCGGCGCGCGAGCCACAGAGCCACGGCGAGCGCGAGCGTCATCGCTCCTCCGGCGAGCTCGATCAGGTGGCGGGCCTCGTCGCCGGGACGAGGGACGACGGACATGAGCGCCCGGCCCGGGCCGAGCGCGATCGCGACCCCGGCCACGAGGTTCGTCGCGAAGACGCCGGCGATGAAGCCGAGCAGGCTCGTGTGCGCGTCCTTGCCCGCCGCGAAGTAGAGCGCAGGCACGATCGTCGAGGGGTTCGCCGAGTCGACGAGGCCGACCACGATCACGATCACGAGCAGGTGAACCATGCGGCGAGCTTAAGCATGTACGTCCCGTCGTCGAGCGCGGTCGAGCTGTGTCGCCGCCGCGACCGACATGGCGGTCGCGGCAGCTGCCGCTCTGCGAAGGAGTCGCCCCCGTTTCGAGAGGGCGGACGACAAGCAGCTCGCCAAAGCCGCGCCCGAAAGATGTCGGAGAGGGGGCCCACGGGGGAGAACCGGAGGTTCTCCCCCGTGACCAAAGGGGGCTCACCGAGCCGGTTGCGCTTTCATCCTCCGCCTCCGTTGACCGTCTGCTCTGGGCTCTAGCGGGGGTCAGCAACACGATCCCCAGAGGCGGGATCACCTTACTCACGCGCCGTGCTCGGTGAGGCCTCGAACATATGACAGCCCCGGCGCGCGAGGCAATACATCGTTGGCAACAAAGGTCGCAACGAGCGCTCGAATCGAGTGGGCAGAGGCTAGGCGGTTTCGGGCGCCGCGGCGTGGCTCGTCAAGAGCTCGATCGGGATGATCTCGAGCGCCCGCACGTGCGTGGCGCCGAGCACCACCTCAGGGGCACAGCCGGCGTCGTGAGCCTCGAGCCACCGGGAGGCGCACAGGCACCACCGCTCGCCCGGCTGCACGCCGGGGAATCCCCAGTCGGGGCGCGCACTCGAGAGGTCGTTTCCGGCGAGGCGGCTGAACTCGAGGAACTCCTCCGTCGCGATCACGCACACGGTGTGGCTGCCGACGTCCTCCGGCCCCGTCGAGCAGCAGCCGTTGCGATAGAAGCCTGTGAGCGGCTCGGTCGAGCACGGGAGCAGCTCCCCGCCGACGACGTTCACATCGGGCTCGGCCGCCATCTGGTCAGCTTAACGAGAGCGGATCTGCTCGCCGGTCAGCGGCGGCGGAGCGAGGACTGCTCGAGCGACGGTGGAATGTAGCCCGCGTCCGCCGCGTTCAGGTTCGTCCCGGGACGGACGATCTCGTCGATCCGGTCGAGGAGATCGTCGCCGAGCTTGATCTCGGCGGCCCCGAGCTGGCTCTGCAGGTGCTCCATCGTCCGCGGGCCGAGGATCGCCGAGGTGACCGCCGGGTGACGGATGACGAACGCGATCGCCAGCTCGATCAGCTCCATCCCCGCGTCCTCGGCCAGGCGGGCGAGAGCGTCAGCCGCCTCGAGCTTGGCCTGGTTCTCGGGCAAGGACAAGTCGTAGCGCCACGGGAGGCGCTCGGAGCGTGTGCTGGAGGGCGTCTCGTCGCCCTTGCGGTAGCGGCCCGAGAGCCAGCCGCCGGCGAGCGGGCTCCACGGGATCACGCCCATGCCGTAGCGCTCGCAGACCGGGAGGACGTCGCGCTCGATCCCGCGGACGAGCAGCGAGTACGGCGGCTGCTCGGTCACGAAGCGCTCGCGGCCCCGGCGCTCGGCCACCCACTGCGCCTCCACGATCTCGTGCGCCGGGAACGTCGAGCTGCCGAAGTAGCGGATCTTCCCGGCCCGCACGAGGTCGGTGAGCGCTCCAAGCGTCTCGTCGATGTCGGTCGACGGCTCCGGTCGGTGCACCTGGTAGAGGTCGATCCAGTCTGTCTGCAGCCGGCGCAGGCTGGCCTCGACCTCCTGGACGATCCAGCGGCGCGAGTTGCCGCTGCGGTTCGGGCCCTCGCCCATCCGGCCGTGGAACTTCGTCGCGAGCACCACCTCGTCGCGCCGGCCTGCGAGCGCCTTCGCGACGATCTCCTCAGACTCGCCGGCCGAGTACACGTCGGCCGTGTCGATGAAGTTGACGCCGGCATCGAGCGCCGCGTGGATGATCCGGACGGACTCGTCGTGGTCGGGGTTGCCCCAGGCGCCGAACATCATCGCGCCCAGGCAGAGCGAGCTCACCTCGACGCCGGTCCGACCCAGGATCCGATGCTCCACGGGCGCACCCTAGCGACCGGGGCACGCCCGCCCGAGTGACAATCCGGAGAGGGTCCCGTACGCTGCCCGGATGGAGCTCACCGACTACCGCGAGCGGTTCCCGATCCTCGCCGGGACGAGCTACCTGATCAACCACTCGCTCGGCGCGATGCCGCTCGAGACCGAGGAGCGGCTGGCCGAGTACGCCCGGGTCTGGCGCACACGAGGGATCCGCGCGTGGGGCGAGGGCTGGTGGACGATGCCGCTCGAGGTCGGCGACCAGGTCGGGAGGATCATCGGCGCGCCGCCCGGAACGACGGTGATGCACCAGAACGTCGCGGTCGCCGAGGCAGTCGTCCTCTCGTGCTTCCGCCCGGTCGACCCGGCCCGGAACCGGGTTGTGTACGAGGCCGAGAACTTCCCCTCCGTCCGCTACCTGTACCAGGCCCAGCCGGAGCTCGAGGTCGTCGTGTGCGAGAGCGACGAGGAGCTTCTCGAGGCGATCGACGAGCGGACGCTGCTCGTCCCCGTCTCGCACGTGCTCTTCAGGTCGGCCGAGATCCAGGACGCCGCAGCGATCGTCGCCCGGGCTCACGAGGTCGGGGCGAAGGTCGTTCTCGACTGTTACCAGTCCGCCGGGATCGTCCCCTTCAGCGTCACCGAGCTCGGCGTCGACTTCGCGGTCGGCGGCTCGGTGAAGTGGCTCTGCGGTGGGCCGGGCAACGGCTGGCTCTACGTGCGGCCCGACCTGATCGAGGCGCTCGAGCCGACCGTGACCGGCTGGCAGGCTCATGCGGCGCCCTTCGCCTTCGAGCCGGAGCTTCGCTACGCCGAGGGTGTCTCCCGCTTCCTGACGGGCACGCCGAACGTCCCCGCGCTCTACGCGGCAACTGCGGGGTACTCCCTCGTCGAGGAGGTCGGGGTCGACCGGATCCGCGAGAACTCGATCCGCCAGACCGAGCTCCTGATCCGCCTCGCCGACGAGGCCGGGATCGAGGTGCGCTCGCCGCGCGACCCGGCGCGGCGGGGCGGGACGATCACCGTGCACGTCCCGGAGTTCGAGGGCGTCCACAAGGAGCTCGGCGAGCGCGGCGTGATCTGCGACTTCAGGCCTGGAGCCGGCATCCGCCTCGGCCCGCACTACTACAACTCCGACGCCGAGCTCGAGCGCGCGATCGGCGAGATCGTCGACATCGTCGAGACGGGCGCGCACCGTCGGTGGCTCGGCGCGGCCGCGCGTTTCTAGCCGAGCGGGAGGGCGCCGGCCTCGTAGTAGGCGCGTGCCCGGGCGGCGAAGTAGCCCCCGTCGTCGTCGGCCGAGAGCGAGAGGCGATTGTTCCCGTCGATCGGGGACGGGTTGGTGACCCCGTCCTTTGCCGCGTCGCAGGCGCAGGTCGCGCCGTCGGCGCCGCGCCCGAACAGGAAGCCGACGAAGCCCTCCGCGACGTAGGCGCGCAGCCGCGCCCGTGAGCCCGGCCCGAGGAGCCACTGCACGCGGTTGTCCTGGAAGTGGTCCCACGTGTTGTTCTCCGCGCGCATGACCGTGTTGCCGAGCGGGATCTGCCAGGCGACCATCCGGATCCCGGAAAGGGCGACGAACGTCTTCGCATAGAGGAGATGGCGGGCGAAGTCGGCGGGCTTGAACCACGTCCTCGGGTTGCCCTCCTGCTTGGCGTAGAAGCCGGCGTCGCGGTCGGAGAAGTCGTCGAAGGAGATGTCGAAGCTCGCGTGGAGCGAGCGGTAGAAGGCGGCGGAGCGGGCCGCGTAGGCGCGGACGGTCGCGTCGGGCGGCTTCTCGTAGCCGATGTCGTGGCCGGTGCCCCAGCCGCTCATGTGGTAGGCGAGCAAGACGTTCGGCGCGAGCTCGTTTCGCAACCGGACGAACTCCTGGGCGAACCCGGCGGCGTTCTGCGGCACCCCGTCCGGAACGACCGCGGGGACGGTCGAGGCGTCGTCGCCCTTCGAGCGCTGCTCGATGTAGCCCCAGAGATCGGGCTCGACGTGGAGGACGACTGTCTTCGCGTCCTTCGCCCGCTCGAAGAAGAGGCGGACGTCCTGCCAGTAGGCGCTCATCGTCGCGGGGTCGTCCAGATGCGCGAGATCCGCCGCCTGCTCTCCTCCCGAGACGTCGGGCTTCGACTGCAGGAGCTGGTAGTAGCTGAAGACCGGGATCTCGCCGGCGGCCCAGGACTCCTTGTCGTAGAGCGTGACGAACGAGCCGTCCGGGTTCCAGGTCGACCAGCCCTGGCCGGTGTTCGCCCCGCCGGCGAGGTACTGGTAGCGGAAGCCGAACGGCGCTTCCTTGCGGAGCGCCGGGGCGCCGCCCGGCGAGTCGGCCATGCCCAGCTGGAGGGTCGCCGGCCATCGTGTCGGCAGTGGCGGCAGTCCCGCGGCCCAGGCGTGCGTGGTCGCGGGCAGAGCGGCAGCGAGTGCCAGGAGGAGCACTGCGAGGCGCTTCACCGGACTCCCATCGGCGCGCGACGGGCTTCGGAGGATCCCTCGACTGCCGGGACCGTCGTGGCGTTCAGCTCCTCCGGCAAGGCTCGAAAATCTGGTTCTCGCAAAGTGCACGGGCCTCGTTTGCGCGCTCGCGAGCGATGTCCACCACGACCGTTACGGTGTCGATTCCGCGATGCCAGAGGCACCCTTCGTCCATCTTCACGTCCACTCGGAGTACTCGATCCTGGACGGTGCCTGCCGCATCCCCGACCTCGTCGCGCGGGCTGCCGAGCTCGAGATGCCGGCCGTGTCGATCACCGATCACGGCTCGATGGCGGGGGCGATCCAGCTCTTCAAGACGAGCAAGGGCACCGGGGTCAAGCCGATCGTGGGCTGCGAGGTGTACGTCACCGACGACCGGCACGTCCAGAAGAAGGGGTACGCGCACCTCACGCTCCTCGCGGCCGGCAACGAGGGCTACTCGAACCTGATCAAGCTCTCGAGCCTCGGGTACCTCGAGGGCTACTACTACAAGCCGCGGGTCGACTGGGAGCTGCTCTCCCGTCATTCGCAGGGCGTGATCGCCCTCTCGGGCTGCCTGTCGGGGCGTGTCTGCAAGGCGCTCGAGGAGAACCGGCCCGGCGATGCCCAGGCCGAGCTCGACCGGCTGACGCAGGTGTTCGGCAGGGACAACGTCTACGTGGAGCTGCAGAACGCCCACCTGGACGTCCAGGCGCGGATCCTGCCGGAGCTAGCCGCCCTGGCCGTGACGAGCGGCCTCCCGACCGTCGCGACCGGCGATGTGCACTATCTGCGCCACGAGGATGCGCGGGCCCACGAGGCGCTCCTCTGCATTCAGTCGGGCGACTCGCTCAAGAACCCGAATCACTGGCGCTTCGAGACCGACCACTTCTACTTCAAGACCCCCGAGGAGATGGCCGGCGACTTTCCCGGCCACGCCGACGCGATGCGCAGGACGCTCGAGGTCGCCGAGCGGTGCAACGTCACCATCGACCTCGACCGGATCCTTCTGCCCCGCTTCGACACGCCGGGCGGCCGCGATGCCTTCGACTACCTGGTCGAGCTCTGCGAGAAGGGCCTCGAGAAGCGCTACGGCACCGCGACGCCGGAGCTCCAGGAGCGCCTGCGCTTCGAGCTCAAGACGATCAGGGAGATGGGCTTCGCCGACTACTTCCTGATCGTCTGGGACTTCATCCACTTCGCCAAGCAGCACGCGATCAGCGTCGGCCCCGGCCGCGGCTCGGCGGCCGGCAGCATCGTCGCCTACTGCCTCGAGATCACCGATCTCGACCCGATCCGCTACGACCTCCTGTTCGAGCGGTTCCTCAACCCGGGTCGCAAGTCGATGCCGGACATGGACATCGACTTCGCCGTGGAAGGCCGCGAGCGGGTGATCAACTACGTCACCGAGAAGTACGGCCGCGACCGTGTGGCGCAGATCATCACCTTCTCGACGATGGCCGCCCGTGCTGCCGTCCGCGACGCCGGCCGGGTGCTCGAGATCCCCTACGGCGTGGTCGACAAGATCGCCAAGCTGATCCCGGAAGGTCCCGGCCAGACGCTCGAGGAGTGCCTCAAGCCCGGGGCCGAGCTGCGCAAGGCGGTCGACTCCGACGCGACGGCGAAGGAGATCGTCGACCTGGCGCGGCCGCTCGAGGGCCTCACTCGCGCCGACTCGATCCATGCCGCCGGTGTCGTCATCGGCGCCGAGCCGCTGATGAACGTCGTCCCGCTACAGCAGAAGGGTGCCGACCAGGAGGTCGTCACCCAGTTCCCGATGACCGATGTCGAAGCCCTCGGGTTGCTGAAGATGGACTTCCTCGGCCTGCGGAACCTCGACGTGATCGACAAGGCAGTGACGCTGATCGGCAACCTCGACATCGACGCACTCCCCCTCGACGACAAGCCGACCTACGAGATGCTCGCCCGCGGCGAGGCGACCGGCGTGTTCCAGTTCGAGTCGTCGGGCATGCGCGAGGCGCTGCGCCTGGTCAAGCCGACGGTGTTCGAGGACCTGATCGCGCTCGTAGCCCTCTACCGGCCGGGGCCGATGCAGTACATCCCGAACTACGCCGCGCGCAAGGCGGGCAAGGAACCGGTCACCTACCTCGATCCCCGACTGAAGCCGATCACCGGCGAGACCTACGGGATCTCGATCTACCAGGAGCAGTCGATGGAGATCGCCAAGCAGATCGGCGGCTTCACCCCTGCCGAGGCGGACGATCTCCGCAAGGCGATCGGCAAGAAGATCCATGCCCTGATGGCCTCGCTGAAGAACAAGTTCATCGAGGGAGCGATCGCGAGCTCGACGAGCGACTCGGTCGCCCGCCAGCTCTGGGAGGACATGGAGAAGGCGCAGGACTACTCGTTCAACAAGTCGCATGCCGCCTGCTACGCCCTGATCTCCTACCGCACGGCGTGGCTGCGCGCCCACCACCCGTGCGAGTACATGGCCGCGCTGATCAGCTCGGTGATGAACACGAAGGACCGCGTGCCCTTCTACGTCAACGCCTGCCACGAGATCGGGATCGAGGTGCTGCCCCCCGACGTCAACGAGTCGCAGATCGACTTCGCGGTCGTCGAAGGCAAGATCCGTTTCGGGCTCAACGCCGTCAAAGGGGTCGGCGAGCTCGCATGCCGCACGATCGTCCGGGCGCGGGAGGAGGGAGGACCGTTCGAGTCGATCTGGGACTTCACCGAGCGCGTCGACCCGTCGACCGTGAACAAGCGCGCACTCGAGTCGCTCGTCAAGTGCGGCGCGCTGCCGGGGTCGAGGATGGGGATGCTCCAGGTGCTCGAGCAGGCGCTCTCCTACGGCCAGAAGCAGCAAGCCGACCGCCTCGCCGGGCAAGGCTCGATCTTCGACGGTGAGTTCGGCGGCGCCGAGACGGTCTCGGCACGGCACCACCCGCCCGTGCCCGCCGACGAGTTCGAGAAGCCCGACCTGCTCAGGCTCGAGAAGGAGACCCTCGGCCTCTACGTGTCGGAGCATCCGTTGTCGTCGCTTCGCGGCGAGCTGCGGGCGAAGACCGATACGACGATCGGCGAGCTCGAGCGCCGCCGCGACGGCGAATCGGTCGTCGTCGGCGGGATCGTCAGCGAGGTCAAGGAGCTGCTCACCAAGCGCGGCGAGCAGATGGTGTTCCTCCGGCTCGACGACGTCACGGGCGGCGTCGACTGCGTGGTCTTCGCCGCCGCCTACGCGGCCGCGAAGGAGCTCTGCGTGCCCGACCGCATCATCGTCGTCAAGGGCCGAGTCGACCACAAGGAAGGCGAGACGAAGCTGCTCGCGCAGGAGATCTCCGCCTTCGAGTCGGTGCAGGCCAAGCGCACCGTCCGGCTGCGCATCGACGCCTCGAAGACCCGCGCCGGCGTGATCGGCGAGTTGCGAGACCTGATCCGCGACTTCCCCGGCGAGTCGCCCGTGCTCGTCGACTGCCTCACCTCCGAAGGCCCGAGGCGCTACGAGTTCGGCCCCGGCTTCCGGGTGCAGCCCGACCCGGACTTCTACGCCGAGGTTCGCGCTCTCCTCGGCGAGTCGGCGCTCGTCTGACGCTTCCGGCGATCGAGGCCGCGAAGGCTCGAGCGTCCCGATCCGCCAAGGCCGTTCGAGTTCCCGGTTAATTCTCCGTAAAGCCTGGTCGATCGGGGGTAGACCTGAAACCTTCGCGGGCGTTTAACCGAAGGTAGAGGTGAACGGAGAAGGAGGTTCGCTGGGATGGCCCAAACCGAGCTGAACACGATCGAAACCGAGAGCGAGCGGGTCGAGCGGTGGCGCACCGAGGCCCTCGTGAAGGTCGGATTCGACCTCGACGCCGCGAAGGAGCTCGCGGCGCGACCCGATGTCGACCTTCATCGGGCAATCGCGCTCGTAGAGAGCGGCTGCCCGCCCGAGCTCGCCGTCGAGATCCTGATCTAGCGGCTCTCCCGGCAAGCCTCCGGGAGGCCGCGTCGTTGCTTTCCAGAGGTTCTCGCAGCAGCGGCGCGCGCGGCGCGGCACAATCCCACCGATGGCGACGCTGCTCGGCTACATCCCGTCTCCGAAGAGCGGGGTCGTCGATCTCGGCCCGCTCACCATCCACTTCTACGGGCTGACGCTTCTCGTCGCCATTCTCGCCTGCGTCTGGCTCACGAGCGCGCGCTGGCGTCGGCAGGGCGGGGACAGCGAGCTCGTTATCCGTGTTGCCGTGTGGGGGGTCGCCTTCGGGGTGATCGGTGCGCGCGCCTACCACGACATCACCTCGTGGAACGAGGTGCCCTCACCGAAGTGGCAGGGCATCTTCGAGGTCTGGAAGGGCGGCCTCGGGATCTGGGGCGGGGTCCTGCTCGGGACGCTCGCGGGCGTCCTCGTCGTCCGCCGCGCCGGGGTCAGCGCCGCGGCGTTCATGGATGCCACCGCCCCCGGCCTCCTGCTCGCCCAGGGGGTCGGGCGCGTCGGGAACTGGTGGAACCAGGAGCTCTTCGGCAAGCCGACCACCCTCCCGTGGGGCCTCAAGATCGACGCGCTCCACCAGGCGGGCCTCCCGGACAAGTACATCGGCGCGAAGGCCTACCAGCCGACCTTCCTGTACGAGCTTCTGTGGGATCTCGCCGGTGTCGCGCTGCTCCTCTGGCTTTCGCGGCGCCGCACCATCCGGCCGCCGGCGCTCTTTGCCCTCTACGTCGCCTACTACTGCTTCGGGCGCTTCTTCGAGGAGCTGATCCGGATCGACCCGTCCCATCACTTCCTCGGGCTCCGCCTGAACGCCTGGGTCTCGGTGCTCGTGTTCGTCGCCGCGACCGCGTTCTTCGTCCGCTGGCAGATCCTCGGGCGCGGTGGCGGCGATCACGACGGGCCCCCACGGGCGCGTCCGAGACCCCAGCCCGACCCCAATCGGCCGAAGATGGCCGTCCCTCGCGGGCGCGTCCGGTAAGGGGGCTAGCCTGCCGCGGATGGCCGTTGCGCCCTCCGTCGGTGAGCTCGACCTCGATCTCGATGCGTTCGAGGGGCCGTTCGACCTCCTGCTGACGCTCGTCCTGCGGGACGAGCTGGCGCTTCGCGAGATCGACCTTGCCGAGGTCGTGATCGCCTTCTTGCAGCGGCTCGAGGCCCTCGACCGTCTCGATCTCGATGCCTGCGGTGAGTTCCTCGTCCTGATCTCGGCACTGCTCGAGCTCAAGGCGCGAGGTCTGTTCCCGGAGGAGGAGGCCGAGCTGTCCGAGCTCGAGCCCGAGGAGGCCGCCGAGGAGCTCGCCCGGAGGCTCGCCGAGTACCGCCGAGCGAAGGACGCCGCCGCCTGGCTGTCGGATCGCCTCGCCTCCTCTCGGGACCGGTTCTTCCGGCTCGGGCCCGCCGCTCTCGCTCCGGTGCCGCCGGAGCCCACCTACGCCCTTCAGAGCCCGCTCCGGCTCGCCGATGCGCTCCGCGCGCTTGCCGTCGAGCCGCCGGCGCCCTCGACGGCTCACATGGCGCTCACCTTCCCGCCGGTCTCCCAGTACGTCGAGCGCTGGCGCTCGCTCCTGCGCCGGCGGGGCCGCCTCGACTTCGACCAGGAGGTCGCCGGCTTCTCGCGTATCGAGATCGCCGTCGCGTTCCTCGCGGTGCTCGAGCTCGCCAAGCAGCGCGAGCTGACGGTGAGCCAGGCCTCGCCGTTCGCGCCGATAAGGATTTCCCGACTCGCACAAGAAAGGAGCACCGCATGGACCGCCCACTCCGCCTGATCTCCTCCAATCCCGTCGAGGAGCTGGCCCGGACGATCGAGGCCGTGCTCGTGATCGCCGCCGCTCCGCTCTCGATCGAGGAGCTCTCCGAGGCGACCGAGGATGCGCCGGAGCGCGTCGCCGACGCGCTCGAGCTGCTCTCCGAGCGCTACCGGGAGGGGCGAAGCGGGATCGTGCTCGAGCACGTCGCCGGCGGGTACGCCTTCCGCGCCTCGCGCGAGGCTGCCGAGGCGTGCGCGCGGCTCTACGAGCGGCCCGTCGAGCGCGGCCTGAGCCAGGCGGCCCTCGAGACGCTCGCGATCGTGGCCTACACCGGGCCCTGCACCAGGCCCGAGATCGCCCGGATCCGCGGCGTGAGCGCCGATGCGGCGGTCGCGGGCCTCGTCGAGCGCGGGTCTCCTCGTCGAGACAGGTCGCGACGCGGAGTTCGGCGCGGTCCGCTACGCGACGACGCCGCTCTTCGAGCGGGTCTTCGAGCTCGGCTCGCTGGCCGAGCTCCCCCGCCTCGACGACATCGGTGCGGACGCGGCCGAGATCCGCGGCCGGCTGGAGGCAGTTGCCCAGAAGCGGCCGGCCTAGCCGCGCTCGAGCCGCCCGGCGCCGGGAACGGATCGACGCGCCCGCTCGTTTTCAACAGCAGATGGACGTCACCGATCAGACCTTCGCCGTCGAGGTGCTCGAGCGCTCGGCGGACGAGCCCGTCCTCGTGGATTTCTGGGCCGACTGGTGCGGGCCCTGCAAACAGCTCGGGCCGGTGCTCGAGGAGGCAGTCGAAGGTCGCGAGGTGCGGCTCGCGAAGGTGGACGTGGACGCGAACCAGGAGCTCGCCCGCCGGTTCGACGTCTCGAGCATCCCGGCCGTGAAGGCCTTCCGAAACGGCGAGGTCGTCGCCGAGTTCGTCGGGGCGCGCTCGCGGGCCGGCGTGGACGCCTTCCTCGACGAGCTGACGAGACCGCCGCTCGCCGACACGCTCGACGACGCCGAGCTCGCCGGCCTCCTGCGCACCGGCGACCACGAGCAGGCCTTCGAGCTCCTCCTCGGGCGCGCGGAGGACCCGGCTCGCCGCGACGAGGCGAGGCAGCTGATGATCGCGCTCTTCAGCGAGCTCGGCCAGGCCCATCCGCTCTCGATCACCTACCGCAAGCGGCTAGCCACGCTGCTCTTCTAGGGCTGCCGGGCTCCGCAAGCGACACTTCCGGCATGCGACTGAACGCATGGCTCGCGAGGGCCGGGGTTGCCTCGCGCCGGGGCGCGGACGAGCTGATCAAGGCAGGCCGGGTGACGGTGAACGGGGAGCCGGGCCGTTTGAACACCTTCGTCGAGTCGCGCGACCGGGTCGAGCTCGACGGGCGTCCGCTCCGGCGAGAGGAGCTCGCCCACGTGCTCCTCCACAAGCCCGCAGGCGTGGTCACGACCGCCCGCGACCCCGGCGGGCGGCCGACCGTCGTCGGGCTCGTCGACCATCCCTCCCGGATCGTCCCGGTCGGACGGCTCGACGCCGACACGACCGGCGTGCTCCTGCTCACGAACGACGGCGAGCTCGCCCACCGGCTCGCGCATCCCCGCTACGAGGTCGACAAGATCTACGTCGCCGACGTCGCGGGCGATCCGGGCCCGAGCGTGCTGCAGGCCCTCGAGCAGGGCGTGGCGCTCGACGACGGCCCGACCGCTCCGGCGAAGGCGCGCCGGGTGAGCCGGGGAAGGATCGAGCTGACGATCCACGAGGGCCGAAACCGGCAGGTCAAGCGGATGCTCGAGGCCGTCGGGCACCCCGTCCGCCGCCTGCACCGAAGCTCGTACGCGGGCCTCGGCCTGGGAACGCTCGAGCCCGGCGCCTGGCGAGAGCTCGATCGGCGCGAAGTCGAAGCCCTCAGGCGCCTCGTCGGACTGTCCCGCTGAGTCCAACCGTCTAAACCACCTTGTGTTGCATGCCACAAGCACGAGCGCTGCTTGTGGCATGCAACACAAGGACACCTCGGCCCGGCGCGCGATTCCGTCTGGCGTGTCCGGCGGGGTGGGTCAGCCGGCCGGGACGAAGCCCATGCGCTCGTACATCGCGCGCAGGGTCGGCTCGGCCGCCTCGGCGGCCTTGGCCGCGCCGAGCGCGAGCATGCGGGTCAGCTCGGCGGGGTCGCCGCGCAGCTCGGCGTAACGCTCCTGGATCGGGCCGAGCAGCTCGACGATCGCGTCGGCGACATCGCTCTTGAACGGCCCGTAGCCGCCTCCGTCGTAGCGGGCCTCGATCGCCTCGGCCGGCTCCCCGCAGGCGACGGTCATGATGTCGATCAGGTTCGTCACGCCCGGCTTGTCCTCGCCGCGCCGGACCTCGCTCCCCGAGTCCGTCACCGCGGAGCGCACCTTCTTGCGGATCGTCTCGGGCGGGTCGAGCAGCAGGATCGTCCCCTGCGGCGTGCCGCCGGTCGTCGACATCTTCTTCGTCGGCTCCTGCAGGTCCATGATCCGCGCCCCGACCTCCGGGTAGACCCCCGTCGGCACCGTGAAGGTCTCGCCGAAGCGCGAGTTGAAGCGCTCGGCGACGTCGCGCGCCAGTTCGAGGTGCTGGCGCTGGTCATCGCCGATCGGCACGAAATCGGCCTGGTAGAGCAGGATGTCGCCGGCCATCAGGATCGGGTAGGTGAAGAGCCCGGCCGAGATCACCTCCTGCCGCTCGCTCTTGTCCTTGAACTGTGTCATCCGGCCGAGCTGGCCGTAGCTCGTCACGGCCGAGAGCAGCCAGGCGGCCTCGGCATGGGCCGTCACGTGGCTCTGGGCGAACACGGTCGAGCGGTCCGGATCGAGCCCCGTCGCGTAGAGCAGCGCGGCCAGATCGAGAGTGCGGTCGCGCAGATCCGAGGGGTCGTAGTCGACGGTGATCGAGTGCAGGTCGACGATGCAGAAGAAGGCCGTGCCGTCGTCGGCCGCGGCGCGCTGCTGCGTCTCCGCGTACTGCCTGAAGCCGCCCGAGTAGTTGCCGAAGTGCTTGGCCCCTGTCGGCTGGATCCCCGAGAACACCTTCATGGCTTCGAGCTTAGCTTCCGTCGCTCGTCCCTACACTTCAATGGTGGCCGTCGTCGATTCGACCTGGTCCCCGTCCTCGTGGCGGGGGTACGAGGCGCTCCAGCAGCCGGAGTGGCCCGATCCCGAGCGCGCCGAGCAGGTGCGCACCCGGCTGCACGCCCTACCGCCGCTCGTCTTCGCCGGTGAGGCGCGCCAGGTGCGCGCGGCACTCGCCGAGGTCGCGGCCGGCCGGGCGTTTCTGCTCCAGGCCGGCGACTGCGCCGAGTCGTTCAACGACTTCGCGCGGCTCACCGACACCGGCGCCGCCTACTCGGCCGTCGCGATCCGGGACCGGCTGAAGATCCTCCTGCAGATGGCGGCGGTGCTCACCTACGGCGCCGCGCTGCCGGTGCTCAAGATCGGGCGGATCGCGGGCCAGTTCGTCAAGCCCCGCTCGAGCGACGTCGAGCAGACGCCGCAGGGCGAGATCCCGGTCTTCCGCGGGCACATGGTCAACAGCGAGGCGAAGACCGCCGAGGCTCGGATCCCCGATCCGGACCGGATGGTCGAGGGCTACCACCTGTCCGCGGCCACCCTCAATCTCGTGCGGGCGTTCACGAAGGGCGGGTTCGCCGACCTGGCCCAGGTGCACGCCTGGAACCAGGACTTCGTCGCGACGTCGGCCCAGGGCCAGCGCTACGAGGCGCTCGCCGGCGAGATCGAGCGGGCGCTCTCGTTCATGGCCGCCTGCGGGATCGATCTCTCGGCCACGCCGCAGCTCCATCAGGTCGATGTCTGGACGAGCCACGAGGGGCTGCTGCTCGACTACGAGGAAGGGCTCACCCGCCGCGACTCGATCACGGGCCACTGGTACGACTGCTCGGCGCACATGCACTGGATCGGCGACCGCACGCGCGCGCTCGACGGTGCCCACGTCGAGTTCTACTCGGGTGTCCACAACCCGATCGGCTTGAAGCTCGGGCCGACCGCGAGCCCCGACGAGACCGTCGAGCTGTGCGAGCGGCTGAATCCCGATCGCATTCCCGGGCGCCTGACCCTGATCGCGCGCCTCGGCGCCGGGCGCGTCTCGACGCTCCTGCCGCCGCTCCTCCGTGCAGTCGAGGAGGCCGGCCATCCCGTGATCTGGGTCTGCGACCCGATGCACGGCAACGGCTTCACCACCGCGGCCGGCCGCAAGACACGGCACTTCGACGCGATCATGACCGAGATCGAGGGGTTCTTCGCCGCCTGCCGCGAGGAGCGGGTCTGGCCCGGCGGCGTCCACCTCGAATACACGGGCGACAACGTCACCGAATGCCTCGGTGGGTCGGAGGAGCTCGCCGAGGAGCACCTCGACGCGCGCTACGAGACGCTCTGCGACCCGCGCCTCAACGGACGCCAGTCGCTGGACCTTGCCTTCCGCCTCGCCGAGCTGATGCGGCGGGGCCCCGCACCGCGCTCGACTTAGGAGGGTTTGGCGAAATGAGCTCATGTCGCCGGAACGCGCTGGATCGGCGCGATACAGCGTCCTCAGTCGCGCCAATAGTCACCACTATTGGCGCTCCCTGCGTCCTTGTCTCGCACCGACCAGCACGCCCCGTCGACGTGGCCCATTCCGCCAAACCCTCCTAGATGTCCGTCTCCAGGCTCACGGTCGTCGGCACCGGCCTGATCGGCGCCTCCCTCGGGCTGGCCGCCGGCGCCCGCGACATCGCGGTCACCGGCTGGGATCCGGACGCGGCTGCGCTTGCCGCCGCAGTCGAGCGGGGCGCGGTCACGCCGTCGCCGTCGCTCGCCGACGCCCTTGCCGGAGCCGAGCTCGTGGTTGTCGCCGCGCCGGTCGCAGACGTCCCGGCGCAGGTCGCGGCCGTCCTCGAGGCCACCGGCGCCGAGACGACCGTCACGGACGTCGCCTCGACGAAGGAGCGGGCGGTCGCCGCGGCGGAGGGCTCGCCGCGCTTCGTCGGCGGGCACCCCATGGCAGGCTCGGAGAGCAGGGGGCCCGAGGGAGCCTCGGCCGGGCTCTTCGAAGGCTCGACGTGGTTCCTGACCCCGACCGCCACGACCGACGCCGAGCGCCACCGGCTCGTCCATTCCTTCGTCGCCGACCTCGGTGCCTTCCCGATCGCGATCGACCCGGCGGCCCACGACCGCCTGGTCGCGCTGATCAGCCACGTGCCACACGTCCTCGCGAACGTGATCGTCAACAGTGCCGGGGCGAGCCGGGTCGAGGGGCACGACGCGCTCGCGAGCGCCGGCGGCTCGCTGCGTGACATGACGCGCATCGCCGGGGCCAACCCGCGCATGTGGGTCGATGTGTTCCTCGACAACGCCGACGCGGTCCGCGACGAGCTCTCGGGGCTTCGGGGGCGGCTCGAGCAGGTCGAGACCGCGCTGGAGCAGCGGGACGCGGGCTTCCTCGCCGAGTGGATCGCGGAGGCGGCCTCGAACCGGCGGCGGATGCTCGAGACCGCCTACAGCGACGCGGGCGCACTACATCGTGTGAGCGTCCACGTCCCCGATCAGCCGGGGGTGTTCGCCGGCATCACCCAGGCTCTCGGCGCCGAGCGGATCAACATCGAGGACTTCGAGCTCGAGCACATCTCGCCCGAGCGCGGCGGCACGGTCACCCTGCTCGTGACCGGCGAGCACGAGGCCCGCCGCGCGGCGGAGCTCCTCGAGCGCCAGGGATACGGCGTGGTCGTCTCGGCGGTGCTCGATGAAGGTTGAGCCCGCGGCTTCGCTCAAGGGTGTCTTCGCGGTCCCGGGCGTCAAGGGCATCTCGCAGCGGGCAGTCCTGCTCGGCGCGCTCGCGGACGGCGAGAGCCGCATCACGGGTTTCGGCCGCGCGGCCGACACCGAGTCGGCGATCGCGGTCGCGAGGGCGATCGGCGCGGAGGTCGTCGACGTCGCCGAGGAGGAGGTACGCGTCCGCGGCGTCGGGCTCCGCAACGCCCGGGCGCCGCAGGAGCCGATCGACTGCGGCAACGCCGGCACCGTCATGCGGCTGACCTGCGGGCTGCTGGCCGGTCAGACGGGAACGTTCGGGCTCGTCGGCGACGAGTCCCTGACGGCGCGCCCCCACGAGCGTGTCGCAGCGCCGCTGCGCCTCATGGGCGCAGAGATCGAGACGACCGACGGGCACGCGCCGATCCGGATCACGGGATCGGCCCTGCATCCGATCACCTACGAGCTCCCGGTCGCGAGCGCGCAGGTGAAGTCGGCGATCCTGATCGCGGGGCTGTTCGCCGCGGGTGGCCCGACGACCGTCGTCGAGGCGTTTCCCACCCGCGACCACACCGAGCGGCTGTTCGAGTCGCTCGGCGTGCGCATCACGCGAGCGCACGGCTCGGCCACGGTCTGGCCCCTCGAGCGGCTCGCCCCGTTCGCGCTGGAGATCCCCGGCGAGTTCTCGTCCGCCGCCCCGCTGATCACCGCCGGCGTGCTCCTCTCGGGCTCGGAGCTCGTGATCCAGGGCGTGAACGTCAACCCGCTTCGCGCCGGGCTCCTCGACGTTCTCGACCGCATGGGCGCTCGCGTCGCGATCTTCAACCGGCGGACGGTGGGAGGCGAGGCGGTCGCCGATCTCGAGGTTCGGGCGACGCCCCTCGTCGCCACGACGATCGAGCACGCGGAGGTGCCCCGGCTCGTCGACGAGCTCCCGCTCGTAGCCCTGCTCGGCTCGTTCGCCCGCGGCACGACGAGAGTGACCGGCGCCGGGGAGCTGCGCGCCAAGGAGACCGACCGGATCGAGACCGTGACCGAGTCGCTCCGGTCGATCGGAGTGCGCATCCGCGCCCTTCCCGACGGCTTCGAGGTCCGCGGCGTCCCGACCCGGCCGCGCGGGGGCACCATCGACGCGGTCGGCGACCACCGGATCGCGATGCTCGCGGCGATCGCGGGCGTGGCCTCGCGGGAAGGCGTCAAGATCGTCGGCCCCGAGTGTGCCTCGATCAGCTTCCCCGGCTTCTACGACCTGCTCGCCGACCTCGTCCAGACCGGCGACATCGACGCCCGGTAATCGAGACGCAGTCCGGCTCCACTAGCCTTCGGCCGATGATCGTCGCAATCGACGGGCCGGCCGGAGCCGGCAAGAGCACCGTCGCCCGCGGGCTCGCGGAGCGGCTCGGGTTCCGCTACCTCGACACCGGCGCGATGTACCGGAGCCTGACCTGGCTTGCGCTCTATCGCGGCATGCCGCTCGACGACGGCCCCGCGCTCGGGGCCCTGGCCCGGGAGAACCCGGTCGAGTTCTCCGAGCAGGGCCGGACGCTCATCGGCGGGCACGACGTCACCGACTCGATCCGGCAGGTGCGTGTCGACCGGATGGTGCCGGTCGTCGCCAAGCACCCGGAGGTTCGCGAGGTGATGCGGGAGCGCCAGCGAGAGCTCGCGCTCGAGCGGAACGTCGTGATCGAGGGGCGTGACATCGGCACCGTCGTGACCCCCGACGCGGAGATCAAGGTGTACCTCGTCGCCGATCCCGAGGTCCGGGCCGCGCGTAGGCAGGTCGAGCGCCCCGAGATCGGAGCCGATGCCCTCGCCACCGACCTGAAGCTGCGCGACAAGTCGGATCGCTCGCGGATGCAGCCGGCCGCCGACGCCGTGACGATCGACACCACGCATCTCGACATCGATGAGGTGATCGAGCGGATCGCCGCTCTCGTTCAGGTTCGCGCGGGGGCGTGAGATGCCCTACGGCGACTTCGCGTGGTCGACCTCAAGGCTCTGGATCGCCCCGCTCGCGAAGCTGCTCACCCGCGCTCGCGCCTACGGGCTCGACCGGCTGCCGCCCACCGGCGGCTGCGTGCTCGCGATCAACCATCTCGCGTGGATCGACATCCCCGTGGTCGGCGCGCTGTCGCCGCGCAACATCAACTACGTCGCGAAGGTCGAGCTCCAGCGCGTCCCCGGCGCGGGCGCCTATCTCGACTGGCACGGGATCATCGCCGTCAAGCGGGGCGAGTCCGACCGGGACGCGGTTCGCCTGATGCGCCGGTACGCGGCCGAGGGCCGCGCGATCGGGCTCTTCGTCGAGGGCACCCGGCAGAAGACCGGCCGGCCCGGTCACGTCCAGCCGGGAGCGGCGATGGTCTCGATCCAGGAGGACGTCCCGGTCGTGCCGGTCGCGATCTACGGGACGCAGTTCTGGAAGCCCGGGAACTTCGCGCCCTGCTCGATCGCCCTCGGTGAGCCGTTCCGCTTCGACGGGATCGCCAGGGGCGGCAGGGGCTACAAGGAGGCGAGCGCCGAGATCGAGCGGCGCCTGAACGTGCTCTTCGACTGGCTCGCGGGCGTCCACGCCCGCGGTCGGCCTCCCGGGGAGACACCTCCGCTATGAGCGCCAGCCCATGAGTGGCGACGATCCGATCGGAACGCCTTACGAGCAGGAGGACCCCTCCCAGCCGGACGATCTGAAGGCCGACCTGCTCGGGACGGTTGCGATCGTCGGCTTCCCGAACGTCGGCAAGTCGACCCTGATCAATCGCCTCACGTCGACCCGTGCCGCGGTCGTCCACGAGACGGGCGGCACCACGCGAGACCGCAAGGAGCTCGTCTGCGAGTGGGCCGGCAAGCGCTTCCTCCTGATCGACACCGGGGGCGTCGACATCGCCTCGAGCGACGCGGTCGCGCGCTCGATCGTCGAGCAGGCCCGGCTTGCGATCGCCGACGCCGACCTCGTGCTGCTCGTCGCCGATGCACGGGCCGGGGTCATGCCCGGGGACGAGGAGCTCGCGGAGATCCTCCGGCTCTCCCACAAGCCCGTGCTCGTGCTCGCGAACAAGATCGACGACCCCGCGCAGGAGCCGCTCGCCCTGGAGCTGCACCGGCTCGGGCTCGGCGACCCGCTGCCGCTCTCCGGGATGCACGGCCACAACACGGGCGACCTCCTCGACGAGATCGTCGCGCGTCTCGAGGATGTCGGCGAGACCCGGACGACCGTCGGCGACGAGGCGATCCGCGTCGCGATCCTCGGGCGGCCGAACGTCGGCAAGTCCTCGCTCTTCAACGCGCTCCTCGGAGTGGAGCGGACGATCGTCTCCGAGGTTCCCGGGACGACGCGGGATGCGATCGACACCGTCGTCGAGCGCAACGGTCGCGTCTTCCAGCTCGTCGACACCGCCGGCCTGAGGCGGAAGCGCCGCCAGCGCCAGGGAATCGAGTACTACTCCGAGCTCCGGGCGCTCGAGGCCGCCGAGCGCGCCGACGTCGCCCTCGTCCTGATCGACGCGAGCCAGGGAATCGTCGAAGGCGACCTCAACGCCGCCGACATCGCGCGCAAGGCCCAGTGCTCGACACTGGTCGTGCTCTCGAAGTGGGACCTCTCGGAGGTCACGATCGAGGATGTCCGGCCCGAGCTCCTGCGCCGCCTGCGTCAGCGGCCGCCGATCGTCACCACCTCCGCAGCCACCGGCCGCGGCATCGCCCGCGTGTTCGACCGCGTGGGGGAGCTCTTCGACAAGCACGCCGGGCGGATCGGGACCGGGGAGCTGAATCGCTTCCTGGCCGAGCTGAAGGAGATGCGTCAGCCGCCGTCGAGGGGGCAGAAGCGCCTGAACCTCCTCTACGGAGCGCAGGTCTCGTCGCGTCCGCCTCGCTTCCGGTTCACCGTCAACGACACGAGCCTCGTCACCCGCGACTACGGCTACTGGGTGGAGAACGAGCTGCGGGCCCGCTACGCGATGGAAGGCGTCCCGGTCGCGATCGACTTCCGCCGGCGCTCGTGAGCGGGCGCAACCCGGCCCGGCGACGGCTCGAGAGGTCGCGCACATGAAGGCGGTCGTCGTGGGCGGCGGTACGTGGGGCACTGGCTTCTCGCGCTTCCTCGCCGACCGCGGCCTGGACGTGACGCTCGCGACGCGGAGCGCTGCCGATGCCGAGACGATCCGGGCCACCGGCCACAACCCTCGTTTCCTGGCCGGCATCTCGCTCGCCGGAATCGAGGCGGTGACGATCGAGGCGGCCCCGCTCGCGAACGCCGACCTCGTCGTGATCGCGCTACCGAGCCGCGCCTTCGCCGCCGTCGTCGGGCCGCTCTCCGGCTCGGCGCCCCTCCTCAGCCTCACAAAAGGCCTCGACCCCGCCACGGGGCAGCGGCTCTCGACACTCGTCACGGGCCGTCCGGTGGCTGTCCTCTCCGGGCCGAACATGGCAGAGGAGGTCGCCGCCGGGCTTCCGGGCGCGGCGGTGATCGCGAGCGAGGACGCCGCGCTCGCACGCGAGCTGCAGGCGGCGCTGAACTCGAACGTCTTCCGGGTCTACGTGAACGACGATCTCGCCGGGGTCGAGCTGTGTGCCGCCGCCAAGAACGTCATCGCGCTCGCCGCCGGCGCCTGCGACGGGCTCGAGGCCGGCGACAACGCGAAGGCGGCGCTGATCACCCGCGGGCTGGCCGAGATGGCCCGGCTCGGCGAGGCAGCCGGGGCCCAGGCCGACACGTTCTTCGGGCTCGCAGGGATGGGCGACCTCGTCGTGACCTGCTGGCATCCGAGCGGCCGCAATCGGCGAGCCGGTGAGCTGATCGCGCGGGGGCGCACGCCGGCCGATGCCTCGCACGAGATCGGCCAGGTCGTCGAAGGGCTCACGACCGCCCCGGTTCTGCGTGACCTCGCCCGGCGGCTCGACGTGGAGCTGCCGATCACCGAGAGCGTCTGCTCGATCCTCGAGGGCAGCTCGCTCGCCGATCTGGCCGTTCGGCTGATGGGGCGCAGGCCGAGAGACGAGTAACGGCCCGACCGGCTGCCGCTAGGGTTTGGGCATGGCAGCACGATCCTTCTCCTTCACATCCGAGTCCGTAACAGAGGGTCATCCCGACAAGGTCGCCGACCAGGTCTCGGATGCCGTCCTCGACGCGGTCCTCCAGGACGACCCCACGGGGCGCGTCGCCTGCGAGACGCTCGTCACGACCGGGCTCGTCGTCGTCGCAGGTGAGATCACGACCAGCACGTACGTCGACATCCCGCGCCTCGTGCGCGACCGGATCGCCGAGATCGGCTACACGCGGGCCAAGTACGGCTTCGACGCCGAGACCTGCGCCGTGATCGTCGCGCTCGACGAGCAGTCGCCCGACATCGCGCGCGGCGTCGACGAGGCCTTCGAGATCCAGCACGACCCGGGGGACATGGACCCGCTCGACCGGGTCGGTGCCGGCGACCAGGGCTTCATGGTCGGGTACGCCTCGAACGAGACCCCCGAGCTGATGCCGCTGCCGATCATGCTCGCCCACAAGCTCGCCCGGGGACTGGCCGCGATCCGCAAGAGCGGCGAGGTCCCGTACCTCCGGCCCGACGGCAAGACCCAGGTGACGATCCGCTACGAGATCGACGAGCACGGGCGCCAGCGGCCGGTCGAGGTCGAGCGCGTGCTCGTTTCCACCCAGCACCGCGACGGCGTCGATCCCGAGACGACGATCAAGCCCGACCTGATCGCGCATCTGCTCGAGCCCATCCTCCCGCGCGATCTCTACGATCCCGCGCGGCTCGAGGAACCGGGCTTCTTCTATGTCAACCCGACCGGCAAGTTCGTGGTCGGCGGACCGATGGGCGACTCCGGGCTCACCGGCCGCAAGATCGTGATCGACACCTACGGCGGCGCAGCGCCCCACGGGGGCGGCGCCTTCTCCGGCAAGGACCCGACGAAGGTCGACCGCTCCGCCTCCTACGCCGTGCGCCACGTGGCGAAGAACGTCGTCGCCGGCGGGCTCGCCGAGCGCTGCCAGATCCAGGTGGCCTACGCGATCGGCGTCGCGCACCCGTTCTCGGTGTACCTCGAGTGCTTCGGCACGGAGGCCATCGAGGTCACGCGGATCGAGGAGCTCGTGAAGGAGCACTTCGACCTGCGGCCCGCGGCGATCCTCCGCGATCTCGACCTTCGCCGCCCGATCTACTCGAAGACCGCTGCCTACGGCCACTTCGGACGGGACGATCCCGACTTCACCTGGGAGCTGACCGACCGGGCCGACGCGCTCCGCGAGGCGGCCGGGCTCGCTGCGGTCTCGACTACGCTGCCGGCCTGACGAAGAGCCCGGCGGCGGCCTTCTCGCCGATCGTCTTCTCGCCGCCGTTCAGGCGCACCTGCAGCTGCCCGGCGGCCGGCCTGGCGCTGGCGAGCTCGATCTGCGCTCCCGGCACGAGCCCCTGGTCGTAGAACCAGTGCAGCAGGTCGCCGTCGTGCTCCGCGAGACGGACGATCGTCGCGGGCGTCCCGGGAGCGAGAGTGGTGAGCGGCTCGAGCTCCAGGTTCTCCGCCTGCTCGAAGCCGGGATCGATCGGCCAGCCGTGCGGGCACCGATCCGGGTCGCCGAGCTTCGCCTGGATCCGCTCGACCATCTCCTCGCTGAAGGTGTCTCCGAGCTCGTCGGCATGGACGTGCGCCTCGGCGGCGGTGTAGCCCATGAAGTCGGTCAGGAGGCGCTCGATGATCCGGTGCTTGCGGACCGCCCGCTCCGCGCGCGCGCGTCCGGCGCTCGTCAGGATCGCCTCCCTGCGCGATCCCCGCTCGACGAGACCCTCGGCCTCGAGACGCTTGAGCATCTCGCCGGCCGAGGCGCGCGAGACGCCGAGCATCTCGGCGACACGGGAGGAGAGCGTCGGGTGGGTCGTGTCCTGCGGGTGGTACTCCCCGATCGGGAAGGCGAGGAAGTAGATCGTCTCCAGATACTCGTCGACGGAGTGCCCTTGCGCCATCGGGGCCATCGTACCGCCGGCCGTCACGCCGGCCCGTCCGGCTCGTACCCTGAGCGGCAGGCATGGGAGCGTTCTTTCACGCAGTGCGTGTCTTCGGCGACCAGCTCGCCGCGGTCCGCTGGCAGTTCCTCGCGCTTGCGCTCGTACTTCACCTGATCCGCATGTTCTTGCGGGCAGTTGCCTGGCGGGTGATCCTGCAGGCCTCGTATCCGGATGCGCGGATCAGGCTTCGAAGCGTGTTCGGCGCCTACATGGCCGGCGTCGGCATCAACTCGATCGCGCCTGCCCGGGCCGGCGATGTCGTCAAGCTCTACCTCGTCCGCCACCGGATCGACAAGTCGAGCTACGCGACGCTCGCGCCGACGCTCGTCGCCGAGACGCTCTTCGACTTCTTCGTCGCCGGCGCGCTGATTATCTGGGCGCTCTCGATCGGCGTGCTGCCGACCCACCAGGTCTACTCGCGGCTTCCGTCCGTCGACTGGGGCTTCTTCCTCGAGCACGCCCGCGCCACCGAGATCGGGCTCGCCCTCCTGGCCGGAGCGGTCGTCGTCGGCGTGATCGCGTACGCCGAGAAAGGCGGGGCCTCACGGGCTCGCATCGCCCGGGGCTTCGCGATCCTTCGCGATCCCTCGCGCCTCCTGTGGGGCGTGGTCTTCCCCCAGGCGCTCTCGTGGGTGCTCAGGGTCGCCGCGCTCTACGAGTTCCTCCTCGCCTTCCATGTCCACGCGAGCATCCACAACGCGCTGCTCGCCCTCGTCGTCGATTCCCTCTCGACGCTCTTCCCGGCCACCCCGGGCGGAGCCGGGACGAAGCAGGGCCTGATCGTGTTCCTCTTCCGAGGCGAGACGATCTCCCGCTCGCTGCTCCTCGCCTTCAGCGTCGGGATGAACATCGCCGTCGTCGTCTTCAACCTGGTGGTGGGCGGGCTCTCGCTCTTCCTCATGGCCCGGACGATCTCGTGGCGGCGGCTTCGTGCGGAGGGTGCCGCCGAGCAGGCCTGACGACCGGCGTCACTACGCTGGCCGCGTGCCGTACGCCTCGGTCTATCCGCTCGTGAACGCGCGCGCCGTCGCGCGCCCGTTCACCTACGAGGTCCCGGACGGGGTCGGCAAGGGTGCGATCGTGTCGATGCCGTTCGGCCGGCGACGGGCTCGCGGCCTCGTCGTCGGGCTCGAGGAGGCGGCGCCCGACGGGGTGGTTCCGGTCCCGATCGACGCCGTCGTCGGCGACGTCCCTCCTGCGCTCGTCGATCTCGCCCTGTGGCTGGCCGACTACTACGGCTCGACGCCCGCCCGCGCGCTCGCACTCGTGGCGCCCGAGCTTCCGAAGCGCCGGAAGGTGCAGGCGCCGCCTTCCGAGCGCCAGTCGCTCCAGGGCGAGGCCGAGCCCGCGCAGCTCACGCCCGAGCAGTCGGCCGCGGTCGGGCGGATCGTGGAGACGCTCGACGCCGGTGCCGGGGGCGCCTACCTGCTCTACGGGCCGACCGGCTCGGGCAAGACCGAGGTCTACCTCCAGGCGTGCGCGGCCGTGCTCGAGCGGGGGATGGGGGCGATCCTGCTCGTGCCCGAGATCTCACTCGCACCGCAGACGGTCGGCCGCGTGCACGCCCGCTTCGGCGACCGTGTCGCCGTCCTCCATTCCGGCCTGACCGATGCCGAGCGGCGCGACGAGCGCGTGCGGATCGCCTCCGGGGAGGCGAGGATCGTCGTGGGCGCGCGCTCGGCGGTCTTCGCTCCGCTGCGCGGCCTCGGCCTGATCGTCGTCGACGAGGAGCACGATGCCTCCTACAAGCAGGAGTCGGACCCCCGTTACGACGCCCGGACGCTCGCCGCCAAGCGAGCCGCGCTCGAGCGGGCCGTCGCCGTGTTCGGCTCGGCCACGCCGCGCCCCGAGAGCTGGGCGACGCTCGAGCGCCTCGAGCTCGGTGGACGTGTCGGCGGCGAGCTTCCGCCGGTGCAGGTGGTCGACATGCGGCGTGAGGCCGGGTATCCGCTCTCGGCGCCGTTGCGGGACGAGCTTCGCGGGGTCAGCGATCGCGGCGGCAAGGCGATCCTGCTCCTCAACCGGCGCGGCCTCGTGCCCGCGCTGCACTGCCGGGCCTGCGGGCGCACGCTCCGCTGCCCCAACTGCGACGTGGCGCTCGTCCTCCATAGCGACGGGGGGCTGCACTGTCACCACTGCGGGCACCACGAGACGGCTCCGGAGACCTGCCCCAGCTGCGGCTCGGCCGAGATCGCCCGCCTCGGGTCGGGCACCCAGGCGCTCGAGCGCGAGCTGAAGCGCGAGTTCCCCGAGCTCGAGCCGATTCGCCTCGACGCCGACACGGCCTCGGACCCCGAGCTGACGGCCTCGGCGCTGCGACGGTTCGGCGCGACCGACCGGGCCGTCCTGCTCGGCACCCAGATGGTGGCGAAGGGCCATCACTTCGCCGGCGTCGAGCTCGCCGCCGTCGTCGACGCCGACACGGCTCTCGCCCTGCCGGACTTCCGGGCGGAGGAGCGGACGTTCCAGCTCATCACCCAGCTCGCCGGTCGCAGCGGACGCGACGCGCCGGGACGGGTGCTGGTGCAGACCTTCCAGCCCGATGCCCGCCCGATCGCCCATGCTGCGCGGCACGACGTCCGCCGTTTCCTGGCCGAGGAGCTCGAGCGCCGGGCTGAGCTCGGCTACCCGCCCGTCCACCACCTTGTCCGGATCGTCGTCTCGGGAGCCGAGCAGGCAAGCGTGCAGCGCGCGCTCACCGAGATCGCCGCCGGGATGCCCGAGGCCGAGCTGCTCGGGCCCGCACCCCTGCTTCGCCTCAGGAGCCGTCACCGCGCCCAGCTGATCGCCAAGACCGATCGCCCCCGGGCGGTCGCGAGCCGCGCGGCGGCCCTGCTCGCGGCAGCCGCGCCGGCGATGCGGCGGGCAGGGCTCACGGCGGTCGTCGACGTCGATCCGCAATCGTTGTAGAGCTCATTTCAGCATGACGCTTCGACACGAGGCTTCATTTTGAAAGGAGCTCCTGGTGGCACCATGAGCGGTGTGAAGCGGATCAGGGCGGAGGAGATCCTCGGCGAGTGGGGCGTCCGGGACGTCACGCCTCACTCTGCGCGCGAGCGCGAGCGGCTCGAGCACGACCGGGACGTGAACCCGCTCGCCGGCGCACCGCTGCCTCGGCGGATCCGCCGTTTCCGGCCGGAGGCCGAGGCCTACGTCGCCTCGCTCGGCGGGCCCCTTCCATACATGCGGCGCCTGCGGACGCTCGACGACGCGATCGAGAGGAACCTGGAGCGGCTGCGGGCCGCTTACGCCGTGTACGGGGGCGATCCGGCCCGTTGGACGCGGATCGCCGAACGCTGGAACTTCGTCGAGGTCAACGACCTGATCGACAAGCACAACCGCTGGTACCCGATCGAGGCCCGGCTGCCGATGGACCCGCGCTCCCGCGACTTCGTCAAGGTCGGAGGGGCCGACTACCGGCGGGTGCCGCTCGACGCCGCCTGGATCCTCGAGCGCTTCCCCGCCTGAGCAATCGGCCTGAACGCATCCCGGATGCCGGCGGCCCGGCGGCTGGCACACTGTCCCCACTGTGGCCCACGAGCACGATCACGAGCATGACCGCGACGAGCACGACCACGCCCATCACGGGCATGAGCATCACGACCACGACCACGACCACGACCACGGGGACGAGCTGGACGAGGACGCTCGGGCCGAGGTCGAGCGGGAGCTGATCCGGCGGCACGCACTCGCCCAGGTTCGCCAGTACCCGGACGTCGCCCTGCGCATGAAGGCGAAGGAGGTGACCGAGTTCGACGACGATCTCGTCCAGCTCGCCGAGCGCATGAAGCACGTGATGGCCGATGCCCAGGGGGTCGGGCTCGCCGCGCCGCAGATCGGCGTCCTGCGGCGGCTCTTCGTGTTCGAGCACGACGAGGAGGGCACCCAGGTGGTCGTCAATCCGCGCGTGGTCGACCCGTCGTCCGAGACGCTCGTCGACACGGAAGGCTGCCTGTCCATCGAGGGGATCAGGGTCCCCGTCGAGCGGAGCGTGCGGCTCAGGCTCGAGGGGCTCGACACGAGCGGCGCCGGGCTGGAGCTCGAGCTCGAAGGCATGAACGCCCGGGTCGTGCAGCACGAGGTGGATCACCTGGACGGCGTGCTCATCCTCGACCGGACCGACGACGAGCACCGCAAAGAGGCGCTCGGCCTGCTCCGGCCCCAGCCAGTCCTCAGATAGTGCGTATCGCCGTCGCCGCGACGGCTCCATTCGGCGCCGATGTCCTGGAGCGGCTTGCCGCTCGCAACGAGATCGCGTTTCTCCTGACACGTCCCGACGCGCCGCAAGGCCGTGGGCGCCGGCTCGCCGCGCCGCCGGCGAAGGAAGCCGCGGAGCGGCTGGGGATCCCCGTCCATCAACCGGCGCGACCCGAGCTCCCTCCGGACGCCGTCGAGCTCGTCGTCGTCTGCGCCTACGGCCTGCTGATCCCCGAGAGCATCCTCGGCGAGGCGCTCTGGGTGAACGTCCATCCGTCGCTGCTTCCGCGCTGGCGCGGAGCGGCGCCGGTCGAGCGGGCGATCCTCGCCGGCGAAACCGAGACCGGCGTCACGATCCACCGGACGATCAAGGAGCTCGACGCGGGCCCGATCGCCGCCCAGGAGTCGTTCCCCATCGGCCCCGACGACGACGCAGGCGCGGTTTACGCCCGCGCGGCCGAGCTCGCCGCGACGCTGCTCGAGCGGGCTCTGCCCGACCCCGTATTCGAGCCGCAGCCGGCGGAAGGCGCGACCTACGCCGACAAGATCGGGCCTGCCGACCGCGAGCTCGACCTCTCCGACCCGGTCGATGCGTGGCTGCGGGTGCGTGCGCTCTCCCCGCATATCGGCGCCCGAGCCGAGCTTGCCGGCCGGAGGGTCACCGTCTGGCGTGCGCGGCTCGATCAGGGGGTATTCGTGCCTCTGGAGATCCAGCCGGAGGGACGGCGCCGGATGAGCTACGAGGAGTTCCTGAGAGGTGTGCGGACATGACGGCTCCCGCGCGGGCGGCCGCCTTCTCCGTCGTTCGCCGCGTGTTCGAGGAGGGCGCGTACGCCGACCGGGCGCTCGCGAGCGCCGTCGAGGGTCTCGACCAGCGCGACCGGGCGCTGGCCCAGCGGATCGCCTACGGGACCGTTCAACGCGTGCGCACGCTCGACTACGGCATCGATGCGCTCGCGAGCCGCACGGTCGCCGAGATCGACCAGCCCGTCCTGGCTGCGCTGCGCGTCGCCGCCTACGAGATCGTCTGGAGCGACGCCCCGCCGTACGCCGTGGTCGACGACACCGTCGAGCTCGTCCGGCGCGCCGGACGGCGGCATGCGACGGGGTTCGCCAACGCGGTCGCCCGGCGGCTCGCCGAGGGCTTCCGCGAGCTCGTCGAGGCGCTGCCGCCGGGCCCGCTCGCGGAGTCCTACCCGGACTGGATCGCCGAGGTCTGGGTCCGTGACTGGGGCGCCGAGGAGGCGCTCGAGCTGATGCGCGCGCAGAACGAGCCCGGCGAGCTCGTCGTCCGCTCCGCCGAGCCGGTCGGCGAGCCGACCGACGTGCCCGGCGCCTACCGGCTCGAGGCCGGCGCGTTCGCTGAGGATTCGGGCCGCGTATGGCAGAGCCGAGGCTCGCAGCTCGCAGGGCTCGCCCTCGGCTCCCGGGCCGGCGAGCGGGTCCTCGACGCGTGTGCGGCGCCGGGAGCGAAGACCACGATGCTCGAAGGGGAGGTGACGGCAGTCGAGCTCCATGCGGGGCGCGCCCGGGAGCTTGCCGAGAACGTCGCTCGCCTGGGGGTCACGAACGTCCGGGTCGTCAACTGCGACGTCCGCGAGCTCGACGAGTCCGGGTTCGACCGCGCGCTCGTCGATGCGCCCTGCTCCGGCCTTGGCGTGCTCGCCCGCCGGCCCGACCTGCGCTGGCGGGCAAAGCCGCTGCCCGAGCTGCAGCTCGACCTGCTCCAGGCTGCGGCGAGCCGTACTCGGCCCGGCGGCGTCGTGCTCTACTCCGTGTGCACCCTCAACGCCGACGAGAACGAGGCGATCGTCGACGCCTCCGGCCTCGAGCCGGAGCCGCTCGGCGCGGAGTGGCCCCGGTTCGCCCACCCGAAACGGCCGGAGTTCCTGCTCACGACCCCGCACCGCCACGGAACGTCGGGCTTCTTCATCGCCCGTCTGCGTGTCTGATAGAAGCGCTCGCGTGAGCCTCGCCAGAGCCCTTGAGCTGGCCGCCGACGCCGCGGGCCGCGCCTATCCCAAGCCGACGGTGGGCGCCGTCGTGGTCCGCGACGGCGACGTGATCGCCGAAGGCGTCACCGAGCAGGGCGGCCGCCACGCCGAGACGGTCGCCCTCGACGCTGCCGGACCGCTCGCACGGGGAGCGACGATGTTCGTGACGCTCGAGCCGTGCTCCCACCACGGCACCACCCCGCCGTGCAGCGAGCGGCTGATCGCCGAGGGCATCAGCCGGGTCGTGGTCGGCGCGCGCGACCCCAACCCGGAGGCCGCGGGCGGCATCGAGCGCCTGCGCGGGGCAGGCCTCGACGTCGAGCTCGTCGACTCGTGGGAGGCCCGGGCCCAGAACGAGGCCTGGCGGACGTGGGTGTCCAAGCGGAGGCCGTTCGTCACCTACAAGGTGGCGGCGAGCCTCGACGGGCGCGTCGCCGTTCCGGGCCGGCGATGGATCTCCGGTGAGGAGAGCCGCGCCCTCGTTCATCGGCTCCGAGGCGCGTCCGACGCGGTCGCGGTCGGGATGGGAACGGTTCGCGCGGACGGGCCGAGGCTCGATGCCCGAGGCGTCGATGTGCCCCGGGGGCAGCCGCGCCGGCTCGCGTTCGGCCGCGGGCCCCTCCCGGCGGGCTCGGATCTCGAGCTGCGCTCCGGGCGGCTCGAGGAGGAGCTCGCCGGTCTGGCCGCCGACGGGGTGCAGTCGCTGCTCCTCGAAGGAGGGCCGACGATCGCAGCCGCGTTCCTGGAGGCGGGGCTGATCGACAAGGTGATGCTCTTTCTCGCGCCGGTGCTCGCGGCGGGGGACGGGTCGCACGTTCTCCCGCGGCTAGGATCGACATCGGCTCTCTTCCACCTGAGCGCCCGGCGGGTCGGAGAGGACGTGCTCCTCGAGGCGTACGTCAACGAGCCCTGATCCGAGCCTGATCCGAGGCCCATGTCTGCGAGCTCCGAGTTCCAGCGCACCGACGACGAGATCGTCAGCCTGCTCTCGCAGTGGCTGCTCCGCTCGCTCGGAAACGACGAGCTACGCAAGCGCATCGAGGAGATCGGGACGAGCGAGTTGGCCCCCGGTCAGCGCGACGCCGTGCTCGAGCTGCTGAAGGGGCTGGAGAACGCCTTTCCGGGCGAGCGCGGCGACCTCGAGATGCTCGTTCGCGAGACGGTCGAGTCGCTCGCGTACGGCGAGTAGCCCCGCTGCTCGAGCCGGGGGCGCGGCGGTAGCCTTCAGCGATGTTCACGGGCATCGTCAGGGAAGTGGGTCGCGTCGCCTCCCTCGCTGCGAGCGACGGCGGTGTCCGGCTCGAGATCGAGGCGCCCGAGACCGTGACGACGACGGCTGTCGGCGACTCGGTCTCGATCAACGGGTGCTGCCTGACCGCGGTCGCCGCCGACGGCGGGAGGATCGCGTTCGAGGCCGTGCCGGAGACGCTGGCCCGGACGTCGCTCGGAACGCTCGAGGCGGGCGTGCGCGTCAACGTCGAGCCGTCGCTCCGGGCCGGGGAGCCGCTCGGCGGTCACTACGTGCAAGGTCACGTCGACGGCGTCGGGACAGTCCGGAGCGTCGAGGACGAGGGACAGGGGCGCCGCGTGTGGATCGACGCGCCCGCGGAGCTTCTGCGCTACACGGTCGAGAAGGGTTCGATCGCAATGGAAGGGGCGAGCCTGACGGTCGCCGCGCTCGACGACGCCGGCTTCGCGGTCGCCCTGATCCCGCACACGCTCGAGGTGACGACGCTCGGCGAGCTCGGGCCAGGCCGTCCCGTCAACCTGGAAGTGGACGTGCTCGCCAAGTACGTCGAGCGGCTGCTCCTCCCGAGCTAGCCTTTCCGGATGGCAACGACGACGCCGTTTGCGGCGATCGAGGACGCGATCGAGGAGATCCGCGACGGACGTTTCGTCGTCGTGGTCGACGACCCCGACCGCGAGAACGAGGGCGACCTCGTGATCGCCGCGCAGTTCGCGACCCCGGAGACGATCAACTTCATGGCGACCCACGGCCGGGGCTGGATCTGCCTCTGCCTCACCGAGGAGCGCGCCGACAAGCTCGATCTGCCGCTGATGACCCCGAAGAACGAGTCGCCGTTCGGGACCGCTTTCACCGTCACGATCGAGGCGAGGGAAGGAGTCACGACGGGGATCTCGGCGGCCGACCGGAGCCACACGATCCAGGTCGCGATCGCGCCCGGCGCCGAGGCACACGACCTCGTCCGTCCGGGCCATGTCCAGCCGCTGCGCGCCAAGCCCGGCGGCGTCCTCGAGCGCATCGGGCAGACCGAGGCGGCCGTCGACCTCGCGCGGCTCGCCGGCCTCAATCCCTCGGGCGTCGTCTGCGAGATCCAGAACGAGGACGGCTCGATGGCCCGGGTGCCCGACCTGATCCCGTACTGCGAGCGCCACGGCCTGAAGATGGTCACGGTCGCCGACCTGGTCGAGTACCGCCGCCGGCACGAGAAGCTGGTCGAGCGCGGGGCGGAGGTGAGGCTTCCGACCGCCTACGGCGAGTTCAACGCGATCGCCTTCCGCGAGCTGCTGACCGGCAAGGTCCATGTCGCGCTCGTGCTGGGAGCGGTCGATGGGGCCGAAGACGTCCTCGTCCGCGTGCACTCCGAGTGCCTGACTGGAGATGTCTTCCACTCGATGCTGTGCGACTGCGGCGAGCAGCTCGAGCAGGCGCTCTTCCAGATCGAGCGCGAAGGGCAGGGCGTGCTCCTCTACATGGCGCAGGAAGGCCGGGGGATCGGCCTGCTGAACAAGCTTCGCGCCTACGAGCTGCAGGCTCAGGGGCTCGACACCGTCGAGGCGAACGTCGCTCTGGGCTTCCCGGCCGACGCTCGCGACTACGGGATCGGCAACCAGATCCTCGCCGACCTCGGGCTGACGACCATCCGGATCCTGACGAACAACCCGAAGAAGCTGACCGGCATCGACGGGTTCGGCCTGACCGTCGTCGAGCAGGTGCCGATCGAGGTCGTGCCCAACGACGAGAACCGCCGCTACCTCGCCGCCAAGCGGGATAAGCTCGGTCACCGGCTTCACCACCAGGACATCAAGTCAACCGACTGGCACCCAGAGAAGGAACAATGAGCGAGCACCACGGGGACTACGCCGACCGCGGCGAGCACGACGAGCCCAGCAGCGACGATCCCGGCCACGACCAGCTCGGCAGCGACGAGGCCGTCGAGGCGAGCCACGGCACGGTCGCGCTTCCGCCGACCGAGCTGATGCCGCAGGCCGTCGAGCCGGAGGACGAGCCCCAGGACGAGCCGCAGCCGGCCGGTGAGGAGAGCGAGCTGCGCGAGGACGAGCCGCTCGAGGATCCGTTCGCGGCGTGGCCCCAGGCCGAGAGCGCCGAGGTGATCGAAGACGTCCCCTCGGGGGAGGCCGGCGTCGAGCATGTGAGCGGCGAGATCGACGTCCCGGACGGCTACTCCGTCCTCGAGGGCACGCCCACCGGCCTTCGCCGGTCGGTGGCGATCGTCGTCTCTCGCTTCAACGGGGGTTTGACCAACAGGATGCTCGCTCGCGCGATCGAGGCGCTCGAGGATGCCGGCGTGACGCCTGACGCCGTCACCGTGATGCCGGTGCCCGGGGCGTTCGAGCTGCCGCTCGCCGCGATGGCGCTCGCGAAGACGCGCCGGTATGCCTGCGTGGTCGCGCTCGGCGCGATCGTGCGGGGCGAGACGCCGCACTTCGACTTCATCGCCTCGGAGGCCGCCTCCGGCCTGCAGCTCGCCGCGATCGAGACCGGCATCCCGGTCGCGTTCGGCGTGCTCACCGTCGAGAGCGTCGACCAGGCGGAAGCGAGGCTCGACCGCGCGGCCGATGCGGTCCGGACGGCGCTCGAGATGGCGGACGTGTTCGCGCAGCTGCGCGCCAGCGCCGCCCATTAACAGCGGGGGAACCGAACGAGGTTCCCCCACGGGCCCCCTCCTCCCTTCGTGGGTGAACCAACGAGGTTCCCCCACGAGCCCCCTCCTCCCTTCGTGGGTGAACCAACGAGGTTCCCCCACGAGCCCCCTCCTCCGCTGCCTCGGCCATCCCGTTGTGGGCCTCCCGCCGGGCGGAGCCCGGCTCCGGCTCCGGAGCCAGACCGCACCATGATCCGCAGAAGGACGCGGCCCCCTGTGGGCTCGTGGCGGAATGACCTGCAGGGTGGGCTGCCGGCTCGGCTACACTGGGCCGGCCATGTCCAAGGTTTGCACAGTTTGCGGGAAGAAGCCCGGGTTCGGGCACAACCGCTCCCACTCGATGGTGGCCACCAACCGCCGCTTCGACCCGAACCTCCAGCGCGTCCGGATGTTCGTCGACGGCGTCGCCCGGCGCGCCTACGTCTGCACCCGCTGCCTCAAGGCGGGCAAGGTCCAGAAGGCCCTGTAAGGGCCTCCAGCGGCCTCCGCGGGGTGCCGCCGGCGGGGTTCGGGCCGCAGGCGACGTAACCGGAGCGACCGGCTGGGCGTCTAAGCGGACGTAGTGTCCGACCTCACCGTCCCCTCAGCTCGCGGCACGATCACGATCTCGCGAGACGTCGTCGCCGAGATCGTCTCGGAGACGGCCGCGTCCTGCTACGGCGTCGTCGGGCTCACCACCGGCTCGCGGGTGGGACGCTTTTTCCGGCGCGACGGGATCACGATCGGCGGCGAGGCGGCCGCGTTGCGGATCGGGCTCCACGTCGTGGTCGAGTACGGATTGAACCTGGCCGAGGTGGGCGCCACGGTGCGCTCGCAGGTCACCTACGACGTCGAGCGTCTCACCGGGCTTCGAGTCGAGGCCGTCGAGGTCGTCGTCGAGGACGTTCGGGAGACGGCGTGAGGGAGCAGGTCCTCGGCCTCGCCTCCGCTGCCCTCCACTCGATCGATGCCGCCAGGAGCCGGATCGACGATCTGAACGTCTACCCCGTGCCCGACGGGGACACGGGCACCAACCTCGCGCTCACCGTCCGGGCCGTCGTCGAGGCGCTCGAAGCCTCGGAGAGCGACGACCAGGCCGTCCTCGCGCACGAGATCTCTCGGGCCGCGTTGATGGGCGCGCGTGGCAACTCCGGGGTCATCCTCTCGCAGATCGTACGTGGGGCCGCCGAGTCGCTCGCGGCCTCCGACGACCTCGCGGTCGCGCTTCGCGGCGCGAGCGACGCGGCCTATCGCGCCGTCCGCAAGCCGGTCGAGGGCACGATGCTGACGGCGATCCGTGAGCTCGCCGAGGCGGCGGAGAGCGGCAGCGACCTCGCTGCGATCGTTGCCCGCGGCGACGACTGCGTCACCCGGACGACGGCGATGCTCCCGGTGCTCGCCGAGGCGGGCGTGGTCGACGCCGGAGCGGCCGGCCTCGTCGAGATCGTGCGCGGGATCGTCGCGGCGCTGACCGGGGCGACCCTGCCGGAGCCGGTGCTCGAGGCCCGCCGGCCCGCGGTCGAGCCGGCCCACCACGAGCTCTCCCGCTACACCTACTGCACGACCCTGATGGTCGAAGGCGCCGGTCTCGATGCGGACGCGATCGAGCGCGAGCTCATGCCCCTCGGCGACTCGCTCCTCGTCGTCGGAGACCCCTCGGCGCTCAAGATCCACGTTCACACGGACGACCCGGGGAAGGTCCTCTCGCTTGCGGTCGCGCGCGGCACGATCGGCGGGGTCGAGATCGCCGACATGCGCGCCCAGACGGCCGAGCGGGAGCAGCGCCTGCTCCAGGCCGTTCCCAACGCTCCGGCCGCCGGCCCGTCGGCGATCGTCGCGGTTGCCGCCGGGCCGGGGAACCGCCGGCTCCTCGAGAGCCTGGGCGCACACGTGGTCGACGGGGGCAGGACGATGAACCCCTCGACCGCCGAGATCCTCGCCGCGATCGAGGCGAGCGGCGCTGGCGAGGTGATCGTGCTCCCGAACGACCGGAACGTGGTCCTCGCCGCCGAGCATGCCGCCGCGGAGGCCTCACGGCCGGTCGCGGTGCTCCCGACGGCGACGCTCCAGGCAGGGCTCGCGGCGTCGCTGGCCTTCGACCCGTCGCTCCCGCTCGAGGAGAACGTCGAGGCGATGAGCCGCTCGGCCCTCGATCTCGCGACCGGGGCGGTCACGATCGCCTCGCGCGACGTGCAGATCAACGGCCTGGCGATCAGGAAGGGCACCTGGCTCGGGCTCGCCGACGGAGCGCCGGTCGCCGGCGGCGACACCTTCGACGAGGTCGCGAAGGCGGTCGTGGCCCACATGCTCGAGCATCCCCGCGGCATCCTCACGCTGCTCACCGGCGAGAGCCCGGAGCCGCTCGAGGGCCTGCTTGCGGAGCTCGCCTCGGCCTACCCGACGCTCGAGCTCGAGGTGCACGAGGGCGGGCAGCCGAACTACCCGCTCTGGCTCAGCGCCGAATAGGCGGTCGTTCCGGCCGGGGCTCTAGGCTCGGGGAATGCACCGCGTGCAAGTCGCCCTGATCGAGGACAACCGGCTCTTTCGCGAGACGCTCGCCCTCGTGCTCGGGCTGATCGACGAGATCGAGGTCGTCGGCTCGTTCGAGGCCGCTGCGGAGGCGATCGCCGCCTGCGAGTCGCTCCGGCCCGACGTCGTCGTCGTCGACTACCGGATGCCCGGCCTCGACGGCGCCGAGGCGACCCGAGCGATCCGGCAGCTCTCTCCCGAGACGCGTGTCGTCTGCCTGACCGCCTCGGTCTCGGAGGCGGAGCGGGCGCTCGTTCTCGCCGCCGGGGCCGTGTCGTGCCTGACGAAGGACGAGAGCCTCGACCGCATCGCCGCCTCGATCCTCGAGATCGCGCGGGCGGAGTCGCCCGCATGAACCTCACCCCCGAGAACACGGCGGTCGTCCTCGACTCGACGGCCGACTTCCCCGCCGGGCCCGAGCGCTTCCCCAACTGGCGCATCGTCCCGCTCTACGTCAACCTCGGCGGGACGAGCTACCGCGACTATGTCGACCTCGGGCCCGACCAGGTGTACGCCCGGCTCGCCGCTCTCACCGAGCCGCCGACGACCTCGCAGCCCACACCGGGGGACTTCCTGGCGGTCTACGAGGAGCTCTCGGCCCGCTACGACCGGATCTACTCGCTTCAGCTCTCCTCGACGCTCTCCGGCACGTTCGCGAGCGCCGAGGCTGCCGCAGCCGAGGTCGGCGAGGCCGTACGGGTGATCGACACGAGAACGGTGTCGGCCGCAGTCGCCATGCTCGGGCTCGCGCTCCAGCGCCTGCTCGACCGGGGAACCACCGACGAGGAGATCGAGGCGCTGATCGGCCGCTACCGGGAGACGCACGGGCTGCTCTTCACGGTCGACACGCTCGAGTTCCTCGCCCGCGGCGGCCGGATCGGACGAGCGGCCGCGTTCGCCGGCACGCTCCTCCAGGTCAAGCCGATCCTCGGCCTCGAGGACGGCGAGGTGGTGCCTCTCAAGCGGGTGCGGGGCAGCCAGAAGGCGCTCGAGGAGCTGTGCAGCCTCCTCGCCGCCGCCACTCCGGACACGCCGACGCTCAGGATCGGGCTCGCACATGCCGCAGCCCCCGATCGTCTCGCGACGCTCGAGCGCATGGTTCGCGAGGCGCGCCCGCTGGCGGAGATCGACGTGGCCACCTCCCTCGGTGCGGTCGTCGGCACCCACGCCGGCCCGGGCACACTCGGACTGTTCTGGTTCGACGACGACACCGGCTGAGCCGGACGCGGTCCTATACTCGGCCCTGCGGTGGCCGCGGCGCTCGCTCCGGCTCACCGAGTCAGATCAGGACCGAGACATGAGACCGAGTGTCATATGCCATCGAGCCCCATCGCATCCGGCATGACGGCACCCGGTCACGCGGTCTTCTCGGGGCGTCCCAGGGCCGCGGCAGAGGGCAGCTCCACGTGGCCGCGGCCCCGAGGCTGGATCTCGCCCCAGCGGCTCCGCGGCCTCGACGTTGCCACCCTGCCGGGCGTCGGCCCGACGCTCGCAAAGCGCCTGCGCGCGTTCGGCATCCGGAGCGTCTGGGATCTCCTGTTCCACGGCCCGCGCCGCTACGAGAGCGCAGCCGAGCAGGTCCCGATCGCGAGGCTAGGCCTCGTGGAGGGCGAGGTCGCGATCGAGGGCGAGGTCGTGAGCTCCCGCTCCAGGCCGCTTCGCGGCAGGCGCTCGCTGGTCTCCGCGATCGTGCGAGACGGCAGTGGGGGAGAGATCAGCGCGTCGTTCTTCAACCAGCCGTGGCTCGCCGAGAGGCTGACCTCCGGAACACACCTGCGCCTCAGGGGCAAGCTCGGCCGACACGGGTTCGACGTCAAGAGCTACGACATCGGCGAGGCCAGGCGCACCGCCGACTTCGCCCCGGTGTACCCGGCGGCGGAGCAGATCCCCTCGACGCGGCTGCGTGAGCTCGTCCGCGGCGCGCTCGCCTCGCACGGGCGCTTCCTGCCGGACCCGCTTCCTGCGGAGCTCGAGCTCGTCCCGCTCGCCGACGCGCTCGCGGCGCGCCACTTCCCCGAGAGCGAGGAGGAGGCGGACCAGGCACGCCGGCGGCTTGCGCTCGACGAGCTCGTCGCCCTGCAGCTGATCGTCTCGCGGCTCCGGGTCACCGACGCCGTCGCCTCCTCGCTCGCCGAGCCGGGCGAGATGATCGCGCGTTACCGCGACGCGCTCCCGTTCACCCTCACCCCGCACCAGGAGCAGGCGATCGCGGAGATCGACGCAGATCTCGCCAAGACGACGCCGATGCGGAGGCTGCTGCAAGGCGACGTCGGCTCGGGCAAGACGGTGGTCGCCCTCTACGCGCTCCTGCGCGCCGTCGAGAGCGGGCGTCAAGGCGCGTTGATGGCGCCGACCGAGACGCTTGCCGAGCAGCACTTCCTCACGATCGAGCAGCTGTGCACCGAGCTCGGCGTGCGCTGCGTGCTCCTGACGGGGTCGTCGGGGTCGAGGCACATACGCGATGCGATCGCGAGCGGCGCCGCCGACATCGCCGTGGGGACACACGCCCTCATCCAGCGGGACGTCGAGTTCTCCGATCTCGCCGTCGCGGTCGTCGACGAGCAGCATCGCTTCGGCGTCAAGCAGCGCCAGGCGCTCGCCGAGGCCCGGAGCCCGCACGTGCTGCACATGACCGCGACGCCGATCCCGCGGACGCTTGCCCTGACGATCTACGGCGACCTCTCGGTGAGCGAGATCGCCAAGCCGCCCGCGAGCCGCAAGCCGATCGAGACGGCACGCGTCGGTGCCGAGCGGGCGAGCGTCGCCTACACGCGGCTGCGCGTCCATCTCGACGCCGGGCGGCAGGCCTACGTCGTCTGCCCGCTGATCGAGCAGTCCGAGACGACGCTCGCGAAAGCCGCCGAGGCGGAGGCCGAGCGCCTCCGCCGCGCCGAGCTGAAGGGATATCGGGTCGGGCTGCTGCACGGCAAGCTGAAGCCCGCCGACCGGCGTGAGGTGATGCGGCAGTTCAAGGAGCGCGAGCTCGACGTGCTCGTGGCGACGACGGTGATCGAGGTCGGCGTCGACGTGCCGAACGCGACGATCATGATCATCCAGGAGGCCGACCGGTTCGGGCTCGCCCAGCTGCACCAGCTTCGCGGTCGCGTCGGCCGCGGCTCCGAGCAGAGCTACTGCCTGCTCGTGTCCCGGTCCGTCGAGGAGCTCACCGAGACCGCCGACCGGCGGCTGCAGGCGCTCGTCGAGACCACCGACGGCTTCGAGCTCGCCGAGGTCGACCTGGAGCTCCGGCGCGAGGGCCAGCTCCTCGGCACGCGCCAGTCAGGCTTCAGCGAGCTCCGCTTCACGCGGCTTCGCAGCGACCGCGACCTGATCGAGCAGGCCCGCGCGATCGCGAGCGGCCTCGCCGATGAGGACGGCCCGTGGCAGCCCGGCGCGGATGAGCTCGCCACAGAGGCGGACCCGGCGCTCCTCGCATGAGGATCATCGCCGGCGAGCACCGGGGGAGGCGCATCGAGGCGCCGAAGGGCACGGCGACGAGGCCGACCTCCGACTTCGTGCGGGAGACGGCGTTCAACCTGATCGGGCCCGTCGACGGCGCCGCCGTGCTCGACCTGTACGCGGGCTCGGGCGCGCTCGGGCTCGAGGCGCTCTCCCGTGGTTCGGCGCGCGCCGTCTTCGTCGACAACTCGCGTGACGCGTGCCGCACGATCGGGGCGAACCTCGAGAAGCTCGGCCTGCGCGGCACCGTCCTCTGCCAGGATGTGGTCCGTGCGCTCGCCTCCGACCGCGGGACCTATGACTTGATCCTCGCCGACCCGCCCTACACCTTCGAGGCGTACGACGCGCTTGCCCCGCAGGTCGCGCGGCTGCTCGCGCCCGACGGGCTCGTCGTCGTCCAGTCACCGGCGGCGCTCGATCCGGCTCTCGACGGCCTGTCGATGCGTACCTCCCGCAAGTACGGGTCTGCGCGCCTTACGCTGTTCGAGCTGTGATCACCGCAATCTGCCCCGGCTCCTACGACCCCGTCACCAACGGGCACGTCGACGTGATCGCCCGGGCCGCCCGGGTCTTCGACCGCGTCGTCGTCGGCGTCGTCCGTGTCCCGCAGCACAAGACGCCGCTCTTCGCGATCGACGAGCGCGTCGAGCTCGCCCGCGAGGCGCTCTCGGGGCTGCCCAACGTCCAGGTGGACGTGTTCAAGGAGCTCGTGGTCGAGTTCGCCCGCCGCTGGGAGGCCCAGGTGATCGTCCGGGGCCTGCGCGCGATCTCCGACTTCGAGTGGGAGTTCCAGATGAACCAGCTCAACCGCCACCTCGCGCCCGAGATCGAGACGGTCTATGTCATGGCGAGCTCGCAGGTCAGCTTCGTCTCCTCGAGCGGCGTGAAGGAGATCGCCGCCTTCGGGGGAAACGTCGATGAGCTCGTGCCCGAACCCGTTGCGCGCCGCCTCAAGGAGCTGTTCCCGAGCGGCCGTGGCGGCGCCCCCCTCCGAAGCCAGGAGTAGGATTCTCAGCCGATGGATGTCCTCGTCCTCATCGACAAGCTCGACGACCTCGTGCACAACGCGAAGGCCGTCCCCCTCACCGACCAGGTCCGGATCGATCGTGAGGAGATCTACGACATCCTCGACCAGATGCGCGCGACGATCCCCGAGGAGATCAAGCAGGCTCGCTGGATCGTCAAGGAGCGCCAGGAGATGCTGGCCGAGGCGAAGCGCGAGCAGGACAGGCTCCTCCAGGAGGCACGCGAGCAGGCCGTCCGCGAGGCCTCGCAGACGGAGATCGTCAAGCTCGCCGAGCGCCAGGCCCAGGAGATCATCGACGAGGCCCGCCGCTCGGCCCGCGAGACGCGGCTCGAGATGGAGGACTGGGCCGACGGCATCCTCGCCACGCTCGAGTCGAACCTCGACAAGTTCCTCACCGCCGTCCGGCGCGGGCGCGAGCGCCTGCACGAGCGCTCGCAGGAAGACCTGCGCCCGCTCGACCTCGACGAGCCCTCGTACTGAGTTATCCCAATTGGGGTCACCCGGTTCGGGGTCACCTCCGGCCGTGCTGAGGGCTCGCGGCTGCATCCGTGTCACCCTGGGTGCTCGCTACCCTGGGTGAATGACGAGCTTCAACCTGAGACGGCTGAAGCTCCGGCCGGGCGAGGAGCATCGCGAGACACTCGAGGCCGAGCTCCCCGCCTTCGAGTTCGGCGGGCAGCGCTACCTGCCGGTTCCCGCCACCGTCCCGGCCGAGCTCGTCGTCACCCGCGCCGTCACCGGCACCGTCTTCGCGCTCGCCTTCACCGCGCGGCTCCACGGCCCCTGCTACCGGTGCCTCGGCGACGCCGTCCTCGAAGTGCCCATCAAGGGGCGCGAGTATCAGGCGCAGGCCCCGGACGACGAGGAGATGGCGACTCCCTACCTCGTCGCCAACGAGCTCGAGGTCTCCGCCTGGGCACGGGACATGGTCGCGCTCGCCCTACCCGACAAGATCCTTTGCCGTGCCGACTGCGCCGGGCTCTGCCCCGTCTGCGGCTCGAACCTGAACGACGAGCCGCACGAGCATCCCGAGGAACCGGTGGATTCCCGCTGGGAAGCGCTGAACGCACTGCGCGAGAACGGCTGAGCGGACCGCCGCCTGTGCGGTCGCCGGGGGTGTGCCGGCCGGGTCCAGCTACAGTGTCGGCCGTTCCATGGCCGTCCCGAAGAGGAAAACCTCGAAGTCCCGGCGCGACAAGCGCAGGGCGACGCATGCGATCGAGGCGCCGCGCGTGAACACGTGCCCGCAGTGCAACTCGCCCAAGCTCGCCCACCGGGTCTGCCCGACCTGCGGCACCTACAGGGGCCGCGAAGTCGAGCCTCTCCGCTTCCCGGCCTAGCCTCTCGATGACAAGAGTCGCCGTCGACGCGATGGGCGGTGACAACGCGCCGGGCGAGATCGTCGCGGGCGCGCTCGCAGCTTCTGCGACGGGGATCGACGTGACGCTTCACGGGCCGGCCGGGCTCGACACCGGCGGGCTCGAGCTCGTCGTCGCCGCCTCGACGATCGGGATGGCCGAGAAGCCGGCGGAGGCCGTACGGGCAAAACCGGACTCCTCGCTCGTCAGCGCGATCCGCGCGGTCGCCGACGGGAACGCCGACGGCGTCGTCTCGGCCGGGAACACCGGCGCCGTCCTCGCGGCCGGGCTCCTCCACCTCCGTCGGCTCCCCGGTGTCCTCCGGCCCGCGATCGGCGTGCCGATCCCGACCCGCGGTGGCCCCTCGCTCCTCATCGACGGCGGTGCGAACGCCGACTGCCGGCCCGAGCACCTGCTCCAGTTCGCCGTGATGGGATCGGTGTTCTGCACCGAGATCCTCGGCATCGCCGACCCGTCTGTCCGGCTGCTCTCGATCGGCGAGGAAGCCGAGAAGGGGGATGCGCTCAGGATCGAGGCTCACGGGCTTCTTCGGGACGCGGAAGGGATCCGCTTCGACGGCAACGCCGAGGCCCGAGACCTGCTCCGGGGTGCGGCGGACGTCGTCGTCACCGACGGGTTCACGGGGAACATGGCGCTGAAGCTGCTCGAAGGGACGATCAAGGAGCTTCTCGACCTCCTGCGCGAAGAGATCTCCGCCACGGCGACGGGAAAGCTGGGCGGCCTGCTGATCCGGCCCGCCGCGCGGCGGATCCGTGCGCGCCTCGACCCGGACACCTACGGCGGGGCCTATCTGCTCGGCCTCCGGGGTCTGCCCGTGATCGCCCACGGCAGCTCGGGCCGGAAGGCGATCGCGAACGCGATCACGCTCGCCGCCAGAGGAGCGGAGCTCGGGGTCGTCGAACGCCTCGCCGAGCGCCTGCCCGCGGTCGGGCGGGACCGCGAAGAGGTCGTTTTGGAACCTCTAACAGAATGAGCACGGGCCGCCTGGCCGCGCCGGGCACGCACTCTGCGTCGTCCTCGGTTGCCCCGATATCGCAGAGGATATTGGGGCTCCCTGCGTCCTAGCAGCGCACGCACCCATCACGCCCGGTCAGCGCGAGGTCATTCCGTTAGAGATTCTCAGCCGAGGAGGCGCGCTGATCCGGCCTTGTGGCTGTGTATGATCGGCGCGCTTCGCCACCCGCAAACCAACCGATCGATGAGGTGACATGGCAGCGTCCCAGGAAGAGGTCTACGAGCGCGTCAAGGAAGTCCTGACCGAACAGCTCGGCGTAGACGAAAGCGAGATAACGCCGGAGGCGTCCTTCCAGGAGGATCTCGACGCCGACTCACTGGATCTGGTCGAGCTGATCATGGAGCTCGAGGACCAGTTCGGGATCAAGATCTCCGACGAGGATGCGCAGAAGATCACGACGGTCGGCCAGGCGGTCGACTACGTCACCTCGCACCAGTAGAACGCTCGCAGAGCTGATCGCGGAGCTGCCGCCCGAGCGGGCGGCTGCGGCCTTCACTCACGCAAGCTGGGCGCAGGACCGGACCGAGTCGTACGAGCGGCTCGAGTTCCTCGGCGACTCGGTGCTCGAGCTCGCGATCGCGCACAACCTCTACGAGCGCTTCCCGCTCTTCGACGAGGGCCAGATGGCGAAGCTCCGCTCGCACGTGGTGTCGCGTGCGAGCTGCGCCGTCGTCGCCGCGGAGCTCAACCTCGGCGAGCGCCTGATCGTGAATCACCCCGATCCGGCGAACGGCGAGGCCGAACGGCTCGCAGGCAACCGCAACGTCCTCGCGGCCCTCCTCGAGGCAGCGATCGCCGCCGTCTACCTCGAGCATGGCTTCGAGGCCGTCGCAGGCCCGATCGTGGACACGTTCACGAGCCGGATCGACTACGCGCTCACCCATCACGTCGATCACAAGACCGAGCTGCAGGAGGAGGTCGCGAGGCGCGGCAAGTCCGTCGCCTACACGCTGCTCGCCGCGGAAGGGCCCGCGCACCAGCGAACGTTCACGTCGGGCGCGCTCGTCGACGGGGTGCAGCTGGGGGAGGGCCGGGGCGGCTCGAAGAAGGATGCCGAGCAGGAGGCCGCGAAGGAGGCGCTCGCCCGGCTCGGAGCCGGAGCGCCCGCCGAGGATCCCGCCTGAGCCGGAAAACGGGACCGGCTCATAGAGACAAGGGGACTGGCTCATGGAGACACGGCCCGTCCGCTTCGCCCGGCAGACTCCCCGCGTGCACCTCAAGTCGATCCGCCTTCGCGGCTTCAAATCGTTCGTCGATCCGGTCGAGGTTCGCCTCGAGCGGGGCGTGGCGGTCGTGGTCGGGCCCAACGGGTCGGGCAAGTCGAACATCTCCGACGCGATCCTGTGGGCGACCGGCTCGCTGAGCCCGCACGAGCTCCGGGCCGAGAAGCCGGACGACGTCCTCTTCGCCGGCTCGGCGGGGAGGCAGGCGGTCGACTTCGCGGAGGTCGAGCTCGTCTTCGACAACGAGGACGGTGCCTGGCCCGACCTGCCCTTCTCCGAGGTCTCGCTCTGCCGCAGGCTGCATCGAGGCGGCGAGGGCCAGTACCTCGTCAACCGGGCCGCGGTTCGGCGGATCGATCTGGTCGAGCTTCTCTCCGACGTCGGGCTGGGAGGAGGCCTCCGCTCGATCATCTCGCAGGGGAGCGTCGAGACCGTGCTCGCGGCCAAGCCACCGGAGCGGCGGGCGCTCGTCGAGGAGGCAGCCGGTCTGGGCCGGTTCAAGCTCAGGCGGCATCGGGCCGAGTTGAAGCTCGCGCGGGTCGCGACCCAGGTCGAGCGGGCACGCGACCTCGAGGCCGAGGTGCGCAAGCGCCTGCGCCCGCTCGCGCTCCAGGCCACGGCCGCCGAGCGCGCCGAGAAGCTCGGCGCGGAGATCGCGGCGCTCAAGGCTGCCCTGGCCAGTCTCGATCTCGCGCGCCTCACGGAGCGCCGCGCAGTCGTCGCCGGGCGGCGTGAGAGCGAGCTCGCTGCCCGTAAGGATCTCGATGGCAGGACGGCGCGGCTGATCGAGGTCAGGTCGCGCACCGAGGAAGAGCTCACCGACGCCGCCGGCGCGCGAGAGGCTGCGACGGCGGCCCACTACCGGCTGCGCAGCGGAGCCGAGCGGCTCGAGCTCCGCCGCGAGGCGGCGGCATCGCTCTCCGCGCGCCTGCGGGCCGACCACGAGGCGGCGCTCGCCTTCGACCCGGCACGTACGAGCGAGCTCGCGGAGGCCGCCGGCGAGGCGGCAGCTCTCGCCCGCCAGGCATCCGCCTCGCGCATCGCCGCGGAGCTCGCGGCCGAGGAGGCGTGGGGACGGCTCGCCGGGGCCGAGCAGGCGCGCCGCACCGCGCTCGAAGAGGAGCTCGGCCGGCTCGCCGAAGACCGGGGCGGTGTCGAGCGCGACCTCGTGGGAGGCGGCCCGCAGACCCTGCTCGCGTTGCGCGACGCCTCTCAGCGCGTGGCTCTCCGCCAGGAGTCCACCGCTCGTTTCGGGGCACAGGCATCGGCCGAGCTGGACGAGGTCCGCAAGCTGCCGGCCGGGCCTTCGCCGGAGACCCTGGGCCGCGCCGCCGATGTGGCCGACGAGGCGGCGCGAGCGGCTGCCCGTGAGCGCGACGACCTGGCCGCGCGGGTCGAGCTTGCCAAGCGTCGCCTCGCCTCGGTCGACCAGGCACTCGCCGAGCGGGAGGGCCTGCCGCCTGCGGCGCGGGCGCTCGCCGAGAGCGGCGAGCGGCTGGCGCTCTCGACCGTCGAGGTCGCTCCGGGCTCGGAGCGCGCCGTCGCGGCCGCCCTCGGTCGGCTTGCCTCGGCGGTGATCGCCGACGAGCCCGGCCGAGCGCTCGAGCTGGTGCGTGCAGCGCAATCCGGCGGGCTCGGCTCGCTCGTCGTGCTGGTCGGGCGTGATCCGCGCTCGATCGTCGGGAGCCTCCCGATCGTCGAGGGCGCCGATCTCCTGGACTCGCCTGTGCCGGCCGTCACGCGCGACGGGATCGGGTGGGACCCGGGTCGCGGCGAGCTCTGGTTCGCCGGCGAGACGGCCGAGGCGCTCCTGCTCGAGCTCGAGACGCGCCGTGCAGAGCAGCTGGTCGAGCTCGAGGGAATCGAGCGTCAGGCGGAGCTGGCCGCCGCAAAGGCTCTCGAGGCCGCCGCGCAGGCGACCGCGGCTGCCGAGGTCTTCGCCCCCGTGGCGCACCGGCGCGGCGAGCGGCGGCGTGACCCGAACGTGCTCGCCCGCGTCGTGCAGGGTGCCTCGCGGCTCGACGAGACGCTCCGCATCGCGGCGGCAACCGCGGCGAGGCTCGAGGAGCCGCTCGCGGCTCGCGCCGAGGTCGCGGCGCAGCGTCTCGGCGCGATCGCGGCCGAGGAGGCGGAGCTCCGCGCCAAGCTCGGCGTCGTCGAATCGGGCCTGCGTGACGCCGAGCGGAGGGCGATCCGCCGGATCATCGAGGGTGGTGGAGACCCCGTGGCTCTGCGCGCCGAGGCCGAGGGCCTGTCCGCCGCCGCCGCCGAGGCGACGGCCGCCGCCGCGGCCGCTGCCGAGCGTGCCTCGGCTGCCTCGCGCGCGCTGGCCGAGTCGGAGGGCGGAGAGGCACGCCGAGCCAATCGGGCCGTCCTCGAGCGTCTCGTCGAGCAGGCATCGCGACTCGAGTCTCTGCTGGTCGTCGATGCGGGCAAGGTCGAGCTCCGTCTGCGCGAGCAAGTCGATGCGGATGCCGCCCGTACGAGCGAGCTCGGAGCGGCGCTCCGGCAGCTCGGAGCCGAGGAGGTCGAGCTCCGCGCAGCGCTGACGGAGGCCGCCGAGCGGCTGTCGGCGACCGACGTGGAGCTTGCGCGGCTCGAAGCCGAGCGCGACGAGGCCACCCGGCGGCTCGAGGCGTCGGAGGCGGAGCCGGCCGAGGGTGACGATCGCGACGAGCTCGCGGCACGGCTCGAGCGGCTCGAGCGCCGCCGCGACCAGCTGGGCCAGGTGAACCCGTTCGCGAAAGAGGAGTACGAGGAGGAGAAGGCGCGGCTGGACGAGCTCGTGGTGCAGCGGACCGACCTCGAGCGGAGCCTCGAGGAGCTCGAGCAGCTTCGCCGCGAGCTGGTCGAGACGGTCGAGCGGCGCTTCGCCGAGACCTACGAGGCGGTCGAGCGCCATTTCGCGGAGGTCTCCGCGACGCTCTTCCCGGGCGGAGAGGGTCGTCTGCGCCTGAGCGAAGGCGAAGAGGACGAGGAGCCCGGCATCGAGGTCGAGCTGAGGCCGGCCGGCAAGCGCGTCACGAGGCTCTCGCTCCTCTCCGGAGGCGAGAAGGCGCTCGGCGCTCTCGCGTTCCTCTTCAGCCTGTTCCTCGCCCGGCCGAGCCCGTTCTACCTGCTCGACGAGGTCGAGGCCGCCCTGGACGACACCAACATCGGGCGCTTCACCGGCCTGCTTCGCACCTACGCCGACAGGGCCCAGTTCATCGTCGTGACCCACCAGAAGCGGACGATGGATGCCGCCGACGTGCTCTACGGGGTCACGATGGGAGACGACGGCGTCTCCCAGATCCTCTCGCGCCGCCTTCCGCGCGAGGACGAGATCGCTGCGACGGCTTGAGAACTCGAACCAAAATGAGCGTCTCTTCCCAGTGGGCCGGGGACGACGCTCATTTTGGTTCGAGTTCTAAGGGCCTTCGGCGCCGTCTGGCGGGAGCGGCCGTCCCAGCCGATCCCCTTGCCATGATCGGGCCGGATTGACAACGCCGTCGATCGTCGAACCGGGAGGAGCGCGCACATGAGCCATCAGCTGGATCGCAAGCTCGCAGTCGAGTTCATCGGCATGTTCCTCTTCGTGTTCACCGTGGGGATGGCGACCGAGCCCGGGAACCATTCCGGCGCGGTGCTCGCTCCGATCGCGATCGGCTCGGTGCTGATGGTGCTCGTCTTCGCCGGCGGTCACGTCTCGGGCGGCCACTACAACCCGGCGGTGAGCACGGCCGTGCTGCTCCGAGGGAAGATGAAGGCGAACGAGTACGTCGCCTACGTCGTCACCCAGCTCGTGGCTGCGGTGCTTGCCGGGTTCCTCGTGCGCGGGATCGGCGGCAAGGAATCAGCCGGCGCGACGGCGTCCAACGGGAAGATGTTCGTGGTCGAGCTGCTCTTCACCTTCGCGCTCGCCTACGTTGTCCTCAACGTCGCGACCGCGAAGGGAACCGCCGGCAACTCGTTCTACGGGCTCGCGATCGGCTTCACGGTGATCGTCGGCGCGATCTCCGTCGGCTGGATCTCGGGCGGGGCCTTCAACCCTGCGATCGCCCTCGGCGCCACCGTGTTCGGCGCGTTTCCGTGGTCGCACATCTGGATCTACATCCTCGCCGACATCCTCGGCGCCGCTGCCGCCGCGGCGGCGTTCCTCTACATCCAGGGCGAGCACGCCAGGGACGACTAGTTCCGCCGGAGGGGCGGGGGCGGGCCGCTCCGAAGGTTCGAGCTAGCGAACCTTGGTCAGGCTGTGGCTCGTCAGGACGAGCGCCCGGCCCGAGCACGCATCCGCGACCTTCGTCAGCTTGAGGCGCTTCCCGGAGAGCTTCCACGAGTACATGCCTGTCGCCGTCTTGCCCGTGCAGGCGAGCGGGCCTTGCTTGTCGACGAAGGTGACCTTGCCGCCCGAGGCCGTCGAGCTACCGCCGATCAGCAGGGTCTTCGTGCTCGGCTCCTTGACGATCGTGTAGGCGCCGTTCGGGGCGAAGCTGACGAGCCACGTCCCGTTCAAGGCCGGCACCGAGCCCTTGATCTTCACCTGGAAGACACCGGCGAGCGGCGTCGCCGCGGTCGCCGCGCCTGCGGTCAGGAGCGCGCCAACCAGCCCGCAAAGGATGAGTGCCCGCCTCACGAGGTAAGCCTCTCACAAATCGGGCGAGGCGTCACCGGGAGGCGCTCTTACAACTCGAACCAAAATGAGCGTCCCTTCCCAGGTCGCCGGAGGACGATCCGAGGGGGCCGGGGACGACGCTCATTTTGGTTCGAGTTCTTAGTAACGGTCGATCTCGATCAGGCGCTCGTCGCTGATCCCGAAGTGGTGGGCGATCTCGTGCAGGACGACGCGTCTCACCTGTCGTTCCAGCGCCTTCGGGTCGTGGTCTGAGAGACGCTCGATCGGCCCGCGGTAGATCGTGATCTTGTCGGGCGGGACGCCTACGTAGCCCGACGTGCGCCTCGTCAACGGGATCCCCTCGTAGAGCCCGAGCAGCCGCGCTCCCGGAGGCGGCTCGTCTTCCACCACGAACTGGACGTTGGAGATCCGCTCGCGCAGCTCGGCCGGCACGCTCTCGACCGAGAGCCGGACGAGCTCCTCGAACCGGCTCTCCGCGGAGGTGTCAGACATCGGACCCGGCGCCCGCGCCGGCGAGCGCCTCCGAGACGGCTGCGACCGCGGGCGCCTCCGCTCCCGCCGCCTCGAGCCGCAGCACCCGGAAGGCCGCCACGAGCAGCCAGGCGAGCTCGACCCCGAGGAACAGCTTCTCGTACAGCCCTCCCGGCGAGTGCGGGCGGAGATGGGCCTTCCCGAGCAGGAGCACGGGGATGAGGGCGCCCCACGAGAGCACAAAGAGGGCAGGGGCGACAGGGCGCCAGGAAGCCTCTCGGCGCAGCGCACGCGATTCGAGCCGGGTGCCGATCACAACGGCAATGAAAGCGACTCCGGCCAGTGCCAGGTGCACCTTCGCCGTTCCGTGCGTCTTCGTCCCGACCGGATCGTCGGGGAAGAACGCCAGGAGGCCCGAGCCGATCGCCCACACGCCGATCGCCCAGAGCCCGGGTCGCGAGACTCCTTTGACTCCTGGGAGGAGCGACAGCGCCCGCACCACGGCCAGGCTGAGCGCGCAGCGAAGGACGAAGTTCGCGTCCATCACCCAGGCGTAGCGGCCTTTGCTCCCGTAGTCGCTCTCGGCGTTGTGGAGCACGCTGAAGTGGGGGCGCAGGAAGACGAGGACGACGTCGATCGCGACGTAGGCGAGCACTCCGCCGACCGCGATGCGCGCCCAGAAGGCGGCAGCGTCCCTCAAGCCGGGCTCGCAGTCGCGCCTGTGCCCGCCCGGAGAGCCCCCCGGAGCATGCATCCGAGTATCTCAGACGAAGGTGTCGCGATCCAGGGCTTGACTGCCGCCAAAACCCTCCCTTGTGGCCCGATGCGAGATAGCCGCCGCTGCGGATGCCGTTCCAGGCGCGAGCGCCTGGAACGGCCCCACGGAGACGTCTATCTCGCCTCAGGCCTCTAGAGTGCGTTCCGCAACTTCAACGTGGGCAACTCCAAGGAGGAACCATGTACGCACGAGTCGCACGGTTCGAGGGCGTCGACGTCGCGGCGGCCAAGAGCACGATGGACGAGGCCGAGGCCGTCCTTCGGCCGATGATGGAGGCGCTTCCCGGCTACGGGGGCGAGCTGATGCTCCTCGCGGAGGACGGGACGTTCCTTGCCGTCACCCTCTTCGACTCGCAGGCGAACGCCGAGGCGGCCGAGCCCACCTTCGACCAGGAGATGCCGGCCAAGCTCGGTCACCTGTTCCGGCAATGGGCGGGCACCCGGACGGCGGTCGAGCGCTTCGAGGTCGCGGTCGACTCGCGGCCCTGACCCGGCCGCGGCGCGCTAACGTCGTTGCTGTGAGCCCTCTGGAGACGGAGGCAGTGGCCGAGCCGGGGCTTTCCCTCGACATCGGCCGCGACGAAGCGCTCTCGCGCGCCGTCGCGATCGTCAGCGAAGCCTGGAGGGGGTTCGACCACTTCCGGGTCGGCCAGCCTCCGGTCGACGAGAAGCTGCGCGCGTTGCTCACCCAACCGCTGCCGGAGCTCGGCACCCCGACCCCGGAGGCGATCGCCGACGCCGCGATCGCCCTCGACGAGAGCATCGCCCAGCCCCGGCCGCGGTACTTCGCCTTCATCGGCTCCTCGGGCCTCGAGATCGGCGTGATCGCCGATGCGCTCGCGGCCTGCTACGACGTCAACCTCGCCGTCTGGGCCGGCGCTGCCTCAGAGGTCGAGCTGCAGGCGGTGCGCTGGGCGGGAGAGCTCGTCGGCTTCCCCGCCGCGGCCGGATCGTTCACGAGCGGTGGAACCGTCTCGAACCTGACGGCGCTCACGGCCGCCCGCGAGTGGTCGGTGCCGGGCGCGAGGCACGACGGCGTCTCGGGCAAGCGGCTTGCCCTGTACTGCTCGGCCGAGGTGCACTACTCGGTGGTCAGGGCGGCCGAGCTGCTCGGAATCGGCTCGAGCTGGGTGCGGGCCCTGCCGATCGACGAGAGAAGGCGCCTGCGCCCCGAGGCGGTCGCGGAGGCGATCGACGCCGACCGCGCCCGTGGTGTCGTTCCCGTCGCCGTGGTCGCGACCGCGGGCACGACATTGACCGGCGCGGTCGACCCGATCGACAGCCTCGCCGACGTCTGCGCCGAGCGGGACGTCTGGCTGCACGTCGACGGCGCCTACGGCTTGCCTGCGGCCAAGGTGCCTCGGGCGGCGGCCCTCTTCCGGGGGCTCGATCGTGCGGACTCGGCAACCATCGACGCGCACAAGTGGCTGTTCCTGCCGAAAGCGTGCGGGATCGTCCTCGTCCGGCGGCGAGACCACCTCGAATCGGCCCTCGGCCACGAGGGCGGCTACATGCCGCACGACCGCGAGGAGCCGCATGCGGTCGACCTGACGCTCGAGTACTCGCGGCCGTTCCGGGCGCTGAAGCTCTGGCTTGCGCTTCGCGTCCACGGCGCGACCGCGTTTCGCGACGCAATCGGGCGCAACCTCGAGCAGGCGCAGCTTCTCTACCGGGCCGTCTCGGACGCGGACGACCTCGAGGGCCTGCCGTACGAGCCGCAGCTCTCGGTCGTGCCGTTCCGGCACGTGCCTCCCGGGGTGGCAGACCTCGACGCGCACAATCTCGAGCTCGTCCGCCGGCTCCAGGAGGGAGGCGAGTTCTGGGTCGCGCCCGCCAACATCGACGGCCGGATCTACGTGCGGCCGTGCCTCGTCAACTTCAGGACGACCGAGGGTGACGTGCTCGCCTTCGTCGACCACGTCGAGCGCCTCGGCAAGGAGATCGCACGAGGATGAGCTCCTCGGAGACGAGCGTCGAGCCCCGTGAGGCCTGGTACGAGGCCGGGCCTGCCGCCCCGGAGCCGGACGGGACACTGAGAGAGCTCGACCTCGGCGGGCGCGCTGTGTGCGTCGCGCGCGTCGAGGGGGAGTGGGTTGCCTTCGACGGCACGTGCACGCATCAGGAGTGCGCCCTCGCCGGCGGCGACCTCGACGGCTCGGTGATCGTCTGCCCCTGCCACGGCTCCGAGTTCGACGTGAGGACGGGGGACGTTCTCTCCCCGCCTGCGCTCGAGCCTCTCCCCGTCTATCCGGTGCAGGTCCGCGACGGACTGCTCCGGGTCGGCGGCTCGCCACTTCGGATCGAGGGCAGAGACCCTTCGCCCTCGGAGCGCCCCGGCCGGGGAGCGTCTGCCGGCGGGCCGTCTATCGGGGGCCTGGACCTCGCCGACGTCGACCTCACCGATCTCGACCGGTGGGTCGACGGCGTCCCGCACGCATGGTTCGCCCTCCTGCGCGAGCGCTCGCCGCTCCACTGGCAGGACGAGCGCGACGGGCGCGGGTTCTGGTCGTTCACCCGCTACGACGACATCGTCGCCGTGTCGAAGGACTACGAGGCCTTCTCGTCCGAGACCGGCGGCACCTCGCTCCAGGACCTCACCCCCGAGGAGCTCGAGCTGCGCAAGTCGATGATCGATACCGACCCGCCGCGGCACACGCGCCTCCGGGCGATCGTCAACCAGGGATTCACCCCGCGCGTGGTCAACGCCTACGAGGCCCGCATTCGCGGTCTCGCCCGGGAGATCCTCAGCCGTGCGTTCGAGCACGAGGAGCTCGACTGGGTCGCAGAGGTCGCCTCGGAGATCCCGATGTGGGTCTTCTCGGAGATCATGGGCCTCCCCGTCGAGGACCGGCGGCTCCTGATCGACCTGGGCGACAAGCTGCTCGGCAACACCGACCCCGAGCTGATGGGCGAGGCGGCCGTCGCCGAGGTCGCGCTCCGCGACGCCGAGCTGCGCAAGCTGCCGTTCTCGAGCCCCTATGCCGCCGAGTTGATGGCCTATGGGCGCAAGCTCGGCGAGGCCCGCCGCCGCGACCCGCACGACGACATCACGACGAAGCTCGTCGAGGCGGAGGTCGACGGCGGGCGCCTGACCGACCTCGAGTTCGAGACGTTCTTCATCCTCCTCACGACCGCGGGCAACGAGACGACGCGGCACACGATCAGCCTGGGGCTCCAGGCGCTCGTCGAGCACCCGGAGGAGCGAGAGCGTCTCGTTCGCGACCCCGCGCTCGCCGCCTCGGCGGCCGACGAGATCCTGCGCTGGGCGCATCCGGTCCATCACTTCCGCCGGACGGCGACCGGCCCGGTGACGATGCACGGAGAGACGATCGCGACGGGCGACAAGGTCGTCGTCTGGTACGCGTCGGGCAATTTCGACGAGGCGAAGTTCCCCGACCCGTATCGTTTCGACGTTGCCAGGGCTCCGAACCGTCATCTCACCTTCGGCCTCGGCGGCCCGCACTTCTGCCTCGGGGCCCATCTCGCCCGGCTCGAGGTCAGGATCTGGATCGAGGAGATGCTTCCCTACCTCGATCGCGTCGAGCTCGCCGGGCCGCCCGTGCGGCTCCGCTCCAACTTCTTCAACGGCATCAAGCGGCTGCCGGTGCGGGTGAGTAGATGAGCGAGACGAACGTGCAAGCCCTCCGCGATCGCGGGGTGCGCGCTGTGCGCGTCCTCTACACGGACCTGCACGGGATCGCCCGCGGCAAGGACGTCCCGGCGTCGAAGTTCGAGCAGCTCGCGGAGGAAGGGCTCGCGTTCTGCGCCGCTGTGATGTCCACCGACCTTCGTCACACGCCGGTCGTCGGGGGCGAGGAGGGGTACGTCGACTTCGTCGTCAGGCCGGACCTCGACACTCTTCGCGTCGTGCCGTGGCAGCCGGACATCGCCTGGTGCCTCGGCAGCGCCTTCGTGCCCGGTAGCGCCGAGGCGGCTCCCACCTGCCCTCGCGGCCTGCTTGCGAGAGTGGTCGCCCGGTTCGCCGAGCACGACTTGATCCCGACGGTCGGCCCGGAGCTCGAGTTCTTCCTGCTCGAGCGCGACGCTGCAGCACCGAGTGGCGTCCGTCGTTACGTGGACGAGCTGTCGCGGGTGTACACGGTCGGCCCGATCTCCGATCCGAAGGGGATCGTCCTCGAGATGCTCCTCGCCTGCGAGGAGCTAGGTCTCGGCGCCTTCGCGGGCAACCACGAGTTCATGAACTCGCAGTACGAGATCAACGTCGAGCACTCCGATGCGCTCGACGCCGCCGATCGCGCCTTCCTCTTGAAGGCGACCGTCAAGGAGCTCGCCGCGCGGCAGGGGATGCTCGCGACCTTCATGGGCAAGCCCTTCAACGACCAGGGCGGCTCGGGGTTCCACCTGCACCTCTCGCTCGGCTCTGCCGGCGGCAACGCGTTCGACGAGCCGGGTGGGCCGCACGGGCTCGGAGTGCTCCGCGCGCACTTCGTCGCCGGAGTCCTCGAGCACGGGCCGGCGCTGATGGCGCTGCTCGCGCCGACCGTCAACGCCTACAAGCGGCTCGTGCCCGACAGCCTGGCCCCGACCCACGTCAACTGGGGCCTCGACAACCGCACTGCGTTCGTCCGGGTGCCGAACGAGCACGGCTCACGCAGCCGGGTCGAGGTGCGGGCCGGCGACGGCAGCGCGTGTTCCCATCTGGCGATCGCGGCGCTTCTCCTGGCGGGGCTCGACGGGATCGAGCGTGAGCTCGTGCTGCCGGACCCGGTCGCCGGCGACGCCTACCGGGCCGACGAGGAGCATTCGGGCACCCGCATCCCTGGCGATCTGGGCGCGTCCCTCGATGCGCTGGAGGCCGACGGCTGGCTGAGCGAGGCCCTCGGCGCGGAGCTCGTCGGCACGTTCTCCGCCATGAAGAGGTTCGAGCTCGAGCGGTTCTCGCAGTGGGTGACCGACTGGGAGCTGGACGAGTATGTCCGTCATCTCTAGGCCCGGACGGCGGGTTCGCGTCGATCTCGGCGGCGAGGCGTGCTGGGGCAGGATCGAGGGCGCGGAGATCACCGCCGACGACGGCCGCCGGGTTCGCGAGGCCGACGCCGTCTACCTCGCACCGGTCGAGCCGACCAAGATCCTCGCGGTGCACCTCACCTACCGGAGCCGCGTCGAGGAGTACGCCGCCCGCATGCCGGCTGCGCCCTCGTACTTCATGAAGCCGCCGTCGGCGCTGAACGGGCATCGCGGGATCGTGCGCAGGCCCGCCGGTGGGCGGTTCCTGAACTACGAGGGCGAGCTCGCCGTCGTCGTCGGGCGCCGGATGAAGGGCGTGTCGCAGGCCGAGGCGCTGGCGTTCGTCGGCGGTTACGCCTGCGCGAACGACGTCGGCCTGCACGACTTCCGCCATGCCGATCGCGGCTCGATGCTCCGCGTCAAGGGGCAGGACGGCTTCCTGCCGCTCGGCCCGGAGCTCGTGCCCGCCTCCGAGTTCGATCCGACCGCGTTCACCCTCAGGACGCTTCTCAACGGCGAGGTCGTCCAGGAGGCCGACGCCGGCGATCTGCTGTTTTCCGTTGCCTACCAGCTTGCGGATCTCAGCCGGCTGATCACGCTCGAGCCTGGCGACGTCCTGCTGACCGGGACGCCCGCCAACTCGAGGCCGATGGAGCCCGGCGACGTGGTCGAGGTCGAGATCTCGGGCCTCGGGCGCCTGTCGAGCACCGTTTCGGAGTGGGACGCCGACCTGAGCGAGGCCGGCGAGCAGCTCGCGGTCTCGGCCGACACGATCCACGTGGCGCTCGCGGTGCCCGAGGACGAGGCGGCGCGGATGGCGGCTCGGGTCGAGGCGTGATCAGGCTTCGCGGGATCGACCACGTCGCCCTCCTCGTCGACGACGTCGACGAAGCTCGCCTCCGCTGGTCGCGGGAGTTCGGGCTGATCGACCGCGGCGGCGACCCCGACCGGGCGCTTCTCGCCTGCGAGGACGAGCAGTACTCGCTCGAGCTCGTACCGGGCGATCCCGGGCACCACCACACAGCCTTCGAGCTCGCCGCCGGTTGCGGGCTTCCCGAGGCGATCGCCACGCTCGACCAGGCGGGCGTCGAGTACGAGGAGCTCGACGGAAGCCTGTATGTGACCGATCCCGACGGCTTCCGGATCGAGCTCGTCGCCACCCGGGAACGCGAGCGCTGGGTCGCCCACGCGCGCAGATCGACGTTCGTGCGGCCAGGGGCGCCGCGGCGGCTCGGCCACGTCAACTGCCTCAGCTCTCGTCTCCAGGAAGGTGTTCGCTTCTACACCGAGGTGCTCGGCATGCGGGTCAGCGACCGGCTCGGCGCGGAGGGGGTGTGGTTCCACGTCTCGACCGACCACCACGTGATGGCGCTGATCGGAAAGGGGACGTCGCGGTTCCACCACCTCGCGTTCGACACCGTCGACATCGGGCAGATGCGCGACATGCTCGACCGGGTCGCGCGGCACGGCCGGTGGCTCGGCTGGGGGCCCGCCCGCCACGGGGTCGGGGGAAACATCGCGAGCTACGTCAGGGTCGTCGAAGAGGGCTGCTTCGTCGAGCTCTACTGCGACATGGAGCAGCTCCAGGAGGGGCACGAGCCGCGCGACTGGCCCGACGACCGCTTCTCGTCGAACACCTGGGGCCCGCTGCCGCCGCGGTCGTACTTCAGGTTCGACCCCGTCGCGATCGAATGGGAGCGGGAGAGCCTCGAGACGCTCGGCCGCCCGCTCCCGCCGGAAGAGGCGCCATGAGCCGCGCGACCACGCCCGAAGCTGCGGGCAAAGCGTTGCAGAGCTGGCACAGACGGGAAGGATCTGCGCGCCTAGAATTGGCATTGAGGGTGGCGGGTCGGCCTCCCCACCCTGGGCGGGGGTATGGAATTCGCCGGGGGTATGGAAAGCGGCGGGGGCTCGACAGGAGGCCCGGCGCCGGCCTCATCACGGTGCCGGAGCCGCCCGCCCGGGGATGTGCATGCCGATGACGCTGCGCGGTTACACGATCCCGCGCTCGCCCGAAGGGCGCTCGTCGCTCGTGCCCTATCCGCCCTGGCACTACGTCGGCGACTTCCTCGTGATCGAGTACTGGGCCGACCCGGCTGCTGCTGCCGCGGTGCTGCCGGCGGGGCTCGATCCGCACCCGGACCGCGGCCGGTGCGCGGCGGTCTTCGCCGACTGGCAGTCGTGCTCGGCCGATCGCAACGAGCTGGTCGACCCGTCCCGCTCCCAGTACAAGGAGTTCTTCCTGGTCGTCAACGCGCTCCTCGACGGCGTCGAGGTCACGACCTGCCCCTACATCTGGGTCGATCGCGACTTCGCGCTCGCGCGCGGCTGGCTCCAGGGCTTCCCCAAGAAGCTCGGCTCGGTCTGGATCACCCGCCATCACGGCCTCGACAGCCCGGCCGACCCGGGGCTCGCCCCCGGCGCGACCTACGGGGGCACCTGCGCCGCGTACGAGCGGCGCCTCGCGCAGGCGACCGTGACGCTCGAGCATCGCTCGGAGAGCGGCCCGACCCACAACGCTCCGCCGATCGTGAACGTTCGCCATTTCGCACGGCTCGAAGCGGGCCGCCACGAGGAGCCCGCGGTGCACGAGCTCGCGCGCTCGGTCAGCCGCGACCGGGTCGTCTCCGAGATCTGGGAGGGATCCGCGACGCTCCAGCTCTTCGGAGCCGAGCACGAGGAGCACGCGGCGCTTGCGCCGCTCAGGGTTGGCCGGGGCTTCCGGTTCACCTTCGGCTACACGGTCGACGACCTCGACGTCGTCCGCACGCTGTGACGGACGTCGCCGGCGTCGAGGTCTCGCCCGACCACTTCATCGCCGGCGAGAGGGTCGCGAGTGCCGACCGGTTCGTCGACCTGTCGCCGATCGACGAGCGGCCCCTCGCCGAGATCGCCAGAGGCGGCGTCGCCGAGGCCGAGCTCGCCGTCGGGGCTGCGTCGGACGCGTTTCCGGGCTGGGCCGCGCTCGGCTCCGGCGGGAGGGCGGCCCACCTCCACCGTCTCGCCGATCTGATCGACGAGCGCGTCGAGCAGCTCGCCGCCGTCGAGTGCCGTGACATGGCGATGCTCCTCCGGTCGCTTCGAGCCCGCGTGATCGGGCGTGGCGCGCGCAACTTCCGCGCGTACGCCGACCTTGCCGTTGCGTACGAGGAGCGCGTCTGGGCCTCGAACGGCACCGCGAACCAGGTGCTGCGCCGGCCGGCCGGGCCGGTGGTGGTCATCACGCCGTGGAACGCCCCCTTCATGCTTTCGACCTGGAAGATCGCACCGGCGCTCGCCGCCGGATGCACGGTCGTTCTCAAGCCCGCGGAATGGTCGCCGCTCTCGGCGTCCCTGCTTGCCGATCTCGCCGCCGAGGCCGGGTTCCCGCCGGGTGTCCTCAACGTCGTCCAGGGCATCGGCGAGGAGGTCGGCGCGGCTCTCGTCCGGCACTCCGACGTGCGCCGGATCTCGCTCACCGGCTCGCCCGAGACGGGCCGCCTGATCGCCCAGGCGGCTGCCGCCAACCTCGTCCCGTTCACTGCCGAGCTCGGCGGCAAGGGCCCGTTCCTCGTGTTCGCGGACGCCGACCTCGAGGCCGCCGCGCGCAAGGCGGCCGGTCAGTACGACGATGCCGGCCAGGTCTGCCTCGCGGGAACCCGGCTCCTCGTCGACCGGCAGGTCGCACACGAGTTCCTCGAGCTCTTCCACCGCTTCGTCGACGAGCACGTGCTCGGCGACCCGCGCGAGGATGCCACCACCGTCTCGCCGCTCATCCACCGCGACCACCTCGAGCGCGTCGAGGGGTTCGTCGAGCGCGCGCGGGCGGGCGGCGACGAGATCGTCCGCGGAGGGAAGCGCTCCTCGCTCGGCGGCCTCTGGTACGAGCCGACCCTCGTCGTGCCCCGCTCCAACGAGAGCGAGATCGTCCAGCGTGAGGTCTTCGGCCCGGTCCTGACGCTTCCAGACCTTCGCCGAGGAAGAGGAGGCGGTCGCCCTGGCGAACTCGACGCGCTTACGGGCTCTCGGCGATCGTCTACACGACCTCGCGCGCACGTGCCGAGCGGGTGGGCCGTGCGATCCGGGCGGGCACCGTCTGGGTCAACACCTTCCTCGTGCGCGACCTGACCGCGCCGTTCGGCGGGATCGGCATCTCCGGCCTCGGCCGTGAGGGCGGCGACTACGCCCTCGACTTCTACTCCGACCTCGAGACGCTCCAGATCCAGGACGCTTCGACCTCCTGAGCGGTCGAGAAGGCGGCTAGGGTTGCCCGATGGCACGGGGGTGGGCTGAGTTTCTCGGCGATGCCGAAGGACCCGACGAGACGGAGGTCTCGCGCCGAGGCTTCGCCGCGAGGCTCCGCGACTCGCTCTCCCGCTCGCGCCGGGCGCTCGGCCAGCAGCTCGCGGCCGCTGCGTTCGACCCCGACGACGCCGCCTCGTGGGAGCGGCTCGAAGAGGCGCTGCTCTCGGCCGATGTCGGGGTTCGCGCGACGGCCGAGCTCGTCGAGCGCCTCGAGCGGCGCCAGGAGCTCGGCGACCTCGGCGAGGCGCTCGCGGAGGAGATCGCGGCGCTCTTCGGGCCCCCGCCGATGCTCGATCTGGCCCACCATCCCGCCGTGATCCTCGTCGTCGGCGTGAACGGGACCGGGAAGACGACCACGATCGGCAAGCTCGCCCGCAAGCTCTCGCGAGCACGGGCGCTCGGTCACGGTCGGGGCGGCCGACACCTTCCGGGCGGCCGCGGAGGAGCAGCTCGAGGTGTGGGCGCGCCGCGCGGGCGCCCGGTTCGTCGGCGGCGAGCGCGGCTCCGATCCGGCCTCTGTCGCCTTCGACGCCGTCTCGGCGGGCGGAGACGTCGTCATCGTCGACACGGCGGGCCGGCTGCACACCCAGACGAACCTCATGGACGAGCTCGCGAAGGTCAGGCGCGTGATCGCCGGCCGGCTCGAGGGAGCACCGCACGAGACGCTCCTCGTGCTCGACGCGACCACGGGCCAGAACGGCATCCAGCAGGCCCGGCTCTTCTCGGAGGCCGTCGACGTGACCGGCGTCGTGCTCACGAAGCTCGACGGCTCGGCCAAGGGCGGCGTCGCGGTCGCGATCGCCTTCGAGCTCGGGCTGCCGGTGAAGCTCGTCGGCGTGGGGGAGGGCCTCGACGACCTTCGCCCGTTCGATCCGGCCGAGTTCGCGCGCGCCCTCGTCTCGGACTGAGCTCCTGACCCCGGGTCACGCGAGCGGGACTCGCAGCAAGGGGCGCCGTTACACTGGCCGACGTGTTCGACGCCCTCTCCGAACGGCTCGGTGGCGTCCTCGGCGACCTGCGCAAGCGCGGCAAGCTCGACGAGGAGGCGATCTCGCGCGCGATGCGCGAGATCCGCCTCGCGCTGCTCGAAGCCGACGTCAACCTCGAGGTCGTCCGCACGTTCGTCGAGCGCGTGCGAGAGCGCGCCCTCGGCGAGGAGGTGCTGAAGAGCCTCACGCCCGGCCAGCAGGTCGTCAAGGTCGTCCACGACGAGCTCACCGACCTCCTCGGGGCCGACACCGCCGAGCTCGAGCTCGGCCGGTTCCCCGTCATCCTCCTGGCCGGCCTCCAGGGCGCCGGCAAGACGACCGCGGCCGCGAAGCTCGCGCTGCAGCTCCAGCGCCTCGGGCGGAAGCCGGGCCTCGTCGCCGCCGACCTCCAGCGCCCGGCCGCGATCGACCAGCTCGAGCAGCTCGGCGCCCAGATCGGCGTGGCGGTCTACCGGACCGACACGACCGACCCCGTCGAGGCGGCCCGGGCCGGGCTCGAACGCGCCCGCGCCGACCACCTCGACGTCGTCATCGTCGATACCGCAGGCCGCCTCCAGGTCGACGCCGAGCTGATGGACGAGCTCGGCCGCGTTCGCGATGCCGTCGACCCGACGAACGCGCTGCTCGTGCTCGACGCCATGACCGGCCAGCAGGCCGCCGACGTCGCCGTCGCGTTCGAGCAGCAGATCGACTTCGACGGCGTCATCCTCACGAAGCTCGACGGCGACGCGCGCGGCGGCGCGGCCCTCTCGGTCAAGAGCGTCACCGGCAGACCGATCATGTTCGCCTCCACGGGTGAGAAGCTCGATGCGCTCGAGGTCTTCCATCCCGACCGGATGGCCTCTCGCATCCTCGGCATGGGCGACGTCCTCACCCTGATCGAGCGCGCCGAGCAGGCGGCCTCCGAGGAGGAGACGGCCTCGATGGAGGCCCGGATGCGGAAGGGCCAGTTCACCTTCGACGACTTCCTGCAGGCCCAGAAGATGCTCCGCCGCATGGGCCCCCTCCAGGGCGTGCTCAAGATGATGCCCGGGCTCGGCCAGCAGCTCTCCGGGCTCGACGTGGACGAGACCCGGCTGAAGCGCGTCGAGGCGATCGTCCTCTCGATGACCCCGCGCGAGCGCTCCATCCCGCACCTGATCGACGGCCGCCGCCGCCAGCGCATCGCCCGCGGCTCCGGGGCGAGCGTCCAGGAGGTCAGCCAGCTCCTCGAGGCCCGCAAGGCCATGGAGAAGATGATGGGGCAGATGAGCCGGGGCAAGATGCCCGCCCTTCCGGGGCTCGGCGACCTGGCCGGCGGCCCCGGTGCCGCACCGGCTCCGATGTCCCGCCGGACGCCGTCGAAGCGGAAGAAGAGCAAGCGCAAGTCCGGTCGTCGGTAAGCTCTCCGTATGGCAGTCAAGCTCCGGCTCACACGCGTGGGCTCAAAGAAGAATCCGATCTACCGCGTCGTCGCGGCGGACTCGCACTCGCCGCGTGACGGCAAGTTCCTCGAGATCGTCGGGCGGTACAACCCGCAGACCGATCCCTCGACGATCGAGCTCGACGACGAGAAGGTCAGGAGCTGGCTCGGGAAGGGCGCAACGCCCACCGAGGCGGTCGCCCGCCTGATCAAGGTCAAGGGCATCTCCTAGCGCTCGAATGGCCGAGCTGCTCGCGTATCTGGCGCGTGGGCTCGTCGACGATCCCGGGGCGGTGCGCGTCGAGAGCGAGGAGCGCGACGGCGCGCTCGTCCTCCTCCTGACCGTCGCGCCCGACGACGTCGGCAAGGTGATCGGTCGCGGCGGACGCGTCGTGCGTGCGTTGCGAACCGTCGTGCGCGCGAGCTCGGCCCGCGACGGGCGGCGGGTGCTGGTCGAGATCGCCGGCTGACCGTGCCAGAGCTCGTCCCCGTCGGGAGAGTCGGGCGCCCGCACGGGCTCGACGGCGCGTTCTTCGTCGAAGATCCGAGCGACGACCGGCGCTGGTTCAAGGCCGGCGCCCGGCTGCTCGCCGCCGGCGTCGAGGTCGAGGTCGTCGCCTCGCGCCGCGGCGCCGGCGGGCGGCCCGTGATCCGCCTCGACCGGCCGGTCGAGCGCGGCGCCCGGCTCGAGATCCCCCGTGAGGCGCTGCCGCCGACCGGGGAGGACGAGTACTACACCTTCGAGCTGATCGGCCTCGAGGTGGTCGAGGAAGGCGGCCGCGGCCTCGGCCGCGTCGAGGCGGTCCATCCGGGCCCGGCAAACGACGCGCTCGACCTCGGCAACGGCCTCCTGCTCCCGCTCGTCGGCGCCTGCGTCCTCGCAGTCGAGCTCGAAGCCGGGCGTATCCTTGTCGCTCCCGGCTTCTCCGATCCCGCCTGAGCACCCACGTGCGCCTCGATGTCTTCACCCTCGTTCCGCCTGCCTACTCGTGGCTGACCGAGCAACGCCCGCTTGCGGCCGTCCTCGGCGGCGAGCTCGACCTGAGGCTCTTCTCCTACCGCGACACGACGCCGCTCAACTCGGGGAGCGTCGACGACGAGCCCTACGGCGGCGGCGCCGGGATGGTGCTGCGGGTCGACGTCGTCGCGGCGGCGCTCGACGCGGTCTACGGCCCGGCGCCGGCCCATCGAGTCGTCGCGCTGACCCCGCAGGGGCGGGCCCTCACCCAGGAGGTCGTCGAGGATCTCGCCGGCGAGGAGCACGTCACCCTGCTCTCGGCCCGCTTCGAGGGCTTCGACGAGCGCATCGTCACGCACCTGTGCAACGACGCGATCTCGGTCGGCCCCTACGTCCTGTCGAACGGCGACCTCCCGGCGATGATCGTCGTCGACGCCGTCGCACGCCGGCTCCCGGGCGCGCTCGCGGCCGGTTCCGGCGAGAACGAGAGCTTCTCCGCCGAGCTCGAAGGTAGGCTCGAATACCCGCACTACACGCGCCCGCCGGAGTTTCGGGGCTGGCGTGTTCCCGATGTCCTCCTGTCGGGTGACCACGGCCGAATCGAACGCTGGCGGAAGGAGCACGTCCGTTGAGAAACCCCATCGACCGCCTGACCACCGGGTTGCCGAGCAGCGTTCGCGTGACGATCGACTGGCTCGTGACGATCCTCGGCGCGATCCTGATCGTGCTCGGGATCAAGCAATGGGTGATCAACCCCTACCGCATCCCGTCGAGCTCGATGGAGCCGACGCTCCACTGTGCCCTGCCGGGCGCCGGCTGCCTCGCGAAGGGCGGCCTGTTCAGCGGCTCCGACCGCGTCCTCGCCTGCCGCATCTGTTACGACATCTCCTCCCCGAAGCGCGGCGACATCGTGGTCTTCAACACCCCACCCAAAGCTGCGGTCGTCTGCGGGACGGGCGGCGTCTACGTCAAACGGCTGATCGGGCTTCCGGGCGACACCTGGTCGGAGAAGAACGGGGACGTCTACATCGACGGCAAGAAGCTCGACGAGCCCTACATCCAGAAGGATTTCCGCGACCACTTCAGCTACCCGCCGCAGAAGATCCCGCCCGGGCAGTACTTCATGATGGGCGACAACCGGAACGGCTCGTGCGACTCGCGGCGCTGGGGGACCGTGCCCCGGCACGACCTGATCGGCAAGGTCGTCGCGACCTACTGGCCGCCCGGGCGCCTGTCGGTGCAGTCGATCTTCGCGCGTCTGTAGCGAGCCACCGCCCGTAGCGACCGCTGCGGCGCTGGTAGGATGGTCGCGGCCTTCGGGGCCCCTCTTGTCATGAGCACGATCATCGAGAAACTCGAGCGCGCGCAGCTGCGCGAGGTTCCTCGCTTCAAGGCGGGGGACACCGTCCGCGTCCACTTCCGCGTCATCGAGGGAAGCCGCAGCCGCATCCAGGTCTTCGAGGGCATCGTGATCAAGCGTCAGGGCGCCGGTGTGCGCGAGACGTTCACCGTCCGCAAGAACTCCTTCGGCGTCGGTGTCGAGCGCACGTTCCCGCTCCACTCACCGAAGATCGACAGGATCGAAGTGACCGCGATCGGCGACGTGAACCGCGCCAAGCTCTACTACCTCCGCGGCAAGGTCGGCAAGAAGGCCCGCGTCCGCGAAGTCCGCCAGAGCTAGTCGACTACCCGCGGCGCAGGCCGCGATACGTCGTCAGCTCGGCGACAGTGGCCAGGAGCAGCGGCGCGAACAGCACGAGCGCTGCGATGCGTGCATGCGGGTGGGCGACGCCGTAGCCGGCAACGGCGCCGGCCGCCACGGGGAAGAAGAAAAGGCAGAAGCCGAGCTGGGCGAGCCACAGCCCGCGGCCGGCAAGCTCGAGCACGCTCCGAGCGGCCTCTCGTGTGTCCTCCATCGCCTCGATTGTAAGAGCGCCGGGCGCCCGGGGCTATCCTCGATCCGTGGGTCAGCGCACCGGCCGGAAGCTCCTCTCGTTCGACCGCCGCCTCGGCGTGAGGTTCGTCGCGGGCGCCGACGAGGCCGGCCGAGGGCCGCTCGCCGGCCCGCTGGTCGTGGCGGGCGTGTTGCTCGACCTCGAGTCGCTTCGCGACCATCGCGTCAGGCCGCTCGCGTTTCTGAACGACTCCAAGCAGCTCTCGCACGACGCTCGCGAGGAGCTCTACGTCGCCGTGCTCGCCTGCGCCGAGCGCGTGTCGGTGCGCGTCTTCCCGCCGTCTGTGATCGATCGCGACGGCCTGCACAGGTCGAACCTCCGAGGCCTGCGCGAAGCGCTCTGGGCCTGCCAGCCGGCCGATGCGTGCCTCGTCGACGGCTTCAAGCTCGGGCCGCTCGCACCGCCCCATCGCGCCGTCGTCGACGGCGACGAGAAGAGCGCGGCGATCGCGGCTGCCTCGATCGTCGCGAAGGTCACCCGCGACCGCTACATGCACGCGATCGACGCCGTCTATCCCGGGTACGGGTTCGCCTCGCATGTGGGGTACATCACCCGGTCACACAGCGCCGCGGTGCGGCGGATCGGGCCGTGTGAGATCCACCGGCGCTCCTTCCGGGCTCTCTGTTACGGGCTCGCCGACGAGCCGGTCGAGCTCGCGGTCGCCGAGGCGTAGGCTCCCGCCGCGTGCCCGCGAGGAACGCGGCCGAGCTCCGCGCGGCGCGGTGGTACCGGCTGCGCGGGTACCGGGTGCTCGCCGCGAACGTCTGGATCGCGGGCTACGAGCTCGACCTCGTCACGCGCCGCGGCCGCACCGTCGTCTTCTGCGAGGTCAAGTCGAAGTCCGGCGACGCATTCGGCGACCCGCTCGAGATGGTCACGCCGGAGAAGGTGCGCCGGATCCGGCGGGCGGCGGAGACGTGGCTTGCCGGCCACCGCGAATACGACAAGCACACGATCAGGTTCGACGTGATCGCGATCCGCGGAGACGAGCTCGAGTGCCTCCGAAACGCCTTCTAGTCCCTGGGGGAACCAACGAGGTTCCCTCAGGGCGCTTCTTGGGCCCGAGGTGAGCGACCTCTTCGGGTGGTTCGGCGCCTTTGTCGTCTGGAGCGATGGATGGCGGGCGGTGGTCGCGGAGCCGGGCTTTGCCCGGCAGGAGGCTCGTTGCCGAGTGGCTGCCGCCGCGGAGGAGGGGGGTCGTGGGGGAACCTGGTTGGTTCCCCCACGATGCATAGGAATCGGCCTCCGTCCCCCGAACTCAGGCATGGATGGCGGCGACGCAGGACGCGCTCTACGCGGAGCTCGATGTCGAGCTCTCCTGGTCGGAGCAGCAGCTCCCCGAGCGCGAGCGGACGAAGCACGTCCACCGGCTTCATCCCTATCTCGGCAAGTTCATCCCGCAGCTCGTCGAGGAGCTCCTTCGCAGGCACGTCACCACCGGAGGCAGGGTGCTCGACCCCTTCGCCGGCTCGGGGACGACGCTCGTCCAATCGCTCGAGAGCGGGCATGGCGCCACCGGGGTCGACCTGGCGGCGTTCAACTGTCTGCTCATGCGCGTCAAGACGGCGAGGGTCGATCCGGTCGTGCTCGACCGCGAGCTCCGCGACGCTCTCGCGCGCTTCGAGGCCGGCGAAGGCAAGGCCGGTGCCAAGCCGATGGGCTACGTCGCCGAGTGGTTCGCGCCCCAGGCGGCCGAAGACCTCCTGGCGTTCCGGGCGCTGCTCGCGGACTACACCCATGCCGACGTCCTGCGCGTCGTCCTGGCGCGCGCTGCGCGCTCGGCCCGGCTCACCACCCACTTCGACCTCGACTTCCCCGCCCGGCCGCAGCACGACCCCTACTGGTGCTTCAAGCACAAGCGGGAGTGCCGCCCGATCGAGCGTGCGTCGCACTTCCTGCGCCGCTACACGCTCGACACGCTCGCCCGCCTGAAGGACTTCTCCCGTGTCAGGGGCGACGGCGAGGCGCTCGTGCTCCACGGCGATGCTCGTGAGGTCGACGTCGGCGACGACTACGACGCGATCGTCACCTCACCGCCCTATCCGGGGCTGATCGACTACCACGAGCAGCACCGGTACGCCTACGAGCTGCTCGGCCTGGACGATCTCCGAGAGCGGGAGCTCGGCGCCGCCGCGGCGGGAACCGGCAGGGAGGCTCTCCGCGCCTACACCGAGGGCGTCGCCGGAGTGCTCGGACGTGCCTCTGAGGCCCTGCGCAGCGATGCGCCGCTCCTCATCGTCGTCAACGATCGCCGGGATCTCTACCCCGAGGTGCTCTCGCTGGCCGGCTTACGGCTCGACGGCCGGTACCGCCGCCACGTCAACCGGCGGACCGGGCGGCGTGCGGGCGAGTACTTCGAGGACGTGCTCGTCGCCCGCCGGGCGTGAAGCTCGCGCTCCACGCGGTCCGGTTCGGCCTCGAGCTCTGCCTGCTCGGCGCCGTCGTCTACTGGGCCCTCGAGCTCGACGTCGGCACGGCGGTGTGCGTCGCGCTTGCCTTCCTCTCCCCGGTCGCGATCGGTGTCTTCTGGGGGCTCTACATCGCGCCGAAGGCCCGGTATCCCCTCCCGCGGCCGCTCTGGGTCGCTCTCCAGCTCGTTCTGTTCGGACTTGTCGGCGGAGCTCTCGCGACGGTGGGGCAGGCGTGGCTCGGCGGCGCGTTCGTTGTCGCCGCAGTGGTCGACCTGGCGGCCCTGATCGCGGTCTCCGGCGAGGGTCTGCGCGGCACCGGCGCGCCTGGCTTCTAGCTTCCGAGCAGTTCCTGCCCGGAGATTTGGCACGAAGTTGTGACACTCGCCGATGTTGTGGTTGTCTAATCTGACTACATCCTCGCTCGGACGCTCACTCACGCACTCGTCGGCCTCGATCCCCGCAAGGTCGAGGTCGAGGCTCACCTGCAACACGGGGTGCCGGGCTTCGCGATCGTCGGTCTTGCCGATCGAGCGTGCCAGGAGGCGAAGGAGCGAGTGCGCAGCGGCATCGCCTCGGCCGAGCTCGAGTGGCCCCTGCGCAGGATCACGGTCAACCTCGCTCCCGCCGACCTGCGCAAGGAGGGGTCCGGATTCGACCTGCCGATCGCACTTGCGGTCCTCGGCGCGTCCGGTCAGATCCCGCCGGACGGCCTTCGCGGTCATGCCGCTGTCGGCGAGCTCGCGCTCGACGGGCGTCTCCGACCGGTCCCGGGCTCGCTCGTCGCGGCCGAGGGGGCCCGGCGCCACGGCGCAAGCCGCCTCGTTTGCCCCGCCGAGTCGGGGCCCGAGGTCGCCCTTGCAGGCATCGAGCCGATCGCGGTGCGCCATCTCGCGGAGGCGGTCGCCTACTTCCGCGGTCACGGCGATCCGCCGCTCCCGGATCCCGCACCTGCAGACGACCGTGACGTTCCGACGATCGACCTCGCCGATGTCCGCGGCCAGGAGCGCGCGAGGCGTGTGCTCGAGATCGCCGCGGCCGGTGGTCACAACCTCCTGCTCGCCGGGCCTCCCGGAATCGGCAAGACCATGCTCGCGCGCCGGCTCCCGGGGATCATGCCCGGGCTCGACGACGAGGCGGCGCTCGAGGTCACGAGGATCCACTCGGTCGCGGGCGTGCTCGGCGCCGGCAGCGGGCTCGTCAGGACGCCTCCGTTCCGCGCGCCGCATCACACCGCGTCGGTGGCTGCGATCGTCGGCGGCGGCTCGACACCACGGCCGGGCGAGGCGACGCTCGCCCATCTCGGCGTGCTCCTCCTCGACGAGCTGCCCGAGTTTCCCCGACCCGTGCTCGAGGGGCTGCGGCAACCGCTCGAAGACGGCCTGATTTCGATCGCACGGGTTGGTGGACGGTGCATCTTCCCGGCGCGGTTCCAGCTCGTCGGGACGATGAACCTCTGCCCGTGCGGTGGCCGCGGCGATGCCTCCAAATCGTGCTCGTGCAGTCCGCAGCAGGTCGACCGCTATCGCGATCGCCTCTCGCGGGCGCTCCTCGACCGCTTCGACCTCGTCGTGTCGCTCCCGCGTCCGAGAGCAGCCGAGCTCGCCTCGCAGCCGGGCGAGGGGTCGACCGCAGTCCGGGAGCGTGTGACCTCGGGCCGAGAGGCTCTTGCGAGGGCGATGCCGGAGCTCACGGCGGATGCCGGCGGGTTGCTCGGTCGTGCCGTCGAGCGGCTGCCTCTCTCGGGTCGAGGGCGCGCCCGGGTGATCAGGGTCTCGAGGACGATCGCAGCGCTCGCAGGCTCTCCGCACGTCGCCCCGGAGCACGTCGCCGAGGCGCTCTCCTACCGATGCCCCTCCGAGCTTTCGGCGTCATGAGTGAGCTCGCCCTCGCCATGTTCGCCGCAGTGCGCGACGTTCACGCGACCGATCGCATCCCGCGCTCACGCGCCTTCGAGAGCTTCCTTGCAGGCTTCGACGAGAAGGCCGCGCTCGCCGGGCTTGCGGCAGGCGGGTTCCGGTGGCTCGGGCGTTCCGATCCGGGGTTCCCCTCGCGGCTCGGGTCGATCCACGACCCGCCACCGGGCCTGTTTCTCCGCGGGGACTGTGGATCGGGCCTTCTCGCGTCACCCTCGGTAGCGATCGTCGGTGCCCGAGCCTGCAGCGACTACGGTGCTCACGTCGCTCGGAGCCTTGCCCGCGGTCTCGCCGCACATGGGATCCTGGTGGTCTCCGGCCTCGCCCGCGGCGTCGACTCGTTCGCGCACCGCGGCGCCCTGGACGCAGGAGGAGCCACGGTCGCGGTGCTCGGTTGCGGCATCGATCGCGACTACCCGCGGGCTCACGCCTCGCTTGCCGGCGAGGTGGCGCGGAGCGGCCTGCTCGTCTCCGAGTATCCGCCGGGCGTGGCGCCGGCGCCGTGGCGATTCCCGGCCCGGAATCGCATCGTCGCCGGCCTCACGGGCGCGACGGTCGTCGTCGAGGCCCGCGAGCGCAGCGGCGCGCTCATCACGGCTGACCTGGCGCTGGAAGAGGGGCGGGATGTCCTCGCCGTCCCCGGCGAGATCACCTCGCCGCTCTCGGCCGGGTCGAACGGGCTTCTCCGCCTCGGGGCGACCCCGGTCACGAGCGTGGAGGACGTCCTGGAGGCCCTCGGGGTCGACCCGGTAGCGTCCCAGGCAGAGCCCGTAGAGCTCGACGAGGCGGCGCGAGCGGTGTTGGGGGCCCTCGATGCGGGCGCGTCGAGCGCCGACGAGATCGTTCGTGCAACCGGGCTCCCGGCCGGCGAGGCGGCGGCCGCGCTGACGGAGCTCGAGCTGGTGGGCCTCGTCGAGGTCCGCTCGGGGGTCTACAGGAGGTGATGCCGCAGCCGTAGGATCGCGCGATGGGGGCGGACCCCGGATGACAACTTCATATTGGCTCGCCCAGCCTGACCGGGCCTTCTCGGCCCCGGCGACCGAGAGCGCGAACGCGGTGGACGTCGTGGTCGTGGGCGGCGGCGTGACGGGCTGTTCCTGCGCTCTGACGCTGGCGCAGGGCGGTCTTCGCGTCCGCCTCCTCGAGGCCGCCGAGGTCGCGTCGGGGGCGAGCGGCCGGAACGGCGGCTTCGCGCTTCGAGGCGGAGCCCCCGCCTACGACGCGGCCCGGGAGAGCCTCGGCGCCGACCGCGCGGGCGCGCTCTGGGCGCTCACGGAGCGGGCGCTCGACGCGATGGCGCGCCTCGCCGGGGACGCACTCCGGCGGGTCGGGAGCGTGCGGCTCGCAGTCGATCAGGCGGAGCTCGAGGAGCTCGAGCGGGAGGTGGAGGCGCTGCGCGCCGACGGCTTCCGCGCCGAATGGCTCGGCGGCCTCACAGAGCCGCTCTCCGGGCTCTTCGCCGGAGGGTTCGTCAACCCCGGGGACGGGGCGCTCGAACCTGCCCGCTGGGTGCGCCGGCTTGCCGGGCACGCGTACGCCGCGGGGGTGGAGATCGTCGAGCATCGCCGGCTCGATCGCGCCGCGATCGACGAGCTCGATACGCCGGTCGTGCTCGCGGTCGACGGCATGACCGAAGCGCTTGCGCCCGAGCTCGCGCCGCTCGTGACCGCGATGCGCGGCCAGGTCCTCGCAACCGAGCCGATCGCCGTCCGGCTCTACGACCGGCCGCACTACGCGCGAGGCGGGTACGACTACTGGCAGCAGCTTCCGAACGGGAGGCTCATCCTCGGCGGGCGCAGAGACACGAGCTTCGCAACCGAGCGCACGAGTGCCGACGAGACGACCGCCACGATCCAGGATCAGCTGGACGCGCTTGCCGAGCAGCTGCTCGGCCGGCGGCCGGTCGCGACCCACCGCTGGTCCGGCTCCTGGGGCGAGACCGCCGATCGCCTACCGCTCGCGGGACGCGTTCCCGGGACCGATCGGCTGTGGGTCGCAGGCGGCTACTCCGGTCACGGCAACGTGCTGGGCTTCGCCTGCGGCGAGCTCGTCGCGCAGGCGATACTGGGCGAGGATGCGCCCGAGCTGGCGCTCTTCGACCCTGCGCGGCTTCCCGCCTGACCGTCTCAGGCGGGAGTGGTTCCTAGAGCGTGACGGTGGGCAGGTCGAGCCTCGCGGCCTGTTCGAAGCAGGCGATCGCGATCGCGAGATCCTGGATCGCGAGGCCGGTCGAGTCGAACGTCGTGATGTCGGCGGCATCCCGCCGGCCGTCGGCCTCGCCCGCGAGCACCGCGCCGATCAGCCCGACATCGGCTTGCGAGACCAGGTCGGCCGCGAAGCCCTGGGCGAGCTCACCGCCGTGGCTTGCCTGCTCCCAGTCGTCGCAGAACATGTGCGTCCGCGCGAGCTCGGCAGGAGCGATCTCGGCCTTCCCGGGCCCGTCGGCGCCCATCAGGCTCACGTGCTGCCCGGGCGAGAGAGAGCCTTCCTCGAGCAGCACCGTCCCTCCGGGCGTGACCGTGACGAGCAGGTCAGCGGCGAGCGCCTCGGCGAGCGACGGCGCCACCTCGGCGCCAAGCTCACCGGCAGCCTCAGCGGCCCGGGCCGGATCGAGATCCCAGATCGACACCGCCCTTCCGCGCTCGAGGAACATCCGCGCCGCCGCCCGGCCGTTCACGCCTGCTCCGACGACGGCTGTGCTGCCGGCGTCCGGCCGGCCGAGCGTCTCGGCTGCGAGCACCGCGGCCGCGCCCGTTCGCAGCGAGGTGAGAGCGCCGGCGTCGAGGATCGCCTCGAGCTCGCCCGTCTCGGCATTCGAGAGAAGCACGACGCCCGAGACGGTCGGAAGCCCGCGCGCCGGGTTGCCGGGGAACGAGTTGATCCACTTCAGGAGCGCGTGGCCGCTACCGAGGGCGGGCATGGCGCGAAAGTCCCCCGCCGGGTAGTTCGTGACGTAGACCTTCGGAGGCATCTCCCACTCGCCGCGATGGTGGGCGACGAAGGCCTCCCTGACCGCCTCGACCGCGTCGTCGGTGGAGACGGCCTGCTCGATGTGATGTGCTCCGAAAAGCGGGACGCCGGCCGTCACAGTGCCTTGACGGCGGCGATCACCTTCAGCACCGAATCCTTCGCATCGCCGAAGAGCATCCCGGTCTTCTCGTTCACGAACAGGGGGTTGTCGATGCCGGCGAAGCCGGTCGCCATCGAGCGCTTGCTGACCACGATCTGCTTCGCCTCGTCGACGTTGAGGATCGGCATGCCGTAGATCGGGCTCGTCGGGTCGGTTCGCGCCGCGGGATTGACGACGTCGTTCGCGCCGATCACGAGCACCACGTCGGTCTGCGGGAACTCCGGGTTGATCTCGTCCATCTCCTTCAGCGCCGTGTACGGGACGTTCGCCTCCGCGAGGAGCACGTTCATGTGCCCCGGCATCCGGCCCGCGACCGGATGGATGGCGAACGACACCTGCACCCCTTTCGACTCGAGCAGGTCGGCGAGCTCCCGGACGGCATGCTGCGCCTGGGCGACCGCCAGCCCGTAACCGGGCACGATCACGACCCGCTGGGCGTACGAAAGCATGATCGCCACGTCCTCGACGCCGAGCGACCGGATCGTTCCCTCGAGCGCTGCCCCGGTGCCCGCGCCGGCCTGCACCTGCCCGAAGGCGCTGAAGAGGACGTTCGCGACCGAGCGGTTCATCGCGCGTGCCATCAACAGGGTCAGCAACGTGCCCGACGCGCCGACGAGCGCGCCGCTGACGATCAGCACGTTCGAGCCGAGCTCGAAGCCGGTCGCCGCCGCCGCGAGGCCGGTGAATGCGTTCAGCAGCGAGATCACCACCGGCATGTCCGCGCCGCCGATCGGCAGGACGAACAGCACCCCGAAGATGAGCGCCCCGATGATCAAGACGACGAGAAGCCACTCGTGCTCGTAGCCCGCGACGATCCCGACTCCGGCCGCGGCAACGGCCAGGATGAGGATCGCGTTGAAGACCTGCTGGCCCGGGTACGTGATCGGTCGTCCGCCGATCAGCTCCTGGAGCTTCGCGAACGCGATCGCCGAGCCAGCGAACGAGACCGATCCGATCAGCGCCGAGAGGACGACCGACACCGCGACGTCGCCGTGCAGGTGGCCGGGCTCCGGCGTGAGCAGATGGAACTCCGCCAGCGACACGAGCGCCGCCGCACCGCCGCCGACGCCGTTGAAGAGCGCCACCATCTGCGGCATAGCGGTCATCTTCACCTTGCGGGCGCCGACCGCACCGAAGGCAGCGCCGATCGCGCCGCCGACCGGGATGCGCCAGCCGACGTGCATGCCGTGGTGAGCGAGCGTCACGGCGATCGCGACGACCATGCCGGCCGCGCCGATCCAGTTCCCGCGCCGCGCCGTCGACGGCGACGAGAGGAACCGGAGCGCCAGCACGAAGCAGATGATCGTGACGAGGTAGAGCAGGTTCGAGGTCGTCTGGCCCATCAGCTGCCCTTGCCGGCGTCCCCGTCCCGCTTCGGCGGCTCGCGCCGCTTGAACATCTCGAGCATCCTGTCGGTGACCACGAAGCCGCCGACCACGTTGGCGGCGGCGAGGATCATCGCGACGAAGCCGACCCAGCCGGTGAGCAGGTCGGGACGGGCGATTCCCGCGATCAGGAGCGCGCCGACGACCACGATCCCGTGGATCGCGTTCGTCCCGGACATGAGCGGCGTGTGGAGCAGGGCAGGCACCTTCGAGATCACCTCGACCCCGAGGAAGATCGCGAGCGCCAGGATCGTGAGCTCGACGACGAGCTGCGCGTAATGGCTCACAGGTGCTCCCCTCTGTTACAGCTTTCGTCCCAGGAGATCGAGTGCCGTCGGCCGTGCATGGTCATGTCTGCTCCTTCCTCGTCACGCAGGCGCCGGCCGTGATCTCGTCCTCCCAGTCGAGCGTCAGCTCGCCACCGGGCGCGAGATGCTCGAGCAGGGACGAGACGTTCCGTGCGTACAACTGGCTTGCGTGGCCGGGCATCGAGCTCGGCAGGTTCAGGAGGCCGATCACGGTCACTCCGCCGACGTCGATGATCTCACCGGGCCTGGTGGACTCGCAGTTGCCGCCGGTCTCGGCGGCAAGGTCGACCACGACCGATCCCGGGCGCATCCTCTCGACCGCCGAGGTCGGGATCAGCCGCGGCGCCGGGCGGCCCGGGATGGCTGCGGTGGTGATCACGAGATCGAACTCGGGGATCCGCTCGGCGAGCGCCTCCTGCTGGCGCGCCTGCTCCTCGGGTGTCAGCTCTCGCGCATAGCCGCCCTCGGTCTCCTCTCCGGTCACGCCGAGGTCGAGGAAGGTCGCGCCGAGCGACTGAACCTGCTCGCGCACGGCCGGCCGGACGTCGAAGCCGGAGACGACCGCGCCGAGCCGGCGGGCCGTGGCAATCGCCTGCAGCCCTGCGACACCCGCGCCGAGGACGAGTGTCCGCGCGGGCGCGATCGTGCCGGCGGCGGTCGTGAGCATGGGCAGGAAGCGGGGGAGATGGTCGGCGCCGATCAGCACAGCCTTGTACCCGGCGACGGTCGCCTGGGAGGAGAGCGCATCCATCGCCTGGGCGCGCGTCGTGCGCGGGATCGACTCCATCGCAAATGCGATCACACCGTGGGCATGGAGCCGCTCGATCCTGTCCCGATCGGTCAGCGGCTGGAGGAAGCCGATCAGCACCTCGCCGGCGCGCAGTCTCTCGAGCTCGGAGTCGCTCGGCGGCGCGACTTTGACGATTGCGTCGGCACCCTCCCAGGCGTCGGCGACGACCTCGGCGCCGGTCGCCGCGTACAGCTCGTCGGGGTAACCGGCGGCCTGACCCGCGCCGCGCTCGACGGTGAACACGAAGCCATCCAGCTTCGCGATCGCGTCCGGCACGAGTGCAACGCGCGACTCGCCGGCGGCGCTCTCCCTGGGAACTCCAACTCTCATCTCGCGGGCGACGCTACCGCAAATGCGCTCTGGGCGAACCTTCGCTCCCGAAGCGCCCCCGTCGGCTCAGATCGAGTGATCAGGACCCGGGGACATTCCCGAGGGCACTGACCGCTTCGCAGCTGACGGCCCCGCGCTTCGACACGCCAAAACCGTGGGGAAAGTCCCCAGGGTGTACGCCGGACGGTGGTTACGCCGGCCGCGCTGTTGTAAGGAAAAGCGGGACAGTCCCCACCGTTCAGGCGCAGCGCTCGCAGGCGAATCCGCGCTGGATGTCCTGGAGGGTCGGTGTCGGGCCGAGAGCTCCTAGACTCGCTCGGGTGACACACGAGCTCGAGAGCTACGGCCTGATCCTCGTTTTCGCCCTCGTCGCGATCGAGGGATGCGGGATCCCGCTCCCCGGCGAGACGGCGCTGATCACCGCAGCAGTCCTGGCAGGGAGCGGCCACTTCCAGATCGTCGAGGTGATCGCCGTCGCTGCGTGCGGCGCGATCGTCGGGGACAACACGGGCTATTGGATCGCGCGAATCGGAGGACGGGCGCTGCTCGAGCGCCTGCCGGTCGTGCGCGACGTCCTGCCGAGGTTCCTTCCGGCCGGGGAGCGGTTCTTCGAGCGGCACGGCTCGAAGACGGTGCTCGTGGCGAGGTTCATCGCGGGATTGAGGATCACGGCTGCCTGGCTGGCAGGCATCAGCCACATGCGCTGGCGGCGCTTCGTCCTCTTCAATGCAGTGGGCGGCACCGTGTGGGCGACGGCGATCGGACTTGCCGCCTACGAATTCGGGCGGGCCGCCGTCGATTCTGTGACGCACTACGGAGTCTATGCGGCGATCGTGATCGCCGTTCTGGTGGTCGCCGTCTTCGTCGTCCACCGGAAGCTCGGCCATCGGAGAAAGACCTCGGAAGATCAGGTGCCAATTCCGTCCGGCAATGAAATTGAATGATCTATTCGAGTAATACAAATGGATGATGACCGGACACGTCTTATGGCAATCGGTTTGCGGCCCGAGGTCGGCGCAGTTTTGCTTCACTATCCACGGTTCGTCGCTCCAAGCGTATTTGTGGCCCCAATCGAAGGAGTATTCGTGGCTCGGAGAACAGTGCTGGTTTGCGATAGCTGTGGGAAAGAAGTCGGCGAGAACAAGGGTGCCACCTCGCGCGTCACGTTTACCGACGCTCGTCGTGGCTCGAAGGTCGCCGATCTGTGCGACACGTGCGCGGGCAACATGCCCGGCCGTCCGGCCGCGCGGCGGGGACGCCGGCCGAAGGCTGCGACCGCCTAGAAGTCGGAATTTGCTTCGAGCTCCTCGACTGTTGCGGTCGAGGTCGTGAGCCTTCGGCGCCCCGCTCTCGAGCGGGGCGCCGTGCTCGCTGTTGTTGCAGGCCGGCTGCGAAAATGCGCACGGAGCGCCAACTCCCTTCCGTGCCGCCCCGCTGCCGTCTCGGGGCAAAACTAGGATGGCTCGATGGCAGGGTCCGATGGCAGGGTTCGTTCCCGGCTCCGGCACGACGGACGCGCGCATGGGCCTCTACGGGCAGGTGTGTCCATGAGGCCAACCGTTCGCCTGGTTCGCGAAGGCGGGTGCGCTCGCGCCGCCGCCCTCGCCTGAGGCAATCATGCTCCAATGGCAGTGACCACCCGTTCCGACGGCCTCCCGGGCTCGCGTTCGCCTTCGCGAGCCGCCGGCGGGAGCGAAATCGACTCGGTGGAAGCGTCCGAATGAAAGAGGGATCGACTTGGCATTGAGCCTGATCACGGGCCCGGCCCATGCAGGCAAGGTCGCGCTGCTCCTCGACCGGTATCTCGAGCGCCTCGACGACGAGCCGTTTCTCATCGTCCCCAACCGCGCCGATGTCGCTCGAATCGAACGCGACCTGCTGGCACGCTCGGGGTGCCTCCTCGGCGGCGCCATCGGCACCTTCGACGACCTCTTCGACCGCATTGTCCGCGCCGAGCCTGGGCGGCGGGCTCTCGCGACCGAGGCACAACGCTCCCTCCTCGTCCGCGCAGCCGTCCAGTCGGCGCAGAGCTCCGGGGTCGAGCTCTCTGGCTCGGCTCGTTTCTCGGGCTTTGCGGACTCGCTCCTCACCGTGGTCAGGGAGCTCGAGGGAGGGCTGCTCGAGCCCTCCGACCTCGAAGGGGCTCTCGGTGCGCTCTACGGCGCCTATCGAGCCGAGCTCGACCGGTTCGGGCTCGAGAGCCGTGAGATGCGGCGGCGCGATGCCTGCGATCGCCTCCAGCGGGACCTCAGCGCGTGGCACGGCGAGCCTGTGTTCGCCCACGGGTTCGAAGACCTGACGGCGACGCAGTGGTTGCTGCTCGAGGTGCTCGCCGCGCGAGCCGACGTTCACGTCTCCCTTCCCTACGAGCCCGGCCGCGTCGCGTTTGCCTCCCTTGCCCGGACGGCGGAGGATCTCGCGGGCCTCGCAAGGGAGCGCATCGTCGAGCTCCCGCCGCGGTTGGCCGAGTTTGCCGCTCCCGCGCTCGCGCACCTCGAGCGCGCGCTCTTCGAGGAAGCCGGGCGCGTCGAGCCTGTCGGCGGCGCAGTCGCCTTTCTCGCCGGAGCAGGAATGCGCGGCACGCTCGAGCTCGTCGGCGACGAGATCCTCGCTGCGCTGCGGCACGGCACCGCGCCCGACCAGATCGGGATCCTGGTGCCGTCGGTCGAGCGCTGGCGCGCACCTCTCGACACCGTCTTCCCGACCCTCGGCATCCCCTACGCCGTCGAGTCTCGAGCGCGATTCCCGGTGACACCGCTCGGCAACGCCCTCATCTCGCTGCTCCGCTTCGCATGGTCGGGGGGTGGCAGGCGGGAGCTCTTCGGCTTCCTGCGGACCCAGTTCTCGGGCGTGTCGCGGCCGAGCGTCGATTTCGTCGAGGGCCGGCTGCGCGGACGGGCTGTCGAGGACCCGGCCCGGGTCGAGGAGCAGACCGAGCGGTTCCGCGAGGCCCCGGTGGTGGCGCTCCACGTGCTCAGGGAGGCGGCGACGCCGCTCGAGGGGGTCAGGGCGGTGCTCTCCTACATGGTTCGCTCCGCGTACGGGACGGAGACACCCCCGGTGGGCGACCAGGCTCGAGGCGATCTCCGTGCGTTCTCGTCCGCGACGACGCTCCTCGACGAGCTCGCCGTGCTCGAGTCGCTCGGGGCGACGCTCGACCGCGGCGATCTGATCGACGCGCTTGCGCGCCTCGAGGTCCAGGGCGCGCCTCCGGCCGAGCCCGGACGCGTCGCCGTTCTCGGCCTGCTCGAGGCACGCACGCGGGCGTTCGAGATCGTGTTCGTGCTCGGGCTCGAGGAAGGGTCGCTGCCGCGGCGTGGTCGCAGCTCGCCGTTCCTCGACGATGACCGGCGGCGCGCGCTCGGAGCGCGGCTCGAGCGCCCCGACAGGATCAGCCGCGACCGGTACCTGTTCTACACGGCCTGCACTCGGGCCACCCGGAAGCTCTACCTGGTGCGGGAGGCGGCGACTGACGAAGGCGCTCCGCTCGAGGCGAGCCCGTTCTGGCACGACGTCGCCGCTGCGTTCGCTCCCGACGAGGTGGAGCGCGCCACCCGGCGGCGCGCGCTCTCGCAGCTCACCTGGCCGATCGAGGCCGCTCCGACCGAGCGCGAGCGCCTTCGTGCTCTCGCTCGGCTGACCGCGGACGAGGACGCCAAGCCGCTCGCTCTCGCACTCGCGGATGCGAACGACTGGACGCGGCGGCTCCACCGCGCCCTCCGCGCGTTCACCCGGGACACGAAGCTTCGGAACCCGGTCTTGCTCGAGCAGCTCGGCGGTCGGACCGTGTTCGCGGCCACCGAGCTCGAGCGCTTCCTCGACTGCTCGTCCGCGTGGCTCTTCGAGCGCGTGGTCGATCCCAAGACGATTGATGCCGAAGCCGATGCGCTCCTGCGCGGGAAGGTCGCCCACCAGGCGCTGTACGCCTTCTACTCCGGGCTGCCGAAGGAGCTCGGCGCCGAGCGCGTCACGGCCGCGAACCTCGACGCGGCGCTTCGGTTCCTCGAGCGCTGCCTCGACGACGCGCTCGGCTCGGGCGTCCGCCTCGACCTCGGCGAGGTCGACGCCGCGGAGCTGCGCGAGACGCTCCATCGAGACCTCATCCGGTTCGTCCGGGCCGAGTCGGAGTCGCTCAGCGGGTTCCTGCCGAGGCGGTTCGAGGTCGGCTTCGGCTCGGAGCGGTCGGCACCGGAGCTCCAGCGCGGCCTCGAGCTCGGCGACGGGCTCTTCGTCAGCGGCAAGATCGACCGCATCGACATCGATCCGCTGAGTGCCCGCGGCATCGTCCAGGACTACAAGTCGGGGAAAGGGTCGTTCTCGGCGCGCCAGATCGACGAGGAGCGGCGGCTCCAGGTGCCGCTGTACATGCTCGTGCTGCGGGATCTCGCCGGGATCGAGCCGCTCGGGGGCGTCTACCGCGCTCTCTCGGGCTCGCGCGCAGCCCGCGGGATGCTCCGCGCCGAGGCCCGCGAGGAGCTCCCGGACTACCAGTCGCGGGATTACCTCGACGAGGAGCAGTTCTGGGGCCAGGTCGAAGCGGCCCGCGAGCACGCCCTGGGTGCGGCACGCCGGATCCGTGACGGCGACGTCGCCCACGATCCGCGCGGCGGCGAGTGCCCGTCGTGGTGCGACCTCTGGACGATGTGCCGGATCGGGCGCGCGTGAACGAGCGCCAGCTTGCGGCGATCGAGGCCAGCGGCGAGGTGTTCGTCTCCGCCGGGGCCGGCACCGGCAAGACGGCCGTTCTCGTCGAGCGATTCGTGCGGGCGGTGTGCGACGACGGGCTCGACGTCGAGTCCGTGCTCGTGATCACCTACACCCGCAAGGCCGCCGGCGAGCTTCGCTCACGCATCCGAGCCGCACTCGCCGGCCGCGGGCGGAACGACCTTGCCCAGGCGCTCGACGGTGCGTGGATCTCGACCATCCACGGCTTCTGCAGCCGCCTCTTGCGCTCGCATCCGTTCGAGGTCGGCATCGACCCGGGCTTCCACGAGCTGGACGAGGCGCACGGCGCCGTGCTCCGCGGGGAGGCGTTCGAGCGCGCGCTCACGAGGTTCTGCTCGGCGAGGGACGAGGAGCGCCTCCTCCTCCTCGCGACCTACGGCAGCAGGCGCCTGCGCCGGATGCTGACGGGCGTCTACGAGACGCTGCGCTCGGCCGGGAGGCCGCTGACACTCGAGCTGGGGGAGCCCGTCGACCTGTCTGATCGGCTCTCGGCCTTTCGTACTGCGGCGCAGTGCCTGCTGGACGACGCAGAGGCGACGAAGAACCAGACGGCCGCCGCCCAGGCTGCGCTCGATCTCTCCTCGCTGCCGGAGACGCTGCTCGATCTCGCTGCGCTGCGCGCGCAGGGGCCGAGGGCCGCGAGTTACGAGGAGGCGAGAAAGGCGGTCGAGAGCGCGGCGCTCGAGCGGGCCGCGATCCGTGACCGCGACCTGCTCCAGGAGCTGCTCAACCTGTTCGCCGAGGAGTACGCCGCCGCGAAGGAGCGGGACGCCGCGCTCGACTTCGAGGATCTCCAGCTGCTGGCGCGCGACCTCCTGCGAGACAACGAGCGAATCCTCGAGACCGAGCAGCTGCGGTTCCGCGCGATCATGGTCGACGAGTTCCAGGACACGAACGCACTGCAGTGCGAGGTGATCGACCTGATCGCCGCAGGGCCCGCGGAGGACGTCTTCTTCGTCGGAGACGAGTTCCAGTCGATCTACGGGTTCCGCCATGCCGACGTCGGCGTCTTCAGGGAGCGGCGCGAGCGGGCCGCACTCAGGCTTCCCCTGACGGAGAACTACCGCTCCCGGCCCGAGGTGCTCGCCGCGGTGAACTACCTCTTCGGCGAGGAGTTCGGCGACGGCTACCAGCCTCTCGCCGCCTCGGGCGAGTTCCCGGACCCGGTGTTCGGGCACCCCGTCGAGCTGCTCGTCACCGACAAGGAGGCCGTCCGCGAGTCCGGCCTCCACTGGCGCCGGGTCGAGGCCCGCCAGGTGGCGCGACGAGTGAAGGAGCTCGTCGACGCGGGTGCCGCGACGCCCGGCGAGATCGTGCTCCTCTTCGCAGCCGGAACCGACGCCGAGTGGTACGAGGAGGAGCTCCGCGCGCAGGGCCTGCCGACGCACCGTGCGACGGGAAGGCGCTACTTCGGCCAGCAGCAGGTCGTCGACCTGCTCATGTACCTGCGGCTGCTTCGCAACCGCTACGACGACGAGGCGGTCGCCGCGGTTCTCGCCTCCCCGTTCGTCGGCGTCTCCAACGACGGGCTCGTGCTGATCAGGAGGCATGCCGGACGCCGCCCGCTCTTCACGGGAATCGAGCGCTCGCTGCCGCCGGCGTTCTCGCCGGAGGACGAACGGCTCGTGCGCGCGTTCAAGCAGCGATACGAGCGCCTCGTCAGCGCCTCGGCGCGCACGTCGCTCGAGCGGCTCTGCGAGCTCGTCGTCTCGGAGCACGACTACGACCTCGCCGTGCTCGCCCGCTGGGACGGGCTGCGCCGGTACGCGAACCTCCGCAAGCTGATGCGGCTGGCGCGCGCCTACGAAGAGCTTCGGGGGCGCGACCTCGAGGGCTTCGTCGGCTTCGTCAAGGACCAGGAGGCCGTCGGCGCGGCCCAGCTCGAGGCGGTCTCCGAGGAGGAGGGTGCCGGGGCCGTCCGGCTGCTCACGATCCACGCCGCGAAGGGGCTCGAGTTCAAGGTGGTCGTCGTCGCGGACGCCGGCCGCGACCTCGGCGGGCCGCCTCCCGCGGACGAGATCCTCGCGCTCTCCGACGGCCGTTTCGGGTTCAAGGTCGTCCGTCCGGGATCCGACGAGCGCAAAGCGGTCTTCGCCTACGACGCGGTGCGCGAGGCCGAGCGGGAGGCTGACCGCGCCGAGCGGCTGCGCCTCTACTACGTGGCGATGACGCGCGCGATCGACCGGCTGCTCGTGTCGGGCGCGGTGGGGGAGGAGCGGGACACGCCGATCGGCTGGGTGCTCGCGAAGCTCGACTGCGAGGAGGATCTCGCTGCTTCCGGCTCGGTCTTCGAGCTCGAGCGGGCAGGCGCGTCGTTCCTCGTCCGCGTCGAGCGCGACGGGGTCGTGGAGGCCCGATCCGACGGCATCGAGGCTCCCGCGGCGGAGGGAGCCGGGGAGGCGGGGCAGCTTGCCCTGTTCGGCGAGCTACCGGCTACGGCGCCCGTCCGGGGCTGGCGGCTCCCCGAGCTCGCTCCGATCCCGGCGGCGCCGCTCCACCGCGTCCGGCAGCTCTCGTACTCGGCGATCGCGCTCTTCCAGCGCTGCTCCTACCGTTTCTATGCCGAGCGGATCGCCGGGTTGCGCGAGCGACCGGTCGCGGGGGAGGGGCGGCGCGGGCTCGTGGCGACCGAGATCGGCGACGCCGTGCACCGGCTGCTCGAGCTCGTTGCGCCCGACGATCCGGCGCTGCCCGACGTCGAGCGCGTGCGCGAGTGGTACCCGGCCGTCGACGACGACGAGCTTTCCCGGATCAGCCGTCTCGTCCGCTCCTACTGCGAGTCGGATCTCGCCCGTCGCGTCGCGGCGCTCGAAGGTGCCAGGCCGGAACGGCCCTTCGCGTTCGTGCACGACGGGGTGCTCCTCCACGGGCGGCTCGACATCCTGCAGCGCGACGGCAGTCGTGCGCTCGTCGTCGACTACAAGACGAACGTCCTCGGCGACAGGGAGCCCGGCGTGGTGATCGAGGCCGACTATCGCCTCCAGCGCCTCGTCTACGCGCTTGCCTGCTTCCGTGCAGGGGCCGAGGAGGTCGAGATCGTCTACGTGTTCCTGGAGCGTCCCGATGCCGTCGTCTCGACGACCTTCGCCGTCGTCGACGTGCCCGGCCTCGAGGCCGGGCTCTCGGAGGCGATCGCGCAGATCGCGGCCGGGGAGTTCGTGCCGACGCCGGGCGAGTTCACGTGCGCGGGTTGCCCAGCACTCGACGTCGTGTGTGCCGGGCCCCGCCTCAACGGCGGCTACGACGGAGGCGACCCGCTGCCGGAGCTCCGGACGAACGGCGGGAGCGAGAGCTTCCCCGAGGCCGAGCCGGTGGCCGCCGGGAGACCGGCTGCCCCTGAACCGCCGAGCCCCGCAGACCCCTCGCTGTTCTGAGTCCGCGCCTGTGACGGAGGCGGCCGCGAATCGCTACCGTCGGCGCGTGGCGCGAAGCTACGTCGGAGAGACCCGTCGCAAGGTCGCGCCCAGGCGCGAGCGCATCCGGCCGGTGATCGAGCGGCTCGCCGTCGCCCACGCCGACGCGCGGATCGCGCTCCGGTTCCGTGACCCGCTCGAGCTGCTCGTCTCGGTGATGCTCTCGGCGCAGACGACCGACGTGAACGTCAACCGTGTCACCGAGAAGCTCTTCGCGAAGTACCGCCGACCCGAGGACTACCTAGAGGTGCCGGTCGAAGAGCTCGAGCGCGACGTCTTCCAGACCGGCTTCTTCCGGCAGAAGGCGAAGGCGATCCGCGGCACCATGCGGATCCTGATCGAGGAGCACGACGGCCAGGTGCCGACCGAGTTCGAGGAGCTCCTCCGCCTGCCCGGCGTCGCCCGGAAGACCGCGAACGTCGTCACGGCCGAGCGAGGGAACGCGCAGGGGATCGTGGTCGACACGCATGTCCGGCGTCTCTCGCAGCGCCTCGGGTTCACGAAGCAGGAGGATCCCGTGAAGATCGAGCGGGATCTGATGCGGCTCGTGCCCCGGGAGGACTGGGCGCGGTTTCCGCACCTGCTGATCTGGCACGGCCGCCGCATCTGCGATGCGCGCCGGCCCGAATGCGAGCTCTGCCCGATCGAGGATCTGTGCCCGTCCAGCCGGGTCCCGGCGGGATAGCCCGATCGTCCGCTACTCGGGCGTCAATGCGACGAGCAGGCCGCCGTCGTCGTCGTAGGCGGGGAAGAAGTCGGCGACCACCTTCTTCTCGAGCCCCGCATGTGTCCTGACGGAGAGCTCCTTCCCGAGCTGGCGGACACCCCATTCGCGCACCGTCTCGACCGCTTCGGTGTCGGAGAGGTGAAAGGCCTCGGCGAGCTCGCGCCCCATCAGGTCGGGCTCTTCGAAGCCGGTGATCTCGAAGATGCCGTTGCCGCTCGCGAGGATCCGCGCCTCCTGGTCGCAGACGACGAAGCCGGTCGCCTGCGCCGGGTAGTAGTCCTCGAGGAGCTCGAACATGAACCCGAAGTCGCAGTGATGGCAGGAGGGCGGCTCCTGGGTCAGCCCCTCGCGCCCGTCGTGGTCGACACGGCGCGTCTTGCAGCGGGGGCAGATGTAGTACGGCATGAAGTCAGCGTAGCCGCGCACAGCGGAGGTGCGTCAGCGCCTCTGACGAATGCCGTGAGCTCGCCCGGTGGACACGCGAACGGCACGCGACGAGGACGCGGGCGCCCCGCCGGAGATGCGCGGCCGTCCCCGTCAAAGCCACTTCTTCCAGCGGAAGAACGCGAGCTGCAAGAGCGTCGTGCCGAGGATCAGCCCCCATGACCACCAGTAGCCGAAGCCCCAGCCGAGCTCGGGGATGTGGCGGAAGTTCTGCCCGTAGAGGCCGACGATGAACGTCGGGACGAGCAGGAGCGAGGCGATCACCGTGAGCCGCTTCATCACCTCGTTCTGGTCGTTCGCGATCTTCGCCTGCAGGTAGTCGCGGACACCGGCGACCAGGTCCCGCGACGTCTCCAGCCCCTCGGTCGCCCGCAGGAACTTGTCGTAGGCGTCCGCGAAGTGCAGCTCGACGTCCCGAGGGAAGACATCGACATCGTCGATCTCGACGCGGTCGTCGACGATCTTGCGCACCCCGTCACGCGTGGGGGTCAGCGTGCGGCGGATGCTGAGGAGGTCGTGCCGGAGCGTCGAGATTCGATCGCGAACGGCACCCGAGCTCCAATCTTCGACGTGGTCTTCGAGCTCGTCGATCTCGTCGTTGAGGTCGTCGATCAGGTCGAGATAGCGCTCGGCGATCTCGTCCACGAGCCTGTAGGCGAACATCCCGACGTGCTCCTCCGGCTTGCACGCATCCATGGCAGGCTTCGGGTCGAAGGGCTTCTCGCCCGGCGGGGTCTTCGAGATCGTCACGAGCCGCTCGGGCGTGAGGATGAAGTCGATCTCCTGGAAGAAGATTCGGTCTGCCTCACGCTTGGCGACCGCGAGCAGGAGGATCCCGACGATGTAGGAGCCGTGCGAGTCGATGCGCGGGCGCGGTTCGTCGTCGTGGACGTGCGGGGCCCGCACGATCTCGAGGGCGGTCGGATGCAGGTCGGGCGGCAGATGGGCCGTCAGCTCCTCTTCCGACGGGTCGATCAGGTCGACCCAGCGCGCCGACGCGGCCACACGCGGAGGCTAGCCCGCTCGTCGGCTGGTATCTGGAGGCACGGCGGCCCGGCCGACGAGCTCCGAGACGGGCGCTACGCCGCGATCACGGACTCCTCGCGGCTCTCGCGCTCGGCGAGGTACCGCTCCGCATCGAGAGCCCCCATGCACCCGGACCCGGCCGCGGTGACGGCCTGCCGGTAGATGTGATCCTGCACGTCGCCGACCGCGAAGACGCCCGGGATGTTGGTCTCGGTCGATCCCGGCTTCGTTATCAGGTAGCCGTTCTCGTCGTGATCGAGCTGGCCGACGAAGAGCTTCGTGTTCGGGTCGTGCCCGATCGCCACGAAGAAGCCCTGGGTGTCGACATCGCGGGTCTCGCCGGTGCCCGCGTGCTTCAGGCGCAGACCCGACACCGTCAGGTCGCCCAACACCTCGTCCACGACGTACGGGGTCAGGATCTCGATCTTCGGGTTCTCCTTCGCGCGGCTGACCATGATCGGGGAGGCGCGGAAGTCGTCTCTCCGGTGGACGAGCGACACCTTCTTGCCGAAGCGCGTCAGGAACAGCGCCTCCTCGAAGGCGGTGTCGCCGCCGCCGACCACGACGATCTCCTTCTCCTTGAAGAAGGCCCCGTCGCAGGTGGCGCAGGCCGAGACGCCGCGCCCCTGCAGGCGCTGCTCGGACTCGAGCCCGAGCCAGCGTGCGTTGGCTCCTGTCGCGACGATCACCGCGTGCGCCCGGTACTCGTCCTTCTCGATCCAGAGCTTGAAGGGGCGCTCGGAGAAGTCGACGCGGGTCACGTTGTCGGTGATGAACTCGGCGCCGAACCGCTCGGCCTGGCTGCGGAAGTCGCGCATCATCTCCGGCCCCATGATCCCGTCGACGTAGCCCGGGTAGTTCTCCACGTCACTCGTCAGCATCAGCTGGCCGCCCCACTGGAATCCCTCGATCACGAGCGGGCGAAGCTCGGCTCGCGCCGCATAGAGCGCAGCCGTGTAACCGGCAGGGCCTCCGCCGATGATGATCAGGTCACGAACCGCTGAGTCGCTCACTTCGAATCCTTTCTCTCCGTCGCTCCATTAAACGACAGGGACGGCGTCCGCGTTCCCGCCTGGCTCCTCGATCGGCGTCTTTCCCAGGGCCAGGAGGACTTCTACCCATCCGGCTGCGTTCGCCGAGGGCGGGCGCTCACCAGACTGACTCCCGCGAATGCCTCGAGGAGCGTGACGCTCGCGCACGCCTACGCTGCGTCGGCGGTACGCGCGGGCAGCTCGATCACGGTCTGCTCCGCCACGCTCTTCTCGGCCGCGGGCTTTGCGGCGACCGGCTTCTCGAGCGTGCTCTTCCCGGGCACGGTCTCGTCAGCCGCCCCGTCTGCGTCCGAGAGGACGGGTCGCGCCTGGGTCGTGATCGGCGGGACCTCGGGGATCTCGTCGCCTCCGACCCCGAGCTCCGAGAAGCGCCGCGCCGTCACGCTGACCCGCGTGTCGAACGAGCCGACGGCGTTGTTGTAGTTGCCGACCGCCGTGTTGAGCGACTTGCCGACGCTCGCGAAGTGCCCGGCGAACACGCGGAGGCGGTCGTAGAGCTCGCGACCGAGCTGATTCACCGCCCGGGCGCTCTCGGCAACGGTCTCCTGCTGCCAGCCGTAGGCGACGGTCCGGAGCAGTGCGATCAGCGTGGTGGGCGAGGCCGGGATCACTCCGGACTCGGCTCCCGCGTCGAGCAGCGTCGGGTCGTGGTCGAGGGCGGCGCGCCAGAACGCCTCATCGGCGATGAACATCACGACGAACTCCGGCGCCGGGGTGAAGTGCTTCCAGTACTGCTTCTGCCCGAGCTTCGCGATGTGCTCGCGAACGAGGCGGGCGTGACGCGTGAGGTGCTCTGTCCGAAGCTGGGGATCGTCGGTCGCGATCGCGTCGAGGTACGCGTCGAGCGGCGTCTTCGCGTCCACGACCACGTGCTTGCCGCCGGCGAGGTGCACGACGAGGTCGGGCCGAAGCAGGTTGCCGTCGGGTGTCCGGACGGTGGGCTGGGTGTCGAAGTCGCACTGCTCGAGCATCCCAGCCAGCTCGACGACCCGCTTGAGCTGCATCTCGCCCCAGCGGCCGCGAACCTCGGGCGCGCGCAAGGCGGTGACCAGGTTGCCCGTCTCCTTGCGCAGGGCCTCCTGCGTCTCGTTGGCCGAGCGGAGAAGCGCCGGGATCGCGGAGACCTCCGCGATCCGCTTCGCCTCGAGCGCCTGAGCCTGCGCCTCGAAGCGGTCGAGCGTCTCCTTCACGGGCAGGAGCTTGGCCTCGGCCAGCTCGAGCAGCGAGCTCGTGCTCTGGCGCAGGGCTGTGCCGGTGAGCGCCTGAAGGTGCTCTTCCCACTGGCCCTCGCTCCGTGCCAGCAGCTCGAGGCGCTCGTCGCGGCGTGCGATCTCCCCGCGCGCCCATAGCCAGAGGGCAAGGCCGCCTGCGGTGGCGCCGAACACGAATGCGAGTAGCTCGAACACGGGCAGAGAACGCTAGATGGGCCCCCGGACGGAGCGGTTGGCTCAGCTGTGGAGCCATCTTCGCCCCAAAAAAATCAACTCCGGCGAGTCCGAGGACACACCGGAGTTGAGTGCCGGATCCAGCTAGTCCGAAGACCTACCGGATCCGACGCGCAGGAAGGTAGCCGCTCGTTCACCCTTTGGTCAATCCCTGGTGGAGGCAAAAAACTCGCTCGTAGCGGCTTTTTCCAATTTCCGCTCGGCACGGGAATCAGAACAGCCGTTCGCATCCGTACGCTTTCGATCCGTGCACGAGGCGTTCGCCCCGGGCGGCGCTCTCGCCGCCACACTCCCCGGCTTCGAGCCGCGGGCGGAGCAGGCTGCCCTCGCCTCGGCGGTCGAGCGCGCCCTCGCAAGCGGCGAGCACCTTGTCGCAGAGGCGGGAACGGGCACCGGGAAGAGCCTCGCCTACCTGTTGCCCGCGCTCGAGTCGGGGCGGCGCGTCGTCGTCGCGACGGCGACGAAGGCCCTGCAGGAGCAGTTGCTCTCCAACGATGTGCCCGCCGCGGCCCGCGCTCTCGGCCGGGAGGTGCGGGTGGCGGTCCTGAAAGGGCGCCAGAACTACGTGTGCCGGCGGCAGCTTCAGAGCTTCGGGCCGATGCTCCTGCGCGACTCGCGCGACGAGGAGGCCTGGGAGAGCCTCCAGCCCTGGCTCGCGGAGACGGAGACGGGCGATCGCGCGGAGCTCCCCTTCGAGCCGTCGGAGGCGCTCTGGGCCGAGCTTGCGGTCGGGTCGGATCGCTGCGGCGGGCGTCGCTGCCCGCTGCAGTCGACGTGCTTTGCCGAGGCCGCCCGCGACCGGGCGGGCGAGGCCGAGCTCGTGATCGCCAATCACGCGCTCTACTTCGCCGATCTGGCGGCCGGCGGGGGCGTCCTGCCCGAGCACGACGCGGTCGTCTTCGACGAGGCGCACCGGCTCGAGGAGACCGCGGCGACGTGGCTCGGCGGACGTGTCTCGAAGGTCGGGCTCCGCCGGCTTGCGGCCGACGTGGAGCGAGCCTGCCGGGAGGCCCTCGAGCCCGTTCCGGGCCGGCACCTCGATCGCGTCGAGGTCGCCGGCGACCGATTGCTCGCGGCCGTGTCGCCGCCTGCGGGACGACGGCGGCTGCGCGAGATCCCGGTCGAGGTGGCGCTCGTGCTCGTCGATGCCCTGGCGGCGCTCTCGGGCGCCCTCGACAGCCGGGCAGAGGGCCTCGATCTCCTCGCCCGGCGTGCCCTCTCGACGGCCGCACAGGTCGAGGCCTGCCTGGCTCCGGCCGAGCTCGAGCGTGTGGTCTGGGCCGAGCCCGACGCGATCGCCTGGGCGCCGGTCGAGGTCGCCCAGGAGCTCCGCGACAGGCTCTGGGACGACGGCCCGACCGCGATCCTCGTGTCGGCGACGCTCACGAACGGCGAGGATGCGACCTTCGTCCGCAGGAGGCTCGGACTCGACCATGCCCGGGAGGTGATCGTCGGCTCGCCGTTCGACTTCCGCGAGCAGGCGCTCCTCTACGTCCCGCGGACGATGCCCGACCCGAGGAGCGACGACTTCACCGCCCGGGCCGCCGAGGAGGCGCTCGCGCTCCTCTCGCTCTCTCGAGGCCGCGCCCTCGTGCTCACGTCGAGCTACCGCGCCCTCGACATCCTCCGCTCGCGAATCGCGGGCCGTGTGCCCTACGAGGTGCTCGTCCAGGGCGAGGCGCCGCGCGAGCGCCTGCTCGAGCGCTTCCGGGCCGAGGTCGACTCGGTCCTGCTCGCGACCTCCACGTTCTGGCAAGGCGTCGACATTCCCGGCGAGTCCCTCTCCCTGCTCGTGATCGACAAGCTGCCGTTCTCGGCGCCGGGCGACCCGCTCCACGAGGCGCGGTGCGAGGCGGTCGAGGCGGCCGGCGGCGACTGGTTCCGCGACTACGCGCTGCCGACGGCGATGCTCCAGCTCCGTCAGGGCTTCGGCCGGCTGATCCGCAGCCACGAGGACTGCGGGGTCGTCGCGATCCTCGATCCCAGGCTGAGGACGCGCTCGTACGGCCGTGCGTTCCTGCAGGCGCTCCCTCGCTGCCCGATGGTGGAGGAACGTGCCGCGGTCGCCGCGTTCTTCGGCGCTTCCGAGCTCCAGTCCGCTTAAGAGCCTCTTTCACAATGAGCACGGGCCGCCTGGACGTGCTGGGCACGCACTCTGCGTCGTCCTCAGTCACCCCAATATCGCAGAGGATATTGGGGCTCCCTGCGTCCTACCAGAGCACGCACCCATCACGCCCAGTCAGCGCGAGGTCATTGTGAAAGAGGCTCCAGGTCGAACCGGCCCGCTGTATTACCCTGAGCGTCCCCCGCCGGGGTGGCGGAACCGGTAGACGCGCCCGGCTTAAAACCGGGTGCCCGACTAGGGCGTGGGGGTTCGAGACCCTCCCCCGGCATAGGAAACCCCGACCCGGTGCAGCTTCGGGAGTACATTCCCGGCGTGGTCGAGCTCGCACATGCCACCTCGGCACTCGAATGGGAGACGCCGCTCTTCGGGCAGGCGCGGGCGCAGCTCGAGCACGCGCTCCCGCACGCGGGCATCTCCGAGCATGTCGCCGAGCGCCTGCGCTTCCCCGAGCGTGCCGTCATCCTGACGCTGCCGGTCCGCCTCGACGACGGCAGCGTTCGCTCCTTTCCCGCCTATCGCGTCCAGCACTCGTCGGTGCTCGGGCCCACGAAGGGCGGCGTGCGCTTCGACGAGGGAGTCAACCTCGGCGAGTGCGCCGCGCTCGCGATGTGGATGACGTGGAAGTGCGCCCTCCTGCGGCTTCCCTACGGCGGCGCGAAGGGCGGCGTGCGGTGCAACCCGCGCGCGCTCTCGCAGCCGGAGCTCGCACGGCTGACCCGCCGCTTCACGTCCGACCTCGCCCCGTTCATCGGCCCCGAGATCGACATCCCGGCGCCCGACATCGCGACGAACGAGCAGACCATGGCCTGGATGATGGACACCTACTCGGCCCAGAAAGGCCACGCGGTGCCGGGGATCGTGACGGGCAAGCCGATCTCGATCGGCGGCTCGGTGTTCCGCAGCGAGGCGACGGGAGCCGGTGTCGTGATGGTGATCGAAAGCGCGTGCGAGCGCCTCGGCTGGTCGATCCCGGATCTCCGGTTCGTCGTCCAGGGGTTCGGCAACGTCGGTGGCGTGGCCGCGACCGAGCTGCACGAGAAGGGCGCGGCGGTCGTGGGCGTCGGCGACATCTCCGGCGGCCTCGCCGACCCGGACGGCCTCGACGTGCCGACGCTGCAGGAGCACGCGCGGGAGCACGGCTCGCTCGAGGGCTTCCCTGCGGCCCGCCTCACGGCCGAGCAACTACTCGAGCTCGACTGCGACGTGCTCGTCCTCGCAGCACGCGAGGATCAGGTGACAGAGGCCAACGCGTCGGCGCTCAACTGCCGGCTGGTCGCCGAGGGCGCGAACGGGCCGACGTCGATCGCGGCGGATGCGATCCTCGCCGAGCGGGGGATCTCCGTCCTACCCGACGTGCTCACGAACGCGGGCGGCGTCACGGTCTCCTACTTCGAGTGGGTGCAGGATCTGAGCCGGCTCTTCTGGGACCGCGACGAGATCCGGCGGAGGCTCGCAGAGAAGCTCTCCGATGCCTTCGAGCGTGTCTGGACGGTCGCCGAGTCCGACCGGATCTCGCTGCGCAGCGCAGCGCTGATCGCGGGCATCCGGGACGTGGCCGCGGCACTCGAGGCACGTGGGGTGTACCCGTGAGCACCGGCGACTTGCAGCGCGTCCGTGACGCCATGGTCTCCGACCCTGCCGCGCTCGAGGACAGCGCGAGCGCCCAGGATGCGGGCGCCGCACTGATGAGGCCGGCGGTCAGGTCGGTGCTCGTCCGCGGGCCTCACGGCGAGCTCCTGGGGGTCGTCACGCGAAAGACGCTCGTCCGCGAGGTCGTTGCCCTCGGGCTCGATCCGCGCACGACCACGCTGCGCGAGATCGCGGAGCCGCCGAACGCGACGATCGACTCGGAGATGCTGCTCACCGAGGCTTTCTCGTTCCTCGAGGAGCAAGACTACGAGCGGGTGCCGGTCGTCGACGGCGGGAAGCTCGTCGGCGTGCTCTCCCGCTCGGTCGTGCAGCGGCGGCTGGCCGAGGACGATCCCCCGGCGGAGGCTCCCGGCGACGCGAGTTAGGCGGCGATGAGATCGCGGTGCTGCCCGCGGGCGAGAAGCGCCAGAGCCTCGGCGAGCTTCGCGCGAACGTCGTCGTCGACCAGGTCTCCACTCGCGTCGAACTTGTCGGCGGCCTGACCGACCGGGAGCTCGAAGTCGAGCACGCGGGCGCCGATCGCGCCGAGCACCTTCCGGACATCCGCCTGTGCCCAGACGGCGCCGAAGATCCCGGTGCTCGCGCCGATCACCACGACCGGCTTGCCGCGGAACGGGTTGGTGGCAAACGGCCGTGAGGCCCAGTCGAGCGCGTTCTTGAGGGCTCCCGGGAGCGAATGGTTGTACTCGGGCGTGGCGATCAAGATCGCGTCGGCGGCAGCCACGGCGTCCCGGAGCGAGGCGACGGCGCGTGGCGCTGGCTCGACGTCGATGTCCTCGTCATAGGGCGGGATCTCCCGAAGCTCTTGCCAGAGCTCGAACGTCTCGTCCGGCTCGACGAGCTCCGCCGCGGCCTGCAGCAACGCGGTGTTGTGCGAGCCGGCGCGGAGGCTTCCCGAGATTGCGAGGACGTGCACCGATTACGCCGCCTTCACGAGGGAGAGGTCTGCCTTCAGGGTGACCTCATCGGCGAGCGCCTTCGACCCGTTCGGGAGGTCGTTGTTCCAGGTGATGCCGAACTCGTTGCGGTCGACGACCGTCTCCAGCTTCAAGCCGTAGCGCTCGTTGCCGTAGGGATCGGCGATCGGGCCGGTGATCGTGCCGGTGAGGGTGGCGGGGCGGGCGACGCCCTTGATCGTGATCTCGCCGTCGAAGGTGATCGCATCGCCCTCGCGCGAGGTTTCGCCGGCCGAGAACGAGACGGCCGGATGCTGCTCGGCGTCGAAGAAGTCGGGCGCCATCAGGTGGGCGTGGAGGTTCTCGTCCTTCGTCTGCAGGCTGGCGATCCGGGCCGAGCCCGAGAGGCGGCCGTCGACGAGCGAGGCCTCGAAGTCCGTGACCGTTCCGCCGAAGGTGCCGATGCCCATGTAGCCGACCTCGAACGCGACGGACGAATGGACGCGATCGGCGTTGTACGTCCCGACCGGGAGTGCCGTTGCCTGCTGCGAGTGCTGCTCGGTGATGCTCATGTTCGTAAAGCCTCCAAAAAGTTGATTGCGCAAGTACATAGGGTAACGCTTGCGCACGCAACTTATTCCCGAAGGCACGACGGGAACCGGCGAGGCGGGGACGATCCTGACCGCTCGTCGCGCGCTAGGCGCCGGGCGACGACGCGGCCGCTTCCAGCGCCACGCCGTCGAGGAGGTCGCGCTCGCTCCAGGCGAGCTCGACGAGCCCGTAGCGGCGCAGGAGCTCGCGCACGATCAGCGCGCCGCCGACGATCACGGGCGCCCGTGCGGGATCCATGCGCGGGATGTCTGCCCGCTGCGACACCGGCAGAGCGGCGAGCCGCTCGAGCTCCTCCTCGACGGCGACGGCGGTGAGGTCTCCCGAGAGCTCGCGCAGCTGGGTGACGGTGCCGGCGACGCCGATCGCGGCGTCGACCTGGAGCTCGGGCAAGAGCGCCCGGACGTAGGCGGCGGCCTCGTCGAGCTCGGCCGGCGTGGGCGGGTCGGAATGCAGGAAGCGCTCGGTCAGTCGCACCGAGCCGATGTCGAGGCTCGTCTGCGAATCGGGCAAGATCAACTCGGTCGAGCCGCCGCCGATGTCGACGACGAGGGTGCGCGGATCGACCGCGCCGACACCGCGGCGCGTCAGGCGCGCCTCCTCGTCACCGCTCAGGACGCGGGTCTCCATCCCGAAGTCGCGGCAGACGCCGGCGAGGAAGTCGGCACCGTTCGCGGCGTCGCGGACGGCACTCGTCCCGACGGCGAGTGAGCGCTCGGTCCCGAGCGACTCGAGCTCGTCCCGGTAGCCGGCGAGGACGTCGCGCGTCCGGGCGATCGGCTCCGGAAGCAGCTCCCGGCGGGCATCGACGCCCTCTCCGAGCCTGGTGACCGTCGAGCGCCGCGCGACATCCGCCAGGTGCTCGCCCTCGACGTCGGCGACCAGAAGCCTCGTCGAGTTGGTGCCGATGTCGATCGCCGCGACGCGCGTCACGTCTTGCGCGGGACGACGCTGCGGATGCGTCCCACGACGCTCCAGGCCTGGCCGGCGGCCGCGCTCAGGATCGCCGCCGTCGAGAGCGACTCCTGGAGCCGCGCGCGAGCATGGTCGAGTCTCGCCGCGGTCGTGGCGGCGTCGGTCGACCTGCGCTCGAGCCGGCCGAGCTCGTCGGCGAGCTCGCCGAGCCTGCCGAGGACGGTGCGCCGCACCCGCCGGAAGGCCCGCCAGAGCGCAAGGCCCTGGACGGCGACGGCGGCGAGCCCGGCTACGAGCGCGACGACGAAGACGACCAGCGAGATCAGCACGAGATGGTGCATCGTCGGATCGTATCCCCGGTCGAGACCTCGAACCTCGCCGCTCTACACTCGCGGGGTGCTCCGTGCGAGGGCGGCTTTCTCACGACACGACGGCCTGGCGCAGGTCGGAGTCGTCCTGGGTGCGGTGGCCGCCTACGAGGGAATGCGCCTGGCGCTGAGGCCCGACTGGCCGCTCGCGCTCGAGCATGCGCGCGAGATCGCGGGCTGGGAGCGGGTCTCGCATCTCGCCTGGGAGGCGCCGCTTCAACACGCCGTCCTGCGGGTGCCTCTCGCGATCGAGGTGATGAACAGCTTCTACCTCGTCGCGCACTTCGCGGTCACGGCGCTCTTCTTTCTCTGGCTCTACCACCGCTCGCGGCTCGGCTTCCGCCTCTTCCGGAACGCGTTCCTGATCGCCACGACGCTCGCGCTCCTCGTCGCCTGGCGGTTCCCGACCGCGCCGCCAAGGGACGCCGGGGTCGGTCTCGTCGACACGCTCCGGCGCTTCTCGGACATCGACATCGGCTCACCCGGCTCGGGAGGCCTCTCCGACCCGGTCGCGGCGGTGCCGTCGCTCCATGCCGGCTGGGCGCTCGGTGTCGCCCTCGGAGTCGCGCTCTACGGCCGCACCCCCGCGATGCGATTCGCGGTCTTCCTCTATCCCGTCGCGGTCGTGCTCACGATCCTCGCCACCGGCAACCACTTCGTGCTCGACGCCCTCGCCGGGGCGCTCGTGATCGCCCTGGGGCTCGCGCTGGCGCTGCTGCCGGCCGGTTTCAGGGTGGTAGCATCGAGGTTGCGTCGCGGGGTGGAGCAGCCAGGTAGCTCGCCGGGCTCATAACCCGGAGGTCGCAGGTTCAAATCCTGCCCCCGCTACCTACGAATCAAAGAAACCCCTGCTCAGGCGGGGGTTTCTTTGTTATCGAGCGCGACCCCCCACTGTGGAACCTGCGCCTGACCGGGGCGCTCACGCCACCGACTGCGGTTGATCGACGTGGCGAAATCGCCTATGCCGGTGGCTCCGTGACACGCGTGAGGCCAGTCGCCCTGCGCTTCGCTCGTTGTGGGCTTGTGCTCGCGAATCCGAGTTGGAGCCAGAGGCCCCGGTCGCATAGGCTCGCGTCCTAGCCGGTCAAGGTTGCGCGGGCTGGCTGCGTGACCGTCGCCGGGAAAGTGAGGGACTGAATGTCTCTCGACCAGAAGAGGGCGCGCGTCTTCGGTGTGCTCTATCTCCTCACGTTCATCACGTCGATCCCGGCGCTGCTTCTGTACGAGCCTGTGCTCAGGGATCCCGTGAGCTATATCGCGGGTGCCGGGCACGACCACCGGATTCTCTTCGGGGCGCTGCTGGAGCTGCTCTTGATCATCGCGAACATCGGCACCGCCGTCGTCATCTTCCCGATCGTCAGGCGGCAAAGCGAGGAGCTGGCGCTCGGCTACGTGACGGCGCGGGTCTTCGAGTGCGTGTTCATCCTGGTCGGCATCGTCTCGGTGGTCGGGATCATCACGTTGCGCAACCAGGTTGCGGGTGCGTCCGAGGGGACGGTCGCCTACACCCTGGCGGCGATCAAGGATTGGACCTTCCTGCTCGGCCCGGGCTGGGTGGTCGGTTGGGGGAACGGGCTGATCCTGGGCTACCTGATGTACCGCACGGGCCTGGTGCCGCGACGGGTGGCCTGGCTTGGCCTGATCGGCGGGCCGCTGATCATCATCACCGGGACGGCAATCATGTTCGGGGGCAACCATCCGGGCAGCACGCTGCACTCGCTGCAAGGCATCGCGACAGCCCCGGAGTTCCTGTGGGAGCTCTTCCTCGGCGTCTATTGCACCGTCTGGGGCTTCAGGCGTGATTCCCCGATTCTTTCCCGGAGCGCGACGACTTGACGCCTCAACTCTCTCCAACTGCACACTTCCCGGATGCCGCGACCGGCGCTCACGCACCGCGGCGGGAGCGGCTCATGGCTTTGTCCGGAGTCGCGTTCGTCCCGTTCTTCGTGATCGGATGGGTGACAAGTGTTGCCAAGAATCCCCACTACACGGCCCCTGATCAGGAATGGACGAACTGGGCGCACGACAACCAGGGGAAGGGCCGCATCAGTGCCTTCGCGATGCTGCTCGCTGCTCTCATCTTCCTCTACTTCATTGCGGCGATTCGGGGTGCAGTGCTGACGATGCGCAGCGGAGTCTTCTCCCGCTGGATCGGCTTCGTGGCGCTGATCGGCGCGGTCTGTTTCCTGATCACGTTCTTGACGATCATCGACAACACGGGCAACGGGAGCGTCTTCGGTTACGCGTTCTTCCCGGGTCTCCTGGCGCTCATCACGTGGACGCTCGCGACGAGCATCGCCGGCTACAGAACAGAAACGGCGGCAGTGCCCGTCATACCGGTCACCTAGGCGCAGCGCCGGTGGTGTGAGGGGAGGCGCCAGCTCGGTCGCCTCCCCTCGCAGTTCACCTCGCGCGGAGGTCTGAGCCGGCCCGTGCCTCACGCAGTTCGGGCACGCGCGCAACGGTTACCCACATGGACCGAGGCCTTGACGAATCGACGATCATCGATACAATCAAATCCATGATCTTCGATACGAGAGCAGGATGGTCGCGTTGACCGAGCCGCTCGCACCGATCGCGTGCTGCGCCCCTTTGGCTGCACCGACGCTGTCCGACTCGGAGGCCGAGGCGACCGCCGGCATCTTCCAGGCGCTTTCTGATCCGGCACGCGTGAAGATCGTGAATCTGCTGGCCCAGAGCCCGGAGCCCGTCTGCGCCTGCGAGATCATCCCTACGCTCGGCCTGGCGCAAGCCACGGTTTCCCACCATCTGAAGAAGCTGACCGAAGCGGGTCTGCTCGGTCGCGAGCAGCGCGGCAAGTGGGCGTTCTTCTCGCTGGACCCTGACGCGCTGCGAACGCTCGCAGCCGTCGCCGACCTGAAAGAGGTGTGCTGCTGATGTCCACCACCGCTGACGAGCTTCGCGAAGAAGTGCGCCGCCGCTATGCAGAGTCCGCTCGTGCTGCCACGGAGGGGGCCGGCGATTGCGGCTGCGGCGGCGGATCGTGCTGCTCGGGCGAGACCGTCGCGAGCGCGGTGACGAAGGAGAGCTTCGGTGAGGTGCTCTACGACGCCTCGCAGCGAGAGGAGTTGCCGGAGGCGGCGGTGCTGGCCTCGCTCGGGTGCGGGAATCCGGTCGCTGTAGCTGAGCTGAACGAAGGCGAGGCGGTGCTCGACCTCGGCTCGGGCGGTGGCATCGACGTGATCCTGTCGGCGAAGCGGGTCGGCCCGACCGGGAAGGCCTACGGCCTGGACATGACCGACGAGATGCTCGCGCTCGCCCGGCAGAACGTCGCCGAGGCAGGCGTGACCAACGTTCATCTGCTGAAGGGGATCATCGAGCAGATCCCGCTGCCTGCCGACTCGGTCGACGTCGTGATCTCGAACTGCGTCATCAACCTCTCGACCGAGAAGGCGGCTGTGCTCATGGAGATCGCGCGTGTGCTCAGGCCCGGCGGCCGGATCGGGATCAGCGACGTCGTCGCGGAAGACCACCTCGCTCCCGAGGATCGGGCCAAGCGCGGCTCGTACGTCGGCTGCATCGCCGGTGCGCTCAGCAGGGCCGAGTACGTGGCCGGGCTGGAAGCGGCCGGGTTCGAGGACGTATCCGTCGAGTTCACGCACGAGGTCGCCGACGGGATGCACGGTGCGATCGTCAAGGCACGCAAGACAGAAACGCCGGAGGCGAAGGGCCTGCCGGTGATTCAGCCCGCGACTGCCGCGGGGTGCTGCTGATCGGGATGGTCGCGAGGCCGATCACGATCGGCGTTCTCGAGCCGAGCCACTGGTCTGAGGTCGCGCGCATCTACGCCGAGGGAATCGCGACCGGTCAGGCAACCTTCGAGACCGAGGTGCCGACCTGGGAGCGCTGGGATACAGCGCACCTGGCCGGCCATCGTTTCGTTGCGCTCGAACACGAAGCCGTGCTGGGCTGGGCGGCGGTCGTGCCGGTCTCGGACCGCTGTGTGTACGGCGGCGTGGTCGAGAACAGCTTCTACGTCTCCGAGAGCGCCCGCGGCCGGGGTGCCGGGCGGCTGCTCCTGGAGCACCTCGTCGCCTCGACCGAAGCCGCCGGGATCTGGACGATCCAGACCGGCGTCTTCCCGGAGAACGAGGCCAGCGTTCATCTGCACCGGCAAGTCGGCTTCGAGGTCGTCGGCCGCCGCAGACGGATCGGGCGGCTGAACGGTGTCTGGCGGGACGTGTTGCTGCTCGAGCGTCGAAGCGACGTGGTCGGCTGACCACCGCCTGAGCACGGCGAAGCTCGCGGTTCGCTGTCAGGCCGGTTGCGGCGCCTCGTTTCCTCGAACGAACTGGTAGGCGAGCCCGCCGACCGACGTGCCGAGGATCGGCGCGACGATGTAGAGCCAGAGTGCGTGCAGGTCGCCGGCGACGAGCGCCGGGCCGAGCGAGCGGATCGGGTTCATCGAGGCTCCGGAGATCGGGCCGCCGAACATGGCGTCGAGCCCGATCGTGCCGCCGATCGCGATCGCCGCCGCCTCACCGACCGCCCGCGTGTCGGTTGCGACGGCGAGCACGACGAACATCAGGAAGGCGCTCATCACGAGCTCCCAGAGGAACGACTGGCCCTGGGAGCCTGACGGGAGGGTTGCACCGACGTGGGCGATGTTGCCGAGAGAGCCACGCAGGAGCGCCGCGGCAAGAACCGCGCCGACGAGCTGGGCGCACCAGTACGCGACCGCCCGTCGCCAGGGGAAGTGCCGGGTCAGGGCGAACGCGAAGGTGACGGCTGCATTGAAGTGCGCGCCGCTGACGTGCCCGACGGAATAGATCCCGAACATGATCACGAGCCCGAACGTGATCGCGACGCCGACATGGCCGAGCTGATGCGTCTTCGCGTCGACCATGATCGCGCCGCAGCCGGCGAAGACGAGCGCGAACGTCCCGATCGCCTCCGCGACGAGCGCCCGCAGCAGGTGGTGGTTGCTCACTCGGGGAGTAGCTCGGCGATGAGCGTCTGCACCCGGCCGTCGATCTCGTCGCGGATCTGACGGACTGCGTCGAGGTCTTGCCCTGCCGGGTCGTCGAGCTCCCAGTCCTCGTACTTCTTGCCGGGATAGATCGGGCAGGCATCGCCGCAGCCCATCGTGATCACGACGTCCGCTGCGCGCACCACCTCGTTGGTGAGCGGCTTCGGGAACTCCTCGCTCATGTCCACGCCGAGCTCGTTCATCGCCGCGATCACCGCGGGGTTGATCTCGCTCCCCGGGGCGCTTCCCGCCGAGCGGACGTGAACGCGACCGTGTGAGCGGAGCTTCACGAGCCCGGCTGCCATCTGGCTGCGGCCCGCGTTGTGGACGCAGACGAAGAGCACCTCGGGCTGCTCCTTCACGAGCAGGTTGTCGGCCTGGGCGAGTGCCTTCAGCCGCTCCCGGGCAAAGCGGTGCGCGAGCACGGGAACGAAGACGTTGATCCGCGAGCCGCCGAGCAGGTCGAGCGACTCGCCGATGTAGCGCTCGATCGTCTCGGCCGAGAAGATCCCGGCGAACTCGTCCTTCAATCGCTGCGCTGCCTGCCGGACGTGGTTCTGGGTGACTGGGTCGAGCGCCTGGCTCATCGGAGCTACCTCCATATCGACGGCGGTCAATGTCCGCGTAGTTTGCGGAAGACATCGATCCCTGTCAATGTGTGGGAGTGAATCCGATCGTGACCCTCACGGCATCCTGCCCGCCGCTCCTCGCCGGGACGCTCGACGCCGATGAGGCCGAGGGCCTCGCCGGAGCGTTGAAGGTGCTCGCCGACCCCGCCCGCCTGCGCCTGCTCAGCCTGATCCAGGCACAACCGAGCGGCGAGGCCTGCGTCTGCCACCTCACCGAGCCTCTCGGCCTCAGCCAGCCCACCGTCAGTCACCACCTCAAGGTGCTTCTCAACGCCGGCCTCGTCGAGCGTGAGCAGCGTGGAAGCTGGGCCTACTTCCGGGTCGTGCGCAGCCAGATCCAGGCGATCCGCGAGCTTCTCACCTAGATCCACCGAGAGACGGCGTGATGCGGCGCCGATCGCATGGCTACCTCCGATGCGTTCTTGGGCCTCCTCGCGGATGCGATAGGGCATGCACCGCGATCTGCTCGCCTGGAGGACAAGTCTCGTCGACATCAACCAGCGACGGTGACGAGATCGAAGATTAGTACATTGTAAGATTAGACTATTACGTTACTCGCATATAAGCTCCCGGGCGATGCCGTCGGAGGCACGTCCAGCTCACGAATTGAAGGCGACGCTCTTTCGGGTGCTTGGGCATCCGGTTCGTGTGCGGATTCTCGAGCTGCTGACCGAGGGGGAGCGGTCGGTCGGGACGCTTCAGGCCGCGCTGGGGAGTGATTCAGGCGGAACGTCGCAGCATCTCTCCGCGCTCAAGCGAGTCGGGCCTCGTCGAGTCGAGGCGGGCCGGTACGACGGTCTATTATCGGGCCGCCGACGAGCGCGTCTTCGAGTTGCTTGCTGCGGGGCGGGATCTTGTCGCGCGTCAACTCGCAGGTCAGCAGGTGCTTCTGCGCGAGCTGGGCCCTCGGTGAGTGTTGCCCTGTTGCTGGCCGGGCTCGCCCTGCTCGCCGTCGGAGGTCTGCTGGCGTTGGTCACAAGGTCGGCTGTGCCTGGAGTTGCCGTGCAGGCACTGGGCGCGGTCGCGGTCGGGGTAGCCGGGCTCTGGGAGCTCGCGAGCCGCTCGGCTGCCGGGTCGGGCTTTACGAATGGATTTGGGCTCAGCTTCGGCGTCGACGGGTTGAGCGGCCTCTTCCTGGGGACGCTCGGGCTTGTCGCGGCTCCGGCTCTCCTCTACTCCGCCGGGCTACCTCGGCCCGACGAGGCGAGAACGGGTGACGGCGCTGCTGACCAGTGTGTTCGTGCTCGTGCTTGCCGCAGTTGTGTGCGCGCGTGATCCGCTGACGTTCCTGGTCGGTTGGGAGCTGATGACGCTGATCCCGGCGGCCGTGATCCTCGTCGCGCACGACGCAAGTCGGCGTGCGCGACGAACGGTGTTCGTCTACCTCGCGAGCACCCACCTCGGCGGGGCGGGCACCTGGGTTGCGGTGCTGCTGCTCGCGAAGGCAGGCGCGTTCGGCGGCGCCTCGACACTTGCGCCGGGGTCCGCGCTGCAAGTCGCCGTCGCCCTCGCCGCCCTGGTCGGGATGGGGACGAAGGCGGGGTTGATCCCGCTGCACGTGTGGTTGCCGCGCGCGCATCCGATGGCGCCGGCGCCGGTGTCCGCGCTGATGAGCGGAGTGATGATCAAGATCGCGATCTACGGGCTCGTCCGCGTCCTGGTCGACTGGCTGGGGGTCTTGCCGCTCTGGCTCGGGCTCGTCGTGGTCGGGGCGGGAGCGTTCTCGGCGCTCGGCGGTGTCCTCTATGCGCTGTTCGAGCACGACCTGAAGCGACTGCTGGCGCTTCACTCGATCGAGAACGTCGGGATCATCGTGCTCGGGATCGGCGCCTGTCTCGTCCTGCGCGCCCGCGGCGCGGATGCCTGGGCAGGGCTCGCGCTCGCCGCCGCACTGCTGCATACCGTCAACCACGCGCTGTTCAAGGCACTGCTCTTCCTGGGAGCGGGCGCATTCGAGAAGACGGTCGGTGCGCTGGAGCTCGACCGGCTCGGCGGCCTGCTCAGGCGGATGCCATGGACGGGAGGGGCGTTCCTGATCGGCGCCGCGGCGATCGCGGGCCTGCCGCCCCTGAACGGCTTCGCCTCGGAGTGGCTGACGCTGCAGGCGCTGCTCCACCTGCCTGCCTACGGCGCGCGTCGGCGATGGCACGGTCGGCGCGCTCGCGCTGGCGGCGCTCGCTGCCACCGCTGCTCTTGCCGTCTTTTGCTTCGTCAAGGTCGTCGGGCTCGTGCTGCTCGGCCGCGCGCGCACACACGCCGCGCTCGAGGCGCGAGAAGCGCCTCGCTCGATGCGCGCCGCCGTGGTCTTTCTCGCCTCGGGATGTGTTCTCCTCGGCCTTGTCCCAGGACTGCTGGTGAGGCCACTGGTACGGCTCGAACCATGGGCGGGCCCGGCACCGTCGGGCCTTGCCCTTCATCTGCCGGGCACCGGCTCGCTGCCGACGCTCGGGATCGCTCTCGCGCTGACGGGCTTCGGCGGCATGTTCGTGCTCGCGCGTGGGCGCCGCCGCGCCGTGCCGGCGCCCACCTGGGCCTGCGGGCAAACTGGTCGAGCCGGCGCTCGACTGGACCAGCGCAGGCTTCAGCAAGCCGCTCAGGCTCGTGCTCGAGGCGATCCTTCGGCCGGAACGCGAGCTCGCCGTCGAGAGCGCGGGTGGGGTGGTGCAGGCGATCTCCTACCGCGGCCGCGTGCCCCACCTGATCGACGAGCGTCTCTACCGGCCCGCCGTCCGATTCTCGCTGGGTGCTGCCGGCCGTGCCCGCCGGCTCCAGAGCGGCAGCCTCTCCTCCTACGTCGGGTACCTGATCGCGCTCGTCGTCGCGCTGCTTGCCGCTGCCCGCATCGGACTGATCGGATGAGCGTCTCGATCGCTGCGTTCGTCCAGCTCGCGGGCGGATTGCTGTTCGCACCGGTTCTCCCCGGCCTCGTCCAGCACTGGAAGGCCCGGCTGCAGGGTCGCCGCGGCCCGACGCCGCTGCAGCCGTTTCGCGAGCTGAAGCGATTGTGGGGGAAGAGCCTTGTCGAGCCCGAGGGAACGGGTCTCGTCTACAGGCTCGCCCCCGCTGTCTCGGCTGGGGCGCTCGCAGCCGCGGTCATGCTCGTGCCTGTCACACAGCGCTCGCCGGACCTGGGTGTGGGCCATGACGTGCTCGCCTTCGCGGGCCTGCTCGCGCTGGCCCGTTTTGCTCTCGCGGCTGCAGCCTGGGACACCGGAAGCGGCTTCGCGCTGATGGGGGCGAGCCGTGATCTGACGCTCTCGGTCTTCGTCGAGTCCGGCCTCGTCCTCGCCGTGGCCGTGCCGGCGTTGATCGCCGGCACGACCGACCTGCGCCTGATGATCGCCGCGACAGGCGGCGGCCATGTGTGGGCGAGCCCGGCGCTTGCACTCGCGGCGGCGGGGTTCGCCGCTGTGGTCGTGGCCGAGACGGGCAGGCAGCCCGTCGACAACCCCGACACTCATCTCGAGCTGACGATGATCCACGAAGGGCCTCTGCTCGAGTACGCCGGACGCGACCTCGCCTACCTGCAGTGGGCAAGCGCGGCCCGGCACTGGCTGGTGCTCGTGCTCGCAGCGCAGTTGCTGGTCCCACACCCTGCCTCGGCGTGGTGGCAGCTCGCGACCTTGCCGCTCTCGCTCGCTGCTCTTTGTGCCGCGCTTGCGCTCACCGAGACGCTCGCGGCGAAGATGCGAATCCTGCTGGTCCCGCGGCTGCTTGCCGTCGCAAGCGGTCTGTCGCTGCTCGGGATCGTCGTCTGGCTGGTCGGGAGCCCATGAGCGCGTTCGCGCTCTGGTCGCTCGTCGCCCTCGGGCTCGCCGTCGTCGTCGTACGGCAGCGCTCGATCGCGGTCGGGCTCGTGACCGTGCAGGCGCTCGTCCTCGTCGGAGTTGCCTTGAACGACGCGCACGGGCCCTCGAATATCGCCGCCGGGGTGGCCCTGCTTGCTCGCGGGCTCGCGCTCGCAGGCCTCCTCTTCGTCCTGGCATCCCGGACGCAGGAAACTCAGCCGGCCAGGGGAGGCGCCGGCCCGCTCGTCCGTGCCGGCCTGGCAATCGCGCTCGCGCTCTCGCTGTGCTGGCTCGTGCCTCGCTTCGGGCTCGTCACTCGCAACGCCGAGCGGGCGGTACTGACGCTGGTCGGTTTCGGGCTCGTGACCGCCTGTACGCGTCGCGCGACGCTGCTGCAGGTGCTGGGGGTCGTTCTGGCCGAGAACGGCTTGGCGTTGGCGGCGCTCGAGCTCCCCGGCTCGCCGGCGGTGTTGATCGAGTTCGGAGTCGCGCTCGACCTGACGTTGATCGCGCTGGTCGCAGCCGCCTTCCACGCCCGCATCTTCGCGGAGTTCGGTACGGGCGACTCGGTCGTCCTGCGGGGCCTGCGTGACTAGCCGCGAGATACTTGCGCTCGCTGCGGTCGCTGTACCGGCACTCGTGGCGCTGCTGGTCGGGGTCGCTCCCCGTCGACACGCAATCGCGATCGCGCTCGCCGGCGCTGTTCCTTCGAGCCTCACCGGGCTTGTGCTCGCGACCTTCTGTCTCAAAGACGCTCCGGTCGCTTCCCGGGGGCTTCTCCTCGATGCGGCCGGTGGGCTGCTCGTCGCGGTGACCTCGGTGATCGGGCTTGCCAGCGTGCTCGTCTCGCCCGCCTACCTCTCGACCGTACGACGCTCGTTCGTGTCCGAGCGGCGACGACAGCGCACCTACTTCTCTCTCCTCTACGTGTTCTGGGCGGTGCTGCTCGGGATCGCGGTCGCCGGGAACCTCGGTGCGGCCTGGTTCCTCGTCGAGCTCTCAACCGCGCCCTCGGCGCTGCTGGTCGGCTTCAGCGGCAAGGGGCGCGCACTCGAGGCCGGCTGGAAGTACCTCGTCCTCACCTCGCTCGGGCTCGGGGTCGCGCTGCTCGGGATCCTCATCCTCGCCGGCGGCCTGCACGGCGGGCTGCACGAGCTGAGTTGGGCCTCGCTTGCCGGCTACTCCGCCGGCCGGCCAGAGGCGCTCCTCGCCTACCTGCTCTTGCTCGCCGGGCTTGCAGCGAAGGTGGGGTGGGCTCCGGTACACAACTGGCTCCCCGACGCCCACTCGGAGGCGCCCGCGCCGGTATCGGCGCTGCTCTCGGCGGCGCTGCTGCCGACCGTCGTGCTCGTCGCCTGGCGCACCGAGCACGCGCTGGCGCCGGTGGTCGGGACGCAGACGGCCCGTGGCGTCCTGGTCGGCTTCGGCATCGTCTCGATCGCCGTCTCGGTGCCGTTCCTGTGGCGCTCGCTGGCCTGGAAGCGGCTTCTTGCCTATTCGAGCCTCGAGCACATGGGTGTGCTCGCGCTCGGCATCGGGTTCGCGACGCCACTCGCGCTCGCCGGTGTCGTCGTGCATCTCGCCGGGCACGCGGTCGCGAAGGCGCTCGGCTTCTACGCGACGACGCCGCTGCTCGGCCATGAGCCCCGCGCCGCGACCCACGGCGTGACGGGGATCGGCCGGAGCGAGCCTGCACTTGGCACGGCGATGGGCCTCTCGCTGGGGACGCTCGCCGGCCTGCCTCCGTCACCGTTGTTCTTCAGCGAGGTCTTGATCCTCGCCGGTGGCGTCGAAGCCGGCCGTCCCTGGGCAGCCGCAATCGCTGCCGTGCTCCTTGCGCTCGGCTTCATCGGGCTCGTCCACTCGCTGATCGAGACCACCGTCGGCAAGCCCCACCGCCGAGCCGGCGGGCTCGTGACCGGCCTCGGCGGCCTCAGGGTCGCAAGCCGCGTCGCACTCGTTCTCTTCGTCGCGCTCACAGCCCTGGCGTTCTGGCTGCCACGCACGCACCTTGTCGCCGCGCTCGCACGAGGGATCGTATGAGCACGCTGGCGGGGCAGCGTGCATCGATCGAAGAGTCGCTCCAGGACGGGTGGTGCTTCTCCGGCCTCTACGCCTCGGACGGAGGCAGGCTCGTCAGGACGCTTCTGACGGACGAGCACGGCCGGGCGCGGCTAGAGACGACCGAGGTCGTCGACGGGCGCTGCCCCTCGCTCGTCGGGAACGTGCCCGCCGCGGGCTGGGACGAGCGCGAAGCGCACGACCTCTACGGGATCGACTTCGAGGGCCACGAGCCCCTCCGCCCACTCCTCGACCACAGCCCCGATCTCTCCGCCTGGACGGTGCCCGTCCGTGGGAACGACCCCTACCAGATCGCCGTCGGGCCGATCCACGCGGGCGTGATCGAATCCGGCCACTTCCGCTTCCACGTCGTCGGCGACCGCATCCTTCACCTCGACCCACGCCTCTTCTACAAGCACCGCGGCCTCGAGCGAGCGGCCGAGGGCCACAGCCTCGAGCAGGGCCTCGCGTATATCGCTCGAGCCTGTGCCGGGTGCGCGGTCGCGCACAGCCTGGCTTACGCCGAGGCCTGTGAGCGAGCACTCGGACTCGAGCCAACGCCCGAGCTCGCACGTGCCCGCACGATCCTCGCCGAGCTCGAACGGCTCTGGAACCACCTCAACGACATCGCCGCGGCTTGCGCAGGCGTCGGCTTCGCGGCGGGCACCATGCATTTCGCGGCGCTGACCGAGCGGGCGCGACGTCTCAACCTCGAGCTCGCCGGGCACCGCTTCCTGTTTGCAACCATCCAGCTCGGAGGCAGCGCCCTCGAGCTCGACCGGGAAGCTGTGCGGGGTGCTCGCATGCGGCTGGACGAGCTCCGCGCCGAGTTCGACACCGGCTGGCGGGCGCTGCTCTTCGACCACTCGTTCCAGGACAGGCTCCCGGGTGTCGGTGTCCTTGCCGCCGCTGAGGCACGCTCCCTGGGAACCGTCGGGCCGGCCGCGCGAGCGAGCGGCCTCCCCGCCGACGCCCGCAGGGGAACGACCCGTCTGAGCTACGAGGGCTTCGAGCCTGCCCTGCAGCAGGAAGCTTCGGGTGACGTGCGGGCGAGGATCGAACAGCGCGCGCTGGAGCTGGACCAGACCTTCACGCTGCTCGACGCACACCTCTCCCGCCCGACGCGCGCATCCGCCGCCCGCCCAGTCGCACCGGCGAGCGCAATCGGCGTTGGCAGTATCGAGAGTCCCCGCGGCGTCAGCCATTGCATCGTCGAACACGCACATGGCCGAGTCGAGCGCGTCCATCTGCGCAGCGGCTCCTACGCCAACTGGCCTTCGGTCGCACACGCAGCCGCCAACAACCTCCTTCCCGACTTCCCCCTGATCAACAAGAGCTTCGAGCTCTGCTACGCCTGCGCCGATCGCTGATGCTGACCCTCCTTCGAGACCTCCGTCGTCTTCGCCGCCAGATCGCTCTCCCCGCCACCGAGAGCGGAGCAAGCCTGGCGATCCGCCATGTCGACGCCGGCTCCTGCAACGGCTGCGAGCACGAGCTCACCCTCACCTCGAGCCCCTACTACGACCTGCAGCGATTCGGACTGGGCATCGTCGCCTCGCCGCGTCATGCCGACGTGCTCCTTGTCACCGGCCCGGTCACGAGCAGGATGCACGACCCGCTCTTGATCGCCTATCAGGCGATGCCGGAACCACGCCGGGTCGCCGCGCTCGGCAACTGCGCGCTCGGTTGCTCTCTCCTCGGTCTCCCCGAAGAGGGCGGGATCGGACTGGAAGGCGTCCTGCCGATCGATATCCGCATCCCCGGGTGCCCACCCGCTCCCGCCGAGATCGCGGCAGCACTCCTCCGCCTGATCGACCAACCGGGGACCGCCGCCTGACCTCGGGCCGATAAGGGGAGGGGAGCGGCCTGGGTCGCCGGTGTCGTGGCCGAGAAGCCACGTCGCGGCATCTTCTGTAATCTAAGTCTCTTATACGATGCTTAGATAAGAGCGCGCGCGCTCTTTGAAGAACACCAGCCACTTGTGTCCCGCAGGGGTGCGGAGAAGGGGGAAGCCGTGTCAACGCCCACTCAGACCGAACGGCCGCTCGAAGCGCTCTATCCGGACGAGGCAAATCGATGGATTCGCGTCGTCGGGATCCCGATGCTGGCCGCCTGCGCCTGCATCGGGCTGGCGTTCGGAACGCGGTTTGCCTGGTTCTATGCCGGGCGCGATCGCCTTCGGCCCCGGACTCGGCGTGCTCGCGATCATCTACCTCGCGATCAGCTCGGACACGAACGGCGCGAGTGCCGAGGGCGCACTCGGTGCCACGTCTCTGCAGCATGTCGCATCGGGCCCGGCCCCGGCCGCGGAGGCGGCATGACCGGCAATCCCGAAGGCGCGCCGACCTCGTCGCAAGCAGGATTCGGTCTTCGAGGCTGTCTGGATCGACGGGGCGCCGTTTGCAAGCGAAGGCGGCATCCTCGCGTACGCGCCTCATCTCCTCACGGCCGAGCTCCTCCACAAACCCGACGAGCTCGGGCGCGAGGAGCCCGAGTCTCGCCTTCTGCCCGGCCCAATAGACTGAGCCCGGGTAGGAGAGTCGATTGCCTTGGTGCAGGAGAGCGGATGCCGTTTCAAAACCACCCGATTTACGTCCTGAAGGCCGATTTCTTCCGGGCTCTCGGCCATCCCGCCCGGGTCCGCATCCTCGAGCTCGTGAGTGACCGGGAACGAGCTGTCGGAGAGCTACAGGAAGAGCTCGACCTCGACTCGAGCGGAACCTCGCAACATCTGGCTGCCCTCCGCCGGCAAGGCCTGGTCGAAACCCGGCGCCAGGGAACCACGATCTTCTACCGGCTCAAAGACCCGCGAGTCGCAGACCTGCTCAAGGTCGCACGCGAGATCCTCTCCAGCAATCTGAGCGAAACCCGCGCACTCCTCGCAGAGCTCGACAGTGCTCCGGTCGTCGCGGCAACCGGCAAGCGCAAGACCGCCCGGTAACCGCCTTCCTCTATGAACCGCCGCCTGGCCGTCCACTCCGCTTGGCGGATCACAGGCGGAATCTGGCCGAGCCGGGCGGTCGGCTCAGGCCGAGCGCCTGTGGGCATAGAGGTGCGTGGCCCAGAGGTAGGAGGCCAGGGCGATGCCGACGCTCCAGGCGACGGCGATGATCGCGTTGCTACCGATCGGGGTCCCGGTGAGGAGCCCGCGCAGGGTCTCGGTGGCCGGGGTGAACGGCTGGTACTGGGCGAACTGCCGGAGCCCGGTCGGCATCGAGGAGGCCGGGACGAAGCCGCTGCCGAGGAACGGGAGCAACGTCAGGAACATCGGCGTGTTGCTCGCGGTCTCGACGCTCTTGGCGGCGAGCCCGAGGGCGGTCGCAAGCCAGATCAGCGCGAACGCGAACAGCATCACCAGGCCGATCGAGGCCAGCCAGTCGAGTGCGCCCGCGTGGGGGCGGAAGCCGAGCGCGACGGCGACGCCGAGGACGATGCCGATGCTCAGGAGGCTCTGGATGAGGCTCGCGAGCACGTGGCCGGTGAGGACAGCGGAGCGGGCGATGGCCATCGTGCGGAAGCGGTCGATGATGCCTCCGGTCATGTCCATCGCGACGACGATCGCGGTGCCCTGGACGGCGGCGGCAACGGTCATGAGCAGGAGCCCCGGCGCGAGGTAGTTGAGGTAGGCGGCACGCCCGGTGTGCCCGGCGACATCTGCGGCGCCGAGGCCGTGGCTGAGTTGCCCGCCGAAGACGTAGACGAACAAGAGCAGGAACACGACCGGCATGCCGACGAGGAGCAGCGTCAGCGACGGGTAGCGCTGCAGGCGCCGAAGGTTGCGGCGGAGCATGGTCCTGGAATCAGTGACGGTGTAGGCGAGGGTGCTCATCAGGCGGCCTCCTTTTCGAGGATGGGTTGGCCGGTCACGGCGAAGAAGACGTCGTCCAGGTCGGGCCTCGCGATCGAGAGCTCCTCGACCGCGATCCGCGCGTCGTCGAGCTGCTCGAGCAGACGACGGAGCGATGAGACCTCGCCGTTCCCGGGCACGCGCAGGACGAGTCGTTCCTCGTCGGCTGTCGCTCCGGCGAACAGGGCGGCAGCGGCGTGCAGGGCTGAGGGGTCGGTGAACCGGAGCTGGACGTGACCGCCGGGAATCCGCCGTTTCAGCTCCTCGGGAGTGCCTTCGGCGACGATCCGGCCGTGGTCGAGGACTGCGATCCGATGCGCGAGCTCGTCGGCCTCGTCGAGGTACTGGGTGGTGAGGAAGATGGTGACGCCGCCGGTCGCGAGCTCGCGGATGTCGTCCCACATCTGGCGGCGGCTGCGCGGGTCGAGGCCTGTCGTCGGCTCGTCGAGGAAGATCACACGCGGCGAGCCGACGAGCGTCATCGCCAGATCGAGGCGGCGGCGCATCCCGCCCGAGTACGTCGACACGGGCCTCGCGGCCGCCTCGACGAGACCGACACGGTCGAGCAGCCCGCCGATTCGTTCTCTCCCTGCCGCACGGCCGAGGTGGTTCAGGTCGGCCATCAGCTGCAGGTTCTCCTTGCCGGTCAGCAGTTCGTCCACCGCGGAGAACTGGCCGGTGACTCCGATCGAGGCGCGCACGCCGTCCGGGTCACGGGCCACATCGTGACCGGCCACGTGCGCATCGCCCGAGTCGGCGGGAATGAGGGTCGAGAGAATCCGGACGATCGTCGTCTTGCCGGCGCCGTTCGGGCCGAGGAGCGCGAAGATCGTTCCCGCGGCGACGGTCAGGTCGACGCCGTCGAGCACGACCGTCTCACCGAACGACTTACGTATTCCGGTCGCAACGACTGCGGGCCGATGTCGTATCGGTCATGAGTGCCTCCCTTGTCCGGGGCGCCTTGCGGGCAGGTCGCCCGACGCGACGAGCGCCTGGCGCCGCGCCTCCCAGTCCTGCCGGAACCGCGGGATCTGCTCGAGCAGGAACTCCGCGAACGCCGAGGTCTCCAGCAGCACCGCGCGCCGCGCTGCAGGTGCATCGCGCAGGACCTCGAGGCCTTCGCGCGCCAGCTCCAGCAGCTCCTCGTACTCGGTGACGTCCATCCCCATCGACTCCGGCGAGCTGAGGTCGATGCGGATCCGGTCCATCCGCTCGCCGGCGACGCGCGAGCGCTGCACCACGTGGATCGTCTCGAGGACCTTCACCGCGCCGGCGATCGCGCTGCGGCTGGCGAGCAGGGCTTCGGCCAGATCGCCGATCGTCGGATCGGGCGGATCGCAGACGGAGAGGTATCCGATCAGGCGGCCCACCATCGGCGGGAACGAGTACCGGCGGGCATAGAAGCGGCCCATGTGGTCGGCGAAGGTGATCTCGGCGTCGGTTGGCATGGGCACATAATACATACATGTCTGAGATCACACAAATTTGTGCGATTTCGGTACCGGCCTTTCCGGCTCGAGCCGGCTCGATCGTCAGGGTCTGCTTCGTCATCGCCGGCGACGCCGCGAACGAGATGTCGGGGCAGGACGTGTCGACCGGAGGGTGCTCAGTGTCCGTGTCTGCCGTGCCTGGTTGTGGTCGTCCCGGTGGTCGTCGTAGTCGTCGCGGTCGTTGTCGTTGTCGGTGTGGTGGTTGTCGTCTGAGTCGTGGTCGTCGCGACGGTCGTGGTTGCCTCGGTACTGGTTGCCTGCGTGGTCGTCGTCTCGGTCGTCGCCGGCTCGGTCGATGTGGCTTCGGCCATGGTGGCCGCGTCGCTCGCCGAAGCGGCGGTCGAGCCGGCCTCCGTGGCCGTCCCGGTAGCGGAGCTCAACGCCGTCCCGATCGCTTCGAACTGGACGCGAAGCGAGTTCGCGAGGGCGCTGGCCCCGGCGACGCAGAACACCGTCACGAGCGAGCCCAGCAACGCGTACTCGGCGAGCGTCTGCCCTTGCTCGCGACCCAGCGACGCCCACAATCTGACAAGGACGCCAATGCGCCTGCCTGCTTTCATCGTTCCCCCCGAATCTTCGATTACATCGCCTTACGATGTAATTAGGTCGGACAGAACGCCTCGAGCCTCGTCCCTCGAACGGGGGAGCTTCTTGGTCCCTAGACGCTGCTGTCGCGGAAGAGCGCATCGAGCTGCGCGAACACTTCCGCCAGCGCGGCGCGATCCTGCTGCAACGCCTGAAATACCGCCACAAGCCGCGCCTCACCCTGCTCGGTCAGCCCGAGCAGCGTCACCCGCCGGTCCTCGCTCGATCCGCGCCGCTCGAGCAAACCGGCGCCCTCCATCCGCTTCACGAGTTCGGTCACCGCTGTCTGGCCCAACTGCAAGAGCGCGCACAGCTCCGTCACGCGAATCCCGACCGCCGGATCGGCGGACTTCACCATCAACAAGACGTCGTAGCGCTGCGGCGTCAGCCCGGCCTCGGCCGTGACCACCTCTGTTCGCCGCAAGAAGCGCCGCAACTCGGAGCGGAACGCAGCCGCCCGGCGAAACTCCTCATCTCCCGCCGTGACGACCGCATCGCTCACGACTCCAATCTTGCTCGACTCGGAAGATGGACATCGCCTTCACCCGCGGGTGCCGCGCTCGGCATGGGCGTCCTCGCCGCGGCGGCATGCCCGCGCTCTTGATGGCCGGCTTACCCGCCGCCCGGGAGGTGCGCGACCGTGGCGGGGTCGACGTTGCCACCCGAGACGATCGCGACGATCGCCTCACCGGGCTTTGGGGCGATCCGAACAAGGGCGCCTCCATAAGCCGGAAGTTAGTGGGCGCGCGCGGGCGGAGCGGGAAGCCCGAGCTCCGCCTGGAGGCTCTTGCCGGCCGCGAGCAGGTCCCAGTCGGATCCGGGCCGGCCGATCAGCGACACGCTCGTCGGCAGCCCGCTTCGGCGCCCGACCCCGGACGGTAACGCGACGACTGGAAAGCCCGTCCAGTTCCAGTAGTGCGTGAGCGAGATCTCGTCGAAGTCGGTGAACGCCTCGTCGTAACCGTGGCCGCGCAGGCGCGCCACGATCGGGAGCGTCGGCTCGATCACGGCGTCGATGCGATGCTCGTCGAACCAGTCCGCCCAGGTCGCCGCGAGCTCTGCCCGTGCGAGCTGGGCGGCTGCGTACTCCTCGGCGGTCATCGCGCGCTTCTCGGCATGCTCGAGGAAGCCGCGGATCGAGGGCCGGTAGAGGCTGCGCTGCCCGTCGAAGCGACGATGGAAAGCGAGCATCCCGGCGCAGCAGACGTCGATGAACGCGGCCCCGAGATCCAGCTCGACCACAGGCGGAGGCACCTCGAGGAGCGGCACGAGCTCGACGGCCTCCTCGAGGTTCTCGGCCACGTCCGGGTCGAGCTCGCCGATGCGCGGCGAGAGAGCCACACGGCGGAGCGGCCGGCGCTCGGCGGGAGCGCGCACGGACGCAAGGGCCTCGAGGAGCGGCTCGCAGTCGGCCAGGCTGCGCGCCATCGGCCCCGCGTGGTCGAGCGTGGGGCCGAGCGGGACGATCCCGCGAATCGGGACGAGCCCGAGGGTCGGCTTGATCGCCGAGGTCCCGCAGCACGCCGAGGGGATGCGGAGCGACCCCGCGGTGTCCGTCCCGGTCGCGGCCGGGGTCATGCGGGCGGCAAGCGCAGCGGCCGAGCCGCCGCTCGAGCCGCCCGCCGAGCGGGAGAGATCCCACGGGTTCCCGACCTGGTCGGTCGTCCCGCCGGCCGCGAACTCGTGTGTGTGGAGATGCCCGAGCAGCACCATCCCGGCCCGTTCGAGCCGCTCCCAGGCCGTGCAGCTCCGGTCGGGGACCTCGTCGAGGACCCCGCTCGATGCCGTGAGCGGCTTGCCTGCGACGGGGAAGATGTCCTTGAGGCCGACCGGGATCCCGGCGAGCGGGCCTCGGCCGTCGGGCAGACCCCGGTCCTTGACCGCGTCTGCCCGCTCTGCTGCGGCGAGGGCGTCCTCCTCGTAGACGCGCACCCACGCGTTGATCGAGCCGCTGTCGCCGTCGAACGATCGAGCCCCGTCGCGCGCTGCGATCCGCTCGAGACACGCCTCGACGAGCTCGCGCGAGGACGCCTCTCTCCCGGCGAGCAGAGCGGCGGCCTCGAGGACGCCCAGGTCGGCGAGCTCGGTCACGAAGGCCATCTAACCAAGAACGCGGCCCCTGCTCTCGGGGCCGGTTCAGCGTGTTATGGTCGCCCTGCCCGTGAGGATCGTGCAGCTTGGCGTGGTGGGGATCTTGGCTGTGGCGTGCGTCGCGGCGGCGCAGGCGCGGATAGCCCTGACGGTGAAGTGCGTCGCGATCAGCAAGACAGCCTGCAAGGTCACCGTGCCGCTCGCGGGCGGGCTTCCGAATCAGCCCTTCACGGTGCGCTTCCCGGGCGCCGGTTATCACTTGCAGGAGACGGGTGGGATGCCTGTCGGCAAGGTCGACTGGGAGCTCGGGCCGCCTGCCTCAGCCCCCTCCAACTACCGGAAAGGCGATACCGAGTACGTCTCGCAGATCAACGCGGCGACGACGAACCCGCCCGGCTCGAAGGCCGTGATCACGTTCGCGAAGGCCTCCGCGTCGGCGCCGGCCCAGACGCCGTCTGCCACCGTCGCGAAAGGCAGCTTTGCGGGGACGTGCGGCGGCAGCTGCTCGCTCGCCTTCTCGATCGGGTCAGGCGGAACGACGCTGACCAACGTGACGCTCGGCCCACCGGCCTGTTACAGCGGCACGCTCTCGATCGGGACGCTCCCGGTCAGCAACGACGGGTTCAACGTGACGATCGACTTCAACAAGGGCGCGGCGAGCTTCTCGCTCGTGGGGAAGATCCTCAGCGCGACCAAGGCGACGGCGACCATCGTCGCGAAGTGCGCGGGGAAGACGACCACGCGCAACGTCACACTCGCCAAGCACGGCTGACCCTCGCGGCGTCGCCCGGGTCAGGCGGGCGGACGTACCGGCGTGAGCGGGCCATCGCCCGCGAGCACCGAGATCACGTTGTGGGCGGCGAGCACGGCCATCGCCGTCCTGGTCTCGACCGTCGCCGAGCCGAGGTGCGGCAGTAACACGACGTTCTCCAGTTCGAGCAGCCCGGGATGCACCTCGGGCTCCCGCTCGAACACGTCGAGGCCTGCGCCCGCGATCGTCCCAGCTGCAAGAGCCTCTGCGAGTGCACCTTCGTCCACCACCGGGCCGCGGGTCGTGTTCACGAGAAACGCCGTCGGTTTCATCGTTCGAAGCTCGGCGGCGCCGATCAGGCCGCGCGTCTCGGCGTTGAGCGGGCAGTGCAGCGAAACGACGTCCGCCGTCGCCAGCAGTTCCTCCACGGAGAGGTAACGGGCGCCGAGCTCGTCCTCGAGCGCGGGCTCTGCCGGGCGGCGGCCCGAGTAGGCGATCTCCATGCCGAACGCGCGGCCCCTGCGAGCCACAGCTGAGCCGATCTGCCCGAGTCCGACGATGCCGAGGGTCTTCCCCTGGATCCCGGCGCCGAGCATGAACGAGAGGCTCCAGGTCCAGGGCGTCCGCGCCCGTATCAGCCGTTCGCCTTCGCCCAGCCGGCGCGTCGCCATCAGGATCAGCGAGAACGCGAGGTCTGCCGTCGCATCGGTCAGGACGCCCGGAGTGTTCGTGACGATCACGCCGCGAGACGCGCATTCCGGAACGTCGATGTTGTCGTAGCCGACCGCGACGTTCGAGACGACGCGAAGCCCGGGGCCCGCGGCGTCCAGGAAGGCCGCGTCGACGCGGTCGTGGAGCAGCGTCACGACGCTGCTGGCGCCGGCGATCGCCGCATGCAGGTCGGCGGCGGGAAGGGGATTGTCGAGAGGCGAGACCCAGAGCTCGCCGGCCTCGCGCAGCAGATCGAGCGCGGCGGCGGGGATCGTCTGGGAGACGACGATCCTCGGCCGGTCGCTCAAGTCGCTGCCTGCTCCGCGAGAAGGACGCCGAACTTGTCGAGCGCCTCGTGCAGGTTGTCGAGCGAGTTCGCGTACGACAGGCGCAGGTAGCCCTCGCCGTACTCGCCGAACGCCGTGCCTGCAAGGGCGGCGACTCCCGCCTCGGAGAGGAGGCTGTCCGCGAGCTGCCGTGCCATCAGGCCGGTGCCGGTGATGTTCGGGAACGCGTAGAACGCGCCCTTCGGCATGGCGCAGGTGACGCCCGGGAGCGCATTCAGGCCGTTGACGAAGACCTCGCGTCTCCGTGCGAACTCGGCGAGCATCGCGTTCACCTCGTCGCGCGGACCGGTGAGCGCCTCGACGCCGGCGAGCTGGATCGCGGGAGCAGTGCAGGATACCGAGTTGATCAGAAGCCGCACGATCGGTTCGACGAGCGGCTCCGGGAGCGCTGCATAGCCGAGCCGCCAGCCGGTCATCGCGAAGGTCTTCGAGAAGCCGTCGAGGAGGATCGTCCGCTCGAGCAGCCCGGCGTGCGATGCGATCGTGTCGTGCTCGGCCCCGTAGAGCATCTCCGAGTAGACCTCGTCGGAGAGGATCCAGCAGTCGTGGCCGGCGAGGAGCTCGGCGATCTCGGCGTTCAGGCCACGCTCGACGATGCCGCCGGTCGGGTTCGCAGGCGAGTTGAGGATCACCATCTTCGTCCTCGGTGTCAGCCGATCGGCGAGATCCTGCGCCGAGAAGGCGAAGCCGCGGTCCTCGACGAGCGGCAGCGGGACGGGCGTCGCGCCGGCGAACTTGATCACCGACTCGTAGATCGGAAAGCCGGGGTTCGGGTAGATCACCTCGTCGCCGGGGTCGCAGGTCGCGAGCACGCCGAAGAACAGGAAGGGCTTCGCTCCCGGCGTGACGACGATGCTCGACGGCTCGATCGGGAGGCCCCGGTGGCGGGAGAGGTGCTCGGCGCAGGCCTCGCGCAGGGCGGGAATGCCCGGCGCGGGGCAGTAGTGGGTCTCACCGTCGCGGAGCGCCTTCGCGGCCGCCTCGATGATGTTGGCGGGCGTCGTGAAGTCCGGCTCGCCGATCTCGAGATGGATGATCCTGCGACCCTCCGCCTCCAGGGCCTTCGCGCGGGCGAGCACCTCGAAGGCCGTCTCGGTCCCCAGACGGCCGAGGCTCGTCGAGAGCAGGTTGGATGGGGTGTCCACGGCCTTCGCCATCGCGTCTCGTGCCGTCAACGTCGCCGGCCAGCCGACCATACCGCGCCGGCAGGGCGCGTGCACGGAGACGTGAGCCCGGCGCTGACCGTCCTCGCGGGCCGACTATCCTCGAGCCGATGATTCAGGCCTCCAACCTGTTCGAGTTCGCCGGTGCCGCGCTCGTCCTGATCGCGATCCCCGGTCCGAGCGTGCTCTTCGTGATCAGCCGCGGCGTGGTGCTCGGCCGCCGAGCGGCGCTTGCAACGGTCCTCGGCAACTGCGCCGGCGTCTACGTTCAGGTGATCGCGGTCGCACTCGGCGTCGGTGTGATCGTCGAGCGCTCGGCGGCCGTCTTCACGGCGATCAAGCTCGTCGGCGCGGCCTACCTCGTCTTCCTGGGCATCCGCACCTTCCAGCGCCGACGGTCGCTCGTCGCCGCGCTCGGAGCGCCCGTTGCCCCGAAGAGCGGGCGGCGCATCCTCCGGGACGGCTTCGTCGTCGGGCTCACCAATCCGAAGGCGGCGGTGTTCTTCGCCGCGATCCTGCCGCAGTTCGCGCAGGCCTCGCGCGGTCACGTGCCGCTGCAGATGCTCGCTCTCGGGCTTGTCTTCGTCGCGCTCGCGCTTGTCGTGGACAGCACCTGGGGCCTCGTCGCCGGAACGGCACGCCAGCGGCTCGCCGCCTCGCCGCGGCGCCTCGAGCTCGTCGGTGGGGCAGGCGGCGTCGTGATGGTCGGGCTCGGGGCTCGGCCTCGCCGTCGCGCGCCGCAAGCCCTAGGAAGCGCTCGCCGCGTCCTGGAGCTCAGGCGCGGCCGAGGAGTACGCAGCCGTTGTGGCCGCCGAGGCCCATCGCATTCGAGAGCGCGACGTCGACCTGGACGTGGCGCGCCTCGTTCGGCACGTAATCGAGGTCGCAGTCCGGATCGGGCGTGCGGTAGTTGATCGTCGGCGGCAGGACGCCGTCCCGGAGGGCGAGGATGCACATGATCGCCTCGATCGCGCCGGCCGCCCCGAAGGTGTGCCCCATCATCGACTTCGTCGAGGAGACCGCCAGCTTGTAGGCGTGGTCGCCGAAGACGCTCTTGATCGCCTTCGTCTCGGCGAGGTCCCCGAGGGGGGTGGAGGTGCCGTGGGCGTTGAGGTACCCGACCCGCTCGGGCGCGACCCCCGCCCGTTCGAGCGCGATGCGCATCATTGCGGCCACGCCTTCGGCCTCCGGCTCCGGCTGGGCGAGGTGATGGGCGTCGTTCGAGGCTCCGTACCCGAGGACCTCCGCGTAGATGTCGGCCCCGCGCGCGGTCGCGCGGTCCCAGTTCTCGACGACGACGGCACCCGCGCCCTCCGACATGACGAAGCCGGCGCGGGTCGCGTCGAACGGTCGCGAGGCCCTCGTCGGATCCTCGTCTTCGGCGACGAGGCCGCGCATCGCCGTGAAGCCGGCCAGGATCAGCGGGTTCACACACGCCTCCGTGCTCCCGGCGATGACGGCGTCGGCGTCGCCGCGCTTGATCAGCTCGGCAGCCTCGCCGATTGCGTGCGAGCCCGTCGCGCAGGCCGACACGATCGCGTAGTTGAAGCCCTTGATCCCGAGCGAGATCGCAAGCTGGCCGGATGCGGTGTCGACGAGCACGTTCGGAAGGAAGCTCGGCGAGACCCGGTCGGGGCCCCGCGTCAGCAGGATCTCCGCCTGCTCGAAGATGCCGGTGACCCCGCCGATCGCCGACCCGAACAGGATCCCGACGCGCGTCGGATCGAACTCGCCGAGCTCGGCATCGTCCAGCGCCTCGCGCGCCGCCGAGAGTGCGAAGAGGACGTTCCGCTCGAGCTTGCGAGCATCCTTTGCCGAGGCGACCGCGGTCGGGTCGAAGTTCTTCACCTCGCCGGCGACGCGGATCGGCAGCCCCGCGGTGTCGAACGCGCCGATCCAGTCGACGCCGCTCTCGCCTGCGACGGCGGCGCGCCACGTCGAGGCAGCGTCGAGACCGAGCGGCGAGACGACCCCGACTCCTGTGACGGCGACACGCGTCATTTCGGCGAGGAGCTTAACCGTAGGCTTCAGGGGTGCCCGCGAAGGAGTTGCCGTTTCCGCCGATGGAGGCCGAGCTCGTCCGCGAACTGCCCGAGGGCGACGAGTGGTCGTACGAGCCGAAATGGGACGGCTTCCGCGGCGTCCTCGAGAACCTCGAGGGCGAGCTTGCGCTCTGGTCGCGCAACGGGCGGCCGCTTCTCCGGTACTTCCCCGAGCTGCGTCCGCTCGGCGAGCTGCTGCCGCCGCGCTCCGCGCTCGACGGCGAGGTCGTGATCGTGCGGGACGGAGCGCTCGACTTCGACGCGATGCAGATGCGGCTCCATCCGGCGGAGTCCAGGATCCGGAGGCTCTCGGCCGAGATCCCGGCGGAGTACGTCGTCTTCGACCTGCTCGTCTGGGAAGGCGAGCCGGTGTGGCAGCGCCCGCTCGAGGAGCGGCGCGCAGAGCTCGAGCGGCGTGCCTCAGGCTTCCGGCTCTCGCCGTGCACGCGCGATCCCGGTGAGGCTCGAGGCTGGCTCGACCGCTTCGAGTCCCTCGGCCTCGACGGCGTGATCGCAAAGCGGCTCCGCTCGGCCTACCTTCCGGGCTCTCGGGAGGCCGTGGTGAAGGTCAAGGAGCACAAGACGGCCGACTGCGTCGTGCTCGGCGTGCGCTGGAAAGGCTCGCGCACGGCACTCGCGACGTTGCTCCTCGGTCTGTATCGCGATGACGGCGGCCTGGACTACGTCGGGTCTTGCGCAGTCGCGGCCAAGTCGCGGGACGAGGTCACGGCGAAGGTGCTCCCGCTCGTCGAGGAGGATGCCGACTGGCACGTCTCCGAGCCCAACAGGTGGGGCACCGGCGAGCTCGAGGAGTCTCGGGTGCGCCCGGAGCTCGTGGTCGAGGTGCGCTACGACAAGGTCCAGGGCAACCGGTTCCGCCACGGCACGAAGCTGATCCGCTGGCGGGAGGACAAGGATCCTCGCGACTGCACCTGGCGCGAGCTGCGCCCGGCATCCGAGGCCGCATCGGGCGGCGTCGAGACGCTCTTCGCCTGAAGGTTCAGGCAGGGCAGGCGAAGAGGGCCTGCTTGTCCGTTCGAGGCGGTGTGACCTAGAGGTACACCTACGCCAGACGCTTCCGGGCCCAGTGGCCCGTGTGCATCGAACAGGTCGGTCTGTCCGCTGGAGACGGTCCTGACGTAGAGGTACACCTACGTCACGCCGTCGCTCAAGGGACGTTCTCGGGCGGTTCGAGGCCGAGCTGCGCGAACCGAGGCGTCAGCGAGACGGCCTGCCGCCACATGCCGCGTGTCGGATCGCCCACGGCGGCGATGCGGTCGCGCATCGTCTGGACCGTGAACTCGGCCGGGTCGACGGCTGCGACCTCGTCCCAGGCAAGCGGGGCGGACACGCGCGCATCCGGGACGGGTCGCACCGAGTAGGCGCAGGCGATCGTCCGGTCGCGCGCGTTCTGGCCGAAATCGACGAAGACGCCGACGCGATCGGCGACCCGCCAGGTGGTCGTCGCGACGCGCTGGTCGCCGATCCGTCGCTCGACCTCCTCTGCAAGCGCCTTCGCAAACCGGCGAACCTCGGGGAAGGGCAGCTCGGCCCGGATCGGGGCGAGGATATGGAGGCCTGTCGCGCCCGAGGTCTTCGGGAAGGAGGCGAGGCCCAGCTCGTCCATCACGGTGTGGACGACGAGCGCGATCTCGCGGACGAACTGCCACTGGCCCTCGGCGCTCGGGTCGAGGTCGATCAGGAGGTAGTCAGGGCGCTCGATCTCGGGGACGCGGGAGTGCCAGGTGTGGAGCTCCACGCAGCCGAGGTTCGCGACCCAGGCGAGGGCCGCCGCGTTGTCGACGATCGCGAAGACGGTCGAGTGGCCGCTCGGGAACGAGACCGGTACCTCGTCGACGTACGGTGGGTGCTTGGCCGGGACTCGTTTCTGGTGGAAGTAGTCGGCCTCGATGCCGTTCGGGAACCGCTTCATGTGAAACGGCCGCCGGCGCAGATGCGGCAGCGCGCACTCCGCCACGTGGAGGTAGTAGGCGACGAGGTCACCCTTCGTGAGGCCCAAAGCCGGGAAGAACACCTTGTCCGGGTTCGAGATCGCCACCTCGTATCGGCCGACGCGCACCGGCACATCTTGGCGGCTCGATTTGCATTGGGTAGGCTCGTCTCGTGCGCAAGGTGCTGCTGCTCCTGGTCGTCGCTGTGACCGCCGCCCTCGTGGGCTCGGCGCTCGCGGCGCGCTCGTCGTCGAGCTCTCCCACGAGCGTCACGGCGTCGTGCGCGAAGGCGAGCCTCCCGCTCGTCAATGCCGGCACGCTGACCGTCGGCACCGACAACCCGGCCTACCCGCCGTGGTATGCCGGTGGATCGCCGAAGGGCTCCTTCTGGAAGATCAACGATCCCGAGAACGGGAAGGGATTCGAGCCTGCGGTCGCGTATGCAGTCGCCGCCAAGCTTGGGTTCACCAAGAGCCAGGTGAAGTGGACGTACGTCCCGTTCGACAAGTCGTTCGCTCCCGGCCCGAAGAAGTTCGACTTCGACATCAACCAGATCTCCTACACGGCCGCGCGCGCCAAGGTCGTCACGTTCAGCTCGTCCTACTACGACGTCAACCAGGCCCTCGTCGTCCTCAAGGGCACGAAGATCGCGAGCGTGCACTCGGTCGCGGGGCTGAAGCCATTCAAGCTCGGCGCGCAGCTCGGCACCACGAGCTACGGGTACATCACGAGCGTGATCAAGCCGTCCCAGCAGGCGCAGGTGTTCTCCCAGAACGCCGCCGCGATCCAGTCGCTCAAGAACAAGCAGATCGACGGGCTCGTCGTCGATCTTCCGACCGCCTTCTACGTCACCGCCGTGCAGGTTCCGCACTCGACGATCCTCGGCCAGTTCCCGACCGCGAGCGGCGGCGAGCATTTCGGCATGGTCTTTGCGAAGGGGAACCCGCTCGCCACCTGCGTTGACCGGGCGCTGGAGTCGCTGAAGGCGAGCGGTGCCCTCCAGAAGATTCAGCAGACGTGGCTAGCGAAGGCGACCGGCGCGCCGGTCCTGAAGTAGCGGCCCGCAGCTCGAAGCTCCTCGGCGGGCTGCACGCGCGCGACGGCCGCCGCGGGGTGGCGATCGCTCTTGCGAGCACGGTTGTCTTCTTCACCGCGCTCGTCCTCGTCGTCACCAACTCTCCGGGCTGGCCGGAGGTGCGCAGGACCTTCTTCGACTGGGGCCAGTTCACGGGGACGCTCCCCGAGATCTCGCGCGCCTTCCTTCTGAACGTGAAGATCTTCTCGATCTCGGAGGCGCTGATCCTCGTCTTCGCCCTGCTCCTTGCGGTCGTCCGCAGCCTGCCCGGGCCGGTGTTCTTCCCCTTGCGCGCGCTTGCGATCGCCTACACCGACTTCTTCCGCGGGGTGCCGACGATCCTCGTGATCGCGATCCTCGGCCTCGGCGCTCCGGCGCTCGGGCTTTCGTGGGTGCCGACCTCGACCACGTTCTGGAGTGTCGTCTCGCTCACGCTCATCTACACGGCGTACGTCTCCGAGGTCTACCGGGCCGGGATCGAGTCGGTGCATCCGTCCCAGGAGGTCGCGGCACGGTCTCTCGGCCTGACCAGGTCTCAGGGGCTCCGTCACGTGATCCTCCCGCAGGCGGTCCGGCGGGTGATCCCACCGCTCCTGAACGACTTCATCGGGCTGCAGAAGGACACCTCGCTGGTCTCGATCCTCGGTGCGATCGAGGCGTTCAACCAGTCCGAGATCGACGTGAACGCGACGTTCAACTTCACGCCCTACCTGGTCGCGGCGGCCCTGTTCGTCGCGATCACGATTCCGCTTGCCCGCTTCACCGACTGGCTCGCCGCCCGAGACAGGCAGGCGCGAGAGCTCCAGGGAGTGCGATGAACGACAAGCTGGCACTGCAGGGCGTTCAGAAGTCGTTCGGCGCCACACGGGTGCTCTCGGGCATCGATCTCGAGGTCGCAGAGCATGAGGTCGTGTGCCTGATCGGCGCCTCGGGATCGGGCAAGTCGACGCTCCTGCGGTGCGTCAACCTGATCGAGCCGATCGACGCCGGGAGGATCATGCTCTCCGGGACGGAGATCTCCGCGAGCGGGGTGGACCGCAACGACGTGCGACGCCGGATCGGGATCGTCTTCCAGGCCTTCAACCTCTTCCCGCACATGACGGTCTTGCGCAACGTCACCCTCGCCCAGCAGCGCGTCCTCGGGCGCTCCAGGTCGGAAGCCGAGGCGCGCGCTCACGATCTGCTCCAGCGCTTCGGGGTCGGCGACAAGCATGGCGAGTACCCCGACCGGCTTTCGGGCGGCCAGCAGCAGCGCGTGGCGATCGTCCGGGCGCTCGCGATGGACCCCGAGCTGATGCTCCTCGACGAGGTGACGAGCGCCCTCGATCCGGAGCTCGTCGGTGAGGTGCTCGAGGTGATCCGCGAGCTCGCGAGCGCCGGGATGACGATGGTGATCGCAACGCACGAGATGGCGTTCGCGCGCGAGACCGCGAACCGCGTGTGCTTCCTCGAGGGCGGCGTGATCCTCGAGCACGGCACGCCCGAGCAGATCTTCACGGCCCCTCGCGAGCCGCGGACGCAGCAGTTCCTGCAGCGGATCGTCGCCTCCGGCCGTCTCTGAGCTCGCCCACGGCGACCGGGGCCATGCCACCGGCGGACGCGTCCTCGACTGGCCCGAAGGGACGCCTCGAATCCAGGCGGCGGCCATGTCTCCTTTCAGCACGTGGACACGTCCGCGCGAGGGGGAACGGCCGCTCTCCGAGACGCGCCCCGAGGGGTCAGCCCTGGGGACAGTCCCCAGAATCGGCCCGAGCAGGCAAGCTCGGGAGGACAGGCTCGGCCTCACCGGGCAGGTCGGTTGTGCCTCGACTGGTCCTGGGTCGGACAGCCCGGCGCGGTACCCTTTCCGGACATGCTCGATCCGGTCTCCCGCCTCGACATCACCATCGAGCCGCTCGACGACTACCTGGTGATCCAGCCGCTCGACGAGTCCGAGACGGCATCCGGGCTGATCGTCCCGATCAACGAGGCGATGCATTGCGCGACGGGCATCGTCGCCGCCGTCGGTCCCGACGTCGAAGCACTCGAGCCCGGCGACAAGGTGCTCTATCCGCGCGAAGCCGGGTACGAAGTGCGGCTCGTCCGCTCGAGCCACCGGGTGCGGGTCGTCAAGCGCGAAGACCTGATCGCGCGCATCCACGACTGACAGCCGCTCCACCGCCAGCGGCTAGCCTTCTACCTCCCGGAGAGGTGTCCGAGCGGTCTAAGGAGCGCGACTGGAAATCGCGTACGTGCTGAAAGGTGCGTCGAGGGTTCAAATCCCTCTCTCTCCGTAATCGTGGGGGAACCAACGAGGTTCCCCCACGAGCCCCCTCCTCCGGGCCGTGCCATCGCGAGGGCGTGTTTCGGCTCCCGCCGGGCTGAGCCCGGCTCCGCCGGCGTTCCGCGTTTGCCTTGCATCTCGGACAACCGACGCCTCGAGGGGCGAGACACGCGACGAGCTGACATGAGTGGGAGGAGGGGGCCCGTGGTGGAACCTTGTTTGGTTCCCCCACGAGCGGATCCCTCGTTTGAGGATCGCGGATACCCCATTAGGGGCTGGCGAGGCTTCTGGGGCTGCCCCGATAACTCGTCAGACAACGCGATCCGCAACGAGGGGGGCAACGGTGGGCCTTACACCTGGCAACGCGAGACATCACAAGACAACCAAGCGGCTCTCGCGCCCGATCCAGCTCGAGTGCCTCGCGTGCGGCTCGGTGCGTGTTGCCTACGGCTACGGGACCGAGGAGACAGGCCAGTGCCCGCAGTGCTCCTACGTCGGCTGGACGTATGCCGAGGAGCTCGACGGATGGGAGACGCGCCAGATCATGAGCGGCAAGATCGGCGCCTCCGCGGCCACTCGCCCCTCGACTCGCCCCACGCGTCTCGCCGCCCAGGCGCACTGAGCGCTCCGAAAACGCCGACTCACCCCAAATGGTGAGTCGCGCTACGCCGGGCGGATCGACTGACGGAAGCGGAAGAGCCCGTCGGGGTCGACCTTGCGCTTGATTGCCTGCAACCGCGCGTAATTCGCGCCGTAGTAGGCATGCGACCAGTCCGCGAGGTCGGGGTCGATGTAGTTCTGGTAGGCAAAGCCGGAGACATGAGGCCGCATAGCCGCGTAAAAGCCTCGAATCCAGGTGAGCGCCTGGCCCTCGCCGCCTGGCCCCCAGTAGACGAGGTACTGCGCCGAGGCGAGCGCCGAGCGATGGACGAACGCGGTCGCGCCCGGTGCAGGCCGGTTGAGCGCCCCACCGTAGGAATCGAGCAGCAGAGAGGCGGCGCCGGGGCCGTGGGTTGCCGCGCGCTCGATCCAGTCGAGGATCGTCGCCCGGGCCGAGCCCGAAAGCCGCGCCTCGAGGTAGTCGGACTTGCCGGCGAACGCGGCCCGCTCGAGCGTTCCGCCCGGGGCCTCGCCGACCAGGTGGCACTGGGCCTGCGTCTTGCCGAGGCACCCGGCCCAGCGGAGCTGCGCGTCGAGATAGCTCGAGCTGCCCGTCGTGAGCCGCAGTCCAGGCAGCTGCCGGAGCGGCGCCAGCACGCCCTGCATCGCGGCCTCGGAGCCGAGGAACTGCCCGAACACCTGAACGGAGGGAGTGCCGCCCCCGGCCGAGAGCGAGCAGATCGAGAAGAGGCGCTCGGAAGCGTGGGGTGCGAACGAGAGCCACAGCTCGATCACGTCGGCTGCCTGCGCCCAGCTCCAGTCGGCGAAGAAGTAGGCGACGTCCCCGACCGGATGCGTCCTGAGGGTGAAGTGCGTGACGGCACCGAAGTTCCCGCCGCCGCCTCCGCGGCAGGCCCACAGCAGGTCCTCGTTCGTCCCGGCCGCGCAGAGGCGGTAACGCCCGTCGGCGGTGACGATCCCGATCGAGGCGACGTTGTCGCTCGTCGTCCCGAAGGCCCGCGAGGCGAGCCCGACGCCGCCGCCCTGGGCGAGCCCGCCGATCCCGACTGTCGCGCACGAGCCGGCCGGGATCGCGCGTCCGTGGGCTGCAAGTGCGACCTCGACGTCAACCAGGCGTGCGCCTGCGCCGACGGTGGCGAGGCCCGTCCTCGGGTCGTAGGAGATGCCTGCGAGCCCGCGCAGGTCGAGGACGAGTCCCGGGCCGGTCGAGTAGCCCGCGTAGCTGTGTCCGCCGGACCGCATGATGGGATGAATCCCCTCGCTGCTCGAGAACCGGATCAGCTTCTGCACGTCGCCCACGGTCAGCGGGAAGGCGACCGCGACGGGCTGCGCCCCGTCGTAGCGTTCGTTGTAGACGAGGCTTGCAGAGCCGTAGCCGGCCTGCGCCGGCATCACCAGGTCTCCCTGCAGGCTCGTCTTGAGCGCGCGCAGCCGGCGGCCGGCCGGACGAGCCGCGGTCCCGGCTCGCGGGGCGCCGGCGGCGAGGGCTGCCGCGGCGGAGGCCGCGAGGAACCCTCTGCGGTCGAGTCGCGTCACCGGCCCAGGCTGGACCACGTCAGCGGGCGTGGGTCACGTCTGCTGCGCGGGAGGTGCGACCGTCACGAGCGTCCCGACGTTCACGTACGGGAAGATCTGCCCGGCCGTCGTGATCGGCGCCTCGACGCAACCGAGACTCTGCGGGTAGCCGTAGCCGGGCCGCACGAAGCCGTGCACGGCATCCCCGCCGTGGAAGTAGTTCACCCACGGCACGCCCGGATCGTCGTAGTGCGTCCCGTCCGGGTTCGTGCCCTGCATGGTCGTCTCGGTGAGGTGGAGGTAGACCGGGAAGGTGCCGAGCGCGGTCGGCCTCGACGAGATGCCGGTGTTCACCGGGCTGCGAAGGATGATATGGCCGTTGTGCCAGAGCGTGAGGGTCTCCGGGACCGACTCGGTCACGAACACGTAGCTGTAGCCCCCCGCGGCCTTACGTCCTGCCACCTCGTCACGCAGGAGTGCGCGCCAGAGAGCGCGGGTTGCGTACGGGTACAGCGGCATGTTGTGCGTCGACTCGAAGGCCATGATCGCGCCTCGGACGAGAACGGGCCGCTGGGCGGGCGTGTTCCAGAGCGTCTTGAGCGCGCTCGGCGTCTTCGGGTACCGCCACGCCAGCGTTCCGGCCGGGGGCTCGACGGCGGCGCGAGCCTGCGCCGAGAGCGTCAAGCGCACGGGGGCTCCCGCCGGCTCCCACGTGAAGGGCAGGTAGCCGAGGTCTGCAAGCAGCTGCTTGATCCGGGTCGTCGAGCCTCCCGGAACATGCCAGGTGAGCGTTCGCGCGGGTGACGGATCCGACCCGACGATCACCTGGACCGCGCGCGGCAGCACGACGTGAACGGCCTTCCCGAGCGGGTAGCCGAGCCCGGCCGGGTCGAAGACGAGCGTGTGGTCGTTGGGCTCGCGCCACGCTCCCGGCGTCCTCGGCCGCAAGACCGGGCGTTCATGCCCAAGGACGGCCTCGACCGGACGGGAGAACGTGAGCACGATCGCTCCGGACGGCACGATCGTCGTCTTCGGCGCCGGGCGGACGAGGACCTTCGGATCCGGCCCGGCCGGGAACCAGCTCACACGCTCCGGCCTCGAGAGGGACTCCCACTGCCTGGCAGAGGCGGCGACAAGCGCGGTTCCGGCGATAGTCGAGCCCGTGGCCGTCACGCCGATCGGGACGAGGCGGCGGGGCTCGCGGAACGTGAGCGTCGCGTGCCGTCCGTCGGGATGGGTGACCGTGAGAACCCGCACCGGTGCGCTGAAGCGAAGCTCCACAGGCTTGCCGTTCGCCGGGTAGACGAGGTGGCTCCGAAGCGAGGTCGACGGTGTCTGGACGACCGCTTGAAGCTGGTCGCTCCGCCCCAGGAGCCAGCCGAGCCATTTCGACCGGTGCACCGTGACGGACACGGTCACCTTCGACCCGGGAGCGACCTTCGCGGTCGGCTCGATCGCGCCCCCGCGATCCACCACCGAGAGCGGTTGGCCCGAGGCGTCGACGACCCGCGTCGCGACGATGGTCTCGCCGAAGCGCGCGACCTCGACCCGGGCAAGCGCGCTGCCGCCGATCTCGATGCGCGCCTGCGGCCAGAGCTCGCGAAGGGCGAGGAGCGCCCCGCCGGCGACACACACGATCGCGCCTCCGGCGATCAGCGAGACGCGCAGGCGATGACGCCGGCGATTCCGGGCCGCGATCATCTCCGCGTCGGGGAAGAGGGGCACCAGCTTCATGCGCTCAAAGTACGGAACCGTTCGGTCGTGTCAAGTCCCGGAAGGGCGTTTCCGCAAACGAAAGATCGGTACGAGCCTGTCAGGTGATCCGGCGTGCGCCCGAGTAGTGCGAGACGGCCCAACCGTCGCTCAGGCTGTCCACACGGACGACGGCACCCGTATACGGCGCGTCGACGTATTCCCCTCCCCCGATGTAGAGCCCGACGTGCCCGAGCCCGTCGAAGAAGACGAGGTCGCCGGGCTGGAGCTCGTCGTACGGGACGGGAACACCGTAGTTCCACTGGGCGTACGAGGAGTGGGGCAGAGAGATCCCGATCTGCGCGAACGAGTACATGACGAGGCCCGAGCAGTCGAAGCCGCCCGGAGCCGCGCCACCCCACACATACGGTGTGCCGAGGTACGACATCGCGATCGAGACGACCTGGCTGCCGTAGGGGGACGTCGCGACGACGCTCGCCCCTTCGGGGGTGGCTGCGCTCGCGCCGACCACCAGGTCCTGCGCCGCCTGCTGCTGTGCGGCCTGCGCGGCGGCGGCCTGCGCTTGAGCGGCCTGTGCTTCCTGGAGCTGGCGAGCGGCTGCCTGCGCCTCGAGCTGCGCGATCTGCCCCTGGATCGAGCTCAGGAGCGATCGCCGCTGCCCGAGCTGGTCGGCCACCGAGCGCTGCTCCGCCTGGCGCACGGCGACGAGATGCTGCACCGCGGCGTGCTCGTGCACGAGGGCGTGACCGTCGGAGATCACGGCGGCCTTGAACGTCTGCACCTGATGGATCACCTGGGAGTCGATCGACGAGAGCCGGTCGGCGTCGTCGATGCGCGTGAGCAGGTCGCTGACGCTCGTCGCCCCGAGGATCATGTCCAGGGTGGACGGCTGAGTCGTCGTGTAGATCGAGAGGAGCCGCTGGACGATCAGGTTCTGGCTGCGGGCGAGGTTCGAGCGCGCGACCTTGAGCTCCCGGCGGTTCACCTTCTGCGCGTACTCGACGTGGGCGAGCTTCAGGTTCGCCAGATTGATTCGCTCGTCGGCCGCGCTGAGGCTCTGGTCGAGCTGGATGATCTGGTCGTAGACCTGCTGCGCCTGCGCCTTCTTGGCGTCGATCGGGGACGAGGCGAGCGCCGGGACCGCGGCAGTCAGGCCCACGGCAAGCGCGGCAAGAAGGGGGAGCAACGGTAGACGCCGCCCCCGATGTACGACGGACCCCGTTAGAGAACGAGACCGGCGCGCTTGCGAGCTCCGGCTCCTCACGAGCTGAGCAAGGTAGCAGGAGGCCCGGCTTGACACAAACGAGAGCCGCCAAATCTCCCTGCAAAAGGGCGTGAATCGCGCGGGGGTGGTACGGTCGAGCCCGGATGTGGAGCCTGCCACTCGGCCGTCCTCTCCTGGCATTCGCGGCTGTTCTCGCCGCGCTCGTCGCGCTCGCGCCCGCGGCAGATGCCGCCTCCAGCCCTGCGGCGGCGGAGCGCTCCTTCACCTTAGTCGCAGGAGGCGACGTGGCGCTCGTCGGCGGTGGAGCGACGGCGTCGACCTTCGCCGGCATTCGCCGGTTCCTGCAGGGCGATTTCGTGTTTGCGAACCAGGAGGGCACGCTGGCGACCACGGGCTCACCCAAGTGCTCGCCCTACGGAAGCAACGGCTGCTTCACGTTCCGGGCCGACCCGTCGTCGGCACGTGCCCTCCGGCGTGCCGGGTTCACGATCATGAACCTCGCCAACAACCACGCTCTCGATTACGGGCCCGCCGCCCACGCCCAGACGATCGCCGCCCTTCGCGGCGCCGGCATCGCCTACGACGGCCTCCCGGGGCAGATCGCCGTCGTCCAGGCCGGTGCGGTGAAGGTGGCGGTGATCGGTTGCGCGCCCTACCCGTGGGCTCAGAGCCTGCTCGACATCCCGGCTGCGGCGGCGCTCGTGCGCAAGGCACGAGCGCGCGCCGAAGTCGTCCTCGTGTACATGCACGCCGGGGCAGAGGGTGCCGACGCCGATCACGTCCCGATCGGGCCCGAGACCTTCCTAGGGGAGCAGCGGGGAAACCCGCGCGCGTTTGCTCACGCGATGATCGATGCCGGCGCAAGCCTCGTCTTCGCCTCGGGCCCGCACACACTGCGCGGGATGGAGTGGTACCACGGCCACCTGATCGCCTACAGCCTCGGCAACCTCGCTGCGAACGGCACGCTCGCCACGGGTGGGACGCTCTCCTTGAGCGCCCTGCTGACGTTGAGGCTGTCGGCGAGCGGCAGGTTCATCTCGGGCCGTGTCGTCCCTCTCAGGCTCGTCGGTGAGGGAACCCCCGAGTACGACCCCACCTGGGCGGCGGTGTCGTTCATCCGGACGCTCTCGGACGAGGACTTCCACGGGCCGAAGCTCACGTTCGGGCGGATCGGCAAGATCACCGTGCCGTCGGCCCCGCGGCCTGCGTCAGGACGTGGGGGAGGAGGCGGGCTCGAGCCCGGCCTCGGCCAGCGGGCGCCGGGCCCAGGCAAAGCCCCGCCAGTTCCAGTCGAGCCGGGCTAGCGCCACTCCCTGCCCCGACGACTCGATCATCCAGTCGTTGCCGAGGTAGATCGCCGCATGGTCGACCTCGGCCGGCGTCGAGCGCCGGCCGGCGCCGAAGAAGAGGACGTCGGCTGGCTCGAGCTCCTTGCGCCCGATGTGATCCCTCTTCGGCACCTCGAACGCCATGTCAGACGCCGTCCTGCCCTGGAAGACGGCCTGGAGCGACTCGCCTCCCGGGTAGGAGGCGAGCTTGAACACCCGCCAGACAAGTCCCGAGCAGTCGAAGCCGAGCGCGGTCTTCTCGTCGTCCCCGCCCCAGACGTACGGATACCCGATCAGCGACACCGCGGTCTGGATCACGCGGCCCTGCCATTCGATCAGCGTCGGCAGCGCGAATGTGGAGGCGAGAGCCTGGATCGACTGCACGTCCAAGCTCGACCCGGCCAAGCCGAGCGGCGTCGCCGGCACATCGCTCCCGGATGGCCGGCCGGGGCCGGGATCGCCGTGGGCGAGCGTGAGCACGCGCGCTGCCGAGAAGGCCGCATCGGCCCGCGTTGCCGTCTGCGCCGGCCGGAGCTCGAATGCGTCGTCCCGCACCGGGAGGTCGGTTCGCAAGCCGAGGAGCCGGGCGACGACCTCCGTGCCGAAGCGGCCGGGAGGATGGAGGCCCACCCGGCGTGCCCCGAGGTAGAAGGCCCGTGCCTCACGCTCGAGCCCGAGGGCGGCGACAAGAGTCTTGTCGAGCCCTGCGATCGAGACCGGGGTGGACGGATCGGCGGGTGGCCGGTCGGCGCCGCCGAGGCGCGTCACAGCCCGCGCGAGCGCGCCGGCCTCGAGTGGCGCACCCGGGTTGAACGTCGCGGGCGTCCCCGGGAAGATCCCGCTTCGGGTCACGGCTCCGATTGCGCTCTGCGCCCAGGACTCGTGCGTATTGGCGGCCGGCGCCGGGGCAGGCACGGCGAGGGGGAGCAGGGCGCAGGCGACGATGGCGATGCGACGCATCGCGAATGCATCGGCCCGGTCGGCGCCGTGCTTTAACCCGAACGGGCCAGGGCTGGAGGTGCTAACCCCGTCTGCCCGGGCAGACGGGGTTAGGCGAGGTCGGGCAGCAGGCCCTCGCCGTGGAGGAGCTCCCTTGCCTCCTCGAGGCTGAGGTCGAGTGGCGGGATCACCAGGTCGGAGGCGGCGAGGTGCGCATCGTCGAGCTTCTCGCCGCTCTCTCGCACGGCGGCGGCGAGCGCTGCGAGCGCTGCCTGCAGGCGCGCCCGGTCGCCGGCCGCGACGGCCTCCTCGGTCGCCGCGTCGAGCTCCTGGAGGCGAGGCTCGATCGCGTCGTCGACCCGCCACTGCCCTTCGCCCATCACCCGGACGATCATTGCCCTCCTCCGATCGCCGGCGGCGGTGTGGTGGCCGAGCCACCCGTCCCGAGCTCCGCCTTCATCTTGGCGAGCTCGTCGTCGACCTGGTTTCCCTGGGAGATCTGCGAAAGCTGCCGGTCGAGGTCGTCACCCTGGGCGGTGAAGTCCTCGAGTGCTCCCGACGCGGTCAGCTCGTCGACGGCAGCCGCCCGCGCCTGCATCTGCTGGGTCTTGTCCTGGGCGCGCTGGATCGCGAGCCCGACGTCGGCCATGTGCTCGCCGATCCCGGTCGCCGCCTCGCCGATCTTCACCTGTGCCTCGGCCGCCGAGTACTGGGCCTTGATCACTTCCTTCTGCGACCGGAACGCCTCGATCTTCGTCTGGAGGGCCTGCTCGCCGAGGACGAGCTTCTGCTGCTGGTCGGCCAGCTGCTGCTCCTGCTGCTTGAGCGAATCCACCTGCGCCTGGAGGGCCGTCTTGCGCGTGAGCGCCTCGCGTGCAAGATCCTCCCTGCCCGCGGCGAGCGCCTGCCGCGCCTGGTCGTCGAGCTTCGCGAGCTGCTGCTGGGTGGCGGAGTCCTCCATCTCGAGCCGCTTCTTCGCCGTGGTGACGTCGGCGATGCCCCGCTTGACGTTCTGGAGCTGCTGGAGCTGCTGCTCGTAGGAGTAGTCGAGTGTCTCGCCGGGATCCTCGGCCCGGTCGAGGAGCTTCGAGAACTTCGCCTGCGCGATCGCCGAGGTGCGACTCATGAGACCGGCCATCTGATCCTCCTGGAGGTGACGGCGACAGCGTATCTCTCGTCCGTGGGCCTCAGGCGGCGACTTCCCGGCTCGCGTCGCGTCTGGCCTTTGCGTGCGTTTTACGTTCGCGAGACGGTCGGCTAACCGAGCAGGTCGATTCTCCGTTCAGAGCTTCCTGCACCAACGAGATCAACCCAAATCGAGACAACGGAGAAGAGATCATGCGCAAACTCGCCCTCGTTTTCGTCTTTGCCGCAGGCCTTGCGGTCTCCGTGCTCGGCTTGCCGGCCTTCGCAGACTCGGGCCCGACGAGCACGAGCACGTCGACCCTGAGCACGTCGACGTCGACGACCGCGACCAGCTCCACCTCGACCGTCACGACGACGGTCCCGGCGCCCGCCGTCACGGCGCCCGACTTCCACCGTCAGATCCACTGGTTCGCGGGCTCGGTCAGCTCGGTCGGCGACAACTCGCTGACGGTCGGCGTCCTCTGGACGGGCCCGAACGACGGAGCGCTGAACGGGCAGACCGTGACCGTTGCCGTGTCGGCCCACGCGCGGATCTTCGGCCCGCGTCATCGGCCGATCGCGCTTGCCTCGATTCAGCCGGGCCAGCTCGTCGGCGTCCATGCTGCCGGAGGCGATCTGTCCAGCCTGACCGCGGTTGCGATCCGCGTCTGGTGCAACTGCCACTGGGTCGGCGGCACGATCAGCGGCATCGGCTCGGGCAGCTTCAACGTGGCCGTCACCCGCACGGGCCCCTACGACACGGTGCTCGACAACCACGACGTCATGCTGCAGGCGAGCCAGTACACGGTCTACCTGCAGGGCCGCCGCCGCTTCCGCATCGGCTTCTCCGACCTGAAGGTCGGCGAGGGAGTCGGGGTCGTCTTCGCGGCCAACGGCTTCTTCAAGGCACCGGGCTTCGATCCGTCCACGGCGACGTTCACCGCCAAGCGCGTGCACGTCTGGGGCGCTCATCAGGTCCCGCAGGCCTCGAGCGATGCCGGCTCGACCGCGCAGGTCGCCGCGAGCTAGAGCTCTCAGGCGCTCCCCCAAGAGCAAAGGCGAATGCGGGCGTCTTCGGGCGCCCGCATTCGTTTCGGGCGAAGGAACCGCGGCGCGGGCAGCGAATGGACCGGATCCGCTATGACAACCATGAACACCGATCCCTTCCTGGCGAGCAGGCTCGTGCTGGAGCGCTGCGACTGGTCGAAGCTGAGCCCGCGTGACGGCCTGCTGCTCGAGCACATCTCGCGAGGCCTCACCGACGAGCGGATCGGCGAGAAGCTCCATCTCGCGCCCGACACGGTCAAGAACCAGGTCAGCCGCGTCGTCAAGACGATCGGCGCCCGAAATCGCACCCACGCCGTCGCCCTGGCGCTCCGCGCCGGCCGTATCTCCTAACCCGGCCGGGCCGCTCGCTCCGTAGCGTCGAAACCATGGGGACAGTCCCCGGGGTTTCGGAGCGAGATGACGGCGTGCTCAGCCGGCTGCGCCGGTCAGGGCTCGAGCGGACGGGCGAGCGTCTCGGCGACGAGGTCGGCGATGCACGCCGCCGGGTCCGCCCACGCACGCTCGCGGCCGAAGCGGCCGATCAGCGAGAGCGCCGAGTCGAGCCTGCCGGGAGCGAGATCGACCTCGCCCGCGACGACGATCGCCGGCAGATCTCGAGCCGCGCAGCGAGCGAGCAGCGAGCCGACGACCTTGCCGTCGAACGACGTCGCGTCGAGGCGGCCCTCACCGGTCAGCACGAGGCTGACCTCGGCGAGCTTCTCCTCGAGCCCGACCCGGTCCGCCACCAGGTCGAAGCCGGGCACGAGCTCTGCTCCGAGCGCCGCGAGCCCGCCGGCCAAGCCGCCGGCGGCTCCGGCGCCGGCGAGGCGAGTGACGTCGACGCCGAGCTCGACGTCGTAGCGAACCGCGAGATCCGCGAGCCGCAGCGAGAGCGCCCCGACCTGCGCGCGGGTCGCGCCCTTCTGCGGCGAGAAGACACGGGCCGCGTCGAGGAACGCCGTCTGCACGTCGCAGGCGACGAGCACCCTCGCGGGCAACGGCAGCCGTGGGCGCAGCACCTCGAAGGCGCCGAGCCCGCCGTCGGTCGTCGCCGAGCCGCCGACACCCACGATCACCGTTTCGGCGCCTTCGTCGAGAGCTGCCGCGATCGTCTCGCCCGTCCCGCGCGTCGAGGCCTCCACGGCGTCGTTTCCCTGTGCCCCGCCGACGAGCGCGAGCCCCGATGCTCTCGCGGCCTCGACGACTGCCACGCCGCCGTCGAGCCGCCAGGCGGCGTCGACCGGCTCACCGAGCGGGCCGCTCACCCGCGAGGAGCGGTTCGGCCCTCCGAGGGCATCGAGCGTTCCCTCGCCTCCGTCGGCGAGAGGAAGCTCGGCACAGTCCCACCCTGCGCGCGCGGCCCCTGCGGCGAGCGCCGCCGCCACCTCGGCGGCGGAGAGCGAGCCGCGGAACTTGTCGGGTGCCGCCAGGGCCAGCATCCGGGCATCTTTGCTGCAACCGAGTGCCTGAAACGAGGGAACGGGATCGTTGCGCGAAGGTGACAAGAAGGAAAACCCCTGCATGAGGGCGGAATGTGTGGTCACACTGTGAGTGAGATGGCCACCAAGCTCAGCCCGCTTCTCTGCGAGCTCCACTCCCACACGACGTGGAGCGACGGCTCCCGGAGCGTGCGCGAGCTCTGCGACCTCTACGGCCGGGCCGGTTTCGACGTGCTCGCCGTCACCGACCACACCCTGCCCGGCTTCCATATCCAGGAGGCCGACTTCGACGCCTACCTCGACGAGGTCACGGCCGAGGGCGAGCGGGCGCGCCGCCTGTACGACCTGCTCGTCCTGCCCGGCCTCGAGCTGACCTACGAGGATGCCGACCCGGTCAAAGCCGGGCATGCCGTCGCTGTCGGCCTCCGCTCCTTCGTCGGCGTCGACGAAGGCCTCGAGCCTGCTTTGCGCGCCGCGCGCGCGCAAGGGGCGGCGCTCGTCGCCGCCCACCCGTATCTGCTCGCCGACGCCGAATCGTCCCTTCGGCGCACGGCGGCCTTCTCGACCGAGCCGGGGCGCTGGGCGCCGCTCGTCGATCGATTCGAGCTCTTCAACCGCGACACGCTGTTCGACTGGGTCGCCGAGGCGGGACTGCCGAGCGTCGCCTCCGGCGACTTCCACGAGGACGAGCACCTCGCGACCTGGAAGACGCATGCTCCCCTGTGCGAAGGAGGAGCGTGCCGTCGTCGACTACCTCCGCTCGCCCCGGCCGGCGTTCCTCGTCCGGCTCGGCGCGCAAGACACGCTCACGAAAGCGGCCTGATCTGTCGATGTATCAGACATGCAAGGAAACATGACCTCTCCCAGGCACAGCAAGGGGCCCGACGACTCGAAGCACCTGCTCCCGCACGGATGGGCCGAGTGGTACCGGTTCGCCGCCGAGGAGCTCGGCTACGAGCACGACGAGCGCGTCGAGTACGCGAACCTGCGCTACGTCGAGGAGCAGAACCGCACCACGATCCGGCGCGCCCGGGCAAGCTCGTAACCCGTCCCGGCGTCGACTAGGGTGACCGGCCGTGCTGCCGGTCCGCGCGATCACGTTCGACTTCAACGGCACGCTCTCCAACGACGAGCCGATCCTCTGCAGGATCTTCCAGTCGCTCTTCGCCGAGCGCGGCCGGCCGCTCAGCGAGCAGGAGTACTACGACGAGCTGGCCGGCCTCTCGGACGAGGCGATCGTCACGACCTGGCTCGGCGACGACTACCCCGATGTCGCCGGTGCCGTCGAGGAGCGCATCGAGCGCTACCGCGCAGCTCGTCTCGGACGGCGCCTCGATCGAGGAGCCGACACGCGAGGCGGTGCGCTACGCGGCCGAGCGCGTCCCGATCGCGATCGTCTCGGGCGCTGCCCACTCGGAGATCGAGCCGGTCGTCGAGGCGGCCGGTCTCGGCCCGCTCTTTCGCACGATCGTCTCCGCCGACTCGGTGGAGAACGGCAAGCCGCACCCCGAGAGCTACGAGCTCGCGCTCGCCCGGCTCGGGATCGAGGCTGCCGCCGGGCTTGCCTTCGAGGACACCGAGTCCGGCGTCGCCTCCGCGACCGGCGCGGGCATGCGCTGCTTCGCCGTGCGCGGGACGCTGCGGCCCGAGCGTCTGGCGGCGGCCGACGAGCTGATCGAGCGGATCGACGTCGACGTGATCCGCCGCGTCCTCGGCGAGCGATGACGACGCCGTACGTGATCGCCCACCGCGGCGCCTCGGGTGAGCTCCCCGAGAACACGCTGGGCGCGTTCGCCCGTGCGATCGAGGTGGGCGCCGACTTCGTCGAGCTCGACGTCCATCCGCTCCCCGACGGCCTGCTCGTCGTCACCCACGATCCGCCCCGGCCGGGCGCGACCTACCCGGCGTTGACGGAGGTGCTCGACCTCTGCCGCGGCCGCATCGGGGTGATGGTCGAGCTGAAGACCCCGTATCGCTACCGGCGCAGCCGCATGGTCGAGCGCACGCTCGAGCTGCTCGACGACGAGGCGGTCGTCGTCTGCTTCGAGCCGCGTGCGATCGCGACAGTGCGGGCTGATGCGGCCCCGGCTTCGCACCGTCCAGCACGTCTGGAGCGTCTCGATCGCCGAGGCGGCGGCGCGTGGCTGCTGGGCGGTCGGCTTCGAGGACGCCCGGGCGACCCCGCGCGCGATCGGCTCGGCGCAGAGGGCCGGCCTCGCGACGACGGTCTACACGGTGAACGAGCAGGAGCGGATGCTCGAGCTCGCCGAGCTCGGCGTCACCGGGCTCTTCACAGATCTTCCTCGACAAGCTCGTTCATGGTTGGGGCATCCGCCGCGATCGTGAGCAGCCGGACGCCCTCCTCGGGAACATGAGCGACGACGCGGCTTCCGACCGGTAGCGCCTCGGCGCGGGCCGCGGGCATGTCGGCGATCAGGGTTCCGCCCGGCCCGACGACCTTGAGGCGAGTCACCGGCCCGAGGAACGTGTGGCTGAGCACGTCACCCGTCACGGCATTGACCCCCGGCCCGTCGCCGTTCGCCGACGCGGTCAAGGTGAGCGCCTCCGGCCGGATCAGCACGAGCACCCGGTCGCCGTTGCTCCGCCCGCGCGCCTCGTTGACTTGAAGTGGACGCCCCCGTGCTCGATCTGCCCGCTCGAGCTGTCGGTGACCGTCGCCTCGAGCCGGTTCATCGTGCCGATGAACTCCGCCACGAAGGGTGTCGCCGGTGCCGAGTACATCTCGGTCGGCGTTCCGATCTGCTCGACCCGGCCGGCGTGGAGGACGGCGACGCGGTCGGAGATCGCGAGCGCCTCCTCCTGGTCGTGGGTGACGTAGAGGGTCGTGATCCCGAGCTCGAGCTGGATCCGGCGGATCTCCTCGCGCAGCTGCACGCGCACCTTCGCGTCGAGGGCCGAGAGCGGCTCGTCGAGAAGGAGCATGCGGGGCTTGATCGCGAGGGCGCGCGCGAGGGCGACGCGCTGCTGCATGCCGCCCGAGAGCTGGTGCGGGTAGCGCGTCGCCAGCGTGCCCGAGCCCGACGAGCTCGAGGAGCTCCCCGACGCGATCCCCGCGGTCTCCCTTGCTCTGGCGCCGTACCCGCAGCCCGAACTCCACGTTCTGGCGAGCGGTCATGTTCGGGAAGAGGCTGTAGGCCTGGAACACCATGCCCATGTCGCGGCGGTTCGGGGGGGTGCCCGTCATCTCGGTGCCGTCGACCACGATCGTGCCGGCGGTGGGCCGATCGAAGCCTGCCACGAGCCGGAGCGCGGTCGTCTTGCCGCAGCCGGACGGGCCGAGGAGCGAGACGAACTCCCCTTGCTCGAGCTCGAGGTCGATGCCGTCGAGCGCGACGAACGAGCCGAACACGCGACGGAGGCCTTTGATCTCGAGAAAGGCCATCAGCGAGCTCCCAGCATCGGGTTTCGGCCCGGGCGGCCGCGACCCACGAGGAGGAGCGACAGCATCGCGACCCAGGTGAGGGCGAAGCTCAGGAAGCGACACCGCCGCCGCGCCGTATGCCTGCGTTTCCTGCACAGCCTGAATATAGGTCGGAAACGTCGGGAAGCTCGCAAGGCTCGCGATCGTGAACTCGCCCATCACGATCGCGAGCGCGAGGAACGAGCCGCTGAGCGCGGCCACCCGGATGTTCGGCAGGATCACCGTCCCGAGCGTCCTGAGCCATCCGGCGCCGAGGCTGTGCGACGCCTCGGTGAGGGTGTGCACGTCGATCGCGCGGAAGCCGGCGTCCAGCGAGAAGAACATGTAGGGGAACGCCAGGATCACGTACGCGCCGACCAGGAAGCCGTAGGGCGTGTTGTAGAACCAGTTGGGTGAGCCCCGGAAGATGTCGAGCAGGCCGACGACGAGCACGATCGGCGGCACGACGAACGGCACGAGCGCCAGGAGGGCCATGAACGGCCGGAGCTTCGGGAGCTTCAGGTGCACCCAGTAGATCGTCGGGACGAAGAGGGCGAGGCTGATCGCGATCGTCTCGAGAGCGAGGATGAGCGAGGTCTTGAGCGACGACCAGAACTCGCCGTCGTGGAGCACGAAGTGCCAGGCCGCGAGGCTGCAGCAGCTCCCCGTCTGGTTCGAGTTGAGGCTGAAGAGCAGCGTCCCGATCAGCGGGATGAGGAAGTAGGCCGCCGCGAGCACCAGCACGACGAGCGCGAACGGCGAGATGTGACGGCGGCCGCTCACCTCATCCACCGGGCGGAGCGGCGCTGCAGCGGGACGTAGATCAGCATCATCACGAGCAGGACGACGAACATCCCGAAGGCGAGCGCCTGGGCGAGGTGCGGGTTCGAAAGGACGTTGCCCGTGTAGTAGGCGCCGATCACGATCGGCACGAGCGGCGTCGAGCCGGACGTGAGGGCGTAGGCGGTCGCATACGCGGCGAAGGCGTTCCCGAAGAGCAGGATGATCGCGCCGAGGAGCGACGGCGTCAGGATCGGCATGCCGACGTACCGCCAGTACTGGAGCTTGCTGGCGCCCAGGTTCGACGCTGCCTCACGCCACTCCCGTCGCAGGCCGTCGATCGCGGGCGCGATCACGAGGACCATGAGCGGGATCTGGAAGTACATGTAGACGATCTCGATCCCGGTCGTCGAGAAGAGGCTGAAGCCCTGGCGGTAGATGTTCCAGTGCAGCTGGTCGCGCAGGAAGTTGGTGACGATCCCGAGCGTGCCGATGGTCGAGATGAAGGCGAAGGCGAGCGGGATCCCGCCGAAGTTCGCGGCGACGCCGGAGAAGGTCGAGAGAGCGGAGCGGATCCAGCGGGGCGACCCGTCCATGCTCGCGGCGTACGCGATGATCAGCCCGAGGGCCGCTCCGAGGAGCGCCGTGATCAGGCTGATCTTGATGCTCGTCCAGTAGTAGGTGACGTACGGCTGGTGGAAGAGATCGGTCGACGTTCGAGAGCGTCCAGCCGCCGTGGGTGCCTTCGAACGCGCCTCGCATGACGCTGCCTGCGGGGACGAGCAGGAAGGCGATCGTGTAGGCGAAGAACGGGATCGTCCCGAGCCACGCGAGGGGCAGGCGCCTCCGGCCGGATACGAGATCCGGCCGGAGGCCTTCAGATGCCGAGCTTGCGACCAGTGGAGCTCTAGGAGCCGATCTTGGTCGGCCAGTCCTTGGCGATCAGGTTCTTCGCCGTCGTCTGCTGCGTGTCGGTCGAGAACTTGACCTTCGCGTAGAGGCTCGCCGGCGGCAGGGCCTTCAGCAGCGAGGCCGGGATGACCTTCCGCTTCGCGAGGTCCTGGAACCGGATCGGGTGCGAGTAGCCCTTGAGCCAGAGCAGCTGGCCCTGGTCGGAGTAGAGGAACTCCTCCCAGAGACGGGCCATCCACGGGTGAGGAGCCGTGGCGCTGATCGCCTGGCAGTAGTACGAGCCGTAGACGCCGTCCTTCGGGATCACGACCTTCCAGTCGGCGGCCGGGAACTCCTTGACGTAGCCGAGGTTCAGGTAGTCCCAGTCGATCGAGATCGGGGTCTGGCCCGAGGCGACGGTCTGCGGCGTCGACTGCACCGTGATGAAGTTGCCCGAGCTCTTCAGCTTGGCGAAGTAGTCGATGCCGGGGCCGACGTTCGTGAGCGACCCGCCGCTGGCGAGGGCCGCGGCGAACACGCCTGCGACGGCCGAGCCGGAGGTGAGCGGGCTCCCGTTCAGGGCGACCTGGCCCCTGTACGCCGAGTTCAGCAGGTCCTTGAACGAGGTCGGCGCCGGGTTGACGAGCTTCGAGTTGTAGCCGATCGAGACCGCGCCCCAGTAGTCACCTGCCCACAGGCCCTTCGAGTCGCGCTGGGAGGCCGGGATGGACGCCCAGGTCGACACCTTGTAGGGGGTGAAGAGCCCCTGCTGCGCTCCCTGGATCGCGAACGCCGGGCCGTCGTCGACGACATCCGGGGCTCGGCTCGTCCCCTTCAGCGAGACGATCGCCTGGTTCTCCTGGGCGGAGCTGTCTCCCTGCGCGGCGGTGGGGTTGCTCACCTTCACGCTGTATTTCTTCTCGAAGGCGGGGATGATCTCGCCGTAGTTCGCCCAGTCCAGCGGCAGCGCGATCGCGTTGAGCGTCCCCTCCTTCTTGGCCTCGCTGACGAGCTCGCTCATCGACAGGCCGACGCCGGTCGCGGGCAGTCCGGACGCGCCTACCTTCGCGCGGGCCGCGAGCGCCGATGCCGGGGCTGCCAGGACCGTGAGCCCTGCAGCAGCTGCCGCGCTGCGGCGGAGCATCTGCGTCCGGCTGATCCTCTCTTCGAAGATCTTTGCCCAGAACTCCACTTCTTGGGCCTCGAAATCCTCCATGGTTCCTCCTCCTCGACGGGACAGGCTGTGGCCGAGACTAGGCTCGATCTCCACCAACCGCAATGGATCATGACGCATTCCGGACGGTGTGTCACCACTCCGACTCAAATTGTTCACATCTCGGTTTCGCGGCCGCGGGGGTAGGCTCAGACGCCGTGAGCGAGCCTCTGAACCCGTTCGGCGCAGACGGCCTCTGGCTCAGATGCGCGCTCCACGCGCATACGACCAACTCGGATGGGGAGATGCCGCCCGACAAGCTCGTCCGCCACTACGAGTGGGCCGGATACGACGTGCTCGCGATCACCGACCACTGGATCCGTACCGACGAGCCGTCGACCGACGCCCTCCTCGTGATCCCGAGCTCCGAGCTGAACGCGCAGGCGGGGAGCGCCGCCGAGGACGTCCACGTCCTCGCGCTCGGGATCGCCGACGATCCGGTCATCCCGGAGGGGGAGTTCGCCTCGCTCGAGGAGACGGTCGCCTGGATCGCGGGCGCCGGTGGGGTCCCGTACATCGCCCACACCTACTGGAGCGGCGTGCGCACCGAGCAGTTCGAGGCCTGCCCCGGGATCGTCGGGATGGAGATCTGGAACGCCGGCTGCGAGTTCGAGCTCGGTCGCGGCGACTCGACGCAGCAGTGGGACGAGGCGCTCGAGCGAGGTCACCTGCTCTACGGGATCGCGGCCGACGACTCCCATCACCCGGGCTTCGACAGCGCGTTCTCGTGGACCTGGGTGCGTGCCGGGGAGCGGACGAGCGAAGCGGTGCTCGGCGCGCTCGGGTCGGGGGCGTTCTACAGCTCGACCGGGCCCGAGATCCACGCTGTCGAGCTGGGCGCTCGGACAGTCACCGTGCGGTGCACGCCGGCGGCGAGCGTGACGCTCTTCGCAGGACGCCGGCGCGGCGCGCGGGTCAACGCAGGCCGGCTCGGCTATCCCCACAACGGCCGCGTGCTCGAGCGGTCAGACGACGGCTCGATCACCGCGGTCGAGCTCCGCAAGCCCCGAGGAACGACGCCGTACGGCCGCATCGAGGTCGAAGACACCATGGGTCGGCGCGCCTGGACGAACCCGTTTTGGGTCTGACAGGCCCTGCGACGCGGGACGACGCGCTCGCGGCGCTGGGCGAACGGCGCCACGACATCCTCGTGATCGGCGGCGGGATCGTGGGCTCCGGCATTGCCGCCGCGGCGGCTCACCACGGGCTCTCGGTCGCCCTCGTCGACCGCGGCGACTTCGCCGGGCAGACGTCGAGCTCCTCGTCGAAGCTGATCCACGGGGGCCTTCGCTACCTCCGGCTCGGCGACGTGCGGCTCGTGCGGGAGGCTCACGACGAGCGGCGGCACCTGATGCGGGTCGTCGCGCCGCACCTCGTCCACCAGATCCCCTTCCTGATGCCGCTCTACGAGCACGGCCCCTACCGGCCCTACGTCGTTCAGACCGGGATCGCGCTCTACTCGACCCTCGCACGGGCCAGGCTGAACGGGCTCGTCGACCCGGCACGCGCCGCGCGCATGGTTCCCGCGCTCCGGCTCGAGGGCCTACGCAAGTGCGGGCTCTACGTCGACTGCTGGACGAACGACAGCCGCCTGACCCTCGCGAACGTCCGCGCCGCCGCCGAGCGGGGAGGAGTCGTCGTCAACTACGCGGAGGTCGAAGAGCTCCGCCTGGAAGGCGGCCGGGTGTCGGGCGCGACCGTCCTCGCCGACGGCCGAAGCATCGACGTGCAGGCGCGGACGGTGGTCAACGCCTCCGGCCCCTGGCTCGACTCGGTCCGGCGGCTCGAGGATCCTGCCGCGCGAGCCTCGATCCGGCTCAGCAAGGGCATCCATGCGCTGCTCGATCCGGGAGAGGGCTGGTCGGCGGCCCTGACCGTGCCTCACGACAAGGTCAGGGTGAGCTTCGCCGTCCCCTGGCAGGGGATGCTCCTGCTCGGGACGACGGACACGCTGTTCGAGGGCGATCCCGCCGAGCTCGCCGTCGAGGAGGCCGAGATCGACCAGGTGCTTTCGGAGGGCGCCGTCGCACTCGATCCCGCGCTCATCCGGCGCGAGCGGGTCCGCGCGGTCTATGCCGGTGTCCGGGTGCTCCCGGGCGGGAGCGGCACGACGACGAGCGCCCGCCGCGAGACGGTCTACATGCGCGGCAAGGGCGGCATGCTCAGCGTCGCCGGCGGCAAGCTCACGACCTACCGCCGGATCGCCCTCGACGCGCTCTCGGAGCTCCGCTCGGATCTCGGCCTCCACCGGCTCGACCGGCACCCCTGGCCGCTGCCCGGCGCCGAAGGGCTCGACCGGATGACGCTCCCGGTCGCGATCGAGCCCGCGCTTCGCGCTCACCTCCGCGGCCTCTATGGATCGCTGGCCGGCGAGGTGCTCGCCCCTGCCGTCGAGGACGAGCGCCTCCTCGAGTCGCTGACGCGCGGCTCCCCGGACATCGCCGCTCAGGTCGTCTACGCGGCCGGGAAGGAATGGGCGAGGAGCGCCGACGACTTCCTGCGCAGGCGGACTGCGCTCGCCCTACGGGGTGAGAGCGACGAGGCCCTGCGGCGAAAGGTCGAGGAGCTGCTCGCCGGTGCGGCGCCCGCTCCCGCGGGCGCCGCACCGGCAGGCTGAGATCAGCTACAGGCTGGGATCACGTGCCGGGCAGTGGGGCCTGGACCTTCGTGCTCGGCCCGGAGAGCCACGACTTGACGAGCGCCTGATGCGAGCTCACGAACGCGGCGGCCGCCTGCTCGTTGCTCATCTTCTTGACCGCGAGGTCGTAGGAGACCTCGTTCTGGTCGTCCGAGGTCCAGTTGAAGCGCTTGATGAAGGCGGCGACATCCGGTGCCGACTTCGCGAGCTGGGACCCCATCACCTTGTAGAGCGGGTAGGGCGGATAGGAGCAGTTGATGTCTGCCGGAGCGAGCTTCGCGCACGCCTGGGTGAACGGCGGGAGCTGCACCTGCGAGAACTTGTAGATCGCGTTCTGATACTGCGGCGTGTACCAGTAGAAGAGCACCGGCTTCTTCGCCTTGTAGTCGGACTCGATTTCCGTCAGCTGGGCAGCCTCGGTACCGGCGAAGACCACCTTGAGGTTCATGTTCAGCGTCTTTACGAGCGCCTGGTCGTTGGTGACGTAGCTCGGCGAGCCGTCGAGGAACTGGCCCTGCGGAGACGACTGCGGGGTGACGAAGAGCTTCCAGTCCTTCTGCACGCCCTTCCACGTCTTCAGCTCCGGATGCTGCTGCATCAGGTAGGTCGGCACGTACCAGCCGATGTTGCCGCTCGGGCCCTCGAGCCCGGCATTGACGACCTGGTGGCTGCCCGCGACGTACTTCGCATAGAGCGGCGAGTGGCCCCAGACCTCGAGGATCGCCGAGATCTTTCCCTGCACCATCGCCGGCCAGGCCGGGATCTCGTCGATCGTGACGAGGTTCACCGGGTAGCCGAGGTTCTTCTGGATCACGTACTGGGCGACGACGTTGTTCGCGGTCGAGCCCTCCCACGAGTTGTCGGCGAGGTAGATCGTCGGCTTGCTCGCCTTGTTCGCGGCGAGGGCACTCACGGCGGTGATCGCGACGGCGGCCGCCACGAGCCCGAGCGCCGTGACGGTGATCGCGAGTCGTGCCTGCCGGCGCGTGAGCCTCCGGCGGTCGAGCTTGCTGCGCATAGGTCCTCCTCTGGTTACGGGCATTCGTATTCTCACACTGACGTCAGAGCGGTTCGCGGGTGAAGCTCAATGTGCCGAGGCATGGCCGCGGTCGGGGTTGGATTCGCTGAGCCGGTCGAGGACGATCCCCATCAGCACCATCGAGAGGCCTGCGGCCGCGCCGAGCCCGACCTCGGACCGGGAGAAGCCGGTGACTACGTCGAGCCCGAGCCCGCCGGCGCCGACGAGCCCGGCGACGACCACCTCGGCCATCACGAGCACGATCGTCTGGTTCACGGCCAGAACGAGATAGGGCCGTGCGATCGGGAGCTCGACCTTCGTCAGGAGCTGCCAGCGGCTCGACCCGAACGACTCCGCCGCCTCGATCACGTCCCGCTGCACGGCGCGGAGGCCGAGCGAGGTGGCGCGGATCGTCGCCGGAAGGGCGTAGATGAACGACGCGCTGACTCCCGCGAGGTTCCCGACCGAGAAGAGCGTCACGACCGGGATCAGGTAGACGAACGCCGGCAGTGTCTGCAGGAAGTCGAGGATCGGCCTGAGGATCCGGTCGACGAGCCGCCAGCGGTAGGCGGCGATGCCGAGCGGGACCCCGACGACGAGGTCGAGGAGGAGGGCGACCACGACGAGGCTCAGCGTCTCCATCGCATCGCTCCAGGCGGGGAAGTCGTACGAGGTGATCCCCTCGAACGTGTACCCGACCGGCGCCTGCATCAGCCCGAGGAGCACGACGCAGCCGACAAGCAGCGCCGAGCGGCGCGGCCCGCCCTTGTGCCAGGCGACCGCACCGACGACCGCGGCGAGAAGCCACCACGGCAGGTCGCTGAGGTAGCGCTGAAGCGGATTCAGGACGTTGAGCGTGAGAAAGCTCGAGAGCGAGGCGCTCACGCCCGTGAGCTGCGTCGTGATCCAGTTGAGGGTGTTCGTCGCGGGCGTCTCGATCGAGAAGCCCCAGCTCGAGGGCCAGTTGCCGAGGCCGCCTGCGTAGTTCGCGACCAGGACGACCGCCAGGGTCGCACCTGCGAGGCCGAGCAGCTGGTTGCGCGAGAGGCGGAGCGACCCCGCCGCGCGATTTCGCCGGTTGCCGACGGCGCCCGAGGTCCGGTCGAGCCACATCGCCATGAACACGATCAGCACGCCCGCGATGAAGCCCTCGCCGATGTGCTCGTTCTGGAGGGCGTCGAGCACCGGGTCGCCGAGCCCGCCGGCGCCGATCAGCGAGGCGATCACGACGATCGAGAGCGCCATCATGATCACCTGGTTCAGACCGAGCATGATCGCCTGAGCCGCGAGCGGCAGCTGGACGTGGCGAAGCACCTGCCCGCGCGTCGCGCCGAACGACTCCGCGGCCTCGATCACGTCGCGGCGCACCGACCTGATCCCGACCTCGGTGAAGCGCACGAGCGGCGGCACGGCGTAGATGAACGTGGCGACGATCCCGGCGGGATTGCCGATCGAGAAGAGGACCACGATCGGGACGAGGTAGGCGAAGGCGGGCATGATCTGCATCAGGTCGAGGACGGGCCGCAGGATCTTCCCGAGGAGCGGCCAGACCGCCGAGGCGATCCCGAGCGGCACGCCGACGAGCACCGAGAGCACGATCGATACGGTCATCAGGGCCAGCGTGGTCATGGCGCTCGGCCACATCACCGACGTCCCGTTCGGCCCGCCGTTCGGGATCTGGAGCACCCCGAACGAGGCGACCATCACCGCCGAGAAGAGGGCCGTGCGCCAGGTGCCGAGGAGCCACGCGACCAGCGTCGCCACGAGGAGGACGCCGACCCAGGTCATCCAGTGCAGGAGGTTGTCGACGTCGTTGGTGGTGCTGTTCAGGAAGCTCGCGAGGCCGCCGATCACGTGGTGCAGGAAGAAGTTCGACTGCTGGTTGTCGGTGACCCAGTTGTCGAGCCGGTCGAACCACTCGGGGACCCCGAGCACCCAGGTGGTCGGAAAGCCGCTGTGGAAGCCGCTCGCGATCGCGCCGCCCGCGCAGACGGCGAGCCCCGCGGCGAGTGGCTGGGCGAAGCGAAGGGCGGAGAGCCGCCGCAGCGACGGCACGCTCGGGGTCAGCGACGAGGCGGACACGTGCCGTCGCTAGCCGTCGTGCGGGGCCGCTCCCGACCCCGGCTCCTCCGGAACGGTGACGCCTTCGTGCCCGGCGAGCACGTGGACGACCATGCGCCGGTCGAGGATCCCGACGAGCTCACCCTGCGCGTCGACGACGCCGATCGGGCCGCGGGCGCCGAAGACCACCGGGAGCAGCTCGCCGAGCGTCTCGTCGTGGCGGACCGTGCCGGTCGGCGGTCCTTCGTCGGTGAGGGGCCGGGTCGCGAACGCGGCCGTCAGCACCTTGCCGCGCGGGACGTCGCGCACGAACTCGCGGACGTAGTCGTCGGCCGGCGCCCCGACGATCTCGGCGGGCGTGCCGACCTGGACGAAGCGCCCGTCCTTCATGATCGCGATCCGATCGCCGAGCTTCAGCGCCTCGTCGAGGTCGTGTGTCACGAACAGGACCGTCTTCTGCAGGCGCGCCTGCAGCCGCAGCACCTCGTCCTGCATCTCCCGCCGGATCAGCGGGTCGAGCGCCGAGAACGCCTCGTCGAAGACGAGCACCTCCGGGTCGACGGCGAGGGCGCGCGCGAGGCCGACCCGCTGCTGCATCCCGCCGCTGAGCTGGTCCGGGTAGGAGCTCTCGACGTGAGCAAGGCCGACGATCGCGAGCACCTCGCGGGCGCGCTCGTACCTCTTGGCCTTGTCGATCCCCTGCACCTCGAGCCCGTAGGCGGCGTTGTCGAGCGCCGTGCGGTGCGGGAAGAGCCCGAAGTGCTGGAACACCATCGCGACCTTCTCGCGGCGCAGCGAGCGAAGAGCCTTCGTGTCGGCCCCGACGACATCCTGGCCGCAGATCGTGATCGAGCCCGAGGTCGGCTCGACGAGCCTCGTCGCGCAGCGAACGAGGGTCGACTTGCCGCTTCCCGAGAGGCCCATGATCACGAACACCTCACCGCGGGCGACGTCGAAGGAGATGTCGTGGGCGGCGATCGTGCAGCCGGTCTTCGCCATCAGCTCCGCGCGCGAGAGCTCGGAATCCGGCCCCGACATCACGCGCTCGGGGTGCGGCCCGAAGACCTTCCAGACATTGCGGCAGGAGAGCTGGATCTCAGAGTTCATCTCAGAATGACGCTTCGTCGATCGGGCGCGCTGGGGGGTGCGAGGGCAGGACGCAGGGAGCCCCAATATCCTCTGCGATATTGGGGCGACTGAGGACGCAGCCTCGCGCCGCCCAGCGTGTCCGAGCGACACAAGGCTTCGTTCTGAGATGAACTCTCAGGCTCGGTGGAGGCGCTAGGCCCTCCTGGTGCTACGCCTTCCACGACGGATCAGCGCGAAGGATATGAGTAATGTATCTCCGTGGCTAGTGCTGTTTCGGCGATCGCCGCCCCGGAGGCTCCGGCCGGGTCGCTCGCCGAGCGGGCCTACTACGCGATTCGCGACCTGATCGTCTCGGTCGAGCTCAGCCCCGGCGCGGTGATCGACGAGCGCGCGCTGATGGAGCGGCTCGGCATCGGCCGGACGCCGATCAGGGAGGCGCTTCGCCGCCTGGCGCAGGAGAAGCTCGTCGAGGTCTTTCCGCGCCGCGGGATGTTCGTCACGGGCGTCGACGTCCGCGATCTGGCGCGGCTCACCGAGGTCAGGGCCGTGCTCGAGCCCGAGGCCGCGCGGCTCGCGGCCGAGCGGGCGACCGAGCGCGAGCGGGAGGAGCTCGGCCGGCTGGTCGAGGAGCTGCGGACGCCGGCCGTGCTCGGCGGGGAGGAGCTGATCGCGCTCGACGAGCGCATCCATCGCACCGTCTACCGCTGCACGCACAACCAGCTCCTCGAGGCGACGCTCGAGGAGTACTTCGTCCTCGCGCTGCGGATCTGGTACCTCGGCCTCGAGCGCGCGCACGAGCTTGCAGACGCGGTTCGCGAGCACGCGGCGCTCCTCGAGGCCGTACGGGACGGCGAGGCGGAGCGGGCTGCCGGGCTGATGGAGGCCCACGTCCAGAGCTTCGAGCACGCGATGAGGCGCGTGTTGACCGCTCCGGCGTGATATATCAGAGCCCGTGTCCGACCAGGCCCTAGGACAGTCCCTTCCCGTCACGGCCAGAGCGGTCGTGATCGGCGCCGGCATCGTCGGCAACAGCCTTGCCTACCACCTGACCGAGCTCGGCTGGGGCGAGGTTCTCCTGCTCGACAAGGGGCCGCTGCCGAACCCCGGCGGCTCGACCGGCCACGCGTCCAACTTCATCTTCCCGGTCGACCACTCCCGCGAGATGACCGAGCTCACGCTGGACAGCGTGCGCCAGTACCGCGCGCTCGACGTCTTCACCGAGAGCGGCGGGATCGAGGTCGCGCGGACCGAGGAGCGGATGGAGGAGCTGCGCCGCCGGATGGTCTCGGCCGTGTCGTGGGGGGTCGAGCCGGTCTCGCTCGTCACGCCGGCCGAGGTGAAGGCCCTCGTCCCGTTCCTCGACGAGTCGGTGATCCTCGGCGGGCTTCTACAGCCCCACGGTCGGAGTGGTCGACTCGCTGCGCGCCGGCACGATCATGCGCGAGCGGGGAGTCGAGGCGGGCGCGCTCTCGGTCTACGCGAACACGGAGATCCTCGGGATCGACGTCGAGCACGGCCGCGTCCGGCGCGTGCGGACGACGCGCGGCGACGTCGAGGTCGAGGTCGTCGTGATCGCCTGCGGCGTGTGGAGCCCCAAGCTCGCGCGGATGGCGGGCGCCTCGATTCCCCTCACCCCGGCCGTGCACCAGATGATCGACGTCGGCCCTGTTCCGCGGTTCGCCGGGACGACGAGGAGCATCGAGTTCCCGATCGTGCGCGACATGGACACGAACATGTACGAGCGCCAGGACGGCACCGGGCTCGAGGTCGGCTCCTACGCCCACCGGCCGATCCTCCACGACCCCGACGAGATCCCGTCGATCGAGGAAGCGGCGCTCTCTCCGACCGAGCTGCCCTTCACGCAGGAGGACTTCGAGCTCCAGCTCGAGCACGCCCTCCAGCTCGTGCCGGAGGTGCTCGGCGACGAGTCGGTCGGCATCAAGTACGCGATCAACGGCCTCCTCTCGCTCACCCCCGACGGGCTCCCGATCCTCGGCGAGACGCCCGAGGTGAAGGGGCTCTGGTCGGCTGCGGCGGTCTGGGTGAAGGAAGGGCCCGGCGTCGGGCGGGCGGTGGCGGAGGTGATGACCCACGGCGAGTCGGAGATCGACCTGCAGTCTTCCGACATCGCGCGCTTCTACGAGCATCAGAAGACCCGCGCCCATGTCCGCGCGCGTGCCGCCGAGGGCTTCAACAAGACCTACGGGATCGTGCATCCCTCCGAGCAGTGGGAGTCGAACCGCAACGTCCGCCTCTCGCCGTTCTGGGCGCGAGAGCGTGACCTCGGTGCCGTCTTCTTCGAGACAGCCGGCTGGGAGCGGCCGCACTGGTACGAGTCGAACGCGAAGCTCCTCGACGAGTTCGGCGACCGGATCACGCGGCGCGAGGCCGAGTGGGACTCGCGGTGGTGGTCGCCGATCATCAACGCCGAGCACCTGGCGATGCGCGAGCGCGCGGCGATGTTCGACCTGACGGCGTTCTGCGTCTTCGACGTCGTCGGCCCGGGCGCCCTCGAGTCCGTGCAGAAGGTGGCGATGCGGCAGATGGACGTCGCGATCGGCCGGGTCGTCTACACGCCCGTGCTCACGCCGAGCGGGGGCTTCCGCTCCGACCTGACGATCATGCGCCTCGGCGAGGCGCAGTTCCGCGTCGTCACCGGCGGCCTGCACGGGATGGCCGACCTCAAGTGGTTCGCCGACAACCTCGTCGCCGACGGTACCGCGCAGATCGTCGACCTCACCTCGTCGTGGTGCACCGTCGGCCTGTGGGGGCCGAGAGCGCGCGACATCCTCGCCTCGACGACCCGGGACGACGTCTCGCACGAGGGTTTCGCCTTCGGCACCTGCAAGACGATCGAGGCGGGGCCGCTTCGCGTGCTCGCCTCGCGGATCTCCTACGTCGGCGACCTCGGCTGGGAGCTCTACGTCCCGATCGAGCAGGGCGCTCGGCTCTGGGATCTCCTCTGGGAGGCCGGCGAGCCCCACGGCGTCGTGCCGGCCGGGATCGGCGTCTACGGCACGACCGGCCGGCTCGAGAAGTGCTACCGCGCCTTCGGCTACGAGCTCGACGGCGCCTACGACGTGGTCGAGGCCGGGATGGCGTGGGGGACGGTCAAGGAACAGGACTTCGTCGGCAAGGCCGCCCACGTCGCCCAGCGAGAGGCGGATCCCGCGGCGGTGCTCTGCACGCTCACGGTCGACGATCACACCTCGGCGAGCGGGGTCAAGCGCTACATGCTCGGGCGCGAGCCGATCGTGACCCGTGACGCTGCGCCGCTCGTCGATGCGAAGGGTCGGCGCTCCTGGGTGACGAGCGCGGGCGCCGGCCCGTCGATCGGCAAGCACATCCTCATGGCCTACCTGCCGCCCGAGCACGCCGTCGCCGGCGAGTGAGCTCGCGGTCGTCTACATGGACGAGCGGTTCCCGGTGACGGTGGACATCGCCGGCTCGACGCCGATCTTCGATCCGGAGAACAGCCGGATCCGGTCATGAAGATCCTGGTGTGCGTGAAGCGGGTGCCGATGACCGGCGGCCGCATCGTGCTCACGGCCGACGAGCAGGCGATCGAGACGCGGCACCTCGGCTTCACGATCAGCCCGCACGAGGAGTGCGGAGTCGAGGAGGCGGTGCGGATCGTCGAGCGGGACGGCGGCGAGGTCGTCGTGCTGACGCTGGGGCCGCCGGAGGCGGAGGAGCAGCTGCGCGACGCGATGGCGATCGGAGCGGACCGGGCGATCCTGCTCGAGACCGACGGCTCCGACTGGGACGCGCAGGCGACGGCCGCCGCGATCCTCGAGGCGATCGCCGCCGACGGCGACGGCTTCGACCTGATCGTGCTCGGCAACGAGTCGGCGGACGCCGGCAACTACCAGGTCGGGATCCGGCTCGCCTATGCGCTCGGACGGCCGGTCGCGACCGGGCTCAAAGGGCTCACGGTGGATGGAGCCCGTGCCCGCTGCGAGCAGGACACGGGCTCGGGCCGGGACGTGTTCGAGCTTCAGCTTCCCGCGGTCGTGACCGTCAAGGAGGGCCTCAACCTGCCCCGCTACCCGTCGGTTCCCGGGCGGCTACGCGCAAAGTCGAAGCCGCTCGTGCGCACGACGCCCGCGCGGCCCGAGGCGCGGCTCGAGAAGGTCAGGCTCGTGCTCCCGGAAGGGCAGGGCAAGCACGCCGAGGTGCTCGGGCACGGGGCCGAGGCCGCGCCGGCAGTCGTCGAAGTGCTGGCCGCGCTCGGTGTCGCATGAAGGCACTCGTCCTCGTCGAGCACGCGGCCGGCGAGCCCGACGAGCTCTCCCTGCAGGCGCTCGCCGCAGCCCGGTCGCTCGGGGACGAGGTCGAGGCCGTCCTCGTCGGCGGCTCGGAGGCGGCGGCACGCCTTCCCGTCGTTGCTGCGCACGTCGCGGAGATTCCCGGCTCGTACGCTCCGGCTGCCTGGGCGGCCGCGGTGGCGGAGGTCGCCGTGCGGGTCGCAGCGGATGCGGTCGTCGCCGCGGGCACCGACCGGGGCAACGAGGTGCTCGGCCACCTCTCTGCCCGTCTCGACCTGCCGTTCGCCGCGAACTGCGTCTCGATCTCACCCGGGAGCCCCGTCGGCGTCACGCGCCAGCGATGGGGTGGGAGCCTTCTCGAGGAGGCCCGGATCCACGGCTCGCCGGCGCTCCTCACCGTCGCGCCGCACGTCGTCGCCCCCGAGGCCGCCGCGGGCGGCGCGAGGGTCGAGGCGTTCGTCCCCGAGCTGACCGAGGCCGAGCTCGCCGTCCGCGTCGTCGAGCTCGACCCGGCCGGCAGCCGGCGGGGTCTCCCTGGCCGAGGCCAAGGTCGTCGTCAGCGGTGGACGAGGCGTCGGCTCCGCAGAGGGCTTCGCGATCATCGAGGAGCTCGCCGGGCTGCTCGGCGGCGCGGTCGGGTGCTCGCGCGTCGTGACGAGCGCAGGCTGGCGGCCGCATACCGACCAGGTCGGCCAGACCGGAACGAAGGTCTCGCCCGACCTCTACGTCGCCTGCGGGATCAGCGGCGCCACCCAGCACATCGCGGGCTGCAAGGGTGCTAAGACGATCCTCGCCATCAACGACGACCCCGAGGCGCCGATCCTCGCGAGCGCCGACTTCGCGGTGATCGGGAACCTCCACGAGATCGTCCCGGCGATCAGCGCCGAGCTGAGAAGGAAGCGAGGGGCATAGCCGTCCTCGCCGGGGCGCTCGGGCTGGCCGCGCTCGCTTGCGTGGGCGGCGCCCTGTTCGCCGGGCGGGCGCTCCTCCTCGTCCGGCTCGTCCGTGCGGGAAAGCCGGTCGACCGCTCCGGCGATCTGCCCGCGCGTGCCCGGAACGAAGCGGTGCTCGTGCTCGGGCAGCGCAAGCTGCTGCAACGGCTCGTGCCGGGGCTGATGCACGCGTTCATCTTCTGGGGCTTCCTCGTGCTCTTCCCGACGATCGTGATCGCCGCGATCGGAGCCGTCGACCGCCACTCGACGTTGCCGTGGCTCGGGCACCAGGGCTGGTTCGCGTTCCTGGCCGACCTCTTCGCGGTGCTCGTGCTGCTCGGCGTCGGAACCGCCTTCGCGATCCGCAAGCTCGTCAGGCCCGCGCGGTTCGAGGGGAGCCACCTCGGCGACGCCGACCTGATCCTCGCGCTGATCGCGGGCGTCGTCGTGACGCTGCTGCTCTGGCACGCGGCGCGAATCGCGGCCGGGCTCGCGGAGTGGCCGGCCGGCTGGTCGCCCGTGTCGAACGGCCTCTCCGGCCTGTTCGAGCACGGCGAGGGCGCCCGAATCTGCGAGCGGCTGTTCGTCTGGGCCCATCTCGTGATCGTCGTCTCGTTCCTCGCCTACCTGCCGCGCTCGAAGCACCTGCACATCGCGACGGCGGCGGTGAACGTCTTCTTCGGGCGCACGCGCCGGGCAGGTCGCCTGGAGCCGCTTCGCTTCGACCTGCCGGACGACGAGCTCCGGTTCGGCGCCGGCACGGTCGCCGACCTGACCTGGAAGGAGGTGCTCGACGTCGTCTCGTGCACCGAATGCGGGCGCTGCCAGGATGCCTGTCCCGCCTATGCCACCGGGAAGGCGCTCTCGCCGAAGCTCCTCGTGATGGGGTTGCGAGACCGGGTCTTCGCGGAGGGCCCGATCTCGCTCGCCGGCGGCCAGCTCACGCCGCTCGTTCCCGGCGCGGTCAGCGACGAGGTCGTCTGGGACTGCGTCACCTGCGGCGCCTGCGTCGAGGCCTGCCCGGTCTCGATCGAGCACATCGACCACATCGTCGACCTGCGCCGCCACCTCGTGATGGTCGACTCCCGCTTCCCGGCCGAGGCGGAGCCGATGCTGCGCGACATCGAGCGCGCATCGAACCCGTGGGGCAAGCCGCAGACCGAGCGCGCCGCCTGGGCGGAGGGGCTCGGCGTGCGCGTGCTCGAGCCGGGGGATCCGGCGCCCGGGTGGCTGTACTGGGTGGGCTGCGCCGGCTCCTTCGACGAGCGGGCCCGGAAGGCGGCCGAGGCGACGGCGAAGCTCCTGCAGGCGGCGGGCGTCGACTTCGCGATCCTCGGGCCGAGGGAGTCCTGCACCGGGGATCCCGCGCGGCGGATGGGGAACGAGTACGTCTTCCAGGCCTTCGCCGAGCAGAACGTCGCGACCTTGAACGAGGCGGGTGTCACGAAGGTGATCGCGAGCTGCCCGCACTGCTTCAACACGCTCGCGAACGAGTACCCCGACTACGGCGGCGAGTACGAGGTCGTCCATCACAGCGAGCTGCTCGCACGGCTCGTCCGCGAGGGCAGGCTCCGGACGCTGGCCGACGAGAGGGCGATCACCTACCACGACTCGTGCTACCTCGCCCGCCACAACGACGTGCGCGACGCGCCGCGGGAGCTCGTCTCGGCCGTCGGGCGCCCGGTCGAGATGCGCCGGACGGGGAAGAAGACGTTCTGCTGCGGCGCGGGCGGCGCGCACATGTGGATGGAGGAGCGCGGCCGCGCGATCAACGACGAGCGGGTTCGCGAAGCGGCCGAGACGGGAGCGGAGACGCTCGCCGTCGCCTGCCCGTTCTGCACGATCATGCTCGATGACGGCGTCCGCTCGGCCGGAACGGGCATGCGGGTCGCGGACGTCTCGACGCTTCTTGCCGAGTCGCTCGTCGACGACTGAGCGCGACCCGGCGAGCGATCTCCGCATGGCTCTCGCCGTCTCGCGCGATCGACTCGGCGGGCTCGGGCCGCTTGGGCCAGAATGGGCCCGTGAAGCTCGAGCGGGCCCTGTCGATCGTCCACGACGTCGTCTTCGACGCCTCCGGGCCGGTGTCGGTCTTCGTTGCCGACGAGCACGGCGAGCTCGTCGCCGCGGCGACGATGGACGGCGCTGCTCCGGATACGCGTCTGAATGCGCAGCGCAAGGCCTACACGGCCGCCCGCTCGGACGCCGCCTCGACACGCCAGCTCGCCGAGAAGGTGCGCGACGACCCGGTCGAGCGCGCAAGCTTCGACCCGTTCTTCACGTTCTTCCTCGGCGGCGTCGCCGTGTTCGAGGACGGCGTGAAGGTCGGCGCGGTGGGCGTCAGCGGCCTGGCCGGCGAGGTCGACGAGCAGCTCGTCCTCGCCGCGATCGAGCGCTCGAGCTAGCCCGCCCGGCGTCCTCCCAGGCCCCGGCACCCGCGCACCGCCCGGACCAGACGATCCAGGCCGAGCTCGCGTGAAACTTCCGTGACGGTGTCTGACACCGGCCGTCGGGCCGGATACGGGTGCAAATTGCAGCGTTTTTCCCACCGAATCGGCAATACCGTCACAGTTTCGTACCGGTGCCTGACCCCGAAGGTTTGGGCGCGCGCGAGGCATCGACTTGCGTTCGTGGAACAGAAGTTCCACAATATGGGCGTGACCGCAGCGGGGGCGCACGGAGTGGGGACGCAGGCGATCGACCGGGCTGCCGCGCTGCTCGTTCGCGTCGTCGAGAGCGGGCGGCCGCTGGCCGTCGGTGAGCTCGCGAGCGGCTCCGGGCTGCCGAAGAGCACGACCTCGAGGCTCCTCGGCGCGCTCGAGCGTCACGGGCTCGTCCAGCGCACGCGCGACCGGGGTGCGCTCCGTCCCGGCCCTGTCCTTCTTCGTTTCGCCCAGCGTGACGGCTCCGCCGAGCTCGTCGAGCTGGCCTCGCCGTCGCTCGAGTTGCTCGCACGCGAGACGGGGGAGACCGTCAACCTCGCGGTGCCCGGCCCGGCGGGAGCCGAGCACCTCGCCCAGCGGGACAGTGCCCACTTCGTCGCCACCACGAACTGGGTGGGCCGCCGGGTGCCGCATCACGTCGCCGCGAACGGCAAGGCGTTCGTCGCCTTCGGCGCGGCCGAGCTGCCGAGCGAGCTCGAGCGCTTCACGCCGGCGACGATCACCGATCGCGCCGCCCTTGCCGGGCAGCTCGAGATCGTATGCCGCCGCGGCTATGCGACCGCCGTCGACGAGCTCGAGCTCGGGCTCGCCGCGATGGCAGCGCCGGTGTACGGCGCCGCGGGCTCCGTCGTCGCGGCGCTGTCGATCTCCGGCCCGACGACCAGGCTTACCGATGAACGCATCGAGCGGCTCGCGCCGCTCCTGATCGAGCAGTCCCGCCGGCTGAGCGGGCTGCTCGGACACGACGACCAGGAACGAGGTGCCGCATGACCCACGAAGAGATCCTCCGAGGGCTGTACGACAACACGCTCGTCGGCAACGCGCCCGAGGTACGCGAGCTCGTCGAGCAGGGCCTCGCAGACGAGATGGAGCCGGAGTCGATGCTGTACGACGCGCTGATCCCGTCGCTGGAGGAGGTCGGCGCCCGGTTCGAGCGCGGCGACTTCTTCGTCCCGGAGATGCTAATCGCCGCCCGGGCGATGCAGGGTGCGCTCGACATCCTCCGCCCGCTCCTCGCCGAGACAGGCGCGAAGCCGATCGGCACCTACGTGATGGGCACCGTCAAGGGCGACGTCCACGACATCGGCAAGAACCTCGTCAACATCATGCTGGAGGGCGCGGGCTTCACGGTCTTCGACCTCGGCGTCAACGTCGCCCCGGAGACCTTTGTCGCGAAGGTCGAGGAGCACCAGCCGGACATCGTCGGCTTCTCCGCGTTCCTCACGACGACGATGCCGATGTTCAAGGCGAACATCAACGCGCTCGAGAAGGCCGGGATCCGCGACGAGGTGATCGTGATGGTCGGCGGCGCACCCGTCACCCAGCAGTACGCGGACATCGTCGGCGCCGACGGCTACGCCTCCGACGCCTCGACGGCGGTTCGGCTCGCGAAGGACCTGATCGCCCGCAGGCGAGCTGCGGTGCCCGCCTAGCCGCCTGACGTGGAGACGATCGTCACCTCACCCTCGCGGACGGTCCGGATCGGGCCCGAGCACCCGTTCTGCGTCATCGGCGAGCGCATCAACCCGACCGGCCGCAAGGCGTTCCAGGCGCAGTTGCAGGCCGGCGACCTTTCCCAGGTCGAGCTCGACGCGGCCGAGCAGGTCGCGGGCGGCGCCGACATGCTCGACGTCAACGTCGGCGATCCGCTCGCCGACGAGGTGGGCCTGATGGGCCGTGCCGTGCCACTCGTCCAGGGCCTCACCGACCTGCCGCTCTGCATCGACTCCTCCGTGATCGAGGCGCTCGAAGCGGGCCTGGCCGCTTACGACGGGAAGGCGCTCGTCAACTCGGTGACCGGCGAGGACGGCCGGCTCGAGGCGATCCTCCCGATCGTGGCGCGCCACGGCGCAGCCGTGATCGGGCTGGCGAACGACGACGAGATCCCGATGGAGCCGCAGCGACGGCTCGAGGTGGCGAAGAAGATCGTCTCCGCCGCGGGCGACCACGGCATCCCGCCCGAGGACGTGATCATCGACCCGCTCGCGATGCCGGTCGGAGCCGAGCCGCGCGCGGTCACGCTCTTCCTCGAGACGCTGCATCTCCTGCACGACGAGCTCGGCGTGAACACGACCTGCGGCGCGTCCAACACGTCGTTCGGGCTCCCGGGCCGGCACACGCTCGGCGCCGCCTTCCTCGCCGTCGCCCAGAGCCACGGGCTGACGAGCGCGATCATGGACGCCCGTCGCGACGAGACGGTCGAGGCCGTTCGCGCCACCGACTTCCTGCTCGGTCGTGACGAGTGGGGCTCGACCTGGATCGCGCGCTACCGCGCCAAGCAGGCTGCGGCAGCAACGTGACCCGACGCCTGCCCGACGCCGCGACCGACGCGCACGGATGAGCGCCCCGGAGCTCGTCACCGAGCCGGCCGAGCAGCACCCCGACCGGGTGCGCCTGACCTTCGAGCAGGCCGACGGGGCCACGAAGGAGGCGCGTGTCCCCGCCGGGACGACGCTCTTCGACGCGGCAAGCTGGAACGGGATCGCGATCGACTCGACCTGCGGCGGCCACGGCACGTGCAAGAAGTGCAAGGTGCGAGTGATCTCCGGCACGGTGCCCCTCTCGCCGGTCGATCCGCGCGCCTTCGAGCCGGACGAGCTTCGAGCCGGCTGGCGGCTCGCCTGCCGGGCGCAGGCCCGGGACGACGTCCAGGTGGAGGTCCCTCCGCTCCAGACGCGGCCGAAAGCCGCACTGGCAGGGGTCGGCCGGCATGTGATCCTCCGGCCCGCAGTCCAGAAGCGCTACCTCGAGCTCACCGAGCCCACGCTCGAGGACCAGGCCTCGGATCTCGAACGCGTCCTCGCCGCGATGGACGACGTCGAGCTGAGCGTGCCGCTCGAGCTGCTGCGCGAGCTCGGTGGGACGCTCCGCTCGAGCGACTGGAAGGTGACGGCGGTGATCTGCGACGACCGGCTGATCGCGGTCGAGCCGGGCGACACCTCGACGAGGCGCTTCGCCCTCGCCTTCGACCTGGGGACGACCACGGTGGTCGCGAACCTGCTCGACCTGGAGACCGGCCAGCCCGCGGCCGTGCGCTCGATGCTGAACAAGCAGCAGCCGTTCGGGGCCGATGTCATCACCCGCATCTCCGCGGTGATGATGGACCCGGCCGCGCTCGAGACCGAGCAGCGGCTCGCGCACGAGACGCTCGCCGAGCTCACCGAAGAGGTCTGCGAGGAGGCGGGCGTCGACCCGGCCGAGATCTACGAGATCGTCGTCGCCGGAAACGTGACGATGCTCCAGCTGGCGCTCGGGATCGACCCGGAGCCGCTCTCGATGGCGCCCTTCACGATCGCCGCGCGCACCCTGCCGACGGCGAGCGCGCTCGACTTCGGCGTTCGTGTCCACCCGCGTGCCCCGGCCGAGACCTTCCCGGCGCTCGGCGCGTACGTCGGGCCCGACATCGTCGCGGGCATCCTCGCGACCGGCCTCACGCTCGACCGGCGGGTGCGCCTCTTCATCGACGTCGGGACGAACTCCGAGATCGTGCTCGGCTCCTCGGCCGAGGCGCTTGCCACCGCGGCGCCGGCCGGGCCGGCGTTCGAGGCGGCCCAGATCCGTTGCGGGATGCGCGCGGCCGAGGGCGCGATCGAAGGCGTGAAGATCGCCGACGGCGAGGTGTCGCTGACGGTGATCGGCGACGTCGAGCCGGTCGGGCTCTGTGGGTCCGGGCTCGTCGATGCGGTCGCCGAGCTCGTGGGCGCCGGCATCCTCGACCATTCCGGGCGCTTCGTCGAGGGCTCCTCGGAGCGGCTCGCGAAGATCGGCGAGGAGAAGGTCTTCCACCTCTCCGAGAGCGTCTATCTCTCGCAGCGCGACGTGCGCGAGCTGCAGTTCGCGAAGGCGTCGATCTCGACGGGTTGGTCGATCCTCTGCCGCGACCTCGGGATCGAGCCCGAGGAGATCTCGCAGGTGCTCCTCGCCGGCTCGTTCGGCACCTACCTCTCGCCGGCGAGCGCGATCAAGATCGGGCTCGTCCCGAAGCTGCCGCTGCTCCGGATCGTGTCGGCCGGCAACGTCGCCGGTGAGGGCGCCAAGATCGCGGCGCTCTCGATCACCGAGCGGGCGGCCGCGCGAGCCGTCCTCGAAGAAGTGCGGTACGTCGAGCTCTCCGGGCGCACCGACTTCAACGACCTGTTCATCGACCAGCTCGCATTTCCGGCATGACGGGAATCGTCGGATGACGAGGGTCGTCGTCTCGTGCGGCGCGCTCGCGTTGCACGTCAAGTCGATCGCCGACCGGCGCGGATGGGACCTCGAGGTGCGCCCGGTGCCTCCCGAGCTCCACAACCGGCCCGAGCGCATCCGCGCTGCGGTCGACGAGGCCGCGCAGGGCGAGGAGGTCGTGGTGGCCTACGGCGACTGCGGCACGCGCGGAGCGCTCGCGGGACTCGCCCACATGCCGAGCGCGCATTGCTTCGAGCTCTACGCGGGCTCGCTCGAAGGAGACGATCCGGGGACCTACTACCTCACGGACTTCCTCGTCCGCAGCTTCGACCGTGTCGTCATGCGCGGGCTCGGGCTCGACCGGCACCCGGAGCTGCGAGACGACTACTTCGGTCACTACACGCGGGTCGTCTGGCTCGCGCAGAATCCAACCGGCGCCCTCCTGGCGGGCGCCGAGCGCGCGGCCGAGCTGCTCGGATTGCCACTCGAGGTACGCGAGACGGGAGAAACGGGTCTCGAAGCCGCGCTCGAGCGGCTGCTCGACGCGCACGCGGAGCAACCGGAGCCGGGCGGAAGGGAGATGACGACGTGCTGATCAACCGCATGCCGAGGTACGAGATCCTGTCGGAGGAGGCGATGGCGACGCTCGAGCGTGGCTGGCGCCGCATCGTCTCGGAGCTCGGAGTCGAGTTCCTGAGCGACGAGGCGCTCGAGCTCTTCCGCGCCCAGGGTCAGGAGGTCTCCGACAGGAACGTCAAGCTCGACCCGGACTTCCTGCTCGAGCAGGTCGCAAAGGCGCCGCGCGAGTTCGACCTGCAGGCCCGCAACCCCGCGAACACCGCGCACATCGGCGGCGAGCACATGGTCTTCTCGCCCGTGTACGGCTGCCCGTTCATCCGTGACGGTCTCGAGCGGCGCGATGCCACGCTCGCGGACTTCCAGAACCTCGCCCGCCTGGCCCAGGCTTTCCCGCAGCTCGACTCGGTCGGCGGGACGATCTGCGAGCCCAACGACGTGCCCCTCGACTCGCGCCACCTCGACATGGTCTTCAATCTGCTTACGCTTTCCGACAAGCCGTTCATGGGCTCCGTCACCTCCGGGCCCAACGCGGCCGACACGATCGCGATGGCCGAGATGGTCTTCGGGCGCGAGTCGATCGAGCAGACCCCCTGCGTGATCTCGCTCATCAACGTCAACTCGCCGCTGCGCTACGACGACCGCATGCTCGCCGCACTCTTCGAGTACGTGCGGGCGAACCAGCCCGTGATCGTCACGCCGTTCCTGCTCATGGGCGCTATGTCGCCCGTGTCGATCCCCGCGACACTGGCCCAGCAGATGGCCGAGGCGCTCGCCGGAATCGCGCTCACGCAGCTCATCCGTCCGGGTTGCCCGGTCGTCTTCGGGTCGTTCCTGTCGAACACCGACATGCAGTCCGGCTCCCCGAGCTTCGGCACGCCCGAGTCGGCGATCGGCCTGCTCTGCACGGGCCAGATCGCGCGCCGGTTCGGCCTGCCCTGGCGGTCCGGAGGCGGGCTCACGGCGAGTCAGACGGTCGACGCGCAGGCGGCCTACGAGGCGATGATGACGATGCTGCCGACCATGCTGGCCGGCGCGAACTACGTGATGCACGCCGCGGGCTGGCTCGAGTCCGGGCTGGTCTCGTGCTTCGAGAAGTTCGTCGTCGACATCGAGATCCTGCGGATGCTCGAGGTCGAGTTCACGCCGCTCGAGTTCAGCGACGAGACCCTTGCGTTCTCCGCCCACGAAGAGGTCGGAGCCGGCGGGCACTTCCTCGGGGCCGTGCACACGCTGGAGCGGTTCCGCGAGTGCTTCTACCGTCCGCTCCTCACGTCGACGGCGAACTACGAGCGCTGGGTGCGCGACGGCGGGAAGGACGCGGCCGCCCGCGCGACCGAGATCTACAAGCGGACGCTCGAGGAGTACGAGGAGCCGGTCATCGACGCCGAGCTTCGGGCCGAGCTGAAGGCCTACGTCGACCGGCGCCGCACGGAGCTCGGAGACTGAGCGGCTCACGCCGGATGCAGATGCTCGTCGGTGGAGCCTGGGTCGACGCCGCCTCCGGCGAGACCGCGGTCGCGACCTCGCCGGCCACCGGCGAGTCGATCGGCGAGGTGCCCCAGGGGGACCGGATCGACGCGCAGCGCGCGATCGACGCGGCCGCGCGCGCAGCCGAAGGCTGGGCTCGGGAGACACCGTTCGCGCGGGGAGCGCTCCTCCAGCGCGTCGCGGACGCGATCGAGGCTCGCAGGGACGAGCTCGCCCGCACGCTGACGCTCGACCAGGGCAAGCCCCTTTACGCGGAGGCCTACGACGAGGTCGACGAGCTCGTCGGCTACTGGCGCGGTGCGGCGGAGGACGGGAAGCGGCTCGAGGGTCGGCTGCCGAGCTCGGTGTCGGCGGGAAAGCGCGTGCTTCTCGTGCGTCGCCCGCGGGGCGTCGTGGGAGTGATCACACCCTGGAACTGGCCCTACACGATGCCCGCCGAGCTGATCGCCCCGGCTCTTGCGTGCGGCAACACGGTCGTCTGGACGCCTGCGCCGACCACGTCGGTCGCGGCGGTGGCTCTCGCCGAGTGCATGGCGGAGGCGGATCTTCCCCCCGGCGTCGTCAACCTCGTCACCGGGCCCGGCCCGCTGGTCGGCGACGAGATCGCGCGCAACCCGGGGACGCAGGCGGTCGGGTTCATCGGCTCGACCGCGACCGGCCAATCGGTGGCACGGGCGGCTGCGGGCAAGGCCAGCGTGCTCGAGCTCGGCGGCAACGGCCCGGTCGTCGTGATGGACGACGCCGACCTCGACCTCGCGGCTGCGGCCGCCGTCACCGCGTGCTTTCTCTGTGCGGGACAGAGCTGCACCGCCGGGGAGCGGTTGCTCGTGCATCGGGCGGTGCGAGAGGAGTTCGTCGAGCTGCTCGCCGGGCTCGTCTCGCGGGGCGCCCAGTTGGGCGATCCGCTGGCGAAGGGAACGACCCTGGGCCCGCTCAACAACGGGCCGGTCGCCGACAAGATGGACGCCCACGTCGCGGATGCGCTCGAGCGCGGAGCGCGCCTCGTCATGGGCGGCGCTCGCGCCGGGGCCTTCCCGACCGATCTCTACTGGCCCGCGACGATCCTCGACCAGGTTCCGCCAGATGCGCTCGTCGCCCGCGAGGAGACCTTCGGCCCGGTCGCCCCGATCGTGGAGATCGGCTCGCTCGAGCAGGCGATCGAGCTCACGAACGCCTCTCCCTACGGGCTGCTTGCGGCGATCTTCACACGAGACCTGGCCCGCGGGCTTCAGTTCGCCGATTCCGTCCGCTCCGGCTGGGTGAACGTCAACGAGTCGACCAACTACTGGGAGAGCCACCTGCCCTTCGGCGGGCGCGCCGGTACCGCGAGCGGCCTCGGCCGCGTCGGCGGCGCCGCGCCGATGGAGACGTTCACCGAGCTCCAGACGGTCGTCCTTTCATGACCCGGCTCTTGCCGGCTCCATCGGCCGCTGCTCGGGGCGTCTTCAAGGTGTCTGACACCGGGATCGAACTGGCGCGCGGTGCGGATATGCAGGGTTTGCGTGGTGTCGCGGCCATCGTTTTGCGCACTTCTGTATCGGGGTCTGACACCGCTGTTAGGCCACGGCTCGGCGAGGCGCTGGCTTGAGAGGACGCGGCCAAAGCTACGACGTCGTGATCGTCGGCGGCGGCTCGGCGGGCTGCGTGCTCGCCAACCGGCTCAGCGCCGACCCGTCGACGCGGGTGCTCGTGCTCGAGGCGGGACGGCCCGACCGCTTCTGGGATCCGTACGTCCAGATGCCCGCCGCGCTCGCCTTTCCGATCGGCAACAGGCTCTACGACTGGAAATACGAGTCCGAGCCCGAGCCGCACATGCACGGAAGGCGGATCTATCACGCCCGCGGGAAGCTCCTCGGCGGCTCGAGCAGCATCAACGGGATGATCTTCCAGCGCGGCAACCCGCTCGACTACGAGCGCTGGGCGACGGTGCCGGGCCTGGAGCGGTGGGACTACGCCCACTGCCTGCCGTACTTCAAGCGCCTCGAGACGTGCCTGGCGGGCGCGGACGAGTATCGCGGAGGCGACGGCCCGCTCAAGCTCGAGCGCGGGTCGGCCGGCGGGCTCCTCGAGCAGGCGTTCTTCGACGCCGTCCAGCAGGCCGGCTACGAGCTGACGGCCGACGTGAACGGCTACCGCCAGGAGGGCTTCTCGCGCTTCGACCGCACGATCTACCGCGGCCGCCGGCTGAACGCGAGCCGCGCCTACGTGAAGCCGGTGCGCAGCCGGCCGAACCTCGAGATCCGCTGCCGGAGCTTCGTCAACCGCATCCTCCTCGAGGGCGCACGAGCCGCCGGCGTCGAGGTCGCCCACCACGGCCGGACGGAGACGATCACCGCCGGCGAGGTGATCCTCTGCGGCGGAGCGTTCAACTCGCCGCAGCTGCTCCAGCTCTCGGGGATCGGCAACGCGCGCGAGCTCGAGGCGGTCGGAGTACGGCCCGTGCACGACCTCCCGGGCGTGGGCGAGAACCTGCAGGACCATCTCGAGGTCTACGTCCAGCACGCCGCCTCGCAGCCCGTCTCGATGCAACCGGCGCTGAAGAAATGGAGGCGGCCCCTGATCGGTGCCGAGTGGCTCCTCCTCCGCTCGGGTCCCGGGGCGACCAACCACTTCGAAGCGGGCGGCTTCGCCCGCTCGAACGACGAAGCCCCCTACCCGAACCTCATGTTCCACTTCCTGCCCCTCGCGATCCGCTACGACGGCTCGGCGCCGGCGGGGGGCCACGGCTACCAGGTGCACATCGGCCCGATGACCTCCGACGCGACCGGCTCGGTCAAGATCACCACGACCGATCCGCGCGCGCATCCGGCCCTGCGCTTCAACTACCTCTCCACCGAGCAGGACCGGCGCGAATGGGTCGAGGCGATCCGCTGCGCCCGCGGGATCCTCGGCCAGGCCGCCTTCGAGCCGTTCGACGCCGGGGAGGTCTCACCGGGCCCGGAGATCGAGAGCGACGAGGCGATCCTCGACTGGGTCGCCCGCGACGCCGAGACCGCCCTGCACCCGTCGTGCAGCTGCCGCATGGGCACGGACGCGCTATCGGTCGTCGATCCCGGGACGCTTGCCGTGCACGGCGTCGAGGGGCTTCGCGTCGTCGACGCGTCCGTGTTCCCGTACGTGACGAACGGCAACATCTACGCCCCGGTGATCATGGTCGCCGAGAAGGCCGCCGACCTGATCTCCGGCGCCACGCCGCTCCCGCCCGAGAACGTCGAGTTCTTCCGGCGTTAGCCGGCCTTCTCGGACAGCCAGGCGAGGACCGTGTCGGCGACCTCGCGCCAGCCCGAGTCGATCGCCAGCGAGTGGCCCCGGTCCGGGAACTCGCGATAGTCGGTCACCGAGGGGGACTTGCGGTGGAGCTTCACGGTTTGCTTGCTGATCGTGTTCGGGACGGTGTGGTCGTGGCCGCCGCCGGTGACGAGCAGCGGCCCGCGCGAGGCCGCGGTGTCCACCTTCGCGGGTGAGCTCGGCAGGAGGTTCGCGATCGCCGCCTCGAAGAGCGGCTTGCCCGGCGACGGGATCGCCCAGCGCTCGAAGAGCTCGTTCGATTCGGCCATGCTGAGCGTGTTCCCGAACCCGTACCGGAACTGCGCCGCCGTGAGCGATACGGCCCGGGCCCTGTTCAACGGGTTGCGCAGCGCGATCGACGCGACCTTGAGGGCCGACGGGGGAAGCAGGAGCACCCCTTTGATCGGCGCCGGGTCGATCGCCACCGCCGCCTTCGCGGCCCCCTCGGCCAGGAGTCGCTGCGCGATCAGCCCTCCGAAGGAATGGCCGATCACGATCGGCTTCGTCTCGAGCGCCGCGATCGCCTCGGTGTAGTGCGCCACGACCTCGTCGATCCCGTGGTTTGCGACGCGCGCCGCGTTCTGCCTCGTTTCCTCGACGCTGCCGCCGTCGCCGGGCCAGCCGGGCGCCTCGGCGGTGTACCCCTGCTCTCGAAAGAGATCCGCCCAGGCGTTCCACGAGTCTGCGTGGAGCCAGAGGCCATGAACGAAGACAACGGGTGTACCTGCGCCTGCCATGGAGCCCCCTTTGGTCGGATCGTGTCCCTGTAAGTCTTGCAAAGGGCGCGCGGCCGTCAAAAGACGTCCCGTTCGGGCAATTGGAGGCCTCGCTCCATCGGGTCGGCGTCCTAGTCTGACCTGGACCCGAAACCGTCACTGTCTCGAGATGAAGGAGTAGAGATGACCCAGGCCTCGCGCGTCGCCTACCGCTTCTGGTCGGCCGTCGTCTTCGTGGCGGTGATCGTCCAGATCGGGGCCGCCGGCTACGGGGCCTTTGCGGCCTACCACAAGGCCGACAAGACCGGCGCGCTGACGAAGAAGCAGTTCGACGACGGTTTCAACCTGCACATCCCGCTCGGCTACCTCATCTTCATCGCCAGCATCTTCGTGGTCCTCTTCGCGCTAGGTGGGCGCCTCGGTCGCCGCAGGGTGATGCACGCCCTCGGCCTGCCGGTGCTCGTGCTGCTCGCGATCGTCTTCGCGGTCGCGGGCGAGAGCGTTCCGGCGATCGGGATCCTCCATCCGATCGACGCGTTCCTGATCGTCGGTCTCGCCGGGTCGCTGGCCTACCAGGCCCACCACGACCGTGAGGCGGTCTAGGACCTCGCGAGCGACACGGCCCGATCACGCCGTGGCTCAGCGCGCGGGGTTCGCGACGGGATCACGTGCCTCGATCGCGCGGGGCGGCGAATCCGGAGCGGCTGGCTCGGGCGCGGTCTCCTCGTCGGCGACGTAGCGGCCGCCGCGCGACCACGAGACGGCTGCGGCGACGAGGCAGGCGGCGATCGCGAAGCCGAACGCCTCGTGGAGGCCCGAGCGGAACGGGGCCGTGATCAGGTTCGGGAAGAAGCCGCGCCCCTCGATCGCGAGCAGGCTCGAATGCGACAGGTGATGGAGCACGTGGGCGGGCAGCAGCCGCTGAACCGGGTTGTAGCCGAGGAAGGCCGCGAAGAGCACGGAGACCGGGGGCAGGTGGGCGACCTGGTTCGCCGTGCCGGCCGGCACGCCGTGTGCCTCGAGGCCGGTTGCGAGGGTGTGGGGCAGGGTGCCCGAGAGCCCGACGATCATCAGCGTGAAGAAGATCCCGATCGAGAGCACCTGCGCCGAGTTCTGGAACGTCTGGTTCATGCCCGCTCCGGCGCCGCGATCGCGGGCGGGGAGGCTGTTCATGACGCCCGCGCGGTTCGGTGAGGCGAACGCCCCCATCGAGAGGCCGAGCAGGAACAGGATCGCCGCGAAGGGCACGTAGTCGAAGTCGATCGGCAGCAGCTCGAGCAGGGCGAACCCGGCGGCGGACCCGAGCATCCCGCCCGTGGCGAGCAGGCGGGAGCCGTGACGGTCGGACAGGAACCCGGACAGCGGGCCGGCCACCAGGATCCCGACCGTGAGCGGGAGCATGTGGATGCCGGCCCAGAGCGGCGTCGAGGCGAAGCTGTACCCGCGCGAGGGCAGCCAGATCCCCTGCAGCCAGATGATCAGCATGAACATCAGCCCGCCGCGGGCGATCGCGGAGAGGAAGCTCGAGAAGACGCCGAACGTGAAGGCCCGGATCCGGAAGAGCGGCAGGCGGAACATCGGGTAGGCGACGTGGTGCTCGACGACGGCGAAGATCGTGAGGAGCGAGAGGCCGCTCGCGATCGTCGAGAGCACGAACGGCGAGCCCCAGCCCATCGTGCTGTTCCCGTACGGCTGGATGCCGTAGGTGATCCCGATCATCACGAGCACGAGGCCGGTGGCGAACGTGACGTTGCCGAGCCAGTCGATCGGCTCGCGGGTGCGGACGCCGATCTCCCGCAGCTTGAAGTGGGACCACACGGTCCCGAAGAGCCCGAAGGGAACCGAGACGAGGAAGATGAGCCGCCAGTCGATCGGCGCGAGCACGCCGCCGAGCACGAGGCCGATGAACTGGCCGCTGATCCCGACGACGTTGTTGATCCCGAGCGCGAGGCCGCGCTGCGTGGACGGGAAGGCGTCGGTGAGGATCGCCGCCGAGTTGCCGATCAGGAAGGCGGCCCCGATGCCCTGCACGATCCGGAACCCGATCAGCCAGTCGGCCCCGGCCCGCCCGTCCATCCAGTCGATCGTGAGCAGGAGTGAGGCGAGCGTGTAGATGACGAAACCGAGGTTGTACATCCGCACCCGGCCGAAGAGGTCGCCGAGCCTGCCGACGCTGACGACGAGGACGCTCGAGACGATCAGGAACCCGAGGATCATCCACAGGAGGTAGAAGCTGTTGCCCGGCTGCAGCGGATCGAGGTGGATGCCGCGGAAGACGTCGGGCATCGCGATCAGCATGATCGACGAGTCGATCGTCGCGAGGAGGACGGCCAGGGTCGTGTTGGAGAGGGCGACCCACTTGTAGCGCTCCCCGAGTGGCGCGACCTCCGGGGAGGCGACTCCGGTCGTGTCAGAAAGAACAGGAATACTGTTCAGTCTACCTGTAGACTTTCTCCCGATGGCGAGAACCCGTACGACCACGACGCTCGACCCGGATGGCGCCGGTTCGGCAGCGCCCGACATGACCGGAGCGGCGAACGAGCTCCGGATCGTGCTCGGCCAGCTCGTGCGCCGGCTCCGGGCGGAGAACACCGCTCCGATCTCGCAGGTGATGGTGCTCGCCCGGCTCGAGCGTGAGGGCCCGATGACCACGAGCGCGCTCGCGGCGGCCGAGCGCGTCCGTCCGCAGTCGATGGCGCACACCCTGGCAGAGCTCCAGGCGGCCGGCTGCCTCGAGCGCCGGCCCGACCCGCTCGATCGCCGTCAGGTGCTGATCGACCTCACTCGCACCGGTCGCGACATGCTCGTCTCCGACCGGCAGCGGCGCGAGGGCTGGCTCGCCGGCGCGATCGAGTCCGAGCTGACCCGTGAGGAGCAGCAGGCCCTCCTGGCCGCTGTTCCCCTGCTCCGGCGCCTCGCCCAGGGCTGAGGCCTAGCGAAGGCTCAGCGGCGACGCCGGGCCCTCATGGAGCCGGGCGCTACTGCGGATCCGGCACCGGATAAGGCACGCCGGGATCCGGAACCGGGTAGGGCTCGCCTGGATCCGGCCGCGGCGGCTCCGGGTCGGGGTCGTCGGGCGGAAGCGTCGGCGGGAGCTCCAGGCGATCGGAGGTCGGGGCCGTCATTGGTGTCGGCATTCCCGCTGGCTGCGTCTCGAAACCCGGCGACAGCCCGACGGGGACGTCTTGCCCGACGGTTAGCAATCGCCCCCGGCGGGCAACAATCGCCTGTCAGGCACGACAGAGAATCCGACCGATGATCGAGGCAGACGGCCCATCGTTGCACTCTCAGCCGGACCGGGATTCTCGCCCGGTTGCCCGCCGTGCCTTCGTCACGACCCTGGTCGCGGGCGGCACGATCGTGGCGGCGCTTGCCCTCTGGAAGCTTCGGATCGTCGTGGCGCTGCTTCTCTCTGCGGTCACGATCTCCGCGGCGATGCGCCCAGGGGTCGAATCGCTCGCCAAGCGGCGCGTGCCGCGCGTGGTCGGGATCCTCGCTCACTATGTTGCCTTCCTGGGGCTGGTCGCCCTGTTCCTGTCGTTCGTGGTGCCGCGTCTCACCACGGAGGTGCAGACGGCGCTCGCAGCCAAGCCGGACACGCATTCCGGCGGGATCAAAGGCAAGATCCTGAACGAGGTCGAACGGCGGCTCCATCACCTTCCGGCCGCCGGATCGCTCGTCCATCCGGCGCTCTCGATCGGCGAGGAGGCACTGAAGGTGCTCGTCGCGATCCTGTTCACGTTCGCGGCCGCGGCCTACTGGCTCTTCGAGCGGGATCGGGCCGTCGACCTGGTGGCAGGGCTCATCGCGCGGCCGAAGCGCAAGAAGCTGCGCGACACGTGGGAGCTGATCGAGGCGAAGCTCGGTGCCTTCATCCGCGGGCAGATCGTCATGGTCGGGTTCGTCTGCACGGTCGCCTCCGCGCTCTTCCTCATCGTCGGTGAGCCCTACTGGCTGCTGATCGGGATCGGCACCGGCATCCTCGAGGTCGTCCCCGTCGTCGGCCCGGCAGTCGCGATCGCGCTTGCCGCCGGAGCCGGTCTCACCGTCTCCTGGCACGTCGCGGCAGCGGCAGGCGGCGGCCTGCTCGCGATCCGCGTCCTCCAGGACTACCTCGTCTCGCCTCGGGTCCTCGGCGGTGCGGTCGGGCTCCCGCCGCTCGTGGTCCTGGTCTCGGTCACCTGCGTCACGATCCTCTTCGGGAGCTTCTATGTGCTGCTCTCGGTCCCGATCGCCTCGCTCGTGGTCACGATCGTCGACGTGGTCGTTCGCGGGGTCGACCCGGCAGAGACGCCGGTGCCGACCGTGCTCTTCCCGCCGAAGGATGCGGAGCCATGACGACTACCCCGAGCCGGGAGCGGGTATCGGTCTCGAATCCCGAACCACGGAGGTGAACCGATGGCGACGAGACGCCAGGTCAAGGTTGCGAAGCAGAACGTGAAGAAGGCACAGAGCGCTGCGAGGTCGAAGCGGACGATCGCGAGCTTTCCCAAGAGCGTGCGGAGCGACCTGGGCCGGCAGGCCGCACGCGGCCGGGCGCGCGGAGGCGAAGCCGGCCATGCGCTCGACGACAGGAACCGGACGCAGCTCTACGCCCTCGCGAAGGAGAAGGCGATCCCCGGTCGCTCGAAGATGGGGAAGTCGGAGCTGATCGAGGCGCTCAGGAAGGCGCGCTGAGCCGGGTCGAAGGCTCTAGCTGCTAGGCGCGCGAGCTGAGCTCGCGCAGCGCCGCCTCGATCCCCTCGGCGGGCCCGTCGTCCTCGTGACGCCCGATCACGCACCAGACGCCGCGGGCGGGCTCGTCGCCCACGTTACGCAGCACGTGCGGGACGGTCGATTCGAAGCACACCGAGTCGCCCGGGCCGAGGACGTACGTGTCGAAGCCGACCGTGACCTCGAGCGTGCCGCTGAGGACGAGCCCGTACTCGCGCCCGGAGTGCCGGATGAACCGCCCGCCCTGCGACGAGGAGCCTCCGACGTCGTAGACGACATGCAGGAAGTCGACGTCGTGGTCGGGCCGCGAGGTCAGCCGCTCCCAGCGGACGCCGGACTCGAGCTCGATCGCGACGCGTGCATCGCCGCGCTGGACGCGCTTGCGCTCGTCCGAGAGCGCGGGGGATCGCTCCTCGGCGACCGCTTTCGGCGGAGCCTTCGGCGGCCGGGCCGACTTGGGGGTGCCGCTCCCTGCCGAGCTGAACAGCTCGTCGAGCGACATGCCGAGCTCGGTGATGATCGCGTAGAGCGTGCTGACCGAGGGCCGCGCCTTCCCCGTCTCGATCTGCGACACCGCGCTCGGTGAGATCCCGAGCCTCCGCGCGAACTCGCGCAGGCTGATCCCCGCAAGCTCGCGATGGGCCCTGATCTCACGGCCGAGGTCGTCGCGGACCTTGGGCGCATTCGCGCGACGCGTGCTCGCTGCCTTGCGATCGGTGCGGTTCGACGCCATAGGCGGAGATTAGGCGGTCCGCCGCGACCAGGCGTCGAGGCCGACCGCCGCGAGCAGGATCACGCCCATCGTGATCTGCTCGTAGAGCGGGTCGAGACCGAGCAGGATGTAGCCGTTCCCGATCAGCGCAATGAAGAGGACGCCGACGACCGATCGCCACACCGCGCCGTCGCCTCCGAGAATGCTCGTCCCGCCGACGACGATTCCCGCGAGAACCGTGAAGGCAAGGCTCGTGTCCTCGGCCGAGGCCGAGGCGCTGAGGACGCGCGAGGCGTCGATCACACCGGCGATGCCCGCCGCGGTCCCGCTGAGGACGAAGGTGAGCACGCGGATCGCCCCGACCCGCACCCCGGCAAGCCGCGCCGCCTCCGCATTTCCCCCGGCCGCGTACATGTAGCGGCCCGCCGTCGTGCGGGCCAGCACCAGCGTGAGCACCAGGACGACCCCGACCATGATCCAGATCGACGTCTTCACCGTTCCCCATTCGGTCTGCGCGAGCTTCCCGAACTCGGGCCGGCTGAAGAGGACGACGAGGTTCCCCGAGGTGATCTTGCTCGCCGTGCCGCTGATCACGAACGACATCGCGAGCGTCGCGATCAGCGAGTTGATCCGCAGGAGGGTCGTCACGAGCCCGTTGACGAGCCCGACGAGCACGCCCGACCCGATCCCGAGCGCGATCGCGAGCCAGACGTTGTGGTGCTGAGCCACCTCGGAGGCGGTCACGGCCGCCAGCGAGTAGACGGCGCCGACCGAGAGGTCGATCCCGCCGGCGACGAGGACGAGCGTCCCGGCGGCGGCGATGATCAGCGTCGCCGACTGCTGATCGAGGATGTTGAGCATGTTCACCTTCGTGAAGAAGGCGCTGCTCGACAGGGAGAGCGTGATGAAGAGGGCCCAGAAGGGGACGAGGATCCCGAGGCTCCGCGCCCGCTGCAGGTCGATCCGGCGGGTGCCCGGGAGCTTGGCCGGCAGGGTCGTCATGCCGCCCGCTCGTCTCCGCTCTGCCCGAAGGCGGCAGCGAGGATCGCGCCTTCGGTCATCTCCGCGCCGGTCAGGGTCGCCACGGTCCTGCCGCGGCGCATCACGACCACGCGGTGCGAGAGGCCGAGGATCTCCTCGAGCTCCGAGGAGATGAGCAGGATGCCGACCCCCTGCGCGGCCAGCGAGACCAGGATGTCGTAGATCGCGCGCTTGGCCCCGATGTCGACCCCGCGGGTGGGCTCGTCGGCGATCAGGAGCTGCGGCTCGCAGAGCAGCATGCGCGCGAGCAGCGCCTTCTGCTGGTTTCCGCCCGACAGTACCCCGACGCGCGCCGAGGGTCGTGCGCCCCGCACGTTGCACCGGTCGAGGATCGTCACCGCCTCCCGCCGCTCGGCCCCTCGCCGCACGATCGAGAGCCGGCTCAGCCGCTCGAGCCGCGACAGCGTCACGTTCTCGGTGATCGAGCGGGTGAAGATCAGCCCGGCGTCCTTTCGCGACTCCGGGATCATGCCGACCCCGGCCCGGAGGCTCGAGCGAGGCCCGCCCGTGAGCGCAGCGTCGGCGAAGCGCACCTCGCCGGCTGCCGTGGGATCGGCGCCGAAGATCGCGCGGGCAAGCTCGGTTCGACCCGCGCCGACGAGGCCGGCGAGGCCGACGATCTCGCCGCGGCGCACCTCGAGCGTCGCATCGAGGACGCCGTGCGCCTGGAGGCCCCGAACGGCGAGCACGATCGGCGCGTCCGCCGGCGGCGGCGTCGGCTCCGGGAACGCCGCCGTCAGCGGCCTGCCGAGCATCGCCTCGACGAGCGACTGCTCGGTCGCCTCGGCCGCGGCCACGCTCGACACGAGCCGGCCGTCGCGCAGCACCGTGACGGTGTCGGCGAGGTCGAGCACCTCCCGGAGGAAGTGCGAGATGAGCAGCATCGGTCCGGCCCGCATCCCGGAGCGAGCGCACGATCTCGTGCAGGCGCGCCGTGTCGGGCCCGCTCAGGGCCGCGGAGGGCTCGTCCATGACGATGACGCGCGCGTCGCGGGCGAGCGCACGGAGGATCTCGACCTGCTGCTGCTCGGCGACGCGAAGCCGTCCGGCCGGCGCTCCCGCCGGCAGGTCGAATCCGGCCTCGCGAGCGAGCGCCTCGTAGCGCTGCCTGAGAGCGGCGCCGCTTGACGAAGCCGCCGCCTCGAGGCTCGGCCCCGAGCAGGACGTTCTCCGCGACCGACAGCATCGGCACCACCGAGGGCTCCTGCGCGATCAGGGCGACGCCTCGGTCGCGGGCCTCCTTCGGCGAGCGGAAGGAGACCGCAGCCCCGTCGATCAGCAGCGTGCCACCGTCGGGAGCGATCGCGCCGGCGACGAGCTTGCCGAGCGTCGACTTGCCTGCTCCGTTCTCGCCGACGAGCGCATGAACCGACCCGTGCAGCAAGGCGATCGAGACGCCGTCGAGCGCCAGGACGCCTCCATAGTGCTTGGAGACGTCCCGGAGCTCGACATGCACGCGACCGGCTCAGCCATCTTCTAGCCGGGCCACTCTCCCTTGAACTTCGCGACGTTCGCCTTGGTGACGACGCCGGAGCTCGGGACGGCATCGACCGGATCGACCCCGCCGCAGGAGGCGCCCGTCTGCACCGCCTTGATCGCGCACTGAACGGCGAGCTTCCCCTCGCTCGCCGGGAGCTGCATGATCGTCCCGTACCACTTTCCGGCAGCGACGCCCTTGAGGCCGCTGACGCTGCCGCCGTAGCCGATCAGCGTCACCTTCGACGGGTCGACCGCCTGGACGGCACCCTCGATTCCCTGGTCGGAGCCGACGATCATGTTGATGTTCGCAGTTCGCCTGGATCATCGTCTGAACGGCCGCGAGGCCCTTGGAGGGAGTGAAGAAGCTCTGCCCCTCGGAGACGACCTTGACCGACGAGTGCCCGGCGATCGCCTTGTTGAAGGCGCTGCGGATCGCCACGTCGAGCGCCGAGGCCTTGATGTCGTAGAGGTAGCCGACGTTGCACGGGTTGAGGCTCCTGGCCGCGCAGGCCTTCACCGTCAGCTTGCCGAGCTTCGTCCCGATCGCCGTCGGCACGAACACGACGTTCCCGGAGAGGCCTGGGACCTGCGGCTTCGCAGTCGACAGGTTCGGGCCGAGCTCCTGGTCCATGTTCACGACCTTGACGCCGTTGGAGATCGCCGCCTTGACCTCGCTGATCAGGCCGGTGCCGAAGATCGGCTGGACGATGATGGCGTCGTACTGCTTCGACGTCGCAGCCGTCTGGAGCTGCGAGAACTGCGTCTTCGGGTCGTTGTTCGCGTCGAGGACGGTGATCGTGGCCTTGCCCTTCGCCGCTGCCTTCGCCGCGGCCAACATCGGTGCGTCGTAGCTGTTTGCGACCGCGAACGACAGGTACGCGATCCTGACCTGGCCGGCCTTCCTTGCGCCTGAGGCGCTGCCGGTCAGTACCGCTACGACACCGACCAACACGCTGAGAGCCACGAGCAGCGAGCAGGCGCTCGCCGCTCGGCTACGCACGGGAACGGCAGCGATGCCTTTCACTTCGGCTAACCCTCCTTCTCGAAGATGAGGAATGCGACATTGCGCCTGAACACGCCACTGGTGGGCCTGAACGGGAAGCGCCTGTCGATCGCTGGCCGGAACCCAAGATGGCAACTCAAATACGCCCTTCCTTCCGCCCGCTAATTGGGTTCAAGCACAGTCGGCGCCAGTGTATAAATACTGAACAGATCGAGTCAAGCTGTGATTTACGCTGCTCGGATCCGCTCGATCGCTCGCCCGGGCCCGGTCAGTGCTGGTGCCCCCGAGGCTGCGCGCTCTGGACCCAGTTCGGCTGGATCGCCGTGTGCCGGAGCAGGAACTCGAGCGACGAGGCCGCCCGGTCCCGCGCGCCGCGGAGGTCGGCGCCGACGAGCGCACCGTCCCGTTTGAGCAGCTGGCCGGCGACGAAAACCGTCTCCACGTTCCGGGTGTCCGCCTGAAGGACGACCGTCGAGACCGGATCGATGATCGGGTAGGTGTTCGTGTGGTCGCAGCGGATCACGACGACGTCTGCCTGCTTGCCGGGGGTCAGCGAGCCCGTCCGGTCGTCGATCCCGCAGACCCGGGCACCGTCGATGGTCGCGAACTCCAGCACCTGGCGGCTCGTGAGGAGCACCGGCTCCTGCTCGTTGCCGGCCGCGAAGGCGGCTTCGTGGGCGAGGAGCCTGTCCTGTGCGAAGAGGAACCGCATCTGCGTGAACATGTCGCCGGGGACCGTCGTGACGACGTCGACGCTGAGGCTGGGGCGGAGCCCGACGGCGAGCGCCCTGGCTGTCGGCGGCGTGCCGTGGCCCATGATCATCTCGACGGTCGGGGCGATCGAGACCTTGCCGCCGGTGTCGGCGATCAGCTTGAACTCCTCGTCCGAGAGGTAGTTGCAGTGGATGTAGGTCGTGTCGGAGCCGAGCAGGCCCATCTCGTCGAGCTGCTTCACCATCGAGAACCGGCCGGCGTACGGCCCCATGCCCACGTGGACGCTGATCGGCGCCCCGACGTCGCGGGCGAGCTCCCAGTCGTGCTTGACGACCTCGGGCGTGCAGAAGCCCGGGCCGCGGGTGCCCATCGCCAGGGTGATCAGGCCGTCGCTCGAGAAGTACTGGTCGCGAACGCGCCTGATGTCCTCGGGCGCCTCGAGCGTGCTCGTGTACCACCAGTCTGCAAGCGACGTGTTCGGGTTGCCGTAGCAGTAGACGGCTCGGAGCTTCGACTCGCGCAGGCCGCGGATCGCCTCGTCGGCGTGCTCCGGCGTGTTGTTGATGTGCGACCAGTCGAGCACGGTCGTCACGCCGGCGTCGATCGCCTCGAGCGAGCCGAGGTAGTTGCCGGCGTAGACGTCCTCCGGCCGGTAGGCGGGAGCGAGCTGGTCGAGCACCACCTCGAAGTAGCCGGCGAGGCTCACGTCCGGGGCGATGCCCCGGATCACGGTCTCCCAGGTGTGCCGGTGGGAATCGATGAAGCCCGGGATCACGATGCTGCCCGTCGCGTCGATCACCTCGGCGTCGCCGGCCTCGATCGAGCGCCCCACCGCCGCGATCCGATCGTCCTCGATCAGCACGTCGCCGCCGTAGAGATCCCCGATCTCGGGATCCATGCTCAGGACTTCCCCGCCGCGGATGAGCACGCGCTTCGGCATGTTCGACTCCCTTCTCGCGTCCCGCTGTCCAGTTTCGCTGAACTTGCGGGCGAAGTCTTACCAGCTTCCTGCCTGGCTTGCAATCGCAGTCTACGAGCGGCATCGGGCCATTCTTGACTTCGGAAGGCGAGAAGCGACGCGTTCGCAAGTTGACTCATACTGCACGGCGCCTCTATCGTGGGTGCCCGTGGAGACCGGCGTCGTGATCGTGGTCGGCGGGACGTCCGGGCTCGGCCTGAGCCTCGCCGAGGCCTATGTCCAGCGGGGCCGCGACGTCGTCATCACGGGCCGCGACCCGGCGCGGGCGAGCGAGGTCGCCGCGTCGCTCCTAGGGCCGGGAACCGCTAGCGCGGTCGGTCTCGACCTCGCCTCGCCGGCCTCGATCGCCGGAGCCCTAGCCGGGGTCGGGCCCGTCGACCGGTTGGCGATCGGCGCGATCGAGCGGGACGAGAACACGATCAGGGACTACGACATCGAGCGGGCGACGAGGCTCGTGACGATCAAGCTCGTCGGCTACAGCGAGGTCGTCCACACGCTTGCCTCGCGCCTCACCCCGAACGCCTCGGTGCTCCTCTTCGGCGGGCTCGCGCTCCGCCGGCCCTATGCCGGGCTCGACGACCGTCACGACCGTGAACGGCGGCGTCACCGGCCTCGTGCACACGATGGCGGTCGAGCTCGCACCGGTCCGGGTGAACGCGCTCCATCCGGGTGTCGTGGGGGACAGCCCGTACTGGGCCGCGAAGCCTGCCGAGGTGCTGGAGCGGATCAGCGCGCGCACGCCGCTCGGACGGCTCGTGACGACAGCCGAGATCGTCGACGCAGCGCTCTTCCTGCTCGAGAACGGCGCGGTCAACGGGGTCAACCTCGATGTCGACGGTGGATCGATGCTTTGCTAGAGCCTCAACCAGAGGACCGCTGATGCATCACCTCATTCGCGCCGCCGACATCGACTTCGCGTCGGGGCCGCCGGACCACAGCGCCGGGCTCGCTCGCTCGGTGCTTCTCGGCGCCCACACCGGCACGGCGCATACCGGCCTGATGCTGGTCGATCTGGCCGACGGGCACGTCGACCGTCACGTCCATTCGTTCGAGACGAGCTTCTACGTCCTCGAAGGGGAGCCGGTGCTCTTCCTCGGCGAGCTCGCGATGCGGCTCGAGCCCGGCGCCTGCGGCGCGATCCCGGTCGGCCTCGAGCACGCCTGGCGCGCCGATGGGAGTGCACGCTGGATCGAGATGCTCGCCCCCCGGCCCCGACCTGCCGGCGAGCCGCCCGACACCTTCTGGCTGGGGCCGCCGCCCGAGGTCGAGCCGCTGCCTCTGGACCTCCGCGATCCACGAAATCGCCACCTGTTCCTGCTTCGCCAGAGCGACATGGACATCGACCGGCTCAAGCGAGGCTCCGAGGTCGACGCGCCGACGGTCTCGGCGAGCATGGCGACCGCGGCGCTCGCCTACAGCGGCATCACGGTCAAGATGCTCGTCGACAAACGGCTCGACGCCCAGCTGCAGACGATGTTCATGGTCGCCTACCAGCCTGGTGCGGTCGCCCATCCGCACGACCACCCGTTCGAGGAGTCGTACGTCATGCTCGAAGGGATCGTCGACGTCGTCGCCGACGGCGTCACCTACACGCTCCATCCGGGTGACGTGTTCTGGACCGGGGTCGGGTGCATCCATGCCTTCTACGAGCGGGTCGGCAATCACGTCCTGTGGCTCGAGACCTCGGCGCCGGGCCCGCCCGACCGGCACTCCTATCGCTTCGAACGCGACTGGACGCACCTGACGAGCAGCCTCGAGAGCGCTCCGGCGGTACCCGTCCCGGAGACGTGAGCGTGGAAGCCTCGCCGGCCCAGCCTCCGGACGCTCAGCCTGTGGATGCTCAGCCCTCGGGTGCGCGCCTCCAGCCATCGCGCATCGGCGAGCGGTTGCGCGCCGAACGGCAGCGCAAGGGGATGACCGTACGGGAGATCGCCAAGCGGATCGGCGTTTCGCCGAGCCTGATCTCCCAGATCGAGCGCGACAAGGTGACGCCGTCGGTGAGCACGCTCTGGGCGCTCGTCACCGATCTCGGGCTCACGATGGGAGACGTGTTCCCGGATGCCGGCTCGCCCGGCACCGGCCCGCGTCCGGAAGCGGTCTCGCCGTCCGCGGGGCCGGCGACCGCGCCCGGCGGCCGGGCCGTGATCGACCTCGAGTCCGGCGTGCGCTGGGAGCGGCTGACGGCGGCTCCCGATCCCCACGTCGAGTTCCTCACGGTGGAGTACCCGCCTGGCGCCTCGTCCTGCGACGAGACCTCGCTCATGCGTCACGGGGGCAAGGAGTACGGCTACATCGTTCGCGGCCGGCTCGGCGTGCGGATCGGGTTCGACGAGTACGAGCTGGGGCCCGGCATGGCGATCTCGTTCGACTCCTCGGCGCCGCACAGGCTCTGGGCGATCGGCGACGAGCCGGTCGAGGCGCTCTGGGTCGTCGTCGGGCGCCAGGGCGATAGCCGCGCGCTGCCGGTCTGACCACGCTCTTGCCGGATCGGCCCGCATGATGAGTAATCTGCGCGATCCATGAGCGGCCGGATCGTGCGGGACGCGTTCTTCGACCTCCTCCGCGAGCGGGGCCTGACGACGATGTTCTCGAACCCGGGCTCGACGGAGATCCCGCTCGTGACCGACCTTCCGACCGATCTGCGCTTCGTGCTCGGTCTGCACGAGGCCTCCGTGGTCGGCATGGCGACGGGCTTCGCGATCGCCCGGGACGAGCCGGCGCTCGTGCTGCTGCACACGACCGCCGGCCTCGGCAACGCGGTCGCCGCCCTCGCCACCGCCCGGGTCAACCGCGCGCCGCTCGTGGTGCTGGTCGGCCAGCAGGATCGCCGGCACATCGCATCGGAGCCGTTCCTGACCGGCCAGCTCGCAGGGCTCGCCGGTGACTACCCCGTCTCGGTCGAGGAGCCGGCCTGCGCGCAGGATCTGCCCTCGGCGATCCGCCGTGCCGAGCACGAAGCCGTCGCGAAGCACGGCCCGGCACTCGTGATCGTGCCGATGGACGACTGGCTCGCCCCGGCCGACGAGGAGCGGGAACCTGCCGCCGCGAGGCGCGTCGTGCATGCAGGAGCGGCGGACCCGCGCGCCGTCGACGAGCTTGCGGCGCTCCTTGCGGGCTCGGAGCGCCCGGCGCTCGTCGTCGGCGCGCTCGCAGACGATGCCGAGACCTGGGCCGGGCTCGTCCAGCTCGCCGAGCGCCTGTCGGCGCCCGTCTGGCAGGAGGCGTTCGGGGCCCGCGCCGGGTTCCCCCAGGACCACCCCCTCTTCGCCGGCCACCTCCCGCACGATCGCGGCGGCCTCCGCGCCGTGCTCGATCCGCACGACGCCGTTCTCTGCGTGGGGGCGTCCGCCTTCAAGCAGTACACGTTCGTGGAAGGCCGCTTCACGAGGCCCGGCGTGCGTGTCGCCGTGCTGACGCCCGACGAGGCCGCGGCCATTCGGAGCTCGGCCGAGCTGTCCGTCGTCGCCCCGATGGCGCCGGTCTGCGTCGAGCTCGCACGCCGCCTCGAGCAGCGCCGCGCCGACCCGCCGCGTTCGTGGCGGCCGGAGCCGCTCGCGCCGGAGGCGACGCTCCGGGCCGGCCACGTGTTCGACGCCCTCAGCGCCCGGCTGCCGCGGAACGCCGTCCTGATCGAGGAGACCCCGTCGACCAGGCCCGAGCTGGGCCAGCGGTATGCGGCGGTCGAGCCTCTCGGCTACCTGAGCGCCGCCATGGGCGGCCTCGGGTTCGCGATCCCCGCGGCGGCCGGGTTCAGGCTCGCACGCCGGGACCGCCCGGTCGTCGCCGTCGTCGGCGACGGCTCGTCGATCTACGCGATCCAGGGTCTCTGGGGTGCGGTCGAGTACGGCACGGGCGCCCTCTACGTCGTGATGTCGAACGGCGGCTATGCGGTCATGGACATGCTGGCGAGGCTCCAGGGCGGCTCGGGGCCGTGGCCGGGCATCGGGCATCTCGACTTCCAGGCGCTCTCGGCCGGGTTCGGCTGCGAGTCACGGCTCGTCGCCGACCAGTCGTCGCTCGAGGCCGTCCTGGACGAGGTCATCCCGACCCTGGCCGACCGCGACGCGCCGCTCCTCGTCGAGGCGGTGGTGGCGCCCTGATCGACCTCGAACGTCTTGTCGCGATCGACGTGCACGTGCACACCGAGCGCTCGCGGGCCGGTCACGACCCGATGCCGCCGGAGCTCCGGGCTGCAGCGGCGGCCTACTTCCGGCGCGACGAGCCGCTGCCGACGGTCGACGACGTCGCCGCGTACTACCGCGAGCGCAACATGGTTGCGGTCCTCTTCACGGTCGACTGGCAGGCCCGCAGCGGCCGCGAGCCGATCCCGAACGAGGAGATCGCGGATGCCGCTCGGGCCAATCCCGACGTCCTGATCCCGTTCGCGAGCGTCGACCCGGCGCGGCCCGACGCCGTCGAGCGGGCGCGCCGCCTGATCGAGGAGCACGACGTCAAGGGGTTCAAGTTCCACCCGAACCTTCAGGAGTTCTTCCCGAACGAGCGGAGCGCCTACCCGCTCTACGAGGTGATCGCGGCGGCGGGGCTGCCCGCGCTCTTCCACAGCGGCCACAGCGGGATCGGCACGGGGCTCCCCGGCGGCGGCGGGCTGCGCCTCAAGTACTCGAACCCGATCTGCCTCGACGACGTGGCGGCCGACTTCCCCGAGCTGCAGATCGTCCTCGCCCACCCGTCGTTTCCGTGGCAGGACGAGGCGATCTCTGTCTGCCTCCACAAGCAGAACGTCTGGATCGACCTCTCGGGCTGGTCGCCGAAGTACTTCGAGCCGAAGCTCGTGCAGTACGCGAACACCCAGCTCCGAGACCGGATGCTGTTCGGCTCGGACTTCCCGCTGATCACGCCGGAGCGGTGGCTCGCCGACTTCGCCGAGGCGCCGTTCCGGGACGAGGTCAGGCCGCTGATCCTGAAGCAGAACGCTGCGCGCCTGCTCGGCCTCGCCGGCGCGCGCTAGGTCTCGAGGCCTGCTGTTCCATTCTTTAGAACGCGTCCTTGACAGCCGGAACGCCGATCCCCTAAGGTCGGCCGACGCGAAGTGTGGCGGCTCAAGGAGGAGCGTCAGTATCGGTTCGATCCGGTGTACAGGCGTTCGAGGAACGATGGCCGTCCGCCGTCGGCGCCGGGAAAGGCCCATGCGCCGCGGCGTCGAGACGAGCGCACTTGCCCGAGACCACCCGACGTGTCCAGCACCGCTGTGCGGACGTCGCGGTCGGCCGAAGAGATGACCCGAGGCCGTCCGTCCGAGGCCCGAAGCAGAGCGGCCGAGCCCGCTTCAACTCAGAGAACGAACCACCGTAGGTAGTGAAAGGAGGGAAGGTTTCATGCAGAAGAGGGACGTGCTGCCGCAGGGGCACAAGGGGGTGAGGTCTCGGAGATTCCTCGGGACTCTCGCCGTTTTCGCCCTGGTGATGGTGGCGAGCGTGAGCACCAGTGGCGGAGCCGGCGCAGCCGGTGGCGTGGGGTCGGGAACGGCCTCGGCCACGCACAGCATCTGCGGCAAGGGCACCGGCCAGAAGGCAACGGGGACCCCGATCAAGCTCGGCGGGATCGACATGCTGATCCCGGGTGTCGACTTCACCACGGTCGGGAAGACGGCCGCGGCGTACTTCGATTGCGTCAACGACAACGGCGGTATCAACGGCCACCCGATCCAGTACACGCTGCTGACGGAGGCCCTGAACCCCGCTCAGGAGAAGGCCGACGCCCAGAAGCTGATCCAGAGCGAGAAGGTCGTCGGCATCGTCGGCAACACGAGCTTCGCCGAGTGCGGGACGAACTGGAAGTACTACCAGAGCAAGGGCTACATCGTCATCGGCGCGGGCGTGCAGGCCGAGTGCTACAGCACCCCGTCGTTCGCCGAGGTCAACTCCGGCCCGCGCTACAGCAACGTCGGGGCGGCCCAGGCGCTGATCAAGGCCGGGGCGAAGAAGCTCGCGATCGCCTCGCCGGACACGATCTCCGCGTACGCCGACGGCGGCCCGGCTCTCGTGGCGAAGGCGGCCGGCATCCCGGTCAAGATCTTCCCGACCCACCTGCCGGTCACGGATGCGACCTCGCAGCTGCTCCAGATGTACCAGTTCGCCGGTGACGGCGGCGGCATCCTGATCGACTTCACGCCCGACACGGCCCCGGCCTTCATGAAGGCCGCCGAGCAGCAGGGCATCGTCGACAAGGTGCTGTGGGGCTCCTCGACGCCGATCGCGAACACGTTCATGTCGAGCCAGTTCTCGCCGACCTTCGACGGGCACCTCTGGATCGACAACGAGTTCAGCAACGTCGACCCGAAGGTCGGGCCGGACTCCGCCCTGATGTTCCAGGTCCTGAAGAAGTACGCCCCGAAGATCGCCCCGCAGGCGTTCGCTCAGATGGGCTTCCTCGACGGGATGTTCGCGACGGACGCCTTGATGAGCATCACGGGCCCGATCACCGCCAAGTCGTACAACGCGGCGGTCGCCGGCCTCAAGGACAAGAAGACGGACATGCTCTGCCAGCCGTGGTACGTCGGCAACCTCGCGTATCACATCCCGAACAACGCGAACATCATCGTCGACTACAAGAACAAGAACGTCGTCGTGCGGGAGGGCTGCCAGCTCTTCGCGCCCGTCGACAAGGCGATCTCGCAGACCCGCGCCTGGGAGAAGCAGTACGGCCTGAACTCCTAACCGAACAAACGAACGACAACGAGCACATGACGATCAGGGCGCCCGAGGAGCATCGATGACCGGCCTGCTCGCGCTGAGCATCTTCGGCGTCGACTGGCTGTTCCTCAAGCCCTTCATCGTGATCGGCCTGGCGTTCGGGGGCGTGTACGCGCTCTCGGGCGTCGGGCTGGTCGTGCTGTACCGGGCAACCGGCGTGCTGAACCTCGCGTTCGGCGCAATCGGAGCCGCGGGCGCCCTGATCGCCTACTACCTGCTCAACCACACGAGCTGCCCCGAGTGGCTCGCGTTCACCGTCTGCGTCGTCTTCGGCGGGGTCGTCAACCTTGTCTACGGCATGATCTTCGGCCCCGCCTTCTCTCGGCGCGACCCGCTCGTGAAGATGATGGGCACGCTCGGGCTCGCGCTGATCCTGCTCGGGATCATGGCCTGGCGCGCGCCGATCGGGGGCGCGTTCGCGCGCTTCCTGCCGCTTCCGAGCTCGAATCACCACTACGAGATCCTCCAGACCGGCGTCAACCTGACACAGATCATCGCGCTCTGCCTCGCGATCGCGATCACGGCGGGGGTCAGCGCCTTCCTGCGGTTCACGGCGCTCGGCACGGCGATGCGCGGCCTCGCCAACGACCGCGAGGTCACGGCGACGCTCGGCGTCCCCGTCCGCCGGGTCGAGGCCGCCGCCTGGTTCGGCTCCGGGCTCACCTGCGGCGCCGCGGGGCTCCTCCTTCCCGACCTGCTCACCTCGCTCGACTACTCGGCGCTCACGTTCCTCGTCATCTCCGCGCTTGCCGCGGCCTTGATCGGCCGCTTGCGCTCGCTCTGGACGACGCTCTTCGGTGGGATCGCAGTCGGCCTGGCCCAGTCGGTGCTGAGCCCGTACGCGAACGTCTCCGCCTACCGCTCGGCGGCGCCGTTCGTCCTCGCCATCGCCGCGATGCTCGTCATCTCGCGCCGGCGTGTGGTCTCCATCTCGCGCACGGCGAACTGACGTGAGCGCAGCACCGGCAGCCAGCGATCGGACCGCGCTCAGAAACGCGGTCCAGACGGTCGAGCGCGGCGTGCTCGTACGCGCCGCGATCATCCTCGGCCTGCTCGCGTTCGTCGTGCTCGCGGTTCCGTCGCTCGTCGGCGCCGACTGGATCACGACCTTCACGAGCGTCGCGATCTACTCGGTCGCCGCGCTCGGCTTCGGGATCCTCTACGGCCGGGTCGGGATGATCTCGCTCGGCCAGGTGGCGCTGCTCACCGTCGGTTGCTGGGTCGGCGCGCGTCTCGCGTATGCGACCGCCCTTCCCTTCCCGCTGCTCCTCCTTGCCGCCGGCCTGGTGACGATGGCGATCGGCGTGCTCGTCGGCCTGCCTGCCTTGCGCGTCTCCGGCCTCTACCTCGCCCTGATCACGCTCATGTTCGCGGGCGCCGTGACGATCGTGCTCTCGGTGATCGACTTCCCGAACGGCGGAGGGGGCTTCACCGGCCAGGCGGGGGCGGGAGCCCTCACGACGAGCACGCCTCCCGTGCGGCGGCCGTCGTGGGCCGTGGGCGACACTGCCTACTACCGGTACACGATCATCGTGTGCGCGGTCCTCTTCGTGATCGCGCTGCTTCACGTCGCCGGCAAGCCCGGCCGCGCGTGGGCCTCGATCCGCGAGAGCGAGCCGGCGGCGCTCTCGGCAGGCGTGAACATCACGCTTTACAAGCTGTGGGCCTTCGCGCTCGCATCCTTCGTCACCGGTGTCGCGGGGTGCCTCCTGGCGGCGCAGGTGGGGGTGCCGCGAGCGATCACCTTCCAGACGCAGGACTCGCTGACGCTCGCGGCGACGGCGCTGATCGGCGGCATCTTCAGCATCTGGGGCGCGGTCGTCGCCGGCGTCTTCAACCAACTGCTGCCCTTCCTCTTCCAGGCCCAGTGGGGCGTCAACTCCAACTTCCTCCTGATCATCTTCGGCGTCGGCCTGCTCCAGGTGCTCCTGACGGCCCCCGGCGGCCTCGTCGAGCAGTTCCCGAGGGACATGGCGAACCTCGCGCGCCTGATCTATCGAACGATCAGGCGGCTCGCAGGAGGGGCCCGGCCGTGATCGAGGTCAGCGGCCTCACCGTTCGGTTCGCGGGGGTGACCCCGATCGACGACATGAGCGTCACGTTCGCAGAAGGCACCTGCGGGCTGATCGGCCCGAACGGCGCCGGCAAGACGACCTTCTTCAACGTCATGAGCGGGTTCGTCAAGCCCGCCACCGGATCGATCACCGCGTTCGGAGAGGATCTCCTGAAGATGGCCGACTTCCGGCGGGCCCGGTGGGGCCTGCGACGGACGTTCCAGACGGAGATGGCGATCGAGAAGCTCTCGATCTACGAGAACGTGGCGATGATCCACGAGCACTCGAAGTCCAAGCGCGTCTCTCGCCGGGCCGATGTGCTGGCTGCGCTCGAGTTCGTCGGGCTCACCGTGTCGCCCAAGAAGAAGGTCGGCGGCCTGGGGGCGCGCGACCGCCGCCTCGTGGAGGTCGCCCGCGCCGTCGTCGGCCAGCCGCGCCTCGTCCTCCTCGACGAGCCGGCCGCTGGCCTGCCCGACCAGGAGACCGGGCACCTCTCCGAGGTGATCCAGAAGATCCCCGAGCACCTGGGGGCGCTCGTCATCCTCGTCGACCACGACATGAGCCTCGTCTCGGCCTGCTGCCAGACCACCGCGGTCGTCGACTTCGGCAAGCTGATCGCCTCGGGCCCGACCGCCGAGGTGCTCCGCAATGAGCACGTGATGCGCGCCTACCTCGGCACGGAGGCAGAGCTGTGAGCACCGAGGCCTCGCGGCTCGTGATCGACTCGCTCTGCGTCTCACGCGGGGGCCACCCGATCCTCCACGACATCTCGCTGGAGATCCCGGCCGGCTCGGTGACGACGCTCCTCGGGCCCAACGGCGCCGGCAAGTCGACGCTCGTCTTGACGGTCGGAGGAGTGCTTCGCTCGAGCTCAGGGACCGTGACCGTCAACGGCTCCAGCCTCACCCGGTTGCGACCGGAGCAGATCCGGCAGGCAGGCGTGGCGATCGTCCCGGAGGGGCGGCGGCTCTTGCCCGACCTCACCGTCGAGGACAACATGCGCGTCGCCACCTACGCGCTCTCCCGTGCGGGCGCACGTGCCGGGATCAAGCACGCGCTCGAGCTCTTCCCCCAGCTCGAGAAGCGCTGGGGCGCGATCGCCCGCACGCTCAGCGGAGGCGAGCAGCAGATGGTCGTTCTTGCCCAAGCGCTCGTCTCGCGGCCGAAGTTCGTGCTCGTCGACGAGCTCTCCCTCGGGCTTGCTCCCGTGGTCGTGCAGCGGCTGATCCCGGCGCTCGAGACCGCGGCGAGCGAGGGCATCGGGGTGCTCTTGATCGAGCAGTTCGTCCACGTCGCGCTCGGGCTCGCCGAGGACGCCTACGTGATCGAGGGCGGACGGATCGTCCACCACGGCACCGCCGCCGAGCTTCGCGAGCATCCCGAGCTGCTTCACTCCGCCTACCTCCTCCGCGAGCACGAGCCGGCCGTCATCGAGCCCCTCCACGCCGACCAATGAGCCGGCTTCGAGCGCTCGACGAAGGTCGCGCGGCCGCCGCAGAGGCGCTCTGCGAGCTGATCGTCCCCGGCTCGCGCCGCGTGGGCTCGGTGGTCTATCTCGATGCCGCGCTGGCCGGGATGCCTGCGGGCGCACGAGAGCACGCGCTCGAGGCGATCGACGAGCTCGCGCCGGCCGCTGGGAGCGCGGGCGAGCTCGCCGAGCACGAGCGCACGCCGGCCTTTGCACTCGTGCGTGCGCTTGCGATCGAGGCGTACTACAGCGACTTCGTCGCCGAAGGACGTGAGGGCCCCGGCGCCTGGGAGGAGATCGACTTCAACTCGCCGCTCGCGCGGCGGCTCGCCAAGGACTGGTCATACCTGGGGATCGCATGAGGGACTCCTACGACGTCGTCGTCGTCGGCTCGGGTGGCGGGGGAGGCGTGGTCGCCGGCGAGCTCGCGCAGCGCGGCCGCGACGTGCTCCTGCTCGAAGCCGGGCCCCACCTGACCGCGAACAGCTTCACGCGCTGGGAGGCGAAGGCCACCCACGACCTCTTCTGGCCGCTCCGGCTGGCCTTCCCACCCAACCAGCCGCCGGTCGCCTTCCTGGCCGGCCGTTGTGTCGGAGGCACGACGACGATCAACACCAAGGTCGCCCTGAGGGCGCACGAACGTGACGTCGCCAAGTGGCATCCCGCCACGGGGCTGACGAACGACGCGGGCGAGCCGTTCACCGTCGCCGAGCTCGAGCGCCACTACGACCGTGTCGAGCAGGTGCTCGGGGTGCGCGAGCGGCGCGACTGGTGCAAGAGCGTCTACACGGTCGAGCCGGGCTTCCGGGCCCTCGGGGCCGAGCTCGAGCCCGTGCACTCCTACACCGACGTGAACTGCACGCGCTGCGGCTCCTGCCTGCAAGGCTGCCCGACGAACGCGGGCAAGTCGACGCTCAACACCTACATCCACGAGGCCTGGGCGCGCGGCCTGCTCGAGCTGCGCGCGAACGCGCCCGTCGACCGCGTGCTCGTCGAGGACTCCGCCGACGGGCCGGTCGCAACCGGGGTCGAGTACACCGACGAGGCCGGCGAGCGTGTCCTCCTGCGCGCGAAGGTGGTCGTGGCAGCGGGTGGCGCACTGAACACGCCTCAGCTGCTCCGTCGCTCGGGCCTCCAGGGCGACGCCGTCGGCCGCCACCTGGGCCTGCATCCGGTGCGGCTCGTCTACGGCCTCTTCGACGAGCTCCAGGACGCCCACACGGTCTATCCGATCTCGGCCCACTGCATGGCCCACCAGCACGACGAGGACGGCGGGTTCGTGATCGAGGCGACGACGATCCAGGACCCGATCTCGTTCGCGACCACGCTCACCGACGAAGACGGCCCCCTCTGGGGCCCGCGGCTCGTCGAGGCGGCCAGGGGCTTCCGCCGCTGGGTGGGCCTGCTGGCGATGGCCAACGACGAGAACACGAGCGCGGTCGTCACGGGCGAGGACGGGAGCGAGCGCTTCGACGTCGACTTCAACGCCGCCGAGCAGGGGCGGATCGACGCGGGCTTCCGGTTCAGCCGAGACGTTCTCGAAGCGGCCGGAGCGAAGGAGATCTGCTGGACGGGGCTCGCCTCGACCCATGTTCAGGGAAGCTGCCGGATGGGCGACGACCCGGAGCGCTCTGTCGTCGACCGCAACTGCGAGAGCCACGAGGTGAAGCGGCTCTACGTTGGCGACGGGTCCCTGGTGCCGCGAACGCTGTCGGTGAACCCGTCGCTCACGATCATGGCGCTCGCGACGCGGCTCGCCGAGCACCTCGACGGGGACCGGCGCGGCTACCTCGGCAGCGCTGCTTAGGGCACGGCCGTGAAGGCAGCAGTCCTCAGCTCGTACCACAACCCCCTGGAGCTCGTCGAGCGTCCCCAGCCCGAGCCGTCCGGAGCACGCGACGTCGTCGTGCGCATCGCCGGCGCCGGCGTCTGCGCCACCGACCTGCACGCGATCGACGGCCTGATGGACGCGGTCGGGGTCACCTTGCCGCTCGTGCTCGGGCACGAGAACGCCGGGTACGTGTACGCGGTCGGCGCCGACGTCACCGCCGCCTCGGTCGGCGACGCGGTGCTCGTCTATCCGCCCTACAGCTGCGGCCTCTGCGTCTCGTGCCGGCGCGGCATCGACATGCACTGCGAGCGCCACCAGTTCACGGGCCTCACCCGGGACGGCGGCTTCGCCGAGTACGTGCTCGTCGACGAGCGCTCCCTGTTGCGGCTGCCCGAAGGCGTCGACCCGGCCGCGGTCGCACCGCATGCGGATGCCGGCATCACCGCTTACCACGCGGTCAAGAAGCTCCTCCCACGCCTCGGGCCCGGCAGCACGGCCGCGCTGATCGGCGTCGGCGGGGTCGGCCACATCGCGCTCCAGCTCGTGCGGCTCCTGGGTGGAGCGAGGGTGATCGCGGTCGAGACCGACGAGCGCCGCCAGAGGCTCGCGCGCGAGCTCGGCGCCGACGAGGTGATCGGGGGCCGCGACGATGTCGTCAGCTCGGTCCGTGAGGCGACGAACGGCGTGGGCCCGGATGTCGTCTTCGACTTCGTTGGCACGGATGCGACGCATGCTGCCTCGCTCGAGATGCTCGCCCGGAACGGCGTCTACTCGGTCGTCGGCTACGGCGGGGCGATCGCGGTGCCGTCCGTCGCGCTGATCGGACAGGAGACGACGATCGCCGGCAACCTGGTCGGGAGCTGGATCGACCTCTGGGAGCTCGTGCAGCTGCACGCAAGCGGCCGGCTCACCCTGAGGACGGAGCAGCACCGGCTCGACGACGTCAACGACGTCCTCGGCGCGCTCCGAGACGGCGACATCACCGGCCGCGCCGTGCTCGTGCCTTGACGGTCACCCAGGGGCAGGTGCTCTGGGAGCCGACCGCGGATGCGCGGGAGCACTCCCAGCTCGCGCGATACCTCGCCTGGCTGCGGAGCGAGCGGGGCCTCGACCACGGCGACTACGACTCGCTGTGGCGCTGGTCGGTCTCCGACCTCGACGGGTTCTGGGCCTCACTTTGGGACTTCTTCGATGTCCGCGCGCACGAGCCGTACGAGCGCGTCCTCGGCTCGCGCACGATGCCCGGCGCGGAGTGGTTCCCGGGCGCCAGGCTGAATTACGCAGAGCATGCCGTCGGGCGCGACGAAGACCTCGCGTCGGTCGCCGTCGTCGCCGTCTCCCAGACGCGCGCGACCTTCGAGCTGACCTTCGGCGACCTGCGCGAGCAGGTCGCGCGGGCGCGGGTGGGCCTGCAGCGCCTCGGCGTCCAGCCGGGAGACCGGGTCGTCGCGAACCTGCCGAACATCCCGGAGACGCTCGTCGCGTTCCTCGCAACGGCGAGCCTCGGGGCGGTCTGGGCGACCTGCCCGCCGGAGTTCGGCGTCCGCAGCGTCGTCGACCGGCTCGGCCAGCTCGAGCCGACTGTGCTCCTGGCGATCGCGGGGTACCGCTTCGGCGAGAAGGTGGTCGACCGCCGGGAGCAGGTCGCCGGGATCCGGGCCCAGCTGCCGACGGTCCGCTCGGTGGTCCACGTCCCGTACCTCGGCGGAGCCGACGACGCCCTGCCCGACACGGTCTCCTGGGACGACCTGCTGGCCGAGTCGGGCCCGCTCGAGTTCGCCCCGATGCCCTTCTCGCACCCGCTCTACGTCCTCTTCTCCTCCGGGACGACCGGTCTTCCGAAGGCGATCGTGCACTGCCACGGCGGCATCCTCGTCGAGCACTTCAAGAACGAGGGGCTCTCCTGGGACCTTCGCCCGGGTGACCGCCTGCAGTGGTTCACGACGACGGCCTGGATGATGTGGAACGCGCTCGTCTCGTCGCTTCTCCTGCGCGCCTCGATCGTGATGATCGACGGCAACCCCGGCTGGCCCGACCTCTCGTTCCAGTGGGGCCTCATCGAGCAGACCCGCCCGACGATGTTCGGCCTCGGGCCCGCGTTCGTGCTCGCCTGCCGCAAGCAGGGGATCGAGCCCGGCCGCCGCTTCGACCTCTCCTCGCTGCGCTCAATCGGGGCGGCGGGCTCGCCGCTTCCGCCCGACGGCTTCGAGTGGCTCTACGAGCAGGTCGACCCCTCCGTGCTCGTCAACTTCGGGAGCGGCGGCACCGACCTCTGCACCGGGGTCGTCCAGGGCTACCCGCTCCTGCCCGTCTATGCGGGCGAGATGTCGGCGCGCTGCCTCGGCGTCGACGCCGCCGCGTTCGACCTCCACGGCAACGAGGTCGTCGGCGAGCTCGGCGAGCTCGTGATCAGGCAGCCGATGCCGTCCATGGCGACGGGCTTCTGGAACGACCCGGGCGGGGAGCGCTACAAGGCCTCGTACTTCGACCGCTACCCCGGGATCTGGCGGTTCGGAGACTGGATCGTCTTCGGTGAGCGGGGAAGCTCGGTGGTGACAGGCCGCTCCGACGCGACCTTGAACCGCGGCGGCGTTCGTCTCGGCACAGGTGAGTTCTACGACGTCCTGGAGGACATCGAGGAGGTTCACGACAGCCTCGTCGTCCACCTCGAGGCCGACGACGAGCTGATTCTCTTCGTCCAGCTGGCCCCCGGGCTCGAGCTGGACGACGCTCTGCGCAGCCGGATCTCGGGGACGCTACGGAGCTCGCTCTCGCCGCGCCATGCCCCCGACACGATCATCGCCCTGCCTTCGATCCCGCGCACGCTGACGGGCAAGAAGCTCGAGCTGCCGGTCAAGCGGATCCTCAGCGGCGTTCCCGCGAGCGAGGTCGTGCGGCCGGATGCGCTCGTCGACCCGGCGTCGATCGAGCCGGTAGTCGCGTTCGCCGAATCCCGCGAGCATCGCCAAGAGCCCGCGGAACCGGACGCGGAGCCGGCGGCGTGATGGCGCTTCGGCGGCTCGACCACTTCCTTGTCCTCACCGACGACCTCGAGGGGACGACGTGCTTCTACCGCGACGTCCTCGGCTTCGAGGTCGGCGAGCGGCCGCCGTTCCCCTTCACCGGCAAGTGGCTCTATCTCGACGGCTCGCCGTGCCTCCACCTCGCGGACCGCACGAGCTACGAGGCTCACGCCTCGACGATGGCGCTGGCCGTCGATTCCGCGCCCATCGATCATGTCGCCTTCGCGGCAGACGACTACGAGGCGCTCGCCGCCCGCCTCGAGGCAGCCGGCGTCGAGGCGACGGCGAACGTCGTCCCCGGCGCCCTGCGCCAGCTCTTCCTCACCGATCCGAACGGGCTCAGGATCGAGCTCAACGTGCCCGAGGGCGGGTTTCCGTAGCGGCCGTTCCTCAGGGCCCGCGAAGCCAGCCCTGGTAGGCCGTCACCGGCGGTTGGATCTCGGGATCTCGTCTCTCGCCGAAGCGGCGAGCGTGGCGAGGATCTAGCGTTCGCGAGGCTGGTAGGCGATGGCCCGGTGCCGGATCGCGCGGACGACGACGCCGCTCTGCTCAATCGTGTAAAGCACGCGGTAGCTTCCGACCCGCGCCGACCAGAGTCCCTTCATCCGTCCGACCAGCCGCTTCCCGAGCGTCTCCGGGTCGCGCTCGATCAGCGCGAGGCTCTCGATCACGGCTGCTCGAACGGCTGCCGGGAGCTGGACAAGGTCGCGTTTGGCTCGTCGGGTCAGACGAAGCTCAGGCAATCCCGAGCTCGCGTCTCACCTCATCCAGGCTGAAAAGACGGCCGGACTCGACGTCCTCCTCGCTCTCGCGAAGCGCCGCCAGCGCCTCCTCGTCTTGCAACACCTCAAGGGTCTCCTCGATCGCGTCCCACTCCTCGGGTGAAACGACCACTGCGGCCGGGCGCCCCTTGCGGGTGATCACTACATGCTCGTGACGGGCCTCGACCTCGTCGAGCAACTCGGTGAGATGGGCACGCGCCTCGGTGAAGGGAACAATCCGCGCCACGATAGGAGTGTACAGTTTTCTGTCCTTCGACGGGACGACATCGACGGGACCCACGAACCACCCTCACCGGCCCCTAACCACGACCCGCCCTCTTCGGCCGCCTCAGCCAAGAGGCATCTTCCCGACTCCACCAGAGAGAGCGGCTACGAAACTCGCATCTCGCTCGGTACCAGGTCGAGTAGCCGCCACCGCAGACCGACGTTTGGCCGGTAGGCGCTCCTTCGGGTGAAGGGCGCCTACCGGCGTCGTGGTGGTCAGTGTCGGCGGTTGTGGGTCCTGTCTGTGCTGCCTAGCTTGTTGTCCTGAGTGGGAGGAGGGTGCAGATTTCGTTGGCCATGGCGATGTTGAGGTCGGCGGCGGGGTGGGTTGTGGCGTGGATGAGTTTGAGTCGGTCGATGCTGACCCTGGTGTAGCGCTGGGTTGTTTCGAGGCGGGTGTGGCCGAGGAGTTCTGCGACGTAGCGGATGTCGGCGCCGCCTTCGAGCATCAGGGTGGCGACGGTGTGGCGGAGGGGTGGCAGCTGCCGCGTTTGTCGATGCCGGCGTTGTGGAGGTAGCGGCGGATGCGGCGGCTGAGCCAGTCCGCACAGAGCGGGGTTCCGATCGAGGTGAGGAACACCCAGTCGCTGTCGGGGTCTGTGTTGGCGGTGAGGGTGGGGCGTGCGAGGTTGAGGTAGAGGCGGAGCCAGAAGAGGGCGCGTTCGCCGATCGGGACGTAGCGGTCTTTGGCGCCTTTGCCTGAGCGGATGAAGACGGTGCCGCGGGCGAAGTCGATGTCTCTGACGGTGAGTTCGATCAGTTCGGCGCGGCGGAGCCCGCAGGAGTAGAAGGTTTCGAGGATGGCGCGGTCGCGGAGCCCGAGGGGCCGTGAGATGTTGGGTGTGGCGAGGAGTTGGTTCATTTCGCCGCTGCTGAGGGTGGCTTCGGGGAGCCGCCTGTCCGGTTTTGGCATCAGCAGATCGCTGGCAGGGTTGATAGGTAGCCGGCCGGAGCGGCGGAGCCAGGTGAAGAAGTGCACGACTGGCACCAACCGTTGTGCCTGCGTGCCGACGGTGAGTGAGCGGCCGTTGCGCTTCCGGTATTTGAACAGCTCCTCTTGGTAATCCTGCAGCAGCTCAAAGGTGACGGCTCGGGGGTCTCCGATTCCGGCCCGAGCGCAGAACCGGTTGAAGTAGTTCAGGTAGCGCACGCGGCAGGCAACCGTTGTCTGGGCGTAGTTGTGGACCTGGAGCCAGAGGATGTATTCGGCGGTCTCGATCTCTAACGACGTCATCGGAACTCCTCTCCGAGGCGGCCGAGTCGTTGACAAGAGGGTGCGACGGGCACGTCGCATCAGGCCGCCCCTTCCAAAAGGCTCTCACTCAACCGCCTCGTTCAAACCACAGCGAGAGAGCGGCCTGTCGAGTCGCGGATGCCGCCTGCTCGGCCTCGATAGGCGGAAGTCAGCGGAGGGCGAGGATGAGTTGCAGGGCCTCGTCGAGTTCTCGCAGTTCGTCGAATCGAAGGTGCCCGACGTGTTCGCCGAGGGCGTGCGTGTCGACGGCGCCGATCATCTCGCACATGACGCGTGTGGGTTGCTCATTGATGGTCACGTTGGGGTGAAAGCTCGCCGGTGGCGTTGAGGTCGAGGTCGGGCAGACGATGACTGTGGATAGCGCTAGGAGGTCGTCGGCTTGCACGATGACCGCGTACCGTCGTCCGTGCTGAACGCGGCCACGACGTGTCGGAAGCACGATTGCATGCACGTCACCTCTGACCACGAAGCTGCTCCATCAGGTCGGCCACCTCGCGCGCCTCCCGCGCGTATGCGGGATCGCGTGCCAGAGCGGTGGCTTCGGCCGCGAGTCCGACGCGTCGCCGCTCCCGCGCGGCGGTCTCCGCGATCGCTTGGCGTGCTGCTTCGGAGCGACTGATGCCCCGGCTGCGCGCAATCTCTTCCAAGGCCACGAGTCCCGATGCCCCGAGTCTCAGAGAAAGGGGCGGGGAGGGCGCAGCCACCTTGTCGAGTGTAGCGCAAAACGTACTACGCCCCCAACGGCTCGCGGCCTTAACAGTCGCATCCAACGCGCAGCGCTGTCGGGGCCGACTCTGGGGAGGCCGCGCTAGGGGCCTTCTCAGGCTTGCGATGAACGGGCTGGGCTGAAGTCTTCGCAGCATCGAGGTTGGCGGCAGGCGGGAGGCGGCTGGTCGGCGTGGTGACCGCGTGTCGTAGATGCGCGCTACTCCGACCCCACCACCGGCCAGTTCCTCACCGTCGACCCGCTCGTGGACGAGACCGGAGAGCCGTATGCCTATGCGGGTAATGATCCCGTGATCGGCACTGGGGTTTGCCCAGGGTTCGGTTGACATCTCTTGTGCGGGGCGGTGCCTCGCGGGAAGGATGTCGTTATGCCGAAGAGATTCCCTGTTGAGTTCAAGCGTGATGTTGTTGCGGTCGCCCGTAGGGGCGGGTTGCCGCGAGCGGAGATCGCGGCGGATTTCGGGATCTCCGCTACGACGTTGAAGCGGTGGGTGGCGCAGGCTGACGTCGATGATGGCGTCAAGGATGGCCTGACCAGCAGCGAGCAGAACGAGCTGGTGGCGCTGCGTCGGCGTAACCGGCGGTTGGAGCAGGAGAACGAGATCCTGCGCCGCGCGGCGGCGTTCTTCGCGGCGGAGTCACTCCCGAAATGAGGTTCTCGCTGGTCCGTGACCTTGCCGCCGACGGGGTATCCGTGGCGGTGGCCTGCGAGACGCTGGGCTTCTCCCGTCAGGCCTACTACGCCTGGCGTCGCCGGCCTTGCTCTGTGCGGGAGCGCGACGACGCGCAGCTTGTGAACGCGATCCGGGACGTGCATGCCGACGATCCTGAGTTCGGTTACCGGCTGATCGCCGACGAGCTCGCCCGGGCCGGTCATGTCGCAAGCGAGAACCGGGTGCACAGGCTCTGCCGCGAGCATCGAGTGTGGTCGACTACGACGCGCAAGGGCCGCCGTGGCAGCGGCAAACGTCCCGGTGTGGCGGTCCACGACGATCTGCTCGAGCGCGACTTCACCGCCGCGCGGCCGGACGAGACATGGCTCGACCGACATCACCGAGCACCCGACCGCTGAGGGGAAGCTCTACCTGTGCGCGTTCAAGGACGTCTGCTCCGCCGGATCGTCGGCTACGCCATGGGCGAGCGGATGACCGCCGAGCTCGCTGTCACGGCGTTGCGTACCGCGATCGCCCGTCGGCGGCCGCGGCGGCACGCTGATTGTTCATTCGGACAGGGGGTCGCAATTTCGCTCTCGGCCATTCCGGGCAGTGCTCGCCGCGAACCGGCTCCGCGGTTCGATGGGCCGGGTCGCCGCCGCCGGCGACAACGCCGCGATGGAGTCCTTCTACGCCCTCCTACAGAAGAACGTCCTCGACCGCCACACCTGGACGACCCGCGAGCAACTCCGCCTCGCGATCATCACCTGGATCGAACACACCTACAACCGCCGACGCCGCCAACGCGCCCTCGGCAAACTCACCCCCGTCGAATACGAACTCGCCCTCCACGCCACACTCGCACAGCCCGCCGTCGTCCCGCCAGCTACGCGCCGGAAACGTGTTCAGCAATCCGAGCTTGTGGGCTGCCGTCAGCAGTCTTGATGGCAGGACAGGAATGAGATTCGTGCTGATGTGGGTTCGCCGGGTGGGAAGTGTCCGTAGAGGATGTCGATCGAGACTGGCCAGCTGTGACCTGATCGGATCAGTGAGACCGGACTGGAGCCGATTCCTTTGTGTGACGGGGTTGAGGTGGTGCCGATCGCGTTGTGGAGGTCGCCGCCGATGATCTGGCCTTGCCGGTTGAAGAAGACGGTGCTGGTTTCGTACTCGTAAGGAACGATCGACGCGTCGAAGGGGTGGAGCTCGCCGGTGACGCTTCCGTCATTCAGGTCGATCCTTGTGACGGTGACGCTGGGGAGCTGGTAGGCGTAGCCGGACGTTTCTCCGATCTTGAGCGTGTAGGTGATGGTCTTGATTTTCGGGATCCGTGCCGGTGAACCAAGTCCGGGGAACAGCCAATCGACATCGCCAAGGTAGACCGTTGAATGCGCTGGAACGAACTCCAGGTGGGGCGGCGCTGCCATTCCGATCGATTGCGGACTGACGAGCTTGCCGCCATCGGTGTGGAGTCTCATGGTCACGTGCACGTCAACAGCCGACTCAGTCTCCGACGTGTCCGCGAGCGCGATTCCCCAGGTGATATCCCTGGAGGCATCCTGGCTAAAGCCGCTTTGCGCCACGGTCGAGTGTGTGTGCACACGCTTGCCCGTTCACTTGGTCGAGGGATTGACTCGGTGGCGTTCACTTGAGATAAGCGACGTACTCAACTTTTGTTGACCGAGAACCTGTCTTTCGCGACTCAGTCAGTTCATAACTCGGGGGATAATCATGGCCGCAGGCCGCTTTGCTCGTACGCCTTTTTGCATCCTTTTCACTTTGATTGTTGCGGTCGTCGCATTCGCGACTGGTGTGCGGCAAGCGTCGGCTGATGATTCGTTTACGTCGTCGGGAACGTGGATCGCTCCGGCTGGTGTGCATTCGGTGAAGGCGGAATGTTGGGGTGGTGGTGGGGGTAGCGATCCTGGTGGCTATCCCGGGGGTCTGAGTACATGGGCTGGGGGCGGTGGCGGGGGCGGCGCTTACGCTGCCCGGGCGAGTGTGCCAGTGACACCCGGTCATACCTATACGGTCACGGTCGGGAGCGGGGGCGCCAGCCGAGCAAACGGCGGCTCGACGTCCTTTACCGGCGATGGTTCGACGGGCTGCCTTGCTGCGGGCGGCGCTGGCGCGTCGGGTACGACCTCGCCGGGGGCTGGAGGCACCGTGGCGGGCTCGACAGGCGACAGTGGCGCGGTGTTCGCGGGCGGAAGCGGCGGAACCGGTCAGGTCGCGTTCTTCATCGGCGGTGGTGGTGGCGGCGGGGGCGCCGGGAGCGCGTCAGGCGCTGGCGGCGCGGGTGGGAACTCGGGTTCGAACGGTGCAGACTTCGGCTCCTCGGGCGGCACGAGCGGTAACCCCGGAAGCGGGAACCCCGGCTATGGCGGCGCGGGCGGCGGCTTCGAAGGCAATGGCGTCAAGGGGATCGCTCCGGGTGGGGGCGGGGGCGGCGGGGGCGGATACTCGGGCAGTGCTGCCAGTGGCGCGGCAGGGATGGTTGTGCTGAGTTGGGGTGGCGGAGGGATTACGAACGGCGTGCCGCCGACGCCACTTGACCGCCCAAATCCTGACGCGCCGGGTGTCTGTCCGTGTCCGCAGCAGCAGGGAAATCCGGGCAACCGCCCTGATCCTGTGAACATGTACACCGGCGCCTACAACCAGTCGGATACCGACGCATCGGTTGCTACGTTCGGGCCGCCGCTGGTATTTAGGCGGGCGTATGACTCCTCGGTCGCCCAGGAGCAAGCTGCAGCAAGCAGTCCAGGCCCGCTGGGTTACGGGTGGACCGACAACTGGAATGTCTCCCTGTCATTGAACACGCCCTCCTCCGGAGACGTCACGGTGAACGAGTACGGTGGCGCGGAGGTCGTATTCACACCGCCCGTGAGCGGCGCGTGCGTCTCGCCCAACGTCGGGCCTGGCACGACGGGAACCTATTGTGCGCTTCCCGAGGTCACTGCCACTCTTAGCTATAGCTCGGGTAGTTCGACCTACACCCTGATCACGCACCCCTACGAGAAACGGATCTTCGATAGTTCCGGGAAGCTGGCGAGTGACGCTGGGCCCGGTGGCGCGACGAGTGCACTGAGCTACAACACCCCGTCTCCAGGCTCGGTTGCTGCTTGCCCCTCTGCTGCGACGTCGTGCACGACAGTTACCTCCGCTTCCGGCCGCACGCTCGTTCTTGCCCTGAACTCATCCGCGGAGGTAACTCGCGTAACCGACCCACTCGGTCACGACTGGTTGTACGGCTACTGCTCCCCGCCGAGTGAAACGTGTTCAAGTGGCGACCTCATTTCTGTAACAGATCCACTCGGAAACATCACTACCTACAGCTACGACGAGGAAAATAGCTCCCCGAATTTCACTCATGAACTCCTAACGATCAAGAGTCCGAACGAGCAGTCCGGCGGCCCCAACGCCGGCAGTGTCTTCACTAATACCTACAACTCGACGTCCGGAAGAATCGACAGCCAAACCGACGCCAACGGGAATGTCACGACCTACGACTTTTCCAACCTCAACTACACAAGCGGGAGTGGCTACACGACCACGACTGATCCAGACGGCAATGAGACCAAGTACGTGTTCGACACGGGTGTGCTCCTGACGAAGACGCTCGGAGCTGACGGCGGCTCTCCTTCCACCTGGAGCTACGACCCAGACTCGCTGACGCTGCTCGACAACTCGATCACGGACCCGAACGGCAACACCACGTCGTACACCTACGACGATCAGGGCAATGTCACGTCACGCACTAACGCACTCGGGAACACCTGGACCTACGGGTTCAATAGCTTCGACGAGCCGACCTGCGTTGGTCTGCCACTGGCGGCATGGGCATGCTCTGCGCTCTCACCGCCCTCAGCAATCACAGGGGGCGGAACGGTGTCGCCGCCCTCGTCGGCGCCGCCGAAGTACGTGACTTACAGCGAGTACGACACCGACGGCAACCTCGTCTACACCACGACGGGCGATTACGCCCCCGGTGGGTCGACGGCGAGCCAGTCACGGACGAGCTACAGCCTCACTGACGGCGAATCGGTGACGCTCTCATCGGTAAGTCATTCCTGCGCGACGAGCCCGCCTGACTCGTCCCTGCCGTGTCTGACGATCGACCCGAACAAGGTCGATACCCAACTCGGCTACGACAGCGCCGGTGACGTCAGTTCGGTGTCGGCGTTGGATGGCAATAGCGGCGGTGAGGTTGCCGAGACCACCTACGCCTATGACGGCGACGGGGAGCAGACGAGCGTGACGGCGCCGAATGGGAACCTGAGCGGCGTCGACGCAGCCACATACACAACCACGAACACGTATGACGACGATGGCGAGCTGACTGCGAAGACGGTGAGCGAGACCAGCGGCGGTGTGATTGCGCGCACGACGAGTTACGGCTACGACGCGGATGGCAACCTGACGAGCCGCACGACCACGACTAGCAGTGGCGGGGGCGGGGGTGCGGTTTCGGTGACGACACCTGCTCATCTGGTGGCTGCGTATGGGTTTGATGAGGGCTCTGGTTCGTCGGTGGCGGATGGGTCGGGGAACGGGAACACGGGCACGATCACGAACGCAACCTGGACGAGCGGGAAATTCGGTGGCGGCTTGGACTTCAACGGGACAGACGCGCTCGTGTCGGTGCCGGATTCCAGTTCGTTGCATCTGTCGAGTGGGATGACGTTGGAGGCGTGGGTGAAGCCGAGCTCGATCGAGGACGCTGTTTGGGCTGATGTGATCTACAAGCCCGACGATGTCTACTACCTTGAGGCGGAGACCGGGAATGGGGCCGGCGACCCGATCGGCGGCGCCACGATCGGTGGCACCGATGATGGTCCACTCGGCTCGCCGTTGACGGCTGGCGATTGGGCCTATTTGGCGGTGACCTACAACGGCAGCAAAGAGGTGCTGTACGTCAACGGGGAGGAGGTCGCTGAGACGGATGTGTCGGGCAGCATCGCGAGTTCGACTGATCCGTTGGGGATCGGCGGCGACAGCCTCTACGGGCAGTGGTTTGCAGGGGTGATCGACGAGGTACGGATCTATGACGGCGCTCTGTCTGCGCAGCAGATCGAGAGGGACATGGCGACCCCGGTCGACACGCTCAGCGACACGAGCGCGCCCAGCACCCCCGCCGACCTCTCGGCGAGCGAGCTGAACAACAACGAGATCGACTTGAGCTGGGACGACTCAACCGATGATGTCGGTGTGAGCGCGTACGAGATCGAACGCTGCGCCGGGGTCTCGTGCAGCTCCTACAGCCTCGTCGGCTCAACCGAGAACACCGAGTACGCCGACAGCAACCTGAGCCCAAACACGAGCTACAGCTACAAGGTCCGGGCGCTCGATGCAGCCGCGAACGCAAGCAGCTACTCAACCGCCGCGACCGCGAGCACAACCGCCGCTCTCGTCGCCGCCTACGGCTTCGACGAAGGCACGGGCAGCAGCGCCGGCGACTCCTCGACAGAAGGAAACGACGGCGCGATTACCGCTGCGACGTGGACGACGAGCGGCAAGTTCGGCGACGCGCTCAGCTTCGACAGCTCAAGCAACGTCGAGGTGCCGGACTCGGCCTCGCTCGAGCTCGCAGACGGCATGACCGTCGAGGCGTGGGTGAAACCGACGACCTCGAGCGGCCTCTGGCAGAGCGTGGTCGCGAAAGGCACGTTCGACTACTACCTGGAAGCGACGACCGACACCGGCGGCGCCGCCCCCACGATGCCGTCGGCGAACGGCACCTTCGGCGGCGACTGGACCTTCCTCGACGCCACCGACCCGCTCACCGTGAACGAGTGGTCACAGCTCGCGAGACCTACGACGACACCACCCTGCGCCTCTACGTCAACGGCACCGAGGTCGCCGGCACAAAAACGCGCCGGGCGGGATCAACACCTCAACCGACGACCTCTACATCGGCTTCGACAGCTTCCTCGACGCCCACTTCAGCGGCGACATCGACGAAGTCCGGATCCACACGGCCCCCTCTCACCCGCCGCATCGAGACCGAGATGGCCACCCCGATCCCGCCGATCACCGACATCGAAGCCGTTAGAAGATGGCGGGTTTCGGGCTCGTTTGGCTTGAGGATCTGAGGGTCGTTGATGGCTGGAGGTAGACGTTGAGGGGTCGGCGCTGCGATCCTTCGTGGGGTCGGTCTGGTTGAAGAGCTCCGGTAGGTCTCGGCCTCGACGCGAGTTGGTAGCCGTCGTCGATCTCGTGGCGGTAGAGGTGCTCGTCTTCAGCGAGCCGAGTGCGTTCACGGACGCCGTTCTGCTGCGGGGTCTTGCGGCGCGTGCGGTGTGGATCAGCTCGGACGGCTCTCGATGAACGCCGCGAAGCGGCCGCTTGAAGCCGGCCGTTATCCGTGACGACAGCGATCGGCCTGATCTCGCCGCTGGTCGGGTCGGCCGGGCTCGACGAGGCGGCGGCGGCGAGGCGTTCGGTCAGGTGATCGCCTGCTGGACGGTCTCGATCGCGTCGCGGTGGTTCGCGCGTCGAGACGTGCCGCGAGCTCGAGCTCGACCGTGCGGCACCCGCCGTCCGCCCGTCGCCTGGCGGGTCTCCGGTGAGTCGAGTGTGACACCTGGTTCGGCCCGGACGGCGGTAGAACGAACGCCACCTTTGGCCCGGGCATCGGCTTCGGCCTCGCCCCGTCGTGCGCTCAGGCGCGCGACGTCGATCGGGCGTAGTGACCGTCGAGCTGCATCAGCGCGTGCCCCCAGGCCGGATACACGGCGCGAACCAGCGCGACGTGGACGAGCGGCGCGGCGACGCTTTCAGCCCAGGTCTGAGGACGGCGAGCTGCCACGACTTCGCTCCAGCGAGAGCCCCGGTCAGCCGTTGAGTCGGCTGATGCGCGACCTCGATACACTCTGCAGTGCGTGTCGCGTCAGGCGGTTGATGACGAACTCCGAAAGCGATGACCGACGGCGCCGTACCAGAGGCCGTAGGAACGGCTCCTTGGGCGGCGACTGACCATCATCGACGCCACGGAAGCGCACCGTGACGAGTGGTCACGGGACGTATGTTTCGACGACCACTGTGCGCTTCTACTCGAGATCGATCGCATCAGCGCGCTGAGCGGAACCTCACGACGTCTCCCCCCGGATAGACTGAGAGGATCGACGCCTGACTTCGTCGGCGTCGGACGACAGCCGGACGGCCACAGCGTCCGCCTTCACCTCCGCAGCGAGACCGAGATGACACCCTGGCCACCTGTTCGTGAAGCGGGACAGCCCCCACCACACCCACCGACCTCACGGCAACCCCTGAAGACGGCGGCAGCATCGATCTCAGCTGGACCGCCTCGAGCGACAACGTCGGCGTCACCGGCTACGAAATCCAACGCTGTAGCGGCAGCGACTGCAGCGACTACAGCACGATCGCGACCAGCGGCACCACCACATACACCGACAGCAACCTCAGCAACGACACCAACTACAGCTACAGGATCCGTGCCCGCGACGCTGCCAGCAACACCAGTGGCTGGACAAGCAGCGGAGGCGGGGGCACTGTCACCCACGAGACTGCCTACGGCTACAGCCCCAGTGATCCAGTTCACCCTGGTCACCGACCCCGATAGCCAGCAGACGCTGACCTGTGATGACGGTGACGGTCATGTGGCGGAGACGGTGCCGGCGGTCGGCGTGGCAGCGAACTCGCTCACCCCCGACTCATGCCCGACCAGTTACCCGAGCGACTACGGTGACCGGCTCGCGACCGACGCGACAACGTACGAGTACGACGCACTCGGCGACCAAACCACGATCACCAGCCCCGCTCCCGCCGGCCAGACAGGCTCGGAGACGACCACGAACGACTACGACCCGGCCGGGCAGCTGACGAGCACGACCCGCCCCGCCGACGAGCAACAGCGGCGGCGCCCCGAACCAGGCGACCGCCTACACGCTACGACGACGCGGGCGAGCTCCTTACCGTCACGAGGGAGGGCTCCGACAACTGCGGCGGAGTCGATGACGAGCTACTGCTACGACCCCGACGGCGACAGGACCGCGGTGGTCGCCGCCGGACGGGAACACCTGGCTCGGTCGCGACCTGCTCGACAGCTCGTCGCCGTACCAGACCAGCTCCGCCTATCAGACCGGCTACAGCTACGACTCCCTCGGCGAGCTCGTCATCGAAGACGCGCCCGACGACGACTCGGCCGATCCGAGCGGCCTGACGACGCAGCTACACCTATGACCCGGCCGGCAACCTGCTGACGTCCGAGGACCCGAACGGGGTCACGACCACGAACACCTACACGCCGCTGGACCAGCTCGCGCTCGGTCGAGCTACTCGGACTCGACCGCCCGGTCGGTCAGCTACATCTACGACGCGAACGGCAACCGGGTCTCGATGGTCGACGGCACCGGCACCACGCACCTACATTTACGACCCGTTCAACGAGCTGACGACGCTACGAGAACGGGGCCGGCAAGACCGTCTCCTACAGCTACGACGGCGACGGCAACACGACCGGCATCACCTACCCACTCGGCGGTGGCGCCACCTGGGCGCACGCACCGACACCGTCAGCTACAGCTACGACGACGCCGACGAGCTCAGCTCGGTCACCGACTTCAACGGCAACACGGTCACGATCGGCAACACCGCCGACGGGCTGCCCAACATCCTCACGCTCGGCTCGAGCGGCGACACGATCTGCAACGACCTACGACCCGACCGACACCCCGTCCGACGATCACGCTCGCCGACGGCTCACCGACCACCCTGCTAGGAGTTCGCCTACAGCGACGTCCCCTCCGGCGCGATCGCGACCGAAACCGACACGCCCGTCCGGCTCGCTCGAGCCGGCCGACTACAGCTACGACGCCCAAAACCGGGTGACCGGAGATGACGCCCGGCACGAGCAGCGCCACAACTACGCGCTTCGACGCCTCCGGCAACCTGACCACCCTCCCGACCGGGCGCGCAGCCGACCACCTATGACAACGCCTGCGAGCTGACCAGCTCGACGCTCTCGAGCGTCACCGACCACCTACACCTACGACGCGGACGGGGAGCGCACCGCCGAAAGCGGCGGGCGCGACCGTGAGCGCCGGCTACAACGGCGCTCAGGAACTCACCAGCTACACCAATACCGCCACGCGGACATGCAGGTCGCCTGCTACGACGGCGACGGGCTCCGCGCAAGCTTCTCGACCAGCAGCACCGAGCTTGCGGCTCCCCACACCGAGAGCTTCACGTGGGACCCGACCGGCAGCCTGCCGCACTCGCTGATGGACAGCGACAACGCCTACATCTACGGGCCCGGCAACACCCCGCTCGAACAAGTCGACCTCACCAGCGGCGACAGCAGCTACCTCGTCAGCGACCTGCTCGGCTCCGTCCGCGGCGTCGTCGATGGCTCAGCTGGCATCCTCGACCGCGACGCACGAGCTTACGACGCCTGGGGCAACCCCGAAACCACGGGCGGCCTCACCGCCGACACCCCGTTCGGCTACGCCGGCGTCCTACACCGATCCGACCGGCCTCACCTACAACGTCTGCGCGTTACTACGACCCACAGACAGGACAGTTCCTCTCGGTCGACCCGTTCGAGGACGAGACGGGGACACCGTACGCCTATGTCGGCGGCAATCCAGTTAACGCCATCGACCCGTTGGGGTTGTTCCCGAAGTATCTGAATCCGCGCTACGACGTGCTGAAGTCAGGTGCCTATATTGAGCAAGGTGTCGATACGGTGAAGGACTTGTTTGTGGGCGGGGCAGATTACCTCTCGGACCCGGCAAAGCTCGCAGCGGTGTCGGGCGCGCTCGCCCTGGTGCCTGGCCCTCAACAAGCACTGTTCGTTGCGGTGTCGATTGTTGCCGGAGCGGTCGCTTCCGAGCAAGCCGCAGCCAACCACAAATATGCCGAGGCGCTTCTGGATGCCGCTGGGGCTGGTATCGGCACCGAAGGCGTCCTGATTAGGGTGCGCGCGATCTTCCTTGAGGCGAAGGCGCGCCAAATCACGTCCGCAACTCTACTCAGCGCGTCCGATCAGCAGGCGCTGCTGCGCTTGATCAGCTCGAGACGCGGCTACATACTGAAGTCGGAGGCTTTGTTCTCCGCCTCGACCTTGGACAACGTCGCCGCTTCATTGACAAGTCTCTTCGTGGCCTATCCGAACAGCTCCGCCCCACCTGGGCTCCGCGGACCGGTATGCCCGGCGGGTCACAAACAGGGTTCTGGGAAGCGTGCCAGCCGACGACTCGATCCACCGCTGGCTTGCTAGCTCGTTGATCACCATGCTGGTTCCTCGGACGATGCGGACTGAAGACGATTTATTCGAGCCGGAGACGCCAGAAGGGTTATACGCGTATCTCTACGCACTCCTCGGTGCCTGGGCTGTTCTCTCGATGATCTCGATCGTTGGAACCGTCGGACTTGTCTACGCCGGACAATCTCTCGGTGGCTCAACCGGATCACGGTTTGGACTGATCGTAGGAGTCTCGCTCACTGCCTTTGCCGTCACCGGGGTGTTACAGGTCGCTCCCAAAACCTTCGCGACATATTTCGCTGTCCGAGACGCAAGAACTGTTTCAGCTAGCTCGAGGCTTCGTCCGCGCGACTCGGCGCTTTACGTGCAGGTCGCAGCCGCAGCAGTGGCGGCAACCGTGGTACTTCTTGTTACTTAGGGTAGTCCTCGCAGGAGCTTGACCACAGGCAGAGGCTCCCTTTCGAACATCCTACGGCTGCCGTATTAGCCGCCGGCTGAGGCTTCTCGCGTATTGGCTCAAAGTCGGCCCGGCGGTTTCATAACCCGTGCGAACTGCTGGGTGCTGCTACGACCCCAACGGGAACAGAACCGCCACGGTTCCACCCGACGGGAACACCAGTTCCGTCGCCACCTGCTCCGGCTCCTCGCCATACCAGACAAGCTCCGCCTATCAGACCGGCTACTCCTACGACTCGCTCGGGGAACTCGTCTCGAAGACGACCCCGACGACGTCGTTCGTCACGAGTCCGACCACGAGCTACTCGTATGACCCGGCCGGGAACCTGCTGACCTCGGAGGACCCGAACGGGGTCACCACGACCAACACCTACACGCCCTTGGATCAGCTTGCGAGCGTCGCGTACAGCGACTCGACCCCGGACGTCAGCTACACCTACGACGCAAACGGGAACCGGACCTCGATGAGCGACGGCACCGGCACCAGCACCTACGTCTACGACCCGTTCAACGAGCTGACCAGCTACGAGAACGGGGCCGGGAAGACCGTCAGCTACACCTACGACGGTGACGGCAACACCACGGGCGTCACCTACCCGTTGGGCGGTGGTGCGACCTGGGCCACATCGGACACGGTCGGCTACGGCTATGACCCTGCCGATGAGCTCAGCTCGGTCACGGACTTCACCGGCAACACGATCACCGTCGGCAACACCGCCGACGGCCTCCCCAACAGCCTCGCGCTCGGCTCAACCGGTGACACGGTCGCTACCACCTACGACCCGACCGACACGCCGTCCGACATCACGCTCGCGAACGCGACCCCGACCACCCTGCAGGAGTTCGCCTACAGCGACGCCCCCAGTGGCGCGATCAGCGAAGAAACAGACACGCCCTCCGGCTCGCTTGAGCCGGCTGATTACAGCTACGACGCCCAAAACCGGGTGACAGGGATGACCCCGGGCACGAGCGGCAGCCACACCTACGCGTTCGACGCCTCCGGGAATCTGACCACGCTGCCGACCGGCACCAGCGCAACCAGCTACGACAACGCCAGCGAACTCACCAGCTCCACCCTCTCCGGCACGACCACCAACTACACCTTCGACGCCGACGGAGAGCGGATCCAGGAAGCGCACGGGATGACGACCACCGTGAGCGCCAGCTACAACGGCGCCCAAGAACTGACGGCCTACAACAACACGGCAACCGCGGACATGAAGGTTGCCTGTTACGACGGCGACGGGCTGCGGCAAACATTCTCGACCAGCTCCACCAGTTGCTCCTCGCCGACCGAGACCTTCACCTGGGACCCGGCCGGCAGCCTGCCGCACCTGCTGATGGACTCCGACAACGCCTACATCTACGGACCAAGCAACACCCCAATCGAACAGGTCGACCTCTCAAGCGGGGACGTCAGCTATCTCGTGAGCGACCTCCTCGGCAGTGTTCGCGGTGTGGTCGACGGCACCGACGGATCACTGACCGCAACCACCAGCTACGACGCCTGGGGTAACCCCCAGACCAGCGGCGGCCTCACCACCGACACCCCCTTCGGCTACGCCGGCAGCTACACCGACCCCACCGGCCTCACCTACAACCTCGCCCGCTACTACGACCCCACGACGGGACAGTTCCTCACCGTCGACCCGCTTGTCGATGCGACCGGGCAGCCATACATGTACTCGGCAGACGATCCGCTCGAACTGTCAGACGCTAACGGTCTCCTCGCTAGATGCCCGCTGCCTCCGCCGTTTGGATTGCCCCGGCACCGAACGGAGACGCAAGTCGCCAGCTGCAGGGGTTAGGGCAATCCGACGAGGTCCCTCCTGATGAGAGGGCGCCAGACCAGACGATCATTGAGCGGACGCGTGCTGCCGCCGCGAATCAACTTCGCTACGCGAGGAACGCTCTCGGCAACAGACTCGGGTCGCGCGCGGCTGGCTATGTCGAATCGTTCGATGGCTGGATCAGTCAGCGCGTCGCAGAGGCAGGCGAAACCTACTACCGTTACTCGCCTACACCCTCAGGAAGCGGTAGCTTTGTAACCAGCGTCCGTTATGCAACCCCAGCAGAGGCGCGCGCAGCTCTTGATTTGCCTCCCGGGAACGACGCGAAATATGTTCAGGTGGTCACAATCACGAGAAATGTGCTGGTGTTCGAGGGAGACGTGGCGGGAGGTACAGGGACTCAGACCCTCCTCTACAACCCGGCGGCTGCGCAATTCGCCCGCGGCGTTCCGACGGGCTAAGGCTGAGTTGCACTCATTGGTCTGACGCTGAGGCGTGGAGGTTCAGCGATGGCAAGTGCTGATAGGTCTCAACGGAGGGCAGAACTCGTCACCCATTTGGAAAAGACCGTGGCCATTTTGAAGGATCGCCCTTTTATGGAAACACAGGCCGGCTGGACAACCGAGCGAGCCGAGGAATACGCCACTCTTTTTCAAGAGTTCCGTGAACGACTCATCGATGGCACTACCACGGATCAGGATCGTAAGCGCAGCTATACGCGTGGGTTAGATTTCTATGGTCTCAGCCATGGTCAGCTTTCATTTCTCGTAGCTCGCGTGGACGAGTTACGGGCCAAATACTTTGCGGCTCCCTCATAGCCTTTGATGCCTAGGCGCCGACGCCTTGGAGCACGCCCATTACGTCGGGGACGTAGTAGCCGCCACTTGCGCCGACGAGGGCGGCAGAGGGCGATGGGACGAGGCGTACCCGGCTGGCCGGCTTTGCCGCGCTAGAGTTCGTCGAGTGGCGACGCGTGAGGATCTGCACCGAACGGTGGATGCGTTGAGCGAGGCGGAGCTGGAGCGGGTTCGCATCATTTTTGTCGACCGGGTTGACGAGGACACTTCTCTCCAGTCCATCCTCGCCCGGCACGGCGAGCATCGCCTCGAAACGGAGCAGTTCGTCTCGCACTTCGGCGATTTGCCTCAAGACGGCGAGGGCTGAGCGAACGCATGAGCACGGAGGGGCCGGTGTTTCCGGTTGCCTTCGACGAGTTCGCTCTCGGTGAGGACCTGGCCCGGTTGGGCGCCGGCGGTCGAGAAGCCCTCGGGGCATTGGCACGCGACATCGACCGCTTGGGCGGACTGCCGCGAGGACGCCTGATGGCCTGTCAAGCGGAGGGAACGGACGGTACGAGGCTCGCACAGTGGCGTCAAGACATACGTCCCGTGGCCAGACGGGCGCTTTGGCGCGGTGATGGTTGCCGTCAGCCACTCCGATCGGCCCATCGGCCTCCGCGTCATCGCTTTCGGAGTTCGTCATCAACGCCTGACGCGCACGCACTGAGCGTGTATCAGGTCGCGCATAGCCGACTCAACGGCTGACCGGGGCTCTCGCTGGAGCGAAGTCGTGGCAGCCGCCTCCTCAGACCTGGGCTGAAAGCGTCGCCGGCCCTCCAGTGGCGCTGGTCGCGCCGGGGCAAGGTGGGTTTTCTACGCTTGATGTCGTGTGGGCGGGATCGGGGATTGCCGCCATCTCCGGTCCACGGCAGGAGTGCCGCCTACCAAGACTCGGCTGGTTTACGAGGCCAACAGAGCCGACCTCGAATGACGCCCTCCGACTCATAGGCAGATTTTGGATCGTCATTGCGGCTTAGAGTGCCTTGTTTGTGGGTGAGACTTAAAACGGGAACGGCTCGGCCTTGTCGCGGCTCGTCTGCCACTGCCATTCGGTCCAGAGCTCGAGCTGGGTGACGCCGCCGAAGTGGCCGCCGTTGCTCGAGACGCCGAAGCCGCCGAACGGGGCCGGAGGCTCCTCGTTCACGGTCTGGTCGTTGATGTGGACCATCCCGGCGTGGAGCTGCCCGGCGACCGCGGCCGCTCGCTGCGGCGAGGCCGACTGCACGGCCGCGGCGAGCCCGTAGTCGGTGCCGTTGGCGAGCGCGACTGCCTCGGCGTCGTCACGGAAGGAGACGACAGGTGCGACGGGGCCGAAGATCTCCTCGACATACGCCGGCATCGACGTCGAAACCTCGCCGAGCACCGTCGCGGCGAAGAACGGCCCGTCGTTCGTCCCGCCGGTGACGAGCTTTGCGCCCTGCGCGACCGTGTCGTCGATCAGCCGCCGAACGCGCCCGACCTGACGCTCGTTGATGATCGGGCCGAGCGCGACGTCGTCCGTCGCGGGATTACCGACCGGGAGCCGTGCTGCGCGTTCGGCGAGAGCGGCGGTGTACTCCTCGACGATGCTCTCGTGCACGAGGTGGCGGCTCACCGCGATGCAGATCTGCCCCTGGTGCAGGAACGACCCCCAGGCACCGGCCGAAGACGCGGCCTCGATGTCGGCGTCCTCCAGGACGACGAGCGGGCAGTTGCCGCCGAGCTCGAGCACCGTCCTCTTGAGCGTCCGGCCGGCGGTCTCGCCGACCAGGCGGCCGGCCGCCGTCGAGCCCGTGAACGAGATCATGCGGATGGTCGGATCCCCGGCGAGCGCCTGCCCGACCTCGGCGCCGCCCGGGAGCACGTGGAGCAGTCCCTCGGGCAGCCCGGCCTCCTCGAAGACGCGCGCGATCGCGACGCCGCCGGTGACCGGGGTGTTCGGGTCCGGCTTCAGGACGACGGCGTTCCCGAGCACGAGCGCCGGGCCGAGCGAGCGCATCGCGAGGACGTAGGGGAAGTTCCAGGGCGTGATCACCCCGACCACTCCGACGGGCACGCGCCGCGCGGTGCTCGAGCGGCCCGGGGTGAGCGACGGCAGGACGTGGCCGAGCGGCTGGGAGATGAGCGAGGCGGCCATCTCGAGCTGGCCGATCGACGCGCCGATCTCGAACGCCGCCTTGCCTGTGATCGCGCCCGATTCGCGGATGAGCCAGCGGGTGAGCTCGTCGCGGTGGCGCTCCATGACCTCGCCGGCACGCCGCACGATCGCCGCGCGCTCCATGATCGGCGTCGCGGCCCACTCGCGCTGCGCCGCGGCGGCCGACCTGGCCGCCCGCGCGACCGAATCAGGGTCGCCGCCGCCTGCCGTCCCGAGCAGCTCGCCGGTCGCAGGCTCGAGCGTCTCGATCTGAACCGGGGCGTCGACCCAGCCGTCGCTGTAGACCTTCCCGGCCCAGCGCCTCTCGTCGAGGAGTGCCCCCGTCTGCTCGGCGGCCTCGGGTGCTGTCGTCGCGCTCATGCTGCTCCTTTCAGGGCCAGGGGTTTAGGCGGTCGCCTCGGCGCCTGCCCGAGCGGGCGCCGCAGAGCCGGAGCGGATCAGGTCCGCGGCCCGCTCGGCGATCATCAGGGTGGGTGCGTGGGTGTTCGCCCGCGTGATCGTCGGCATCACCGACGCATCGACCACGCGTAGCCCCTCGATGCCGAAGACGCGCAGCTCCGGATCGACGACGGCGCCGATCGCGCAGGTCGAGGTCGGGTGGTAGACGCTATGGGCGCACCGCTCGAGCCACGCGAGGATGTCGGCGTCCGAGCTCGACTCGGGGGCACTGACCGGCTCCCGCGCGACGGCCTTCAGTGCCGGCTTGGAGGCGATCTCGAGGGCGATCCGGACGCCGTCGATCATGCTTCGCCGGTCGTCCTCGGTGGTGAGGAAGTTCATCAGGACGAGCGGCTTGGACTCGGCCATCGGTGTGCGCAGCTTCACCGAGCCACGCGCCTCGGGCTTGATCAGCACGGGCCCGAAGGCGTAGCCGTGGTCGTGCGGGGCGGTGAGACCCTCGTCGTAGAAGAGCGACGGCGAGAAATGGAACTCGATGTCGGGCGCGGGCAGGTCGGGCCTCGTCCGGAAGAAGCCGCCCGCCTCGGGGTAGTTGGAGGTCAGGGGGCCCCGTCCCTCCCGTTCGAGCAGCTCGAAGTTTTCCGGGGTGAAGACGCCGAAGAGCGCCGGTTGGGAGCTCAGGTAGTTGAGGTTCGCCATGCAGTGGTCCTGGAGGTTGCGACCCACCGGCAGCTCCTCGCGGACGGCGATCCCGAGCGGCTCGAGGTCCTCGGTGGGCCCGATGCCGGAGAGGAGCAGCAGCACGGGCGACTGGTAGGAGCCCGCCGAGAGGATCACCTCGCGCTCGGCGCGGATCGTCTCGGGCTTCCCGTCCTGGACGACCTGGACGCCGACTGCACGATCTCCCTCGAAGAGGATGCGCTGCACGAAGACGCCGGTGCGGACCTCGAGGTTCGGCCGGCCCTCCGCAGGGTGCAGGAACGCGTCGGCCGGGCTGCAACGGAGGCCGTTGCGCTGGTTGAGCTGGAACCGGCCGACGCCCTCCGGCCGGTCGACGTTGAGGTCGGGGATCCGCTCGTAGCCGGCCTGGACGGCGGCGTCGAGCATCGTGTCGACGAGCGGCGCCATCGAGCGGCTGTCGGAGATCGCGAAGGGGCCGCCGACGCCGTGGAAGGGATCCGCGCCACGCTCGTTGTCCTCCGAGCGTGTGAAGTAGGGGAGCACATCGTCGTACGACCAGCCGGTGGCTCCGTTCACGGCCCAGTCGTCGTAATCGAGCCGGTTGCCGCGGAGGTAGATCATCGCGTTGATCGAGCCGCTCCCGCCCAGCATCCGGCCGCGCGGGAGGTACAGCCGCCGGCCGCCGAGGCCCGGCTCCTGTTCGCCGAGTAGGTCCCAGTCGAGGCTCGACTTGAGCATGATCGGCCACACGCCTGGGATGTGGACCTCCGGCGCCGTGTCGGGCGGGCCCGCCTCGAGCACGACGACGCGCGTGTCCGGGTCCTCGCTCAGACGGCCTGCGAGCACACAGCCCGCCGAGCCTGCTCCGACGATCACATAGTCAGCCGCCACTCGTATCTCCCTGATCGTGGGTCGCGTTGAAGCCTAGACCCCGAGACGCTCGGGCGCTAGACCGCGGCAGTCTGGCATCGATCGCACCGAACCGTTAAGTTAGGGCGAACGATGGCCGCGAACGCCGACGTGCTCGGGCTCTACTGGACGGTCTCGGGCCCGGTCGAGGTGCACGTCGGCCGGGAATGGAGCCTCTTCGACCTTCGCGAGCGCGCCGCGCAGGCCGAGCGGGTCGGCTTCAGCGGCATCGGGCTCTGGCACGCCGACCTCGAGCACATCCTCGAGACGCGCACGCTCGCCGAGGTGAAGTCGATCTTCGACGAGCACGGGCTGCGCCATCTCGAGCTCGAGTTCCTCTGGAACTGGTTCCTGCCCGAGTCCGACGAGCGCCGCCGCGACTCCGACCGGACGCGCGCGCTCCTGTGGGAGGCGGCCGACGTCCTCGGGGCCCACCACGTCAAGGTCGGCAACATCCCCGGAATCGAGTGCGACCTCGGGGAGCTGACCGAGCACTACATCGACCTCTGCGCCGACGCGGCCGAGCACCACGCGGCGAAGGTCGTCTACGAGTTCATGCCGTTCGACGTCAACGTCCGCAGCCTCGAGGCCGCGCTTGCGCTCGTCGAGGGCGCCGACGCGCCGAACGGCGGCCTCGCGATCGACACCTGGCACATGTCGAAGCTCGGGATCGGCCCCGAGGACATCGCCCGGGTGCCGGCCCGCCACCTCGCGTGGGTGGAGCTCTCCGACGGGCGCTACGAGGACCTGCCCGACCTGATCGACGAGACGGTCAACCATCGCCGTCTCCCCGGCCAGGGCGAGTTCCCGATTCGCAGCTACGTGCAGGCCGCCCGCGCGGCCGGCTACGTGGGCCCCTGGGGCGTCGAGGTCCTCTCCGAGGCCTTGCGCAACCTGCCGATCGAGCAGATCTTCGATCGCGCGTACGAGACGAGCGCCGCGCAGCTCGTCGCATGACCAGAAGCTCTAACAGACTGCCTCCCAGCTTCGTGCTCGGTCTGTTAGAGCTTCTTACTGCCGCAAAGGACGACGAGAGGAGCCCGAGTGACCGTGCACGCGCTGGACAGTGAGCGGCTGACCTGGATCTACACGCAGATGCTGCGGATCCGCGAGTTCGAGGAGCGGGTCAAGCGGACGTTCGAGGAGCACGTGGGCGTCATCCGCGGCCACACCCACCTCGCCGACGGCGCCGAGGCTTCGATCGTCGGCTCGCTCGCGACCCTCGAGCCCGACGACCAGCTGCTCGCGACCTACCGCTGCCACGGCTACCCGCTGGCGCTCGGGACCGACCCGAAGGCGATGATGGCGGAGATCTACGGCCGCTCGACCGGGCTCTGCGGAGGGTACGGCGGCTCGATGCACCTCGTCGACACCTCTCGCGGCTTCCTCGGCACCTCCGGCATCGTCGCCCAGGGCATCCCGCACGCAACCGGTGCCGCCTACGCCGCGCAGATCCGGGGTAAGGGCCAGGTCGTGCTCTGCTTCTTCGGCGACGGCGCCTCGAAACAGGGCGCCTTCCACGAGTCGCTCAACATCGCCTCGCTCTGGAAGCTCCCGGTCGTCTACGTGATGGAGAACAACAACTACAACGTCGTCACGCGCGTGGAGCAGGAGGACGCGAACGCGGCAGCCGGGGAGCCGCTCGCCGTCAAGGCGGCCGCCTACAGCATGCCCGGCGTCTCCGTCGACGGCGGCGACCCGGTCGCGGTGTACGAGACCGTGGGAGAGGCGGTCGAGCGCGCCCGCTCGGGCGCGGGGCCGACGCTCGTCGAGTCGCTCGTCTACCGGCTCTCGGCCCACGGCAACCTGATCGCCCCGCCCGGCGTGCCGCTGCACTACCCGGAGCACGAAGCGATCACCGTCTTCGGCAACACGGAGGAGTACGAAGCGGCGCTTCGAGGCGACCCGGTCCCACGCTTCCGGGCCCGTCTCGTCACCGACGGCACCCTCACCGCCGAGCAGGCCGACGCGATCGCCGCCGAGGTGCGCGACGAGATGCAGGAGGCCGTCACGTTCGGCCTCGAGAGCCCATTCCCGGCCCCGGAAGAGGCCACCAAGTTCGTCTACGCCTGAGGCGGAGGAGAAACCCATGTCACACGAGCTTCCCTACATCGCCGCCATCTCCGAGGCGATCAGCGAGGAGATGGCCCGCGACGAGTCGGTCCTCTACTTCGGCCAGAACATCGCCACCTCCGAGAACGACCCGTTCCTGCAGGCCTTCGGCAGCGACCGCGTGCGGGTCACGCCGATCTCCGAGACGGCCGAGATCGGCATGGCTGTCGGCGCCGCGTTCGCGGGCTACCGGCCGGTCGTCGAGCTCTACATGGCCGAGTTCATGCTCGTCGCGATGGACCAGGTGGTCAACGAGGCGCCGCGCTTCCACTACATGTCCGGCGGCCAGGTGAAGGTGCCGATCGTCCTCAAGGCCGGGTACGGCTTCACCGCCGGCTGGGCCGGCCAGCACACCGGCTCGATCTACGGGATGTTCATGGGCGTGCCGGGCCTCAAGGTGGCCGTGCCGTCGACGCCCGCCGACGCGAAGGGGCTGATGACCGCCGCGATCCGCGACGACAACCCGGTCGTCTACTTCCACCACTACCTCCAGACGCTCGAGCACGGTGACGTCCCGGACGGCGAGTACCTCGTTCCGCTCGGCGAGGCGGCCGTCCGGCGCGAGGGCACCGACGTCACGATCGTCGCGATCGGCTGGCTCGTGAACAAGGCGCTCGCCGCCGCCGAGGAGCTCGCCGGGCGCGGGATCTCGGCCGAGGTGATCGACCCGCGGACGCTCGCGCCGCTCGACACCGCCACGATCTTCGCCTCCGTCGCGAAGACAGGGCGGCTCGTCGTCGCCGACCAGTCCACGCGGCACGGCTCGGCGGCGGCCGTGATCGCGGCCGAGGTCGCCTCCGAGGTCTTCGGGTCCCTGCGCGGGCCGATCGAGCTCGTCACCGCTCTCGACGCCACGATTCCCTACAGCCAGCCGATGGAGGACTACCTGCTCCCGGACGAGGGGAAGATCGTGGCCGCGGCCGAGCGAGTCGTCGGAGCGGCTGCCGTCAGCTAGGCGTGGGAGGCAGCGAGCGCACGCTCGAGGGCGGCAGCGGCCTCGAGCTCCTGCGCCTCATGTGGCTGATCCGCGTCTTCGAAGAGCGGGTCGGAGAGCTCACGCGGGCCGACGAGGTGCACGGGCTCGTGCACCTGAGCATCGGGCAGGAGGGAGTCGCGGCGGGCGTGTGCTCCCAGCTTCGGCCCGACGACGCCGTCTACAGCAACCACCGGGCGCACGGCCATGCGCTTGCAAAGGGCGCTCCGCCCGACCGCGTGCTCGCCGAGCTGATGGGGCGGGTCGACGGTCTCTGCCGGGGCCTCGGCGGCTCCATGCACCTCGTCGACGTCGAGCACGGCTTCCTCGGCGCCACGGGTGTCGTCGGCGGCAACATCCCGCTCGCGCTCGGGAGCGCGCTCGCCGCACGCCAGCTCGGCGGCGATCAGGTCGCGGTCGTCTTCTTCGGTGACGGCGCCGCGCAGGGCGGCATCTTCACCGAGTCGGTCAACCTCGCGACGCTGTGGCGGCTGCCCGTGATCCTCGTGTGCGAGAACAACGGGTTCGCGGAGTTCACGCCCCGCTCGGCGCACACGACGATCGAGCGGGTGAGCGACGCGGTCGCGCCGTACGGCCTCGAGCGCGAGACGGTCGACGGAAGCGACGCCGTCACCGTCCTGGAGGCGTTCGGGCGCTTCCTGGAGCAGGCGCGGCGCGGGGGCGGGCCGTTTCTCCTCGAGTGCCTGACCCACCGCCTGCGCGGCCACTACGAGGGCGACACGCAGCGCTACCGTCAGGCGCTCGCCGAGGAGGAGTGGCAGCGGCTCGATCCGATCGTCCGCCTCCAGCGCCGCGGCATCGAGGAGGGGTGGCTGGGGAAGAAGGGCCCCGCGAAGCTCGAGCGCGAGGCCAGGGAGCGGGTGTCCGAGGCCGAGCACGTCGCCCGCTCGAGCCCGTTCCCGCCGCCGGGCCTCCCTGCCCAGCTCGTGTACGCGAAATGACCGAGACGACCTACCTGCGTGCGATCACGACGACGCTCGCCGAGGAGATGCGCGCCGACCCGAGGGTGCTCGTGATCGGCGAGGACGTCGCCGAGGGAGGCCCGTGGGGCGCGACCTCCGGGCTCGTCGAGGAGTTCGGGGCCGACCGGGTCCGCAACACGCCGATCAGCGAGGCGGCGATCTGCGGGATCGCGATCGGGGCTGCGCAGTCGGGGCTTCGCCCCGTCGTCGAGATCATGTTCGTCGACTTCGTGACGCTCGCGCTCGACCAGCTCGTCAACCAGGCGGCGAAGGCCCATTTCATGTCCGGGGGCCAGCTGCGGGTCCCGCTCGTGCTGCGCACTCAGGGCGGGGGCGGGCAGCGCGGCGCGGCGCAGCACTCCCAGAGCCTCGAGGCCTGGCTGACCCACGTGCCGGGCCTGAAGGTGGCGATGCCGAGCACGGCCGCCGACGCCGCCGGCCTCCTCGCCTCCGCCATCGCCGATCCCAACCCGGTGGTCCTCGTCGAGAACAAGACGCTCTACTTCCGCCGTGAGGAGCTCGACGACGAGCGGGAGCCGGTGGCGCTCGGCAGTGCCCGGGTCGCGCGGCGGGGGCGCGACGTCACCGTCGTCGCGCTCTCGCGGCTCGTCCAGGAGTCGCTCGACGCGGCCGAGGAGCTCGCGGGGGAGGGCATCGAGGTCGAGGTGATCGACCCGCGCACGCTCGTGCCGCTCGACCTCGACACGATCGTCGCGTCGGTCCGGAAGACGCATCGGCTCGTGGTGGCCCACGAGGCCGTGGTGCACGGAGGGTTCGGCGCCGAGATCGTGGCCCAGGTGCAGGCCGCGGCCTTCGACCAGCTCGACGCACCGATCGAGCGCGTCGGGGCGCCGTTCGAGCCGATCCCCTTCAGCCCTCCGCTGGAGGACGCGTACCTGCCGGGGAAGGCCGAGGTCGCCGCCGCCGTCCGTGCCACGCTGGGGCGTGCATGACGATCGTCGCCGTCCTTGGACTGGGTGAGGCAGGGAGCCGCCTCGCCGCCGACCTCGTCTCCGCCGGGGCAGACGTCCGAGGGTTCGATCCGGTCGTGTCTTCGACGCCCGACGGCGTCACTCGGAGCAGCGACCCGGAGGCTGCGGTCGACGGTTCGAATCTCGTGCTGAGCCTCGCGACCGCAGCCGGGGCGCGGGCGGCAGCGGCAGGAGCCCGGTCGGCGCTGGGGCCGGACGCGATCTTCGCCGATCTCAACACTGCCTCGCCGGAGCTCAAGCGCGAGCTCGCCGAGCTCGTGCCCCGCTTCGTCGACGTTGCCCTCCTCGGCCCGGTGCCGTCGCGCGGGCTTGCAACGCCGGTGCTTGCCTCGGGCCCCTCAGCGGATGACTTCGCGCGGGTGATGGCGCCGTTGGGGATGCCGGTCGAGGTCGTCTCGGAGCGGCCGGGCGACGCCGCGGCGATGAAGCTCCTGCGCTCCGTGTTCATGAAAGGCCTCGCCGCCGCCGCGATCGAGAGCCTCGCCGGCGCCGACGCTCTCGGGCAGCGCGAGTGGCTCGCCCGGCAGCTCGGCGAGGTGATCGACCCGGGCCTCCTCGTCCGCTTCGTCGAAGGCAGCCGCCTGCATGCCGGGCGCCGGGTGGAGGAGATGGAGGCCGCCTGCGCGCTCCTCGCCTCGCTCGGCGTCGATCCGCACATCGCCGGAGCGAGCCGCGCCGTCCTCGAAGGCCTGCGGGACGCCCAGGCCGACCCGGGGCCCTGACTAGAGTGAGCTCGATGGCGATCGAGGACGTCCAGCCGAGCGAGAAGGCCCGCGCGCTCGTCGTGGGGGGCTACGACCTGCACACCCACATCGGCCCCGACGTGATGAAGCGGCGGATCGAGGACGTCGAGCTCGCCCGTCGCTTCGCCGAGGTCGGGCTCGCCGGGTTCGCGCTCAAGTCGCACTACACCTCGACGGCCGAGCGGGCGACCGTCGTCGGGCGCGTCGTGCCCGGCGTGCGCGTGCTCGGGACGCTCACGTTGAATGCTGCTGTGGGCGGCATGAACGCCCTCGCCGTCGAGATCGCCGCGCGCGAAGGCGCGCGCATCGTGTGGATGCCGACGGTCGACTCGCCCGCGGAGACCGCCGGCCGGGTCGAGCCCGCGCCGGGCCAGCACGTGCCGCTCTGGGCTCGCATCCAGCACGAGCTCCGCGACGCCGGCCTCGCGATCGAGCCGGTCGCGGTCACGGGGCCCGACGGCGTGCTCCCCGAGACCCGCGACGTCCTGAGGACGATCGCGAGGCACGGCCTCGTGCTCGCGACCGCGCACCTCGGTCGTGACGACACGTTCGCCGTCGTCGAGGCGGCGTTCGAGGAGGGCGTGCAGCACGTCGTCGTCACCCACCCCGAGTTCACGTGCCAGGACTTCTCGATCGAGGATCAGGTCGCGCTCGTCGAGCGAGGGTGCCTGATCGAGCGCTGCCTCAGCACCCCGCTCAGCGGCAAGACGAGCTTCGAGCACGTGTTCGACGGCGTCCGCGCGGTCGGGCTCGAGAGCAACTACTTCTCGAGCGACTTCGGCAATCCCGAGTACCCGCCGGTCGAGCTCGGGCTCGCGATCTGGGCCGAGAAGCTGCTCGGCGCCGGCTTCGGCGACGACGAGATCCGGCTGATGGTCGTCGAGGGGTCGAAGCGGGTGGCCGGATGAGCCGGCGGATGCTCGTGATCGGGGCCCACTCGGCCGACTTCGTCTGGCGGGCCGGCGGTGCGATCGCCGTCACCACGGCTGGGGGCGGGACGGCCCGCGTGGTCGCGCTCTCCTACGGCGAGCGCGGCGAGTCGGGCGAGCTCTGGAAGGAGCCGGGGCAGACCGAGGAGCGGGTGAAGGAGATCCGCCACGGCGAGGCGGAGCGCGCCGCGGCGGCGCTCGGCGCGGATTTCGTCGCGCTCGACCTCGGCGACTACCCACTCGACATCGGCCGCGAGGCGCTGATGCGGATCGCCGACGTGATCCGCGACTTCAAGCCCGACGTCCTGCTCACCCACACCGACAAGGACCCCTTCAACCCCGACCACGCGGAGGCGTTCTTCGCCGTCGAGCGGGCGCGGGCGCTCGCGGCAGGCGCGGGGGTCGTGAGCGCGTTCGAGATCGTCGAGCCGCCCGAGCTGCTCCTCTTCGAGCCGCACCAGCCGGAGCTCTGCAACTTCACCCCGACGACGTTCGTCGATATCACGCCCGTGATCGAGCAGAAGCGCGCCGCGATGGCTGAGATGAAGGCGCAGGCCTACCTCCAGACCTACTACGACCAGCGCGCCGAGCAGCGCGGCAACCATGCCCGGCGCTCCTCCGGCAACAACGCGATCCGCTACGCGGAGGCGTTTCAGCGCGTCACGCCGCAGGTGGTGACTGCGCTCTGACGCCCTATGAGGAACTGGCAGAGCTCGGCAGCGCCACGGTGCACGAGGCGGCGGGCCGCTCGCCCGTCGTCGACATTCCCCTCATCCAGGTCGTCCCGGGGTCGCGTGCGGCAGGGCCTGCTCGGACGGTCCGCTGCGGGCAGGCCGACAACTTGATGGTGCACGCCGCGATCGCGGAGGCCGAGCCCGGGGAGGTGCTCGTGCTGACGATGCCCGAGCCGGCGCCGGTGGCAATGGTCGGCGACCTGCTCGCGACGCAGGCAAAAGGGCGCGGCGTCGCCGCGCTCCTCGTCGACGGCGCCGTTCGGGACGTAGCGGAGCTGCGCGAGCTGGGGCTGCCGATCTGGGCTCGCCACGTCCGTGTTCGCGGCGCCGACAAGACCGTTCGCGGCACGATCGGCGAGCCGGTCGGGGTGGGAGGGGCCACGATCCGGCAAGGCGACGTGATCGTCCTCGACGAGGACGGCGCCGTGGTGGTTCCACACGAGCGGCTCGACGAGGTGCTCGCAGCGGGCCGGGCGCGCCTCGAGAAGGAGCGGGTCAAGCGAGCGCAGCTGCAGGCGGGTGAGCTCTCGTACGATCTCGACGGCCTGCGCAAGCTCGTCGAGCAAGAGCAGTGAGCGCCGGTTCAGCGGTGAGGCGAGAGCCGCTCCATGACGTGGCACGGATCGGCCACGTCGAGCTGCTGACGCCGAAGCCCGACGAGAGCCTGCGCTTCTTCGTCGACGTGCTCGGCCTCGAGGAGGAGGCCCGCGAGGGCCAGTCGGTCTACCTCCGAGGCTTCGGCGACTACCTCCGCTACAGCCTCAAGCTCACCGAGTCGCCGCAGGCGGGCCTCGGGCACCTCGCGCTCCGTGCCTGGAGCCCGGCCGCGCTCGAGCGCCGTGTCGCGGCGATCGAGCAGACGGGGCTCGGCGTGGGCTGGATCGAGGGCGACGTCGGGCACGGCCCGGCCTACCGCTTCACCGACCCCGACGGCCACCTGTTCGAGCTCTACTACGAGGCGGAGCGCTACGTCGCGCCGGACCACCTGCGGCCGTCGTGGCGAAACCAGCCGCAGCGCTACCTCGGCCGCGGCGCCTCCGTGCGCCGGCTCGACCACGTCAACGTCCTCGCCGCAGACGTCCGGGCAAGCCGCGTCTTCGCCGAGGAGCTTCTCGGCTACCGCCTCTACGAGCGGATCGAGCTCGACGACGGCACCGAGGCGGGCGCGTGGCTCAGCCTCTCGATCGCCGCCCACGAGCTGATCTACGTCGCCGACCACTACCAGGCGCGCGGACGGCTCCATCACGTCGCCTTCTGGGTCGACACGCGCGAGGAGTGCCTCCGTGCCGCGGACCTCTTCGTCGACAGCGGCGTGCCGATCGAGGCGGCCCCGTCCAAGCACGGGATCGCGCAGGGCTTCTTCCTCTACGGCTTCGAGCCGGGCGGGAACCGCATCGAGGTCACGACCGGCGGCTACTTCGTGTACGACCCCGACTTCGAGCCGATCGTCTGGACGGCGGCCGAGCGCGCCCGCGGCCAGTTCTGGGGCGTGCAGACGATCGAGAGCTTCCACACCTACGGGACGCCGGACGTCCCGGCATCCGAGCGGTAGCTCCGCCAGGCTGCATGCGATCTGCATGCAGCCCACGGGAAAGATCGGCGCCTTGAGCGACTGACAGCCACCAGAAAGTGCGGAATTGCATGCAGGAGCATTCCGGTTGTATGCTGGGCGCCGTCATGACCCCGGGAGCTCCCGACACCTCGCAGGACACGCGAAGCTCGCAGACGACGAAGGCGACCCTGGGCGTGAGGGAGCTCGTGCTCGAGGGCGAGCTCGCGCCGGGCGAGCGGGTGCCCGAGGTCGCCCTGGCCGCGCGTCTCGGGGTCTCGCGGACGCCGCTTCGCATCGCGCTCGGAACCCTTGCCCACGAAGGCCTGCTCGAGCCGCTTGCGAGCGGCGGCTTCGTGGTTCGCTCGTTCACGCGTGGAGACGTCGCCGATGCGATCGAGCTCCGGGCCGTGCTCGAAGGCACCGCCGCCCGCCTCGCCGCCGAGCGCCTCGTCTCCCCCGACGAGCTCCTGCGGATCGCGGAGGTGGTGCGCGAGCTCGACGGCGTCGTCGACGACCTCTCGCCCGAGTCGCTCGTTCGCTACGTCGAGCTCAACGACCGCTTCCACGCCTCGCTCGTCGAGCTTGCGAAGAGCGAGACGATCGGCCGGGCCGTCGCACAGGTCTCGCTGCTTCCGTTCGCAGCGCCCGGTGCGCTCGTGTCGTCCCATGCCTTCCTGCCCCGCTCGCGCGAGATCCTGATCGTCGCCCAGCATCAGCACCGGGTGCTGATCGACGTGATCCGCTCGGGCGACGGCGCCCGCGCCGAGCAGGTCGCGCGCGAGCACGCCCGCCTGGCGAAGCTCAACCTCGAGCTCGTGCTCGAGGACCGGGCCGCGCTCGAGCGGCTCGAGGGCGCGCCGCTGCTCAGGAGCATCTCCTGATGCCGGCGAGCGAGAGCTCTCTTCCCAGTCGCATGTCCCGCCGTCAACGAGCCCGGATCAGAATGACGCTTCGTCGATCGGGCGCGATGGGCGAGTGCGAGGCAAGGACGCAGGGAGCGGCAATAGCAGCGCTATTGCCGCGACTGAGGACGCCGCCTCGTGCCGCCCAGCGTGTCCGAGCGGCACAAGGCTTCATTTTGATTCGGGCTCCAAAGGAGGATCACCGCCGATGAGCCAGCGCAGCCTGGAAGACGCGATCATGGAGGCCGGAAGCGCCGTGGAGCTGGCGCGGAACTCCCAGATCGGGCCGTACGTGTATCCCGCCGTCCCGGCCGAGTTCACGAACTGGCGCGAGGAGCAGGTCTCCTGGCGCGAGACCTCCGCGCTCTTCGACCAGTCGCACCACATGACCGACCTCTACATCGAGGGGCCCGACGTGATCCGGCTCCTGTCCGATCTCGGCATCAACACGTTCGCGAACGCCGGTGTCGACAAGGCGAAGCAGTTCGTCGCCTGCAACTACGACGGCTACGTGATCGGCGATGCGATCCTCTTCTTCCTCGACGAGGACCGCGTCTCGCTGGTCGGGAGGCCCTCCGCGCACAACTGGGTGGCCTTCCACGCCGAGACCGGCGGGTACGACGTCTCGCTCGACCGCGACGAGCGGACCGCGGTCAACCCGACCGGCCGGCGGAAGCTCTACCGCTACCAGGTGCAGGGCCCGACCGCGCTCGAGGTGCTCGAGCGCGCCAACGGCAGCCCGCTGCCCGAGATCAAGTTCTTCAACATGGGCTGGCTCACGATCGGCGGCCATGCCGTGCGCGCGCTTCACCACGGGATGTCCGGGGCTCCGGGGATGGAGCTCTTCGGGCCGTGGGAGCAGCGCGACGAGGTAAAGGCGGCGCTCGTCGAGGCGGGCCGCGACTTCGGCCTCTGCCAGGTCGGCTCCCGTGTCTATGCGACGAACACCCTCGAGTCGGGCTGGATTCCCTGCCCGCTGCCGGCGGTGTTCAGCGGCGAGCGGATGCGCTCCTACCGGGAGTGGCTCCCGGCGAACGGCTACGAGGCGACGGGCTCTCTCGGAGGCAGCTTCTACGCCGAACGGATCGACGACTACTACCTGACCCCGTTCGACCTCGGGTACGGCGGCTTCATCAAGCCCGACCACGACTTCATCGGCCGGGAGGCCCTCGAGGAGCTGGCGGAGGCGCCCCCGCGCCGCAAGGTGACGCTCTCCTGGAACGGCGAGGACGTCGCGCGCGCGATCGGCACGCTGTTCGAGAAGGGCGACGCCGTCAAGTACATCGACTTCCCGCTCTCCAACTACTCGACGTGGCCGAACGACCGCGTGATGCACGGCGACCGCATGATCGGCGTCTCGACGTTCTCCGGGTACAGCTACAACGAGCGGTCGTTCCTCTCGCTGGCGGTGCTCGACAACGAGATCGAGGTCGGGGCCGAGGTCGTGCTCGTGTGGGGCGAGGAGAACGGCGGCTCGTCGAAGCCCGTCGTCGAGCCGCACGTGCAGGCCGAGATCCGCGCCGTCGTCAGCCCGTGCCCGTACTCCGAGGTGCCCCGCACGACGTACGCCGAGGGCTGGCGCACGACGGCCGCGGTTTGACGGACGCAGTCCGGCGGCCGGAGGCCAGCATCGTCTCCCTTCGAGATCAGCTCGCGCAACCAGGCGGGTTCGTCGTCGCAGCGGAGCTCGTGCCGAGCCGCGGCCTCCTGAGCGGCGGCCGCGGCCGCGGCGTGGTCGAGTTCGCGCACGCGCTCGCCGACGATCCGCGCATCGACGTCGTCTCGATCACGGACAACCCGGGAGGCAACGCGATGCTGGCCCCGGACGTGCTCGGCGCCGATCTGCTCGCCCGCGGGCAGGAGGTGACGATCCACCTCTCCTGCAAGGACTGGAACCGCAATGCGCTAGAGACCTGGGGCTGGAAGCTCGGCTCGCAGGGGTTCCGCAACGTGCTCGCCCTCTCGGGCGACTACCCGGTGACGGGGCACGACGGCCTCGCGGCACCCGTGTTCGACATCGACTCGGTGGGCCTCCTCGCTCTCCTCTCGGCGATGAACGACGGATTGCCGGACCCGCGCGACCCGGCGCACCGCCTCGACGCCACCGACTTCTTCCTCGGCTGCGTCGTCACGAATCACAAGCGGCACGAGCGCGAGGTGGTGCCCCAGTACCTGAAGCTCCGGAAGAAGGCCCAGGCCGGCGCCCGCTTCGCGATCAACCAGATCGGCTGGAACGTGCGCAAGGACGACGAGTTGCTCCGCTGGACGCGCAAGGAGGCGCTGCCCCTCTCGCTGCTCGCGAACGTCTACGTGCTCACCGCGGGCGCCGCTCGCGTCTTCCGGGCGGGACGGATCCCCGGCGTGGTCATGAACGACGGCCTGGCAGAGCTCGTCGAGCGCTACGCGGCGGGGGAGGACAAAGGGCGGAGGTTCTTCGTCGAGCTGGCGGCCAAGCACCTCGCCGTCGTCCGCGGCCTCGGCTTCGACGGAGCCTACCTCGGCGGGCATGTGCCGGCAGAGACGCTCCTGGAGGTTCTCGACACGGCGGGCTCCTACGGCGAGTCCGACTGGCGCGAGCTCTCCAGGGAGCTCCACTTCGGCTTCGCCGGTGAGTTCTACGCCTTCGAGGAGGATCCCGACACGGGACTTTCTTCCGACCGGGAGACGGCCTTCTACCAGGAGTCGAAACGCCGGCACCGCACGGAGCTGCGGGTCCCGCTCTCGTATCGCTTCAGCCGCCGCGTGCACGACGCGGTCTTCGCGCCCGAGGCGCCGCTCCACCCGGCCGGTCGAGCTGTCTACGGCGCGGTCGAGCGCGGGCCGCGCTTCGTCGGCAAGACGCTCCATCTCGTCGAGCAGGCCGTCAAGGTGCCCCTCTTCGGCTGCGAGGACTGCGGCGACTGCTCGCTGCCCGAGATCGCCTACGTCTGCCCGGAATCGACCTGTGCGAAGAACCAGCGCAACGGGCCCTGCGGCGGGACGAGGGACGGCCGGTGCGAGGTCTACGAGACCGAGTGCATATGGTCTCAGGCCTACGAGCGGCTGAAGGCCTACGGCGAGGAGGAGTCGATGCTCGAGGGCCCGGTGGTGGTCAAGGACAACTCACTTGCGGGGACGAGCGCGTGGGCCAATGCGTTCCTCGGCCGCGACCACACGTCGAGGACCCGCGAGCCGTGAGGAACGCGGACATCGGCCGCCTGATCGTCTCCTGCCCGGACAGGCGGGGGATCGTCGCCGCCCTCTCTGCCTGCCTGGCGGATCTCGGCGCGAACATCGTCAACTCGGATCAGCACTCGACCGATCCCGAGGACGGCAGCTTCTTCCTCCGGGTCGAGTTCCACCTCCCGGAGCTCGCACAGAGGCAGGTTGAGCTCGAGGCACGGCTCGGCCCGATCGGCGAGGAGTTCCAGATGGAGTGGCGCCTCGCCACCGAGGCGACGCCCAGGCGGGTCGCGCTCTTTGCCGGCCGCTACGACCACTGCCTGCTCGACCTGCTCTGGCGCTGGCGGCGGCGCGAGCTCCAGATGGACGTGGCGTGCGTCGTCTCGAACCACCTGGACCTCGAGCCGGACGTGGCGCCGTTCGGCGTCCCCTACCACCACGTCCCCGTCGCGCCGGAGACGAAGGCCGATGCGGAGGAGCGCGAGCTAGCGCTCCTGGCGGGCAACGTCGAGCTCGTCGTCCTGGCGCGGTACATGCAGGTCCTCTCGAGTGACTTCCTTCGAAGGATCGGGGCGCCGGTGATCAACATCCACCATTCGTTCCTGCCCGCGTTCGCCGGGCCCGACCCTTACGCGCGGGCTCACGAGCGCGGCGTGAAGCTGATCGGGGCGACCGCGCACTACGCGACCGAGGACCTCGACGAGGGGCCGATCATCGAGCAGGACGTCGCCCGCGTCTCGCACCGGGACTCCGCCGAGGATCTGGCGCTCGTCGGGCGCGACATCGAGCGCGTCGTCCTCGCCCGGGCCGTCGCCCGCCATCTCGACGATCGGGTGCTCGTCCACGGCAATCGGACGATCGTCTTCTGAGCTCTGGTCGTAGACTCAACCGTCGAATGCGTGAAGGGAGCGAGCCAATGAACGTCGGATCCTGGGAAACAGTGCGCGTCGAGCTCGACGAGGGGGTCGCGTGGGTCGAGCTGAACCGGCCGGACAAGCGCAACGCGATGAACCCGCGCCTGAACGCGGAGATGGTCGAGGTCTTGCTCTCGCTCGACGAGGACGACCGCTGCGGAGTGCTCGTCCTGAGCGGGGCCGGGGAGTCGTTCTCGGCCGGCATGGACCTGAAGGAGTACTTCCGCGAGGTCGACGACCAGCCCGAGCACGCCCAGCGCCGGGTGCGCCGCGACTCGAACCACTGGCAGTGGCGCCTGCTGCGCACCTATGCGAAGCCGACGATCGCGATGGTCAACGGCTGGTGCTTCGGAGGCGCCTTCACGCCGCTCTGTGCGTGCGATCTCGCCGTTGCCGCCGACGAGGCGACCTTCGGCCTCTCCGAGGTCAACTGGGGCATCCCACCGGGGAGCCTCGTCAGCCGTGGGCTCGCGGAGACGGTCGGCGTTCGCGACGCGCTGCTCTACATCATGACCGGCCGCACCTTCGACGGCCGCAAGGCCGCCGAGATGGGGCTCGTCAACTGGAGCGTCCCGCGCGACCAGTTGCGCGCCGAGGTCGAGGTGCTCGCCCGCGAGCTCCTCGAGAAGAACCCGGTCGTGCTGCGCGCCGCCAAGCTCGGCTTCAAGCACGCGCAGACGATGAGCTGGGATACCGCGGAGGACTACCTGTACGCCAAGCTCGAGCAGTCGCAGTTCCTCGACCGCGAGCGCGGCCGCGAGCAGGGACTCAGCCAGTTCCTCGACGAGAAGTCGATCCGCCCCGGCCTCGAGACCTACCGCCGCGATACCTGAGCGTCCTTGCCGCACCCGGGGACGCACCCCCGGGGTCGTGTCTTGCAACGTGCGTTCTTCGGCGCGCTCGGAGCCCCGCGGCGGGCCCGGGATCAGTAAGAGTCCAGGTAGATCTGGAACGTCGTCCGGTCCTCTGGGATGCGGCCCTGCCAGTAGGCGAGCGTTGCGTGGAGCGAGAGGAAGATCGTCACGGCGAGTGCGAGCTGGAGGGCGAGCCGCTGCGCGCTTCCACGGCAGGCATCGACAAGGGCCGCCAACCCGAGCGCGAAGACGGGGAACGCCTCGATCAGCGCCCGCATACCGAACGAGCCTCCGTACCACCAGATCGACCAGCACGAGACGACCCAGATATCGACCGCGAGGTAGGCGATCGAGGCCAGGAAGAGCTGCGGCACGCGGGACCTCAGCGGCGCGAGCCCGAGCACCGCGAGGACCAGGAGCGGAGACCAGAAGAAGAGTCCCTTACGGACGCTGAAGAGCACGCCGACGAGGTGCGGGTGGAGCAGATGGAGCTGCCCGTTCCCGGGCGGATACGCATCGACCAGGAAGTGGCCGGTCGCCGAATGCCAGTACGCGAGCTGCGGCGCGATCGTAAGAGCGAAAGCGCACGCCGCGAGTGCGACGAGCCGACCGTGCCGGACCAACGCGGCGACTCGTCCGCGAAGATCGCGCCCCCGCTCGACGCCGACAAGGGCGCAGAGGGCGATGACGGTCAGGTTCGTCGGCCGGACGAGCCCGATCAGACCGAGCGAGACGCCGAGCGCAAGGGCGGTTCGCCTGTGCGGTCGCTGCCAGATGGACAGCGCAAGCCGCAGGGTGACGGCGACGAGGAAGAACGAGTAGGCGTGGCTGAAGGTCGCGTCGTAGGTCGCATAGCTGAAGAGATCGGTCCCGAACGGGATCGCGAGAAGCGCGACCACGACAGTCCCGTCTTGGAACCAGCGGCGGAGGAGTGACCCGAGCACGAGCAGGCCGGCGAGCGCGTAGAAGAAGCCGGCGAATGCCGCTGCGGCCTCGAAGGGCCACGAGAAGCCGTCCCGGCTCGCACCGGTGGCGACCGCGATCGCCTCACCGGCGCCGAAGAAGGGCGCCATCATCACCGCCTCGCCGATGCCGTACTGGTCGAGCAGTCGGCCGTTCGGCTCGCGCTGCAGCGATCCCAGGTTGCCCGTGTGGCCTGCGAAGGGCCGGGAGGCCGTGCGCCGCAGCGACAGGTCGTGATCGATGAAGACCGCGGGCAGGTAGATGTAGTAGCCGATGCCGTCCGAGCGGATCGGGCCGTCGCCGTGCGGTGGCATCTTGCCCGCGTAGATTCCGGCGAACGCTCCCGCAGCGAGGAGAGCGACGAGCGCGACGGCGAGGAGGACCGGCTTCGAGCGCCCTTGCTCGGGAAACCGTGGAGGTGCTGCGCCTCGGCGAGGGCCCCGCAAGCGCATGATCTCAACCCTAGACAGCCAGACGGCCGGAGGTTGACACCCGGGCTGCGGCCGGCACCGGCCTACCGGCCAGGTCTAGATCCCGCCCCAGACCTCCTCGGCCACTTCGACGACGAGACGGAGCTTCGCGAGCTCGTCGTCCCGGGTGAGCTCGTTGCCCTCGGCCGTCGAGGAGAACCCGCACTGGGGCGAGAGGCAGAGCTGGTCGAGGTCGATGAAGGCGGTCGCCTCCTCGATCCGGCGCTTCAGGTCGTCCTTGCGCTCGAGCGCCCCGTGCTTGGTCGTGACGAGGCCGAGCACCACCTGCTTGCCCTTCGGGACGAACCGGAGCGGCTCGAAGCCGCCCGACCGCTCGTCGTCCCACTCCATGAAGAAGCCGTCCACCTCGAGCTCCGAGAAGAGCGCCTCGGCGACGAACTCGTAGCCGCCCTCGGCGACCCAGGAGGAGCGGAAGTTGCCGCGGCACATGTGGGTCGTCACGGCCATCCCCGTCGGCCGGGATGCCAGCGCCTCGTTGATGTGGTGGATGTACTCGACATGCTGGCGGTCGGGGTCGCCGCCGATCGAAGCGACGTAGGCTCGCTGGCCCGGGTCGTTCAGGTAGGCGAGGCTCGTGTCGTCGAACTGGAGGTAGGTGCAGCCGAGCTCGCCGAGCCGGCGAACCTCCTCGGCGTAGCCGGCGGTGAGGTCGCGCCAGAAGCTCTCGAGGTCGGGGTAGACCGCCGGGTCGATCGAGGCCCGGCCGCCGCGGTAGTGGACCATGCTCGGCGACGGGATCGTGAGCTTCGGCGTCGCCGTCGTGACGACCTCCTGCAGGAAGCCGAAGTCGTCGCCGAAGATCGTCTTCGAGACGCCGAGCTTCCCGTCGACGTGGAGAGCCGACGGGGTGAACTCGATGTCGCCGTGCTCGCCGTGGAACGTGACGCTCATGTCGCCGGCCTGCTTGCTGACGCCGTCGAGCTGGTAGATGAAGTCCATGTGCCAGGAGGCGCGGCGGAGCTCGCCGTCCGTGGCGGCCCGCAGCCCGACCTCTTCCTGCCGCCGCACCGCCTCGCGGATCGCCTCGTCCTCGCTGGCTCGCAGCTCTTCGGCCGTGAGCCGGCCGGCGGCGGCCTCGGCGCGCGCGGCGGTCAGTGCAGCCGGCCGCAGCAGGCTGCCGACGTGGTCGGCGCGAAACGGGGGTGAAGGGCGGCCTGCCATGAGTCTCTTGTATACAGGTCAGGGCCGGTAGCCGAGCCGGTCCGAGATGTCGGCCGCCGCGCGGCGCAGCGTGTCTCTCAGGCCGGCGACGAGCTCGCCCATCGAGACCATCGAGCTGTGCACCGCCAGGTTGATCGCCGCGGCGGCGCTGCCGTCGCGCGAGAGGACCGGCGCTGCGATCGACCGGAGCCCGTAGGCGAGCTCCTCGTTGTTGATCGAGAAGCCGCTCGCGCGGACCTGCTGGAGCTCCGCGGCCAGGGCGTTCCGCGTCGTGAGCGTGTTCGGCCCGCGCGTCGAGAACTCGATCCGCCGCAGGCGCTCGGCCTGCTCCTCGGGTGGCAGGAAGGCGAGCAGGACCTTGCCGAGCGAGGTGCAGTAGGCCGGGAGCCGCGCGCCGATGTGCAGGTTCAGGTCGATCTGCCGCTGGCCCAGCCGCGAGCTTCGGCAGCGCTCGACGTAGACGATGTCGAGATCGTCGAGGATCGCCATGTTCACCGTGTAGCCCGTCTCGTCGGAGAGCTGGCGAAGGTGGGGCGCTGCGACGTCGCGCAGCTCCATCGAGTTGATCGCCGAGAAGCCGAGGTCGAGCACTCGGGGCCCGAGGCGGTACTTCTTCGTGGCAGGATCCTGCAGGAGGTAGCCGAGGGTTGCGAGCGTCGAGACGTACCGGTGGGTCGTGCTGCGGCTGAGGCCGACGAGGTTGCTCAGCTCGCTGACGCCGAGCATCGGCTGGGCCGAGCGAAAGGCCGACAGCACGGCAAGCCCGCGCTCGATCGACTGCGAATGCCCGCCGGCGGTATCCGCCACCAGAGTGTTCTACTAGATGGAACGGCGGCTTGACAAGTGGACATCCCCGGTCGTAGCGTCCGGCTGGGCGCCAGGCAGCCGGCGTTTTCGGGCCAGGAGGCGAACGTTCGAGTGAAGAGGCAGGCGAGAGCACCGAGCGCCAGGCGTGGAGCGCCCACCGCCCACGGCACGACGACCGGCGACACGCTCCGCCGGCCACTTCGAGAGGAGAACGCATGACCGAGACGCGCGACTACAAGCAGTACATCGGCGGAGCCTGGACGGACGCGGAAGGCGGTGCCACGTTCGATGACCGCGACCCGTTCACCGGCGAGCTCGTCGCGAACGTCTCCGCCGGCACCGCGGCGGATGCCCGCCGGGCGATCGAGACTGCCGCAGCGGCATTCCCCGCCTGGGCCGGCGTCCTGCCTGCAGAGCGGCAGCGGATCTTCCTCAAGGCCGCCGACATCCTCGAGCGCCGCAACGACGAGATCGTCGAGCTGCTCGCGCGCGAGACCGGGGCGAGCTTCGGCATCGGCATGTTCCAGATGCACTTCGTCCCGGGCCTCCTGCGTCAGGCGGCGGCACTCGCGTACTCCCCGATCGGCACCGTGATCCCGTCCGACTCGCCCGGATCGCTCGCGATGGGGCTCCGGAGGCCCGTCGGCGTCGTTGCCGCGATCGCCCCGTGGAACGTCGCGCTGATCCTCTCGGCGCGCTCCATCGCTGCGCCGCTCGCGCTCGGCAACACGGTGGTGCTGAAGCCGTCCGAGTGGTCGCCGATCTCGGGCGGCCTGATCTGGGCCGAGATCTTCGCCGAGGCGGGCCTTCCCGACGGGGTGCTCAACGTCGTCCCGCACGCCCCCGGGGCTGCCGCGCCGATCGGGGACGAGCTCGTCTCGCATCCCGCCGTCCGCCGACTCAACTTCACCGGCTCCACCGGCGTCGGCCGCAAGCTCGCCGAGGCCGCAGGTCGCCACCTGAAGCGCGTCGTGCTCGAGCTCGGCGGCTACAACCCCGTGATCGTCCTCGCCGACGCCGATCTCGACTACGCCGTCAACGCGACCGCGTTCGGGGCCTTCCTGCACCAGGGGCAGATCTGCATGTCGGCCCGCAAGGTGATCGTCGAGCGCCCGATCGCGGACGCGTTCATCGAGCGACTCGCCGCCAAGACGAGCACGCTGAAGGCGGGCGATCCGAAAGAGCACGACACGGTGATCGGGCCGCTGATCAACGCCGACGCGCTCGCGCTCGTCTCCTCGCGGGTCGACGAGGCGGTCTCGAAGGGCGCGCGGGTGCTCGCAGGCGGTGCCGCCGAGGGGCCCTGCTACCAGGCGACGTTGCTCACGGACGTCCCGGAGGACTCCGACTTCGCCCGCCACGAGACGTTCGGGCCCGTGCTCGCGGTCGAGGTGGTCGACACGGCCGAGGCGGCGGTTGAGCGCGCGAATGCCACGACCTACGGTCTCAGCGCAGGCATCCTCACGAGCGACGCCGACCGGGGCTTCGCGCTCGCGCAGCTGCTCGAGTCGGGCATCGTCCACGTCAACGACCAGCCGGTGGCCGACGAGCCGCAGATGCCGTTCGGCGGCGTCAAGGACTCCGGGTGGGGGCGGTTCGGCGGCCAGGCCGTGATCGACGAGTTCACGGAGCTGCGCTGGATAACCGTTCAGAGCGGAACGCACCCGTTCCCGTTCTAGGAGCTCGATCCGTCTTGAATCGAGCTCCGGGCATGCTCGTCTCGCTTCGAGACGCGATCGAAGAGCTCGTCCACGACGGCGACACGGTTGCCCTCGAGGGGTTCACGCACCTGATCCCGCATGCCGCCGGGCACGAGGTCGTCCGGCAAGGGCGGCGGGATCTGACGCTCATCCGCATGACGCCCGACGTGATCTACGACCAGCTGATCGGGATGGGCTGTGCGCGCAAGCTCGTGTTCTCCTGGGGCGGGAACCCGGGCGTCGGCTCGCTTCACCGCCTGCGCGACGCCGTCGAGCACGACTGGCCTCATCCACTCGAGCTCGAGGAGCACTCCCACGCGGGGATGGCCGCCGCCTATGCGGCCGGGGCGTCGAATCTCCCCTTCGGCGTCCTGCGGGGCTACGAGGGCGGGGATCTCCCGGCCCACACGCGCGTCGCCTCGGTCGAGTGCCCGTTCACGGGCGAGCAGCTCGCCGCGGTGCCGGCCCACCGGCCGGACGTGGCGATCGTGCACGCCCAGCGAGCCGACCGCCACGGGAACGTCCAGCTCTGGGGCATCCTCGGCGTCCAGAAGGAGGCCGTCCTCGCCGCGTCACGCTCGCTCGTCACCGTCGAGGAGATCGTCGACGAGCTCGAGCCGACGCCGGGCGCGATCGTGATCCCGGGCTGGGTCGTGGATGCCGTCGCGGTCGCGCCGGGTGGCGCGCACCCGTCGTATGCCCATAGCTACTACGACCGCGACAACGACTTCTACGTCGGCTGGGACGAGATCAGCCGCGACCGGGACCAGTTCCTCGCCTGGATGCAGCGGCACGTGCTCGCGACCGCGGACATCGGCGAGTACCACGCCAGCCTGGCGGAAGCCGGAGCCCTTGCGTGACCGATTACAGCCCGGACGAGATGATGGCCGTCGCGGGCGCCCGGCGGATGCTGGACGGTGCCGTCTGCTTCGTCGGGATCGGGCTGCCGAGCCGGGCGGCGAACCTGGCGCGCCGGACGCATGCGCCAAACCTCGTTCTCGTCTACGAGAGCGGCACGATCGGCTCCAAGCCGGATGCCCTGCCGCTCTCGATCGGCGACGGGGAGCTGGCCGAGACCGCCGATGCGGTCGTGTCGGTGCCCGAGATGTTCGCCTACTGGCTGCAGGGCGGCCGGATCGACATCGGCTTTCTCGGCGCCGCCCAGATCGACCGTCACGGCAACCTGAACAGCACCGTGATCGGCGAGTACGGCCATCCGAAGGTGCGCCTTCCCGGCGGGGGCGGTGCCCCGGAGATCGCGACAGCCGCACGGGGCGTCTTCGTGCTGCTGCGCCAGAGCGACCGCACGTTCGTCGAGAAGCTCGACTTCACGACCAGCCTCGGCGACCGGGTCGAGGTCGTCGTCACAGATCTCGGGGTGCTGGAGCCGCGCGGCGGCGAGCTCACGCTCGTCTCGCTGCATCCGGGAGTCGGCGTCGACCAGGTACGAGCGGCGACAGGGTGGGAGCTCGCCGTCGCCGACGACCTGGGCGAGACCGAGCCGCCGAGCGACGAGGAGCTCACCGTCCTGCGTGCGCTCCGGCCGAAGGTGGCGGCGTGAGCGCACCGTTGCCCGCGGGCGTCGACCCCACGATCGTCCTGCCCGACGACCCGAGCTTCGGGCCCGAGGTCCAGGTCGACTACCCCGGCTACCGGTCGACCCGCTGGCGCGCGCCCTCCCGGCCTCTCGTGACTATGCCCGAGGAGCTGCACGCCGCCGCGGGGCCCGTGTACGGCGAGAGCGACGTCGCAGAAGGCGACCGCGACCTCACCCGGCAGCACGCGGGGGAGCCGCTCGGCGAGCGGATCACCGTCTCCGGCCGGGTGCTGGACGAGGACGGCCGTCCGATCAGCGGCGCTCTCGTCGAGGTCTGGCAGGCGAACTCGGCCGGTCGCTACCACCACGAGGTCGACCAGCACCCCGCGCCGCTCGACCCGAACTTCACCGGTGCCGGCCGATGCCTCAGCGACGCCGACGGCCGCTACCACTTCATCACGATCAAGCCCGGCTCCTACCCGTGGGGCAACCACGAGAACGCGTGGCGTCCGGCGCACATCCATTTCTCCCTGTTCGGCCATCGGTTCCTCGACCGGCTCGTGACCCAGATGTACTTCCCGGGCGATCCGCTGTTCCCGTTCGACCCGATCTTCAACTCGATCCGGGACCCGCGGTCGCGTGAGCTCCTGATCGCCCGCTTCGACCTGCCGACGACCCAGCCGCAATGGTCTCTCGCCTACGAGTGGGACATCGTCCTCGGCCGCGGCGGCACGGGCACGACGCCGATCGAGGAGGGCCATTGAAGCTCGGCCGCACGCCATCGCAAACCGTTGGCCCCTTCTTCTCGATCGGCCTCTGCGGACGGCGCGAGAACGAGCTCGTGCAGGCAGGGGAGGAGGGGGCGATCTCGCTCCGGGGCCGGCTGCTCGACGGCCAGGGCGAGCCGATCAACGACGGGCTGATCGAGGTCTGCGACCCGTCGAGCCGCCGCTGGGGCCGTTGCGGAACCGACGCCGAGGGAGCATTCGCGTTCGTCGTCCCGAAGCCGCCGGCAGGCGCGGGCGCGCCGCATCTCGAGGTGGCGGTCTTCGCGAGAGGGCTCCTGCGCCATCAGCTCACCCGCATCTACTTCCCGGACGAGGAGGAGGCGAACGCCGCCGACCCCTTTCTGTCCGGGCTCGCTCCGGACGAGCGGGCAACTCTCCTCGCCGCTTCGGCGGACGAGGGCATACGCTTCGACATCCACATGCAAGGCCCGCTCGCAACGACCTTCTTCGCGCATTGACGACCTTCGCGGCGCTCTTCGTCCCCGCCGCGATCCGGGAGGCGGTCGCCGACGAGGCCTGGCTCGCCGCGATGCTCGATGCCGAGCGCGCCCTCGCGAACGCCGAGGCGGCCGCGGGGCTGATCTCGGCCGAGGCCGCCGCCGCGATCGCGGCAGCGTGCGACCCGGAGCGATTCGACATCGAGCAGCTCGCCGAGCAGGGCCGGGCCACCGGGAATCCCGCCGAGCCGCTCGTCCGCGCGCTCCGCGAGGCGGTCGGCGGCGCGGCCGCCGACGACGTGCACAGGGGCGCGACGAGCCAGGACATCGTCGACACCGCGGCGATGCTCGTCGCGCGCGACGCGCTCGGGTTACTGCTCGGCGAGCTGGGCCGCGTCGAGGCGGCCTGCGCCCGGCTCGCCGCCGAGCACCGGGACACACCGATGATCGGCCGGACGCTGCTTCAGCCCGCGGTTCCCTCGACGTTCGGGCTCAAGGCCGCGGGCTGGCTCGTCGCCGTCCTCGAGGCCCGCCGGCGGCTCGAGTGGATCCGCGACACCCGGCTCGCCGCTCAGCTCGGCGGGGCGGCCGGGACGCTGGCCGCTCTCGGGTCGCACGGCCCCGAGGTCTCCCGGGGCTTCGCGGCCGAGCTCGGGCTCCCGGAGGCGTTGCTGCCCTGGCACGCCGCCCGCTCGCGGGTTGCGGAGCTTGGCCAGGCGCTGGCACAGGCGGCGAGCGTGCTCGCGAAGATCGGCCTCGACGTCGCCCTGCTCGCGCAGGCCGAAGTGGCAGAGGTGCGCGAGCCGCCGGGCAGGGGGGGCTCCTCGACGATGCCGCACAAGCGAAACCCGGTCGGCTCGGTGCTCGCCGGCGCGTGCGCCCGCCAGGCGCGCGCCGCCGCCGGGCTCCTGACCGAGACCATCGTCACCGAGCTGGAGCGGCCGATCGGCGCCTGGCAGGCGGAGTGGGGCGCTCTCTCGACCGCCCTCGGCGCGACGGGAGGAGCTGCCGACGCGATCGCCGAGACGCTCGAGGGCATCGAGGTCGACACGAGGCGGATGCAGGTCAATCTCGAGGCCTCGCGCGCGGCGGTGATGAGCGAGCGGCTCCTCTTCGTTCTCGGCGAGCGTCTCGGCCGCGCACAGGCCGCCGCGGTGCTCGCCGGCTCGACCCCGGACGAGCTCCTCGCCGAGCCGCCGGCAGGCTTCGCGCGCGAGGAGATCGCAGAGGCACTCGACCCCACTACCTACCTCGGCTCGGCCGGGGCGTTCACCGACCGCGCGCTCGAGCTCTACCGGGAGCCGTCGTGACCGACGAGCGCCGCGAGCGGGGGATGGATGTCCGCCGCGAGGTCCTCGGCGACGAGCATGTCGACGGCGCGATCGAGCGCACGACTCCGTTCACAGCCGACTTCCAGGATCTGATCACCCGCTATGCCTGGGGCGAGATCTGGGCGCGGCCCGGGCTCGACCGGCGCATGCGGAGTGCGATCACCCTTACGGCGCTGATCGCACTCGGCCGGCCCGAGGAGCTCGCGATGCACGTCCGCGCAGCTCTCCGCAACGGCCTCAGCACCGACGAGATCAAGGAGGTGCTCCTCCAGAGCGCGGTCTACTGCGGCGTTCCGGCGGCGAACTCGGCGTTCGCAATCGCCCAGAGAGTGCTCGACGAGCAATGACGACCGCGGCTGCCGCCCAGCGCTGATGCGCACCCAGGTCGGCATCGTCGGAGCCGGGCCGGCCGGGCTCACCCTCGCGCGCCTGCTCGAGCAGGCCGGGATCGAGTCGGTCGTCCTCGAGGCTCGGAGCCGTGACTACGTCGAGCACAGGATTCGCGCGGGCGTCCTCGAGCAGGGCACCGTCGAGCTCCTGCGCGGAGCCGGGGTCGGCGCGCGCCTGGACGCGGAGGGGATCGTCCACCACGGGATCGAGCTGCAGTTCGACGGCGAGCGCCACCGCATCCCGATGAGCGAGCTCACCGGCGGCCGCACGATCACGATCTACGGGCAGACCGAGGTCGTCAAGGACCTTGTCGCAGCCAGGATCGCCTCCGGGCTCCCGCTCCTCTTCGAGGCCGAGACGCTCGGCGTCGAGGGTGTCGAGACCGACCTTCCGATCCTCCGCTACCGCCACGAGGGCGACGTTCGCGAGCTGGAGTGCGATCTCGTCGCGGGCTGCGACGGCTTTCACGGCGTCTGCCGTCCGGCGATCCCGGCCGGGGTGCTCCGGAGCTTCGAGCGGGAGTACCCCTACGGCTGGCTCGGGATCCTCGCCGCCGTCGCCCCGTCGAACGAGGAGCTCGTCTATTCGAGCCACGAACGCGGCTTCGCGCTGCTGAGCCTGCGCTCCCCGACGCTCTCGCGTCTCTACGTGCAGTGCCGCCACGACGAGGATATCGCCGGCTGGTCCGACGAGCGGATCTGGGACGAGCTGCAGACCCGCCTCGGCGTCGAGGGCTGGACGCTCGAGGAAGGCCCGATCCTCGAGAAGGGGATCACCGGCATGCGCAGCTTCGTCGCCGAGCCGATGCAGCACGGCCGGCTCTTCCTCGCCGGCGATGCGGCCCATATCGTCCCGCCGACCGGCGCGAAAGGGCTCAACCTCGCCATCGCCGACGTCGAGATCCTCGCCGATGCGCTCGTCGCCTGGTACGGCAGCGGCGATCGGCGCGGCCTCGAGACGTACTCCGAGCGGTGCCTGCGACGCGTCTGGCGCGCCGAGCAGTTCTCCTACTGGATGACGACCATGCTCCACCGAAGCGAGACAGGCGACGCGTTCGAGCGGAAGCTGCAGCTCTCCCAGCTGCGCTACGTCGCCGGCTCGCGCGCGGCGGCGACGACGCTCGCCGAGAACTACGTCGGGCTGGAGCTCGACTGAGCTCTGGCGTGGCGCGGTTCCTCGTCACCGGGGCCGACGGCTGCATCGGCGCCTGGGTCGTGCACGAGCTCGTCCGCTCCGGGAGGGAGGTCGTTGCCTTCGATCTCGCCTCCGAGCCCCGGCGGCTGCGGCTGCTCCTCGGCGAGGAGGCCGATGCCGTGCCCTGGGAGGTCGGCGACATCGCCGATCTTGCCGTCCTCGACGGCGCGATCGAGCGTCACGACGCCACCAACGTGATCCACCTCGCAGCGCTTCAGGTGCCGTTCGTGCGGGCCGATCCGCCGCTCGGCGCCCGCGTGAACGTGGTCGGAACCGTCAACGTCTTCCAGGTCGCGACGCAGCGCAAGCTCGCGCCGGTCGTCTACGCGTCCTCGATCGCCGCCCTCGACTCGTCGGGCGGGACGAGCGGGGTGCCTTCGACGCTCTACGGCGTCTTCAAGCGCGCGAACGAGCAAACTGCACGTGTGACCTTCGAGGAGAGCGGCACGGCGAGCGTGGGGCTTCGCCCGCACACCGTCTACGGCGTGGGGCGCGACCAGGGCCTCACCTCCGCCGCCACGACCGCCATGCTCGCTGCCGCGGCCGGGGCTCCCTACCGGATCCCCTTCGGCGGCGCCTGCCAGTTGCAGCTCGCGCGCGACGCGGCCCGGGCGTTCATCGCCGCGAGCGACGCCGGCGCGTCTGGGGCGGAGACGCACAACCTGCCCGGCGTCACGACGAGGATCGCGGATCTCGTCGAGGCGATCGGCGGGGAGGGGATCGAGCTCGACGACGTGCCGCTCCCGTTCCCGGCAGAGAGCGACGCATCGTCGTTTCACGCCCTCGTGCCGGGCTTCGTCGAGACTCCCGTCGTGGACGGCGTGCAGCTGACGATCGAGGCCTTCCGCGGCCTCCTCGACCGCGGGCTCGTGGCGGTGCCAGGCCCATGAGCAACGAGGCCGTTCGCACCGCCTGGGCCGAGCAGTTCGGTCGCCCGGACCCGAAGATCGTGTGTGTCGGGGTGAACTACCGCGAGCACGCGGGTGAGTCGAACATGGAGCTGCCGAAGGCGCCGCTCCTCTTCGGCAAGTTCGCGAACACCCTCCTCGGCGACGGCGACGCGATCGTGCTGCCGGCCGGGATCGGGCACGTGGACGCGGAGGCGGAGCTTGCCGTTGTGATTGGCGAACGCGCCTATGCGGTTCCGGCCACCAGCGCCTTCGAGGTGATCGCCGGGTACACCTGCGGGAACGACGTCAGCGCCCGCGAGGCCCAGTTCTCGGACGGCCAGTGGTTCCGCGGCAAAGGGCTCGACGGCTTCTGCCCGGTCGGGCCGCGTATCGTCCCGGCGGAGAGCTTCGACCCGGCCGACGTGAGGGTCCAGCAGCGGGTCAACGGCCGGACCCTCCAGGACTCGCGCACGAGCCTGCTCGTCTTCGGCGTCCCGGCGCTCGTCTCGTACGTCTCCGCCGCCCTGACGCTCGAGCCCGGTGACCTGATCCTCACGGGGACGCCGTCAGGCGTCGGGTACTTCCGCGACCCCAGGCTCGCGCTTGCCGACGGCGACGTGGTCGAGGTCGAGGTCGAGGGGATCGGCGTGCTCCGTAACGACGTGCGGATCACCGCGTAGTTCCCTCAGCTCTGCGAGCTCTGCGGGTTTCCCGCGATGGATGTCGTAGTTACCTCGGATCGGTCAGCGGCATTACGAGCGGACACTTCTTGTGTGACCTCCAAGCCCGAACCGGTCGATCTGGACGCGCTCAGCAACCACTGGCGCCTCGCGCTCGACCTCGCCTACGACGGGCTGAAGGCCGTCGAGCGAGGCCCATCGAGCCTTCACTTCCCGGCGAGTGAGCTGCACGAGCACTTCGGCCGCCTGGTGAGAGAACGGGACGACACGGCACGCCTGATCGATTCGATCGCCCGCGACGAGCACATCCACCTGCGCCACCGGCTGTCTCTCCCGAGAGCCTCTCGGCAGATGCTCGCCTTGCCTCCGGAGGTCCACGGCTGCGTGTTCGACCTCGACGGCGTCCTCGCAGGCAGCGCCCACATCCACCAGGAGGCCTGGAAGGAGACCTTCGACGAGTTCCTCACCGTGTGGGGCGAGCGGACCGGCGAGCGCCGCTTCCCGATCGCTCGCTTCACGCCTCAGGACTACCGCGAGCACATCCACGGGAAGCCGCGGCTCGAGGGCGTGGACGCGTTCCTCGCCAGCCGGGGGATCAGGCTTCCGGAGCGCGCGCGCCGTGCCGGTGACGGTTTCTCGGTCGAAGGGCTCGCGAGGCGTAAGAACGAGCTCGTGCGGAGCCTGATCGCCGAGGAGGGGATCGCCGCCTTCGAAGGCTCGTTGCGGTTCCTCGAGGCGGCCGACGAGGCCGGGCTCGACTGCTCGGTCGTGACTGCCAGCGCGAACGGGGACTCGATCATCACGAGCGCGGGGCTCTCGCCGCTTCTCCTGCACAGGATCGACGGCAACACCATGAAGGATCAGGGGCTTCGCGCCAAGCCGGCCCCGGACACGATCCTCGCGGCCTGCCGCCAGCTCGGGCTTCCCCCCTCGGCGGTGGCAGGGTTCGAGACCGACCAGCTCGGGATCGCCGCCGGCAAGGCGGCAGGGCTCTGCTTCACGGTCGGCGTCGACCGTGGCGGGCGACGGGAGTTCCTGAGCGCCGCGGGCGCCGACCGGCTCGTCTCCGACCTCTCTGACCTGCTCGATCCGGCCCTCGCCTGACGGATCTCGGCCGGTACCGCTCTTCCCGATACGCTGCCCGGCGAAAGGAGCTCCCGCCTCTGTCCATCCCGACGCACGCCGGATCCAACGTCGCAGGTCGCCTCGTGGTGCTTCGCCACGGCGAGAGCACCTGGAACGACAAGGGCCTCTTCACCGGGTGGGTCGACGTCGACCTCTCCGAGCGGGGCCGTCGCGAGGCGACCCATGCAGGCGAGCTCTTCGTCTCGACGGGGCTTCTCCCGGAGGTCGTGCACACCTCGGTTCTCTCCCGGGCGATGCGGACGGCCGAGCTCGCACTCGAGGCGGCGGACCGGGCCTGGATCCCGGTCAAGCGCTCGTGGCGGCTGAACGAACGCCACTACGGCGCGCTCCAGGGCAAGAGCAAGGAGGAGACCCGCCGCGAGTTCGGCGACGAGCAGTTCATGCTCTGGCGCCGTTCCTACGACGTACCGCCGCCGCCGCTTGCGGAGGGCTCCGAGCTCGCCCCGGCGCTCGATCCGCGCTACGCCGAGCTTCCCCCGGACGCGCTACCGGCCACCGAATGCCTCAAGGACGTGCTCGGTCGTGTGCTGCCCTACTGGTACGACGCGATCGTCCCGGACCTCCGCGCCGGGAAGCTCGTGCTCGTCGCCGCCCACGGAAACTCCCTGCGGGCGCTCGTGAAGCACCTCGACCGGATCCCGGACTCCGAGATCGCCGAGCTGAACATGCCGACGGGCGTCCCTCTTCTCTACGAGCTCGACGCGGCGATGTGCCCGCTCGGCTCCGTCGACCCGCGCTACGGCGTCAGCGGCCGCTATCTCGACCCGGATGCCGCCGCCGCCTCGATCGAGAGTGTGCGCGGTCAGGGCGGGGCACCCGCCCCGACGGCGTAGGGCGCACGGGGGAGGGCCGGGGCCGGAACTCGCGTCCCGGCCCCGGGTGGAGCGTCTTCAGACCCCGGCCGGAACCGGGACGAGCAGCCGCTGGACGAGGTCGACGAGCCGGTTCGAGTATCCCCACTCGTTGTCGTACCAGGAGACGACCTTGACCTGCGTCCCGTCGATCACCGTCGTCAGCCCTGCGTCGAAGATCGACGAGAAGGCGGACTTGATGATGTCGGAGGAGACGAGCGGCTCCTCGCTGTAGTGGAGGATGCCGGCGAGCTCGCCCTTGTCGGCGCGCCCGGCGACGAGTGCGTTCACCTCTTCGATGCTCGTTGCGTGCTCGACCTCGACCGTGAGATCCACGAGTGAGCCGGTCGGCACCGGCACGCGCACCGCGAAGCCCTGCAGCTTGCCGAGCAGCTCCGGGATGACGAGGCCGACCGCCTTCGCGGCGCCGGTCGTCGTGGGGACGAGGTTGCAGGCCGCCGCGCGGGCGCGGCGATAGTCCTTGTGAGGCGCGTCGAGCAACCGCTGATCGCCGGTATAGGCATGCACGGTCGTCATCAGGCCGTGGCGGATGCCGAGGCCTTCATGGAGGACCTTGGCCACCGGGGCGAGGCAGTTCGTGGTGCACGAGGCGTTCGAGATGATGTGATGGAGCTCCGGGTCGTAGACCTGGTCGAAGTTGACCCCGAGTGCGACGGTGACGTCCGGCTCCTTCGCGGGAGCGGAGATCACGACCTTGCGGGCGCCGGCCTCGAGGTGCTTGGCAGCGCCCTCGCGCGACCGGAAGAGCCCGGTCGACTCGATGGCCACCTCGACGCCGAGCTCGGCCCAGGGAAGCAGGGCCGGATCCGTGAGCCCGGGAGTCGGGATGCGGACCCCGTCGACGACGATGGCGTCCTCGAGCGCTTCGACCGTGCCCTGGAACGGCCCGTACACCGAGTCGTACCGGAGCAGCTGGGCGAGCATCTTCGGATCGGCCAGATCGTTGATCGCCACCCATTCGATCGGCGCCTCACGCTCGTAGGCGGCACGGAAGGCCGCCCGGCCTGTGCGGCCGAAACCATTGATTGCTACGCGGACTGCCATGTGCTTCGCCTCCATGTCGTTGTCGACTCGAAGGTACGGGCAGGGCAGGTCCCGAGCATCGGCGGAGATCCCGATCGGCTTTTCGGGTTTCCCGCAAGGACTCGCTCGGGCCGGCTTCCAATCGACCGGCTGAGGCCGACCATTCTTGGCTCGGGTGAACAGTCTGTCATAGGTTCGAGTAGGTTTGCAGAGCGTTGAGCTCGCCCACACGAGCACGCTCGACCGCTTCGGCTCCGACCGGCGAGGCGGACGGGCGGCTGCGCCGGCTCGCCGAGGCGGGGATCGCGCTCGCGTCGGAGTCGTCGCTCGACGGGCTGCTGCACCGCGTGGTCGAGCTGGCGGCCGAGCTCGCCGGCGCGCGGGCCGCGGCGATCGACGTCCTCCACCCGAGCGTGGCGCCCGGCCTGGTCGTCGGCTTCGGCTTCGAGCCCGTTGTCGCGGCCCGGGATGAAGGGCTTCCCGGGGCTGACGGTGCCGCAGGTGCGCGCCGGTTCCTGCCGGCCGAGTTGGCGGCGAGCGGGAGCGTCGCCGTCCCCGTGGTCGTGCGCGGATCGACGTTCGGGAACCTCTACGTGTTCGAGAAGCTCACGGGCGAGGGATTCGCGCGCGGCGACGAAGAGCTGCTCTCCCTGCTCGCGGCCCAGGGCGCCGTCGCGATCGAGAACGTCCGCCTGGTCGAATCGGCTCGCCGCTGGTCGTGGCAGCTGGAGTCGCTGAACGAGGTCTCGCGGCACCTGACCGGCGAGACGGAGCTCGGGCGGCTCCTCGACCTGACCGTCGGCCACCTGCGCGAGCTCCTCGGAGTGCGCGGGGTGATGGTGGCCCTTCCGACCTCGGACGGCCGGAGGCTCGTGGTCGAGGCCGCTGCCGGTGAGGTCGCACCCGGCGTCCTCGGAATGCAGCTCGAGGTCGAGCACTCGAAGATGGGGCAGGCGTTCCGGTACCACCGGAGCGAGCGGATCGACTCGATCATCGACGATCCCGAGATCGACCAGGCTGCTGCGCGCATCATTGCCGCCACCTCGACGCTCGTGGTGCCGCTGCTCCTGGGCGATCGCGTGCTCGCGGTCGCCGCCGCGTGGGACAAGCAAGGCGGCGACACGCGCCTGACCGACGCCGATCTCCGTCTCGCCGAGGCGTTCGCGGACCGGGCCGCCGTTGCGATCGAGCTCACCGAGCGCGTGAGCCGCCACGCCGTCGAAAGGCTCCTCGAAGGACAGGAGCGGGAGCGCACGCGGATTGCGAGGGACCTCCACGACCAGACCCTCCACGGCCTGGCCCTGATCCGCCACTCGCTCGCGTCCGTCGAGGAGGATGCCGGCCCCGACGTCACTCGGGCGGCGCTCGGAGGAGCCCTCGAGCAGATCGACGAGGAGGTAGCGAACATCCGGGCGCTGATCGCCGACCTTCGCCCGCCCGGGCTCAACGAGCTCGGCTCCGAGGCCGCCCCCAGGGCGCTGGTCGAGGGGTTGGTGCGCTTCGGGCTCAACGTGAGCCTCGAGATCGACCTCGACTTCGAGCGAGGCCGCGCCGGCGAGCGACACGAGCCGGAGCTCGAGACGGCGATCATCCGCATCGTCCAGGAATCCCTCCACAACGTCTCCAGGCACCCCGGCGTCGAGGCGGCGCTCGTCCGTGTCACCGAGTCCGGCCCGGAGGTCGAGGTGGTCGTCCAGGATCGCGGCCGGGGCTTCGATCTCCTCGAGGTCGAGGACCGCTTCGGGCTGCTCGGCGGCAGGCTCGAGATCGAGAGCGCGCCCCAGCAGGGCACCACGATCCGTGCGCGGCTGCCCGTCCGGCGACGCGGCCTGGACTAACGAGTCGTCACGGGGGTTAGGTTGGTCTGAGGGTGCCGGGTGGGGCGAGCCATTGGGTGGGTTGGCCGGTGATCGTGGTGATGTGGTCGTAGTCGTGGTCGTAGTGGAGGATGGTGGTGCTGGTCGTCTCGGCGGCGGCGGCGATGAGGAGGTCGGGGTGTTTGACGGCGCGGTGGTGGAGGCCTGCTTGGTGGGCGAGGTGGTGGTAGACCGCGAGGGCACGGTCCCATTCGGGTTTGCCGATCGGGAGGTGGGGGAGGGCTTGGAGGTCGCGGTTGAGGGCGTCGTACTCGGACGCGTTGCGGGTGCTGTAGAGGAGTTCGAGGCGGATCATGTCGCAGATCGCGATTTCGCCCTCGATGAGCTTTTCGTCGAATTGCGCGCGTAGGGTTCCGCCGATCTGGCGCGTCCAGACCCAGGCGCTGGTGTCGGCAAGTTGCACCTAGCGGGGCTGGCGGAGTTGTTGGAGTGCTGCGGGGGTGAGGTCTTTGAAGTCGCGGGCGGCGAGGCGTTGTCGGGCGGCGCGTTCGATGACGTCGCGGAGGGCTGCGTGGACGGTCTCGGTTGTTTGCACGGTTCCGAGGATTTCGGCGGCTGCGGTGACGAGGTTGGTGTCGAGGTTGATGTTGGTGCGTTTGATCGCGGTTGAGCTCATACCCGAGAGCGTACACCTCTAAGGGGCCTAGCGATACACATCAACCGCCAAGTGATAGCCGCCTACTCGCGGCCGAGGAGGAGGTCGATGCCGCTGAGTAGGAGGTCGATGTCGGTGGTCGAGAGCTGTCCGACTCGCTCGTTGAGGATGCTGCGGTCGACGGCGACGATCTGAGAGACGTTTGCTGCGGAGTCGCGTGGGAGGCCCGTCTGCTTTGCGGTGAGCAGGACATTCCCGGGCGCGGAGGCCCAGCGGACGTTGCTTGTGAGTGGGATGACGACGACGGTCCCGAGACGGCTCGCGTTGAACGCTTCGCCTTGCACTACCACGATCGGGCGGCGAAACCCGGGTCCCGAGCCGGTCGGGTCGGGAAGCGATGCCCAGCAGACATTCCCCTGGCTGACTACCAATCGCTGCGCTCGAGCAGACGCCGGCTCGTCTCGGCGGTCCACTCGTCGACGCCACTCCCGAACTCGTCGACGAGCTCGTCGAGCAAGCCGGTGACGACGCCGGGCTCGCGACGAGCCACGTAGTCCGCGAGCGCTTCGCGGTAGACCTGACTGCGCGATTTACCCAATCGCTGCGCGAGCGCCTCTGCGCGTTGATAGAGGGGATCGGGAATCGAGACGGCCGTTTTCATACCGAAAGTATAACTCGCCGCCGCCACGCGACGACAGGCCCCGAGGGCCTACGAGAGCGGCGCGAGCACCGCGGCTCCGGCCCCGTTCACGGCCATGAGGGCGCGGCGTGTCGCCCGTTCGAGGGCGGCGTGCGTGCGCCTCGTCAGCCGGTCGCAGACGAAGTCCCAGTGCAACGAGACCGGGTCGCCCGGCTCGGGCGTCGTGATGAACGCGAGCCCGTCGTCCGACCAGCGCGCGGTCCGGGGCTCAGGCTCGCCGAGCCTCAGCGAGCGCCCGTCCCAGACGAGCGGCCTTGCGAGCACCTCGACCCGCTCGCCCTCGACGCTCGCGACCACCGCCGCGGTCGTCCGGCACTGGTCGAGGATCCGGAGCGGCTCGTCCACCACGCCCGTCCGCAGGAGCCCGAGCCAGGGATAGACCGCGAACACGTGAAAGCAATGGTGTGGGACCCCGCCGGCCGTCGCGACATCGACGATCCGCTCTCGTGCCCGGCCGATCCGGCCCTTGAACCGGTCGTCGACGTGCCGGGCGAGATCTCCCGGGCCGACACGGTCGAGGAGCTCGTTCCCGACCCAGTAGGCCTCGACCACGCGGGGGTCGAGCGGGTCGCCGATCCCGTTCGACTCCGCGATCAGCGCCAGGTAGGGCCAGGCGCCGTCGAACGTCCGGGCGAGCTCCGCGAGCCCGCCGTCTGACGCATTGGCGTCGCCGTACTCGAGCAGCGTTCGCTGCACGTCTGCCCCGCAGAGGCCGAGGGAGTTCGGTGGGTAGGCGTAACGCGCGAAGAGCAGCGGTCCCGCCGCATTCGTCACGCGGGCGCCTCGTGGCCCTGCGGCCGCCGCAGTGCAGCCAGGGCGACGATCGCGGTGCCCGCGGCGACGAGGATCGTGCCCGGGAGGCTGACATGGGTGCCGTCCGCGGCTCCGCCGAGGACCGCCGTCACGACGGCGCCGAAGACCAGCACGGCGGTCACGTCGATTGCCTGCGCACGCGCGAGCGCGGCGTACCAGGTCGCGACGTAGGCGGTCAGGAGCAGGCCGCTGAGTGCGACCCATCGCCACTGCTCGGCGCCGTAGCCGCCGAGCTGGCCGAGCTTGCCGGTCGCGGCGATCCAGGCGAGGAGGAGGGCCGTCCCGCCTCCCATCCGGGCGGAGGCGAGCAGGCCGGGGCTGAGGTTGGTGAGGAGACGCTTGACGTAGACGACCTCGACCGACCAGAGCAGCGTTGCGGCGAGGATCATCGCCTCACCCTCGCCGAAGACGACTCTGCCCGCGTGCCCGACGAGCCAGGCCTGCCCGCCGATCAGGAGGCAGATCGCGAGCGCGTGCGGCGCACGGAAGCGCTCGCGCAGCAGCGGCACGGCGAGGAGCGCGACCCAGATTACGAGCGTCTTCTGGATGAAGGACGCCTGGGTCGCCTGTGCGCGGGCGAGCCCTTCGAAGAAGAGCGCGAAGGGCACGCTGCCGCCGATCACGGCGACGCCCAGCAGGGCGAGCCACTGGCGGCCCCGCAGCGGCTCGCGCTGCACCCTGCGCGTGCCTGCGTCGCGACGGCTCCAGGCGAGCACGAGGCTCACGAGGAGCAGGCCCGCGACCGCGTTCTTCGCCGTCGTGAAGACGGTCGCGTTGTGGAAGTGGTGGACGGCGCGGCCGTTCAGGTAGATCGAGACGCCGCTGACGCAGGCGGTCACGAAGGCGAGGGCGATCCCCGTGGCCCGTGTTTTCCCCGTGTCACCGAGATTCATAGAGTGTGGCTCCTTCTGCACGCAAGGCGCGTGCCTCGTCGGCGGCGCCCGGATCGAGGATCTCGACCGGGATTCCGAGGTGGATGAGAAGATCGGCTCCGGGCTCGGCGTCCGGAACGTAGGCAAGGAGGACGACGCAGCCGTCGTCGAGGCGACCGAGGCGGACTCCGTCTTCGACCCAGGCCTCGTCGAGCCGGGCGACCTGGCCCAGGCACATCAGCCTGGCTCCCGAGACTCGACCGCGGGGAGCTCGATCTCGACGTCCTCGAGGATCACGTCGCTCGCGAGGTCTCCGGTGATGTCGTCGTCGACGACCGCCTGGACGGCCGCGCCCTCGGCGAGGGTGCCGCGGGAGGCGTCGACGAAGTGCTCGCGGAAGTGGTCCGGCGTGAAGTGGGAGAGGGGGCCGAGGCGGACGGAGATGCTCACGACCCGAGCCGCGCCGCTCTCGGCCGCAACCTCCTCGATCTTCCGCATCAGGTCGTTCATGAGCGCGCGCTCGTGCATCAGGCGTCCCCTTGTGCGAGCTCCGCGAGCTCTCCGAGCACCGCGTCGGCGACGGTCTCGACGGCGGCGGCGACCGGTGCGGTCAGCCCCTCGCCCGCCGTGAACTCGCCGCCCTCGACGCCGTAGACGAGCATGCGGGCGGGAAGCTTTCCGAGCGCCCGTGCGAGCTCGATCGCCTCGCCGACACCGAACGCGTGCGTCGAGGCGCGGAACACCCCGGCGGGGATCGCCTCCTCGCTCGCGTCGAAGCGGTGGAGCGTCCCGGGCTCGGCTCCTGCCGAGACGGCGTCGACGACGACCGCGGAGGCGGCATTCGACCAGGCGTCGATCAGCCTGCTCGGCTCGTCCTCGCACGGGACCACGGCGACACCGGCCGGAACCCGCCCGCGGATCGAGTCGACGACGGCGAGGCCGACCCCGTCGTCGCGCCGGTAGGCGTTGCCGACGCCGATCACGACCGTCGAGGTCACCGCCGCTCCACGTTCAGCGTCAGGAAATGGGTGGCGCAGGAGATGCACGGGTCGTAGTTGCGGATCGTCTGCTCGGAGAGGCGGCGGAGCTCCTCGTCGGGAAGGCTCGTGTTGCGCTCGACGACCGCACGCAGGTCGTCCTCGATCGCGAGCTGGTTCTGGGAGGTGGGCGGCACGATCTTGGCGTCGAGGATCGTCCCCTCGGCATCGGTGCGGTAGCGGTGGTAGAGGAGCCCACGCGGCGCCTCGCTGACTCCGTACCCGGTGCCGGCGACGGGCTCGACCGGGAGCGATGGGGAATCGGGCTCCTCGTAGGCGTCGATCAGCGCGATCGCCTCGTCGCAGGCGTAGACGAGCTCGACCGAGCGGACGATGACGCTGCGGAAGGGGTCGCGGCAGGTCGTGCCGAGCCCCGCTTCGCGTGCAGCCTCACGGGCGAGAGGCGAGAGCTGCTCGTAGTTCAGCGAGTAGCGGGCAAGCGGCCCGCAGAGGTAGGTGCCGCCGTCGCGCATGCGCGAGTGGAGCGCGTTCGACCGCTCGACGTGCTCCTCGTCGAAGTGCTCGTCGTACTCGACCGCGTCGATGTCGAGCCCCGCATCCGAGCGGATGCGGCCGCGCTCGATCGCGTAGTCGGTCGGGGTGCGAGAGCGCGACCAGGTCGCACTCGACCTTCCGCTCCGGGAAGTCGAAGGTCGCGGTCCAGCGAACGGTCTCGAGCGCTGCCTCCCTGGCCCGTTCGAGCGGCTCGCGCAGGCGGAGGAGCTCGCGTTTGCTCGGGGCGCGGTAGAAGCCTCCGACACGGACGTTGATCGGGTGGATCTCGCGGCCGCCGAGGAGCGTCATCAGCTCGTTGCCGGTCTTCTTGAGCGCGAGGCCCCGCTCGACGGCCTGCGGGGCATCCCGCGCGAGCTCCACGGCACCGTCGTAACCGAGGAAGTCGGGTGCGTGGAGCATGTAGACGTGGAGCGCGTGACTCTCGATCCACTCGCCGCAGTAGAGCATCCGGCGGAGCATCCGGATCGGCTCGGGCACCTCGACGCCGCAGAGCTGCTCGAGCGCGTTCACCGCGCTCGTCTGGTAGGCGACCGGGCAGATCCCGCAGATCCGGGCGGTGATGTCGGGCGTCTCCAGGAACGAGCGCCCGCGCAGGAACGCCTCGAAGAAGCGCGGCGGCTCGAAGATCCGGAACTCGACGAGCTCCACGCGGTCGCCCTCGATCCGGACGGTCATCGCGCCCTCGCCCTCGACGCGGGCGAGGTAGTCGGTGCGGATCGTCCGCTGTCTCAGCCATTGCCGGCCGCCTTCTGGAACGGCTCCGCAGCCGCGTTGAAGGTGCTGAACACGCGCTGGACGCCGCGTTCGTCGAGCCCGCCTGCGCGCAGGAGCGGGATCAGGGCCGAGGTGTTCGGCGACTCCATCGGGCCGAAGCAGCCGTAGCATCCGCGCGCGTACGACGGGCAGAGCGCGCCGCAGCCGGCGTGGGTGACGGGGCCGAGGCACGGCGTGCCGTGGGCGACGGTGACGCACACCGTGCCGCGCGCCTTGCACTCGGTGCAGACGCTCGTCGAGGGGATCCCCGGCCGGCGGCCGTGCAGGAAGGCGTTGACCACCTCGAGGAGCTGGCGCTTGTTGATCGGGCAGCCGTGCAGCTCGTAGTCGACCGGCACGTGCGCGGAGATCGGCGTGGAGGTGGCGAGCGTCGAGATGTACTCCGGGGAGGCGTAGACGGCCGTCACGAACTCGGTCACGTCGGCGAAGTTGCGCAGCGCCTGGACGCCGCCGGCGGTCGCGCAGGCGCCGATCGTCACGAGCGCCTTCGAGTTGCGCCTGACCTCCTGGATCCGCTCGGCGTCGTGCGCGGTCGTGATCGAGCCCTCGACCAGCGAGAGGTCGTAGGGCCCGTCGAGGACGGCGCTCGAGGCCTCGCGGAAGTCGCCGAGGTCGACGGCGCCCGCAAGCGCGAGCAGCTCGTCCTCGAGGTCGAGCAGCGAGAGCTGGCAGCCGTCGCAGGAGGCGAACTTCCAGACCGCGAGCTTCGGCTTGGCGATCGCGCTCATAGCCCTCGCACCTCCATCCACGGCTCGAGCTGGGCATGCGAGTACACGGGGCCGTCCCGGCAGATCAGGGTGGGGCCGAGCTGGCAGTGGCCGCAGAGGCCGACGCCGCAGCGCATGTCGCGCTCCATCGACAGCATGATTCGCTCGGCCGGCACCCCGCGCTCGAGGAGGACGGGCACGGTGAAGTGCATCATGATCTCGGGCCCGCAGACGAATGCGGTCGTGTGGCCGGCGCGGAACGTGGCATTGTCGAGGAGCTTCGGCACGACGCCGACCTTGCCCTTCCACTCGCCGCTCGCGGCATCGACCGTGACGTCGACCGCGATGGTCTCGCGCCAGGCGTCGAGCTGCTCGGTGTAGAGGAGGTCTTCCGGTGTGCGCGCCCCGTAGAGGACGCTGACGGTGCCGTAGTCGGAGGCGTGCTCGAGCGCCCACAACACGACGGGCCGCAGCGGCGCGAGGCCGATGCCCCCCGCGACGACGACGACGTCGTCACCCGTCGCGCCCGAGATCGGCCAGGAGTTGCCGAAGGGGCCCCGGAGGCCGAGCACGGCACCGGGCTCGGCAGCGCAGATCGCGCCGCTCACGGCGCCGACGGCCCGCACGGTCAAGACGACGGGCCCGGGTCGGTTCGGCGGCCCGCTGACCGAGATCGGGACCTCACCGATCCCGAAGGCGTAGACCATCATGAACTGGCCGGGAGAGATCGTCGGCCCGTCGCCCGAGACCGGCTCGAGGGTCAGCGTCCAGGTATCGGCCGTGTCCTGCTCCCGCCGGGAGACGCGAAACGGGAGCGGCGTCATCGCGCCGGTCGAGAGGGGCTCAGCGAGCGTCGCCGTGGCCATAGATGTCCAGTAGCCGGAGTTGCGTCCATTGCAGGCGCTCGATCAGCACCTGGGCGAAGCGGCCCATCAGCTCGTAGCCGAGCTCGGCATCGGCGTCGCACTTCCCGCGCAGGCAGGTGCCGTCGAAGGACGTGGCGCGCACGGACGCGAGGGCGCGCGCGTCGAGATGCCAGCGGTAGGGCGCGAAGAGCCAGGACCAGCCGACCACCTCACCGGGGCCGACGGTCTCGATCATCAGCGGCCCGCGGGCCGGATCGAAGGTCTCGAGCGCGACGCTCCCGTGGCGGATGACGTAGAACGATTCGGCGGGATCGCCTTTGCGAAACAGGTGCTCGCCCTCGTCGAAGTGGACGTTCTGGGCGCAGCCGGCGAGCAGCGCGAGTGTGTCCTCGCCCATGCCCTCGAACAGCGGGACGGAGCCGATCAGCTGTGCGATCGTCTCAGGCATTCGCAACCTCCCCATCCATGAGTTCCGCGGTCGCCCGGATCGCGGCGACCTCTTCGGTGATGTCGATTCCGACCGGGCACCAGGCGATGCAGCGTCCGCAGCCGACGCAGCCGGACGAGCCGAACTGGTCGAACCAGGTGGCGAGCTTGTGGGTCATCCACTGCCGGTAGCGCGAGCGGCCGGACGGGCGGACGCTGCCGCCGTGGATGTAGGAGTAGTCGACCGAGAAGCAGTTGTCCCAGACCCGCCAGCGTTCCGCCTCGGCGCCTGCGAGGTCGGTCTCCTCCTCGACGGCTGAGCAGAAGCAGGTGGGGCAGACGAGCGTGCAGTTCCCGCAGGTGAGGCACCGCGAGGCGACCTCGTCCCAGCGCGGATGTTCGAGGTTCGACATCAGGAGGTTACGGATGTCACCCGTCTCCATCACGCGGCCCATCTTCCGGGTGGCCTGCTCGACCGACGCGGCGGCTGCCTGCCCGTCGGCCGGGGTCGCCGGGCGCCGGTCGAGCTCGGCGAGGATCTCGGCTCCGCGCTCGGTGCCCGCCTCGACCAGGAGCCGGTGCTCGCCGTCGAGCAGCTCGGTGAGCGCGAGGTCGTAGCCGGCCTCGACCTTGGGGCCTGTCCCCATCGAGACGCAGAAGCACGTTCCGGACGGCTCGAAGCAGTTGACCGCGACGAGGAACGCTCCCTCCCGCCGGGCCGCGTAGTCCCGGTCGATCGCGCGGCCGCCGATGAAGACGTGATCCTGGATCTGGATCGCGTGCAGCTCGCACGAGCGGACGCCCAGGAACGCGAGCGGCGTCTCGTCGAGCGGCTCCTCCTCGACGACCGGGACGCCGTCGCCCTCGCGCGTCGAGCGCCACAGGCGCACCCGCGGCGGGAAGAGGTAGCGCTTCCACGAGTGGGGCCCGACGGCGTAGCCGAAGCGGGCCTCGTCGTCGCGCCGCTCGAGCCGGTAGGTGCCGCCGTCCGTCTTGTCGGTCCAGCCGATCGGCAGCTCGCCGGCGGAATCGAGGTCGTCGTAGACGATCGCGCCGTCGCGGACGGTCGGCCCCAGCACGCGGTAGCCACGGCCACGAAGCGCGCCGATCAGATGATCGAGCTCCTCGGGAGCGATGGTGGCGGGTCCGCCTTCTGTCACAAGAGTCTCAGACAAGCCTCGCACAAATCCAACCCTTCGGAGTTCGGGGCTCCCCATTGCCGGCGAGTGTTCTCCTCGCGTTGTTCCTCAGCTCGTATCTCAGCCGATTGCTCTTCGATCCGACTCGGTAATAGGCCGCAGTGAGGTGAGGACTCGTACGACGCATCGCCCGTATGCCGCCGCGGTTGCGATCTCCCATCGGTGGCCCGGCCGCCTCCGGGGCGGTCGACAGAGCCCGATGCGTACGTGCGCGCAGGCAGTTCGGTAATTGCCCGCATGCGACTCTCGGCCACGATCGGGAAACTTCAGGACGTGAGCTTCAGCGACCTGACACCGCTCCCCGACCTGCTTCACGGGCGCGGCCAAACCGGCCCGGTCCGCAAGGAGCGACCCGTCTACGTCGATCTCCTTCCCCCGTGCAACGCCGGCTGCCCTGCGGGAGAGAACATCCAATCGTGGCTTGCGCACACGCAGGCAGGCCGGCACGAGCAGGCCTGGCGCGCCCTGACCGCCGACAATCCGTTCCCCGCGATCCACGGCCGGGTCTGCTACCACCCCTGCGAGACCGTCTGCAACCGCGCGAGCCTCGACAGCTCCGTCTCGATTCACGCGGTCGAGCGCTTCCTCGGCGACCTCGCGCTCGAGCAGGGATGGCAGTTCGAGGCGCCGCCCGAGCGCAGCGGCAAGCGGGTGCTCGTGATCGGCTCCGGGCCGAGCGGCCTCTCTGCCGCCTACCACCTCGCCCGCCTCGGCCACGAGGTCGAGATCCGGGACGCGGGGCCCGAGCCCGGCGGGATGATGCGCTACGGCATCCCTGCCTACCGCCTCCCGCGCGAGGTGCTCGACGGTGAGATCCGGCGGATCGAGGCGCTCGGCGTGACCATCACGAGCAGCCACAAGGTCGAAGACCTGGCGGCCGAACGCGCCGAGGGCGGTTTCGACGCGGTCTTCGTCGCTGTCGGCGCGCACCTCTCCAAGCGGGTCGACATCCCGGCCCGGGACGCCGGCCCGATCCTCGACGCGGTGGCATTCCTGCGGGACGTGGCTTCCGGCGAGCAGCCCGTGCTCGGCCGGCGCGTCGCGGTCTACGGCGGCGGCAACACGGCGATGGACGCCGCCCGGGTCGCGCGCCGGCTCGGCGCCGACGAGGCGATGATCGTGTACCGGCGCACGCGCGAGCAGATGCCCGCCCATGAGGACGAGGCAGCCGATGCCGAGCGTGAGGGGATCCGGATCAACTGGCTGCGAACGATCACCGCGTTCGAGGGGCCCGAGCTGCAGATCGAGGTGATGGAGCTCGACGAGTCGGGATACCCGCAGCCGACGGGGCGGTTCGAGACGCTTGCCGCCGACACCGTGATCCTCGCGCTCGGCCAGGACAGCGACACGGCCTTCCTTCGGTCGGTGCCCGGGATCGAGTTCGAGAAGGACGGGACGGTCAAGGTCTCGACGTTGTTCCAGACCGGCAGCCCCGGGGTGTTCGCCGGCGGCGACATGGTCCCGAGCGAGCGCACGGTCACCGTCGGGGTCGGGCACGGCAAGAAGGCAGCCCGCGCGATCGACGCGTGGCTGCGCGAGGTGAGCTCTCCGAGCGCCTCCAAGCATGAGCTCGCGGCCTTCGAGAAGCTCCACCTCTGGTACTTCGGCGACACGGCCCGCAGGGAGCAGCCCGAGCTCGCGGCGGAGAGCCGCGTCGAGGGATTCGACGAGGTCATCGGCGGCCTCTCTGCCGAGCAGGCCGTCTACGAGGCCGGCCGCTGCCTCTCCTGCGGCAACTGCTTCGAATGCGACGGCTGCCTCGGAGCCTGCCCAGAGGACGCCGTGATCAAGCTCGGCGTGGGCCACCGCTACCGCTTCGACTACGACCGCTGCACCGGCTGCCGCGCCTGCTTCGAGCAGTGCCCGGTCCACGCGATCGACATGGTCGCGGAGAGCCGCTGATGCGGGCCACGATCGACGGCAACGAGGCGGCCGTCTCGGTTGCCTACCGCCTGAACGAGGTCTGCTGCATCTACCCGATCACCCCGTCCTCGCCGATGGCAGAGCTCGCCGACGAGTGGTCGAGCCAGGGCAAGGCGAACATCTGGGGGACCGTGCCGTCGGTCGTCGAGATGCAGAGCGAGGGCGGCGCCGCCGGTGCTCTCCACGGGGCACTCCAGAGCGGCGCGCTGGCCACGACCTTCACGGCGTCGCAGGGCCTGCTCCTGATGATCCCGAACATGTACAAGATCGCGGGCGAGCTGACGCCGTGCGTGATCCACGTCGCAGCCCGCTCGCTGGCCGCGCAGGGGCTGTCGATCTTCGGCGATCACTCGGACGTGATGGCCGTCCGCCAGACCGGGTTCGCGCTGCTCGCCGCGGACTCGGTGCAGGAGGCGCACGATCTCTCCCTCGTCGCGCAGGCCGCATCGCTGCGAACGCGCGTGCCGTTCGTCCACTTCTTCGACGGCTTCCGCACCTCGCACGAGCTGAACACGGTGCAGCTTCTCTCCGACGACGATCTTCGCGCCCTCGTGCCCGACGAGCTCGTATGGGCCCACCGCGAGCGGGGGCTTTCGCCCGAGCGGCCGTTCATCCGGGGGACGGCGCAGAACCCGGACGTCTACTTCCAGGCGCGCGAGACGGTGAACCCCTTCTACGCCCGGGTGCCGGGGATCGTCGAGGAGACGATGGCGCAGCTCGCGGAGCGCACGGGGCGGCCGTTGCACATCGTCGAGTACACGGGCCACCCGGAGGCCGAGCGCCTGATCGTCGTGATGGGCTCGGCCGGCGAGACGATCCGGGAGACGGTCGCCTGGCTGAACGAGCGGGACGAGCGTGTGGGCGTGCTGCAGGTGAGGCTCTACCGGCCCTTCCCGGAGGAGGCATTCGTCGAGGCGATTCCCGCGAGCGTGCGCTCGATCGCCGTGCTCGACCGGACGAAGGAGCCGGGCTCAGCCGGCGAGCCGCTCTTCCTCGACACGGTCGCCGCGCTCGCCGCGGCGCAGGCGGACGGCAAGCGCGCCTCGATGCCGACCGTCGCCGGCGGCCGCTACGGCCTCTCCTCGAAGGAGCTGACGCCCGGGATGGTGGCGGGGATCTTCGCCGAGCTGGCGCTCAAGCGGCCGCGGCGGCAGTTCACGATCGGGATCAACGACGACGTGTCGGGCACGAGCCTTCCCTACGACGCGACGCTCGACGTCGAGCCCGCCGGCACGGTGCGGGCGATCTTCTTCGGCCTCGGCGCCGACGGAACCGTCGGTGCGAACAAGAACACGATCAAGATCCTCGGCGACGAGGGCCTGCACGCCCAGGGTTACTTCGTCTACGACTCGAAGAAGTCGGGCTCCACGACCGTCTCGCATCTCAGGTTCGGGTCGGAGCCGATCCGGGCGCCGTACCTCGTGCAGCAGGCGGGCTTCGTCGGCTGCCACCAGTTCGGCCTGCTCGAGCGGGCCGATGTCCTTGGTCCGGCCGCGGAAGGCGCCACGTTGCTCCTGAATTGCGCTCATCCCCCGAGCGCGTTTGGGAGGCGCTTTCCCGGCCGGTCCAGGAGCAGATCATCGAGAAACGCATCGAGCTCTACGCGATCGATGCCGGCCGGATCGCGCGCGAGGTCGGCCTTCCCGGCCGCACCAACATCGTGCTTCAGACCTGCTTCTTCGCGGTCTCCGGCGTCCTCCCGCGCGACAGGGCGATCGAGCGAATCAAGGCGACGATCGAGAAGACCTACGGCCGTCGCGGGGCCGAGGTGGTCAGGCGCAACCAGGCTGCGGTCGACAGCGCGCTCGACGGGCTCCACCGGATCGAGGTGCCGGTCGGCGCGACCGCGACCCGGGGCCTGCCCCCGGTCGTTCCCTCGCATGCCCCGAAGTTCGTGCGCGAGGTGACCGCGATGATGATGGCCGGGCGCGGCGACGAGCTCCCAGTCAGCGCGCTCCCCGTCGACGGCACCTATCCGAGTGGCACGACCGCGTACGAGAAGCGCAACATCTCGGAGCTGGTCGCCGCCTGGGACGCCGACCTCTGCATCCAGTGCGGCAACTGCAGCTTCGTCTGCCCGCACAGCGTGATCCGCTCCAGGCACTACGACGGCTCGCAGCTAGAGGGCGCCCCCGACGGCTTCCCGTCAGCGCCGCTCGACGCCGTGGGCCTGCCCGACGCCCGCTACACGCTTCAGGTGTACGTCGAGGACTGCACGGGCTGCGGGCTCTGCGTCGAGGCCTGTCCCGCCCTCGCTCCCGCCGAGCCGGGCCGCAAGGCGATCAATCTCGTCGACCGCGAGCCCGTGGTCGTCGCCGAGCGCGAGAACATCGCCTTCTTCGAGAAGCTTCCCGCCACCGACCGTGCCCGGGTCGACTTCGGAACCGTCCGCGGAGCCCAGTTCCTCGAGCCGCTGTTCGAGTTCTCGGGCGCGTGCGCAGGATGCGGCGAGACGCCGTATCTCAAGCTGCTCTCCCAGCTCTTCGGCGACCGGCTGATGATCGCCAACGCGACCGGCTGCTCGTCGATCTACGGCGGCAACCTCCCGACGACGCCGTGGACGAGCGGCCCCGACGGGCGCGGCCCGGCCTGGTCGAACTCGCTGTTCGAGGACAACGCGGAGTTCGGGCTCGGCTTCCGCCTGACCGCCGACCGCCACGTCGAGCTCGCTCGCAGGCGGCTCGGCGAGCTGCGTGCCGCGGTCGGCCCGGAGCTCGTCGACGCCATCCTCGAGGCGCCGCAGCTGCGGGAGTCCGAGCTGAGCGCCCAGCACGCGCGTGTCGCCGAGCTCGCCCGACGGCTCGACGCGATCGAAGGGCCGGCGGCTGCCGACCTTCGCAGCGTTGCCGACCACCTCGTCCGGCGAAGCGTCTGGATCGTCGGCGGCGACGGCTGGGCCTACGACATCGGCTACGGCGGGCTCGACCACGTGCTCGCGACCGGCCGAGACGTCAACGTCCTCGTGCTCGACACCGAGGTCTACTCCAACACGGGCGGCCAGATGTCGAAGTCGACGCCGATCGGCGCGGTCGCCAAGTTCGCCTCGGCCGGCAAGTCCGTCCCCAAGAAGGACCTGGCGCTGCAGGCGATCGCCTACGGCAACGTCTACGTTGCGCGCATCGCCATGGGCGCCGACCCTCAGCAGACGTTGACCGCGCTGCGCGAGGCGGAGGCGTACGACGGGCCGTCGCTCATCCTCGCCTACAGCCATTGCATCGCGCACGGCATCGACATGCGCGACGGGCTCGACCAGCAGTATCGCGCCGTCGCGAGCGGCTACTGGCCGTTGATCCGCTACGACCCGCTCGTGCGGGCCGACGGAGGCAATCCGTTCCTGCTCGACTCACCGAGGCCGCGGCTGCCGCTCTCCGACTACACGGAGCGCGAGCTTCGCTACCGGACGCTCGCAAACAGCAATCCCGCCGAGGCCGAGCGGCTCCATGCGCTTGCCGAGCAGGCTGTCGCCCAGCGCTGGGAGGTCTACGAGGAGATGGCGACCCGCGGTGCCGACAGGTTCGCGGCAGACGGCCGGGGAGGATGATGGACCTCACGACGGACTACATGGGGCTCGCCCTCCGCAACCCGCTCGTCGCCTCCGCCTCGCCGCTGTCGCGGACAGCGGACGGGGTCCAGAGGCTTGCCGAGGCCGGTGTCGGCGCCGTCGTGCTCTACTCGCTCTTCGAGGAGCAGCTCCGGCGTGAGTCGGCGGGCGCCGAGAGGCTCGTCGACGCCGGTGCCGAGCTGACGGCCGAGGCCGCCTCGTTCTTCCCGCCCGGCTCCGACGAGGACCACGGCCCGAGCCAGTACCTGAGCCTGCTCGAGCGCGCGTCGCGCGCCGTGGAGATCCCGGTGATCGGCAGCCTCAACGCGGTCACCCCCACCGGCTGGGTCGAGTTCGCACGGCAGATGGAACAGGCCGGCGCAGCGGCGATCGAGCTCAACATCTACTCGCTTCCCGCCGACCCGGGCACATCCGGCCGCGATGTCGAGCAGCGCCATCTCGACGTCCTCGCCCGCGTCAAGGCTGCGGTCACGGTGCCGGTCGCCGTCAAGCTCAACCCGTTCTTCAGCTCTCCGGGGGAGATGGCGCTCCGGCTGGACGACGCCGGCGCCGACGCGCTCGTGCTCTTCAACCGCTTCCTGCAGCCCGAGATCGATCCCGAGACGCTGGCCGTCGTGCCCGGCGTGGGGTTGTCGAGCCGGTCGGAAGGGAGGCTGCCCCTGACGTGGATCGCGCTTCTGCACGGCCGCGTGCAGGCCTCGCTCGCCGCCACGACCGGCGTCGACGGCGCCGCAGACGTGGCCGGCTACCTCCTTGCCGGCGCCGACGTGGTCATGACCGCATCGGCGCTCCTTCGCCACGGCATCGAGCACGCCGGTGTGCTTCTCGACGGCCTCGCGGCCTGGATGGATCGGAAGGGGTTCGCATCCGTGGCGCAGTTCCGCGGGCTGCTCGCCGCGCCGACCGAGGCAGATGCCTACCAGCGCGCGGCGTTCGTCGGGGCGCTCCGCGAGGCGAACCAGGGGAACTACACCCGCGACACCGCTCCTTCGGGGCTCGAGCCGCCCCGCGACGATCCGCACGTCGGCCTCGGGTTCTGATCTTCTCTCCGGGGCCGCACCGGTCGCGGCCCGCGCATCCGATCAGTGCGCGGTTCCCTCGTTGTTGGTGTCGCAGGTGAGCATGACGAAGACCAGGGTGATGACCATCAGGATCGGTCCGAGGACGATCGCGGGCACCATCAGCCACTGCTGACCGGTGCTGACGGCAGCACCGAAGAACACGGCTGCGAGCACGAAGGGCGTCGCGAGGAGCTCGACCCAGCGGCGGATCTCGGCCTCAGCCTGCGCGACGGCAGGGTCGATCGGCTCGAGGCTCGCCCGCGCTCCGACGACCATCCGATGCTCGGCCCTGCTCGGGCGGTGAGCGATGACCGCCGTCCGGCGGACACGAGGCTTGGGCAGGTGCGCATGAGTGCTCATCGATACCTCCGGGTCGCGAGAAGTTGCGTTCAGCCTCCGTCCGGGAAGCCGCCGCGCCATCAGCACATCCCCGGAACACGTTGCGGATTTCTTCTAGTTGCCGGCCGCGGTATCTCCGGGAGCCCGCTCGACTCCGGGGCGGGGGAAACGCACTAGGCAGATACGCGCTAGACTGTGGACCGGTACCTGTCCGTCAAGGAGGTTGGCTTGGAGTTGAGTCCGCCGGACAGTCAGGTGGCATCGTCCACCACAGCCGACCCGGTCGGTTTCTAGAGCCCCGGGCTCCGGCCACAGGCCTTACGCCGCGAGCTTTCGCTCCCGTCTGTTCCAGGCGCCACAGGTAACCGCGCGGAACGTGAGATGCGACGGGCTCGCGGACAGGAATGACGGAGAGGGTGCGCCCCGGCCTTTCAGAGGGGGCGCACCCGATTTGTCTCCAGCGTCCGCGCGTGCCGTCGGCCGCCCAGGCTGACGTGGAAACGGCGGCGGCCTTCTCAGATTGGTTGTAGCTCGTCACCGAGCTTTGGGCTGCTCCAGCGGTCATCCCCGATTCGCGGACGGAGATATGGCCGGCCGGGAGACGCTGGCTCCGTCTCCCGGCCGGCTCGAGCTCATCTGCGGTCGGGACTAGCGATCGCAGTCCTTCTGCTGCTTGGGATGCTGGCACTGCTTGTGGTGCTTGCAGTGCTGATCGTCACGCTGCGGATGGTGGCAGCACTTCGGCTGGCAGTTACCCCGGTCGCCGTGGCCGTCGGTCGAGCTCTGGGTCGAGCTCTCGCTCTGGCTCACGGTCTGCGAGGTGCCGTTGAGGTTGCCGTTCAGCTGGTTGACGCCACCGTTGGACTGGCTCACGTTGCTGCTTCCGTCGCTCCAGCCCTTCGAGCCGCCTTCCTGGGATCCGGTGCAGCCGCAGCTCGGCTTCTCGCCGCCGCCGTTTGCGAACGCGAGGTTCGCCGGGGCGTTGGCGGCCGTGTTGAGCTGGCTTGCGTGCTGCTCGGTCGAGTTCGACACCGACTCGTGCTGGGAGCTCGACTGCGAGTCGTGCCCGGCATCCTTGCCGTCGCGACCCTTGCCGTCGGACCAGCTCGAGTTCGTCGAGCTCTGCTTTGAGCTCTCGCTCTGGCGGACGTGCTGCCACGTGCCGTTGGCGTTCCCGTTCACCTGGTTGACGCCGCCGTTCGACTGGCTCACGCCGTTCGAGCCGCCGTTGCTGCTCCAGCCGCCGTCGCCCTTCGAGTCACAGCCGCAGCTCGGCTGCGAGCCGCCGTTGGCGACTGCGACGTTGACCGGCACGTTCGCCGTCGGGTCGAGCTGCTGAGCGTCCTGGCCGGTCGAGTTCGACGTCGACTCGTCCTGGCCGCTCGTCTGGTCGCTCGACTGGCCGCCGCCCTGGGAAGGATCGCTTCCCGAGCCGGTGGTCGTCTGGCTCGAGCCCTCGCCCTGCGAGACGTCCTGGCCGGTGGCGTTGGCGTTGCCGTTCGCTTGGTCGACGCCGCCGTTCGACTGGCTCGTCCCGCCGCTTTCCAACACCGCCACGTTGATCGGCACGTTCAGCGTCGGGTCGAGCTGCTTGGCGTTCTGGCTCGTCTCGTTGGAGACGGACTCGGATTGGTTGCTCGATTGGGAGCCGCCGAGGAGGGATCCTCCCGCCAGGGCGCTGCCGGCTCCGGTTCCCAGGGCGAGCGCTACCGCCGCGCCGAGGGCGCACAGAGTGCGTTTCATGACGTTTGCTCCTTTCGCTTCTTCGAGTGCTTGCGGCCCGGCGCCGCCCGAAGTGGGGGCGCCGGCTGAGGGCAGGCGCGTGCCTAGCCGGGGCGCTCGGGAAGCGAGAGGACGACCGGTGACCAGTCGAGATCCACGTCGGCCCGGAGCCAGCGGGCAAGGCGCGGGGTCACCAGCAAGAGGAGAAGAGTCACGGCCACGGCGATGACGCCGGAGCCTGAGCCGCCGGGGGCGGCGCTCGGCGCAGCCCCTGACCCCACGGCTCTCGGAGACGGCACCAGCGGATGCTCCGAGGTCAAGGCGGAGCCTGCGGGCTCCGGATGGCCACTCGCCGCGGCGGGGGTATCAGCCGTCGGCTGCGGAGGCTGCAGCGAGGACAGCGGAGCCCACGTGAGCGGCGCCTTGACCGGGCGCTGCGGAAGCGAAGGGACACCGTCGTGCGCGAAGGTGTGCGGGCGCGGCGCGAGGCGGGAGCCCTGTGCCGGGCGAGTCGTCGTCGGGTGAGCCGGCACTGCGTGGGCCGGTGCCTCTGAAGCTGCGAAATGGCTCGAGGCTTCCATGCCCGGCCGGTGACGGCGCGGGAGCGGAAGCGAATCTGTGGCCGCCGAGGTCCCGGCCGCTGCGGGGCTCACGACCGGCCGCGAACCACCCGGAGCGGCCGAGAGGGGCGTGTGCGGAGTGTCGCCTGCCTGCCAGCTCGACGTGGCGGAGGGCTCCCGTTCCGAGCTCGTGACGGCTGGGACAGCGACCGGCTGCGTAACCGCCGGCCGAGGCGCCGTGACGCTTGCGGCCGTCTTCGCCGCTCGTGCCACGTTGTCGTCGACCGCTGGGGTCACTGCGGAGGCGACCGGCTTCGTGGCGACGTTGAGGATCGGCGCTGCGACGGCGGTGGCTGCGGTGGTCGTCTTTGCGATCGTCCGCGAGACGGTCGAGACGGTGCCGGAGACCGTCGACTCGACCGCACCGGTCGCCGAAGACTTGGCCGTCGGGGCTAGAGGGCCGACGTTGTTCGTCACGGTCTTCGTCACCGTCGACAGAGCGCCGGCGACGGCGCCCGACGGAGCGCTCGCGGTCCCGTTGGCGGAAGCCGGCGCCGGGGAGCCCGACTGCGACTCGGGCGAAGCGCTCGGCGGAGCGCTGACCGCGTTCACGACCCCCTGCACGGCGCTCGCAACGGCCGGAGCTGGGGCTGGAGCCGATTGCGAATCCGTCGCCGGGGCGGTGCTTCCGGCGGCGGGCGTCGCAGCCGTCGAGGCAGGTGGGGCCTCGGTCTGAGGCGCGACGCTCGCGCCGGGGTCGACCACTGCCGCCGTCGTCGAGCTCACAGCCTGCGTGAGCGAGTCGAGCGGCCCCTGGGCCAGTGAGGGCTGGGCCCAAGCCAACGAGCTCACGCAAACGCCGAGGGCGACTGCCGCCCACCGGCGCCAAGATCGGCGTCGATCGGCCTGCCCGGTACGTGTCCCCAACCCGTACGGCAACCCAATCCCCCAAACCCTCTGAAGCCCCCAACTCTCTGGGCCCCGAGTGCGGCTCGAAAAGCCCTTCTGCCCCGAGGCCTACCCCGATCGAGGGACGCCAAAACATGGCGTGATGCATCTCTTCGGCGGACGATCGCGAGCTTTGGCGCGCTACTTGCCCGAGGCCTTAACGATGTAGGAGGACGGGAACGCACCGGCGACCGTCCAGCCGCCGTCGACGTAGAGCACCTGGCCGGTGACCTGCGCCGAGTCGTCCGAGGCGAGGAACGCCACGGGGCCGACGATCTCGGTCGGCTCTGCGATCCGTCCGAGCGGGATCAGCGGCGCCCAGACCTCCGCGTAGCTCGGATCGTCGGCCAGGTTCCGCTCGACGTTGGTCGCGCCGGGGGCGATGCCGTTCACCCGGATCCCGTGCGGGGCAAGCTCCGTGGCGAGCTGGATCGTGAGCGAGTTGATGCCGCCCTTGCTGGCTGCGTAGGCGGCGAGACCGCCGAGGCCGCGGGCGGCGACGACGCTCGAGATGTTCACGATCGATCCGCCACCGTGCGGGCGCATCAACCGCGCCGCCTCGATCGAGCAGAAGAACGTGCCCTTGAGGTTCGTGTCGACCACCGTGTCCCAGGTCTCCTCGTTCGGGTCCTCGAGGTCGATCCAGCCGGTCACTCCCGCGCAGTTGACGAGGACGTCGAGCCGGTCGAGCTTCGAGAAGAGCTCACGAACGGCAGCCGTCCGGGAGAGGTCGTAGGTGAGGGCAAGGCCGCGCTGCTCCGCCGGAAGTGCCGCGAGGGTCTCGCCGGAGTCGTCGCGGTCGCTGATGTGAACGGTCGCGCCCTCCCGCGCGAGGCCGACGGCGAGCGCCTGCCCGATTCCCCTGGCCGCACCCGTGACGAGCGCGATCTTCCCGTCCAGCCGGCCCATCAGGCGGTGACCGCGCCTTTCGAGGCCGGGCCGACGCTGCGCGCGTACTTCGCGAGAACGCCGGTCGAGACCCTGGGCTTGAAGGCCGGCCGGGCGGCGGCGCGGGCGACGAGTTCTTCGCTCGCGATCTCGACGTCGAGCGTGCGGCGCTCGACGTCGATCGTGACGATGTCGCCGTCCCGCACGAGCGCGATCGGCCCGTCGTGCGCTGCTTCCGGGGTGACATGCCCGACCATCAGCCCTCGAGTGGCACCGCTGAAGCGGCCGTCGGTGACGAGTGCGACCGATCCACCCAGGCCCCGGCCGGTGATCGCCGCGGTGATAGAGAGCATCTCCGGCATCCCCGGGCCACCGGCGGGGCCCTCGCCTCGAACCACGACGACGTCCCCCGGCTGGACGAGCCCCGCCTCGACCGCGGCCTGACAGGCCGATTCCGAGTCGTAGACCCGGGCCGGGCCCCGATGCGCGAGCCGTTCGTTGCCGGCGAGCTTCACGACCGCGCCGTCCGGGGCGAGGCTGCCCCGGAGGACCCGGAGGGCGCCGCCTTCCTTGAAGGGTTCCTCGGCAGCGGCGATCACCTCCCCGTCGGGCCCCGGCGCCTCGGCGGCGATCTCGGCGAGCGTCCTGCCGTCGATCGTGACCGCACCGGCGTGGAGATGCTCGAGCAGCCGCCGGATCACCGCCGGTGTGCCGCCTACCCGCTGCAGATCCCCCGCGACGTGGGGGCCGCCGGGCGAGAGGCTCGTCACGAGCGGCGTCGAGAGCGACAGCCGGTCGAAGTCGTCGAGATCGAGCTCGACGCCGGCCTCGGAGGCGATCGCGAGCAGGTGCAAGACCGCGTTGGTCGAGCCGCCCGTTCCCGCCACGCCGACGATCGCGTTCTCGAGCGCATCCCGGGTCACGACCGCTGAGGGGCGCGTTCCGCGTAGCACCACCTCGAGCACGAGCCTGCCTGCCGCCCGCGCCGAGCCCGTCTTGCCGGGATCGGCCGCGAGCACCCCGCCGAGCCCGGCCGGCGCGATGCCGAGGAAGTCGAGCGCCACGGCCATCGTGTTGGCCGTGAACTGGCCCGCGCAGGCGCCGATTCCCGGGCAGGCGTCGCGCTCGAGCTCCGCGAGCTCCTCTTCCGAGACGTCACCTGCCTCCCAGGCGCCGAGTGCCTCCCAGACCTCCTTGACCGTCACGTCCTTGCCGCGGTGGCGGCCCGAGGCCATCGCTCCCGAGTAGAAGACGAAGCCCGGCACGTCGAGCCGGAGCAGGGCCATCACCGCGCCCGGAACCGTCTTGTCGCACCCCGCCAGGCAGATCAGGCCGTCGAAAGGCTGGCTGCGCCCTACGAGCTCGATCGAGTCGGCGATCACCTCGCGGCTGACCAGCGAGGCGCGCATCCCCGCCGTTCCCTGAGTGAGGTTGTCCGACACGGCGATCGTGTTGAACTCGAGCGGGGTGCCGCCGGCCTCGCGGATCCCGGCGGCCACGTGCTGGGCGAGGTCGCGCTGCCCGAGGTTGCAGGGCATCGTCCCGGTCCAGGTCGTCGCGATGCCGATCAGGGGCTTGCTCCAGTCGCTCTGATCGAGGCCCATCGCCCGCAGGTGCGCCCGCGCCGGCGCACGGCGGGGGTCGGAGACGATGTCGGCGTTGGCGAGCTCGAAGGTCACGCCACGATCCTATTCACGTGCACGCGTCGTTCTACTGGCGCTCGCCCTCCACCGGGTTGATGTTGCCGGTGATCAGGCGGGCCCCGCGGCCGTGCGTGAGGAAGCTGAACGTCCAGCGCGTCAGGACGAGGAGCCGGTTCTGCAGGCCCACGAGGTAGAAGATGTGGACGCCGAGCCAGATCATCCAGGCGAGGAGGCCGCTCGTCTGGAGGCCCTTGATCTCGGCGACGGCATGCGCGCGCCCGATCGTGGCGAGGTTGCCCTTGTCCTTGAACCGAAACGCTTGGGTCTGCTTGCCGCCGAGCCGGCGGACGACCGTCTCCGCTGCATGCCGTCCCTGCTGCATCGCGGTCGAAGCGAGCCCGGGAAGCACCTGGACGCCGCCCGCCGAGCTGCGCACGCCGACCATGTCCCCGAGCGCGATCACCTCGGGATGGCCCGCGACCGTCAGGTCCGGCTCGACGAGGATCCGGCCGGTCCGGTCGACCTCGGAGCCGCTTGCCTCGGCGAGCGTCCCGGCGAGGCCCGAGGCGACGACGCCTGCGGCCCAGATCACCGTTCTCGTGGGGATGCGCTCCGTCGTCCCGTCGCTGCGCCTGGTCTCGACCGAGCCCTCGGCGATGTCGGTGACGGAGGTGCCGAGCAGCACGCTCACGCCCAGGCGCTCGAGCGTCCGCTGGGCCTTTGCCGACAGGCGCGGCGGGAAGGTGGCGAGCAGCCGGTCGTTGGCCTCGACGAGCAGCACCCTGGCGCGTCCGGGGTCGACGGCGTGAAAGTCGCGGCGCAGGGTGTCGCGCGCGAGCTCTGCGATCTGGCCGACGGTCTCGATCCCCGTCGGCCCGCCGCCGACGACGACGAACGTGAGCCAGGCCTCGCGGGTCGCCGGGTCGGGCTCGAGCTCGGCCGCCTCGAACGCGGTGAAGATGCGCCGCCTCGCGTCGATCGCGCTCTCGAGCGACTTGATCTCGACGGCGAACGGGCGCCACTCGTCGTGCCCGAAGTACGCGTACTTCGAGCCGCCGGCGACGATCAGCGTGTCGTAAGGAAGCACGACGCCCTGCTCGTCGCCCGCGAGCGCGTCGAGCGACACCTCCCGGCGCTCGAGGTCGATCCCGTGCACGTCGCCCATCAGGGCCCGCGCGTTCTTCTGCCGCTTGAGGATGCTCCGAAGCGGCGTCGCGATCTCCGCCGGCGAGAGCGCGCCGGTAGCGACCTGGTAGAGGAGCGGCTGGAAGAGGTGGAAGTTGCGGCGGTCGACGAGCGTGATGTCGACCGGGGCGCCGCGCAGGCCGCGCACGGCCTGGAGGCCGCCGAAGCCGCCGCCGACCACGACGACGCGATGCCGTGTCGCTTCGCTGCTCACGAAGGCACCGAGCCTAGCCCGAGGGGCCGCCGGGAACGGATCTCAGCGAGCATCGGGAGGCAGGGAGGCCTCGCCCGCGCTCCAGCGCTGGAGGGCGTCGACGACGCCGATCAGCCTCGCGCCGTTCAGCGTGAGGCGGTACTCGACTCGCGGTGGACGGGTGTCGAGCACCGTGCGCTCGAGGACGCCTGCGTCCTCCAGCTCGACGAGCCGCTGCGCGAGCGTCCTCGGCGGGATGCCGACGAGCACCTGCCGGAACTCGTTGAAGCGCGAGGCGCCGCTATGGGAGGCGGCGTAGATGATCTGGAGCACCCAGCGCCGCCCGACGAGGTCGGCCGCCTGGGCGACCTCGTCGGGCAGCGGAGTGCAGCGGCGGCAGCGCATCGGTCAGGCGGCGAGCTTCGCGGCCGAGTCGGGCTCGAGCGCGAGGCCGAGCACCTCCCCGAGCGTCATCACGGGGTGGAAGCGCATCGCGGCGCGGACGTCGTCGGGCACGTCCTCGAGGCCGGCACGGTTCCGCTCGGGGATGATCACGTCGGTGAGCCCGGCCGCGTGGGCGGCGAGCACCTTCTGCTTGACCCCGCCGATCGGAAGCACGCGCCCCTGCAAGGTCACCTCGCCGGTCATCCCGACGGTGTGCTTGACCGGGCGGCCCGAGAGCAGCGAGGCGAGCGCGGTTGCCATCGTGATGCCGGCGCTCGGCCCGTCCTTCGGGATCGCGCCCGCCGGGACGTGGACGTGGAACGTCTTGCCGTTGAAGGCTCCCGGCTCGATCCCGAGCTCGTCGGCATGCGAGCGCACGAACGAGAGCGCGATGCGAGCCGACTCCTTCATCACGTCGCCGAGCTGGCCGGTCAGCACGAGCTTCTCGCCCTCACCGTCCATCGAGGTCGCTTCGACGAAGAGGACGTCGCCTCCTGCGCCCGTCACGGCCAGGCCGGTCGCGACGCCGGGCACGGCCGTGCGTTCCGCGGCCTCCTGGAAGAACTTCTGGCGGCCGAGCGCGTCGCGGGCCACGTCGAGGTCGACGACCACGGGTGCCTCGCTCGCGGCCGAGGCGATCCTCGTGGCGACCTTGCGGAGCACCGTTCCGAGCTCCCGCTCGAGCTGGCGGACGCCGGCCTCACGCGTGTACTCGGTGACGATCGTCCGGACGACGTCGTCGGTGACCGAGACCTCGTCCTCGCGGAGCCCGTTGCGCTCGAGCTGGCGCGGCCAGAGGTAGCCGCGGGCGATCGAGACCTTCTCCTCGACCGTGTAGCCGTCGAACGGGATCACTTCCATCCGGTCGAGCAGCGGCCCCGGGATCGTGTCGGCGACGTTCGCCGTAGCGATGAAGAGCACTTCGGAGAGGTCGAGCTCGACATCGAGGTAGTGATCGCGGAACGAGTGGTTCTGCGCCGGGTCGAGCACCTCGAGCAGGGCGGCAGACGGGTCGCCGCGCCAGTCGGCGCCGACCTTGTCTACCTCGTCGAGCAGGATCACCGGGTTCATCGTCCCTGCGTCGCGCAGGGCACGCACGAGCCGGCCCGGGAGGGCGCCGATGTAAGTGCGCCGGTGGCCGCGGATCTCGGCCTCGTCGCGGACGCCCCCGAGCGACATGCGGACGAACTCGCGTCCGAGCGCCCGGGCGATCGACTCGCCGATCGAGGTCTTGCCGGTCCCCGGAGGCCCGATCAGGGTCAGGATCGCTCCCGAGCGGCGGTCGTCGGCGATGCCGCGCTCCTGGCGCAGCTTGCGGACTGCGAGGTACTCGACGATCCGGTCCTTGACGTCCTCGAGCCCGGCGTGATCTGCGTCAAGGACCGCGCGGGCGCCCGCCACGTCGAGGTGCTCCTCGGAGCGCTTCGACCACGGCACGGCGACGAGCCAGTCGAGGTAGGTGCGGATCATCGAGACCTCGCCGCTTCCCTCGCCCATCGTCTCGAGGCGCCGTAGCTCGCGCTCGGCCTGCTCGCGCACGGCTTCGGGCATCTCGGCCCCGGCGATCTTCGTGCGGTACTCCTCGACGACCGAGCCGCCGTCCTCGCCGAGCTCCTTGCGGATCGAGTCCATCTGCTTGCGCAGGAAGTACTCGCGCTGCTGGCGCTGTGCGCCCGACTCGACGTCGTCCCTGATGCGCCTGCGGACCTGGAGCTCTGCGAGCCGCTCGCGCTGAAGGCGAACGGCGAGCTCGAGCCTCTCGGTGACGTCGAGCGTCTCGAGGAGCTCGACCTTGTGTTCGAACGAGATCTCGGGCGAGTAGCCGGCGCTGTCTGCAAGCGCTCCGGGCTCGACGATCGAGCGCAGGAACGCAGAGACGCGCTCGTCGGCGCCGCGAAGCTCGAGGATCTCCTCGACGACGGCGCGATACTCGACCTCGAGCTCCCTGATCCGGCCGGTGCGCGGATGGTCGTCGGGCTGGTCCTCGGCTTCGACCCGCAAGAGGCCGAAGGGGTCGCTCTGGGCGGCACCGAGCACTGCCCGGTGCAGGCCGTTCAGCACGGCGGCGTGGCCGCCGCCCGGAAGGCGGACCTGCTCGACGACCTCGGCGACGGTGCCCACGCCGGCGTACTCCTGCTCGTGCCGGGGCACCAGCAGCACCTGGGCCTCCTCGCCGACGTCGGTGGGCAGGGTGACAGTCATATAGGGGAAGACGACAGTGTCCTCGAGGGGCACGAGTAGGTAGGTGCTCAACGATCGGCGCTCCTTGTTGAAGTAACTATCAAAAAGATAGCGCCGCATCGTGGGGTGCCGCCGGCCGCGATCAGGCGGGAGGCATCTCCGAGGACTCGGGCTGTATCAGCGAGGAGTGCGCACGCGGGCGGCGGCCGTCAGGGCGGCCGGTTCGCTCGCTCCCTTATGAGCGACGCCTGCCGCCGCGTAGGCGTCGTCCTCGTCGAGGGTCTCGTGCTCGAGGAGCGCCGCGGCCAGGGAGTCGAGCCGCTCTCGATTCTCGGTCAGGAGGGAGGTGACCTCGCCGTGGGCGTCCTCGACGATCCGCCGGACCTCGGCGTCGATCATCTCCTGCGTGCGCGCCGAGACCTCGGAGGCGCCCGGCAGGAACGGCCCGCGGCCCTCGGCGGGAAGGACCGCGAGCGGCCCGACAGCCTCGCTCATGCCCCAGCGCCCGACCATCTGCCTCGCGAGGTCGGTGAGCTGCTGGATGTCCGACTCGGCGCCGGTCGTCGGCTCGCCGTAGACGATCTCCTCGGCGGTCCGCCCGCCCAGGGCGACCTTGATCTTCGCGAGCAGCTCACGCCGCTCGTAGCTGAAGCGGTCGGCGTCGGGCGCCGAGAAGGTGACGCCGAGCGAGATCCCGCGCGGGATGATCGAGATCTTGCGGACGGGATCGGCGCCCTCGGTCAGCATGCCGACGAGCGCGTGCCCGCCCTCGTGGTAGGCGGTGCGCTTCCTGTCCTCGGCGCTCATCATCACCTGGCGCTCCGCGCCGAGCACGATCCGTTCCAGCGAGTCGGTGAAGTCGGCTTCCAGCACCTGCGCGTGGCTCCTGCGGGCTGCGAGCAGCGCCGCCTCGTTGACGAGGTTCGCCAGGTCGGCGCCGACCATGCCGGGGGTCGTCGCCGCGATCCGTCCGAGGTCGACGTCGGGGCCGAGCGGCACCGAGCGGGTGTGCACCTGGAGGATCTGCTCGCGCCCGGTGCGGTCGGGCGGCTGAACGGAGACACGGCGGTCGAACCGGCCGGGGCGGAGGAGGGCCTGGTCGAGGACGTCGGGGCGGTTGGTGGCGGCGATCACGATCACGCCGGTCGAGGAGTCGAAGCCGTCCATCTCGGTGAGGATCTGGTTGAGGGTCTGCTCGCGCTCGTCGTTGCCGCCGCTGAACCCCGCGGCGCCCGAGGTGCGCGAGCGCCCGATCGCGTCGAGCTCGTCGATGAAGACGATCGACGGCGACGCGGTCTTCGCCTCGGCGAACAGGTCGCGAACCCTGGCGGCGCCGATGCCGACGATCGCCTCGACGAACTCGGAGGCCGACATCGAGAAGAACGGCACCTCGGCCTCGCCGGCGACCGCTCGCGCGAGCAGCGTCTTCCCGGTGCCGGGAGGGCCGCTCAGGAGCACGCCGTGGGGGATCCGCCCACCGAGCTTGAGGTACTTCTCTGGCTGGCGGAGGAAGTCGACCACCTCCGAGAGCTCGGCTTTCGCCTCGTCGATCCCGGCGACGTCGGCGAAGGTGACGCGGTTGCCCGAATCCTCGTAGCGCCGGGCGCGCGACCGGCCGAAGGCGCCGAGCATGCCCTGGACGTTGCTCGACCGTCGCATCAGCCAGACGAGCAGGAAGAGGAAGAGCAGGGTCGGCCCGAAGCTCAGGAGCAGCTGCTCCCACCACGGCCCGCTCGTCGAGAGCGGCTGCGCATTGACGACGACGTTCTTGCGCTGCAGCAGGGCGGAGAGCTGGTCGGTGTTCGCAAAGGCCGGGATCTCGGTCTTGAAGTCCGTCGTCGCCTTCGAGCCGTTGTAGGACTCGGCCTTCTTGAACTCGCCCTGGATCGCCGTGCCCTTCGAGGTGATCGCGCTCACGTTGCCGTTCGTGACCTGCTGGACGAAGAACGGGCTGAACGGCACCCGGACCCGAGAGGGCGCCTGCGTCGCCCGTGAGCCGAACCAGACGTTGATCACGAAGAGAGCGAGCGCGAAGAAGACGAGGCGCCGGCTGACCGCGAACCGCGGCGCCGCGGGCGGTCTCGACGGCGCGCCGCCGGTCGCTCGCTTCGCGGGAACTGGTGGTTGTGGCGCGCTCATGCGATCCCCTCGTTCGACGACCGGCCGGGTGCTCGCGCCTGATTATTCCGAGTTCGCCGAAAGCGTGCCGAACCGGTCAGACAAGGCTTCCGTGTGAGGCCTGTCCTCACACGTAGAGTTGGCGGAAACGCCAACAGGGGGAGCACCACATGGCAGTGTCTGAGAGAACCACGAATCTTCCGGCCCTCGGGGAGCACGCCCGTGACGAGACCGGTCACGCGCTTCAGCTGACGCTCGTCGAGCTGATCGCGCTGTCGTTGATCGGCAAGCAGCTTCACTGGAACATCGCCGGCCCAGGCTTCCGGGAGCTGCACCTCCATCTCGACGAGCTCGTCGACGAGTGGCACGAGCTGTCCGACACCGTTGCCGAGCGCGCCGTGGCGATCGGCTTCTCCCCGGACGGCCGGGCGCCGGCCGTGGTCGAGCAGAGCGATCTCGAGCCCGTCGATCCCGGCCCGACGGCGATCCCGAAGGCGATCGCCGAGCTGACCCACCGGGTTGCCGAGGTCGACGAGCGGGTCCGGGCCCGCGCCGAGCGGCTCGGCGAGATCGACATCGCCTCACAGGACGTGCTGATCGAGGTCACCCGTGCGCTCGAGAAGCAGCTCTGGATGATCCGCTCGTCCGTCTAGCTCGCGAGCTCCGTTAGCGAATCCTGCGCCGCCGAGCGGGCACGCCGTGCCCGCTCGGCGAGCTGCGCCTCGAGCCGCCAGAGATTGTCCAGGTGCTGGCTCGTCCACAGGAGCACGGCCGCTGCGCGAACGGTCGACCTCTCCGCGCTGCCGGAGGCTTCGCGGACGCATCCGAGGAGCCGGCGGTGGCCCTCGTCGTCCCTGATGTGCGGGGGCGGGACCGGACGCTGGTTGGCGACCGCGTAGCCGAGTGAGACGTACCAGGACTGCAACGCGTGAAGCTCGCGGTCGAGGTTCTGCGCGCACCGATGGAGCCGCGCCTCGGGCTCGGCCATGAGGGTGAGATGGCGGAGGGACTCTGCCGCCCTCCGCACGCGGGCTGCGCCGCCGACGAGCGCGGCGACGTCCTCGAGGTTGAACCGCGATGCGGAGCGCTCGGTGAGGAACTGGCGGAACGCGTCGTCGAGCCGGTGGATCGCCACGTTCGCAAGGCGTCCTGCGCCGGCGACCGCGTCCGGCTCGGCGTCCTCGGTCAGCTCGCGGGCGCACGCCACGACGTAGTCGACCGCCCGGGCATAGGCGAGCGAGAGATCCGACCGCAGCCTGGCCGCCGCCCCCCGCGGCCAGAACAGCAGCCCCACGCCCAGGCTGATCGCGAAGCCGATGGAGACGTCCTCGATCCGCACCAGCCCGACTCTCCACCCGACCGGCTGGATGAGGTTGAAGAGCACGAAGAGCACGACCGTGAAGGCCGCCTGTCCCGCTGCGAACGAGATCGCCCGCGGCGCGTAGGTGGCGATGAGGATCGCGACGGGCAGCACGCCCCAGAGCACGGTCTCGTGCGTGCCGATTCCGAGCACGAGCAGCGCGCCGGCCACGAGCCCGACGGCTGTCCCGCCGAGCGCGCTGAGGATCGACCAGCCGGTCGAGAGCGCGTTGGAGCGCAGCACCGAGAGCGTCCCGAGCACGACCCAGAAGCCGTGCTGCACGCCGCTTCGCTGGGCGATGAAGACGGCGATCGCAAGGCCGGCGGCGCCTCGCAGGCTGTTCTGGAACCACACCGAGCCTGCCGTCGCATGCTCGACGGCCAGCTGCTCGGTCGCGGCGAGCGTCTCGCGCGACGAGGTGGGCCGAGCGAGGTCGAAGTCGTCGAGCCCGGGTGGCTCCGAGCCGGTAGCGATCAGCGCGTACGCAGCAAGCTGGCGCACCGAGTAGCTCGCGACGCGGACGCGAAACGGGGCATCGAGCGCTTCGGTGAGCGCGTCGTCGCCGGTGGAGGGGGGAAGCTCCGAGAGCCGGGACATCAGCGCACGCGCGACGGCGTCCCGGGCCTCGTCGAGGCGGGCGAGATCGGGCTGCGCGTCGCTGCCGTCGAGCCGCTCGGCGCTCGCGTGGAGGACCGAGGCCATCGCCGCAATCGCCTCCTCGTCCTCGGCGCACGCGAGCTCGAGCGGCGCTGCGATACCCGAGGGGCCGACGAAGGTCAGCAACCAGTCGAGCTCCTCGGGAAAGGAGGCGAGCGCGACCGTCGGCCCGGTCGGCCCGGTCGGGCGATGCTGGGTGCCGAGGAAGCGCCGGCCGAGATCGTCGACCGCCTCCCGGGCGAGGCGTGCGAGCTCGGCTGCCTGCCCGCTGCTCGCCTCGACGAGGGCGGCGACGGCGCGCAATGCTCCGGCGGCCTCGCGGCGCTGGTCCGCGCGGCGGCGCACCGGCCAGAGGAGCATCGCCGCCGCGATGCCCGCGCCGGCCGCGAGGCCCCAGCCTTCGAGGCGATCCGGGATCGCCGAGTTCGGCGCCGGCAACGTGACGGGGAGGACGAACGTGAGGAGCGCCCCGGTCGCGGCGGCGGGGAAGTAGCCGCCGAGGACGGCGGAGAAGAGCGTGCCGAAGCCGACGACCGCCATCGCGCCGGCGGCGAGCCAGGGGCTGCGAGAGCAGATCGTCCCGAGCGTGACGAAGAGCGCGCCGGCGAGCGCAAGCCCGAGGTAGGCGGCGAGCTTCTCGAGCGGTGGGCCGCCGAACTCGACGAAGACGAGGACTGCGAAGGATCCGAACGCCGCCAGGATCGAGGTCTGCGGCTTGCCGATCACCTTGTCTGCGAGGGCGAAGACGGCCGGGATCACGATCGCGGCACGGGCGGCGGTCTTCAGAGCTGCGAGGTTGCGCACTGGCCCGCGATCTTACGTCGATCGACGCCGAGATCGACCCTGCGGCGAAAGTTCGGCGGCGGGGCTTCGGTGCCTAGATCGTCGAGGCGTAGCTGGTCAGGATCGCGGCCTGCGCCGAGGTCAGCCAGCCCTGGCTGACGAGCGACTGCACGCCTTTCGTGTAGGCCTTGACGAGCGCCGCCTTCTGCGATGCCGACAGCTTCGGGACGATCGCAGAGAGCGCGGTGCAGAGCGTCGAATCGAGGGCGACGACGATCTTCTTCTGGATGGCGCCCAGGGCCGCGAACTTCGCCGAGCCCTGCGTGAACTGGTTGGTGAGCGTGCAGAGCGTGGCGGTGGTCGCGGTCACGGTGAAGCTGGTCGTCGCTCCGGGCGAGTTCCTGTTACCGGCCTGGTCGATCGCCACGAGCCCGGGCGCCGCGGGAACCGTCGTCTTTCCCGGCGGGTACATCCAGGCCGGCTCATTGTTGACGACCGGTGCGGTGCATGGGTTCGTCGCGATCTGGACGAGGGAGGAGCCGGGCTTGGCCGTACAGCTGATCGTGATCTGATCGAGGAGGCCGTAGGCGCCCACCCCGAAAGCGCCCTTGCTCGCCGTGAAGACGATCGAGGGCGGAGTCTTCACGACCGTGAACGGCATCTGATTGACGAGGCCCGCAACCGGGCCGCCGAGGCTGTCGGTGACGCCGGTCAGGGTCAAGCCGAGCTTGCCGTCGGCCGTTCCGGTCGTGGCGCTCACGGTGTAGGAGTTGCCGGTGCCGGCCACGACGCTCTTGAAGGCGGCTCCCGAGATCCCCGGGAACGCGAAGTTGGCGCTCGTCGGCGTCGAGACCGGCCCGGTGAACGCCACCGTCCACGAGACCGAGGCGGCGTTGGTCGGGTTGGGCGGCACCTGGGTGACCGTCGCCGCAACCGGGTTGACGGTCAGGGACGTCGTCGAAGCGGTGGCGTTCGCGTAGATCGCATCGGGAGGCAGCGTCGGCGGCGTCGGGCCGCCGGGGCCGAAGAAGGCCGAGACCGTGTAGGTCTTGCTCGCGGCAGGTGTCCCGCTCAGAACCTGCGGCACGATGCCGAGCGCGGCGATCCCGCTCGGGTCGGTGATGCGCGTCTGGATCACCGAGGTGTTGCCCTGCGTGAGCACGAACTCGACCGTGCGCTGGGGAAGCGGCGTCCCGTCCGAGGTCGCGGTCAGCTTGGCCTGGATGCCCGTGCCGGCGCCGTCGACGATCGTGCCTCCGCCGCTCAGCACCAGCGTCGAGGGAAGGGCCGAGATCGAGAACGGCTGTGAGGCCGAGGAGCCGCCGTACGTCGAGTCTCCTGCGAACGCCGCCTTGACCTGGTAGCTGCCGGGAAGATCGGCGAGCGAGAGCGGGAGGCTGACCGACGCGCTGCCGTTGGTCGTCGTCCCCATCAGCGTCGCGTTCCCGATCGTGAACGTCACCGTCTCGCCGTTGGGGACGCTTCCGCCTCCGGTCGGCGCGAGCGTTGCGGTCAGCGACACGGTCGAGCCGTACGGGGCGCCGGCGGGCGTCGCCGGGTCGAGCGTGAGAGTGGTGCCGGCGAGGGTGGGTGCCGTGGTTTGGAGCGCCGCCGCGATCTGGTTCGGCTGGTAGAAGGCGCCGGCGTTGTCGTCGAGGGTGACGAGGCCGACGCCGTTGACCGCCTGCACCATGAACTCGATCGGGCCCGTTCCTGCCGGCAGCGACCCGGTCCAGCTGGTCGGGTCGTCCTTGCCCTGCGCCAGGTCGAGGGACGTCCACTCGTTGCTTCCGTTCCCGCTCAGCGGCCGCCAGGTCACCCAGACGTCCTGGATCCCGGCCGACGGGTCACCGACGACCTGCACCTTGAAGGCGACCCCGTTTGCATCGCTCGAGGCGTCGACCCTGGAGATCGACGGGGGGGCCGCGAGCGCCGGCGAATCGATGTTCGAGCTGTAGAACAGCCTCAGGCCGAGGCTCGTGAACTGCCGTTGCAGGTCGGTTCCGGGCGCGTCGGTCTTGTACTGCGCGGGAGTCAGGAGCAGTTGCGTCGCGGTGGACTGGTTCGCGAGGCCCGGGAAGTAATTGACGGTCCACGGCTTCTCGGGGAAGAACGTGCTCGAGGCGAACGGGGCGTGCGTTCCGTTCTGATCCGTCCCGGGATCGCCCGTGAGCGGGATCTTGCCGCCCTCGTCGTTGAAGCTTCCTCCGAGGAACCCGACGCCGCGCAGCACCTGCCCGGTGACCGTGACGTCGGTGGAGAGCAGCGGCAGGGTGGGCTCGCCGGGCGCGGTGACGACGCCGTCGGGCCCCGTGATGTAGGTGGCTGTGGCGACCGGGTGGTTCTGCGCGTCGGTGAGCGTCTTGGTCTGCTCCGTGAAGGCCGGCGACCCGGTCGCGAAGCTCTCGTCCGCCGAGCTCAATCCGAGCCCCCCACCGGGCGTGCCGCTCGGCGCGGGCGTCGGGGACACCGTGGTCGCCGCGCTCGCGTGCACGGCTGCGGAGAGCGGCGTGACGCCGGGCATGGTCACGTCGAGCATCGGCAGGCCGTACAGCGTTGCCTCGAGCAGCGACTTGACGTCGATCCCGCTCAGCTCGGTCGTTCCGTCGAGGTACTGCTGCTTGGCGTCGACGAGCGCAGCGCCGACCCCGACCGAGCCGGCGACGAGGTCGTGCGCGAAGTCGCGTACAGCTTGGCGCTGTAGGCGACGAAGTCGGTGTCGCCGTACTGGTAGCCGGTGCCGGCGATCACCGTCGCCTGCTTCTGGGCGAACGCCTCCACCCAGTCGAGCGGCTGCGTGACGCCCGGAATCTGCGTCTCCGTTGACGATGTTGTAGCCCGAGTGGCAGCCGGCGCTGAAGACGATCGAGTTCTCGAAGCTGGTGGTCGACGCCGAGAGCTCGGTCGAGTTCATCGTCGTCGCGAAGTCGGCGGCGAGCGTGTTGTTGGCGCTGAAGTGGCCGGCGAGGAAGATGAGGTCGTGAGAGCTCCCGAGCAGGTGCGTCCGGAGATCGTCGGCCGTCCAGGCCTGGTTGGTCGGCGTCCCCTGGTGCCGCGATCAGCTGTCGGCGCTGCCGTTGAACTTGGCGCTGAGGTCGGTCTGGACCTCGTTCGCTGCCCCGGCCAGGAAGTCGTAGCCCGTGACGAGCGACGAGGTCGGCGTCACCGACGCGATGTGCGAGGTGTTGTTGTACGCGGAGGTGAACGCGTCGAGCATCCCGGAGATCTCGTCGGGCGTCTCGACGAGCCGACCGACCGGCAGGTCGGGGACCGGCAAGTCGAGGCCGTTCAGGTGCAGGATCGTGCGCGCGCCGTACGCGTCCTGCGAGAGCACGTAGTTCAGGCGAAGGCTCGCCTGGGACGGCGTGTTGTCGGCGACCGGCGGCACGTAGTTGGACTCGGTGCCGAGCCCGGAGGCGTCGGGGTAGCGGAAGAACGGGATGTCGTGGTCGTCGCCGACGACGACGATGTACTTGAGGGCGCTGTTCGGAGCATTGCGGTAGAGGCTGACGATGCCGCGGACCGCCTCGGCTGCGAGGTTCTCGGCGTAGACGCAGCCCGGGTTGCTCTGGGCCTGGCTGATCAGTGCATCGGCCTGCGGGCTCTGGGAGCCGACGTCGACGATCGCGCCGCCGACCTGGCCGGCGAACGCCTGGAGCTTCTGTTGCATCGACGTCAACGCCTGCCCCTGAGGCATCCGCTCGTAGTCGGCGAGGATGAGCGTCTTGGCCGTGGCGTCGACGGCGGGGGTGAGCAGGGTGTCCGAGGCATGGGTCTGGAGGCTCGAGCACGAGTTGATGTCCTCCGAGGCGCTCACCGTGAACGGCACACCCGGGTCGTAGGTGCCGTTACGGCCCGAGACGCGGATGTAGAAGCTGCCCGTGTTGTTCCAGGAGTTCGCGACGATGTGCTCGTCGGCGGTGCCGTCGGCGGACGAGATCGCGATCGCGCTGATCGCCTGAGCGCTCTCGTAGGAGCCGTTCGTGTCGGTGAAGCTCGACCAGGCGGACGGCGAGAAGGCCGACGGGCTGAAGGCGGAGGGGCTGAACGCCGACGGCGACAAGGCGGACGGCGAGAAGGCCGAGGGGCTGAAGGCCGAGGGCGACCACGCCGACGGCGAGAAGGCCGACGGCGAGAACGCCGAGGGGGAGAACGCCGAGGGTGAGAACGCCGACGGCGCGAACTCGGCGCTGAGCTGCTGGAGGTCCGAGGTCGAGTTGAGCGTGTTGAACGCCTGCCCGATGTCGCTGAAGAGCGTGAGGTCGTAGTTCGCCGGGAGGTTCGTCAGATCGACGTCGAGGTTCTCGCCGGGCGCGACCGCGAACTTGTACCAACTTGCCTGCCCGGAGGAGTCGAGTGACCCGCTGGCGCTCCCCGCGTCATGGCCGAGGCCGTCGTTGGTCAACGCGATCGGCTGTGCCTGCACCCAGGTCGTGTTGCTCTCGGTCGGCGTGAGGCTGACGGCGTCGAGCGCGATGCCGCACGCGCTCGCCGCGTCCGTCGAGGAGAAGGCGAGCGTTGTTGGGCCGCTGCCCGCGGTGACGGCGAGGGTCGCCGAGGTCCAGCCCATGCTCGCCTTCGAGTTCTGGCTCGAGAACGAGTAGGTCGCGACCTGCGTTCCGCCCCAGGCCACTGTCATCGAGGCGCCGCCGGCGGTTGTTGTGCAGCTGGAGCTCGTGAGGCGGTCGGGGTTCGCCGAGTACGCGAAGGTCAGGAGGTATGACTGTCCGGCCGTAGTCGCGATCGTCTGGGAGACGCCTCCAGGCCTGGTGCCGTCCAGGTCGATCGACTGGCTGCCATCGGCTGCCGACCAGTAACCCCGGATCAGGTCGATCGAGTCGCCGGTCACGGTCCACCCGAATGACGCCGGGGTCGGATTCGAATGCGGCCCGAACGTGTCGAACGTGGTCTTGTTCGTGGCGATCGGCGACTCGAAGCTCCCGTTGGGCACGAGGCCGGAGCTGGCGCTCGCAACTTCGGTCGTCTCGTTCGCCCCGCCGCAGCCTTCGGTCGCGCCGAACGTGTCGGTCGGCGCGTTGCCCGTGTAGGTCACCGTCCAGGTGTACTGGCCCGCCTCGCTCGGTATGAAGCCCGCGGCCGAGTAGGTGCCGCTGCCATCGACCGGGACGGTCTCGGAGTGGGCCGGTGACCCCGTGCAGCTTGCCGTCGAGAAGGCCTCGAACGTGATGCTTCCGCCGGCGCTCGGCCCTGCGCCCGCCAGCGTCGCCGAATCGGAGATCGTCGTGCCGACAGCGGCCTGTGCGCTCGATACCTGGGTCGTGAGGGTCGGGCTGTATGTCGTCGCGACCGGCTGCCAGGCTGGGCCGAATGAGCCTATCCCGGCGTTCGGAACCACCGAGACCGATGTGCCGTCGGCGTTCGCAATCCCGATTCCCTGACCCAGATACGCAAAGACGAGCTTGGAGCCGTCAGGCGAGACTCCGACATTCTCCTTGTCGCCGCTCAGGACCATGGTCTGGTCGCCGCCGCCCGGGCTCACCTTGTCGATCTCCCAGTGGGTCGTGTTGTCGGCCTCGAAGTAGATCGCGGACCCGTCAGGAGCCCAGGCGGGGCTTCCGCCGAGCGTTCCGGTGCCGACGTCGGTGCGCGTTCCCCCGCTGATCACGGAGATGCCGCTCCCGTTGCCGACTGCGAGCTTCGTGCCGTCCGGGGACTGGACCGGGTCGAACGCGAAGCCGGTGCCGGACGGGACGTTGTCCTCCGCGCCGCCGGTGGTGGGCACCTTCTTGATCGCCGTCCCGCCGACGTCGAAGAGAACCCGTGTCCCGTCCGCGGAGAAGCTCGGGTCGTGGTCGCTGCCGTCCGAGGCGACCTCGAGGCGGTTCGTCCCGTCCGCATTCATGACGTAGATGTCGCCGCTGTCCTCGAAGGTCAACTGGGCTCCGTCGGGTGACCAGCGCGGTCGAGCGCCGAAGCTCGAGACCTGCGTCTCTCCTGATCCGTCGACGTTGATCACGCAGATCCCGCCACCCGGGCACTCGTAGGCGATCGCTCCGTTCCCGTGCGGAAGAGGCGGCGGGTCGCTGCTCGCAAGCGGCGCCCCGGCGGCGGCGATCCCGAGGACCACCGCTGCGCCCGCGGCAAGCCGCACGCTCAGGCCTATCGGAAGAAACCTCCGCAGCGCCAACCCTGTTCCCTTCCCCGTCAACCCCGTCTCGACGACGCGGTGCTCAGCATAACCCGGTTCATGCGTCCTCAACAACAACGAGTTTCAAAGCCAGCTCCAGTGCTGCTGCGGCAACGAGGGACCTGCCGCGCTCCCGCGCGGCGAGCTGCTCATCGGGCGTGAGGCCGGGGGCGCAACGGCGGGCGGCCTCCGCCAGCGCCTGCTCGGAATCGGTGTCCCGAGCGCTCTCGGTCTCCTCGCGCAGACGGTCGGCTACTCCGAGCACCTCGAACATGCGCTCGGGAGGCTCGATGCCGGCCTGCGCCACCGCCAGGACGAGGTCGTCCAGGAGCATGCCGAGAGCCCACCTGTCGTCGTAGTCCCGGTAGATCCGCAGGCTCGCCGCGTAGTGCGACCGCGCCTCGGTGTGATCGCCGAGATCGCGAGCGGCATTCGCGAGGTTGTGATGGGAGAGAGCGACCATCCACGAGATCGCCCACCTCCTGGTTCAGGCGCATCGCCTCGCCGAACGGCTCGATCGCCTCGGCGGGCCGGCCCCGGTGCATCGCGTTCATGCCGATGTTCGTCATCGACACCGCGATCGCCCAGCGGTCGCCGAGCTCGCGCCGGAGCTCGAGCGCCTCGCTCGTGGAGATCGAGGGCGGCCGCGAGGTTCGCCGTCCTACTCGGCGAGGATCCCGAGGTTGCTGAGAAGCGCAGCCATGCTCGGGAGGTCGTCGAGCCGCTCGCGGATCGAGAGGCTCTCCAGGTAGCGCTGCGCGCGCCCCGGCCGTGTCCCCGCGCTGTGCTGCCACCGTGCCTCCGACGTGCAGCACCTGGCCGATGCCCCGCTCCTCGCCCGCCTGCTCGAAGAGCGCCCGGGCCCGCTCGAGCCGGTCCTGGCGCCTCGTCGAACGGCGCCTTGCTTTCGCGCGACCTCCGCGAGCGCGGCCTCGCACCAGCCCTGGTCGCGCTCGTCGCCGGCGCCCGCCGCCAGCGCGAGCGCCTCGTCGTCGACCTCGCGCGCACGTACCCAGTCGCCGACGAGCTCGAGCACCTTGCCGAGCTTCGAGCAGCACGTCGACCCGGTCGCGCTCGGGAAGCAGCGGCGCGAGCCGCTCGAAGTAGTCGATCGCCGCGCGCGTTCGCGTAGGACGACCTGGGCGGCCTCGCCGGCGCGGCGGAGGTACAGCCGCTTGCGCTCCTCGTCGTCGCTGAGCCAGTAGTGGTGCGCGAGCAGGTCGAGGTTCCGGTCGATCGCCTCGGGGTGCGCCTCCTCGAGGAAGCGGCCGACGTCGCCGTGGAGCGTCGCCCGCAGCGCGTACGGGAAGGCTCTCGTACGCGACCTCCTGCGTCACGGCGTGCTTGAAGAGGTACGACTCGTCGTCCTCGCGGTCGGGGTTGACGAGGTCGAGCTGCATGGAGCGTGCCGAGATGGGCGCGCACGTCGTCGATCGATCCGAGCTCCGGGTAGACGCCGGGCAGCACCGGCGCCCGGAACGACGCGGCCGACGACGCTCGCGACCTTGAGCGTGCGCCGCGGCGACTCGGCGAGCGTGTCGATGCGGCTCGAGGACGAGGCTGTGCAGGCTGCCGGGCAGCTCGAGCGACCGGAGCGCCGTGCTCGTCGGCAGGTCGATCTCCTGCGCGTGACGTAGTTCAGGAGCTCCTCGGCGTAGAACGGGATTGCCCTGGGCGCGACCGACGACGAGGTCGAGGAGCAGCCGTCGCCGGACTCGGCGTCGTCGCCCGAAGAGCTGCGACGAGCTTGCGCTTCGACGACCGCGGCCATCGCCTCGTCGCCGAGCGCCGCGAGCTGCGAGCTCCTCGAGCCCGGGGAGCTTCGCCGAGGCGAGCCCCTGAGGATCGGAGCCGCCTCGGGCCGGTAGGCGAGCACGAGCAGGACGGGACGCGAGGCGACGGCGCGCGCGAGCACGTCGAGCAGGTCGCGCGAGAGCGGGTCGAGCCAGTGGCAGTCCTCGAGCACGAGCACGAGCGGCTCGGTCGCGCGCTCGCGCGCGCAGGCAGTCGGCGAGCAGGTTCTCGAGCGAGGTCTTGCGCAGCTTGGCGTCGAACGAGCTCGTCAGCTCGGTGTCGGGGATCGGCAGCCCGAGCACGGCGTCGAGGAGCGGCGCGCGCGCGACGAGCGCCGGGTCGATGGCCGCGAGCGCCGACTCGAGCGCGCCGATCTGCTCGGCTCGACCGGCGGCTTCCGGCGCGACCCCGAGCAGCGTGCGCCAGATCTCGTGCCAGACGAAGTAGCTCGTGCGCTCGTCCCGAACGACTGGCACTCGCCGAAGCGACGAGCAGGCCGCGTCCGCGCGCGCTCGCGCACGAACTCCGCGACCAGGCGCGACTTGCCCATGCCCGCCTCGGCGGAGATGCCGACGATCCTGGCCGTGCCCGGTCAGCGGCGTCTGCGAGGCTCGTCGTCGAGAGCCGCGAGCTCGCCGTCGCGCCCGACGATCGGGAGCGTGTAGCGGACGACACGCCGGGAGCGCGCGACCGGTCGAGCCCGTGAGCGCGTAGGCAGACACCGGGGCTCGCCTTGCCCTTCAACTGGAGCGGCTCGAGCTTCGTCCAGGTGAACGCCGTCGCCGGCGCGGCGGCGCACGAGCTCGGAGACGTAGATCTCGCCCGGCGGCGCCTTCGACATCAGCCGCGCGGAGAGGTTGACGGCGTCGCCGAGGCAGACGAACGTCCGCCGCCGTGCGTGCCCGTAGGTTCCGCTGCGCAGCCGGCCGTGCGTGATCCCGATCCGGATCTCGCGCGCGGCGGTCGTCTCCTCGAGAGCCTTGCAGCGCAAGCGCGGCGGCGCAGGCGCGGGCGGCGTCGTCCTCGTGCGCGTAGGGGGTGCCGAAGACGCCGTAGAGGTAGGCGCCCTTGTCGCCGAGCGTGAGCTGGAGCACGTTGCCGCCGAAGCTCGCGAGGACCCGCTGGGCCGCGCGGACGAACTCGTCGAGCTTCTCGCTGGCGGCCTCGTCGAGCGTCGTAGTCGATCCCGCCGAAGTTGACGAAGATCGGGATAGGCGGGGCGCAGCTCGGCGAGGAACTCGCCGCGTCCGGTCGAGAGCCGCTCGTACACCGCCGGGCAGGAGCCATGGCCGCGCGAGCTCGTCGGGCAGCTCCGTCGGGAACGCCGGACGCGGGTCGCGGCTCCGGCGGCAAGTCGACGAAGCGGGCGAGCACGCCGATCGACAGGCCCTCGGGCCCGTCGCGGGTCTCCGAGGCCTCGACGCGCTCGCCGAGCGACGGCGAGCACGGAGCTCGTCGACGACGACCTCGCCCTTATCCGCCAGATGCTCGGCGGCGGCGAGCCGGTCGACGATCGCGCCGGCGAGCACGTCGATCAGCTGGATCTCGGGGTCGCCGACGACGAAGCGGCGCGCCTCGCCCGACCGCGACCGCGACCTTGAGCGCCGAGCTCGGAGTCGCTGGCCGCCCGGCGTGACGATCTCGCCCTCGCTGCTCGATCGCCTCCTGCATCGCGAGGCCGCAGGCGCACGGCGCTCGCGCCGTCGTCGCCGTCGAGCCAGCAGGTGATCGCATCGCCGCTGAAGTAGATGACGTCGCCGCCGTAGCGGTCGAGCTCGGCGATCACGGCGTGGAAGACGCGGTTGAGGTGCCCCGTCAGCGTCTCCGAGGCGCGCTGCGAGCCGAGCTCGTCGGCGAGCGCCTCGGTGAGCGGCGTGAACCCCGAGATGTCCGCGAAGAGCGCCGACCCGAACACCCGGCTCGGCAGCGTCACGCCGGCGGCGAGCGCTCGGCGGCGGTCTCCGGGGATGTAGGACGACGGCAGATCGGTGGCGCCCGGCAGCAACGCATCTGCGGCGTGCCCGTCACCCGAGTGAGGGAGTCCGCCGGGGAGACCGGTTCGGGGAAGACCGATGCTCAAGGCCGGAACTGAGGATAGTCCCTGACGCCAGATCGACTCGCCGGCGTCACCGGCTGGTAACCACTGGCGGCCTGCCTGCTCGCATAGCCTCCCGGCGGTGGTGCTGCTCCCGGATCGTGCCCGCGAGGCGAAGGCCGCGTTCGGGCTCGTGGCGAGCAACCCACGGCTCCGCCTCGTTGCGCTCGCGCGGCTCGCCTCGGTCACGGGCCGCTGGGCGACGACCGTGGCGCTCGCCGTCGTCGCGTTCAGGCGCTCCGGCGCCGAAGGCGTCGGCATCCTCAGCGTCTGCCGCATCCTCCCGGCGACACTCGCGGGGCCTCTGGCCGCTGGCCTCCTCGGCCGTTTCCGCAGCGACCGGATCCTCCTGGTCGCCGGGATCCTGAGAACGCTCGCGATCGCGGCGGCCGGTGTGGTGCTCCTCGACGGCAAGGGGCTGGCCGCCGTCTACGTCCTGATCGGCGCCGAGTCGCTGATGTCGACGATGGTGAGGCCGCTGCAGACCTCGGCGCTGCCGTTCTTCGCCCGCACGCCGGGTGAGCTCACCGCGGCCAACCTGACCCTGACCACGATCGAGAGCTCCGGCATGCTGCTCGGCCCGATTCTCAGCGGCGTGCTGCTCTCGGTCTGGAGCTCCGGCGACGTCCTCCTCGTGACCGCGCTCAGCTACCTGATCTCGACCGTGCTGGTCGCCCGGATCCCGCCCTGGGAGTCGTCGACCGTGCACGCTCGAGTCGTCGATGCCTTCGCGGACACGGTCCTCGGCCTTCGCACGATCAACGCCGACCCGCGCCTCAGGCTGATCGTCGGGCTCTACTGCGTCGAGAACCTCGTCGCCGGGGCGTTGAACGTCCTCGTGGTCGTCTCGGCACTCCAGTTGCTCAAGCTCGGCAGCTCCGGCGTGGGTGTCCTGAACGGCGCGATCGGGGCCGGCGGGGTGCTCGGCGCCGTTCTCGCCGCCGCCCTGCTCGGACGCCGGAAGATCGCGACGGATCTCGGGCTCGGCCTCGTGCTCTGCGGCGTCCCGATCATCCTCGTGGCGGCGGTGCCGGGGACAGCTCTGACGCTGCTCCTGCTCGCGATGCTCGGGACCGGCGTGACGATCGTCGACTTCTCGGCGGTGACCCTTCTGCAACGGGCGATCCCCGACAACGTGCTCGCGCGCGTCTTCAGCCTGCTCCAGAGCATCTTCGTCGGGACGATCGGCCTCGGCGCGCTGCTCGCGCCGCTCCTCGTCTCGTGGCTCGGCATCCGCGGTGCGCTCGTCAGCTGCGGCACCGTCCTGCCGCTCCTCACGGCGGTGCTCTGGCGGCGGCTCGTGCGACTCGACGCCGGCTACCTCGTGACCGACGACGCTGTCGGGCTGCTCCGTCAAGTCTCGATCTTCGCGCCGCTGGACCTGCCCACGTTGGAGCGGGTGGCCCGTGCCCTCGAGCCTGTCGTCGTCGCTCCGGGAGAGGTCGTGATCCACGAGGGCGACGCCGGCGACCGGTACTACGTGATCGCCTCCGGGGAGGTCGAGGTCAGCGTCGAAGGCTCGGTGGTGCGCCGGCTCGGCCCCGGCGAGGGGTTCGGGGAGATCGCGCTGCTTCGCGAGATCCCGCGAACATCGACGGTCACCGCGGTCGGCGACGTCCGCCTGTTCGCGCTCGAGCGGGAGCCCTTCCTGGACGCCGTCGGCGGCAGCGTCTCGAGCAAGCGGGCAGCAGACGCGTTGATCGACATCCGCCTCGGCTCGTTCCGGGCCGGGCTCGCGAGCGTCTGAGCTTCGAGCCGCACCGTCGCCGGCTCTTGACCGGCACCGTGTCGTCCCCGAATATTCACCAGAACGACTCACGATTGTCCGCGGTGGGCGCCTAACGTGCAGGCGGCCACCAAGCCGATCCTCGATGTCCAACACCACTCACGACCAGTACATCTCCCTGCTGACCGCGTCGGGCCAGTCCGAGGAGTTCGCGGCCGGCACCGTGATCTTCACGGAGGGCGAGCTCGGGGACCGGCTCTATGTCGTGAAGAGCGGCTCGGTCACATTGACGGTCGAGGGCAAGGATCTCGAGACCGTCGAGGCCGGCGGGCTCTTTGGCGAGATGGCAGTCATCGACCGCGAGCCGCGGTCCGCGAGTGCGGTCGTGGCCACCCGCTGCGAGCTCGTCGCGATCGACAAGCGTCGCTTCTGGTTCCTCGTCCAGGAGACGCCGTACTTCGCCGAGATCGTGATGCGCGTCATGGCGGATCGGCTTCGCCGCCAGACGCCCTGAGCGGCGACCTCCGGACGCTTCCGTAGCACCTCAACCGACTCCCCGTCCGACCGGAGTTGCGAGTATGCGCCCATGCGGCTGACCGTCGGCGGCTGTTCCCCTGCGTGGCCCAACCCGGGCGGCGCCCATTCCGGCTACCTCGTGGAGGGTGAGGCGGGCTCGATCCTGCTCGACTGCGGGCCCGGCGTCCTGGCTCGCTTGAGGTCCGAAGGCGCCAGGGCTGCAGGCGACTGGCCCAAGCCCGACGCGATCGTGATCACGCACTTCCATCTCGACCACTGGGGCGACCTCGTCCCCTGGGTGTGGGGATCGCTCCACCTCGGCAATCGCGGGGTCTTCCTTCCCAAGCCCGAGCTCTGGGTGCCGGCGGGAGGCCGGGCCCAGCTCGAGCACTTCGGCAGTCTGCTCGGCTTCCCGGACATGTTCGAGCGCGTGTTCACCCCGCTCGAGTACGAGGCCGGCGTCGCTTCGCCAATCGCCGGATACTCCGTGCTGGCTGCGAAGGTCCCGCACTACCGGATGGACGCCCACGCGCTTCGCGTGACCGACGGGGAGAATGTCCTCGCGTACTCGGGCGACTCCGGCCCCTCGGACGAGCTCGTCCGCCTCGCCGAGGGAGCAGACCTCTTCGTCTGCGAGGCAACCCTCCTCGAGGGCGACCTCGACGGAGCCCCACGCGGGCATCTCTCGCTCGAGGAGGCTCTGGCCACGTACGAGCGCTCGGGCGCGCGCCGGCTGCTCGTCACGCATCGACCGTCGGAGCACCCGACACCGGACGAGCTCGAGCTCGCCCACGACGGCCTCGTCGTCACGGTTTGAGACACCTCTAGCGGGGTCGATTTCTGCGAACTGGGCAGGCGGGCGGCTCCCCGCTAAGATCGCGCGATGCCTGCCCCGACCGAACTGCTGGAGCACGTCGAGCTCTTCTCCGAGCTCTCGAAGGGGGAGCTCCGGGACATCGCAAGCGCGATGAAGGACTACCGCTACGAGGCGGGCCGCGAGGTCGTCACCGAAGGCACGAGCGGCGTCGGCTTCTTCGTGATCGAGAGCGGCACGGCCGCTGTCTCGGTCGCGGGGACAGAGGTTCGAACACTCGGGCCCGGTGACCACTTCGGCGAGGTCGCGCTTGTCGCCGACGTGCCGCGAACCGCCACCGTCACCGCGTCGAGCGACCTGACCTGCTGGGCCATCACCTCGTGGGCGTTCCGGCCCATCGTCGAGGAGAACGGGCCGCTCGCCTGGAAGCTCCTGAGCGTGATGGCGCAGATGCTGGCGAAGCCCTAACCGAGGGGACGCGTCCGGTCGGACGCGCTCACATCTTTCCCGCTCGGCTCCGAATCACCACCACCGGGCAAGGCGCGTGGTGGACGCACTGCTGGCTGACCGAGCCGAGCAGGAGGCCGCGGAAGCCGCCGAGCCCACGCGAGCCGAGCACGAGCAGTTCGGCCCCTTCGGCCGCCTCGAGAAGCGCGGTTGCCGCCGTCACGCCCTGGATCGCCGTACAGGTGATGACGAGGCCGCCACCGGTGCCACCCAGGGTCTGCAGGACGAACTCGTCCACGAGGCCCGAGGCCTGGGATGTCTCGGCCACAGCGCGGCCCCGATCGGCGGCCTCCGTGAGGACGAGCTCGGGAAGCGCCCACCAGGCATGGACGACGAGGAGCTCGGCCGCGCGAATGCGGGCCTCTGTCGCTGCCCAGCGAAGCGCGGCGCGCGACTCCTCCGAGCCGTCGACGCCGACGACGATCCGGCCGCCGTCCATGCCGGGAGGGTCGCAGATTCCCCGCGCTCCGGCATCCGGTGAAGCACGGGCTCGGCGCGCGCGGAAACCCGCAGGTCAGACGAGGCTCTTCATCAGCCGGAGAACGGCAGCTCCGATGGTGAGGATGAGAGCGATCCCGCTGATCCCGAGGACGATCCCGACGCCGACCAGCGCGAAGTCCCGGAGGATGATCGCGAGGGCGACGCTCACTGCGCCGAGGGCCGGCAGCGTGTCGAGCCCGGAGAACGGCGGTGCCAGCGCAGCCGCGATCGCGAACGTCATCAGCACCAGCCCGAGGACACGGGTCGCGACACCGCTCTCGAAGAGCCGCGCGCCGCGGGGGCGCGAGAACCGCTCGACCTGGCGGATTCGCCGGAGGACGAACGGGATCGCCTTCTGCGTCGTGGAGGCCCCGAGCTCGAAGCGCTCCCACCGCTTCGGGATCCAGATCCTCTGGCGGCCGAGCACCATCTCGGCGGCGAGGACGACGGTGATGCCTTCGAAGACGTGCGTCAGCCCACCCGTCGGCAGCGGCAGCGCCGGCACGATCATGAGCAGCAGGATCGTGACCGCGAAGCTCTTCTCGGCGAAGACCGTGCCCATGGCGCCGAGCGTCTTTCGCTCGTCGCTCTCGAGCCAGCGCTCGAGCGTGTCGCTGAAAGGGCCCTCAGCTGTCGTCGACCCGGTCACCTCCGAGACAACGGTATCCGGGTGGCTGCCCAGTCGCGCCGGCCCTCTCGTCGTGGCCCGAGCGCGGCGCCCGTCTCGGACGGGGCGGCACACGGGTGGGTGAGCGTCGGAGCGGGCTCCTTCCGGGCGAGGTCGCGGCCGGGATCTGTCAAACTTCCGTCAGGCGCGCGGCGCAGGGCACCTCTCGGGCGATGAGGCTCGGTCCTCGATCCGGCATGGCCAGCGTCCACTCATCCCGGCCCGTCCCCGAGCTCCTCGGAGCGAGCTACGACCCTGGTCCGTTCTTCGACGAGATGTTCGACACGGCGGGGCGGCCGCGCCCGCACTACGTCGACTTGTTCGACCAGCTCCGCAGGCTCTCGCTCGAGGAGTTCGAGGAACGCCGTCGGGTGGTCGACGTCTCCTTCCTCAACCAGGGGATCGGCTTCACGGTGTACGACCAGGAGGACGCCCTCGAGCGCATCTTCCCGGTCGACCTGATTCCGCGGGTCATCCCGGGTGCGGAATGGGGCCGGATCGAGCGCGGCCTCGAGCAGCGGGTTCGCGCGCTCGACGCGTTTCTCCACGACGTCTACCACGCTCAGAAGATCATCCGGGACGGGGTGATCCCGGCCGAGCTCGTCTTCGGCGCACGCCACTACCGGCGTGAGATGGTCGGCCTCGATCCGCCCGGCGGGGTGTACGCGCATGTGGCCGGGATCGACCTGATCCGCGATGACGCCGGCGAGTATCTCGTCCTCGAGGACAACCTCCGCTCCCCCTCCGGCGCGAGCTACATGCTCGAGAACCGCCAGGCGATGAAGCGCACGTTCGCGGACCTGTTCGAGCGCTGTGGGGTTCGGGGGATCGACCACTACCCGCAGGAGCTGCTCGCGGCGCTCCGTGCCACCGCGCCGGCCGCCGCCGTCAGCCCGACGATCGTGCTGCTCACCCCGGGCGTGCACAACTCGGCGTACTTCGAGCACTCGTTCCTCGCGCGCCAGATGGGGATCGAGCTCGTGGAGGGAGGCGATCTCGTCTGCCACGACGAGGTCGTCTACATGCGCACCACTCGCGGCCTCCAGCGCATCGACGTCATCTACCGGCGAGTCGACGACGAGTTCCTCGACCCGCTGGCGTTCCGCAACGACTCGCTGCTCGGGACACCGGGTCTCCTCAACGCCTACCGCGCCGGGAACGTCACCCTTGCGAATGCCCTCGGCACGGGTGTCGCCGACGACAAGGCCGTGTACCGATACGTCCCCGAGATGATCGCGTACTACCTCGGCGAGGAGCCGGTGCTGCCGAACGTCGACACCTACCTCGGCCGCGACGAGGGCGAGCTCTCCTACATCGTCGAGCACCTGCACGAGCTCGTCGTGAAGCCGGTCGACGCGAGCGGCGGCTACGGCATGCTCGTCGGCCCGGCCGCGTCGAAAGGCGAGCTCGACGCCTTCCGGCGGCGCCTGCAGGCGAATCCGGGCGACTATGTCGCCCAGCCTACGATCGCCCTCAGCCGCCAGCCGATCTTCATGGAAGGGCTCCGCCCGGCGCACATCGACCTGCGGCCCTTCGTGCTCCACGGCAGCACGATCTCGCTCGTCCCGGGCGCGCTCACGCGCGCCGCGCTCCGGCCGGGCTCGCTCGTCGTCAACTCCTCCCAGGGCGGAGGCAGCAAGGACACCTGGGTCCTGCGCTGATGCTGAGCCGCGTCGCCGAATCCCTGTACTGGACAGCCCGCTACATCGAGCGGGCGGAGCTGATGAGCCGGATCGTGCACGTGAACTTCCACCAGCTCCTCGACTCCGACGAGGCCGACCATGCCGAGGCCTGGCGCGCGCTTCTCCGGCTGGGCGGGGTGGACGAGCTCTTTCTCGAGCATCACGACGAGTACACGGCGCAGACGGTGGGCGAGTTCATGCTCTGGGGCCCGGAGAACCCGAACGCCGTCACGGCCTGCATCGCCCGGGCGCGAGAGAACGCACGCGGCGTCCGCGACCAGATCTCCACCGAGATGTGGGAGGAGCTCAACAGGCTCCATCTGTACCTCGGCTCGAGCCGTCTCCAGGGCGTGATCCATGCCCAGCATCAGCTGTTTGTCCGTGTCCGGCAGGGATCGCAGGGATTCGGCGGGATCATGCGGGCGACGCTTCCCCGGGGAGAGGCCTACGACCTGTTGCGGCTCGGCGCTCACGTCGAGCGGGCGGATGTGACGACGCGGATCCTCGCGACCGAGAGCCCGGCCCTTGCGCTGCTTGCGCCCGACTCGCTCGAGGCTACCGCCCGCCTCACGACCGTGCTCAAGTCCTGCGGTGCGCTCGAGGCCTTCCGGAAGGCCGGCACGGAGCTGCCCCAGACCCCGGCCGTCCTCGAGTACCTGCTGCTCGACCGCGCCTGCCCGCGGAGCGTCCTCTTCTGCCTCGAGGCCTGCCGCCGCTCGCTCGAGGCGATCGGCGGCGCCTCCGAGCGGCCGGCACGCGCAATGGGGAGGTTGACCTCGGAGCTGTCGTTCCTCGACTTCTCCGAGCTCAACGGCGATGAGCTCAGCGCGCTCCTCGATCGCCTGCTCCTCGGGATCGCGACGGCGGGCGAGGAGATCGCTACGACGTTCTTCACGACCCGGGTACTGGTCCCCGGTGCCTTCGCACAGGCGCAGGCTCAGCAGTGATGCGGTTGCGGGTCGAGCACACGACGACGTTCACCTACGACTCGCCTGTCGTCGAGTCGTATGCGGAGCTCCGGCTCCGCCCTCTCGACCAGGACGGCCAGCGCTGCCTCTCGTTCGCGCTGGAGACCGAGCCGCGCGGTGTCCGGGTCCATCTCTTCGCCGATCACCTCGGGAACACCGTCGGCCACTTCGACATCCTCGAGCCGCACGACCGGCTCACTGTCACCGCAACGAGCGAGGTGCTGACCGCTCCATTCGAGGAGCGGCGGCCCCCGGCGCCGCTCGAGCGCCACGACTACCTGCGGCCGACGCCGTATGCGAACCTCGAGGAGCCGTTCGCGGGCGCCGGCGCACCGGGTGGCGATCGTGCCAGGGAGCTGATGTCTGCGGTCGCCGACGCCCTCGTGTACGAGCAGGGAGTCACCTCGGTTCAGACGCCCGCGCCCGAGGTGCTGGCGATCGGCCGCGGAGTCTGTCAGGACTTCGCTCACGTGCTCATCGCCGCCTGTCGGCTCGAAGGAATCCCGGCGAGATACGTCAGCGGGTACCTCCACGACGACGCGCTTGCCGCCGAGCACGGGGCGACCCATGCCTGGGTCGACGCCTGGGATGACGAGCGAGGGTGGATCTCCCTCGACCCCACGCATCGGCGCGAGCAAGATGACTCCTACGTCCGCGTCGCAGTGGGCCGCGACTACGCGGACGTCTCCCCGACGAGGGGCGTGTTCAAGGGCCTTGCAACCGAGACGCTCTCGGTAGTCGTCGGCGTGCACGCGCTCCCTTGACTTCCTGGGCCGGGCCTGAAGGTGCGTCTGTCCATCTGGGCCGAGCTCTAACGTTTGCGGCGGTGCCATCCGGCGCCAATCCGCGACGAGGCGGCGCTAGCCTCGGTCCGGTTGGCGTCCGCACCAGGAGGTGAGAAGTGGCCACCAGGATCAGGAAGGCGAAGGCTGCCGACCGGGAACCGACCCTCCACGCTGTCGAGCCGGAGGTGGTTGCCCTACGCGCGTACGAGATCTACGAGTCGGGCGGAGGCGGAGATCCGATCGAGAACTGGCTGCGCGCCGAGCACGAACTCGCGACGCAGACGCTCCAGTTGTCCTGAGGGATCTGACGTCGCAGAGAGATGCCTGCCCGGTGCGTCCGGCTCGCAGGGAGCCGGACGCACCAGGCGGCGATGATGTGGCTCAGACGGCGGCTACGACCGGCTCGGTCGTAGCCGCGACGCCGGTGGGCACCGTCAGGATCGTCTGGAGGATCCTGCCCGCGATCTGATACGGGTCGCCCATCGAGTTCGGGCGGCGGTCTTCCAGGTAGCCCCTGTAGCCGTTGTTCACGAAGCTGTGCGGGACGCGGACCGAGGCGCCGCGGTTCGCCACTCCGTAGTTGAACTTGTCGATCGCCTGCGTCTCGTGCAGCCCTGTGAGCCGCATGTGGTTGTCGGGCCCGTACACGGCGATGTGGTCGTTCTTCGTCTCGTCGAAGGCGGCCATGAGCGCCTCGAAGTACTCCTCGCCGCCGACCTCGCGCATGAACTCGGTCGAGAAGTTCGTGTGCATCCCGGAGCCGTTCCAGTCGTACTCCATGCCGAGCGGCTTCGGGTGGAAGTTGACGTCGACCCGGTAGCGCTCACAGAGCCGGAGGAGCAGGTAGCGGGCGACCCAGACCTCGTCGGCGGCGCGCTTGGAGCCCTTGCCGAAGATCTGGAACTCCCACTGGCCCTTCGCCACCTCGGCGTTGACGCCCTCGTGCTCGATGCCGGCCTCGAGGCAGAGGTCGATGTGCGCGTCGACGATCTCGCGCGCGACGTCGCCGACGTTCTTGTAGCCGACGCCCGTGTAGTACTCGCCCTGCGGCGGCGGGAACCCTTCGGCCGGGAAGCCGAGCGGCCGGGCGTCCTTGTAGAGGAAATACTCCTGCTCGAACCCGAACCACGTGCCCGGGTCGTCGGGGATCGTCGCGCGGCTGTTGCTCGGGTGCGGCGTCCCGTCGGGCATGAGCACCTCGCACATCACGAGCAGGCCGTTCTTCCTCGCGGGATCCGGGAACGAGGCGACCGGCTGGAGCATGCAGTCTGAGCTTCCGCCTTCGGCCTGGCGGGTCGAGCTGCCGTCGAAGCCCCACATCGGGAGCTCTTCGAGGGTCGGGAAGCTCTCGAACTCTTCGATCTTGGTCTTGCTGCGAAGGTTCGGAATGGGCTCGTACCCGTCGAGCCAGATGTATTCGAGCTTGTACTTAGGCATCAGACCTCCACGTCCACATGGTTGCGAGCCCGCGCTCATGACACGTCGTACCTGGGTGGGACGCTTGCCCTTCGATGCAAACCGAGTCCCTTAAAAGCAAAAGAGGCCCAGGGACCGCCGTAACAGGTCCACAGGCCTCATCGCCTCACGCTGCCCACGGGGGAAGCGCCCCGAAATCGTAGCGGCCGCGCGGATCCTGCGTCAAACGCCTACCGTCGCGCGGTGGGCGTCGGAATCGGGGTCGTCACTTGAAGATGTTGACGGCTCGCGCGGTGACGAGGAGGACGGTGACCGCGGAGATGCTCGACTCGGCCAGCATCAGCATCTTGGCCCGCCGGGAAAGCGGCATCGCGTCGGTCGGGCTGAAGGCGATCGAGTTCGTGAAGGAGATGTAGACGTAGTCGAACAGATGCGGCCGCCAGCCCGGCTCGGCGAGCTGCGGGTTCTCCATCTGCGGGAACTGGAAGTCGGGCGGGGGCGGGTCGTCCTTCAGGCGCCGAACGGGGCCACCGCGGTCGAAGGCCCAGTACCAGAGCCCGAACGCGATCACGTTGGTGCCCCAGACGGTGCCGGCCTTGAGCAGGAGCTGGCCGCCGCTCCGCTCGTCTCCTTTGACGAGCGAGGTCAGAAGCGCGCCCAGGAGAAGCGCGTTCGACAGGCTCGTGAGGCTGATCAGGCCGATCGAGACGGTGCGTCGCCGGCCGGCCTGCTCGAGTTGGTGCCGCGGCCGGCTGAAGGCGAGCGGGACGAGCAGCACGACCTCGGGAGGGGCGGAGATCAGCCACACCCACCACGGCAGCCCGGCCAGCTTCCACTGCTCGCGCTGGCTCACGATCGCGATCAGGAGCTGCAAGCCGATCACGACCAGAATCGCCGGGGCAGCCTCCCAGCGTGACTCGATCTCCTCGCTTCGAGTCGGGTCCTGCGTCACGCGATCATTGTCTCAGGTGCGAGGTCGCGTGCCTCGCGGAGAGGCTCGGGCGCCGAGGCGCTAGAGCCTCTTCAGTGCGTTTCCGGGGGAGGTCCTTCGGCAGGTCCCAGCGGTGTCGACGCGGGCTCGGCAGGCGTCTGAGGTGCCTCGGCCTTCGTCTTCAGATGGAGCGACGTGGCGAGCCGGTCGATCATGGTTTTGAAGTCGTTCATGTCATGTCCTCCTCGGGCGTTGCGTCGTGATTCACGAAGTATAACTCGTGTATCATGATTCGCATGAGAATGTGCTTCTCGCCCTCGAGAATGCCTTGCTCCTCGTCTCGCGCGGGCTTGCCGCCCGGCCGCACGACTCCACCGCGGCGCTCTCGATGAGCGTCTCCCGGTTCGCGGGAATCTGGCTTGTGGCCGCGGCCGCCGGATCGATTCTCGCCGCCCTGGTGCGCGGGAGCTTCGACACGCTCGCGTTTCCGCTTCTGCTCGGCCTCACCGGCATCGTGCTGCTCAACCGCACCGGTCAGGCCTCGCCCCGGTTCCCGGGGACGGACCTCGAGCGCGGGCTCGATCGGCTGCTCGCGTTGCTCCTTCCCGTCGGCAGGGTCACGACGAATGCAGTCACCCGTGCCGCGGTCGTCGCGCAGCGGATCCGCCTGGCGCAGCTGAGGCGTGCCGCGAGGCTCTGGCGCGGCGAGCTCGAGCGGATCACGACCGACGGGTACGAGACGGCGTCCCGGATCTCGGCTCGGCGCGCGTCTGCCGGCCGCCTCGACGACTCGGCGCTCGTGACCGAGGCGGTGCGCGTGCTGCGGGAGGAGCGGGCCTCTGCGGGGGCCGATCTCGGTCTTGCCGGGGACCCGGTCTCGGTGCTGGCCTACGGGCTCGGCGCGCGGCCCGCGGGAGCCGATCTCTCGAGCCTGGAGGAGCTTCTCGACGACCTCGGGCTTCCCGGAGAAGGGGACGAGCTGCGGGCACATTTCGACGAGGTCGTCACGAGCGAGAGCGCGAGTAGCGCGCTGCGACTCAGAAACGAGGCGCAGCGGAGCATGTTTCGCGATCTCGCCGGGGCATCGTTCGTGCTCGGAGCGGCGGTCCGGATCCTCGAGCTCGCATCGTTTACGGGTGCGCAGGATCTGCCGGCTGCGGCAGCCGCGAGGGCGTCATGACCACGCGCTGGAATCCGAGTGAAGACGGCGTCATGGCGACCCCTCGCGATCAGGAACCGGCGCGCGAGGAGCCCGACGCGGCCGAGACTGCCACCGAATCCTCGGAGCCCGGGGAATCGGGACCGCCTGGGACGGCGGCCGCGGCACCGACGGCTGCCGGCGAGCCGTGGCTGGAGCGGCTTGCCCGGTACGTGCGGCGTGTTCGGCTCTATTCCTCGGTCGGGTTCTTCATCGCCCTGCTGGTCGTGCTGGTCGTCCTCGCCTCGGAGAACACCGAGGCCGCGAAGCTCAACTGGGTGTTCGGCTCGACCCACGCGTCGCTCGCCTGGATCATCGTGGCGGCCGCCGTCTTCGGCTGGCTCCTCGGGATCACGACGGCGATCGTCATCCGTCGCCGAACCCGCCGCGTGCAGTGACGATGGTCGCGCCGAGCGGCACGCGACGGAGGGCGCGTCGCGCTGGCTCCGGCATCCACGCCGGGTACGCTTCCGCCCCGCGATAGCCGTGTCATCAGACTCGCCTCAGCCCATCACGCCGGCCACGCGGGCCGCTCCCGGGTTCGGGTTCCTCACCAACCACGGAAAGACGCTGCTCCTGATCGCCCAGGACCCGCAGATCCGGATGCGCGACATTGCCCTCCTGCTCGGTATCACCGAGCGCGCGACGCAGAAGATCGTCGCCGACCTCGACCGAGCCGGATACATCGAGCGTGAGCGAGACGGTCGGCGCAACCGCTACACGATCGGAGCCCATCTGCCCGTCGGCTTGCCCACTCAGCGCGACATCGACATCCGCGCGCTCCTCGGTGTCCTCGGTGCCGGCAACGAGGTGGACGGGAAGCCGAAGCCGAAGCGCTAGAGCAGAGGCAGGAGGTCGGCGACCGCGTCGATCGCCGCGTCCGGCCGGCGGTGCTCCGGGACGTCGTCGAGTGCGACCGCGCCGCTGATGCCGCTTCGCACCAGCACCGTCCGCGAGCCGCCCATGCGGCCGAGCGCGATGTCCATGCCGAGGTCGTCGCCGATCACCGCGAGCTCATCGCTCGGGGCCCCGAGGCGAGCCGCGAGGGCGGTCACCGCCGCGCGGGAGGGCTTGCCGAGGACGCGCGGCCGGACGCCGGTGATCTTCGCGATCGCGGCGGTGATCATGGCTCCGCGGCTGAAGATCATCCCGTTGCCGCCCGCATAGCCCCGCACGTAGCTCGCGGTGAAGAACGCCGCCCCGTCGCCGATCGCGCGGGCCGCACGCTCGACCTCGTCCATCTCGACGTGATCGAGGTGGGCGACGAAGACGGCGCCGGCGCCCTCGCCGTCGGTCACCTCGATCCCGGAGCGCTCGAAGCGCTCGCGGATCGACGGTGAGCCGAACAGGACGACTTGGACGCCCGGGTGGGTGCGGCCGAAGTAGTCGACGGCGCTGTCGGTGGGTGTCAGCACCTCGTCGTCGGAGACCGGCAGGCCATCCTTGCGCAGGCCCGCCGCGACTGCGCTCGAGGGCACGTGGCTCGCATTGGTGAAGAGCACGAGCGGGCGCCCCGAGGAGCGGATCCGGCCGAGCACGTCGACCGCGCCGGGCTGCGGGTGCCCACGGCCGTCGGCCCCGCGGTGAAGCAAGGTGCCGTCGACGTCGAACATGAACCCGCGGACGTCGTCGAGCCGCATCGGGTCAGCCACGGCGCCATACCAGACGGTCGTCGCCTGCGCTGACGTCCACCTCGGCGAGGGAGGGGCGGCTTTCGAGCTCGGTCAGGAGCGTGACCAGGGGCGAGCGGGCGGATCGTGCCTCGACGAGTCCAGGTGCCGGCTGGTCGCGCGAGGCGATCATCGCGTCGACCTGCTCCTCGGGCATGGTCAGGCGAAGCAGGAGCTCCTCGTCGGAGATGCCGACCCCGAAACGGTCGCGGGCGCCGTCGAGGCTCAGCGGCTCGAGCGTGCGCAGCCGCGCGACCTGCGGGACGGCGAGCACCCGGTCGGCGACGTCGGGGTCGACCGGCGCGGGTGGGTCGCCGTAGTGGCCCAGGAAGTACCGCACGGTCTCGTCGGCGACGTTGACCCAGCGCTCGCCGTCGATCACGTTGCGAGCTGCCTGGCTCGCGATGAACTGCGAGACCGGCGTCACGATGATCGGGTAGCCCATCTCAGCCCGGACCCGGGTGACCTCCTCGAGGACGGCGCCGAAGAGCTCGGGCCGGCGGAGCTCCTCGAGCATGCGGCGGGTGGTCGTGACCATGCCGCCCGGAAGCTGATGGCGGTAGTAGGCGGCGTCGAACTCCTGCGCCGTTCCCGCCGGCAGGCCTTTCGTGCGGGCGAGCTCCTCGAAGTACCCGGAGACGAGTGCCTGCTGGGACAGGTCGAGGTCGTGGCCGAAGCCGGAGGCCTCGAGGTTGCGAACTGTCGAGAGCACCTCGGGCTGGGAGGTGCCGCGGGCAAGCGGCCCCGCCGCGGTGTGGAGGGCGTCGAAGCCCGCCTTGACCCCTTCCATGTACACGAGCGGCGCGAGGCCGATCGTGCAATGGCTGTGCAGCTCGATCGGGAGCTCGCCGGCAGCCGAGCGCAGGTGCGGCGCGAGCTCTCGGACCGCCTCCGGGGTGAGCAGCCCGCCAGGGTCCTTCAGGTAGAGCCGGTCGAGCTCTGCGCAGCCGGCGAGCGTTGCTGCCCGCTCGGCGTAATACGCGTGGGTGTGGACGGCGCTGATCGAGTAGGTGAGCCCGGCGACGACCTCGGCGAAGCCTTCTCGCTTGGCGATCGCCGCGAGGCGGCGGATCCGGGCCGGGTCATTGGACGGATCGGCGATCTGCAGGCGGCGGATCCCGTTGCGGGCGAGCAGGCGGAAGGCGAGCTCGATCACATCCTCGCGCGCGGGCGTCCACGAGATGAACCGCATGCCGGGCGTGATCAGGCTGAGCGGCGTGCTCGGCATCGCCTCGGCGGCGAGGCGGATCCGCTCCCATGGGTCCTCGCGGTGGAACCGGACCGAGACGGCCATGTGAGTGCTCGAGCTGAAGTCGACCGCGTGGTAGCCGACCCGGTCGAGCGTCGGGGCGATCGCCAGGATCTCGGGCGTCGTCAGCCCCGTCGCGCTCCACAGGCTCTGGTTGCCGTCGCGGATGCTCGTGTCGACGTGCTCGATCGTGCGCGCGGCCGCGCCGCTCATGTCGGGCGCACCCGGAAGAGCGGCGCGCCGTACTCGACGAGCGTGGCGTTGTCGGGAAGGATCTCGGCGATCGTCCCGGACATGCCCGCGGGCACCGAGTTCATCATCTTCATCACTTCGATGATGCAAACCGTCGTGTCGGGCTGCACGGTGGCGCCGATGTCGACGAAGGGCGTGCCCCCGGGCGCGCCGGCGCGGTAGAAGACCCCCAGCATCGGTGAGACGATCGTGACGAGCTCGGCCGGTGCGGTTTCCGGCGATGTCTCGACGAGCGGTGCGGAGGGCTCTGTCGTGGCCGCGCCGGCCTTGCGCACGTGGAGCGAGAAGCCCTCGGTCTCGACGTGCAGCTCGGCGACCTCCGATTCGTCGATCAGGCGCAGGATCTCCCGGACGTCGTCGTCGGTCAGCATGACTAGCTCCCTGCGCCCGAGCGCTCGCCGGCGCCGAAGGTGCCCATCAGCAGCCCCATCGCCGAGAGCGGCGTGGGCTCCCGCTCGGGCTTTCGAACCCCCGTCACCGGCCGAGCCTGAAGGACGTACAGCCCCTCAGGCGCGGGTGCGTTGCGGGCGATCGCCCATTCGACGTCCTGATGCGTGCCGAAGTGGCGCTCGACGGCTCTCGCGACCTCCACCAGCGAGACGAGGTCGCGCTCGTCCAGGCAGGGAGCCTCCCGGAGCTCCGGTGGGACGTCCTCCACGGCGGTGCCGCCGCCCGCGGCAGGCACGTAGCGGATGTCCTTCGAGCCCAGGCGCGCACGAACGGTCTCGCGGGTGATCTTGCTGACGAGGTAGTCGTCCGGAGTCACCTCGCCGCCCACGACAGCGACGCCGAGCCCCCAGCTCGCGTTGACGGCGACCATGCTCGGATCGCCGCTCACCGGGTTGCAGGTGAACAGCACCCCGGCGACCTCGGCGTCGACCATGACCTGCACGGCGACGCCCATCGCCGGGCGGTCGCCCGAATGGAGGTGTGCGCGGTAGCTGATCGCAGGAGAGCTGTAGAGGCTCGCCCAGCAGTCCCGAACGGCCGCGCAGATGCCGTCGACTCCGTAGACCCACAGGTAGGTCTCCTGCTGGCCGGCGAAGGTCGCCTCGGCGCTGTCCTCGCCGGTTGCCGACGAGCGCACCGCGACCGGTGGTGCGGCTACTCCGGTGTGCGCCGCGAGCTCGGCGTACCGGAGCCCGATCGCGTCGTGGACGGCCTGCGGGACGCGAGCTGCCCGGATCGCCTCGCCGATCGCCTTCGCAGCGGCCGCTGTCGGATCGAGCTCGTCGAACCTCGCCGGGCGGAGCATCTCGGCGATCGTGTCGCCCAGGCCGGCCTCCTCGATGAAGAGGTCGAAGGCCGCCGTCGAGAGCGCGAAGCCGGGCGGCACGGGAATCCCGGCGTGCAGCAGCTCGCCGAGGTGCGCGCTCTTGCCTCCGAAGGCGTGGTCGTCCGCCGAGGTGAGCTCGGCGAGCGGGAGTGCGAGAGGTTGGGAGCTCACGCCTCGAGGAGCGTCACGACGCCTGTGGAGCCGTCGACCCGGATCGTCTGACCGGTGCGGATGCGGGCCGTGGCGCGGCCCGTTCCGACCACCGCCGGCAGGCCGTACTCCCGGCAGACGATCGCCGCGTGCGACATGACTCCGCCCACGTCGGTGACCGTGGCCTTGATCTTCGTGAAGATCGGCGCCCACGCCGGCGAGGTGCTGCCGCAGACAAGGATCTCGCCCTCGCGGACGTCGGCGATCTCGGCCACCGAGCGCACGACCCGGGCGACGCCTTCGACGAGGCCCGGCGAGGCCGGTGCGCCTCTCAGCTCCGAGCCTCCGTCCTGCTGGCTCGCCCACTCGCGGACGCGGTCCGTCGTCACGCCCCAGAGCATGATCGTCATCGGGTCGGTGATCGCCTCCGGGGCCTGCCCGAGTGCGGGCGGCGGCGTCCACTCGCTCAGCCGTTTGAGCAGCTCCTTGCGCCTGGCGGCGATCGGCGGCCAGTGCTTGGGGCCGAGCGCCACTCCGCCGGTGGCCCAGGTGAGGACGAGCTCGTCGAGCGCGGAGGAGACCTCGTGGCGCGAGAGCTGGAAGACGTCCTCGCCGTCGGCGAGGAAGCCGTGCTCGGCCAGGAGCGCCCCGAACTCGCGGACCTTGTTCCACCAGCGGGTCAGGAACCAGTAGTCGCAGAAGAACTTGTGCTCCTCGACGTAGGGGAACACGGTCCGCGACAGGGCGAGCAGGTCGAGCCACGGGCCTCGCGTGTCCTCGTCGATGAGCGCCCCGTACTCCTCGACCAGCCGGTCGCGCTCCCGCTCGATCTCCTCGGTCGGCCGGGCCACCGCCTCGCCGGCCCGGAGCGCCGCCACGTGGCCGATCAGCGACGCGTAGGGGATGCTCGGGTCGTCGAACCAGCTGCGGTAGTCGTGCGTGAGCCCGTCCCCGGTGGCCATGTTGAACCACGGGTCCTTGATCTGCTCGAGCTCGGCGAGCCAGGCGCGGCCCGCGTCGCTCGTCATCAGCTCGGCCTCGATCTCCGCCGGCGTCCTGCCTTCCACGAAGGCCCCGTCGACGCCGGTCTCGAGAGCGCGCCCGGCGAGCCGTCGCAGCTCGGCGTCGGGGCGAAAGAGGAGGACGTCGATGCCGGCGACCATCTGGGCGATGTGCTGGTCAGGGATGTCGGGCAGGTTCGCCTTGCACAGGTCGGCGAAGGTGGCGTAGGCGCCGTAGCCGAGGAGCAGGAACTCGAAGTGGTGCTGCCACATCAGGTCGCCGAGGCGCAGGCAGCGGCCGTAGGCCTCGAGCACCTCGTAGAACGCCGTGTTGCGGTCGTCGGCGAAGGCGACCTCGTCGGGCTCGTACTCGGGCAGGTCAGGCACCCTCAGCTCGCCGAGCTCGGCGATCAGCGCCTCCATCTTCGTGCGCCACTTCGCGTACAGCTCGCTCCAGTTGGCGTAGTAGTAGCCGGCCCGCGCCTGGAAGAAGCCCGCGCGCTCGGCGATCTTCGCCGGATCGGTGACCGGGTTCCCCGAGATGTAGATGTAGCCGTTGAGGGCCCGGTAGTCGATCCCCATCGCCGGCGGGACGGCGAACACGCGGTTCTGCCAGGAGCCGACCGCCTGGTAGGGCGAGTCGATGCAGATCACGTCGAACGCCGGCATCGGCACCGGGAAGTGCATCGAGTTCCAGAACCAGAAGCGGTGCTCGTCGGTGTCGCGGCGCCGCTCGTCGAAGATGGCGTAGTACGGGTACATCTCCTCCCAGCCCTCGCAACCCGGAGGGGTGGGGACCTCGTACGGACTCGGGAATCCGCTCTTCTCGGTAGAGGGCGTTGCCATCTCGAACCTCCTCCTGGTCTCCGGCGTCCGTCTCGGGCGTGTGCATTCTCGCTTGTCGGCGCCTCGAGGGCCAGTCATACGGCGGTCGGGGCGTAGGCTGGGACGATGAGCACGACGGTGCGCGCCGTTGCCGTGACCGCTCCGGGCGGTCCCGAGACGCTCTCGGTGGTCGAGCGGGAGGTGCGCGAGCCCGGCCCGGGCGAGGTGCGCGTGCGGGTGCGGGCTGCCGCGGTGAACCCGACGGACATCGCGTTGCGCGAGCGGGGAGTGGACGGCATCGAGCCGCCCTGGGTGCCGGGGATGGATGCAGCCGGCGTCGTCGAGTCGGTCGGGCCCGGCGCCGGACGACTCGAGGTGGGGGACGAGGTGATGGCGGCGGTGCTGCCGCGGCGCCACGAGGGCGGCGCGCAGGCAGAGCTGGTCATCGTCCCGGTCGCGTCGGTCGTGGCCGCCCCGGACGGTGTGTCGCTCGAGCAGGCCGCGACCCTGCCGATGAACGGCCTGACGGCGATCCTCGGACTCGAGCTCCTCTGCCTTCGGGAGGGAGGGACCGTGGCCGTCAGCGGTGGTGCCGGGCTGCTCGCCTCGTACGTGATCCCGCTCGCCAGGCGCCGGGGGCTCCGGGTGCTCGCCGACGCGAAGCCGGAGGACGTCGAGCTCGTTCGCGGCTTCGGTGCCGACGAGGTTCTGCCCCGCGGCGATGGATTCGTGGGCGCCGTTCGCGACGCTGTCCCGGCCGGTGTCGACGGGCTCTTCGACACGGCGCTCCTCGGGCGTGCGGCGTTCCCGGCGATCCGCGACGGCGGTGGGATGGCGGTCGTCCGCACCTGGCGAGACGGCGAGGCGGAGCGCGGGATCGAGCTGCACGGGATCCAGGTTGCGACGGTGCTCGAGCGAACCGACTGGCTGGACGAGCTGCGCCGTCTGGCCTCCGGCGGGGGCCTACAGCCCACTGGCGGAGCCCTTCAACCCACTGGCGGAGCCCTTCAACTCAGAGTTGCGGCGAGCTACCCGCCCGAGGAGGCCGCCGAGGCACACCGGCGCATGGAAGCGGGCGGGCTCCGGGGCCGCGCACTGATCGTCTTCTGAGGCGCCGCGTCAGTCGGCGACGAGCGCCGCGCGGACGATCTGCGGGTCGGTGAAGATGTCGAGCTCGTCGCGGCTCGTGGACGAGAACTCGGTCACGACCGCGCCCTCGCCGCCCGCCTGGAACCAGTGCAGCGTGTCGGGCGGGATCGTGTACTGGTCGCCCGGCTCGAGCGAGATCCGCGTGCCCGCGACGACGAGCTCGACGCGGCCGGCCCGGCACCGGAACGTCTCCTCCTTGCCGGGTGTGCCTTCGAACGGCGGGTGCCGGTGCTCGGGGCAGGTCTGGCCCGGATAGAGCACGAGCTCCTTCGCGCAGCAGCGATCCGTGTTGACGTAGACGAGGACCATCAGGCCGATCTCTCGAAGCCGGCCCAGCCCGAAGTCCGCCACCTCGATCTCCCGGGCCTCGGCCTCCGTGACGACGATGCCCGCCGCCCGCATCTGCTCGACGGCAAAGGCCCGTGCTTCCTGCTGTTCCTGTCGGCTGATCATCGCTCGACTCCGGTTGGTGGCCGAAGTGTGACCGATCGGGCAACCGGTCGGTAGCGGTAAGCGTGAGCGTCCAGGTTCGGCGGACGGTCTCTGCCGCCGTCACGCCGCTTTCGGTTCGCGAGTCGGAGCTGCCGCACTTGCCGATCTGTCGATGCCGCTCTCTCGCGCTGCGTGTGCGCCGCCCATTCACCGGTGGTGGACGGCGCACAGGCCGCGCGAGCTCTCGGGCTCTGCAGCGTCCTCGGGCTAGGATCGATCCGGCTCCCGCCTGTCGTTCGAGGCGGCTACCGCCACTGGAGCAGGGTCAGCTTCGGCGGCGCGGAGGGCGGAGTCACGTGCGGCGACGTCCGGCCGGTCGCGCGGGTGAGGAGGCGCGCGTCGGCGAGGGCGAGCGCCGAGACTGCGTCGGACGCCTCCCCGGGAACGGTGGCGGTGCCGACCGCGACGGTCGCGCCACGCTGGTGCTCGACGAGGAGGAGCTTGATCTCGGAGATGAGGTCGTCGAGGTCGTCCTCGTCCAGGTCGACGAGCGCGCAGACCTCGGTCGAGCGCGTCCTGTAGACCGGGCCGACCTCGCCGAGCAGCTCACCGAGCCGACCCAGCAGCGCCTCGTCGGTGCGGGTCAGCGCCGTGTCCGGGTTGTGACGCCGACGGCGGTACCCGACGACGAGCAGGGTGCTCGGGGCGCTGCTCTCGTCGGTCGCTTCGTCGAGGTCGACGAGCAGCCGGGCACGGTCGAAGACCTGGGTCTCGGTGGGCGAGAGCGAGTGGGCTTGCCTGCGGCGTGTGCTCATAGACACAGGAACGACTTGTCGCCTTTTGTAGACATCCCCCTGAAGGGGGAACCAACGGCGCTCCGTGTGGCGAATTCGAGGGATGTTCGCGCTCGAGGCCCCTTTTCGGTGGGCTGAGCCGGTCGCCAGCGGGCACCGGTGGAAGGGCTAGGATCGGAGTGATGCTCGGCCTGAGGTGCCTCCTTGCCGGCTTGAGCCTGTCGTTCGCGCTGGGGCTGGCCGGGACGAGCGAGGCCGGCGGCCTTCGCACTGCGGCCGGCACTCCGGCCACGGTTCCCAACCCGAGCTTGCAGCACGTGACGCTGATCGGCGACTCGGTCGCGGATGCGCTTCCGGGCGATCCGGCGGCGATGGCGATCGTCTCGCAGGGGATCAACCTCGATCTCGAAGTCGCCGCGTGCCGGAGGGTCGATCAGGCGAGCTGCCCGTACAACGGCGTCCGCCCGCCCAACGTGATCGACCTCGTGCACTCGATGGGGAAGAGGCTCGGGCCGAACGTGATCGTCGCGGTCGGCTACAACGACTTCGCCGACCAGTACGCCACGAACATCGAGACCGCCCTCGCAGCGCTCAAGGCGGCCGGCGTGCAGCGCGTCTGGTGGTTGACGCTCCGGGCGGCGCACCAGCCGTACGTCCCGATGAACGCCGAGATCGTCGCGGCCGCCCAGAGCCATCCGGAGCTGACGGTCATCGACTGGAACAAGTACTCCCGCAGCCACCTCGACTGGTTCCAGGGCGACGGCCTCCATCTCCTCGCGCCCGGAAGCGAGGGCATGGCGACGCTGATCCACTCGGCGCTCGTCGCAGACGGCATCGCGCCCGGGCCCGTGTCCGTCGCGACCTCGGTGCTCCCGGTCGCGCGACGGCTGCAGCCGTATAAAGCCGCCCTCGCGGCGAAGGGCGGCGTCGGGCCCTTCAAGTGGTCGCTCCTCGAGCGGGCGCCTGCCGGGATCCATCTGCTCGCCACGGGCGTGATCGACGGGAAGGCCCGGGCGAAACCGGGGAAGTACGTGTTCGACGTGCGCGTGACCGACGCGGGCGGCGATTCGCAGACGCGCGATCTGAATCTCCGCATCACCTCATGACTCGAGGCTGACCGTGCTGTTCCCAACGGTCACCTTCGCCTGCTTCTTCCTGATCGTCCTTCCGGTCTCATGGCTGCTGATGCCCCATCAGCGGGCCTGGCGCGTGTGGATCCTTCTCGCCAGCTACGTCTTCTACGGCTGGTGGGACTGGCGCTTCGTCTTCCTGCTCGCGGCCTCGACGGTCGTCAACCACGTGCTCGCGCTCGCGATCTACCGCGCCCGCGCGCTCGCGGCGCGGAAGCTCTTCCTGGGGCTGGCCGTCGCGTTCGACCTCGGCCTGCTCGGCTACTTCAAGTACGCGAACTTCTTCCTCAGCTCGATCGACAACGTGGCCGGAACCTCGTGGCTCGCAAACGTGACGCTCCCGGTCGGCATCTCCTTCTACACGTTCATGGCGATCTCGTACGTGATGGACACCTACCGCGGGCAGCTCGTGCCGGCGTCGTTCGCTCGGTTCGCCGTGTTCCAGGCGTTCTTCCCCCACCTCGTCGCCGGGCCGATCGTCCGCGCGAGCGAGCTCCTGCCGCAGCTCGAGCAGCCCCGCGACCCGCGACGCGTCGACACCTCGCGCGCCTTCATGCTGATCCTCAGCGGCCTGTTCCTGAAGGTCGTGATCGCGAACCATCTCGCGACCCATCTCGTCGACGACGTCTTCGCGGCTCCCGACCGGCACTCGTCGCTCGAGGTGCTCGTGGCGGTCTACGGCTACGCGGTCCAGATCTTCGCCGACTTCTGCGGCTACACGAACATCGCGATCGGCGTCGCCCTCCTCCTCGGCTTCGAGTTCCCCCAGAACTTCGCCTCGCCATACGCGGCCGTGTCGCTCCAGGACTTCTGGCGGCGCTGGCACATGACGCTGTCCCGCTGGCTGCGCGACTACCTCTACATCCCGCTCGGCGGGAACAGGAAAGGCCGTCTGCTCACCTACCGCAACCTCCTCCTGACCATGGTCCTCGGCGGCCTCTGGCACGGGGCGGCATGGACGTTCGTGATCTGGGGCGGTATCCACGGGGCCGGCCTCGCGGTCGAGCGGGCGCTCGGGTGGAGGCCGACCTCGAGAGCGGCCACATGGCTCGGTCGCGTCCTCACCTTCCATGTCGTCTGCCTGGGCTGGATCTTCTTCCGCGCCGACTCGCTCGGGCGTGCGCGTCAGGTGATCGAGCGGCTCTTCACCGCCTGGGGGCAGTCCTCGCCGCTCGTCACGACCTCGGTGGTGCTCGCGATCGTCGTCGGCATCGCGGGCCAGTACATCCGTCCCGGTGCGATCGCCGCGACGATGCGCGGCTTCCAGCGGTTGCCCGTCGTCGCCCAGGCCGCGTGCGTCGGAGTGGCGCTCACGCTGATCCTCACGCTCGGCCCCGAGGGCGTCGCCCCCTTCATCTACTTCCGGTTCTAGTGCGGCTTCTCCAAACGTCCGGCCTGGAACTTGCGGTTGTGAGGCCGCACTTGCCGGCCGCTCCGCGGCCGGGTTGGTCATTCGCGCTCCCCTGCCGATCGCGCGACGAACCTCAGCTGCTCCTCGCCTCGCCACTGCGCCCTTCACGAAAGACCAAAGACAGACGGCCGCGAAGCGGCCGCAAGTGCGGCCCCGGACAGCGAGTGTTTCGGGTCAAACGTTCTGAGAAGCCGCACTAGATGGGGCCTCGCACGCGCATCCTGTCGACGGCCGCCGCGCGCGGCTTCCTCGTGCTCGCCCTCGGCTTGCTGATCGCCGCCGTCCTCGACGCCGAGGGGCTGCGCAAGCAGGCGCAGGTCCAGCCGCAGGGCTTCCAGCGCCGGCTCGCTCTCGACGTCACCCGCCCGCTCGTCGACGTGAGCAGGGCGCTCCACCTGACGACGCCTCGCCACGAGCTGCAGGTGGCGATCGGCCGGCAAAACGAGGACGTCGTCGACACGCGGGTGGACTTGCCGCCGCCGGCTCGGCCCCTACCGGCCAAGCATTCCGCGAAGCCCCCGAGCCGGACGACGACCGCGCCGCCGCCGAAGAAGGCCCCGAAGCACACGTCCAGGGTGAAGACGCCGCCGAAGCCCGCGTTCACCGCAGCACATCCGCTGAAGGTCTGGGTTGCGGGCGACTCGCTCGCCGAGGTTCCCGGCGAGGGCCTCGAGCGGCTCCCGGAGCGCTCCCTCGACATCCTGCCGGTCGAGAGCCGCCTCTCGACCGGGCTTGCCCGGCCCGACCTCTACAACTGGTTCACCCGGCTGAAGATCGTGATCACGACGCTCCACCCGCGCGTGGTCGTGCTCTCGTTCGGCGCCGACGACGCGCACAGCTACATGACCGGGGCCCCGCCAGGCCGCACCATCGGCTCGTTCGGCAGCCCCAGCTGGAGGGCCGAGTACCGCCGCCGCGTCGACGGCGTCACCCGGGAGCTCGCCGCCGCCGGCATCTACACGGTCTGGTTGGGCCTGCCGATCCCGGACGGGCCCGGCTTCCGGGCGAGCTTCCCGGTCGTCAACTCGATCCTGGAGTCGGTCGTCCGGGCGCATCCGGCGGTCTCGACGTACGTGGACACCTGGAAGCTCCTCGAGGGCGCGCACGGCCGCTACACGCCGTACCTCCGGGTTCACGGCGTGCTCACGCTGATGCGCCTTCCGGACGGGGTGCACTACACCTCGGCGGCAGGCGACCTGATCGCGCAGCAGGCGCTCGCTCAGCTGCGACAGAAGTTCGGGATCCGCTAGCGGCGTTTCTTTGGTGCCGTCGGGTTTGCCGTCCCCCGTGACGGGCTACATTGCCGCCATCCGGTCACTGTTCGTTATCGCCCTCGTCTGTACGGCCATGGCCGGAGCGACCTTCACCGGCGCGGCCGAGGGTGCCCGGGCTGTCCCAGATGCGCAGCCCGGCCGCATCACGGTCATCAGCGACTCCGTGATGACGGCCGTCCTCTGGAACTCCGCGCCGCTCGCGACGCTCGAGCGCGGCTTCTCGGACGTCGACATGCAGGTCGGCATCTGCCGCAAGCTCACCGCCCCGAGCTGCCCGTTCCAGGGGCAGAACGTGCCGAGCCTCGTCGCCCTCGTCCACTCCCTCGGGAGCCAACTCGGACAGACCGTGGTCGTCGAGGTCGGCTACAACGACACACCGGACGCGTTCGCTGCGGCCTTCAAGCAGTCCGTCAAGGCGCTGCTCGCCGCGGGCGCCAAGCACATCTTCTGGGTGAACTACCACGTCTGGCAGTCGCAGTTCGCGACGATGAACAGCATGCTCGATACGCTCGCCCGCCCCTATCCGCAGGTGAAGATCGTCGACTGGGCGGCGGACTCGGCCCTGCAGTACAGCTGGTTCCAGGGAGATGGCATCCACCTCGTCCTCGGCGGCGCGAACGCGCTCGCGGCGCTGATCAACTCGACCGTCACCGAGACGTTGACGCCGCTCTCGACGCCCAAGCTGCCGGTCGAGCACGTCGTGGTGGGCGAGCCGTTCTCGGTGTCGCTCGCGCCCACGGGGGGCATCGCGCCGTTCGCGTGGCGTGTGACCGTCAGGGCGCTTCCGCCCGGGCTCCATCTCCTGGCCGACGGGCTGCTCGAGGGTGTGCCGCGGAGCCCGTGGCGGGCGGACGTGCACCTTCTCGTCACGGATGCCGACGGCAAGGACGCGCCGATGACGGTGTCGCTCGTCTCGACCCGCTCGCCCGTCTGACCGGCGAGCGTCGTCGTGCTCGTCAGCCCGGCCTCGCGAGCTTCGCGACGGCGCTGCAGGCTCCGCTGAGGGGGGAGGCCGAGCCCCTGGTGAGCGAGAGCACCGATCCGCTTCCGAGGATCTGCTCGATCGAGCTTCCGGTGACCTCGCCCTGGCTGACCTGCCCGGAGGCGCGGACCTTCGCGATCTCGCCGGAGCCGCCGATCGTCTTGAAGGTCTCGGTCGACGGGACGTAGTCGGCTTTGCCGGGGACGAACTTCCCGTAGGCGGCGGTGAAGCCGACACAGAGACGGCCGACGCCGGGTGCCTTGAACGTGATCACGACGAGGCCCTTGTGGTCACCCTTCGCGTCGACGTCGTAGCGGACGACGTACGAGCCCCCGCTCGTGATCGCGGAGATCGGGACGCCCCTGACGGCGCCGAGAAGGGTCGCGGAGAGCCGAGCGCCGAGGCTGAGCTTCCCGGAGATCGTGCCCTGGCCGACTACGCCGGTCGTCGTCTGCCCGACATCGTGGCCCTCGTTCGTGATCTTGTAGGTGACCGATCCGGAGATCCCGTGCTCGAGTGCGGCCACGAGCCGAGCCTGGGCGATCCTCCCGAGCGCCGGCCCGGCGAGGATGAGCGAGAGCCCGGCGAGAGCGCCCAGCACCATCACCCACGCCTCGCGCCTGCGCCAGCCCATCGCGCGATCCTAGCCCGCCGCGACGAGGCCGGTCCGCGAGACGTCGCTTTCCAGAGCGGTCTCGCGAGAAGGGCGACCGGAGTGGTCAGGCTTCAGGGTGGACAGTGATCGTTCCCTCACGCGCGACCACGTCGAAATGCCGACGGTCGACGCTCAGCACGCGGCCGTCCTTGGTCTCGGCACAGGCGATCACGGCGGCGTCCGAAAATCCAAGTCGCATGTCCCCGTAGCGGTTCACGAGCGCTCGGATGCGTGGGAGGTCGTTCTCGCCGCAATCGAGCGTGTACGCACCCGTCTCGAGGTCGGCGAGAAAGGCGTCGAGCGCCTCCATTCCGTGACGGCGCTCGAGCATGTAGGTGATCTCGGCGAGAATGCCTACGGGCACGAAGTACGGGCCGGGATCCTCGGCGAGGACGGCTGAGACCGTCTGGTGGTGAACATCGGCGCGGTTGAGCAGCGCCACGAGCCCCGAGGTATCGAGGGTGATCAGCGTCCCTCGCCGGCGCTGCCCCACTGCTCATGGACCCAGGCCTTGACGTTCTCGGCGCGGAGCTCGTGATCGTCGACTATGCCGATCGAGCGCGGCCGAGGCCGTGGCCGCGCGTGGAGATACGCCCCGAGCGCCTCGCGCACGAGCTCGGCCTGTGGCCGCCCCTCCCGTCGCGCTGCCTCACGAAGCTCGTGCTGAAGCTGCTCGGGCAAGTAGAGGGTCGTCTTCTCCATACGCCATACCATACGCCATACACGGCCGTGGTATCGCGCGGATGGAGGTTAGATCGGGTGACCGTGTGGACAAAGGGATAGGGCCGCGACGTCGCTGTAGGTCGGCCAGTACAGAAGCAGGAAGATGTCCTGAGCCTTCTTCGGGTTCGCCTTGGCGAGCGCCCACTGCTGGTTGAACAGGATCGGCTTCAACGTCACCTTGACGCCGATCTTCGCGAACGCGTCCTTGATCAGCGGAGCGAAGCGCGTCTCCGACTTGTTCTCGGCCGCGTAGGTGAGCGTCAGCGAGAACCTCGAGCTGCTTGCTGTTCTCGGCAGGGACGCTAAGGGCGAGATCGACCTGGCCCGAGGTCAGCATCTGCTGCTCGACGATCGCTTCGGGCGTGATCTCGCCGACGACGTTCTGGTAGCGGTTGGCTGTCCAGCCGCGCCAGTACCGCGGGTAGGCCTTGAGCACGACCTGCTGCCCGGGTTTGTACGAGGCAAGCGTGTAGGGCCCGGTGCCGCAGTCTTTGCCCGACTCGAAGTAGTTCGTGTCCTTCGCTTCGGCAGCGATCGCGGACGGGCAGACGATCCAGGCGCCATCCTCCGAGGAGGCGACCAGGTCGACGCGTGAGGGTGTCTTCATGTGGATCACGACAGTCAGCGGATGTTCGCCATGTAGAGGACCTCGGTCGAGAACGACTTGATCGGATCCCAGGTCGTGACGGCTGCCGTCGCCGCGACGCGCAGCAACGACTGATCGGAGGTCGACTGCCTGGTCGACTATGCCGAGGCGGCAAGGGCCTAGCCTCGGAGTGATCGAGATAGTCGGCGATGATCGCCTGCCACTGTTCGTTTGCCGGCTCGCTCGTGAGCTTGCGCATCGCCGCGTCGAAGTCGTCGCACTCGACCAGATGGAACAGGTCGCGCCCGCTGCGCCAGATCCGCCAGTCACGGATCCCCACCCGTCGATGCGCCGCGAGCAGATCGTCCGGGATCCGCTCATGCGCTTCGTCATAGCCCTGTTCGCAGCCCGCACGGAGAAGGATGTGCAGCGCCACGATCATGTGGGCACGGGCGCGTCTTCGCGGATGAGTCTCTCGGCCTTCAACTCGCTCCACAGCTCCGGCGAGATCGGCTCGCGGTAGAGGGCGGCGTTCCGCCGCATCTGCTCCGCCGAGCGTGCGCCGACGCAGACGCTGACGACCGCCGGGTGAGCGAGTGGAAAGGCGATCGCCGCCGCGGGCAGCGTCGTCCCGTGACGCTCGCAAGCCGCGGCGATCGCGCGTGCCCGAGCGACGAGCGCGGGCGCCGCGCCGCCGTACTCGTACCTTGCGTCTTTCGAAGGCTGCGCCCGGGCGAGCAGGCCGCTGTTGAAGATGCCGGCGGCAACGATGCCGACACCACGCTCGCGGGCCAGCGGAAGGAGCTCGTCGAGGGGGCTCTGCTCGAGAAGCGTGTACCGGCCGGCGAGCATCAGCACGTCGGCGTCTGTCTGCCGAAGCAGGCCGGAGAGCATCGAGGCCTGATTCATGCCGGCGCCGATGGCAGTGATGACCCCCTCCGCTCGCAGTTCGGCGAGCGCTGGAAAGCCGGTCTCGATGACCTCGGCCCAGTGGTGGTCGGGATCGTGGAGGTAGACGATGTCGACTCGATCGAGGCCGAGACGCTCGAGGCTCTCTGTCAGCGACCGCCGGATCCCGTCACGACTGAAGTCCCACACGCGGCGGTGTGTCGCCGGCACGACGAACCCGTCGTCGTCCAGTCCCTCGACGACGTCGACGGGCTCGAGAAGGCGCCCGACCTTCGTCGAGAGGGCGTACGTGTCGCGGGGACGCGCGGCGAGCGCAGCGCCGAGGCGTCGCTCGGAGAGGCCGAGGCCGTAGTGGGGGGCGGTGTCGAAATAGCGGACGCCGGCTTCCCACGCGGCGTCCACCGTCGCGCGAGCATCTCCGTTCGACACCTCGCGGTAGAGATTCCCGAGCTGCGAGCACCCAAGCGAAAGCTCGGTGACCGCGACCGTTGGTCTCTCCACATTGCCTACCTCTCCGATTCTCATATGATGTTCATATGTTAAAGGTCGAGGAGGCGGAGGTCATCCGGTGATCATCGACGCCCACGTGCACCTCTGGGACGAGGCGCACACGCCTCAGCCGTGGATGACTCAGGAGACGCGGGCGATCGCGCGACCGTTCGGGCCGTCCGATCTGCGTCCCTTGCTCGAACGGAACGAGGTGGACTCGGTCGTCCTCGTCCAGGGCGCGTGCCTCGACAGCGACACCGACTACCTTCTTGCCGAGGCCGAGAGACGACCGTGGATCGCGGCGGTGACCGCGTGGCTACGCCTCGACGATCCCCGCAGGACTCGACTTCGCCTCGACGAGCTCCTCGCGCACCCGAAATTTCGGGGCGTACGGCACCTGGTGCAGTTGGAGGAGAACGTCCATTGGCTTGTCTCGGAACCGGTGCTGGCGTCGATCTCGATGCTGGAGGAGGCAGGCATCGTGCTCGAGGTTCCAGTCGTCTACCCGAACCACTTCGACGACGTGCTCGAGCTGGCAGAGCGGTTTCCCCGGCTCGCGATCGTCGTTGATCATCTCGGGAAGCCGCCGCTCGGGAGCGGAAGGCTCGACGACTGGATCGAGAAGCTCGGCGCCTGTGCGGGGAGGCCGAACCTCTACGCCAAGCTCTCGGGCCTGAACACGGCGTTGACCCGCCCTGACTGGGCCGTGGACGACTTCGTGCCTGCGGCGTCTGCGGCGCTCGCAGCCTTCGGGCCGCGTCGGCTCATGTGTGGCAGCGACTGGCCCGTCGCCCTCCTCAACGGCGACTACGACCGCGTGTGGCAGGCGATGGTTCGTCTCGTCGAGGGTCTCGCATCCGGCAACGAGGAGGCGCTTCTAGGGGGCAATGCGGCACGCATCTACCGACTTTCTGCGAACGGAGGATGAACTGATGACGGCCGTGTACTACGAAGGCAAGGGATCGTTCGTGCTCGGCGAATGCGTCGTGCAAACTCCCGGGGCGAATGAGGTGAGGCTCGACGTTGCCTATTGCGGCGTTTGTGGCACCGATCTGCACATCGCTCACGGAGCCATGGACCAGCGCGTGCGGTCGCCCCAGGTGATCGGGCACGAGATGTCGGGCGTCATCGCCGAGCTTGGCCCGGGCGTCGATGGCCTCCGCGTGGGCGAGCCGGTGGTCGTCCGACCGCTCGATACGCGTGGAGAAACGCCTGCCGACCGGGGATTCAGCCACATCAGTGCGGGGCTCAAATTCCTCGGCATCGACGCGCCGGGCGCGTTCCAGCGCTCGTGGACGGTGCCGGCCTTCACGCTCCACCGTCTGCCCGCTACGGTCGACCTGCGGCTCGCTGCGCTCGTAGAGCCACTTGCGGTCGCCTGCCACGACGTGCGACGAGCCGAGCTCCACGTCGACGAGACCGCAGTCGTGATCGGGGCCGGCCCGATCGGGTTGCTGGTCGCGCTCGTCGCGCGCGCCGAGGGAGCACGCGTTGTCGTGAGCGAGGTGAACCAGGCTCGCCTCCGTTTCGCGGAAGAGCTCGGCTTCGAGACGTTCGACCCGGGGGCCGTCGATGCGGCCGAGCACGTCGCCGAGCTGACGGACGGTGTCCGGGCCGAGGTCGTCTTCGAGGTGTCGGGCGCGCCTGCCGCGGCTCTCGAGATGACGCAGCTGGCTTCGGTTCGCGGTCGGATCGTGGTCGTCGCGATCTACCCGGACCCGCAGCCGGTGCGGTTGTTCGACATCTTCTGGAAGGAGCTGCAGCTGCGCGGTGCGCGCGTCTACGAGCCGGCAGACTACGAACACGCGATCGAGCTCGTCACCGCCGGAACGCTCCCACTCGAGCGCCTGATCAGCCGCGTCGAGACGCTCGAACGGCTGCCGTCGGTCTTCACGGAGCTCGCGCAGGGGACGAGCGACATCAAGGTGCTCGTGGATTGCCGCGCATGAGCTTCGACCTGTCCGGCAAGACGGCCTTCGTCACCGGTGTCCGTCGCGGGATCGGGCGAGCAGCTGCCGTCGCGCTTGCTCGTGCGGGCGCGGACATCGCCGGAGCGAGCATCGCGCTCTCCGCGGAGGACGACGTGGCCTCGGAGATCGCAGCACTCGGGCGGCGCTTCGATGCGTACCAGTGCGATTTCTCCGACCGCAAGGCGAGTCTCGACCTCGCGAAGAGGGTCAGCGCCGACCTTCCGGCGATCGACATCCTCGTGCTCGACGCGGGCACGATCGAACGCAGGGCCGCGGTCGACCACGACGACGAGCTTTGGGACCGCGTGCTCGAGGTGAATCTCAGCGCGCCGTTCGTCCTCGCGCGCGAGTTCGGCCGCTCGATGGTCGAACGCGGAAGCGGCAAGATCATCTTCGTCGCGTCACTGCTGTCATTTCAGGGCGGGATCATCGTTCCCGGCTACACGGCCAGCAAGGGCGGCGTCGCGCAGCTCACGAAAGCGCTCGCGAACGAGTGGGCGCCGCGCGGGGTGAACGTGAATGCTGTCGCGCCCGGTTACATCGCCACCGACAACACCTCGGCGCTTCGGCAGGACGAGACGCGCTCCCGGCAAATTCTCGAGCGCATCCCTGCCGGCCGTTGGGGGACGCCGGAGGACGTCGCCGGCGCCTTCCTGTTCCTCGCCTCCGCTGCGTCCGACTACGTGAGTGGCGTCGTGCTGCCCGTCGACGGTGGCTGGTTGGCGCGATGAACGCGCGCGTCGTGCCGGTGCTAACGGTGGTGACCGCGGACGAGGCCGAGCGTGTGTGCCACGCACTGCTTGCCGGCGGCCTGACGGCGGTCGAGATCACCTTCCGCACCGATGTCGCGGTGGAGGCAATCCGTCGCGTGTCCGCGATCGGCGGCCTCATAGTCGGAGCAGGAACGGTGCGCTCCGAGCCGCAGCTCCAGGCCGCGGTCGACGCGGGCGCCCGGTTCGCCGTCTCACCCTCGACGAACGAGGGGGTGATACGCGCCGCGCAAAGCGCCGGTGTGACGTTCATCCCCGGCGCGTCGACGCCGACCGAGATCGAGCACGCGAGCGCGCTGGGGTGCGAGATCGTCAAGATCTTTCCGGCATCGCTCGTCGGCGGGCCGGCTTTCATCAAGGCGGTCAGCGCCGTCTTCCCCGGCGTCAAGTACGTTCCGACCGGCGGTGTGAACCTCGCCAACCTCGAGGACTATCTGGCCCTGCCCGCGGTGCTCGCCTGCTGCGGCACCTGGATCTGTGAGCCCGCGCTCGTGCGCGACGGACGCTTCGACGAGATCGAGCGCCGCGCGGGCGAGGCCGCTGGGCTGGTGAGCCGATGAAGCTTCGGCCCGCGGAGGAGTGCCGCTACGACCTCGTGGCGTTGGGGGAGGTGATGCTCCGGTTCGACCCAGGCGAGGGGCGGATCGCGACGACCCGCACCTTCGCGGTCTCAGAAGGCGGCGGGGAGTACAACGTTGCGCGCGGCCTCCGGCGATGCTTCGAGATGCGCACGGCGATCGTGACCGCGTTCGCCGACAACCCGGTCGGGCGGCTGCTCGAGGACCTAATCCTTCAGGGTGGCGTCGACCCCGGGTACATCTCCTGGATCCCCTATGACGGCGTCGGCCGGGATGTCCGCAACGGCCTCAACTTCGTCGAGCGTGGCTTCGGTGTCAGAGCCGCCGTCGGCTGCTCCGACCGCGGGCACTCGGCCGCGTCGACGCTTCAGCCCGGCGACGTCGACTGGGAGGCGATCTTCGCCCGTGAAGGTGTGCGGTGGTTCCATTGCGGAGGCATCTTCGCCGCCCTGTCGCCGTCGTCGGCGGCGCTTGCGCTCGAGGGGATGAGCGCGGCTCGCCGGCACGGCACGGTCGTGTCGTTCGACCTCAACTACCGGCCCTCGTTGTGGATGTCCGCCGGCGGCCCGGAGGCTGCGGCGGAGACGAACCGCCGGCTGGTCGAGCATGTCGATGTGCTGCTCGGCAACGAGGAGGACTTCTCGGCAGCGCTCGGCTACGCGGTCGAAGGCATCGACGACTCCCACACCGGCCTTTCTGCCGGCGCGTATGAACGGTTACACGCGCAGGTTCTTTCTGGCCATCCGGGACTCTCGGTCGTCGCAACCTCGCTGCGCGAGGCGCACACGGCGACGGTGAACGACTGGAGTGGAGTGTGCAGCACGCGCGAGGGCTTCTTCGCCGGACCGGCGATGCCGGGCCTCGAGATCCTCGACCGGGTGGGCGGCGGAGACTCCTTTGCCTCGGGGCTCATATACGGCCTGCTGCGCGGCGAGGATCCGCCGACTGCGCTCGCCTACGCCGTCGTGCACGGAGCGCTCGCAATGACCACGCCGGGAGACACATCGATGGCGTCACTTGCCGAGGTGCAGCGCGTGATGCAAGGCGGCGCAGCGCGTGTGATTCGCTGAATCGCCTCCCGCAACGTCGCCCGGACATCCGATGCCGGCTCGAGAATCGCGCCACGGTCTGCGCTGCCGGCAGCCGGCAGCGGCGAATCACCCCGCCCGCCACGGGCCGTCTGGCATACGACCATATGATGAGTGAGATGGAAACCTATCGCTTCCCCGACCTCGACCCGATTCAGAATGGCCGCGCGCAGCGGAGGCCGGCGCGATTCGCGTCGGTCGTCGTCGAGGAGCTGGCGCATCTGATCATCGGTGGGACGTACGGCGAGGGCGACGTGCTTCCGACCGAGCCGGCGCTGTGCGAGCGCTTCGGCTTCAGCCGGACGGTCGTGCGCGAGGGCCTCAAGCTGCTCGAGGAGCGCGGGCTCGTCCGGGTCGAGCAGGGACGGGGAACGACGGTCCAGCCGAGGAGCTCATGGGATCTCCTCGACCCCGTTGTGCTCCAGATCGCCTTGGAGTACGACGACATGTCGCTTCTCGACGACCTGATCTCGATCCGCCGGGTCCTCGAACGCGAGATGGCAGCCGAGGCGGCCGGAAACATCACCGGCAGTGAGCTCGCCGAGCTCGGAGCGATCGCCGACGCGATGGAGGCGTCGTACGGCGACTACGACCGCTTCCGGGATTTCGACAATGCGTTCCACGCGATCATCATGCGAGCTTCGGGTAACGAGATCGGGCTCACGATCGTGCGTGTGATCCATCGCCACGGCGGCGCTACCGCCCCACTGGCCGCAGGGGCCGGCCGCCCGGCTCTCAGGCGCACCGTGGCGGAGCATCGCGGGATCCTCGAGGCGCTCGCGGCCGGCGACGGACCACTCGCCGGAGAGCGCATCTCTGCGCACATCGAAGCCCGCTGGGACGAGAGGAAGAAGCGCCGCCAGAACTAAGTCGACTTGACAGATGGTGATCATTCGTATGATGATCACGTGATGAAGATCGCTTCGGTCGATGTCGACCTGATCTCCTTGCCGCCGGTTACGCCTCCCTTCTCGTGGCGGCGCGGGCTGCGCGGCTCGCATCCCGCCCGCACGACCGCCGTCCTCCGGCTCACGACGGAGGACGGCGCGGTCGGCGAGGCCTACCACGAGTGGAGCGGTCCGATGCTCGCTGACATCGTTGACCGCGTCCTGCGGGACGAGCTCGTCGGGGAGCGGGCCGACCGGCGGGAATGGCTGTGGCACCGCCTTTGGGAGCTCGACCGGACCGAGGAGTTTCCGATCTGGTTGTTGGGCGTGATCGACGTCGCGCTCTGGGATCTTGAGGGCAGGAACCTGGGTGTCCCCGTGCATCGGCTGCTCGGTACGTACAGGGACGCGATCCCCGCGTACGCGTCGACGACCACTTTCGCGAGCGTCGAGGAGTACCTGGAGGTGTGCGACCAGTGCCTCGAGCTCGGTTATCCGGCCATCAAGCTTCACGCGTGGGGTGACGCACGTGCCGACGCCGACCTGTGCCAGCGGGTGCGAGCACACGTCGGGCCCGACGTCGATCTGATGTACGACGGCTCGGCAGGCTTCGACCTTCCAGACGCGATCTACCTCGGACGGGCGCTCGCGGAAGCGGGCTACCGCTGGTACGAGGAGCCGATCCACGAGTTCACGGTGACCGCCTACAAGTGGCTTGCGGAACGCGTCGACGTTCCGCTTCTTGTCGGCGAAACCTCTGACGGAAGTCATCTCAACACCGCCGACTTCATCGCGTCGGGATGTGCGACCTACGTACGGACGAGCGCCAACCACCGGGGCGGCATGACAGGTGCGATGCGTATTGCGCACCTCGCCGACTCGTTCCGCCTCCGTGCCGAGGTCCACGGCCCGACCGAGCCGGCAGTGCACCTATGCATGTCGATTCCGAACTGCACCTACTACGAGTCGCTCGTCACTTCGAATCCGGTGAATCGAGAGCCGCGCGTGGGTCCGGACGGTCTCGTCCACGCGCCGTCGGGCCCGGGAATTGCGTTGCCGGACTTCGTGCTCGAGCGTCGCGACACCGTGGTTTAACGCTGTCCAAAGAGGGAGGATCACGATCATGAAGTCATTTGCCAGGCGTTGGCTCCGGGTTTCGCTCCTCGGGGCTTGCGTCACGATCGTCGCGGTCGCCACCGCTGGAGCTGCGAGCGGATCGTCTGCGAGCGTCGCGGCAAAGCAGGCCAAGAGCTCAGCGGCCCCGCTCGTTGTCTGGTACGACGCGGCACGCGCTGCGTATGTCAAGGAGTACAAGACGACCCATCCGGGTGCCAACATCAAGTGGGTGCTGTACAGCGGCGACAGCAACGGCGATGGCACGCTCCAGTCGAAGTTCTCGCTGTTCAACCGTGTCGGCTGGAAAGCCGGCGTGGCGCCTGACGTCGTCTTCGACGAGGAGAACTATGAGGCGGGCTGGCTCGGCAGGCCGCCGTTCAATGATCTACTCGATCTGAAGCAAGCCATTCCGAAGAGCGTTTGGAGCAAGGACGAAGGCCTCGGTGACTGCCTCATCGATGGCAAGCTGCTCTGCCTCCGCAACGACAATGCCGCAAATGTGCTCTGGGTAAACACGAAGCTGTGGGCCAAGTTCTTCCCGGGCAAGACACCTCCGACCACATGGGCGCAGTACGCGGCTGACGGTCGGGCGCTGGTCAAGAGTCACCCGGGCTACTACATCGGCGAGTTCGGCCAGCCCTGGGACGCGGAGACCTACCTCTGGGGGAACCAGTGCCCAATCAACCAGGCTGTCGGTGACAACCTTCTACTCGACAATCCGAGCTCGCCGAACTGCACGAAGATTGCGAGCTTGATCGACTCCGCACTCGGTGCGTTCACGAAAGACGGCCCCTTCACGACCGCATGGGTCAATAACAAGACCGCGCAGCACATGGTCATGGACGTCGGCGCGATCTGGCAAGGAGGGGCGATCTATCCGTCGGGGACGAGCTCCGAAGGGCCCGGAACCAATGTGATGGAGGCGTACCCGCCGCCGGCAGCGACGAACGGTGCTCACGTGACCGGCTCGATCGGCGGTGGGCTGTGGATGGTCAGCTCGCATACGATGCAGGCGAAGGCCGCTGCGGCGTTGGTCGAGTACATGGTGACAAGCCCGCAGATCCAGGGTGACCCGACCATCACGCAGGGCCTGCCGGCCTACCAGCCCGACCAGGCCGCGTGGCTCAAGTCGCTTGATGGCGTCTTCGCCAATCCCACGGCGACCGAGGCCGCGATCAGCCAGGCAGCGGGTGAGATCTGGACCGGATGGAGCCCCGTGCCGTGGAGCGTCGAGTCCATCTTCGGCAACACCGTCACGCCGGGCCTCCTTGGCGGTGGCACGTTTACTGCTGCGCTAAAGACACTGTCCGGGAACATCAAGTCGGCGGCGCAGAGTGCCGGCTGGCAGGTAAAGGGCTCCTAGGAGCTATAGCTACGCGATGAGTGTCCCTTCGGCACCGGCTGCTCCAGGCGGGCGCGTGATCGCCCACCGGGGCAGCCGGGTCGGAGCGGCTCGTGAGCGACCGCCGGCCGGAAGCTCCCGCACAGCCGGGTACTTCTTCGTCGCTCTCTATGTCGTCCTGCTCGGACTGCTTGGGATCGCGCCGGTCGTCTACGCGATCTACCTCGCTCTCAGCAACTCGAACGGCTTGAGCTCGAGTTTCCTCGCCGCCTTCCACGACTATCGCTTCGTACCGGCCTTCGAGCACGTCCTCGAGTTCATGGGTCTCTGGCTCGTCAGTCAGACGATCCTCGTCGTCGGGCTTACCTTGATGCTCCACAACCTGGAGCAACGCGTTGGCGCCGCCTTCCGATTCCTGTTCTACATCCCGGGAGCTCTCGCGGGCGCGGCCAGTGTGGTCGTCTGGCTGTTCATGCTGGACCCCACGGCGAGCCCGTTCGGGTTCATCTTGCATTGGTTCGGCTACGCGCAGTTCGACAACGCGATCGCGCCGGGCCACCTCCCCGTGATCTTCGCGATCATGGCGTTCTGGATCGGGGCAGGCGGGTGGATCGTCGTCATGTACGGCGCGCTCAACAACATCCCCCACGATCTCCTCGAGTCCGCGCAGATCGACGGTGCGAATGCCCTCAAGACCGCGCTCTGGATCAAGCTCCCCTTGATCCGCAAGTGGGTCGTTTACATGCTCGTCCTCTCGTTCGCCGGCGGCACCCAGCTCTTTGTTGAGCCCACTGTGCTCGGGTCGGCGGCCTTGGGGGTTGGGGTCAGTAAGTACTGGTCGCCAAATCAGCTCGCCTGGTTCGTCGCGTCCCAGTACGACAACGTAAACGAAGCTGCCGCAATCGCGGTCGTCCTGCTCGTGTTCGGGCTTGCGGTCGCCGCGATCCTGGTCTGGCGCGGACGGCTCTTCGAGGTCGAATGACGGCGCTCAGTCAACGTCAGGTGCTGCGCTTCGTCGGCCTCGCCGTCCTGCTGATCTTCACGGCGTTCTTCTTCGTCCCGATCGTCTGGCTGTTCCTCGCGCCGACCAAGACCGACGGTCAGCTCTTGACCGGCTCGCCGTTCGCGTTCGGCAGCCTGAGCACGCTGGCACACACCGTCCACAGAATCGTCACGTATGACGGCGACAGCCTCCTGATCTGGCTGAAGAACTCCGCGATCTACTCGTTCGGTGGCACGGCACTGGCAGTCCTTGCTGCGATCCCGGCCGGATACGGGTTGGCGCTTACGCACTTCATCGGGCGCCGGACGCTGCTGTCGATCACGCTCGTCGTGATGATCATGCCGGCGACCGCCCTCGTGCTACCGCTGTTTCTCGAGATCAACAAGCTCGGTCTCTACGGAACGATCTGGTCGCTGATCCTTCCGTTCGGGTTCTTCCCGTTCGGCGTCTATCTCACCTACATCTACTTCTCGTCGACGATTCCGAAAGACCTGCTCGCGGCGGCGAGGATCGACGGTGCCGGCGAGTGGGCTGTGTTCCGGTACATCGCACTGCCCCTTGCGCGCCCAATCGTCTCGCTCGTCGGGTTCTTTGCGTTCGTCGCCTCCTGGAACAACTTCTTCCTGCCGTTCGTGATGACCTACGACAGCTCGCAATATCCGCTCCAGATCGGGCTCCAGCAGCTGATCGGCTCGACCGCGTCGTTCAATCCGGCGAACTATTCCGCTGGTAGCAGCATCGTGGTCCTCCATCGGCCCGACCTCGCCATGGCGGTGATCGTTGCGGTTGCTCCTGTTCTCATCGTCTTCCTGTTCGCCCAGCGGGCTCTCGTGACCGGAATGCTCGCGGGCTCGACAAAGGAGTAGCTATGGCAACCGTGACATTCGAAGGCGCGACCCGGATCTATCCGAAGAGCGAAGTAGCCTGCCGTCGACTCTCTCGACCTCGAAGTCAAGGATGGTGAGCTCCTCGTCCTGGTCGGGCCCTCTGGGTGCGGGAAGACGACGACGCTACGCATGCTCGCAGGCCTCGAGCACGTCGACGAGGGCGCGATACTGATCGACGGCAAGGACGTGGTGACTCTTCCACCACGCGATCGTGACATCGCCATGGTCTTCCAGAACTACGCCCTGTATCCGCACATGAACGTGGCGCAGAACATGGGCTTTGCTTTGCGGATGGCGGGCGTTGCGAAAGGCCGAGATCGAGCAGCGCGTGCGGGCCGCGGCGAAGATCCTCGACATCGAGGAGTACCTCGAGCGGAAGCCCCGCCAGCTCTCCGGCGGGCAACGCCAGCGGGTCGCGATGGGCCGCGCGATCGTCCGCGAGCCGAGCGTCTTCCTGATGGACGAGCCGCTCTCGAACCTCGATGCGAAGCTTCGGGTCGCCACGAGAGCCGAGATCTCCGCGCTGCAGCGCAACCTCGGGGTCACGACCGTCTACGTCACGCACGACCAGGTCGAGGCGATGACCATGGGGCACCGCGTCGCCGTGATGAAGGACGGTCTGCTCCAGCAGTGCGATACGCCTCGCCGGCTCTACGAGGAGCCCGTGAACGCGTTCGTGGCCGGGTTCATCGGCTCGCCGCCAATGAACCTTCTCGATGCAACCGTCGTGGCAGGCGGCGTCAGGATCGGAGCGGCCGATCATCCCGCTTGGCGACGGTTTGCCGGCCCAGCTCGGCGCGTCCGTGACGGCCGGGGTGCGGCCAGAGGCGCTCGCGCTCTCCTCGAGCGGCCAGGGGATCGCGGCCATCGTCAGCATCGTCGAGGAGCTCGGCGCGGAGGCATTCGTCCATGCAACTCTGGCGAACGGGCACGACGAACCTTCCGACCGCGCCCACGTCATCTTCCGTGTCGAGTCCGGTGCCGCTCCGCGCAACGGTGAGCCGATCCACCTCGAGATCAAAGGCGGATCGATGCTCATCTTCGACGCGGCGTCGGGCGAACGGATTCGCTAGCGCCCTCGCGGGGCGTGAGCAGTAAGAGGGGGCTGATGGCGACGGTGACGTACCGGGTGCACGTAAGGAACGAGTCGATGCTTCTCTTTGACGTCGAGTCCGGGGCGAGGATCACTGCCTAAGGCGGTCGTGTCCCGTGTGCGACCCCGCGGCTCCGGCTACCTGTTCGTCGCTCCGTACGTCGTGCTGCTCGATCGCCGTCGGGATCTATCCCGTGGGCTACGCGATCGATCTCGCGCTGACATCGTTCACCGCCCATTTCGCCGGGCTGAGGAACTTCGTCGGCTCCTTCCACGATCCCGAGTTCCTGCCCGGCGCTCGAGAACGTCGCGACGTTCCTGGCGATCTGGCTCACCGCGCTCGTCGTCCTCGTCGTCGGCCTGTCGCTGATGCTGCATTCGATGGAGCAGGCGCATCAGCGCGGCATTCCGCTTCGTGTTGTACCTCCCGGCCGCGCTTGCCGGCTCGGCGAGCGTGATGCTCTGGCTGTTCATGCTGCAGCCCGGCAAGAGCCCGTGGAGCTTCGTCTTGAGCTGGCTCGGCTACCACTCGCTCGGCGACTCGCTCGCCCCCGGTAACCTGCCGGTGGTCTTCGCGCTGATCGCGTTCTGGAGCGGTGCCGGGAGCTGGATCGTCGTCATGTACGGCGCACTCGCGACGATTCCCGAGGACGTGCTCGAGTCCGCGAAGCTCGACGGCGCCGGTGCGTGGCGAACCGCTCTCCTGGTCAAGCTGCCGTTGATCAAGAAGTGGATCGCCTACATGGTGATCGGCGCGTTCGCCGCCGGGTCGCAGCTGTTCGTCGAGCCGGAACTCGTCAGCCAGGCGACGGGCTCGGTCGTGAATCAGACCTGGTCGCCGAACCAGCTCGCCTTCTACCTCTCGTTCCGGCTCGACAACTTCAACTACGCCGCTGCGATCTCGATCGACCTGCTCGTGGCGCGCCCTGATCTGCGCCGCCGTCATCCTGTTGCGCACCGGGCTGTTCGAGGTGGGCCACTGATGCCGCGCTGGCCGGATTCGGCTCGTCTGCGGGTCTCGCCGGGCCAGGCTGCCGCGTACGTCGCGGTAGCGCTCGTCGCGGCATTCTTCGCCGTGCCGATCGTCTGGCTCCTCCTCGAGGCGATCGGTGGCGATCGGCCTCGGGCTCTGGCTGTTCAACTCGGCGTTCTACTCGACGGCGGGAGCCGCGATCGCCGTCGCACTCTGCGTTCCAGCCGGCTACGGCATTGCGACGCACGAGTTCCCCGGCCGACGGCCACTGCTGATCCTCACGATGCTCGTCATGCTGATCCCGACCAGCGCGCTCGTGCTGCCGCTCTTCCTCGAGGCGAACTCGGTTCATCTGCTGACGAGCCCGCTCGCGGTCATCCTGCCCTACGGCCTGTTCCCGTTCGGCGTCTACCTCTCCTACCTCTACTTCAACACCGAGCGGTTCGACGTCCTGCTCCAGACGGCGCGCCTCGACGGCTGCAACGAATGGCAGGTCTTCCGCGCGCATCGCCGTTCCGCTCTCGGCGCCGGTCGCCGCGCTGATCGTGTTCCTCAACTTCGTCGCGAGCTGGACGAACTTCTTCCTGCCGTGGGTCATGTACTGGTCGCTCGGCACGACCAGCGCGCTACCCGCTGTCGCTCGGCATCGCGCTACAGCTGTTCGATCGCCAGACGTTCGGGAACGTTCCCGCCGCCCTCAACCTGCAGACGACCTCGCCGCCGAGCTCGATCGCGCTTCTGCTGCTCGTGACGGGGCTGCCGGTCGTCGTCGTGTTCGTTCTCGCCCAGCGCTGGATCGGATCTGGTCGTGTCCAGGGCGTCTTTCGCTGAGACGAAGAATCTGCGTCGCGAAGGCGCCGGGGATCCGCCCGCGTCTCGGGCTTACGATTGAGTCAGCGCCGGACGACGACGACCTCTGTGCCCGTTCAGGCGAGTGCCGCCGCTCGCCGATGCGAGCTCGAGCGTGCCGGGGGCCGGATCGAGTCGCGCCGGTTGAGCGGCATCGGGATGCGTTGGATCGCCGGTCCCGCGCTCGGCCCTGGTCGCTGGTTTTCCTCGAGGAGAACGCCTATCGCGACTTGGCCGAGCTCATAGTGGGGGAGTCCAACGGTTGTCAGCCTCGGCCTGACCCAGGAGGCCAGCAAGTCATCGTCGAACGACACGACGGAGACGTCGTTTGGCACGCTGAGGCCTGCGTCGCCAAGCGCCTGATACGCGCCGAAGGCGAGGCGGTCGTTGAAGCAGATCAGCGCCGACAGTCTCGTCTTCTTCAGGAGCTGTGAAGTCGCTTCGTACCCGATCTCGGGCTGCCAATCGCTGCAGGCGACCGCGGCCGCGACGTCCGCGCCGGCTTGGCGCAAGGCTTCGGTGATTCCCTGGAGTCGTTGGACTGCGGCAAGGCTGTCCTTCGGCACCCGTTTCGGGGGAGCGGCGCCGACGAGACCGATCGCGTCATGATGGCCGGCCTCGAGAAGGGTTCGTGCGACCGTGCGTCCGGCCTCAACCTCGTCGGGAACAACGGAGCGAACGGACGAGCGGTTGCTGGGGACTGCGTTGAGCAGGACAGCTGGCCCATCGGTGAGCGCTTTCGGGACGGTGATCTTGCGGGTGTACATGGAGGCGAGGACGATCCCGTCGACGCCCCGATCGTGCATCGCCTCGATGAGCTGTTGTTCGAGATCAGGATCGCCCTCGGTCTCGCCGATGAAGAGGAGGTGACCGCGGTCGCGGGCCGCGTCGAGCGCGCCCCAGATCAGATGTCCGGCGAACGGGGTGGTCGCGACAGTGTCGGAGATGAATCCGATCGTCTGGCTCGTGCCGGTACGAAGGCTCCGCGAGACGATGTTCGGCCGGTAACCGGTTTCGCCAACCGCTTTCAGAACCCGCGCTTCGACGGCAGCGGAGATCCGCATCTCCTCCCGTCGGCCCGAGAGGACAAAGGACGCTGCGGTCTGAGAAACGCCGGCGCTTCGGGCGACGTCGGCAAGCGTGACCCGGCCCGCACCGGCGTGCCTAACCACCTTCCCGTTATCAGCGTCCCTTGACAAGTGCCCCGCGGAGTCCGATTATCCCACACATGCTGATTCGATTTAGCAACGCCTTCGACCTGACAAGAGTCCCGCCCGTTGCTGCAAGTACACAAGAGGAGGAGCGCAATGCTTGAACGGCTTCATTCCGCGCCGCGGAGAAGGAACGCTGGAGTCCGCCCGCTGGTCGGGCTGCTCGGTGTGATCGGTGTGCTCGTCGCCTGCCTGGCGGCGAGCTCTGCTGCATCGGCGAAGGGGACGTCGGCACCGACATTCGCGCAAGCCTGCGGGACGGCGCCGATCACCCTGCAGGGCTACTTCGAGTCCGGCTTCCCGGATATCACCGATCTGACCACGGCCTTCACCAAGCAGTATCCGACGGCGAAGTGGAACGTCCGCGAGGACCCGTTCGCGACGATCACGCAGGACGCGCCGCTGACCCTCGGCGGCCCGAACCCGCCGGACCTGATGCGTCTGCCGACGATCGGCGGCCTCGTCAAGGATCACGTGCTGAAGAACCTCAATCCGTACTTCAAGGAGTACAACTGGAGCACGTTCCCCGCGTCGCAGCTGGCGCAGCTCCGCACCTCGCCTGACGGGGTCGGGGTCGGTAGCGGGCCGCTGTTCGCGATGGGCGTCAACTACAGCCTGACCGGTGTCTTCTACAACAAGACGCTGGCGGCGAAGATCGGGATGAAGAGCGCGCCGAAGACGCTCGCCGACCTCGATGCGCTGCTTGCGAAGGCGAAGGCGGCGGGGATCACGCCGATCGAGCAGTTCAACGGCGGGGCGACCGGCGGCCTGCTGTTCCCGCTCCAGCAGCTGATGGCCGACTACGGCCCGGCGGCGAAGGTCAACAACTGGGTCTTCGACAAGCCGGAAGCGACCATCGATACCGCTTCGAACCTGAAGGCGACCGAGCATCTGCAGACCTGGATCAAGGACGGATACTTCAACTCGGACGCGAATGCCGTCCTCTACCCGCAGATGATGAGCAACTTCGAGGCGGGCAAGGCGCTGTTCATCTTCGACGGCGACTGGGAGTCGGGTAACTTCGACACCCATATGCCCGGGAAGGTGGGCTTCTTCCTGATGCCGCCGCTGAACGCCGGAGGCAAGCAGGCCGCGATGTCCGCACCGCTGACCTACGGGATCGGGGCTAAGGCTCCTCACGCGGACTGTGCCGCGTTCTTCCTGAACTGGGTCGCGACCAACCCGGTCGCCCGCAAGATCAACGTCACCGCGGGCGGCTCGAACCCGGGAGGGCCGGCCAGCCTCAAGATCCCGGTCGTGAAGCCGGGATCGACGACCGCGCAGACGCTCGCGGCGGGAGCGATCGCCGCGAAGGACAACGGCGACATGGGATTCATCGCGAACGCGAACGGGTCGATCTACGCCGAGGCGTGGACGCCCGAGGTGCAGAAGCTCTTCGCCGGCCACGAGACACCGCAAGGTGTGCTGAAGTTCGTTCAGGCCGCCTACGTCAAAGACGGCAGCTAGTTCGCGGGTGGCGATGTCCGACGCGACGGTGACCTCAGCACGCGACGAGCGCGTCGCACGCCGAGCACCGATGTCGCGGGCCCTCTTCACGGGGGCCCGCGACTCGCGTCACCACGGTTGGCTGTTTCTCCTGCCGGCGCTCGCCGCCTACGGTCTCTTCGTTCTCTGGCCGCTCGTCACCAGCTTCCGCTACTCGCTCTACGCCTGGGACGGGGTGGGGCCCGCGAAGTGGGTCGGGATCGCGAACTACCGGACGGTCTTCAGCGACCCGACCCTCCTCAGCGTCCTCGGGCATGCGTTCGAGCTGATGATCTACTTTTCCGCGATCCCCGTCCTGCTCGGCCTGATCGTCGCATCCGTGATGAGGCGAGTCGTCCTGGGCCGGGTCGGCTCGTTTGCCCGCACGGTGCTGTTTCTTCCTCAGGTCGTGCCGCTCGTCGCGGCCGGGATCGCCTGGAGCTGGGTGCTCTCGACGCAGGGCGCCGTCAACCAGGCGTTCTCGGCGGTCGGACTCGGCGGCGTGACGCGCGCCTGGCTCGGGGACTTCAGCTGGGCGCTGCCGGCGGTCGGCGTGATCGGCATCTGGGTGCTGCTCGGCTTCTGCACGGTGCTCCTGCTCGTGGGGATGAGCAAGATCGATCCGCCGCTCTATGAGGCCTCGCAGCTCGACGGCGCCGGCGCCGTCCGCGAGTTCTTCAGCATCACGCTGCCGAGCCTGCGGCAGGAGATCGGGGTCTGCGTCACCGTCACGGTCGTCGCGGCGCTCTCGGCGTTCGACATCGTCTTCATCTCGACGAGCGGCGGGCCAGGCAATGCGACGATGGTGCCCGGCCTCGAGATCTACCAGCTCGCCTTCTACAACCGCGAGGTCGGGCTCGCCTCGGCGCTCGCCGTCGTGCTGATGGTGCTCGTCCTGATCTGCGTCTTGCCGATCCAGTGGTTCGTCAACAGGAACGCCCGGTCGTGAACGTCCCACGCCATACGCGGGTCAGCGGAACGGTGCTGCTGCTCGTCCTGATCGGATGGACGCTGCTGCCGTTCGCGAGCCTCTTCACCGCCGCCCTGCACGCGTCCGGGACCTATCCGAACGGGCTCGACTGGCCCTCCCACCCGCATTGGGGCAACTTCGTCGACGCCTTCCGCGCGGCGAACATGGCGACGATCTTCAAGTCGAGCGTGCTGATCGTGCTCGGCGCCGTCCCGATCACCGTCGTCATCGCGACGATGGCCGGGTTCGCGCTCGGGCAGCTCAAGGTCGCCGGCGGCCAGCTCGTCTTCGTGCTCTTCCTGCTCGGCCTGACGCTGCCGTTCGAAGGGATCATCGTCCCGCTCTACTACGAGATCCTCCGCATGGGGCTCCTCGACACCCGCTGGGCGATCATCCTGCCGCTCACCGGGCTCTTCATGCCGTTCGGGGTGTTCTGGATGCGCGCCCACTTCGTGAACATGCCGGACGAGCTCACCGAGGCGGCGCGGATCGACGGCGCCACCACCTGGCAGCTCTTCTGGGGCGTCCATGTCCCGCTTGCGCGTCCGGCGCTTGTTTCCCTGGCGATCCTGACGACGGTCTGGACCTGGAACCAGTTCCTCCTGGCGATCGTCCTGGTCAACAACCCGCTGGAACGGACGATGGCGGGTGCGCTCGGCGCCTTCCAGGGGGACTGGGGCACCAACGTGCCGCTCCTGTCGGCCGGCTCACTGCTGATCCTCGCCCCGATGATCATCATCTACTTCATCTTCCAGCGGCAGTTTCTCGCCGCCCTGCTCCAGGGCTCGCTGAAGGGCTAACTCGACGTGGCGCGCCAGGAAAACGCCGATCGCCGGCCGTCTCGGGATGCGCGGGGATGAGCCTGCGCCTACCCGACAAGTGGGTCTGGGACTTCTGGCTCGTCCGCGCCGGAGCCGAGCACCACATCTTCTACCTGCAGGCGCCGCGCAACCTCGAGTCGCCGCCGCTGCGCCACCACAACGCCTCGATCGGACACGCCGTCTCAGACGACCTGCGCACCTGGCGCGTCCTTCCGGATGCCCTCCATCCCGGAGCGGCTGGAAGCTGGGACGACCTCGCAACCTGGACCGGGAGCACGCTTGAGCATGAGGGACGCTGGTACATGCTCTACACCGGGATCAGCCGAGCCGAGGACGGGTTGATCCAGCGCGTCGGGCTCGCCACCTCCGATGATCTGGTCGATTGGGTGAAGCATCCGGGAAATCCGGTGCTCGAGGCCGACGCGCGTTGGTACGACCTGCTCGACCGTTCCCGCTGGCGCGACCAATCGTGGCGTGACCCCTGGGTCTTTCGCGACCCGGGCGACGGGTGGTTCCACTGCTTTCTCACGGCCCGGTCGCCACTCGGGGCAAAGGACGCCGCCGGTGTCGTCGCGCACGCTCGGTCCCGCGATCTCGTCGAGTGGGAGGTCCTGCCGCCGGTGACCGCGCCGGGCGAGTTCGCCCAGGTCGAGGTTCCCCAGCTCGTTCGGGTCGACGGTCGGTACGCGCTGCTCGTCTCCTGTCAGGCAGACGATCACTCGCAGGGACGGATCGAGCGGCTCAACACCCCGGGCACCACCGGAACCTTCGTCTTCGCCTCGAGCGACACGTTCGGGCCCTACGCATCCCCCACCGGGCCGATCGCCACGCCGGGTGGCCCACTCGGAACGCTCTATGCCGGCAAGCTCCTCGAGCGTGAGCCGGGCGCGTGGGAGTTCATGGCCTTCCGAGGCGACGGCGACAAGGACTTCCTCGGCGAGCTGACCGACCCGCTCCCCGTCGGGGTCGAGCCCGACGGCGCGCTGGTCGTGGAATGCGCCGTCATCCCGGCCGGAGCAGACCGGTGACGCTCGCCCCCGAGATCCGGTCGCTCCTCGACTGGGGCGCGAGCGTTGCGGACACGTACGGGGCTCTGCCTCTCTCCGACCGCCGCCTCGCGATCCGAGACGAGCTCGACCGCGAGTTGCGCCGGCAAGGTGTCACGGCCGAGCAGGTCGCGGCCACGAGAGAGGAGCGGGTCGCGGTCGCAGAGGGCGAGATTCGAGTGCGGTTCTTCGTTCCGGAGGGAGCCGGCCCACACCCGGCCTTCGTCCACTACCACGGAGGCGGCTTCGTCTTCGGCACGATCGACGGACTCGTCAACGACGCGAGATGCGCCCACATCTGCGCCGCCGCCGGCTGCGTCGTCGCGACGGTCGATTACCGGCTCGCGCCGGAGCATCGCTTCCCGACCGCGGCGGAAGACTGCTACGAGGCACTCCGCTGGACGGTCGCGAACGCCGAACACCTCGGAATCGACCCCTCGCGGATCGCGGTCGGCGGCGAGTCTGCCGGCGGCAACCTCGCCGCGGCGTGCGCCCTCATGTCCCGCGACCGCGGCGGCCCGACCCTCGCGCTGCAGCTTCTCGAGATCCCCGTCACCGACATCGGCCCCGGGGCCGGAAATTACCCGTCGGTGACCCTGTATGGCGAAGGCTTCGGGCTCGACAGCGCCGACATGGAGTTCTACGCCGGCCAGTATCTGGCCGATCTGGCCGACGGGTCGAGCCCGTACGCCTCGCCGCTGCGAGCTGAGGACCTGTCGGGCCTCGCGCCCGCCTACGTGATCACGTCCGAGTACGACGTCCTCCGGGACAGCGGCGAGGCCTACGCCCGCCGCCTGGCGGAAGCCGGCGTTCCCACGACCCTGCACCGCCGGCTGGGGCACAACCACGGCTCGAGCGTGCTCTGGCAGACCTGGGACCCGGCGCGCGAGTGGATGGAAGAGGTCGTCGAGGCCCTGCGACACGCGCTCGCAGCGCGCGGTGGACAGCCTCGGTGATCGCGGTCGTCGGAGAGGCGCTGATCGACGCCCATCTCGACGGCGACGTCCTGCGGCCGTTCGCGGGTGGGGGCCCGTTCAACACCGCTGTCGCGCTCGCGCGTCTCGGGGCGCCCGCCTGCTTTCTCGGCGCGATCTCCGACGATCGCTTCGGCCGACTGCTCGAGGAGACCCTCCGCTCGGCGGGGGTCGAAACCGACCACGTCCTCCGCGTCCAGGTGCCGACGCCGATCGCGATCGTCGATCCGACCCCTCCAGAGCCGCACTTCTCCTTCTATCTGGGCGGCACCGCGCACGAGGCGCTCGGCACGCGCACGCTCGACGAGTTGCCACGTCGCGTCGAGGCGCTGCACGTGGGCACGCTCGCCCTCGCGACCGATCCACCGGCATCGGCTGTCGTCGAGCTCGCCGAACGCGAGGCACGCAAACGTGTCCTCATGATCGACCCCAACATCCGGCCCGGGGTGATCGCCGATCGTGACGGGTACCTTGAGCGGCTCGAGCGGCTGTGCCGGGTCGCCGACCTGGTCAAGCTCAGCACGTCGGACATCTCCTGGCTGTACCCGGGTCGGGCCGAAGGCGACGTGTCCGCCCGGCTGCTCGAACGGGGCGCTGGCTGCGTCGTCCTCACCCGCGGCGCCCAGGGAGCTGAGGCATGGACCTCGTCCGGGACAGTCGAGGTTCCCGCTCCCCAGGTGACGGTCGTGGACACGGTCGGGGCTGGCGATGCCTTCGGAGCAGGGCTCCTCGTGTGGCTCTGGCGCTCGGGCCGGCTCGCCAGGCCCTCGCTTCGTGCGCTCGGCATGACCGAGCTCGAGGCGGCGCTTCGATATGCCGCCGCCGTTGCGGCTGCGCAGTGCACCCGCGCGTCTGCCTGGGGGCCCACCGAGGCCGACGTCGAACCGCTTCTGACCGGTCACGCCCCAAAGGGGAAGAGTGATGGCCTCGCTCGAGTTCGATGACGTAACGAAGACGTTCGGCGACGGCGTCTATGCCGTGCGCGGGCTGACCTTGACCGTCGATCACGGCGAGTTCGTCGTGCTCGTCGGCCCTTCCGGGTGCGGGAAGACGACCGCGCTGCGGATGCTGGCCGGACTGGAGCAGATCACCTCGGGCGAGATCCGCATCGGCGGAGAGCGCGTGAACGAGGTGTCGCCTCGCGATCGGGACATCGCCATGGTGTTCCAGAACTACGCGCTCTACCCTCACCTCAGTGTCTACGACAACATCGGTTACGGGCTGCGCGTCCGCCGGGTTCCGAAGGAGGAGCGGCGAGCTCGCATCGAAGAGGCGGTCGAGATGCTCGGGCTCACCGACGAGCTGAAGCGCAAGCCGAGCCAGCTCTCCGGTGGGCAACGGCAGCGCGTGGCGATGGGGCGAGCGATCGTCCGCCGGCCCCAGGCATTCCTGATGGACGAGCCGCTCTCGAACCTCGACGCGCGCCTGCGAGTGCAGATGCGCACCGAGATCGCGCGGATCCAGCGCGAGCTGGGGGTGACCACCGTCTACGTCACCCACGACCAGGTCGAGGCGATGACGATGGCCGACCGTGTCGCCGTGCTCCGCGGCGGCGAGCTTCAGCAATTCGACACGCCTCAACGCGTCTATGCCAACCCGGCGAACCTCTTCGTCGCGGTCTTCATCGGCAGTCCGGCGATGAACCTGTTCGAGGGCGAGCTCAGCCGTAGCGGCGACGGCATCGAGTGCCGGATCGGTTCGTATCGCATTCCGATGCCCGGCGGCATCCTCACCGCCGAGCCCGCACTGAGCCGTTCGGTCGGGCAGCGCGTTGCCGTCGGCATCAGGCCGGAGACGATCTCCATCGTCCCGGACGAAGAGGCCGGCCTCCACGGCACCGTGGTCGTCACGGAGGAGCTCGGCTCCGAGGTGATCTCGCACATCGAGATCGAGGCCAACCCGATCAGCGACAAGACCGTCGTCGAAGAGGTCATCCAGGACGTGAGTGTCGCGACGTCCCCGCCCGCGGGCCAACGAGGGACGGCAACCATCGTCGCGCGCCTCCCACCCGAAACCGCCGTCACCCGCGGCATGCCCGTCACGCTCAAAGCCGAGGCCAACAAGCTCCACTTCTTCGACCTCGAGACCGGGGAGACACTCCGTGGCAGCCCCGATTGAGTCTGTCGGTTACGGTGCGTGTTTGGCCAGTCGCGGTGCCGGTCGCGGATTTCCTCGACAGCACGGTGGACCGCTGCTTCGGCGCTTGCGTTGATGAAGGGGCAGCGCCGCTCCCTTCACACTCGTGCGTCTTTCTCCCACCCCTGGCTCGGAAGCATCCGTGCGTTTTGGTGATGCCGAGCGGCTATTTTGACCGACCGGGAAGACCTCGGTTACAGCCGTTCGCGCTTGGCTTTGAGAGTTGAACACTCGAAGCCGTTACGTGTGTGCTCCGTTGTCCGAGCTTGTGCCACCTGGAATTCCCCCCTCTTCCGTGGACAGGTTTGGGTTAGGCGACTTGCTCTTCTGCGATAACGGGTAGACGCAGTTTCTCGTAGTCGGCGGGGGGGAGCGCTGGCCGAGGGTGCTGTGGCGTCGTTCGCGGTTGTAGAAGACCTCGATGTAGTCGAAGACCTCGGTGCGGAGCTCGGCCTTCGAGGGCCAGGAGCGGCGGTTGATCAGCTCCTTCTTCAGCGTGGCGAAGAAGCTCTCGGCGACGGCGTTATCGAAGCAGTCACCCTTCGAGCCCATCGACTGCGCGATCCCGGCGGCGCGGGCCTTCTGCCCGAAGGCGAGACTGACAAATTGGCTGCCCTGATCGGAATGCCGGATCAGTCCACGCTCGGGTCGGCGGTTGGCGAGCGCCATCTGCAGGGCGTCGGTCACGAGTTCTGCGCGCATGTGGTCGGCCATCGCCCAGCCGACGATCCGGCGGCTGTACAAGTCCTGCACCGCGACGAGGTAGAGCCAACCTTCCCAGGTGCGGGAGGTAGGTGATGTCGGCGACCCAGCAGCGGTTCGGGGCGCCGGCGGCGAAGTTCCGATCGAGGAGATCATCGGCAACCCTGACGCCCGGCACCCGGATCGTGGTGGCCTTCCACTTCTTCGTGACCAGGCCGGAGAGGCCGGCCTGGCGCATCAGCCGCTCGACGCGCTTGCGGCCGATCCGCTCGCCGTCGTCGACGACCAGATCCGACCAGATCCGCGGCGACCCGTACACCTCGCGCCGTTTCTTATGCAGCTCCCTGATCCGTTTGGTCAGGCGGGCGTCCTCGACCGCTCGCGGCCCCAGCGGACGTCGCATCCAGGCGTGATACCCAGAGCGGCTGACCTTGAGGACGCGGCACATGATCGCGATCGAGTGCGAGGCCTTCTCCGTGACGATGAACCGGTACGTGCTCACCGGGTCCCGCCTTCCCGGGCGAAGAAGGCCGCGGCTTTTTTTTAGGATCTCCCGCTCCTTGGTAAGGACGCGGTTCTCGCGACGAAGCCGACGCAGCTCCTCCCGCTCCGACGTGGTCAGCCCCTCGGCCTTGCCCTGATCAACATCGAGTTGGATCGACCAGTTCCGTAACGTCTGCGGCGAGACCCCCAGCTCACGAGCAAGCTGAGGGACCGAACGATCGCTCCTCCGCAACAGCCTCACAGCCTCCAAACGGAACTCCGGTGAATACGACGGCATCTTCTTCGGCATGACAGACATCCTTCCCGACCAAGCGGCGCTCAGTCAGCAGGTGTCCACCGAAGCGGGGGAATTCCAAACCCACCCCGGACAGCGCCACGAGTCAGGCCCGGGTAGGCGTGTTGCCGGCCGGGCTTGACTACGAGAAGTAGAAGAAAGAGCATGCAGAGCAAGGCTCTTTGGAACGGAGGGGAGAGGATTTGAACCTCCGATCCGCTTGCACGGATAACGGTTTTCGAGACCGCCGCATTCGACCGCTCTGCCACCCCTCCGGAGTGAGATCAGCCTAGCGTGGCGGGTTGTGCGCGGCGTGGTGAGCCGTTGGGTGCGCGGCGGGCGCTGCTTGTCGATTCGAGTGGGAGGAATACCGCTTCGAAGCACATCACGCTCCGGGGCACACCTGGCACGCAGTGATGCTGCTCGGCGAAATTGACGGCCGCCGCATCGCGATCAGCGGTGACGAGTTCCAATTGGACCGTCACGGCGCGATCCGAGGTGGCGGTCCTGTCTACCGGAACAGGCTCCGCGTCGGCAGCTTCACACGCAGCAGCGAAAACCTGACCCAATACCAGCCGGAACTACTCCTCAGCGGACACGACGGCCCAATCGAGATGACCCTCGAGCGACTCACGCAAGCGAGAGAGTGGTCGGAAGAACTCGACAGCTGCTTCCGCGCTCTCGCCGACTTCCCCTACGGCACGAACTTCGCCGTCGACCCCTACTGGATCGAGGTAACCCCATACCAACAGACTGCAAGCGCGGACAAGGAGATCTCGATCGAGATTCGGATCACGAATCACGACGAACACAACTCGCACGAAGTCACTTTCGATCTCGACCTTCCCGACCAATGGGTTGGGCCGTCGGAGCCGCAGAGGATCAACATCGATCCCCTTCAATCCGGCAGTGTCCGCGTCGCCCTGAGGTCTCCCGCCGGCGCCGCCAGCGGGCGGTATGTGCTTCCCCTCACGGTTGACTTCGACGATGTCTCCGCGGACGGACTCGTCGAGGCAATCGTCACAATCTGTTAGCCGTCCCGGGGGAGTGTCCCGACCATTGCACGTAGCGGAGCGCGAGCGTGCGGCACGGTCAAGGCACTCGATTGTGCGGCCGCGACACCGCTGATCAGCCCGAGCCCCTGAGTCAGAGCGGTCGATGTCGGATTCAAGCCTCCTGCCTCGGAAGAGCCTCGACTCGTTTCCCGCGCTACCGCGGCGTCTTGTTGAGAGCGCGCCAACGAAGGTCGGGCCGGGGTGAGCAGCAGCAGTGGACACTCGACGCGATAGCTAGTCGAACACAGCCAGTGAGACCGAAAGTACGCGCACGCCTGCGAATGTGGGGCGGGGGTGCCTTGGGCGTGCGGGTACCGCTTTGGCGTTAGGCGAGGCCGAAGGTTTGTGCGAGGAGGAAGACGTTGAGGGCGGCGATGACGGCTGCGATCGCGATCGCGATCGTGGTGGTGGCGCGGCGGTTGACGTGGACGCCCATGACGTCGCGCCGGCGGGTGAGGAGGAGGAGCGGGATGAGGGCGAAGGGGATGCCGAAGGAGAGGACGACTTGGCTGAGGACGAGCGCGTTGGTGGGGCTGACGCCGAGGGCGAGGACGACGATGGCGGGGATCATGGTGATGGCGCGGCGGAGGAGGAGGGGGATGCGGAGGTTGACGAAGCCGGCCATGACGACCTGGCCGGCGTAGGTGCCGACGCTGGAGGAGGAGGCGCCGGAGGCGAGCAGGGCGACGGCGAAGGCGAGGGCGGCGGTGCCGCCGACGAGGTGGCCGAAGCCGGCGTGGGCGCCCTGGATCGTGCTGATGCCCGAGTAGCCGGGCCGGTCGTGGAAGAGTTTGGCGGCGACGGCGAGCATGGCCATGTTGACGAGGCCGGCAAGGCCGAGCGCGACGATCACGTCGGTGCGCTCGAAACGGAGGACGCGTCCGCGTTCGGCGTCGTCGCGGACGGGCATGCGGCCCTTGGTGAGGGCGGAGTGGAGGTAGATGGCGTGCGGCATCACGGTCGCGCCGATGATCCCGACCGCGAGGTAGAGCGACTGCGAGCCCTGCAGGCCGGGGAGCAGGCCACGCGCGCTGCCGCCGGCGGAGGGGCCGATCTTGAGGGTTTCGTAGAGGAAGCCGAGGAAGATGATCCCGAGCAGGGCGGTGATCGCGAGCTCGAAGCGGCGGAAGCCGTGGCGTTGCAGCTCGAGGATGCCGAAGGCGATGAAGCCGGTCATCACGCCGGCGATCACGAGTGGGACGTGGAAGAGCAGGTTGAGGCCGAGTGCGGCGCCGAGGAACTCGGCGATGTCGGTCGACATCGCCATCACCTCGGCCTGGATCCAGAGCCCCCAGGCGACCGGCCTGGGGTAGTGCTCGCGGCAGAGCTCGGGCAGGTCGCGGTCGGTGACGATGCCGAGCTTGGCCGAGAGGTACTGGATCAGCATCGCCATCGCGTTGGCGGCGAGCACGACCCAGAGGAGCAGGTAGCCGAACTTGGCGCCGCCTTGGACGTTGGTGGCGAAGTTGCCCGGGTCGACGTAGGCGATCGCGGCCACGAACGCCGGGCCGAGCATGGCCAAGCGTTGCGCGCAGCTTGCCCTTGGCGAGCAGCCGTTCGAGTGCGCTTGCCTCTTGCGCGAACGGAAGCGGAAGCGACCCGGTCTGGCTCGCTGCCGCTGGGATCGGTTCGACGGGCGGCGGGCTCACGGATTCGCCTCGCTCTTGACGCGCATCGCGCGTGCGAGGAGCGCACCGAGCACGTGCACGTCGTCGCCGACGCGGACGTAGAGCGGCCCGTCGAAGGGCTGGCGCTCGATCACCTCGAGCCGGGCGCCGGGGGTGATGCCGCGTTCGCTGAGGAAGCGAAGCATCGCCGGGTCGGCGTCGGAGACGCGCACGAAGGTTCCCTGCTCACCCGGCTCGAGCGCTGTAGAGGCTGCGGCTCGTGTCGTCGGCGATCGTCAGTTCGGGGCTCGGGATCGGGTCGCCGTGCGGGTCGAGTGTCGGGTTGCCGAGCTTGGCGGCGATCAACTCCTCGACCTCTTCGGAGAGGACGTGCTCGAGCCGCTCGGCCTCGGCGTGCACCTCGTCCCAGCCCATCCCGAGGCTCTCGACCAGGAACAGCTCGAGCAGGCGGTGATGACGAATCACCTCCAGCGCAACCGCCCGGCCCCGCTCGGTCAGACGCGCGCCGCGATACGGCTCGTGCACGACCAGTCCGAGCGCCGTCAGCTTGCGCAGCATCCCCGACACTGACGCCGGCCGAACATTCAGCCGCTCCGCCAGCGCGTTCGTGGACGCCCCCTCTTCGTCCGTCTCGAGCGAGTAGATCGCCTTCGCATAGTCCTGGACCGCGACCGACAGTTCGTCCGAATGAACTAGCTCTTGAGGCACGGCTAAATTCTAGCTAAGGACGAGCTGACGAGCAAGGGTCGGCGCTGGCGGCCTCGTCGGTGTGTACCGGTCGCTCGGCAAGCGGAGCGTCTACGAAGCAACGGGCGTTAGGATGTTCTCGTATGGCTGAAGATCGCTGCGAGTTGCTCTGCCTCGACCTGCCGAAGGCGGAACGGCTGCGGGCTTCGCGGCCGTCGGAGCAGGAGGCGCGTGCGCTGGCCGCGGAGTTCCGCGCGCTGGGGGATCCGACGCGTCTGACGGTCGCCCTCGCGCTTCGCGACGGCGACGAGTTGTGCGTCTGTGATCTCGCCTGGATCGTCGAGCGTGCGGAGAACCTCGTCTCTCACCATGTGCGCGCCCTTCGTGTAGCAGGGCTGGCCGCCGACCGCCGCGAGGGGAAGATGGCACTCTACTCGCTCACGGAGCGTGGTCGAGCGCTGCTTGAGGTAGCGGTGGGGCGGGCGGTGGCGGTATGACGAGCATCGAGCTACAGCGGCGTCTACCGGTGATGCCGCCGCGGGAGCGGCTCGCGCTCGAGCGGCGAGCGCGCTTGCTTGCCTGGGGCGGGAACGCATGGCACGTCGTCGAGTTCGGGGTCGCGATCGTTGCCGGCGCCCTCGCCGCAAGTCCAGCGCTGATCGGCTTCTCGCTCGACTCGCTGATCGAACTCGCGGCAGGTTTCGTGATCGTCTGGCTGTACCGGCTGCGCCGCGGCCAGGCGGATGAGCGCCGCGCACAACAACTCCTCGCCGGCACCTACTTCCTGCTCGTTGCGTTCATCCTGGTCGAGACGTCGTACACGCTTGTCGGTGGTCATCACCCGGCCGCGAGCTGGGTGGGGATCGGCCTGGCGGCGCTAACGACGCCGACGATGCCGCTCCTGGCGCTCGCCAAGCATCGTGTCGGCCACAGGCTGGGCTCATCGGCGACCGTCTCCGAGGCGGCGCAGAATCAGATCTGCGCCTACCTCTCGATCGCGCTGCTTGCCGGGTTGCTCGCGAACGCGCTCGCCGGCTGGTGGTGGGCCGACTCGGCCGCCGCGCTCGCCATCGCCGTTCTGGCGGCGAAGGAAGGAATCGACAGCTGGCGCGGCCAGAGCTGCGAATGCTGCTGAAGGCAATGCTTGTCGAGACCCTCTACTTCAACGGCTGCCCGAACTACCGGGCCGCACGTGGGCTCGTCGAACGCGTCGCTGCTGAGATCGGTGTCGATTCCGAGATCCGGATGGTCGAGGTGCCAGACGTCGAGACGGCGGAGCGGCTCGCTTTCTCGGTTCACCCACGATTCGCGTCGACGGCCGCAGCGCTCCAGTGTTCACCAAGGGTGAGATTGATCGAGTCGCGGACGTATTCGCAGTAGCGGGTACCGCAGTTTGGGCATTCGAGTTCGACCTCGCGGACGGGGTTAGTTACGAACCGATCGCGTCGAATTCGGTACTTCCGTGATGCCGGCGGCGATCAGGTAGCTGGTGCATGTGTGGCGGCATTCGTGGAGGCCGATCGGGGTGAGGTGTTTCCAGGCTTTGGTGGTGTGGAGTTTGAGGGTGCCCGGGTTGAATGGCCCTGTTGCAGTCTTGTTGGGGAAGACGAATCCTCGTCCGCCGTTGCCCCGGTGGAGGCGGTGGGTTTGGAGTTCGCGGCGGTTGCCGGAGCGGCTTTTTGGTTCGACGAAGCCTGTTTGGCGGTCCCAGCTTTTCGTGATGTGGATGAGGTTGTTGGTGAGGTCGATGTCGTCCCATTGGAGGGCTTGGAGTTCGCCGGCTCGGAGTCCGGCTTAGATCGCGGTTGCGTAGATCGCGCGGTCGTCGGGCTCGAGGGCGTCGAGGAGTGGTGCGATCTCGGTGGGCGCGGCGATCCGATCGCGCTGTCCGCGGAGTGGGGGGAGGGTTAGTTTGAGGGTGGGGTTGATCGCAACGTCGTTTCGGCGGTGAGCGCGCCGGAAGATCGCGCGTAAGGGCAGGATCGTGTTGCGGACGCTGCTGGGTGAGAGGCCTTGTGCGGACGGATGATCGGCGAGGTCCTGCAGCATCGTGTGCGTGACTGCGGTCAGCCGCTTGCTGCCGAGGATGGGGTAGACGCGGTAGCGGAGCGCTTGGCGGTAGGCGCGGGCGGCCGAGGGTTTGTACGCCTCGCCGGTGCGGGTGCGGACGATGCCGGCCTCCGCGGCCGAGAGCCATGCGGGGCGGCTTGTTCGAGGGTGAGATGCGAGGACGACCGAAGCGTCCCCGCGCGGAGCGCGATCTGGCTTTCGTGCCGCCAGTTCCGAGCTTCAGAGAGGGTCGCGAACGTTTTTCGGATCGTCTTCTGCTCGCGCGTAGACCAGACCTGCGCCTGATGGCTCGGGCTACACGAACAGCCGCCGCCTGCGCGCGCGGAAGCCCGCACTATCAGCCGATAACTGGCTAACACGCGGCCCTCACGCAAGCGCTCGCAATTGGCCGACGACTAGCCTCAAGGTGTTTTCGAGACCGCCGCATTCGACCGCTCAGCCACCCCTCCGGAGCGCGTCTCAGCCTAGCTCGTTCGGGCTCCAAGCTTCCTGTAGATGTTCTGGAGGTGTTTCGCGATGGTCGTCGTGCTGATGTCGAGGATGCATGGGGCTTGGGCGGTCGTGGCTCCTGCCGCGATGTTTCCCTGCTCAGCTCAGTTCGCGGACGATGCGAAGCGAGGTCTTGCCGATGACCTGGACGAGGACGGTTCCGGCTCGTTTTCCGGCCGAGTCGTAGGTGGCGCAGTTGAAGGCGCCGTATTGACGGCCGAGGATGTTGTCCTTGTACGGGCCGACGCCTTCGCAGAGAGCCTTGACGACGTTCTTGGCGTGAGCCCACGAGGAGTGTGCGAGCGCGGGCTCGGCATCGTAGTTGCCCATCACGAGCGGTCCCTTGGGCACCGCTCCGACGCCGCGATCGGGCTTCAGGCTTCCGCTGATGATCTTCGTCACCTTGAGCCATTCCGGGCCGAGGGCGGTGGCGATCACCACTCCCGCCGGCCGGGTGGCGCGGGTGAGGGTGCAGCGGAAGGTTGCGTGCTCCGTATCGGTGATGCCCTTCGTCGCCGGCCCGACGCCGACGCAGACGGCTCCGAGCGGGTCGAGGTCGTTCTGGTCGAACCAGGCGGTGTACTCGAGGTACATCGCGCTGAGCCCGTCGGTGACCGTCGGAGCCGCCGCTGTGGTGCCATGCGCCTGGCTCGCGGTGAAGGTCGCGATTGCGACCGGCGTGACGAGCAAGGCGGGGAGCGTTCGAAGACGTGGTAGCCGGTTGATGGTTCTGCCCTTTCAGCCTCGCTGCCGCTTAGGTCGTTCTGTTCGAGCTCTTAGCCGTGGTTCACCGTGACGGTGTGCCGCGTGATCGTGCGGCGGTTCTGGGCGCTGGTCAACGTGATCGTGATCGATACCTTGAGCGAGCGCCTGCCGGCAAGCAGCAACCTCGAGGCCTTCGACAGGTGAAGCACGACGGTCTTGGTCTTTCCCGCCTTCAACATGAAGTGCACCGCGCCCAGCGATACCTTGTGGCTCTTCGGCGAGCCGTACGAGTCGACGGTCTCGCCCGACAAGGTGCCCGTGCAGGTCTGAGCCGTGCGCAGCGTGTAGCCGGCGGTCGTGCCGTCGGTACTGCTCGACGCGCTGAAGGCTTCGAGCTTCACCGGCGGCTTTCGACCGGCGCCGCTCTTCCCGGTCGACGTCGACGCCTTGGTGGTCGTCGTGCCCGTCGTGGTCGGCGCGGTTGTGCCCGGGGACGCGAGTGCGCGCAGGTGGTCGTGGACTGCCACCCCGTTCGGCTGCGCCGGTGTGTAGCTGGTGTAGTCGTCGATGAGCGAGAATGCGCTGCAACCGTCGCTGTCCTGTTCGTCTTTCGGCTCGACGATCCAACCCCAGGCGAGGTAGCTGACACCGGCCGAGTCGGCCCAGTTCATGTAGTCCGCGTCGAACGTCGAGGGCGTCTTGTTGGCGCACTTGGCCTCATCGAAGTTGTCCTCGTCGAACTCGCCGGTGACGACCGGCACGTGCGCCGCGATCGGAGCGATCGTGCTCTTCCAGCAACTCGCGCTGTCACACCCCTTGCCCATGTAGTTGTGGAACGACGCCGCCTCCTGATTGAGCGGATCGTCAGGCGCGTGCCCCATCCACTCCTGGCCGTTGTCGTCCTCGCCGAGATCGTTGGCGAAGTCGAGGCCGCCGGCGAGGACCGGCTGAGTCGCGCCCGCGCTTCGGATCGCGCTCAGCAGGGTCTGCAGCCCAGCGACCTGATAGGTGGTCGTCTTGACATTGTTCTCGTCATAGGCCGTCGTGGAGCAGGGCGCGCCACCCGCGGGCCCGTTCTGGGTGCCGGTCTCCCAGCAATTCCAGCTGACCTTGTCGGTTGGGGTCTGATCGTCGCCCGACTTCGGATCGGTCGGGTCGTAGGGCTCGTTGAAGAGATCGAAGACGACCGCCGGGTTGCCCTTGAACGTCGAGGCGACGGAGGTCCAGAACGCCGGCGAGTGATCCTGGTCGGGCATCGGCTGCTGCTCGAGAGCGACCTGGTTGCCCGGCGCCGTCCAGTGCAGATCGAGGATCGCATAGATCCCGTGCGCGTTGAGGTCGGCGACGTAGCTCTCGATCTCCAGTTGATAGCCGTGACTCGTCAGCGGCGGGTTGGCTCCTTCATTGCTGTTCGGCTGCCCGTTGATCCCCAACCAGCAGTCCTCGTTGAGCGGGATCCGGACGGCGTCGGCGCCCCAGGACGCGACCGCTGCCGCATCGCTGTCCGTGAAGTGCCCGTCGTCGTAGCCGAAGCCGTCGACGCAGCCGTACTCGGAGCTCGTGCGGTCGACGCCGAGCAGGCGAATCGTGCGGCCGGAGCCGTCGACGAAGTGATTGCCGGCGATCGAAATCGAGAGCGGCGTGCTCGCAGCCCTGCCCGACGACGCGCAAAGCGACGCAACGACGAGCGCCAACGCGATCCCGGCAAGCGCCGGCATCGGCCGGCGCCGATGACATGAGAGTTCTGGCCTCATCGCCCGGTCGCGATGGTACGAGACGGAGCGTCAGGCGTCCAGCAGTCACCATGACCATCAAGCAAGCCGGAAGGCAATCATTCCGTGACCGGCGGCGACTGTAGTGCCCCCGCGCTTGCGTGAACTGCGCTTGCAGTCGACGATGAGGCACCTTGAGGATCGCGGTCGTCGGCGGTGGCGTGATCGGGCTCTGCAGCGCGCTCGCCCTTCGCCGCGCTGGGGCTGATGTGGTCGTGCTCGAGCGCGGCGCCGTGGGAGCGGGCGCCTCGTCGGGCAACGCAGGGTGGGTCACGCCCGGCTTCTCTGTGCCGCTCGCCTCGCCCGGCGCGGGGAGGCGCACGCTTCGCTGGCTGACCGACTCCGCCGGGCCGGTTCGGATTCGCCCACGCCTCGACCCGTCTTTCGCCGCCTGGTGCTGGCGCTTCTGGCGAAGCGGGACGCAGGACCGCTACCGGGCGGCAATTGGATCCCTGCTCGGGCTGAACGAGTGCACGTTCGAGCTCTTCGACGGGCTCCGGGAAAGCGGCGTCGCCTTCGAGCTGCACACGGGCGGCATCGTCTTCGCGGCTCTCACGGACGCGGGCCTTCGGGAGGAGGCAGAGGTGATGGTCGACCTAGAAGCGCTCGGCTATGAGTGGCCGATCGTCCCCCTGGACGCCGACGCCTTGCGCTCGCTCGAGCCGGGATTGACGTCTGAGGTGCGCGGCGGCTTTCACGCTCGCCACGAGCGGTACGTACGACCGGAGACGCTGCTGGCAGGCCTCGCGCGCTCGTTCCGGGAGGCGGGCGGTGAGCTCCAGGAGCACGTCACGGTGGACGCGCTCCGCCGGGAGAAAGACGGGTGGCGGCTCGGAGACGAGCTGACGGTCGAGCGGGTCGTCCTTGCCGCCGGGGCGTGGACGGGCGAGCTGGCGCGGCTGGCGGGCGCGCGAATCCCGCTCGAGGCGGCGCGGGGATACAGCTTCACGCTGCCGGGCGACCTCGGCCTTCGGCACGCGCTCTATCTCGTCGAGGCCAAGATCGCCTGCACCCCGTTCGGCGATGCGACCCGTGCGGCCGGGATGCTCGATCTCGCCGGTCTCGATGCATCGACTCCTCGAAGGAGGGCAGAGGGGCTTCGCCTGGCGGTGAGCCGCTATCTCCCCGGGTGGTCGTGGGATGCGTCCCCGGCCGCGTGGGCGGGCCTGCGCCCGCTTGCGCCCGACGGGCTGCCGATCATCGGGGCCGTGCCGGGGCGCGATGGCCTCTTCGTCGCGACCGGGCACGGGATGCTGGGGATCACGCTCGCGCCGGCGACGGCCGAGCTGCTCGTCCCCGACGTTCTCGGCGAGCGGTCAAACCTCGAAGCGGGGCCGTTCTCACCGGCTCGCTTCGGCAGGCGCTGAGGTGTCGAGCGGGCCCCGGGTGGTCAAGATCGAGCGCCGGCCTGGGCCGATCTCCCCAGCGCGACGAGAGTCAGCGCGGCAATTGGCGAGAGCGCGAGATACGGCACCGCATCTGAGGTCGCGTCGGCGACGGCGCCGCCGATCACCGCGCCTCCGCTCTGTCCGGGCGCCCAGGCGAGGTTCATCAGCGCAAACGCGTAGCCGTAGTCCAGACCGCGGCTCTCGGCCGCGTGCGTGAGCAGGGTCATCCCGGGTGTGTAGAAGGTGCCGAAGGCGATCGCGCCGGCGACGATCACCACCGCGAGCAGGTAGCCGTTGCCCGGCCAGGGCAGGACCAGGGTCGCGACGATCGTGACGAGCAGGGCGATGCGGACCGGCGCCAGCGGTCCCTTGCGATCTGAGAGCCGTCCGATCAGGAGGTTGTTTCCCGTCTCGAGTACACCGGCCGTGAGCCAGACGGCGCCGATGCCGATCGCTCCGAAGCCGAGCGACGAGAGCCGAAGAGGGCCGAGGACCCCGAGCGTCCCGAAGAGGAAGGCCGGGAGAACGACGAGCCAGATCGCGAGCAGGACACGCCTGTCGCGGATTGCGGCTCCGAGCATGGCGAGCGGCTGCGGCTCCGTCGGGCGGATCGCCGGGGTCAGCAGTGCCCAGACGGCGAGCCCGAGTGAGGCGGCGGCGATCGCACCGAACGTCCCACGCGTGCCGGCGACCGACGCGACGCCGCCGAGCACCGGCCCGAGCAAGGCGCCCGCGACGGCGGCCGCGAACGCCCTGCCGATCAGCGTGCCCTTCTTGCCTTCAGGCGCAGTCGCGACGAGCCAGGAAAGCGATCCCGTCCACGAGAACGAGCTTGCGAGGCCCTGCGCGAAGCGCGCGAGATCGAGTTGCCACGCGGCGCCGGCGAAACCGAACAAGGCTGTCGTCAGCGCGACGCCTGTCAGCCCGACGAGGACCGTCGGCTTGACGCCGAATCGGGCCGCGACGACCCCGCTCGGGATCGCACCCACGAGCGTGCCGAAGGGATAGGCAGCCGCGAGGATGCCGACCCCTGCCTTGTCCAGCCCCAACCCGTGTGCATAGTGCGGCAGGAGCGGCGTCAACGCGGCGAAGAAGAGCGTGTCGACGAACACGACCGCACTGGTCAGCTGGAGAACCCGGCGCATCATCCGGCAGTTTGTCTGTCCGCGGCCGGTGTGCTCCGGTGGTAAGCGATCGAACTCGCAGGGGAGGCGAGCGCTGGCTCGTGCGGGCACGCTCCTTCGCGATGCACGCTGCGGCGCAGGTGGAGCAAAGTCGCAGGGAGAACGGACGGGGCCGCTACACGCTCTGGACGGGCGACCTCGGCACGGCGCTCTTCCTCGCCGACTGCACCGACGGCGAAGGGACGCTCCCCTGCCCCGATCGCGCTCCCTCGGCGGGCGCTCGCCCGCAGCTGAATGAATGAGATCCGTAATCGGAGTCGATCCGATCTTGGGTTTGCTATAACCCCGACGGTGTCACTGCCGAACGTGTCCCAACGACCTGCCACGTCAGTAGTGGCCTGGCGACGATGCATGTGTGGGGCGGCCGCGTCGATCCGCGCGGCCGCCCCACCTCCCCCCGTTGCGGGTCGCGATTCGTCGGTCCGGACAGGCGGGCAACCTCGGTGACGCACCCGGCCGATCGCGACGGCCGGGGCACGGAAGCCCTGGTGAGAGAAGTACAACCTCGGAGTCCGTACGCATTTCGTAGGCGTACGAATCTTGGGGCGGCTCTTGGTATCTTGGCCGGGCCGAGATCGCAGCTGACGATGTCGACCAACCGCCCATCGCTTCTGTAAGGAGGAACTGATCGATGTCCCACTTCCACGCGATGCGGGTGGTGGCTCTCGTGGCCGTCTCGGGCGCGATCGCAACCGCGCTCCTCCTTGGCGTTGCCAGGGCTTCGACGGCTAACGTGACCGCGAAAGTAGCTCCGACCACGAGGATCTCGGTGATCGCGGGCAAGCCGACCGAGTTCGGGTTCAAGCTCTCCAAGCGCCAAGCGCCGGTCGGAACCGTCGTCTTCACCGTCAGGAACGGCGGGAAGGTCCCGCACACGTTCAAGGTGTGCAGCAAGCCTTCCGCGTCGGGCTCGGCGAATGCCTGCGTCGGGAAGGTCACGGCGACGCTGAAGCCCAATCAGTCGGCGACGCTGACCGTCGTGTTCAAGTCCAAGGGCGTCTTCGAGTACCTCTGCACGATCCCCGGCCACGCAAGCGCCGGTATGAAGGGCCGGATCGGTATCGGTGAGGCAGTGCCCAAGACCGGCACCCCCGGCACGACGACACAGGCCACAACAACAACGACGACAGCGACAACGACGACGGCCGCGCCGACCAAGCCGCCGGCGACGGAGACTCTGGTCGGTAACCCGGCGAACGGGGCGACGGTGTTCACGTCCGCCGGCTGCGGGAGCTGCCACACGCTCGCCGCCGCAGGATCGAGCGGAACGGCCGGGCCGAACCTCGATTCGCTTGCGCCCGACCAGTCGATCATCGTCACGCAGGTCACGAACGGCGGGTTCAACATGCCCGCGTTCGCGTCGACGCTCTCGTCGACCCAGATCAACGATCTGGCGGCTTACGTCTACCAGTCGACCCACAAATGAGCCCGGCCGGTCGTTGAGGGCGGCAGCGACGTTCCGCGGAGATCGTGTCTTGACAACTCGTGGTTTTCACGAACCTGAAAGGGAGGGACTAGAGGTGAGGAAGAGATTCTTGCCACCATCGCCGCGGCTGTTCTCCGCTGCGATCGTCGCGTTGTTCGCGGCGGCTGTGATCGTCGGGGTGGGCGGAGCCGCGAAGAGCGCGAGCACCGCCGTATCGCAGCTCTACCCGGCGGCCGGAGCCGACTGGTCGAACGACAGCGGCGACCTTGCGAACTCGCGGTACTCGTCGCTGAACCAGATCAACACGACCAACGTCGGCAAGCTGAAGGTCGCCTGGTCGCAGTCGTTCGACACGGCTCAGCAGCTCGGCCCGGCGGGCGCCTTCTCCGGGATCCAGCAGACGCCGATCGAGGCGGGTGGCGTGCTCTACATCGCGACGCCGAACGGCGTCGAAGCCGTCAATGCCGTAACGGGAGCGGCCAAGTGGACGTTCGTCGGAACGGCGCCGCTCCAGGCACCGTGCTTCGGCCCGGGCTTCTGCCTCGGCTCCGGTGCCAACGGGGCCCGCGACATCTCGATCGGAGGCGGGATGGTTTACGCCGGCCTCCAGGACGGCTCGATCGTCGCCCTCAACCAGACGAACGGTCATGAGGTCTGGCAGGCGGACGTCGCCTCGGTCGGAACGACGGCCGGCACGGTTCGCGAGACGAACCCGTGGACGGTCTACGCGAACGGCGTCGTCATGACCACGGTCGACGGCGGCGACTCGCCGATCCAGGGTCACATCGACGCGTACAACGCGAAGACCGGCGCGCTCCTCTGGCGCTGGTTCAGCACGCCCGACCCGACCACCCTGCCGTTCATCCTCTCCTGGACGAATCCCGTGGAGGCCGCGACCGGCGGTGGCACGATCTGGGTCAAGCCCGCGATCGACACCAAGCTGAACCGCGTCTACTTCGAGACCGGCAACGCCCACGCGAACCTCAGCAACGGCAAGAACCTGTGGACGACCACCATCGCCTCGATCGATCTCCAGACGGGCAAGCTGAAGTGGTACTTCCAGGGCATCCACCACGATCAGTGGGACTTCGACTGCTCGACGTCGCCTGTGCTCTACAACGCGACCGTGGGCGGCAAGGACGTCCCGGCAGTCGCGGCGACGTGCAAGACGGGATACATCTTCATGCTCGACCGCCGCAACGGACGGCAGATCTTCCCGGTCAAGGAAGTCCCGGTGCCGAACCCTGGCAATCAGCCGATCGGCGCCTCCTGGCCGACGCAGCCTGAGAGCACCGGCGGGGCGGGAAGCCTGATCAACCACTGCCCGACGATGGCCGACGTCCTCGCCCAGGCAGGCGGGAAGGCGGCACCGACCGGGACGTCGTACCTCCCGACCTGCCCGTACGCCCAGGCCGATCCGGGCTCGACGGAGGTCTACGGCGGCACCACCAACGGTGGCGCGGACTTCTGGCCGATGAGCTTCGATCAGCAGACGGGGGATCTGATCCTCTGCCTGAACGGAGCGATGACGGGTGCAGGGTCGTCCTACCCGACGGCCGGCACCGGTGGCTTCGTCGTCGCGCTGAACGTGGCGACGAACACGATCGACTGGAAGAACACCTGGTCGGCAGCGCAGTACGGCTCGTGTGAGAGCGGCGTGCTCTCGACGGCTGGTGGGCTCGTCTTCACCGCGTCGTTCGGCCAGGCCACGTTCGGCTCGAGCGCTCCGAGCCAGCCGTTCGGCGGCTCGTTCTACGCCTACGACGCGAAGACCGGGAAGCAGCTCTTCAGCTACCAGAACGCCAGCATCATCCAGGCCCCGCCGATCACGTACTCGGTGGGCGGCAAGCAGTACGTCGCAATCGACATGACGAGCAGTGTCAATTCCAAGGCTCTGTACCTGCCGTCGGCCTTGGGCGACAAGCTGACCGTCTTCGCACTGCCCTCGTAACCAAGCTCGCGAGACGAAGGAAACGTGGGTCTAGTACATGAGGAAACGTTTGGGGCCGATGCGCTGGAGCGCATCGGCCCCAAACGCCATCGCGTCGTTCGAGCATGCCTGGAGGCCTCGTGAAGTCGTTGGGCCTCGTGAGATCGTTTCTCCAGGGCACCACGGCCGCTGCGGCGGTGGTGGTAGCCCTCGCAACCGGTGTGCCCGGGGCGGGCGCCGCAGGCCGTGCCTCCAGCAGCCAGCCGTGCCCGGCCTCGCCGAGCGGCTGGACCGCAGACGGCTCGAACCCGAGCATCTTCGGCCCGGCCCAGCAGCCCGGCCAGCATCACACGATGCTGACGTGCACCTACTCGCAGGGCAAGGCGAGCACCGTGGGGGTGATCGCCGAGTACGCGGACCTCGACGATCCCAACCCGAACACCGATTTCTATTACGGCTGCAAGCCGGGCCTGCACCAGGCCTGGGATCTGACGCATCGCCTGTACTTCAACGCGAATTCAGCCAACTGGAGCTACGTCGAGTTCTCCGATCCCGGCCATCAGCTCCCGAATGCGGCCGTGCCGGCGTTCGAGCAGGTTGCGAACGCGCTGCTCGGCAACGTTGCTCATCTGGCGCACGACTGCAAGCTCGACACGTCGACGCCGACGACGATGAAGCACCTGTATCTCTTCGGCTTCGAGTTCTTCGTCACCTCGCCCAATTTCAAGGCGTTCGGTGGTGTCCCGGCCCGGACTCCGAACAACGTGCTCATCCCCGAAGGGAGCTTCTCGGCGACGCAGACACCCGATGCCACCGTCGTCTCGAAGATCGTCTCCGCGCATGCCCCGCCGTTCATCGTCCAGGTGATCGATCACGGGAAGACCTACAAGCTGCGGATGCGCATCACGGGAGGGGCGAACTTCGTGCAACAGCCGCCGACACAGCGTCTCCGGCTGAAGCTCAAGGTCACGCAGTCGAAATATCCACGGTGCCGAGCCGGTTCGAGTGGGACCGTGAGCATCCTGAGGAGCGAGAACAGCAACTCGCCGAGCGCTCCGGCGTTCCTTCAGGTGCGGCTCTGCGGTGCCGTCTTCGGCCATGGCACATCGCGCGGCACGGCGCTCATCATCAGCGGTTAGGAGCTAGCAAATGCACAGGCAGCAATCGGTCGCATCACCCTCGTACCCCCTGGTTGCCCGGTGGCGCCGCGCTCTGGCGGCGGCCGGCTTCGCCGCTTCACTGCTCGTGGCGTTGGCGCTCCTGGTTCCCGCGATCGCCGGGGCCGAGCAGGGCGACCCCGACCAGGCGGCGAAGGTCTCGACGGACGTCAACCTCTCGCTCGAGACGCTCAAGCATGGGACGTACCGGTTGCTCGTCCAGAACCAGAGTGGGCTCGGGGCGATCGACAGCTTCGCCTGGGTGCCAGGCCCCGGCTGGCACGTCACGTCGGTGATCGACACGTCGCCGGGCAAGTGCCTCGTCGTCAACGCCGCGCTGGCGTGCAGCGGCAAGATCCCTGCCCCGAAACGGTGCACGTGCCAGGCCGGTGGGCAGATGACCGTCACCTTCCGGATGGTCGGGCCCCCCGATCCACCCAGGTCGAAGAAGCAGGGTGCGATCGTCGTCGGCACCGTCGGCGGCTACTTCTCGGTGAAGACGGTCACCCTGACCAACCACCACATCCCGACCGAGCTTCCGAACCCGAACACATGATGATCGACCAAGCTCATCTCCTCGATCGGATCGGCGGGTCCCGGTTGAGGCGAAGCCTGCTCATGGGGCTCGCCACGCTCGTTGTCACCGCAGTGGCGCTGTGCGGCCAGGCGTCGGCGCGGCAGGCCACCACCGCCCCCGGCGCGGTCGCCCCGATCAAGGTCGTCATCACCAACGGCAAGGTGGCGATGAACCCCGGAGCGAGCGCCCCACGTGGCGCAGCGGCCCTGTTCTCGTTCAGGAACGACACGGGCTCCACGGTCAGCTTCACCTTGCTCGGCCGCCAGAGCAAGCCGATCGCTCCCCACGGACGCGGCGGCCTCGTCGTCTTTCTCCTTCGCCGCGGCGCGTTCGTCGCCACGATCAAGCTGTCACCGCACCGCACGGTGCGCGAGACCTTCATCGTCTACTGACGATCGGGCGCGAGCCGCGGTGTTCGCCACGGCGTCACTGACCCGTAGTGCGACCACGCAGGATCCGCGCGCAGGCGTGACCGCGCTCTTCCCGGGCGAAGGTGCCTAGACCGTGGCGGGTGGGGCGAGGAGCGCGTCAGCCGCGGAAAGCTGCGTCTCCGAGGCCGACTCGACCGCGGGGTACTTGGCGACCTCTGGCACCGGTACCTGTGCCATGGCGGCGACGGCGGCACGCAGACACTCGCCGACGTAGGTCGACAGCTCGAGATTCCTTCGGAACGAGCCCTCGGTTCGGTCCCGATCCAGATACGACTCGAACCGGCTGCCGGCAAACAGCATCGTGGCCTTCGTCGCCGCGATGAGCTGCGGACGGAAGTCGAGCTCGGAGTCACCGAAGTCGAGGGCGACCTCGCGTGCGAGGACGGTCAGGCTCCGTTCGTACTGCTGCTGCTCGAGCGACGGCAGCAACGGGTCGCCGTCGATCAGCTGCCGCATTCGCGAGAACCACTCGATATCGGGCGCGTCGTCGCGGTCGAGCAAGGGCATCTCCCGATGCCAGCGGATCGTGGCGTCGATCGCCGACTCGCGGAGCCGGTCGCGGCTGAGCAGCGTCTCGATGAAGTCGTCGACGAAGAGGTCGTAATCGGCAAAGAACAGATCTGTCTTCGTCGCGAAGTGCGTGAACACGGTGCTGGCGGCAATGTCGGCACGATCCGCCACCTCGCTCAACGTCGTCTGCTCGAAGCCCCGCTCGAGGAAGAGGGCGCGTGCAGCCTCGACGATGCTGTCGCGCGTGCGGCGCTTCCTGCGCTCACGACGATTCGTGACCACTCCGTCGGGCGCCATTGCCTCATCGTACCCGCGGTTCGAGTCAGTTCAACGTGATTCGAGAAAGTTCGAAGACTCAGCGAGCAAGCTCGATCCGTGACGCCCGCTTGCAGCGAACGGTCTACATCGCTGGGCCGCGCAGAAGCTCGACGCGGGCAGGCGAGCGATCAGCTCGGCGGTGGGGCGGTCGAGTCGCGAACGACGAACCGCGTCGCCAACTCGACGTGGAGCGCCTCGAGGCGATGATTCTCGATCAGGCGGGTGAGCAGGCTGACCGCCATGCGGCCCATCTCGGCGAGTGGCTGGCGCACGGTCGTCAGCGCCGGGGAGACGATCGCGGCCTCGCCCGTATCGTCGAAGCCGACGATCGACAGATCGTCGGGCAGGTGGAGCCCGCGGGCGCGAGCCTCCTGCATGGCGCCGATCGCAAGGTTGTCGTTGAAGGCGAAGATCGCGGTCGGGCAGTCGGCGAGGTCGAGCAGCCGAGCTGCCGCGGCACGGCCACCGCCGATCTCGAAGTTCGCCTCGAGCACGAGCTCGGGGTCCGGAAGCACTCCGGCGGCACCAAGCGCAGCGTGATACCCGCGCAGCCGCTCCTCCGTCGCAAGCCAACCCGCCGGGCCCGTGATCGCGGCGATCCGGCGATGCCCGAGCTTGAGCAGGTGCGCCACCGCCTGGTCGGCACCTGCCGAGTGAGCTGCCGACACGGTCGGGATCTCCTCGTCGACGCGCATTCGCGGATCGACCACCACGAACCGGTAGCCGTGGTTCAGGAGCGTGTTCAGCTCGCCACTCGACTCCTCGGGGAGCACGAGGAGCGCGCCGTCGGTCGTGCCGTGCATCAGCCGGTCGAGCACCGAGACCTCGCGGTCGTGCTGGTGCTGGGTCGGGCAGAGCACGACGCGCAGGTCTCGTTCGTAGAGCGCCTCGGTCGCACCGGCCACGATGACCGCGAAGTACGAGGGCTGGATCAAGGGGAGGGTGACACCGATCAGCCCGGTGTGACCGCCGGAGAGCCCGCGCGCGCTCCGGTTGGGGCTATAGCCGTGCTCGCGGACGATCCGCTGGATCGCCTCTCTCGTCTCGGGCGACACCTCTCGGCTGCCGTTCACCACCCGCGAGACGGTGGCGATCGAGACGCCGGCGAGCTCGGCGATCTGCCGGATCGTGACCCGGCCGCCGTTGCTGGCTCCACCGATCGAGGTCGGGCGCGGCATGCCGGTATTGAATCATGTTTCTGAAAATGTTTCAGATGAACCGCAGCTATCTGTGGAGCCAGATCCTCGTCGAACCGCAGGAGTCGCGCGGAAGAATCTGGTAACTGCGATAAATATGGGCTTGACTCTTCGTAACGATTCAAGTTAACGTTTACGAAAATCGCGGCAGGAGATCGCGGGCGCACGGACGGCAAGGCCCCGGTGACCACCAGTTCGTCTGAAGCACGAGGTGAGGAGGAGCATGCAGTTCATCGCCCGTCGGCTGGCCTTCTACGTGGTTGCTGCGTGGGCTGCGGTGACGGTGAACTTTTTCATCCCGCGGGCGATGCCGGGAAACGCGATCGACACGATGATGTCGGACTTCCCGCAGCTCCAGCCCTCGGCGCTGAAGGCACTCCAGGCCGAGTTCGGGGTCGGGCACCACGGGAGCCTCGCGCACCAGTACTGGACCTACCTCGGCGATATCGCCCACGGAGACCTCGGCGTCTCGGTGGAGCAATACCCCGCGAAGGTCTCCACGATCCTCGGGCAGACGATCCCGTGGACCCTGACGCTCGTCGGCACCGCGACGGTGATCAGCTTCGTGCTCGGGACGCTCCTCGGCATCCTGGCCGCCTGGCGGCGAAACGGCTGGCTCGACCGGCTGCTCCCTGCGTTCACGTTCCTGCAGGCGACGCCGTACTTCTTCCTGGCCCTCCTCGCGATCGAGTTCCTGTCCCTGAAATGGCGGCTCTTCCCGATCGGTCAGGGCTACGGGCTCGGTCTCGTGCCCGGCTGGGACTGGCCGTTCATCTCGAGCGCGATCGGCCACTCGCTGCTCCCGGCGCTGACGATCGTCGTCACCTCGATGGCCGGCTGGATGCTCCAGATGCGCAACGTGATGATCACGACCATCGGGGAGGACTACGTGCTCGCTGCGCAGGCGAAGGGGCTCTCCAACCGCCGGGTGATCTTCTCGTACGCCGCCCGCAACGCACTCCTCCCGAGCATCGCCGGCTTCGCGCTCTCGATCGGCTTCGTCGTCGCCGGAGCGCTCGTGATGGAGATCGTCTTCTCGTACCCGGGAGTCGGCCTCACGCTCTACAACGCGGTCACCTCCGACGACTTCCCCCTTCTCCAGGGCATCTTCCTGGTGATCTCGTTCGCGGTGCTGGCGGCAAGCCTGCTCGCCGACGTCGTCTACATCGCCGCCGACCCGCGCGCGCGAACGAGGGCGGCCTACTAGATGGCGGTTCCGCTCCCGCTCGAGCCGCCCGCCCTGCTCGAGGGCAAGCCCCGGCACTTCCTTCGGGCATTGCCGTTCAAGGCCAAGCTCGGCGGGGGCCTGCTGGCGGCCTTCCTGATCGTCGCTGCGATCGGCCCCTCGATCGCGCCCTACGACCCCTCTGCGACGACGGCGCAGGCCGAGCCGATGGGGCCGACCTGGCACCACCTCCTCGGGACGACGTCGATCGGGCAGGACGTCCTCTCGCAGCTCCTCGTCGGCACGCGCTCGAGCGTCGTTCTCGGCCTCTTGACCGGAGTGATCGCCACCGCGCTCGCGGTCGTCGTCGGCCTCAGCGCCGGGTATCTCGGAGGTGCCGCCGACGAAGGGCTGACCCTGCTCGCCAACGTCTTCCTGATCCTGCCGGCGCTGCCGCTGCTGGTGGTCATGCTCGGCTATCTGCCGAGCGCGGGGGAGCTTCCGACCGCGATCGTGCTGAGTGCGCTCGGGTGGGCCTGGGGAGCACGCGTGATCCGCGCTCAGACGCTGACGCTGCGCAATCGGGATTTCGTCGCCGCCGCCCGCGAGACCGGAGAGCGGGCCTGGCGGATCATCTTCGTCGAGATCCTCCCGAACGAGGTCAGCCTCATCGCCGCGGGGTTCGTCGGAACGGTGCTCTACGCGATCCTGACGTCGGTCGCGCTCTCGTTCATCGGCGTCTCCGACGTCTCGCACTGGAGCCTCGGCACCATGCTCTACTGGGCGCAGAGCCAGAGCGCGATCCAGATCGGCGCCTGGTGGTGGTACGCGCCTCCCGGCCTGTTCGTGGCGTTGCTCGGGACGAGCCTGGTCTTGCTCAACTTCGGATTGGACGAGCTCGGAAACCCGCGGCTCCGGGACGATAGCCCCCGGATCGGTCGCGGCCAGGTCATGCGTCCGAGCGACCCCACGCCAGTGCTGCGAGAGGAGGCTGCGTGATCGAGATGGTCGCGCCGGCCGACGCCACCGGACCCGAGCGCGACAGGCCGCGCGCGCCGGCGCCCGTCCTCGAGATCCGGGACCTGTCGATCGTCTACCGGACCGGCGAGGCGGACGTGAAGGCGGTGCAGGGGGTCGATCTCGAGCTTCGCCCCGGCGAGGTCGTCGGCCTCGCCGGGGAGAGCGGCTCCGGGAAATCGACGCTTGCCTACGGAGCCTGCCGCCTCCTGCGCCCGCCGGCGGTCATCACCGGAGGCAGCGTCGTCTACCGCGGCCGGCGCATCCCGGCTCCCGGCGTCGAGGTGCTCGACCAGACGGCGAGCCAGCTGCGCTCGTTGCGCTGGCGGGAGATCTCGATCGTCTTCCAGAGCGCGATGAACGCGCTGAACCCGGTCCTGCGGGTCCGGGACCAGCTCTACGACGTGCTCGACGCCCACCTCGAGATCGATCGGACGGAGCGGCACGACCGAGCAGCGCAGCTCCTGGAGCTCGTGGGTATCCCGGCGGCGCGGCTGAAGAGCTATCCGCACGAGCTGAGCGGCGGGATGAGGCAGCGGGTGATGATCGCGATGGCCCTCGCGGTCGAGCCCGAGGTCGTGATCATGGACGAGCCGACGACGGCCCTCGACGTCGTCGTGCAGCGCGAGATCCTGGCTCAGATCGCCGAGCTGCGCGAGCGGCTCGGCTTCGCCGTCCTCTTCATCACCCACGACCTCTCGCTCCTCCTCGAGCTCGCTGACCGCATCGCGATCATGTACGCGGGCCGGATCGTCGAGATCGGCACGGCGGCCGAGATCCACCACCGCCCCGCGCACCCCTACACGCGCGGCCTGCTCGGCTCGTTCCCGCGCCTGCGCGGGCCCCGGCGTGAGCTCGCCGGGATCCCCGGCTCCCCGCCCGACCTTCGCAACCTCCCGCCCGGGTGCTCGTTCACCCCCAGGTGCGTATTCGCGACGGACGCCTGCGCGGCGGTCGACATGCGCCTGCTGGAAACGGCGCCGGGTGAGCCCGAGCACGCGAGCGCATGCCCGTTCGTGCTGCCGGATCGGGTGAGCCCGGAGCATGCCGCCGCGGCGGCCGAGCGCGAAGGCAAGACCGGAGAGCTTCTCCCGTGAGCCCGGTAGCGCACGGACAGCTCGTGCTTCAGGCGGACTCCCTCGGCAAGGACTTCCGGCTCGCGGGCCGCCTCACGCTCGCTGCGGTCGGGAACGTCTCCCTCGACCTTCATCGCAGCACGGTGCTGGCGCTCGTGGGTGAGAGCGGCTCCGGCAAGTCCACCGTCGCACGGCTCCTCGCCGGGCAGGAGCGCCCGACCCGCGGCCGGATCCTGCTCGACGGCGAGGCGATCGAGCCGCGGCGGCGCGACACCTTCAGGACCTACAAGCGGCACGTGCAGATGGTCTTCCAGGATCCGTTCGCCTCGCTGAACCCGGCCCATACGGTTCGCTACCACCTCGAACGGCCGCTTCGGCTGCACCGCCGCCTCGACGGCGAAGCGCTCGACCGCGAGCTCGAGCAGGCTCTGGAACGGGTCCGCCTCGCGCCGGCGAGGCAGTTTCTCGCCAAGTACCCGCACCAGCTCTCGGGGGGCCAGCGGCAACGCGTGGCGATCGCACGTGCGCTGGCGGTCGGGCCGCGCGTCCTGCTCGCGGACGAGCCGGTGTCGATGCTCGACGTGTCGATCAGGCTCGAGATCCTCGACCTGCTCGACGAGCTGCGCTCCGAGCTCGAGCTCGCGATCCTCTACATCACCCACGACATCGCCTCGGCGCGGTACTTCGCAGACGAGATCCTCGTGATGTACGCGGGCGAGATCGTCGAGCGCGGGCCGGCCGAGGAGCTGACCCAGCACCCGGCGCATCCGTACACGCAGCTGCTCGTCAGCTCGGCGCCCGACCCGGACGACCTGGGCGGGCACCTGTCGGGCGGCCGCCACGCCTCGACACCCAGGCTGGCCGTGGCCGACGAGGCAGCCCGTACCGGGCGCTGCAGCTTCAGCTCGCGCTGCCCACTCGCGGGCGAGCGCTGTCTCACCGAGGTTCCACCCCTGACTCCGATCGACGCCGACCGCACCGCAGCGTGCTGGCGGCTCGACCTCGCGGCGCCCGAGCTCCTCGCCGCGACTCGCGAAGGAGTGAGGCGATGAGGAGCTGACGGCGATTGGCCCGTTGCAGGCCAGGGGAGCCTGCGACCCGGCCCCGGTTTCGGCGCGCGATGCGCCTCATTCTCTGTCCAGAAAGGACGTGCAGTTCAGATGAAACGACTGTCGAATCAGAAGAGGGTCGCGGTTGTTGGGATCGCCACCGCTCTGGCCCTCGCAGCATGCCTTGGCGCCGCGGCGTCTCCGACCAGGTCCGCCAGCAGCAAGGTGGCCGGAACGCTCGTCATGGAATCCAGCCCACAGAACTCGATCACCGAGAACTTCAACCCGTACGTCACCTCCTCGGCGGCGTCGCTCCTCGGCGCGACCTCGCTGATCTACGAGCCCCTCATCCAGTTCGACGTGGCCAAGCCGGCGGTCTCGTACAAGTGGCTCGCGACCGGCTACAAGTTCTCGAACGGCGGGAAGTCGATCACGTTCACGATCCGGTCGGGCGTCAAGTGGAACGACGGCTCGCCCTTGACCGCCGCAGACGTGGCCTTCACGTTCAACCTGCTCAAGAAGTACGCCGACATCAACCAGCAGGGCCTGCCCGTCACCTCGGCGAGCTCGTCGGGTGACACCGCGACGATCAACTTCTCCTCGCCGGAGTACACGAACCTCCAGAACATCGCCGGCCAGATCTACATCGTCCCGCAGTCGGTCTGGAGCACGGTGGGCGACCCGGCCAAGTACGTCGACACGAAGGCCGACGGCACCGGGCCGTTCACGGTCGACACCTTCACCTCGCAGGGCCTGTCGCTGAAGGCGAATCCGACCTACTGGGGCGGCGCCCCGAAGGTCTCCGAGGTCGAGTTCCCGGTCTATGCCTCCAACAACACGGTTCTCGCCGCTCTGCAGACCAACCAGCTCGACTGGGCCGGCAACTTCCTCTCCGGCCTCCAGAAGACGTTCCTGAGCCCCGACCCGACCCACCACAAGGTGTGGTTCGCGCCGGTCAACACGAACAGCCTGTTCCCGAACCTCAACACCTGGCCGACCAACCAGCTCCCCGTCCGGCAGGCGATCAGCCTCGCGATCGACCGGCAGGCGATGAGCACCCAGGGTGAGTCCGGGTTGGAGCCGGTCGCCCAGAACGCGAGCGGGCTCGTGCTCCCGAACTTCCAGCCGCTCCTGGCGGCGTCTGTGAAGAACATGAAGCTGTCTCCGACCGGCAATCCGGCCGCAGCGAAGGCGGTGCTCGTCAAGGCCGGCTACACGATGGGCAAGGACGGCTTCTTCCGCGACCCGACCGGCAAGAAGCTCACGATCGACATCACCAATCCAGCCTCGTACACCGACTACGCCGAAGACGACACGCTGGCGGCCGCAGCGCTCCAGAAGGCCGGCATCGACGCGAAGTTCGTCGGCCAGTCCGTCACTGCCTGGTCGAGTGATCTCGCGACCGGCAACTACCAGCTCTCGATGCACTGGTCGCAGACGAGCGTGTCCGCGTACCAGCTCTACAACAACTGGCTCAACAGCTCGCTCGCAACGAAGAACGCGAACGGCAACTTCGAGCGGTTGAAGGACCCGGCGATCGACGCTCTCCTCGGCAAGCTCGCCGGAGCGACCACGGCTGCGCAGCAGCTCAAGTACCTCGGCCCGATCGAGACGTACGTCGCGACGAACGTCCCGATCATCCCCACCGTCTACGGCGCGGCATTCGACGAGTACAACACGTCGCACTTCACCGGCTGGCCGTCGGCGGACAACCCGTACGAGTCAGGCAGCCCGAACGCTCCGACCAACGAAGTCGTCGTCCTGCATCTGAGCCCGACGACCTAGGCCCGACGACCTGAGCCCTCATCGGTGCCGCTCCCCGTCCCGATCGGTGCGGGGAGCGGCACCGCATTCCACGAGAACCAGCGAGAAAGAAGGAGAGTCATGACAGGAGCTGCGGGCGAAGGCCCGACGCAGGCTGAGCGCCGGTTTCCGGAGGGATTCCTCTGGGGCGCTTCGACCGCGGCCTACCAGATCGAGGGCGCAGTGAGCGAGGACGGTCGGGGCGTCTCGATCTGGGACACGTTCAGCCATGCCCCGGGCAACGTTCGCGGTGGCGACACCGGCGATGTCGCGTGCGACTTCTACCACCGGATGCGAGACGATCTGGATCTTGCCGCCGCTCTCGGCCTGCGCGCGCTGCGCTTCTCGGTGGCGTGGCCGCGAGTACAGCCGCTCGGCCGCGGCCCTGCGAACCAGCGCGGCCTCGACTTCTACCGGTCACTCGTCGACGAGCTCCAGGCTCGCGAGATCATGCCGGTGATCACGCTCTACCACTGGGACCTTCCCCAGGCGCTCGAGGACGAAGGCGGCTGGCCGAACCGGGACACGGCGGAGCGGTTTGCCGACTACGCGGAGCTCGTCGCCGGCAGCCTCGCCGACTCGGGCGGCTACTGGATCACAATCAACGAGCCGCAGGTCGTCGTCTCCCAGGGCTACCGGCTCGGCACCCACGCGCCGGGCGCGCGGGATGACGTACGGGCCGCCGCCGCAACACACACGGTCTTGCTCGCCCACGGGCTCGCGCTCGCCCGCCTCCGCCACGTGCTCCCGGCAGGGTCGCCGATCGGCATCTCGCTCGACATCCACCCGGTCCGCGTCCTCGACGTGGAGGCCGGCGACGCCGCGAAGGTGTCGGACGCCGAGCAGAACCGGATCTTCCTCGATCCGGTCATCCACGGGCGCTACCCCGAGCACGCTCGAGAGCACATGCTTCCGCCCGAGGCGCTGATCGAAGACGGCGACCTCGACCTGATCTCCGCGCCCATCGACTTCCTCGGCCTCAACTACTACTCGCCCCACTACGTCGGTCTCAGGGACTGGTCCGACCTGCGGCGCAACGAATCTCCCGTCCAGGGCCGGCCGGGCGTGGTGGACATCAAGCCGGACGAGCTTCCGCGGACGTCGATGGGCTGGCTCGTCGACCCGAACGGGCTCGAGGAGACGCTGACGATGCTCGCGGCGGAGATCCCGGGCCTCCCGATCATGGTCACCGAGAACGGGTGCGCGGCGGAGGACTACGTCGGCCCGGACGGCACGGTGAACGACCTCGAGCGCGTCGGGTTCCTCGAGGGGCATCTGGAGGGGGCCTGGCGTGCGCTGCAGGCGGGCGTCAACCTCACCGGCTACCTGACGTGGTCGCTCCTCGACAACTTCGAATGGGCCTGGGGCTACCAGAAGCGATTCGGGATCGTCTTCGTCGACTACGGCACCCAGCGCCGGACCCCGAAGCGGAGCGCCTCGTTCTACCAGGCCGTGATCGCGGCGAACGCGCTCCCCGGAAACGGTGCTTCCGAGCCCTTGCTGCCACCGCCGGCGGCGACGGCGAGCCTCTCCTCCTCGGCGGCGGGGAGCGGGTGAGGGAGAACGTGGCTAGGCGAGCACCTCGTTGAGCGAGCCCGTGTCGACGTCGTAGACGAACCCTCGCACGGCGCCCGTGTGGAGGAGGAACGGCGAGTGGCGGACACGCCTGATCGACTGCCGGACGTCGTCCTCCAGATCGGTGAACGACTCGATCGCAAAGGGCGGAGCCATCCCCGTCGCCTCCTGGAGCTCCGCGCGGAACCCATCGTCGGTGATCAGCTGCATGCCGCAGTCGGTGTGATGGATCAGGATGATCTGGTCGGTTCCGAGCCGCCGTTGCGAGATCGCGAGCGAGCGGATCACGTCGTCGGTGATCACGCCGCCCGCGTTGCGGAGGACGTGAGCCTGGCCCTCCTCGAGCCCGAGCGCCGCGAAGACGTCGAGCCGGGAATCCATGCACGTGACGACCGCCAGCCGTAGCGACGGCTTGACGTCGAGGTGCCCGGCGTCGAAGCCCGACACGAAGCGCCGGTTGTTCTCGAGCAGCTCGTCGGTCACGCCCTTCTCCACGGGATCGCTCATTGCGGGCGGCTCACCATCCCGACGCTAACAGCCGCGGCCCGCGACCATCACAGGCGCCGAGGCTCCGCCTGCGGCTCGCCGTGCTCGCGCAGGTGAAGCTCGTACCAGGTCACGTCGCGCCAAGCGCCCGCCTTCCAGCCGATGCGACGGTACGTGCCGACCGGCTCGAAGCCGACGGACCGGTGCAGCGCGGTGCTGGCCGGGTTCGGCTCGGCGATGCCGGCGCAGAGCGTCCAGATCCCGCACTCACGGAGACGGGCGAAGAGCTCCTCGTAGAGCGCGCGCCCGATCCCGCGGCGGTGAGCGCTCTGATCGAGATAGACGGTGACGTCCGCTGTCCAACGATAGGCGTGGCGCTCCCGATGCGGGGTCCCGTAGGCGTAGCCGACGATTCGGCCCGCCGTCTCGGCGACGAGCCAGCACCACGCGCGCTCCATCCGGCGCGCGATCTCGGCTGCGTCCGGGGCGGTCTCCTCGAACGACGCGACCGAATCGCGGACGTAGGGGCCATAGATGCGCGCGCATGCATCTGCATCGGCCGGCTGGGCCGGGCGGATCGCGAAGGGGTCGGTCATCGCGCCGGCGGGATCTCGACTCCCGATGGAAGAAGGCGGAGAAGGAGGGATTCGAACCCTCGATGGAGGTTTATACCCCCATAACGCCTTAGCAGGGCGCCGCCTTCAGCCACTCGGCCACTTCTCCAGGGCAGGCGAATCGTACCCGACCCCAAACGGGGCTCCCTCGGATCTAGCCGCTGGAGCCGTCGAGGAACGCGACCAGGTCGGCGATCTGCTTGCTGTTCAGGCTCGATCCGAACGTGGTCGGCATCGCGTTCGTCGGGAAGCCCTTCGGCACGTACTTCGCGGGCGGGTGGATGATCGCGTCGACCGTGTAGTTGCCGAGTCCCTCGCCGGCCTGCTTGGCGTAGTCGGCGAGATCGTCCAGGTTCGGCCCGACCGTCCCGGTGCTCCCGGCGGGCTTGAAGGTGTGGCAGGCGCTGCAGCCTGCGCTAGCGAAGACCGACTTGCCGGCCGTGGCGTCCCCGTTGGCATAGGGGGCGCTCGGCGCGGCGCTTGCCGAGCTCGACGTCGTCGTGCTCGAAGACGAGGTGGTCGTCGAAGAAGCCGTGGTCGTCGCTGCCGCAGCCGCCTCCTTCTTCTCGCGGCCGAAGACGAGCACCGCGGCCAGCATCGCGGCGAAGAAGCAGAAGGCGAGCGGCAGGTACCAGCGCAGGCCCTTCTTCGTCGGGAAATCCGGGTTCAGGCGCGGAAAGACGAACGACGACAGAAGCGCAAACGCGATGAAGATCGCGCCCGTCACCGCGAGGCCGATCTCGTGCCCGGTCGAGAGCGCGAACAGCATTCGGGCGAGAACCTATCGCATGTGGCCGGACGGACGCGTCAGTTCCCTCGGCGCCCGCCACGGGCGTTCGCTGAGCAGGCGACGGGGGTATGTTCGAGCTGGTGACCGAGGCGATCCGGCAAGCGGCGAGCCAGGCGTGGCCGCCGTTCGTGCTCGTCGCGGGGCTGCTGATGATCGGCGCCGTCGCCGAGGCCGAGGGGATGTTCGCGGCCCTCGGCGCCCGCGCCGAGCGCCTCGGCGGGCACCCGGTCCTGCTCCTGGGGGCGCTGCTCGGGATCGAGGCCCTCGTCACCGCCGTGCTCAACCTCGACACCGCGGTCGTGTTCGTGACGCCGATCCTGCTGCACGCCGCGCGCCGAAGGCGCTGCGACGAGCGGCCGTTCCTCTACGGCGCGCTCTTCATGGCCAACGGGGCGTCGCTGCTTCTCCCGGGATCGAACCTGACCAACCTGATCGTGCTCGCCCACGCGCGCTCGCTCGGCGCCCGGTTTGCCTCCGAGATGGCCGTGCCCTGGCTGGTCGTCGTCGTCCTGACGATCGGCTTTGTCGCGTTGGCGTTCCCGTTGCGTGCGGGCGAGCCGACCGAGGAGAGCGAGCCGCCGCTTCGAGCCGGGCTCGGCGTCGCGGCAACCGTGGCCGCCGTCGTGCTCGTGCTCGTGCTGCGCAACCCGGCGCTACCGGTGCTCGCCGTGGGAGTGGCGGCGGCGGGCGCGAAGAGGGTGCATCCGAGGTTCGACGCGCGCGTCCTGCTCGGACTGTTCGCGCTCGCGGTCGCGCTCGGGACGCTTGCGCGGCGCTGGAGCTGGCCCGGCTCGTTCGTCGCTCGCCTCACCGGCGCCGAGGCCGCGGTCGTGGGAGCGGTCGCGAGCATCGCCGTCAACAACCTGCCGGCGGCGGCGCTCCTCTCGGCCACGCGCCCGCCGCACCCGCTGCCGCTCCTGATCGGCCTCAACCTGGGGCCGAACCTCGCCTTCACCGGATCGCTGTCGGCCTACCTCTGGTACCGCACCGCGCGCCGGCTCGATGCGGCACCGTCCCTGCGACTCTCCTCGGCGCTCGGGCTCGTCCTCGTCCCGATCACGATCGCCGCTGCGGTCGGCGCGCTCGCGCTCCTCGATCCGGGCGCGGTGTGAGCCGGCCGCTTCGCAACCTTCCCCGGCGAGCTAGCGTGCCCGGATGAACCGCCTCGCCGGCGAGACGAGCCCGTATCTCCTCCAGCATGCGGGCAATCCCGTCGACTGGTACCCGTGGGGGGTCGAGGCGCTCGAGCGTGCCCGGCGCGAGGACAAGCCGATCTTCCTCTCGGTCGGGTACTCCGCGTGTCACTGGTGCCACGTGATGGAGCACGAGTCGTTCGCCGTCGAGGCGACCGCCGCGCTGATGAACGAGAGCTTCGTGAACATCAAGGTCGACCGGGAGGAGCGGCCCGACATCGACGCGATCTACATGAACGCGGCCGTCTCGCTGAACGGGAGCGGCGGGTGGCCCCTGAGCGCGTTCCTCACGCCGGAGGGGAAGCCGTTCTGGGCCGGCACCTACCTTCCGCCCGAGCCTCGCCACGGCCTCCGGAGCTTCACCGAGGTGCTGGCCGCCGTCGCCGAGGCGTGGCGGACGAGACGCGACGAGGTCGAGGAGTCCGGCGAGGCGATCACCGAGCACCTCCGTGCGACCGCCCGCCACAGGCCCGCGCCAGGCGTGCTCGACGGGAGCCTGCTCGAGCAGGCGGTCGCCAATCTCGAGGCGTCGTTCGATGCGGAGTGGGGAGGCTGGGGCGGCGCTCCGAAGTTCCCGTCCGCCTCGACGATCGAGCTGCTGCTGCGCCGAGGCGAGCCGCGCATGGTCGTGGCGACCCTGGATGCGATGGCGGCCGGCGGGATGTACGACCTGCTCGGCGGCGGCTTCCACCGTTACTCGGTCGACCGGCGCTGGCTCGTGCCGCACTTCGAGAAGATGCTGTACGACAACGCGCAGCTTGCGATCGTCTACCTGCACGGCTGGCAGGTGACGGGGAACGCGCGCTACCGGCGAGTCGCCGAGGAGACGATCGGCTACATGCTCAGGGAGCTGGCTCTCGACGGCGGTGGTTTCGCCTCGGCGCAGGACGCCGACACGGCGGGCGAGGAGGGCCTTACCTTCACCTGGACGCGGCATGAGGGCGTGCCCGAGGAGCTCCTGCACCCGTTCGAGCACGACCGCTACGTGCTCCGCGGCGAGATCGACGAGGAGACGAGAGCGCGGCTCTTCGAGCTGCGCGAGCAGCGCCCGAAACCGGCCCTGGACGACAAGGCGATCAGCTCCTGGAACGGCCTTGCCCTCGCGGCGCTCGCCGAGTGCGCCCGAGTGCTCGACCGCGCCGACTGGCTCGAGGAGGCGCGCAGGGCGGGCGAGTTCCTGCTCGGGCCGCTCTCGACGCCCGACGGCCGCCTCCACCGGACCTGGCGCGACGGCGTTGCACGCGGAACGGGCTACCTCGAGGACTACGCGGATGTTGCCAACGGCCTGCTCGAGCTCCACGCCGCGAGCGGCGAGCTTCGCTGGCTCGAGGAAGCGAACCGGCTCGCGCGCCTGGCGGTCGAGCTCTTCTCCGACGCCGGGCACGGAGGCTTCTTCCAGACCCCGAGCGACGGTGAGACGCTCGTCGTTCGGAGCAAGGACCTCGACGACCTCCCGTCGCCGAGCGGGAACTCGATGCTCGCCTACGTGTTGCTGCGGCTGGCGCGGATCTACGGCGACGCCGAGATCGAGGAGCGAGCGCTCTCGGTCTTCCGCCTCGCGCAGGGAGCGCTCGCCCGGGCCCCCTCGGCGTTCGGCTGGGCTCTCGTCGCGCTCGATCTCCATCTCTCCACTCCGCGCGAGCTCGCGATCGTGGGGCCGCCGGGCTCGGCGGTCGCGAGGGCCGCGCTCAGCCGCTTCGATCCGCGTGCGGTGATCGCGTTCGCCCCGAGCGACACGGCGCTCGCGGGCAGCGTCCCGCTGCTCGTGGGAAAGACGCTCGTCGACGGTCAGCCGGCCGTCTACGTGTGCGAGCGGTTTGCCTGCAAGGCGCCGGTCACCGAGCCGGGCCTCCTCGACTAGACCGCTTGGATCGCCGCGCCGGGAATGGCGGCGAGCAGCGCCTCGAGGTCGGTCTCGAAGACGGCGTGCGGGGTGCCGGCCGCGCACCAGACGCGCTCGTAGCGGCGGAGTGACTCGTCGACGATCGTCGGTAGCTCGCGGTCGTGGCCCAGGGGCGGGATCCCGCCGATCGCGAAGCCGGTCGCCTGCCGTGCCTCGTCGGCGGTCGCCGGCCGCCCGTCCACGGCGGTGACGCGGCGGTCTCCGGCGCACAGGACCATCGTCGGGCTCTCGCCGATCACGAAGACGAGGGACTTGACGATCTGCCCGATCTCGCAGTCGCACGCAAGCGCGGCCTCCGCCGCGGTGCGGGTCGAGTCGGGCAGCACCTGGACCTCGATCTCGAGCCCTCGCGCGGCGAGGCGCTCCTGCACTTTCGCGGCGGTTGGATGCACCCGCGAGAGCCTAGAGGCTTGATGTGAATCGCCGCGGCATCGAATGCCGCCCCACGCGCGGCGCCTGGCCGTCGTGGCGTCCTTGCGCAGGCGGCCGGCCCGGGCTGCGGACGCCAAGCCACCCAGGCTCGGCGTGGAGCGGCCCCGCAGGCGCGTCTATTGCACATCAAGCCTCTAATAAAGAACTCGAACCAAAATGAGCGTCCCTCACCGGTTCGCTTGGAGGACGATCCGAGCGGCCGGGAACGACGCTCATTTTGGTTCGAGCTCTGAGGGGCAGGAAATGGCCGCTCGGCTGCGAATGCCGATGGTCCGTGCGTGGGCTGGGGGTCATCGGGCTGGTCGTCGCGGTCGGTCTTGCCGTCCTGCCTGGGCGTGCCGTCGCAAGCCCGCAGCAGGCGGGAGTCCAGGTCGCGCTTCGCTCCCTCGGCCTCTACTCCGGCGCGATCGACGGACAGGTCGGGCCGGAGACGCGGTCCGCCGTCGAGGCGATCCAGCGGCGCGCTCACCTGCCGGCGACCGGCCGGATCGACACGAGGACGCGCGATGCCCTGGGCCCGCTCGGTCGCCCGCTCTTCGGCCGGCGGACGATCCTGCCCGGCGACCACGGCCTCGACGTCTCCGTGCTCCAGTACCTGCTCGCGAAGGCCGGCTACTACCACGGCCCGCTCGACGGGTTCACGGGCGCGCGGCTCGAGACGGCAGTGCGCGCCTTCCAGAAGCACGCTCATCTGTCGATCGACGGTCAGGCCGGCGCGGAGACGCTCTCGCGGCTGGTCGCGACGCTCCGCGTGCACCGGCCACCGCCGACGCAGACCTATCTCGTCCAGTCGGGCGACTCGCTGACGACGATCGCGGCGGTCTACCACACCTCCGTCCCGAGCCTCGCCCGGATGAACAAGCTCGATCCGAGCCGGGCGCTGCTGATCGGGGCCAAGCTGGCCGTTCCCGGCACGCCGGCGCCTGCAGCCACGCCGGTCGCCTCTCTCTCGGCGACCCCGACCACGGTCCGGACGCAGCTCGACACGTGGGCGCAGCGGCTCGGCGTCCCGACGCAGCTCGTGCGCGCGCTCGCCTGGATGGAGTCCGGCTACCAGCCGAGCGTCGTCTCGTCGGTCGGCGCGCAAGGTGTCCTGCAGGTGATGCCGACGACCCGGAGCTTCGTCGAGGAGGTTCTCGTCGGGCATCCGCTTCCCCAGACGCTCGACGGCGACATCGAGGTCGGGGTCCTCTATCTCAAGCATCTCCTCGACCAGTTCAACGGCGACACGCCGCTCGCCCTCGGGGCCTGGTACCAGGGCGAGGCGGCTGTGAGGCAGTTCGGTCTCTACAAGGTGACCAAGCCGTTCGTCGACGACGTGCTCGCGCTGCAGTCCCGGATGTAGCGGGTCACCGTCAGGCGCGGGAGACCCGCACCCGAACGGTGGCCTTCGCGGTCGCGAGCCCCGCATCCGCGTCGATCGCGATCCGGGAGGTGCCGACCGGCGCGGTTGCCTTGACCCTGAAGGTCAGCGCGAACGGAATCCGGAACGAGCCGCCCTGACGGTTCTCGACCGAGTGGCAGAGGTGCCCGCCGACGGAAGGCACCGGCGTCGCGCAGACTCCGACCTTGCCGTAGAGCCCTGCCGGCGCCTCGAGCGTGACCCGAAGCGTCAGCCTGCTGCCGCGCGTTGCCGCGAGCGACGAGAGCTCCACGATTCGCAGGTGTGGGGCAGCGCTGACCGGTGACGTGTCGTCGGTCTCGAGCAGCTCGGTCCCGCCTGCGTCGGACGCGGCGACCTCGCAGTCGATCTTGGCGCCCAGAGCCGACGCCGGGATCACGAAGCTCGGACGGCTGCTCGCCTGGAGCACCTGACCGGTGGTCGAGTTCACGAACGAGTAGCTCAGCTTCACCGCTCCCGGCCAGCCGTCCGAGGTGCAGGTGAGCGTGTTGCCGACGACGAGCGGTGCGTTCCATTTCAGGTCGAGCGTCGTCGAGTCCGCCTCTCGAGGCGCGGTCGGCGGCGTGTTGCTGCCCTGGACGAACTGGAGGATCTCGGGCGCGCCGACGTAGGCAAACACGCTGTGCGTACCGATCCCGCACCCGGGGGTGCCGGCATCGACGACCCCGACGAGAACGGGAGGGCTGCTCGAGGTCGCGACCACTCCGCCGCCGCTGTCGCCGTTGCAGACGGCGCTCGTCGGGGAGACGGCGCAGAGCGTGATCGCGTTCTCCGAGATCAGGCCCTCCGGCGAGAACTGCCCGCACGAGCCCTGGGCGTCGATCGTGGCGGTCATCCAGGCCAGCGGGCCGCTCGCGTCCGCAGTGGGATTCTGCTTGCCGAATCCCGCCACCCCGACCTGCGCCCCGGTTGGATACGGGGCGGAGGGCGACGCCAATGCGACGGCCTGCACGGCGGTTCCGGAGAGGTCGAGAGGCGTCGTGAGCGCCAGCACCGCGACATCGTCGGGTGCCTCCGAGCCGGTGTAGCTGAACCCCGGGTGGACCCGGAACGAGCTGACCGGACGGTCCTGCTCAGCATCGGTCGAGGCCGGCATCGTGAAGTTCGAGATGCCGGCGCGAATCGAGAGCGACGACGGCTGGGCGAGCTTCCCGTTGTCGTCGAACAGGCAGTGGGCCGCGGTCAGGACGTGGGAGGCATCGACGATCGAGCCCGTGCACAGGTACAGGGTGTTGCCCGCGTCCTGCTGGACGAACACCGTCCACGGCGCCGACTGGATCTGGATCGCTGAGCCGCCGAGCACGCTGGTAGCCGGCGTCGCGCCGTTTGCAAGGCACCCCGCGACGACGATTCCGAGCGCGATACCGACGGGGAGGCGGCGCAACCACGACCGCGCTCCGCACAATTGTTGAGGCACGGACTTACCGTAGCGCTCCCTTCGGGCGAGTGCTGCGCGGGATCGTCGAGCGCCGTCAGCTCTCGAGCGCGAGCAGGTCCTCGAACGTCTCGCGGCGGCGGATCAGCCGTGCCTGCCCGTCTGCGACCAGCACCGCGGCCGGTCGCGGCAGCGCGTTGTAGTTCGAGCTCATCGAGAGGGTGTAGGCGCCGGTGGCCGGGATCGCGAGGAGCTCGCCGCGTTGCGCTTCAGGCAGGTCGACCCGCTCGATCAGCACGTCGCCGGACTCGCAGTGCTTGCCGACGACGGTGTAGGGAACGCTTGAGGGCTCGTTCGGCCGCGAGGTGAGCAGTGCCGTGTAGGCGGCGCCGTAGAGGGCGTGGCGTGGGTTGTCGGACATGCCGCCGTCGACCGCCAGGAACCTCGTGCCGGCAGCGGAGAGCTTCACCGAGCCGACCGTGTAGAGCGTGACGCCTGCGCGGCCGACGAGCGAACGGCCGGGCTCCAGGATCAGGGCGGGACAGTCGAGGCCATGAGTGGTGACTGCCTTGTCAAGCTCGTCGAGGAGCGCGCCCACGAACTGCTCGATCGTGAGCTCGCTCTCGCCGGGAAGCGAGGCGACGCCGAGCCCGCCGCCGAGATCGAGCGTGCGCAGCGCCCAACCGAGCTCGTCTCGCGCCCGCGCGGCGAACGCGGCCATCCATTCCACGGCCCGGCGCACGGCTCCGAGCTCGTGGAGCTGGGAGCCGATGTGCACGTGGAGGCCCTCGATCTCGGGTGCCCGGCGAAGCGCCTCGAGGGCGTCGTCCGGGCTGAGTCCGAACTTCGAGCCGTGGTGCCCGGTGCGGATCGCCTCGTGCGTGTCCGCCTCGATCCCGGGTGTCACGCGGACGAGCACTCGTTCGATCCCGGCGGTCCGGGCGCGCTCGAGCTCGTCGAGCGAGTCGAGTACGACGAGCGCACCGGCGCGCGCTGCGGCATCGAGCTCGTTGTCAGCCTTGTTGTTGCCGTGCACGACGAGGTCGGCCGCCGGGACTCCCGCAGCGAGCGCGAAGCTCAGCTCCCCGAGCGTCGAGACGTCGGCGCCGATCCCCTCCTCGGCGAGGAGGCGCATGATCGCGACGTTCGGGAACGCCTTGACGCCGTAGGAGATCGACGCTTCCCGGGCCGCCATCCGGTATGCGCGCGCACGGGCCCTGATCGTCTCCTCGTCGTAGACGAGGAGCGGCGTCCCATGCTCGCGCGCGAGCTCCGAGGCGGTGAGGCCCCCGATCGTGAGCTCGCCGCCTTCGATGCGGGTCGTGTCTGGGAAGAGCTCGAGCACGGGGCGATTCTGCCTGCGCCGCGAGCAAGAGGACGCAGGGTCGCCTTCCGGCCCTGGCGTTGTTAGTTTTTGCAGCGCGATGGCTCGGAGCTCGCGCCAGACCCGGTTTGCGAGTGCGCTCGGGCGTGCGCTTGCCCTCGCCGCGGTCTTCCTCTCGTTCGCCGTCGCCTCGGCCGGGGCGGCAGCGGGCAAGGGCCCGGCGGCAGGTCAGTACGCGGGCACGACGACCGAGACGGGCGCGATCACCTTCACCGTGGCGAAGAACGGGAAGGCGGTGCAGGCATTCAAGGTCTCGCTCGGCTACGACGGGAAATGCGGCCCGGGCGGAGGGCCGACCTTCGACCTGGCCGTGAAGTCGATCGCCCTCTCGGCGACCGGGGCGTTCCATACGTCGGTCACGGCCCACGACAACGCGACCGCGGGCGTCGTCACGGTCACGGGCACGGTCTCCAAGAGCGGCGCGCGCGGCACGATCCTCGAGCCGAAGCCGTTCTTCGCCTGCCGCGCGCCGAATCAGAAGATCAATCCATACAGCGAGACGTTCACGGCGAAGCGGCGCTGAGCTTCCGAGCTCGTTCGGCCGACTGGCCCCTTGTGGCGATGAGTTCTGGCCTGGCGAGGAGTCGAATCGTCAAGCGACCAGAAAGGAACGTGCCACGTCGAAGATCACGTGGATTCGAAACCCACCCGAAGAGATCCGTGGCGGGATCGGAGACGCCTTGACCGATGGGCTCGACGAGGCGCTTTCGCTCGGCCAGGCGATGGTCGAAGGTCGTGCCGGACCCGCCGGCTTCTTCGGATGGTTGAGCGGAAGCTGCGGCGCTTGCTCGCTCGAAACTCGCCGCTACACTCAGTTCCAGAGTCCGGTTCGATGACGACGATCCTTACGTAACCCCAGGAAGCCGACGCGGCGCAAGCCGTGAAGCTTCCCGACGGCCTCTCGCACAGCGGGAGGCTTTTTCGTCTCTAGAGTCGAAATCAGCGAGCGAGCACATGGACAACTACGAGCCCCAAGCAATCGAGCGGAAGTGGCAGCAGGCCTGGGACGAGGCCGACGCCTTCGTGACCCCGAACCCGGCCGATCCTGCGCATGCGGACCGGAAGAAGGCCTACGTGCTCGAGATGCTGCCGTATCCCTCCGGCGAGCTTCACATGGGGCACGTCCTCAACTACACCCTCGGCGACGTCGTCTCGCACGTGCGCCGGCGCAACGGCTGGTCGATCCTGCGGCCGATGGGCTACGACGCTTTCGGGCTCCCGGCCGAGAACGCGGCGATCCGGGAGGGCGGCCATCCGCGCGAGGTCACCGAGCGCAACATCGAGGCGATCCGCAGTCAGATCAAGCGGATGGGCTGGTCGATCGACTGGACGCGCGAGGTCTCGACGCACGAGCCCGAGTACTACCGCTGGACGCAGTGGCTCTTCCTGAAGCTGTACGAGGAGGGCCTCGCCTACCGCAAGGCGGCGCCCGTGAAGTGGTGCCCGAACGACCAGACCGTGCTCGCCAACGAGCAGGTGATCGACGGTCACTGCGAGCGCTGCGGCGCCGAGGTCGAGTCGCGCAACCTCGAGCAGTGGATGTTCAAGATCACGGCCTACGCAGACCGCCTGCTGGAGGACATGGCGCAGCTCGACTGGCCCGAGCGGGTCCTGACGATGCAGCGCAACTGGATCGGCCGCTCCGAGGGCGCGGAGGTGACCTTCCGGGTCGAGGAGCTCGACGCGGATGTCCCGGTCTTCACGACCCGCCCCGACACGCTCTTCGGCGCCACGTTCTTCGTGCTGGCGCCCGAGCATCCGTTCGTCGAGCGCTTCATGGCGCTGTCGGCGGATCCGGCTGAGCTGCGCGCCTACGTCAATCACGCCGCTGCGAAGAAGAGCGAGGAGCGTGCCGCCGGCGAGGACAAGACGGGCGTCTTCACGGGCTTCTACGCCGTGAATCCCGTCAACGACGCGCGGATCCCGATCTGGGTCGCCGACTACGTCCTGATGGACTACGGCACCGGCGCGATCATGGCCGTTCCGGCGCATGACGAGCGTGACTTCGCGTTCGCCGAGAAGTTCGGGCTTCCGGTCGTGCAGGTGGTGGCGCCGGCCGGCGGCGAGGTGGATGAGGGCACCGTCTACGTCGCGCACTCCGACGCCGAGGTGCTTGTCAACTCCGGTGAGTTCGACGGTCTCTCCTCGCCGGCGGCGAAGAAGGCGATCGTCGCCATGCTCGCCGAGCGCGGGCTCGGCCACGAGGCGGTGAACTTCCGGCTCCGCGACTGGCTGCTCTCGCGCCAGCGCTACTGGGGCTGCCCGATCCCGATGATCCACTGCGAGGCCTGCGGCGTCGTTCCCGTGCCCGAATCGGAGCTGCCGGTGCTCCTGCCCGAGATCGACGACTACCTGCCGAAGGGCCGCTCGCCGCTCGCCGCCGCCGAGGACTGGGTCAACGTCCCGTGCCCGTCATGCGGCGGGAAGGCGCTGCGCGAGACCGACACGATGGACACGTTCGTCGACTCGTCCTGGTACTTCATGCGGTACACCGACCCGCGCGACGACCAGCTGCCGTTCCGCCGTGACATCGTCGACTACTGGCTCCCGGTCACCCAGTACATCGGTGGGATCGAGCACGCGATCCTGCACCTGATGTACGCGCGCTTCTTCACGAAGGCGCTGCAGGACATGGACCTGGTCGGCTTCGACGAGCCCTTCGCACGGCTTTTCAATCAAGGCATGATCTACCGCTTCGGCGCCAAGATGTCGAAGTCGAAAGGGAACGTCGTCAGCCCCGACGAGCTGATCGAGCGCTTCGGCGCCGACGCGCTTCGGCTCTACATCCTCTTCATGGGGCCTGCCGATCAGGACAAGGAGTGGCAGGACACGGGCGTCGAGGGCATGTGGCGCTTCCTGACGCGTCTCTGGCGGGTCGTCGGCGAGGAGGTCGGGCGCGAGTCGGCCCCCTCGGGAGGGCCGACCGGGCTGACCCGCAAGGCACACGAGACGATTCACCGCGTCACCGACGACATCGAGCGGCGCTTCGTCTTCAACACCCCCGTCTCGGCGGTGATGGAGCTCGTCAACGAGATCTCGAAGAGCGCGGGCGCCTCCGACTCGCGGTTTGCCGTCGAGACCGCCGTTTCGCTGATCCAGCCGTATGCGCCGCACATCGCCGAGGAGCTCTGGGAGCGGCTCGGCCACTCCCGGCTCTGGGCCGAGCCGTGGCCGGTCGCGGACGAGTCGATGCTCGTGCGCGAGACGGTCGAGCTCGTCTGCCAGGTCAACGGCAAGGTTCGTGACCGGTTCCAGGTGCCGGCAGGCCTCCCGGAGGACGAGCTGATCGCGCTCGCCCGCTCCTCCGAGCGCGTGCAGGCGCACCTGGGCGCCGGCGAGCGACGTGTGATCGTCGTGCCGGACAAGCTCGTCAACTTCGTCGTCTGAGCACGGGTGTGCCGCCGGCCGGCTCGTCGGCTGCTCGGCCGTCGATCCGGTTGTGCACGGTCATCACCATCGGCTGGCCCGGGTCGGCCCCGAGCTCGGCCATGATCGGGAGCAGCGTCGCGCCGAAGGCCTCGAACTTCTCCATCGACTCCCAGACGTCGAACACGGCGATCTGACCGTCGGTCTCCAGGCGAAGTGAGCGAGCCGTCCGGTGAGCCGGCACCAGCCTGCTCGAGGTGGACGAGAGCCTCGTCGTAGGTCTCGGCGCTGAACCCGGTCGGTGTGAAGTAGAAGCCAAGTGCCATGTCTGGTCCTCTCAGCGTGCGTTGCGGGATGATGCGTCGCCCACCGCAGTTGCGGATGCGAGCCGCCGCCGGGCTCGTTTCAGAGTTGGCACGAAGTTGGCACAGACACGTGACATCTCGCCCGGCACTCTCGATGGGTGTCCTCGTTCACGCTCACCCGCCGTCAGGCACTTCTCGTCGTCGCCGCCGTGCTGGTGGCTGTGTTCGTCGCAGCGCACCTCTTCGGCGGCACGGCCGCCGGCGGCTCGCTCGGGTCGACCCTGGCCGAAGGCTCGACGGCGAGCGTCCCTGCGCTGACCACGCCGGGCGGAAGCTCCGCGGGCGAAGCGGCAGGTGCTGCCGGCGGGGCCGTCCTCGTGGTCGACGTGGTCGGGGCGGTGCGGTCGCCCGGTCTGTACCGGCTGCCACAGGGCTCGCGGATCGCCGATGCGGTGGCGCGAGCGGGCGGCATGAGTCGCCGGGCCGATCGGACGCTCGTCAATCTCGCCGCCCCGCTGGCCGACGGGGAGCAGGTGCTCGTCCCTGCGCGTGTTGGCGGCGGCGGCGCTGCTGCGGGCTCGGCCGGCGCAAGCGGTGCGCCTTCGCCGTCGGCCCCCGTCGACCTCAACACCGCGACGGTCGAGCAGCTCGACGCGCTTCCCGGGATCGGGCCCGTCACCGCGCAGAAGATCGTCGACTACCGCCAGCAGCACGGGCCGTTCACCTCGGTCGACGGTCTCGACGCGATCCCCGGGATCGGCCCCGCGCATCTCGCCAACCTGAAGGGCCTCGTGATCGCCTGATCGGCGATGGCGTCCTCCTGCGCTTCGGCCCTGCGCATCTCCTCGCCGCGGCTCTCTGTCTCGGTCTTGCGCTGGCCAACGCCGGCCGCGTCCACGGGACCGTGCTTGCCGCCACGGGAGTGCTTGCCGCGGGCCTGGTCGTGGTCGACGCACCGTTGACGCGGCTTGCGCTCCTCGCCGCCGTGGTCGCTCTCGTGGGTTGGTGGTGGGGGAGCGCTCGGCTCGACGCCTTCGACCGGAGCCCGTTGTCGGCCGAGATCGGGCACGCGGGCCGGGCTCGGGTCGTCGTCACGGCACAGCCGACGGTGGGCACCTACGACATCCGGGCGCAGGGCCGCGCCCGTACGTTCGACGGCCGGATCGTCGACGAGCCCGTCCAGCTCGAGCTCAAGCTCGGGCGCTCACCCCCGCAAGGCACCGTGCTCGATGTGCTCGCGGTCGTCCAGCAGCCGCCCGGGCCGGACCATGGCTTCGACGAGCGCCTCTGGCTCCGCCGCCACGGCGTCCATGTCGTGTTGCGCGTCGACGAGTGGTCGCGGGTCGGAGCACGGGGCGGGCTCGGCGGGGCGGCCGACCGGTTTCGCAGACGACTGGCGCGGTCGATCGCGCCAGGGCTTGGCGGCGAGCGTCGCTCCGTGCTCGAGGGGATCGTCCTCGGGGACGGCTCTGCGCTCTCACCGGGCCTGCGGCAGGACTTCCAGGCCTCGGGCCTCTACCACATCCTCGCGGTGAGCGGCCAGAACGTGGTGCTCGTGGCTGCGGGCGCGTTGACTCTCGCCTGGCTGCTGGGTGTGAGCCGTTGGATCGGCGAGCTCGGGGCGCTGGCCGGGATCCTCGCCTACGTGCTCGCGGTCGGGCCGCAGCCGTCGGTGATCAGGGCGGGCGTCGCGGGCTCGCTGGCGTCCCTCGCGTGGCTGGGCGGCCGGTTGCGCGATGCGTGGTACGCGCTGCTCGTCGCCGCGATCGCCCTGCTTGGCTGGAACCCCTACAACCTGTTCGATCCGGGATTCCAGCTCTCGTTCGCAGCCGTCGCTGCGATCTTCACGGTTGTGCCACGTCTCTCCGCCCGCCTCGAAGCCGTGCCGCTGCCACGCAGTCTCAGGCTGGGAACGGCGGTCTCGCTGGGCTGCAGCCTCGTGACCGCGCCGATCCTCTGGCTCCAGTTCGGGTACCTCCCGATTCTCGGAGTACCGGCGAACGCGCTGGCGGAGCCGGCGATGCCGGTCCTGCTCGGGCTCGCGTTCGCGACCGCGGCGCTCGACACGGTCTCGCCCGGGTCGGCGTCGATCCTCGCGTGGGTGAACGGCTGGGTGGCCTCCTATATCGCGCTCTGTGCCCGGGCGATCGGCTCTCTGCCGCTCGCCGAGATCAAGACCGCTCGGGGCCTCGCTGCGCTCGCCGCCGTCTCGTTGCTCGCCGCCTATGCTTGGCGACGGTGGCCGAAGACCTCAAGCCCGCGTACCTGATCGCCGGCACCGACAGGCCGAAGATCGATCGCGCGGTCGATCGCCTGCGCCAGCGGTTCTCCTCGGATGCGGTCGAGATCCACTCGGCGGCGGAGCTCTCGGGCGCCGATGTCGTCGCCGCGTGCAACTCGCTCGGCCTCTTTGCGAGCGAGGGGCGCCTCGTCGTGATCGAGGGCGTCGAGGCCTGGAAGGCCGATGACGTCAAGGAGATCGCCGGATATCTCAAGTCGCCTACCCCGGTGACGACGCTCGCTCTCGTCGGGAGCGAGGTGAAGAAGGACGCCCCGATCGCCAAGGCCGTCCACGCCGGCAACGGCGAGCTCCTGCTGTGGGACGCACCGCAACGGGCGCTCCAGAAGTGGATCTCCGAACAGTTCGCGATCCATGCCACGAAGGCCGCTCCCGACGCCAGCCGCGCGCTCCTCGACCGCATCGGCGAGGATCTCTACGACCTTTCTTCCGAGATCGACAAGCTCTCGACCTGGGCGGCCGGCGCCGAGGTCACCGCCGAGGACGTCGACCGGCTCGTCGCCTCGCGCGCCGAGACGACGAACTTCGCGCTCACCGACGCATGGGGGGCGCGCGACGTCGTCGGCGTTCTCGACGCCTCCGAAGGGATGCTCGAGCACTCCGGCGACCCGTACTCCAAGACCGTCTCGCGCCTCGCCGGCATCCTCACGAGCCACGTCGCCCGCGTTCGCCGGGCGCAGGCGCTCGAGGCGCAGGGCATCGCCGCGAAGGACGCCGCGGTGACGCTCAAGGCCCATCCGTTCTACGTCGGGAAGCTCTACGCGCAGGCTCGGAACTACACCCCAGACGAGCTCAGGTCGGCCACCGTCCGGTTAGCGCGGCTCGACCATGCTCTCAAGGGTGGCTCGCGGCTCCCGATCGAGCTCGAGCTGGAACGAGCGCTCATCGAGCTCACCGAGCCGCCCGTGTCGACGCAACGCGCTGCCAACAGCCGCGGCTGACGGCTCGCCGGGCAGGGCAGAGCAGGCTCGGCGGCCGCGGCTTCGAGCGCTTAGGGCTTGGCCGTTAGAACTCGAACCAAAATGAGCGTCGTCCCCGGACCGCCCGGATCGTCCTCCGGCTCGAGCCACGAGCGCTTCGCGCCTGCGCCTCGAGCCTCCGGCGACCTGGATCCCCCTCAAACATGCGGGATCCAGGGCTTCGCGGGTGAGACGGCCGCCTCTCGGAGAGGCAACCAGCCTGGCCTGCGAGCCGGCCGTCCCACCCACTCGCTCCGAGCGACCCGGGAAGGGACGCTCATTTTGGTTCGAGTTCCTAGGACTTCGGCGTCGCGAGGCGGGCGGCCTGCGACTTCTTGCGGGCACCCGTGTTGCGATGCAGCGCGCCCTTCGAGACCGCCTTGTCGATCCAGCGGACGAGGTTGCGGTGCTCGGCATCGATCGCTGCGGCATCGCCGTCCTCCACGACCGTGGCGAGGCGCTTGGTCAGCGTCTTGATCGTCGAGCGGTAGCGCAGGTTCTCGATCCGCTCGTCGGCGGCGATGCGAATGCGCTTCTTCTGTTGCTGGATGTTCGCCATGTGCGTCTTGGGCTTCGCGGTTGAACGCGAAGAAACGCCCGCATCGGCGGGCCTGCGCATCCTAGCAAGCAGCGGGCTCCAGGCTCGCCGTCCCAGGCGCCGACGGCGCTTCTCCCTATGCTCACTGCCGTGGACGACGACCAGCGAGCCCTCGATCGGGAAGCCCGGCTGAGGGAGCGCAACGCGCGTCGCGCGGCACGTGGACGGGAGACCTGGGACGGGGCGGTCTTCTCCTGGGACGGGAGCCTCACCGCTCCCGTCCAAATGAGCCGGGCAGCCCGACCAGAGCCCCCGGCGGCTGATGGCGTGCCCCGCCGCCGGCTCGCACGGTCGACCGCGATCTTCTCGCTCGCGACCGGTCTCTCGCGCGTCCTCGGCCTCGTCCGCGAGGTCGTCGCCTCCTACTACTTCGGCGCCGCCGGGCGCATCAACGCCTTCACGATCGCGTTCCAGTTCCCGAATCTCGTGCGCGCGCTCGTCGCCGATGCCGCGCTCTCCTCCGCGTTCGTGCCGGTCTTCAGCGAGCTGATCGAGTCGGGCGACCGGCGCCGCGCCTGGCGAGTCGCCTCGAGCCTCTTCTGGCTCATGCTTCTCGGCCTCACGGCGCTGACGGCGATCTTCGTGCTCGTCGCACCGTGGGTCGTCGGCATCTTCGGCAATCCCGGACACGACCGCTCCCTCGCCGTCGGTCTCTCCCGTGTCCTCTTCCCGATCGTCGCGCTGCTCGGGGTCTCCGGGATCGTGGTCGGGATCCTCAACACCTACGACCACTTCACGGTGCCCGCCCTCTCGCCGGTCTTCTGGAATCTCGCGATCGTGGCGGGGCTCGTGATCGGCGTCCCGCACGCACACGGCTCGAGCTCGAAGCTCTACGTCTACGCCGCTTCGATCCTTGTCGCCACGTTCATCCAGGTCTTCCTGCCGATGCCGTGGCTCCGCGGTCTCGACCGGGGCGAGGAGCGTTTGCGGGTCGTCCTCGACTGGCGCGACCCGATGGTCAAGCGGACGTTCAAGCTGATGCTCCCGGTCACGCTCGGGCTCGGCCTGATCAACGTCAACGCGCTGATCGACGTCTTCTTCGCCTCCCGCCTGATCGACGGCAACCTGGCGCCGACCGCGATCCAGAAGGCCTTCCTCGTCTACATGCTCCCGCAGGGGATGTTCTCGGTCGCGATTGCGACCATCCTGTTCCCCTCGCTGTCTCGGTTGGCGGCCCGAGGCGACCTCGACGCCTTCCGCGACACGGTCGCGCGAGGCCTACGCCAGATCGCCTTCCTGCTCATCCCGGCGGCTGCGGTGAGCGCCGTGCTCGCCGAGCCGATCATCCGCATCCTCTTCCAGCGCGGCCGGTTCCTTCCCGACCAGACGCCGGTCACCGCCGACTGCCTCGCCGCCTTCAGCGCCGGGCTCGTCTTCAACGGCGCGATGCTGATGCTGAACCGCGCCTTCTTCAGCCTGCAGGAGAACTGGATCCCGACCGTGGTCGCGCTCGGGAACCTCTTCCTGAACGCGATCCTCGACTTCGCCTTCTACCGCTACGGGACGTGGGGGATCCCGCTCTCCACGGCGCTCGTCAACATCGCGGGCACCGTTGCGCTGCTCACGCTGATCCGCGGGCGGATCGGTGGTGTCGGAGGTGGGCGGACGACGTCCGCGGCGATCCGGATCGTGCTCGCCTCGGCGGCGTCGGCCGCGATCGCCTTCGGCGTTTGGGAGCCGCTCGACCACGTGCTCGGGCGCTCGTTCGGAGACCAGCTGGTCTCGCTCGCACCGGCGCTCGCCGCGGCGACCGTCGTCTATCTCGCCGTCTGCTCGTTCCTTCGCGTCCGCGAGCTGGACACGCTGGTCGGCCTCGTGCGTCGCTTTCGCAGCGCCTGAGGCGGGTCACGTCCTTACGCGACGGGAGGGCTACCTCGCGTCGGGATCGCGTCTGAGGACGCGCCGGGCGAGCCGCCGTGAGCGCGGGGACGCGCCGTCGACCGGCTGCGAGAGCACGAGCGCTGCGAGCTCCTCGGCCGGATCGGTCTCGCCGGTCTCGAGCCAGTGAACCGACACCGAGAGGAGCGGGGCGAGTGCACGCAGGGCCTTGGCGCTCGGATTTCGCCTCCCACGTTCGATCAGGCTGACGTAGGTGCGCGAGACTCCGTTCCCCGCGAGTTGCGATTGGCTCAGCTCGAGCTCCTCGCGGCGGGCCCGGATTCGCTCACCGACCGTCGGCTGAGAGCGCCTCGACGATCGGCGTGGGGGCGACGGAGGGGTGGGAGCCTGCAAGGCCACATGTGCCGGCAGGAATCCTGCGTAGCCGAGCTCGAAGACGTGGCCGCACGCGGGGCACTTCCCGGTCCATGCCGCCTCGAGCGAGAGACCGCCCGACTCTTCGACCGGAATCGTTGCGCTTCCGATGCATTCCGCGATGTGGTTGTCCTTCATTCCTTCCCCGGACACACGGTCACTCGCCGTTCCCGGCTGGGAATCGGTGCCTTCGCGGTCTGGCGTTGCGGGATTGCCGCAGATCGTGACCGGCGGCGAGGTACGCCGGTCCACCGGTTGGATGGACTGCTAAGGGCCGGAGCCAGGGCTCGCGAGCCAGGTCGATCAGGCCGCTACGCTGCTCCGCGAGCCCGCATGGACCAGCTGCACATCCGCAATTTCTCGATCATCGCCCACATCGACCACGGGAAGTCGACCCTGGCCGATCGCATTCTCGAGCTGACCCACGCCGTTGCGCAGCGGGACATGCGCGCCCAGGTGCTCGACTCGATGGATCTCGAGCGCGAGCGCGGGATCACGATCAAGGCGCAGGCCGTCCGCGTGGCCTGGAAGGGCCATCAGCTGAACCTGATCGACACGCCGGGCCACGTCGACTTCACCTACGAGGTGTCGCGCTCGCTCCAGGCGTGCGAGGGGGCGCTGCTCGTCGTCGATGCCGCCCAGGGAATCGAGGCCCAGACGCTCGCGAACGCCTACCTCGCGATCGAGAACAACCTCGAGATCATCCCCGTGCTGAACAAGATCGACCTGCCGCAGGCCGATCCCGACGGGGTTGCCCTGCAGCTGGCCGATCTGCTCGGTGAGGACCCGGGACGCGTGATCCGGATCTCGGCGAAGACCGGGCTCGGCGTGGAGGACGTGCTCGACGCGGTCGTCGAGCGGATCCCGGCCCCGGCCGGCGATCCGGCCGCCCCCGGGAGGGCGCTGATCTTCGACTCCTCCTACGACCAGTACCGCGGTGTGGTCGCCTTCGTCCGGGTGGTCGACGGCAGCTTCCGCGCGCGCGAGGACGTGCGCGCGATGGCGCAGGGGACGCGGTTCGAGGCGCAGGAGATCGGGGCGATGCGACCGGTGATGGCGCCGCTCGAGGCGCTCGTCGCCGGGGAGGTCGGCTACGTCGTCACGGGCCTGAAGGAGGTCTCCGAGCTTCGCGTCGGCGACACGCTGACCTCCGAGGCGAAGCCGGCAAGCGAGGCCCTTCCCGGTTACAAGGACGTCAAGCCGATGGTCTTCGCCGGTCTCTTCCCGACGGACTCCGACGACTACCCGGATCTGCGCGACGCCCTCGAGAAGCTCAAGCTCAACGACGCGGCGCTCTTCTACGAGCCGGAGACCTCGCAGGCGCTCGGGTTCGGCTTCCGCTGCGGCTTTCTCGGCCTGCTCCACATGGAGATCGTCCGGGAGCGGCTCGAGCGCGAGTTCGACCTCGACCTGCTCGTGACCGCGCCGACCGTCGCCTACCGGGTGCTCCCGCAGAACGGCTCGGAGTGGCGCGAGGTTCACACGCCCTCCGACATGCCGGATGCGGTCGACGAGATCGAGGAGCCGTACATCAAGGCCCAGGTGATCGTCCCCAAGGAGTACGTCGGAGCCGTGATGGAGCTCTGCAACGAGCGGCGTGGCCGGTTCGACCAGCTCGAGTACCTCTCCGAGGATCGTGCCCACCTGACCTACGAGCTGCCGCTAGCCGAGATCGTCCTCGACTTCTACGACGCGCTCAAGTCGCGAACGCGCGGGTATGCGAGCTTCGACTACGACTACATCGGCTTCCGCCCGGGCACCCTCGTCCGTGTCGACGTCCTCGTCGGCGGCGACCCGGTCGACGCGCTCTCGCTCGTGATCCACCGCGACGCTGCCTACGAGCGCGGCCGCGCGCTCGTCGAGCGCCTGCGCGAGGAGATCCCGCGACAGATGTTCGACGTCGCGATCCAGGCCGCGATCGGGTCGCGCGTGATCGCGCGCGAGACGGTCAAGGCCCGCCGCAAGGACGTGATCGCGAAGTGCTACGGCGGCGACATCAGCCGCAAGCGCAAGCTGCTCGAGAAGCAGAAGGAAGGGAAGAAGCGAATGAAGCAGGTGGGCGGGGTGGAGGTGCCGCAGGAGGCGTTCCTCGCTGTGCTCAACCTGAACGACGGGGGCAAGCGCTAGTGGCCCTCGAGCTGCGACCCGTCTGCGAGCGCTGCGGCGCCGCGCTTGCCGTCGACGGCGAGGCATTCATCTGCTCCTACGAGTGCACGTTCTGCGCGAGCTGCGCGGCGGAGCTCGTCAACGTCTGCCCGAACTGCCAGGGAGAGCTCGTCCGGCGGCCGCGGCGCAAGGTCGCCTCGTGAGCTGCCGGCATCTCTACGTTCACCTGCCGTTCTGCGCCCATCGCTGCGGCTACTGCGACTTCGTCACCGCCGTCGGCCGGCGCGACGAGCAGGCCTCGTACGTCGACGCGTTGGTCGCCGAGCTCGCGCTCGAGCGCGATGCGCTTGCCGAGACGATCGAGACCGTGTTCCTGGGCGGCGGGACGCCGACGTTCACGGAGCTCGGCGCGCTCGAGCGGTTGCTCGCGGCGCTCCCCGCGGCACGCGAGTTCACGATCGAGGCGAACCCGGAGACCGTGACGCCCGAGCTCGCGGCCGTGATCCGCGACAGCGCTGTCAATCGCGTCTCGCTCGGAGCGCAGAGCTTCCAGCCTCACCTGCTCGAGGTGCTCGAGCGTGCGGCACAGCCCGAGGATGTCCGCCGCGCGGTCTATCTTCTTCGTGATGCCAATATTGACAACATCTCGCTGGACCTCATCTACGGGATCCCCGGCCAGAGCCCCATCGAGCTCCAGCGCGACCTCGCCGAGGCCCTCGCGCTCGAGCCGGAGCACCTCTCCGCCTACGAGCTGGAGGCGAAACCGGGAACCCGCTTCACGCATGCACATGGAGCGGAGCTCGAACGGCAGGCGGAGGCGATGGAGTCGTATTTCGAGCGGGTCGTCGAGACACTGACGGCTGCCGGGTACCGGTGGTACGAGACGGCGAACTTCTGCCGGCGGCCGGATGACGTGGACGCGCGCGACCTGCGTGCGCACCACAACCTCGGCTACTGGCTCGGGCACGACTACCTCGGGATCGGCGTGGGCGCGGTCAGCACGATCGAGAACAGGCGGTGGCGCAACCGGCCCTCTCTCGGCGGCTATACGAAGGCGCTCGATGTCGGGCGTCGGCCGCCGCGGGAAGTCGAGGAGCTGCCGGCCGACGTGCGCGACCTCGAGCGGGTGATGCTCGGTCTCCGACTGGACGAGCCGCTCCTGGTCGCCGAGGTCGGCGGGCGCGTCGACTTCGATGAGCTCGAGCGATTGGAGGCGCTCGGCCTTGCCGAACGGCACGACGGGACGCTCGGCCTGACCCGCCGCGGCCGGTTCCTGGGCGACGGCGTCACCGCAGCGCTCCTTGCCTGAGCCCGCTCTCGGCGGCGGGCTCGGAGCAGTGCGCGTCCGGCGCCCTGTCCTTCCGGGGCAGGTCGCCGCGAGGCCGGTGCAGGCGGCGGTCGCCTACCATGGACAGGTGAGCACACGAGCCGAGCTCTCCGATCGGCAGCGGGACATCCTCGCACGAGTCGTGGAGGAATACGTGGCGACGAGCGCGCCCGTCGGCTCCCGTCTGCTCGTCGATCGCCTCGGGCTCGCCGTGTCGGCGTCGACCGTCCGGGCGGAGCTCGCCGAGCTCGAGCGGATCGGTCTCCTCACCCATCCACACACCTCGGCGGGGCGCGTTCCCACCGAGGCAGGGTACCGCGTCTACGTGGACGGTTTGCTCGCCCGCCAGCAGCCGCGCCCGTCGCGATTTCCGCTCGAGCTCGCGACGACGCCCACCGAGGTCGAGGAGGCGCTGCAGGCGACAACCGACGTGCTCTCGCAGGTCACGCGGCTCCTGGCGCTCGTTTCGGCACCGCCGATCGAGGCCGCGACGATCCGCCACGTCGACGTGCTGCAGCTGCAGGCCAACATCGTCGTCGTGGTCGTCATCACCTCGGCGGGCGAGGTGAGCAAGCAGCGCTTCACGTTTCCCGACCCTGTCGACCCCGGCCTGGTCCTCTGGGCGGGTGACTACCTCCACGAGCGTCTCATCGGGTTGCGGCTCCGCTCCCGGCTCCTCGCGAGGGCGTTCGACGAGCCGGGCCTCTCGGCCCGCGAGCACGCGTTCCTCGCGATCGTGCGAAGCTCGTTCGACGGGCTCGAAGGAGAGCGCGAGCTCTACGTCGGCGGCGCGGCCGGCCTCCTCGACGAGCTCCGCTCCGAGGAGATCGGGGCCTACCGGAGCCTGATCGATGCGCTCGAGAAGCGCGCGAAGCTGCTCGGCGTGCTCGCGCAGTCCTTCGGCTCGCAGCGCCCCTTCGTGCTGGTCGGCGGCGAGCTCGAGGAGTCGGGCCTGCAGAAGCTCGCCCTCGTCGGCGCCTCGTACGGCTCGGCGAACCAGCCGCTCGGGACGGTCAGCCTCCTCGGCCCGCTGCGCATGGACTACGACACGGCGCTCCGCACCGTTCGGGCCGCCGCCCATGAGCTCTCGCGCTTCGTCGAAGCGGTCTACGAAGCCGACTGACGCCGCAGGCGGGCCGGAGTCGCGCGGTACGTGGCGACGGGCGACCCTCCTGGCACGATATGAGCCGGATGTCCACCACTGAGCGCGACTACTACGAGCTGCTCGGCGTCTCGCGGGCCGCCGACGACCAGGAGATCAAGAAGGCCTTCCGCAGGCTCGCGCGCGAGCTCCACCCGGACGTATCCGAGCACCCGGAGGCCGAGGTGCGCTTCCGCGAGGTGTCCGAGGCCTACGAGGCCCTCTCGAACCCCGAGACGCGCCAACTCTACGATCGCTATGGCCACGCGGGGCTGCGCTCCGGCGGCTTCCAGCCGACGCATTTCGATCTCGGCAACCTCGGCGATCTCTTCTCGGCCTTCCTCGGCGACGACGTCTTCGGAAGCCGGCGCCGGGGGCCGGCACGCGGCGGCGACGTGGCAGCCGAGGTCGAGATCGAGCTCGTCGAGGCGGCGCGCGGCGTCACCGTCGAGGTCGAGATCGAGACGGCCGTGACGTGCACGACGTGCGAGGGCGACGGCGCCGAGCCCGGGACTCCGATCACGACCTGCCCGCGCTGCGGAGGGAGCGGGCACGTTCAGCAGGTTGCCCGGAGCATCTTCGGTGAGCTTCTCCGGCAGTCCACCTGCCCGGAATGCTCGGGGTCCGGCCGCAAGATCGAGCAGCCCTGCTCGACGTGCCGGGGCGCCGGGCGCACCGTCGAGGAGCGGACGATCGAGGTTCAGGTGCCGGCCGGGATCCACGACGGCCAGCGCATCCGTCTCGGCGGCGAGGGACATGCGGGCGCCCCGGGCGGCAGGGCCGGCGACCTGTATGTGGGCGTGCGCGTCCGGCCGGACGAGCGCTTCGTGCGCGAGGGCAACGACATCTTCTCGCAGGTCGACCTCACGATCGTCCAGGCCGCCGTCGGCGCGACCGTCGACGTGGAGACGATCGAGGGCACCGAGCGGCTCGACTTCGACGCCGGCACCCAGCCCGGCGAGGTGCGCGTTCTCCGGGGCAAGGGAATGCCCGTCCTGCAGGGCTTCGGCCACGGCGACCATCGCGTGCTCGTCAACGTCACGGTCCCGCGCCATCTCGCGCCGGAGCAGCGGAAGCTCCTCGCAGAGTTCGAGGAGCTGAGCGACGAGCACACCTACCGGCCCGACCAGGGCTTCTTCGAGAAGCTGAGGAGCGCGTTTTCCTGATCCGTTGCGGCTGGCGTTGCCGGAAGCGATCCGCACGCTGTGGGAGTACACGCCACGTGCTTTAGTGTGTAACTTTGACGAAATGCCTCGCACGAATCCAAACCGTGTCAACGTCACGCTCGACGAACACCACGCCGAAAAGCTGCGACGCCTCGCGGATCGCACACACGTGAACGAGGGGACGCTCGCCCGATCGCTTCTGATGACGGCACTCGACGACGCCGATCCCAATCCGGCCGATGTCACTGCCCTTCTCGACTCGATTCCGGGTGCCTTCGAGAGCGCAGAACGGGGACTCGACGAGATCAAGGACGGACGAGGCCGACCTCTCAGCGATCTCGGGTGAGCCGCGTTCTCGTCGCGCCCGCGGCGATTGCCGACCTCGCGCGCCTCATCACCACACACAGCCTCCCCGCTGAGACATCGCCCCGCGTCCGACGATCGATCGAGCCATTGGCGCGCTTCCCGTTGCTCGGCGCCTCTCTCGAGGGTCGCTGGCGCGACTATCGGTTCGTTCTCGGCCCCTGGCGATGGATGGTGATCGTCTATGCGTACGACGATCAGGCCGACCTCGTCGCCGTTGTCGCGATCAAGGACGGTCGCGGCTCGACCTCGGCTTCCTCGGCGCACTAGCCCCTGTGTTGATGCGAGCCATTCCCGGGTTGGCTTGAAGAGGGACGCTACGTGACGGTCGTGCCTTGCGCGTTGCGTCGACACCTCAGCTCGTACCATGAGCTCACGGCCCGTTCACACCACCCTTCGGCTGCGTCCTGTCCACGCCCCTCGCGACGCAGCGAGCGGGGCCTCGTGCTCTAGCCTCAGGTACGTGATTCGTGCCGCCGTCACCGTAAGCGTCGAGGGCGCGGAGGCGCTTCGTGCGAGGTTCATCGAGCTTGCACCCGAGGGCTTCGAGGAGCAGGAACGAGCAGGTCTCGTGGAGCTCGCTGCGTACGGGCCTCCGGCCGAGCGGGTGCTTGCTGCATATCCAGAAGCCACGGTGACGGAGGTGGACCCGAACTGGGAGGGCCGCTGGCGCGAGTTCCATCAGGCGGTTCAGATCGGCCCGCTCTGGGTCGGCCCGCCGTGGCTCTCGCCGAGCGACGATGCGATCCCGATCGTGATCGACCCGGGCCGGGCCTTCGGCACCGGGGCCCATCCGACCTCGCGCCTGTGCCTCGAGCTCCTGCTGGCGCAGGAACGCGGAAGCGTCCTCGACGTCGGCTGCGGCTCCGGGGTGCTCTCGATCGCGGCTGCCAAGCTCGGGTTCTCGCCGGTGACCGCGATCGACGTCGATGAGGTCGCGGTCGACGTGGCGGCGGCGAACGCGCTCGCGAACGGGGTGGAGATCGAGACCCGGTTGCACGATGCGCGCACCGGGCCGCTCCCGCCCGCCGAGCTGGCGGTGGCGAACGTCTCGTTCGAGGTCGTCGAGAGCCTCGCGGGCGGGCTGCGGTCTCGCCGGGTGATCACCGCCGGCTATCTCGTCTCCGACCGCCCGCGGCTCGAAGGCCTCGAGCACCTCGAGCGCCGAGAGCTCGACGGCTGGGCCGCCGACCTCTTCGAGGCCTCTTAGCTCGGGTAGGACGGGGGCGGCATCCCGGCCACCGGCGAGGACGCGAAGTCCTCGGCCCGGAGCACGTAGACGGCGGCATCTCTGGCCGGCCCGCCCTCGCGGATCGGCACGAGCACGCCGGGAAGGGTGGCCTCGAGCCGGTATCCGAGCTTCGCCGGGACGCCGAGGCTCGCGATGTTCGCCGGGTCGACGTGGATCTCGACCTGCTGGACTCGGCAATAGGTCAAGGCAACCCGGGTCAGGGCCGCGGAGAGCTCGGTCGCCAGGCCCCGGCGCACACGGCTCGCCCGGATCCAGTAGCCGATCTCGACGGCCCTCGGGCTCGTCCGCGGGCGATGCAGGCCCGCTCCGCCCAGGTACTCGGACTCGTCGCGGGAGAAGACCCCGTAGACGAGCTCGTCCCCGCGGTCGAAGAGCTCGCCGAACATGATCAAGCGCTCCTCGACGACCTCGAGGGACTCCGGCGCTTCCCAGGCCCAGTTCATGAACGCGCGGAGATGGTCGAGGCTCGAGTCGATCGCCTCCTTGACGGCGGCGGCGTCACCGGGCTCGTACCGGCGGAGCAGCATGCGCTCGGTGAGGATCCGGGCCGGGCCGTGGCCGGTGCCTACCATCGGTGTACCTTACGGCCCGTCGACAGGCCGGGCCTCAGCCGCGCAGGGCTGGCCGAGGCGTAGGATCGCCCCGTGGCCCGGTCGTTTCTCCTGACTCCGCCCTGAGCACGCGCGTTCGGCACCGCCGCCGACGCAAGTCTCCGACCACCGATCTGAAGGAATGACCGAATGACCGCGAGCTACCTCGCACTCTTCCGGCGTGCGCCGGCCCGACGCCTGATCTACGCGCTCTCCGCCGCGGCGCTCTCGTTCGGGATGGTGGCGTTGACGGTGCTGCTCGTGGACGAGCACTCGACCGGGAGCTACCGCGACGGCGGGTTCGCTGTGGCCGCGTTCTCGCTCATGGCGGGCGTCTCGGCGCCGTTTCGCGGCCGGTTCGTCGACAGGCGAGGGGCTCACCGTGCGCTGCCGACGCTCGCCACCGGCTACTGCTCGGGCCTCATCGCCCTCGACGTCGTCGCGCACGCGGCGGGCCCGCCGTGGCTGCTCGTCGTGCTCGGAGGCGTGATCGGCGGGAGCACGCCACCCGTGTTCGCGTCCGGCCGGGCGGTGTGGCCGCAGGCGGTCGAGCCGGAGCTCCTGCGCCACGGCTATGCCGCGACGTCGCTCCTGCTCGACATCGGGCAGGTGGCCGGGCCGGCGATCGCTTCGCTCCTCTTCATCGCCTCCGGATGGGTCGCGCCGGTCCTTTGCGGCGCGACGGGAATCGCGGCCGCGCTCCTCTCGATCCCGACCCGGAATCCGAAGACATACACCCACGACCCGCGGCCGATGCCGAATCTCTTCCGCAGCCGTGCGCTCGCCGGGCTGCTGGCGGTCTCGATCGTCCTCGGCGGCTCCCAGGGGCTCGTCCAGGTCTCGGTGCCGGCGGCGGCGGGCCGCTGGCACGACGGCTCTCTCGCCGGCCCGCTCCTGGCCGCCTTCGCCGTCGGGAGCGTACTCGGCGCCCTCTGGTTCGGGAGCCGCTCGTGGCACGCGCCCGTGATCGACCGCTACCTCCGCTGCGTGATGCTGCTCGGGATGCTGCTCGTACCCGTCGCGTTCGCGCACGGCCCGGGGTCGCTCGCGCCGCTGCTCCTCCTTGCCGGGCTTGCGTTCGGGCCGGCGACGATCTCCCTCTTCGAGACGCTCGATGCGGTCGCGCCGGGGGCCGGCGCGGAGGCGCTCACGTGGGTGACGACTGCCGAGGCGGCCGGAGCCGCTGCCGGCTCGGCGCTCGCCGGGCTCCTCGTGTCGCGTACGGGGATCGCGGTTCCCTTCGGGCTCGCCTCGGCGATCCTCGTCGTCCCGGTCGGGCTCATGCTGGGCGGCCGCATGTCGGCTGTTCGGAGGAGCCGGGATTAGAACTCCCCACGCCGGGAACGCGGAAGTACGATCCAGGCGTGCGCTTCAGCGTCGAACATCTCGGGTGCAAGGTCTCTCATGTCGACGGGCATGAGATCCGCGAGCGCTTGCTCGCAGACGGGCACCACGATGCCGGCGGCGGGCCCGCAGATGTCGCCGTGGTAAACGGCTGCTGCGTCACCGGGGAGGCCGTCGCCAAGAGCAGGAAGGCTGCCGCCCGCGCTGCCCGAAGCCACGCGCGCGTCTACCTGACCGGATGCGCCGCAAATCTTGAAGGCAGCGGGCTCGACGGGCTGCCGGAGAACGTCACGGTCGTTCGGCGGCGGGCCGAGCAGACGGCGGCGTTCGTCGCGGGTGACGTCGGTGCGATCGGCTGTGTGCAGGCGGATGCGCGCCTCGACCGGGTGCGCGCGTTCGTCAAGGTTCAGGACGGCTGCTCCTTCTCGTGCGCTTTCTGCGTGATCCCGCTCGTCCGCGGCTCCTCCAGGAGCCGGAGCGCGTCCGCGGTGCTCACCGAGGTGCGCCGCCGCGTCGAGCAGGGCCATCGTGAGGTCGTCCTCACCGGCATCAATCTCGGCTGCTACCGCGACCGTGAGGCCCGATTCGACCTCCCGAGGCTCGTGCGCGCCGTCGGCGAGACGCCTGGCCTCGAGCGGCTTCGACTGAGCTCGATCGAGATCAACCACGTCGACGCGACACTCCTCTCCGCACTGCGTGAGACGCCTACCGTCTCGAAGCACCTGCACGTGCCGCTGCAGTCGGGCGACGACCAGGTCTTGCGGGACATGGGCAGGCGCTACACGACTGCCACGTTCCTGCGGCGCCTCGAGCCGGTCGCCGGCGAGCTCAACCTGACGACCGACGTGATCGTCGGGTTCCCGACCGAGGACGAGCGCGCCTTTTCCCGCACCCTCGAGACGATCGAGGCCGCCGGGATCAGCCGCGTCCACGCATTCCCGTACTCGCCACGGCCCGGCACTCGAACCGCAGGGGAGGATGCGGTGCCGAGCGAGGTCAAGAAGGCCCGGGGCGCACGGCTGCGTGCTCTCTCCGCCGAGCTCGAGCGGCGCCGGTGGCAGGCGAAGCTCGGCTCGCAGGACACCGTGCTCGTCGACCGTCCGGGTCGCGGGTACGGTGACGACTACTCGCCGTTCCTCGTCGACGCCCCTGTCGGCGAGCTCGTTCGAGTTCGCGCGCACGCGGTGCAGGAGGAGGGGATCGTCGGTGTCGCAGCATGACGACTGCCTCTTCTGTCGCCTCTATCGTGAGGGCGACCACGTTGCCGAGACCGACGGCTTCGTGGCGATCGCCGACATCCACCCGCAGGCGCCCGTGCATCTTCTCGTGATCCCCGAACATCACATCGACACCTTCCGCGAGATCGATCGGCTCTCCGCGGGCGAGACCCATCGGATGCTGGCCTTCGTGGCCAAGACGGCTCGCGACGCGGGCCTCGAGGATTACACGGTCCAGGTGAACGTCGGGCCGACGGCCGGCCAGAGCGTGTTCCACCTGCACTGGCACGTGCTCGGCCACCGTGCGCTTCACGTCCACGGCTCCCCCGCGACGACCGCGGTGACCGAGCTATGAGCCTGATCGGGCAGATCGAGGGCGACGTGAAGGCGGCGACGCTTGCTCGTGACGCCTCGCGCCGCGATGCCCTCCGGCTCATCCTCGCGAGCCTCCGCTCGGCGGAGAAGGATCTCCAGCGGCCGCTGTCGCCGGACGAGGAGCTCCAGGTCCTGCAGCGGGAGCGCAAGCGGAGGGTCGAGGCCGGCGACGCGTTCCGGGCGGCGGGCCGGGAGGCGCAGGCCGCGAAGGAAGACGACGAGCTCGCGATCCTCGAGGAGTTCATGCCGGACCAGCTCGACGAGGAAGAGCTCGAGCGGATCGTCGACGACGCGATCGCCGAGACAGGTGCGACGAACATCCGCGACATGGGCCGCGTGATGGCCGACGTCATGCCCCAGATCGCAGGCCGCGCCGACGGGAGCGCCGTCGGCCAGCTCGTGCGCGAGAAGCTCGCTTAGGAAGCTCTAACAGAATGAGCACGGGCCGCCTGGACGCGCTGGGCACGCGCTCTGCGTCGTCCTCAGTCGCCCCAATATCGCAGAGGATATTGGGGCTCCCTGCGTCCTACCAGCGCACGTGCCCAGCACGCCCAGTCAGCGCGAGGTCATTCTGTTAGAGCTTCTAGCTCCCGGGTTTCGTCAACGCCGGGCCGGTGGGCCGCATCGGCCCTTCGACTTGATCTGAAGGGAGTCGAGGATCGCCTGGATGGTCTGTCCCAGAGATCGTGTCGACGACGCGGGGCGGACGACGCCGACATAGAACACGCGGCCGTGGTCCCGGAACGAGAGGATCTTCCCGGTTGTCCAGTCCGCATCGCTCTTCCGCAGCTTCGCGAGCTGGAACCGGTGCGGACGTGGCTGATATCCAGAGAGCCCGCCCGGGCTGAGGAGTGGCGGGAGGTATTCGACAACCTGCACATCGACGTTTGCGCCCGCCATCGGCACCAGCGCAAAGCACAGGGCAGGGTTGGTCACGACCGTCGTGACGCCCCTCGCGAGTACCCAGCCGGCGGGATAGCGGACGGCGATCCCCTCCGTGGCACTTCGAAACGTCTGCGCGAGCGCCGCAGGTGTGTCAGTCGCGCGGGCTACGGCAGCCCCGGCGGCGATCGCCAGCGCTGCGACTGACCCGATCAGCCTCTGCATCCTCACCGTGCGCTCGAGCATCCTGTCGCTTCCTCGTCTCCGGCGCTTCGCGCGGTCGCCGCGAGCACCGGGTCATTTCAGTGCGGCCGGACCAGCTTGACGGCTCGAGCAAGCTCGAGGTCGAGCGCGAGAGCATTCTCGATGCCGTGGAAGGCATGGAAGCCGACTCCGTACGTGTGCCCGCCGGCGGTCCAGATCAGCACGACGTGACCGGCGAATGCGCTGCCGTCGTTGGTCGAGGGCGAGACGTAGACCTCGCGCATCCTTCGTCCGTTGACAACCGCCGAGCCGAGTACCCGGACGCGTGCGCCCGGATACCACGCCGGGCCGTTTACGAGCTTCGCGTAGTCGGTCAGCGGGCGTGGGGAGGCGGTGAGAACGAGATGCTCGGTGAGCCCCAGTTGCCCATTTGCTGTGACGCTCGAACCTACGACCCACCCTCGCCACGAGGCGTGCGTGTAGGCGCCGAGCGACGTGCCCGGGCACTGCATCCCCGGCCCGATGATCTCGAGCTCGCAGCCTGGCCTCCCGCCGTAGGCCGTAAGACCGGAAGGAGCTCGCATCGGACACGGGACGGCATAGCCCACGGCGTCTGCCGTCGCCTGGCATGCGGCGATCAGGCCAGCCGAGGCCGGGATGAAGCGTGGACCGGCGCCGACTGCCTGACGTGGGTCGGCCGTCGCCGAGACCACGATTGCAGCACAGAGGGCCGCGAGCACCGGACCTGGCTTCACCTCGAAGAGAATGACTCAAATTCCGTTGCGTCAGATCGCGATCGGTCGCTTGACGGGCGGGGCGTCATCCCGGTTCGAGCTCTGACACGGTTCGAGCTCCTAGACTGAGGCCGTGCAGGAAGTCCTCGACGTCTCGAATGCGGTCGCTGCCGAGCTCGGCGGCATGGGCGACGGCGTCCTCACCGCGCTTCGCGACCGTCTCGGCTGCACGATCCGCCTGCGCGGCAACCAGTTGACGCTCGAGGGCGACGATCCGAAGGTTGCCGAGGCGCGCGAGGTGATCGACGAGCTGGTCGTCCTCGTCGAGGGTGGCCACCAGATCGGCGCGCAAACCGTCGACGCCGTCCTCGGTGCACTCGAGAGCGACCAGAACGTCCACGCGGTGTTCGACGACGTCGTGTGGCGGCACCGCGGCAAGCAGATCGCGCCCATGACGGTGACCCAGAAGGCGTATGTCGATGCGATCCGCCGGTGCACCGTCACCTTCGGGATCGGCCCCGCCGGGACCGGCAAGACCTACCTGGCGATGGCTCTTGCGGTCGCGGCGCTCCAGGAGCGGGAGGTCGCACGGATCATCCTCACGCGTCCCGCCGTCGAGGCGGGCGAGCGGCTCGGGTTTCTCCCCGGGGACATGCTCGCGAAGGTCGACCCCTATCTTCGCCCGCTCTTCGACGCCCTGTACGACATGCTCGATCCGGAGCGCGCGAACACCTACATGGAGCGCGGCACGATCGAGGTCGCGCCGCTCGCCTTCATGCGCGGCCGGACGTTGAACGACAGCTTCATCATCCTCGACGAGGCCCAGAACACCTCGCCCGAGCAGATGCAGATGTTCCTGACCCGCCTCGGCTTCGGGTCGAAGGTCGTCGTCACCGGTGACGTGACGCAGGTCGATCTGCCGCGCGACCAACCCTCGGGGCTGATCGAGGTGCAGCGCGTCCTCGGCGACATCGAGGGCATCGCGTTCGTCCGCTTCGACCACCGCGACGTCGTCAGGCACAAGCTCGTCCAGCGGATCGTCGAGGCCTATCGTGAGCACGCGGAGGAGACCGGCACCGGGCGAAGCCGGTAGCCCGCCGCCGTGCTGACCGTCGAGGTCGACAATCGAAGCGGCGTCGACGTCGACGACGGCGCCGCCGTCGAGCTCGCCTCCCGGGTGCTTCGAGCGGAGGGAATCGAGGAGGGCGAGCTCGGCCTTGCCTTCGTCGGCCCCGAGGAGATGCGTCGGCTCAAGCGGGAGCATCTCGGAATCGACGAGGCGACGGATGTCCTCTCGTTCCCGATCGACGGTCGTGACGAGCTCCCGTCCGGCCTGCCGCGGGCGCTCGGCGACGTGGTGCTCTGCCCTCAGGTCGTCGGCACCGAATGGCGTGCACCGCTCACGCACGGCCTGCTGCACTTGCTCGGCTACGACCACGGCGCCGAGATGGAGCGCCGCGAGCGGGACCTTCGATCGTGAGCCCGACGATCGTGAGGCCGACATTCCGCCTCGTTCGTCACGGCGTAGCGGCACCTCTACGCCGACGTAGGCGTACCTCTACGTCACACCGTCCGTTCCAGGCAGGAGGCCGACCGTGAGCAGGCGGGCGCCGCGTCTTCTCGATTCGTTCAACTATGCGTTCGAGGGGATCATCCACGTGCTCCGCACTCAGCGGAACATGCGCATCCACTTCCTGGTCGCCGCCGTGGTTCTCGTCGTCGCGATCGTCGAGAACGTGACGAAGCTCGAGCTGATCGTGCTCCTGCTGGCGATCGCGTTCGTGCTGATCGCCGAGATGATCAACACCGCGATCGAAGGCGCGATCGACGTTGCCACGAGCTCCTTCGACCCGATGGCGAAGCTCGCCAAGGACATCGCCGCGGGCGCCGTCCTGATCGCGGCGATCAACGCGATCGCAGTGGGATACCTCGTCTTCTCGGGCAAAGCCGCTCGGAGAAGCGCTCGGCTCATCGATCGAGTACGAGATGCGCCGGCCGCGCTCACGCTGATCGCTCTCGTGTTCACGGTGATCGTCGTGATCGCGATCAAGGCATGGACCGGAAGCGGCTCTCCGCTCCGGGGAGGGCTCCCGTCCGGTCACGCCGCGGTCGCCTTCGCCGGCTGGGTGGCATTGACCTACGTGACGGGCGAGAGCCATCGGTTCCTCGTGTCCTCGATCGCGTTCGTGCTCGCACTGCTCGTCGCCCAGACACGGGTCGAGTCCGGCGTCCATTCCACCGTCGAGGTCGGGCTCGGAGCGCTCATCGGAGCACTCACGGCCCTCGCCCTCTTCCAGCTTTCTTGACCCGCGCCGCGACGAGACGGTGCCGCTCTGGGAGACTGCAGGCATGAGCGACCTGGTCAGCAAGGCCGACGCGGCCGCGGCGAACGCGTATGCGCCGTACTCCCGCTACCTCGTCGGTGCCGTCGTACGGGCACGTGACGGCCGCGAGTTCGCCGGTGTCAACGTCGAGAACGCTGCCTATCCGCTGGGGATCTGCGCGGAGAAGAACGCGATCGCGGCCGCGGCTGCGGCCGGATGCCGGCCCGGCGATCTCGAGGCGATCGGCATCACCGCCTCCCCGTGCGGCGGCTGCCGGCAGTGGCTGCACGAGTTCCGGATCGCCGAGGTGAGCTACCGCGGAGACGACGGCGAGATCCGGACGACGACCCCGGCCGGGCTGCTACCCGACACCTGGAACCTTCCCGATTGACCCTGGGAGACGAATGAAGGCCGGTTTCGCAGCGGTTGCAGGCCGTCCCAACGTGGGCAAGTCGACACTCGTCAACGCCCTGGCCGGCGAGAAGGTCGCAATCGTCTCGAACGTCCCGCATACGACGCGTCATCGAATCCGCGGGGTGTGGACGGAGGGCGAGAGCCAGCTCGTGATCGTCGATCTCCCCGGTTGGCAGAAGCCGATCGACGTGCTGACAGAGCGAATGCAGGGCCGCGTCGAGGAGACGATCGCAGACGACCTCGACGTGGTCATGATCGTCGTGAACGCGCGCGAGCGGATCGGCGCAGGCGACCGCTATGTGGCCCGCCGCGTGTTCGCGCTTGGCGTGCCGGTCGTGATCGTCGTCAACAAGGTCGACCGCCTGAAGCCCGGCCACGTTGCCGAGCAGATGAAGCTCGCCGCCACCCTCGGGGACTTCCACGCTCTCCACCCGGTCAGCGCCAAGACCGGCGACGGGATCGCCGCCCTTCGCGACGACCTGATCTCGCTGCTGCCGGAAGGGCCGTTTCTCTACCCGGCGGGCGAGGTGACCGACATGCCGCTCGAGGCGAGGATCGGTGAGCTCGTCCGCGAGCAGGCGCTTCGCTTCACCCGCGAGGAGGTGCCGCATGCGCTCACGGCCGAGGTGGTCGAGATCGACGAGTCGCGCGTGCACGTGCGGCTGTACACCGAGACCGAGAGCCAGAAGCAGATCCTGATCGGGAAGGGCGGCTCGATGGTGCGCGAGATCGGCCGGCTTGCCCGGCCCGGCATCGAGGCGCTTCTCGGCCACAAGATCTACCTCGAGCTACAGGTCAAGACCTCGCCGCGCTGGCGACGCAACGAGACCATGCTCGAACGGCTCGGGCTTTAGCTCCTAAGAAGCTCTAGCCGGTCCCGTTGATCGTGTACCCCGCGGTCTCGATCTTGTTGACGGCGAGCTGGATGTCGTTCAGCGCCGAGAGGTTCGCCACGTCGCCGATCGCCTTGAAGTTCCCCTTTTGGAGCTTCGCGATGATCGGGGTGAACTGATCGGCGAGCTTCGAGACCGCCTTGATCAGCCGGAGATGAGCTGCCTTGATCTTCGTCGGCGGCTTGATCGCCTCGAGCTTCGCGACGAGCTTGCGAACGTCCTTCTGGGCCTTGAGCAGCTTGGTGGCGCCTTGCTTGGCGTTCGCGGCCGACGGGAGCGGGCCGAACGCAACCCCGAGGTCTTTGCCGATCACGGCCATCTGCTTGTCGTATGTCCCCTTCGAGAGCGCGCCTCCCGAAGACGCTGCCGCAGTGGTTGCCGTGGTCGACGAGGTGGACTTGGACCCCGATCCGCAGCCGGCGGCGAGCAGGGCAATTGCGCCGATCGCTCCCAGTAGCCCGATTGTCCGCCTCATGCCTGCTCCTCCGATGGCCGCGTCGATGTCCGCCATTGACCCTACCCGAGCCCGCGTCGCATCGGGCATTCCTTCGGGCCGGCGGCCGGGGCTAGACTCGCCCGATGGGTGAACGCTCGGTGGTGAGATCGTGGTGGTGAAGGCCCCTTCGCTGCCGGCAGGCTTCGAGCTCCCTCTCAAGCAGCGCCTGCCTCGGGTGGGCGCGATCGACCAGGTCGGAGTCGAGGAGCGGGCCGCCGCGCTCGCGAAGCGCAGTATCAAGCGCGAGTCGAAGCTCTGGGCGCTCGAGCTCGCGATTCGCTGCTGCGACCTGACGACCCTCGAGGGGCAGGACACTCCCGGGAAGGTCGCCGCGCTCTGCTCGAAGGCTGTGCGGCCCGATCCTTCCGACCCGAACATCCCCTCGGTCGCCGCGGTGTGCGTGTACCCGAACCTCGTCGCGGTCGCCGCAGAACGTCTGGCCGGCAGCGGCGTCATGGTCGCCTCGGTCGCGACCGCGTTCCCGTCGGGTCAGAGCCCGCTCGGGATCAAGGTTCGCGAGGTCGAGGAGGCGGTCGCGCTCGGAGCCGACGAGATCGACATGGTGATCGACCGCGGCGCGTTTCTCTCCGGCCGCTACGCCCTCGTGTTCGACGAGATCGTGGGCGTGAAGGAGGCCTGCGGCGAGGCGCACCTGAAGGTGATCCTGGAGGTCTCCGAGCTCGGGACGTACGACAACGTCCGGCGGGCGTCGCTGCTTGCGATGGCGGCGGGCGCCGATTTCATCAAGACCTCGACCGGCAAGCTGCCGGGCGCGGCGACGCTGCCGGTTCAGCTCGTGATGCTCGAGGCGATCCGAGACGTCTACGAGGAGACGGGCAGGCGCGTCGGCATGAAGGCGGCCGGCGGAATCCGGGCGTCGAAGAACGCGATCCAGTACCTCGTCCAGGTGCACGAGACGCTCGGGCCCGACTGGCTCACGCCCGATCTCTACCGGCTGGGCGCGTCGTCCCTCCTGAACGACATCCTGATGCAGATCCGCAAGGAGCGAACGGGCGCCTACCAGTCCAGGGACTACTTCACCAACGACTGATCGATGAGCGAGCTCAGCAAACGAGCCTCGAGCTCGCCCGTTCCGGCCGACTGGACCTACGCGCCTGCGCCGGAGTCACGTGAGATCCTGAAGCTGCAGGAGCGCTACGGCCTCTTCATCGGCGGCGAGTGGATCGAGCCTCGGGCGGGGGAGATGTTCACGACGCTGGCGCCGCGCGACGAGGAGCCGCTCGCGCAGGTCTCGCAGGCCGGCCCGGAGGACGTGGAGGACGCCGTCGCCGCCGCCCGCGCCGCGTTCGGGCCCTGGTCGAAGCTCCCGGGGAGCGAGCGGGCGAAGTACCTCTTCCGGATCGCGCGGCTCCTCCAGGAGCGCGCCCGAGAGCTGGCAGTGCTCGAGTCGCTGAACGGCGGCAAGCCGATCAAGGAGTCGCGCGACGTCGACCTGCCGCTCGCCGCGGCCCACTTCTTCTACTACGCCGGGTGGGCCGACAAGCTGGAGTACGCGTTCCCGAACCGCACGCCACGGCCCGTCGGCGTTGCCGGGCAGATCATCCCGTGGAACTTCCCGTTGCTGATGCTCGCCTGGAAGCTCGCCCCTGCACTTGCGGCGGGCAACACCGTCGTCCTCAAGCCGGCCGAGACGACGCCGCTCACCGCGCTCCTTTTCTGCGACATCGTGCGGCAGGCCGAGCTTCCGCCGGGCGTCGTCAACATCGTCACGGGCGACGGTCGGGCCGGCGCTGCCCTCGTCGACGCCGAGGTCGACAAGATCGCGTTCACGGGCTCGACCGAGGTCGGAAAAGCGATCCAGCGCCGGCTGGCCGGCACGGGGAAGAAGCTCACGCTCGAGCTCGGAGGCAAGGCGGCGAACATCGTGTTCGACGACGCCGCGCTCGACCAGGCCGTCGAGGGGATCGTCAACGGGATCTACTTCAACCAGGGGCACGTCTGCTGTGCCGGCTCACGGCTCTTCGTGCAGGAGTCGATCGCCGAGCCGGCGATCGAGAAGCTGAAGCGCCGCATGGAGACACTCCGCGTCGGCGACCCGCTCGACAAGAACACCGACGTCGGGGCGATCAACTCGAAGGCTCAGCTGGAGCGGATCCAGGAGCTCGTCGCCTCCGGCTCGGCCGAGGGAGCCGAGATCTACCAGCCGCCCTGCCGCCTGCCGGAGCAGGGCTACTGGTTTGCGCCGACCGTCTTCACGAACGTCGCTCAGAGCTACCGGATCGCGCAGGAGGAGATCTTCGGCCCGGTGCTCTCCGTCTTGACGTTCCGGACACCCGAGGAGGCGATCGAGAAGGCCAACAACACGCCCTACGGGCTCTCGGCCGGAGTCTGGACGGAGAAGGGCTCCCGCATCCTCTGGATGGCCGAGCGGCTCCGGGCGGGCGTCGTGTGGGCGAACACGTTCAACCGGTTCGACCCGACGAGCCCGTTCGGCGGCTACAAGGAGTCGGGATTCGGGCGCGAGGGCGGACGTCACGGGCTCGAGCCGTACCTCCGTTTCGACGCCGCTTGAGCGGTCCCACAGTCCGGCCGGCGCTGGCCGCCGACGAGGCTCCGCTCCTCGCGATCGACCGCGCCACCTGGAACTCGACGACGACCCCGGCACCGCCGCCTCCGGGCGATTCCAGGCCGTTCTTCGACGAGTCGTGCCGCCCGGAGGACGTTCTCGTCGCCGAGCTCGACGGCCACGTCGCGGGCTACATCCGCGTCCGGCCGGGAGATCCGCCCGGTGCCGGCGACCACGTGGCGCACATCAGCGGCCTGGCGGTTGCGCCCGGCTTTCAGCGGCAGGGCGTCGGCAGGGCGCTCGTCGACGCGGCCATCTCGGCGGCCCGCGCTCGCCGCGCGCGACGGATGACGCTGCGCGTGCTCGGGCACAACGAGGCCGCACTGCGCCTGTACGAGTCGAACGGGTTCGTGGTCGAGGGTGTCCTCCGTGGGGAGTTCTTCCTCGACGGGGCCTACGTCGACGACGTGCTGATGGCGTTCGACCTCGTGCCGGCCGTATCCTGACGCGATGGCGCGCCTTCCGGTCAAGAAGACCTACAAGCTCTACATCGGCGGAAAGTTCCCGCGCTCGGAGTCGGGGCGCACCTACGAGGCGCAGGGCCAGAACGTGGCGCTCGGATCGCGCAAGGACGCGCGCGACGCCGTCGCGGCGGCCCGGGCCGCACAGCCCAAGTGGGCGGGAGCGACCGCATACAACCGCGGCCAGGTGCTCTACCGGATCGCCGAGATGATGGAGACGCGCGTCGCCGAGTTCGCGGAGCTCTCGACCGGGAAGGCCGAGGTGCACAAGGCGATCGACCGTTGGGTCTGGTACGCCGGCTTCGCCGACAAGCTCGCCCAGGTCGTCGGCTCCGCGAACCCGGTGGCGGGGCCGTACTTCAACTTCACGGTGCCCGAGCCGACCGGGGTCGTGGCGATTCTCGCTCCCGAGGAGCCGCCGCTGCTCGGGCTCGTCTCGCGGGTCGCGCCCGCGCTCGTCGGCGGCAACGCCGTCGTCGCCGTCGCGTCCGAAGAGCGCCCGCTCGCGGCGATCGAGCTCGCGGAGGCGCTGGCGACGAGCGACCTCCCGGGCGGCGTCGTCAATCTCCTCACCGGCCGGCGTGCGGAGCTCGCGCCCTGGCTTGCCTCGCACATGGACGTCAACGCGATCGACCTGACCGGCGCCGACGGGCTGCGGGCCGAGCTCGAGACTGCGGCTGCCGACAACGTCAAACGGGTGGTTTGCGGCACGGCCGACTCGCAGAGCCTCTACGAGATCTCCGCGTTCCTCGAGCTGAAGACCGTGTGGCATCCGATCGGCACGTGACGCGTCCCGTCGCGATTCGTTCTCCGCAGCACCAGTCGAGCCGTTAGGCTCCGGCAGCAGTTGGGATCCTCTCGACGTCTGAGTCACCGCATCTCCGAAGGGGATGGGATTGCGATCATCGCGCGTGTGAGCGACGTCGATGGCGCACGGACCGCCGAGCAGCAGGGCGCGAAGGCGCTCGCGATCGACCGGTTCGTCGAGGGGCTGCGCGGCTCGACGACCCTGCCCGTGCTCTGCCTGCCCGGCGCCAACTACGCGGACGGTGATGCTGTCGCGATCCGTCCCGGGGGTGAGGAGGTCGACGGGCTCGAGATCGTGATGGAGGTGCGTGACGAGGAGGAGCTCGAGGAAGCGCTCGAGTCCCACGACCCCGAGATCGTCCTGATCTCACCTCACGACGACGACGAGGTCGACGCACTCGCGCTGGCGCTCGAGCTCTTGCCGGACGTTCCGGCCGGGAAGCTCGCGATCGCCGACGTCGCCGTGGGCGACCGGGCCGAGGTGCTCGAGCTGGAGCGAGCGGGCTTCGACGCGGTGCTCGTCGCGCCCGGCCACGTCGAGGCGCTTGTCGGCGTGTCGCACCCGGCCGTCTAGCCACTCGGCGCCCAGACGCAGCAGAGGGAGGCCCACTAGGCCGGCTCTGTGGACGAGATTTCACCGAGTTGAGACAGACGGGTGCCCCGGAGGCCCGTAGAATTGTCAGTGAGGGTGGCGGGAAGCTCCCCACCCAGGGCGGGGTCTGCGCGCGGTGGGGATCGTCGCGAAGAGACATCGCCTGAACCGCTCGGATCGAAGGCGCTGCCCCTCGTCTCCGGGCAGGCAGCTCTTCCGTCCGGAAGGCTGTGCGAGGATGAGGCGTGCGAACTCGGATAGGCATCGCGGCGCTCGTCCCCGCCGCGCTCGTGCTGCTCGCCGACTGCGGCGGGCACAAGGCAGCCCCCCACGGCATCGTCGACCTCGACCCGGCCTCGCTTCCCTCGCTGCCCGCGCAGGGCCTCGTCGTCGACAAGCGCGGAGGCGTGCTCCTCGAGGATCTCGACGGCACCGTCATCGGCCGCCTCCCGGGCTACCGGCCCTACACGGTCGGAAAGATCAGCGACCGGGCCTTCGTGAGGTCGGTCGGCGACCAGGCGCTTGCGACGGCCGACCTCGGCCTCGTCGTCCTCTTCGGCCCCGGCGGGCGCGGCATGGTGCTCGATCCCGGCGCGAAGAAGCTCGAGCCGATCGGGCGGTTTCGGACGTCGCTCGCCGGAGGCGCGAGCCTCGTCGTGCACGTCACCGGTAGCGCCTCGAAGGGCGTCGGCGCGACGACAGCGGTCGTCAAGGCGGGGAAGACGCTTCTTGCCGGCTATCTCACCGTGACGGGCAACCGGTATGCCTCCTCGTCCCAGCAGGGGAGCGGCAGGAAAGGCGTGCTGCTCGACGTGGTGACGGGAGCGCGCTGGACCATCGGCGCGGGGTGCACCGTCGCGGGCGTCGTCGAAGGCCGGGCGATCGCGGCCTGCATGCCGACCGGCGGGAACGTCGCACGGCGAAGCGGCGTCTACTCGATCGCCCCCGACGGCGCGCGGCACACCCTCGCGATCGTCGCGCCGGGCCTTTACCCGGAGTTCGCCTGGCTCTCGCCCGACAGCCACTGGGTGCTCCTCTACTTCTCACCCGGGTGCGGCCCGGGCTGGGCGGTCCTGATGCCGACAGCAGGCGGCAAGCCGCGCTACGTCGTCGGCGGCGCGGCGGTGCCGAGCGGCGGGCCGACCCCGGCGGCGCGGTACTCCTCGGCGCTCGGCTGGTCGAGCGACGGCAAGATCGTCGCCACGATCGCGGGCACGAAGCCCTCGAGTTGCGAGCACGAATCGCACTCCGGCACCTTCCTGATCGACCCCGCCTCACTCGCGAGAACGCGCTCCACAGCAGCGATCGCGACCACGCTCTGGGGCGCGGCTGGCGCCTGACGGGCTCAGCGGCCCCGGTACCTCGCCACGAAGTCGTTCAGGATCGCCGTGCGCGTGCTGTGCACGTTGTCGGGAAGGGTGCAGGTCTCGACGTAACTGCCGTAGTCGCTCCCGGGCACATAGGTCATGACGCCGTTGGCAGGAAAAGCCCCGCCCGACATCGCCCCCTCACCCTTGACGTACGGTGGATCCTCGAACGCCACGACGGTCGGGCCGAGGGCGGTCACCGCCTCTCGCGCGGGCCTGTGCGCCGGGCACGGCTCCTGGTAGCCGGACCGGAAGGCCCTTTCAGCAGCCGGGAACAGCGCGCACGCCTGGCCGGTCGTGCAGCCGTAACAGGCCGACGTCTCGCCGCCGACGACCCCTTCCTTCGCGGAGGTGGCCGGGCCGGGCGGGAAGACGCGAACCCCGCCGCTTCCATCCGCCCCGTACTGGGCGGAGCACTTCCAGCCGCGGGGGCCGACGATCGTCATGTAGCCCTGCCTGTCGGTGTAGGCCGCGAGGCTTCCCGACAGAGGCGTGGCCACAGCGAGCGTGGTGGATGAAGGAAAGGCAGGATGCTTTCCGGGTGAGATGCCGAAGGACGTCGGGCAGACGACGAGCGGGACTACGGAGCTGAGGCCGGCCGCGCGGCTGACTTGGGTCGAAAGGGCCGCCGGCGCCAGCGCAAGGAAGATCAGAACGAAGCCAACAACCGCCACTCGGGCCCGGTGCTGCAGACGCCTCAGCAGCAGCCCGAGGTGAAGCCCGACTCCAGCAAAGGGCGCGTGCCGGTCTGGCAAAGCACGCCCGAGGCGATGCCTTCGTCTAACTCCCTTCCGCCGTGGAACCACGCCGAGGCGAGATCCTACGACAGCGCCTGCCTGCCGGCAATTCGCGTGGCGAGTATGGCCGAGCAAGAGGCTCGTCGTCCGGCTTTCGGCCCGGAACCGGGTACTGTGGCCGACCAGGGACCCGATGCCGCACGACTACGCCACCAAGGTGCCGCGGAAGCTCTACGAGCGGGAGCTCCTGCTCCTCCAGGCTGAGCTCGTGAAGCTGAAGGAGTGGGTGCGCACGTCGGGCCTCCGGCTCGTCGTCGTCTTCGAGGGTCGCGACGCTGCCGGCAAGGGTGGCGCGATCAAGCGGATCACCGAGTACCTGAACCCGCGCGTCGCGCGCATCGTCGCGCTGCCGGCCCCGACCGAGCGCGAGCGCGGTGAGTGGTACTTCCAGCGCTACATCACCCAGCTGCCGACCGCGGGCGAGATGGTGCTCTTCGACCGCAGCTGGTACAACCGCGCGAGCGTCGAGCACGTGATGGGGTTCTGCACGCCCGACGAGTACCGCCGCTTTCTCCAGCAGTGCCCGATCTTCGAGCGCTTGCTGGTCGACGACGGGATCCTCCTCGTCAAGTACTGGTTCTCGGTCAGCGACGAGGAGCAGGAGCGCAGGTTCCGCTCGCGCCTCGACGACCCGCTCCGGCGCTGGAAGCTCTCGCCGATGGACCTCGAGTCGCGGGCGCGCTGGGTCGACTACTCCCGCGCCAAGGACGAGATGTTCGTGCACACGGACATTCCCGAGGCGCCCTGGTACGTCGTCGAGGGCGACGACAAGCGTCGTGCGCGCCTCAACTGCATCGCGCACCTGCTCTCGCTCGTGCCGTACGAGGACGTCCTCGAGGCCCCGCTCGAGCTCCCGCCGCGGCCGCCCGAGAGCAACTACGAGCGCCCTCCGCGCGACCTCTTCCGCTACGTCCCGGACTACACCGCCACGCTGCTTCCCTGACAACCGACGTGGGCGGGCGTCCCGGTTCCGGTGTCGTCAGCTGGTGACGCAAGTTGCGGGAATTTCCTTCGCGCGAGGCCTTGCCGCCCGCCTCGAGCTCCGGCTAGGTTGCGGATCTCACCGAGCACGGGGCGCGAGTAAGTCGATGCCGCCTCCAGAGGTCGAACGCGGAAGGTCGTCAGACCCAGGGCGTTAGGTCAGTGGAGACGGCGGATGAAAGCGTCACCGGCTTGGTGATCCTTTTTGGGGCTCAGGCGTAATCACGCTGGCGCAGTCCAGTATCGCTGCGCCTCAGCGTGAGTCGCTCGTCCTGTCGCAGGCGGTGTCATTTCACTCGCATGATCCATGCCGTCCCGCGTTTGTCCTGGTGGAGGGGACAGCCAATGAGCGCAATGGTTCCGTCGGCCGATAGGGCCACGCTGAAGCCGAATGCACCTGCTTGCTCTGCAAGTTTTGGTTGTCGAGCCACCCAGATCCCGTCTCTGACACGGAAGACCCAAGCGGCTCCCGCGAGGCTGTCGTCCGAGTACCCGCCAATCAGCGCCGTGGAACCACTGGCAGATAGAGCAACGGATACACCGAAGGTTGCCTGCCCGATTTCGCCGCCTCCGAGAAGGACCGAACCTTGTTCGTTCCACGTCGAGTGGTGCCTGATGAAGATCCATGCGGCTCCGCGATTCTTGTCGTTGCCCGCACCACCGACCAGAGCAATGTTGCCGTTGGCTGAGAGCGCAACGTCATCGCCGATGCCTGCCGCCTTGCTTGCTCCACGTCCCTGCAACGCAGCTCCTTGTTGAAGCCATTTCGATTGGTTGCGAACGAACACCCAGGCACTACCTCGGCCATCGAGCTGATTGAACGCTCCTATCAGAGCTGTCGTTCCATCACTTGAGAGAGCGACGGATCGCCCGAACTCGGCCCGCTTGTCCGCCGCTCGAGCGGTGAATTTCGGACCTTGCTGTACCCAGCGGGAGCCCCGACGGACAAACACCCATACAGCGCCGCGACCCACCGCCTGGACGGGCTGATCGAAGGGAGCCCCAACGATCACGGTCTGGCCATCACCCGAGACCGCGACCGCAGATCCAAAATCCCCCGGACCGCGCTCGCCGTCGCCGGTCAGACGGACCGGCTGCTTTGTCCACGCTGCTCCTGTGCGTGTGTAGATCCATACTGCGCCACGAAACGACTCCTCTGCCGGAGCTCCTACCACCGCCGTTCTGCCGTCAGCGGACAAAGCCAAACTGCCCCCAAACTCTTGGTACCCGGTGGTCGAAGGAGGCTGCCACTCTCCCTGCTCAACCCATCGCGTATCCGCGCGAGCGAAGACCCACACCGCTCCCCGAAGACGATCATCCATCGAGCCTCCAACAAGAGTCGTCCTGCCATCGCCAGACAGCGCCACGCTCCCTCCAAACGCGCCGCCACCCACCTCGCCCGGCCCGACAAGCCGTACGGGCGCGACCGGAGAAGCCACCGATTCCCGAGAATCCCTGATCGGCAACGCTGCGGCGCAATCGGAAACCGACGCTGCGACAGCGAACACCATCCCCGCCGCAAACAAGAAGCGCATCCCCGCGAGCTTATCGCCCGACCGGACGCGCGAACCCTCGCGATCGAAAACTGAGGGCGTCCGATTTTCTGTGTAAGCGGGTTTAGTCGGGCAGTCGGTCTCCGAAGTGGATCTTGAACGCAAGCAGCGCTGCCGTCCAGTTGCGGGTCTTCGTCCAGGCCGGCACGGCGTTGCTGATCGCGAGGTAGATGAGTTTGCGGGCGGCTTCTTCGTTGGGGAAGTGGCCCTTGGTCTTGATCGCTTTCCGGAGCTGCCGGTTCAACGCTTCGATCGCGTTGGTGGTGTAGATCACGCGTCTGACCTCGGGCGGGAACGCGAGGAACGGGATGACCTGCTCCCAGGCCTCGCGCCAGCTCTTGGTGATCGGCGGGAACCGCTCGCCCCACTTGTCGTCGAACTGCTCGAGCGCCTGCAGCGCGGCGTCGGCGTCGGCGGCGGTGTAGATCGGCCGGAGGTCGCGGGCGACCTGCTCGCGCTCGCGGCGGGGGACGTAGCGGAGGCTGTGCCGGATCAGGTGGACGATGCAGGTCTGCACCCAGGCCTGGGGGAAGACCGCCTCGATCGCTTCGGGGAACCCCTTGAGCCCGTCGACGCAGCGCGATCAGGATGTCCTGGACGCCGCGCTGCTTGAGGTCGTTGAGGACCTGGAGCCAGAACTTCGCGCCCTCGGTCTCCTGGAACCACATCCCGAGCACGTCCCGGTCGCCATCGAGGGTCACGCCCAACGCGAGGTAGCAGGCCCGGCGCTGCACGCTGCCTGCTTCTCGGACCTTGATCACCAGGCAGTCGAGGAACACGACCGGGTAGACGTCCTCGAGCGGCCGCTGCTGCCAGGCGCGGACATCCTCGAGTGACGGCGTCGGTGACGCGGCTGATCAGGTCGCGGCCGACCTCGACGCCGTAGATCTCGGCGAGGTGCGCCTGGATGTCTCGGACCGACATCCCGCGCGCGTAGAGCGCGATGATCTTGTCGTCGAACCCGGCGAACCGCGTCGTGCGCTTCGGCAGGATCCGCGGCTCGAAGCTGCCTTGCCGGTCACGCGGCGTCTCGACCCGCACCGGCCCGTGATCAGTCCGCAACGTCTTCGGGGTCGTCCCGTTGCGGGCGTTGCCCGCCCCGCCAGGCGGCGCCCCGCCGCGCTCGTAGCCCAGATGCTCGCTGAGCTCGGCGTCCATCGCCCGCTCAACAAGCCGCTTGGTCAGCTGAGCGAGCACCCCGCCGGGCCCGACGATCTCCTCCTGCGTCTTGGCGCCGGCGAGCAGCTGATCGATCAGCTCGTCGCCGAGACGCTCCCGCAGCTCGGCCGGCAACCCCTCGACGCCGAGCTCGTGGCGGCGTCGCGCCGCCATCCCGGTCCGTTCGCCCTACGGGCTCACTCCCCGGGCCGGCGGCGCGGGCCTCCAGACTCGTCGGCCATCTTCCTTGGAACCGTAGACATGAGACTCCTTTACTGGTCATGCCTACACAGAAGATCGGACACTCCCACAAACCTCGGGTGAGGTTCCGTAACGCTCATATGGAGTGCGGCCTGTCAAACGGGCAGGGGTTTTTCGCCCCGGTGTTTGCGGGGTTCGGGTTCGGCGGGGGGAGCGCACCGGCTGTCGTCGACGTCTGTGTCGCGACTCATATGCGCGGGTTGGTGCCGCATGACCGGGTATGCGAGATGAGGAGCGGTGCCGATCTCTGGGGTCGAGCGTGGCCGCTTGGGCTGCTCGCAGCGTTCTCTCGGTTCGCTCCTCGCGTCGTTGCGCCGGTGCGCTCTCCTCGCCGAGCCGTTGGAGGTGCGCGGCTACTCCATCGTTGCGAGCGCCCAGAGGTGCCCTGCGAGTTCGCGAGCGACGGCGACCACGACGATCGTGCGGGGCTTGCCTCGGGCCTCGAGCGCGTGCCAGCGTGGTGGAGCCTGTGGGCGCTGCGGTCGGCTTGGGCTCGCACGGCGAGGGACTTGCCTGTGCGTCTGGTTTCCAGCGTGCGGCTCAAACGTGACGGGCGGCGGTGGTGCCAGGCGGCTTCGATCAGGAGCCGGCGTGCGTGCGAGTTGCCGGTCTTGGTGATCGCACCTTGGCGGCGCCGCTCGCCGCTTGAGTTCTCGCTCGGGGTGAGGCCGAGGAACGGGCCGAGCGACTCGGGCCGGAACCTGTTCCAGTCGCCGAGCTCGACAGTCAGCGCGAACGCGGTCGAGCGTGGAGACGCCTCGGAGACAGACGAGCCGCTCGACGACATCGACATACGGCGACGTCGCGGCGAGCTCGGTGATCGCCTTGTCGAGCGCGTCCCTCCTGGTCTTCGCGTCGACCATCCGGCTGTAGCACTCGTCGAACACGATCGCGAGCGGCCCACTTTGGAACCGCTGCTTGCGAAGCCACGCATCGTGGGTCCGCGTCCACGCGGTCGCGTCGTACACCGCCCCATGACGGAGCAGCAGCTTCGAGAGCCGGTGCCGAGCCCGCATCAGATCACCGCGGGTGTCCTCACGGGCGCGCACGAGATCGCGCGCGGCCTCCTCTTCCGGTCCAGGCACCCGTACCGGGGTGATCTCCCCCAACCGAAGCAGCCTCGCCAGCCGCTCAGCGTCCCGCCGGTCGGTCTTGACCCGGTCGGCCGCCGCGCGGATCTTCGACGGCGCCGCGACAACGCAGCTGATCCCCGCGCCAGCACACGCACGCGCAAGCCCGTACCCAGTCGGCCCCGCCTCGTACACGACCCGGACCGGCGCCGGCAGCGTCTTCAGCCACGCCACCGTCTCGCCAGACCCTGGCGGCACCCGCAGCGATCGCACCTCACCGCTCCCTGCATCGATCACGCCCGCGACCACCGACCGAGCGTGCACATCCAGTCCGACCCAGCTACCTTCGTTCATAACCGGCGCCTCCCGTAATTGCGGCTCTACCGCCGGGCCCATCCCGACGGCAACCCGCGCCAACTTACGAGCGAGGCGCCGGGCACTCCATACGGTCTGGGGCATCCGGGTGTGCTTCCCTCGGCGAGCGCTCAGCAGACCCGCTTCTCGTAGGTCTTGAAGTCTTGATAGACGGTGCTTCCGATCGGGGGCGTCGTGGGAAGACGGCGGATCGCGTCCTTGACGACCGCGCACCGATAGGTGCCATCGATCCTGCCGTCGGCGTACCAGTCATCGAAGAACGCCCGAATCTCACGCTCGCTGACGGGGCCGCGAGTATCGGCTCGGTGGTGCGGGTTTTTACTCCCGCACCCGGCAACCCGCGCGACGGCGACGGCGACGGCGACGGCGACGGCGACGGCGACGGACGTCAGCACACAGACAGGCCATGTACGCGTCACCCGCCAAGCCTAAGGCCCCAACGTGAGCAGTATGTATGGCTTCAAAGGCCAGGCGGATCGGGCGTCATAGCGACACACTGGGGCAGCCGACGGTTGTCCCGGTCGGAGATCCGGGTAGGTGCCCGCGCTCACGCCAGACTCCTCAGATCTGCTCATCGGAATTCCCCAGGGCCTGGGTTCGCCGCCCTGCTTCGTAGCTGAGCCGTAGGCGAAGCGGAGAAGCGGGGCGGCGGGCGCCGTTGTCCGGGGCCCTCCTCAGCGTCGAGGTGCTGATTCCATCGATGCGAGGAGGACCCTGGGGGATGTTGACACGGGAGGACGTCGTGGAGATCGTTGCGTTGCATCGTCGGGGCTGGTCGGTGAGCGCGATCGCGCGGCACACGGGCCGGGACCGCAAGACCGTGCGGGCGTGGCTTGCGGGTGAGCGCGATCGGGAGGCGCGGCGGCAGCCGAGTCCGCTGGAGCCGTTCCGCGGCTACGTCGCTCAGCGGCTCGGGGACGATCCGCATCTGGACGCGACGGTGCTGCTGCGCGAGCTGCGGCCGCTCGGGTTCGAGCGCTCGTATCCGACCTTGACGCGGGAGCTGCGTCGGCTCGAGCTGCGGCCGGTGTGCGAGGTCTGCAAGCGGGGCGGGCATCGGGTGACGATCGAGCTCGTGCACGAGCCGGGTGAGGAGCTCCAGCTTGACTGGCTCGAGCTGCCGCAGACGCCGTGGGGTGAGCCGGCGCACGTGCTGGTCGGGGCGCTGTCGCACTCGGGCCGGATCCGCGCCGTGCTTGCGCGATGGTGAGGACTTCGCCCATCTGGTCGGCGCGCTCGATGGGGTGTTGCGGCGGCTGGGCGGCACCGCGCGTTGTTGGCGGACCGACCGGATGAGCACGATCGTCGAGCCGGGCTCGGGCCGGTTGCGCGCCGAGGCGGCCGAGCTGGCCAAGCATTACGGGGTCACGGTCGCGGTCTGTCCGCCGCGGCGGGCGCAGCGCAAGGGCGTGGTCGAGGCCGCGATCCGCTATCTGCAGCGCTCTTGGTGGCGCACCGCTGAGGCGTCGACGCCCGCGGCGGCGCAGGCCTCGCTCGACCGCTGGTGCCTGGAGGTCGCAGACGAGCGTCGGCGCGACCGAGCTGACGGTCGCGCAGCGTGCGGCGGCTGAGCCGCTGTTGCCGTTGCCGCCGGTCGCCTACCCGGCCGAGCTGCGGGTGGAGCGGGTCGTCTCGGCGAGCGCGCTGGTCGCGTTCGAGGGCAACCGCTACAGCGTCCCGCCGAGCCTGGCCGGGCAGACCGCGGCGGTGCTCGCCCGGCTGGGCGAGCCGACGCTACGGGTCGTCTCGGCCGCCGGCGTCCTGGTCGCGACCCACCGGCGGCTACCGGCGGGCGCGGGCCAGATCGTGCGGACCGGCGCTGACCGCTCGGCGCTCGAGCAGGCCGTGCTGACCGCGTTCACGACCAAGCCGCCCTGCGCGCGCAAGCCGAACCGGCCGCCGAGCATGGAAGCACTGACACTCGCGGCGGCACTCGCCCCAGAGGCGCTGGTCGAACCGGTGCTGCCGACCCTCGAGAGCTACGCGGCGTTGGCGGCGGCCCGATGAGAGAGCAGGGCGTCTACCAGCAGCTGCGCTCGCACCTCGCCTACCTGCGGCTGTCCGCCGCGGCCGAGCAGCTCCCCGCCGCATTGGAGGCGGCCGAGCAAGAGAAGCTCTCGCACACCCGCTTCCTCGAACGGCTGCTCGCGACCGAGGTCGAAGCGACCGAACAACGGAGGCTCCACGGCCGGATCCGGTTCGCGAGCTTCCCCACCCAGATCACGCTCGCCGACGTCGACTACGACGCCCAACCCGGCCTCGACCGCGAGCTCGTGAACGAGCTCGCGACCCTGCGCTTCGTCGAAGAGCACGGCAACGTCCTGTTGATCGGGCCGCCCGGGGTCGGCAAGACGATGCTCGCGGTCGCGCTCGGCCGCCTCGCCGCCGAGCAAGGCCACCGCGTCTACTACACCACCGCCGCCGACCTCGTCACCAGAACCCAACGCGCCGCCCTCGAGGGCCGCTGGCAAACGACGATGCGCTTCTGGAACGGCCCCGCGCTGCTGATCATCGACGAGCTCGGCTACCTCCCCCTGCCCGCCGAAGCAGCAAGCCACCTCTTCCAAGTCGTCAGCCGCCGCTACGAACACGGCTCGATCATCCTCACCACCAACCGCGGCATCGCCAGCTGGGGCGAGATCTTCGACGACACGACCGTCGCGACCGCGATCCTCGACCGGCTCCTCCACCACGGCACCGTCCTCACGATCAACGGGCCCAGCTACCGTATGCGCCGACACCAAGCCCGCGTCGAAACCCTCCGCGACGGCCTCCAAGCGCCAAAACCCGGCCACTGACAGATCGCGCCGGCGACTCGCAGGCCGCGAGAACGCCTCACAACGCGCCGAGCCGGACCGGCCAAGGCCAAAACAGCCTCACAGCCCCAAACCGGCCGCCTACCCGGCCCTCAGCTGCTCAGCCTGAGGGTGGGGAATTTTCGTGAGCACATCTGAGGAACTCCGGCGAGCCTTGACATAGGGCATCGCTGCTCGCTAACAGAAGCGGCGTGCGATACTTAGGCACGTGAGCAAGGCGAGTGCCCGGGTTGTGGGCGTCCTGGCGGCGGTGGCGGTCTTGAGCTTTTTGGCCTCCCCTGACGGCTTGAGCTCCTCCGGCCAGTCGGAGCCTACGAAGGCGCAGTTGCTGAATTACGCAGTGTGCATGCGCGCTCACGGGATTCGGGACTTCCCGGACCCGGTCCGTGCCCAGGGTGGCGGATACGCGTTTCATGTCCACATCACTCCTGGAAGCGACCTTGACCCCAATACGCCTCGGTACCAGTCCGCTGACGAGGCCTGCCAGAAGAACCTCCCGCCCGGCTTCGAGAAGACGACGCCCGCCGCGACTGCGACGACGCCCGCCAGGGCCGGCGCAGCGGGTCGAGCCACAGTCACGATCAACGCTGCCAAGCAGTACCAGCGGATCGCCGGGTTTGGCGTGTCCGAGGGGTTCGGGCAGGCTAAGGCGCTGATGAACGCGCCGGCCTCTGTCCAGAAGCAGGTGCTGAGCCTGCTCTACAGCCCAAACCGCGGGGCGGGCCTGACGATCTTGCGAAACGAGATCAGCGCGGATAAGGGATTCACGATCGAGCCCAAGGTACCGAGCAGTCCAGGCGCGAAACCGTCCTATTTGACGCTCGCCGAAGTGGATCAGGATCAGGGGCAGCTGTGGTTCGCCAAGCAGATCAAGGCCTACTATGGCGTCAGCGACATCTTCGCCGACGCGTGGAGCGCGCCCGGGTTCATGAAGACGAACGATTCGGCAGGCCGCGGTGGCACGGTGTGCGGGGTCCCGGGCGCGAGCTGCAAGAGCGGTGATTGGCGCCAGGCCTACGCCAACTACCTGGTGCAATACGCCAAGGATTACGCCGCGGCGGGCGTACCGCTCAGCTACGTTGGCCCGGAGAACGAGACGACGATCGCGCCTCGCCAGGACAGCATGCTCATCAGCGCGGCGCAGACCGCCAATCTGATGGAGATTCTCGGCACGACGCTCGCGCGATCCGGGCTCCCGACGCGCGCGGAGTGCTGCGCGAGCATCGGCTGGAACTACGCGCAGCAGTACGCGGCCGCGATCGAGGCCGACGAGCAAGCGAACGCGGCGACGGCGCTGTTCACCAGCCACGGCTACTTCGTCCCGCTCGACTCGCCGCTGAAGGGCTGGAGCAAGCCGGTGTGGGAGACCGAGTGGGCGCCGTTCGACACCGGGCCGTTTGACCCGGCCTGGGACGACGGCTCCCTGTTGTCAGGGTTCACTTGGGCGCAGAACATCTACACGGGCTTGACCGCAGCGAACCTGGGCGCGTTCCTCTACCTGTGGGGCGCGAACACGAGCACGACGACCGTCACCGGCCCAAACACGGGACTGGTCGAGGTCAAGGGCAACACCGTCGTTACCTCTGGTCGGCTGTGGGCGTTCGCGAGCTACAGCCGCCTCATCCGCCCAGACGCGATGCGCATCGGCACGACGACGAGCGCCACCGGCGTCGATGTGAGCGCGTTCCGCAACAGCGACGGGTCGATCGCGGTGGTCGTTCTAAACAGCGCCCATCGCCGCCAGGTCGCGACCTTCTCGCTGCACGGCCTCCGCGGAGCGCACATCGTGACGCCATACCTGACCGACACATCCCACCAGCTCTCCGCACAGTCCCCGATCACCGTCAGGCACGGCGCCTTCACTGCAACCCTGCCGCCGCGGTCGCTCGTCAGCTACGACGTCCGACAGTAAAGAACGGGACTGGCACCCGGCTCGATCAGGCTTCATTCCGACACGGTGGGGCAGCCGCCGGTGAGGTCGCCTGCAGGCAGGCACTGGCTCTTGTTGCCAGGTGCCGGGGACGATCAAGGTCATGTGGGCGCGGGCGCGCTTGCAGGCGTTCGCCCCGACGTCCTTTACGCAGATCGTCGTTGAGAGAAGGGCCTCGCAACCGAGATTGCCCCCGTGCGTGCCGCATGTCACATTGGTGCCGCGAACAGCAGAAAACTTCGTCTTGACGCCATGACTTGGATTGGGCGGGATCGCATATGTGGACGTGCCTGCCAGACGGCCACAATCGGTCCGCAGCAGAGCCAGATGCCCCGCGCTTTGAACGGACTCGGGGCAGCGCTCACGCTCGATACTCCGAGAGCCACGGAGACGAACATCACGACTGCGGCGATCGCGAGATAACCACCATTTCTGTGCGCCGCACTGCGCGAACGGACGGCGAACGGCCCGCCTTCCTGGCACCGGCGCACTCGGTTCCATCCTCAGGAACAGTGGCGAACTCTGGCGCAGTCGTCTTGAGAGAGGTGTGCTTGACTTGAGCCGATGTCTGGCGCGAGAACTCGTCGCTCGTTGCTCGCAGGCGCGCTCGCCGGTCTCTCATTGCTGGCCTCGGGGTGCGGCGGCTCGAAGTCGCCTTCTATTGCCAGCCTCGGGACGACCGGATCGACGGCCACGTCGGAGACCGCGGGAGCGGACAGCACCGCGACGAGTCCGAACCAAGGAGCGTTCGCCATATGTCTGAGCCAGCACGGCTTCACTGCCGCCGTCGGCTCGACGAGGTCGGCGCCAGGCAAGTCCCTCTCGATCGCCGGTGTCATCGTCAGCGGCAACGTCGATCCTTCCTCGCCGCAGTTCCGGGCGGCCATGCAAGCCTGCCGCAAGTACCTCCCCGGCGGAGGGCCCCCGTCGCTGACACCGGCTCAGCAGGCGGAGTGGGCCAGTGCGATGGCGAAGTTCGCGGCTTGCATGCGCACGAACGGCGTTCCCGGCTTCTCCGACCCGAAGCTGGGAACACCCCCGCTGAGGAGCAGCGCGATCAACCCGGGCTCGCCGCTAGTCCAGAAGGCATTCAACGCCTGCCAATCGTTGGAACCGACGTTCGGCCCTCGCATCCAACTTTGAAGCCGGCCGGAGATCGAAGTCTCGATCAGTCTCAGGTAGGTATTCGCTAACGCTCGCGCATCCAAGCGGCTCCATAGCCCGATCCGCCCTCTCGAACATGCAACGACCGATCGTCCGGCGCCCCGATCAGCGCCGTGCTGCCGTCGGCCGAAAGCGCCACGCTGTAGCCGAACTCGCCCGCCCTCACCTCACCCCGCCCGAGCAGCTTCGACCCTTGCTCAACCCAGGCCCCCCTACGGCGGACGAACACCCAGGCTGCCCCACGGGAATGATCATCCTCGACAGATCCGATCAAGGCCGTGCTCCCGTCAGCCGAAAGCGCAACCGAAACTCCGAACCCGTCCAGGCCCTTCTTGCCGTCTCGCCCAATCGGGTCGCTCGGCCGCAACGCCGCACCCTGCTGAACCCACCTCTCACCCCGCCGGACAAAGACCAACACCTCACCTTGCTCCGTGACCCCTCCAGGACGCGAAATCAACGCCGTCCGGCCATCAGCCGAAAGCGCCACGTAGTAACCGAACGCCACATCCCCACGACCGACAGGACCCTGAACCTTCACCTCTAGAGCCGAGACCCCGGCGGCCGAAGGTAAGCCGGAGTTGACCGGCGCACCGACCGACTCCGAGAAGGAAGGCCGAGCGACAACCAACCCAACGAGGCCGAGGCAAACAGCAACCAGGACACGAGCCGACCGCATCAGTGCACCCTTCCTCGTAGACCACTCCCAGAGTGTCCAACGGATCACCCTATATCGACACTTCGGGGGACATTCGTGGACTCACGTCATTCTTGACGGCCTTGACATAGGACCAACGCTGGCGCACCCGACCGTGCTCGCGGTCGGGCATTGGCGTTAGAGGTACGGGAAGATCCAGGCAGCCCCGGCGACGCTGCGGTGCTTGTTCGACGAAGGCGCCCCGACGATGCCGATCATTCCCGTTCGAGATACGGCGATCGAATAGCCGAACGCGAGACCAGGGGTCGGGCTGGCAACGGTTCGGTCGAGTTTCCAGCCGATGCCTGTGTGGTCATAGATCGAGAGCACACCTTGGATGTGGCCTCGTTCGAGGGCGGCGATGACAGCGTGTGTGCCGGTGGTGCCAGTGAGTACGAGGTTGGTGCCGAACTCGGGCTGCCACGGCTGCGCCTGCTGTTTGAGTGGTTCGCCGAGTTGTCGCCAATCATCCTGGGTCTTCTGGAACGTGGTTACTGTCCCCTGGAAGCCGTCGGCCCCGGGAGCGCCTACGAGGGCGACGCGGCCGTTATCAGCAAGGGCTACGGCGAAGCCGAACTCTGAATGGGCTGCCGGACCTGGGTGTTTGCCGCCAACGGCTTGCCACCCGGTGGGATTGTCGACGAAGAACCACACCGCGCCCCGCCCATCGTTCGTGTTGCTTGCTGCGACGAGCAGTGTCTTTCCGTCCGCAGAGAGTCCGAGCGCGTCTCCGAAGTCACCGATCGCGCTTTCTCCGCTCCCCGTGATCTTCTGGCCGTCCAGGTGCCAACTCGATCCCCGTCGTGCATAGACCCAGACTGCTCCACGCCCGTCGCTCCCGACGAGGGTCTGGTCGGCTTTCGGGGCGGAGTCAACGGGGCCGGCAATCGCTGCTACCTGACCGTTGAACGACAACGCAACTCGGAACCCGAAATGGGCGTGACCGACCGCGCCGACCGGGCGTAGGAGAGGCCCGGACTGACGCCACTCCCCTCCGGCCCGCACGAACACAGCCGCGGCGCCGACCTCATGATCAAAGCCCGCACAGCCAACCAACGCCGTTCTGCCGTCTCCGGAAACCGCGACGCTGAACCCAAACAAACCGGGGGGATGCGAGCTGACACAGCCGGTCAACTTCTTCCCCAGCTCGGTCCAGCCGCCGGACTCTTTCGTGTAAGCCCAGACCGCACCGGCATCGTGATCGTCCGAGATACCGCTCACGAGCGCCTCGGAACCATCCGAAGAAAGCGCGACCGCCGTCCCAAGAGAACTCGGCTCGACCGTCTGGCTCGGAATGAGTCGGACGACCCGTGCCCGAGACGGAGGGACGCCGGTCGCATCGGTGCTCACAACCAGAGCGACCAGCGCTACAGCGACCAACAGCGATAGACGTCTGCCACCCATGCCTAAATCCTAAGTCGACGACGGCCTGGGGGACCTCCTCGTTCGGGGAACATGGCGAAACGCTCGCGCAATCGACGGTGATGACCCCGACGGAGCTAAAGCATCTTGATGCGAAGGTGCTACATTTTGATGCATAAGGACTACGGTTGATCTCCCGCCTGACCTCCTGGCCGCAGCTAAGGAACGTGCTGCACGCGAGGGCCGCTCGTTGAGCGATGTGCTCGGGGACGCCGTCCGCAGCAGCTTCGCGCGGACCGCCGTGGCTGAGGCGGAGCCGGTCGAGCTGCCGACGTTCGGCGGCGATGGACTGCAGCCCGGCGTTGACCTGGACGACAGTGCCGCGCTGCTCGACGTGATGGGGCCCGGCGGCTGATCCTTCCAGACGTCAACGTGCTCGTCTACGCCCATCGGCGAGACGCCGACCGGCACGCCGAGTATCGACACTGGCTCGAGCAGGTCATGAACGCCGACCAGCCCTACGGGGTCTCAGACCTCGTCTTGAGCGGGTTCATGAGGATCGTCACCCACCCGAAGGTCTTCAGGCAGCCGACCCCTCTTCCACAGGCCGTTGAGTTCTGCTCCGCTCTTCGCGCCCGGCCGAACGCGACTCCGCTTTCACCAGGCCCGCGGCACTGGCAGATCTTCACCGGGCTCTGTGCCGAGGTCGGTGCACGCGGCAACCTGATTCCCGACGCCTACCTCGCCGCGCTCGCGATCGAGACCGACAGCGACTGGGTCACAACGGACGGTGACTACCGTCGCTTCTCAGGACTTCGCGTTCGTCATCCTCTCGACCCCTGAGCCGCTCTGCATTCTGCAAGCGCCTCGGCGAAGACGACGCTCAGGCCGGTCGTGCAGCAGGTATTCCCGATCGGTGACGGTCCCACCGCGGGCGGAGCCGTGCAGCATTCGTCGTTCCCGCCGGCACGACGTGCCTCTATCTGGGGTTCGCGGACGCGGCGCTGCGGCGATTCCACGGCTTCGAGCGCAGCGCGGAGGCGAGCTTCGCGTGTCCGTCACCGAGCACGGGGGCGCCGTGGGTGACGAGCACCCGCTCAGGGTAAAGCTCGAGCAGCGGCTTCAGCGACGGGACGAAGCGGTCGCGGTACCAGCGCGTGCGCTGCTCGCTGTCGAGGTCGTCCTCCCAGACCCGCAGCCGACCGCCGGTCTCGATCACCGCGTCGCCAAAGGCGAGCGCCCTGTGCGAGGGAATCCAGAACGGCTGCTCCTGCCGGCGCGGGCTGCCGATCGCGAGTGCGCGGACTCCGGCTGGAAGCTCGGTCTCGGGCGTGATCGGATGGAAGCCGGCGCGCCTGGTCAGGCGGCTCGCGCAGGCCTCGTGTCCCCAGATCGTGCAGCGCTTGCCGTGCCTTCTCCGCAGACGCTCCGCGTCGCGCACGTGGTAGGGGATCGTGATCAGCACCGCGACCCCGTCCTTGCCGCTCTGCGCATCCACCAGCTCGTGGACCGGTGCCGGGTCGGCGGGCAGCAGCGGGTCGACCAGCAGCAGCTCGGCGTCGGTCTTCACGGCAAAGGAGGCAACCTCGTCTCCGAACCCGGCCGGGTGCCACTCGGGGTGACGCGCCGTCCAGCGCCAGATACGGTCGTCGATCGGATCGAGGCTCTCAGCCATCCGTGCTCCTTTCGTCGAAGGCGGATCGTGCCACCCTGGTCGGAGTCAGCTCGCGGCGTCCCACCCGGTCAGCTCCTCGGGGAAGACGGTCATCCAGTAATGCGGTAACGCCTCGCCCAGCGTCACCCACTGCACAGCCGTCGGGTCGTCGGGGCTCGCAACCGCGACCAGGACGTCCGCGCCGTGCACGGCGAGGCGTTCCCTGCAGACACCGCACGGGCTCAACACCAGGAACCGCCCGTCCGGCACGCGGTGCAGGCACACCGACGCGACGACCGGCTGTCCCAGCCGGAACGCGCCGCAATACGGCTCGATCTCATGGCAGACCTGAACGCTCGGGTTGATGGCCTCCGGACTGGTCCCGGTGAGGATGGTTCCGTCTCCCAGCAACATCGCCGCCGCGCCGTGGTGCGCGCCAGGAGGGAATCGGTCCTCGATCAACGACCGGCAGGCCTGGACGGTGGCATCGAGCAGCGCTTGATCCACGCGGCCACGCTATCGGGACCATCCGTACCCGAGCACCATCGCGGACTCGGGGCCCAGACGCATGTCGCTGCCAGGCGAGCCCTACGGGCTCCGCAGGCGCGCTCGTACCTTGTACCGGCGTCGCCGGCTTCACGTCCGCGCCTGGTAGAACGCGCGTATGGCGATGTTCCATGTCGTGCTGCACCGCGCCGGCCCCGAGTACGACCGCACGAAGCCGCTCGAGGAGCAGTCGGGCTGGGACGAGCACGCGGCCTTCATGGAGAAGCTCGTCGACGACGGTTTCGTCGTTCTGGGGGGTCCGCTCTTCGACGAGCACCGGGTCGTGCACGCGGTCGAGGCGGCCTCCGAGGACGACGTGAAGACCACCCTCGCGCGGGATCCCTGGAGCGAGACCCATCTCGTCATTGCCGCGATCGAACCCTGGACGATCCGGCTCGACGGCCGAGGCGCATAGCCGCCGCTCAACGTTCGAGAGCCAGAAATAGGCGAACGAGGGTCAGCTCTCGGGCAACCCGGCGTGCAGCGCCCGGACGGACGAGACCAAGCCGTGGTAGAGCGCGTCCCGCTCGTCGCGGCTGAGTTCTCGGAGCATCTCCTCCTCCATCTCTGCGACTGCCTCCTCGCAGGCCTCGAGCACCTTGATCCCGGTCGCGGTCAGGCGCGCGGGCAGCACCCGCCGGTGATTCGGATGCTGCTTCCGCTCGATCAGCCCTTTGCTCGCGAGCGCCTCGATCACCTCGTTCATCGACTGCGGCGTCATGTAGGAACGGCGGGCGAGCTGGGCGTTCGAGAGCCCGCCGCGACGCCCGAGCACGCTGAGGGTCGTGTACTGGAGCGTGGTGAGCCCGTAGGGGCGCACGCGCGTGTTGATCGCGGCCCGGACTGCGCGCTCCAGCCGAGCGACGACGTAGCTGATGCGCGCCGTGGCGGTCTCCTCGCGCTCCCCGAGCATCGCCGGCTCGCTCATTGCCGGGATCCTACGCACAGTCGGGGACGGGCACTTGAGCGGACAAACACCCAGAGTATCAGCTAACCTGCGACTCTTTCCGCACGCAGACGGCCGGGGAGATCTTCGAGCCGAGATGAGCGACGCCGCACCACCAAGCGAGGATCCAGCGCCGCAGGACTTCGATCCGTTGCTCCCGGAATCGTTCGAGAGCTTCCACCGCGAGTTCGCGGAGCTGAGGGCACGGTGTCCGGTCGCGCACTCGGACGCGTGGAACGGCTTCTGGGCGCTCCTGCGCTACGACGACGTGCTCGCGGCCGCCCGCGACCCGGAGCTCTTCACGACCACCGTGCAGAACGTCGTGCCGAGGCTTGCGTTCACCGGCCGCCGCCCGCCGCTCCACCTCGACCCGCCGGAGCACACTCCCTACCGGCGCGCGCTGAACCCGTACTTCACGCCCGCGAAGATGGAAGCCCTCGAGCCGGCGCTGCGCCGGATCGTCGGCGACCTGCTCGCGCCGATCGTCACGGCCGGCGGCGGCGACTTCTGCGCCGAGTACACGCACCGACTGCCGGGATACGTGTTCGCCGAGTTCTTCAACCTCACGCCCGAGCTCGGCATGGCGATCCGGGAGGCGACGAGGGAGTTCGTCGACGCGGTGCAGCGCTTCGACGCCGAGCGCGTCAAGCGCACGAGCCTCGCGCTCTACGACATCGCGCGCACGATCATCGAGATGCGCCGGGCGGAGCCGCTCGACCCGGCTGACGATCCCGCGAGCGGCCTGCTCGCCGCACGGGTCGACGGCGCGCCTTTTCCCGACGACATGCTGCTCGGCACGATCCGGCAGTTCATCGTCGTCGGCATGGTCGCGCCGTGCGTGTTCATCGGGAGCATGGTCATGCACCTCGCCGAGCACCCGGACCTGCAGGCGGAGCTTCGGGACGATGCGGGCCTCGTCCCGCTCGCCATCGAGGAGTACCTGCGACTGCTGACGCCCTACCGCGGTTTCGCGCGGACCGCGACGCGGGATGTCGAGATCGGCGGCCGGGTCATCCGAAAGGACGAGCCGGTGGCGCTCGTCTACGCCTCGGCCAACCGCGACGAGACGGTGTTCCCGGACGCCGGGGAGTTCGTGCTCGACCGCCCCAACATCGGGCGGCACCTCGCCTTCGGCGCCGGCCCGCATGGTTGCGCGGGCGCGCCGCTCGCGCGGCTGATGCTCCGGGTGACGCTCGAGGAGCTGCTCGCCCGCACCGGGTCGATCGAGCTCGTCGGCGAGGTGGCGATGACCGGCTGGCCGGAGTGGGGGACGCTCAGCGTCCCCGTCGCGCTCGCTTCCGGGGCGCCGGCATGAGCGTCGCGCCCGATTTCGACCCGCTCGCCGACGACTTCGTCCGCGACCCGCACGTCGTCTGGGCCCGCCTCCGGGCCGAGTGCCCGGTGGCCCGTGGCGCGCGCTGGGACTTCTGGGCGCTGACACGCTACGACGACGTTGTCGCGGCAAGCTCACGCCCGGGGGACTTCACGAGCTCGCTCGGGATCGTCGTGCCGAGGAACCCGGTCTCCGGGCGCCGCGCGCCGCTGCACTTCGATCCGCCCGAGCATCCCCGCTACCGCCGGCCGCTCAATGCCGTTTTCGCCGACGAGCGCCTGCCGGAGCTAGAGCCGGGGATGCGGCGGCTCGCCGCCGACCTGATCAAGCCGTTCGTCGCCGCCGGCGGAGGCGAGTTCGTGAGTGCGGTGAGCTCTGCGTTCGCCGGACTCGTCTTCACCGACCTCCTGCATCTGCCGCGCGACCTCGGGCTCGAGCTGAACGCGAGCAGCGAGCAATTCGAGCATGCGCAGGCCCATTTCGACGTCGCGACAGCCGAGCACGAGAACCAGCAGCTCTACGCCGAATGCCGGAAGATCGTTGCCGCACGGAAAGCGGCGCCGCTCGACCCGGCGGAGGACGTCGTCAGCGCGCTCCTTGCGGTACGGATCGACGGCGCTCCGCTCGACGACGAGCTCGTCGCCGGCAGCCTGCGCCAGCTGCTGATCGCGGCGCATGTCGCGCCCACGGCGATGCTTGCGAGCGCCGCCGACCGGCTCGCCTGCGACCCGCAGCTCCAGTCGCTGCTCCGCGCCTCGCCAGGGCTGATCCCCGCGGCGGTCGAGGAGCTGCTGCGGCTCTACGCGCCCAACCAAGGCTTCGCACGCACGGCGACCCGCGACCTCGAGGTTCGCGGCCGGACGATCCGTGCCGGCGAGATGGCTGCGCTCGTGCTGCCGTCGGCGAACCGAGATCCCGACGTGTTCGACGAGCCCGAGGAGCTCGTTCTCGGACGGGCGCCGAACCCTCACCTGGCTTTCGGTCACGGACCGCACAAGTGCGCCGGCGCGGCGGTAGCGCGCGCCGAGCTGCGGATCGCGCTCGAGGAGCTGCTCGCTCGCACGTCCTCGTTCGAGCGGGCGGGGGAGCCCGAGATGCTCGGCTGGCCGGTCTACGGGCCGGAGACGCTCCCGCTTGCCTGTGTCGCGGCGACCTGAACTCGCTGCTTCTCGGCACGGAACGACGTCCCGAACCCGGCGCCGGCCGTGATCCGGCCGACGTACGCGCCGACCTCCTCGCTGCGCTCGTTCGGGATCGGGCGGCCTGCGTCGTCGATCCAGCACGGGACGAAGCCGGCGTCGAGCACCCCGCCCTCGCTCAGCCTGCAGTCGGCGACGATCGTGTGCCGGCTCTCGGGATGGAACGGGTAGAACGGCAGTGCCGGATCGGGCTCGAAGCCGAACAGAGCCTTCCGTCGACGTGACCATGCTTCGAGCTCGGCGGCGCTCGTCCCGTCGGGCGTGAGGGCGTGGGTCACCGCGACGAAGTTGCCGAGACCGTGGAAGATCGGGCGGTCGCGATACATCTCGATCCCGCGCAGGATGTGGGCGTGATGGCCGACGACGATATGGGCGCCGCAGTCGATCGCGGCACGCCCGAGCTCCCGTTCGTAGTCGAGCACCTGGACCGGGACGTGGCCGATCCCCTTGTGGAAGGCGACGACGGCGACGTCGACCGACGCGGCGAGCGCGAGCACGTCCTCGCGCAGCAGCGAGAGGCTCTCCGGCGCGACGAACGTGTACGTCCGGGGCGGGCCACCCGGCCCGGCGTAGTCGAGCTCGTAGTGGGTGATCACGTCGAGCGGCGCCGCGCCGGCCTTGCGGGAGGTGGCGCGGCTCTCGCGCGGGCCGACGCAGTTGTAGCTCAGCACGCCGACGCGGACGCCGCTGACCTCGACGACGGCCGGGAGCCGCGCCTCCTCGATCGTCATTCCCGCCCCGGCAGTGGCGATTCCGAGCCCGCGGAGGGTCGCGATCGTGTCCTCGACTCCCGCGGCTCCGGAGTCGTAGACGTGGTTGCCGGCGAGGGTCGCGATGCCGAAACCGGCGCGTTGGAGCGCGGCGAGATGCGCGGGCTCGGCGGGGGGCGCCGGGACGTCGACGCTGCTGGCGACGCCCCGTGAGGTGTGGGGGACCTCGACGTGCCCGATCGCGAGGTCTGCGGAGCGAAGGAGCTCGCGGCTCGGGTCGAAGAACGAGTCGGGATCGGGCTCGTCGAGGATCAGGTCGCCGACGAGCAGCAGTCTAAGAGCCTCTTTCACGATGACCTCGCGCTGACTGGGCGTGCTGGGTGCGTGCGCTGGTAGGACGCAGGGAGCCCCAATATCCTTGCGATATTGGGGCGACTGAGGACGACGCAGAGTGCGTGCCCAGCACGCCCAGGCGGCCCGTGCTCATTGTGAAAGAGGCTCTAAGAGCCTCGGTCACCGCGTCGCGCCTTCGAGGCGGGTCTCGATGAACTGTGCAAGAGCCGCGATGAAAGCCGGCTCGTCCCAGTCGCGGGCGTCGGCGTTGTCGGCGTCGATCTCGAGCACCGGAAAGCCGGCGTCCTCGAGCGCCTGGGTCACGAAGTAGCTCGAGCGGGACTCGGCCGCGACGAGATGGACGACGCCGTCGATCCGGTTGGCCTGCGCCTCCTTCACGTACCACGGGTCGGCCCAGCCCGGCATCCCGAGCAGGTCGGTGAAAGCCGCGAACCGCGCCGCGAGCGCGCGGAGCGGGGGCCCGCCGTAGCGCAGGTAGCCGTCGGCTGCGATCGCGAGGTACATCGACCAGACGAAGACGGCGCCGTACTCGCGCCGGAAGTGCTGGTAGAAGCCGAGGTTGAACCAGAGGCCGCGTCCGATCCACATCAGGCGCAGCCGCTCGTCCTCGCAGACGGCGGCACGCTCCGCGACGAGGCCCTCGACCTCCTCGTGGAAGGCCCGGGCGGCATCGCGCGCCCACTCGGTGCCGCGGTGCCATTGCGGGAGCATCACGGCGGGGATGCTGTCGACGATGTCGAGGGGTGCGGGCGCGGTCGCGGCGAGCAGGTCGCGCGTGCGTCGGCTCCACTCCTGCTGCTCGTTGGCCAGCTCGAGCACGCGTACGAGCCGCGCCTCGTCGAGCCGTCGCCCCGTGAGCTGCTCGAGCCAGTCGACGAGCCGCTCGAGCTCGGCCGACATCAGATCGAGCCGCGCCGTCCCGACGACGATCTCCCAGTCGCGGGCGATGCGCTCCCACCAGCGCTCGGGCAGCGAGTCGTCGACGGCCTTCTCCAGCGCGAAGAAGGGGACGCCGAGCTCGCGCTGCCACGCCTCCGCGATCGCGAGATGCGAATCCGTCCAGATCTGGGTCAGCAAGAGGCTCACCGGCGGCAGGCCGCCCCACGGCGCCTCCGGGTCGTCGTCGAGCGCAGAGCCGAGCGAGACGGCGCTGTACTGCTCGACGTAATCGGGATAGCCGCGTTCGCGAAGAAGCGAGAGAAAGCGCGGGGCCCGCTGTTTCGCCGAACAGACCGACGCCCACCACTGGTTGACGACGTACGGGATCTCGAGTGCCCGGAGAAGCTCGTGCGGCACGTCGGCGTCGACGAGCGCGAGCGGCTCGCCCGCGGCGACCCGCTCCCGCAGCCCGCCGAACCAGTCGCGCTGGTAGTGCAGCGCGGCGGCCGCCGACTCGAGCCGCCGCACGCCGCGCTCTCCCCGGAACGGGGCCTCTTCATGGTCGCTCAACGCGCCCTCCAGGCTCCGGACGTGAGCCTGGCCAGGTCGGGCTCGGTCGGAGTGTCCGAGGAGCGCCGATCGAAGACGACGAGCGGAATGCCCGCCGCTGCCAGAGCTTGCCGCATGGCGGGGATGCCCCAGGCGAGGGCGCCGTCGGCGGCTCGGATCCAGGAGACGACGAGATCGGCGCCGGCCGCCGTGGCCTCCCGGGCGGCCTGGGCCGCTCGAGCGTTGGTGCTCCGGCGCGCGAGTGCGGTTGCCGTGTGGAAGCGGGCCGCGATCGCTTCGAGCGGATCGCCGGCCTCGGCGACGAGACCGTCGGCAAGCGCCTCGCCCCAGTCGTGGTCCTCGCCCACCACGTGAAGCCCTGCCGTCTCCAGCGCCCGGTAGAGCCGCGCCGACGGCTGGCTGCTCCCGACGAGGTACAGACGCGCGACCGGCTCCGGGAGCTGTTCCTGCTCCCCCGCCAGTGCCGCGAGCAGGCCGTTGTACTCGCTTGCGGGGAGGGCGGTGCCGGCGCCGATCATCGCGAGCGCGTCCGAGCCGGAGAGCCTGGGAGGGGAGGCTCGCCGCAGCTCGGCGATGCTGCCGAGAAGCCGCCGGGTCTCGTTCGCCTCCGCGACGGCGGCCCGGAGCCGTTCGTCGTCGGCCCGCGAGCCCGACAGCCGCTCGAGGGCGGCCCGGAGCTCGCGGAGACGGGCGAGGTCGTAGCGCGCTGTGGTCTCCGTAGGCAGGTGGAGCAGGTCGAGGAACAGGAGCGCCGGCCGGGCTTCTGGAAGCACGCGCAGCGAGGTGAAGAGCCGGACTGCGCTGTCGGAGCCGTGGGCCAGGACAAGCAGGTCGAGCTCGGGCGTTCCCTCGAGCAGCGATGCGAGCACGCGGCGCTCGGGGAGCCCCACTCCGGTCCCGAGGATGCGATCTGCCGCTGCTGAGCTCGCTTCCGAGCCGCGGAGGCGGAACGGCAGGAACCCGGCGGCCGCGAGCAGCTCGCGCGGCACGTCGGCCCCGTGGTAGCCGGCGACCCGGCCGCCCCGATCGCGCCACGCCCGCAGCGGACGGGCCGGGTCCTCGTAGTGCGCACGCAGTGTCTCGAGCGCCGTCACAGGCTCGCCAGGAAGTCGAGCAACACGGCCGTGAAGGCCTCGGGTTGCTCGCAGTGCACGAGGTGGCCGGCCTCGGGGATCGTAACGAGCCGGATCAGCGGGTTCACGGCAGTCATACGCTCGGCGTGTTCGAGCTTGAAGAGCGGCGAGTCGGCGCCGCGAACGAGCAGGGTCGGGCAGCGGATCGCCTTGACGTAGGGCCAGAGCCCGGGGATGAGCGGCTCGCCGCCGCCGGCGGCCCAGCGGACGCGGCCCGGGATGTCGCTCCGCCAGGTCAGCCGTCCGCCGTCCAGCGTGCGAAAGCGCGACTCGAACACCCATGGCGGGACGCCTCGGGGCAGCGACTTTGCGAGCGCGGCCCCGGCGTGCTGCCGCGAGTCGAAGACGATCGTCGGGTTGGCGAGCGACGAAGGCCGGGTGTGGTCGGCAGGCCCCCCGTCCTCCATCAGGCAGGCCCGAACGCGCTCGGGCCTGCGCGCGGCGTAGACGCACGCCGTCACCGCGCCGAGCGAATGGCCGGCGAGAACGAACGAGTCGAGCCCGAGGTGCTCGAAGAGCTCGTCGAGGTCGGTGAGCGTCTGCTCGACGCCGTAGCGCGCGTCGGGGTCCCAGTCGCTCTCCCCGCAGCCGCGAAGGTCAGGCGCCGTCACCCGCCAGCCGGCGGACGCGACCACGGGTGCGACCTCGCGCCAGTCGGTCGCATCGAGCCCGCCACCGTGCAGCAGCACGAGCTCGGGTCTGCCGGCCTCTCCCCACCGAAGGTAGGAGAGGGCAAGCCCTCCGCCAAGCGTGAGGCGATCTCGAGTCCCGGAGCTCATCTCAAAATGAGCCTCGTGTCGCTCGGACACGCTGGACGGCGCGAGGCTGCGCCCTCAATCGCAGAGGATATTGGGGCTCCATGTGTTTCAAAGACGGTGTCCTGCGCTCCCACCACCCATGGCTCGCGCCCGATCGACGAAGCGAGATTCTGAGATGAGGTCCCGGCCGCCGCCACGTCCGCGCGAACGTATCAGGTCACTTGATACAGGTCGATCTTCGGCCGTATTCGGGGACCTGAGATAGTGGGGACGTGTCCGTCCCGCAGGCCGAGCGCCCGCTCGAGGGCATCACCGCGATCGACCTCACGATCGCGCTCGCCGGGCCCTTTGCGACTCAGCTGCTCGGGGCGCTCGGAGCCACGGTGATCAAGGTGGAGAATCCGGCTGCCGGCGATCCTGCCCGGAACAACGCACCCTACGTCGGCCCGACCGGCCTCCATCTCGCCCGGGAGGGCGTCGACGACATGTCCCTCTCGATGCTCGAGCGCGGCCGCAACAAGCTCAGCGTCACTCTGGATCTCAAGAAGCCGGAGGCGCGGGCGGTCTTCGACGACCTCGTGGGCACTGCCGACCTTGTCGTCGAGAACTTCAGCGCCGGAACGGCCGACCGGCTCGGCGTCGGGTACGAGCACGTCGCGAGACTCAACCCGCGCCTCGTCTATCTCTCGATCAGCGGCTTCGGCGCCGGTGAGCCCGGGAAGGGCATGGACACCATCTTCCAGGCACTGAGCGGCCTGATGACGACGCCGGGGACCTACGGCGACCCGCCGGTCCGAAACGGGGTGCCCTTCGGCGACCTCGTCGGGCCGATCTTCGGCGTGCTCGGAGCCGTGTCCGCGCTGCTCATGCGCGAGCGGACAGGCAAGGGCCAGCATGTCGACGTCGCCTTGCTCGGCGCCCTCACCTCGCTGATCGCGACCGAGCCCTGGGACACCATGGAGCGTGCCGGTATCTCGATGCGGACAGGCAACGTCGTGCCGCGTCTCGCCCCGTTCGGCATCTTCGCTGCGTCCGACGGGGACGTGGCACTCTGCGCGCCGACCGACGCGTTCGCCCGCGGCGTCTTCGAGGCGCTCGGACGGCCGCAGCTGCTCGAGGACGAGCGCTTCTCGACGCGGGACCGTCGCGTCGCGAACGCCGCCGAGCTGCACGCGCTGGTCGCCCGGTGGGCTGCGGAGAGGACGGCTGCGGAGGCCGCTGCGGAGCTCGAGGCTCGCGGCGTTCCCGCAGCGATCGTTCGCGACACGGCCGCCGCCGTCCGTGATCCCCGCGCTCTCAGGCGCGAGGAGACGGTCCCGCTCTCCCATCCGGCATTTGGACCGGTCGAGGAGCTCTACGGCAGCGGGTTCCCGATTCGCTTCTCGGGAGCCCGGGCCGGCTACGATCGGCCGGCGCCGCGACTCGGGGAGCACAACGATTTCGTGCTCGGCGGCCTGCTCGGCTACCCGCCGGAGCGCATCGACGCGCTCCGGGCGGCCGGAGCGATCTGAGACCCCGGTCCGGGCGGAGCGCCCGAGCAGCAGGGAACCGGACGATGGATCCGCCGGGGCCACGCAGGCCGCGCCCTCCGAGTATCAGGCTCCTTGACATTCAACTCCGCCTGGGTTAAAAGCGGTTGTCACCACCCGGTCACCGGCGGTCTCGGCTGAACCGCGGACATCCGACCTTTCTCGAGGAGGCGCGTACATGTCGGCTCGTAACTTCTTCTTCCCGGGACGTAGGGCCCTGGCGGCCATCCTGATGCTCGCGGTGCTCTTCGGCGCCGTTGCGTCAACGGGTGCCGCGGCACGCAAGGCAGCGCCCGCCCCCTACACCATCGGCTGGGTCACCGGCTTCACGGGCAGCCAGGCGACGAACGCGGCATCGGCCACGCAGGGGCTTCAGGCGGCGCTCGCGTACGTGAACAAGCACAACGTCGCGGGCCGCACGATCAAGGTCTTCTATGCCGACGACGCCGCCGACCCGGTGACGGCCGGCAACGTCTGCAACCGGCTCGTCAACCAGACCCACGTCCAGGCCATCCTCGGCTTCGAGTCGACTCCCTCGACGGCGGCCTGCGAGACCTACGCGACGGCGGCCAGCCTGCCGTACGTGCTCGCACAGACCTCGACGTCCGGATCGCTCTGCCTGCCGAACTACTTCTCGCTCGCCAATGTCGGCAACCAGCAGGTGAACCCGCTGATGAGCTACCTGACGAAGACGGGCACGAAGAAGATCTACGTCGTCGCGAGCGACTTCGCCTCGGGCCACGTAGGTCAGGCCGCGGTCACCCAGCAGGCTCAGGCGGACGGCGCCTCGGTCGTCGGGACGTCCTACGAGCCGCTCGGGACCACGGACTTCTCGAGCGACATCTCGAAGATCGCCGCGGCGCAGCCGGACACCGTGATCGACATCCTGGTGGGGAGCGACGAGACGGCGTTCTACAAGCAGTTCAAGACCGATCCCCGCTCGAAGGGGATCCGGACGGCGAGCTTCCTCATGGATGACGGGATCGCCGCGGCGGTCGGCGGGCAGCTTCTCCAGGGGACGATCGTCTCCACCGGCTACTTCAAGGACAACACGGACAAGGGCAACCAGCAGTTCGTGGCCGCACTGCAGAAGAAGTACGGCTCGAAGGCGGAGATCTCGGGTGCCGCAGCCGCCGCGTGGGACGGCGTCTTCGTCCTGGCTCACGCTCTCAAGGATGCGAAGTCGATCGCCGGCGCGGACGTGATCAGCTCGCTGCTGACCGGGAAGAGCTCGGGCCCGCGTGGCGACCTCTCGTTCAAGAACCGCCACTACGTCAGCCTGACCACGTACATCGTCCAGGAGCAGAAGGACGGGACGGCGAAGCTCATCGCCAAGGCGCAGCGCATCACTCCGATCCCGGCCAACCCGACCTGCTAGGCCGTAGCGGAAGAGCGCCCTTGATCGTCCTTCGCTCCGGGGTCTCGAATGCCGGAGCGGATCTGATCCCACCGCTCGGTCACGTGGGGGAACCTCCGGGTTCCCCCACGGCTTCTCTGCGGGCGCGCCCGGTGGAAGGTGTCGCCGGGTGAGCCTGACGCTGGACACGCTCGTCGCGATCTCGACGCTCGCCCTGGTCGTCACGGGGCTCTTCCTGATCTTCGGGCTGCTGCACGTCATCAACCTCGCGAACGCCGGCCTGATGGCGGTGGGGGTCTACGCCGAGGTCAGCTTCCGCGGCCACGGCGTCTCGTTCTGGCCGAGCCTCGTGCTGGCGGCCCTCGTCACGGGAGCGGTTGGGGCGGTGATCGAGCTGGTCGTGATCAGGCGGCTCTATGCGCGGCCGCTCGACACGATCCTCGCCACCTGGGGGCTCTCGCTCGTGCTCATCCAGTCGATCGTCGAGATCTACGGCTCGGGTCAGCGATTCCTCGAGCTGCCGACCATCGGCGCGACCTCGGTGCTCGGGACGCCCTACTCGAACTACCGGTTGATCCTGATCCTCCTGGCGGCTGCCCTCCTTGCGGCCCTGGCGCTCGTGGTTCGCTTCACCGCGATCGGGCTGACCATTCGGGCGGTGATGACGAACGAGCCGCTCGCGCGAAGCCACGGGATCAACACCGTTCGGGTCAGGCAGCTGACCTTCATCGCCGGCGCCGGGCTCGCAGGCTTTGCGGGGGCGGTGCTCGGGCCGATCCAGGGCGTCGACCCCAACTTCGGGCAGACGCTCGTCGCCACGGGGTTCCTCGCCGTGCTGCTCTCCGGGCGGACCCTCCCCGGGCTCGTGCTCTCGTGTGTGCTGCTCGCCACCGTTACGACGCTCTTCTCGCGATACGAGAACGCCGTCTGGGCGAATTCCGTCGTGATCGGGGTCGCGGTCGTCATCCTGCGCTTCCGCCCGCAGGGCCTGGCCTTTCGCCGCTCATGACGGGGAGACGCGCAGGGATGGGGGCGGGTGCCGTCGGCCTCGTCGTGGTCGTGCTTCTCATGCCGCACCTGCTCGGTGCCTATCACCTGAGCCTGCTCACCGAGTCGCTTCTCTACGGGATCGTCGCGCTCAGCCTCGATCTCGTCTGGGGTTACACGGGGATTCCCGACCTCGGCCACGCCCTCTGGTTCGGCACCGGCGCGCTGGCGGTCGGGATGATGACGACGACGGTCGACCCGACGGGGCTCGTGCTCGGCACCCACGGCGGCCTCGGGCGCCATCTGGCAGGCGTCGCGATCGGGATGCTCGTCGCCGGCGCCGTCGCGCTCCTCGTGGGGCTTGCCTCGTTCTCCCAGGGCGAGTCGGATCCCTTCTACATCGCGATCGTGACGCTCGCTCTGACAGTGATCGCGGGGACGCTCTACACGCAGGAGAGGACGCGGACGGGCGGCGACAACGGCCTGTTCGGCTTCGCGTACCACAAGGTCTCGGGGACGACCTGGTACTACGTCTGCGCGGTCATGCTCGTGGCGGTGGCCGCGTTGGCGCTCGTCCTCGTGCGGAGCGATTTCGGGCTGCTGATGCGATCGATCCGCGACAACGAGCGGCGCGTCAGGTTCTTCGGCACGAACGTCGAGGCCGTCAAGATCGGCGTGTTCGTGCTCGGCGCGATGCTGGCTGCGCTCGGTGGGGGGTTCTACGCCGTGATCGTCGGTTTCGTCTCAGCGCCGCTCTTCGGGTTCCTGTTCTCGACCCAGATCCTGATCTGGGTGGCCGTCGGCGGCCGCGGCACGATCGTCGGGCCGGTGATCGGAGCGATCGGCCTCAGCTTCGTCACCTCGAAGCTCAGCGCCTCCTATCCGACCGAATGGGCCCTGTTCCTGGGGCTGCTCTTCGTGGCGGTCGTGGTCTTCGTTCCGGACGGGGTCTTCTCGGCGCTCGCGCGCCTCTGGCGACACCTCCGCCACCGGCGTCGCGCTCCGCGTCTGAGCCGCGCTCTCGTCCCCTCGCCCCGCGCGCGGCCGGACCTCCGTCCGCGCGGCGAGCCGATCGCAGTCATCTCGGAGGTCGAGTTCGCCTACGGGGCGCTCGAAGTGCTCCGCGGCGTCGACTTCGAGATCAAGGCGGGCGAGCTTCTCTGCATCGTCGGGCCGAACGGCGCGGGGAAGTCGACGCTCCTGAACGTGCTGACCGACGGCAAGCTTCCGACCCGCGGGTCGATCTCGTACTTCGTCCACCACGGCGAGGTGGTGAGGAAGGGCCGGGCGGTTCACCGGATCGCCAGGGCGGGGATCGCCCGCAAGTTCCAGATCCCGCATCTCTTCGACAGCCTGACCGTGGCCGAGACGATCCTGCTCGCGTCGCGCAAGGGCCGCATTCCGTCCCTGTGGCGCCGCACCGCGACGATTCCCGTGCCGCAATCCGTTCTCGACATCGTCCATGCGACCGGGCTCGAGAGCCGGGAGGACGCACCGTCGCCGGAGCTGGCGCACGGCCTCAAGCAGGGGCTCGAGCTCGCGGCGGCGGTCTCGGTACGACCGGAGCTGCTGCTGCTCGACGAGCCCACCGCGGGTCTGACGAGCAACGAGCGGCATGTGATCGGCGACGTCTTCCGCCGCCTTGTCGGCGCCGGCATGACGATCGTGCTGATCGAGCACGACCTCGACTTCGTCGCTCGCGTCGCCGACCGCGTCGTCGTCCTCCACGGTGGCAAGGTCGTCGAGTCGGGCACGCCGGCCGAGGTCTCCGCCTCCGCGGTCGTCCGCGAGGCCTACGTCGGGACGGCGGTCACGTGAACATCACGGTGAGCGGTCTCAGCGCCGGCTACGGGTCGGCCAGGATCCTCGAGGGCATCGAGCTCGCGGTCCCCGAGCACGGCGCCCTGGCGGTCGTCGGCCGGAACGGCATGGGAAAGTCGACGCTGCTCAAGGCGGTCATGGGCTATCTCAGGCCCTCGCAGGGCCGCGTGTCGGTCGCGGGCCGAGACGTGACGGGCTGGCCCACCTATCGGATCACCCGGCTCGGCGTCGCCTACGCCGCCCAGGAGCGCTCCCTCTTCGGCGACCTTTCGATCGACGAGAACCTGAGCGTGGGCACCGGTCGTCGCTGCCCTCCGGCACTGCGGGAGGAGGTGCTCGCATACTTCCCGGTGCTCGGCCGCCGGCTTCGCCAGCGCGCGGGCACGCTGAGCGGCGGCGAGCAGAAGATGCTCACGCTCGCGAAAGCACTGGTCTCGCGGCCCGACCTGCTCGTGCTCGACGAGATCAGCGACGGGCTCGGGCCCGCCGTGATCGCGACGGTCAGAGAGGCGCTCACGGGCATCCGGGAGCGCCACGGCTGCACGATCCTGATGGTCGAGCAGAACCTCGACCTCAGCCTCGAGGTCGCCGACCGGATCGCGGTGCTGAAGCTCGGCAACCTCGTGTTCGAGAGCGGCTCGGCCGAGCCGGGGCTCCGCGACGAGCTCGTCACGCAGCTTGCGCCGTGAGGCGTGCCGGCTCGGGCTTCGAGGTGTCGTAGCGCAGGCAGGCCGATCACCCCTTTGGGGGGATCCGGGCATCGCCGGGGCCGGTCGATTCAGAGCTGGTGAGCAGACGTCCCGCCTGGCGCTCGGTCCTGGCCGTGCGCCCCCGTCGCGAGCATCTCGTGGTGGTCGCGATCTGGCTGCTCGGCCTCGCGTCCCTCGCGTCGGTTCTGCTTCTGCAGGGACGCCTCGATCAGCGGCGCCACGCGCAGCTCGCGGTGGCGAGCCTGCAGGTGCAGGTGAATGTCCTGCCGAAGACGGCGCTCGGCCTGACCGGGCCTTCCAGCCGCCGGAGAGTGCAGGCACAGCTGACATCGGCCGAGCGGCAGATCGACGCGACCGCCGAGACGCTCAACGGATGGGCGGGAAACCGCAGCGACTCGCGCCTGATCATGACCGAGGTGCAGGCGCTCTATCCGCTCCTCGCCAGGGCGAACACGATCGCGAGCTCGGGGCACCTTAGAGCGGCCACGGTCATGCTCGGGCTCGCGCTGCTTCCGGGCGGCCCGGGGTACCGGCTGAACCAGACCTTCCAGACCATCGAGACGAAGTACGACCGCCAGGCCTCCTCGGCGCGAGAGCTCGCCGAGATCGGATCGGTGTTCGCGATCGTGCTGCTGCTGGTCGCCTTCTCGGTTGCGCTCTGGCACGCGGTGCGGCTCACGCGCGAGAAGCACGCACTGCTCGAGCAGACCCGGCAGGATGCCCTCACCGACCAGCTCACCGGTCTCTGGAATCGGAGAAAGCTCTTCAGCGATCTCGACAGGCTTCTGGCGGCGCCCGGGTCTGACGACCCCGCGTTCCTCGCCGTGCTCGACCTCGACGGCTTCAAGGCCTTCAACGACAGGTTCGGCCATCCGGCCGGCGACGCGATCCTCGACCGGATCGGCGAGCGGCTGAGGGTGGCAGTGGAGGGTCACGGCAGCGCCTACCGGATGGGCGGCGACGAGTTCTGCGTGATCGTGCGCGGCGAGCAGGCCCGCGAGGTGCTCGAGCGTGCCCAGACGACGCTCACCGAGCGCATCGACGACCTCACGATCACCTGCTCGCTCGGCTTCACGCCGCTCACGGCAGACACGCGCACCGCAGACGACGCGATCCGGCAAGCCGACCAGCGCCTCTACGACCAGAAGCGCTCAACGCGGTCAGTCGACCCGACCGAAGCGGGCCCGTCGCCCGCGCAGCCGCTCTTCGCCGCGTAAGGCTCGCTCCGCGCGACCGGGATACCATCCACGCCAGGCCGAAGTGGCGGAACTGGCAGACGCGCCGGACTCAAAATCCGGTTCCCTTCGGGGAGTGTGGGTTCGATTCCCACCTTCGGCATCGGCTCGTTGAGCCAAACTCGGCTTGTGACAAGGATCGGCTACTACCGGAACGATGAGCCTGAGTCGTATGTCGAATCGCAAGTGCAGTAGCGCCCCTTGCGATCGCCGCCATCGCGGCTCGCGGCGAACTGCCGAGTCCGGCGAAGCGGCCGTTGCTAAGCCTCACAAGTTGTAGGACGATCTGAGGATGTTCTTTCATCGGCACGCTCACTTGCCGCAGTCTGAGCATGCGGTCGCTCTTCATCATGGGGCGAACGACCTGGCCGGATGGATCACGGCGGGGGCGACGCTTGCGCTGGCCGCAGCAGCGATCGTTGCCCTCTTCAGCATTTGGGACAGCCGTCGGACAAGACACGCTCAGCTCTTGACGGACATGTCTGCGCGATTGGGAGACGCGCGCACTCGCGCGGCCACACGCGGCAGCGGCAGATTGGGCGCACAGGGACTAGTGGATCTCATGGAAACGATCGTTCAACCAGCAACCGATCGACGAAGTCAAAGGGCTCGAGGCGACGCGATCGACCGACTCAGCGATCTTTCAGTTTGGGTCAACGTTGCCGAGACGCTCGGCGTCCTGCACTCCGACGGTGCGATTTCAGCCGATGTCGTTTACAAACAGTGGGGACCCACGATCATCCAGAGTTGGAACCTCTGGGAGCGAGCCATCACGAGAGCGAGACAGGCCACAGGCGAACGTGGCGTGTACCGCGAATTCGACTTACTGGCTGCAGTGATGCGCATCTATCAGACAGAGGAGCGGCGTCAGCGCCCGCGCTTACTACCGCATTCGCGGAGGCGTGCGCGTCTCTGGCTCCAGAGGCGGGAACTCATACATGCGTACCGTATTCAATGATTCTCCTTTGCCGTGTCCAAGAGCATTGGCGTCATCTTGCCAATGCCCTTGTTGTATCAGGATACAACGAAACTACTGCTCTAGCGAGCTAGTCGGACGGAACAGACGAGAGGACGACGTCCACGAAGCCGCTACGGGACGATGATGATCCCCGCGCCCCCGCCAATCGGCGGAGCGCGTCTACACCGACTCTGGACGCGGCACAATCCGGCTCTCAGGAAGCAGCAGCCTGACCGGCTCGCACAAGCTCAGCGGTGTTGGCGGCATCGACGCAACGACGAGATTCGGTGTGCCCACGGTCGGGAAGCCCTTCACCCTTCCCCAAGCGATCAGGAGCGTCATCGCTGCGCCCGAGACGCTCAGTCGCGTTCGACGCCGGGCGGAAGCTTGATCTGAGGCCGCGGTGCCGGTGGCTCCGTTGGCGGTCTCGAATCGAGCAGATGCGAGGTCACCGCGCCGATGATCGGGCTCACGATCGGCCCTGCGACGGCTGCGCCAACCAGCAAGTCGTAGCCAAGGCCCGTCCGTTTTCCAGGGAGTCTCCGTTTAGATCCTTCGTTTCTGTCATATCGCAAGCGTGGCAGTGGGACCGGTCGAACGTTGCGTACCGTCGCGTAACCCGCGCTAAAGCACGGGGATGTATCGGGCGCATCCACACTGCGTCACGAAGCCGTGAAGCACGTCCGAGAGCACCGCGCGCATGGCTCTCATGGCCCCAAAATCCGGTTCCTCCGGGGCGTGTCGGTTCGATTCCCACCGTCGGCATGGCTTTGCGTCACCGCGCGGCGCGCTCGAGCCTGATCACCTCGTCCGCCCGCTCGGCGACCGCGCGGTCATGCGTGGCGCAGACGACGAGGGCATTCGAGGTCCGCGCCGCCGTCACGAGCAGGTCGGCGACGAGGGCCGCGGCCTCCTCGTCGACGCGTGCTGTCGGCTCGTCGAGGAGCAGCACGTCGGGCCGCCGGGCGAGGGCGCGGGCGATCGCGACGCGCTGGCGCTCGCCGGCCGAGAGGCGGTCGGCGAGACGGTCGATGCAATCGGAGAGCCCGAACCGCTCGAGCCAGGCTCGCGCCTCCGGCTCGTGCTCGGGGCGCGTGCCGCGTTCGCGGATCTCGAGGCCGAGCGTCGCGTTCTCGAGCGCGGTCGCGAACGGGAGCAGCCCCGGCTCCTGCCCCACCCAGCCGATGTGAGCGCGCCGGAACGCGGCGAGCTGCTCGCGGTCGAGGGCGGTGAGCTCGCACCCGTCGACCTCGACCGAGCCGCCGTCGGGGCGCTCGAGGCCCGCGAGCAGATGCAGGAGTGTCGTCTTCCCGGACCCGGAGCGTCCCTCGATCGCGACGACGACGCCGCGCCGCAGATCGGCCCCGAACCCGTCGAGCACGAGGCGCCGTCCCGAGCCTGTGCCGTAGCTCTTGTGGATGCCCCGTAGCGAGGCGGCGACCTCACCGTCGGTTCGCAGCTCGGGACGGACGGCGGCAGCGGCATCGTCAAGCGCCAGGTCGCCGTGGAGGGCGACCTTCCGGTCGCGGGCCTCCCAGCTCGCACGGCCCCCGATGCCCGCGTGCTCGCGGGCGTCTGCGGGCAGCCGCACCCAGCCGCCGCGGCCGACCACGAGCTGCAGGTCGGTGCCCGGCCGCAGCTCGGCGCTGATACGGCCGTCGCGAACATGCACGACGCGGTCTGCGAAGTCCGTCGCCCTCACGTCGTGGCTCACGACCACGAGCGTCGCGGCGTCCTGCGCCGCAAGCTCGGCCAGGAGCTCGTAGACGGATGCCGCGGTCGCTGCGTCGAGCTCACCGGCTGGCTCGTCCGCAAACAGGATCGACGGCCGGTGGGAAAGCGCTGCGCAGGCGGCCACGCGCTGCTGCTCACCTCCGGAGAGCCGGTCGGGCGTGTCGGCCTCCCGGTCGCCGAGCCCGACGCGGCCGAGGAGCTCGAGTGCCCGCTGGCGGCGCTCGGCTGCCGGGACACCTGCGAGCCGAAGCGGCAGCTCGACGTTCTCGGCGCACGTAAGCGTGGGGGAGAGCGATCGCGCGTAGTGCTGGTCGAGGAAGCCGAGATGTCGGGAGCGGAACGCCGCCGCGCGGCGCGGCGAGAGCGAGCCGAGATCCGAGCCGAGCGTTCGTGCCACGCCCGCCGACGGGCGATCGAGCCCGGCGGCGATGCGCAACAGCGTGCTCTTGCCCGAGCCGCTCGGGCCGAGCACGACGCAGCGCTCCCGCTCGGGCACAGACAGGGTCAGCCCCTGAAGCGCCACCGCCCCGCCGCTACTGGCCGCGTGGATACGGAAGACGTCGCGCAGCTCGACCGCCAAACCCGTCATGCCGCCCAGCTCTCCCCGGTGAGGCCGCGGCCGGCGGCCGAGCGATGATCGATCAGCCGGAGCACGACCTCGACGAGCGCGGCCGCGGCAAACGCGAGCGCGCAGGCCGAGACACCGATTGCGAGCCACGGCGTCACCCGCTGCAGCGGCGGATCGGGCAGGGTCAGCGTCGCGTCGAGGGCGAGCAGCCTGCCGGTGATCGCGACCAGGGCCGCGCCGAGCACGATCCCGGCGACGAGGCCGATCGCAGCCAGCCCCAGGGCGCGCCAGCGGACGCTCGCGCGGAGCGTGCTCGGGCCGACGCCCTGCGACTCGAGGTCGAACAGGGTGTCGCCGTCGTCTCGCAGGAAGCCTGCCGTGACCAGGGCGAGCCCCACGAGCGCGAGCGCCAGCGCTGCGATGGAGGCGCTCAGCAGCGACACGACGATGCCGCGGCCGAGCGGATCGTCGCGCAGGCTCGAGGCGATCGCGGCGCGGGACGAGATCGCCAGCGTCGAGTAGGGCGGCTCCCGCAGCGAGGCGGCGACCCGGGGCTGCGCTGCCGGCGGCACCGAGAGCCAGAGCTCGTCGGGGATCGCCGTCGGCAGGTCGTTCGCCCCGAGCGCCGTCGCGAGCGAAGCCTCGTCGGCCACGACGAAGCTCTCGTCGGCATCCTGAGTCGTCGGGAAGCGGCTCAGCGTCCCAACCAGCCGCGCGTGCACGACCTGGTCGCCGAAGTTGAGCTCGATCGCCCCTCCCGGCCCGGCGCTTGCGGCCACGTCCGGGCTTGCGACGACCGCGAGGCGGCGATCGTCGAACGGCTGACGCGGGCGGAGAAGAGCCTGCGCCGCGGTGTTGATCTGGAAGCGCACGCGAACGCCGCTCCCCGCACGGCGCGGCGAAATGCCCGCGTGGCCGATCCAGCCTGCGAAGGACGACACCCGGAGCTTCCCGCTCTGCGTGATCGCCTCGAGCGGCCCGAGCTGCAACGTGCCGGCGAAGCCGATCGAGACGTTGTGGCCCTCGGCCTCCTGGTGAGCGGCCGACTTCGCCACCGCCGACGGCAGGTCGAACGCGAGCCCCACCACGCGCCCGCCGCGATCGGCCGGGGGAACGGCCACGCCGAGCACTCCGGTCTGCGCGGTCGCGAGCGGCAAGGCGAGCTGATCGGCCTCGCCGCGGGGAGTCAGCACGACCAGCTCCGGCTGGACGACCGCTCCCTGGTCGCGAACGTAGAGCTCAAGCCTCGTCGCCATGGCGGGGATGCGCGCGCCGGCGAGGGCGACCGGCTTCGCCGGCTGAAGGAGCCGTCCGAGTCGTGCCGGGCTCGACACGCCGAAGTCGCTGCGCCACCCGTGCAGCAGCCCGAAGGCGCCCGACGGCACTCCGAGGACGGTCGGCGTGTCGGGCTTGCCGTTCGAACCGGCGACCGCCGCGGCCTGGCGGAGGATCGGCCAGCTTCCGACGCCCGGCCCGAGCGAGTCGTACTGGGCGGAGGTCGCGACCTCGTTGGGAGCGACGAGCGCCTGCCCGATCCCGAGCGTGTAGTCGAGCGGCACGGAGTAGGCCGCGCGCTGCGCGTTCGAGCTCGCGAGGGTCGCCCGGTAGGAGAGGCCGAACATCGCGAGGCCGGTCGACACCGCGAGGAAGCCGACGATCCCGGCCGTCCGTCCCGGCGAGCGCTGGAGCGTCAGGAGCGCCACGAGCAGGCTCAACGGGCCGTCGCGGGCGGTTCGCAGCGCCACCCGGACGAGCGGCGAGAGGAGGCGGCCGAGGATGACGCAGAAGGCGAAGCTCGCGAGGAGCGGCATCGCCGCCAGGGCGACCGCCGGCCCGGTGTGCAGGCCCGAGGCGTCGTTCTGGCCGATCACCAGCAGCAGGCCGAGCGCGACGAGCGCGCCGAGGGCAGCCATGTCGACCGGACGCACGCCTTTGGTCGGAGCCGCCGCAAGCTCGCGCAACGCGAAGATCACGGCCACGACCGCCCCGATTGCGGCAGCCAGGGCGAGGGCGCCCGTCGTGCCCGTCGCCACGCCGTGCCCGATGGCCGCTGCGGCCGAGACGCCGACCTGCCTCGCGATCAGGACGTCGGCCAGCGCGCCGAGCCCGACTCCGACGAGCGCGCCGGGCAGGACGGCCGCGCTCGCCTCGGCGAGCAGGAACGCTCGCTGCTGGGCACGCGTCGCCCCGTGCGCGATCAACCGCCGCAGCTCTGCACGCGCGTCCCGGCGAAGCGCCCCGGCTGTGATTCCTGCAAAGGCGAGGAGCAGCATCGCCGCCGAGCTGCCGACGAGGAGCACGCGCCTCGAGGCCGACTCGCTCTCGGTCTTCGACGTCGAGAGCGCATCGTCGGGCGTCGTCAGGATGAACTGGCCGTTCTCGTCGATGAGCCTGGCCTCCGCCTTGCCCTCGGCGGCGAAGAGCTTCTGGATGTCCCACACATGCACGGTGTCCGGCGCGAGCGGCGCGCTCCACGAGTAGCTCCGGTTGAAGAGGCGCAGCGGCCCGAGGTGGGCGAGGCCCTCGACACTGCCGCTCAGGAGCACCGGCTCGGGCCGCTCGCCGCCGGCGGTCGACTGCGTCGAGAGGCCGCCTTCGCCGAACGCGACGAGCGAGCTCAACGTGCCGCGTCCGACGACGACCAGGTGGACGCCGTAGTCGTCGATCTTGTCGAGGCGCGTTCCGCTGATCTGAAGGACCTCGCAGCGTGTGTCGTTGCAGCCTCTCGGAAGACGGCCGGAGCGAAGATCGACCACGCTCCGGAGCGAGTCGGACGCACCGAGCTTGACGAGGCCGTGCCCGAGGTTCACATCCGTGAGCTCGACCGCGTCGACGATCGGCTCGCCGGTGAGCGAGCGCACCGCCCGGCGGCCGTCCCTGCTGAGCGCCGTGTAGCCGCCGGGAGCGACCGAGCCAGACCAGGCTGCGCGCACGACGCGCTCGGCCGGCGGCAGCCCGCCGAGGGAGTGCCGCAGCGCGAGATCCTCGGAGAGCACGCTTCCCCCGGCGACCCCGACCAGGAAGGCGACCGCCACGGCCACGCCGATGCTGACGAGCAGCGACCGGCCCGGCCGGGCGCGGACGCGGTGCCAGGTGATCGCGAACGGCGCCAGCCCACGAAGCCGGACGCTGCCCGTGTCGACCGCCGGCCGCCTCGACTTGCCCCCGGTCATCGCCTCGCGCTCAGCGACCCCGGTCGCCTCTCACTCGCCAAGGTACGACGCGCGAACCCGCTCGTTCGCACGCAACGCCGCGGCATCGTCGGCGAGCGCGACCTTGCCGGTCTCGAGCACGTACCCACGGTGGGCGATCTCGAGCGCCATCGCCGCGTTCTGCTCGACGAGCAGGACAGTGGTCCCGGTCTTGTTGATGTCCACGATCACCTCGAAGATCCGCTCCACGAGCACCGGCGCGAGCCCCATCGACGGCTCGTCGAGCAGCAGGAGCCGAGGCCGGGCCAGCAGGGCGCGCCCGATCGCGCACATCTGCTGCTCGCCGCCCGAGAGCGTCCCCGCCTTCTGGTCGCGGCGCTCCGACAGCCGTGGAAAGAGCGTGTAGACCCGCTCGAGATCCTCGCCGACGCCCTCGCGGTCGCGCCGCTGGAACGCGCCCATCTCGAGGTTCTCGAGCACCGTCATCCGGGAGAAGAGCTGACGGCCCTCCGGCGACTGCGCGACGCCGCGCTTGACGATCGCCTGCGCGCTCTCCTTGACGATGTCCTGGCCCTCGAACCGGATCCTTCCCTTCCGCGCCCGCAGCAGCCCGGAGATCGCCCGCAGGGTCGTCGACTTCCCCGCGCCGTTGGCGCCGAGCAGCGCCACGATCTGGCCGGCGTCGACTCGAAGAGTCACTCCCTTGAGGGCGTGGATCGCTCCGTAGTAGACGTGGACGTCGTCCAGGTCGAGCATCGCCGCTCCGCCGCTCGCAACCGTCGCCTCGCTCATCCTGTTGCTCTCGTTCCGAGGTACGCGGTCCGGACGCGCTCGTCGGAGGTGACGTCTGCCGGCAGGCCCTCCGCGATCTTCTGACCGTAGTCGAGCACCGTCACGCGCTCGGAGACCTGGACGACGACCTTCATGTCGTGCTCGATCAGCAGGACGGTGAGCCCGAGCTCGTCCCGCGCCTTGCGGACGAACTCGATGAACCTCTGGGTCTCCTGCGGGTTCATGCCCGCGGTGGGCTCGTCGAGGAGCAGCAGCTTCGGATTCGTCGCCAGGGCCCGCGCGACCTCGAGACGCCGCTGGTCGCCGTAGGCCAGATGCCGCGCGTACTGGCGCTCGGCCCGCGCAGGCACCCCGCAATAGGCGAGGAGCTCGCGGGCGCGGACGCGCGCCTGAGACTCCTCGCGGCGCTGGAGCGGGGAGCGGATGATGCTCCGCCACACGCCGCTGCGGAGGCGGCAGTGCATGCCGACGAGCACGTTCTCGAGCGTCGTCATCGTCCCGAAGAGCCTGATGTTCTGGAAGGTGCGGCCCACACCGAGCGCGGTGATCTTGTGCTGGGGGAGGCCCGCGATGTCGTGGCCGTCGAACACGATCTCGCCGGAAGTGGGGGTGTAGGCGCCCGTCAGCATGTTGAAGAGCGTCGTCTTGCCGGCGCCGTTCGGGCCGATCAGGCTCGAGATCGACCCTCGCGCGACCGCGAAGTCGACATCGGCGACGGCGACCAGGCCTCCGAACTCCTTGCGGAGGGAGCGGACGTCGATCAGGAGGTCGTCGCTCATTCCGGGCTCGTCTCCGCGAGCTCTTCCAGCGTGGACTCGTCCTCCTCGTGCAGCTCGGCGCGACGGCGCCCGCTCGGGAGCAGCCCTTCGGGCCGGACGAGCATGAAGCAGACGATCGCGGCGCCGTAGATGAGGTAGGAGTACTCAGAGATGTCGACGTTCGTGCCGAAGGTCGAGTTGAACGTGTCACCGGCCGCGAACAGGCCCTGGTAGTTGACGTAGGCGAGGATCAGACCGCCGAGTGCGACGCCCCACACGTTGCCCATGCCGCCGAGGATCACCATGCAGAGCACGAAGATCGAGACCTGCAAGCTGAAGGCCTGCGGCGAGGTGGATCCCGCCTGCAACGTGATCAGGCAGCCCGCCGCGCCGCCGAAGAATGCGCCGATCAGGTAGGCGAGCGTCTTCGTCCGCATCAGCGGGACTCCCATCGCCGCCGCCGCGTCCTCGTCCTCCCGGATCGCGATCCAGGCCCGCCCGATGCGCGAGTCGCGCAGGAGCAGCGAGCTCGCGATCGAGATCCCGACGAGCAGGAGGGCGACCCAGTAGTACCAGGTCGAGTCGGCCTCGTCGAGGAAGTTGCTCGGCAGGAACGGCAGGGCCGAATGGACGCCGTTGCCGAAGCCGACCCCGTCGATGCCGTTCAGCCCGAACGAGCCGTTGGTGACGTTGTAGTGGAAGATGTTGTCGCCGTTGCGGACGAACTGCGGGATGATCTCGCCGAAGCCGAGCGTCACGATCGCGAGGTAGTCGCCGCGCAGCCGCAGGGTCGGGATGCCGATCAGGACGCCGAGCAGGGCGGCGAACGCGGCCGCGATCACGATCACGAGCCACGGGGTGATGTGCACGCCGAGCGTCCCCTTCGGCACCGTGCCGCCGAAGATCCACGACCTCGGGTGGCTGCCACTGCCGGCGAACTGCTCGGAGGCGAGCCAGCCGGCCACGTAGGCCCCGGCCGCGAAGAACGCGACGTAGCCGAGGTCGAGCAGGCCGGCGTAGCCGACGACGAAGTTGAGCCCGAGCCCCATGACGGTGAAGGCCACGATCACGAAGGCCGTCGACATGTTCGGCAGCCACTTCGTCAGGTCGTTCGAGAGGTAGTGGTGGTAGGCGACCGGGTAGAGCGCAAAGAGCGCTGCCCCGACGAACGCGTACCCGTATTGCCGCTGCGTCCTGGTCACGACCGTGTGGAGAGGGATTCGCCGAGGAGGCCGGAGGGCCTGAACACGAGGATCAGGATCAGGAGGATGAAGACGAGCGACTCTGTCCAGTTGGGCCCGGGCGCATGCCATGTGAGGCCGCTGTTGAAGTTCTCGATGAAGCCGATCAGGTAGCCGCCGAGCGCGGCGCCGCTGATGTTCCCGATCCCGCCGAGCACGGCTGCGGTGAAGGCGAAGAGGCCGATGCGGAAGCCGAGGTCGAAGCGCGCCTGGGTGAAGTAGACGAGGTAGACGAAGCCGCCGACGCCGGCAAGCGCGCCGCCGAGCCCGAAGGCGAACGAGATCGCGCGGTCGACGTCGATGCCCATCAACCGGGCCGCGTCGCGGTTCTGTGCCGTCGCGCGCATCGCCTTGCCCCATTTCGTCGTGCGGACGACGATCGTCAGGGCGAGGAGGACCGGGAAGGTCACGAGCAGCACGATCAGCTTGTCCCAGCCGTAGCTCTGGTTGCCGATGTGGAAGATCGCGCCGCGGGGGAGCAGCGGGTTCGTGCTCACGTAGTCGAAGCCATAGAAGACCGCGATCGCGTTCGAGAGGACGAACGACATCCCGATCGCCGTGATCAGCGGTGCGAGTCGAGGCGCGTTGCGCAGCCGCCGGTAGGCGACCCGCTCGACTGCCATGTTCAGGGTTGCGCAGAAGGCGGCGGCGGCGATGACCGCGACGAGGAGGGCGCCGAAGAGGACCGGTCCCGACTCGCTGCCGGTCAGGCCGAGCCAGCTCACCCCGACCGTGTAGGCGACCATCGCGCCCCAGCTGAACACGTCGCCGTGGGCGAAGTTGATCAGCTCGAGGATGCCGTACACGAGCGTGTAGCCGATCGCGACGAGCGCGTAGATCGATCCGTTGGTGACGCCGTTCAGGAAGACGAGCACGAACTGCCGCCAGTCGCTGACGATGTTCGCGATCAGCCAGAACGCGACCAGCCCCAGGAGCAGGATCCCGAGCGAGCTGACCGCCCGTCCGCGCAAGCGCGGGACGAGCGCGAGGATCGGCCCTTTCTCGTTGGCCGTCCCCGCGCTCGTTCCCATCTCGCTTGTGCTCCTACTTGCCCGTGTTGCCTAGCCGAGCGCCGACACCGCCAGCGCAGCCGGCGGGTTGACGACCGTCACGGGAGTGATCGTGCCGTTGGTGATCTGGTCGACGGTGACGCCACCGAGTGACGGGTCGCCGCTCGAGTCGATCTTGAACGCCCCGATGATTCCATTCGGGAAGTTCTGGCTGTACAGGTGCGTGTCGATGGACGAGTGCGTCCCGTTGCTCTTCGCGATCGCGTTGGCCAGCACGAGATAGGCCTCAGCTCCGTACGCCGTGTAGGCCGCGAGCTGCTTGACGTGATAGGCCGCCTTGAACGCCGTGGCGAACGCCTTGCCCGCCGCCGTCTTGAGCTGGTTCGGGTCGGAGCCGCCGATCGTGACGTACATGCCCTCGGCAGCCGCGCCGGCAGCCGGAGCGGTGGCCGGGTCGTTGAACCCGTCAGGGCCGAGGAGCAGCACCTTCGTGTTGTCTCCGAGGACGGCGACCTTGTCCTTGATCAGCTGGCCGCCGTTGTTGGAGACGATGCCGCCGAGGAAGACAGCCCCGGGGTTCTTGCTGGCGATCCCCTGGAAGAGCGACTGGTAGTTCGGCTGCGTCGCGTCCCACTTGTCGTTGCCGAGCACGGTGATGCCGAGCGACTTGGCGGCGTTCGCGAAGTTGTTCGCGATGCCGACGCCGTAGGCCTCGCCGTCGTTCAGCACGTACACGCTCGTGACGCCCTTGCTCTTCAGGAATGTCGCATCCGCGGCGCCCTGGAAGTTGTCCGGGACGGCCACGCGTGCGTAGTTGCGCTTCCCGGTCGGGAAGTACTTCTGGGGCTCACCGGCAACACCGGTCTTCTTCGTCAGGCCGACGTAGGTGTTGGCCGGGCTGACCATCGGGATCCCGCCGCCCGGAGCGCGGTTCAGGATCGGAGCCTCGATCTCGGCGCAGCCGGAGTTGAACGTGCCGATTACTCCGAGCAGGTTCGAGACCGTCTTGTAGCTGTTCGCGTTGTTCGTGCAGGTCTGCGGATCCCACGAGCCCTTGGCGGCGGTCGCGTCGTCGCAGGCCACGAACTGCACGGTCTTGGTGCCGATCTTGTAGTTCGCCTTCTTGAGCTCGAGCTCGATCGCCTGGTTGATCTGGACCGACAGCGGCCGCAGCGAGCCCTCGAGAGGCAGGTCGCTTGCGATCACATACTGTCCGGACCCGAACGGCTTGCTGCAGGTGTTCGGCAGGCCGGAGGCGTGGGTCTGCCGTGCGCTGGCAGCGCCTGCGGACAGCCCGATCACCCCGACGGCCAGCAGGACGCAAGCCGCCAGTTTCCTTTTTGTCATCCTTCTTCCTTTCTGTGGTGAGGCATGGCGTGACTCATCTGCCTCGTACGAATTGGTGACACCCAGCCCGGGATCGTACGGCATTTCCAGGGCGATTTGGTTTCGCGTATCACGGAAGGGCGATCCTAAGGCCTTTCGCCCGCAATCGCGAGCGGTCGGTCGCGGAGAGCCTGCACGAACACCTCCTGTAACACAAGGTTCACCCGATCCGGCAGCCGGGGGAAGGTGCCGCCCGACGACCGCGCGGCCGCCTACCATCGAGTCGATGCGGACAGCGGTCGCCATTGCGGTAGCCGGTGCGATCGGCGCGCTCGCGCGCTACGGCCTCCAGGGGCTCGTCGCGCGGCGCGCACACGGCGCCTTCCCGTGGGGCACCTTCGTCGTCAACATCACGGGCGCGTTCGCGCTCGGGCTCATCTTCACGTTCGCGACCGAGCGCTCGACGATGGCGCCGTGGCTGCGCTCGGCGCTGACGATCGGCTTCCTCGGGGCGTACACGACCTTCTCGACCCTGTCGTTCGAGACGTACCGCCTCGCCGCCGACCGGGCGCTCGGGCTTGCCTTCGCGAACATCGCGGGCTCGTGTGCCGCGGGGCTCGGGGCCGTGTATCTCGGCGTCGTCTTCGCGAGGGCCCTATGAGGAGGACACTGTGACCCGGCTCGAAGGCGAGGGCCGGCTCGTCCGGATCTTCATCGGCGAGTCCGACCGCTGGCACGGCAAGCCGCTCTACCAGGCGATCGTCGAGCGGGCCAGGGCCGAAGGGCTTGCGGGCGCGACGGTCGTCCGTGGGATCGAGGGCTTCGGGGCGCGCTCCCATCTCCACACCTCGCGGATCCTCCGGCTCTCCGAAGACCTCCCGCTCGTGATCGAGATCGTCGACACCCCCGACCGGATCGAGAGCTTCATGCCGATCCTGGACGAGATGGTCGAAGACGGCCTCGTCACGATCGAGACCGTCCGGGTCGTCACCTACCGCGGTTCCGACCCGACGACGAGCGGGAAGTAGGGCGGCGCAAGCAGGAGCCCGATGCGCTCGGCGCCGCGGCCCCGGGCCATCGCGAGGGCGGCGCCGTAGCTCCCCACGGGCACGAGGCCGAGCTGGCGCGCCGCCACCGCATCGCGGCAGCCGGCGACGAGCACCGGCCCGAGGCGGCTCAGCGCAGGCTCGCAGCCGCTCCAGGCGACGAACGGCTCGAGCGGGTGGACGGCGGCTCCCGACCGGTAGGCGGCGATCGCGCGGGCATCGGCGAGCGCCGAGCGCTCGGCCTCCGCGAGCGCATCGGGGTCGCGGGCCGTGCGCGGATCGTCGAAGAGGGCGCGGTAGGGCGTCTGCACGGGGGTCGGGAAGTGCCGCTGGAAGTCGTGGAGGAGGATCGCCGTCCCTCCGGTGTGTACCGGGAAGGCGTCCCGCCAGAGCCGCAGCGCGATCCCCAGGCCGAATGAGGCGGCCGCGACCGGGTTGGGCCTCCCTCTCGGGAGAAACGGCGTCGTCGAGGGGATGCCGAGGACGATCGCATCGAGCGGCTCGGGGAGCGCCGTGCCCTTGAACTCGATCCCGCGAAGGAGCGCCTCCGAGTGCGCAGCCGAAGGCCGCCCGCCGAGGATCGCCGCGCAGGAGAGCTCACGCGGGACGCGATCGATCAACCCCTGTCGCAAGGCACCGGGGAGGAGGGCGAAGCCTCGGCGGAGCCTGGAGCGCGCGAGCCGCTCGAGGATCTGCTCCTCGTACGGGTAGCCGCCGAAGACGTGGGGGAGGTTGAGCACGAGCGAGAGGCCGAAGAGCGGCACTCGTGCGGCGAGAAGGCGCTCCAGCTCCACCGCGAGGCCCCAGCCCGGGGCAGACGACGTCTCGAGCAGCGAGGTGGCGCCGGCGGCACGGAGTGCCTCGCGCGAGCAGGCGCGCACGAGCGTGCCGGGGCCGCCGTCGAGCACCGTCTCCGCCGCGGTCACCGTCACCACCAGGTCGGTTTGAACCAGGGAGGGGGCGACGCGAAGCGGGACGCCGGCCGTCTCGCCGACCTGGACGAGGTCGTCTCCTTCGACGTCGTGGACGATCAGGCGCCCCCGGAAGCGACGGCGGAACTCGGGCGGGACGAGCATCCCGATCTCGCGCGGCGAGGGCCGCCGGGCAAGTCCGCTCGCCACGAGGATCGTCACCTGGGAGACGCCGAGCCGAGCGAGCTCGTCGACCGTGGCGGCGATCGCCTCCTGCCGAGGGTCGGGGCTTACGGAGGGAATCGGCAGCGCAGGCAGCTCGACCACGACGGTGGCCGTCCCGCCGGGCGTGACGAGCTGCGAGAGCGGCTCGCCGGCAAGCGGGAAGCGCATCGCCTCGCGGGCCGCACGCGCGACTCCCTCGAGCACATCGGTGGGCGGCGGCGGACGCAGCACCACGCCGTCGTCGGGGACCTCGACCACCGCGAGCCGCGACCCCGAGAGGAGCGGGATGCGCGTCACGGCATTCGGGTGGGCGGGGGTAGCATCGATTGCCAGTGTCGCCGAAGACGCTCAGCGGACAGGAGCTCCAGCTCGACGACGCGCCCGCGCACGATTGCGACCTCTTCCTGGTCGACGGCAACAACCTCGCCTACCGCGCGTTCTTCGCGCTGCCGGAGGAGCTCGCAACCTCGGAGGGAGTGCCGACGGGCGCGCTTCTCGGCTTCACGAACATGCTCTTCAAGCTGCTCTCGGACTACAGGCCGAAGGCGGTCGCCGTCGCCTGGGACTCGCGACCGGTGCACCGGGCGGCCGTCGCCGAGGCGGCCGACGTCGTCTACAAGGAAGGCCGCCGTCCGATGCCGGACCTGCTGCGGGAGCAGTTCCCGAGCTTCCGGCCGCTGGTCGAGGCCTTCGGATACCGCAACCTCGACTTCGAGGGCTGGGAGGCCGACGACGTGATCGCGACGCTCGCGACGCGCGCCGACCACGCCGGCCTGCGCACGTGTGTCGTCTCCACCGATCGTGACGCCTTCCAGCTCTGCTCCGAGAACGTCTGCCTGATGATGACGCCACGCGGCGTCGCCGACGTGCAGGTCTATACACCGGAGCGGGTCGAGGCACGCTACGGGGTGCGGCCCGACCAGGTGCCCGACTTCATCGGCCTCAAGGGCGACACCTCCGACAACATCCCCGGCGTCCCCGGGATCGGCGACAAGACCGCCGGCCAGCTGATCGGCACCTACGGGTCGCTCGAGTCGGTGATCGAGCACGCGGCGGAGCTGACGCCCGCCAGGGCGAAGGCGATCGCCGAGCACGCCGACCAGGCGCGCGTCTCGAAGGAGCTCGCGACCATGCGCCGCGACCTCGAGCTCGACTTCGATCCGACCGGGCTCACGCTCGAGCCACCCGATCGCTCCCGGCTCAAGGAGTTCTTCCGCCGGTTCGAGTTCCGGGCGTTGCTGCAGCGGCTGGACACGCTCGACGCCGCGCTTCCGGCAGCAACGCCTGAAATCGAGGTCTCTGCTTTGAAGACGACATGGCACGAGGGGCTGCCCGGGCCGATCGCGGGGCGCATCGGCCTTGCGGCCCGCGGCGACCGGATGGCCGTCGCGACGGGCGACGAGGTCGTGATCGCTCCCAAAGCCCTGGACGATCTCCGTAGGGCGGAGATCACCTGTCACGACGCGAAGGCGATCGGCGTCGAGGCGACGGACGACACGCTCCTCGCCGCCTACCTCATCGATCCGTCGCGAGCCGAGTACGCCCTCTCCGATCTGGGCGCGGAGTACGGCTTCGAGCTCACGGCCGACCCCGCGACGGACGAGGACACCGCCGGGCTCGTGCTCGCAGCCGAGCTGCCGCGGCGGCTGATCGGCCCGATGCTCTCGCGGCTCGAGGAACGGAGCCTGACCGACCTCTACCGGAACGTCGAGCTGCCGCTCACCCGGGTGCTCGCCGAGATGGAGCGGGCCGGGGTCAAGATCGACACCTACCGGATGGGCGAGATCACCGCCCGGCTCGCCGAGCGGGTGACCGAACTCGAGGCGGTCGCCTACGAGCTCGCGGGCGAGGAGTTCATCCTCGGCTCGACCCAGCAGGTGGCGCGCGTCCTCTTCGAGCAGCTCGGCTTGACCGCTGGACGCAAGGGGAAGACCGGCTACTCGACCGACGCGAAGGTGCTCCGGTCGATCCGCGCCGACCACGCGATCGTCCCGGTGATCGAGGAGTGGCGCGAGCTCTCGAAGCTCCTCAACACCTATCTCGGCCCGCTCCCGACGCTGATCGACGAGACGACCGGCCGGCTGCACACGACGATCAACCAGACGGTCGCCGCCACGGGACGGCTCTCGACCACGAGCCCGAACCTGCAGTCGATCCCGATCCGCACCGAGCTCGGCCGGGAGATCCGCTCGGCCTTCATCGCCGAGGACGGCGCCAAGCTCCTCTCCGCCGACTACTCGCAGATCGAGCTGCGCATCCTGGCGCACCTCTCCGGCGAGCCGAAGCTCCGCGAGGCCTTCGCCCGCGGCGAGGACATCCACCGCGCGACGGCGGCCGAGGTGCTCGGCAAGGACCCGGCGACGCTCACGACCGGCGAGCGATCGGTGGCGAAGATGATCAACTTCGGGATCGTCTACGGGATCTCCGCCTTCGGCCTCTCGGAGAACCTGGAGATCCCGCGCGAGCAGGCGCAGGCCTACATCGACGCCTACCTCGCGCGCTTCCCGCACGTCCAGGACTTCATCGCCCGGACGATCGAGCAGGCGGCCCGCGACGGCTACGTGACGACGCTCCTCGGCCGCCGGCGTGCGGTGCCGGAGCTCCGCGCCGCCAACCGCATGACGCGCCAGTTCGGGGAGCGGATCGCCGTCAACTTCCCGATGCAGGGCTCGAACGCCGACATCATCAAGGTCGCGATGATCGCGATCCACAACCGCCTCCGCGACGAAGGGCGGAACGCGCGGCTCGTGCTCCAGGTCCACGACGAGCTCCTCCTCGAGGTGCCGGACGCCGAGGTGAAGGACGTCCGCGAGCTCGTGCGGGCCGAGATGTGCGGGGCCTACGACCTCGATCCGCCGCTCGCAGTCGACGTCGGCACGGGCGAGAACTGGGCCGAGGCGAAGAGCTGAGCCGCCTCTCCGGAGGCCCGCTGCGGGGCTCCGCGCCGGGCCCCAACGGTCAGCTCACAAAGCGCGGCTATACTTCTCGACCGCTTTGGTAAGCAGCGATCTCATCCAGCAAGAGCCGGGCGTTTGGGTCGAAGGCCCCGACGGCGAGCTCATCCCCGACTACGAGTCGACCTTTCCCGAGATCAACGAGGGAGAGGTCGTGCACGGCACCGTCGTGCGCGTCGACAAGGACGAGGTCCTCGTCGACATCGGCTACAAGTCGGAGGGCGTCATCCCGGTCGCAGAGCTCTCGATCCGCCGGTCGGTCAACCCGGCCGACGAGGTGTCCCTGGGAGATGAGATCGATGCACTCGTTCTCACGAAGGAGGACACCGAAGGCCGGCTGATCCTCTCGAAGAAGCGCGCCCGCTTCGAGCTCGCCTGGAAGAACATCGAGCGCGCCGCCGAGTCCGGTGAGCCGGTGGACGGCCGCGTGATCGAGGTCGTCAAGGGCGGCCTGATCCTCGACCTCGGCGTCCGCGGCTTCCTTCCCGCCTCGCTCGTCGACATCCGCCGCGTGCAGGACCTGGACGAGTTCCTCGGCCAGGAGCTCCGCTGCAAGGTGATCGAGCTCAACCGCTCGCGCAACAACGTCGTCCTCTCCCGGCGCGCCGTGCTCGAGGAGGAGCGCAAGGAGCAGCGCCAGCAGATCCTCGACCGGCTGCAGCCCGGCAACGTCGTCGAGGGCCAGATCTCCAACATCGTCGACTTCGGCGCCTTCGTCGACCTCGACGGCATGGACGGCCTCATCCACATCTCCGAGCTCTCCTGGTCGCACGTCAACCATCCGTCCGAGATCCTCGAGATCGGCCAGACGGTGCAGGTCAAGGTGCTCGACATCGACCGCGACCGGCAGCGGATCTCGCTGGGTCTTAAACAGACTCAGAATGATCCCTGGCAGCAGGTGCTCGAGAGCTACCACGAGAACGACGTGGTCGAGGGGCGCGTGACGAAGGTCGTCACTTTCGGCGCGTTCGTCGAGATCCTGCCGGGCGTCGAAGGCCTCGTGCACATCTCCGAGCTCGCCCAGCACCACGTCGAGAACCCGCGCGAGGTCGTCTCGCAGGGCCAGGCGGTCAACGTCAAGATCATCGAGATCGACGGCGAGCGCCGGCGGCTCTCGCTGTCGCTCAAGCGCGTCGAGCCCGACGACCCGGTTCAGCCGCGCGCCGACGGCGGCGAGTCCGTGCACCTGCACCCGAACCTCGATCTGTCCGACCGGGCCGACGACGTTCCGGAGGGCTACGCCGACCTGCACGCACCGGCCGCTGCCGACGCCGACGAGGCTGCGAGTGCCTGCTGCTGAGGCTGAGCCTGCTGCTGAGGCTGAGCCTGCTGCTGAGGCTGAGCCTGCTGCTGAGGCTGAGCCTGCTGCTGAGGCAGCGGTTGTCGCCGAGCCGGAGGCTGAAGCAGAGCTTGCCGCTGAGGCCGAGCCGGCAGCTGAGGCCGAGCCGGCAGCTGAGGCCGAGGCTGAAGCCGAGGCCGGCGCAGAGCCCTCCGCCGAGGAGTGACCCGACCCCTCGCCGTCGCCATCACCGGCGGCATCGGAGCGGGGAAGAGCGAGGCGCTGGCGGCGTTTGCGAGGCTCGGCGCGGCGACCGTCTCGAGCGACGAGATCGTCCATGAGCTGCTCCGGCGCCCAGAGGTGCGCGAGAAGATCGTCGAGCAGTTCGGAAACGGGGTCGTCGGGCCCGACGGACAGCTCGACCGAGGCGCGGTCGGGACGGTCGTCTTCAACGATCCCACCTCGCTCGAATGGCTCGAGAGCCTGCTGCACCCGCTCGTCTCGGCCGAGTACCTGATGTGGCGCGAGCAGCTCGCCGGGCTTCCCGATCCGCCCCGAGTTTGCGTCACCGAGGTCCCGCTCCTCTACGAGGCAGGCGCCGACAAGCGGTTCGACCGGGTCGTAGTGATCACCGCACCGGAGAGCGTCAGGCGGGCGCGCTCCGACGTCGCAGTCGACGAGCGCGAGCAGCGGCTGCTTCCCGACGAGCAGAAGGTGGCGCGCGCGGACTACGCGTACGTGAACACCGGCTCGCTCGTCGAGCTGGAGGGGTTCATCGCCTCCGTGATGGACGATTTGACGCGATGAGATTCGTCGTTCGGGCGGTCGCCTTGCTGGCCGTGACGTTGGTGGTCGTGGTCGGATACGTCCTCGTGGTCGAGCCGCCGTGGTTCGAGCGGCTTCGCTACCCGTTGCGCTACAGCGCGCTCGTGCGTGACCGGGCGCGTGCCGAGGGGCTCGATCCGGCCCTGCTGGCAGCGGTCATCTACCAGGAGTCGAAGTTCCGGACGGACGCGCGCTCCTCCTCGGGCGCGATCGGGCTCATGCAGCTGACACCGGCGACCGCCAAGGGCATCGCGCTGCGGACGGGCGGCACGGCGTTTCACGTCAGCGACCTCACCGTTCCCGAGATCAACGTCCGCTACGGCGCGTGGTACCTCCACGACCTGCTCGCCAAGTACGGCTCGGTGAGGCTCGTCCTTGCCGCCTACAACGCCGGCCAGGGCAACGTCGACCGGTGGCAGCAGGCCGGCGAGGGGATCCAGTTCCCGGAGACGCGCGCGTACGTCTCGCGGGTGGAGCACCTGGAGAACGTCTACCGCAGGGCCTGGCACTCGACCTTGTACGCGCCATGAGCAGCCTTTTCGACCCGATCCTCGAGCTCGCCGAGAACGCCAACACGTACACGCCGCTCGCTCCGGGCGACGAGCGCGTGATGGCGGGCCGCTACGTCCTGTGGATGGGCAGGGCCGACGAGCCGGGCTGGAACGTCGCGCAGCGCTTCCGGATGGCCGTCGACGAGGTGGACGAGGTGCGGGCCGAGGTGCACGCCCACCTCCGGGCGCGCGGCCGAACGGCCTGCGCGTGGGAGGTCGGCTCGTCGGCGACGCCGCCCGATCTCGTCGAGCTCCTGGTCGCGCGCGGGATGCCTTCGACCGCCAAACTTGACCGATGCGCGTCTCGGCCAAGGCGGACTATGCGGTGAGGGCGATGGTCGAGCTCGCGTCCCAGGGCTCCGGCCCGGTGAAGGCGGAGCGGATCTCGCAGGCGCAGGAGATCCCGATCAAGTTCCTCGAGAACATCATGACCGACCTGCGGAACGCCGGCCTCGTGCGTAGCCAGCGCGGGGTGGAGGGCGGCTACTGGCTTGCCCGGCCCGCCGACGAGATCACGCTGGCGCAGGTGATCCGGTCGGTGGACGGGCCGCTCGCGAACGTACGCGGGCTCCGTTCGGAGGAGGTGTCGTACTCCGGCAGCGCCGAGCCGCTCCGCGAGGTCTGGGTCGCCCTGCGCGCGAGCCTCCGGCGCGTGCTCGAGGCCGTCACCCTCGCCGACGTCGCCCGCGGCGAGCTCCCGCCGGAGGTCGAGGCTCTCCTCGCCGACGCCGAAGCCTGGCTGCCGCACTGACCTAACCCAACGCGTCCCCACGGGGCCTCTGTGCCGCCCTAACTCGACGCGTCCCTAGGGGCCACCCTGGGGACAGTCCCCACAGTTGGCCCACCAAGGCGCGTCTGGAGTGGACGCCGTCTCGGCCCGCCGGGACACGGCCACGTGTCTGTCACCGGCATGGCTCGCGGCCGGATTTTTGCTGTCCTTTCAGGCCAGGCCGGGACATGCCTCGAATGGCCGGCCCGCCAGGCGCGGCAGGGCTAGGCGAAAGTCGTCTGGCGCGTGGGGTGGACGAAGACGATCTGACCGCGCTCGAGCTCGAGGCTCTCGGCCTCCTCGCGGGTGAGCTGAACCGAGAGCTGGACGCCGTCGTCACGGACGAGCTCGACCCGCACCTCGAAGCCGAGGTGGAGGATCCGTTCGACCATCGCCTCGCGCGTCTCGCCGTTCGGCGCGAGGGTGAGCTCCAGGTCGTGCGGGCGCACGAACGTGTCGCCGAAGCGGTTTGCCTGGCCGACGAAGGTCATGACGAACTCGTTCGCGGGACGTTCGTAGAGGTCGCGAGGGCCGGCCACCTGCTCGACCCGGCCGCGGTTCATGACCACGACCTCGTCGGCGACCTCCATCGCCTCCTCCTGGTCGTGCGTCACGATCACCGTCGTCGTCTGCGTCTCGTCGTGCAGCCGCCGCAGCCACCCGCGCAGTTCGGCGCGGACGCGCGCATCGAGCGCTCCGAACGGCTCATCCAGGAGCAGCACCTCGGGATCGACCGCGAGCGCCCGCGCCAGCCCCATCCGCTGGCGCTGGCCGCCCGAGAGCTGGGAGGGAAAGCGCTTCGCTAGCCCCTCGAGCTGCACGAGCCCGAGCAGTTCGGCGACCCGTCTGTCGATCTCGTCCTTCGGCCGCTTCCGGATCGAGAGGCCGAACGCGATGTTGTCGTGAACGGTCATGTGCTTGAAGGCCGCGTAATGCTGGAAGACGAACCCGACGCCGCGCTCCTGAGGAGGCCGGCCCGTGACGTTCTCGTCGCCGAGGAAGACCGAGCCGGAGTCCGGGCGCTCGAGCCCGGCGATCACGCGGAGGAGCGTCGACTTGCCGCTCCCGCTCGGGCCGAGGAGGGCGGTCAACGAGCCGGGCGCGACCTCGACGCTGACGTTGTCGAGCGCGACGAAGCTCCCGAAACGCTTGGAGACGTTCCGAGCTGAGATCGACACTAGTGGGCCCCTTCCCGTGGACGTAGCGCCGTCATCAGGATCAGAACGACGATGGCGATGCCGGCGAGCGCAAGCGAGATGCCGTACGCGCCGGCGAAGTTGAGGTTCTCGTACTCCTCCTGCACCCGAAGCGTCGCGGTCTCGGTCTTCCCCTGGATGCTTCCCGAGACGACCGCGACGGCCCCGTACTCGCCGAGGCAGCGCGCGGTGGTCAGGACGACGCCGTAGATCACGGCCCAGCGGATCGACGGCAGCGTGATCCGCCAGAAGGTCTGCCAGCCCGACGCGCCGAGCGTCCGTGCGGCCTGCTCCTGCTCGTCGCCGACCTCCCGCAAGGTCGGGATCACCTCGCGCGCCACGAACGGCACGGAGACGAAGATCGTCGCGAGCACGATCGCGGGCCAGGCGAACAGGATCTGGATCCCGTGGCGGCCGAAGTACGAGCCGAACCAGCCCGTCCGGCCGTACAGGAGGTAGAGCGAGAAGCCCACCACGACCGGCGAGAGCGCGAGCGGCAGGTCGATGAACGCGTTCACGATCCCCTTGCCGGGGAACTTCCGCCGCACGATCGCAAGCGCGGCCGCGACCCCGAAGACGGTGTTGAGCGGCACGGCGATCCCGACTGCGAGCAGCGTGATCTTGAAGGCATGGAGGGTGTCCCTGTCGCTCAGCGCCTGCCACGCGCTCGAGGCGTCGTTCGCGAACGTCCGGTAGAACACGAGCGCCAGCGGCGCGACGAGGATCGCGGCCAGGTAGCCGATCGCGACGATGCGGAGGCCGAGCCTGCGCGGGCTGACCGGAGCGATGCTAAGCACGCTCGTACCGAGTCGTGTAGCGCCGGATCCCGCCGACGGCGAGCAGCACGGCGAAGGAGATCGTCAGCAGCACGACCGCGACGGCTGCCGCCCCCGTCGGGTCGTTGCTCTCGATCCGGTTGAAGATGAAGACCGAGCTGACCTCGGTCCTGTACGGGATGTTCCCGGTGATGATCACGACGGCGCCAATCTCGCCGACGGCGCGCGCGAACGCCATCGTCAGGCCCGACAGGATCCCAGGGAGGATGCTCGGGAAGACGATGCGGCGGAACACCGTGACCTCGCCGGCACCGAGCGATCGCGCGGCCTCCTCCATGTCACGGTCGAGCTCGTGCAGCACCGGCTGCACTGTCCGCACCACGAAGGGCATGGTGACGAAGAGGAGCGCCAGGAAGAGCGCGTACTGGCTGAAGGCGGCGTGAACCCCGACGGGCGAGTGCGGCCCGTAGAAGGTCAGCAACACGAGCCCGGCGACGATCGTCGGGAGGGCGAAGGGCAGGTCGATCACCGCGTTGACGACGGCCTTGCCGCGGAACTCGTCGCGGACGAGCACCCAGGCGACGATCGTGCCGAGCACGGCGTTCGTGAGCGCGGCGAGGGCGGCCACGATCAACGTCAGCTCGAGCGCGGCCACCGCCTCTCGTCCCGAGACGGCATCCCAGAAGCCCGCCCAGCCCTGATGCTTCGACTGCCAGATGAGCGCCGCGATCGGCAGCGCGACGATGACGGTGAGGAACGTCGAGGCAAAGCCGAGGGAGAAGGCGGCGCCCGCCTTCTCCCTCGGCCTGGCCAGGCTCAGTGGTCTTCCCGGATGAGAGGCTTCGGCGTGACTGCTCAGCTGGACGGCCCTCCGACCGCGGACTCGATCGAGTACATGAGGCCGCCCTGGTCGAACCAGCGCTTCTGCGCGGCGGCGAAGCCGCCGATCGTCTTGTCGGCGAGCGTGATCTGGCCGGGCCGGACCGGGAAGCTCGTGAACTGCTTGGCGGCTGTCGGGTCGACGGGCCGGAACCCGAACTTGCCGAACACCTTCTGCGAGGGCGTCTCCTTGATGTACTGGATGAACTTGTTCGCGAGGTCCCTGTTCGAGCTCTTCTGGAGCACCGCGATCGGCAGCTGGATCAGCAGCGTCTGGCGCGGGATGACGTACTGGATGTTGCTCCCCTTGAGGTTGGCGTTGATCGCCTCGCTCTCGTAGGTGATCAGCACGTCGCCCTCCCCGGAGAGGAACGCGGCGGTGGCGTTGGTGCCCGACGTGGGTTGCGCGACCACGTTCTTGAAGAGCTGCTTGACATAGGCGACGGCCTGCGCGTCGGTCTTCCCGAGATGCCGCTGGGCCGAGTAGGCGGCGAGGATGTTCCACTTCGCCGATCCCGAGCTGAACGGATCGGGCGTGATCACCTGCACGCCGGGCCTGACGAGGTCGTTCCAGCCCCTGATCTTCTTCGGGTTGCCGTCGCGGAGCGCGAAGACGACCACCGTGTTGGCAGCGACGCCGCGATAGGACTGCTCGTTCCAGTTCGCGTTGACGAGGCCCGCGTCGACGAGGACCTGGACGTCCCCGGGCCACGAGAGGAAGACGAGGTCGGCCGGCTGGCCGGCAGCGACCGCCTGGGCCTGGCTGGTCGACGGGCCGTACGACTGGGTGAAGGAGACGCCCTCGCCCTGGGCGGTGCCCTGCCAGTTGCTGATCAGCTGACCCATGACCGGCTTCGGGGTCGAGTAGGCGACGAGATTGAGCGTCGTCGAGTCGCGGTGCGCGCTCGCGAGGGTGGGGAGCCAGCCGGCAGCGGCCAGCGAGCCACTTAGCACGGCGCTGCGGCGGAGGAGGGTGGCACGGTCGAACGTGGGATTCGGCTTCTCGTGGTCGGCGCTCATCGGCAGCGGGTCCTTTCCGGTCGGGAGCTCGGCCCTCGTCCGGCCTGCTTTGTCGATCAAGTCAGTAGGAAAAGTACATGAGTGAATCTAATACGTCAAATAAGAGGAATATAAGTATCGGCTCGCGGTTGATTGCACCGCACAGTTCGGCGGATGCCGATGGCGGGGTTACACTTCGGTTATGAGTGCCGTCTCGACGAGGGGTGCCACGGCCACGAGGAACAGGCTCGAGGCCTGGGTGTCGTTCCTGAGGGCGCACTCGGCGATCACGCGTGAGCTGAACGCCGACCTGCTGACCGAGCACGGCCTCACCCTGAACGACTACGAGGTCCTGCTCATGCTCCATCACTCGGAGGGCGGGATGATGCGGCGCGTCGACCTCGCCGAGCAGGTCGTCCTCACGGCCTCCGGGATCACACGCCTCCTCGACGGCCTCGAGCGGGGCGGGTTGGTCGAGAAGGCCTCGTCGAGCTCCGACGCGCGCGTGTCCTACGCGAAGCTCACCCACAAGGGGCGCGAGAAGCTTCGCGTCGCGGCTGCGACGCACCTCTCCGGCGTGGACAACCTCTTCACGAGCCGCTTCGAGGGCTCGGAGCTCGATTCGCTCGCCGAGCTGCTCGGCCGCTTGCCGCTCTCCGGCAAGGACTGCGGCGAGCGCAGCTGTGGCTAGCTCCAAGCCGACCCGCCCGGTCTACTGGAAGCCGCGGTACCCGACCCGCGTGATGCGGGAGCGGGCCTTCGCCCGGCAGTCGCTCGAGCGCGAGCGGATCGTTCGGGCCACGGCGGCCCCGTCGCTCCTCGCCCGCCTGCGGACGCGGCTTCTCGGCCGCTGATCGCTAGCCGAAGAAGGTCTTCGCGACCTCGTACCAGGAGTCCGGCACGAGCTTGAGCTCGGCGGTCGCCTCGGTCAGCGGCACCGACACGACGTCGTCTCCGTGGAGCGCCGCCATCTGGCCCCAGGTGCCGGCCAGGACGAGGTCGGCGGCCTCGAGGCCGAAGCGGAGCCCGAGCACGCGGTCGCGCGGCGTCGGTGAGCCGCCGCGCTGGATGTAGCCGAGCACGGTCGCGCGCGCCTGCATCCCGGTCCGGCTCTCGATCTCCTTCGCGACGGTGTCGCCGATCGCGCGGTTCTCGACGCGCACGTGGCCGAACTCGTCCATCTCGCCCTCGTCGCTGATGCCCGGCAGCTCGCAGCCCTCGCTCGCCACGATGACCGAGAAGCTCTTCCCGCGCTGCCTGCGCCGCTCGACCGCCGCTGCGACGTCGTCGTAGACCACCTGCTGCTCCGGGATGAGGATGTAGTCGGCGCCGCCGGCGATCCCGCTCATGAGCGCGATCCAGCCGGCGTGGCGACCCATCGTCTCGACGACGATGATCCGGCTGTGCGACTCGGCCGTCGAGTGGACGCGGTCGATCGCCTCGGTCGCGACCGTGACGGCCGTGTCGAAGCCGAACGTGTAGTCGGTCCCGTTCAGGTCGTTGTCGATCGTCTTGGGGACACCGACCACCGGAAGGCCCTCTTCGGCGTAGAGCTTGGCGGCGACGCCGAGTGTGTCCTCGCCGCCGATCGCGACGAGCGCGTCGATGTGCTCGAAGGTCTTCTTCACGCCGTCGACGCCGCCCTCGAGCTTGTGCGGGTTCGTCCGCGAGGTGCCGATGATCGTCCCGCCGATATGGAGGATCCCGGAGATCTCCTCGTAGCCGAGGGGCGTGAGGTTGCCGTCGATCATGCCGCGCCACCCGTTGCGCACGCCGACCGTCTCGTGGCCGTGCTCCCAGAGGCGCCGGCAGACCGCCCGGATGACTGCGTTCAGACCGGGGCAGTCGCCCCCGCCGGTGAGCATCCCGACCCTCACTGAGCCCTCCACTCCATTGGAGGGCGAGTCTAGCCGCGGGCCGCGAGAGACCGAACGGTTAGGTTCGGCGCTCGGCCACGGCGAGGTTCCCGTCGGCGTAGATGCGTCGCCAGCCCCCGAGCCGGACGAGCCTCCCGATCTGGTGGGGCGTGTCGACGACGAGGTCGTAGCCTCGCGCGAGCGCTTGCCAGCCGGGCTTCGAGGTGTCGAACGCCGGGACGGTCCTGAACTGGGCCTTCGTGAGGAGCTCGAAGCGGACGTCGTAAGCGACCCTGCCTCTCAGGGCCGGCACCTCCCAGAGAAGCCAGTCGGCGGTGCGTCCGTCGGCAAGCACTCGGGCTGTCGGATGCGACCGGGCGATCTCCGCGAGCGCGGCCGGGAAGCGGGACTCGTAGCGGGCGGCCGGCCGGGTCGCGGCGAAGACGAGCCCGCCGGCTGCGACGGTGAGGGAGACCGCGACGAGGACGCCGGCGCCTTTGCCTTCGATCCTGCGAGCTTCCCGGCCGGCGAGCGGCGTCACGATCGCGAAGGCGGCGAAGACGAACCAGACGACCCCGCGGATCGCCTCGAGCGCGCTTGCGAGCGTGACCGCGAGGCAGATCCACTCCGCACCGTTCAACCGGCGGCGATGCCTGGCGATGAGCACGAGCGAGACGATCGCCACGACGAAGAAGACCGCGGTCTTCGCCGACGGGGTCGTCCGCTCCCATTCGACGATCTCGCGGCCGAACGGTGGGTCGAAGAGCAGCAGCCGGTAGTACCCGGCGAGCTTCGGTGCGTACGGCGAGGCGAAGACGGCAAGCGGCGCGAGCGCAAGGTATGGGGCCGCACGCAGGCTCCGTTGCGTGATCACGGCCCGAAGCGCGCAGAGGACCACCATCAGGGCGCCAAGCGTGACCGAGCCGTGGAGGTTCGCCCAGAGGCAAAGCGCTGGGACGACCCAGAGCGTCGAGCGGCGCTCGAGCCGCGGGTCGCGGGTGAGGAGCCAGATCGTGAGCGCGAAGAGCGGCAGGCTCAGGGCCTGAGCCCTCAGCTGAAGTGACCAGGGAGCTGCGACGACGGTGAGGATCGCCGCCAGGAGAATCGCCCCGCTCGAGGCTCCACGCCGGCGTGCCGCGTCGGCGCAGAGCGCGAACGTCGCTCCGACCGCAAGGAGGTACACCCCGACGGCGATCCCGAGGCCGACCCGTGCGGCCTCGTAGAAGATCGCCTGGGCGAGCCACTGCTGGTCGACCCAGCGGTGCCCGGCGGCCATGACGGTAAGGTGCTCGACCGAGGGCAGGCCGTGCTCGGCGAGCTCGCGCCCGGAGGCGAGCGTCATCCAGCTGTCCTGGACGAGCGTGGCCGGAGCCGCAACCGCGAGCACCGCCAGCAGGAGCGCCGTCGGGACGACGACCGGCGCGAGTGCCGCTGCACGAGTCGAGGATGTGGCGTTCGGCCGCGCCGTGCTTCGAGCGTCGCTGCCGGCTACCACGTGTTGTGCGCGAGCACGCCGCCGTCGACGACGAGGTTTGCGCCCGAGATCCACCGTGCGGCCGGTGAGGCAAGGAAGAGCACCGCGTCGGCGACGTCTGCCGGTGTCCCCAGCCGGTGAAGTGGCGCCGCCGCCTGCCACCTCGCGACTCCCTCGGGCCAGGCGAGGTCGAGGCGGTCGGCGTCGATCAGCCCGGGGGAGACGCAGTTGACCCTGATCCCGGCCGGGCCGAGCTCGAGCGCGGCTGCGCGCGTGTGCATGATCACCGCGGCCTTCGACGAGGCGTAGTGGCTGTGGCTGAACGCAGGCTGGAGCCCTTCGATCGAGCTGATGTTGACGATCGCCCCAGAACCGCGCTCGGCCATGACCGACGCGGCCTCGCGCGTCATCGCCGCGACGCCGCCGACGTTGACGCGGAGCAGCTCCGCGACGTCGACGGTGTCGATCGACTCCAGTGCCGCCACGGGTTGGACGGCGGCGTTGTTCACCAGGATGTCGAGGGCCCCGAACGAGTCGATGGCAGCCCGGCAGATCGCGCCCGCGTCGCGCTCGACGTCGCCGGCGGCCGTGACGACCCGGTCGCCGAGCTCGTCTGCGAGCTGCAGGACCGAATAGGGGTTGCTGGAGGCGTGCGCGACGACCGAGGCGCCGGCCTCGTGGAGCCGCCGCGCGATCCCGGCGCCGATGTTGCCGCTTGCCCCGGTGACGATCGCCACCCTCTCATTGAGGTCGAGCAGCCGCTCGACCGGCGGCCTCGGAGCAGCGCTCATGCCGACGAAGGTACAGATAGCTTCCGCTGGATCGACGCCACCGTGAGATCCCTGGTCGAGCGCTTCGGCATGACGCCTCTGCCCGTCGAGGCGACCTTCTTCGTCGACACCTACAGAAGCGTTGCGCGCGTCGGCTCCGGGGGCCCCGTCGGGTCGGCCGGGATCGGGCTCTACTGCGACGACCCGCCCAGCCGCTCGCTCTTCCACCGGCTCGAGTTCGACGAGGTCTGGCACTTCTACGGCGGCGACCCGATCCGGCTCGTGCTGCTCCACCCGGACGGCTCCGACGAGGAGGTGATCCTCGGCGGCGACCCCCTCGCCGGCGGCCTGGTCCAGCACGTCATCCCTGCCGGCGTGTGGCAAGCCGGCGAGCTTGCCCCGGGCGGGGTGTGGGCGCTCTTCGGGTGCACGATGGCTCCCGGCTTCACGAGTGCATGCTTCGAAGGTGGGCGCGTGGACGACCTCGCCGCGCTCTACCCGGCGCGCCGTGCCGACATCGAGCGCCTGGGCGTCCCGGCCGAGCACGAGCTGCACATGCCGCGCGACTACGCCACCTAAAAGGGCCTATCCCGGCAGGTCTTGCCGGCCGGATGCGCGGCTGGGACGACGGCGCAGGGCTGTGCCCTCGCTTAACGACGATGTCCTCGGTCGCGTTCGTAGCCTCCGGCTACGAACGCTCCCTGCATCCTTCCCCGGCTTGCGTCCCAACCGCCCCGACTCGACGATCCCTACCGGGATAGGCCCTAGGGCTCAGGCCGAGCGGACGGAGAAATGCAAGTCGTCGAGCCCTTCGATCGAGAACGTGTCGGAGGAGCCGGGTCGAAGCTCGAGCCGGAACGCCGGCCGGCCCCAGCGCTCGAACAGCTCGGCGTCGATCAGGAACGGCGTGCCCTCGAGCTCGCCGAGCGACAGGTCGTTGGCTCCGACGAGCAGCTCGCCTCGGGGAAGGCAGAGGGGCGAGCTGCCGTCGCAGCACCCGCCGGCCATGTACAGCACCAGCGGGCCGAAGCGCTCACGCAGGCTCGCCAGCTCGGCGAGGGCCGACGAGCCCGCGGTGAGCGCTACTTCCCCCATCGGCTAGAAGAGCCCGAGCGGCTTGGGGTCGTAGCTGACAAGCAGGCACTTGGTCTGCGTGTAGTGGTCGAGCATCATCTTGTGCGTCTCACGCCCTACACCGGAGACCTTGTAGCCGCCGAAGGCAGCCCCTGCCGGGTAGAGGTGGTAGCAGTTCGTCCAGACGCGTCCGGCCTGGATGCCGCGGCCCATCCGGAACGCGCGACTCGTGTCGCGAGTCCAGACGCCGGCACCGAGCCCGTACATCGTGTCGTTCGCGATGCGGAGCGCCTCCTGCTCGCCCTTGAACGTCGTCACGGCGAGCACCGGGCCGAAGATCTCCTCCTGGAAGATCCGCATCTTGTTGTCGCCCTTGAAGACGGTCGGCTGGAAGAAGTAGCCACCCTCCAGCTCGCCTCCGAGGTGCGCCAGCCGCCCTCCGGCCAGCAGCTCCGCCCCTTCCTCGTACCCGATCGCGACGTAGTTCTCGATCTTCTCGAGCTGAGCGGCCGAGACCTGCGGGCCGAGCTGCGTCGAGATGTCGAGCGGGTGGCCTTGCCGGATCGCGTTGATCCGCTCGAGGCACCGGCTCATGAACTCGTCGTAGATCGACTCCTCGATCAACGCCCTCGACGGGCAGGTGCAGACCTCGCCCTTGTTGAAGGCATAGAGGACGAGGCCCTCGACTGCCTTGTCGAGGAACTCGTCGTCGGACGCCATCACGTCGGCGAAGAAGATGTTCGGCGACTTGCCGCCGAGCTCGGTCGTCGACGGGATGATGTTCTCGGCGGCGTACTGCATGATCAGCCGCCCGGTGCCCGTCTCTCCGGTGAAGGCGATCTTCGCGATCCGCTTGTTCGTCGCGAGCGCCTTGCCGATCTCGGCACCCGGCCCATTGACGATGTTGAGCACGCCCGGGGGCAGGATGTCCTCGACGAGCTCCGCGAACTTGAGAATCGACCACGGAGTCGGGCTCGCCGGCTTGAGCACGCTGCAGTTGCCCGCAGCGAGCGCCGGTGCGAGCTTCCACGCCGCCATCAGCAGCGGGAAGTTGAACGGGATGATCTGGCCCACGACGCCGAGCGGCTCGTGGAAGTGATAGGCGACGGTGTCCTTGTCGAGCTCGGAGATCGAGCCCTCCTCGCCACGGATCACCGAGGCGAAGTACCGGAAGTGATCGGCCGCAAGCGGGATGTCGGCCGCGAGCGTCTCACGCACCGGCTTCCCGTTCTCCCAGCTCTCCGCAACGGCGAGCTCCTCGAGGTGCTCCTCGATCGCGTCGGCGACCTTGTTCAGCACCCGCGATCGCTCGGCGACCGAGGCCTCGCCCCATCCCTTCTTGGCGGTATGGGCGGCATCGAGCGCGAGCTCGATGTCCGCGGCCGTCGAGCGTGGCACCTCGGTGAACACCTCGCCGGTGGCCGGGGCGTGGTTCGGCGAGTACTCCCCCTTGACAGGCTTCGTCCAGTGGCCCCCGATGAAGTTCTCGTATCGGTCCTTCAGCTCGACCGGGCTGCCATGTTCCCCTGGCGGCGCGTAGGTCACGGTCGGCCTTTCGATGGTGGCCATGTCCTTCTCCCTTCTCAACAGCGATAGGACCGCGCAAACGTACGGTCCCCGCAAACCTGCTCGCCTCCGCATCGGTCCGCATCGGGACCTTCGCCGAACCGGGGCTGCGGAAACTACGAGTGACCACCCGGGGCCGCGACCGCCGTTGTCCAGGCTGTCGCGTCGGGGCCGAAACCGGACTACCGTTCGGGTCGTGGCGGGCCCCGTGGAGAAGCAGTTGCACCGTGCCGTCCTTCCCCGGGGGCTCCGGGCCCGGCGTGAGCTGGAGGCCTACATGCGGCGGCTCGGGCTGCTCGCCCTGGCGGTCGTCGTGCTCGTCGCCATCGGAACCGTTGGCTTCGTCGTGCTCGAGGGGGTATCGCTCGGCTACGGGCTCGAGTGGACGCTCGACACGATCACGACCGTCGGGTCGATCCCGGAGCCGCACAACGCCGGCGGGCGCGCCCTCAAGGTCGTGCTGGAGCTCCTGGGCATCGGTACGCTCTTCTACGGCCTGGTCACCGTGGCGGAGTTCTTCGTCTCGGGTGAGCTCAACGGGGTGCTCGAGGAGCGTCGCATCCAGAAGACCATCGACTCGTACCGGGATCACTTCATCGTCTGCGGCTTCGGCCGTGTCGGCCGTCAGGTCGTGCGTGACCTTCGCGCGGCCGGCGCGAGCACGATCGTGATCGATCTCAATCCCGAGAATCGCGAGATCGCCCGCGACCTGGGTGTGCCGTTCATCGAGAGCGGCGCGGCCGACGACGACGTCCTCAAGGCGGCCGGCATCGAGCGGGCCCAGGCGGTGCTTGCGTGCGTCGATTCGGACGCCGAGAACATCTTCATCACGCTGACCGCGCGCGAGCTCCGCGCGGACATCCTGATCGTCGCGCGGGCGGCGGTCGAGGAGACGGAGAAGAAGCTCCTCCGCGCAGGCGCCGACCGTGTGATCTCGCCGTACAAGATCTCGGGCGCCGAGATCGCCCGCAGGGCCCTGCGCCCTCAGGTCGGAGGAGCGCTCGCCCTGGCCGACCTGCGCGTGGAGGAGATCGAGGTCACGCCGGGCTGCAGCGGGGTCGGAAGCTCGGTCGGCGCTGTCGGCGGCCGGGCGGCGATCGTCGCCCTCCGCACCGCCGGCGGAGAGCTCTATACGCAACCCGACCCCGAGACGACGATTGGCCCTGGCGACACGCTCGTCCTGCTCGGCTCACCCGACGAGCTCGAGCGCCTCGAAGGGCTGTTCCAGCCGGCGCGAGCCTGACTTCGAGCGGGCGCTCGCCCGCCCCGGCGCTTGCGGAATCATCCGAAGCGGCTTCGGTGTGTACCCCGATGCGCGGCCGCGGCGGGCGCCGGATAGTGCCCGCGGGAGGTTCGTCTCGTGCTGCGTCACCACGTCCGTTGGCGTCGCCGGTGGCTGCCCGCGTTGATCGTCGCGCCGTTGGCAGCGCTCGGGATCGTGATCGCGATCGACCGGGTGTTCTTCTCGGTCACCGCTCATGTGTGCCCGTTCGTGCCGACGCAGTCCTCCCGTCCCGCGCTGCAGCAGATCCTCGACGGTCTCGTGTCAGGCCCGTCGAGGCTCGCCCCGGGCGCGACGGCATACGTGTCCGGCCCTCGGGGGAGCTGGGTGGGAGCGGCCGGAGTTGCCGACGTGAGTACGTGCGCGCGGATGCCGGTCGACGCGCGCGTGCGCCTGGAGAGCGTCAGCAAGATCTACACGGCGACGCTGGTTCTTCAGCTCGCACAGGCTGGGAAGCTTCGCGTCTCCGACACGGTCGAAAGGTGGCTGCCCGGGCTCTTCCCCTACGGCAAGCGGATCACGATCCGCGAGCTGCTGACGATGAGCAGCGGCCTGATCGACAACAACGACTTCACCAACGCCTCGGTCAAGATGAAGGGCGTCTACCTTGCGCGTGTCAAGGACGCCAAGGTGCGGGCCGAGCTGCTCGCCGCCGCCGCTCGCGTCGACGAGAACCCTGCAGCGGTGGTGCCGGCGACGTTGTGGGTCAGGTGGGCCGCCTGGCAGCCGCTCCTGTTCACGCCGGGCGGCGGGAACCACTACTCGAACATCGGCTACGACATCCTCGGCCTCATCGCCGTCCAGGTAGGCGGCAAGCCCTTGCCGGTGCTCTACCGCGAGCAGATCTTCGAGCCGCTCGGCCTCCGCGCGACCGCCTACGACCCGCAGGGCCCGATCAGCGGGCCCCACGCCGACGGCTACGGAATCGAGCCGAACGGGGTGCAGGTCGACACGACCGACTGGCACTGGGGCGTCGGCGCCGACGGCGGCATCGTCTCCGACGCCAAGGACACCGCCACCTTCCTCAGCGCCCTCATGAGCGGCAAGCTGCTGAACCGCCACTGGGTCGTGGCGATGCAGGCTGACGACCTCTGGCTCGGCGGCATGGCCAGCGGCTGCGCCGACCAGGCCTACGGCTGGAGCGGCGGCGGCAGTGGCTTCAAGACGGACGTCTGGGTCGACGGCAGCGGCAGCCGCGTCGCCGTCGTGCTCCTCAACGCCCGGCATTACGACACCGCTCAGCCGGCAGCCGATCAGGCGTCCCATTACGCCCTCGGGCTTCTCTACTGCGCCGCCTGACGGGTTACAGTCGTCTCGGCCCGCGCCGAGCCGACGTGCGGAACACCGTGTCCCACCAGGGGGCGCTGACTCCGAAGCCGCGTTCGTCGTCTTCGAAGTGGTGTCGCATGTGGAGCTCGTAGAGGAGCCTGCCCACTCGCCCTCGCGGCTTGGCGTGGTGGAGGGAGTAGTGGAGCATGTCGTAGACGAGGTAGCCGGCGAAGAACCCCGCGCCTGCGCCCCAGGCGTTCGGCAGTCCGACGAGGCCGATGAAGAGCGCGGCAAAGCAGATCGCGAGCGGGACCGTCACGATCGGAGGCATCACGAGGCGCCTCGGGTCGCTCGGATGGTCGTGATGGACGCCGTGGATCATCCAGTGCACGCGCACGCCGAAGTTGCTCTTGGGCTCGAAGTGGAACAGCTTCCGGTGAGCCCAGTACTCGCAGAGCGTCCAGAACGCGTACCCGGAGGCGAGAGCGACCGGAAGCGTCTCTGCGGTCAGCCGCCTGATCGCCATCACCCAGCACAGCAGGACCAGCGGCCCGAAGATGATCACCGGCACAAGCGGATGGACGCGGGTGAAGCGATCGAGACGGGGCGAGGTGAAGAGCGGCGGCGAGGCCCGTAACAACTCCGCGCGAGGCGACTGCGGCATCGACCACGCATGGTAACGCCATGGCAGGCGTCAGGACTTTACGTCCGGATTGCGCCGTCCCGAGCGCGTTCGTAGTTTCCCTCACCGAATCAGCGACTTCCCGCTTGTGCGCGGGCTCTTCGTCGACGCAAGCTCGTGGCCACGAACGCACCGGAGGGGACGTGAGCACGAGGAGCCGGATTCGAGTCTCGAATCACTGGGACGCCCGGCTGCTCCTCGGAGTCTTCGCGGATCGGGGGAGTTTTCTCGTACCGGGCGAGGGCTACTTCGAGATTCACGTCGCGTGCGAGGGCGAGGAGTTGGCGGAGCGGATCGCACGTCTCGCACCGACCGTCTCGATGAGCGAGGTCACGGTGCTCGACCCGGACGGAGCAATCCGGGAGATCACGCTTGCGGGCAACGCAGGCGCTCGGCCGCCGATCGCTCTGGGAAGGAAACGACGGGCCAGGGGCGATCAGAATTGCACGTCTTCGGATCCCGCTCGGTCGAGGCGGCGCCCTGCGGTTCGACGGCCGTAGGCTCTCTCGCTCCGCCGGGGACTGCGCATAGGTGCCTTCGTTGGTCCGGGCGGCTTCCTGATAAGGCGTTGGCGACCGATTCTTAGACTCGGCTAAGCCTCATCTCATCGGCGTGTCATCGCGCGGAAGAACACTTGGGCCATGCTTCGCGTCCGCCGCACACTCGACAGATTGGCCGCGCGCCTCCCGGGAGGCACCGTCGGGAACCGGAACCTGACAGCCTTCCTCGGCGCGCTCCTTCTCGCGGGCATTCTCGGCGAGCTCGCGACGCTCGTTCTCGGGCTGCAGCGAACCCTCGCCGTCCACATTCTCCTCGGTGTCGCCCTGATCCCGATCGTCGCCCTCAAGCTCGCCTCGACCGGGTGGCGCATGATCCGCTACTACACAAACGACCCCGCCTACCGGCGAGAGGGGCCCCCGCGGCCGTTCCTTCGCGGGATCGCGCCGCTCGTCGTCGGTTCGACTCTCGCACTCTTTGGAAGCGGCGTGGGGCTGATCGTGGCGGGCCCCGGCTCTCATCTCTTCCGTGCCGCTCACTCCGCGAGCTTCGCCCTGTTCCTGCTCCTCGTCGGGACGCATGCTGTCGCGCACCTGCCCAAGCTGCGCCGGTTCGCGTTCGCCGACTGGATGCGTACCCGCGCGCAGGGCCACGCGCTCCGCCGTGGGGTCGTCGCTTTCGCCGTTGTCGGCGGAGGAGCGCTCGCGGTTGCCGCGCTGCAGACGCTCGGCCCGTGGACGACGCTGATGCACGGCCACTTCGGGGGTTGAAGAGCATCCCCCTCGGTAAGCAGGACGGAGGCTTCATCGACCGTTCATCTGGCTCGCGGATCCTGGCGAGATGATCGGGCGCTTCGCTCTCGGTGGGCTCGTGTTCGCGCTGGGTGGGGGCCTCTGCGGCGCTGCTCTCGGCATGCGTTCGAAATCCACTTCGAGTCATGGGCTCGCGGTCGCGAGGAAGGCTGCTGCTCCGGTCTCTTCCGCTGCGGGGGCCCCGCCCTCCTCGGGGTTCGTCGGGACGGGGACCACGGGTGGTGGCGGCGGAGACGACGGTTCGGGAGGTGAAGGCGAAGCTGGTGGCCGTGACGATGGCGGCGGATCGGGTGCCGTGCAAAGTGGGACATTCGGGTCGGGCGCAGCGGGCGCCCCCTCGAGCTCCGGCTCCTCGGGCCCGGGAGGTCGGCTTTCGGGACTCGACGTGGCTGCGGTCACGCGCCTGCAGATCGACCTGAAGCGCCTCGGGTACTTCCATCACGCGGTGACGGGCTGGTACGGGCCCGTCACGACGGCCGCAGTCCGCCGCTTCCAGCGGGCATCCGGGCTGAAACCCGATGGGGTCTGGGGCCCGCGCAGCGCGACGGTTCTCGCGAGGCGCCTCACGGGCTGATCCTTCGCCGGCAGGTCGAGACCGCGCACTGCTTGGCGCGCGCTCACAGCTGCGCGGTCGTGGCGCGGCTATGGATCGGCCTCGAGTGTCGAGAGGCCGGGGTTGCGAGCGGCCAGGACGAACGAGCGGAGGGGAGCGTCCTTGAGGTAATGGCCGAGGAACGCGATCGTGACGCGCTCCACGATGTGGAGCTGCGGCTCCTGGGTCGCGTACGGGGGCCGGTGGGAGGCTCCGAGCAGCAGCACCAGGAACTTCGGCCGGGTGGCGAGGCGATAGTAGGCGAGGGTGTTGCCGGGGGCGTTGGTCCGATCGGCTGTCCCTTGCATTGCGAGAAGTGGTGGGCCGTGAGCGGGAAATGCGGCCATCCCCGGCATCGCGGCGCCAGAGAGGATCACCGCCGCGCGGACCCTCGGATCCCGGTAGCGGCTGTCGTAGGCCACCGCAAGCGCCGTCTCGGCGCCGTCCGAGTGCCCCGCAATCGCGATCCGCCGCGCATCGATCCGTCCCTGAAGCAGGCTGCCCGGCCTCGCGTCGAGCGCGAGCAGGCGGGTGATCACCAGGCGCATGTCTGCAGGCTGGTTCACGAGATCCGATTCGTTCGGCCCTCCGGGGGCGTTTGCGTTCCCGAGCGGAAAGACCGGCGCGGCAACGACGTAGCCGGCGCGCACCCAGCTTCTCAGCAGCGCCGAGTAGTCGGCGGGAGTGACCGCATAGCCATGTCCGAAGACGACGAGCGGGTACGGGCCACCCGTCGTCGGGTACCGGACGACGGTCGCGACCGGGCGAGGGACGCGCCGACCTCCCGGGAGCGTGATCGTTCGTGTGTGGTCGACGAAGTGGAAGACGTGTGCCTTGAAGGCGAGCGCGGAGCCGGCCGACGCGGACGAGACGGCGGCCGGGGCCGCATCGAGGGCCGCTCCGAGGACGAGAGCGGCCACGCCGAGGGCCGTCCACGTTCGTGCCCTGCGCAGGCTGCGGGCGATCAGAGCCGGCTCGGGCGGGACGAGACGATCGCAGGATGCGGTCAAGAGTGGCTCATTGAGTGCTCATGATCGACGGATAGGTTGCCCATTCTGAATCCGAGCGCTCCCCCCGGGCACACGTCGCGCCTCGGTCGCCGCCGTCGACGTCTTCGTCGCCGCCGCGTTCGGCTCGTGGTGGCGGTCATCGTCCTCGCGCTTCTCGCCCCGGCGGCCTACTCGTACACGACGACGATGCTGCAGCCGTCGAGCCTGCCGCTCTGGCCGCGCAGCGTCGAGTGGCTCCGGTCGCATCACGGCAACTGGTTGGTGGACGAGGCGGAGCACTATTACTACAGCTGGAAGGCGCCCAAGAAGGGCGGCCCGCAGCTCAAGACCCTGCCGAGTGTGGGGCTGTCTGCGGCTCCTGCCCCGAAGAAGACAGTGCACCACCTGGCGATCTGGCCGCGGCGGATCAAGCCTGTCTTCCCGCATCCACTGGGCGGTGAGGGCCTCTGGAGTGGGACCGGCCCGATCGTTCGGGGGCGTCCGCCGGTGCTCGTGACGGAGTTTCGAACCGAGACCGACTACCCGCGGATCGTGGCGTACGTCGCCTGGTACGACCATACGCGGACATCCCTCGCGTTCTACCCCGGGCGGTACGAGCCTCCGAATGCGCCCATACGGGGACCGATGATGGTTCCGACCGACCAGCGCTGGCGGTTGCTTTCGACCTTCAACGGCGGCTTCATCTACCGCGACGGCCAGAACGGGTCGTCGATCGACGGGAAGCAGTACGAGCCGCTGAAGGACGGCCTCGCGACGATGATCTCCTCCCGCGACGGCCGCGTCGACATCGAGGCCTGGACGGGCGGCCCGGTTGCCGGACGTGGGATCGCGTTCGCCCGGCAGAGCCTGCCGTTGATCATCGATCACGGACGCCTCAACCCGAACCTGAACGACAGCTCGCAGTGGGGCTACACGCTCGGCAATGCCGTCCGAGTCTGGCGTACGGGGGCCGGTATCGACCGGCACGGCAACCTGATCTACGCGGCGGCCGACTTCCAGACGGTGACGACGCTCGCGAAGATCCTGCAACGCGCCGGGGCCGTACGCGCGATGCAGCTCGACATCAACCCCGAGTGGCCCACGCTGATCACATACGGGCATCGCGGCGGGCTCGACCCCGTCAAGGTGGTGCCGAACTACCAGCAGCCCTCCACGCGCTACCTCGTGCCTGACGACCGCGACTTCTTCGCCGTCTACCGCCGCCTGCCGGGCCCGTTCACCGTACCGTTCAAATGACGGCTGAACTCCGACCACCTCCCCTGAGCCCCTTCTGGCCCGGCATCGCGCGACGGAGACGGATGCGGCTTACGCCGCGTACAGCCGCGTGCCGCTCGACTCGCTCGACGAGTGGGGCGACCTTGCCTCGTTCCGCGCGGCTGCCGGCTCGTCGTGAAAGAGCTTCCCGCGCGCGGAGAGCTCTGGTGGTGTGAGATCCCTGAGGTCGGGCGCCGCCCGGTCGTCGTGCTGTCGCGAGACGCGGCGATCCCACGCCTTCGGCGCACGTTGATCGGACCGTGCACGACGACGATCCGCGGCATTCCGAGCGAGGTGCGCCTGGAGCCTGGCGAGGATCCTGTGGCGCGGACGTCGGCCGTCAACCTCGATTCGATCGAGAGCGTCTCGCTGGCAACGCTCGTCGAGCGTCTCGGCCGACTCAGTGACGAGCGGATGCGCGAGATCTGCAAGGCCCTCGAGATCGCCGTCGCCTGCGGAGCTTGACGACGTCGACCCGATCGCGGTTCGCGCACAGTCAGTTCATGGGGATCAGGCCGGTACAGCGGCCTCGGCCGGCTGCGGCGTCGCGAGCCAATAGGCATAACGACGCATGCCGTCGGTGGTTCTGATCTCACGCTCGAGGCGGCGCGGTGCGGACAGGGAGAACTCGACGGGCCACTGGAACAGCGGCCCGTCGTGCGCGAACGAGTGGTATTCGCCGAACTCGCCGCACGGGTCAGTGCCTTCAGGTAGCCGCTCGATGAACTGTCGGTCGAGTCGAACTCCGACATCGTCCTTGTCGAGGACGCTCGCGTCGACGACGATGGTCACCGCGTGGATGCCTGACCGCAGGAACTTCTCGATGCACTCGGGCGATGTCAATCCCCACAGCGGCTCCAGAACCTCTATGCCCAGCGGGCCGAACTGTTCCTCTTTTTGGCGACGCACATCCGAGCACGTAAGATCACCGAACGCGAACGCGCCGATGCCTTCACGACGCATCTCCGTCGCCGCCGATCGCATCACCTCGGCGTACCCGTCCAGGCCGGCTCCGGGTAGCGGGATCGTCTGCAACTCGATCCCGATGCTGCGAGCCTGGGCTTCAAGCAGCTCCACCGGTAGCCCGTGAACCGTCGACTCGCGACGCTCAGGGTTAGTCGTCGTCACGAGCCGGTCCACGACGACATCGCCTTGCGTGAGCAACGTACTCAGTGCGAGCGCAGAATCCTTGCCGCCGCTCCAGTGAAATGCTGCCGTCCGCGTCTGCATCCGGTGATGGAGCGTATCGGGATCGAACCGATGACCTCCAGCTTGCAAAGCTGGCGCTCTCCCAGCTGAGCTAACGCCCCTCGTCGCTCACTGTAGCCGGAAGCCGCTCAGCCGGCAGCTCCCAGCAACGCGGGGGAACGTCGCGGGTCGCGCGCTCTCGGTGGCCGGCTCGTACGACGACGACGCCGGTCGGTGTTGAGACGCTGTCAGCCCGTGCGCTCGAGCACGACCAACGGGATCTCGCGGTCGGTCCTCTGCGCGTATTCCTCGTAGTGCGGCCACACCTCGTTCGCTGCCTGCCAGAGGCGCGTGCGCTCCTCGCCGGAGGCGGTGCGGGCGCGGGCGGGGAAGACCTCGGCCTTCACCTGCAGCTCGACCTCCGGGTTGCGGGCGAGGTTGCGGTACCAGCCCGGATGCTCGGGCGCGCCTCCCTTCGAGGCGACGATCACGTAGCGGTCGCCGTCCTCGGCGTAGATGAGCGGGGCGGTGCGAGGCTCGCCGCTCTTCCGCCCCTTCGTCGTCAGGAGCAGGATCGTCGAGCCCTCGCGCCAGACGTGGCCGACCTGGCCGCCGGTCTCCCGATAGCGGCGGACGTGCTCATCGCCGAACAAGCCTGTTGCGCCACTCATCTGCGAGCTCCCTTCGAGGTGAGAGGCCATTCTGTCGCCTCGGAGCAGGGTGGCGGAGGAGGGCCAAGCGTTTCCGGCCTCCACAGTCGGGGAACAATCAGAGGCATGAACGCACACGGGATCGAACAATGGACGAGGCATCCGATCCAGGCCGCCGAGGAAGAGGCGAAGCACCTGCACGAGCTCGAGCTCGAGGGCTCGAACGCAGCCACGCCGCTGCTCTCTATCGGCGCGGTGATGATGTTGCTGCTGCCGATCATCGTCGTCGTGATGGGGTCGGCGCTCGCGGTGTACTACCTCGTCTGAGCCCCGCTGGGGCTGACCGCGACTGGCGCGGGCTTACGCCGGCAGGCGAGCGGCTGTCCGTGCCCTGAGGGCTAGCCGATCGGCGCTCAGCCGCAAACGAGCCGGTCATCCGACCGGCTCGGTGATGCAGCTATCTGGTCGCAGGCGGCGGCTCTAGGCCGCGCGGGAGAGCCGCTCTTCGTGACGGGCGCGCTGGATGATCAGGTCGCGATCGCCGAAGCGGATCGTGGCTCGAACGCTGCGCTGCTCGTCCCACAGCTCGGCGATCTTCTCGTCGAGCTTCTTGTGCTCACTTGCGAGCTCCGGGTTCTGCCCGTCGGAAAGCCGGCGCAGCACCTCCGCACGCCTGTCAGAGAGCCGGTCGATGTCCTGCTTGATGTCGGTCAACGTACGCATACGGTTGAAAACGCTCCTTGTCGTCCCTCCATTCCCGGCCTTCCGGAGCTTCAAACACCGCTTGGAGCCGAGGGACGGTCTCGTCGAGAACGGGTACCGCGCAGAGTGTAGCACACTTGATACGATCACACTTAGGTTTTATTCCTCTTCTCGTTACAATCTTGTTGCGAACATGAGTTGCGGCAACCGAGTTGCGACAACTCAGCCAGGAAGACGAAAGGAGCAGTTGAGATGACCACGCTGGTTCGTTTGAACAGCCCGCGCTGGACGCCCCTCCGCGAGGTCGCCGTGATGCAGAACGAGCTCTCGCGCCTGATGAACGGGCTCTTCGAGGGCAGCGGCCGCATCACCCAGAGCTGGGTCCCGACCCTCGATGCCTGGGAGACCGAGACCGAGCTCGTCTTTGCGTTCGACCTCCCGGGCGTGCCCCAGGGGGCGATCTCCGTGGAGGTCGAGGACGGGACGCTGACGGTCTCGGCCGAGCGCACGCTCAGCAACGAGGCCGCCGACGGGCAGCACCACCTGCTCGAGCGGCGGCACGGCTCGTTCTCGCGCTCGGTCGGGCTCCCGCAAGGGATCGCCCAGGACGCGATCAAGGCCACCTATCGCGACGGTGTGCTCGAGGTTCGCGTCCCGCGGCCCGAGCAGGCGAAGTCGCGCAAGATCGAGATCGGCGTCGAGGCGGCGCCCGCGACGATCGAGGCGAAGACCCCGCCGGCCGAGGCGTAGCCAAGCTTCGGAGGCAACTGTCATAGGGCGGCTCGGCCGCCCTATGACTCTTAGGAGACCAGCGCCACCTGGTTGATGTGAGCCACGCCGACATGGGTCGGCAGGCGAAGCCAGACCATCCAGTAGCGGCCGGTCTTCCCCTTCAGCGCGAACACCGAGCGTGACGAGACGGTCTGCCAGCTCGAGTCGGCCCGGAAGCCGCCGTCCGGCGAGTCGCTGACCCGGATCTGGGCCTGGAAGCCGGGCGTGTCCGTCTCGAGCGCGAGGTTTGCGATCGCCGCCTCGGAGGTGGATTCGAGCACAAGGCCCGTCCCCGGCTTCTGGAAGCCGTTGTTGGTGTAGGTCTCGGTCGACCAGAACGTGGCCAGGTTGTGATCGGTGGCCCTCGGAGCGAGGTCGTCGTGCTCGGGGCCCGTGCCGTAGGGGTTGTACGAGCCGACGCCGTGCAGGTGCGTCGTCGGAGCCGCCGGGGCGGGCGCGGGGGCTCCAGCGGCCGCAGCGGCCGGAGCTGCCACGAGCGGGGCGCTCGTCGAGCTGCCGCCGAGGGTCGCGACCGTTGCGGCGGTCGCAAGCGCCGCGGCGATCGAAAGGCCCACGGACACGGCGACCGTCGGGAGGTGGGGGCGGCGGGAACGGACACCGGCGCTCGTCTCGCGCGGGGCGAGAGGCCGTCTGGTGGCCGCGGCGGGGACGTCCGGCTCCTCCCAGGCTGCCGGGATCGCGGGCGGCGCAGTGGCCGGCGGGTCCGGCGAGAGAACGGATGCAGACGCATCGTGCTGGATCGGCCTGCGCGCGCTGACCGTCGTGTAGCGCCCGCGGCGCTCTGCGAGCCGCCGGTTCAGGGCGCCTGCCCCGCCGCCGTTCGGCTCGTCGTCGACGAAGGGATCGGCCGACTGGCCCTCGACGATGCCGCGCTCGCTCGGCTCCAGCCAGCTCTTCAGAACCGGCCGGACCTCGCCGCTCGACCGGCGCCGCTCGCCCCTGCGCTTCTCGGGGTGCGACGGCGGCTCGGGCTCGACTGCAGGCTCGGGTGCCGACTGGGCCTCCGACCGGGGCTCCTGCTCGCCTGCGGACGCCTGCTTGGCGACCTGCTTCTCGATTCGCTTTCGAAGCGCCTCTGCGCCTGTGACATCCATTGCGTGTCTCCCTCACCGGAAAAGGTGTCCTGCCTTAATCGGCAACAGCTCGGGAGGACCTGAGGCCTTTTCTCGCCAGGGCGGGCAACGTGCCGCGCCGGCATCGAAGCGGGCTCGGGGTTACCGGACGAGGCCTTCGCGGATCCGGTCGGCAACCGAGCCCATCTCGAGCCGCGCCCCGGTCACGTCGTAGAGGAGATCCTCGGCCGTCGGGCCCTGCCCGAGCGACCAGAGCTCCCGGAGCAGGCCGCCGGCCTCGCGCCTGGCAAACCAGTCGTTGCCGTACTCGCTGCGCAGGAAGTCGCGCAGCTGAGCCTCGAAGGCCCAGGAGCGCAGGTAGCCCGTGACGTAGAACGAGCCGTCGATGTCGTCCAGGTAGCTCTCCGAGTTCGCCGGGATCTTGAGCGCATCGGTGAGGAGCTCCGCGTACCGCTCCCTCATCGCCTCCGGGTCGTCCGACTGGAAGAACTCGATCTCGTAGAGGAGCTTCGCGCAGTAGCGCCGCACGAAGTAGAGGAGGGAGGCGGCGCCGTCGTAGGAGATCGCGTGGACGTCAGGGACGTCGAGGCGCCGGTTGAGCCAGGCGGGCTCGTCGACCAGGCGCTCGAGCAGGGAAGCCCAGCCTTCGGTGACGGCCATGTCGCCGAGCCGCCTGGCCTCCATCGGCAGATCGGCGGAGGCGTTCGCGAAGTGCTCCGTATGACCGGCCTCGTGGAAGAGCGCCCGCCAGTCGTCGTGCCCGCCGATCGGCTGGATCACGAGCATCACCCTGTCGGGGACCTCGATCGGCATGCAGAAGGCCCTCGGCGACTTGCCCGGCCGCTGCTCGAGGTCGAGATGGACGTTCCGCTGCGCGCGGAGGTCGAAGCCGAGGTCGGCCAGGGTCGCCTCGAGCGCCGGCAGCATCCGGTCGGGCGGGTAGGAGCCGTCGAGCTCGGGCGCGCGGAAGAGCCGGCTCACGTCGGCGGGGCGGGCATCGGCGAGGCCGATCCCGAGCCGCTCGCGGAACATCCGCTCGCCGGCCTCCTCCCACAGGCGCTCGGTCTCGCCGAGCAGGTCGACGCACTGTGCCGCCAGGCCGTCGAGATCGAAGCCGAACCGCTTGTAGAGCTCGTAGTAGTTCGGGGCCCCGAGCGCGCGAACCGCCTCACGATCGATCTGCGCGGCGTCGAGGTAGAGCGGGTTCAGGTGCTCGTCGAGCAGGTCGAGCCGCGCCCGCTCCAGGCGTGCACGACGGTCGCGATCCGGCTCGTTCGCCATCGCCACGCGCACCATCCGGTAGGGAATCTGCTCGCCGTCCGCGCTCACCTCGAGCTCGGTCTCGGCCTCCGCGAGGCGCTCGGCATGCTCGCGCGTGAGCGCCCCCAGGTAGCCGTCGCAGGCAAATCGCCACAGCTCGGTCGGGGCTTCCGCGAGGCCGAGAGCCGTCTCGAGCCGCGTCAGCTCCTCGTGGCGCTCATAGATCTGCTCGAGCTCGAGCGACTCCTTGTGACCCGCGAGATGGAGGTAGTACTCCTCGTCGAGCTCGGCGATGAAGCGGTCCGCGCGCTCGCGGAACGCGTCGAGCTCGGCAGTGGTGGGAGGGGCAGCCGACATGTGCTGTCTAGGATAGGCCGCCGTGCACGAGTTCAGCCTCACCAGCGAGCGGCACACCCAGCTGATCGACATCACCGACCGCGTCGTCGCGGCCGTCGAGGGGCAGGAAGGTGCCGCCGTGCTCGTCTACGTGCCGCACACGACCGCAGCGATCACGATCAACGAGAAGATCGACCCGATCCTGGTCGAGGATCTCGAGCGCGGCTTCGAGAAGGTCGTGGGCGACGACTGGGGCTGGCGGCACGACGACATGGACGGGCCGAACGGGCCCTCGCACGGCCGGGCCTCGGTGGCGGGAGCCCAGGTCGTGATCCCGTTGCGCGACGGCAGCCCGGCGCTTGGGCGCTACCAGGCCGTGTTCCTCTGCGAGTTCGACGGCCCCAAGACGCGGACGGTGTACGTCACCGTCCTGCAGTAGACGTCTCCCCGAGCGGCTCCCCGCGCTGAGGCGTCGCAGCCCGCGGCTGGGGCGGTCCGCGCCCACGCGAGAGCCGCTTCCTCTTCCCCCACCCTGGGTGGGGACGCACCCTCCGCCCTCGACACCCATTTTACGTGGCGGTCGCGCTTCGGTTCGTGCCAACTTCGTGCCAATCGCTCCACGCTCGTCTGGCGGGGACAGGAGATGCGGCGGCGCCGGACGATTGTCGCCTACGCTCCAGGAATGGCGGCGCCGGTCCAACGCGACGAGGAGCTGACGCTCGAGGTCGAGTCGCTCGCCTTCGGCGGCAACGGCGTCGCCCGGCTCGACGGGTTCGTCGTGTTCGTGCGGGCCGGGCTCCCCGGCGACACCGTTCGCGCCCGGGTGACGAAGGTGCAGCGCCGCCACGCCGAGGCGATCACGACGGAGGTGGTCAAGGCCGGCCCGCAGCGGGTCCCGGCGCCGTGCAAGCACTACCCGGACTGCGGCGGCTGCCGGTTCCAGGATCTCGCCTACGAGGCCCAGCTCGAGGCGAAGCACGCGTGGGTGCACGACTCGCTGCGACGGATCGCCGGGATCGCCGAGCCGCCGCTCGAGCCGATCGTGGCCGCCGAGGAGCAGTTCCACTACCGCAACAAGATGGAGTACTCGTTCGCTCCTAGCGATGAGGGGCCCGTCCTCGGCCTGCATCGCGCCGGCCGCTGGGACGAGGTGCTCGAGATCGAGCAGTGCTGGCTCACGACCGAGCTCGGCAACCGGATCCGCAACGCGACCCAGGAGTGGGCGCGCGAGGAGCGCCTTCCGGCCTACGACCAGGGGGCTGGGGAGGGCTACCTGCGCCACCTCGTCGTCCGCGAAGGGCGGAACACGGGCCAGGCGCTCGTCCAGCTCGTCACGCACGAGCGTGAGCGTTTCGACCGTGAGCGCCTGATCGAGGTGCTCACCGCCTTCCCCGAGGTGCGATCGATCCACTGGACGGTCAACGACAGTCCGGCCGAGGTCACGAACCTCCCGAGCGTGCTGCTCTGGGGCGACGAGGCGATCGAGGAGGAGCTGGGAGGCCTGCGTTTCCGCGTCCGGCCCAATGCGTTCCTGCAGACGAACACGCACATGGCCGAGCGGCTCTACGAGCTCGTGCGCGACGAGGTTGCGCTGACCGGCGGCCAGACCGTCTACGACCTCTACTGCGGGATCGGCACCATCGGGCTCTCGCTCGCCCGTGAGGCGCTCACGGTCTGGGGGATCGAGATCTCCGAGGAGTCTGTCGCCTGCGCGATCGAGAACGCCGAGCTGAACTCGATCGGCAACGCCGCCTTCTTCGCAGGAAACGTGGGGCAGGTGCTGCGTGAGCTCAGGGAACGTGCGGGCGATCCCGATGTCGTCGTCGTCGACCCGCCGCGTGCGGGGCTCGCCGGGAAGGCCCTGAAGCGGCTCGGCGAGCTGGCCGCGCCCAGGGTCGTCTACGTCTCGTGCAACCCGACCACGCTTGCGGGAGACGTGAAGCGCCTCGTCGAGGAGTACGGCTACCGGCTCGTGCGCACCCGGCCGCTCGACATGTTCCCGCACACCCCGCACGTCGAGTCCGTCTCGCTGCTCGAGCGGACGGCCTGATCACCGCTCCGGCCACAACACAGGCCGGGCGCGCAACCTTCGCCAGAGCAGATCCGTGTTCGGCACCAGGAACCCGAACGAGATCGCGGGCAGCGCCGGAAGCCCGTTCGTCGCCCAGTAGGTCGTGGCGACGACGGTCACGCCGAGGCTCGCAACCATCACGAGCCAGCTCGCAAACGGGCGCAGGCCGAACCGGAGCGCGCACGAGAGAAAGACGGCGAAGAAGAAGACGTCCGGGAATCCGAGCCGGGCCGCACTCCCGCCGGGGACGACGAACGCGATCGAGAAGGACGTGAAGACGCCCGCGTGGTGCGCGGTGATCGTGTGGGTCGGCCCTTTCCACACCGAGTAGGCATCGATGAACGGGATCACGACCGCGATCAGCACCGACCACGAGAGCTCCTCGATCAGCCGCATGAAGAGCCAGCCGGCGATCGTGACCGCGACGAACTTGGCGAGGTTCGAGAGCACCGGCTGCTGCGCAGCCGACAGCGCGATCGCGAAGATCGTCGCGATCCCGAGCGCGATCGCGAGCGGCACCCAGCGCCCGCCCGAGAACGGCAGCAACAGGTAGTCGAGCGCGAACAGCCCGGGCATGACTCCGAGCGCGATGACGGCCACGCTCTGCCACTCGGACACCGTGCCGACGTGTGGTGCCGTCTCGTACCACGCGACGAGCGCGGTCGAGACGATCAGTACGGCGGAAGCGCGGCCCACCAGGGCCCGACGGGCTTGAACGCAGTCCAGAACTGCGTCTTCGCCGCCTGGTCGTCGAGCGAGAGGTCGATGTCGGGGACGACGATCGCCTCGATCGTCGGCGTGAACTGCTGCAGTTCGCCCGGCGTCGTCTCGAGCGGCCGCGACAGCGGGAACTCGATGCTGCGGAGGAACTCGAGCGCGTCGTCGCCCATGACGACGAGAAGCCTCGGCTGCACGATGCGGAGCTCGCGGCGGAGCCAGGCGCGGCAGACCTCCTCGTCGGCGCCCGCGAATTTGACGCAGTTCGTCCCGAACACCTCCACGGGATCCACGCCCAGCCGTTCGAGCGATTTCTTCAGTGCGTGCCCGGCGCGGCCGTGGAAGGCGACGCCTTCCTGAAGCTCGTGCGCCTGAGCCCCGTACTTGAGCAGGAAGATGGTGCCCAGCGGGTGCCCCGTGGGTTGTGCGACCGGGGCTCCCTGGGCGGCCTCTCCGATCTCGTGCTCGAGGCGGAGAATCTCCCTGATTGCCTTGTCGAGGTACTTCTTGTAGATCTCGTCTGTCGTCACGGCGGCGGACACGGAGCACGGGTCCTTTCTCGCCTAGCGGACCTTTTCCTTGACTTGCGCCATCCATTTCAGGCTCTGGAGGTACGCGAGGGACTTCGGGCGGCGGAGGATCTCGGCGCTTCTGAGCGAGATCAGGAACTCCTCGGGGTCGTTGAATGCGCGCATCCGCAGGGCTCCGGTGCCGACGCCCTGCAGCACGTGCGCATCGGAGCCGGCCCCCATCGTCAGGTCGTACTTGTGTGCGAAGCGGAGGGCCTCGTCGTTGTGGGCCTCGAAGAGGAGCCGCGCGTTGTACACCTCGAGCACGTCGATGTCGGCCAGGTGGCGGTGAAGGGTCGCCGGGTCAGGGACGGTGTGCATCCGGTCGAACGGATGGGGCACGTAGACGAGCCCGTTCTGCTCCCGGATCGCCGCGACCGTGTCGGTGAAGGACATCCCGGGTGGGATCTCGCGCTCGAGGAAGAGCCCGATCACCTCGCCCTGGCCGCCCGTCTTCACCTCCTCGCCGGGGATGACGACGAGCTCCCGGTCGCGGGCCTCGTCGAGAGTCTCGAGCGCCCCGCCGAACACGTTGTGGTCGGTGACGGCAATCGCCCCGAGCCCTTCGCTCTCGGCGTGGTCGACAAGCTCGGCAGGGTCGATCGCGCAGTCGAAGGACCAGGACGTGTGCATGTGCAGATCGGCCAGGATCCACGGCCGGTCGGAAAGGGGGTCGTCGTGGCGCTGCTTCGGCCGTCGCCGGCGGGTCAGCCGCGTGTAGAGCTCGTCGAGCTGCGCGGCGACATCGTCGAAGGACTGCCCGGCGGCCGAGGCGCGCGCCGCTTCCTGTTCGGTTGCTCGCAGCTCTGCGTCATCGGCGAGCCGGGCGGCCGCCGCCGCCGCCAGCTCGGGCTGCGCGCGCACCCCGGATGGGGCAGCGATCGCGCAACCGGAGGCCTGGGCCTCGAGCAGGACGCGAGGGGAGCCCTCGATCGCCGGGACGAAGACGGCGCTCTCCGCCAGGATCGGGGCGCGGGCGGCTCCCTCGCGCGCCGAGCGAACCGTGACGCGGCCCGCCAGGTCGCGAGGGATTGCCGGGCGCGCGACGAGGGGAGTCGTGCGCAGGAGCACCGCCTCCCAGCCGGGAAGCTCACGGAGCGCCCGCAGGACACCCCGGGCGCCCGGCCGCTCGTTCGGCTGCAGCTCGACCGTGATCCGGTTGCGCTTCGGGGCCGGCTCGAAGAGGTCGGGCGAGACTCCCGGCGAGACGACCGTGTACTCCCCGGGGAAGCGCTCGCAGGCGGCGTCGCGGATCGGCTCCGACAGGGCGAGGAGCGCGTCGAGCCTCGCGAGGAGCTTCTCGCGCTGCGAGCGTGCCGGTGGGTAGCCGAGCCGGTCGGCCGCGCAGAAGGTCGTCACGGCGAGGGCACTCGTCTCGAGCAGCGCGAGGTAGGAGAGGGAGGGCAGGCCGGGGTCGAACCCGTGGACGAGGTCGTAGCGCCCGCGTGCGAGTGCCAGCCGCAGGTTCGCCCGGACGCCGACCGGGACGCCCATCTGCGAGCGCCTCGAGATCGGAAGCGCAGGACCGACCGCGACCACCTCGAGCGAAGGGGCGTGACCGTGCACGACGCGACGTCCTGCCAGGAGCTCGCTCGCCCGCGTCGAGGGGGCGAGCACCGTGACTTCGTGGCCGAGCGTGCGCAGGCCGCCGGCAACGCCCGCGACGTGCTCGTTGACGTCGTGCGGCTGAGACCACGCAAACGGTGTGACCAGGCAAACACGCACTGCTACTGGAGCCTAGTGGAGCCGCCCCGGGTCGCCCAGCCGTCACGAAAGGCGATCGCCAGTGCGGACAGCCCGAGCGCCACGAGTATTGCCGCAGCCCCGAGCTGTCCGATCCCGAGCCAGCCGAGAGCCGTCCGCTCGGTCCACACGGCGAGGTCGGCGGCCGACCCGCTTCGCGCGAGCCCCAGAAAGCCGCGCCAGACGCTCCCCGGATACGGCGCGCCGGTGCCGGTGGTCGCGAACGACCAGGTCAGGAGGATCGCCGTCGAGGTGAGCACGGACGCTGCTGCGAGCACCGTCGTCAGCCTCGGCCAGGCCGAGAAAGCCGGGGCGAGGCCGAGTGCGACGAATGGCAGCGCCGGGATCAAGAACCTCGGACCGGGCGAGGCGCCTCCGTAGGGATCGTAGTAGCCGAACTCGAGAATCAGGAACGCGCACGAGATGAGGGCGCACAGGGCAGCCTCGGCGCGGAGGCCGCGGCGCCACAGGGCATGCAGCCCGAGCGGCGCGAGCAGCAGCACCGGCGCGTCGACGAAGAGGCCTCGGTTTCCTACGAGGACAAGCTCGATCGCGTGCCAGTGCGGGGCGTGGATCCCGAAGAAGCCGCCGGCCTGCTGCGCCGCAAACCGGGCCGAGACGTAGCTGTACGAGAGGTGAAAGGGAGAGCCGAACGCGAGCTTGTCGTAGAGCGCGAGCAGTCCCAGGCCGGGAAGGGCGCCGAGCACGTATCGCAGAAGTGGACGAAGCCCCGCGAGAGCGATGTAGAGGCCGAGGGCGACCGCGATCAGGCCTTCCTGGTACTCGATCAGCAGCCCTGCGCCTGCGACGAGCCCCGCCAGCGCCGGCCGCCGCGACCACGCGAGCACGAAGGCTGCGAAACCGAACGCGGCGGTCTGAACCTCGTCGAAGCCTGCTGCCGCGAGCGACGAGATCAGCGTCCCGGTCGCAAGGGTGACGAGAGCAGCCCCGCCCCAGCCGGGCGTCGTGCCTTCGGCTGCCCGCCCGAGCAGTAGCGCGCAGAGGAGCAGAGCCGTGCCGGCCGTGGAGAGACGAACGAGCCAGAGCTTCTTGAGGTTGTGGCCGCTCCAGCCCGGCTCGGGGAGCCTGACGGCCTCGGCTGCCGGAACCGAGAGAAACGAGATTCCGGGCGCCTTGTCGGTGTAGAGGTGCCCGCCGTACTCCGCGTAGTCGACGTTGCCGGCCAGGCAGCGGTCGGCCGAGAGATGCCCGTGCTCGAGTGCGAGCGTCACGCAGGTGCGCGACCGGTCCTGGGCTTCGGGAGGCTGAAGGACGAGCAGCGTCGCCAACGCCACGAGCGACAACAGCAGCAGCTCATGGCGAGGGCGACGCCAGGAAAACGCAGCAGCTGTGGGCAGCCGCCCGTGCCGAAGCATGCGGCGACTCTAGCCCAGGCTGTCGCGGCAGCTAGGTCAGGCCTTTGTGGCCTTCTTCGCCGGCGCCTTGCGCTTGTTGCGCTCGATGAACTGCTCGGAGAGCTCGTAGGCCTCGTCGTCGACGATCTGGGTCGGCGGCGACTTCATCAGGTACGCGCTCGGGCCTTCGAGGGCGCCTGCGATCCCGTTGTCGAGCGCGAGCCGCGCCAGGCGGACGGCGTCGATCACGATCCCCGCCGAGTTCGGCGAGTCCCACACCTCGAGCTTCAGCTCGACGTTCAGCGGCACGTCTCCGAAGGCGGAGCCCTCCATGCGGATGTACGCCCATTTCCGGTCGGTGAGCCACGGCACGTAGTCCGACGGCCCGACATGGACGTTGTTCTTGCCGATGTCGTAGTCGAGCATCGAGGTGACCGCGTTCGTCTTCGAGATCTTCTTCGACTCGAGGCGCTCGCGCTCGAGCATGTTGAGGAAGTCGGAGTTGCCGCCGACGTTCAGCTGCATCGTCTTGTCGAGGTGGATGCCGCGCTCACGGAAGAGCGAGGTGAGCACGCGATGGGTGATCGTGGCGCCGACCTGCGACTTGATGTCGTCGCCGATGATCGGCACGCCTGCCTGCTCGAACCGGCGCTGCCAGTACGGCTCGCGGGCGATGAAGACCGGCATGCAGTTCACCATCGCGCACCCGGCCTCGAGGATCTGCTCGGCATACCACTTCGTCGCCATCTCCGAGCCGACCGGGAGGTAGTTCACGACCACGTCGACTTTCCTGTCCTTGAGGATCCCGACGACGTCGTCGGTCTCGCCGGGGGCCTTCTCGACGACCTCCGAGAGGTACTTGCCGATTCCGTCGTGGGTCATCCCGCGGGAGACGGTGATGCCGGTCTTCGGGACGTCGGCGAACTTGATCGTGTCGTTCGGGTGGGCCCACATCGCCTCGGCGAGGTCGACTCCGACCTTGCCCTTGACGACGTCGAACGCGGCGACGAACTCGATATCACTGATGTGATATCCGCCGAGGTTCGTGTGCATGAGGCCCGGAACGAAGTGATCGTCGGGCGCGTCCTGGTAGTACTGGACTCCCTGCAGCAGCGAGTTGGCGCAGTTGCCGACGCCGATGATCGCGACGCGAACCTTGTCGCCTCTGCCGCTCGTGCCGTTCTTGCTCGCCCCGTTGGCGTTCGCCCGGGCCTTTCCATTCTCAGCCATTGTGTCCTTTCGCGGAGCGAGCCCCTCTGCGAGGGTCTCGACGATGAGGTCATGGGTGCTGCGCTTGCGCTCTCCCGCCCGCCGTGCCAGTCGATCCTTCAGGTCGCGAGGCATCCGTAGGAGCACGTCGCCGGCCGTGCGGGGCGGCGTGCCACGCCGGCCGCTCGGCTCGAACGGGACGCCGAAGCGCGAGGCCAGGATCGAGACTGCGACATCATTCAGGCTCGCCTTGCGCCGTTCGACCTCTCCGATCAGCCTTCCTTTCAGGTCGGGCGGCATGCGAACGAGCACGTCGCTGCGAAGCTCTGCCATCGACTGAAGTGATAGCAGAAAGGTGCTATCTCAGACTTTGTCGCGAGCGAACGAGGCCGACGCGGCCAGGAAGCTCGGAGCTAGCGCGAGAGCAGTTGCCGGCGGACTGAGAGGATGCGCTGCAGCACGGTCACCCACGCGGTGACCGCGAGCAGGGCGATCGCCCAGGGCAGGACGCCCCACGGTGCGAGAACGAGGCCGGCGGTGATCACGACGACTCGCTCGGCGCGCGAGCCGATGCCGACGTCGCCCTTGAGGCCCAGCGCCTCGGCGCGAGCGCGCGTGTAGGACACGAGAAACGACCCGCCCACGGCGGCGACGGCAACGAGGACGAAGATGTCGCGGCCATGTCGGGCGAAGACGTAGGCGATCACGGCGAGCATGAAGCCTTCGCTCACGCGATCGGTCGTCGAGTCGAGAAACGCTCCGAACGGCGTGGACTTCCCGCCGGCGCGGGCGAGCGCGCCGTCGAGGATGTCGAGGATCGATCCCGCCACGAAGAGGCCGGCGCCGAGCCAGAAGCACAGCAGCTTGCTGTGGTTCTCGAAGATGACGACCACGGAGGCGATCGCGCAGAGCAGCACGCCGCTCGTCGTCAGCGCGTTCGGCGTCACCCGGGTGCGCGCGAGCCCGCCGATCGATCGCGCTGCGAGCGAGCGCGCACCGGCGGTGTAGCCGTGCTTGATCGCCGCGGCCTTGCTCACGACCGGGGACCGTAGCTTGCTATGCGGATGCGGTGCTGCTGTCGCCGAGCTGGCGCGTGACGAATGCGGCGACCGCCCGGAAGCGGTACACGACCGCCATCGAGATGAACGCGACGCCCATGCCGGCGATGCAGTCGAGCCAGAAATGGTTGCCCGTCGCCATCACGGCGAACCACACCCAGGCCGGCCAGAACGCCCAGAAGAGCTTCGCCCACCAGTGGCGAACGAGTCCGACCAGCGTGATCCCGACGATCAGCGAGTCGCACGCGTGCAGGCTCGGCATCGCCGCGTACGGGTTCGCGGCGAGCTGCACGAGGCCGTCGGTGTGGTTGTTCACGAACCCGACCCCGAGGAGGCGCGGCGGGGCCATCGGCATGAAGACGTAGCCGACCAGGCCGAGCACGTTCGCGAGGAGGATCGTGTTGCGGAACCGCAGGAACGCGTCGTGGCGGCGGATATACACCCAGAGCAGGGCAAGGCCGACGACGGTGAACTCGGAGTTCCAGTACGTCCACGAGACAAGCTGTGCGAGCCAGTGGCGCTGATCGACGAAATGCTCGAACGTGAGCTCGTACATGCGGTTCGTGATCTGCGTCTCGAAGTGCACGACGCGGAGGCCGTTCGAGAACGCGCGCGCAGGATTGCGCCCCGACGCTGCCCGGGCCAGCTGATAGACGAGAGCGAACCCGAACCAGATCGCCATCTGGCGTCCGAGGTCTCCCCATCCTCGCGGCAAAATGCGCCGCCCTGCTGCTACGACCGACGACACGGCAGGCATTTTACAAGATGGGCTCGCCGTTGCGGACAAGGCGCGTGGCGACAGCGCTCAGTGGCGCCGCTCATCCGGTGGCGCAGCCAGGGTCGATCGGGCGCGTGCCCGGCATCCGGTAGAGGAGCATGCCCCCGACACGGACCGGGCGGAGCGCTCGAGAGACGAGCCGTTCCCACGGCTCCTGGCCAGGCTCGACCGCGATCGTGGTCGAGCCGGTCACACGTGCGACCTCGAGGAGCGCCGCGGTTCCACCCGGAGGGACGATCCCCTGGGTGACGTCGGCGACCGCAGTGTTCCCGCGCAGGCGAGACGGCGCCTGGCTCATCAGGTACGGGGCCGCGAGGTCGTAGCGGAATCCGTCGTTTGCCTGCCAGAGGAGCGCGAGTGAGAAGTACGGGAGGACGAGCACGTTCTCGTGCGGCGAGAGGCAACGCTCGTACGGCCCGTGCGCGGCGAAGAACGCCGGCACGTCCGGCTCGATCTTCCAGGGTGTCCTCTGGACGAAGTTCGGTACCTGAGTCAGCACAGCCAGGGTGACAAGAGCGCCTCGCAGGAGGCGAGGCTCCCGGGCCGAGGCGCCCCAGAGGGCGACGATCACACTTGCTGCGAGCGTGGAGTAGACCGCCATGCGCGCGGAGATGACGTTGTCGAAGAACGGCAGGTGATGGACGATCGCCCACGGCGCGGGCGAGACGCGGTGCCCTTTGACGTAGAGGCCGGCTCCGAGCGAGGCGACGACCGCGAGCGCCAGGGCCGAGACCAGGAGCCTCGGCGCCGCCGCGCGACGATCTCGCACCAGGTACCAGCAGGCGATGAGCAGCGTCGGGACGCCGAGGTAGAGGTCCTCCTCGGAGGTGTTGCCGCGGAAGTGGACGGCGATCGAGTTCGCCCAGTGCCCGCTGAGCGCGACGAGGCCGGTGGGAACGACCAGGTTCAAGGCGTCGCCGGGGAAGTTGTCGACCGAGTTGATCGCCCCGGATTGGAAGCCTGAGAGCGCGTAGTAGAGAAACGGGGACGAGACGAGCGCCGCGAGCCCGTAGGCAGCAATGAGCCGTGGGGCGAGTGCGACGAGTCGCGGGCGGCGGCCGGGCGCGACCAGAAAGCCGAGAACCAGGCTCACGGCCAGCGCGAGCGTCATCGTGAAGGCGATCTCGGTTGAGGTCGTCACCTCGAAGGCGATGAGCAGGGCGACGTAGGCGACGAGCCGCCGCTCGCCGATCCGCTCGTCGAGAAACCTCAGCACCGCGAGCGCGATGAGCGGCATCACGAAGATCCCGGTGAGGGTGAAATGACCCTGCTGCTGGCCGAGCGCGTAGCTCGAGAACCCGAACAGGTACCCGCCTGCGAGCGACGGCCAGAACCGCCGGGTCAGGTAGCGGCAGAGGAGAAACCCAGCCCAGGCGTTCAAGGCCGGGGTGAGCACGGCCGCGACGTTGAAGGAGACCTCGGGCCCGGCGGCGACGGTAAGCGGCGAGAAGATCGCGGCGAACGCCGGCACCGTCCCCGCCCAGGTCAGATTTGCGCCACCGGGCGCCCAGACGACGTGCGAGTAGAACGGATTGAGCCCGTGCGCGATCGCGTGTGGCCACCAGGCGAAGGCCCAGACCGAAAGTCCAGGGTCGATGCCGCTTCCGATCACGGTCGAGGACGGATGGAGCGCGACCGACAATCCGAAATAGACGATCGAGAAGGCGAGATAGATTCCGGGTGCTGCCATCCTCCGAAGCCGAATGCTGGCAGGCTCGTTCGCACGCAGGGTCGAGCGCATGGGGGTGGATGATTCCAATCGCAGCCGCTGATGCCGGCTTTGCCTAGCGAACCTTGCGTCTCGACTCGAGCCTGATCACGACGAGGCCCGAGTGTGTGACGAGGCGGACGCGGTAACGGAAGCCCTCGAGGATCTTGCTCAGGACGGTGATCTGGAAGCGGTCGGGTTGGCCGAAGAGCGACCCCGGAAGCGCGGCTGCTGCCGTCGGAGACTCCGCTCGTAGATAACTGCGCAATGTTACGAGCGTTGCGCCAGGCTCGAGGCGTGCGAGGTTAGAATCGATGCGGGAAAGAGTCCGCGCGGGTAGCAAAGCATCCTGAAGCGGATCGACGATCGGGAGGGGATTGGCTCGATCGACCCTGATCAGGGTCGCTGTTTGCGAGCCTCCACCGAGGACCACGACGGCCTGGCGTTGTCCCGGGGCGTACCGGTTGACGAGCCTCGCGGCCGTCACCGACCGTGAGTTGTCGGGTTTCTCGTCGGCGAGCCTTCGGATGGGCTCGAAACTCGCGTCGACGCCAGGCCCGAAGAGAGGCCGAACGCCGTGGAAGACCGTGGCCGGTTGAAGGGCGATGTTGGCGCCGAGCGCCGCTGCCGCCCAGCAGGCGCAGGCGACGACAATGGCTCGATTGCGAGTGGGCCAGCGGGCGCCTGCTTCGGTCATCAGCCCGACCCAGATCACGACTACCACGATTGCGGGCGGTGCGATGTGGTGGAGATTGTTGGGATGTGACCGACCGATGAAGTACGTGAACGAGGCGATCCCGTATGCCGTGGCGCCGGAGATCGCTATCAGCGGGACGCGATTGCGCCCGGCAAATGCAGGTCGCGTGGCGACGACGAACACGAGCGCTGCGATCGAGATGACGTAGAGGGCCGCGATCAAGAAGCCGGGTGACCACGTTTCGATGAGGAGGTCGCCGTATCCCTCCCAACCGTAGAGACGGACATACGCGAGGTAGCTTCCCCAATCGGGCCACGCACCGGCAAATGCTCTTGTGAGCAGCGCGAAGACGATCTGAGAAGCTCCAGCCGTTGCGACCACGAGGGCGACCCGCCGCAAAGCACGCGCTAGACGCTCGCGCGGCGACCCCGCTCCAAGCGCGGCTTCGAGTACGTCGACAGCCACGATCGCCGAAAAGGTGTAGATGAACGTTTCGAAGCTCCAGACCGCCGCGATGGCGACGAGGACGGCCAACGACAGATTGAAGGCGGCCCTCCGCCCCGGCCGCGCGGAGGCACGGGCGACAGCCAGGAAGATGAGGAGCCAGGTCGGGCCAAACCGCAGCGGACCGGTGCTGGCGTAGTCGACGACTGGCTCGATACCCGTCAGGAGGTTCGCAACCAGGCAAACAGCGATGCCGACAATGGCAAGCCTCTGGTCGCGGCATGCGAGCCGGAGCACGCAGTAGATGAGGACGAACTCGATGCAGGTCATCACGCTGTTGACGAGCTGAAACCCGCCGTATCCGAGCGGGATCACCTTGAAGATCGCGGCGAGGAAGTACATGACCCCGACGCCGTACTGGGCGAACGTGGTCACGAGCATCGGGTTCCCGTGAAGGACGGCGTTGACCGGGCCGAGGTAGAAGTCCTGGTCGAGACGATGCTCGTCGCCGTACGCGTTTACGTCGCTGGCGAGGAGGACGATGAGCACGATGGCGGTGACGTCTGCTGCCCGTGACACGAGACGTGGAGCCGAGACCCGTGGCACGAGCAAGAACGCCAGGTCGAGCCCTAGCACGAGCGTCGTGAGCAACTCATGCAGGTGGTACGCGCTTGCAGGCGCGAAAAGAGCAAACAGCCCGAGAAACAGCAGACCAAGCAAAGTCAAGCCTCGGTACTGCGTCAGATCGAGTCGCCAGCGCCTTCCGGAGAGGAGAGGCAAGGCGACAAGATTGGCGAGCCCGATGGTAGCCGCGCCGACCACGAAGCTCGCTCGCATCGCGGTCGAGCCGCCGCTTGTGAACAACAACCGGCCGACGGCAAGCACGAGCGTGACCGCGACCAGATTCGCACCCGTGAGGATTGCTCTGTGGCCCGGGGTCAGCGAATCCAGCCGCCGGCTCGCGAGGAGGATCGAAACGACGAGAAACACCCCGACCGTCATGACGTAGAGCACCGACTCGAGGTGCTCGGTGTGCCCGATCACTCCCGGCGATGCGAAGATCCCGATCGCCGCCATGAGCATCGAGGCGGTGTAGGCAAGGGCCAGCGCCGAGCGGACCAACGGTGCGGCCGCCTCCGAGCTCGCTTCCGCACTCCGATTGTGCGACCGACGATGGGTGCGGATCAGTTGAGCCACGACGAAGATCTGACGAGTGCGGCTCCGGGACGCCGTATCGACTTCATTCGCCTCGAGTGTATTTGAGGAATCGTCAAACGTTGGCAGCCGCGGGATGCGTCCCCAGGCCGTCGACGCCCACGCGCTCCGAGCTCCCGTTGGAGCGACCGTTCCGCGATGCGGTTCAGCCGCCGATGTAGCTCATCTCGACCTTCGGGGGCGCGTCGGCGCGAGTGGTCTCCGCGGTACGGAGCTCCGAGTAGCGGTCGTGTCGCACCGACCAGATGTCTGCGAGACGCGCCTCGATCTCCTCGTCGCTCGCGCCGCTGCGGATCAGCTCGCGGAGGTCGTTGCCTCGACGGGCGAAGAGGCACGTATAGAGCTTCCCCTCCGCCGAGAGCCGCAGCCGCGTGCAGTCTCCGCAGAACGGCTGAGTGACCGACGCGATCACGCCCACCTCGCCGGCGCCGTCCCGGTAGCGGTAGCGGCGGGCCACCTCGCCGAGATAGCCGGCCTCGACAGCCTCGAGCGGGAAGGCAGCCTCGATCGCCGAGACGATCTCGGCCGCGGGCACGACGTCGGCCATCCGCCACCCGTTGGTGGCTCCGACGTCCATGTACTCGATGAACCGGAGCGTGTGGCCGGTCCCGCGGAAGTAGCGGGCAAGCGGAACGATCTGGTCGTCGTTGACGCCGCGCTTGACCACGCAGTTGACCTTCACCGGCAGGCCGGCTCCGTGGGCCGCCTCGATCCCGTCGAGAACGCGCTGCACCGGCAGCGCGACATCGTTCATCGCCCGGAAGGTCTCGTCATCGAGCGCGTCGAGGCTGACCGTGAGCCGGCGCAGGCCGGCCTCCTTCAGCAGGGGCGCCTTCTGCACGAGCAGCGAGGCGTTGGTCGTGAGCGTCACCTCGGCGTCGAGAGCCGCGAGCATCGCCACGAGCCGCTCGAGATCGCGCCGCAGCAGCGGCTCGCCTCCGGTCAGCCGGAGCTTCCGGACGCCCAGGCGCACAGCCGCTTGCGCCACTCGCGTGATCTCCTCGAAGTCGAGGAGCTGACTTCGCTCGAGAAACCGGTAGTCGTGACCGAAGACGTCCCTCGGCATGCAGTAGGTGCAGCGGAAGTTGCACCGGTCGGTGACCGAGATCCGGAGGTCGCGGAGCGGGCGGCCAAGCGCGTCGATAGCCTGCGACATCCTCGTCCAGCCTACCGGGCGAGGGGAGGCTCCCAGGCTCGCCGACCGGGCGCCGTCGAAGCGGCGCACCCTTCCGTTGCCAGCATTCATCGCTCTCGTCGCCGTCACCGCCATCTGGGGCGTGACCTTCGTCCAGGTCAAGGACGCGGTGGCGATCTACCCGGTTCTGCCCTTCCTCGCCCTCCGGTTCGGGATCGCCTCGCTGACGCTTGCAGGGCCCGCCGCGCCCCGGCTCCGAACGCTCGGCCGCTCCGGGATCGGCGCCGCGACGCTTGCCGGCGGGCTGCTCGCCGGCGGCTACACGTTCCAGACGCTCGGTCTCGAGCGCACGAGCGTCTCGAGCGCCGGCTTCGTGACCGGCATGTACGTCGTGCTCACGCCCCTCCTCGCGTTCACGTGCTTTCGCCTTCACGTGGCCCGCGGCGCCTGGGCCGGCGTCGCGCTCGCGACCCTCGGGCTCGCCCTGCTCGCCGGCGTGCGGGGCGGCGGGGTGGAGGGCGACCTGCTCGTCCTGGCCGGGGCGGCCGTGTACTCGCTCCAGATCGTCCTGATGGAGCGGTATGCGCCCCGGTACGACGCGCTCGCGTTCACCCTCGTCGAGATGCTCGCGGCCTTCGGCGGGCTGCTCGTGCTCGCGGCGCCGACGCTCGCCGTCCCCCACGGCTGGACGGTGTGGGGTGCCCTCCTCGTCACCGGCATCTTCGCGAGCGCGCTCGGCTTCCTCGTCCAGACGTGGGCGCAGACCCGCACGACAGCGGCGCGCACCGCCCTCGTCTTCACGCTCGAGCCCGTCTGGGCGGCGATCTTCGGCTACTCGCTCGCGGGCGACCGGCTCACCGCGGCGAGCTGGCTCGGCTGCGTCGCGATCATGGCCGGGATCCTTCTGGCCGAGCCGGCGGCCGGGGCAAGCCTCGGTCGCCTCGTCCGCGGGCCGCGATCTGCATGACTCCGGTCTTGCTCGCCCTCGCCTCGGCGTCGGCCTTCGGCGCGATGACGGTCACGATCCGCTTCGCCCTGCGCGACGGCGGCGACGCGATGCGCGCGGCGCTCGCGACGCTCTGCGTCGGGCTGACGGTCACCGTGATCTCGTCGGTTCCGAGGCACGACTTCGCCGATGCCTGGAAGTTCTTCCTCGCCGGCCTGCTCGCGCCTGGGCTCTCGCAGCTCCTCTTCACGCTCTCGATCCGCGAGGTCGGCGCCTCGCGAACGTCGATCACGGTCGGAACGGCGCCGCTCTTCGCGCTCACGATCGCCTTCGTGTTCCTGAACGAGCCGGTCAAGGCCCCGCTGATCCTCGGTGCCGTGGCGATCGTCACCGGAGGGGTGCTCCTCGCAGCCGAGCGCACCCGGCCCGAGCACCTGCGCGGACGCGGCCTCCTCTATGCGCTCGCCGCCGCGATCCTCTTCGCGGTGCGCGACAACGTCGTCCGCGCCCTCCATGCGCACGGAAGCCCGGAGACCGTGGCGGCGGCGACGATGCTCGCCGGGGTGGTCGTGGCGCTGTGCGTGACCCGCGGCCTTCCGGCCTCGCGCGAGCTCCGGCGGCTGGCGCCGTCGGGCCTCCTCTTCGGCGCGTCCTACGTCTGCCTGTTCGAGGCCTACTTCCGCGGCCGCGTCTCGGTCGTCTCGCCCCTCGTGGCAACGGAGTCGCTCTGGGGCGTGGGGCTCTCGGCGCTCGCGTTCCACAAGACCGAAGGGCTCGGGCGGCGCCTCGTGCTCGGCGCCGTCGCGATCGTCGCCGGCGGGATCGTGATCGGGCTCACCGCCTCCTCCTGACCGGCCGCGGTGGGGCCACAAGGATCTGATATAACAAGGCTTAGATTTCCTGAGTTGTGAACCACTGTGCTCCCGTGCGGAGCGGAATCAAAGGAGAAAAGCCAGATGGCGAAGACGATCGGTATCGATCTCGGCACGACGAACTCGTGCATGGCAGTGCTCGAAGGCGGCGAGCCGACCGTGATCTCGAACGCCGAGGGAGGACGGACGACTCCGTCCGTCGTCGGCTTCGCGAAGGACGGACAGCGGCTCGTCGGTGCACCCGCGCGCCGCCAGCAGGTCACCAACCCGCAGAACACGATCTTCTCGATCAAGCGCTTCATGGGCCGCAAGTTCGACGAGGTCTCGGAGGAGATGAAGATCGTCCCCTACGAGGTCGTCAAGGGCCCCAACGACGACGTTCGCGTCAAGGCGGCAGGGCAGGAGTACGCGCCGCCGGAGATCAGCGCGATGATCCTGCAGAAGCTGAAGACCGACGCTGAGGCCTACCTCGGCGAGACGGTCTCGGACGCGGTGATCACCGTTCCCGCGTACTTCAACAACGCCCAGCGCGAGGCGACCAAGGACGCCGGCAAGATCGCCGGCCTGAACGTGCTGCGGATCATCAACGAGCCGACGGCCGCCGCGCTCGCCTACGGGCTCGACAAGGAAGGCGCCGAGCAGACGATCCTCGTGTTCGACCTCGGCGGCGGCACCTTCGACGTCTCGGTGCTCGAGCTCGGGGACGGCGTGTTCGAGGTCAAGTCGACCAACGGCGACAACCACCTCGGCGGCGACAACTTCGACAAGGCCGTCGTCGACTGGATGGTCTCCGAGTTCAAGCGGGACCAGGGCATCGACCTCGCGGCCGACCCGATGGCGCTTCAGCGCCTGTACGAGGCCGGTGAGAAGGCGAAGATCGAGCTCTCCTCGACGATGGCGACGCAGATCAACCTGCCGTTCATCACCGCCACCGCGGACGGGCCCAAGCACCTCGACCTGCAGCTCACGCGGGCGAAGCTCGAGGAGCTCTCGCACGATCTGATCGAGCGCACCGTCGGCCCGACCAGGCAGGCGCTCTCCGACGCGGGGCTCGACAAGGAGAAGATCGACCATGTCGTGCTTGTCGGCGGGATGACCCGGATGCCGGCCGTGCAGGCGAAGGTCAAGGACCTGATCGGCAAGGACCCGCACAAGGGCGTCAACCCGGACGAGGTCGTCGCGATCGGCGCCGCGATCCAGGGCGGCGTGCTGCGCGGCGAGGTCAAGGACATCCTCCTGCTCGACGTGACGCCGCTCTCGCTCGGGATCGAGACCAAGGGCGGCGTGATGACGAAGCTGATCGAGCGCAACACCACGATCCCGACGCGCAAGGCGGAGACGTTCACGACCGCCGAGGACAACCAGCCGTCGGTCGAGGTCCACGTGCTCCAGGGCGAGTCCGAGATGGCGATGTACAACAAGACGCTCGGCAAGTTCCAGCTCGTCGGGATCCCGCCGGCGCCCCGGAACGTCCCGCAGGTCGAGGTCGCGTTCGACATCGACGCGAACGGGATCATCAACGTCTCGGCCAAGGACCTCGGCACGTCGAACGTGCAGCAGATCCGGATCGAGGGCGGCTCGGGCCTCAAGGAGGACGAGGTCTCCCAGATGATCAAGGACGCCGAGGCTCATGCCGACGAGGCCCGCAAGCTGCGTGAGCTTGCCGACGCGCGCAACCAGGCCGAGGCGCTCGCCTACCAGACCGAGAAGACGCTCAAGGACCATCGCGACAAGCTCGACGAGGCCGAGGCCTCGACGATCGAGGGTCGCATCATGGAGCTCCGCGGCGTGCTCGAGTCGGGCGACGTCGCCGAGCTCAAGGCCAAGACGGATGCGCTCCAGGAGGCCTCGTCGAAGCTCGCCGAGGCGATCTACGCCCAGGCGACCGCGGCCGCTTCCGCCCCTTCTTCCGACGGCGGCGAGAATGCGCCCGACGACGAGGTGATCGAGGACGCCGAGTACGAGGTCGTCGACGACGGCGAGGAGGCCCACACCACTTGAGCTCGGACCACCTGAGCCCAGACCATGCGAGCGAGTCTCGTCTCGGGCCCGGCGAGGTCGAGGCCGGCGCCGACGTGGAGCCGGTGGCGGAGGAGCCGGTCGACGAGCTCGCAGCCGCTCTGAAGGAGCGCGACTCCTACCTCGATGCGCTCCAGCGGCTGAAGGCCGAGTTCGACAACTACCGCAAGCGGGTCGCGCGCGAGCAGGGAGACCTGGTCGCGCGCGCCTCCGAGCGGCTCGTCAAGGCCCTGCTGCCCGTGCTCGACGATCTCGAGCGCGCGCTCGAGGCTGCGACGGTGCACGAGGAGGCGACGCTCGAAGACGGCGTCCGGCTCGTGCATCGCGCGCTCGCCGAGGCGCTCGCGAAGGAGGGCCTCGTCGAGGTGCCCGTCGAGGGGCCGTTCGACCCGCACACCCAGGAGGCGCTCCTCTCCCAGCCCTCCGAGGCGGCCGAGGGCACTGTGATCCAGGTGCTGCAGAAGGGCTACCGGCTCGGCGACCGCGTGCTCCGCCCTGCCCGGGTCGTGGTCAGTCGCGGCGTGGAAGGCTGAGCGAACCCCCGTGCCCAGCTCCCTCTACGAGTCCCTGGGGGTGGCCAAGAACGCCTCGCAGGACGAGATCAAGAAGGCGTACCGCAAGCTCGTCCGCGAGTTCCATCCGGACAAGAACCCGGGCAACGAGGCGGCGGAGGAGAAGTTCAAGGAGATCCAGACCGCCTACGACGTCCTCTCGGACACGGAGAAGCGAAAGCAGTACGACTCGTTCGGCTCGGCCAACGGCCGCCCGGGCCCGACGACGGCTGACTTCTCCGACTTCGACCTCGGCGACCTGTTCGGGGGCCTCTTCGGCGGCGGGGGACGTGGGCGGGCCGCCGGCACCTCGCAGCCGCGCGGTCAGCGTGGCTCGGACGTCGAGGTCGAGGTTCGGGTCTCGTTCGAGGACTCGCTTCGCGGCATCCAGACGACCGTGCCGGTGACGCTCGAGCTCGCCTGCCACACGTGCCACGGAACCGGCGCCGCGCCGGGAACCGCCCCGAAGCGCTGCCCCCAGTGCGGCGGGAGCGGCGTCGTCGCGACCTCGCAAGGGCTCTTTGCGCTGCAGCAGCCCTGCCCGACCTGCCGTGGCAACGGGACCGTGGTCGAGACGCCGTGCTCGACCTGCCGTGGCTCCGGGCGAGAGCGCCGGACGAAGCGCTACACGGTCCGGATCCCAGCCGGGGTCAAGGACGGCACGAAGATCAAGCTGAAGGGCAAGGGCGAGGCAGGCTGGGGTGGAGCGCCGGCCGGCGACCTGTACGTCGTCACGCGCGTCGAGGCGTCCAAGCTCTACGAGCGTCGCGGGGACGACCTCGTCCTCGACGTTCCCGTCACCTTCGGCGAGGCGGCGATGGGCGCAACCGTCGAGATTCCGACCCCGGAGGGCAAGGTCTCGCTCAAGGTGCCCTCGGGCTCGCAGGACGGCAAGCTCTTGCGGGTGAAGGGCCACGGCTCGCCGAGGCTCAAGGGCTCCGGTAAGGGCGACCTGCTCGCCCGCGTCCGCATCAGCGTGCCCGCGAAGCTCAGCAAGGCCGAGCGCGAGGCGCTCGAGGGCTACGAGAAGGCACTGAAGTCGAATCCCCGCGAGAGGCTCTTCTCATGACCACCGAGCACGATCGCCTCCTCGCCGAGGGGCCGCGGGTCGCGCCCGAGGCGCCGATGGTCTCCGATCTCGGAGCGGTCGTTGCGCCGGTCGCGGCCGCTCCGGATGCGGGTATTGCGGGTGCGGACGAGCCGACCACCGCCGGTGGCCCGGCCGCCCGGCGCCCGCGCGCGCCGGGCGCACCCCGCCAGTCGCGTGGCCTTGCCAGGCCGCTCTTCGGACGGGCATGGCTGCCCCTGCTCCTCGGTGCGATCGTCGTTGCGAACGCCGGCGGCCGCGGGTATGCCTGGGTGATTCCGGTCGTGCTCGTCGGCTTTGCGTGGTTCCGCATCTGGAGGCGACGATGAGCGAGCGCCAGGAGCGCAATCCCGCGCACCCCCGGTACATGATCTCGGTCGCCGCCGAGCTCGTCGGGATGCATCCGCAGACGCTTCGCATCTACGAGCAGAAGGGGCTCGTGCGGCCCAAGCGGACTGCCGGCAACACGAGGCTTTACTCCGACGACGACGTGGCCCGGCTGCAGATGATCCAGCGGCTGACCACCGAGATCGGCCTCAACCTGGCGGGCGTCGAGCGCGTGCTTCGCCTCGAGGACGAGCTCGCCCGCATGCGCCTGCGGCTCGACCGGATGGAGCGCGAGATGCGCGAGACCGTCGAGCAGGTGCACAGGCAGTACCGCAGGGATCTCGTCGTCTACCGGCCGCCACAGCCGCCGGCGAGACGCGACTGATGAAACGAGAGCGAGAACGGAAAGGATCCAGACGTGGTTGATTTCGCAAAGCTGACGGTGAAGGGGCAGGAGGCCGTTGCGGGGGCGCAGGAGCTTGCCCGCCGCCGCGGCAACCCGGAGATCTACCCCGAGCATCTCCTGCTCGCCCTGCTCGACCAGGAGCTCTTCGCCGACTGGCAGGGGCTGCGCCCCGAGGCCGAGGAGAAGCTCGCCTCGCGCCCATCGGCGAGCGGCGCTGCGAACAACCAGCCGCGGATCTCGAACTCGCTCGAGCAGGCGCTCGAGGGTGCCGACGCCGAGCGCGCCCGGCTCGAGGACGACTACATCTCCACGGAGCATCTGTTCCTCGCGCTCGAGCCGGTGCCTCGCGAGGAGATCCTCGCCTGGATCAAGCAGGTCAGGGGCGGGCAGCGAGTGACCTCCCAGGATCCCGAGGGGAGCTACCAGGCGCTCTCGAAGTTCGGCCGCGACCTCACCGACGCCGCCGAGGCCGGGAAGCTCGACCCGGTGATCGGCCGGGACGAGGAGATCCGCCGGGTGATCCAGATCCTCTCGCGCCGCACCAAGAACAACCCGGTCCTGATCGGCGAGCCGGGTGTCGGCAAGACCGCGATCGCCGAGGGCCTCGCACAGCGCATCGTCGCCCGCGACGTTCCCGACGGCCTGCTCGACCGCCGGGTCTGGTCGCTCGACCTGGGCTCCCTCCTCGCCGGGGCGAAGTACCGCGGCGAGTTCGAGGAGCGGCTCAAGGCGGTGCTGAACGAGATCAAGGCGAGCGAAGGCCGGGTGATCCTCTTCATCGACGAGCTCCACACGATCGTCGGCGCCGGCGCCGCCGAGGGTGCCGTCGACGCTGCGAACCTCCTCAAGCCGATGCTCGCCCGGGGTGAGCTCCGGTGCGTCGGCGCGACGACGCTCGACGAGTTCCGCAAGCACATCGAGAAGGACGCGGCGCTCGAGCGCCGGTTCGCTCCCGTGTACGTCGACGAGCCGTCGGTCGAGGACACGATCGCGATCCTCCGCGGGCTCAAGGAGCGCTACGAGGCCCATCACGGCGTCCGGATCCGCGACGCTGCACTCGTCGCCGCGGCCGTGCTCTCTCATCGCTACATCGCGGATCGCTTCCTGCCCGACAAGGCGATCGATCTCGTCGACGAGGCGGCGTCTCGCCTGCGGATGGAGATCGACTCCTCGCCGATCGAGCTCGACGAGGCGAACCGGCGGGTGATGCAGCTCGAGATCGAGCTTGCCGCGATGGCGAAGGAGTCGAAGTCGGTGCAGGAGCCGATCGAGCGCGCGCTTGCCGAGGCGAAGGAGGAGCGCAACGCGCTCGCCGCTCGCTGGGCGAAGGAGCGCGAGGCGCTCGAGAAGATCAAGGAGGCGACGCGCCGGCTCGACGAGCTTCGGATGGAGGCAGACCGCGCCGAGCGCGACGGAAACCTTCAGCGCGTCGCCGAGATCCGTTACGGCGAGATCCCTGCGCTCGAGCAGGAGCTCTCGGAGCGGAAGGGCCCCGAGAACCCGATGGTCAAGGAGGAGGTCGACGAGGACGACATCGCGCAGGTCGTCGGCCGGTGGACAGGGATCCCGCTCGACCGGCTGCTCGAAGGAGAAACCGAGAAGCTGATCCACATGGAGGACCGGCTCCACGGCCGCGTGATCGGGCAGGACGAGGCTGTCTCTGCCGTGGCCAATGCGCTTCGCCGCGCCCGGACGGGCCTTCAGGATCCAGACAGGCCGATCGGGTCGTTTGTCTTCCTCGGGCCGACCGGCGTCGGCAAGACGGAGCTCGCTCGAGCGCTCGCCGTGTTCATGTTCGACGATGAGCACGCGATGGTGCGGATCGACATGAGCGAGTATCAGGAGCGCCACACGGTCTCAAGGCTCGTCGGCGCTCCCCCGGGATATGTCGGGTATGACGAGGGCGGCCAGCTGACCGAGGCGGTTCGCAGGCGCCCCTACTCGGTGGTGCTACTCGACGAGATCGAGAAGGCGCATGCCGAGGTGTTCGACGTGCTCCTCCAGGTGCTCGACGACGGCCGTCTCACCGACGGGCAAGGCCGGACGGTCGACTTCCGCAACACCGTGCTGATCATGACCTCGAACATCCGTACGCCCGACGCGATGCGAGAGCACTTCCGGCCGGAGTTCCTGAACCGGATCGACGAGATCGTCCAGTTCGAGGCGCTCTCTCGCGACCAGCTCGGGGAGATCGTCGAGCTCCAGCTCGAGCGTCTTCGCACACGGCTCAAGGCGCGCGAGCTCGATCTCGAGCTGACGGCGGAGGCGACGGCGGCGATCGGAGACGCGGGCTGGGACCCGGCCTACGGCGCTCGCCCGTTGAAGCGCGCGATCCAGCGCCTACTCGAGAATCCGCTCGCCGTGCGGCTCCTGGAAGGAGATTTCGTCCCGGGGGACACGATCCGCGTCGAGGCGCAGAACGGCGACCTGGTGTTCACCAAGGCACCCGCGCCCGAGCCCGCTGCTGTCTGAGCGCCCGGGGCCGGCTCCAGCTCGGTGCCGTCCCGGCAGCTCGGTCGTCCTCTGGCTCGCTGCGTTTCACAGACTGGCTGTGTCTCACAGAGTCGCTGCGTCTTAGAACTCGAACCGAAATGAGCGTCGTCCCCGGCCCGCCCGGATCGTCCTCCGGCTCGAGTCACGAGCGGTTCGCGTCCGCGCCTCGAGCCTCCGGCGACCTGGATCCCGCTCAAACATGCGGGATCCAGGGCTTCGCGGGTTGAACGGCCGCCTCTCGGACAGGCAACCAGCCTGGCCTGCGAGCCGGCCGTCCCACCCGCTCGCTCCGAGCGAACCGGGAAGGGACGCTCATTTTGGTTCGAGTTCTTACAGCTCGATGTCGTCGAGCATGTTGGCGGGCGCCACGATCGGCGGCGCGCCATAGGCGAAGAGCACGAGCTCGGCGTCTCCCTCGTTTCGCAGCTGGAGCGGGGTGCCGGGCTTCACGGACGCGACGCTCTGCGGTTCGAGCTCGACGCGCTCGGGAGGCTCGCCGACGAGCAAGGTCAGCGTCCCCTCCAGGATGACGAATACCTCCTCCTGGTTCGCCTCGACGTGGCGGCGGCCTCGAGCGTGTGGCGGGATGCGCCAGATCCGCGCCCGCGACTCGGAAAGCTCGGCGGCCGTCGTGATGTCCGTCGACTGCCTGGGCTTTTCGCTCCCGACTGAGGGGCGGTCCTCCCAGGCGTGATCGCGAGCATGGGCGACGGCATAGGCCATGCGAGGATGCAATCACATCGAGACGGTGCAGCGTCACTGGTTTGTCCCACCCGGTGACGCGGACGACGAGACCGTGAAATCCGCCGCGTTGTCGTCGGTGTCGTGCCCGTCGGGGATCCGGACGATGCTGGAGCCCGGCGCGGCGGTCGTGGGTGGCGCGGGAGCGGGCGAGCCCTCGACGAGCGCGTTCGAAGCGGTGCCCCAGCCTGCGCCGTCGACGAGGGCTCCGGATCCGTCCCGGATCCCGACTGCGCCGCCGGCGCCGGCAAGCCCGGTCGAGAACGACTGATCGGCTCGGGCACTGCCCGCGTAGGCGCTGCCGCCGAGGAGATAGAACGAGCCGGACGGGAGCGTTGTTGCTTGCGGGATGGTTGCGAGGGTGGTGTCGCTCACACCGGCGGTCGAGCGGTACACGACCTTCCAACCCGAGATGTCGACCGCTGTCGTCCCGTTGTTCACGAGCTCTACGAACTCATCCGCGGCCGAGGTGCTCGTGCCCGTCTGGACCTCGTTGATCCGAACCGTGGCGCCGCCACTCGGTGTCCCGGTCGGGCCGGTCGGGCCGGTCGAGCCGGTCGAGCCGGCTCCGCAGGTCAGCGCGATCACGCCTGCCGCGTCGTAGGCGACGCGAACCTTGCCGTTGCCGTCGCAGGGCACGCCGGCCAGTTGGTCGATCGACTCCAGCGCCGTGCCCGGGTCTCCCTTCGCTCCGGCCTGGCCCTGCAGGCCCGCAGGGCCACGAGCACCGGAAGGGCCGGTGACACCCTTGGCCCCGGCCTGGCCGGTGGCTCCCGTCTGTCCGGTGGCGCCGATCGCACCGCGCACACCAGCGAGGCCCGTGACGCCTTGCAGTCCGGGAAGGCCCTGCGGCCCGGCCGGGCCTCGGGGTCCAGGCTGACCCTGGGGCCCAGGCTGACCCTGGCGCCCAGGCTGACCCTGTGGACCGGCCGGCCCCGCGAGGCCGGGCAGTCCCTGGAGCCCCGCGAGTCCCTGAGCTCCTGAAGAGCCCGACGATCCGGCCGCGCCCTTCGGGCCTGGGTCTCCCTTCGGGCCTACAGGTCCAGGCAAGCCCGCGGGCCCCTGCGCGCCCGTCGCTCCGGTCGATCCCATGGGGCCGGCAACTCCGGGAGCGCCGGCCGGCCCGGTCGGGCCGACGAGGCCGCGGACGCCCGCCGGCCCTACCGGGCCGGCCTGCCCGCGGGCTCCGCGCTTCTCCATTGCATGCTCCTGGCGCCCCTGCTTGCCGCTGCCAGGCGGTCGCTTCGTCGCCACGCACGCGCCGGTGCCAGGCGTGGCACACGCCGTCGCAGACCGGACAGGGGATGACCCCTTGCTCTCGGTCGCGAAGGCGACCCCGGCCACGGTGGCGAGCGTCGCGGCAGCGAGCGCAACCGGTCGCACGATCCTGGATCTCTGCATTCGCCCTCCTCGAGTAGTGTTGTCAATATTGAATACAGGACGGGAGGCCGCTTGGCTATGCGAGAGTCGAAGTTGTTGCACTCTTGGCACAGATCCCGAGCCCGCTCGACGCTCCGGGGCTCGTCGAAGACCAGGCGCGGCAGAGACGCGGCTCGTGCGCTGGCGAGAGGCTCGCGGCCCGGGCTGTACTAGCGTCCGTGGGCGTGCTGGTCGTCGCCGCCACCCGGCTCGAGCTCGAGCGCATCGAGGGAATCGACGGCGTCGAGACGCTCGTCTGTGGAATCGGCCCGGTCGAGGCGGCCCTCAAGGCCGCATTGGCATTGGCCCACCGCGGGACCGACGCCGTCCTCAACGTCGGCATTGCCGGTGCCCGCGTGCTGGAGCCGGGGTCGATCGTGATCGGCTCGGAGGCCGTCTACTCGGACTTCGTCGATCCCGACTCCGCGGTGCCGCGCATCGACAGGGTGGAGCCTGCTCCCGCGCTGCTCGAGCGGGCGCGCGCAGCCCTTCCGGCGGCTGCGGTCGCGCCTATCGCCACGACGGCCCGGGTCGGGGGAGGCCACGGGCTCTGCGACGTCGAGGCGATGGAGGGCTTCGCCGTACTCAGGGCCGCAGCCGACGCCGGCGTGCCGGCGCTCGAGCTGCGCGCGATCTCGAACCGCTTCGACGACGCCCGCGCCGCCTGGCGCTTCGACGACGCTCTGGACGCGCTCGCTGCCGCCGTGCGGGCGCTCCTCGAGAATCCCCGTGCCTGAGCTGCCGCCTCCGCTTCCGCCCGGCGAGCGCACGGTGGGCCAGGTGATCGGCGAGACGATCCGGGCCTACGGCCACAAGTTCTGGCCGCTGCTGCCGCTCGGCCTAGCCTATGCCGCAGTCGACCAGGCTTGCGTGCACCGATCGTACGGGCCGACGGCCGTCATCTACTGGGCAGCGACTCCGCTCTTTGTCGTTGCCTACATCCGGGCCTGCGCTCTCGTGCTTGAAGCCTCCGTGACCCGCGCCGCGGTGATCGTCGCGGCCCTCGTCTACCTGCCGTTCCCGGCGCTGCACGCGGGCTACATCCTGCCCGGCCTTGCCTGGTTCGCCTTCGTCGGGCTCGCGGTCCCGGCGGCGCTCGTGGAGCGTCTCGGCGTCCGCGACGCACTCCGCCGCGGACGGGAGCTCGGAGCCGCCGACTACATCCACGCGTTGGGCTCGCTGGCAGCGCTCGTCATCGTCGTCGGCATCGCGGAGATCACGCTGGGAGCCCTGCTCCACACCCAGAGCGGCGCCAGCGCTCGAGTGGCGCTCTTCCTCGCCGACCTCGTCCTCACGCCGATGCTCTACATCGGCGGAGCGATGCTCTACACCGACCAGGCGGCGCGCGTAGGCTCGCCGCGACCCGACCGAAGGAGACGAGATGCCGACCTACATCCTCCTCTCGACCCTGACCCAGCAGGGCGTGCAGACGCTCAAGGCGAACCCTGAGCGGCTCCTGCAGGTCAACCGCGACATCGAGGAGCTCGGAGCCACCGTCCTGCACCAGTGGGCGACGCTCGGCGAGTTCGACTTCGTGAACGTCGTCGAGGCACCCGACATCACCACGATCGCGAAGATCTCGGTGTCGCTCGCCTCGCGGGGCTCCGTGCGAATCGAGACGTTGCCGGCGCTCGAGATCGACGCCTTTCTCGCGAGCTTCTGAGCGGGGGCGGGGCCGAATTCGTTGTCTGAACTGGCGTTTTCGGGGCGACATGTCCTACGAGGGCAGTTGTAACGAGCCGAAGAGGGGTGTAGAACATCCCGCGCGGTGCGGGACCCCAGGGTTGACGAATACGCACGGCTGCTCGTCGATCGATCGATCGGCGTGCAGCCCGGCTGGCAGGTGCTCGTGCGGGCGACGACGCCCGCACGGCCGCTTGCGAATGCCGTCGAAGAGCAGATCGCGCGGCGCGGCGCCTATCCGATCATCCAGCTCACGTGGGAGACGGTCGGTGGCCCGTTTGCCCGCGAAGCGCCGCTCGATCTCCTGGCCAAGCCGGCACCGCTCGTGCTCCGCATGTGGGAGGAGTGCGATGCCTTCGTGACGATCTTCTCCCCGGAGAACACCCGTGAGGGGTCGGATCTCTCCCCGGAGCGCCGCGCGATCCTGCAGGAGCGCTCCAAGCCGCTTCGCCGCCGGCAGATGGCGGGAGAGGTTCCCTGGGTGCTGTGCGAGTACCCCGCGAACGCATCGGCCCAGGACGCCCGCATGACGCTTGCCGAGTACGAGGAGTTCGTCTTCGGCGCGGTGCTCCTGGACTGGGATGCCGAGGCCGCGCGGATGGCTGCGATCGCCGAGATCTTCGACCAGGCCGAGGAGGTGCGGATCGTCGGCGAGCGAACCGACCTCACCCTCTCGCTCGCGGGCCGGTCCGGGTCGGTCGACGACGGCCACATCAACATGCCGGGCGGCGAGGTGTTCTACTCGCCGATCGAGGACTCGGCCGAGGGCTACGTCTCGTTCTGCGAGTTCCCGGCCGTCTACTTCGGCCACGAAGTCACCGATGCGCGGCTCGTGTTCGAGGGCGGCGCCGTCGTCGAGGCATCTGCGGCGACAGGCGAGGACTTCCTCCTGCGCACGCTCGACACCGACCCCGGGGCCAGGCGGATCGGCGAGCTAGGGATCGGCTGCAATCGCGGGATCCAGCGATTCACCCGCAACCTCGGCTTCGACGAAAAGATCGACGGCACGATCCATCTCGCGATCGGCAACTCGTACGAATCGACCGGCGGGACGAACGTGAGCGCCATTCACTGGGACCTCGTCAAGGATCTCCGCACGGCCGGCCGGCTCTATGCCGACGGCCGGCTTGTGCAGGAAGACGGCGTCTGGCAGCTCTAAGGGCCTACCGAGATAGGCCCTAATGACCGCGGTCAGCCGGCGGTTGCGGCCGCCGCGGCGATCGCGCCGCCTAGCCGGGCATTGCCGACGATCAGGTCCCGGTTGGCGCGGAGGGTTCGCCCGCCGCTTTCCCGGTGGAGATACGAGAGGACGAACGGGGTCACTGCCTGCCCGTGCACCCCGGCCCGGTCGGCCTCGGCCAGGGCGGCCAGGATCAGCGGCTCGACGTCGTCGAGGCTCTCGTCCGGCGGACGGCCCAGGAGCAGCCCGCCTCCACCGAGGGCCCAGTGGGCCAGTGCGATCCGGGCGGCCTCGAGTGGATCCTCGACGCGTGCGGATACCGGCGGCCCGCCGCGCGCCGAGTAGAAGAGCGGCAGCTCATCGGTCTTCCAGCCGAGCACCGGCACTCCGAGCGTCTCGAGGAGCTCGGCCGTCGCAGGCACGTCGAGGAGCGACTTGACGCCGGATGAGACGACGAGCACGGCTGCGGCAGCCAGGGCATCGAGGTCAGCCGAGACGTCCGGCGGGCTCGGCCAGCCGCGATGGACTCCGCCGAGCCCGCCGGTCGCCATGAAGCGAATGCCGACGGTGCGGCAGGCGGCAAGCGTGCCCCCGACCGTGGTCGCGGCGAGCGCCGACTGGACAGCGGCGGCGGCCAGATCGCGTGGGCCGGCCTTCCGCGCCGTCGCATCGAAGCGGGAGAGCTCCGCCTCGTCGAGGCCGACGACGATCTCGCCGTCGAGGACGCCGACCGTCGCCGGGATCGCTCCTGCGTCGCGGACGGCCTGCTCAGCGGCAAGCCCCACCTCGACGCCTTCGCCCGGCGGGAAGCCATGAGCGACGAGGGTCGTCTCCAGGGCGACCACACCGCGTCCCTCGGCGAGCGCGCCGGAGACCTCTGCGGCGATGCGGATCACGGCATCGCTCCCAGCTTCGCGCAGCAGCGGGCCGCCGCGGCGAGCCCGAGCTCGACTCCGCCGACGAGGAAGCCTGCTGCGAACGCGTCGCCGGCCCCGGTCGGGTCGAGCACGTCGCAGGGGAGCGCCGGGTAGTCCATGCCGCCCACGTTAACGCCGTCGGCGCCCTTCTTCACGACCCAGGCGGTCTCGAGGCTGCCGAACGCCTCACGCTCCGCTTCTGCCGCGAACACGAGATCCGGCTCGCACGCACGGACGCGATCGCGGAAGCCCTCGTCGATCAGCGTCCAGGCCGAGAGGTCGATCGAGACCGACGCCTCCTGCGCGCGCGCGAGCTCGACGGCTCGCAGTGACGCAAGTGCCGCCGGCACGCGGGCAAGCGCGTAGCCGGAGATATGGAGCCGGTCGCAGGCGAACCACGCCGGGTCGAGCTCGTGGGGCGCGAGCTCGGCTGCGGAGCCCCGGTCCGAGGCCATCGATCGCTGCCCGCCGGAGGCGATCGAGACGACGACTCCGTTGCGGCCCTCTGAGGGGCCGGCGAGCTCGACCCCGTGGCTGCGGAGCTCGGCGGCGGCGAGCTGCCCGGCCGCGTCGGCGCCGCGCTTCCCGAGGTAGCGAGCCGAGGCGCCCAGGGACGCGGCCCAGGCAGCCACGTTCGCCGCCTGACCGCCGGCTCCGACCCGCGTCGTCGCCAGCTGGTCGTCGTCGGCGACGAGCGGCCCTTCGAGGCCGACGACCACGTCGAGGATCAAGTCGCCGAGCGAGACGAGCTGCACGCGTACGATGCTCTCATGGATGAGGAGCGGCGGTGGCGGCTCTTCGGCGCTCGCAGCCCGCTGCGCTCCTTCGCGCTCGGCGGAGTGCTCGGCGCGGCCGGCACGATCGCGACCGTTCGCCGGCTCAGGCGCTCGTCCCATCGCTCGCGTGCGATCGCCGGGCTCGGTGCCTTCGAGGACGCTCCATGCTTCCGCGAGATCGTCGAGCTCGAGGGCCACGGCTACGGCGGCTCGTTGCCCGAGCCAGGCGGATCGGCTCGCGAGCCCGACTGAACGAGCTCATTCGGACAGGTGTCATTTCTGTCCGCTGGTACCGTTGCCCGGCCATGCCGATCTACGAGTATCGGTGCCCGAAGGGGCATCTCTTCGATGTCTTCCATGGCATGAGCGAGCCCTCGCCGGAGGCCTGCGAAGTCTGCGGCGCAGCACCTCTCGAGCGGGTGCTCCACCCGGTGGCGGTGCACTACAAGGGCTCCGGGTTCTACTCGACCGACTACGGACGTGGAGGCCGCAAAGGCACGAAGGACTCCGGCTCCTCGGACTCGGGGTCATCCGACTCCGGCTCGTCCGATTCGTCGTCGGGCTCGTCGGGCTCGTCGGGCTCGTCCGATTCGAGCGACGGCAAGGGCAAGGGGTCGGACGCGAAGAAGTCGAGCTCCGGAGACTCCTAGCCGCTCGCGGCCCGGTTCCTCCGGGCTACTGGATCGGGTGCCCGGTCACGCAGCCGGGGCCGTAGGTGGTCGTCGGGGGCTGCGGTGCCGAGAGGCCGTCCCACATCGCGATCACGCTGCGGTTGTCCTCGGACGGGATGATCACCGAAGAGCCGCCGGCGCTCGTCGCCTCGCCGCCGAGGCGGCAGTAGAGGGCGTGCGAGCCGGACGAGCGGAACTTGACCCAGCCGAGCTCGAGCATCTGGGCCGTCGAGAGGTCGGTCGTGAGCGGGCTCATCAGCGCCTTGCCGTGGAAGGGCAGCCCGAGGAGGGTTCCGATCGACGTCAGCTTGGCCGTCGCGGCCTGCATCACCGCCTGCTGGCGCGCGCCGCGGGTCAGGTCGTTGTCCCCCGGGTTCAGCTGATTCTCGCGCACCCGGGAGTAGATGAGCGCTCGTTCGCCGTCCATGTGCTGCGACCCGCGGGGGAAGCGCCAGCCCTTCCATTCGAGGCAGCGCGCCTGGGTCTTGTAGGGACAGTCGAAGCGGTTCGACAGGATCGCCTCGGGAACGTTCACCGTGATCCCGCCCTCGGCGTCGATCAGGTCCTTGAAGCTGTTGAAGTCCACCTCGACCACATGATCGATCGGGATTCCCGTGAACTGCCGGACGGTCTCCACCGCGAGCGCTGCGCCGCCGTACTGGTAGGAGGCGTTGATCTTCGTGCTCCCGACGCCGGGGATCGGCACGAGGAGGTCGCGAGGCAGCGACAGATAGGCGAGGCGGTGGTGCGACGGATCGGTCCGGATGATCATCAACGAGTCCGCGTGACGATCGCCCGATCGTCCGGACGCAGTCGAGCTGTCGGTGCCGATCAGGAGGATCGTCGTCGCGTGGGTCATCAGGAAGCCGTTGCTCTTCGAGAGCGCGGCCTTCGCCCCGTGATCGCGCGCAAACCGCTTGTTCGCGGCCTCGACCCCGTGCTGGAAGGCCAGGAAGCCCGTGATCCCCCAGACGATCGCGAGCACGACCAGGGCCAGAAGCGCGAGCAGGGTGAAGTGCTTCCAGGCACCGGTGCCCGGGGTTCGCGGCCGCCGCAGGAATCGCCGCCTCCGTGGCTCGCCGGACGGGCTTCGCTTGGGCTTCCCGCTCGGGCCTGCCGGGACTGCAGGCACCTTGCCCTTGACGCGTCCTCCGCGGTAGACGCGATAAGGCTTGTCGTCCTGCGCCATCCGGCGAAGTAGGGTACCCGCCGTACATGACCGCCACGCATGTGATCGGTATCGATCTCGGTGGGACGAAGATCCTTGCGGGCGTCGTGGAGCGTCCCGGCCGGATCGGAACGCGGATCGAGAGGGCCACGCCGAAGGAGTCGCAGGCGGAGCTTCTCGACGCGCTCGTCGAGATGGTCGACGAGCTGCGGACAGACGAGATCGCTGCGGTCGGTTTCGGGGCGCCGGCTCGAATCGATCCCCGGACCGGAGTGGCCTACGGAGCTGTCAACACACCGCTCCAGAACATCCGTCTCGCCGAGGTGATGGAGGAGCGGCTCGAGATGCCTGTCCGCGTGATCAACGACGGAAGTGCCGCTGCGCTCGCAGAGTTCAGCCTCGGCGCGGGCAGAGGAGCGCAGGACGTCGTGCTCCTGACGCTCGGCACGGGTGTCGGCGGCGGCTTCATCTTCGACGGCCACCTCTACCGGGGCTGGTCCGAGGCCGGCCACATCGTGATCGTCGAGGACGGCGTGCCGTGCCAGGGCTCGTGCACCGGGCATGGGCACGTCGAGTCCTACTGCTCGGGACATGCGGCCGACCGCGTGGCGCGCGAGGTGCTCGGTCCCGGGGCGACTGCCCGCGACCTCGTCGAGCAGCGGCATCCGGCACTCGCTCAGATCGGACGGCACCTGGGCATGGCGGTCGCCTCGCTCGTCAACCTGTTTGCGCCGGACATCGTCCTGATCGGCGGCGGATTCGGCGTCGCGGCCGGAGAGTTGTTGCTCGATCCGGTACGAGAGGTACTCATCACGGAGGCTCTCGTGCCGGGCGCGGAGCGCACGCGCCTCGGTGTCGCCGAGCTCGGATCGGACGCGGGCCTGATCGGTGCAGGGCTGCTGGCGTTCGAGGCGTTGGACTCGGAGTAGCCGGATGCCGCTAGTGGTCTGCGCGACCCCGATCGGCAACCTCGCCGACGTGACGCTTCGCGTCCTCGAGGAGCTCGGGAATGCCGATCTCATCCTCGCGGAGGACACCCGGCACACGAGGCTGCTTCTCGACCGCCACGGGATCGCGACGAGGCTGCTCTCCTCGCACGAGCACAACGAGGCCCGGCGGATCGCCGAGCTCCTCCCGCGGCTCGAAGCGGGGGAGAGGATCGCACTCGTCTCCGACGCGGGGATGCCCGGGATCTCGGACCCGGGCGCGCCGGTCGTCCGCGCTGCGCTTGCTGCCGGCATCTCGGTGACGGTGCTGCCCGGTCCCTCCGCTGTCGAGACCGCGCTCGTGGCGAGCGGGCTCGTCGGGGAGCGGTACCTGTTCCTCGGCTTCCTGCCGAGGAAGAAGGTTGAGCTCGATGCTCTTTGGCGGGAGTTGGAGCCGATGCGCTGGCCTGCGGTCGCGTTCGAGTCGCCACGCCGGCTGCCGGCCTCGCTGGCCTCGCTTGCAAGCCACTCTCCGGCACGGCCTCTGGCCGTCTGCCGCGAGCTGACCAAGCACTTCGAGGAGATCGTCCGCGGGACGGCGGCAGAGGTGTCCGCCCGCTACGTCGAGCCGCCGAAGGGTGAGGTGACGCTCGTGATCGGGCCCGACCTGAGCGCGACCTCCGAAGAAGGAGCCGTGAGCGCAGCGGAGGCAGGGGCGGCAGTCGAGCGCCTGGTGGGCGCAGGGACGCCGCGAAAGGTCGCCGCCGAGGTCGTCTCGAGCCTTACGGGCGTGTCCCGGAACGAGCTCTATCGCTCGTCTTTGTGACTCGTTCACGCGGCGTGTCGAGATCCCGCGGCTTTGTGTCAACTCTGTAATCACTCTTGACAACGGACCGGCGACCGCCTAAGTTCGTCGAACAGACGTTCTCAAATCAGACAACAAGTCTCAGTCCGAGATCCCGGACGAACGTGACTGCGCGATCGGTGACGTGACTGTGCCATCGGTGAGCAGTGCCGGTCGGCGACCGCGGCGACCCGGGAGGGAAAGGGTGATTCCATGCGCAGGCTCCTGGTCATCATTGCCGTTGGACTCGTGTTCGCCGCACCCGCGCGAGCATGGACGTGGCCTACAAGCGGGCCTGTCCTCGTGCCGTTCTCGTTCAACCCAGCCTCGCCCTACGCCGGAGGTCAGCATCGGGGAATCGATGTCGGCGGCGACGCGGGAGAGGCAGTGATCGCCCCTGCCGCAGGGACAATCACATTCGCGGGGACGGTTCCGAGCAGCGGCAAGTCCGTAACCATTCTCACGCCCGATGGCTGGTCGGTGACGCTGACTCAGCTCGGCTCCATCTCGGTGACGAAGGGCGTCCCGGTCGCCGAGGGGGACGATGTCGGGACGATCGGCCCGAGCGGCGATGCCGAGGCGAGCGGTCCCTACGTCCAGCTGGGCGTTCGTCACGCCGACCAGGACCAGGGTTACGTGGACCCCTCGGCGCTCCTTCCGATCCGCGACTCGAGCATCACAGCCGACGCGGGTAGTGGCGACCAGGCCGTGCCAGGCGGCGGGGCGCAATCGGCATCGCCGGGAGCGGCTGGGCCGGGAGGCGGCATCGCGAGCACCCCGACGGTGTCGACGGCCGCGCCTGCTGCGCCCTCGGACGCTGGAGCGCAGACGATCACTGCTGCTCCGACCGTGACTGCGGCCGTGGCACTTCCCGCACCCAATACGAGCGGAACCTCCGATGCGGTCAGCGTGCCCGCGGTGAGCGCCGGCGAGCTCTCTCCGCCCACGACGTTGCCGAAGACGGATCCAACGCGCCGGTCGGCCGTGCAGCCAGCACGGTCGCAAGCACCACGGGTTGCATCCGGTTCGGCTGTGCATACGCCGCACGCATCTGTCTCGGTGCCCACCATCGAGCCATCGGCAGCTCCGAATCCCGGCTCGGGTCTCGACGCCACGCATGACGCGTCAAGCCCCGTCGGCCCTGTGAGCGTGGCGAGTCCTTCGACCGCCGCTGGTGATCACGCGACCGTGACGGGAGCGGTGTCCGAGGCTCCGGCCCCTCACGCCCCCGAGGGCACGGTGGTCGCCGCCTCGAGCGCCCTGCCGCCTGTGAGCTCCGTGCCGGCTGTGAGCTCCGTGCCGGCTGTGAGCTCCGTGCCGGCTGTGAGCTCCGTGCCGGCTGCTCAACCCGTCGAGCCTCGCGCAACCGCCGGCTCGCAGACGGATGGTCCGGGCGACCTCGCCGCGGGCGAGCCGGCGTTGCGTGTCGCGGGGGTCATCCGCCTCGCGCTACAGGCCGAGCGATCCGTCCTTGCCGGCGAGACGAAGATCGGCGAGTTCCCGTCGTCGCAACGCGCTCCGCGGCCGCACGAGCGTCGCGCCGGCCGGCCCGTCGCTCCGGCGCACAGCATCCAGGCTCCCAAGCCGGGTCCCGCAACTGTCGGCGACTTCTCGGAGCTCCGCTGGCTTGCCGTTACCGTGCCTCTTCTCGGGCTCGCGCTCCTCTTGGTCGGCTATCGGAGCAAGGGATGGCTGAGGCCCGCTCCTATCATTGGCACGGATGCAATCGAAGCCGCGGAAGATCCTTGTCGCTCCGGCCTGGCCCTATGCGGCGGGACACCGGCACCTTGGTCACGTGGCGGGCTTCGGGGTTCCGTCCGACGTGTTCGCCCGCTACCACCGTCTCAAAGGGAACGACGTCCTGATGGTGAGTGGAACCGACGAGCACGGAACGCCCGTGATGGTGGCCGCCGACAAGGAAGGGAAGCTCTACGGTGAGGTCGCCGACTACTACAACCAATCCTTCCGCGAAGACTTTCAGCGGCTCGGTCTCTCCTACGATCTGTTCTCTCGAACGACGACGCTCAACCACGAACAGGTCACCCGGGATCTGTTCCGGACGCTGTACGAGCATGGGGCGATCGTCGAGCGGGAGATGCTCGTCTCCTTCTCGCCGGTCACGGGGCACACGCTCCCTGATCGCTACATCGAAGGGACGTGCCCGATCTGCGGCTATCCCGACGCGCGCGGCGATCAGTGCGACAATTGCGGCAACCAACTCGATCCGACCGACCTCATCAATCCCCGGTCGCGCATCGATGGCTCGATTCCGGAGTTCCGCCAGACCAGGCACCTGTTCCTCGATCTCCCGCAGTTCGCCGATCGCCTTCGTGCCTGGATCGGCTCGCATGACGACTGGCGACCGAACGTCAAGAACTTCTCGCTCGCGCTGCTCGACGAGATCCGGCCGCGTCCGATCACCCGCGATCTCGACTGGGGCGTCCGCATTCCCGTCCCCGGCTATGCCGAGGACGAGAACAAGCGCATCTACGTCTGGTTCGACGCCGTGATCGGCTACCTGTCGGCCTCGATCGAATGGGCGGCAAACATGGGTGAGCCTGATGCCTGGCGCGAGTGGTGGCAGAACCCGGAGTCCGAGCACTACTACTTCCAGGGCAAGGACAACATCGTCTTCCACACGGTGATCTGGCCCGCGATGCTCCTCGGGTACGGCGAGGGCGGAACCTACGGCGCCGGGCGCGGGGATCTCGTGCTCCCGCACAACGTCGTCGCCACCGAGTACCTCACCTACTACGGCAAGCAGTTCTCGACGAGCCGCGGCCACTCGATCTTCGTACGCGACTTCCTCGACCGTTACGACGCCGATTCGCTGCGCTACTACCTCGTGGCCGCGAGCCCCGAGACGCAGGACACCGACTTCACCTGGGCCGAGTTCATCCGCCGCAACAACGACGAGCTGCTCGCCAACTGGGGCAACCTCGTCAATCGAACGCTGACCAACGCCCAGCGGAACTTCGGTGCCGTGCCGGAGCCGGGCGCGCTCACCCCGATCGACGATCGGCTCCTTGCGACGATCGCCGAGGGCTTCGACTCGGTCGGCTCCTTGATCGAGCGCGGGCGGATCCGATCGGCGCTCGCCGAGGCGATGCGACTCTCGTCGGAGGTCAATCAGTACGTCAGCGACACCGCGCCCTGGGCACTCGTAAAGACGGATCGAGAGCGGGCGGCGACCGTCCTCTACGTCGCCCTTAGGGCCATCGACAGCCTGAAGACGATCTTCACACCGTTCCTGCCGCACACGTCACAGACGCTGCACGAGCTTCTCGGCTACGAGGGATGGCTCGCCGGGCCGCTCGAGTTCAAGCACATCGAGGAAGCAGACGGTCGCAGCCATGAAGTGCTCACGGGTGACTACGCGGCGTGGGTCGGGTCCTGGGCACCCAGCGAGCTGCCCGCCGGCCAGGCGCTCCTTGAGCCCAGGCCGCTCTTCCGCAAGCTCGATCCGGCCGCCTTCGACGACGAGCTGCCCGCAGCTTGATCGACACGCACGCGCATCTCGACCTCGACGAAGCCGACGACATCCTCGACCGCGCGGCCGCTGTCGGAGTCGACTGTGTGATCGCGGTCGCCACGACGATCGCCGGAGCTGAGGAGGCGGTCGAGCTCGCACGCCGGCACCCCGATGTCTACGCGAGCCTCGGTGTGCACCCACACGAGGCGGCGGGGCCGGACGCCTCCAGGCTCGACGAGCTGCGAGTTCTCCTGGCGGATGACCGCGCCGTGGCCGTCGGTGAGACCGGGCTCGACTACTACCGCGACTATGCGCCGCCGGAGGCCCAACGACGCCTGTTCGAGGCGCAGCTCGAGCTCGCGACCGAGCTCGAGCTGCCCGTCGTGGTCCACACCCGCGCCGCGGACGCCGACACCCTTGCGGTGCTCGCGGGATTCGCCGGCGCCGTGATCCTCCACTGCTTCTCATCGCCCGAGCTCCTCCCGGCCGCGCTCGAGCGAGGCTGGTACGTCTCGTTCGCGGGCAACGTCACGTATCCCAACGCGATCGACCTTCGCGCGGCGGCGCGACTTGTCCCGGCCGAAAGGATCCTCGCCGAGACCGACAGCCCGTACCTCGCCCCACAAGCGGTACGCGGTCGCCGGAACGAGCCGGCATACGTCGTCCATACCCTCGAGGCGCTGGCCAAGGTGCGCGACGAGGAGCCTGCAACGCTCGCGGCGCAGATCGACGCAAACGCGACGGCCGTGTTCTCCCTGTGAGTGTCGTCCCGAAGAAGCGGCTCGGACAGCACTTCCTCGTCGACGAGAACATCCTCGGCGTGATCGGGCGCCTCGCCGCCCTGGACGAGCGTGACGTCGTGCTCGAGGTCGGCCCCGGGCTCGGTGTCCTGACCCGGTACCTCGCCGAGCGGGTCGCCTACGTGCACGCGGTCGAGATCGACCGGTCGCTGTCGGGTGCCCTCGAAGGGATCCCGCGGACGACGATTCACTGGCTCGACGCCCTCGCCCTCGACGGGGCGGCGCTCGACCCGGCGCCGCGAAAGCTCGTCTCGAACCTGCCATACAACATCGCGACGCCGCTCATCGTGGAGAGCCTCGATCGTTTGCCCGGTATCGGACGGTGGTGTGTGATGGTGCAGCGGGAGGCCGCGGATCGCCTCTTTGCCGAGCCCGCGACGAAGGCCTACGGTGCAGTCTCGGTCCTGGTCCAGCTCGCGACGGTGCGCACCGGCTTCCACCCGGTCTCGCGTGAGGTCTTTCGCCCCCGGCCAAACGTCGAGTCGGCGCTGGTCGCGTTCGATCGCACGAGACCGTCCATCGACCCGGGCCTGAAGCGGCTTGTCGAAGCGTCCTTCGCCCATCGGCGCAAGACGCTTGCCAACTCGCTCGCGCTGAGCGGCGTCGCGCCACGCGAGCAAGCGGTGACGGCGCTCGAGCGGATCGGACGGGATGCACGTTCGCGCGCCGAAGAGCTGGCGCCGTCCGAGTTCCTCGAGCTGGCGGCCGCCCTCTCGTGACGAGCGCTCTCGCCCCGGCGAAACTGAACCTCGCGCTCGCGGTGGGGCCGACCCGAGCAGACGGCCTCCATGAGATCGCGACGGTCTATCAGCGGCTCGAGCTCGCAGACGAGGTCACGCTCCAGCCCGCCGATGAGCTCGTGGTCGAGGGCTTCGCCGCCGACACGCTCGTCCGTCGTGCTCTGATCGAGGTCGCGGCGGCGGCAGGCGTCGAGCCCCGATGGCACGCACGGATCGAGAAGCAGGTCCCGGTCGCCGCGGGTCTCGGCGGAGGGAGCTCGGATGCCGCCACGGCGATCAAGCTCGCGTGCGCCGCGCTCGGCGAGCCGCTTTCCCGATCCCAGCTCGATGTGATCGCGCGCTCGCTGGGTGCCGACGTCCCGTTCTTCCTCGAGCCTGGGCCCAAGCTCGGAACGGGGGACGGAACGACGCTCGAGCCGCTCGACCTGCCGCAGGGCTACACGGTGCTTCTCGTCCTCCCACACGGCGAGCAGAAGCAGTCCACCGCCGAGATCTACCGACGCTTCGATCGCCCCGACGGCTTCGCGGAGCGCCGCGCAGCGATCCTCGACATCGTCGCGGCAGGTCGGGCTGCCGACCTCGGCGCGCTGCCCTCGAACGACCTAGCGAGCTCCCCTGTCGCGGCCGAGATCAGTCGCCTCGGTGCGTTTCGCGCCGACGTCAGCGGCGCAGGACCGGTGGTCTACGGGCTCTTCGACGATCGGGCCGCCGCGGAGGCGGCCGCAGGCTCTGCCGGGGACCTCGGCGAGACCTGGATCACGAGGCCAGCATGGTAGTTTTGATGTATGGCGGCGCGGGCAAACGTGCTGGAGCATGCGGCTTCGAAGCCGGCTCGCTACCTGCGCGAGCATCGCCTCAGGCTGAGCCTGTGGATCGCGGCGATCGAGGGTCTCCTCGTCGTCATCGGCGTGATCCCGCACCTCGCGATGTACACCCTCGCGGTGGTGGCGATCGTCTTCTGGGCCACCGTCGCTCGCCGCTACACCTCGCCGTTTGCCCGCCAGCTGACATGGGTCTTCGCGGCATCGCAGGCGCTCGCCGTCCTGGTGCCGGTCGTGCTCTTCATCGCGAAGTGGACGGCGATCACGGCGATCGTCATCCTCGCGCTCGTGGCGCTCGTCTTCCTGTTCCTGGAACGCGACCGCACCTGAGCGCTCCCGGCCCTGGACCGCACGGTGCCGGAACTTCGACGGCCCGCGCCTATACTCGGCCCAGTGGGGCGTAGCCAAGCGGTAAGGCAGCGGGTTTTGGTCCCGCGATCCCAGGTTCGAATCCTGGCGCCCCAGCCATCGATCATCTCCTGACGTGAGCGACTCCCCGATCGCAGCCGTCGTCCTCGCCGCCGGCCTCGGCACGCGCATGCGGTCGGCGGTGCCCAAGCACCTCCATCCGCTTCTCGGCCGCCGCATGGTCGACTGGGTGATCGCCGCCGGGCGCGAGGCGGGCGCCGATCCGGTCGTCGTCGTTGCCTCGCCCGCCACTCAGGGCGATTTCGAGGGCGTCGAGATCGCGATCCAGGAGAATCCCCTCGGCACCGGCGACGCGGTGGGCGCAGCGCGCGGCGCGCTCGAGGGTCGAGCAGAGAACGTACTCGTGCTCGCAGGCGACGCCGTCCTGCTCACCGGCGAGATGCTGCAGGACCTCATCTCCGCCCACGAGCGCAGCGGGGCGGCGGCGACCGTGCTTGGCATCGAATACGAGGACGCACGCCACTACGGTCGGCTCGTCCGGTCGGCCGACGGGACGCTCGCGCGGATCGTCGAGGCGGGCGACGCCACCGAGGACGAACGGATGATCCCAGAGGCGAACTCCTCGATCTACGTCTTCCGGGCCGAGCACCTCTGGCCGACGCTCGATCGGATCGAGCCGCACAACGCGCAGGGCGAGCTGTACCTCACCGACACGATCGGCCTGCTGGTCGAGGGAGGCGAACAGGTCGCCGTTCACGTCGCGTCCGAGTCGTTCGAAGCGGGGGTCAACACCCGCGTCGAGCTCGCCGACGCGGCCGCCGTGCTGCGCGACCGCATCAATCGGGCGCACATGCTCTCCGGGGTGACGATCGTCGATCCTCCGAGTGCCTGGATCGAGCCGGACGTCGCGATCGAGCCCGATGCGACGATCCATCCGTTCACGGTCCTGCGGGGCCGCACGCGAATCTCGGCAGGCGCCGAGATTCTGTCGCATAGTGTGATCGTGGACTCCGAGATCGGAGCTGGCGCGCTCGTGGGTCCTTTTTGTTACCTTCGGCCGGGGACGGTCCTGGAAGCGGGTTCGAAGGCGGGTACCTTCGTGGAGATCAAGAACTCACGCATCGGACCAGGGGCGAAAGTGCCCCACCAGTCCTACATCGGCGACGCCGAGATCGGGGAGGGCACGAACGTCGGGGCCGGCGCGATCACGGCGAACTACCCGCACAAGCCCGGTCTGCCGAAGGCGCGCACCCTGATCGGCAAGAACGTCAGGACCGGTATCCACAATGCCTTCGTCGCCCCCGTCGAGATCGGAGACGGTGCATGGATTGCCGCCGGATCGGTGATAACGGAAGACGTCCCCGCGGATGCGTTGGCGGTTGCCCGAGCACGGCAGGAGATCAAGGAGGGGTATGCGGCCCGTGGGCGAGACGACTGAGCTCGTTCTTCCCGGCCTCGACGACGGCGAGCTCGGCTTGGTCGTGACCGAGCCGCAGCCGGGCCACTGGATCGAGCGAGGGCCCCAGAAGCGGCTGATGGTCTTCTCCGGCCGCTCCCATCCCGAGCTCGCGGAGCGGATTGCGGAGCACCTCGGCGTCGAGCTCGGCGCCATGACGCCGACGTCCTTCGCCAACGGAGAGACGCACGTCCGCTACGAGGAGTCGATTCGCGGCTCCGACATCTTCCTCGTCCAGACCGGTTGCAGCCCGATCGACCAGAACCTGATGGAGCTCTTCCAGATGATCCAGGCAGCCAAGCTCGGCTCGGCGAAGCGGATCACGGCCGTGATCCCGCTCTTCCCCTACGCGCGCCAGGATCGCAAGGCGAAGCCCAGGGAGCCGATCACCGCGCGGCTCGTGGCCGACTTCCTGCAGACGGCGGGTGCGGACCGCATCCTGACGATGGATCTCCACGCCGGGCAGATCCAGGGGTTCTTCACGATCCCGGTCGACCACATGACCGCGCTGCCGCTCTTCGCCCGGCATTTCCGGGATCTCGGCCTCGTCGGTGGGGGCGTCGTCTCCGTCTCGCCTGACACGGGCCGCGCAAAGCAGGCGGAGCGGTTCGCCGAGATGATCGAGGCCGAGTTCGCGATCATGCACAAGTCGCGCCCCGCCGACGACGTGGCGATGGTCACCGAGATCGCAGGCCGTGTCCGCGGCAAGCGGGCGATCATCGGCGACGACGTGATCATGACCGGCGGCACGATGATGGCGAACGTGGCCGCGCTCCAGGAGAACGGCGCGACGGAGGTCTGGCTCTTCGCCACCCACGGCGTCTTCTGCGGCGATGCGCTCGAGATGTTCGCGGCGAACGACGCGATCAAGGGCATCGTCGTCACGGACACGGTCCCGATCAATCCGAGCTCGAGGCCCGACAAGCTGACCGTCCTGCCTGTCTCCGGCCTGCTCGCCGAGACGATCATGAACGTCTTCGCCGACGACTCGGTCTCGGCGATCTTCGGCGGCGAGAACCAGCTCTTCTAGCCGGATCCGGTTCGTGCGTCCTGCGGTGATTGCGGGTTGCCCGAAGTAACGGCACGGGCACCTACGGAAGGCGAAGTTCCCGCAAAGAGCGAGAGTCAGGCCGATGAAAGGGCCGCTCGAAGTGGAGTGTCTCGCCTGCGGCACGCCTCGGCGCGTCGCAGGCGGACGGCTTTCCCAGGTTGGTGACTGCCCGAGCTGCGGGTACGTCGGCTGGGCGCCGTCGGCGGAGCTCGATGATGGCGAGCGCGCCGTGATCAGGCAACACCTCGGCGTGGCGGGTCGAGCTGTCCCTTCGGGACGACGGCCGAGGTTCTAGCTCCGCCGGCCGCTCACGCGATGCCGATTCGGCCGAGCGGCCAGTAGGTCAGGATCACCGGCCCGACGAGATTGGACGCCGGCACGGCGCCCCAGACGCGGGAGTCGCACGACTCGCCACGGTTGTCGCCGAGGAAGAAGTACTCACCTTTCGGCACGTGCCAGGTTCGATCGCGGTAGCTGGGGTTGTTCGCCACGTCCTGCCGCCGCCGCTGCGACTGGATGTACGGCTCGGCGAGCTTGTGCCCGCCGATCCAGATGAAGCCGCTGCCGTCCTCGTGAACGGTCTCGCCGGGAAGCCCGATCAGCCGCTTCACGTAAGTCCCGCCCGAGCCGCAACGCGTCGCCGCGAGCGGGGGCGCCTTGAAGACGATGATCTGACCGCGCCGCGGCGATTCGAAGCGATTGCAGATCTCGCACGCCACGATCCGGTCCGAGAAGTGGGCCGTGCAGCCGAGGCCAGGCTTTCCGCACTGGAGCGTTGGCTCCATCGACTCCGACGGGATCGTGTACGGCTTCGCAACCTCGGCCTCGAACACGAGCACCGCAGCGACTGCGACGGCGATCGTCACGACCCAATCGAGTGTCAGCCGCAGTCCAGCCGGAAGTCGGCCCTTCCGGTCGGGGGTGAGTTCCATCGGCGTACGGTAACGGCCGCGTCGCGCTCAGGACGGGCGAGGCGAGGGCGGCTCGCCAGTCGCGACGAATCTCGCCTCGTAGAGACGGACCCGGCCGCCGAGCGTTCCCATGCAGGGCACGCACGAGGCCTGATCGAGCTTCCAGGCGCACGTGCCGAAATGCTTCCGGCACTGCCGCTCGGCGTATGCGCTCAGCTCACGCGGCGAGAATCCGCGGAGGGTCAACTCGAGAGAGGTTATGGCCGTCGCAGGCATGTAAGGCACACCATACATCGACGTTTCCGATCTCGAGCTTTAGCTCTCTGACAATCGGCGGGCTGTCTGCGGGGATCCTTCCGGGAGCCGGGATAGTCGCCCGCGACGACCCAGCGTTCGGGGTCGGCAAGCAGCTCCTCGCCGGTGTGCGGGCGGGCTGGCTCGAGGCGATGCGGGCCGATGTCGGCGTCGAGCGAAAGCCCCGGCTCGCGGGCTGACCGACGGCGCGGCGCGGCGAAGCGCACGAAGGCGATCAGGCCGAACTGGCACAGACACGTCACACCTTCGCCGGTAGCCTCGACGGCATAAGGGGCGGGAGGTGGGTCCCCGAATTAGAGGAAACAGCGTCGGAGCTCGCGGTAGGCCCGTGGGGCGGTGGCGAGGTCGATGGCGCGGTCGACGGCCCTGTTGCGAGCCGTCGAGACCCCGTCCGCGCGGGCTCGCCGCCGCGGCATCCGAGCATCCGAGCAGCGGTTCTCTCGTGGGTGGATCGGTGTCCGGCCGCTACACTGCGCGGCTGTGGCTGGAGAGCGCGTCAAGCTCATCGTCTCGGAGCGGTCCATCCTGGGCTCGCCCGAGTCGCGCCGCCTGCGCAGGCAGGGGCTGATTCCGGGCGTCCTCTACGGCCGGACGAACCCGATCGCGATCGCGATCGGGGAGCGCGAGCTGCGCGCGGCGCTGACGACGGGGGCCGGGTCGCACGCGGTGCTCGACGTCGCGATCGACGGCGGCTCCGCTCACTCGGCGATCCTCAAGGACTACCAGCGCGACAAGGTTCGCGGGAACATCACCCACGTCGACCTGCAGGAGGTCCGCCTCGACCAGCCGATCCAGACAGCGGTTGTGGTCACGCTCGTCGGTGAGCCTGTCGGCGTCAAGGAAGGCGGCGTTCTCAACCAGGTTACGACCGAGGTGAACGTCGAGGCGCTCCCGCTCGAGGTGCCTCAGCACCTGGAGGCAGACGTCTCCGGGCTCGGCATCGGCGACACACTGCGGCTCGGGCAGATCGATATGCCGGCCGGCGTCCGTCTGCTCGACGATCCGGAAGAGACCGTGCTCGCGAGCGTTCAGCTTGCGCGCGAGGAGGTCGCCGAGGTCGAAGAGGGCGAGGAAGGTGCCGAGGGCGCAGAGCCCGAGGCTGCCGGAGAGACGGCCGACACCGAGGCCGAGGCCGCCGACGAGACCGGCGGCGAGTCAGAGCCCGAGGAATAGCCATGCGGCTGCCCTGGCGACGGGGCGAACTCGACTCGTCTCTCGACCTGCTCGTCGTGGGGCTCGGCAATCCCGGTCGCGAGTACGCGGGCAACCGGCACAACGTCGGGACGATGGTGGTTGACGAGCTCGCCCGCCGCCACGGCGGCTCGTGGCGCAGCAAGTTCAACGGGCGGCTTGCAGAGATCAGGATCGACGATCACAGGGTCGCGCTGCTCGCGCCGGAGACGTACATGAACGAGTCCGGGCGCTCCGTCGGGGCGGCGGCACGGTTCTTCAAGCTCGAGCCGCGCGCCGTTCTCGTCGTCCACGACGAGAGCGATCTCGAGGCCGGCCGGCTCCAGGCTCGCCTGGGTGGCGGGCTCGCAGGCCACAACGGGCTCCGCTCGGTGACCGACCATCTCGGCACCCAGGAGTTCCTGCGCCTCCGCGTCGGAGTCGGGCGCCCAGGGCGCGGCGACCGCCGTCCGCTCGCCGACTACGTCCTCTCCGACTTCGAGCCCGAAGAGGACGGAGCCGGGCTCGTCTCGCGGGCCGCCGACGCGGTCGAGGCCCTCGACGCCGAGGGGCTCGAGGCGACGCAGCGCAAGTTCAACTCCTAGAACGCCCGTCCGGCAAAGCCTGGAAACCCGGATTTTGCCGGTATCCGGCAGGACCTTCGGGTGGGAACCTACCCCCCAAAAGGGGCAGGCAGCGACCGCTTGCGTTTGCTGGACTGCGTGAGCCCAACGACGCCCGGCACGCGCATCGCTGCCCGGTTGACGTCGACGGGACTCTCATGACCGCACAGATCCGCCTCCTGCTGCTCGTCCTCGTTCTTGCGTATTTCGTCGCGTTCGGGTCGGGCCAGGCGCTCCCGGCGTCGGCGAAGCGCGCTCAGGAGCATCGCCTTCGGATCGCCGGCCCGCGAATCAAGGTGAAGGAGCCGACGCGAGAGACGTCGGCTGCGAGCGTCATCGGAGCACGGGCCGCGCGCTTTGCTCGCCGCCTCGTCGGCATTCCCTACCGCTGGGGAGGCGACTCGCCCCAGACCGGGTTCGACTGCTCGGGCTTCGTCCGCTTCGTGTACCGCCACTTCGGGGTCTCGCTGCCGCACAGCTCGTACGCCGATTTCGACCTCGGCTCGCGCGTCGTCCGCGGCGCGCTGCGCCCCGGGGACCTCGTGTTCTTCGACGGCGTCGGGCACGTCGGCATGTACGTCGGCAACGGGCGCTTCATCCATGCACCGCACAGCGGCACCAACGTCGAGGTGACGAGCATGAGCGATGCCTGGTACCGGTCGCGCTACGACGGTGCCCGCCGCCTGCGCTTCGACACCGCCGTTCTCGTTGCCCAGCGGCTCGCCCCCAAAGGCCTCGGCGGGCAGCGACTCGGTGGGCTCGGCCGCGGCTTCGACAAGACCTGGCTCCGTGCGTCCTACGGCGGCCTGCGCCGAGCACTCGTCGATGCACCCCTGAGGAGCGCTGCCGCGCGGCTCTCCGCTCCGAGCGTTCGGAAGCTCTAAGAGCCCCTTTCACAATGAGCACGGGCTGCCTGGACGCGCTGGGCACGCGCTCTGCGTCGTCCTCAGTCACCCCAATATCGCAAGGATATTGGGGCTCCCTGCGTCCTAGCAGCGCACGCACCCATCACGCCCAGGCAGCGCGAGATCATTGTGAAAGAGGCTCTGAGAACTCGAACCGAAATGAGCGTCGTCCTCGGCGCACTCGGATCGTCCTCCAGTTCGAGGCGCGGACGCTTCGCGCCCGCGCCTCCGGCGCCCTGGATCCCGCTCGAACACGCGGGATCCAGGGCTTCGCGGCAGGAACCGGGCCGTCTCTCGGTCAGGCAACCAGCCTGGCCTGCGAGCAGGCCGTCCCACCCGCTCGCTCCGAGTGCCCCGGGAGGGACGCTCATTTTGGTTCGAGTTCTAGCCGGCCTTCTTCAGGCCGGCCCCTAGGGCTACCATGCGGGCCCCCGGACGCCCGTTCCGGGCGTTCGTCATGGACCTGCCGCTTCTCACCACACTCGTCGAGCGCCTGCGCGCCGATGAGCGCCTTCTGCGGTACGCGGAGGCGTTCCCGGCACCCGCGCGCGTCTCCGAGCCCGCGCTGCCGCTCGTTCTGGCCGCCTTGCACGCGGAGCTCGGGAGGAGCCTCTTCGTGCTCCTGCCCGAAGACGCCGATGCCCGCGACACGGCCGAGGCGATCGGCTGGTTCCTGGGCGAGGAGCACGTCGCCCTGCTCCCCTCACGCGGCGTCGGGGTCGGCAGTGGGCTCGAGCCGCCACCGCATCTCGTCGGCGAGCGTGCACGTGCGCTCACCGTGCTCGAGCAGGGAGGGATCGTCTGCGCCTCGGCGCTCTCGATCACCGAGGGCGTGCCGCCCCTCGGCCGGCGACCGGCGGAGCTTGACCTCGAGCGAGGCGACGAGCCGGGTATCGAGGCGCTCGTGGAGGCGCTCGCGCGCGGAGGCTACGAGCGCGTCGAGCGCGTCGAGGAGCGCGGCCAGATCGCGGTTCGGGGAGGCCTCGTCGACGTCTTCCCGACCACGGGGCGGGAGCCGCTTCGCGTCGAGCTCTTCGGAGACGAGATCGAGAGCATCCGCGCCTTCTCGCCGTTCACGCAGCGCGCCCTCCGCCAGGTGGAGAGCGCAGTCATCTATCCGGCCCGCGAGCGAGTAGTCGAGACCGTCGGCGAGATCGAGGAGCTGTTTGGCCGTGACGAGGGTGCGCCCGCCGAGCTCCCCGCCGATCTCGTTCCGATTCTCGACCGCTCGCCCGACATCGTCTGGCACATCGACGACGTCCGCTCGGTCTGGAGCGACGAGGGCATCTCCGGGCCGTCGCTCGAAGGCGCGGCCGAGCTCGACTCGCTCCCGCAGTCGCAGCGCTTCTCGTTCGACGCGCAGCGCCCGGCGCTCGTCGCCCGCGGCCTCTCCGAAGCCGAGAACGAGCTCACCGGCCTCCTGCGCCAGGGGCTCGACGTCGTCGTCTCCTTCGCCCACCGAGGCGAGGCTGAGCGGCGCCGCCACCTGCTCAAGCGCGTGCAGGCGGAGCTGCTCGAGCCCGGCGCCGAGCCCTCGGGCCTCGTGTTTGCCGTCGCGCCTGCGCGGAGAGGCTTCGTCTGGCGTGAGCTCGGCGTGGCGCTTCTGCCCGACACGCAGGTCTTCCGCCGCCGCCCGCCCCGCGCCACTGCACCGGTGGGCCGGGCCCTCGCGAGCTTCTCCGATCTGCGAACGAGCGACTACGTCGTGCACGAGGACCACGGCATCGCTCAGCTGCTCGGCTTCGAGACGAAGGAGGTGGCCGGCGTCACACGCGACTACCTCCTGCTCGGCTTTCGCGGCGACGATCGCGTGTACGTCCCGCACGAGCAGATCGGAAAGGTCTCGCGCTACGTCGGCGCCGACTCGCACGCGCCGACGCTCTCGAAGCTCGGGGGGAAGGCCTGGGACAACCTCAAGACGCGGGCACGCCAGCACCTGCGCGAGATGGCGGGCGAGCTTCTCCAGCTCTACGCCGAGCGCCAGACCCGGCCGGGCGTCGCCTACGACCTCGACCAGGAATGGATCGAGCGCCTCGAGACGGACTTCCCCTACCGCGAGACCGAGGATCAGGCCCGCGCGATCGACGCCGTGAAGGAAGACCTCGCCTCGCCCCGGCCGATGGACAGGCTCGTTTGCGGTGACGTCGGCTTTGGCAAGACCGAGGTGGCGCTGCGGGCGGCGTTCGCGGTCGCCGTCGGCGGCAAGCAGGTGCTGATGCTCGTCCCGACCACGATCCTCGCCCAGCAGCACTGGAACACCTTCCGCGAGCGCTTTCGCGACTTCCCGGTCAGGGTCGAGATGGTCTCGCGGTTCCGCAAGCCCGCAGACGTGAAGCGGGTGCTCGCCGACTTCGGCGAGGGCAAGGTCGAGGTCCTGATCGGGACGCACCGGATCCTCTCCCGCGACGCGATCCCGAAGGATCTCGGGCTCGTGATCGTCGACGAGGAGCAGCGCTTCGGCGTCGCCCAGAAGGATCTGCTCCGCCAGCTGCGGCTCGAGGTCGACGTGCTCGCGATGAGCGCCACTCCGATCCCGCGCACGCTGCACATCTCGATGGCGGGGCTACGCGACATCTCCGTGATCGAGACCCCGCCGGAGGGGCGCCGCCCGATCCGCACTCATGTCGGCGAGTACGACGAGGAGCTGATCGTGCAGGCGATCGAGCGCGAGCTCGCGCGTGAAGGGCAGGCGTTCTACCTCCACAACCGGGTCGAGTCGATCGAGGAGGCGGCGGAGAAGCTCCGCCAGCTCTGCCCCAGGGCCCGGGTGATCGTCGGGCACGGGCAGATGTCGGAGCGCGAGCTCGAGGACACGATGCTGTCGTTCCTCTCGGGCGACGCCGACGTGCTCGTCTCGACGACGATCATCGAGTCCGGCCTCGACATCCCGCAGGCCAACACGCTGATCGTCGAGCGCGCCGACACCTTCGGGCTCGCCCAGCTCTACCAGATCCGCGGGCGGGTGGGCCGGCGCGACGTCCCGGCTCACGCCTACCTCTTCTATCCCGAGGCGGCGGAGCTGACGCCCGAGGCCCGGGCGCGGCTCGCGACCCTCGCCGACCACACCGAGCTCGGCGCCGGGTTCGCGATCGCGATGCGGGACCTCGAGATTCGCGGTGCCGGCGACCTCCTCGGCGCCGAGCAGTCCGGGCACGTCGCAGCTCTCGGCTTCGAGCTCTACGTCGAGATGCTGCACGAGGTCGTCGCCGAGCTCTCCGGCACTCGACGGCTCGCCGCGCGGCCGGTGCGCGTCGACGCGCGCGTCGACGCCTACGTGCCTGCCGGCTACGTCGCCTCTGAGGCGCTCAAGATCGACCTGCACCGCCGTCTCGCGCTCGTCGAGGACGAGGATGAGCTCCGCGAGCTCCAGGTCGCGACCGAGGACCGGTACGGCCCGATCCCCGAGCCGGTCGAGCATCTGTTCACGATCCAGCTCCTCAAGCTCAAGGTCGCCCAGCTGGGAGCCGACTACCTCGTCTTCCGCGGTGGGCGGGCGTCGGTCGGCCCGGTCGTGATGGGATCGTCGGAGCTCAGGGCGCTCCGCGGGCTCGTCGACACCGCGGTGTACTCGACCGCCCAACGCGAGGTGACTCTCCGCGACGAGGAGCTGGCCGGGGCGGTTCGCCTGGTCGATGCTATGATCGGTGCGCGCCAGGCGGCATGAAAGCTGCGCTTCCTATGAGGTTCCTCTCTCTGTCATCGCTGTGTCTCGTCGCGCTGCTCTTCGCGGGCTGCGGTGGCGGTGGCAATTCTGCGGCAAAGCTCTCCGCCGGGGACGTTGCCGTCGTGGACACCTCGCACATCACGCAGTCGCAGTTCGACGATGCGCTCTCGGAGGAGAAGGCAAGCATCAAGTCGCAGGGCCAGGCGGTTCCGGCTGCCGGCTCGACGCAGTATGTCGCCCTCAAGACCACCGTGATCGACGTGCTCGTGCAGCAGGCCGAGTTCGGGCTCGAGGCGAAGAAGCTCGGGATCTCCGTTGCGCCCGCAGCGGTCGAGAAGCAGCTCACCGCCCTGAAGAAGAAGTACTTCGCGGGCAGCGAGGCCAAGTACCAGGCCGGTTTGAAGCAGCAGGGCTTCACCGACGCCGAGGTTCGCACCAACCTGATGGAGAACCTCCTCGAGCAGAAGATCTTCACCCACATCACGAAGAGCGCGAAGGCGACGCCCGCCGAGATCAAGCAGTACTACAACCAGAACATCTCGCAGTACCAGGTGGCGCCTTCCCGGGCAGTCCAGGAGATCCTCGTCGGGAAGAACAAGGAGAAGCTCGCGGATCAGATCTACGCGCAGCTCAAGGCCGGAGCGAGCTTCGCGACCCTCGCGAAGAAGTACTCGCAGGACCCGGGCTCGAAGAACCAGGGCGGCACCTTCACCGCCAACAAGGGCACCGACGTCCCGGAGTTCGACAAGGCGGTGTTCGCTGCGTCCGCGAAGACGGGTGACCTCCTGAAGCCGGTCAACACGTCCGCCTACGGCTGGTTCGTGATCCAGGTGCTGAAGCCGATCGTCCCCGGCAAGGAGACGAGCGAAGCGAAAGCGGCAGCCTCGATTCGCAAGACGCTGGACAGCGGCAAGCAGCAGCAGGCGATGAGCGACTGGGTCGACAAGATCTCCAAGACCTACTGCACCGGAGGCCTGATCGACTACCAGAGTGGCTTTGCGCCCTCGCCCGACCCCTGCGCGTCGCTGACCACGTCGGTCCCGACGACGACGTAAGAGCTCATACGTGGCGCTCGAGGATGCCCTGGTCGAGCTTCAAGAGCTGACCGAGCGGCTTCGTCGCGACTGCCCCTGGGATCGCCAGCAGACCGAGCGGACGATCGTGCCGCATACCGTCGAGGAGGCCTACGAGACCGCCGACGCGGCGATCGCGGGCGACGACGCCAAGCTGGTCGGTGAGCTCGGCGACCTGCTCTTCCAGGTCTACTTCCTCTCGCAGCTCCTCTCCGAGCGCGGCGCCGGCGATCTCGAGGCGGTCGCGCGTGGCGTCACCGCCAAGCTGATCGCCAGGCACCCGCACGTCTTCGGCGATGCCGAGGCGACGACGGCTATGCGCGTCCGGGAGAACTGGGAGCGGCTCAAGGTCGAGCAGGAGCACCGGGAAGGCGTCTTCCACGACGTGCCGGAGACGCTGCCCGCGCTCCTGCAGGCGCGCAAGGTGCAGCGACGCGCGGCGAGTGTCGGGTTCGACTGGCCGGACCACGAGGGGCCTCTGGCGAAGCTCGAGGAGGAGCTCGGCGAGCTTTGCACCGAGCTTGCCTCGCCGCCGCCGCCCGCTCCCGAGAGCGAGCCCGACCCGGCGGTCATGGCCGAGATCGGCGACGTGCTCTTCACGGTCGTGAACCTGGCCCGGCGGTTGAACGTCGACCCGGAGCTGGCGCTCAGAGGCACGACGAGCCGCTTCGTCGGGCGCGTCGAGCGGGCAGAGGAGCTTGCGGAGGCTGACGCGCAGACATGGCGCCTCCTCGCGCTCGAGGATCAGGATCGCTACTACCGAAAGGCCAAGGAGGAGCTCCGATGACAAAGATCGCTGCAGTGCACGGACGCCAGGTGATCGACTCGAGAGGGAACCCGACGGTCGAGGTCGACGTGACACTCGAGTCGGGGGCCGCCGGCACCGCGACCATCCCGTCGGGCGCCTCCACGGGCGTGCACGAGGCGGTCGAGTTGCGGGACGGGGGCCCGGAGTGGGGCGGGAAGGGAGTCTCAGAGGCCGTCGGGAACGTCGACGGCGTGCTGCGTGACGCGGTCGTCGGCCTCGACGCCAACGGGCAGGCCGAGCTCGACCGGGCGCTGGTCGACTGCGACGGAACGCCCAACAAGGGCCGGCTCGGCGCCAACGCGATCCTCGGTGTCTCGCTCGCCTCGGCCAAGGCGGCTGCTGCAGACAACGGCCTGCCGCTCTATCGCTTCCTCGGCGGAGACAGTGCGCGAACGCTTCCCGTGCCGATGCTGAACGTGATCAACGGCGGCGTCCACGCGCAGAACTCGATCGACCTGCAGGAGTTCATGGTCGTCCCGACAGGAGCCGCGACGTTCGCCGAGGCGCTTCGGATCGCCTCCGAGGTGTACCACTCGCTCCGCTCCGTCCTGCATGCGCGCGGGCTCGCGACGGCGGTGGGGGACGAAGGCGGCTTTGCCCCCGACCTGCCCTCGAGCGAGGCGGCGATCGAGGCGATCCTCGAGGCCGCCGAGCGGGCCGGGCACGCAGGCGACGTGGCGATCGCGCTCGATCCGGCCTCCAGCGAGGTGTACCGGGACGGCGCCTACCGGTTCGAGGGGCGCGAGCTCGACTCCGGCGGCATGACCGCCTTCTGGGCCGAGCTGCTCGAGCGCTACCCGGCAGTCGTGTCACTGGAAGACGGGGCCGCCGAGGACGACTGGGAGTCCTGGGTCGACCAGACCCGCGTGCTCGGAGAGCGCGTCCAGCTCGTGGGGGACGACATCTTCGTCACCAACCCCGAGCGGCTCCAGCGCGGCATCGACGACGGGGTCGCCAACTCGATCCTGATCAAGGTGAACCAGATCGGAACGCTCACCGAGACGCTCGAAGCGATCCGCCTCGCTCACGGCGCAGGCTATTCCGCCGTCATCTCGCACCGCTCCGGCGAGACCGAGGACACCACGATCGCCGATCTCGCTGTCGCCACCAACACCGGTCAGATCAAGACCGGGGCGCCGGCACGCTCCGAGCGAACGGCGAAGTACAACCGCCTCCTGCGCATCGAGGAGGAGCTCGGCTCTGCCGCCGTCTATCCCGGCTGGGCCGCGTTTCCCCGGCGAAAGGGCTGATCTCGACTGTCGGGGGGAACCACCGTTAGGCTGGAAGCTCGTGGACGCTGACGCTCGCCGGACCAAGATCGTCGCCACGATCGGGCCCGCCTCCGGGTCGCCGGAGATGATCCGTGCGCTCGCCGAGGCGGGAATGGACGCGGTCCGCCTGAACTTCTCGCACGGGAGGCACGCCGAGCACATGGAGCGCGCCTCGATCGCCCGGGATGTTCAGCACGCGCTCGGCCGGCCTCTGGCCCTGATCGCCGACCTGCAAGGGCCCAAGCTCCGTATCGCAGGCCTTACCGAGCCTCGCCTCCTGCGCGAGGGCGAGACGGTGACGATCGCGGGTGCCGACCGCGCCCACGAGCACGACCTGGCCGTGGCACCCGACGCGATCGCGGATGTCCTCGAGCCCGGCCACGAGGTGCAGATCGACGACGGGTTGATCCGCCTCACCGTCCAGGAGGTGAGCGGCGGGCGCGCTCTCTGCGACGTGCTCGTCGGCGGCGAGGTCCGCCCGAACAAGGGCGTGAACCTGCCGGCCGGCGTCGCGATACCGGTGCCGTCCCTGACCGAGAAGGACATGGACGACCTCGAGTTCGCGCTCGGGCTCGGGGTCGACTACGTCGCCCTCTCGTTCGTACGGCGCGGAGCCGACGTGCGCGAGCTCAAGGAGATCATCGCGCGGCGCGGCTCGGAGGCACGCGTGATCGCGAAGATCGAGAAGGCAGAGGCGATCGACGCACTCGACGAGATCGTCGTCGAGGCGGATGCGCTGATGGTCGCCCGCGGCGACCTCGGAGTCGAGATGGGCGCCGCAATGGTGCCGCTCCTGCAGAAGCGCATCATCCTGCGCTGCCTCGAGGCGGGAAAGCCGGTGATCACCGCGACCCAGATGCTCGAGTCGATGGTCGAGCACGCCGAGCCGACCCGCGCGGAGGCGAGTGACGTCGCCAATGCGATCCTCGACGGCACCTCCGCGGTCATGCTCTCGGCCGAGACGGCGATCGGGGCGCATGCGGTCGAGGCCGTCCGCACGATGGACCAGATCGCGCGGGCCGTCGAGCCGTCCATGGGCTATCGCCACCAGACGCCGGAGACCTCGGCGAGCCGCGACGTCAGGCGCGCGATGTCGAACGTCGCCACCGACCTCGCCGAGACGCTCGGCGCGCGCGCGATCGTCGTCGCGACCGCGACCGGGCGGACCGTGTCCGAGGTGGCCCGGCTGCGGCCGCGGCGGCCGATGGTCGGGCTCTCGCACGATTCGACGGCGGTGCAGCAGATGGCTCTCGAGTGGGGCGTCCTGCCGGTCCACATGGACTCGACGGCCGACGTCGAGGATCTCTGGGCCCGGAGCGTCGCGACGACGCGGGAGGCAGGGATCATCGAGCACGGCGACCTGGTCGTCCTGATCGCCGGCACGGCCGTGAACACGACCGGCTCGACCAACGTGATCAAGGTCGACGTCGCCTGAGTAGCCGTCCGGAAGGATCGAGCAGATCAGAGGCGAAGTTGCTGACGTGCTCCGGCCTGCTCGTCTGCTCGCGCTCGGCGGGCTCATCCTGATCGGCTTGCTCTACTGGAAGCCGGTTCACAGCTACGAGCACACGAGCGCCCAGCTCGCAAACCGCGACGCACAGGTGAGCCGCCTGCGCGCCGAGCAGCGCCAGCTCAAGTTGCGCCTGGCGACGGTCGGGAGCGGCCCCGAGCTCGTCCGCGAGGCTCGAAGGCTCGGCTTCGTGAAGCCGGGCGAGCAGCTCTTCATCGTCCGCGGCATCGCCTCCTGGCGCGCCTCGGGCTGAGGCTGCACCGATGGTCGAGCTGACTCGGCGATCCGACGATCGCCCAATCGGCGGGAACCTCTAGTTTCTTCCTTGATGGACGACCTCGAGATCGTCGAGCGGCAGCTCGGGCGTGTTCCGCGTGCGTTCCGGCGTGTCGCGCTTCGCTGCCCGTTCGGCGCCCCGGCGGTCGTCGAGCAAGAGCCGTACGACGAGGACGGCAACCCGTTCCCGACGCAGTTCTGGCTCACCTGCCGGCACCTCGTCGCGGCGATCGCGCGCATCGAGGCCGACGGCGGCGTCGAGCGCTGGACGCGCGCCGTTGCCGCGGATCCCGCGCTCGCGGCGAGCCTCGAGCGTGGGCACGCGGCTCAGCGCGCCCTTCGGCCCGAGCTCCCGGCGGGCATCGGCGGCGCGACCCGGCTCGGCAGCCTCAAGTGCCTGCACGCACACGTCGCGTTCGCTCTCGCACGGCCCGGGTACCAGCTCGGCGAGCAGGTCCTCGCGGAGGTCGAGTCGCTCTGGCCCGAGGGCCGATGCTGCTCGGCTCTATGATCGGGATGCCCGTGAACCTCGAGCTGGCGCGCCATCAGTGGGCCGACGGCCGCCGTGCCCTCGAGAGGGCCCGCGCCGATCGGCCGCGGTACGACCGGATCTCGGCGGCGGTCGACGTCGTCCTCGTCGAGCTTTCCCGCCGGGTCGGCCAGGTCTTCACGCTCGAGGAGCTCGCAGGGTCGTATGCCGGCTCGGACCGATGGGCGCTCGACGCGGTCCACGATGCCTTTCCGGACGATCCGCCCGCCGAGGTCTCGCTGGCCGCCAGCGTGGCCTACGACCTGTACGCCCGCCGGGCCTCCGACTACGCGCCGTGAGCATCGCGCGCGGAAGGCACCGGCCGCGCCGCCGGCGCCGAAGCTGGCGGCCGCTGATCGTCTCGATCGCGCTCCTCGCCGCCTTCGCGCTCGGCCTGGGCCTCGGCGAGGCGCTCCACGACAATCCGAAGACCGGCGGGACGCAGACGCTCGTCAGGACGCTTCATCCGCTGCCGCTCGTGCCCGTGGCCCAGAACACGGTCACGATTACGACTTCCAAGCCGTAAACATCCCAGAAAGGCTGAGGTTTGGGTAGATTTTCTGGGAATGAGCAGCTTCCATCCGTCCGCTGCTCGCCGAGCCGGCACTGTCGAGCCCGAGTGGCTGACGCTCGGTCAGGCCGCGAAGTTCCTCGGCGTGGCGCAGTCCACGATCCGCAAGTGGTCCGATCAGGGGCGCGTGCCGGCCTTCTACACGCCGGGTGGTCATCGCCGTTACCGGCGGCACGATCTCGAGGCGTTCGTCGATCGATCCGGCCCCGGCGGTCGTAACACGGGCGGCCCGCTCGTGCTCGTCGTGGACGACGATGCGCGGTTGCGCGAGTACATCCAGGTGAATCTCGAGCTGGCCGGCTATGCGGTCGCTCAGGCGGAGAACGGGCAGCAGGCGCTCGCGGCGATCGACGATCAGGCGCCCGATCTCGTCCTGCTCGACCTGGTCATGCCCGGGATCGACGGCTGGCAGCTCCTCCAGCAGCTGCAGGAGCGCCACGGTGCGATTCCCGTGATCATGTTCAGCGGCAAGGTCGACGAGGGCGCGGCAGTCGAGGCTGCCGAGAACGGCGCGCGTGGCTTTCTCGGCAAGCCGTTCGATCCCGAGGAGCTCCTCGCGCGGGCCAAGCAGCTCGTCCCGGTATAGAGCTCGAACCAAGATGAAGCCTTGTGTCGCTCGGACACGCTGGGAGGCACGAGGCTGCGTCCTCAGTCGCCCCGATATCGCAGAGGATATTGGGGCTCCCTGTGTTTCAAAGACAGTGTCCTTCGCTCGTACCACCCATGACTCGCGCCCGAGCGACGAAGCGTCATTCTGGTTCGAGCTCTAGACACCCGCACGGCTGTCCCGATGCTGCCCTGGGATCGCCACGCCGAAGCCTGGATCGTCGCCCACCGAGTCGGAGCGCTCGATCCCGCCTTTCGCTGGCTCAGCTATGCCGGCACCGAAGGAGCGGTCTGGCTGGCGATCGCGGCTGTGCTCGCCGTCGCCGAGCGGCGTCGCCGGCCACTCGTTCTCGTCGCCGTCGCCGATCTGGCGGCTCAGATCCTCAGCTCGGCGCTTCAGTGCCTCATTGGCCGCGCACGGCCCCACGTCCATGCGCTCGTCTCCGAGCCGCACAGCCATTCCTTCCCGTCGGGGCATGCGACCTCCAGCGTCGCGTGCGCTCTCGTTCTCTGCACGCTTGCCCCGCGCCGGCTCCGCGCCGGGCTGGTCGTCCTCGCGCTCGCGATCGCGTACTCGCGGCTCTACGTGGGCGTGCACTACCCGCTCGACGTCCTCGCCGGTGCCGCACTCGGCGCCGGGCTCGCCTGGGCGACCCTGTTCCTCGCCGGGAGGCTTTCTAAAGGTCTTCTGCGGCCCGGAGCAGGCCGCCGCCGAGCACGCCGAGTGCCGCCAGCAGGCTGATCCAGATCCCGATCCCGCGCCCGTCGGCAGGGAGGACGGCGTCGGGGATGGAGATCACGCGAATCAGCACGAAGACCGTCGCGAGCGACCCGAGTCCCAGCACCACGAGGCTCTCCGGAGCGGAGGAGGGGAGATCGAAGCCCGACGCGCGGAGCGCCACGAGCGCGACGACCGCGATCCCGATGAAGAAGACGAGCTTGCCGAGGACGCCCGTGTGCCAGCCGATCACGGCGAGCTTGACGCCGACGCCGGAGCCCGCGTACCAGTCGGTGAAGGCCGAGAGCGCGAGGATGAGCCCCGCAACCCAGGTGATCGTGTCTCCGGCGCCCCAGATGCCCTCGGACGGCCGGCGAGCGTAGCCCGGCGGCGGCGGGCCGGTGGGCGGGGGATCGAAGAAGAGGTCGGGGCCCTGCACAGCGCTAAGTATGTTCGAACTCGCGGACGGCGACGCGAACGAGCCCGTGCTCCTGGTGGAGCCGGCCGCTACTGGAACAGGCCGAAGCTCGTCTGGATCTCGTGGAAGGCCGTCAGCCCGATCACCACGGTGACGAGCGCGAGCACCGCGAGCATCACCCAGAACCGCGCGCTCGAGTTGCGTGCGTACTCGTGATGGGCAACCCGGGCGCGCCGCCGCGCCCGCTCACGCCGGTATGCGCGCTCGATCGCGGCGGGATCGAGCGAGGGCTTCTCGCCGTCCGAGAGCAATACGGTACGCGCAGGCTCAGCCATCTCCGCAATTCTAGTCTGCGAACGTGAATCTGCGCGCGGAGCGGGGAAGACCGCTCGTGATCGGGCATCGCGGCGCTCCGCTCGTCGCGGCCGAGAACACGATCGAGTCGTTTCGCGCGGCGATCGAAGCCGGCGCCGACCTCGTGGAGGTCGACGTCGGGCAAGGCCTTCGGGTCGGGCATCCGGGCGTCAGCCGGCCGGGCCCCGACCTGTTCCTCGACGAGGTGCTCGATGTGTTTGCCGGGAGCGCCGGGATTCACGTCGATCTCAAGGATCCAGGCATCGACGGCGAGGTTGCGACGCTCATCCGCGACCGAGGCGTCGCCGAGCGGGTGCTCCTGTCCTCGACCTGGGCGGCGCAGCTTCGACGCCTGGCACGCGAGCTTCCCGAGGCGGCCAGGGCGATCGGGTATCCGCACGATCGCGTCGGGATCGCGAAGCTCCGGTGGCCGAGCCCGGTCGTACGCCCCGCCGCCGCCACGCTGCGCCGCGCGATGCCCGTCCGGGCTCGCTTCCTCGTACGTACGACCCGGGCGAGTGTGCTCTCGTTTCACCATGCGCTCGTCTCCCCGGCCGTCGTGAGCGCGGTCCACGCCTCCGGTGCCGCGCTCTTTGCCTGGACGGTCGTCGACCCCGATCGAGTCGCCTGGCTTGCCCGGGTGGGCGTGGACGGGATCGTGACCGACGACCCGGAGATGGTCGTTCGCCTCCTGGCTACACTGAAAACGCCGTGAGCAAGTGCTTTTCCGAGGGGGCCGGGCAGGTGGCGAGAGGTCAGGGTCACGCCATCCATGCGGCTCCGATCGCCTGATGCGTCGGGTCGCCCAGATCGGCGCGGTCGGAGTCGTCCTCGCGCTGCTCGGGATCCTCTCCTGGGACGTGATCCACTCGTCGACCGGCAGGATCGCGAAGGACGTCGACAACAATCAGATCGTCCCCGCCTACCCGTTCTCGCGGCCGCGGGTCGGGGCGACCGGCACGATCAGCCTCGCTGCGCTGCGGGGGAAGGTCGTCGTCCTGAACTTCTGGCAGTCCTACTGCCCGCCCTGCACGCATGAGGCGCCCGTCATCTCGACCGTCTCCAAGCAGTGGCAGGGGAAGGGCGTCGTGTTCGTCGGCGTCGACGAGCAGGACCTGCCCGGGCCGGCGACCAAGTTCATGAAGCGGTTCGACATCACCTATCCGGTGATCAGCGACGACGGCCCCTTGATCGGCCATTACGGGGTGACCGGCTACCCGGAGACCTTCTTCATCGATCGCCGCGGACGCGTGATCCCGCTGCCGCCCAACAAGACCGGCCAGGTCGGTCATATCGTCGGGGCGGCGACCCCGGCTCTGCTGGATCTGGGGATCCGGAACGCGATCGCTGCGTGAGCACGTAGCGGTGCGGCGCAGGCCCCGGTTGGGCGGGCATCGATGAAGCCGTTCGCGGCGGTGCTCGCGATCCTCGCGCTCGTCTTCGGCCTCTCGTTCGCGTTCAGGTCGAGCGGGAACGCGCACCCGACCCAGGCGGAGCTCGAGGCGGATCTCGTCTGCACCACGTGCCACGAGCCGCTCGACGAGTCGAGCTCGCCGCTCGCGCTCCAGATGAAGACGGAGATCCGGCAGAAGATCGCGGCCGGATGGACGAAGGACCGGATCGAGAACCTGTTCGTCGCCCAGCTCGGCCCGCAGGTGCTCGCCGTTCCGCGCTCGAGCGGCTTCGACCTGCTCGCGTGGCTCCTCCCGTTCGGGGCGATCGTGTTCGGGGCGGGGGCGGTAGGGGTGGGAGCGCGCGCCTGGCTCGACCGGAAGGACGAGCCCGGTACGGCCGCAGCCGACGACCAGCTCTCTCCGGAGCTCGAGCGGCTCGTCGACGACGAGCTGGCCCGCTTCGACTCGTAGAGTTCTCCTGGATGGTGGAGAAGCTCCCTGTCGCCTTCCTCGCCGGTCTCCTCTCGGTCGTCACTCCGTGCGTCCTGCCGCTCGTCCCCGGATACCTCTCGGCGGTGTCGGCGGTCGACGTCGAGCGCCTCGGGGAGCGCGGTTCGGGCCGGAGGGTCGCCGCTGCGAGCATTCCGTTCATCGCCGGCTTCACGGCCGTCTTCGTCGTGCTCGGCGCGGGCGCTGCGGCGATCGCGAGCACGGTCGACAAGACGACGCAGACCCAGATCGCGGGGTTCGTGCTCGTGGTGCTCGGGTTCGCGTTCGTCGGCCTCCTCCCCTGGCCGGAGCGGGCCATGGCTCCCGGCCTCTTGCAGCGGGCCCGGCGCGGCGGCTCGTCGGCGCTCCTCGGCGGCGCGTTCGCGGTCTGCGCAGCCCCCTGCATCGGGACGGTGCTCGCCTCGATTCTCGTCCTGGCGAGCTCGAGCGGAGGGGTCGCTCGCGGCGTGGTGCTGCTTCTCGCCTACTCGCTCGGGCTCGGGGCGGCGTTCGTCGTCGCGGGCGTCGCGTTCGCGCACGCGATGCGGATGTTCCGCTGGGTGCGCTCCCACTACGGCATCTTGCGGATCGCCTCCGGCGGGACCCTGATCGTGCTCGGCCTCCTGCTCTTCTTCAACCGCGACTGGTGGCTACGGATCGCGCTCGACCAGCTGTTCTCGAAGGTCGGGCTGGGCACGGCCTAGCGCGGCGAGCAGGCGCTCTAGGTCGAGGCCCCGGTGGCGTGGGGCATAGGGCGTCAGCCTGCGGATCGCCTTCTGGCGCTGACGCTCCGCACCGACCTTGCGTGCGCGGCCTGCCTGGTAGGCGAAGACGACGGCGTGGACGAGCCCCTGGAAGAAGTCGCGCTCGTCCTGCCCGGCGGCGCGCCACGCCGTCTCGAGCTCCTCGTGCGCCTCGAAGTAGGCGCCGGAACGCGCCAGGGCGAGCCCTCGCCGGTAGGCATCCTCGATGTTAGAGTCGTCGGCAGGCATGGCGAGGATCTCGCTCGTCGGGGTCGATGCGGCCCTTCGCGGGAAGCTCGAGGTGGGCTGCCCCGGCCACGTTTTCGTGAGGAGCGAGGGGATCGAGCCTCCCGATCTCGTGATCGCGGACATCGGCCGGATCGACCCGCGCCAGGTTGCCGAGCTTTTTCCGGACGTGCCGATTATCGGCTTCAACACTCATGCTGCGTCGCAGGGACGGCGGCGGGCGGAGGCGGCGGGGTTCGACGAGATCGTCGAGAAAGCCTTGCTCGTCGAGCAGCCGGGTGAACTGATTGGGCGTCTGCTGACGCCGGTAGAGTGAGCCTCCATGACGTACGTAATTGCGGAACCGTGCATCGACATCAAGGATCGCTCATGCGTCGACGTGTGTCCTGTCGACTGCATCCATGAGGCGGCCCGGATGCTCGTGATCGACCCCGAGGAATGCATCGACTGTGGCGCGTGTGAGCCCGAATGCCCGGTCGAGGCGATCTTCCCGGAGGATGCCCTCCCCGAGAAGTGGGAGGCGTTCGTCAAGATCAATTACGCATTCCCCCAGGGGATGGAGGCCGTCGACCCGCTGGTCGACGCCTACGCGACCGAGCACAACGTTCAGAACCCCCGCTCGACTCGCTCGACTGATTCAGCTCGACTGATTCAGCTCGACTGATTCGGCGAGCTAGTGGTGGCGCGTCAGATCCGGCCTGACGTGTAGGCGCAGGCGCGACGGTCCCCCGGGAGCGGCGATGCGCCGACCTTCGTGACGACGAGGAGGTTGCCGTCGGCCTCGAGCTCGGTGCCGACGGGCGGCGCGTCGCCGTGTCGCTCGTGGAGTGTGTAGCCGCTCGGCGACCACGCGAAGACGAGGTGGCCGGGACGCCGGTTGCCGTTTCCGTCGGTCACGGGCACCCAGCTTATCGCTCGCGCCGGGGCCGACGCCGACGCGCCGGGCTCGGCTAGCGCCGCGCCGTGTGCGCCGGGAGGGAGACGCGGACCTCCGTGCCGGACGCGACGCTGAGAACCTCGACGGTGCCGTGGAGTGGGTGGGTGCGCTCCTCGATCGTCTCGATGGGCGTGCGGCGGCGCTCCGGTTCGCCGTCGTCGAAGACGGAGGTGACGAGGCCTGCCTCGCTCGAGGCGACGGTGATCCGGATGCGCTTGGGCGGCCCGCGCCTGACTGCCTGGTCGACGAGCTCGCGGACGATCGTGTAGAGCGCGACGCTGGCGGCTGCCCCGAGGTCGCGGGCATCGTCGGTGTCGACGTCGACCTCGATCCCGTACGAGCTCGCGGCCTGGTCGGCGAGCGCACGCACCGCGGGTCCAAACCCGTGGTCACGAAGAACGACGGGCTCGAGGGCGAACGAGAGGTTGCGCAGCTCCCGAATCGTCGCCCGCTGCTGCGCAAGCGCCGTCTCGAGAATCGGCAGGGCACGCTCACCCTCACCGGTCTTGATCGAGTGCAGCGCCCCGTCGAGCATCAAGGCAATCCCCGCCAGCTGCTGCACGGGCCCGTCGTGCAAGAACAACGCCAACCGCCGCCTCTCGTCCTGCTCAGCAGCAATCAGACGCTCGAGCCCCTCAGACTCCCCGTGACTCAACTCCGCTCCTCAACCATCAACAGTCGCGGACTTAGTGAGGCGAATGCCGAGCTAAGGACCAGGCCTTGCGCTCCGCCATAACCATGAGCGATCTCTGAGACGCCCCCAATTGGGCCCGTACGGCTGGTGGTGCGGGTACCGGCGTTGCCGGTGCCCGCATGAGCTTCCCGAAGCCAGCCGGCAGGGCACCGAACCACGTTCACGCGCCGTCACTCGCAACGAAGAGGAAGGGGGCTCCTGGGGGAAACACGGTTTCCCCCGGGCTAATCAATCATGGCTTCCCGCAACGCGATCGCAACAGCCTGGGTGCGGGTGTCGGCTTCGAGCTTGGTGAGGATGTGGCGGACGTGGCTCTTGACGGTCTCCTGGGAGATGAAGAGCCGCTCGGCGACGTCGCCGTTGGAGAGCCCGTCGGCGAGGAGCTGGAGGATCTCGCGCTCGCGCGGCGTGAGCATCTCACTCTGGTCGCGGCCGGCGAGGAACTGGGGCATCAATGCCGGGTCGACGTATCCGTCGCCGGCCGCGACCTTTTCGATCGCCCGCACGAGCGTTTCGTGGGGCGCCTCTTTGAGGACGTACCCCTTGGCTCCCGACTCGAATCCGCGGCCGAGGAGCGATCGCTCCGAGTAGGCGGTGAAGATGAGCACCTTCGTCTCGGGGAGCTGCTCGGCGAGGCGCCGGGTGGCTTCGAGGCCGTCCATGCCCGGCATGCGCACGTCCATGATCACGACGTCCGGCTTCCTGCGGAGGGCGAGGTCGATGGCGCTGGCGCCGTCGGAGGCTTCGCCGACGACGCGGATGTGCTCGGCTCGGGAGAGCGAGAGGCGCAGCCCTTCACGGACGACCTCATGGTCGTCGACGATCAGAGCGGTGATCTCCTTCTCACCCGGCACGCGACGGAAACAGTGTATTTCCCGGGTCGGCCGCGGCCACGACTCTGCCTCCGGGTCATTGCCTTGCGAGACGACGCGTGCGCGGCCTAGATACCGAGCTCGAGCTGCTCGTGGAGCGGGGTCGGCCGGAGCCGGGTCGCGCGGCGGTCGCGGAGGCCGTGGGTGCGGGCGAGCTCTCGTACGGCGTCGCGCACCGGGCGGGTCCGGGCGTCCGGCAGGTAGGCGTTGCGCGCGTACAGCTGCTCGTAGTCGTCGAGGAGCTCGGGCCATGTGCCGGCGAGGCAGTCGAGGAAGTGCTCCTTGGTCCCGGGCCTGAGGTAGAGCAGGTTGGCCCAGATGCCGCAGGCACCTGCCTCGCGCGCCGCGGTGACTACCGCTGCGAGCTGCTCGGGCCGGTCCGAGATGCCGGGGAGGATCGGCGCCATCCCGACCGAGGCGCGCACTCCCGCCGAGACGAGCTGCTGGAGCGCTTTCAGCCGTTGAGCGGGTGGGGCGGTGCCGGGCTCGGTGCGCCGCCAGACGTCGAGGTCGAGGGTGGGGATCGAGAAGGTCACCGAAACCTCGGCGCGGCGCGAGGCCTCGGTGAGGACGTCGAGGTCGCGGACGATCATCGGGCCGCGGGTGATCAGGCCGAACGGGTTGGCGGCGTCGGCGAGGGCCTCGAGGCAGCCCCGGGTGAGCCGGAAGCGGCCTTCGGCCGGCTGGTAGGGGTCGGTGGCGGCGCCGATCGCGACGCCTTCGCCGCGCCAGGAGCGGCGGCCGAGCTCCCGGCGGAGCACCTCGACGACGTTCGACTTCACCCTGATCGAGGTGCCGTAGCGGCTGTCGGCCGGGCGGTCCGCTCGCAGCTCGAAGGCACGCACGTAGCAGAACGTGCAGCGGTGCACGCACCCCATGTACGGGTTGAGCGACCAGTCGAACGGCATCCCCTTGACGCGGTTCAACGCGGTCCGGCACGGCTCGATGCGGTACTCGACCGCCATCGGCGGATGATAGAACATATGTTCGCGTCTCGCTGGGCTCCGATCCCTCGGATACCCTTCAGCGGCACCTTGGACGACGACTTACCGCCCAAGCCGGGCCCTCCGATCAGCGCAGGCCTATGAAGCTCTTCCTCGAGTTGCTCGCGCTGGCGGGCCTGATCCTGCTGAACGCGGCCTTTGTCGCCGGCGAGTACGGCCTGGTCACGTCGCGGCGGACGCGGATCCGGGAGCTCGAGCGGGAGGGGAACAGGCGCGCCCGCGCCGTCCTGAGGATCACGGCCGACCCGCCGAGGTTCATCGCGGCGATGCAGCTCGGCGTCACGATCACCTCGCTGGCGATCGGTGCTCTGGGCGAGCAGGTGCTCGCGAAGGCCTTCGAGCCGCTGCTCGCCACGGTGCTCGCGGTCGCGCTCGCGCTGCTGATCATCACGTTCCTGCACGTCGTGATCGGCGAGCTCGTGCCGAAGGGGATCGCGCTCGGTCATCCCGAGCGGACGGCGCTTGCGCTCTCGGGCCCGGTGCGCGGCTTCTTCACGGTGTTCGCGCCGCTGATCTGGGTGCTGCAGCGCGCGACCGAGCTCGTGCTCGGCCTGCTCGGGCAGAAGCCGCCGGGCGCCGACCACGAGGCTCACTCGGAGGTGGAGCTCAGGATGCTGCTCACGAGCTCGGCCGAGCACGGCGAGATCGAGCGTGGCGAGCAGGAGATGCTCTCGAAGGTCTTCGACTTCGGGAACAAGGAGGCCGCCGACGTGATGGTCACGCGCCCCGAGGTGGTGGCGATCTCGGTCGACCTGACGCCCGCCGAGGCGCTCCAGACCGTGATCGAGTCGCCCTACACGCGCTACCCGGTCTACAGGGAGACGCTCGACGACATCGTCGGGATCCTGCACATCCGCGATCTCTTCGGGGCGCTCCAGGAGCGCGGGATCGAGGAGCTGCGGCTCGACGGGTTGCTGCGTCCCGCGTCGATGGTGCCGGAGACGAAGGATCTGGCGTCGCTCCTGACGGAGTTCCGGCGGACGAACCAGCACATGGCGATCGTGATCGACGAGTACGGCGCCGTGGAGGGGATCGTCACGCTCGAGGATCTGATCGAGGAGATCGTCGGCGAGATCGAGGACGAGTTCGACGTGCCGGAGGAGGCGTTCGAGCAGGTCGACGAGGACACGATCAGGATCGACGGGACCTTCTCGATCGACGATTTCAACGCCCTGTTCAAGACCGATCTCCCCGTCGAGGACTTCCACACGGTCGCCGGGTTCGTCTTCGGCGCGCTCGGGCGGGCTGCCGAGCCCGGCGACGAGGTGACGCACGACGGTGTCGTCTTCCACGTCGACTCCGTGGAGGGCCAGCGGATCGACCGGCTGACGGTCACGTTCGGCTGGGAGCACCTGCAGCGCAAGGAAGAGGCCACTGCAGACGAGGAGCCTTGACCTCCAACCGCCCACTCCGGTGGATCTCGTCACCAGCAGCCGTTGTCCCGATCTTGGATCGCAGAGCTATAGCCGCCGGAGCCGGGCTCTGCCCGGCGGGAGGCTCAGCATCGGTTGATTCGCCTCGGCGGAGGAGGGGGTTCGTGGGGGAACCTTGTTCGGTTCCCCCGTGTTACGAGCGGTAGGCGAGCTCGACCCGCCGGCCCTCGGCCGACGATCTCACGATCGCGTCGCAGACCTCGCTCGCGCGGTAGCCGTCCTCGAACGTGGCGCCGTGCGGCCCGATCTCGGTGTCGCCGGCGATCGCCTCGAGCAGGTGCACGACCTCGTGCGTGAACGTGTCACCCCAGCCGACGATGTGGCCGGGAGGCCACCAGTAGCTCGCAAACGGATGGTCTGCTTCCGTGACGAGCACGGTCTTGGCGCCGCGTGCGCGGTCGCCGTCGGCGCGGAACACCTGCAGCTCGTTCATGCGCTCCATGTCGAACCAGAGCGAGGCCTTCGACCCGTTGATCTCCCACTGGAAGGCGTTGCGGCGGCCAAGCGCGAGCCGCGTCGCCTCGATCGTGCCGATCGTGCCGCCGTCGAACTCGACCACGGACTCGATCGCGTCGTCGACCTTGCGGCCGGGAACGAACGTCTTCACGACCGCCGAGAGCGCGGCGATCTCGCCGACGAGGTACCGGCTCAGGTCGATCACGTGCGTGGCGAGGTCTCCGATCGCGCCCGACCCGGCGTCCTCGACGCTGAAGCGCCACGTGTCGAGGCTCGGATCCTCCGCCCAGTCCTGGAGGTACCGCGCGCGGAAATGGCGGATCTCCCCGAGCTCCCCGGCCTCGATCAGCTCGCGGGCGAGCCTCACGGCGGGCACGAAGCGGTAGTTGAAGCCACAGAGATGCTTCACGCCAGTCTTGGCGACTCGCGACCAGATCTCGTAGGCCTCCGCGGCGGTGCGACCGAGCGGCTTCTCGCAGAGAACGTGCTTGCCGGCCTCGGCCGCGGCGATCGTCGGCTCGGCGTGGACGATGTTCGGCCCGCCGTTGTCGAAGAGCCCGATCGACGGGTCCGCGACGATGTCGCGCCAGTCGGTCGTCCAGCGCTCGTAGCCGTAGCGCGCGGCTGCTTCTGCGACCGCCGACTCGTCACGCCCTGCGATCGCGACGAGACGCGGTCGAAGCCGCGGCGGCCAGGCGATGTGACCGACGTTCAGGAACGCGCTCGAGTGGGCCTTGCCCATGAAGGCGTAACCGAGCATGCCCACCCCGATCTCCGGGCCTCCGACGTTGTCCGCCATGCCCCGATACTACGCGCAGTGGCGCCGTTCGCTGTAGGCAGTCCGACTGGTCTCGGGGCCGATCCACCACTACCATAGGAGAATGGCCACGAGCGCCGTTACGAGCCCTTACGTGGGTGCTCGCCACAGGCCGGGAACGAGCACAAACGCGGGCGTTCGTGGCGGCTGATTTCCCGGACGGGCCAAATGCTCCGCGGCCGGCGGACGAGCCGTTCCGGCTCGGCTGGCTGAGACGGCAACGGCCGACCGTGGGCCCGGCGGCTGCAAGCGGCCCGTCGCAGCGCCGGTCACGTTCCCTTCGAATCGGCAGTCGCTCCTACCCGGTGATCCTCCCGTCGTGGAAGGACCCGCGGCTGCATGTCTCGGCGACGTTCCTGGTGCTGCACGTCCTCGGCCAGATCGAGTTCCACTTCCGGCTCTCGTTCCCGCAGATCGCCTCGGCTGTCCTCACCTGCGCGGTGATCGAGTTCGTGATCACGTTCTGGCAGAAGCGGATCATCCTCTGGCCGGCGAGCGCGCTCCTGACGGGGAACGGCATCGCGTTCATCATGCGCATTCCAGGGACACAGCACGGGGACTGGTGGACGTTCCGGGGTGCCTGGATCTTTGCCGCGGTGGGGGCTGTCGCGATGGCTTCGAAGTACCTCGTCAAGTTCCGGGGCCGACATATCTTCAACCCGTCGAACGTCGCGCTCGTCCTCGCCTATCTCGTCCTCGGCAGCGGCCGGGCCGAGCCGCTGCAGTTCTGGTGGGGCCCGCTCTCTCCCGCGCTGCTGATCGTCCTGCTCGTGATCGTCGGGGGAGCGCTCGTCGTGCTGTCCCGAGTCGGGTTGCTCGCGGTCGCGGTCATCTTCTGGGTCACCTTCGCGAGCGCGCTCGGCGTCCTCGCTCTGAGCGGCCACGCCTTCACCGCCAACTGGCATCTGGGGCCCGTTGCGAACGGTTACTTCTGGAAGGTACTGATCACCTCGCCGGAGGTGTTCATCTTCCTGGCGTTCATGATCACCGACCCGAGGACGGCGCCCGAGACGAGGACGGCACGCCGGATCTATGCAGTCGCGATCGGGCTTCTCGGCGCGCTGCTGATCGCGCCGATGCAGACCGAGTTCCAGGCCAAGGTGGCGCTGCTCGGAGCGCTGACGATCGTCTGCGCGGCCCGTCCGCTCCTCGTGCTCGCCAACGAGGCACTCGAGCGCCGGAAACGCGGCGGCGCCGCACGGGTGGCCCGCTTCGGGCATCGCCGTCCGGTCCTCGGCGCCCTGGCCGCAGCGGGCGCAGTGTCGTTCTCCGCGCTCATCGTCGTGGCGGGCAGCCCTGCCCGCTCGATCTCCGCGCTCTCGACGGGCGACCTCTCGACCAGCGTGCCGGTCCAGATCGCCCACACCTCGGGCGTCGTCTCGATCACCCCCCAGACGGGGCGGCAGATCGCGGCGGCCGCGATCTCCGACCTGCGGGTGATCGCGGCCGCCCTCGGTCGGCGTGATGCGTCTCAGGCGACTGCCGCCGCGGCCGGAACCTACCTCCCGGCGCTCAAGGCGAGAATCGCAAAGGCGGCCGGGCGGTCGCTCCTCGTCCCGAGCTACCAGGTGTCGTCGGTGCAGCTGCGACTGCTTCAGGCGGTGGACCAGGCACCACCGACGGTGGTTGCGACGCTGTCGGGCCGCGTGACGCCGACGACCTATGCGGCCGGCTCGTCAATCGGCAAGGCGGGTGCGACGGCGCCGTTCACGCATGTGTTCGACCTTGCGTTGATCCACGGCAGCTTCCTGATCATCGGTGAGGGCAGCACCGCGCCGATCGCGGCGCCGCCGGCCGTCGCGACCGGCGTGGACGAGAACCTGTCGAAGGGCACCGGCAGCTTCGCCAAGCTGAGGCTCGTCGACGTCGCACCGAAGCTCGGGCTCGACTTCCGGCAGGGCGCGTTCCGCTACTCGATGGCATACGACCCGCAGGCGATGATGGGCGGCGGGGTCTGCTGGCTCGACTACAACAACGACGGCTGGCTCGACCTCTTCGCCGTGAACTCCTACGCGGACGTCGACATGCCCGAGTGGGCAAGTCACGGCGGGCTGCCGCAGAGCGCGCTGTTCGAGAACCTGCACGGGAGGTTTGTCAATGTCGACCGCTCGTCGCATGCCGGCATCCGGGTCAAGGGCACAGGCTGCGTCGCCGCCGATCTGAACGGTGACGGCCACACGGATCTCGTCGTGACGACCGCGACCGGCGTCGATGTGCTCTGGAACAACGGCCGGGGCGGCTTCCGGGAGACCGCGCTCGCTGCTCCGTACGGCTGGTATTCGGGCGCGGCTGTCGCCGACGTCAACGGTGACGGCCGCCCCGATATCTTCGTCGCCGGTTACACGAACATGGCGTCGCAGATCCCGAGCTCGATCGCAGGCTTCCCCACGAACTACGAAGGCGTGCGCGACCTCCTGTTCGTGAACGAGGGGAACGGCCCGAATGGACGCGCGAGCTTCAAGGAGGCGGGAGTGGAAGCCGGGCTCGAGTCGAAGAGCTTCAGGCACGGGCTCGGTGCGACCTTCACGGATGTCAACGGTGACGGGCGGCCCGACCTCTACGTCGCGAACGACGAGGATCCGAACGACCTCTACATCAACGAGCCCGGCGGCCCGCTCGGCTTCCACTTCGTCGAGGAGGCAAAGGCCTACGGCGTCGCGGACGGGAACGCCGGGATGGGCGTGGCGGAGACCGACTACAACGACGACGGCAGGCCCGACCTCTTCATCACGAACTCACGCGGGCAGCCGCATGTTGCCTACGAGAGCAAGATCCTGAAGAGCGGAGAGACCGCGTACGTGCCCGAAAGAGCGAAGTTCGCGAAGGCTCTCGACCGCCGCGCCACCGTCGGCTGGGGCGATTCGTGGGTCGACTTCGCCAACGCCGGTGTCCCCGATCTCATCATCGGAAACGGAGCGATTCCCGTCACGAACCTGAAGAAGGACACAGAGCCGCTCCAGGTGCTCCAGGATCTCGGCGCCGGCAAGTTCACGAATGCGAGTGCGATCGTCGACCAGAGCGAGATGCCGAAGATCATCGGCCGCGGTCTCGCCGCGGCGGACTTCGACAACAACGGCCGCATGGGCGTCGCGATCAACACGATCGGCGGCCCGCTCGTCCTGCTGCAGGACAACGGGCCGGTCGGCCACTGGCTCGAGGTCTCGCTCAAGGGCTTCCAGGCAGGCGCGGTGCTCACCGCGACGCTCCCGAACGGCCGCTCGATCGTGCAGCAGCTCCACGCCGGGAGCAGCTACCTCTCGTCCGAGGACCCGCGCGCCCACTTCGGGCTCGGGAGCGCTACGACCGTGAAGCGCCTGACGATCCGCTGGCCCGACGGCCGCGTAACGCATCTCGCGAACCTCGCCGCGAACAAGATCATCACCGTCGCGCCGCCCGCTCGCTGAGCCGTCGTCGCGTGCCTCGCGCGTGATCACGCTCGCCCGGCCGCATCCCCGGCGCCGGCCGAGATCAGGATCGGCCGTGATCAAGCGAGGCGGCACCGGTCGTCGCGCCCGTTAGCCCCTTCGATTTCGAGGAATTTGAGACACTGAGGTCGTGGGCGTCCCGGGGTGGGTGCAAACGGGACTCTCCGACCCGGAGCGCCCATGGTGAGCGGAGTCGCCTGGTGGCGGTCGGCGCTCTGGCGCCATGCACCGTTGGTGCTCCTGCGGTATCGCAGCGCCCTCGTTGCTGTCCTCGTCGCGGGGTTCCTGGTCGCGCTTGCCGCCTCCTCGGGCCCGTTCGTGACCACCGGCACCGCCAGCGCTGCGCTGAAGAACAACCTCGCCGGGTTGAGTCCGCTCGCGACCGGGCTCGTGATCAGCGGCCAGATCGACTCGTCCGGCACCGGGACGCTTCCGCAGGCGGAGCGCCTGCGGTCGGCGGCGTCGGGCTCCCTTGCGACTCGCCTCGGACTCATGCGGCCCGTGATGACCGTCGAGACAGCCCCATTGCAAGCGCTCGAGGGTGCCGGGCTCACAAACCTCATTCTGATGGCCCGGGACGGCGCACTCCAGCACGTGAAGCTCCTTCAGAGGGTCGCCGGGCCGGGGGTGTGGATCTCGGACGTGACGGCACGGAACCTGCACCTGAAGCCGGGAGGCACGCTCCGGCTGGGCTTCGCGGAGCTCGGTGGGAAGTCCCGCTCGACCGCCCTGCGGGTGAAGGGCGTGTATCGGGCGCTTGGCTCACCGGCTCCCGGCCCCTACTGGGCCAACTTCGTCGCCGAGATCCTGCCGCCGGGTGTCGACCCACCCCCGCCCGATCGCTACGTGTTCATGAGCCGACCTCAGCTCTTTGCGGCGGTGAGCCATCTCAGCAGCACTCGCACGTTCGTGAACAAAGGACGTACCTATCACTTCCAGGAAGGACCGCAACTCAAGGGCCTGTCGGAGCTTGCAGTCGATCCAGCCAGGCTCACGCTCCCCGACGCGCGTGGGCTCGCAGGCCGGTTCGCCGCACTCTCCGGCACGCTCACGCACTCGAGCATCGGCCGGCGGATCGGGTGCGCTCCCCCTCGCGGATCCGAGCTCCCGACAGCGAACCCGAAGCTCCTTTGCACCCTCACGAGCTCACTCTCGTCGGCTGTCCTGCTTGCCGACCAGGATGCCGACGAGATCACGCCCGTGATCTCGCTTCTCTCAGGCGCCGGCATCGCTGTTGCCCTCGCGGTCGCAGCTGCGGCCGGCGTGTTTCTCGTCCGCCGCCGCTCCGGCGAGGCCGCGCTGCTGTTCTCGCGGGGAGAGCACGTGGGGGCATTCGCCGCCCGCACCGGGCTCGAGCTGTTCCTCCCGACCTTAGTCGGCGCCGCGGCCGCATTCGGCTCGGCGCTCCTCCTCACGAGGACGCTCGCGCCGACCGGCTCGATCGACCGGAACACGATCGATGCCGCCGGTGCGCGCGGTGGGATCGCCGCACTGGCCGGACTCCTCCTCGCGGTTGGCGTGGCTTCGATTGCGTTCACCCGCCTGTTCGACACCGGGGCTGCGGCGCGGCACCGGCTTCGCTGGATTCCCTGGGAGGTTCCGTTCCTGGCAGTCGGCGGATGGCTCCTCGACGATGTCGTCACCGGCGGCGGGCTCGCGACAACCGGGGCGGCTCAGACGCCGCACCTGACGCTGCCCGTCTTCGCGGCGCCGCTCGTGCTCGTCGCGGGGATCGCCGGGCTCGTGACCCGGGCCGTACGGCTCGGGCTCCACGCGGTCCCGGCCAGGCTCGACCGGCTGCCGGTCAGCATGTTCCTGGCTCTCAGACGTCTCGCGGCCGCTCAGGGCGCGCTCGTGGCGCTCCTGGTCGTCTCTGCAGTCGCCTTCGGCGCCTATTTCTACGCTCAGTCATTGTCGTCCTCGATCGGCGACAGTGTCACGCAGAAGGCGAGCATCGCCTACGGCGGAGACGTCCAGGGGCTGCTGGACGCCGTCGGCCCGACGCCGAAAGGCTTTCCCTACCCGATGACCGAGCTCGAGTATGCGAACGGGGCCGCGTCGCTCGGCTCGCCCTCGGGGCCCGACTCGGACATCCTCGCGATCGATCCCGCATCGCTCGGCTCGGTCATCCGCTGGTATCCGAACTGGGGTGCCGATCCTCGAGGGTCGCTTGACCGGCTTCGGTCCGCGCCCGACGAGCCTCTGGCCGCGATCGTCGCCGGTACCTCACCGGTCAAGGCGGTGGCGATCTGGATCCAGGGGACGCGGATCCCGATACGCGTGATCGCTCGCGTTGCGGCCTTCCCCGGAATGAGCGGCGATGCTCCCCTCCTGGTCGTCGACCGCGCCTCGCTCGTAGCGAGGACAGCTCATTCAGGCCTGATCGATCCGCTCGGCGTCCCGAGAACCTACGTCTGGGCAAGAGGCCCCACGAGGCCTGTCGTGGCCGCTCTCGAGTCGAATCCGCTGCACGCGTACTTCGTGACCCCCGCGTCGAGCTTCACCGCCGACCCGGAGGTGGTCCTCGCCAAGCGCACGTTCCGCTACATGCGCCTGATCGCGGGCGCCGCCGGTCTGCTCGTGATCGTAGGCCTCCTCCTGTACTTGCAGGCGCGTCAACGGTCGCAGGCGGTGTCTTCGGCCCTCGCAGGCCGCATGGGTCTTCGGCCCCGCACCGAGCTGCTCTCGCTGTGGCTCGAGCTCACGGCGATCGGCGGTCTCGCCGGACTCGTCGGAGGCGTGGTCGCTCTTGCCTCGGCCGAGCCGATCGTCCCCCACATCGACCCGCTGCCGGGGAGCCCTCCTGCCCCAGCACTCGCCGTTCCGACCGCGTCGCTTCTGATCAGCGCGGTCGCGGTGCTCGTCGGGGCGCTCGTAGCGGCTTCTCTCACGCGCGTCGTGGCACGGCGGACGAACATGAGCGAGGCGCTGCGTGTCGTCTGAGCATCCGCCACGGCCGGAGACCCTCGTTCGCGCACGGGCGCTGGGTAAGACCTACACGACCCCCAGCGGCAGCCTCGACGCGTTGCACGCCGTCGATGCCGTCATCGCGCGAGGTGGGATCACGGCGCTCGTAGGCGCTTCCGGCAGCGGAAAGTCGACCTTCCTGCGTGCGATCGCCGGGCTCGACCGTCCCTCGACCGGAGAGCTCACCGTGGGCGGTCTCGAGCTACGAACCGCCTCGACCGTCGAGCTTCGCCGTCATCGCGGCGTCGTCGCGACCTACATCAGCCAGAAAGCCGCCGACAACCTCGTTCCGCACCTCACGCTCGGAGAGCATGCTCACGACAGTCCGGGGGCCGAAGCGCTCCTCGAGAGCGTCGGGCTCGCAGACCGGCTCGGCTCGCTTCCTGCCGAGCTCTCGGGCGGCGAACAGGCACGAGCCGCCTTTGCGCTCGCGCTGGGGCGGAACACGGCGCTCGTGGTGATCGACGAGCCCACGGCCGAGCTTGACACCGGCTCGGCGCTTCCTCTCCTCGAGACGATCCGTGGCCATTCTCGGACCGGGGCGGCGTTCATCATCGCCACGCACGACCCGAATGTCACCGCGATCGCCGACAACGTGCTCCGGCTCGACCGAGGCCGCGTCGTGCCGGCAGACATGCCCGCCGCCTCAACAGCCAGGCGCTCGCTCGAGCCCGGGAGTGAGGTCGTCCTCGAGGCGTACGAGCTCAGCAAGTCGTTCCGTCGCGGAGCGGCAACGATCGAAGCCATCCGCGATCTATCGCTCCAGCTGCGGCGCCGCGAGGTCGGTGTCCTCCTCGGCCGCTCCGGCTCGGGCAAGTCGACCGTGCTCACCCTGCTGGCGGGCTGGCAGCAACCCGACAGTGGGTCCATCCAACCGGCTCCGCCGGACCTCCGGTGGGCCCGGCTCGGCTATCTCCCGCAGCGCTTCGGATTGTTGCCGGAGCTCACCGTGCGCGAGAACATCCAACTTCCGGCCCGGCTCACGGCTCAGCAGCAGGCGCTGAGCGACCGGGCCACCGGGCTGATTCGAAGGCTCGGCCTCGAAGACCTGGCCGACCGGCGCCCACACGAGACCTCGATCGGCCAGCAGCAGCGAACCGCGCTCGCTCGGGCGCTGCTCCTCCGCCCCGAGTTGATCCTCGCCGACGAACCGACCTCCCACCAGGACGCCGTCTGGCGCGATGCGGTCTGGGAGCTACTCCAGGAAGTCGCCGAAGCGGGGACCACCTGCCTCATCGCCACGCATGAGACGCAGGCGGCAACATTCGCTACGCGCGTGTGGCAGATCGAGAGCGGCACGATCTCCTAGAACGAGAAAAGCCAAGATCGCCTGATGCCGGCGTCGTAGGACCTTCCCGGTCTTACCGCTTACCGTCCGGAGCGGACCTGCAAACGGCGCGCGATCGTGTCGAGCGTGACGGCGACGAGCAGGATCAGCCCGGTGACGATGTAGATCGTCCCGTTCGAGTAACCGGCGGTGTTGAGGCCGTTCGAGACCGTCGCGATGACGAGAGAGCCGAGGAGCGCGCCGCGTACCTCGCCTCGGCCGCCGAAGAGGCTGACGCCGCCGATGACCGCCGCCGCGATCGAGTTCAGGAGCAGCGTCCCCGGCGGGAACGTCAGGGCGACGCTGTTCACGAAGGCGGCGAGGATGATGCCGCCGAGCGCGGCGGTCGCGCCCGAGATCATGAAGACGAGCACGCGGATGCGCGCGACGTTGATGCCGGCGCGTCGTGCCGCCTCCGCGCTGCCGCCGACTGCGTAGACGTGGCGGCCGAAGGTCGTCCGCTTGGCCAGGAACGTCAGCACGATCAGGACGATCACCATCAGGACGCCGGCGAGCGGCAGGCCGAGGCGCCTGGTCTGGACTACACCGTGGTTGCAGATCGCAACCGTGCCGAACGCCGCGGCCGCGACGCCGGCCATCTTGACGGCCATCTTCAGCCAATCCCTGGACGCGATCTGCCTTCCGCGGGCGGTCAGGAACTGGGGAAGCACCGTCAGGGCGTACAGGGCCGTGATGATCGCCGCGACCAGCCAGCCGGCGAACGGCGAGAAGTAGTAGTTGGCCGTGTAGTTGATCCAGCGGTCCTGGATGATGATCGAGCCGGGAACCTCGAGCCTCCCGAGGATCACGCCCTGCCAGACCAGGTAACCCGCGAGCGTGACGACGAAGGAGGGCACGCCGACGAAGGCGACGATCGAGCCCTGAACGCCGCCGATCACGGCGCAGACGAGGATCGCGAGCACGATCGCGATCAGGCCGTTCAGCTGGTGCCCGCTGCCCGGGAGCTGGAGCTCCGCCACCGTGAGCGCACCGATGCCTGCGACGTAGCCGATCGAAAGGTCGATCTCCCCGAGCAGCAGCACGAAGACGACACCGAAGGCGAGCATCGTCGTCCCGGCCATCTGGATGATCACGTTGCCGAAGTTGACGGCCGTGAAGAAGTTCGTCGCCGTGTAGCCGAAGAAGATGACGATGAAGAGCTGGCCCAGCACGATCGGGAAGACCCCGAGGTTCCCCGAGCGGATGTTGGTGCTCATGCGGGCGAGGAGGTTGGCGGGCGTCACCTCCTCCTCGGGCGCTTGCGCGGGGATGACCGTTCCGGCCTCGGTCACGAGGAGTGGCCGTGCGTCGCAGGGATGCCGGACACCTTCGTCGGAACGCCCGCGGTGATTGCGGCCACAACCTCCTGCTGCGAGGTCGTCGCGCGGTCGAACACACCGACGTTCCGGCCGAGGCGGAGGACCGTGATCCGGGTCGCCGTCTCGAAGATGTCGTGGAGGTTGTGAGAGATGATCACCACGGCGAGGCCCTGCTCGCCGAGGCGGCGCACGAGCGCGAGCACCTGCTCGGTCTGCGCAACGCCGAGTGCCGCGGTCGGCTCGTCGAGGATCACGAGCTTGGAGTTCCACTGGACGGCCTTCGTGACCGCCACCGACTGGCGCTGGCCGCCCGAGAGCGTCGCGACCGGCCGCCGGATCGATCCGATCGTCGTGACGGCGAGCGACTTCAGCGTCTCCGCCGTCTTCTGCTCCATCGCCGCCTCGTTCAGCACCTGCCAGCGGTTGACCTCGCGGCCGAGGTACATGTTCTGGACGACGTCGAGGTTGTCGCAGAGGGCGAGATCCTGGTAGACGACCTCGATCCCGAGCCGGGCGGCGTCTTTCGGGCCGTGGATGTTGACCTCCTGGCCCTCGAACATGATCTCGCCGCTGTCGGCGGCATGCGTGCCGGCCACGCACTTGACGAGCGTGGACTTGCCGGCGCCGTTGTCGCCGACGAGCGCCATCACCTCTCCGCGCCGAACCTCGAAGTCGACATCGGTCAGTGCCTGGACGGATCCGAAGGACTTCGTGATGTTGCGGAGCTCGAGTATGGGCGCGCTGGTGTCGGTCATGTCAGGGCGATAGTAAAGAGGAAGAAGAACGCCGGTGGAGACATCTGACGATGCCTCCACCGGCGGACGAACCTGTCTCGCTCTAGCAGTACTGCTTGTAGGTGCCGACGCAGACCTGACTCTTCTTCAGGAACTTGTCGGTGAACAGCCGCTTGTAGTTCGCCTTCGTGATCCACACGACCGGAAGGGCCAGGGTCGGCTCCTTCACCTTGCCGTTGAGGCGGAACCCGTTCGTCTTCGGCGTCTTGCCGTTGAGGAGCGCGACGGCCGCAGCTGCTGCGGCGTTGGCCTCGTCCGGCACGTACTTGTAGACCGTGCCCGTCTGCCAGCCCGAGATGATGTACTGGACACCCTGCGGGGTGGCATCCTGGCCGCTGATCGGGATCGGCTTCAGGCCCTTGGCCTTCAGGTCCGCGATCACCGCGCCGGCGATGTTGTCGTTCGCCGCCAGCACGCCCTGGACGTTGTTGTTCGTCTTGACGAGCATCTGCTGGAAGATGGTCGCCGCATTGTTCGCATCCCAGTCGGGGACGAACTGCTGCGGGCCCTTCTTCAGCTTGCCGCTCTTGAACAGAGGGTTGAAGACGGCGTCGTTGCCGCTCTTGAACCAGAACGCGTTCTGGTCGGTCGGGCCGCCCCACAGTTCGGCGACAGTGCCACCCGGGTACGTTCCGCGGGCCTTCATCCCAGCGACTATGCCGTTGGCCTGCGCCTGACCGACCGCCTTGCCGTCGAACGTCACGTAGACCGACGCCGACCCACCGCTCACCTGGCGGTCGTAGTCGATCGCCTTGCCGCCGGACGAGGTGAAGAGCTTCTCGATCGCGGCTGCAGAGCCGTTGTCGAGGGCGGTCTCCACGACCACCTTGGCGCCGGCCGCGAGGCACGCCTGAGCCTGTGCCTTCTGCTTGGTCGGGTCGTTGAGGGCATTGTTGATCGAGTACGTCACGCCGGCGGCCTTGAGGGCCTTGGCGAAGTCGGGCGCGTCGAACTGCACCCAGCGGACCGACGACTTGGTATCGGGCAGCAGCACGCAGACCTGCACGCTCGCGGCGTGCTTCTGGCTGCTGGCGGTCGCGCCGCCTACAGCTACGAACGCGATCGCCAGGCACACGCCAAGAGCCGCGATCGTCTTACTAGGAAGCCTCCACACCTTGTTATTCCTCCTTCGTGCCTTACCTCTGAGACGCCGAGCTCGACGCCTCCTGGATGGGCTGCTCCTCGCAGGCCCGGGGGATCCTCCAGCGCTTGCGCGGCCCGACAGCGGACGCGAAAGCGCTCAAATACTACTGCCCTATAGCAATAGTGCAAGGTTCGGATAGCCACCGTTATTTGAATGCGACCGGGTAGGCCTCCCGGCTCGAGCTCCCCTCGTAGCGGCTCTCGGTCGTCAGGTACTGGGCGACGTTCGCGCGCGTGACGAAGTTGAGGCCGGTGTTCGTGTCTGCCGGGGCGACGAGGTCGTCGCTGTAGCGGTAGAGAAAGAGCTGCAGCACGGGCAGGAACCCCTGCAGGTAGGGCTGCTGGTCGATCGAGAAGTCGAGGTCACGGTCGTAGATCGCCTGGAGGGTCTCGGGGAGAAGGTCGTACCCGCCGGCGCGCACTCCCTTGGCGCTGAGCTTGTGCTCGTGCATGACGGCGGCGATCCCGGCCGTCGAGCCGGCGTCGACGGCGAAGAGCCCGTGCAGGCTCGGTTGGGCGCGGTAGGTCGCTTCGATCTTCGTCTTCTCCGCGCCGACGTCGACGCCGCTCGCGACCACCTGGACTCCGATTTGCTTGCCCGAGTCGCGGATGGCGTCGAGTGCGCCGTCCACGCGGGGTTGGATGTTCTCCTGGCCGGGGGTCGCCACGAAGAGGCAGACCTCGCCGCTCGAGACGAGGCTGACGATCCGCGCGCCGAGCTCGAGACCGGACTGGTAGTTGTCCTGGCCGATATAGGCGAGCCGAGCGTTCGCCTTCCCGCCGTCGGCGTTGTAGGAGACCACCGGGATCCCGCGCTTGACGGCCAGCTCCGTCGGCCCGTTGAACGCCTCCGGATCGATCAGCGACACGGCGATGCCGCCGACCTTCTCCTCGATCGCCCGCTGCATCGCCTTGACCATCTCGCCGACGTCGCTGCTCGTTGAGCCCGTCCACTCGATCCGAGCCCCGAGAAGCTCGGCCGCATCCGCGCTTCCGTACCTCGCAGGGACGAAGAACGGATTCGTCAGGGCGTGGTTGACGAAGACGAAGCGCCACTCGGGGTGCGGCCGCGGGAAGCGCCGGCTGCCCGCACTGCGCGCAGCCTCGGCTCGGCCGGCAACCGCCGTCCCGGCAGCCGCTGCGACTCCGAGGCGCAGCAGGTTCGCGCGATCGATCCCCGTCACGTCGGCGTCCGCCTCACCAGCCAGAGGGCCAGCATCAGGATCGCCGCCGACAGCGCGACGAAGATGCCGGCCTCGAAGAGCTGGAAGGTCCAGAATCTTCCGGCGGGCTGGTAGGAGATGACCCGCTTCCACCCGAGCGTGACGAGATAGGTGTGCGGATCGACGTTCGCCTGCTGGGCATGCAGGATGGCCAGATCCTCCCGCGCGGCGCTGATCTGCCGTCCGCCGGCATCGACGAGCGTGTCGCTGAGGACCCAGTCGCCGGCCCGCCTCCCGGCCTCGGTCGCAAGGACGGTCCGGTGGCGAGGAGCCATGAAGCTCGGGCGCAGGAACCACAGCACGAGCAGACGGGTCGTCGCGAAGACGACGAGCGTCGCCGTCATGGCGGCCACCGTCCGGCGGAGCAGCAGCCCGGTCAGCACGCCGACCATGAGCGCGAAGACGGCATAGGCGGGGACGACGAGCCCCTCGACGTCGAAGCCGCTCGGCGCCATCCGTCCCTGCAGGGTGTCGAAGGGCTCCCGCCACCACATGACGAGCCCGCTGAGAGCGCAGCCGGCGACGACCGTCGCCGCTGCGAGCAGCGCCGTCTTCGACAGGAGCCAGCGTTGCCTGGTGACTGCCTGTGTCCAGGCGAGCCGGTAGGTGCCGTGCTCGAGCTCGCGGGCGAGAAGCGGCGCGCCGACGAACAGCCCTGCGAGGGCGGGCAGCACGGCCAGCCCTCGGACGGCGGTGGCCCAGCCCCCGAACTCGCCCTGGAAGTGCGCGACGATGAGATCGCAGCCGGGGCGGGCCGACGGGGGAAGGCAGTCCGGCAGGGCGTCGTGGTGGTAGGCCTCCGAGATCGGCAGATGCGTCCCGATTGCCGTCAGGGCGAGCGCCACGAGCAAGCCCAGGCCGGCGACGACCTGCGCCCGGTGCTGTCGCCAGGTCACCCATGCCATTGCAGCGGGAGCCTCTCCGGGGGTTGCCGGTGCGGAAGCCGCTCGGGCGCCATGTAGGCGAGGAGGAGCTCCTCGAGGCCGACACGCTCGACGGTCCACGAGGGGTCGACGATGGGGCCGTCGCTGAGGACGAGGAGGGTCAGCTGGCGGCCGCTGTGCCGCTCGCGCACGATCTCGCGGACGCCGCGAATCGAGCCGATCGGCCGCCGCGGCCCCATCAGGATGCGATGCGACTCGAGCAGCGTCTCGAGATGCCCCTCGAGCCGGACCCGCCCGTCGGCCAGGAGGACGATGTCGTCGCAGACCCGCTCGATGTCGGCCATGACGTGCGAGGCGATCACGACCGTCGCCGAGGTCTCCGCGACGCCGTCCATCAGGAGCTGCAGGAACTCCCTGCCCGCGAGAGGGTCGAGCCCCGCGAACGGCTCGTCGAGAAGGAGCAGCCGCGGGCGCTTACCGAGTACGAGAGCGAGCGCCAGCTGCGTACGCTCGCCTGCGGCCAGCGCGCCGACCTTCGTCCGCGAGTGGAGGCGCGTGACCAGGCCGGTGACGATCTCGGAGTCCCAGCGCGGGTTCGTCCGTCGGGCGAACTCGATCGCGTCGCCGACCGTGAAGCCGCGGTAGAGCGGGGCGCCCTGCGGCAGGAAGCCGACCTCGGCGAGGACGGACGGCTCGCGAAGCGGATCCTGACCGAGGACGGAGATCGCACCCTCGGTCGGCGCGAGGAGGCCTGCCGCGAGCGCGAGCAGCGTCGACTTGCCGGCCGCGTTCGGCCCGGCAAGGCCGACGATCGCGCCCTCTGGAATCGTCACCGTGCAGTCGCGCAGCCCCCAGTCGCGACGGAAGCGCTTGCCGAGGCCCCGCGCGTCCAGCGCCGGAGTCATGCCACTCGAGGTGCTCTGGTCTTGCGCAAGGTGGCCGAGATGAGCGCGCGGATGCTCTCATCGTCGAGGCCCGCCCTGACCGCCGAGTCGAGCCAGAGCTCGAGCTCGGCGCGAAGCGTGTCGAGTGGTCGCAGCGACGGCGGAGCGAGCGTGCTCGTGATGAACGTGCCGCGCCCCTGACGGGCGAAGACGAGGCCCTCGCTCTCGAGCGTCCGGTATGCCTTTGCGACGGTGTTCGGGTTGATGGCGAGATCCGCCACGACCTCCCGGACGGTCGGCAATTGGTCGCCGACGTCGATCGTGCCCAGCCGGAGCGCCTCCTTGACCTGCTGGATGATCTGGAGATAGGTGGCGACGCCGGACCCGGGGTCGAGGTGGAACTGGATCATGGCCTGAATCGTAACCCCTTACGAGCTCGCACGTGCGCGCGCGGCTCGTTGGGGTGGGCTCTCGAGGCAGGTCCCTGTGAGTCGTCGCCGGAGCGGGCAAGGCGATTTCCGGCGCGCGGCGTCTACAGCTAGCCTCTCCCGCGTGAAGGTGCGCGCCTACGAGCTCGTGTGCGCCGCTCTCGGCGCGTGAGCCGAGGGAGGCGCGCGTGAGCGACGCGCTGATCGGAATCGACGTCGGGACGAGCGGCGTCAAGGCGGTCGCGATCTCTCGTGACGGCGGGGTGCTCGACGTCGCCGAAGAGCCCTACCCGCTCTCGGTGCCCCGGGCCGGGTGGGCCGAGCAGGATCCCGAGGACTGGTGGCGGGCGACGCAAGCGGCGCTCGCACGGCTACCCGAGGGCCCCGTCGGCTTCAGCGGGCAGATGCACGGGCTCGTCGTGCTCGGCGCCGACGACCGGGTCCTGCGTCCGGCGATCCTCTGGAACGACCAGCGGACGGGTGAGGAATGCAAGGAGATCGAGGGGCGCATCGGGCTCGACCGGCTGATCGAGCTGACGGGAAACCGCGCTCTCACCGGCTTCACCGCACCGAAGCTCCTCTGGCTTCGCCGGCACGAGCCCGACACGTGGGCGCGCATCCGGCGCGTGCTGCTCCCGAAGGACTACGTGCGCTTCCGGCTCACGGGCGAGCGGGCCATCGACGTCGCCGACGCCTCCGGGACCTTGCTCCTGGACGTTGCGGCGCGTCGCTGGTCGGACGAGGTCTGCTCCGCTCTCGAGATTCCTCAGGAGTGGCTCCCACCGGTGCACGAGTCGACGGAGATCGCCGGTGCCGGAGATCAGGCGGCCGGGGCGCTCGGAGTGGGGATCGACCGGCCCGGCGCCCTCTCGGTCGTCCTCGGGACATCCGGGGTCGTCTTCGCCGTCCTTCCCGCCTACGCCGCAGACCCCGAGGCGCGGGTGCACGTCTTCTGCCACGCCGTGCCGGGGACATGGCATGCGATGGGCGTCATGCTCTCGGCGGCGGGCTCGTTTTCCTGGCTGCGGCACGCGCTCGACGCGCCGTACGGCACGCTCGACGAGGAGGCGAGCCGGTGGGAGCCTGGCACCGAGGGTCTCCTGTTCGCGCCCTACCTGCAGGGCGAGCGCACGCCGTATCCCGATCCCGACGCGCGCGGCGCGTTCGTCGGGCTCTCTCTCCGCCACGATCGCGGCGCCCTTGCCCGCGCGACCCTCGAGGGCGTCGCCTACGGCCTGCGCGACTCGCTCGAGCTCCTGCGCGCGCTCGGTGTCGAGGCGACCGCCGCGAGGATCTCCGGCGGCGGATCGCGCAGCGACCTCTGGGTGAAGATCGTCGCCTCCGTTCTCGGGCTGCCGCTCGAGCGAACCGAGACGGACGCCGGTGCGGCATTCGGCGCTGCGCTGCTCGCAGGCGTCAAGGATGGTGTCTTCGCGGACGCGGCCACCGCCGTCGCGCGCTGCGTGAGGGTGACCGACCGGGTCGAGCCCGACCGGGCGTGGGCGGACGCGTATGAATCCGGGTACGGGCGCTTCCGGGCGCTCTATCCGGCACTACGGCCGCTCGAGGGCGCATGAGCCGTAGGCTCGACGGAGGCTCCAATGACACCGGCGGCTGGTCAAAGCGCCTACATGCGGACGGAGGCGCCGGCTTGACCGGCGCCGGAGAGGAGAGGTACGAGATGAGCTTGGAAGGCAAGACCGCGGTGATCACCGGCGCGAGCGGCGGGATCGGGGCGGCCGTCGCACGGATGCTGCACGAGCGGGGGGTCAATGTCGGGCTCGTCTCGCGCCGAGGCTCCGACCTCGGCCTCGATCGGGCGCTGGCCGCGCCGTGCGACGTTCGCGACGCTGCCGGCCTGAAGTCGTTCTGCAACCAGGTGGCCCAGGAGTTCGGCGGGATCGACATCGTCGTGGCGAACGCCGGCGTCGGCGCCTACGGCTCCTTCCTCGACCTCTCGCAGGAGCATCTCGACGAGATGATCGACGTGAACCTGAAGGGGACGATCTACGCCATCCAGGCCGCGTTGCCGCACATGCTCGGGCGGGACGGCGACATCGTGACGCTGGCCTCGGAGGCGGGGCGGCGGGGGCTGCCGCTCGAAGCGGTGTACTGCGCCTCGAAGTTCGGGCAGGTCGGTTTCACGCGCGCGCTCGAGCATGAGCTGCGCGAGCACGGCATCCGCTGCACGAACGTCTGCCCGGGCGGGGTCGCGACCGAGTTCGCGCTCGAGGAGGGCCGCGGGCGCACCCCGGACGCCTTGCCGGGGATGATGACCGCGGAGGACGTCGCCGAGGTCGTCGTCTTCGTGCTCGAACGGCCGCGCCGGTTCCGGATCCTCGAGACCGCGCTGCGGCCGATGACGGAGGGCTCCTGGGGATGAGCGCAGCCGAGAGCAGGCCCGTCAAGTGGGGGATCATCTCCACGGCGCACATCAACCGCCTGGTCATCCCTGGCGCCCACGCCTCGGCGAAGGTCGACCTCGCGGCGGTCGCGAGCCGCGACCTGGCAGGGGCGCAGGAGTACGCCCGCACCTGGGAGATCCCGCGCGCCTACGGCTCCTACGAGGAGCTCCTCGCGGATCCGGAGATCGAGGCGGTGTACGTCTCGCTTCCGAACACGCTCCATGTTCCCTGGTCGATCCGAGCGCTCGAGGCCGGGAAGCACGTGCTTTGCGAGAAGCCGCTCTCCCGCCATGTCGAGCAGGTCGAGGAGGCGTTCGATGTCGCGGAGCGCACGGGCCGGCTGCTGACGGAGGCGTTCATGTACCGGCACAACCCGCAGACGGCGAAGCTCCGCGAGCTCGTCGACTCGGGCGCGATCGGGGAGCTGCGCCTCGTCCGGTCGGTCTTCAGCTACTCGCTGTACGACGCGGACAACATCCGGCTCCAGACCGACCTCGAGGGCGGCTCGCTGATGGATGTCGGCTGCTACTGCGTCAGCGGCTCGCGGCTCCTCGCGGGTGAGCCGGAGTCCGTGTACGGCCAGGCGTGGTTCGGGGAGACGGGGACAGACTGGGTGTTCGCCGCGACGATGCGCTTCCCGGGCGAGGTTCTTGCGCAGTTCGATTGCGGAACCGCGCTCGTGAACCGCGACGAGCTCGAGGCGGTGGGCAGCGAGGGCTCGATCTTCCTCGACGATCCGTGGCACTGCCGCCGCCCCGTGATCGAGCTGCGGCACGACGAGGAGGTCGAGCGGATCGAGCTCGAGCCGGTCGACTCCTACCAGCTCGAGCTGGAGAACCTGAGCGACGCGATCCGCGGCGACGGGGAGCTCCTGCTCGGCCGCGAGGACGCGGTCGCTCAGGCACGGGCGATCGAGGCGTTGCATCGTTCCGCCGAGACAGGTCACCCGGTGCAGATCCGGGACGCCGCCTGACCGTCCCCGGCAGGCGTGACCCGAATCGCCCCTGCACCCCAAGAGGACATGTCCGGGCGGCGATTTTTCACCCACTTTGCGACCGTGCTCGTAAGGTTTCCGTAAAGGTGTCTGACACCGGTTTAACGCGCCGGGATGCCGCCCACGGACATGGCTCGAAAGGTCAGTGGGGGGAGGAGGCGAGCTCGGCCAGCTGCGCCATCGCGGCCCATTCGGGCTCGTAGATGTGCGCGGTCTTGACGTGCACGATGAGCGCGCCGACGCCGGCGCCGAGCTCGCCTGCGACGTGCTCCTGCAGGTGCGCGAGCTCGACCAGGTTGCCGTAGGCCTTCTTGCCGAAGTCGAGGCTGTGGGCGTAGACGACGAGCTCGATCCTGCCCTCGCGAAGCCAGAAGTCGAGCAGGCTGACGCACGGGATGTAGGTCGTGTCGGTCAACGGCTGGAACGTCGTGATCGCTGCGTCCCGGCACTCGGGGTCGGTCCGCAGGCGGTCGACGACCCAGGCGATCTGGTCACGGCCCGCCTCGCCGTAGTCGAACAGACGCATCGCATAGCTCTTGGCCCGGCCGAGCTCCGGCACCTCCTCGGCGACGAAGAAGTTCCGGTGCATCCACTCGAGCCACTCGGGGTCCCCGAGCTCGGCGATCAGCGGGTCGCCGGAATCCGGCGAGGCGACCTCCAGGGTCACGAGTGGAATCTCGCGAGTCACGGCGCCGCCCCAGGTCGCGAGCTCGCCGTCGGCGAGGACAGCCCGGGAGACCCGGAGCCACCCGTCCCCGAGGGTCTCCGCACCTACGAAAGTCGCCCGCATCCGGCCGATCCTAGAGCTTGTCCGTTGAGGCGCTCGCTCACGCCTCCGTGAGCTCGAGCTCCCGGAAGTCGTCGGGCGTGATCGTCCAGGCGCGAAGCTCGAGGAGCTTCAGCCCGTAGATCAGGAACGGCTTCCCGGCCCAGAGCCCGGAGAGCGCGCGGTCGGTCCGCGACGGGCGGGGCTCCGTCTCCGGGTGCGAATGGAAGACTGCGAGCTCGTAGCCCTCGTCCTCGAGGAACCACACCTCGGGGTCGATGTCGAGCTCGTAGCGGTAGGGCGAGGCGAGGCGGTTCCGCCCGCGCAGGTACCGCTCGGCGACGCCGCCGCGGAACACGATCACCCCGCAGCACTCGTTCGGCGCCTCCTCGGCCGCGTGCGCGTGAAGCTGCTCCCGGATCTCGGCCGGGACTACCACCAGAGCGTCGACTCCATCGACTGCTCGATGTCCGTGCTGCGCCAGAACTCGCCGGAGAGGTACTTCCAGCCGCCGTCGGCGAGCACCGCGACCACGACGGAGCCTTCGGGAAGCTCGCCGGCGAGCTTGCGCGCCACATGGATCACGGCACCTGCGGAGACCCCGGCGAAGATGCCCTCCCGGTCGAGGAGCGCATTCACGGCGGAGACCGACTCGGCGTTCGAGACGAGGATCTTGCGGTCGAGCTTCGAGACGTCGAGGATCGGCGGGACATAGCCGTCCTCGAGCGAGCGCAGGCCCATCACCGGGTCACCGGGCAGCGGCTCGGCCGCTGCGACCACCACGTCGGGGAACGCCTCTCGCACGCGCGCGCCGGTCCCCATGAGCGTGCCGCCCGTGCCGAGGCCGGCGACGAGCACATCCAAACGCGACAGGTCGCGCACGATCTCGGCCCCGGTTCCCTCGTAGTGGGCGCGCGGGTTCGCCTCGTTCGCGTACTGGAAGAGCATGGTGTAGCGCGGATCGGCGGCTGCCATCTCCTGCGCCAGCCGCACCGCGCCGTTCGAGCCCTCGTTCGCCGGGGAGTCGACGATCGTCGCCCCGAAGAGCTCCAGCACGAGCCGCCGCTCGGGTGTCGCGTTGGCGGGCATGACGCACGTGAGCTTGAGGCCCCGCAGCTTCGCGACGAGCGCGAGCGAGATGCCGGTGTTCCCGCTCGTCGGCTCGAGCAGCTCGGCGCCCGGCTCGAGCCCAGCTGCGTCGACCATCGCCAGCGCCACACGGTCCTTCGTCGAGCCCGTCGGGTTCTGCCCCTCGAGCTTCGCGTAGATCGTGACGCCCTCGGGGGAAAGCCGCGTCAACTTGACGAGCGGCGTCGAGCCGATCAGGTCGAGGAGCGACTCAGCGATCATCCCCGCCTGCCATCGCAGGCAGGAGAACTGGAGTACTCCCGCCCGCCATCGCAGGCAGGAGAACTACGGTCGCGTCGTTCGGAACGGGCGCGTCGAGCCCGCCTGTCGTGCGGACGTCCTCGCCGTCGACGTAGACGTTCACGTACGGCCGGATCTCGAAGCCGTCGAAGACCTTCTCGCCGAGCGCGGGAACCTGAGCCGTCAGGTCTTCGAGCAGCTCGCGCACCGTCGCGCCCGACGCGACGACCTCGCGCGCGCCGTCAGCCTCGCTCCGCAGCACCGGCGGTACGCGGACAATGCTCATCGCGCGCAGAATTCGACGTAGTCGACGTACTCGGTGATCGTCGGGTGCTGGCCGCACACCGGGCAGTCCGGGTTGCGCTTGATGCGCACCTCGTCGAAGTCGGTCGCAAGCGCGTCGAAGAGCAGCAGCCGCCCGACGAGCGGCTCGCCGATCCCCAGCGCGAGCTTCAGCGCCTCGTTGGTCTGAAGCGTCCCGACGATGCCCGGCAGCACGCCGAGCACGCCGCCCTCGGCGCACGACGGAGCGAGCTCGGGCGGCGGCGGAGCGGGGTAGAGGCAGCGGTAGCACGGGCCGTCACCCGGCTTGAAGACGGTCACCTGGCCCTCGAAGCGGTAGATCGATCCGTGGACGACGGGAATGCCGCGCCAGACGGATGCGTCGTTGACGAGGTACCGCGTGGGGAAGTTATCGGTCCCGTCGACGATGATGTCCCAGCCGTCGTCGAGGATCCGGTCGATGTTCTCGGAGGTGAGCCGCTCGCGGTAGGTCGTCACCTCGACGTCCGGGTTCAGCGCCTCGATCGTGCGCTTGGCGCTGTCCACCTTCGGCGAGCCAAGCGTGTTCAGCGAGTGCGCGATCTGGCGCTGCAGGTTCGACTCGTCGACGATGTCCGCATCCACGATCCCGATGTGGCCCACGCCGGCGGCTGCCAGGTAGAGCGAAGCGGGGGAGCCGAGCCCTCCGGCGCCGAGAATCAGGATGCGCGACTCGAGCAGGGCGAGCTGGCCGGCCTCGCTGATCTCCGGGATCAGCAGGTGACGCGAGTAGCGCGCCCGCCGCTCGGGGGAGAGCTGCTTGGGGATGACGACGTCGTAGCCGTTGCGCTTCCAGTCGGTGAAGCCGCCGGCGAGCGTGACCGGCCGCTCGTACCCGAGGGCCGCGAGGCTGTCGGCGGCGAACGCGGAGCGAGCGCCCGAGGCGCAATAGAGCACGACCGGCGTCGAGCGATTCGCGACGACGCCTTCGATCCGGGATTCGAGGTTGCCGCGCGGGACATGGGCCGCGCCGGGGATGTGCCCCTCGTCCCACTCGTCCTGCTCGCGGACGTCCACCCACGCCGCTCCGTCGATCGCCTGCGCCTCGCGGGAGTCGACCTCGACGACGCGATCCTTGACCTGCTTGAGGAGTTCCCTGTAGCTCACCATTGCTTCAAAAACGATAGTAGCCGTCCGCGGCATTCCCGCACAGTGCATTCGAGCTCTTCCGCGTGGGTGGACTAACGTTTCCCATGACGAGTGGTGCCCAGAATTCGCCTGTATCTCACGGTCGCGGCTGCGGCGATCGTCGCAGCCGGCCTTGCCGTCGGCCTCACCCTCGACACCCGGACGACACCGCACCAGCCCGCAGGCGCGCCCGGCAAGCCGCCGATCCCGAGGCTGAGCGGCAGCGTGGGAGCCGAGATCGTCGCCGCGTTCAGCGAGTGGCCGCACGGCAGCATCGACGCGATACAGCGGCTGGGGCTCCAGCACGCCGGCGGCAAGACGGTGGCGGCGCGCCGCACGAGCTCGCTCGTCCAGTACTACCGCGGCGTCGCGCTTCTGTGGGCCGGCTATCCGCGCGACGCCGAGGCGGCGCTCCAGCTGGCGAAGAAGCTCGGCACCAACACGATCATCCACAACCGCGCCGACAACCTCCTCCACCCGAACTTCTTCCAGGAGACGACCGGTGGGCCCGGCTACCCGGTGTTCATCCCGATCGACTCCGACCAGCTGCTCGCCCGAGGCTCGCAGCAGCAAGAGGAAGGCCACCAGGTCTCTGCCGAGGCGCTCTATGCACGCGCGGTGAAGCTCCATCCCGAGAGCGTCGACGCGAAGGTGGCCGCGGCGGTCGGGCTCTTCGACGAGGACAACCTGACCCCGTCGTTCTCCCGGCTCGGCCCCCTCAGCAAGCAGTATCCGTCGAGCCAGATCGTCCACTACTACCTCGCGCTCCTCCTTGCCTGGACGAGCCAGGGCCAGGCGGCGATCGCCCAGTTCCAGAAAGTGGTCGAGCTCGACGCGACCTCGAAGCTCGGCAAGACCGCCGCCGAGTTCTTGAAGCAGCCGAGCGCATCGAGCGCAGCCGGCACCGGCACCTCGACCTCGGGCTGACCCGCCCGGTTCGGATCCGCCGTACGGCGGATTGCGTCCGTCCGATGGCGCTGCAACACTCGCCGCCGTCGGTAGGTCGGCCCCGGAGAGGAGCGGAAGCATCAGGTGGGAATGAGTGAGCCGGAGACGGCGTTTTTCGCGCAAGAGCTCGACGAGGCAGAGGGAAGCGCCGTCGAGCTGCAGTCGCCCGGGCCGTCGGCGCTCGAGCTCCACACCGGTGAGCTCGCCCGGGACTTCGGCGGGCCGCAGGAGTTCGACGATCCGGACGCCGAGGAGCCGCTCGAAGTCGAGATCACGACCGACTCCCTCCAGCTCTTCCTCAAGGACATCGGCAAGGTGAGCCTTCTCACCGCCGCGCAGGAGGTCGAGCTCGCGAAGCGGATCGAGCGCGGCGACCACCGCGCCAAGCAAGAGATGGTCGAGGCCAATCTCCGTCTCGTCGTCTCGATCGCCAAGCGCTACCGCAACCAGGGCCTCCCGTTCCTCGACCTGATCCAGGAAGGGACGATCGGCCTCGTCCGCGCCGCCGAGAAGTTCGATCACCGCAAGGGCTTCAAGTTCTCCACCTACGCCACCTGGTGGATCCGCCAGGCAGTCGCACGGGCGCTTGCCGACAAGGGCAGGACGATCCGGATGCCCGTGCACGTCGTCGAGAAGCTGAACAAGATCCTTCGCGTCGAGCGGAAGCTCCGGGCCGAGCGCGGGCGTGAGCCGAGCTCCGCTGAGATCGCCGTCGAGCTCGAGATGTCGGTCGAGGAAGTCGAGCAGATCCGGCGCACCTCACAGACGCCGGTCTCCCTCGAACGCCCCGTCGGCGGCGACGACGAGTCCGAGTTCGGGCACTTCATCGAAGACGAGACCGAGCCGCTGCCCGACGAGGTCGCCGGCCTCTCGCTCCGCAACGAGGCACTCTCGCGGGCGCTCTCGATGCTCGGCGACCGGGAGCGCAAGATCCTCGAGATGCGCTTCGGCCTGAACGGCGAGGCCCCGCGCACCCTCGACGAGGTCGGACGAGCCTTCAAGGTCACGCGTGAGCGCGTCAGGCAGATCGAGAACCAGTCGCTCAAGAAGCTCCGCCTCCTCGCCGAGGCACAGAAGCTGCGCGACGTCGCTTAACCCGTGGGGGAACCAACGAGGTTCCCCCACGAGCCCCCTCCTCCGCTGTGGCGGAACCGCCGTCGTGAGCCTCCCGCCGGGCAGAGCCCGGCTTCGGCTGCGGGAGCGGGGTGAACCAAGATCCGCCAGGAGACCGTACGGGCGCAGTTGTCTTTCGCATCTCCGCGGCTCATGGTTCGGTCGGGACGCACGGCCTGGTCCTTAGCTCGGCATTCGCCTCGCTAAGTCCGCGGGAGGTTGGGCGAGCTCGAGAGGGCGGATCAGAGATCTGCGAGGCCGAGGTAGAGCTCGCGTGCTGCAGCGATTCCCAGGGGGACGTATTCGGCGACGAGGCGCTCGTTCGGGGAGTGGATATTGGAGTCGGGGAGGGCGAAGCCGGTGATGATCGTCGGGATGCCCTTGTCGGCGAGGGCGGGGACGATCGGGAGGGTGCCGCCGGAGCGGATCAGGGCAGGGCGGCGGCCCATTGCTCGCTCGAAGGCATCGAGGCCGATCCGGACGGCCTTCGCGTCGGGGGACACGAGACCGGGCGGCGACGACGACCAGCGCTCGATCTGGAGCTCCGCGCCCTCCGGGACGCTCTCCCGAAGGAGTCGTTCCAGCTCGGGGGCGATCTCGTCGACCTTCTGGCCCGGTGCGAGCCGGATCGACATGTTGGCGGCCGCCGTGACCGGAAGGACCGTCTTCTGGAGCTGCGGGGAGCCGCTCTCGAAGCCGTTCACGTCGAGTGCAGGCTCGGCGAACGTACGCAGGTAGAACTCCTCGGCCGCGAGGCTGTCCGCCGGCTGCGCGCCCTGGTCGGCAAGCTCGTTGGCGCCGCTCGGCAGCTCGGCCCACCCCGACAGCTCCTCCTCGGTCGGCGGAACCACGCCCCGGCGGAGCGACTCGACGAGGCGGCCGTCCGAGGCCACGAGGCCCGAGATCATCCGGGCAAGGACATGCGCTGCGTTGAGCGCCGCGCCTCCGTAGATGCCCGAGTGAAGGTCGCGCTCCCCGGTTCGCAGCGTGAGATGGAAGTAGGCCAGCCCGCGAGACGACAGGTTGAAGGCGGGAAGGCCGCGCCGGATCATGCCGGAGTCGAAGATGACCGCCGCGTCGGCGCCGCGCTCGTCGCCGGCCAGGAACTCGACGATCGAGTGGCCGCCCGTCTCCTCCTCGCCGTCGCAGCAGAAGCGCACGTTCACGGGCAGCGTCCCGGCGGCCGCGAGCTCTCGGGCTGCGGCGAGGAGCATGTAGAGCTGCCCCTTGTCGTCGGCGGCGCCGCGGCAGTAGAGGTACCCATCGCGAAGTTCCGGCTCGAACGGCTCGCTCTCCCAGAGCTCGAGCGGGTCGGGCGGCTGGACGTCGAAGTGGCCGTAGGCGAGCACCGTCGGCGCCTCGACTCCCCCGGAGGCGCGGATCTCCCCGATCGCGAGCGGCTGCCCGTGCCAATCGATCAGCTCGGCCTGGCCCGCGGCGCCGAGGATGAAGTCGCGGACCCAACCGCCGGCGAGCCGCACATCCTCGGCGTGCGCCGGGTCGGCGCTCACCGACGGGATCCGCAGGAAGCCGGCGAGCTCCTCGAACCAGTCGTCCATCGCGGGCCAGTCTAGTGCGGGCGATACTCGAGGCCGTGACGGTTCTCGCCGAACGTCTGACCGCGCAGCTTCTCGCCGGGCCCCCTGCAAGGAGCGCAGTCGAGGTTGCCGAGCGCCTGCTCGCGGTGCAGGGGCAGGACGCGCGGGGAGCCCGGCTTGCCGTCCGCGCCCGCACGCGGGGCCTCACCGCCGCCGACGTCGACCGGGCGCTGACCGAAGAGCGAACGCTGCTGATCACGTGGCTGAACCGCGGAACGCTGCATCTCGTGGCGAGCGAGGACTACCCGTGGCTCCATGCGCTCACGACGCCTCCGCTCCTCACCGGCAACAGGCGCCGGCTCGCCGAGCTCGGCGTCAGCCCGGCCGACGCCGACCGCGCAGTCGCAAGGATCGCTCGCGACCTCGCCGACGACGGCCCGTTGACGCGCGCACAGCTCGGTGAGCGGGTTGCCGAGACCGGAGTCGAGACGGCCGGCCAGGCGCTGGTCCACCTGCTGGTGCTCGCATCCGTGCGCGGTCTCGCGATCCGAGGGCCGATGGTCGGAAAGCAGCACGCGTACGTCCATGTCGCAGACTGGCTCGGCCCTGCGCCGAAGGCGCCCGATCGCGTCCGGTCGCTGGCAGAGCTTGCCCGGCGCTACCTCCTGGGCCACGGCCCGGCCACCGACCGCGACCTGGCGAAGTGGTCCGGCCTCCCCCTGCGCGACGCCCGCACCGGCCTGAAGGCGATTGCCCGGAGCCTCGAAAGACGAGACGACGGGTTGCTTGCGCTGAAAGCAAGGCCGAAAGCGGCCCGGCTCCCCCCGCCGCGACTGCTGGGAGCCTTCGACCCGCTCCTCCTCGGCTGGACGTCGCGCGCCGAGATCCTCGGCAACCACGAATCCACAATCGTCACGGGCGGCCTGTTCCGCCCCTTCATGCTCGCCGAAGGCCGCGCAGTCGGCACCTGGAAGCTCGCCGACAACAAGGTCGAACTAGAACCTCTCGAGCCCCTGTCCCACACGACCTCCGCAGACCTCGACGCCGAGCGCACCGCCGTCGAGCGCTATCTGAAAGGTTGATCCGGCAGCCCCCAGCCACGCCCCTGCCTCACCGCACAGAGTCGCGGACTTAACGAGGCGAATGCCGAGCTAAGGGCCAGGCAGTGCGTCCCGACCGAACCATGAGCGCCGAGATGCCAAAGCCAACTGCCCCCGTACGGTTTCTTCCCGCGGAGATGGTTCGCCCCGCTCCCGCTGCCGGAGCCGGGCTCAGCCCGGCGGGAGGCTCACTACGGCCGGCCCGACGGTAGGGAGGAGGAGGTCCGTGGGGGAACCTCGTTGGTTCCCCCACGGTCTACCAGGGGGGCGGATTGTGCACCCACCGCCCCGCAACCATGGTCGCCACGACCTCCGCGTCGAGGTCGTCCCAGGGGTCGCGGTCGAGCACGACGAGGTCGGCGGCGTAGCCGGGCAGCAGCTTTCCGCGCGTGCGCTCGTCGCTCGAGAGCCAGGCCGGAGCGAGCGTCGTCGCCGCGAAGGCCTGCTCGACCGTCACCGCCTGCTCCGGGTGCCATGCGGGTCGCGCGTCGATCGTGCGCCTCACCCCGGCGCGGATCCCGGCGAGCGGGTCGAGCTCCTCGATGGGCGCGTCGGAGCCGTTGGCGACGACGGCTCCGGAGTCGATCAGCGAGCGGTATGCGTAGGCGCCGCCGGTCTTGTCGGCCCAGAGCCTGTCGGCCAGGTCGCGATCCGAGGTCGCGTGGGAGAACTGCACCGACGCTGCGACGCCGAGCTCGGCGAAGCGGGGGAGGTCGTCGGGGCTCAGGAGCTGAGCGTGCTCGATGCGGTGGCGCAAGCCGAGCGGCTGCCAGGTCTCGCGAGTCTGCTCGAAGGCGTCGAGCGCCGCTCGGTTGGCGCCGTCGCCGATTGCATGGACTGCAACCGGGAAGCCGGCCTGGGCTCCCGCCAGCACGATCTCCGCGAGCTCCTCGCGGCTCGCGATCGTCACGCCGGAGCCGTCGAGCATGAGGGCGGTCTTTGAGCCGAGCGTGCCGTCCATGAAGACCTTCAGGTAGCCGAGCCTCAGCATCGGGCCGCCGAAGCCCGAGCGGAGGCCCAATGCCACGAGCTCGTCCAGCATCGCCGCCGGCACCGACTGCCAGACGCGAAGGGACAGCGATCCCGTGTGCTCCAGGCGCTGCCAGAGGCGCAGGGCGCCGAGCCAGCCATCCTTGTCGTGCACGGCGGTGACGCCGCGGGCGGCGGCGAGCTTCAGGCCCGCACGCATCGCCTCGACGTAGGCGTCATCCGGGACGGTGAGATAGCGCTCCTTGAACTGCCAGGCGGCCTCCTCGCGGAGGACCCCCGTCGGCTCACCACGCTCGTCCCGCTCGACGACGCCTCCGTCGACCTCGAGCTCGCCGCGGGTGAGTGCGAGCGCGGCCGAGTTCAGCCACAGCGAGTGGTGGTCCTTCGCGATCATCGCCGCCGGAACCTCGCCGGTGACCGCGTCGAGTCGCGAGCGCGTCGGCTCTTCCTCGCCGGCCCAGTCGCCGCTGCGCCAGCCGTACCCGCGGATCACCGTGTCCGGGCCGCGCTCGGCGGCGGCGATCCGGGCAAGTGCCTCGTCGAGCGATGCACAGCCCTCGAGCGAGACCTGCCTTTGCGCGAGTGCCCAGCTCGGAAAATGGACATGCGAGTCCGTGAAGCCGGGGAGCACGACGCGGCCGCCCAGGTCGACCGCCTCGGGCGAGGCCAGCGCCGACTCGTGCACCCCGACTCCGCCTGCGATCCGGTCCCCTGCGATTGCGAGCGCCCGCTGAGTGGGGATCTGCCGGTCCATCGTGCGCACGAGGCCGTTCTCGAGGATCACGGCCGGAATCTAGACGGCGGTGAGCCGGCCGCGGCCTGCTCACGATGAGATAGTTGCAGCGTGGCGGGAGAGGGCGGTACGCGGGCGGCGTTTGCCGCCAACCTGAAGCAGCCTGCGCTGCGCCGCGTCCAGCTTGCCTGGGGGATATCCCTCCTGGGGCATGTCTCGATGGCGGTTGCGGTGTCGGTGTACGCCTACGGCGTCGGCGGGGCCTCGGCGGTCGGCCTCGTCTACGTGATCCGGCTCGTGCCGGCGGCGATCGCAACGCCCTTTGCCTCCGTGCTCGGCGATCGCTTCGATCGCTCGCGCGTGATGCTCCTCTCCAACTTCAGCCGGTTCGTGCTCTCGGCCGTCCTCGTCCCTGCGGCCGCCGGGAGCGTCAACCACTGGATCGTCTACCTGCTCGCCGTCGGAGTCGCGGTCGCCGGCACTCCGTTTCGCCCGGCCCAGGCCGCGTTGATCCCGTCGCTCGTCGAGGAGCCCGAGGCGCTGACGGCCGCGAACGTCGTGTCTTCGACGATCGAAGGTCTCGGCTTCTTCGCGGGCCCTGCCCTTGCCGGCGTGCTGCTCGCAGTCTCGGGAACGACGTCGGTGTTCGTGCTCGTCGCGGTCGCCTTCGGGATCTCGACGCTCATCCTGCTCCGGCCGCTGCACGGGCACGCCGTCGAGGCCGAGGACGAGGAGCCGGCCGACGAGTCGTTCGTCGACACCATGCTCGCCGGGGCGAGGACGATCCGCCGCAACGGCGATCTGCGTGTGATCGTCGGGCTGTTCACCGCGCAGACGCTTGTCGCCGGCGCTCTCTCCGTCCTGCTCGTCGTGACCGCGATCAAGCTGTTGCACACGGGGAACGCCGGCGTCGGCTGGCTCGACTCGGCCGTCGGCGTCGGCGGCGTCCTCGGGGCCGCGGCAGCGGTCAAGGTCGCAGGGAGGCGGCGCCTGACGCCGGCCTTTCTCGTCGGCATCGTCCTCTGGGGTGCGCCGTTCCTGCTGATCGCCGCCTGGCCGAACGTGGGTGCGGCGATCTTCGCGTTCGGCGTGATCGGCGTCGGCAACATCCTCGTCGACGTCGCCGGCTTCACGCTCCTCCAGCGCGCGGTCGAGGACACGGTGCTCGCCCGGGTCTTCGGGGCGGTCGAGACGGTCTTCTACGCCAGCTCGGCGGTCGGCGCGATCGTCGTGCCGCCGCTCGTCTCGACGCTCGGGACGAGATGGACCCTGATCGCGACCGGACTCCTGCTTCCGGCGTGCACGGTGGCTCTGGGCTCGCGCCTCCTCCGCGTCGACCGGGCGGCGGTGGCGCCGGCAGAGACCGTCGCCCTGCTTCGGGAGCTCACGCTCTTCGCACCGCTCCCGGCGCTCGCGCTCGAACGGCTGGCGCTTCGCCTCGAGCGCATCGACGTTCCGGCCTCCACTGCTGTGATCACGCAGGGCGAGATCGGAGATCGCTACTACATCCTCGCGAGCGGAGCGGCGGACGTCAGGATCGACGGCGCGCTCGTCAGCCGCCTCGGCCCGGGCGAGGGGTTCGGCGAGATCGCCCTGCTCCGCGACGTGCCGCGAACGGCCACGGTGACGACATCGGAGCCGGCAGAGCTCTATGCCCTCGACCGTGAGACGTTCCTCGAAGCGGTGAGCTCGAGCAAGCGCTCGTTCGCCGCTGCCGACGAGACCGTGAGCCGGCGTCTCGGGACGATGTCCGGGACGGTGTAGAGGCCGGCGTTCTAGACTGCCGCCGTGCCTCACGACGTGCTGACCGCGGAGCAGCGCGAGATCAGGGACCTCGTCCGCACGCTGGCTCGTGAGCGGATCGCGCCGCGCGCCGCCGAGATCGACCGGACGGCCGAGTTCCCGTGGGACGTCGTCGAGCTCTTTCGCGAGCACGGGATCTTCGCCACCGTCGCCGGCGAGGAGTACGGCGGCAGCGGTGCGAGCGCGCTCCAGACGCTGATCTCGATCGAGGAGGTCTCGAAGGTCTGCGCGACGAGTGGGCTGATCATCGGCGGTCAGGAGCTCGGGGCGCTGGCGTTCAAGCTCGCCGGGAACGACGAGCAGCGCCGGCGGTTCCTGCCGGGGATCGCCTCCGGCGAGGTGCTCTCCGCCTACGCGTTGACCGAGGCGGGCTCGGGCTCCGACGCAGGCGCGATGCGCACCGAGGCCCGCCGCGAGGGTGACGACTACGTCCTCGACGGGTCGAAGCGGTTCATCACCAACGCGGGCGTCGCGGGCGTCTACATCGTCTTCGCGCGAACCGCCCCGGAGGGACGGAACGCGATCTCAGCCTTCGCGGTCGAGGCGGATGCGCCGGGGTTCGAGGTGGGGCGGATCGAGCCGAAGATGGGCGTGAAGGGCTCGACGACCGGCGAGCTCTTCTTCTCCGGCTGCCAGGTGCCCGCCGCGAACCGGCTGGGCGAGGAGGGGGAGGGCTTCCGGCTCGCGATGCGGATCCTCGACCGATCACGACCCGGCGTCGCCGCGCAGGCGCTCGGCATCGCCGAGGGGGCGACCGATTACGCGCTCGAATACGCGCGCGAGCGCGAGACGATGGGGGAGCCGATCGCGAGGCACCAGCTCGTCGGTGCGATGCTCGCCGACATGGAGGTGAAGTGCGAAGCCGGACGAGGCCTGCTCTATCGCTGCGGGCAGATGATCGACGCCGGCGTCGACGGGCCCGAGCTGACGAGGCTCGCTGCGATCACGAAGCTCTTCTGCACCGACACGGCGATGTCGGTGACGACCGACGCGGTTCAGGTCCTGGGTGGGTACGGGTACATGAAGGAGCACCCGGTGGAGCGGATGATGCGAGACGCGAAGGTCACCCAGATCTACGAAGGCACGAACCAGATCCAGCGGCTCGTGATCGCCCGCGAGATGCTCCGTGAGCCGCGATGGGCCCAACCTGCCGGCGGCGCCTGACGAACGGTGACAGCCACTCGCGTCAAGCTCTCGAGCGCCGATCGCGTGCTCTTCCCCGACGATGGGATCACGAAGGGCGACCTGTTCGCCTACTACGAGGCCGTCGCTCCCGCGATCGTCCCGCATCTCCACGACCGGCCGTTCACGATGAAGCGCTGGCGCGAAGGGCTGCCGGGCGGCAGCTTCTTCCAGAAGCAGGCCCCGAAGGGGATGCCTGCGTGGATCCCGACGCGGCAGTTCCGGACCTGGCCGCGCGAAGGGGGCTCCCGACTCGTGGACTTCCCGCTCGTCCAGTCGGCCGACGTGCTGCTCTGGATGGTGCAGATGCACTGCATCGACATGAACGCGTGGTACTCGCGCGTCGACAAGCCGGACCGTCCGGACTTCGTGCTCTTCGACCTCGACCCGCCGGACTCGCCGGACGGGTTCCCGCTCGCGATTCGCGTCGCGCACCTGATCCGCGAGGCGCTCGAAGGGCTCGAGCTTCGCTCCTACGTGAAGACGAGCGGGGCCGACGGCATCCACGTGCTCGTGCCGATCACCCGCCGGTCGGGCTACGACGAGACCTATGAGTTCGCCGAGCTGCTCTCGCGACGGCTCGAGGTCGAGCATCCGGGCGAGGTGACGACCGAGTGGCTCAAGAAGAAGCGGTCAGGCGTGCTCGTCGACCATCGCCAGAATGGTCATGGCAAGACGATCGCCTCCGTGTACTCCGTCCGGCCGAAGCCCGGCGCGCCGGTCTCCACGCCGCTCCACTGGGAGGAGCTGGGCTCGAAGATCCGCCCCCGCGACTTCTCGATGAAGGTCGCGCTCGAGCGTGTCGAGCGCTTCGGCGACCTGTTCGAGCCGGTCATCAAGGGCGGCCAGGCACTCGGCCCGGCGCTGCGAGAGCTGCGAATGGCCTGACGCTCAGCCGGTGTCGTCAGGCACCGTCACGTGTGGAGCGGCGTGCACGGATGCATCAGCGCGTAGGCGGGGGCGAAGACGGGGGAGGCTCCATAGACCGCGTCGCGATACACCGCGAACTGGAAGAAGCGCATGCAGTTCGTGGTCACGACCTGGCACATGTAGATGCGCGCGTCGATGTTCGCCCCGATCTGCCCGCAGCTCTGCACCTGAGCCGTCTTCCTCGCCGTGGCCGGATTGACGAACAGCGACTGGACGGCCGTGCGCGCGTCGTCGCTCGACGTGCTCCCGCTCGTCAGCCAGACCGCGAGGAAGGCGACACAGGCCGCAATCGCCGCGGCGGCCAGGGCGCGCCAAACCGTGGTGAAGCCGACGACCGACTCGGCTCGAGCCATCGCCTGAACGGTACTTCGCGACGGTGTTGTCGCGCGAGCCGCGCCTTGCTCGAGAGCTCAGACCCGCCAGAACGTCGTCGGCGTGCCTCGAAGCTGCTCGCCTTCGCGGTGGAGCAGGCCTCCCCAGCGCATCCGCTCGCCCTCGATCTCCACCAGGTGCACGTCGCCGTTGTAGGTGCCTTCCCAGTCCGCGAGCCGCCCGCCGCACGCGAGCCAGGAAGAGCAGAGCGCGCCCGCGTGCGTCACCACGAGCACACGGCTGCCCGGATGGACCGCTGCGATCGCCTTCAGCGCGGTGGTGACGCGATCGACTGCCTCCTCGTAGGTCTCGCCGTGCTCCCAACCGATCCCGCCGGCGTGGTAGCGCGCGAAGCCCTCGGGGTATCGCTCCTCCAGCTCGCGGGAGGTGAGGCCAACCCATTCCCCGGCGTCGACCTCGCGCAAGCGCGAATCGACCTCGACCTCGAGACGGACGTGTTCGGCGACGATCGCGGCGGTCTGGCGCGCGCGGATCAGGTCGGAGCTGAAGAGCGCCTCGGGGGGCGCCGCTGCGACGGCACGTCCGAGCAGGCGCGCCTGCTCGCGGCCAGACTCGTTCAGCGGCGGATTCCCCTGCCAGCGGTGCTCCACGTTCCAGTCGGTCTGCCCGTGCCGGGCGAGGAGGAGCGTCGTCATGCGAGCCACGCTAGCGATCGGCCTTTCCGAGGGGTGGGGGGAGGGATCACGCGAGCTGGACGGCACGAGGGGGGCCGCGCCGCTCTCCGGGCAGGTCGAGTCGTGAGGAGCTACGATCGCGGCCGGGCGGGATGGAGCGTGGTCATCTAGAGCGGACGCTGCGTGCCGCCTCGCCGCTGATCGCGCTGACGATCCTGGTCGGGCTGGGGCTCTCCGACTGGCCGTTCCGCTGGCAGTTCTGGGGGCGCCATCCGCTGCTCACCGAGTTCGCTGCCGGTTTGGCTCTCCTGCTGCTCGCCGGGGCCGTGATCGAAGCTCATCTCGAGCGCCGGGAGGCACGCCGGTGGCACGGGCTCGGGTTCGCAGCGGCGGGTGAGTTCGCCGCGATCTACTACGACATCGGGATCGCGATGGGTGCACTGAGCGGGGTCGACGACGGTTACCGGCTTCGCGTCGAGGTCGAGTTCCATCTCGCCGTCGCGCGCGAGCGCGCTGTGGAGCTGCTTGGCTCGGCGAGCGCGAACGGGCCTGCCGGGAGCGGCGAGGGGCCTCCGGAGCTCGACGACGACGTCCTCGCTCGGCGCCTCGAGGCTCTGGCCGGCGACGGGCGGTGGCGCGGCAGCTGCTCGCAGACGCTGCGGGTGGCGAGAAGCCATCTCTCGGAAGCCGTCAGCAGGTGGGCGGGAACCTTCGCGATCCTGAACGACGACGAGCAGTTCAATCGCGTCACGCGCACCGTCACGATCATGGACATGGTCACCGCCCTCCACATGTCGCTGGTGGCGATCGGCTTCCCGCACGAGGAGAGCGGAGACGACGAGGCGGTGCTCGCCACTCTCGCGCGGCATTGGAGCTCGCTCCTCCACGCCGTCAACGCCGAGCGCGATTTCTGGAACACCCGCAGGCAGCTCGAGCGTCGCGTCGAGCTTCCCGCCTTGCTCCGATAGGAGCGGGAGCCCGCCACTCGACGAATAAGAGTGAGAGCTACGGGATCCCGAAGACGGCGCGGCGGGAGCGAAGGTGGCTGCTGAGCACGATGAGGATGACCGGAATGGTCGCGAAGAAGGAGAGCAAGAGCGACATTTCGAGCTCGTTCGAGTGGGCCTGGGCCAGCTGCGACGTGCACGAGAGGAGCGGGAACCATGCCCAGGCAGGCGAGATCGTAGGCCAGACGATTACCAGCGGGACTGCGGCGAGTGCCAGGTAGTGAGTCCAGGCGATCGGGGTGGCGACGAGTGAGGCGAGGAGCGCCAACGAGAACGACTCGCAATCGCGGGACCGGCGGAGGATGACGGCTCCGAGGAGCGCCAACCCGCCGAGTATCCCGAGCGCGGCCGCTACGTTGGTCGGAACGCTCGCCTGGATCAGTGCGGCGACGAAGAGCACGCCGTCGCTTGCAAAGAGTCGAGCATCAGTATGGACGAGCGCCGGGTAGCTGGTGAGACCGGAGAACCCGATCACAGCCCATGCACCGAGAGTGGCTACGACAACCAGCGCGGTTGCACGGAAGCCGCCTCTCGGGCGAGTGATCAGGAACCAGGCGAGGAGCGGCCAGAGCGACGGTTTGATCGAGACGGTTGCAGCGGCGGCTACAGGACCCGCAAGCGTGTGGTCCCGGAACCGCCATGCGAGCGCTATGCCGAAGGCGAGGAGGATGCTCACGTTTCCGACCACGAACGCATCGACGACCGGGATCGACATGAGCCAGAACGCGTAGCACCACGGATCGCGGACACCGAGCGCGGCCGGGGTGGCGACCGCGGCCACGAACAGGATGCCGAACCACGCCCAGGTCGCAAGGTGCAGTGAGAACCAGCCGAGCGGCAGGGTCACGAGGAAGATCGGCGGCGGGTAGACCGCCGGCTCGACCGCGAACGAGCGGGACGACGCGGCGGGATAGGGCGCCGTGCCATGCAGGATGGCTCGATCCGGCGTCCAGATCGTGCCCTTGAAGTCCTCGCCGAACCTGCCTCCGTGTGCAAGCGAGACACCGAACGCGTGTGCTCGCACGTACATGTACACCGCGGCAAGCGTCGCCAGGCTCGCGAGCACCACCCGCGTCGATGGCACCCGATCAGGACGCCGCCGACGTGCGAGTCTCACGCACGGAACGTATTCCAACGCTCGGCTGTTGCCGCCCTCGGCTCGGAAGCTCCGAGAACTCGAACCGAACTGAGCGTCCCTTCCCGTCCCACCCCGAGGACGATCCGAGTGGGCAGGAGACGACGCTCATTTTGGTTCGAGCTCTAACAGAGTGAGCACAGGCTGCCTGGACGCGCTGGGCACTCACTCTGCGTCGTCCTCGGTCGCCCCGATATCGCAAAGGACATTGGGGCTCCGTACGTCCTCACGATCTCGCTATCGCTCGGACGCGATGATCCTCGGCTGCGCCGGCGAACCGTACGCCAGGATCGCGTCAGCTCGACGCGGCGGCCCGGACGGCGGCCTTGTGTGCCCGTTTCGCCGCCTGGTAGTCGGCCAGCGCCTGAGGCGAGTCGACCTCGCCGAGGCAGGCGTGGTCCGGGACGAGCTCTTTCGCGACAGGGACGCCGAAGCGGTGCGCGAGGACCGAGCCGAGAGCCGTGACCTTCATCGGGCCGAAGCCCGGCAGTGCGCCGATCCGCTTCTTCAGGTCGGCGCTATCGGTCGCCTCTAGCCAGATCCGGGAGGCGTCGCCGCCGTAGTCCTCGGCGACGACCGCGGCGAGCTCACGCACCCGGCCGGCCATCGAGCCGGGGAAGCGATGGATCGCCGGCTTCTCGGAAAACGCGGGCTCGAGATCGAGCCCGGCGAGCTTTCGCGGGTCGAGCGTTCCCACCCGCTGCTTGAGTGCGAGCGGCCCCGCAAAGGCCTTCTGCACCGGCACCTGCTGGTCGATCGCGAAGCCCATCAGCAGCGCGAACGGATCCTTCGCGATCAGCTTGCAGGCCTCCGGATCGTCGGTGAAATACAGCGCTTCCGGCATCGAAAAGATCGTACCTAACGAACACTTGTTCGCCAGGGCACCCGGCGATAACCTGGAGACATGGACCCGCTCGCAGCCTTCTCGCCCGCGACGCGGGCCTGGTTCGAACAGGCCTTCGCCGAGGCCACGCCGGCCCAGAAGCTCGGCTGGCCGGCGATCGCCACCGGCGGCGACGTCCTCATCCAGGCCCCGACCGGCTCGGGCAAGACGCTCACTGCCTTCCTCTATGCGATCGATCGGCTGAGCACGTCGCCGGGGGAAGGCCTGCGCGTCCTCTACGTCTCGCCGCTGAAGGCCCTCAACTACGACATCGAGCGGAACCTCCGCGGCCCTCTGGCCGGCCTCGAGTCGTCGCTCCGCGTCGGTGTTCGCACGGGCGACACGTCGGCGAAGGAGCGCCGCGAGCTCGTCAAGGAGCCGCCCGACATCCTGATCACGACGCCGGAGTCGCTGTACCTGATGCTCACCTCGGCCGCGCGCGAGACGCTCCGCGGGGTCAAGACGCTGATCCTCGACGAGGTGCACGCGCTGGCCGGCACCAAGCGCGGATCGCACCTCGCCCTCTCGGTCGAGCGCCTGCAGCGGCTCGTCGAGCACCCGATCCAGCGGATCGCGCTCTCGGCCACGCAGCGGCCGCTCGAGGAGATCGGCCGCTTCGTCTCGGGCGGACGGCCGATCGAGCTCGTGGATGCGGGGAGCCGGAAGGAGCTCGACCTGCAGGTCGTGGTGCCGGTCGACGACCTGCGCGAGCCGGGGTCGACGGCGAGCCTCTCGCATCCGATCCTTGCCGACGGCCAGATCACCGACGGCCACTCGGAGACCGCCACGCCCTCGATCTGGCCCTCGATGTACCCCGAGCTCCTGAAGCTCGTCGAGGAGCACCGCTCGACGATCGTCTTCGTCAACAACCGGCGGCTTGCCGAGCGGCTCGCGCTCCGCCTCAACGAGCTCGCCGAGCGTGAGATCGCGCGCGCCCATCACGGCAGCCTCGCCCGCGAGCAGCGCGTGCTGATCGAGGAGGATCTGAAAGCAGGCCGGATCCCGTGCCTCGTCGCGACCTCGTCGCTCGAGCTCGGGATCGACATGGGCGCCGTCGACCTCGTCATCCAGGTCGAGTCGCCGAAGTCGGTCGCGCGCGGTCTTCAGCGGATCGGGCGTGCCGGCCACGAGCTCCACGCGGTCTCGAAGGGGCGGATCTTCCCGAAGTTCCGGGCCGACCTGCTCGAGTCCGCCGTCGTCGCCCGTGCCATGCGGGCCGGTGAGATCGAGGAGACGAAGATCCCGCGCAACCCGCTCGATGTGCTCGCACAGCAGATCGTCGCCATCGTCGCCGACGAGGAGATCGAGCTCGGCGAGCTCCACGACCTCGTCCGCCGCGCCTATCCCTTCGCCGATCTCTCCCGCGCCCAGCTCGAGAACGTCCTCGACATGCTCGCCGGCCGTTACCCGTCCGACGAGTTCGCCGATCTGCGTCCCCGGATCATCTGGGACCGGACCGGGGGGACGATCCGGGCCAGAGACGGTGCTCGGCGCCTCGCGGTCACGAACGCCGGCACGATCCCCGACCGTGGCCTCTTCGGGGTCTTCCTCGTCGACGGGGGCAGTCGGGTGGGGGAGCTCGACGAGGAGATGGTGTACGAGGCCAGGGCGGGCCAGACCTTCCTGCTCGGCGCCTCGACCTGGCGGATCGAGGAGATCACCCGAGATCGAGTCCTCGTCTCCCCGGCGCCCGGGGTGCCCGGGGCGGTGCCGTTCTGGAAGGGAGAAGGGGTGGGGAGGCCCTACGAGCTCGGGGCAAAGATCGGCGCCACCGCGCGGGAGCTCTCGGCGATCGGCGACGACGCCGCGCTCGACCGGCTCCGCGTCGAGTACCTGCTCGACGAGCGCGCCGCCCGGAACCTCCTTGCCTTCCTGCGCGACCAGGCGGATGCCACCGGGACGGTGCCCTCGGATCGCACCATCGTCGTCGAGCGCTTCCGAGACGAGATCGGCGACTGGCGGGTTTGCATCCTGACGCCGTTCGGCGGGCGTGTCCACGCGCCGTGGGCGATGGCGATCTCCGCCAGGCTCCGGGAATCGCTCGGCCTCGATGTCCAGTCGATCTGGTCGGACGACGGGATCGCGATCCACCTTCCCGAGGCCGACTCGGTGCCGTCCGCCCAGGATCTCCTGATCGAGCCGGGCGAGGTGGAGGATCTCGTCGTGACGGAGCTCGGCGACACCGCGCTCTTCGGCGCACGCTTCCGCGAGAACGCCGCTCGCTCGCTCCTGATCCCGCGCCGGCGCCCCGGGCAACGGACGCCGCTCTGGCAGCAGCGGCTCAAGGCGCAGTCGCTGCTCCAGGTCGCCCGCCGGTACGGCTCGTTCCCGGTCGTGCTCGAGACCTACCGCGAGTGCCTGCAGGACGTCTTCGACCTGCCCGCGCTCAAGACCGTCCTCACGGGCCTCCAGACGCGGCGCCTCGATCTCGTCGAAGTCGAGACGGGGAGCGCCTCCCCGTACAGCTCGTCGCTTCTCTTCGACTACGTCGCGACCTACATGTACGAGGACGACACACCGCCTGCCGAGCGGCGAGCCCAGGCGCTCTCGCTCGACCGAGACCTGCTCCGCGAGCTGCTCGGCAGCGAGGAGCTTCGCGACCTCCTCGACGCCGACGCCGTCGACGAGGTGGAGCACCAGCTGCGCGGCTCGCCGAGGACGCCCGACGAGCTCCACGACCAGCTGCGCGTGCGGGGCGATCGTCGCAACGGCGAGTACGACGCCGTACTCGCGGCACCGCTCCTCGCCGAGCGACGTGCAGTGATCGTGCGCATCGCCGGCGAGGAGCGCCTGATCGCGGCGGAGGACGCAGGCCGCTACCGGGATGCGCTCGGCGCCATGCCGCCGGGAGGACTTCCGGAGGCGTTCCTCGAGGGCGGCGAGGGATCGCTCCGGCAGCTCGTGCTCCGCTACGCGAAAGGGCGCGGGCCCTTCACCTCTGCCGATGCGGCCGAGCGCTTCGGACGCGACCTCGTCGACGTCCTCGCGGCGCTCGAGCGCGACGAGCTCCTCGTCCGCGGCGAGCTCCGTCCAGGCGGAACCGAGCGCGAATGGTGCGATCCCGACGTCCTGCGCCGTCTCCGGCGCGCGTCGCTCGCCGCGCTCAGGCGCGAGGTCGAGCCCGTCGAGCCGCAGGCGCTCGCGCGTTTCCTGCCGTCCTGGCACGGCGTCGACCGGAAGGCCACGCTGCGCGAGGCGCTCGTCCCGCTTCAGGCGCTGGCGCTGCCCGTTCCCCTCTGGGAGGACGAGCTCCTGCCGCGCCGGGTGCCCGGCTACCGGCCCGAGCAGCTCGATGCACTCTGTGCCGGCGGCGAGATCGTCTGGGTCGGTGCCGGCCTCGACCGGGTCGCCCTGTACTTCCGCGAGGACGCCTCGGCGCTCGGCCAGGTTCCGGGGACACCCCGGCCGGAGGGCGAGGAGCATGAGCGCCTCCGCGCCGCGCTCGGCGGCTCGGCCCTCTTCTGGGCCGATCTGCTCGAGGAGAGCAACCTTGCGCCCGACGAAGCGCTGCCGGTGCTCTGGGACCTCGTCTGGGCGGGCGAGGTCACCAACGACGCCTGGACACCGCTCCGAGCGGGACGTCGCCACGGCGTGCCCAAGCCCGAGCGCCGGCCTCGACGCTTCTCGCGCACGCGGGCTACCGGAGCCACCGCGACGCAGGGGCGCTGGGCCACGACCGGCCGCCTGTTCTCAGGGGCCCCGGAGCGTCGGGCGCTTGCCGAGCTGCTCCTCGAACGCCAGGGAATCGTCACCCGCGACGGCGTTCGGGCCGAAGGGATCCCGGGCGGCTACGGCGCGGTGTACGCGGAGCTCCGGGCGCTCGAGACGCTCGGGCTCTGCCGTCGGGGCTACTTCGTCGAGGGCCTCGGCGGTGCTCAGTTCGCACTCGGTGGCGCCGTCGAGCGGATCCGCGAGCTGCGTGAGGCGGAAGAGCACCCGACGCCGGCGGTGCTCGCTGCCGCCGACCCAGCTCAGCCCTACGGCGCCGCGCTGCCGTGGCCGAAGCGCGCCGGCGCTCGAGCGGCACGCGTCGCCGGAGCGCACGTCGTCCTGATCGGCGGCGAAGCCGTGCTCTACGTGGAGCGCGGCGGCCGCTCGCTCGTGCCTCTCCGCGACCCGGACGAGGCATGGCTACGGCCCGCACTGGAAGCGCTCGTCGGCTACGTCCACGGAGGGCGGGCGAAGCGGCTCGCCGTGGAGCGCTTCGACGGCGAGCCGGTGACGGAGAGCGACGTCATGCCGCTGCTCGTCGAAGCAGGGTTCCTCGCCGGGCCGAGACGGGCGGTGCTGCGGCCATGAGCGTCACGAGACGGGCCGTGAGGGGCACAAGACAGTGAGCCTCCACGAGCTCCAGGAGGCCAGCTATCGCTCTGCGGGAGAGGCGCTTCGCAGCGCCTGGCCGCCGGAACAGGCGATGACCGGCGATGAGCTCGAGGCGTTCTTCGACGAGCTCCGCTACTGCGTGCTTGCGAGCGCGACCCGCAAGGGCCGCCCGCAGGCGCGTCCGGTGGCGTTCATCGTCTTCGACCATGCGCTCTGGTTCGGGACGGGGGCCGGTGGAAGGCTCAGAAATGTGGAGCGCACCCCGTGGGTCTCCGCGGTCGTCAGCGACCGGGACGGCGACGCTCATCGAGCCGTCGTGGCCGACGGCGCCGTCGTGATCGCAGACTCGCCGCCGGACGGGTTGCTCGAGCGTTGGGAGATGCGCTTCGGAACCCGGCCCGATTGGGCGACGCACTGGCTGAAGCTCTGCCCCGAGCGGCTCTTCTCGTATGCGTCACCGGCACTGCGGGCCTCGTAGCCTTCGGGAGGCCGGTTGCCCGAAGGCGACACGCTCCACCGGGCCGCGGCTCGCCTTCAACCGCTCGTAGGCGAGCGGCTCGAGGTCGAGGCGCCGCACCCTCGCGGGCAGGCGACCCGCGGTCAACCCGAAAGCCCTCCGGGGTAGGAGACCGAGCGGCGGCCTCGTAGAAGCAGGAGTGGCGCTTCGCGCACCGCACCTGTACCAGTCCCTGCGCGCGTTCTGCCTCGCCGCCTTCGCCGCCGAGCGAGGGGCCGAGCTGCCGTTCGCGTTCGAGGAGCATCCGACCCGAGGCGGTCCGTCGCTCTACGAGTACCGCCCGCTCGTCCGCACCTTCGTCGAGGAGCAGGCGCCGACGCTTCGGCGCCTTCCGGACACGCGGAACGCCATCGACGACCTCCGCCGGGAGCCGGCCGCCGCGATTTTCGCGCACGCGCACTCGGGCATCGGCGCAACCGACGACGACGCGCTCTTCCGCACGATCCTCCTGCCGACGCTGACCGCCGTCGCCGAGCGGTCCGGCGGCTTCGACTGGCAGGACGAGGCCTTCGAGAGCGCGTATGCGGCGATCGAGCAGACCCTGTTCGGCAGCGCGAGGTCGTACGCCGCGCTCGCCCCGCTGGTCGGCCTGTCGGCGGGATCCCCGACCGACCTCGGCGGCGGGATCGTCGTGCGCCCCGCCGTGCCCGGCGAGGTCTCCGGGCTCTGGCCCGAGGCGCAGGGATTGATGCCACCCGAGTTCGGCCGCGACGTCGACCGGCTCTGCGTCCTCGAGCTCTCCCGCGAGCTCGACGCCGACGACGGCGAGCCCCCCGACGCAGCAGGCGAGCTTGCAGACGCGGTCAGCGCCCTTCGCCTCGCGACCGCGGGTGCGATCGCCGCCGGGCCGGTCGTGTTCGAGCGCCTCGACTTCCGACCCCTCCGGATCTCTCCGCTCCTCCCGATCGCCGCGACCAAGCCTCCGGGTGAGGCGATCCGGCTCGACGCGCTGCGCGCGCGGGTGGCCGCCGACCTTCGCGAGCGGCTGCCGCTCGCCGACGACGACCGGGAGCTCGGCGAGGCGCTCGATCGCTGGGAGCTCTCGCTCTTCGCCGACGAGCCGTTCCGCTCCGGACAGGTGCGAGACGCGCTCACCGCGCTGCTCGGAAACGGGGACGGCTGGTGGGCCGCCGCCATGCGCGTCGCCGTCCTCCTCCGTGAGAAGACTGCGGAGAGGCGGCGATCTCCTCGACGCTTTCAAGGCCGAGCGGGCCGGCTCCGTGGCACGGGACGCCGTCCGGTGCGCGCTCGTCGAGACGCTGTCGCACGGCAACCGGGCAGAGCTCGTCTCGACGCTCGACGAGACGCTGCTCGGGGTGCGGCCGCGTCCGGCCACCGTTCTCGCGGCCTAGTAAGCCCGCACAGATCGCCTTCGAGGTGCGTGGCGATTTCGACACGCATTCGGCACAGACACGTCACAGCTGCGCCGCTACCGTCGGGGTATGGACGAAGCGGAGAAGGTGCTCGGGCGGCTCGAGCGGATCCGGACGCTCGAGCGCGACCGGGCGTCTGCAGCGGTGCTGCTCGGTGAGCTGCGGGAGCTCGTCGGTGAGGCGGAGGCGTGGGCGCGGCTCGAGGGCGACGCCCGGGCGCGGGCGGCGATGGCCGAGCTCGAGACTCGTGCGCTGAGCACGCGTCCCGGCGGACCGGCGTCGACGTGGCAACGGCGGCCTGACACTCGCGCCGTTGACTCGGACGACGCAGAGCCGTGAAGGAACGGGAGCGGAGATCCGGCGCGAATGGAGCGCGTAGATGGCAGTCGCACGTCTCCTCTCGCGTCCCGGACTCGCGCCACTCGGCGAAGGCGAAGGCGCCCGCGCCGACGCGGGTGATCGCGCTCGCGAACCAGAAGGGCGGGGTCGCCAAGACGACGACGACGCTCAACCTCGGCGTCGCGTTCGCCGAGCACGGGCTGCGCGTCCTCTGCATCGACCTCGACCCGCAGGGCAACCTCACGATGTCGCAGGGCATGAACCCGGACACGATCGAGCGGTCGATGTTCGACGTGCTCGTCCACCGGATGCCGATCGTCGGAGGTGATCGCGCGGCGCGAGGTCGACATCGCCGTCGCGTCGATCGACCTCGCCGGCGCCGACATGGCGCTCTCGAGCCAGATCGGCCGCGAGCGCGCGCTCCAGAAGGCGCTCGACCCGGTCAAGGACGACTACGACTACATCCTGATCGACACGCCGCCGTCGCTCGGGCCTGCTGACGATCAACGCGTTCGTCGCCGCGACCGGCGTGATCGTGCCGGTGCAGACCGAGTACCTGTCGCTGCGCGGGCTCGTCCAGCTCGAGAACACGCTGCAGATGGTGCGCGACAACCTGAACCCGGACGTCGAGATCATCGGCATCCTGCCGACGATGTACGACAAGCGGCTCACGCACTCGCGCGAGGCCGACGAGATCCTGCGCGAGAACTTCGGCGAGCTCGTCTACAACACCCGGATCCGCAAGACGATCCGCTACGCGGAGGCGCCCGTGAAGGGCGCGTCGATCATCGCGTACGAGCCCGACGGCGAGGCGGCCGCGCTGTACCGTGACCTGGCGAAGGAGGTGCTCAATGGCGAGAAAGCGCGTTAGCATGCGTGAGGGCCCGCTGGCCGAGCTCTTCCGCGCCACCGAGGCCGCGCAGCGCGAGGCGACGCGCCGACGCCGGCAGCGCCGAGCCGACGAGCTCCTCGCCGAGCCCGACCGAGCTCCTCTCCGTCGTTCCCGAGCCGCCCGAGCCGGTCCGAGCCCGCGCCGGCTCGAGCCGCGAGCCGCGCGTCGTCCCGAGCCGCCGCGAGCGAGCCCGACCCGGAGCGAGACGAGGTCCCGCTCGCGCGCTGGCTCGAGCCGCTGCCCGAGAATCCCGCCGCGGCTCGAGCGCCCGCGCGACAGCGCGTCGTACGCGGCCGTGATCCGCGTCGTCGGCGTCGGCGGCGCCGGCCTGAACGCGCTCGACCGGATGATCGACGCCGGGATCACGCAGGTCGACTTCATCGCGGTCAACACCGACATCCAGCAGCTCCAGATGAGCGACGTGCCGACGAAGATCCACATCGGCAGCGAGCTCACCGAAGGGCTCGGCTCCGGCGCCGACCCGGAGATCGGCCGGCAGGCGGCCGAGGACAGCTACGACCAGCTCAAGCGCGCGCTGCGCGGCTCGGACATGGTCTTCGTCACCGCCGGCGAGGGCGGCGGCACCGGCTCCGGCGCCGCGCCGGTCGTCGCGCGGATCGCGCGCGAGCTCGGCGCGCTCACGGTCGGCATCGTCACGACGCCGTTCAAGTTCGAGGGCAGCCGCCGCGACGAAGCAGGCCGACGACGGGCGTCGAGGCGCTGCGCGCAGGCCTGCGACACGGTGATCGTGATCCCGAACGACCGCCTGCTCGAGGTGCTCGACAAGTCGACCTCGATGCTCGACGCGTTCCGGATCGCCGACGACGTGCTCCGCCAGGGCGTCCAGGGCATCTGCGACCTGATCACGAACCCCGGCCTGATCAACCTCGACTTCGCCGACGTCCGCACGATCATGAAGGACGCCGGCTCGGCGCTGATGGGCATCGGCTTCGCCGAGAACGGCGAGAACCGCGCGCGCGAGGCGGCCGAGCGCGCGCTGCGAAGCCCGCTGATCGAGACCGAGATCACCGGCGCCCGCGGCATCCTGCTCTCGATCGCCGGCGGCGACGACCTGTCGCTCTTCGAGGTGAACGAGGCGGCCGAGGTGGTCCGCGCCGCCGCGACCGACGACACGAACATCATCTTCGGCGCCACGATCGACGAGCGCCTCACCGGCCAGATCTGGATCACGGTGATCGCGACCGGCCTCGGCGGCTCGCACGGCGGACGCGAGCTCTCGCCGGGGTCGGCGTGCGCGCACGGATCCGTTCGAGACGCCCTCGTTCCTCGACGAGTAGCCCGCACCGGCCCGGTGGGCGACGCGGTGGTCAGGCTCCGCCGATGAGAGGCGCGGTCGCCGCCGGGCATCCGCTGACCGCCCAGGCGGGCGCGCGCGTGCTCGAGGAGGGCGGCAACGCCGTCGACGCGTGCGTCGCTGCGGCGTTCGCCGCCGGCGTGAGCGAGAGCTTCCTCACGAGCCCGGGCGCCGGCGGGTTCATGCTCGTCCACCGGGCGCAGCGACCGGACGGCGCGGCTCGCCGACTTCTTCGTCGCCGCGCCGGGGCTCGGGTCTCACGCGGCGCCGAGGCGGGCGAGATGGACGCGGTCGACGTCGGCTTCGGCGACAGCGAGACGACGCAGCCGTTCCTGATCGGCCCCGCCTCGGTCGCGGTCCCGGGCCGTTCGCGGGGCTCGAGGCGGTGCACCGGCGCTACGGGCGCCTGCCGTGGCGCGAGCTGCTCGACGCCGGCGATCGAGCTGGCGCGCGCCGGGGTCGAGCTCACGCGGCCGCAGGCGCACATCCACGCGATCCTCGACCCGATCCTCCGCTCCGGCGACGAGGGGCCGCCGGATCTACAGCGGCGCCCGACGGCGCGCGGCTCGTCGCCGGCGACGTGCTGCGGCTCCCGGAGCTCGCCGAGACGTTCGCGGCGATCGCGCGCCGCGGCGCCGCCGCGCTCTACCGCGGCGAGCGGGCGCGCGCGATGGTCGCGACGGTGCGGGACGGCGGCGGCGAGCTCACGCTCGACGACCTCGTCGTCGTACCGGGTCGTCTGGCGCCGGCCGGCTCGCGTCGTCTTCGCGCGGCCACGAGGTGCTCTCGAACCCGCCGCCCTCGTCGGGCGGCGTCCTGATCGCCTACGGCCTCGCGCTGCTCGAGCGGCTGCCCGCGGCGCGCGGCGGGGAGCGCCGAGGCCGTCGCCGACGCTCGCGGAGGTGATGCGCGAGCAGGGGCGGGCGCGCGGCGGCGGCTTCGACGCGCGACCTCCACCGCGGCGGGCTCGCCGCGCGGCTGCTCTCTCCGGCGTCGCTCCGGCGCGGCGAAGCGGCGGATCGAGCGGCGCCTGGCCGGCGAGCGCGGAGCTCGCGCCGCCCGGGGGCACGACCCACATCTCGGTGCTCGACGCCGACGGGCAACGCCGCCGCGCTCTCGACGCTCGACCGGCTCGGGCTCCGGCGTCTTCGTGCCCGGCACGGGGATCTACCTGAACAACATGCTCGGCGAGTACGACCTCGTCGGCGGTCGTCCGCCGCGGCCGGGGCTGCGGCTGACGAGCATGATGGCGCCGACGATCGCGCTCGACCGCAGACGGCAGCCCGCGGCTCGTCGTCGGCAGCGCCGGCTCGGCGCGGCTGCGCGGCGCGATCATGCAGGTCGTCGTCAACGTGCTCCAGCACGGCCTGGGGGTCGAGGAGGCGATCGACGCGCCCCGCATCCACGTCGACGAGCCGCACGTCCACTGCGAGGGCGGCCACGAGCCGGCGGAGCTCGACCGGCTCGCCGCGCTCGGCTACGACGTCGTCCGCTGGCGGCGGCGCAACCTCTTCTTCGGCGGCGCGGCCGGCGTCGAGGTGCTCCCGGACGGCACGGCTCGCGGCTGCCGGCGATCCGCGGCGCGGCGGCGCCGGCGTGCTCGTCGCATGAGCGTCCGCGGTCGCGACGGGCGGTGCCCGGGCGACGCGGAGCCGCCTGGTCGAGCTGGCGAGCGCGGTCGCGGCCGAGGAGGAGGGCTGGCTGCTCGCGGACTCGCGCTGGCGAAGCGCGGCCGACGAGCGCCGCTACATCCGCGCGCTCCAGCGCCACCCCGACGCGGCGCTCTTCGTCGCCGAGCTGGCCGGTCGGCGAGCTCGTCGGCCGGCTCTCGCTGATGCGCGACCCGCATCCGGCGAGCGCGCACGTCGCCGATCTCGGCCTGATGGTCGCCGCGCTCGCACCGCCGCCAGGGCATCGGCACGGCGCTGATGGCCGCGGCCGAGGAGTGGGCCAGCGCGGCCGGGGTCACGAAGCTCGAGCTCCACGTCTTCCCGCACAACGCGCCCGGCGACTCGCCATGTACGAGAAGCTCGGCTACGAGCGAGAGGGCTTCCGCCGCGCGCACTACCGCCGCGCCGACGGCAGTTCGCGGACGTCGATCCTGATGGCGAAGCAGCTGTAGGCGCGCGACGCGGCCGTCGGCCCGAGCCGCCTGCGAGGCCGCGCGACGCGACCGCTCGCCTTGGGGCCGGTCCGCCGGCGAGGCTCCCCGAGGCTGACGATGGGGCCTGTCCCCGTGATGGCTCGCGGACAACGGCTCTCTCGGTCGATAGGGTCCGAGCGTGGGCCGATCGGATCGCTCTTCCGCCCCGAGGTCGAGGCGCTGACGCCGTACCAGCCGGGCCGGCCGGTCGAGGACGTCCAGCGCGAGCTCGGCCTCGAGCGCGTCGTCAAGCTCGCCTCGAACGAGGGCCCGTTCCCGCCGTTCCCGGCCGCGATCGAGGCGATGCGGCGCGCGCAGCACGAGCTCAACCGCTACCCCGACGGCGGCATCTACCGCCTCCACGAGGCGCTCGCCGCGCGCCACGGCGTCGCCTTCGAGGAGGTCTGCGTCGGGCTCGGGCGCCGACGGCTGCATCGACATGCTGAGCCAGGCGGCGCTCGGCCCGGGCGACGAGATCGTCTGCGGCTGGCCGTCGTTCCCGAGCTACGTCATCTACGCCGCGCAAGCAGGGGCGACGGCGGTCACGCGTGCCGCTGCGCGACGACCGCTACGACCTCGAGCGCGCTCGCCGCCGCCGATCGGGCCGCAGACGAAGCTCGTCTACGTCTGCCACCCGAACAACCCGACCGGGACGATGAACACGCGCAGCCGAGCTCGACGCCTTCTTCGAGCGCGGTCCCGGAGCACGTGCTCGTCGTGGTCGACCAGGCGTACTTCGAGTACATCGACCATCCCGACTACCCCGACGCGGTCGAGGCGTACGTTCGCGCCGGCCGGCGCGTGTCTCGTGCTGCGGACGTTCTCGAAGATCTACGGCCTCGCCGGCCTGCGCGTCGGCTACGCGGTCGGCCCGTGCGGACGTCTGCGCCGCGATGGCGAAGGCTGCGCCGTCCGTTCGACGTCACGACGACCGCGCAGGTCGCCGCGCTCGCGAGCCTCGGCGACGCAGCCGAGCTCGAGCGCCGGCGCGCTGCTCAACGCCGCCGGGCTCGTCGAGCTTGCCGGGATCCTCCGCCGGCACGGGCTCGACCCGGCCGCGGGCGCGGTCGGCAACTTCGTCTACGTCGACCTCGGCGGGGACGCGCGCCGCTCTTCGAGCGCCTGCTCCGCGCAAGGCGTGATCGTCCGCCCGCTCGCCGGGTTCGGGGCGCCGACCGCGATCCGCATCTCGGTCGGCACGCCGGAGGAGCTCGAGTTCCTCGCCGCGGCCCTCGCGCGCGGTCTCCGCGCGCGCCTGACGCGGCGAAGCGCCCGCGGGCGCTCCGACCCTGTCCAACACGTCGATTAGGGTTCGGCGCTGTGACGGGAGCCCCTTCCGGGGTCGATTCGGGCTGCTCGGGAACAGCCGCTTCCGACTGCTCTTCTTCGCGACGTTCGGCTCCGGGCTCGGGAACTGGCTGGCGGTGATCGCGCTGCAGGTCGACGTCTACGACCGCACCCACTCCGGGCTGGTGGGTCGGCGAGCTCCTGATCGCGAACATCCTGCCGGCCGTCTTCATCGGGATCCTGCTCGGCCCGCTCGTCGACCGGCTCTCGCGCAAGGGGCTGATGATCGCGCTCCGATCTCGGCCGGCTGGCGGTCTTCGCTGCGCTGCCGTTCGCCGGCTCTGCCCAGGTGATCGTGCTGCTCGCCGTCGTGGCCGGCATCGGCAACGCGTTCTTCAGGCCGGCTGTGCTGGCCGGGCTGCCGAACCTCGTCGACGAGGACGATCTCCCGGCCGCGAACGTGCTGCTCCAGCTCACCGACTGGACGACCACCGCCCTCGGGCCGGTCGCCGGCGGAGCGCTCGTGGCGTTCTCCGGCCCCCACCTGGCCTACGAGGTGAACGCGGCGACCTTCGCGATCTCCGCCGCCCTGGTCGTCGGCGATTCCCGGGAGGCTCCTGCAGAGCGACCGCCCGATCGGCCGCGGGCGATGGAGCGACCTTGCCGAGGGCTACGCAGTCGTGCGGGAGTCACAGGCGCTGATGTGCGTGCTGATCGTGTGGTCGATCGTCAAGCTCGCCTGGGGAGCGGCGAACGTCTCGGAGATCTTCCTGGCTCGGCAGTCGTACGGCGCCGGCAACTTCGGCTTCGGCGTGCTCTGGGCAGGCTCGGGGCTCGGATTGATCCTCGGCGGGCTCGCCGCGCCGGCGCTGATCGACCGGGATGTGGGCAGAGCGTACGTGCGCTTCGTCCTCGTGATCGCCGTCGGGATCGGCTGCGCCGCGCTTGCGCCCAACGTCTGGGTGGGTGCGGTCACGATGGTGCTCGGCGGGTTCGGGAACGGCGGCGCCGTCGTCGCCAACATCACGCTCGTCCAGCGGGCGCTCCCGATCGCGTTCGCGGCCGTGCCTTCACGCTCCTGATCAGCGCGAACTACGCCGTGCTCGGGATCGCCTTCGTGGCCGCGGGCCCGCTGACGAACGCCGTCGGCGCTCGCTGGACATATGCGGCGGCAGCCGGGGCCGTCGTGCTCGGCGCCGCAGCCGGGCTGCGCTACACGCGCGGGATCGAGCTCGAGCTTGGTCCTGCGACCGTGAAGGCATGAGCGCCACGGACATCGCCGACCTGGCCGCGCGAGTCAGGAGCGGGGAGACCCGCGCGCTCGCGAGAGCGATCTCCCTGGTCGAGAACGACGCTCCCGGCGCGCGAGAGCTGGTTCGGCTTCTCTATCCGGCCACGGGCCGAGCGCACGTGGTCGCGCTCACCGGGCCGCCCGGCGTCGGGAAATCGACCCTGATCTCCGCCCTGATCGGGCAGGTGCGCCGTGCCGGCTCGACGGTCGGCGTGATCGCGGTCGATCCAACGAGCCCCTTCACGCAGGGCGCGCTGCTCGGCGACCGGATCAGGCTCTCCGAGCATCTCGGCGACGCCGGAGGTCTTCATTCGCTCGATGGCGACGCGCGGTCATCCCGGGGGTCTCGCCGAGGCGGCGCTCGAGGCCGTGCTCGTGCTCGATGCCGCTGGCAAGGACGTCGTCTTCGTCGAGACGGTGGGCGTCGGCCAGAACGAGATCGGCGTCACGCAGGTCGCCGACACGATCGTACTCGCGCTCACACCGGGGTCGGGCGATTCGGTCCAGGCTCTGAAGGCCGGGTTGATGGAGATCCCGGACGTGATCGCGATCAACCGCCTCGATCATCCGCTTGCACACACGATGCGGGCAGAGCTGCGCGGCGTCCTCGCGCTCGGGCCCGATCCTGCTCCGCCGATCGTCCTCACCGAGGCGATCCGCGGCGATGGGGCCGACGAGCTCTGGGCGGCGATCGCGTCCCACAGGGAGGCGCTGGCGAGCGGCGGGCTGCTCGAGGAGCGTCGTCGCGACCGGATCGCGGCGGAGGTGCTGTCGGTCGCCTCGGCACGAGCGCGCCGGCATCTGGAGAATGCGCTGGCGGACGACCCGAAGCTGCGCGCCCTCCTGGGCAGGGTGCGCGACCGGACGCTCGACCCGCTGACCGCCGTGCACGAGATCCTCCGAGAGGTGCTCCATGTTGAAGAAGACGATCCCGACCCTCGCTGACGTCGAGGCCGCGCGCGCGCGGATCGCCGAGCACGTGCGGCTGACTCCGATCTACCCGTCGGAGAGCCTCTTTCGCGAGACCGGGCGAAGCACCCTGCTCAAGGCCGAGAACCTCCAGCGAACGGGCTCGTTCAAGATCCGCGGCGCGGTCAACCGCCTCGCCGCGCTCTCGGCCGAGGAACGTGCGGCGGGCGTCGTTGCGGCGAGCGCCGGGAACCACGGTCAGGCCGTCGCGTGGGCGGCCCGGGAGCTCGGCATCCGCGCGACGATCTTCATGCCGCAGGACGCGCCGATGGCGAAGGTCGAGCCGACGCTCAGCTACGGGGGCGAGGTCGTGCTCGGCGGGCAGATGTTCGACGACGCGCTCGCCGATGCGATGGTGCGGGTCGAGGAGACGGGCGCTTCGTTCATCCATGCGTTCGAGGACGAGCTCGTGATCGCCGGGCAGGGAACGATCGGCCTCGAGCTCGTCGAGCAGGTGCCGGAGCTCGGCACCGTCTTGATCCCGGTCGGCGGCGGAGGGCTCGCCGCGGGGATCACGACCGTGCTCCGGGCACTGCGCCCCAAGACGCGCCTCGTCGGGGTGCAGGTGGTTCGCGACGGCTACACGATCGCCGACGGGATCGCCGTCAAGCACCCCGGGGAGCTGACGATGGACATCCTCGGCCGCAACCTCGACGACCTCGTGATCGTGAGCGAGCGGGAGATCAGCGAGGCGATCGCGCTCCTGCTCGAGCGCTCGAAGCTCCTGGTCGAGGGCGCCGGCGCCGCCCCGGTCGCGGCGCTGCTCGCCGGGAAGGCCGGCGGCAGCGGCCCGGCCCTTGCGGTGATCTCGGGCGGGAACATCGACCCGACGACGCTCATCTCGGTGCTCCGTCATGCGATGACGATCGAGGGCCGCTACCTCGCCATGCGCACCCGTCTCGTCGACCGGCCGGGCGAGCTGATCCGGGTCTGCGAGCTCGTCGCAGGAGAGCGCGGCAACATCGTCCAGATCGAGCATCGGCGGGAGGGCGTCCACCTGGAGGTCGGCGACGTCGGGCTCGACCTGATCGTCGTGATGCGCAACGAAGAGCACTGCCAGCGGCTGATCGCCTCGCTCGAGGCCAACGGCTTCCCGGTCGAGCGGCTCCGCTGACCGGTCGTTCGCGCACCAACCGCTCGGCCACCCGTTGACCTTGTCTCGCTAAGGCGGGCATGCTTGTGTTGCATGTCGCAAGCAAACGCGGAGCGTGCGCCGCAGAGAATTGACACATCTGGCACGGCTCCGTGACGAAGGACACCTTGCGCCGCAGCTACCGTGCTTCCTCTCCCCAGGGTGGGTGGGGGTTTGGGATGGTGCTGTAGGCCTGGGATGGTGCGGAGGCCTGGGGTAGTGCTGTGGGCCCGGGCGTGCTGTGGGCCTGGGACGCTGCTGTGGGCCCGGGAGGATGCCGTGGGCCTGGCAAGACAGCCGCCTGCAGCAACACTCCGTTGGTGCCGCGAGGCGGCCGCCCGGTCGGTTACCTTCTTCCGGATGGAAGCCCGCGAGTTCTTCGAGACCCTCGAGGCGAACGCCGAGCCCGACAAGATCGCCGGCGTCGCGCACTCATACCTGTTCGACATCCAGGGCGAGGGTCGGTGGCTGGTCGACGTTCGCGACGGCAAGGTGACCGTGACCGAGGGGGCCGACGGCGAGGACGCCGACGTCGAGTTCAAGACGTCGGGCGAGACGTTCGCGAAGATCGCCTCGCGGCGCCAGAACCCGACGACCGCCTACCTCACCGGCAAGCTCAAGATCGACGGCGACATCGCCGCCGCGCTCGAGCTCCAGAAGCTCTTCTAGCTTCCGGTCCGGATTAGAGCTCGAACCAAGACGAGCGCCGGGGACGACGCTCATTTCGGTTCGAGTTCTAAGGTCTCGACGCCTAACTCGCGCCGCACGAAGCGAACTGCGCCGCCGGGGCCGCTCGGCTCGATCTCGGAGACGTGCACCACCGGGTACCCCATTCGCCTGGTCGGCATATGCTCCGGTGCGTGATCAGCGGAGCGTTCGCAGCTGCCCTGACGCCCTTGCGCGACGCCGGGACGGCGCTCGACGAGGACGCGTTCGGGCCGTACGTCGACTTCCTGCTTGCGGGCGGAATCGACGGGATTCTCGCCGCCGGGACGACCGGCGAGGGGATCCTGCTCACGGAGGCCGAGCGCCGGCGCGTCGCCGAGCTCTTCATCGCTGCAGCCGCGGGCCGGCTCCCGGTTGCCGTGCACTGCGGCGCGCAGACCACGCGCGAGACCGCCGCGCTCGCCGCGCATGCTGCCGAGGCAGGCGCGGCGGGGGTCGCCGTGATCGCTCCGCCGTTCTTCCCGCTCGACGAGGCGTCGCTCGAGGAGCACTTCGCCGCGGCGGCCGCCGCCTGCGCGCCGCTTGCGTTCTACATCTACGAGTTCCAGGCGAGAAGCGGTTACGCGGTGCCGGTCAGCGTCGTCGAGCGGGTTCGCGACCGCGCTCCGAACCTGCGCGGGCTCAAGGTCTCGGACAAGCCCTGGGAGAGCGTGGCGCCGTACATGATCGAGGGCCTCGACATCTTCATCGGTGCGGAGGCTCTCGTTGCCCGCGGTCTCGCCAGCGGCGCCGCCGGAGCGGTCTCCGGCCTTGCCGCTGTATTCCCCGAGGCCGTGGCGGCGCTCGTTCACGACCCGACCGACGAGCGCGCCGAGCTTGCCGAACGGCTGCGGGCCGCGCTCGACCGCTTCCCCTTCCAGGCAGCGGCGAAGGCCGTTGCCGCGCGGAGAGGGGTGCCGATCAAGCCCGATGTCCGCGCCCCGCTTCGCCCGCTCGGGGACGACGAGCTCGCGCGGCTCGAGCTGCCGTGATCCTCGTCGCCGGCAGCGGGGCGATGGGGGCGAGCGTCGCCTACCAGCTGGCGCTCGCGGGAGCCGACGACGTGCTGCTGGCCGATCGCGGGCCGGTTGCAAGCGGCTCGACGGCGAAGGCGATGGGAGGGGTGCGGCAGCAGTTCTCGACGGCCGCCGAAGTGCTTCTCGCCCGGGAGAGCATCGCGTTCTTCGCCGAGCTCGGCCCGCCGCTTTTCGAGCAGGTGGGCTACCTCTTCGTCGCCACGACCGAGCGTGGGGTCGAGGAGCTCGAAGAGCGCCGCCTCGTCCAGGCGGGGCTCGGCGTTCCGGTCGAGCGTGTCGATGCCTCGTTCGTCGAGGGGCTCGAGACCTCGGACATCCTGGGAGCGGCTTTCTGCGCCCAGGACGGCGTCGCCGATCCGCCGGCGGTCGCGCGGGAGCTCGTCCGGCGTGCTTCCGAGCTCGGGGTCGAGGTTCGCGAGCACACCGCCGCCGAGAGCCTTCTCGACCAGGCCGACACGGTCGTGATCGCGTGCGGGCCGTGGTCGGCTTCGCTCGGCGAGCGTCTCGGCGTGACGCTGCCGGTAAGGCCGCTCTGCCGGCAGCTGCTAGCAACCGGCCCGCTCGAGCTCTCGCCCGTCCTTCCGATGATCGTCGAGGCGGAGACCGGCTTCCACTTCCGCCGCCGCGGCGACCGGATCGTGATCGCGATGAGCGACGGCGAGCCGCGCTGGGGGTTCGACACGACGGTCGACTCGACCGTGTACGACGACCGGCTCGCGCACCTCGTCCGCCGCTTTCCGCCTGCGGCCGGCGCGAGGATCGCCGAGGGCTGGGCGGGGCTCTACGACATGACCCCGGACGCTCACCCGATCGTCGGCAAGGTCGCAGACGGCGTGTTTGCCGCATGCGGGTTCTCCGGTCACGGGTTCATGCAGTCGCCGGCCGTCGGCCGGGCGCTCGCCGCCGACATCCTCGGGCTGGCGCCCGTCGTCGACCTCGAGCCCTACAGCCTCGACCGCTTCGAGGGAGGCGCCGTCTTCCCGGAGGCTGTCGTCCTCTGACGCATCGCGGCTGCCGCGCGCGCCCGGCGAGAACCACGGTGGTGCTGTCGGGGTAGCCTGCGGTCATGTGCTTCGAGCTCGACTCGTCTCCCGCCGATCCCGGTGATCGCGGGAGCCTCGATCTCCTACGACGACCTGGTGCTCGAGGCATCCGACGGCAATGAGCTCGCCGCCTTCGCCGCCTATCCGGACGAGACTGCGACGGTGGGCATCGTCGTCCTCCCCGATGTCAGAGGGCTCTACCGTTTCTACGAGGAGCTCGCCCTCCGCTTCGCCGAACGAGGCTACGCGGCCGTCGCGATCGACTACTTCGGGCGAACCGCCGGCGTCGCCAAGCGCGGCGACGACTTCGAGTACATGGAGCACGTCGCGCAGACGACCCCGGCTGGGATCCAGGCCGACGTGGCGGCAGCCGTCTCGTATCTGCGTGGCGAGCGCGTCTCGACGATCTTCACCGTCGGTTTCTGCTTCGGCGGGCGCAACTCATGGCTCTCGGCGGCCGGCGGGCACGGCCTGGCCGGCGCCGTCGGCTTCTACGGCAACCCCGGCGAGCGGAATGGGCAGCCGGGCCCGACGCAGCGCGCAGCGGAGGTCGCCGCCCCGATCCTGGCGCTCCAGGCCGGCCTCGACGAGAACATCACGCCGCAGCTCAATGCGGCGTTCGACGCTGCATTGACCGACGCCGGGGTGGAGCACGACGTCATCGTCTACGCCGACGCGCCGCACAGCTTCTTCGACCGCAAGCAGGAGGAGTTCGCCGCGGACTCCGAAGATGCCTGGGCGAGGACGCTTGCCTTCCTCCAGCACCACGCCTGACGGCGGCTGAGAAAAAGCTCGAGCGCCTACTGGGAGAGCGGGAACGGGCTCATGACGAGCAGGGCGCTATTGTCCTGCAACGCCTGGAGCGAGTAGGTGTAGACGTTGGGGAGCGTCAGCTTGTCGATCGTCGACTTCTCGCGCGGGTCGGGCGAGCTCGGAAGAGGCGGCGTCGGGAGCGTGAGCGTCTTGTCGAGCGGCTGCTTCAGCTCCGGCTTGAGGGCGCTCTTCTGGAGGTAGAGGAGCGTGGTGGCCGTCTGACCCGGCGGCGGAGGCATGAAGGCGACGATCGAGTCGATCGCCGGCACGAACTTGAACGTGTAGAGCGCGACCTCGAGGGCCTCGCGGCGAACGAGGCGGCCTCGTGTCACAGTCGCGGTGCCCGACGAGATCGAGCAGCTCGCACCGAGGCCGCAGAGCTGCTCCGTCCATGTCTTCCCCGAGGGGATCACCTGGATGCCGCTCGATGCTTTCACGGACTTGACGGCGAAGTTCGAGATCGCGACCTTGTGGGTGCCGCTCGTCACCTGCGGCGGCCCCGCGACCACGGCCACGAGCGGGCTTCCGGTGCCGTTCAAGTGGTACTGCGCAGCGACGTGCTGGGCGATCTCGCTCGCCATCTTCGCCGTCGTCCCCTTGGGCGGCGTCCAGGGCGACCACGGCACCGAGGTGCTGGTTGCCGGGCGTACTACGAGAATCACGAGGCCTGCCACGGCCGCGACGAGGATCGCGCCGAGGGCCCCGTAGAGGACGGCGAAGCGGAGCGAAAGACGCCCTGACGGCAGTCTCACCGGCGGGACGACCGAGGCCGACGCCTCGGTCGCCGGCGGTGTTACGGGCTCGTCCGGTTCGGTCTGGCTCTCGGGAGCCGGGGTCTCGCTCACTCTCCCGGATCTCCCGGCGAGCCGAGGTCGCCGTCGGGCGGAGGGCCTTGCGCGATCTCGACAGGCACGCTCGGCTGGGCGTCGCGCTCACGGTCGAAGTCGCGCTCTCGATCTCGATCTCGCTCGGTGCGGGACCAGTTCATGAACTTGGGCCAGCTGTCTTCGTTCGTCCAGTCGATGTCGGGCTTCTTGAAGTCCTGGGCGTCGAGCAGGCGTACCAGGTCGTCACCGTAGATCTCCTTCTTCTCCATCACGGTGTCGGCGACCTTCTCGACCTTGTCCTTGTTCTCGAGGATGAGGTTGTAGGCAGTGACGAACGCCTCGCCGATGAACTGGGCCGCGTACGCGCGCTTGCGCGGGTCGGAGAGCGCATCCCATCCGCTCGAGGAGCGGTTCATCAGCCGTGACCCGATGTCCTCGAGCCGCCGGAGCACCCGCTCGCGCGTCTGATCCTCGGTCTCGTCGGCAAACGTCTTTCCGTGCAGGTCGAGCGGGAGCGGCGACATCCCGGCGGCGCCGACCATCGTCGAGGCGAGCCAGGTCGTCGACTGCATGTCACCGCCGACGCCGTTCGAGTTCTCCCCGTAGAACGCGAGCTCGGCGGCCATCGCCCCGACGATATGGACGAGAGAGCCGAAGAGCCGGCTCTGGAACCTGCCGAATCGCTCCTCCTTCTCGAACGCCTGGTGATGGCCGAGGCTGCCGCCGCGCATGCGGATCGAAAGCCGGCTCGACTCGACCTCCGGCACGTACACGTGGGCTGCGGCCGCGTGCCCGGCCTCGTGGATCGCCGTCGCCCGCGCATCGGCGTCGGTGTAGGTGACGTTGATCGCCGTCCCCGACTCGATCACGGTCATCGAGTCGACGAGGTGCTCCCACGTGAACGCCGCCTTGCCTTCGTGGTGGGCGTTCGTCAGCGCCATCGAGCAGATCTGGTCGATCATCGCCGGCGAGTACCCGCTCGTGATCCGCGCCATCTCGTCGCGCCGCTCGGGCGTGTCGAGATCCGGGTCGTGGGCGACCTTCGCCAGGTACAGGTCGAAGATGTCCTTGCGGTCGTCCTTCGTCGGCGTCCGGAACGTGATGTGGCGGCCCATGCGCCCCGGGCGGGTGAGCGCGGGGTCGAGGTTCTCGACCGGCACGTTCGTGGCGCCGATGAAGTAGATCTGGGCGCCCGACGGACGCGGGGGCGGGAGGCGGAGCTTGTGCTTGCCGATTCTCGTCGGGACGACGTAGATCGCATCGAGGAGGCCGTTGATCCGGTTCGTCAGCACCCGGCGCATGAAGGGCGGGTTGTCGATCCCGTCCATCACCACGAGGAGCTGGTTCAGGGCCATGCCGCCGCCCATGCCGCCCATGCCGGGGAAGATGCCCTGGTTGACGAGGCTCCCGATCTTCTGCATGAACGGGGGGTAAGGCGAACGCCGCTCCGGCGCCCGCGACTGGAACATGTGCTCGCGCCACTCCGGCGTCTCGATGATCAGGTCGCCGCTCGGGTTGATCGCGCCGAAAGGCCCGTAGAAGGGGCTCGAGAAGTCGTCGAGGGGCTCGTACCTGCCGCCCGCACCCCCGAGCGACTGGCGCCGCATCCCGACGGCGTCGATCTCGTCGATGAAGACGATGCACTGGCCGCCCCATTTCTTCGCCAGCTTCTTGGCCTTGCGGGCGAGGAACCGCACGATCACGACGTCGATCCCGATGAACGTCTGGGCGAACCCGGAGCCGGGCATCGACACGAACGGCGAGTTGAACCCGGTCGCGATCGCCTTCGCCATCATCGTCTTCCCGGTTCCGGGCGCGCCGAGGAAGAGCAGGCCCCGCTCGCGTTTACCGCCCGCACTTTCGAACACCTCGCCCGACTGCCAGAGCGTCACGACCCGGCGGATCTCCTCCTTCGCCTCGGCCTGCCCGCGGACGTGGTCGAGCTTGACGCCCCACTCGGCGTCGCCGGGCTCGTAGCCGCGCATCTGGGAGATGCCCATGAGGAGCATCGGGCCCATGAAGATGAAGAAGTTGGCGAAGAAGAGGAAGAAGATCTGGAACGCGTAGACGAGCGCAGTCGGGCTGTGCAGCACCTTGTGCAACTTCGTGTAGAGAGCCGTCGAGGTGCCGAGCCAGGTGATGTGCGAGCCGGGGTGCGCCGTCCAGATCTGGATCAGGTACACGACCGTGATCGCGCCGAAGACGTTGAAGCACACTCGACTGAACCAACGCCACGTCCACGCGCGCCGGCGGTTGGTGACGTCCTCCTCGCGCAACCGGGCGTCGTCGGTGCCGAAGAGGCTCGGCCACGGGATCACCTTGCGCACGAGCACGTCGATCAGGCCGCGGAAGCCGACGACGGCGAGGAAGGTGATGGCAAGCGCCTTTCCGACTCCCCAGCCGTCGTGATGGTGGAACCAGTAGAACGCGACCGGGCTCGTCATCACCGCGACGAACGTCGCGGCGCGCGTCAGCCGCCGGAGCTCCCGCGAGAGGGCTGCGTGCGAGTCGGTCAGGGCCTGGCCGGTGCCGAGAGGAGCCGTCACGGTCGCCATGCGTCGTACAGTAGCGGCGATCCCCGAGAACCCGCCAGGGCCGCCGCCCCCGAGTCTTAGGAACTTCTAAGCGCCTTTTTGAGGGCTCCGTCCCACCCGAAAGGGGCTCGGATGCCCGACGAGGAGGGTGGTACTCTCAGAGGAGATGGGAAGCATCGGGCCACTCGAGATCGTCCTCCTCGGTGTCGTCGCACTGCTTCTGTTCGGCCCGGACAAGCTCCCCGAGATCGGGCGCCAGCTCGGGAAGGGGATGAGGGACTTCCGGCAGTCCCTCGAGGGGACCGGGATCAAGGAGGCGCTCGACAGCGTCAACGAGGTCCGGACGGCCGTCAGCCCCGTCAACGCGGCTCGAACGTTCATGGCGAGCGGCGAGGAGAGCGGCGCACCGCCCGTGGCCGGGCCCGTCGTGACGCCTACGGCTCTAGCCGAGGAGATTGGTGGGGAGCCGGCTGCTGAAGGCCCTGCCGTGGTCGAAGCTCCGGTGGAGGCTGCGGTCATCCCGGCGGAGCCGGGCGACCCTACGCCCTGAGGGCAGCGATGAGGCGCGGCAGGCTCGCGCTCGTGACCGCGAGCGCCGTGACATGCCTGGCGGCGGCGTTCAGCGCCGGGGCGTCGGGCTCGGCCTCGGTCTCGGCCGACGTGACCTCGAACTGGTCCGGGTACGCCGCGATCGGGCCGGGCTCCTCGCCGACCACGGCGGCCTCGTCGATGAGCTTCTCCGACGTGACGGGTCAGTGGCGCGAGCCGAAGGCGCGTTGCAAGGGCATGCCGACGTCGGTCGCGATCTGGGTGGGCCTCGGCGGCTACAGCGTCACGGCGAATGCGCTCGAGCAGGCCGGCACCTCGGCCGATTGCCACGCGGACGGCACCGCCAGCTACTACGCGTGGTACGAGCTCGTCCCGGCCGACTCGGTCACCGTGAGCCTCAAGGTCGGTCCCGGGGACGTGATCGCCTCGAGCGTGGTGGTCAACGGCACCGACGTGCTCGTCCAGGTGATCGATCGCACTCGCAAGACCAGGTTCACCAAGCACCTGACGATGGCCGCGCCGGATCTCACCTCGGCGGAGTGGGTCGCCGAGGCCCCTGCCGAATGCGGCGGGTTCGGGGACTGCCGCCAGATCCCCCTGACGAACTTCGGCAAGATCTCGTTCGCCCGCTCGTTCGCAAAGGGCAACGGGCTGAGCGGCACGATCTCGAGCCCGAACTGGGTCTCGAGCGACCTTCAGCTCATTCCGCACTCCTCGCCGCTCTTCGGCGCCCGCAACCGCATCACGACGGACTCAAGTGATGCCGGAGCCGCAACTTCGACGCTCAACCCCGCAGGCACCGGGTTCTCGATCACGTGGCAGGCCCATCCGTCGGTCCCGACCGCGGATCCGACGCCGATGGGGATGTAGCGCGTCTGCTTCTCTAGATCTCCTCAGCCGATCGCGGTGAGCGCGTTCGGCGCGGACCGCTGCAACGACGGCGTCACGAGGTCGGACTTCGGGGGCTGCTCGCAGGCGACGACCGCGTGCTTGCGGGCATCCCCGGTGAGCCGGAGCTTCGTCTTCTCGTGATTGCGGCCCGCCTGGCAGGTGTGGGGCGCCTCGCTTCTCGTCGAGGCGACCGTGGTCGCCACCGGCCGGAGGGACGCAGCGAGACCGCCGCTTCTGAACGCCGCGGCCGGCGCGGCGAAAGCGAGCGCCAGCGTGATGCCGACAACCGGCACGCGCGTGAGCCTCATCGCCGATCCAGTGTACGCCTGGCCGGCGGAGTTGCATGACGCCCGCTTCCCCTCCTAGTCTCCGGGGGGTGTCGCGACGCCTCTCCAACGGGCTTCTGCTCGGAGGGATCGTCGCCACTATCACCGGGCTCGACGTGTGGTGGCGCTTGATGGAGAAGCGCTCGCCGCACTGGGACATGGCGGGCCATCTGGGCGACAGCCTGATCTATCTCAGGCTGCTCAAGCTGAGCGACCCCCGGACGTTCCTTACCGCTCACCTCTACTACCCACCGCTCGTCTACTGGGTCACCGACGCGTTCTACAAGGCAACCGGAGACGAGGCGATCTGGGTTGCCGTGCTCGGCAACGTCGTCTGGACGGCACTTCTCGTCTTCGGGACATTCGGGCTCGGCAAGGCGCTCTGGAACGAGCGGGTCGGCCGGGTGTCGGTGGCGTTTCTCATGACGACGCCGATGATCGTCACGACGCTGAAGGAGTACATGCTCGATGCGCCGCTCGCGGCGATCGTCGTCGTCTCCCTCTATTTGCTCGTGCGCGCCGATTCATTCGGTAGCCGCAGGCACTCGCTCCTGTTCGGCCTCGCCTGTGGGGCCGGAGTGCTGGTCAAGTGGACGTTCCCGCTCGTCATGGTGCTCCCGGTCGTCTACGCGCTCTACCGCGCGACGACGGCGCGAGGCGAGGCGAGGGGCAAGCGCCTACGCAACATCGTCGTCGCGGCGCTCTGTGCGGGTGCCGTCGCCGAGGTCTGGTACGCGCGGAACCTGACTGCCGTCCTCCATCAGGTGACCCATTTCGGCTACGGGCCGACGCCGTACGCCGTCCCCTCTCTCGGAAGCCTTGCCTCGTTCCTCTGGTACTTCTGGGCATTGGTCGACCGCCAGCTTTACCTCGGGCCGTTTCTCTTCGTGGTGGTCGGAATCGCTCTCTCGATCCGCAGGGTCGATGCACGCGGGCGGAACGCGTATCCACTCCTGACGATCGTCGGGACCTACCTCGCGTTCACCTTCGTCAAGGACAAGGATCCACGCTTCACGCTTCCGATGCTGCCTGCGGTCGCTGTCGTCGCGACCGCATGGCTCGAGTCGCTTCCGGCGAAGCTCCGCAGGACGCTGACAGGCGTCGTGCTGCTCTACGGCACCGCTGCGTTCCTGGCGATCAGCTTTGCCGTGCCCGTCCTTCCGAACGACCTGGAGTTTCGGCTCGGCTCGGGACCTGCGCTTGCCGGCATCCCCTCGATCGGGCTCGACGGAAAGGTGACCTTATTTCGCCGGGTCGCCTACCTGATCGGGCCGCCGACAAGCGAGAACTGGCACCAGGAGGATGTCTTCAGGACGATGGAGGGTGTGGCGCCCGGCGAGCGCCGCTTCGCGTACATCGGGCCGTTCACGATCTGGTTCAACCAGTTCGGGCTGCGCTACTACCGCCTTCGCTACGACGCCTCGTGGGTGAGCCGCGCCCGCGCCCGATTCCTGATCGTCCGGGGCCACCATGACCTCGCCGACCTGGGCCTCCGGTTGACCCCCCTTCATCGGTGGCGCCTACCGGATGGCGAGCCGCTGATCCTGTTCCGGATCGAGTAGTCCGCAAAACGTCCCCGATCGCGGCCTTAGCGAGGCGAAGCCGAGCTAAGGCCCACGACGTGCGTCTCGCCGGAACCATGAGCACCCCACGGAGCCCGGGAACACCGGCGCCCGTACGTCTTGGTGGTCGTGCCGGCTCAGCCGGTGCGACCACGACAGCCTCCGTCCGAATGCGGTTCGAAACCGAACCACCCCGGCCGTTGCTCACCGAGAGCGGAGGAGGGGGCCCATGGGGGAACCTCGTTGGTTCCCCCATGTCCGCGGAGGAGGGGGCTCGTGGGGGAACCTTGTTGGTTCCCCCAGGGCCTTACAGGGGCGACAGGACTCGAACCTGCAACCCCCGGTTTTGGAGACCGGTGCTCTACCAATTGAGCTACGCCCCTCGGTTGCGAGGTCGATTGTATCGGCCGGTCTCGGGCATCATCTCGGGCGTGGGCCGGCTGTCGCTTCCGACGCTTTTTGCCGTTCTGACGGCGGCTTTTGCCGTGATCGCGTTCGCGAGCGCGGCTCATGGGAGGTGGGTGATCGCGGTTGCGGCGGCCGCGATCGGGGGGTGGATGGCAACTCTTGCGTGGGGTGCACTGAGGAGAATGCGCCGCTAGCTCGTATTCTCTCCCTGTGGCTGGAGACACCGACAGCCGAAGCCTGTGGCTCGAGTACCGTCGCACCCGCGACAAATCGCTCCGCGACAGGCTCATCGTCAACTATTCGCCCCTCGTGAAGTACGTTGCGGGGAGGCTGGGCTCCGGCCTGCCCGCGCACGTGGACGAGGCGGATCTCGTCTCGTATGGGCTGCTCGGGCTGATGAGCGCGATCGACCGGTACGACCCGGAGCGCGACATCAAGTTCGAGACGTATGCGATCGCCCGCATCCGTGGGTCGATCATCGACGAGCTGCGTCAGCTCGACTGGGTGCCGCGCTCGGTGCGTACGCGGGCGCGTGAGATCGAGCGTGCGATCCGCGATCTCGAGAGCAAGCTCGGCCGCAGCCCGAGCGACGAGGAGATCGCCGAGAAGGTCGGGATCACGGGCGAGGAGCTGGAGGAGTCGCTCGTCGACATCTCGCGCTCGTCGATCGCGGCGCTCGACGAGCTGTGGTCGACCTCCGCCGACGGCGACCAGGTGTCTCTGCTCGACACGCTGGAGGATCCGGGCAGCATCCGTCCGGCGGAGGCGCTCGACGAGTCGGAGATGCGGGAGGCTCTGGCGGAGGCGATCTCGCGGCTGCCCGAGCGCGAGAAGCTGGTGGTGACGCTCTACTACTACGAGGAGCTGACTCTCCGCGAAATCGGCGAGGTTCTCGGCGTGACGGAGTCGAGGGTCTCCCAGTTGCACACGAAGGCGATCCTGCGCCTCCGCTCGCGCCTTCAGAGCGCCGCGTTGCCCGCCTGACCCTCTCTCGACGACCCGAGGCGCTTCGCGGCCCGGAGCTGTCGGGCCGGCATAGCCGGACGGTTTAGGATTCGTGAACGAACTCGAAGTGTCGCGAGCCCACTGATCCGAGAGGAGCGAGGTATGTCTCAGGAGCCCGGGAAGATCCGCAACGTCGCCGTCGTCGGCCACCGCGGGACGGGTAAGACCTCGCTCGTGGAGTCGATGCTCTTCCAGGCCGGTGCGACCAACCGGCTCGGCAGCGTCGAGGCCGGGACGACCGTGTCCGACTGGGACGAGGACGAGCAGCGGCGGCAGATGTCGCTGGGCGCGTCGCTCGCACACCTCGACTGGCTGGGGCGGAAGATCAACCTGATCGACACGCCCGGAGACTCGGGTTTCCAGGCGGACACGATCGCGAGCCTCACGGTGGTGGAGGGTGCGCTCGTCGTCGTCTCGGCCGTGATGGGGGTCGAGGTGAACACGACCCGCGTGTGGGACCGCGCCGAGGCGCTCGAGCTCTCTCGCGTCGTCTCCGTCAACATGCTCGATCGCGAGCGCGCCGACTTCTTCCGCACGCTGGCGGCGATCAAGGAGCAGCTTTCGGACCGCTGCGTCGCGGTCCAGCTTCCGATCGGCGTCGAGCACGAGCTGGTCGGCGTCGTCGATCTGCTCCACGACTGCGCCTACATGGATCCGGGCGGCGCTCGTGAGGGCGATCCGGTGCCGGTTCCCGAGTCGATGGCCGAGCTGGCGGCCGAATACCGCGAGAAGCTCCTCGATGCGGTCGTGGAGACCGACGAGGGGCTGATGGAGGCCTATCTCGCCGGGGAGCAGCTCGATCCGGCCGCGATTGCGGCGGCCCTGAAGACCGCGGTGACGAACGACGAGCTCTACCCGGTGACGTGCGGGGTCGCGACGAAGAACCTCGGCACGCATGCGCTCCTCGACCTGATCGTCGAGGGCGTGCCCTCACCGGCCCGCAAGGCGCCGCACTTCGACGCGGGCGGCGGAGCGGCGCTCTTCGTCTTCAAGACGATCGCCGACCCGTTCGCGGGCCGGATCTCGGCGTTCCGCGTCTACGGCGGCTCGATCGCCGCCGACTCGACCTTGATCAACGCGCGCGACTCCTCGAAGGAGCGCCTCGGCGGGCTGATGGTGCTCGAGGGCAAGGATCACGACAAGGCGGACTCGTTCGTCTCGGGCGACATCGGCGCCGTGGCGAAGCTGAAGGACGTCCAGACGGGCGATCTGCTCCTCGACTCCGAGCGGCACGTCGAGCCGCCGAAGCTCGACTTCGCCGAGCCGGTGATGAGCTTTGCGGTGACGCCGAAGACGAAGGGAGACGAGGACAAGGTCGCGCAGGCGCTGCGGCGCCTCCACGAGGAGGATCCGACCTTGCAGCTGCGCCGCGACTCGCAGACCGGCGAGCAGCTCCTGTCGGGGATGAGCCAGGTTCACGTCGAGGTCGCGGTGGCGAGGCTGAAGAGCCGCTTCGCGGTCGAGGTCGAGCTGCACCAGCCGCGGGTGCCCTACGTCGAGACGATCAAGGGCGAGGCGCGGGCCCAGGGGCGCTACAAGAAGCAGACCGGAGGCAGGGGCCAGTTCGGCGACTGCCACATCGTGATCGAGCCGCTCGAGGGCCACGTGGGCTACGAGTTCGTCGACCAGATCGTCGGGGGCGTGATCCCGCAAGGGTTCCGGCCGGCTGTCGACAAGGGCGTCCAGGAGACGATGGCGCACGGCGTGCTCGCCGGCGCCCCGGTGCAGGGCGTTCGCGTCCGCCTCGTCGACGGCTCCTACCACTCGGTCGACTCGTCGGAGATGGCGTTCAAGGTCGCGGGCTCGATGGCGTTCAAGTCGGCCTACGAGAAGGCCCAGCCGACGCTGCTCGAGCCGATCATGGAGCTCGAGGTGACCGTGCCCGACGAGGCCGTGGGCGCCGTCAACGGCGACCTCAACTCCCGCCGCGGGCGCCTGCAGGGGATGGACCCGAAGGGCGGCATGACGACGATCAAGGCCGAGGTGCCGATGGCGGAGGTGCTCACCTACTCGCAGTCGCTCACGTCGATGACCAGCGGCCGGGGCGACTACCACATGTCCTTCCTGCGCTACGAGGAGGTGCCGGCGCACATCGCCCAGAAGCTGATCGAGTCGGCGAAGAAAGACAGCGAGGCCGTCCCGGCCTGAGCTGTTCCCCCATTTGCGGGGAAAATGTGGCTCGGAGCTGCGCGAGCAGCTACGCTCGGAGCAGTATGCGCGTGACGAAGGCGACGACCGCACGCCAGTGCGCGATCTGTGAGCGGACGCTCCTGATGGGTGAGCGCGCGATGCGCTTCACCGCCAACGGAGGCGTGTCGTACGTGGACGTGTGCACGCTCTGCAACGAGGCCGCGACGGACTCCGGCTGGGTCAAGGAGGGCTCGCCGACGACGCCGACCTTCACGGCCGACCGCCGCCGCGGCCGCTTCTCGCTCGCGGCGCTCCTCGGGACGCGGCCGCCCGGCGAGGAGCCGGTTGCGAGCGAGCCGATCCTGCGGCGGCTGTCGGAGTCGGAGCTCGCGATCGTCGAGGCGGCCGATCACTTCAACGCCTCGCAGTTCCGCCGCACGGTCGGCGGGATCGCGAAGAGCCTCGGGAGCCCGCGCGTCTCGATCGTGCCGCTCTCGGGCGTGAACCAGGAGATCGTGATCACGGTCGCCTGGGAGATCTCCTGGTACCAGTACCGCGTCACGCCGGAGCTCGCCCAGCCGGTCCGGCTCGCCGAGCGGGGCCACGATCCCGCGGAGCTCGACGCGTCGTTCGTCGAATGGAACGCGCACGTGGTCGAGGACGGCCGCGTCGTTCCCGACATCGCACGCGTCTGACCAACTCGGGTGAAGGTGTTTGGTCGCCGCAGTCGTAGACTGAGCCCGTGATCTATTGCGTCGTCCCGCCGGAGCTCGAGGATGAGCTCTTCGAGAAGCTCGTCGCGCACTACGCCGACAACCCGTCGGTGACGGTGATCCTCGACCGCAGGCACGGTCCCGATCGCCGCCGCGGACGGGAAGCGGGCGAGTTCGCCGAGCAGCGCGAGACGCGCGACCGCCGCCGCGCACGTGCCTCGGGCACGTTCGCGAAGACCGACGTTCCCGATCCTTAGCCGTGAGCAAGAGCCCGAGCCGTAAGATCGGCTCGTGGCGACCGCAGGGCAGATGGACAACTTCATCGGCGGCAAGTGGGTCGCCGCGGAGAGCGGCGAGACCTTCGAGTCGCTGATCCCGGCCACCGGCGAGGCTCTCGCGAGCTTCCCGCGCTCGGGCAAGGCCGACGTCGACCGCGCCGTCGCCGCCGCGAAGGCCGCCTTCGAGGACTGGCGGCTCGTCCCGGCGCCGGAGCGCGGAGCGATGCTCTTCCGGCTCGCGGAGCTCCTGCGCGAGAACAAGGACGAGCTCACGACCTTGATGACCCGCGAGATGGGCAAGGTCAAGGCCGAGGCCGGGGGAGACGTTCAGGAAGCGATCGACATGAGCATGTACATGGGTGGCGAGGGCCGGCGGCTCTTCGGGCAGACCACGCCGAGCGAGCTCCGCGACAAGTTCATGATGAGCGTCCGGATGCCCGTCGGCGTCGTCGGCGCGATCACGCCGTGGAACTTCCCGATCGCGATCCCGTCGTGGAAGCTCTGCCCGGCGCTCGTCTGCGGCAACACGGTCGTCCTCAAGCCTGCGGAGGACACGCCCTATCTGGCCGAGCGGTTCGTCGAGCTGCTCGCCGAGGCGGGAGTGCCGCCGGGAGTCGTGAACATCGTGCACGGGCTCGGCGAGGAGGCCGGCGATGCGCTCGTCCGCCATCCCGACGTGCCGGTGATCACGTTCACAGGCTCGCGCGAGACCGGGATCGCGGTCACGAAGGCGGCCGCGGACCGGCTCAAGCACGTGCACCTGGAGCTCGGCGGCAAGAACGCGATCATCGTCATGGATGACGCCGACGTCGACCTCGCGGTCGACGGGATCGTCTGGTCCGCCTTCGGGACGACGGGACAGCGCTGCACCGCGGCCTCGCGGGTGATCGTCCACGAGGCGGTCTACGGCGCCCTGCAGTCGAAGCTCGTCCAGGTCGTCGAGAGGCTGCGCCTCGGCCCCGGCTGGGAGGACGGCACCGACGTCGGCCCGCTGATCAACCAGGCTGCGCTCGACAAGGTCTCGGGGTACGCGCAGATCGGCAAGGACGAGGGCGCCAAGCTCCTGACAGGTGGCGAGGCGGTCGGCGGCGCCGGCTTCTACTACCGGCCGACGGTCTTCGCCGACGTCGAGGGCGGGATGAGGATCGCGCAGGAGGAGATCTTCGGGCCGATGACGGCGCTGATCCCCGTCGGAAGCTTCGACGAGGCCGTGTCGGTGGCGAACTCCGTCGCCTACGGGCTCTCGTCGGCGATCTTCACGCGCGACGTCAACCGGGCGTTCCGGGCGATGCGCGACCTCCAGGCCGGGATCACGTACGTGAACGCCGGCACGACGGGCGCCGAGGTGCATCTGCCGTTCGGCGGGACGAAGGACACCGGCAACGGCCACCGTGAGGCCGGGCAGGCGGCACTCGACGTCTTCACCGAGTGGAAGTCGATCTACGTCGACTACTCGGGCCGCCTGCAGCGCGCCCAAATCGACAACCAGTGAATCGCAAGCTGGTCGTGTTCGTCCCTGCCGAGGCGCTCGAGGCGGTTCGGGACGCGATCTTCGAGGCGGGGGCGGGCCGGATCGGCGAGTACGACCGCTGCTCGTGGCACACGGAAGGGACCGGTGCCTTCCGGCCGCTTCCCGGCGCCGCTCCGGTGCTCGGCCAGGTCGGCTCCGAGGAGCGCGTTCCCGAGCTTCGCCTCGAGACGGTGTTCCCCGCCGAGAGGCAGGACGAGGTCGTCGCCGCCCTCCGTCGGGCGCATCCGTACGAGGAGCCGGCCTTCGACGTCTACGCCCTGCTGTGAACGCGCGTCTCTACACCGACGGCGGCGCCCGCGGCAACCCCGGCCCGGCCGCCTACGGCTACGTGCTCGAGTCGGAGGAAGGGGCGGTGATCGCGGCCGAGGGCAAGGCGATCGGCGTCGCCACCAACAACGTCGCCGAGTACAGCGGCCTGATCGCCGGGCTCGCGAAGGCGCTCGAGCTCGGAGTCGCCGAGGTCGAGGTTCGCTCCGACTCGGAGCTGATGGTGAAGCAGATGCGCGGCGAGTACCGGGTGAAGAACGAGGCGCTCCGCGCGCTCTCTCTCGAAGCGGGAGGCCTGGCGCACCGGCTCGGGAAGGTCGTCTACCACCACGTGATGCGCGAGCACAACGAGCTCGCCGACCGGCTCGTGAACGAGGCGCTGGACGCCGCGTGACAATCCTGGTCGTGTGGCCCCGGCGGGCTTGACCAGGCGCTACCGAGTGGAGTTTCATTCGGCTCTCCTACGAGCAAAGGAGGGCACATGTCGGTGATCGTGACGCTTCGGGTGAAGGGCGACGTTGCCGAGCTTGAGCGGCGCGCTGCGGCCAACCCGGGGGAGATGGAGAGCATCGTCGAGATCGCGAGGCAACACGGCGCGATCGCGCACCGGTTCTACGGGGCGGACGACGGCCGGCTCATGGTGCTGGACGAGTGGCCGGACGCCGAGAGCTTCCAGCGGTTCTTCGCCGCGACGCAGGCCCAGATCGGCCCGCTGATGGAAGCGGTCGGCGTCACGATGGAGCCCGAGGTCGTCTTCTGGCGCGAGCTCGACACGCGCGACAAGTTCGGTTGGGGCGCGTAGGCCTCTCCCCACGGGTCGTCGAAATAGGGACGGCTGCACCGACCATCGGGTGCAGCCGTCGGCGGGCGGTGCGCTCGTCAGGCCGTTCCGGGCGGCGAAACGGCTAAGCTAGGCCCCACGCGGATGTAGCTCAGTTGGCTAGAGCGTCTGCTTGCCATGCAGAAGGTCGTGGGTTCGAGTCCCATCATCCGCTTCGAAAAGCCCCGGAAAGCGGGGCTTTTGTTATCTGCGGGGCGGCAGCTAGGGGGCCTTGCTACCCCGGTCTCGCCAGAAGCGCCAAACGCGTAGCGGGAACAGGCCGACGAGCGGCGCTCGCCGCCCGAACTCCTGGCGGTCGTCGCGGTCGAACGAGCGGGCATAGCGGCCTGCCTCTGCCGGCGTGTCGTACGTCTTCGTGTTGGCGACGCGGCAGCGCTCGCAGGCCCAGGTCATCGTTCGACCCTCGGCCGAGAAGCGGTAGCGGTGGCCGAGGATCCGGCAGGCGAGCACGCCGCCGACGCTAGCAGCGCGATTATCGGCCACGGGAGACGGGTACGCCGTGGAGCATGAGCGTTGCCGAGGCAACACTCGAGCAGGATCAGGACGTCGTCGAGACGGCGATCCCTGGCCGGATCGACCGCCTGCCGTGGTCGCGCTTCCACTGGCTCGTCGTCGGCGGGCTCGGGACCGTCTGGATTCTCGACGGGCTCGAGGTCACGATCGTCGGCTCGATCGCCTCGCGGCTGACCGAGAAAGGGAGCGGCATCTCGCTCAGCGCGAGCTCGATCGGGACCGCAGCGGCGATCTACGTCGCCGGTGCCTGCGTCGGCGCGCTCTTCTTCGGTCAGCTCACAGACCGGTTCGGGCGCAAGAAGCTCTTCATCGTCACCCTCGGCGTCTACTTCGTGGCCACCGCGGCGACGGCATTCGCCTGGACCGCGTGGTACTTCTACCTCTGCCGGTTCTTCACCGGCGCCGGCATCGGCGGCGAGTATGCGGCGATCAACTCGGCGATCGACGAGCTGATCCCGGCGCGCGTACGCGGACGCGTCGACCTGATGATCAACGGCTCCTACTGGGTCGGCTCGGCGGCCGGCGCAGGCGCGGCGCTCTTCTTCCTCAGCTCGGTCTTCCCCGAGGACATCGGCTGGCGCGTGACCTTCGCGATCGGTGCCGTGCTCGCGCTCTCGATCATGCTCGTCCGGCGCAACGTCCCGGAGAGCCCGCGCTGGCTCTTCATCCACGGCCGCGAGGAGGAGGCCGAGCGGATCGTGAAGGGGATCGAGCACGACGTCGAGGAAGAGACCGGAGAGCCTCTGGAAGAGGTCGACGACACGATCACCGTGCGGCAGCACGAGACGATCCCGTTCCGGTCGATCGGGAAGACCGCCTTCAAGCTCTACCCGAGGCGCGCGGTGCTCGGCCTCGCCCTGTTCGTGGGCCAGGCGTTCATCTACAACGGTGTCACGTTCAACCTCGGCGATCTCTACAGCACCTTCTACAAGGTGTCCTCGGGGTTCGTGCCCGTGTACATCGTCATCTTCGCCGTCGGCAACTTCCTCGGCCCGCTCCTGCTCGGGCGCCTCTTCGACACCGTCGGCCGGGTGCCGATGATCGCCGGCACCTATCTCGGCTCCGCGGCGACGGCGGCTCTCCTCGCCGTGCTCTTCGTCACGCACGACCTCTCCTCGCCGTGGGCCTTCGAGGCGCTGATCTTCGTCACGTTCTTCCTGGCCTCGGCCGGGGCAAGCGCGGCCTACCTCACCGTCAGCGAGGTCTTCCCGATGGAGACCCGCGCTCTCGCGATCGCGTTCTTCTACGCGATCGGCACGGGTGTCGGCGGGATCGTCGGCCCCTTGCTCTTCGGTCACCTGATCGGGACGAACGACCGTAACCTGGTCATGGTCGCGTTCCTGATCGGCGCCGCGGTGATGGCGGTGGGTGGGGTCGCCGAGCTCTTCCTGGGCGTGCACGCCGAGCAGGCACAGCTCGAGGACGTAGCGAAGCCGTTGACCGCCGAGGAGGCCGAGAAAGGGACGCTTGCCGGCGACGAGACGAGCGGCGAGCAGGCGCCGGAACGCTCCGACCGGGGTGGGAAGGCCCCGACGCGCCGGGCTCCGAAGCGGGGAGCAGATCGCGCAGAGCGACAGCGCGGCGATCGCCGTCGTTACCGGCCCGGGCCAGGGGAGACGTTCTACTCGCCGGGAATGCTCGGCACCTCGGTGCGATCTCGCCAGGCCTCGCCGACCTTGGTCGAACGAGAGGTCGAAACGCTCACCCGCGTGCTCGAGAGCTCGGGGCCTCTCAGACGAGCCGAGCTCGCCCGTCGCGCCGGCGCCCGCCGCTGGGGCCCAGGGCGATTCCAGAATGCGCTCTCGGAGGCGATCCGCGACGGACGCATCAGACGACTTGGGCGGATGACCTACGCGCCGGCCGGAGCGGGAGAGGATGGCTCCGGCGTGCATGCGACGGCGCGGCACCGGCACTCGGGGACCGGCGGGATCTAACCGGGCCTACCCGCAAGCTTCAGCAGCGTCAGAAGCTCTCCGATCTCGTGCTCGCTCTGGGCGGGGTGACGCATCTCTGCTTTGGGATTCACGCTGTAGCGGTTGCGCCTGCCGATACGCTCGCGCTCGACGTATCCCGACTCGATCAGGTCGGTGAGGATCCGCTGTGCGGCCCTCTCGGTGATGCCTACCGCTTCTGCGACGTCTCGCATCCGGATCTCGGGGTCACGGGCGATGCAGAGCAGCACCTGGGTGTGGTTCGAGAGGAACCGCCAGTTCTTCTCTCGATCGGGGCTTGACATACCTGACATTATTAGCGTATCTTCGCTGTCGTAACTTCCGTGTCATGCTACATGTGCCGCGACTTCAAAGACTAGCGATGATCACAGAGCCCGCGCAACCCCCGGCGCACTCGGATCCGGTCACCCGGTTCCACGAGATGTTGCACCGCTTCGAGGAAGCTCACGCGCGCCATGCGATCGACGAGATGCGCGCGTGCCTGCACGACGACGCCCTGATCGAGTCGATCGCCTCCGACGGTGTCGCCCTGGGGCCCGACGAGACCGTCGAGGCGATCCGGCTCGCCTACGCCGACGGGGTCTACGAGATCGGCGACTGGCAGATCGAGGAGATCGCGCCCGACGTCGTCCTCTGGTGGACCGGGGCGAGGCATCGCCTCCCCGACCAGCGCATGCGGGACGAGAAGGTATGCCGGCTCACCGTCGCGAAGGACGGGCTGATGTGGCGCGTCAAGCTCTTCCGCCTGCGCGACCTCGCGCTCGACCATCTCGAGCGCCACGGGCCGGGCCTCGGGCTCGGGGCCTAGAAGCCGAGAGACCGGGCGCTCAGGCTCAGGCCTCTTCCTCGGCGTGCTCTCCGCGCTCGCCGGCCTTCACGATGTCGCCCTTGCTGAAGAGGATCTCATTCAGCGCGGCGCGCCATTTCGGCTCCCGCCGCAGGAGGAACTCGAGGTCCATGCCGAAGTGCTTGAACTCCTCTTCCTGGGCGTTCTGCATGATCGCCTTTGCCTGCGCGTCGGGCTCGAGCTCGAGCCGCTGGGCATACCAGCCGATCGCCTCGGCTTCCTCGGTGAGCGACGCGATCATCCTCGCGAAGGTCCGTGCCTCGGCCGACAGCTCCTCGGGTGGCTCGTGGTACTGGTCGAAGCCCATCGCGTATCCTCCTTCGGTCTGTTGGCTCGTTCGAGGCCGTTCCCCGACGCTCGTGACAGGAAGGCCGCTCTAGCTTCGCGGATCCTGCTCGACCGCGATCGTGGCGGCGACCCCGATCTTCTCGACGATCTCGTAGCCCTGCTCCCGTGAGACGACCCGCTCGACCGAGAGGTCTCTGTGCCTCGGCGCCAGGATGAAGTATGTCGGCTGCTCGCGGACGGCTTCGTACTCGCCGTAGTCGATGCTGAGCCGAGTCGTGCAGCCCTCGAGGGAGCATTCGCAGACGATCTCGAAGGAGGTCTCGACTCCGGGCTCCTCGAGGGAGCGAACCTCGAGCCGCTCGTTCAGGTCGCGAAACCAGACCTCGTTCTGCGCTCGCCGTTCTTCGCGGCTCATCGACCGGAACCCTACCTGGGTCTTGCACAATGCCTGCGCAATGGCGATCTGGCGCATCCGGTTAGGCAGGCCCGGGCCTGGGAAGGAGTCCAGCACGGTGATCCGGCTCATGATCGACGGCGGCCGCCTCCTCACCCCGCACGAGGCGAACGGCATCTCGATGCTGCTCGAGCAGCTGCCAGACCCGGCAGGGCCCTCGCTTGCGGCCAAGCTGAACGACACGTTCCACGCAGGCTCCGCACCGTCGGCCCTCGAGCACGAGATCGACATGAGCGACGAGGAGACGCGCGCCCTCTTCACCGCGATCAAGGGGCTTCCCGGCGAGAAGATCTCCGACAACCTGGTCGCGCTCCAGGAGAGCCTGTCGCGGTTCGCCGGGGGCTGACGGGGCGGTGAGCCTCGCGATTCCCGGATCAGCCGGTGTGCAGCTCGACGGTGAGCCGGTCGAAGTCGGCGACGAGCTCGAAGCTCCCGCGCCGGACGCGCAGAGTGCGAGCTTGCTCGTCGGCTTCGGTCGCGATCTCCGCCGGTAGCTCCTCGCGGAGGCTCAGCAGCCTCCGGTAGAAGGCACGGAGCTCGGCGCTCCCGCTTTCGGGATGGATTCGCGAGGCGGTGAAGGTCTCGAGCGCCTGCGGATCGGGCAGCTCGTCGCCCCCGAACGACCCGAAGGATGCGAACTCACGCCGTCTGCCCTCGCGGACGGCGCGGGCGATCTCGGGGTCGTCATGGTCGGTGAAGTACAGGAACGGGGCCACTTCGCCGTACTCCTCGCCCTGGAAGAGCAGCGGGATCTGCGGGGCGAAGAGCACGCACGCCGCGGCGAGCGGCCGGGTTGCCGGCGGTAGACGGTCGCCGAAGGCGCGGTTTCCCACCTGATCGTGGTTGGAGGCGCAGATCACGAGCCGCTTTGCAGGCTTCTCGTGGTAGGCACGGGCCAGGTCGGCGACGGTGCCGTACGGCGCGTAGTAGCCGTCCCGCTCTCCAGTCAGAAGCACGTGGAGAGCATGGTGGAAGTCGTCTGCCCACTGGGCATCGTGCCCCCATGCCTCGAGGGGGCGGCGGTCTCCGGGCGTCATCTCGGCGATGACGACGGCTCCTGGATGCGCCGTGCGGACGCGGTCGGCGAGCTCGCGCAGCACGTGTGGCTCGCTGTCGTCGAAGATCGCGTGGGTGGCGTCCAGTCGGAGCCCGTCGATGCGGTAGTCGCGAACCCATTGCTCGGCGTTCTGGATCGCCCATTCGCGCACTCCGGGCCGCGAGTAGTCGATCGCCTCTCCCCAGAAGGTCTCGTGCCGGTCTGTGAAGTAGGGGCCGAACCTCCGGACGAGCTCGCTGCCGGGGCCGATGTGGTTGTAGACGACGTCGAGGATCACTGCGAGCCCGTGCGTGTGGGCGGCGTCGACCAGGAGTGCCAGGTCGGCCGGGCCGCCGTAGGCGCGATGGGGCGCGTAGAGAAGGACGCCGTCGTAACCCCAGCCGCGCTCACCGGGGAACGTCGCCACCGGCATCAACTCGATTGCCGTGACCCCGAGCGAGGCCAGCTCCTCGAGCCGCGGAATCGCCGCTTCGAATGTGCCCTCCTCGGTGAAGGTGCCGACATGGAGCTCGTAGACGACGAGCCGCTCGAGGGAGATCGGGGCGGGCTCGGCGGTCCAGGCGAGCTCGTTCGTGTCGAGGATCCTCGAGGGGCCGTGCAGGCCTCCGGGCTGCCACCGAGAGCAGGGATCCGGTGTCGGCGGGGCGCCGTCGAGCGAGAAGCCGTAATCCGAGCCGACCTGGGCTTCGATCACGCCGGCGAAGACGCCGTCGCTCTCGGCAGCGAGCTTTTGGTCGCCCACTCGCACGTCGGTCGCGTTCGGCGCCCAGACGCGGAGCTCGGCGAGGCCCGCGCCCATGGGCCTCGCTCCCAGCGGCCCGATCACGCCGGCGCCGAGGAGCGGCGGGCCCCCGGGATCTCGACGACCACGCCGCTCGAGACACGCTCCAGCAGGTGGACACCGAGGTCGATACCGTCGAACACGTCTCGAAAGCCCGGGAGCGGCTTGTACTCGGCATCGGGCCGGGTCGGGACGGCGACGGCGATCATTCCGCCGCGCAGGTAGGCGCACATGCCGGTGCCGGCATCGACCGGCTCGTAGGAGCCCTCGAATGCCTCGGGAAAGCGGCTGCGTAGCGCGAGCGTCTTCCAGATCAGGAAGAGCTTGGTCGTCTCCTCCCGCACGGGCGCGCCCGCCTTCAGGTCGGCGAGCAGCTCTCGCCGACGCTCCCAGTCGACCGGGCGGCGGTTGTCGGGATCGACGAGGGAGAGGCACCAGAGCTCGTCTCCCTGGTAGATGTCCGGCACACCCGGGCAGGTCAGCTTGAGCAGGGTCTGCGCGAGCGCGATCTGGCGCCCGTCCAGCGCGACCCGCTCGGCGAGCGGCTCGAAGCTGTCCAGGAACGGCCTGCTCTCGTACAGCCCAAGGGCGAAGGCCTTGACGGCGCCTTCCCACTGCTCGTCGGGCACGGCCCAGCTCGAGTGCGTCTTTCCCTCGCGAAGCGCCTTCTCGAGGAACGCCGTCACTCGATCGGGCTCGATGGGCCACGTGGCGGCGAGAGTCTGGTAGATCAGGTACTCCTCGTTCGGGTCGGGCGCAGAGCCGCTTCGGAGCGGCTCGTTCAGCCGGCGCCACTCGCGCACGTGCCGCTCCCATTCGCCGGTGCGCCAGGTGAGCGCCGCCAGGCGGGCTCGCGCATCTCCGCTTCGCTTGGTGTCGTGCGTCTGGGTCGTCAGGAGCTCGTGGGGAAAGCGCCGGGCCCGCTCGAGGTTGCGGGCGTGGAACTCCTCGACGCCCAGCGAGAAGAGGCCGGGGTCGCCGCCGACCTCGTTCAGGCAGAGAAGGCGGTTGTAGCGATAGAAGGCGGTGTCCTCTATTCCCTTGGCGGTCACGGGCGGGAGCGTCTGCTGGAACCGGGTCACGAACGCGTCGTGCCCGCGCTCCTCCAGCAGCAGCAGGTCGGCCAGGCGCGGCGGTAGCCCTGCCTCCGAGACGGCCTGGCGATCGAGGCCGTCGACCGTGCCGGTGTCCGGGTCGACGTAGGTCCGGTAGATCTCGAACGAGGCGAGCGCCGCCGGCAGATCGAACTCCTCGTCGACATCCTCGAGACGGTCACGCAGCCAGGCGGCCTCCTGGGAGAACGTGGAGCTTGCCTGCTCAAGCTTCGCTTCGCGGGCGATCTCTGCGAAGGGCCGGCGCTCACCGGTGAGCTCCTCGTAGAGCCGGGTGAGAGGCTCCTCCGCCTCCGGGGCAAGGAACAGGCGCGTCGCGTCGTTGGCGAAGGAGTAGCCGGTGGTTCCCGCGACCGGCCAGTCGCGCAGCTGCTCCGCGTCGGCGAGGATCTTCTCCACCCAGACCTGCTCGATCCCTGCCTGTTGCAGCCGTTCGAGGTAACGAGTCGGGTTGGCGAGGCCGTCCGGATGGTCGACGCGGACGCCGCCTACGAGGCCCTCCCGCACGAGCTCGACGATCTTTGCGTGAGTGACCTCGAACACCTCGGCGTCCTCGACCCTGACGCCGGCGAGGTCGCCGATGTCGAAGAAGCGCCGGACGCTCCCGCTTCGCCACTCGACGTCGAAGAACTTGGCGCGCGTCAGCTCCTCACGCCAGAACGGGTTCTCTTCCTCGCTTGCCGCCATGTGGTTCGGGACGATGTCGAGAATCACGCCAAGCCCGGCCTGGCAAAGGGCGCGGAAGCGATCCTCGCCCCCGAGCTGAGCCGAGATTCGCGTCGGGTCGACGACGTCGTAGCCGTGCGTCGACGCGGCGCGTGCCTGGAGCGACGGGGACAGGTAGAGGTGGCTTACCCCGAGATCCTGCAGGTAGGGGACGAGCCTCCGCGCCTCCTCGAAATCGAGGTGGGGGAGAAGCTGAAGCCGGTAGGTGCAACGGGGCCCGCCCACGTCCTAGCGGCCGATCATGCCCGACCCGGCCATGAGCCGGGAAGCCGGACGGCGTCGTGTCGAGCGGACTATGGCCGGTGGATCCGCAGGGCCGAGGAGCGCGTCGAGGTGCTCTCGCCGTTCGTCTCCTCGCGGCCGAACAGGTACGCCGACCGCTTGCGGTCGCTGCGCTTGCTCTTCTTCGACTTGCCGAAGAGCGCCTTCAGGAGCTTCTTGCCGCCGGGCTGCTTGCGGATCGCGCGAATGAGCTCCCGGCCTTCGGGAGTTCGCGCCACACGCTTCAGGAGCTTTCGCCCACGCTTGCTGCGAAGAAACAGCGCAAGCGCGAAGAGGCTCTCGGGCGAGTGGAGAGCTCGCCTCAACTTCACCTTGACGGAACGCGACTTGGCCATACCGGCTAGCCCACCATCGGGTGGCCGAGGGGCGGGGAGGGCTTGCCGGCCGCCTTCGCCGCTCTCGCCTGCTCGCGCGTAGTCGATCTGGGCGCAGGTGGCTTCGAGGCGGCTCGTCTCTGCGCCGGCTCGTCGATTGCGACGGCGGTCACGGACTTCTTCTTCGGGCGTGTTCTCTGCACTGGCAAGCTCCTCCGTTCGGTTGTCTCACGGTTCTTCCCGAATCGGGCGGCAGGCAATCCATTCTCACGTCCAACACGCCCAGGAATGCGTCGGGAGGCAGGGTGGTCGAGAGGCAGGGTGGTCGAGAGGCAGGGTGGTCGAGAGGCAGGGTGTTCGTGTGGCAGTGGCGCGGTGGAATGGCGCGAGCTGATCTCGGGTAGAAGAAGCTCGAGACGGCTTGAATCGCCCGGCGCCGGCGATCGGTCGACGAAAGACAGCGACGGCGATCGGAGGATGGGTTGAGCGCCACGAATGTCCACGGTGCAGGCATCCAGCCCCGGCTTCTGTACTTCCACCGGAGAACGTCGGGGCCCTCGCGCCGGGCGGAGTCGTATCTCGCCCAGGTGCTCCAGCGAGGCCACAATCATGAGACCTTCGCGATCGTGCGGGTCATGGCCGACCTCTACCCGCAGCTCGCCGAGCGGCTAGGGGTCACGAACGTCCCGACACTGATCGTCATGGTCGGGAACGAGGTCCGCGCGCGGCTCGATCCGCCGCTTCGCCCCGCGGAGATCGAAGACGTGCTCGGCCCCTGGTTGACCTGACGGCGTCCCCCAGGGCTGCAATCTCGAACGCCCGCCGGCCTCGAGCGGAGCTCCGACTCGAGTCCGGCGGGCGACGATGCTGTCTCAGGCGACGCCCGCGGCTTGCTTGTTGATGCCGCCCTTGCCGAGCCCGCCCGCGGCGAGCTTGGTGAGGAGCTTGTCGGCCTTGCCCTCCTCCTGGAGCGTCTCGTCGAGAAGCGCGCTGGCATCCTTGAAGCCGAGCTCGTCTGCGAGCGTCCGTGCGGTGCCGTACGCCGCGATCTCGTAGTGCTCGACCCGCTGGGCCGCCGCGATCAGCGCGGCGTCGAGTGCCTGCGAGCTGCTCGACGAGGACGTCTTGCAGGTTGTCCAGCTGCATGGAAAGCCTCCATCCGTTTCGTGGTCTCCTTGCGTCTTCAGCTCCTACCCGCGAGGCGATTTCTTCAGCGGCAACTGCGTGACCCGTCTCCCCGTCGAGGAGCCGGCTTCCTGGATCGGCATCCGTGTTTGCTGGGCGGGCGATCGGGAACGGCCAGATGGTGGCGGTTGCGCAAAAGGAGCGGCAGGAGCAGGCGCGGAGCATTCCCGTTCGTCCCCCGTACGCCTCGTATGCGGCGATTGCCTCGACATTCGTCGGCGGCCTCGGCCTTGCCAGCTTCGTGGGTGCCCGTCTACGCCGCCGGGAGCTCGACCGGGCCCCGTTCGAGCTGGCGATGCTCGGTCTGGCCACGTTCAAGGCCTCCCGCACGCTGGCGCACGACGAAGTGACGAGCTTCATCCGGCGCCCGTTCGTCGAAGGCGGCCGCGCCGATCCCGAAGACGAACAGCCGGTTCCGGACGGGTCCACGAAGCAGGCGATCGGCGAGCTCGTCACCTGCTCGCGCTGTGTCGGCACGTGGGTGGCGGGCGGGATCACCGCGCTTGACGTGCTCGCGCCCCGATTCGGACGGACGCTGACCTGGGCACTCGCACTCGGAGGTGCCAACGACTGGCTCCAGGCCGGGTTCGCATGGGTCACCGCCGCCGCGAACGAGGCTGAGTAGCCCTACGAGCCGCTGGCGAGCGTCCCGACGATGTTGATCGTGACGGCGACGATTACGGCTCCGAAGAGGTACGAGAGGAGCGCGTGCCGGACTGCCGTCCGCCGGATCGGCCGGTCGGTGAGGTCGGTGTCGGACACCTGGAAGGTCATCCCGATCGTCAGCGCCACATAGGCGAGGTCGACGTAGTCCGGCGGGTCGTCGGTATGGAAGTCGATGCCGCCGATCGGGTCGGCGTAGTACAGCCGCGCGTATCGCAGGGTGTACACCGTGTGCACCGACGCCCACGCCGCGACGATCGCGCTGACGGCGAGGGCGATCGAGAGCGCCTTCGCTGTTCCCGTCTGCCCGGACGCGTGGAGCAGGACGAACGCGACCGCGACGAGGCTCGCCGTCGAGGCGACGACGAGGACGCCGTCGGATCCCGCCACCGAGGCGTCCTCCTTGCGCGCGACACGCTTGGTCGCGTTGGCATCGAGGTCGTGGATCTCGGCCCAGACCGAGACGAGGAAGACGAGGGCGGTCGCGTCCCAGCCGAGCGAGATCGCCGCGGGCCACAATGCTCCGGCGACGAGGGCGGCCACGAGCACGATGAGCCCGATCGCGCAGCTCGTAGCGAGCCGGCGTAGCGCGGTGCCACGTCCGCCTCCGCGGGCCCGCGTGGGAAGGACGCATTCACGAAGCTGCGCCGGGAGCGCTCTGGGTGCCACGCCTTTCGTGATCTCCGTTCTCGCGCCGGATCAATCCCCGGTTCATGACTCGCGACCCTGGAGCTGCGAGAGCATCACCCGCAAGGAGCGCTGCGAGGTGGACGGCGCGACGAGCGCTCAGCTGGGCGATCTGGCTCCGGCACGAGAACCCGCTCGCGACGATCGACGTCGACGGGGCGGCGTCGCGTACGGCGGGCAGGAGGACGCGCTCTGCGCAGGCGCGCGAGACGTCGAAATGGGCTCGCTCGTACCCCCAGGCGCCAGCCATGCCGCAGCAGCCGGTCTCTGGGACCTCGACGGTCAAGCCCGGCCGACTCGAGCAACGCTCGCTCCGCCTCGAATCCGTCCGTCGCGCGCGCGTGGCAGTGACCGTGGAGGAGCACAGCCCCCGTGAGCTGCGGCGGCGACCAGTCCGGAGCTTGCTGTGCGAGGAACTCGGCCAGATGGAAGGTCTGCTTCGAGAGGCGTCGTGCGTCCTCGTCGTGGGGAAGCAGCTTGGTGAGCTCGTCGCGGAACACCGCGACGCAGCTCGGCTCGAGCCCGACGATCGGGACGCCGGCGCGGATCTCCGTTCGGAGCGCGTCGAGCGTGCGCTCGCAGGTAACGGCGTGCCAGGTCGAGGAAGCCGTAGTCGTAGAGCGGGCGCCCGCAGCAGAGCTTCGCCGGGGGCAGCGTGACGTGGAAGCCGGCATCGGTGAGCACACGGAGCCGCCGCGAGCCCGACGCGCGGCTCGAAGTGGTTGGTGAACGTGTCGGGCCAGAGGATCACGCGCGGCCCAGACTCGCTTCCGCCTTCAAGCTCGGGCACGAGGGAGCGGAACGTGCTCGGTGCGAACTTGGGCAGCCGGCGGCTGCTGCGACGACGCCCGCGGCGGCACTGCGCGAGCGTCGACAGGCCCGGAGTCTGGGTGAGCGCGTTGGCGAGGGCCGGTGAGCGCGAGGCGAGCGCCGACCAGCGGTCGATCAGGCCGAAGGCGTACGCGTGTCGTGGCCGGAGCTTGCGCGCATAGTGATGCGAAAGGAACTCCGCCTTCAGGGTCGGCATGTCGACCCCGACCGGACAGTCGCTCGTGCAGCCCTTGCAGGACAGGCAGAGGTCGAGCGCGTCGAGAACCTCCGGGGAGCCCCAGAGGTCGAGCTCCGCGCCGTTCGACCATCTCCCAGAGGAGATGGGCGCGTCCGCGGGTCGAGTGCTTCTCCTCGCGCGTCACCATGTAGCTCGGGCACATCACGCCGCCGTCCGGTGCGGCGGCACTTGCCGACCCCGACGCAGCGGACGGTCGCGTGCGCGAAGCTGCCGCCGTCACGCGGATAGGCGAAGTGCGTCTTCGGCTCGGCAGGCCTGTAGCCGGAGCCGAAGCGGAGGTTCGAGGCGATCGGGTACGGATCGACGACCTTGCCCGGGTTCATCCGCCAGTCGGGGTCCCAGATCGACTTGAACTCGCGGAACGCCTCGACGAGCTCCGGGCCGAACATCTTCGGAAGCAGCTCGGCCCGGGCCTGGCCGTCGCCGTGCTCGCCCGAGAGCGAGCCGCCGAGGGAGAGCACGAGCTCGGCCGCGTCGTCCATGAAGCGTCGCCAGTGTGGCGATGCCGGCGGCGCTCGCGAGGTCGAAGTTCCAGCGGGCGTGCACGCAGCCCTGGCCGTAGTGGCCGTAGACGGCGCTCTCGTAGCCGTAGCGATCGGTGAGCGCCGCAGCTCGCGGAGGTACTCGCCGAGGCGCTCGGGCGGGACGGCCGAGTCCTCCCAGCCCTCGTGCGTGTCCGGCTTGCCCGGGATGAACGCGGTCGCCCCGAGGCCCGCCTCGCGCACCGCCCAGATGTGCTCCTCGGCCTGCGGGTCGTCGTACAGCTTCGTGCCGCGCAGGCCGCCGCCCGCCTGCTCGAGGCTCGCGATGATCGCCGCGCCCCTTCGCGTCGGCCTCCTGCCTTGGTCTCGCCGCCGACCTCGATCACGAGGTAGCCGTTGCCCGGCGGGAGCTGCGAGAGGTCGTGGTGGTGTATGGCCGAGCAGCGTCATGTCCTCGATGAGCTTGTCGTCGACGCCTTCGAGGCCGAGCGGCTCGTGCTCGAGGACGTCGGGGACGTGGTCGGCGGCGGTGGGGGCGTCGACGTACCCCGCGACGACGAGCGAGCGGCAGGGCGGGCTGTCGATCAGGTGCACCGTCGCCTCGAGCACGGTGACGCAGGTGCTCTCGGTCCCGGCAAGCGCTCGCGCGACGTGGAAGCCGTTCTCGGGCAGGAGGTCGTCGAGGTTGTAGCCGGAGACGCGGCGAGGGATGCTTCGGGTAGCGCTCGCGGATCAGGTCGCCGTAGCGATCCACGAGTGTCCCGCAGGCGTGCGGCGCATCGGCTCGGGGACGCCGTTCGCCGCCCTCGCCGGCGCGGAACCGGTCGCCGCGGTAGGTGAGGACGTCGAGCTCGGCCACGTTGTCGGACGTGCGCGGCCCGGGCCCGTAGAACTGCGCCATCACCGAGCGGACGCCGCAGGAGTTGTTCCCGATCATGCCCGCCGAGCGTGCAATGGTCGTGGGTCGAGGGATCCGGCCCGAACGTGAGGCCGAACTCGCCGCTCCGCCTCCGCGCGGAGGTGGTCGAGGACGACTCCCGGCTGGACGCGCGCGAGTCGCCGCTCAGGGTCGATCTCGACGATGCGGTTCAGGTACTTGGAGAAGTCGATGACGAGCGCGACGTTGACGCACTGGCCGGCGAGGCTCGTGCCGCCGCCGCGCGAGAGGACGGGCGCATCGTGCTCGCGGGCGATCGACACGGCTGCGACGACATCGTCGAGCGTCCGCGGGATCACGACGCCGATCGGGACCTGCCGGTAGTTGGAGCCGGTCGTCGCGTAGAGCAGCCGGTCGGCCGTGCTGAAGCGCACCTCGCCGGCGATCTCGTCTCGAAGCGACGTCTCGAGCGCGGTCGCCTCCGACGCAGTCTGTGCGCGCGAGGTCATCGGGCGGCGAACTGCTCGGCGTCGGCGCGCTTGAAGGCGACGCCGAGACCCGGGCGTCCGAGATCGGGCCGCACGCAGCCGTCGGCCGGCTCCACGAACCCGTCGAAGAGCATCCGCTCGATCCGGACGTGGTCGTGGAACCACTCGAGATGGCGGAGCTTCGTCGACGCCGCAAAGCGCGTGCGCGTGGATCGTCGGCGCGGTGTGGCCCGAGAGGTCGAGCTCGTGCGCGGCTGCGACGACGCCGGCGGCGAGGAGCCCGGTGATCCCGCCGCATCGGGTGGCGTCGGCCTGGAGGCAGTCGACGCAGCCGGAGAGCGCGTCGAAGCTCCGCGAGGGTGGAGGCGTACTCGCCGGCGGCGACCTCGAGCGGCACGGGGAGGCGGTCACGGAGGAGGCGAAGCCCGTCGAGGTCGCGCGAGCTCACGGGCTCCTCGAACCACGAGACGCCGAGCGTCGGCGACAGCCTCGCCGAACTCGAGTGCCTGCTTGCGCGTGAAGGCGCCGTTCGCGTCGACGAAGAGCTCGGCTCCGCTTCCGATCGCGCGGCGAGCCGCGCGCACGCGGAGCAGGTCGTGCGTCCGGCAAGCGCCCGACCTTCATCTTGACCCGCGGGATCCCGGCGGCCACCCAGCCGGAGAGCTGCTCGTCGAGCTCGGCGAGCGTGTACGAGCAGAAGCCGCCGCTGCCGTAGATCGGGACCTCGTCGTGGACGCGGCCGACGAGACCGGCGAGCGGGACTCCGAGGAGCTTCGCCTTCAGATCCCAGAGGGCGACGTCGACGGCCGAGAGCGCCATCGAGCCGAGCCCGGGGACGCCGGCATTGCGGAGCGCCTGCTGCATCGCGCGATTCGCCGCGCCGACGGCGAAGGCGTCGATGCCCTCCACCGCCGGCGCGAGCAGCTCCTGCGACCAGGTTCGCGGCGGCTGCGGGCGCGTAGGTCCAGCCCGTGCCCGTCTCGCCGCCGCCGTCGGCCTCGACGAGGACGAGCGTCGTCGAGGTCCATTCGAGCGTCCCGTCGGACTCGGGCCGGTCGGTCGGCACCGTGTAGGCGGACGCCGAAAGACGCTCGACTTCGACGTCGATTGCGAGCCTGGGTGGGGCTTCGATCACCGGCTTGGCGCGACCGCGTCGAGGAGCTGCCGCAGCGAGCGGCGGACCATGTCGCCGCGATCCGGGTCGCCGCGAACGAATGCCTGCGCGAAGTGATGCGCCTGCTCGAAGGTGATGTGCGGCGGGAGCGGCGGCACCTCCGGGTCGACGATCGCCTCGAGCACGACGGGCCGGTCGGCGATGAGCGCCTCGTCCCACTTCGATCCGATCTCGTCGGGATCCTCGACGTAGATCCCGCGGAGGCCGATCATCTCGGCGAAGCGCGCGTACGGGAAGTCGGGCAGCGTCTGGCTCGACCTCGTACTTCGGGTCGCCCTCCATCACGCGCTGCTCCCAGGTGACCTGGTTCAGGTCGCGGTTGTTCAGTACCAGGACGACGAACCGCGGGTCGCGCCAGCCATTCCAGTACTTGGCGACGGTGATCAGCTCGGCGAGCCCGTTCATCTGCATCGCGCCGTCGCCCACGAGGGCGATCACCGGGCGGTCAGGGTAGGCGAACTTCGCGGCGATCGCGTAGGGGACGCCCGGCCCCATCGTCGCGAGCGTTCCCGAGAGCGACGCCATCATCCCGGTGCGCAGCTTGAGGTCGCGCGCGAACCAGTTCGCCGCCGAGCCCGAGTCGGACGTGAGGATGCAGTTGTCGGGCAGGCGGCTCGAGAGCTCCCAGAACACGCGCTGCGGGTTGATCGGATCGGCGTCCTCGAGCGCTCGCGCCTCGATCACCCGCCACCACTCCTCGACCTCGAGCTCGATCCGCTCCTGCCAGCTGCGGCTCTCCTTGTGCTCGAGCAGGGGCAGGAGCGCCGCAGCGTCGCCCGTGCGTCGCCGACCAGATGGACGTCCATCGGGTAGCGGATGCCGATCCGCCGCGCGTCGATGTCGATCTGGACGCCGCGCGCCTGGCCCTCCTCGGGCAGGAACTCGGAGTACGGGAAGCTCGACCCGACCATCAGCAGCGTGTCGCACTCGGACATGAGCTCCCAGCTCGGGCGGGTACCGAGGAGGCCGATCGAGCCGGTCACGTACGGCACGTCGTCGGGCACGACAGCCCGGCCGAGAAGCGCCTTCGCGACGCCTGCCCCGAGCGCGTCCGCGACCTGGAGCACCTCGCTGCCCGGCGCCGAGCGCGCCCTGCCCGACGAGCATCGCGACGCGCTCGCCGGCGTTGAGGATCTCGGCCGCGCGATGGAGGTCGGCGTCCGTCGGCAAGACGACCGGCGCGACGTAGCCCACAGAGGAGTGGACTGTCCCGTGCGCGCGCGCCGGTTCCTGGGCCTCCTCCGAGGCGAGGTCGTTCGGCACGATCACGCAGGTCACGGTGCGCTCGGCGAGCGCGATCCGGACGGCTCGGTCGACGAGATGACGGATCTGCCCCGGCACGGTCGCCATGTGGACGAACTCGCCGGCGACGTCCTTGAAGAGCGACGCGAGGTCGACCTCCTGCTGGTAGTCGCCCCCGAGCGCCGCTCGGGCCTGCTGGCCGACGATCGCCACCACCGGAGCGTGGTCGAGCTTCGCGTCGTAGAGGCCGTTCAGGAGGTGGATGGCTCCCGGCCCGGAGGTCGCCAGGCAGACGCCCACCTCTCCGGTGAACTTGGCGTGCGCGCAGGCCATGAACGCGGCCATCTCCTCGTGCCGCACCTGGATCAGCTCGGGATCGCCGCCCGCGCGGTCGAAGGCGCCGATGATCGCGTTGATCCCGTCGCCGGGGTAGCCGAAGACGCGATGGACGCCCCACTCGCGGAGTCGCGCGAGGATGTAGTCGGCAACGAGCTGGCTCATGAGTGACCTCCTGTCACGACGAAGCTCTTGAGTGCGGTTGCGCCCAGCGTCGCCGCGGCGGCGGCCCCGAGCAGGCGGCGGTGCTTGGTGGTCCAGAGCTGGATCGAGTACCGGCGCGCGCGGGCGTCGAACGGGCCGTGCGCGCCGGGATCGCCCGGCACAGGGTCGAAGAGGTTCCCGGGACGGTCGCCGTCGAGCCGCCGGCTTGTCTGCTGGGCGTCGTAGCCGTCGTGGGCGAGATAGATATCGGCGAGGTCCGGCGCGACGGCGTTCCCGAGGATCGCCTTCACCGTCGGCCAGCCCACCATCATCTCGCGGCGAGGATGCTCGGCGGCGAACAGGATCGCCTGGGCCGCCACCTCGGGCTGGAAGATCGGCGGGACCGGCTGCGGCTGCCTCGGCATCTTCGCGCGGCTCCAGAGGAACTGCGGCGTGTTGAGCGCGGGGAGCTGGACCATCGTCAGGCGAATGTGCGAGCCCTCGTGCATCAGCTCGGTTCGAAGCGACTCGAGGAAGCCCTGGAGCGCATGCTTTGCCCCGCAGTAGGCCGCTTGCAGGGGGATCCCCCGGTAGGCGAGCGCCGAGCCGACCTGGACGATCACGCCCCGGTCGCGTGCCCGCATCCGCTCGAGCGCGGCCATCGTCCCCCAGACCGAGCCGAGGTATGTCACCTCCGTCGCGCGCTGGAACTCGGCCGGAGTCGTCCGCGAGAGCGGCGCGAAGACGGTCGCCATCGCGTTGTTCACCCAGACGTCGATGGGGCCCTGCTCGTGCTCGATCCGCCCGGCGGCGTCCGCAAGCGCCTCCGCCTCGACCACGTCCATCGGAACCACGGTCGCCGACGATCCGAGTGCTTCTATCTCGCGACGGGTCGACTCCAGCCGCTCCTCGCCGCGGGCGATCAGCCCGAGCCGTGCTCCCCGGCGCGCGAAGGCGACCGCAGCCGCCCGTCCGACCCCGGCCGATGCGCCCGTGACGACGACGACCTCGGCCTTCATGCGGGCGCGAGCGCTCCGAGAAGCTCGCGTTCGGCGAAGCGCAGAAACGCCTCCTGCTGCTGCCCCACCTGGTGGAGGTAGACACGATCGAATCCCGCGTCGGCGAACTCGGCGAGCGCGGCCCGGTAACGGTCCGGGTCGGGGCCGCACACGACTGCATGGCTGATCGCCTCCTGGTCGACGAGCTCGCTCGCCTGGCGGAAATGCCGTGGAAGCGCAAGCTCCTGTCCGAGATCGCCGGGCAACGCTCCGTTCGGCCACGCGCCAAGGGCTTTCTCGACGGCCGCTTCCTCGCTCTCGTCGTAACAGACGGTGAGCTGCCCGACCCGCGGCTTGCCACTGCCGCCGCCTTCCTCGAACGCGCGCACGAGCCCTTCATCCGGCGCGGTCGCGATCAGGCCATCGCCGAGCCGTCCGGCCAGCTCGGCGGTGTTCGGCCCGGCCGCGGCGACGACGACATTCGGCAGCTCTGCGGGAATGCTGTAGAGGCGGGCACGGTCGACGGTGTAGTGCTTGCCGCGGCGGCTCACCTGCCCGCCGTCCCAGAGCTCGCGCATCAGCCCGATCGCCTCCTCGAGCATCTCGAGCCGCTCCTCGTGGCTCGGCCAGCGCGCGCCTGTCACGTGCTCGTTCAGGTTCTCGCCCGTGCCGACACAGAGGAAAAACCGCCCGGGCAGGAGCAGCGCGCACGTCGCGGCGGCTTGCGCGACCACGGCCGGGTGGATGCGGATCAAGGGGCACGTGACACCCGTGCACACCGAGATCGAGCTGGTCGACCGGGCGATCGCCCCGATCGTCGTCCACACGAACGGGCTCTCGCCCTGGACGTCGAGCCACGGGTGGAAGTGATCGGACACGAGCGCATGCCCGAATCCCGCCTCTTCGGCGCGGCGGGCGTTGTCGACGAGCGCCCCGGGCCCCTGCTCTTCCGAGGACAGCGAGTAACCGAGCTCCATGAGGACTCGGTTCCCGGCGGGCGATCCGCTAAACGCCGCCGACGGAAGCGGAGGGGCTCTGCTCGGCGGCCTCGCGCCGCAGGCGTGCGACCTCGTCTCCGCGGCGAAGCTCGTCGCATACGCGCTTCGTGACTGCGAGGACGACAAGCGGGACGAGCCAGACGAGCACGCGGTACACCTCGACCTGGCGGGCGTAATCGAGCCCGAAGGTGACGTCGACGCGGTCGGCGGAGCCGGCCGCGAAGATCACGAACACCCACGAGAGCGCCGCCGCCCCGATCGCCGTGCGCCACGGGTTGTCGCGCGGCCGCTGCAGCAGGTTGTGCACCTTCCTGTCGCCCGTCGCCAGCCGCTCGAGCCACGGCCACAGGAAGAGGAGCCCGAACACGATTCCCGGGAAGAGGACGCCGCCCCAGAACGGGTTGGGAACGATCGTCCTTCCGCCGACGACGAGGTCGAACCCCGGCACGAGCCGAAGCGCGCCGATGAGCCAGCCGAGGTACCAGTCGGGCTGCGCGCCGTTGGTGGCGGCGCCGACGTGATACGGCCCCCACAGCCAGACGGGGTTGATCTGGGCGAGGCCGCCGAGCAGGAAGAGAACGCCGAACACGGCCAGCATCAGCGCGACCGACCGCGGCGCCTGCGTCGGAAAGGCGCGGACACCGACGATCTTCGTCTCGGTCGTCCGCTCGGACTCCTTGAACTGGGTGTGGTGCCGCACGGCGACGAGCGCGAGGTGGGCGGCGAGCAGGCCGCCGATCACGACCGGCAGGACGAGGACGTGGACGATGTACATGCGCGACCAGAAGTCGGCGCTGCCCGGGAACGGGCCGCCCCAGACAAGCGCCGCGAGGTTCGCCCCGACGAATGGGACAGACAGCGCGACCGAGTATCCGATCACGAGCCCCATGCCCGACAGGAGGTCGTCGACGAGCGAGTAGCCGATGTACCCCTCCAGCAGGGCCAGCGCGAACATGGACAACCCGAGGAGGTAAGTGAGCGTCCGCGGGGCACGGAACGCGCCGGTGAAGAAGATGCGGAGCAGGTGGAGGACGATCGCCACGAGGAAGACGTCGGCGGCCCAGTGGTGGGTCTGCCGCATCAGGAGGCCGGCGCGAACGGAGAACGAGAGGTCGACGACGGACTTGTAGGCGCGGCTCATCTCGGTGCCGTCGAGCGGCTTGTACGGCCCGTGGTAGTGCGTCGGCGCCGTGGAGTCCTGGAAGAAGAAGGTCAGGTAGACGCCGGTCGCGACCAGCACGAAGAACGTGTAGAGGGCGACCTCGCCGAGCAGGAACGACCAGTTGTCGGGGAAGAGGTAGGCAAGCGCCCTGCGCGTTCTCGGCGCCTGGCCGGTGCCGCGGTCGAGGGCTCTGACGAGCGCGCGGATCACGTCGGTCTCCGGGAGCGAACACCCCACCAGGCTGGGCCGACAGGCCCGCTGAAGGTGCCGGCAGCTCGTAGCGCCCCACCGGGGCCGAGCTCGAGCGGCAGCTGCGGCAGCGGACGGCCGGCGGGCCCGAACAGCACCTTGCCGCCTCGGGCCGGGTCGAAGGTCGAGTAGTGGCAGGGGCAGACGAGTGCCGGGCCCGGCTCCGCGGCCGGGAACTCGGGATCGCGGTAGAGCGAGATCGCGCAACCCGCGTGCGTGCAGATCTTCGAGTACGCGAGGACGCCGTCGGGAGCCCAGCCCTCCCGTCCGGGCGGAAGCTGGAGGTCGCCTAGCGGGATACGAACGAGGACGAGGGGCGCGCCCAGTTGCTCGCGATCGGCTCCCCTCGGGTAGGCGCTCGTGAACGAGCCTTCCTCGACGTCGTCGACGGAGAGCGGCCGCCCGTCCTCTCCGACCAGCGCGAGCCCCCGGTGCCACGGTGTCTCGACGAACGAGCCCAGGTCGAAGACCGGGCCGAACGAGACGACGGGCGCGACGAGCGCAGCTCCGAGCGCGGTGCCCGCCGCGCCGGCCGAGACGACGAGGAGCTTCCGCCGCGTGAAGCGCTGCGCCGCCTCGTCGAGAGCGGCGGCGATCTCGACCTGGTCCGGCTCGTGCTCGACCGCCGGGTAAGCGTCGGCGTGCTCGTCCTGGGGGACGAAGCGCCGCGCAACCAGGAGGCACGCCGCCGCAAGCAAGAGGAACGCGAGCCCGAGTGCCAGCCCGAGGAGCTGGGTGCCGTGCGGAACGGACGAGACGGCGTCGACGACGACGAACCCGGTGGCGCAGAGCCCTGCGGCGAGGAGCAGTGCAGCGAGGGCGAGCTCGAGCCGGGCCCGCTGCCCGGAGCTGTCAGCGGCCATCGAACCTCGCCCTCCGGCCGGCGGCCACGCAGACGGCCACGAGGACCGCGCCGGCGATCAGCCAGGCGACGATCCCCTCCGGCACCGGGCCGATCCGCCCGATCGCCCAGCCGCCGGCGTCATCCGGGTGCTTGGCGTAGTCGACGTACCTGATGATCGAGTCGAGCTGCCGGTCAGAGATCGCCCGGTAGCCGAAGCTCGGCATGACGTACGGACCGATCCGCACCGCCTCGGCGATCTCGCGGTCGGTCGCCTGCGAGAGCGGCGGGACGCGCGCGCCCGTGACGTATCCACCCTCGGCCGCGATCTGATGGCAGCCCGCGCAGTGGTCGGTGAAGAGCCGGAAGCCCTGTGCGAGGCTGCCATGCGCAGGGTCCGGCGCCGGGACAGGCGGGCCGCCGCCGAGCGAGCCGACGTAGCGGACGAGCGCCTCGAGCTGATGCTCGTCGAAGTCGACGTGGGAGCGGGAGGGCTGCTCGCCCGTGTGCGCGAGCGGCATGTAGCCCGTACGGAGGTAGAAGTCGGCGGCGAGCGCGCCCACGTGGGCGAGCGAGGGCCCCTCGCCGCGGAGGTTCCCGACGCCGGCGCGCCCGGGGGGCGCGATGCCTTGGCCGTCAGGGCCGTGGCAGCTCGAGCAGTTCGCGGCGAAGAGCGCTGCTCCCGTCGAGGCGTCGATGCTTCCGACCGCGGGCGGCCCGGTCGCCGCGCCCGCATTCCCGGCGAGGACGAAGACGGCCAGGACTGTCGCTACGACCGCGAGCCTCATGCCTGCCTGCACGCCTGCGTGGCGACGACCGTGATCCCGGAGAGCAGGATCGCGACGAGGAAGAGGATGTTCCCGACGAGGCCCGCGACGGCAAAGAACCGCTGCCGTCCCGGCGGTCCCGGAGCGTCCTCGTGGATCTGCCTGAGCCTCAGGAAAACGATCGCGGCGGCAGCCTCGGCTGCGACGGCCACCGCTCCCGCGGCGAGGGTGAGCACGGTCTCGCTCGGCGACCAGCCGGTGGCCCAGTGCGCCCGCTCGCAGTGCGCCTCGGCGAGGAAGTAGCCGGTTACGAGGTGGATCGCCCAGGCGGCGGGCGCGCCGAGAAGGCCGAACCACTGGAAGACGTTGAGACCGCGGCTCGGGTGTGGGTGCGAGCTCATAGGCGGGGTGAGAGCTCCGTGACGACGACGGCGATCGTGATGCCCGCGACGACCTGCCAGTAGAGCGTGGCGGCCTCGAGTGCGACGACCCGGTAGGGCGTCAACCTCCTCGCGAGCCGCGCGAGCAGCCAGAGGTCGATGAGAAGGCCCACGGCGACGTGTGCATGGGCCGCGCCGAGGAGCACGTAGTAGATCGAGGCGTACGCGCTCGTCTGCGGGGTGAACCGGTCGAGGCTCGCGATGAAGAGGTGGAGCTGAACGCCGAGGTAGACGGCCTGAGTCGCGGTCGCCACGGCGAGCAGCAGGAAGGACTCGCTGCGGCGTCCCTCCTGAGCCGCGCGCCGGGCGACCCGAAGCGGGACGATGGTCACGAGCAGGAGCACCGTCAGCACGATCGGGTCGAGGAGCGTCGGCAGCGGCGTTCCCCTCGGCGGCCAGCTGTGCGTGTTGATCCGCAGGTAGACGTAGCTGCCGATGATCGAGCCCACAACCGTCGCCTCGGCCGCTGCAAAGAGGGCCATGCCGAGCCAGCCGCGCGCCATCGGCCTGCGGTCGGCGGTGCCGGACAGGGAAGGCAAGGCGGGTGCGGTTGGAGAGAGCCCGCTGCTCATGCGGTCTCCGGCTCGGCCCCGTGCCAGCCGATCAGCGTCAGGGCGGCGAGGATCGCGACGAGGCCCGCCGCGTCGTAGTGGGAGGTGAGGAGCAACGCGAAGATCGCGGTTGCGCAAGTGGCGACGAGGATCGGCCAGGGCGACTCGGCCGGCATCGAGACGACCTCATCGAGGTGGCCGTCGCTCGACGTCGAGGTCGGTGTGTCGTGATGCCCGGTCACCGAGAGGTCGTCGCTCTCGAGCCGCCGCCGGTCGCTCTCGCGGTCGCCGCGGTCCCAGTTCGGGTAGGCGCTCGCGACCGTCGGGATGACCGCGAAGTTGTAATGGGGCGGCGGCGAGGGGACGGTCCATTCGAGCGTGCCGCCGAAGAACGGGTCGGGCCCCGCAAGGGCGCCGTGCCGGAGGCTCCAGAGCAGGTTCGCCAGTAGAAGCACGAGCCCGCTTGCAAGGACGAAGCCGCCGACCGTCTCGATCAGGTTGTAGATGCCCCAGCCGAGACCGGCGGGGTAGGTGTAGACCCGGCGGGTCATGCCGAGCAGGCCGACGATGTGCATCGGGAAGAACGTCAGGCCTGTCCCGAGCGCGATCGCCCAGAAGCTGAGCATCGCCCAGCGCTCGTGGTACATCCGGCCCGTGACCTTCGGGAACCAGTAGTACAGCCCGCCGAGGAGCGGGAAGACCGCCGCTCCGAAGATCACGAAGTGCAGGTGCGCGACGACGAAGTAGGTGTCCGTAGCCGCCTGGTCGAACGGGATCGCCGCGAACATGATCCCGGAGAGGCCGCCGATCACGAAGTAGGCGATGAAGCCGCCGATGAAGAGGAGCGGCGCCCGGAAGATCGGGGCGCCCGAGACGACCGTCAGCGTCCAGGCGAAGATCTGGATCGCCGAGGGGATCACGACGGCCATCGAGGCAGCGGCGAAGAAGACGAGCGTCGTCGTCGGAAGCCCGGTCGCGAACATGTGGTGCGCCCAGACCCCGAAGCCGATGAACGCGACGAGCAGCTCGGCGAGCGCGACCAGCGGGAAGGCGACCATCCGGCGGCGCGCGAAGGTCGGGATGATCGAGGTCGCGATCCCGAACGCGGGCAGGACGATGATGTAGACCTCGGGGTGCCCGAAGATCCAGAACAGGTTCTGCCAGAGAAGCGGCAGGCCGCCGTGCGCGACGTCGAAGAAGTGGAAGTCGAGCTTGCGTTGCAGCTCGAGGAACACGAGGTCGACCGTGAGTGGGGGCAGCGCGAAGAGCAGCGCGAGCGACGCGGCGAGGTTCGCGAAGCAGAAGAGCGGCATTCGGTTGAGCGACATGCCGGGGGCGCGCAGCCTGAAGATGGTGACGATGAAGTTGATCGCGGCCGCGGTCGAGGAGATGCCGTTGAAGATCAGCCCGATCGCATAGAAGTCCACACCGCGACCCGGGTCGTACTGGCGGAGCGCGAGCGGCACGTAGTCGAACCAGCCCGCGTTCGGGCCGGTGCCCATGAATACGCCGGCGTAGATCAGGCAGCCCGAGCCGAGGAAGAGCCAGAACGAGAGCGCGTTCAGCCGCGGGAACGCCATGTCGCGGGCGCCGATCATGAGCGGCACGAGGTAGTTGCCGAACGCCCCGAGCGACATCGGGATGACGAAGAGGAAGATCATCGTCACCCCGTGCGTCGTGAAGAGCTCGTCGTAGGTCGATGGACCGACCACGTGCTCGTCCGGCGCGGCGAGCTGCGTTCGCATGATCAGCGCCTCCACTCCGCCGGCGAGGAAGAACGCCGCGGTCGCGCCCAGGTAGAGCAGGGCGATGCGCTTGTGATCCACGGTCGTGAGCCAGCCGAGGACCCCGGGGCGGGGAAGCCAGACCCGATCGAGGCGCTCGAGCTCGGTGCGTGGCGGGGCCGGGGCGGCGACCGCCATCAGCTGAGGTGGTCGAGGTAGGCGACGAGGGCGTCGAGCTGACGCTTCGTCAGCGGGACGGCGGGCATCTTCGCGCCGGGCTTGACGCGCTGGGGGTCCGCGACCCAACCTCGGAGGTACGCAGCGGTGTTCGGGATCATCACGGACGCGAGCGTCGATCGTGTTGCGAGATGCGTGAGGTCGGGGCCTACGGAGCCGGCGGCCGGCGTGCCTCGGATCGAGTGGCAGCTGGCGCAGGGCGCGCCCAGGAAGACCGCCCGGCCGCTGCGCTCGAGCGTTGTTGCGGGCGGTCGGGCGGGGCGGGCCATGTTCGCGAGCCAGGCGCGGAACCGAGACGGCGCCTGCGCGACCACCTCGACCGTCATGTGGGCGTGCTGGACGCCGCAGAACTCAGAGCATTGCCCGCGGTAGGCGCCGGGCTTGGTCGCGTCGAGCTCGATCGCGCTCGTCCGACCCGGGATCAGATCGACCTTTCGATTCAGCTCGGGGACCCAGAAGCTGTGGATGACGTCGTCGGTCGTCCCGAGGATCTGGACGGGCGTGTTCGTCGGGATGTGGATCTCGTTTGCCGTGACCGCGCGGGTCCCGGGGTAGCGCACTTCCCACCACCACTGGTGGGCGATCACACGGACCGTCAGCTGCGTCGTGCCGGGCTCGGGCGCAGCGGTCGAGCGGATCACGAAGATGTCCGCCCAGACGAACAGTGCGGCGAGAACGACGAGCGGCACTGCGACGCCGAGCAGGACGACGAGCGCCGTCAGACGCTGCTCGCCGCCGTGACCCGCCGGCATGGCGCGGTTGCGCCGCACCCAGCCGGCGAAGAGCAGCGAGACGACCACGCCGAAGCCGATGCAGGAGCCCGCGAGCATGACCCACCAGAGGTCGACGATCTTCGCCTCGGCGTGGCTGTGAGAGCTCAGCGCGTTCTCGTTGCCGCCACAGCCCGCGAGCATCGTCGCGGCGAGCAGCCAGAGCGGCAGGCGGCAGGCAAGGCGCTTGAGCAACGCGGGAGTCTTGCCCAGCCGGCCAACGGTGAAACAGGAGAGGACGGACTCAGAGGCCGGCTGCGAACGCGCCCACGATCGCGCCGAAGGCGAGGTGCAGCGCGAGGCTGACGGCGAGCGTGCTCGCGCCGTAGTTTCGGAGCATGAAGCCGGGCGGCTCGAGGATGGGCGTCTCGGAGGCGTCGGTCCACGGCTTGCCCATCCGTGGATGAAACGCGGGGAGGAGCACGTTCATCAGCGGCCCGCCGAAGAACCCTGCGTGCACGGCCCCGAGGGCGAGCCCGAGGAGCCAGCCTGCATGGCCCACCGCGGCGAACACCCCGGCGTAGATCAGGGAGAAGCCGAGGCCGAGGGCCAGGTGGATCCCGTAGCCGACGACCCGTCCGCGATCGCGGTCGTCCACGATCGCGGTGCCGAGGAGGAGAGGGACGTCCATGCGGGTGACGCCCGCCGCCTGGCAGAGCTCGAGGCAGATCGAGAAGACGACGACGCCCACTGCGCCGCCGGCGAGTGCGCCCGCGACCATCAGCCTGGGCCTTCCTGCACTGACTTCGCGGCGCGGATCAGCGCGAGGTGGGTGAGGCCCTGCGGCATGTTGCCGAGGAAGCTGCCGTCCCGCGGGTCGAGCTCCTCGGCGTAGAGACCGACGTCGTTGGCCGAGCCCATCAGCTCGTCCATGAGCTCGGTGGCCTCGTCGATCTCTCCTGCCAATGCGAGGAGGCAGACAAGCCAGAAGGAGCAGGCGAGGAACGCTCCCTCGTCCTGGTCGAGGTTGCGTCTCAGGAACGGGCCGGAGCCGAGCTCGGCACGGACAGCGTCGGCGGTGTTGCGCATCCGGCGGCTTCCTGCCGGCTCGAAGCCGAAGACCCCGAGCGCGAGCAGGTTCGCGTCGAGGTCGGCTGAACCCGCTGAGCGCCTGAAGGTCTTGCGGTCAGGGGCGACGCAGCTCGTCTCGACGAAGGCGCGGATCGCCCCGGCCTCACGCGACCAGCGGGCGCGGTGGGCTCCCGGGATGATCCCGCGGTCCGCCATGTCCATCGCCCGGTCGAGCGCGACCCAGCACATCGCCTTCGAGTGCGTGTACTGGAGGATCCGCTCTCGCGACTCCCAGATCCCGGAGTCGGGCTCCTGCCATCGGTACGTGACGAGGTCGGCGAGCGCGGCGGCGTAGCGCGAGGTGTCGCGATCGATGCGGCCGATCCCGGTGGCGTACACGTGGATGGCGTCGAGCACATACCCGTACACGTCGAGCTGAAGCTGTCCCGCCGCGTCGTTGCCGACGCGCACCGGCCGGGATTCGGCATAACCGTCGAGCTCGAGCTCGCGCTCGCGAACGTGCGGGCTCCCGTTCACGCGGTAGAGGTTGCGCAGCCGCGGCCGGCGGGCGCGCGAGGCGCGCATGAGCCACCAGAAGAACGCGTGCGCCTCGTCGTGGAAGCCGAGGTCGATGAGCGCGTCGAGGCTGAAGCTCGCGTCGCGGGGCCAAGCGAAGCGGTAGTCCCAGTTGAGCGATCCGCCGACAGCCTCCGGCAGGGACGTCGTGGGCGCGGCTACGACCGCCCCGGAAGGGGCGTAGACGAGGAGCTTGAGCACGAGGGCGCTGCGCAGGACAGCCTCGCGCCACGGCCCGTCGTAGGCGACCTGGTCGGACCACCGGCGCCAGAAGGCCCGGGTGCGCTCGAGCCGCTCCTCGACCGCCGATCGCGGCGAGAGCACCGCCGGCTCCTGGTGTGCGGCGGCCACGGCGAAAAGGCTCGTCCGCCCGTGCTCGGCAGTCAGCTCGCCGGCAAGCTCGTGCCCGTCGGCCTCAACCTCGCCCGCACCCCAGACCTGGAGGGCGAGTGCGTCGTGACCCCGCGAGCCGAACCAGCAGCCCGCCCGCCGGTCGATTCGCGCCGGCTTGCGGTCCCAGCCGAACCGCGGGCCGAAGCGCCAGCGCATGGCCACCCGGCCGGAGACCGGCTGGACGTGACGGACGAGCTCGCGCAGGGGTGAGAGCCCGGCACTCGTGAGCGTGAGCGCGTCGGTGACCTTCACGACTCCCGTCGAGGTACGGAAGACGGTCGTGAGGACGTTCGAGCCGGACTCGTACGAGCGCTCGACCTCGAACGGATCGAGCGGCAGGAGCTCGAAGGCGCCGCCGCGCTCGGCGTCGAGGAGCCGCGCGAAGACGGGGGAGAGTCGATGTCGGGAAGGCACAGCCAGTCGATCGAGCCGTCCTGCGCGACGAGTGCGACCGTTCGCCCGTCGCCGATCACCGCGTAGTCGCGAATCGGCCGGTATCCGGTTTCGCTCACCTGGCGGTTCTTCCCACCTGAAAACACCGCACTCCTCGGTGAGAAGCTCGACCGCCGCGCCGCGCTGCGCTCAGCGGGTCAAGGCCGCGCGGGCGCCCATCCAACCGGCTACCCGCTCAGATCCTCAGGCTGCGAGCAGTCGTCAGCTGTGTTGAAGCAGATAGAGGCCCGATCCGAGCGCGACGAGGCCTGAAGCGATCCCCAGAACCTGAAGCTTCCTCATGTGTCTGACAGTAGGACTCGGCGCCGGAGATGGAACTGGACGAAGGGCTGGTCCTGCCTGAAGGCGGGAGGGTCTGGCTCCGTTCGGCCCGACCCTCCCGCCTGTGAAGGTGGAGCTCGCATCGAGACCGCGCGGCCGCCACATCCGGAGATTGGCTCGCCTACGTGCTGCCGGGCGAGAGCTGGAAGTTCCCTGTCTCGCACCGCCGGGGGCCGGCTTCTCAGACCTCGACGGTCGCCTTCCAGGCTCGGATCGTCGGGCGGCCGGTGGCGAGGTAGCGCGCCGCGGCTGCCGTCCGCGTCGAGACCTCGAGCCGCTCGAGGATGTTCTCGAGGTGCTTCTTGACGGTCGCCATGCTGATCTCGAGCTGGAACGCGATCTGGGCGTTCGTCTGCCCTTCCGCGACGAGACGGAGCACGTCGAGCTGCCGGTCCGTGAGGCTGTCGACGCCAGGCGTGCCGAGGGCGCCGTCGCCGGTGCCTGCCCGGCCGAGGCTCTCCGAGAGCAGGAGCGAGTTCTCGAAGCTCACGAGCAGGTGGGGGCGCAGCCGATCGAGTAGGAGGCGGTCCCTGTCGCTGAATCCCTCCGTTCCGCGGTTGAAGGCGAGCCCGATCACGTGGGTGGCCCGCTTGGTCGTGAGCGCGTTCGAGAGCTGCTCCTCGGTGCCGAGCGGCCGGAAGAACTGGTTGTACAGCTCGAGCCTCCGGAACTCGGTCGCCGTGATGAAGTCCGTGATCAGATGGCTCGCGGGGTCGCCGGTCGCCGCGAAATGTGAGATCACGGGATGCTGGTCGATGAAGCGCGCGAACGGCTCGAGCAGCTCCGGTCGAGCGAGCTCTTCCTGGTCGATCAGCACCCGATGCGCGCCGCGCTTCAGGTCGATCTGGTTGTAGCTGCAGCTGTTCGAGCCGATCAGGTGCTGGGCGACCTCGAGTGCCCGGCCGGGAAACTCGTCGAACCGGACGACCGCGTAGAGCCGGGTCAGCGCCGTGTCCAGGCGTGAGGCCTCGGTATCGCTGAGCCTCGTCATCGCGCGAGGAGCATACGGCCAACGGTCTATCGCCGCCGGTGCGCGGCCATGTCCAAGCTCGCCTGGAACCGCAACCTGAAGGTCGGTGGCCGGCGGTGCCTTCCAGCGCCGTCGGCCACCTCACATCGCACCGTGTCCGGGTCTGCGGGCCGTCTCCATGAGACCCACCTCGGTGGAGGCGAACATTGCCAGGCGACCGCTTCGAGGGGATCGGGAGTCGTGCGGATCCCGTTGCCTGGAACTACGAGCGCTCGGTTCCTTCCTGCGGCTCCCCTGAGCTCGAGCGCTCGAGGTTCCTGCGAATCGGGCGCCGGTCGTCGCGCCCGAGCTCGTCGGTGTAGGACCAGCCCACGTAGCCGCAAGCCGGGCAGACTCCGACCTCGTCGCGGGAGCTGCCGGCGATCCGCCGGCGGCGGCCACAGGCGAGGCACCCGATCTCGAACGTTTCCCTATCCCCAGTCGTCATGCCGCTTTCTGCCTACCTGCGTTGCCACGCAGAGAAACATCATTGGCTGACGTTTCAGGCTCGTCAGGGAAGTACGGGTGCCCCGTCCGAGGGCGCGCGACTCCACGGCGCGAAGGCAACCGAGTCAAGATGCAGAACACGTGAGCATGCCCGAGCTTCGCGTTCCGACCCTGCCCGAGCGCCCGTTCGAGGCGTACTTTCGCGGGTTGGTCAGGGGCTCTCTCCTACGATCGGCGGAGGCGGAGTACGCCTATCACCTACAGGCGGGACACGGATTGCGCGCCCGTCGCGCGGCGCGTCTGGTGGCACGCGCCCGGGCGCTCGCCGACGAGCAAGCGAGAGCAGCCCTTCCACCACGCTTCGGGCGAGGCCTCCTGGCGACCACCGGGCTCGTCTGGGCGGCCGGGGTCGCCGTCCTTGTCTGGTCCGGTGTGTCGTACGGCCTGCACTCCTGGGCTACCGGCGTGGCCGACCTCGTCGTCGTCGGACTGACCTTCGCCTGGTTCGTCGTCGCCTGGGGCAGCGACGTGCGCCACTCGGGGGCCTAGGAGACCAGAGGCTTCGCCGCCGGCGCGAGTACCGTCCCGCTTCGGCGTGGCCGAGCGCGCCGGTCTCGGCCGCATGGACGTCGGCCGAGACTGCTCCCCGGTCGTCGTGGGCGGATGTTCGGGGAATGTTCGGGTGTCGAACCGTCTCGCGGCGGCGGCCGAATCACCCCGTCAACCGCGACCGGCCCTCCGCGCGTGGGAAGTCCGGTCGCCTCACGATTGGGGGGTAGTGATGAACGAGCCTTTCGAGCTCGAGGAAGTCGATGTGGATGGTGCGCTCCGCGAGACGGGGGAGGCTGTCGCGGGTCATACGCGTGCGGATGTCCTGCGGAAGGCGGGACTCGGTGGCGCGGCGTTGGTCGGGGGCAGCGCCCTTCTGGGTGGTTTCCCGTCGCTGGCCTCGGCAGCCGGCGTCCCGGCGAGCGACATCGCGATCCTGAACTTCGCGCTGACGCTCGAGTACCTCGAGGCGGCGTTCTACAACGAGGCTGTGAGCAACGGCAAGTTGTCGGGAGAGACGCGGCGGTTCGCAACCGTCGTCGCCGGGCACGAGACGACGCACGTCAAGTTCCTGCAGGGCGTGCTCGGCTCGCAGGCTGTCGCGAGCCCGAAGTTCGACTTCAAAGGCACGACCTCGGACCAGGCGATGTTCGAGGCGACCGCAAACGTGCTCGAGAACACCGGTGTCCATGCCTATCTGGGGCAGGTCGGGAACATCAAGAACAAGACGGTGCTGGCGGGCGCGGGGCGGATCCTCCCCGTCGAGGCACGTCATGCAGCCTGGATCAGCGACATCCGCTTCCGGGGCGGCACCGACGTGGACAACACGCCTGCGCCGGCGGCGTTCGAGGACGGCTTCACGAAGGGCGAGATCCTCTCGAGGGTCACCGGAACCGGCTTCATCGTCGGTTAGCTCCGTCCCCGGGGCCGGCCCGCGCATGCGGCCGGCCCCCACCGGTTCATCGCAAGCACGGTCGCTTGCACAAGCTCTCAACAGAACAGGAGGACGCAATGGGAAGCATCGGACCACTCGAGATCGTGCTGTTGCTCGCGCTCGCACTCATGCTCTTCGGCGCCAAGCGGCTCCCCGAGATCGGCCGTTCGCTCGGCACCGGCATGCGGGAGTTCAAAGACTCGGTCAGCGGCCTTGGCGACAGCCATGGCACGCGCTCGATTGCGCGGGTCGGCGAGCACACCCCCATGCCGGTGCGTGAGTCAGAGGACGAGTCCTAACCCGCCATGTCCGCCTTGAGCCTGACGAAGATCCGGGCGCCCCGCCGCCTCGACCACGGCGAGCAGGCGCCTCTTGTCGAGCACCTCGACGAGCTGCGTGCCCGGATCTTCGTCTGCCTCGGTGCGCTGCTGGTCGGAGCAGTGACGGGATTCGCGCTCCACGCGCGGCTGATCCATCTGCTCGAGCAGTCCCTCCCCGGCCGCTACCAGGACAAGCTCGTCACGTTCACCCCCGGCGAGGCGTTCATGACCTCCCTCTGGGTGAGCGTCTACTTCGGCTTCGTCGTTGCCCTCCCGATCATCTTCTGGCAACTCTGGGCGTTCCTCGCCCCGGCCGTCGAGCGCCGGCACGCACAGCTGATCAGCTGGCTCGTCCTCCTCGCCGCCGTCCTCGCAGCTCTCGGATTGGTGTTCGGCTACTACGTCGCGCTGCCGGCCGCAGAGCACTTCCTCACCAACTACGACTCGGCCCAGCTGCACTACCTCCCACAGGCGAAGCCGTTCCTGACCTTCTGCACCCACGTCCTGCTCGCGATGGCCCTGGTCTTCGAATTGCCGCTCTTCGTCGTCGGGCTCACCCGGCTCGGGATCGTCACGACCGCCAAGCTGCGCAGGAACCGCCGGATCGGCTACTTCATCGTCGCCTGCATCGGCGTCGCGCTCCCGGGCATCGACCCTGTGACGACGATCGTCGAGACCCTTCCGCTCGCCGTTCTCTACGAGTGCTCGATCTGGCTCTCACATCTCCTCGACCGTCGCTCCCCATCCGGCGAGAGAGTCCGTTCCGCGTGACGCTCGCTCCGGCGGATAGGCCCTAGAGGAGCGCCGCAGCCGATTCTCCTGTGAGGGCACGTGCGAGACTCACGCCGTGATCGGCGCGCTGGTCGTTCTCATGGCCGTGCTGAGCGCCGCGTCGCTCGCGGCGAGCGCACGTCTTGACAACCTCGTCTCGACCCTCCTCTGCGGCTACCTCGCTCTGGTCGGAACCACCGTCGGGGCCACGCTCGTCCTCTCGCCCTTCCGGGAGGTGACCCGCGGAGGCCTGCTCGCCCTCGAGGCAGGCCTCCTGGCTGCCTCGTTGGCGCTTTGGTGGTTTCGCGGCCGTCCGGTGCCGCCGCTAGCGAGGGCCGGGCGAGCTGTCGCCGTCGTCCTTCGGCGCCCCGAGACGGCTCTCTTCCTCGCGGGGTTCGCCGTCCTTCTCGGGTACGAGGTCCTCGTCGGTCTCGGGACGCCGCCGAACAACTGGGACTCGCTCACCTATCACCTCTCGCGCGCGGCGGCCTGGGCACAGCATCACGGGTACTTCTGGATACCGAACGCGCCCACCGACCGCATGAACGAGTTCCAGCCGCTTGCGGAGCAGGAGAACCTGTTCCTGTTCGCCGCTCTCCGGAGCGGCGGCCTCACCGCGGTGCCGCAGCTCGTCGCGGCGCTGGCAGCGTTCGTCGCGGTCTACGGCTCCGCGCGAAGGCTCGGCTTCGAGGTGCGCGCGGCCGCGTGCGCCACGTTCCTCGTCTCCACGTTTGGGCTCGTTGCGCTCGAGGCCTCCACGGCGCAGAACGACCTCGTCGCAGCCTCGTTCCCGGCGGTCGCGGCCTGCCTGTTACTCGGCGCCGGCGGCTTGGAGGCGGCTCTTGCCGGCGCCGCAGCCGGGCTCGGGCTTGGTGTGAAGCTGACGACGGCGCTCGTTCTTCCCTGCCTGCTGGTGCTCGCGCTCGCTCGTGGCAGACGTGCGACGCTGCTCGCTCTCGCAGGCGGCGTCGCCGCGGTCGTGACGATCTCGATGTGGGGCTTCGTCCTCAACCTTGCGCACACCGGGCACCTGCTCGGCCACGGCGGCGGGAGGGTCGAGAACACCCAGTCGCCCGCGTGGCCGGCGAGCGCAGTGACCGCGCTGTACGTGCTCTATTCGACGATGGACATCTCGTCCGTCCCGCAGCGACTCATCAACGCGGGAGCGGCGGCGGGCATCGTCGCACTGGCGGTGGCAGCCGTGTTCCTCATCCGGCGGGAGCGAGGACGCTCGGCCTCGGCTGCGACCACGGCGCTGCCCGTGCTCGCGCCCATGATCACTATTGGCGCGGGAGGGACGATCGCCTGGCTCGCCCGTCGCTGGGGCTACCCGGTCCGCGGCGTGGGTGGAGTCATCGGCGGTCTCAACGTCGTCTCGAACGAGGACACCTCCGCGTTCGGCCCACTCGGCGCTCTGGCGCTTCTCGGCGTGCCCATCGCGACTGTCGTCGCGTGGGCGCTCGGCCGGCGCGACCGGCGGCGCCTCGCCCTCGCCGGCGCCGTTCCGGTGTTCATCGTCCTTCTGTGCCTTCAGGCGCGCTGGAACGAGTTCCTGCCGCGCTTCCTCGTTGTGCCGGTGATCCTCGCCGCTCCGCTTCTGGCCGCGCTCTTCCGCGGGCGCGTGGCGACGGCGGCCTTCTTCGTCGCGGCGTCGATCGTCGCCGGCTACACGGTGACCAACGTCCAGGCGCGCCCGCTCGACACGCCGTTCGGCCACCCATGGGAGATGAGCCAGGTCGAAGCGGTCTTCCAGGCACAAGACGAGGACACGTCGCGCGCGCTCGTGCAGTTCGAGCGCGACGTGCCGCCGAAGGCATGCGTCGGCGCCGTCCTCGGGCTCGATGAGCCTGCCTACCTGCTCTACGGGCCCGCCTTCGAGCACCACGTCGAGTTCCTCGCCGTGGCCGACGCCGTACACGAAGCGCTCGCCGACGGGCTCTTCTACGTCGTCATCAGCGACGGGCCCAACCGCGCCGCCGCGGCCGGCTTCCGGGCCGCCGGCTGGACGATCCGCCCGCTCGACGGGTACTGGCTGCTCGCCTCGGAGCCGCACGCAGCCAGCGGCGCCTGCGGCTAGACGGTCGTCCGCGCCTCGCCGATCTGAAGCAGCTGGTCGGGATGAGCGTGGTCGACCTGAAGCGTCGTGTGCTCGACGCCGAAGCGGTCGTCGAGCAGGGCCTGGAGCGCCCACCGGACGCCGTGACAATCGGCGTCGGGCTCGACGAGGACGTGGGCCGAGAGCGCAGGGAAGCCGGTTCCGATCGCCCATACATGCAGGTCATGGACCTCCGTCACGAGGGCGTGCGCCGCCATGGCGCGCCCGATCTCGCCCACGTCGATCCCCACCGGCGCCATCTCGAGCAGGACGCGCCCGGAGTCCCGAAGCAGGCCGAGGGCTGCTCGGAGCATCAGCGCCGCCACTAGGAGGGCCGCGATCGCGTCCGCGCGCTCGAACCCGGTGACCAGGATCACGACACCCGCCACCGCTGTGGCGATGAACGCGTACAGGTCGGTCAGAAGGTGCTGGAACGACCCCTCGACGTTCATCGATGTCCGGTCGGCGCCCGCCAGGACGCGCGTCGCCGCCGCGTTGACGACGATCCCGGCGAGCGCGACGGCGAGAATCGTCCATCCCCTGGCGCTCGGTGGTTGGACGAGATGGTCGATGCCGCCGAACACGACGAGGCCCGCGAGGACGAGGAGGGTCGCGCCGTTGGCCTGGGCGGAGAGGATCTCCATGCGCCGGAGGCCGAAGGTGAGGTTGCCGTAGGCAGGTCGCTTGACGAGACGCAGGACGACTAGCGAGAGCAGCAGGGCTCCGGCGTCGGTGAGCATGTGCGCCGCATCGGAGAGGAGCGCGAGCGAGTGGGCGATGAGCCCCGCGACGATCTCGGCGCACATGAAGGACGCGATCAGGCCGAGGCCGATCCCGAGCCGGCGGGCATCGGCGTCGGGAGAGACGCGGTGGTGGCTGTGGCCGGCGTGGCCGTGGCCCGTGTGGCTGTCTCCTTCGTGCACTGGTTTCGAGCCTAGCGCCCGGGGTGCCCGGCGAGCAGAAGGGGACGCGGTGCGGCCGCATCCCTACGATGCCCGCGTGATCCTCGACGGCCATAACGACCTCGCCCTGCGCGTCTGGCGGGACGAGGGCCCCTTCGACGTCGACCTCGCGGTCGCGCCGAGCGTGGGCTTTGCGGGCGGGTTCTTCGCGCTGGCCGTGCCGGGAGCCAGCTTCGAGCCGCCTACGGAGGCGCCGTACGCGGTGCCGATCGCAGAGCCGATTCCCCTCGAACAGGCTCGCGAGGACATTCAAGGGCTCGCAGCGACGCTCGAAGGCCTCGACGTCGCGATCGTGAGGCAGGTCGAGGAGATCGTGCCGGGCCGCGTGAACGCGATCATGCACTTCGAGGGTGCCGAGCCGCTCGCGCCCGACCTCTCCGATCTGGACGACTGGTACGAGCGCGGGCTTCGTTCGGTCGGGATCACGTGGTCCCGTCCGAACGCTTTCGGAGAAGGGGTGCCGTTCCGGTTCCCGAGCTCTCCTGACACCGGCCCCGGACTCACGCGAGCGGGCAAGGATCTCGTGCACGCCTGCAACCTGCTCGGGATCCTCGTCGATGTCTCGCACCTCAACGAAGCCGGGTTCTGGGACGTCGCCCGCATCAACCAGGCGCCGATGGTCGCGACGCACTCGAACGTCCACGCGCTCTGCGCCTCGACCCGCAACCTGACCGATCCCCAGCTCGACGCGATCGGAGAGTCGGGCGGAGTGGTGGGGATCAACTTCGGGACGATGTTCCTGCGGGAGGACGGCGATCCGGGAGCCGACGTCCCGCTCTCGCAGATCGTGCGGCACATCGACTACATCGCCTCGCGCATCGGCATCGACCATGTCGCGTTCGGCTCGGATTTCGACGGGGCCGTGATGCCGCAGGAGCTCGGCGGGATCGCGGGGCTGCCACGGCTCGTCGCGCTGCTGCGGGAGGCCGGCTACGACGAGGACGCGCTGGCGAAGGTCACCCACGGGAACTGGCTGCGAGTGCTGGGGGAGACCTGGCATCGGTGGGGCCGCTACTTCAGGCTCGCGGGCCTCGACCCCCGCCCGACCCTGCTCGATGCGGTCGAGCGCATCCCCGTCCCCGGGCTCGCCGTCGACCTTGGCGCCGGAACCGGCCGCGACACCGCCGAGCTCCTTCGCCGCGGGTGGTGCGTGATCGCGATCGACGGCCAGCAGGAGGCGATCGACCGGATCCGCGCGCTCGTCGGCCACGACGAGAAGCTGGAGACGCGCGTCAGCCGCTTCGAGGACGCCTCCTGGCCGCAATGCGACCTGCTGAATGCGAGCTTCTCGCTTCCGTTCACCGATCCTGATGCCTTTCCGGCACTCTGGCAGCGAATCGTCGACTCGATCGTCCCCGGCGGCCGTTTTTCCGGGCAGCTCTTCGGCGAGCAGGACGACTGGGCCCGCACCGGACTCCTCGTCAAGACGCGCGCCGAGGTCGAGGCGCTCCTGGCGCCGTTCGAGGTCGAGCTGTTCGACGAGTTCGACGGCGAGGGGGCCACGGCGATCGGAAAGACCAAGCACTGGCACGTCTTCCACCTCGTCGCGCGCAAGCTCTGAGCGTCCAGGTACGTTCCGGCCATGCGCGAGCGGTTCGTTGCACCGGGTCTCGTCGTCTCGGTCGTGGGGGTCGGCTGCAACAACTTCGGCTGGCGCCTCGACGAGGAGGCGAGCGCCGCGGTCGTCGACGCCGCGATCGACGCCGGCGTCACGCTCTTCGACACGGCCGAGTCCTACGGCGACGGGCTGAGCGAGGAGTTCCTGGGACGCGCCGTGGCAGGTCGTCGCGACCGCGTCGTGATCGCGACGAAGTTCGGGTGGGGGAGGGGACGCGGCGACAACGAGATCGCGCGAGGCCACCCCGACTACATCCGCGGCGCGGTCGAGCGATCCCTCCAGCGGCTCGGGACCGACTACGTCGACCTGTACCAGTACCACCGTCCCGACGGCATGACGCCGATCGAGGAGACCCTCGGCACGCTCGACGAGCTCGTCGAGGAAGGCAAGGTCCGGTACCTCGGCTCGTCCAACTTCTCCGGCGCGCAGATCGCCGAGGCCGACCGTGTCTCGACCGAGCGCAACGAGCATCGGTTCGTGACGGCCCAGAACCAGTACTCGTGGCTCGAGCGCGACGCAGAGCAGGACGTGATCCCGGCCTGCGAGGAGCACGGGGTCTCGCTGATCCCGTATTTCCCGCTTGCGAGCGGTCTCCTGAGCGGCAAGTACCGCCGGGGCGAGCCGGAGCCGGAGGGCACACGCCTGAGCGGCCGGGTCGATGTCTCCGAGGCGCAGTGGGACCGCATCGAGGGCCTCGCCGCCTGGGGCGCGGAGCGGGGGCTCAGCCTCCTCGACGTCGCGATCGGCGGCCTCGCGGCTCAGCCGACCGTCTGCTCGGTGATCGCCGGCGCGATGAATCCCATGCAGGTGCACGCGAACGTCGCCGCCGGGCAGTGGGAGCCCACCGAGAGCGAGCTCGCCCAGATCCGGGCGCTGTGATCGCTCGGATCCAGTGAGACGCCGATGAGCACCTGGCGGGCGCTTGCCACGGGTTGGGAGCGCGGCCGCGATCTGCACTGGAGGGCGACGCAAAGCGTGAGCGAGTGGCTCGTCTCCCGGCTCGACCCGAGGCCGGGCGACACCGTCCTCGAGCTCGCCGCCGGGACGGGGGAGACGGGGTTCCTCGTCTCCGGTCTGCTCGGTCCGGCCGGTCGCCTGATCTCGAGCGATGCGGAGCCTGGAATGGTCGAGGCGACGCGCCGTGCGGCGGCCGAGCGCGGGATCGAGAACGCCGAGTTCCGCGTGCTCGACACGAACGCGATCGCGCTTCCGGACGCGAGCGTCGACGGGGTGCTGAGCCGCTATGGATATGTCCTCCGCGGTGATCCGCCGGCCGCCCTTCGCGAGGTGCGGCGGGTGCTCCGCCCCGGCGGCAGGTTCGCGTTCGCAGTGTGGGCCGGGCGCTCGCAGAACCCGTGGATGACCGTCCCGGCCGACCTGATGGTCGAGCGCGGCCATCTCGCCCCGCCGAGCTCCGACGCACGGCGGCTCTCCGAGCGGAGAAATCCCGCCGCGATCGCCGTGCTCGTCGCCAACGCCGGGTTCGAGGTGCTCGAGCTCGAGGAGATGCCCGTCTCCTACGTCTTCGCCGACGGCGACGAGCTCTGGCGGTTCGCGACCGAGCTGCGCGGGCCGGTCTCGCTGGCGCTCGCGCAGCTCGGGCCCGCCGAGCGCGACGAGATCCGTGGCGCGCTCGAGGCACGTGTCCCGCGCGCGGCCGACGGCTACGAGCTCGGAGGCGTCAGCCTCAACGTCGTCGCGTCCTGACGCGGATACCATGCGCCCGTCCGGCGCCTTGGCCGAGTGGTTAGGCAGCGGCCTGCAAAGCCGTTTACAGCAGTTCGAATCTGCTAGGCGCCTCTTCTCAGATCAGCCGCTTCCGCGCCCCTTCCCGGGTCGGGCGAAGAGCGAGCTCTCGAGCAGGTAGAAGCCGGCGATCGCTCCGAAGAGGGCGACCGACGCCGGCGGGCTCCAGATCGCCACGAGCGTCGCCGTCCCGTAGATCAACGAGCCCGGCCGGTACGAGCGCGAGATGCCGAGCACGACCTTCGGGTCGGCATGGTGTGCGATCAGGCGGTTCCCGGCCGCGGCGTAGAACCAGAACGAGGCGAAGAAGACCGACGTGACCGTCAGCGTGACGCCGTAGGTCAGCGCCGCCGCGCGCAGGCCGTTGTCGCGGAGGTGGTCGCCGATCAGCCTGGTCGGGAACGGAACGAACGCGATGCACATCAGGAGCGCGATGTTCAGCATCAGGAACGTGCGGTCGACCCGGTCGATCTGGCGCAGGCACGTGTGGTGGTTGACCCACATGATCCCGATCGTCACGAACGCCACCGCGTAGGTCACGTACTCGGGCCAGGCGTGCAGCACCGTATGGCCCAGCGCGCTGCCGGGCCGGTCGGCGGAGACGTCGAGGATGAGGAGCGTCGCCGCGATCGCGAAGACGCCGTCTGCGAATGCCTCGAGCCGCCCGGTCTCCACGCGGCGAGCCTAAGCACCCGGGCGGACGCCAATCTCGCCGGCGCGCACACGCGATCCGGCGCTCTACAGTGACGGCAGATGCCGTCGGGAAAAGCCATCGAGACCGTCTGGATCGACAACCCTCCGGTCAACGCGATCACGACCGACGTTTCGGCCGACGTCATGCGCACGCTCGAAAGCCTCCCCACCGAGACACGCGTCGTCGTGCTCAGGGGGAGGGGCGACAGGGGGTTCAGCGCCGGCGCCGACCTCGCCTCCATCGCCGATGACGGGAGCCCTCCGGGCGGCATCCAGCCTCTCGCAGGGGCGATCGAGGCGCTCCCCCAGCCGGTGGTCGCTGCGATCCACGGCTACTGCCTGGGCGGCGGGCTCGAGCTTGCACTCGCCTGCGACATCCGCATCGCCCACCGCGACGCGCGTCTCGCGCTGCCGGAGGTCGGGCTCGGGATGATCCCGGGAGGCGGAGGAACTCAGCGTGCCCCGCGCCTGATCGGCCGCGGCCGCGCGACCTGGCTGATGATGAGCGCCGAACGCCTCACGGCCGAGGAGGCCGGCGCCTGGGGTCTCGTCGAGTTCGTCGTCGACGATCTCGACGAGGGAATCGAGCGGGTCGCCTCGACGATCGCCGCGCAGAGCCCGACCGCCCTTCGCGAGCTGAAGCGGCTCCTCCGCCAGACGCAAGACTCGAGCGACTACCGGCTCGAGCTCGAGGCTTTCGCGCGCTGCGTGAGCTCCGACGACGGCCGCGAGGGGATCGCCGCTTTTCTCGAGAAGCGCCCGCCGAGCTGGCGGGAGAGCTGACGGCCGCCGCGCGGCCCGACGGTCCCGGGACGCGACCCGCCTGCCTGCTCGTATCCTCCGCGTGAGGTATGGCCGCCTCGCAGCCCGTTCCCCGCCGCGTCGTCATCAGCGGCGCCGGCGTCGTCACCTCGCTCGGGACGGGGCGGGAGGCCTTCTGGGACGCGCTGGAGCAGGGCGCGAGCGGGGCGAGACGGGTCGAGCTCGACCAGGTGGGCGAGGTCACGGTCTGCACGGTCCCCGAGCTGGACCACTCCGGGCTCGATCGTCGCGAGATCAGACGGCTCGACCGCGCCGGGCTCCTCGCTGTGATCGCGGCCGCCGAGGCGCTCGACGATGCCGGACGGCCGGAGATCGACGAGACGCGGATCGGTGCGGTGATCGCGAACGCCCACGGCGGTGCCGAGACGATCCATCGCGCCTATGCCGAGTTCTTCGGCCGGGGAGTCGACCGGATCAGCCCCTTCACCGTCCCGCTCGGGCTCACGAACTCGCCCGTCGCCGCGGTGGCGCGGCTCAACGGCCTGCACGGGCCGTCGTCGTCGGTCGCCACCGCGTGCGCTGCCGGAACCGACGCGATCGGCCTCGCGGCCTCGATCATCGGCTCGGGCCGCGCCGACGCGATGCTGGCCGGAGGCGCCGAGGCGCCGATCTCGCCCTTCGTCGTCGCCGCCTACCGGCAGCTCGGCGCGCTCTCGACCAGCGAGCGCCCTGCCGAGGAGGCCTCGAGGCCGTTCGACCGCGGCCGCGACGGCTTCGTGATCGGCGAAGGCGCAGGCGTCCTCTACCTCGAGGAGCGCGAGCGTGCCGTCCGCCGCGGGGCCCGGATCCTGGCCGAGGTCGTCGGGTACGCGAGCAACTGCGACGCCGGCCACCTGACCCAGCCAGACCAGCTCGGAGAAGGCCCGGCAGCCGCGATCCGGCTCGCGCTCGCCGACGCCGGGGTCGCGCCGGAGCGCATCGCCTACGTGAACGCGCACGCGACCTCGACCCCGCTCGGCGACGGCGCCGAGGCGCGGGCGATCTCCGCCGCAGGGCTCGGGAGCGCCGCGGTCTCTTCGACGAAGGCGCTTCACGGCCACACACTCGGAGCCGCAGGCGGCGTCGAGGCGGTCGCCTCGCTGATGGCGCTCGTCCGTGACCGGCTTCCGCCGGCCTGGAACCTCGACGACCCGGAGCCGGACCCGGAGCTCGACTACGTCCGCGGCCCTCGAGCCTGCGCCGCCGAGGCGGTCGTCTCGAACTCCTTCGGCTTCGGGGGGCACAACGCGGTGCTCGTCCTCGCCCGCTCAGAGTGAGCCGTTAGAGCTTCTCAGCGCTGATCGATCGGGACGACGTGCCGCAGCTCGGGGCCGATGTAGAGCTGCCGCGGACGCGCGATCTTCTGCTCCGGGTCGTTGAGCATCTCCTCCCACTGGGCGATCCAGCCGGGGAGGCGCCCGAGGGCGAACAGCACCGTGAAGTAGTCGGTCGGGTAGCCCATCGCCTGGTAGATCAGGCCGGAGTAGAAATCGACGTTCGGGTAGAGCTTCCGTGAGACGAAGTAGTCGTCCTCGAGTGCGATCCGCTCGAGCTCGAGCGCGATCTCCAGCTTCGGATTGAGGCCGGTCTCGGCGAACACCGAGTCGGCGACCTCCTTGATCAGGGTCGCGCGCGGGTCGTAGCTCTTGTAGATGCGGTGGCCGAAGCCCATCAGGCGCCCGTGGCCGCCCTTCACGCGCTCGATGTAGGCGGGGATGTTCGACCTGTCGCCGATCTCGTCGAGCATGCGGAGCACCGCCTCGTTCGCCCCGCCGTGCAGCGGCCCGTAGAGCGCAGCGATCCCGGCCGACACGGCCGAGAACGGGTCGACCTGCGACGAGCCGACGCCCCTGACCGCGTTGGTCGAGCAGTTCTGCTCGTGGTCGGCGTGCAGGATCAGCAGCACCTCGAGCGCCCGCTGCAGCACCGGGTTCGGCGTCAGCTCGCCGCCGATCTGGAACGTCATGTTGACGAAGTTCCCGACGTAGTCCAGGTCGTTGCGCGGGAGCACGTAGGGGAACCCGTGGCTGTGGCGGAACACGAACGCGGCGATCGTCGGCAGCTTCGCGATCAGCCGGGTGCGCTGCAGGTAGCGGTTCGCCGGGTCCGAGATGTCCTTCGCGTCCGGGTAGAAGGTCGAGAGCGCCCCGACGGCGCCGAGGAGCATCCCCATCGGGTGGGCGTCGTAGCGGAAGCCCTCCAGGAACTTGGTGACGTTCTCGTGGACGTAGGTGTGGACGCGCACGTCGTCCTCCCAGCGGCGGAGCTGCTCGGCCGTCGGCAGCTCGCCTTCGAGGAGCAGGTAGGCCGTCTCGAGGAAGCCGGTCGTCCGGGCGAGCTCCTCGATCGGGTAGCCCCGATAGCGGAGGATGCCGGCGTCGCCGTCGATGTAGGTGATCCCGCTCCGGCAGGAGGCCGTGTTCAGGAAGGCGGGGTCGTACGAGAGCAGGCCGTCCAGATCGGTCGCCCGGATCGCGCCGTCGACGATCGGGATCGTGTACTCGCGGCCGGTGCGATTGTCGACGACGGTGAGCGAATCGTCAGCCATAGGCGCAGCGTAGACGCTGGCCAGGGGCGTATGGATCAGTTCAGGCCGGGGTCGAACGGCATCGTGGCGATCAGCGAGAACTTGCCGCCCTTCCGGTGCAGCACGGTGCGCCAGAGCAGATCGGGATCCGAGGAGAAGACATCGTCGGGCTCCGCCGCCACGACGATCCAGGACGGCTCGTCGAGCTCGGCCTCGAGCTGGCCGGGCCCCCAGCCGGAGTAGCCGGCGAAGACGCGAGCGCGCGTCGCGCCCAGCTCGTCCAGGTCGGCCCCGGGCCGCATGTAGGCGACGGAGCCGACGATCGGCTCGGCATCAACGGCCTCGTCGTCGAGCTCGACGAGGACGACGACCGCCTCCGGCTGCACCGGCCCGCCCACGTACACGACGTCGTCGGCATTCGGGATCTCGGCGAGGTCCGGCACGGCTTCGGCGACCTTCAGCTCGGACGGCCGCGAGAGCACGAGACCGACCGCGCCCTCCTCGTCGTGGTGGGTCATCAGGACGACCGTGCGCCTGAAGTTCGGATCGAGGAGCGCGGGTGAGGAGACGAGCAGGAAGCCGGCGATCGATTCCATTCTCCAAGCATCGCACGTGCGGCATGGCTCACCCGCTGCTCAGCACGACGATTCCGGCCAGAGCCGCTCCGACCCCGGCGAGCTGGAGGCGGCTCAGCCGCTCCCCGAGCACGAGTCGGGCGAGCACGACGGTCATGACGGGGTAGAGCGAGGCCAGCACGGAGACGAGAGACAGCAGGCCCCGTCCGCTCGCGAGCGCGAAGAGGACGTTCGCCGAGACGTCGCCGAGCCCGATCGCGAGGATCGGGACGAGCCAACGCCGCCCGACCCGAAGCGAGGTGCCGCGCCCGAGTGCGAGCAGGACGAGGAATCCCAGCGAGCCGATCCGGGCGCCGACGAGCGTCGAGAGCGCGCTGCCCTCACGGCTTCCGAGCCCGAGGAAGTACGTGAAGAGCCCGAGCGTCACGGCAGCCACGCCGGCGAGCGCGATCGACCGGGTGCGGTCGGGCACCTCGGAGCGCTGCTCCTCGGCCGATGCCATCACGGCTCCGGCAAGCGCGACGACGGCGCCGGCGGAGGCGATCGCCCGCGGCCGCTCGCCGGTTGCCAGCGAGATCGTGAAGGGCACGACGGCGCCGCACGCGACGACGGGCGAGACGATGCTCATCGTCCCGAGTGAGAGAGCCTTGTAGAACGCCACCAGCCCCGCTCCGCCGCCGACGCCGGCGACGGCGCCGATCCACAGCGAGCGCCCGTTCACGCCCCCGCCGTGCGCCGCAAGCACGACGAGGAGAGCGAGGAACCCGGCCGACTGGGAGATCACCGAGACGGGGATCGTCGGGACGCGCCGCGAGACGAAGCCGCCCGAGAAGTCGGCGGTTCCCCACGTGACGGCCGATGCGAGCGCGAGCAGGACGGCGGCCGCGTTCACGGATGGAGTAGACCAGACCGCGCCCGTTACCATTCGTAGCTACTTCCCCCGCGAAAGAGATCTCGGAGGCCGGATGGCGCGGCCAGGGGAAGTAGCTGGGTTTTTGGACGTTTCTCTCGAAAGAGGCGCTAGGGCGCATGGGTTCACGGGATTTCAAGAACAACGTCAAGATCCAAGCTCCTTCCCCCGCAGATTGGGAGGGACCTACCGAGTCGCGTTTTCCGGGGGAAGGAGCTATGGAGCCGGTCCGCATCGGTGTCCTTGCTGTGCAAGGGAACTTTCGCGAGCACGTCGCGATGCTTCGGCGCCTCGGCGCCGAGGTCGTCGAGGTGCGCAAGCCCGAGCAGCTGGAAGGGCTCGACGGGCTCGTGATCCCGGGCGGGGAGTCGACCGCGTTCACCCGGCTGATGCGGCTCTACGGGATCGACGAGGCGGTTCGCGGCTTCGGCGGGGCAGTGTTTGGGACCTGCGCGGGGATGATCGTCCTCGACCGCGACCATCTCGGCCTCGTCGACGTCCGCGTCCGGCGCAACGCCTTCGGCAGGCAGGTCGCGAGCTTCGAGACCGACCTCGACGTCGCGGGGATGAGCCGGTCGCTCAGGGCCGTCTTCATCCGTGCGCCGTGGATCGACGAGGTGGGCCCGGACGTGGAGGTGCTCGCCGAGGTCGACGGGCATCCCGTGCTCGCGCGCGAGGGGCGCTTCCTCGTAGCCGCGTTCCACCCGGAGCTCACCGACGACGCGCGGCTCCACCAGTTGTTCCTCGACGCGGTACGGGAGGTCTCGCTTGTCAGGGCATAGCAAGTGGTCGTCGATCAAGCACAAGAAGGGCGCCGCCGATGCCAAGCGCGGCAAGCTCTTCTCCAAGCTCGCGCGGTCGATCATCGTCGCGGCGAAGGAGGGCGGGGGAGACCCTGCCAACAACCTCGCGCTCCAGAACGCGATCGAGAAGGCGAAGTCCTACTCGATGCCGAAGGACAACATCGAGCGGGCGATCGCGAAGGGCGCCGGCGACACCGGCGACGGCGCCGCCTTCGAAAGCATCGTTTACGAGGGCTACGGCCCCGAGGGGGTCGCGGTGATCGCGGAGGCCCTCACCGACAACCGCAACCGCACCGCGTCGGAGGTGCGCCACACCTTCGCCAAGTTCGGCGGCAACCTCGGGACAACGGGCGCCGTCGCCTGGCAGTTCGAGCGCCGCGGGGTCGTGCTCGTCGCCGCCGACGGTGTCGACGAGGAAGAGTTGTTGCTCGCCGCCGCCGAAGCAGGTGCCGACGACCTACAGGCCGACGGCACGGTCTTCGAGGTGACGAGCGCTCCTGAGCATCTGGCCTCGGTGCGCGTGGCGATCGAGGAGGCCGGGTTTGCGATCGAGTCCGCCGAGCTCTCGATGGTCGCAAAGAACACCGTCGCGATCGACGACGAGGGGAAGGCGAGGCAGCTCATGCGGCTGATCGACGCGCTCGAGGACAACGACGACGTCCAGGACGTCTACGCGAACTTCGACATCCCCGAGCAGGTTCTCGAAGCGGCCGTGTCCTGAGTTGAGCGCTGCCTCCTGACGTGAGCGCGGCGGCGGTGGACCTGCCCCGCGCGGGATACGGGCAGGCGCTCCGCTCCCGCCAGTTCCGGGCGCTCTTCGCGGCCCAGACGATCTCGATCGCCGGCACGAGCATCGCCTCGGTGGCGCTGACCGTTCTCGTCTTCCGGCGCACCGGCTCGCCGTTTCTCTCGTCGCTGACCTTCGCGCTCGGGTTCCTGCCGTTCGTGTTCTCGGGCACGCTGCTTTCGGGGGTGGTCGACCGGGTCCGGCCGCGGCGCATCGTGAATGCCTGCGACGCCGTCTCCGCCGCGATCGGCGGGAGCGATGGCGATTCCCGGAATGCCTGTCGCAGCGCTGCTCGCGCTGCTCTTCACCCTCGGCTCGGCCGCCTCCCTCGGGAACGGAGCCAGGGGGCCGCTCGTGCGGGCGACGGTCTCGGATGCGGCCTACGTCCCGGCCCGCTCGCTGATGCGGATCGCAAGCCAGAGCGCGCAGATCGCGGGGAACGCCCTCGGAGGCGCGCTCGTGGTCGTGCTCGGGACGAGCGGGGCGATCCTCGTCAACGCCGGATCGTTCGCGGTCTCGTTCCTGCTCGTGCGGCTCGTGGTCGCCGACCACCCGAACCTGGGCACGGCCGGAGCCGGGCTCTTTCGCGACTCGCTCAAGGGCGCGAGGGCCGTGTTCTCGCACGCCGAGGTCGGTCGCCTGATGGTGCTGAGCTGGTTCGTGGCGTTGTTCTCGGTCGCCCCGGAGGCCCTCGCTGCGCCCTACGTGTCGGCACACCACGGATCGACGAGCCTCGTCGGCTGGTGGCTCACGGCGCTTCCGGTCGGGATCATCGCCGGGGACGTGGCCGGCGTCCGCTTTCTGCGCCCCGCCGTACAGCGACGGATCGTCATGCCGGTGGCCGCGGCCGGATTCGTGCCGTACCTGATCTTCGCGCTCCATCCCCGGATCGAGATCGGCCTCGCTCTCCTCGTCGTCTCGGGCCTGTCGGGCATGTACGCGCTCGGGCTCGACGGCCGGCTCCGTGACGCGACTCCGGACGGCCTCTTCGCCCGGATGATGGCGCTCAACACCGCCGGGCTCATGACCCTCCAGGGGCTTGGCTTTGCCCTAGCGGGCGCATTCGGCGAGGTCATGAGCTCGGGCACCGCAATCGCCCTGGCCGGGGCACTGGGGCTGGCCTCGGTCGGTGTCATCCGCTTCTGGCCGGCCGCAGGAACGTCCGAGCCGGTCCATAACTTCTCCATGTGAGAGTTCTGGGCATCGATCCGGGGACGGCTGCTTGCGGGTACGGAATCGTCCACGAAAGCGACGGGCGCCTCAGGGCCACCTGTCACGGGTGGTGGCGAACCCTGGCCTCGGAGCGCGTCGAGCGGCGGCTGCTCACGATCTTCGAGGGGGTCTCGGAGCTGATCTCCCTGCACGCCCCGGATGCCGTCGCACTGGAGGAGTCGTACGTCGGCGCCGACGCCCGCATCGCGCTCTCCGTCGGGCAAGCGCGGGGCGCCGTTCTCGTCGCCGCGTCGTCCGCAGGTCTCGACTGCGTCGAGTACGCCCCTAGCACCGTCAAGCAGTCGGTCTGCGGCTACGGCCGGGCCGACAAGGCCCAGGTGCAGCGGATGGTGCAGGCGATCCTCGGTCTCGACGAGCTACCGAGCCCCGACCACGCCGCGGACGCGCTCGCGGTCGCCATCTGCCATGCGCTCGCGCCGCCGCCGCTCGTTCCGACTGGTTGAGAGGCTCCCCGGGCCGCGGGCAGGAGTTGTCCGCGAGCGGGCGTAGGGTGTGAGCGTGACCGGAGTCCGGAGGATCGCGCATCGAGTTTCGCTGACTCAACGAGGTCCGCGGTGATCTCCCGGCTTCGCGGCACCGTCGCGGCGCGCTCGTCGGCCGGCGTGCTCATCGACGTGAACGGTGTCGGCTACCTCGTAGCGGCCACGCCGCGCGTGAGCGCGCGCATCGGCGAGGAGACCACCGTCGAGACCTACCTGCACGTCCGCGAGGACGCGCTGCAGCTGTACGGCTTCTCGACCGCCGAGGAGCGCGAGCTCTTCGAGCTCCTGCTCGGCGTCTCCGGGATCGGGCCGAAGGTGGCGCTCGCGATCGTCTCGGGCTCGCCGCCGGCTGAGCTTCGACGGGCGATCGCACGCGAAGACCTGGCGCGCTTCGAGGCGATTCCCGGCATCGGCCGGAAGATCGCGCAGCGGGTCGTGATGGAGCTGAAGGACAAGCTCTCCGATCCGGGTGGTGCGGGGCCTCCGATCGACGAGGACGGATTCGACGCCCGCGACGCGCTCGTCGCACTGGGCTGGAGCCTGATCGATGCGGAGCGCGCGCTCGGTGAGGTCGACGAGACGCTCCCGACCGAGGAGCAGGTCAGGCAGGCGTTGAGGCGCGCCGCATGAGGCGGCTGCAGGGATGAGCGAGCGGACGCTCGCACCTGCCGCGCATGACCGCGAGGAGGAGCTCGAGAGCTCCCTCCGCCCGGCCACCCTCGCCGAGTTCGTGGGCCAGGACAGGGTGAAGGAGCAGCTCGCAGTCGCGCTCGACGCGGCCCGGGGCCGCGGCGAGGCCCTCGATCACGTGCTCCTGGCAGGCCCGCCTGGGCTCGGCAAGACCTCGCTCGCCCAGATCATCAGGCGCGAGCTCGACGTCTCGATCCGCCAGGTCGCCGGGCCCGCGCTCGAGCGCAAGGGGGATATCGCGGCGATCCTCACGGCCCTCGAGCCGCGCAGCGTCCTCTTCGTCGACGAGATCCACCGACTCAATCGCGCCGTCGAGGAGATCCTGTACCCGGCGCTCGAGGACTTTCGCCTGGACATCATCGTCGGGCAGGGCCCCGGGGCGAGGACGCTGACGATCGACCTGCCGCCGTTCACTCTCGTCGGCGCGACCACGAGGACGGGCCTGCTGACGACGCCGCTTCGCGATCGGTTCGGCCTCACGTTCAGGCTCGACACCTACGCGCCAGACGAGCTCGGCGCGATCGTGCGCCGCAGCGCGCGCATCCTCGGCGTCGAGATCGAGCCGGCTGCGGCCGAACGAGATCGCTCGTCGTGCTCGCGGCACGCCGCGGATCGCCAACCGCATCCTGCGGCGCGTTCGGGATGTCGCCGAGGTGAGGCATGCCGGAGCGATCACGACCGACATCGCCGCCGAGGCGCTCGAGCTGCTCGAGATCGACGGGCACGGCCTCGAGCGGTTCGACCGGGAGCTTCTCTGCGCCGTGGTCGAGAAGTTCGGCGGCGGCCCGGTCGGCCTCTCGACGCTGGCGGTCGCGCTCGGCGAGGAGGCCGAGACGATCGAGGACGTCTACGAGCCGTATCTGCTTCAGCTCGGGCTGATCCAGCGGACACCTCGCGGCAGGATCGTCACCGAGCTCGGGCGTGCCGAGGCCGGGGCGGTGCGCGAGGCCTCGACGCTGTTCTAGCGGGCAGGCCGAGCGTCGTCGGTCGGGTGCGGGCTCGAGCTGCCGGGCCTGGGGGCTGAGCAGCCGGACGAACCCCGGCCGATCATTAGAGTCGGCGCACGTGGCTGGTTCGCGGACTGGTCATTGCGTTCGGAGCCTGGATGCTCTGGATGGCATATGTCTGGTGGTCGCTAGGGAATGAAGCCGAGGAACGGTCTCAGGCTCGGCTGAGCGGCATCGACCGCGTGCTGGTGCGCGTGAAGGCGGGAGGCTTTGTCGGTGCCGGCGTTGCTTTCATCGTTGCCGGAAGCACCCGTGAAGAGTTGGCCGCGATTCTCGGAGGCATCTTCCTACTGGTTGAGGCCGTCGGCCCTTCGCTCGTTGGGCGGGTAGCCCGTAGACGTTGACGTAGGGACTAGTCGCGGTGTCACCTGCCGCCCGAGCATTCCTACACGGCGACCAGCTCGGACGAGGAGCGGCGCCACGAGCATCGCCATCACGTCGAACCACACGTAGCCCGACGCGACGCCGGACGGCGGGTTGCCGTCGGAGATCCCGAGCCCTGGCAGGGTGTGCGCCCACCGCCACGTACCGATCGAGGTTCCGTAGAGCTCGAGCGAGGCGACCACGAGGAAGACGCTCGCGTACAGCGCGCGGTTTTGCGAGCGCCAGAGGAACAGAAGCAGGAGCGGCACCCCGACCGCACCCGCGACGTCGCGTTGCGGCAGCACGAGGAGCCCGAGCAGTCCCCAGCCGGCGCCCGCGATCGCGGCTGTCGCAACGAGCACCCGAGCGTGGGCGCACAGCTCGTTCGCGATCGCCAGGCCCGTCAAGTAGACGAGGCCGTGAGCCGGCGGCACGAACAGCGGCAGGTTGTGGAGCCGGTAGCGATAGACGCCCCAGATGATCGAGCCCGTCAGCTCGCCGATCGTCGCGAAGCACACGACTCCGACGACCTGCGCGCGCTGGAGGGTCGCGAGACGCTGCGCGGCGAATGCCAGCACGCCCCAGGTGAGCACGCCGAGCCCGAGCTGCTCCGGGTACGAGGCGAAGTGATCGGCCGCGAGGAGTACGGCCAGGTAGGCGACGAGAGCGGCCGCGCGTCTCACTTGGGGCGAGAGTAGCGAGTTGCGGCCCAGGTCTTGGTCGCCGAGCCGAGGCTGAACCGAGGGGACGACGGGCGGTTGTGGATAAAGCTTGACGAACCTGACACGGACGTCGAACTCTCGACACCGTAGAATTGTCGTTGAGGGTGGCGGGTCAGCTCCCCACCCTGGGTGGGGTCTACGCGCTCGTGTCAGGGCGATTTGGGCCGCGATTTGGCGGACTCGTGGCTCGTCGTCGGCCGCCGCCACACGGTTAGCCGACCGCGGCCCGGCTCCGAGGCTCGCTAGCCCTTGAACTGCAGCTCGTGCCACGAGGGCACGGGCGCCAGCTCGAGCAGCGGTCGCCGGCCGCCCGGGTGCTGGTAGGCGAACTCGGCCTCGCTCTCCTCCCACACGACCTCGAGGGCGCCTCGCTTGACCTGATGGTCGAGCCACGCACCGCGGAACACGAGCTTCCGCAGCCAGTAGACGAGCGACTCTCCGGCGACGAGGGAGACTCGCTCCCAGTTGCGCTCCAGGTACCGGCCGAGACGCGACTCGGGCTCGTCGATGATCCCCTGGGCGGTCAGCGCGACGAGGTCGCTCGTCTCTTCCTCATCGAGCTCGTTGGCCTCGACGAGCCCCAGCTTCGCCGCCGCGGCGACGACCCGCTGCTCGAAGTCGCAGGCGTTGAAGGTAAGCCGGTAGCCGAGATACTCGACGATGTAGTCGTCGCCCGACGTGTAGTTCGTGTCGGTCATCGATAGCCCAGGATAGCCTCACCCGAGGGCGCTCCTGCGGCTGCGGCTACGGTTCAAACGTGCTCGCCTCGACGCCGGCCTGGGAGCGGTTCGCCTACCTCGCACCTGTCTTCGTCGCGGGCGGGGGACTCGTGCTCGCTGTCCTCATCCTGCTCGGCCGGGCTTTCGCGGATGCGATTCGCGGCCTCAAGCACAAGCGCCTGGTGCTCGCGGCGAGCATCGCGCTGCTCGGGGTCATCGTGCTCCTGACCTATCTCGGCATCTCGCTTCCCAAGGAGGAATGAGCTCCGGATAGGCACCGTCCGGCGATCGCCGTACCCTCGATCGTCCGATGGACAAGGCGACCTGGACGATCGCGCCGTGCCCGGCGAATCAGCTTCGCAGGCTCGTCGACGACCTTGAAGTGAGCGAGACGCTGGCCTCTGTCCTTGTCCGGCGCGGCTACATCGAGCCTGCCGACGCGAAGACGTTCCTCGAGGGTGCCTTGCCCGGCCACGATCCGTTTCGGCTCGGAGATATGGCCGAGGCGGTCGAGCAGATCCGAGGTGCTATTGCCGCCGGCAAGCGGATCTGCGTACACGGCGACTACGACGCCGACGGGATCTGCGCCACCACACTCGCGGTGTTCCTGCTCCGAGAGCTCGGCGCGGAGCCCACGTGGCATCTGCCTTCGCGGTTCGAGGAAGGCTACGGCCTTTCGTCCCAGACTCTCACCAAGCTCGCCGAGGATGGGATCGACCTCGTGCTCACAGTCGACTGCGGGATCACCGCCGTCACGGAGGTCGAAGCCGCCCGCGCCCTCGGTCTCGGGGTCGTCGTCACCGACCATCACAGGCCCGGCGAGAGCTTCCCTGCCTGCCCGGTCGTCGCCCCGCTGCGAGGCGACTACCCCTTCGCGGGCCTGTGCGGGACCGCCGTGGTCTGGAAGCTGGCCCAGGCGCTTCTCGGCCCTGACCATCCGTTCCTCGATCGGCACCTGGACATCGTCGCCCTCGCCACCGTCGCCGATGTCGTTCCCCTCGTCGACGAAAGCAGGGCTCTCGCCACGCTCGGTCTTCGCAGACTGTCCCAGACGCAGAAGCCGGGGATCCGTGCCCTCATGCGCGTCGCCGGAGTCGACCCGGCAGCGTGCGACGAGAGCGCGATCGGCTTCCGGCTCGCGCCGAGGATCAACGCCTCGGGGCGGCTCGGCCGCCCCGAGGCCGCGTTCGAGCTCATGCTCACCGAGGACGAGGGAGAAGCGAGAAGGCTCGCCGAGCAGCTCGAAGACCTGAACCGGGAGCGCCAGGCCGTCGAGGAGCGGATCCTCCGCGCGGCCAGCGCCGAGATCGACTCCTGGCCCGAGGCGCGACGCCGGCGTCGCGGCTACGTCGTGGCCGGCGAGGACTGGCACGAAGGCGTCATCGGCATCGTCGCCTCACGGCTCGCCGAGCGCTACGGGCGCCCCGTTGTCCTGATCGCAGGCGCCGCCTCGGGCGGTGACTGGAAAGGGTCAGGGCGCACGGGCGGGACCTTCGATCTCCACGCCGGGCTTGCTGCCTGCGCCGAGCACCTGGAGCGCTTCGGCGGCCACCGAGCCGCCGCGGGCCTCTCCATTCGCCCGGACCGGGTCGAGGCGTTCGCCGACGCGTTCGGCGCGTTCGCGGATGCCAGCCTGACCGACGACGATCTCCGCCCGAGAGTTGCGATCGACGCGATCGTCCGTGGGCCGGAGCTCGGACTCGCCCTCTGCGAGGAGCTGGCGCGCCTGGCGCCGTTCGGCCTCGGCAACCCCGGCGTGACACTGCTCGCCGACTCGTGCGAGCTCGGCGAGATCGCCACGGTCGGGGACGGGAAGCATCTACGGTTCCGCGTCAAGCAGCGCGGTCGGGATGCCGGCTCGGCGATTGCCTTCGGGTTCGGCGGTCAGATCGACCGCTACCGCCGGGTCGGGCTCTACGACGTCGCCTTCCGCCTGCAGGAGAATCGCTGGAACGGCACCGTCTCGCCTCAGCTCGTGGTTCGCAGGATCTTCGACACCGACGAGCGCTACGAGGAGCTCCGCGCCTGGTTCGTGGAGCAGTGGCGGCGAGGCGAGGGAACCTGGAGCGGCGACGTGCGCGCGGTGTTCGAGGAGCTCGAGCTCGCCGGCGGGGCACGGCGCAGCCTGCTCGAGTCGGAGACCTTCAGGCGGCTGCTCGACGAGCCGCCGCTCGCCGCTGCGGCCTGACCCTCCCTCACGTCAGGCGGTGCGCGTGAGCGCGAGCAGAAGGCGTGCCGCCAGGCGGAGCCTGCGGGCGTTGCGCCGTCGCTTGAACATCGAGTGTCGCTCGTTCATCGGAGATTCACGTTCCCTGCCGGCCTCGGCTTTCCTGTCCGGCCTCGCCGCCCGAGGATCCAGAGGCCACGCGGCTAAAATGAGCTCATGGCGGTCATCGAGAGGCATCAGGATCTCATCGACGAGCTCGTCGCGGACATTGAGGCCTACAAAGCGGATTTCGATCGAACGCTGATCACCAAGGCGTTCGAGTACGCCGCCGCCGCCCACGACGGGCAGGTCCGTCGCTCCGGGCAGGAGTTCATCCACCACCCGTGGGGCGCAGCGAAGATCCTCGCCGGCCTCCGCATGGACGAGGCAACGATCGCGGCCGCGCTGCTCCACGACACGGTGGAGGACACCGGGATCGAGATCGAGGACATCCGGGCCGAGTTCGGCGAGGAGATCGCGAAGCTCGTCGAGGGCGTCACCAAGCTGACGAGGGTCCAGTTCCAGAGCCGCGAGCAGGCCGAGGCCGAGAACTACCGCAAGCTCATCGTCGCGATGGCAGAGGACGTCCGCGTGATCCTGATCAAGCTTGCCGACCGCCTCCACAACCTCCGGACGATCGAGTACATGGGCAAGCAGACCCAGGTCCGCAAGGCCCGGGAGACGCTCGAGGTGTATGCGCCCCTTGCCCATCGGCTCGGCATCCACGCGCTCAAATGGGAGCTCGAGGACCTCGCCTTCGGGACGCTCCATCCTCGGAAGTACGAGGAGATCAAGCAGATGGTCGCCGAGCGGCGCGCCGACCGCGAGGAGCACGTGCGCGAGGCCTCGCTCGTACTCCAGCACGAGCTCGACAAGGTCGACATCCCGGCCGAGATCTCGGGCCGCGCGAAGCACTTCTACTCGATCTACGACAAGATGACCCGCAAGGGCCGGGAGTTCAACGAGATCTACGACCTGACCGCGATGCGCGTGATCGTGGAGCGGGGTGGAGACGAGGGAACCCGCGACTGCTACGGCGCGCTCGGGCTGATCCATTCGCTCTGGAAGCCGATGCCGGGGCGGTTCAAGGACTTCATCGCGATGCCCAAGTTCAACGGGTACCGGGCCCTGCACACGACGGTGATCGGCCCTCAGGGCCGGCCGCTGGAGATCCAGGTTCGAACGCGCGAGATGCACGAGACCGCCGAGTACGGCGTTGCGGCGCACTGGATCTACAAGGGCGGACGGCGCAATCGCCACGACGACGAGTGGACGAAGTGGGTCAAGCAGCTGATGGACGTCGGCACCGACGAAGCCGATCCGCGCGAGTTCATGAAGAACTTCCGAACCGACCTCTTCGACGAGGAGGTGCACGTGTTCACCCCGAAAGGGCAGGTGAAGACGCTGCCGGCCGGATCGACGCCCATCGACTTCGCCTACGCCGTCCACACCGACGTCGGGCATCACACCGTCGGGGCGAAGGTGAACGGGCGGATCGTGCCGCTGCACTACAAGCTGCGCAACGGCGACTTCGTCGAGATCCTCACCTCGAAGCAGGGCCGGGGCCCCTCGCGCGACTGGATGTCGGTGGCGAAGAGCTCGAGGGCCCGCAACCGGATCCGCCAGTGGTTCACGCGGGAGACGCGTGAGGATCAGGAGCACAAGGGCCGGGAGGCGCTCGAGCACGCGCTGAAGCAGCAGAACCTTCCCTACGCGAAGTTGCGCGGGTCGGCAGTGCTCGCCCAGGTGATCCGCGACTCCGGGTTCAAGAAGGCCGAGGATTTCTACCTCGCTCTCGGCTCGGGACGGTTGCAGTCCGGAGCGATCGTCAACAAGGTCATCCAGCGGCTCAAGACCGACGAGGTCGCCGAGGAGGCGCGTGTCGTCAGGAAGACGCCGAAGGCTCGGAGCGCGGTCTCGGGCGCAGAGGTCGGAGTCGTCGTCCAGGGTGTCGAGCATGTGCTCGTCCGGCTTGCGAAGTGCTGCACGCCGGTTCCCGGAGATTCGATCGTTGGCTACATCTCACTCGGCAAGGGGATCACGATCCACCGCAACGACTGCCCGAACGTGAAGTCGCTGCGACGGACGGAGGAGCGCTTCACGCCGGTGGAGTGGAGCGGCGACGGCACGCAGTCGTTCCGTGTCCAGGTGGCCGTCACCTCGTGGGACAGGCCGCGGCTCCTGGAGGATGTCGCCCGGACGTTCGCCGAGCATGGGGCCAACATCGTCTCCTACGGCGGCGTCGTCGAGGATCAGCTCGCCAAGAATTGGTACACGGTCGAGGTCGGGGACGTGTCGTCGCTCCGGTCGCTTCTCAACTCGCTTCGCGCGGTCGACGCGGTGTTCGACGCGTATCGGGTCACGCCGACCTGAGCCGGCTGCTCGCGCCTACGCCGCCGGGTCCCACGGGACCCCGCCGGTGTCCCACCCGACGAGGCAGTACGGCGAGATGACGTCCGCGACGCTCCTCAGGAGTGCGTCGTCGGGGCAGCCGTCGGCCACGATCTCGGCCACGCGGGCGCCGTCGTAGTCGACAGGAAGCTGCACGCGGGCTTCGGGTCGCGGCGAGCCTGCCTGGGGGCCGAGCACGAGCGCGCCGTCTTCGCTGAAGAGAATCCCGGCCCAGTCGCAGCCGTGGTCGCGCACGAGTGCGTCCACCACCGCGCGAAGCCCGTCGTCCGCGTCGCCTGACTCATCGAGGAGACGGGCGATCGCCTGAAGGGGGTCGAGCCCTTCGCTCACAGGTCGATGCTCTCAAACGCGCTGATGCGGCCCCTGAAGCCGTCTGGCACCGGGAGTGTCTTGCGGCTCGTGTGATCGATGAGGACGAGCGTCTGCGACGCGGTCACCATCAGGAGGTCGTCCTCCTCGGGTGTCATCCGGTGGGCGGCGTACTCGTAGACGACACTCGTTCGGCCGATGCGCGACACGCGGACGAACACTTCGAGGAGATCGTCGAATCGCGCGGGTGCGTGGTACTCGACGTTCGACGCGCGCATCACGAACTCCGCTCGCCGGGCGCCCTCGTCTCCGACGTGCCGGTGGTACTCGGTTCGCGCCAGGTCGAAGTACGGCAGATACCGCCCGTAGTAGACGACGCCCTGAGCGTCGGTGTCCGAGAACGCCACGCGTGTGTAGACAGCGAAGCGAAACGGCGGCCTCAGGTCAGTGAGGTGCCCGGGCTCGAACACCCACCGATCCTAGCCATCCCGCGTTCAAGCCTTGGGGTCAGGCTACGTCACGAAACTGCAACGTAGCTGTGCCAAGAGTGAAAAATCTGCCGGCTCCCCATCGGCGCAGTTGCCAGAAGCGCCTACGTTGGCGAAGTGGCTCGCGCACCGCGGATTGTCCAGCCCAACGGGATCTATCACCTGATCTCTCGAGGCAACGACGGTCGCACAGTATTCGCCGACAACCGCGATCGCAGATGGTTCTTGATGCGACTCGAGAGGTCCGTGATCGAGTATCGCTGGATTGTTCTGGGTTATTGCCTGATGGACACGCACGTCGATCTGCTCGTACAAGTGCCAGATGGCGGGTTATCCGAGGGCATGCAGCGACTCTTGAGCAGCTACTCGCATTGGCGAAATCGAAGGCACGGCGGGTTCGGACATGTCTTCGTGAATCGATTTCGGGCTGTCGAGGTGGCCCGAGACTCCCACCTTCTCGAGGTCTGCCGCTACATCGACCTGAACCCGGTGCGAGCGGGAATCTGCACCTGGCCCGAGCAATGGGGTTGGAGCAGCTACCGGGCACATGCCGGTCTTCAGCATCCGCTTCCATTCGTCGCCAACTCGCGCTTCCTCGAGCTGTTCGGGGCGACACCGGACAGGGCCCATAGGGCCTATCGTCGATTCGTCAGCGAGGGGCGACCCGCGGTGTCAGACACCGCAACGAAAGCGTCACGAACCTAGTGGCGGATGACGGCCAGAACCTCGTCCCGCTTGCACACCATTCGTTCCTCGGAGAGCGCCTCGAGGTTCAGCCGTAGGAGCGGCTCGGTGTTCGACGGGCGGACGTTCATGTGCCAGTCGGCGGCGTCGACCGACAGGCCGTCCAGGTGCGACACCGTCCCCTCGGGGCCGAAGCGCTCCTTGAGCTCCTGAAGCTTCAACGCCACGTCGGCCACCGGCGTGTTGATCTCGCCGGTCAGGAAGTACTTCGACCGCAAGGCGGCGAGCGTCTCGCTGAGCGGCCGCCCGCTTCGGGAGACCAGCTCCAGCATGAGCAGGAACGGGATCACGCCCGAGTCGGCCTGCGAGAAGTCCCTGAAGTAGTAGTGCGCCGAGACCTCCCCGGCGAACACGGCGCCCACCTCGCGCATCCGCTGCTTGATGAACGAGTGGCCGACCCGGTTGACGAGGGCCACGCCGCCGGAGCGCTCGATCGTCTCCGGAACCGCCCAGGATGCGCGGACGTCGTAGATCACCTTTCCACCCGGCTCCTTCGCGAGCACCGACTCGGCAAAGAGGGCCGTGACGAAGTCGCCCGGGATGAACTCGCCCGTGTCGTCGACGAAGAAGCACCTGTCCGCGTCGCCGTCATAGGCGACGCCGAACGCCGCGCCCTCCTCGCGGGTCTTCGCCATGATGAAGTCGCGGTTCTCCGGGAGTAACGGGTTCGGCTCGTGGTTCGGGAAGGAGCCGTCCGGATCGAAGTAGCAGCGGACGACCTGCACCTGCGGAAGGCGATCGAGGACCCGCGGCAGCATCTCGCCGGCCATGCCGTTGGCCGCATCGACGACGACGCGCAGCGGCGCGATCGAAGCCGGCTCGATGAACGAGAGGACGCGCTCCACGAACCCCGCCCAGACGTCGACAGGCTGCACGTTGCCGCGCGCCTGCGTCCCCCATGCGGCCTTCACGGCCCGATCGCGCACCTCCACGAGGCCCGACTCGCTCCCGACCGGCAGGGCGCCGCGGCGGACGATCTTGAGCCCGGTGTACTCCTTCGGGTTGTGGGACGCCGTCACCATGATGCCGCCGTCGAGCCCCAGCTCCCCGGTGGCGAAATAGACCATCTCAGTGCCGACCATGCCGAGCTCGGCGACGTCGGCGCCGCCGTCGGCCGCCCCGGCGGTCACGGCCTCCGCCATCGTCGGCGACGAGAGCCGCACGTCGCGGCCCACCGCGATCCGTCGAGGCTCGAACTGCTCCACGAAGGCGCGTCCGATTGCATAGGCGCCTTCCTCGTCGAGTTGCGACGGATAGAGAGCGCGGACGTCGTACGCCTTGAACGCGGCCGGATCGAGCATGACCCGATGCTACGGAACCAGCCCGTCTACCGCGAGAAGACCAGTTGCGCCTTCTCCTGCCAGGCCGTCACCCCGCCGGCGTCGAGGAAGTTGCAGCCGCCCTCCTGCACGTCGGCCGGCATCGTGTCGTAGAAGCGGTCCGTGACAAGGCGCAGTTCCCGATCGCCCTCGTCGGTCTCGGCCGCGGTCTCGGCCAGCTCGAAGCCGACGGCGAGGTGCTCGACCGGATGCTCGAAGTCGCGCGTCACCTCCACGAGCCCGACGTAGGCGGCTCTGATCACGTCGATCCCCGAGCAGAACTCCGAGATCGTCCGGGAGAGCTCCGGAGTGACCCGGTCGGCCGGCGTCTCGAGCAGCTTCTGGCGCAGGCCCATGCGCCTCGATCCTACGCCTCGAGGATGGCGCGGATGGCCTCCGTCGAGGCCGGGTCAGGTGCCTCCGAGATCACCGTCGCCGGCCGGTCGAACCCGGCGAGCGCGTCCCTCAGCGGCTCGGCGCGCAGCGTGCCCTCGCCGTACGGGAGGTGCTTGGTCTCGTTGCGGTTCGCGAACCGGATGTCCGAGAAGTGGATGTGGAAGGGCGCGCCCTGCTCGAGCACCTCGTCGACGAGCCCCAGAGCCTCGGCGAACGGCTCGACCGATGTGAAGCCTCCGTCTGAGGTCGCGTGCATGTGGGCGAAGTCGATCACGGGCCGCACCCAGCCGAGCCGCCGCGAGATCTCGACGACGTCGGCGAGCGAGCCGAGCTCGCGAACGCGTCCCATCACCTCGATCCCGAAGGGAACGACCCGCCCTTTCGCCGCCAGCCGCTCGCGGAGCTCGCCCAGCTGCTCGCAGACCGAGTCGATCGCCTCCTCACGCGTGCGCCCGAGCAGGAAGCCCGGATGGAATACGACCAGCTCGGCCCCGGCGGACTTGGCGATCCCAGCGGAGTGGTCGAGCATCCCGACGGCCATGTTGAGCTTCTTGCCGCGCTCGGCATGGCCCATGAACCCGGCGATCGGCGCATGCACCGAGAGCGGCAGATCGCGTTCGTGCGCGAGTTCGCCGAGCCGCTCGGCGAACTCGTAGCTCATCCAGAAGCCGCCCTCGAAGTCGATCTCGCACGCCGAAAGCCCTCGCTCTTCGAGGGCGGCTATCGCCGCCGCCGGGCTCTCGCGCGAGGGTACGCGGGCGGGGCCGATATGCAGGGCTTTCGTCATTCAGCGGCAGCCTAGAGGCTCCGTCGCCGGCGGCCGCGGGACTCCCGTTCACTCTGTCCGATTGGCTCTCTACATTCAGAGCCATGCCCGAACGCCCAACACGTATCGACTTGCTCGAGCTGGACATCGACCTGCGCCTGACGGACCTCTGGCGCGAGGCCGAGGGGATCGAGGAGTGGTCGCTCGAGGTGGTTGCGGCCTTCATGCGCGCCGCCTACGGCAAGGGGTACTGCGACGCGCTCACCGAGGAGCTGCCCGGATCCCTCTGTGCAGATCACGGCTATCGCGTGCCCGAGCGCCGCGTGCCGGCACCGGCCGACGCCTGACCGGACGCCGCCGCTCGAGGCGCGTCGCCGGGAGCCGTTCCCGGGGCCGGTTTCGGCGGGCGCGAGGTACACTCGGGCCCGATGGCTCGCTCACGTCGTAGCCCGGCGAGACTCGTCATTGCGCTGTCGGTTGCCGGCTTGCTCGCGGTGTTTCTCATCTACACCGCGCTTCACGGCTCGACCCCGGCGCTTCAGCCGAGCAACCTGAACGGCCATCCGGGAACGGTGTCGCTCACCGGCAAGGTGATCGGCAAGGTCACGGGCGACCCTCACCAGGCAGGCGGTCTTCGCTTCAAGCTCCACAACATCAACGGTTCGAGCCCCGTGATCCCGATCGTCTACCGCGGGTCGGTGCCCGACCTGTTCAAGAGCGGCCGTGACGTGAACCTCACCGGCGAGCTCCAGGGCGGCGCGTTCATCGCCACGGCGCTGACGACGAAATGCCCGAGCAAGTACACCGCGCAGGCATAGGAGGGTTTGCCCGTGGCTGATCTCGGCCGGGCAGCGCTCGTCGTCAGCCTCGGGCTTGCTCTCTATGCCTGCGGCGCCGGCACCATCGCTGCGCTCACGCGCCGGCGCCGGCTCGCCGACTCGGCGCGGAATGCGCTGATCGCCTGCTTCGGCTCGACGCTCGTCGCCTCGGCCGTGCTGGCGCGCGCCCTCCTCGCGCACGACTTCAGCTACCGCTACGTGTACGAGCACACGAGCCGCGACCTGAGCACCGTGTACTCGCTCACCGCCTTCTGGGGCGGGGAGGAGGGTTCCTTGCTGCTCTGGCTCCTTGTCCTGACCGGGTTCTCTGCGCTCGCCGTCACCCTCAACCGGCGGCTCCTGCAGGACGTCGTCGTCTGGGTCGTCCCCGTCCTCGGCGGGATCGCGACCTTCTTCTCGTTCATGCTCGTCGCGGTCGCAAGCCCGTTCGTGCTCCAGACCCGCACGGTCGACGGCCTCGGCCTCGTCCCGAGCCTCCAGAACCCCTACATGGTCGCGCACCCGCCGATGCTCTATCTCGGCTACGTCGGCCTCTCGATCCCGTTCGCCTTCGCGGCGGGCGCGATGCTCTCCGGGCACACGGACGAGCGCTGGATCGTCGCCACCCGCCGCTGGACGCTCGTCGCGTGGATGTTCCTCGGCTTCGGGCAGATCCTCGGTGCGCACTGGGCCTACGTCGAGGTCGGCTGGGGCGGCTACTACGCCTGGGATCCCGTCGAGAACGCGGCGCTGATGCCCTGGCTGGCCGCGACCGCGTTCCTGCACTCGGTGATGATCCAGGAGCGCAAGGGGATGCTCCGCGTCTGGAACATGGTGCTCGTCGCGCTCGCCTACGAGCTCTCCGTCTTCGGCACGTTCCTCACGCGCTCCGGCGTCGTCGACTCGATCCACTCGTTTGCGAAGAGCTCGATCGGCGGCTGGTTCCTCGCCTACGTCGTCATCTCGACGCTCTTCTCGCTCGTGCTGATCCTCAAGCGGCTGCCGCTGCTTCGGGCCCGGACACGGCTCGAGTCGCCGCTCTCGCGCGAGGCGACGTTCCTCTACAACAACCTGCTCTTCGTCGCGCTCACCCTCACGATCCTGTGGGGCGAGATCTTCCCGATCCTGACGCAGCTCTTCGAAGGCGAGCAGAAGACGATCGGTCGGCCGTACTTCGACTTCTTCCTGCGCATCTTCGGGCTGCCGCTGCTCCTCCTGATGGGGATCGGGCCGCTGATCGCGTGGCGCCGCAGCTCGGCGCGAGCGCTCGTGAAGACGCTCCGCTGGCCGCTCGGGGTCGCGATCGTCGCAGGCGCCGCGCTGATCGCGGCCGGTGCCGGCTCCTCGCTCCCGGGCCTCGTCGGCTACACGTTCTCCGCGTTCGTCCTCACGACGATCGTGGTCGAGCTCGTCCGCGGGACGCGCGCAACCGGATCTCTCGTCGAGCTCGTCGCGCGCAACCGCCGGCGCTACGGCGGCTACCTCGTCCATGCCTCCGTCGTCCTCTTCGCCATCGGCGTGATCGGGTCGAGCGCCTACGGGACGACGAAGGAGGAGCCGCTCGCCGTCGGCCAGTCGATGCACGTCCCGGGCTACACGCTGACCTACGAGAAGCTCAAGAACACCCCCGTGGTGTCCGAGACGGGCACGTCGACCGTCACGCGGGGCTATCTCTACGTCCAGGGCCGCTACAACGGCACGATCTCGAGCACGCTCGTGAACTCCTCGGCGCTGGGGCCGTCCCACAACGTCGGCATCCACACCGACTGGCTTCGCGCCGAGGACCTCTACGTCATCCTCGACCAGGTCGGGAAGAACAAGGTCTACTTCAAGGTGCTCGTGAAGCCGCTCGTCAACCTGATCTGGCTCGCCGGCTACATCTTCCTGGGCGGATCGCTCGTCGCGCTGTGGCCGGACGCCAGGGAGCAGCGCCGGCTCGTGACACGGCTCTCGCTCGCACGGGCGTGACCGCCTTGATCGTCGGCGGCCTCGTCGCGGCGGCCGCGGTCGTCTTCGTCGCGCTTCCGTTCCTGCGCGAGACCGGCGAGCCGGAGCTGCTCGACGAGGCCTACGCCGCCGCGAACGACCGGCTGGCGTTGCTCGAGGCCCGCGACCGGTCGCTTGCCGCCCTCAAGGAGCTCGAGTTCGACCACCGGACCGGCAAGGTCGACGACACCGACTACCGGATGCTCGTGGGCCCGCTCCGCCGCGCCGCCGCGGAGGCTCTCCAGGCGCTCGAAGGCCGCAACGGCGCGCAGGAGGCTCCACAGCCGCGCCGCGCGAAGCTCAAGCGCCGCAGCTAGCTCTACGTGACGAGGTGCAGGTCGGGCAGGTTCCGCCAGCGCTCGTCCAGGCCGAAGCCGTAGCCGGCGAAGAACTCGTCGGGGACGGTGAAGCCCACGTAGCGGATCGGCAGCTCGTCGACGAGCCGGCGGTAGGGGCGGTCGAAGAGCGCCGCGCAGGCGAGCGACTCCGGGTTCCGGAACCGGAGCGTCTTGCAGAGGTAGTGCAGGGTCAGGCCGGTGTCGACGACCTCGTCGACGATGATCACGTCGCGGCCCGCGATCTCGAGATCGAGATCCTTCAGGAAGCGGATCTTCTCGTGCCCGCCGAGCTCTCCCGCCCCGTAGGCGGCGAGCTCCAGGAAGTCGAGCGCGTGGGCGATCGGGATCGAGCGCGAGAGGTCGGTGACGAACGGGATGCAGGCCTTGAGCGCACCGACGAGCACGGGCTCGCGGTCGGCGTAGTCGCGGGTGATCGCGGCGCCGAGCTCGCGAACCCGGGCCCCGATCGCCTCGGCCCCGAGGTAGATCTCGCCGATCCGCTCGTCGAGCATCTAGCCGTGCTCTCCGAGAGGCGCTGAGGCCCTAAACGCGGCTCGGTGGGCCAGGCCGTGGCGGGCGAGAGAGCGGTCTCTCAAGAGGCGCGGCGCAAACCGTAGTGCTCGGTGAGTCGCGCGAAGTCGCGCTCGTAGAAGAGCTTGATCCGAACGTCGGGGTACCGCTTCCGGAGCTTCCGGAGCTTCCGGTTCTTCCGGGTCACGAGCGACTGCTTCATCACCGTGACCTCAAGGTACAGATCCTGATCCGGGAGGTAGAAGTCCGGGGTGAAGGCCTCGGTCACCCGGCCGAGCTCGTCCTGCTCGAGCACGAAGGTATGCGGCTCGTAGAGCCAGGGCAAGCCGTAGTAGTCGAGGATCTTCGCGTACTCGAGCTCGGCCTCGTTGACGAATCGCGGCGTGCGTTCGCCGCGATATGCCTGGAAATGGGGCGTTTCCAGTGTCACTTAGAGCCAAGGTACCAATGCCGTCGGATGCCTCGGGCGAACTAGACTCCTGCCGTGGAGCCGACAGTCACGATCGCTCACCTGTCGGACATCCACTGCGGCGACCCGCATTTCGTGCCCGACCTGATGGAGCGGGCGATCGCCGAGATCAACGAGATGCAGCCCGACATCGTCGTCTGCTCCGGCGATCTGACCACATTCGGCTTCAAGGAGGAGTACGCCCAGGCCAAGCGCCACCTGAGCCGGCTGGAGTGCTCGTCGTTCGTCGTCGTCCCCGGGAACCACGACTCGCGCAACGTCGGCTATCTCCATTTCGAGGAGATCTTCGGCGAGCGGAGCTCTGTCCTCCGGAAGGCCGGTGTCACGGTCGTCGCGGTCGACTCGACCGAGCCCGACCTCGACCACGGCCAGATCGGCCGTGGGCGCTACCGCTGGATCGAGGAGGAGTTCACTCCCGAGGCGCGCCTCAAGATCTTCGTGCTCCACCATCACCTCCTGCCCGTTCCCGGCACCGGCCGGGAGCGGAATGTCGTCTACGACGCGGGCGATGCGATCGAGTGCCTCCAGCGGGCAGGTGTGAATCTCGTCCTTTCCGGGCACAAGCACGTGCCTTATGCATGGCGTCTCGAGAACCTGTTCGTCGTGAACACCGGCACCGTGTCCTCTCTGCGCCTTAGAGGGAACACCAAACCCTGCTACAACGTGGTGAGGATGTCCGGCTCCCGTGTGGACATCTGGCGCAACTACCCGTTCCACGGGCAGGAGCGCATCATCCAGTTCGACCTCGACACGCTCGAGTACGAGAAGTTCACCTCTCGAATCGACCACGAGGTGACGACACATCGATGAGGGCGGTGGCGCTCGTCGACGGCGATCATGCACCGGACGTCGTCCGGGCGGCGCTGCTCGAGCTGCCGTACGAGTGGGTCGGCGCGGTCTTCGTCGGTGGTGGCGAGAAGCTGCGGGACGGCTGGGGGCTGGAGGTGCCGCTGATCGACGGCTTCGGTGAGGCGGAGGCCGTCGTCGACCTCTCCGACGACCCGGTGCTCTCGGCGTCGGAGCGGTTCGAGTGGATCTCGCGCGCGCTCGCGGCAGGGCTCTCGTACATCGGCGCCGACTTCCGCTTCGACCCGCCGGTCTACGAGCCGGTCGACGTGCCCTCGATCGCCGTCCTCGGGACCTCGAAGCGCGTCGGCAAGACCGCCGTCGCCTCGCACCTCGCGCGCCTGCTCTCCCGGGAACGCGACGTCACGGTCGTGACCATGGGGAGGGGCGGTCCACCTGTGCCGGAGGTCGTCGAGGCACCGCCCGACCTCAACCGGCTGCTCGCGCTCTCGCGGGCAGGACGGCATGCGGCCTCCGACCACCTCGAGATCGCCGCCACAGCCGGAGTGACCACGATCGGTTGCCGGCGGGCGGGCGGCGGGCTCGTGGGCCGCCCGTTCATGACGAACGTCGCGGAGGGCATCCGGATCGTCAACGAGCGCCGGCCCGATGTCGCGATCTTCGACGGCAGCGGCTCGTCCATCCCGCCCGTCGCGGCCGACCGTCGCATCCTGGTGCTGGGGCCCGGCCACGAGCGGAGCGACCGCTTCACGACCTACCGGCGGCTGATCTCCGATCTCGTCATCGCCGTCGCCTGCGAGGCCGCCGACGCCTTCGCCGCCGAGCTTCGCCTCCGTCCGCTCGAGCCGCTCTCAGGCACGGTTGCCGTCTTCGCGGCCGGCCCGACCGCCGTCGACCATCTCGAGGCCGACGTCGTCCACGTCTCCAGGCGCCTCGGCGACCGCGCCGCGCTCCGCGAGGAGCTCGCCCTCGTCCGGGCAGACACCTACGTGATCGAGCTCAAGGGCGCCGCCGTCGACGTCGTGGCCGAGCACGCCCTCGCGCTCGGAGCGAGAGTCGTGCTCGCCACCAACGATGTCGTTGCCCCGGGCCTCGACGAGGCGCTGCTCGCGCTCGTCTCCGAGCCGGCCGCGGTCTGACCGGGCTTAGAGCCTCTTTCAGAATGAGCACGGGCCGTCGGGACGCGCTGGGCACGCGCTCTACGTCGTCCTCGGTCGCCCCGATATCACAGGGGATATTGGGGCTCCCTGCGTCCTATCAGCGCACGCACCCATCACGTCCAGTCAGCGCGAGGTCATTGTGAAAGAGGCTCTTAGAGCTCGAACCGAGATGAGCGCCGTCCCCGGCGCCCCCGGATCGTCCTCCGGCTCGAGACACGAACGCTTCGCGCCCGCGCCTCGGGCCTCCGGCGCCCTGGATCCCGCTCGAGAAGCGGGATCCAGGGCTTCGCTGGTGGGACGGCCGCCTCTCGGTCAGGCAACCAGCCTGGCCTGCGAGCCGGCCCTCCCACCCGCTCGCTCCGAGCGCCCCGGGAAGGGACGCTCATCTTGGTTCGAGCTCTCAGAGCTTCTTAGCTACTCTCGCGGGATGGCCACACGCGAGGAAGTCGTCGATGCGCTTCACCAGGTGGAGGATCCCGAGCTCGGGATGGACATCGTCGACCTCGGGCTCCTGTACGACGTGGAGGTCGACGGCGCGAAGGTCAAGGTGAGCTACACGCTCACGTCGATGGGCTGCCCCGCGGGGGCGATGATCCAGGAAGACATCGACCGGGTCGTTCGCGAGCTCCCGGGTGTCGAGGACGTGGAGTCCGACCTCACGTTCGAGCCGCCGTGGAACCCCGACCGGATGTCCGACGACGCCAAGTTCATCCTCGGCTTCTGAGCCGGCCACGGGCCTACAACCACCGGATCCCGTGATGAACGTGACGATGCTCCTGTGCGACTCCGTCGCCGAGGCCGACGGGAAGCTCTACATCCTCGGCGGGGGCTGGTCGCGGCTGAACATCCCCGACGCGCCCGTGCCGATGGGGCTCGCCGTCAAGATCGGCGTGCCGTGGGACCAGACCAACCGGCCTCACATGATCCGCGCGAAGCTGATGACCGCGGACGGGGATCCCGTCGAGATCGAGGGCGAGGCCGTCGAGGCCGGAGGAGAGGCAGAGGTGGGCCGTCCGGCCGGCGTCAAGCCGGGCACGGACATCGACTTGCCGCTCGCGATCCAGTTCAACGGGATCCGGCTCCCCGCCGGCGGCTACCGCTGGGAGCTCGAGATCGACGACGTGGTCGAGGCGCAGGTGCCCTTCCAGGTCGTCGGGCCCGTGCCGCGCTGAGACACGCCTAGCCCGGGATACGCAGGATGATCTTGCCGAGCTGCTCGCCGCGCTCGAGGCGCTCGTGCGCGGCCGCTGCCTCCGCGAGCGGGAACACCTCGTCGACGACGGGGCGCGCGGCGCCGCTTGCGATCAGGTCGTAGACACCGCGGAAGTCGTCGGGCGTGCCCATGGTCGAGCCGAGGATCGTGAGCTCCCGCCACCAGACCCGGTGGAGCGCGGCAGGCGGGTTGGGCCCCGAGGTGGCGCCGCAGACGACGATCCGGCCCTCACGTCTCGCGGAGGCGAGCGAGCGCGTCCAGGTTGCCTTGCCGACATGCTCGACGATCACGTCTGCGCCCGAGCCGGTGAGCTCGCGCACCCGGGCGACGACATCGTCTGTGTCGTGGTTCAGGCACTCGTCGGCGCCGAGCTCACGCGCGCGAGCGAGCTTGGCGTCGCTCGACGAGGTCACGATCACCCGCGCTCCGAGCGCCTTTGCGATCACGAGCGCGGCGCTCGCGACCCCGCTGCCGATCCCCCACACGAGCACCCACTCGCCCGCCTCGAGCCGCGCGCGCGTCACGAGCATCCGGTAGGCGGTCTGGAACACGAGCGGGAAGGCCGCCGCCTCCTCGAACGAGAGGCCGTCCGGAATCGGATGCACGGCGCTTCGCGGGACCGCGATCAGTTCCGCGTGCGTCCCGTCTCGGTGCTCCCCGAGCACGAAGATGCCCTCGTCGTGCGAGAGCCCGGGATTGATCACGACCCGCTCGTCCGTCCCGGCGATCACGCCGGCGCCGTCGGCGCCGAGGATCCGCGGCTTCGGGACCGATGGGAGGCCGCGGCGCAGCCACACGTCGAGATGGTTGAGGGAGGCGGCGCGAAGCTCGACGAGCACCTCGTCCTCGCCCGGCACCGGATCGGGCACGTCCTCGTACCGCAGCACGTCCGGCCCGCCCTCCTCGTGGATGCGAACCGCCTTCACGCTCCGATCGTATGCGAGCGCCGCACCGGGGCTTCCAGCAACCGGCACCTTCGGGTCGCGCTGCCACAATGGCGTCATGACCACGGCCGAGCTGCAGGAGCTCGCGATCGAGCTCGGCCTCGATGCCGTCGGCGTCGCAGGGGCCGAGCCCTACCTCGACACCGAGCGGCACATTCGCGAGCGTCGCGCGCGGGGCCTCTTCGGGCGCCTGCGCTTCACGACGAGCCGTCCCGAGATCTCGTGCCACCCGGAGCTTCTCCTCGGCCAGGACACTGCCCGGAGCATCGTGTCGGCGGCGCTCTGCTACTACGCGCCCGAGCCGCCGCTTCCCGAGGGGCACGGCCGCCTACCGCGCTACGCCTGGCAGGACGCGTACGGAGCGCTCCGCGAGCGCCTCGAACGGCTCGGCCGCGCGCTCGGCGGCACCTACCGGGTCCTCGTGGACGAGAACCAGCACGTCGATCGCGAGGCCGCGGCCCGCTCCGGTGTCGGGTTCTACGGCAAGAACACGATGCTGATCACCCGGCGCCACGGCTCGTGGGTCGTCCTCGGGGCGCTCGTGTCCGACCTGGAGCTGGAGCCCACCGCCCCGATGGAGCCCGGCTGCGGGAGCTGTACCCGCTGCATCGAGGCGTGCCCGACGGGCGCCCTCGACGAGCCGGGTGTCCTCGACGCGACCAGGTGCCTCTCGTACTGGAGCCAGATGCCCGAGTCGATCCCCGAGCCGTACCGGGCCGAGCTCGGCTCTCGGGTCTACGGCTGCGACATCTGTCAGGACGTCTGCCCCTGGAACCGCGGGGTGGAGCGCCGGCGAGACGGGCTCGACGCCGACACCGCGGGCCACGTCGACCTGCTTGCGTGGCTCGATGACGAGCGACGGCTCGACGATGACCTGCTCCGCCGTCTCTACGTCCCTCGCAACGATCCGCGGTGGCTCCGTCGCAACGCGCTCATCGCCGTCGGCAACGAGCCCACGCCGGGTCGGGAGGCCGTCGCGCTGCTCGAGCGGCACGCCGTCGGCGAGGACGAGATGCTGGCCGAGCACGCACGCTGGGCGCTCGAGCGCCTGGGTGAGCCGGTGGGGAAGGAGGCGGGGGCCGGGTGCAGCTGAGGGGCCTCGAGCGCTGGATCTCGCTGGTGCGCGTCTGCGCGTTCCCGTTCGTGCTGGGGACGGTCGTCGCGGCCTCGTATCCGCATGGCTGGGCACTCTGGGCCTGGGTGACGACCGGCGTGTTCGCCGCCGGCGCCGCGGCGTTCTTCGCACTCGCGAGATCGACGCTCGGGAACGAGCACCCGTTCGCCCAGAGCCTCGCCGCCCAGATCTTCGACACGGCGATCGTCACCTCGTACGTCATGGTCTTCAGCTTCGAGCGGGGAACGCCCGTCCAGCAGATCCTCTACATCGATCTCGCCGCCGCCTGCGTCCGGTTCGCGATCCCCGGCGGCATCGTGCTCGCGGCCGTGTCGGCGCCGATCGTGGGGGGATTCGAGAAGCTCCGCAGCGACCGGCTCAACATCGCCTTCAGCTGGAAGCTCGTCGCGCTCCAGACCGGGCTCGAGATGACGATGGCGCTGATCGTGGGGTGGCTCGTACGGCGCCTGGCGAAGGAGGGGGCGCTCGCCGAGGCACGGGCCGACGAGGAGCGCCGGACGGTCAACGAGCTCCGGCGGCTCTCGGCCCTGCGCGCGGACTTCGTCTCGCTCGTCTCCCACGAGGTGCGGACGCCGATGGCGGCTGTGATCGGCTCGGCCCGGACACTGGAGCAGCGCTGGCGCGAGCTCTCGCCCGAGCAGCGCGACTCGTTCCTGGCGTTGATCGCGGACGAGACCGACCGGCTTGCCGCGCTCATCGGCGAGGTGCTCGACACCTCGCGGATCGAGTCCGGGACCTTCAGCTACCGCTTCGACGAGCTCGACCTCGCCGGCCTGATCAACGAGACGGTCGCCACCGCGGAGATCGGCCGGGCGACGCCGCGGATCGCGGCGCGAGTCCCGAGCGATCTCCCGGCCGTTCACGGCGACCCGGCCCGGCTTCGCCAGGTGCTGCGCAACCTGATCGAGAACGCGATCAAGTACTCGCCGGAGGGCTCTCCGGTCGAGGTCCGGGCGCGGGCGGTCAACGGTCACGCGACCGTCGATGTCGTCGATCGGGGAAGCGGCATCGCGCCCGAGGACCAGCTGCTGATCTTCGAGCGATTCGGCCGCGTTCACGGCACCTCGTCCCGTCCCGGCACGGGGCTCGGCCTCTACATCGCGCGCGCGATCGCCGAGGCGCACGAGGGCACGCTCGAGGTCGACTCGACGCCCGGACAAGGCTCGACGTTCACCCTGACCCTTCCCCTGAGCAGCAGCCGCAACGGCGGCTAAGACCTCGAAGCGCCGGCGCGCGCCTCGCGCAGGCGGCGATCGAGCTCCTTCGCGCGCGTCGCCACGAGCGCGCGGAGCTCGGGCGGCTCGAGCACGATCGCGTCGCCGCGGAAGGACAAGACCTCGCCGACGAGCCAGTCTGCGCTCCCGACCGGGCGCTCGGACACAGCAGCGCCGTCGACGAGCGCCCGGGCGCCCTTCTCGACCTCCCAACGGCCGACCGTGGGCGAGTACCAGATGCGGGCGGCGGTGGCCTGGCGGAGCTCCGACGGATCGAAGCCCTCGCGCGGCAGGAACTCGCGGGTGAGCTCCTTCGCCGTCCGGGTCCGGTCGAGGCGGTAGCTCCGGGGCGCGTCCCGGTCGACGTCCCAGGTGTGGACGTACCAGTGGGGGAGCCGCCGCTCGATCCCGTACGGCTCGATCGTGCGCGTCTCGACCTCGGTCGACTCGGGCTTCAGGTACTCGAGCTCGACGAGGCGCCGCCGGTCGATCGCGCGCGTGAGCGTCGCGACGAGATCTTCCTCGGCGCCCGCCTGCGGCGTGGGGGTCTGGGCGAGGTCGAACTGGCCGAAGGCCTGCTCGAGCTTCGCGCGGACGCGGTCGAGCGGCGAGCTCGAGCCTGCGGCGATCATCGGCCCGACGAACTCGAGGGCGAGCCGGATCGCGCGCGCCTCGAGCGGCGTCAGCCGCGGCGCGCGCCTGAACGTGTCTCCGAAGAGCTCCTTGTCGACATGGACCTCGTCGCCGTGGAGCTCGGCGTAGACGGCGTAGCAGCCGCCGCCGAAGTTGACGAGGTTGAGGAGCGAGAGATGCTCCTCGAGCGCCTCCGGCGGGATCGAGAACCGATCGGCGAGCTCCTCGGCCGGGATGACCGCGTCTCGCTCCTCGCCGCAGGCGGCGAGAAGGTAGGCGAGCAGCGACTGCAGGACTCCGAACCGCTCCGGCGCGACCGGGCCCGCCTGGCGCTCGGCCGGACGCTCGATGCCGGTGATGCGCTTCTCGGCGGCGATCGCGGGCGGCGGCCCTTCGTGGGCGCGGCGGGCCGCGCGCACGCCTTCGGTCACGAGCCGGCGGAGCGAGGAGGGCTCGAGCGGCGCCGCGCGGCCCTCCTGGCGCAGGATCCAGCGCGCGAGCAGCGGAAGCGAGGCGTACTCGGTGACGAAGACGCCGTCCTCGACGCGGTTGCGCGTGCCGTCGTACTCGCGCTGGACCCACCAGGCCGTGTCGGGCGCGACGCTGATCTTGGCCTTGCCGGCGATGTCGCCGAACTGCCATTCGGCGCGACCGCGGAACTCCTCGACGTCGAAGGTCTCCGGGACGCGGAAGTCGCGTTCGCGGCGCGTGGCGAACCGGATCTCGGAGCGGATCCGGGAGACCCGGAAGCTCTTGACGACCTTGTCCTCGAGATCGAGGCCGATCACGTACCAGGTGCCGTTCTCGGGGAGGAGGGCATAGGGATTGAGTGTGCGCTCGCGCTCGTCGTCGCGGGCGATCGACCAGTAGGCAAACCGGATCGTCCGCTGCTTGGAGATCGCAGCCTCGAGCTTCCCGAGCCGCCCTTGCAGCTCCGGTGTGTAGTCGGGGTCGCGCACCTCGACTCGCACCGCGGTCGCCGTCGGCGCACCTTCGAGCACGCCCGCCGAGCGCCCGAGCGCCAGGTTCTGCAACGCGAGCCGAAGCGGTTCCGCGTAGGCGAACCGGCCCTCGAGGAGGTAGAAGCAGGTTTGGAGCGCGGCGAGCTCGTCGTCGTCCAGGTCGAGCGGCGGCAGGAAGTAGCGCTCGGAGCGGAGCGTGTAGAGCTCCTCGCCGGTGAACTCGTCTCGCTGGGAGTCGAGCGGGACGCCGAGACCGACGAGCTCGGCGCGGTCGGAGTAGAAGCGCCGCGCGAATGCCTCGTCGCTCATCTCCTGGTAGCCCTCGACGTTCGACTTGATGTCGCGCGCCGTCAAAGGCCGGAGCTCGGCCATCAGGAATGCAACGAGCGAGAGCTGCCGGATCAGCTTGTCGGTGTCGTGACTCACAGGTCTCGTGCGAGACTATCGGTCACGAGGCTCGTTCGAGCCCTTTGGCACAGAATGTGCCTACGCCGCGACGCGCGAGCGCTCGAGGTGCTGGTGCGACGGGCAGTAGTCCCGCTCCGGCAGCGGCGTCCGCTGGCAGGGCTTTCCCTTGCGGGTCGTCGCGTGGCAATGAGCGATGCCGCCCTCGAACGCGCCGGACTCGATCTGCTCCTCGATGAACTCGACGGCGGCGTTCACGCCGTGGTTCACCGACCAGGCCACCTGCGCCTGCACGGTGATCGGGAAGTAGCGGCGAATATCGGAGAAGAGCGCCTTGTCGGGCTTCGCAAAGTAGTGCGGGTCGGCGGCCAGTCGCTCCATCGTCCCCTCGCAGGCGGCAAGCACCTGGCGGCGATACTCGAGATGCGTGCTCGAATCGACGTAGGGGTCGATGAGGTCTTTGATCGATCGATAGATCGCTCGCGAGTATTGATACATGCAGTGCTGAATTTGGAGGGTCAGCTCGTCCATGCTCTCGCTCTTGTGTCCTCTGTAACTATCTGCAATCGATGTAAGGGAGCCGCGAAATGATCGGGCGCCGCTCGGTGTGAAACTCACTTTACCTGCTTCTCCACGCTGTTACAAATGATTTCTTTTTTGACAACAAAGAGCAGGATCGAAGAGTCGCCCGAATCCGGGCCTTACGGCGCTACGCGAAGCACGTAGGCCGCTCCATAGCCGCGGGCCTGCGCCTCTTTGAGCGCGAGCTCGGCGTCGCCGGAGGCTCCGTAGAAGCCGCTGAAGACGACGAAGTAGCCGGGGTGGAGGCTGCCGAAGCCCGACGAGTCGAGAACGCCGACCTGGGACAGGCCGTGGCGAACGGCGGCCCGAGCCGTCGCGCGTGGCCTCTCGGCGCCCTTCGTCACCGGGGCCGAGAGGAGGACGACCGTCCAGCCGTCCAGGCCGGCAGGCCAGCTCGTCTGACCGTTCGGGCCCGTGACTCCCGTGGCCGCCCCTCCCGAGGGCTTGGGGGGCGCGGCGACGACCGTGGCCGCCGCGCCGACCGCCCTCCGGTGATTGACGAGGATCGACGCGGCGGCGCCGGCGATCGCGAGGACGAGCCCGAGCGAGGCGACCCAGAACCAGTCGCCGGGATACCAGCCGAGGCGCCGGATCCAGCCGCGCCGCAGCCGGGACACGGCTCCGAGCACGACCGGCAGACGAAGGCCGCATTCGACGCAGTAGATCTGGCCGCTTGCCCGGTGCGACCCGCAGCGCGGGCAGGTCGTGTGGGCGAGGGTCGCGGCCAGCTCGCGCGACATGGCCGTCGTCACAACGGGCTCTAGCGCTCGTCCTGGCCGGGTGGCGGCGCGATCATCGTGTCCTCGGACGACGACGGGACCGCGGGAGCGTTCCCGTCGTCCTCGAGGAGCCGGCCGCAGTTCGGGCAGAAATGGGAGCTGCGCAGGACGGGCGCCCCGCAGGAACGGCAGCGCTCGGTGCCGTCGCTTCCGTGCAGGAGCTCGTCGATCTCGGCGAGTCGCGCGTCGATCCCGATCACCTCGGCGCAGCGCTCGTGGAGCAGGTCCTCGCGCCAGGAGGCCCGGCGGTACATCTCGACGGTGAGCCCTCCCAGGTCGCGAAGCCGCTCGTCGCGCACCTCGAGGAGCTCGCGACGCTCACGGCGGAGCAGGCCGGAGTGGGGGCGGCGCATGCGAGCCCCGGAGTCGGAGCCGTCCTCGCGGCGAAAGAGCGGCATCCCGATCGAGTGTAACGCCGGCATCTGCCGGTTTCGTCGAGCTCTCAGGTGGCGACGATCTGGATCGCGGCGAAGGCGACATAGAGCGCGACGAGCAACGCGCCGACCCCACGGCCGAGACCACGGCCCGGCGCGAGCGCGGCGAGGGCGACCAGCGTCATGACGGCGAGGAACGCGAGGTCGATGTCGCCGGTCGACGAGCGGCGCGAGACGCCGACGAAGAGCGCAGGGACGAGGAGCCCGCCGACCACGTTGATCGCGTTGCTCGCGAGCGCCTCGGTCACGAGCGCCTCGCCGCGCCTCGCCAGGCCGAGCCGTACTGCCGTGAACGCGTTCGGCAGGCTCGTCAGCACCGCGAGGACGAGCACGCCCATCACGGTCTCCGAGACGCCCCAGTGATTCCCGATCGCCAGTGCCGAGTGCACCATCCCGATGCTCCCGCCGACGATCAGGGCGACGGCAGGCACGAGCATGGCCAGCTGGAGCAGCAGCGTGTGCTCCCGGGCGAGCGGGGCGCGCTGCTCGTGCCGGCTGCGCTCAGGAGGCCTCTCGACGGCCTCGTGCTCGTCTCGCAGCCTCAGCACGAGGTAGCCGCCGATGACCGCCGCGAACAGCCCGAACGCCGCTCCTGCGGGGACGAGCCCTGTGACGAGGCCGGCCGTGGCAAGCAGCCCGAGCACGCTCACGGCCCCCTCGAGGGCGAGAGCCCGACGGCCGATCGTGACCGTGCCCACGGCAAGGGCGCTGAGGCCGATCATGGCGGCGAGGTTGAAGACGTTCGACCCCAGGACGACACCGAGACTCGCCTTGCGGTTGCCGCTGACGAGGGCGACGAGGGCGGAGGAGATCTCCGGCGTGTCCGCCGCGAGCGCCGTCAAGAGGCCGACGAGCGCCTCCGGCAGGCCCAGGCGCGGCCCGACGTGGTCGAGCCTGTCCGCGAAGAATCCCGCGGCCGCGAGGGTCACGAGCGCCGAGACGACGAAGAGCGGAGCGGCGAGCGCCATTGACACGGGCCGTACCCTCTATCAGATGGGGTCGGCTGGGAAGATCGGGTCTACGGGAGGCTCGGGCTCGGGCTGGCACGGCGCGAGCCTGCAGGAGACGGCCGGGCCTGCTCGAAATCCTTACGTTTCCGTGAATCACGGCATACTTGCGCGAGCGAAGCTTCGTGGGACGATGCGCCGAATCTGCCTGATCCTGTTTCTTACGGCTGCGCTTGGTGCCCCCGCCGCGGCGGTGGCCTCCGACCGCGCGGCCGGCGATGGGTCGCTCGGCCTCTCGGCTGCCAACGGCACCGTGGTCGTCAAGGGGCACGGCGTCATCTATGGCCATTTCGACCAGGGAACGCTCTTCGTGCTCGACTACAAGCCGGACGACGGGGCGAGCGTGCCCGCCGTCTCCAACTCGAAGGTGCGGTCCGGCCGAGGGGGCGCCGTGTACAGCGGGACGGACGTCAGGTTCCTGCTTCCGTCCGGGCGCTACACGATCCAGCTGATCGCGACCGACGTGAATGCCTCGGCGGTCGGGAAGGGCAGCGTCATCGTGACGGGCGCCGGCACGGCCGACGACGGCACGGTCACGGTGAACGGGGGCAAGCCTGTGCCGCTCTCGAAGGTCACCACCACCGAGGCCTACGGCACCGGCAAGGGGAGCTAACCCTGTCTGCGGCGGCGCAGACGATCCTCGTCGTCGAGGACGAAAGCTCGATTGCGTCCTTCGTCTCGCTCTACCTCAAGAACGCGGGCTACACGGTCAAGACCGCCGCGACCGGCGCTGATGCGCTCGCCGAGGCGGCCTCGGCGCTGCCGACGCTGGTCGTGCTCGACCTGATGCTTCCGGACATCGACGGCATCGAGGTCTGCAGGCGGCTTCGGCAGGGCTCGGATGTGCCGATCCTGATGCTCACCGCGAGGGATGAGGACATCGACAAGATCGTCGGGCTCGAAGTTGGGGCCGACGACTACCTGACGAAGCCGTTCAACCCGCGCGAGCTCGTGGCCCGGATCAAGTCGATCCTCCGCCGCTCCTCGCCGGAGCGCCGCGAGCTGGACACCGAGGTAATCGTCCACGGCGACCTCAGGGTCGACGCGGGTCGCCGCGAGGCGACCGTCGACGGCGAAGAGGTCCAGCTCGCGCCGAAGGAGTTCGACCTCCTGTGGGAGCTCCTCGACCACCGCGGCCTCGTCCTCACCCGCGACCAGCTGCTCGAGCGGGTGTGGGGGTACACCTTTGCGGGCGACACGCGAACGGTGGACGTCCACGTGCGGCAGCTTCGACGCAAGCTCGGCGACGCCTCACCGATCGTGACCGTGTGGGGCGTCGGGTACAAGGTCTCGACCGCCCGGGAGACGCACAGGGACACCGGGGCGCTTTAGAGCTCATTGCAAAATGAAGCCTTGTGCCGCTCGGTCACGCTCGGCGCCCCCGGCCGACGAAGCATCATTCCGGTTCAAGCTCTAAGGAGGGCTCGTGTTCTCGTCGCTCCGCGTACGGCTGCCGCTGCTCTTCCTCGCCGGGGTCGTCCTCATGGGAATCGTGACGACGCTGATCGCGATTCAGCTCTTCCGCGACTTCGCCCGCCATCAGACCCTCAACGAGCTCCGGCGGGAGTCGGCCGGGATCGCCCAGCTCTACTCGAGTGCCGTCAACGCCGACTTCGCCGCTCCGCGCGGCGACTCGCGCCGGGCGCCCAAGTTCGCGCGCGTGGAGCTCGAGCATGCGACCGGCGATCGCATCTACTTCGACGGCTCGGTCAGCCCGTTCCCGGGTGAGAACTCGGGGCTGCCGCGGCTGAACCTGAAGACCGTCAACTGGACATCGGGGCGTGCGCTCACGTTCGAGTTCACACCACCGGGGCTCCACGGCGCCTACTACGCAGTCGCCAACCCGGTCGACATCGGCAAGACGCCGATCGGGGCGATCATCGTCGCCAAGAAGAAGACGGCGATCAACGACCTCGTCGACTCGCTCGTGCGCCGCCTTGCCATCGCGTTCGCGCTCGGCCTGGTGGTCGCGGGCGCGCTCGCCCTGTACGTCTCGCGCCGTCTCGTCCGCCCTCTGCTCGGGCTCTCCCGTGCGGCGGACGAGGTTGCCGGCGGCAATTACGACGTCGCGGTCCCGGGCCCGGCCGCCGGCGAGATCGGCCACCTCGCGGAGCGGTTCGAGGAGATGGCCCAGCGGCTGATGGAGTCAGAGGCCCGCGAGCGGAACTTCCTCATGTCGGTCTCGCACGAGCTGCGCACGCCGCTGACGGCGATCCGCGGCCATGTCGCGGCGCTCGCGGAAGGGCTCGTCGAGGATCCGGAGCAGGAGGCGCGCTCGCTCGCGATCGTCGAGGCGGAGGCCGAGCGACTCGAGCGGCTCGTCGGCGACATCCTCGACCTCGCGCGCCTCGATGCGCACCGGTTCACGGTCCACCACGAGGAGGTGGGGATGGAGCATCTGGTCGAGCGCGCCTACGAGACCTTCGCCGAGCAGGCACGCGCCCGCTCGATCGACTTCGAGGTCACCGTCGCTGCAAAGCCGGTGATCGTCTCCGACGGCGACCGCGTGCTCCAGATCGTCGACAACCTGCTCTCGAACGCGTTTCGCGCCACGCCCGACGGGGGCCGGATCGGGCTCGAGCTTCGGCAGTCCAACGGCACAGTGCGGGTTTCGATCGAGGACACTGGGCCGGGCATCCCGCGCGACCAGCACGAGCGCCTGTTCCGGCCGTTCGTCTCGGGTGGAAGCGGAGGCACCGGTCTCGGGCTGACGATCGCCCGGGAGCTCTCGCATGCGCTCGGCGGGCGGATCGAGCTCGAGTCCGCGGTCGGGCAGGGCTCCCGCTTCGAGCTGATTCTTCCGAGCTGAGGTCTGGCAGGGCCTAGCCGGCGTCGGCCGGCCGGAGCGGCACGACCTGGGCGCGCGGATCGATCGCCTGCTCGATCCGGTCGAGCCGTTCGTTGATCGACCGCCACTGGCTCGTGATCAGGTCGACCAGGAGCGAAAGATCGTCGATGCGTGCGTGGCGCTCGATCAGGAGGTCGGTCTCGAGCCGCTCGAGGCGGCGGATCATCTGGTTCGAGAGGCCCTTCACCTCGGCGAGACGACGCGAGATCGGGGCCGCCTCCTCGCGCAGCCCGTCGCGCAGCGCGCTCCCCACGGCGTCCGGAAGGACGACCTGGAGCTCGTCGGCGGTCTGGGCGAGCGCCTCGACCTGCAGCCGGGCCCGGTCGAGGGCCGCCGCCACGTCGGGCGGCAGTGAGTAGCGATCCTGCATGACGCCGACGGTAACGTCGCCGTCGGATGAACGCAACCGAGCTCGACTACGAATTGCCCAAAGAGCTGATTGCGCAGCGGCCGCTCGAGCGCCGGGACGCCTCGCGCCTGCTCGTCTACTCGCGGTCTACCGGCGAGGTGCGGCACCGCACGTTCGGTGACCTCGTCGCGGAGCTTCCACCCGGCACGCTCACGGTGGTGAACGACACGAGGGTCGTTCCGGCGCGGATCGGGCTCGAGCGGCCGCGCGGCGAGGTGCTGCTCCTGGAGCGGCTCGAGGGTGACGTGTGGGAAGGGCTTGCCCGCCCGACGCGGCGCCTGCGGCCCGGGCAACGCTACGGGCAGGTGGAGCTCCTCGAGCACCTGGGCGAGGGCCGCTGGCGCCTTCGCTTGACCGGCGAGGCGGCGGGTCAGACCCCTTTGCCGCCGTACATCACCGAGCCGCTCGAGGATCCGGGCCGCTACCAGACCGTGTACGCGGCGAGCGAAGGGTCGGCAGCCGCGCCGACGGCCGGGCTGCACTTCACGCCCGAGCTGCTGGATCGGCTCGACGTCGCCCGCGTGACCCTCCATGTGGGCCTCGACACGTTCCGGCCGCTCGCGGTCGAGCGCGTCGAGGACCATCCGTTGCACGGCGAGCGCTACGAGGTGGAGGCGGAGGCCTGGGAGAAGATCCGCGCCGCCCCGGGCGTGCTCGCGGTGGGGACGACGACGGTGCGGGTCGTCGAGACCGTCGCTCACGGAGGCCCGCTGTGCGGCAGGACGGAGCTCTTCGTCGTTCCCGGCTTCGAGTTCCGCCGCGTCGACATGCTGCTCACGAACTTCCACCTGCCACGGTCGACGCTCCTCGCCCTCGTGATGGCCTTCGCCGGGATCGAGGAGACGCGTCGCCTGTACCGCCTCGCGATCGAGGAGCGCTACCGCTTCTACTCCTTCGGCGATGCGATGCTCATCCTGTGACCGAAAACCGGGGAAACCGGTGTCAGAGCCCGAAAAAACAGTGGCAGAATCTCGCCCTTGAGAAGGAAAAAACCCTGCTAGAGGCGTTTTCGCACCGTAATTCACAGGTGTCAGACCCCGGCTTTAAGCCGTCGCGGGCGGGTGGCGGTTGAGCTCGTTCTCGCTCGTTGCGACCGACGGTGAGACGCGGGCGGGGCTGCTCTCGACCGCGCACGGCGTCGTCGAGACGCCTGCGTTCATGCCCGTGGGGACTAAGGCGACCGTGAAGACGCTCACCCCGGCCGACGTCCGCGGTGCGGGCGCCCAGATCCTGCTCGGCAACTCCTACCACCTCCATTTCCGGCCCGGCGACGCGCTGATCGCCGAGCTCGGGGGCCTGCACCGTTTCATGGGCTGGGACGCGCCGATCCTCACCGACTCCGGCGGCTTCCAGGTGTTCTCGCTCCGGGACACGCTCCTCGCCGTGGACGACGACGGCGTCACGTTCCGGAACGTCTACGACGGCAGCGCGAGCCGGTTCACGCCCGAGCTCGCCGCCGAGATCCAGCGGAACCTCGGCAGCGACATCGCGATGTGCCTCGACGAGGTGCCGCCTCCCGGTGTCTCCCGCCTCGCCCTCGAGGAGTCCGTCCGCCGCACGACGCTCTGGGCACGCGTGCAGAGACACGCGCCGCGCGCCCAGGGGCAGCTTCGCTTCGCGATCGTCCAGGGCGGCACCGACCGCGAGCTGCGGCGCCGCTCGGCCGAGGAGCTCCTCGAGCTCGACTTCGACGGGAACGCGATCGGCGGGCTCGCGATCGGCGAGGACCGCCGCGCCATGTTCGAGACCACGGACTGGCTCGCGCCGATGCTCCCAGCCGCCAAGCCGCGCTACTTCATGGGGATCGGCGACCCGGAGGGGATCCTGGAGACGATCGAGGCCGGCGTCGACATGTTCGACTGCGTCCTTCCGACGAGGACGGCCCGAACGGGCAGCGCGCTCACCTGGGAGGGACGCCTCAACCTGCGCAACGCGCGGTTCGCGCGGGACGCCTCGCCGCTCGACGAGACCTGCGACTGCGAGGCGTGCACGGGCTTCTCACGCGCCTACCTGAGGCACCTCGTCAACCAGGACGAGCTCCTCGGGCACCGCCTGCTCTCGGTCCACAATCTACGCTTCCTGCTCGAGCTCACCCGCCGCGCGCGCGAGGCGATCACGGCCGGGACATTTGCCGCGTACAAGCGGGACGCGCTCGAGAGGATCGCAACATGGCCGCCCCGGTAATCATCATCCTCCTCCTCGTTGCCGCGGGGTGGGCATTCCTGGCCGTCCCGTGGCGGCGCAGGCAGCGCTCGCACATGGCCATGCAGGACGCGATCGTCCCGGGCGACGAGATCATCACCGCCGGAGGGATGCACGCCGTCGTTCGCGAGGCCGGCGAGCAGGAGCTCCGCATCGAGATCGCCCCGGGGGTCGTCGTGACCCTCGACCGGCGTGCCGTCGCGGCGGTCGCGCAGGAGATCGATGTCGACGACGACCCGGACGGGGACGGCGTCAGCGGCGAGCAACCCGGGGACGACCTCGCGCCCGTGCCGCAGGGCGACGAGGAAATCCCGAACACCGGCTAACCTTCACACGTTTGGCCTCTCGCCGCTCGCATCTGACGCTGATCGCGCTGCTCGTGGCGGCTCTCTGTGGAGTCGCTGCGCTCGGCGTGCCCGGCTCGCCGATCCATCGCTCGCTCCGCCAGGGGCTCGATCTGCAAGGCGGGCTGGAAGTCGTGCTGCAGGCGCAGCCAAAGCGCGGGCAGCAGGTGACGTCGGCCGAGATGACCAACTCGATCAGCATCATGCGCACCCGCGTCGACAAGCTCGGCGTCTCCGAGCCCGTGATCACGAAGCAGGGGACGAACCAGATCGTGATCGAGCTGCCCGCGGTGCACGACCCGACACAGGCCGCGAAGATCATCGGCCAGACCGCACAGCTCGAGCTCTACGACCTCACCCCGTCGCTGCTCGGCCCCTCGATCGACGCGACGCAGGGCCCGGTCGCGCACACGAGCCTGTTCGACCTCCTGACGCTGGTGCAGGCGGGCCAGAAGGGCACGCCGTCGGCGTACTACCTGTTCAACTCGCGGAAGAAGACCGTCGTCGCCGGGCCCGACCAGACGCTTGCTGCGCTCAAGCGCGACCCGGTCGTGCTCAGCCTGAAGCCGGTCAAGCCGAAGGTTGTCGTGGTCAAGACGGCCACGAAGAAGAAGCAGAGCGCCGGGGCGGCTGCAGGCAAGGGAGCGTCGGGCTCCTCCGGCTCGGGCGGCAGCTCGGGAGGCGGCAGCGGAGGCAGCGGCAGCGGCGGCAAGGGAGGCTCGTCGAGCTCCGGTAGCGGAACGAAGACGAAGACGATCCCGCCGGGCAAGACGACGCCAGGCTTCCCCACCGGCTACTCGGTGCTGACCGTCCCGGGGAACGCCGCCGTCGTCACCTGCGACTCGACCGTCGCGCTCGTCTGCCCTTCGGGCGGCGGCTCGCCGACGAGCGGCGGAGGCCTGACGCCGTCGCCGGGCGTGACCTACTACTACCTCTTCAAGCACGGCGTCTTCCCGAACGACACCGAGAGCCCCTATCCCCAGATGACGGGAGCCGACCTCAAGCTCTCGGGGACGCAGGCGGACGTCGATCCGTCGGGCGGCGGCCCGATCGTGACGATGCAGTTCACGGGCAAGGGCAACAAGCTCTTCCACGACATCACACGCGAGGAGGCGCAGCGCGGCCAGCAGCTGCAGCAGCTCCAGAGCTTCGCGATCGTCCTCGACGACCAGATCTACTCGTTCCCGACGATCGACTACAGCCGCTACGCCGACGGGATCGACCCGGCCGGGACCGGCGCCGAGATCTCGGGCCTCCAGTCGACGAAGGAGGCCCAGAACCTCGCGCTCGTGCTGCAGACCGGCGCGCTCCCGGTGAAGTTCAAGACAGTCGAGCGCTCCGACGTCTCGGCCACGCTCGGCAAGGACTCGCTGCGGCAGGCGCGCGACGCGGCGATCGCGGGCCTGATCGTCGTGGCGCTGTTCCTCCTGATCCTCTACCGGTTCCTCGGCCTCGTCGCCGTGATCGGTCTCGCCGTCTACTCGGCATTCATGTATGGGGCGATCCTCCTGCTCGGCGTCACCCTCACCCTGCCGGGCTTCGCCGGCCTGATCCTGACGATCGGGGTGGCCGCCGACGCGAACGTCGTCGTGTTCGAACGAATCAAGGAGGAGGCGCGAGCTGGGCGCTCGGTCCGGGCGGCCGTCGCCTCGGGCTACCGCAAGGGCTTCCACACGATCGTCGACGCGAACGCCGTCACGGCCATCACCGCCCTGATCCTGTTCGCGGTCGCGACAGCGGAGGTGAAGGGCTTCGCCCTCATGCTTCTGATCGGCACCGTCGTCTCGCTGATCACGGCCGTCGCCGCGACGCGCGCGCTCCTCGGGCTCCTGGCGGGCTTCCGCTGGTTCCAGGACCCGCGCTTCATGGGAGCGACCGCCTCGGAGATCCCGCGCTGGCAGCGCATCGACGTCGTCACCCGCCGTCGGCTCTGGTTCATCATCTCGGTCGTCGCCGTCGCCCTGAGCGTCGGCGCGATCGGGCTCAAGGGCCTCAACCTCGGGATCGACTTCAAGGGCGGCGTCCAGGTGTCGTTCTCGACCCCGACTCCGACCTCCCTCGCCACCGTCCGGACCACGGCCGGCTCGATCGCCGGGAACGACGCCGTCGTGCAGGGACGCGGCACGTCGACCGGCACCGACTCCTACACCAACTTCCAGATCCGCCTCAAGAAGCTCCGGACCGCGCAGCAGGACACGCTGACGAACAGCCTCACCCAGCGCGTGCACGCCCAGAAGCTCTCGGTCAAGAACGTCTCGGCGAGCTTCAGCCGGCAGATCCTCGACGGGGCGATCCTCGCGATCTTCGTCTCGTTCGCGCTGATCGCACTGTACGTCGCGATCCGCTACCGGTGGCGGTTCGCGGTCCCGATCCTCCGCACCCTCGGGAACGACATCCCGATCGTGGCCGGGATCTACGCGATCTCGGGCCGCGAGGTCAGTGCCGACACCGTGGCGGCGGTCCTGACCATCCTCGGCTACTCGGTCTACGACACGATCATCGTCTTCGACCGCGTCCGCGAGAACATGCGCCTGATGCCGAGAGCGAGCGTCGGGACGATCGTCAACGTCTCGGTGTCCGAGGTGTTGAAGCGCTCGATCGTCACCTCCACGATCACGCTCCTCCCGATCATCGCGCTGTTCGCGTTCGGCGGCGCCACGCTCCGCGACTTCGCCTTCGCGATCATGGTCGGGATCGCGGTCGGCGCCGTCTCGACGATCTTCATCGCGACCCCGCTCCTCTCGAGCCTGCTCGAGCGCGACCCCGAGTACGCCGGCCGCCGCGGCGAGGCCTACGACGCCAAGGTGCGGGCCAAGGTGCTCCGGCAGGCCGAGCAGGCCGCCGCCGACATGCCGGCCCCGGCCTCGCCGATGGACGAGATCGAGCACGCGATCGACCTGGTCGGCGAGAACGTCGCGTCGGCCGAGGACAAGCGCCAGCGTCGTCGCCAGCGCCGTCACTCGAGGCCGCATGGACGACCCCGGTAACGACGTCTACGGCGATCGCGACCCGCTCGACCGCCTGCTCTCGCTGCTCGGGCCGAGACTCGACGAGCTCCGCTCGCTCCTCGACGAGGCGACCACGCGCTGGCGCGGCGACGCGATCCGGGTCGGCGAAGGCACGCGACAGCGCCTCAACGGGCTCTTCTACGAGCTCGGGCTGATCACGCGCGAGGACTGGGACGAGCTCGACCTCCGCGTCGCCCAGCTCGAGCATCGGCTCCGGCTGCTCGAGGAGCGCCAGGACTCCCCGAGCCCGCCCTCCGAGCACTGAGCGAGGCCGCTCCGGCCGGGGAAATCCGGTTTTGCGACCGGTTGGGGTGGTATCGTGACCCGCATGGAGGGCAATCCGGCCTTCCAGTGAGATCGCGTGTCCTTCTGGTTTGCCAGGTCGGGCGACGATCTCGACCGAACCAGAAGGAGCCAGATTCCATGACAGTCGAGCTAGACAATGACCGTTCCGCGACGGTCCCGAGCGGCACAGACGACGGCGGCGGCGCGATTGACAGCACCGGGGCAAGCGAGTTCCGTGCGCTCGGGGTGAGCGAGGACGTGAGCCGCGTGCTCGCCGGGCTGGGCATCGAGATGCCGTTCCCGGTCCAGAGCCTCGTCATCCCCGAGGCGCTCAGGGGCGGCGACGTCCTGGCGAAGAGCCCGACCGGCTCCGGGAAGACGCTCGCGTTCGCAATCCCGATCGTCGAGCGCCTCGATCCCTCGTCGCGAGAGGTCGCCGCGCTCGTCCTCGTCCCGACCCGCGAGCTCGCCTCGCAGGTGACCGAGGCGACCGAGCCGGTCGCGGCCGCGCGCGGGCTTCGCGTCGCGGCCATCTACGGCGGCATGCCGCTTCGCAAACAGGCCGACGACGCCAGGGGCGCGCAGATCCTGATCGCGACTCCCGGCCGGCTCCAGGACCTGATGGAGCGCGGCCTCGTCAAGGTCGACTCGGTGAGCGTGCTCGTGCTCGACGAGGCCGACCGGATGCTCGACATGGGCTTCAAGCCGCAGGTCGACCGCATCGTCCGCAAGCTCTCCGGCGACCGCCAGACGATGTTCTTCTCGGCGACGCTCGACGGCGACGTCGGCGAGCTCGCCCGGCGCTACACCCGCTTCCCGGCGCGCTTCGAGTCGGAACTGCCCGAGGACCGGCGGTCGGGCGACGTCGACCACCAGTTCATCCCGGTCACGCCCGAGAACAAGGTGCAGACGTTGATCGACCTGCTGCCGAGCGACGGCGGCCTCGCGCTCGTGTTCGTGCGCACGAAGGCCGGCGCCGACCGCCTGGTCGAGAAGCTCCGCCGCCACGACATCGACGCGGTCGCGATCCACGGCGACAAGGCCCAGGCGCAGCGCGAGAAGGCGCTCGCTCGGTTCGACGCCGGCAAGGTGCGAACGCTCGTCGCCACCGATGTGGCCGCTCGCGGCCTCGACGTCGACGACATCACCCACGTGATCAACTTCGACCCGCCCGAGGAGGCCGCCGCCTACACCCACCGTGTCGGTCGCACGGGCCGCGCCGGACGGGGCGGCACCGGGATCACGCTCGTCCTGCCCGAGCAGCAGGCCGACGTCAGCCGCGTCGCCCGGCTCCAGGGGCACACGGAGCGGTTCGAGGAGTCCGGGATGAAGATGGCGAGGCCGCGCCTCGTCTACACCTCGCGCCGCGGGCGGGGCTCCAAGTGGTAGACGAGCGCCTCACCGAGAGGCAGGCCGAGGCGCTCCGGTCGGAGCTCGAGGAGCTCGAGGGGCCGCGCCGCACCGAGGTCGTCGCCGCGATCAAGAAGGCGCGCGAGTTCGGCGATCTCTCGGAGAACTTCGAGTACCACGCCGCGAAGAACGAGCAGGGGCTGCTCGAGGCGCGGATCCGCACGTTGCGCCATCGCCTCGACAACGCCGAGATCGTCGAGGAGACGGTCGGCGACCTCGTCGGCATCGGCTCGGTGGTCGAGATCACCGACGAGGGCGGCGACACGATCACCGTCGAGGTCAGCGCCGTCGGAGGCGCCGGCACCGTCTCGCCGACCTCGCCGCTCGGCTCGGCCCTCCTCGGGCATCGCGTCGGCGACACGGTCGACGTGGCCGCCCCGCGCGGCGCCTGGCGCGCCACGATCGCCGCCATCCGGTAGGCGGCGTGGCTGCGATCCCGGGCCAGAGCGAGCTCGAGCGCCTGGTCAACCGCTCGCGGCTGATCGGCTCCGATCGTGCGCTCGTGCTGCACGGCGGGGGCAACACCTCGACGAAGCTCGTCGAGCGCGACCACCTCGGCCGGGAGCGCCGGGTGCTCCGGATCAAGGGCAGCGGCTCGGACCTCGCGAGCGCGGGCCCCGACGACTTCCCCGGGCTCTGGCTCGACGATCTGCTCCCGTTGCGGGAGCGCACCTCGATGAGCGACGAGGAGATGGTCGCCTACCTCGAGCGCTGCCTCGTCGACCCGGGGGCGCGGCGTCCGTCGATCGAGACGCTCCTACATGCCTTTCTGCCTGCGACACACGTCGATCACGTCCATGCCGACGCTGTCTGCGCCCTCGCGAACGCTCCCGACCCGCACGCGGCCGTGCGGGACGCGCTGGGCGACGACATCGCCGTAGTCGACTACGTGCGGCCTGGGTTCGAGCTGTCCCGCCGCGTCGCCGACCTCGTCGCCGCGCGCGCTGTGGTGCTCGCCCATCACGGCCTCGTCACGTGGGGCGAGACGCACGAGGAGTCGTACGAGCTGACGCTGGAGCTGGTCCGAAGGGCGCGAGACGCCGTCGGAGAGCTCGGGCTCGAGGCTCCGGATGCAGAGCTCGAGGCGAGCGCCGTCGAGGCGTTCCTCGTCCGGCTGCGGGGCCGGCTCTCCCGAAGCGGCCGGCAGATTCTCGCGACCGACCGGACACAAGCCGCGATCGCCGATCGGGACGATGTCGGCATCCTGGCGACGATGCGAGGCACTCCCGACCACATGCTGCGGATCGGAGCCCGCACCTGCGTCGTCGCAATCGACGGCGACATCGACGGGCAGGTCGAGGCATTCGAGGCGGCCGAGACGGCACGGTACGAGCGGGCGGCGGCCGGCGGGCCGCCGCAGCAGAGCCCCGCCCCTCCCGTGTTGCTCGTCCCCGGATTCGGCTGTGTGGCGGCCGGGCCCGACCGGCGGACCGCTCGGATGCGGGCGGAGATAGCCGGTCACTCCCACGCCACGGTCGCGGCGACGCTCGACCGCTTCGGCTCCGCGAGCTGGCTCGACGACGGCGAGGTCCACGACTTCGAGTACTGGCCGCTCGAGCTCTACAAGCTCACGCTCGCGCCGCCGCCGCCCGAGCTCGCCGGCCGCATCGCCATCGTCACGGGCGCCGCCTCGGGAATCGGGAGAGACGTCGCGCACCACCTTGCTGCGAAGGGAGCCCATCTGGTGCTTGCCGACATCGACGGGGCAGGGCTCGAGGAGACAGGCTCGTCGATCGAGCGCTCGGTGACGGTGCCCGGAGACCTGACCGATCCGAGGCTCGTCGATCGGCTCGTGCACACGGCCGTCGCGAGCTTCGGAGGGCTCGACTCCGTGGTCTTCAACGCCGGCATGGCCTCGCTCGGCAGGCTCGAGGAGATCGGAGAGGACGACTGGCGGCGAAGCCTCGATGTGAACCTGACGGCCCACTTCCTGCTGACCAAGCGCGTCTGGCCCATCTTGCGGGCGCAGGGGATCGGCGGCAGCCTCGTGTATGTCGCGTCCAAGAATGCGTTCGCGCCGGGCGCGGGCTTCGGCTCGTACTCGGTCGCGAAGGCCGGCCTCGTGCAGCTGATGCGGATCGCCGCGCTCGAGGGTGGAGCGCACGGCATCCGCGCCAACGCCCTGAACCCGGATGCGATCTTCGGAGGCTCGAGGCTCTGGTCCGAGGATGTCCGGCGCCAGCGCGCCGAGGCGCATGGGGTGGAGGTCGACGAGCTCGAGGCCTTCTACGCCTCGCGGAGCCTGCTCAAGCGAGCCGTGACCGGTGCGGACGTGGCCGAGGCGGTCGTGTTCCTCGTCTCCGACCGGTCGGGGTCGACGACCGGCTCGGTGCTGCCGATCGACGGCGGTGTCGCCGGCGCGTTCCCGCGTTAGCTCACCCTGCGCCCCGGCCGCCGGGGCAGGTCGGGTCGAAGCGCATGCAACACTTGTGCGATGGCCCGCGGGTCGAGAACGGCGAACATCGGGCGGCTCGGTGAGATCGCCCAGGTGGCGGTGCGCCACGGCTTCGGCTCGCTCCTGGAGGAGCGGCGCTCCGGGTCGAGAGCGATCACGTCGTCCGCGATCCGAGGCCGGCATCTGCGGGAGATGCTCGACGAGCTCGGGCCGACCTTCGTCAAGTTCGGCCAGCTTCTCTCGACGCGCCCGGACATCGTCCCGCCCGACTGGATCGCCGAGCTTCGGGGTCTTCAGGACGACGTTCGCCCGTTCCCGTTCGCCGATGTCGAGCGGGTCGTCGCCGAGGAGCTGAAGCAGCCGCTCGAGCGGCTGTTCCTCGAGTTCGACCAGGAGCCCGTTGCGGCCGCGTCGATCGGCCAGGTTCATCGCGCCGTCCTGCCGAACGGCCGCAAGGTCGCCGTCAAGGTGCAGCGGCCGAACGCGCCCCGACAGATCGAGAGCGACATCCAGCTCCTCGAGCAGGCCGCGCGCGTCGTCAAGGAGCGGGTGCGCGCGCTCGACTTCGTCGACACCCGGGAGATCGTCGACGAGTTCGCTCGCTCGATCCGGCAGGAGCTCGACTACCGGCAGGAGGGGCGCAACGCGCAGGCGTTCCACCGGAACTTCGCTGCGCACCCGCACGTCGCCGTGCCGCGAACCTACTGGAGCTATACGAGCCAGCGCGTCCTCACGCTCGAGTATCTGGACGGCGTCCAGCTGGCAGACCTCGACGTCTCCGCGTGGACGATGGAGCAGCGCCGCAACCTCGCCTACGTGATCGCGGAGACGTGGCTGACGATGATCTTCCGGCACGGGTTCTTCCACGGCGACCCGCATCCGGCCAACATCCTCGTGCTCTCCCCTGACCGGATCGGCCTCGTCGACTTCGGGCTCTCGGGGAAGCTGACCGACCGCGACCTCTCGCGCCTGACCAAGCTCTTCATCGATGCGGCGCACGAGAACGTCGAGCTGCTGCCGCGCCGGCTCGCCGACCTGGGCGTCCGCTACCCGAAGGAGAAGGAAGAGCAGTTCATCTCCGAGCTGCACGCGGTCTACTCGCGCTACTACGGCTCGAGCCTCAGCGAGATCGACCCGCTCCAGGTGATCCGGGAGGCGTTCGGGCTGATCTACGCGATGAACCTGAGGCTTCCGTCCCGGTTCGTGATGCTCGACAAGGCGATCGCCACGATCGGCGCGGTCGGCACCGACCTCTATCCCGACTTCAACGTGTTCGAGGTCGCGCGCCCGTACGCGCGCTCACTGATGCTCGAGCGGTTCACGCCGCAGCGGCTGGCGGGGCGAGCACGGCGCGAGTCCGTCCAGCTCGCGCATATCGCCTCCTCGCTGCCCTATCAGGTGCACGAGACCCTTGAGCAGGTTCGGGCCGGCGAGATCGAGTTCGGCTTCGTCCACAAGGGGCTCGACGACCTGATGCACAAGCTCGACGTGCTCGCGAACCGCCTCGTGATCGCCCTCGTCACTACCGGGGGGCTGATCGGCTCGAGCCTGATCGGGATCTTCGCGAAGACAGGCCCCCACCTGCTCGGGCTGAACGTCGTCTCCGCGATCGGCTTCGTCCTCTCGGGAGTGCTCGGCGTGTGGCTCCTCTGGGGCGTCGTCCGCTCCGGACGCATCTGAGCAGTCGTCTCGGCGTGACGTCTCGAGGGCGCGTGCCGTCCCTCGAACGAGGGAACGGGGGCGGTGGGGCCGTGAGGCCCCACCGCCGACCGCTTGACAAACTAATGTCTTGCGCCGAAGGTGTTGACAGTATTTGCAGGAATTACTGAAGGAACGACCTTCGACGGTCGACGTTCGATCAATGATCCTCCGAAGATCAATGACCCCAGGGAAGCTCGCCCAGCACAGCAGCGAGTGCGCCGGCAACAGCAAGCAGGCTGAACAGACGTACCTTCATGTCGGACCATCCTTTCAATCGATGCGTTCAGGACAGTCCGAGCGCTCGGACGAGTCAGGAGTATAGATGTCGAGAAAACAAAAGTCATTGCATGTTGACGATCCGATCGCGGCAGGGGAGCGGATTCGCTCGGCCCGGCAGCAGGCGGGCCTGAGTCAGGCAGACCTCGCCGCGGGCGACTGCTCGGCCGCCTACATCTCGAGGGTCGAGCTCGGGGATCGGACACCTTCACTTCAGCTCCTCCGGGAGCTCGCAAGACGGCTCGACGTGAGCGCCGAGTATCTCGCGTCCGGATCGGTGGTCGAAGGGGGTAACCGCTCGCGCCTGCTCGAGGCCGAGCTCGCCCTCCGGCTCGAGAGCCTCGACGAGGCGCGGCGCCTCTACGAAGGGGTGCTTGCCGAGGCGACGGGGCGGGACCGGATCGACGCGCTGATCGGCCTCGGGCAGCTGGCCCATCGGGAGGGGCGCCATCGCGATGCGATCCAGCAGATCGAGGAGGCCCTCGGGGAAGGCTCGGTGCTCCCCACCGACAACCCGGCGATCGCGGAGACGCTCGCGCGTGCCTACGCGGAGATCGGCGAGCCGGTCCAGGCCGTGGCCATCCTCGCTCGCTGCGTCGAGCAGTACGCCGGCGGGGACGACACGCTGCTTTACATCCGGTTCGCCGCGATGCTCGGGTACGCGCTCACCGACAGCGGTGACCTCGGCGGGGCCGAGCGGGTCGTCGCCCAGGCTCTCGTGGCCGGGAGGAACGTCGCCGACCCGTACGCGCGTGCGCGCCTGTACTGGTCGCAGTCGCGCCTCCTCGCCGAGCAGGGCAACCCGGCGGCTGCCGAGCGCTATGCGCGCAAGACGCTGGAGACCCTCCGCGTGACCGAGGACACCTACGCGATCGCGCACGCGCTCGAGACGCTCGCGCACATCTACCTCGACCTCGGCCGGGCACCGGAGGCTCTCGAGCTGCTCGACGAGGGCGAGCCGCTGATCGAGCTCTCGGGCACGCCGCCCGAGATCGGCCACTTCCGCATCGAGCGTGCCCGTGCGCTTGCGCTGATGGGGGAGAAGGAGGAGGCGGCCGGGCTCGCGATGTCGATCATCGGCCTGCTCTCCGAGGTTCAGCCCGCCTCGCGCGGGCGGGCCTACGCGCTGCTTGCGGGCCTCTACCGGGAGCTCGGCGACCTCGAGCGGGCCAAGGAGCTCTACGAGCTCGCCCTCGAATGCGCCGAAGGGCAGCCGCCGACCAAGCACCTGAGCTCCACCTACCGTGCGCTCGCGGAGGTCCTGAAGGAGCTCGGCCGCCGGGAGGAGGCGTTCGACCTGCTCGAGCGCGCCCTCGAGGTCAAGGAGCGCGTCGGCTACGTCGGCTAGATAGCTCCGGGAGCATGGGGCGGGGAGCCGGTCGGCTCCTCGCCCACCCCCGGGTGGGCTGGGGAAGAACCGTCACAGTTTCGCGGCAAAGGACATCTAGGCAGCCGCGACGCTGCTCGCTACCGTCGGCTGGGTGTCGACCACCGTCCTCCTCGCCTCCGGCGAGACCGGCTTGCACGGGCTTCTCGAGAAGCAGCTTCGCGAGCACGGCTTCGAGATCGCGGCGCCGGGAGGGCGTGCGGACGTCGTCCTCGCGGGTGACGACGCCGAGCTCGAGCGTCTGTGCTCCGAGGCGCCCGTGATCGTTCTCGGCTCCGCCGACGACCGGCCCGACGACCGCGTGCTCGCCTTCCGGCGCGGGTGCGACGACTATGTTCCGAGGCCGTTCAGTCACGAGGAGCTCGTCGAGCGGATCCGGGCCGTGGTCCGGCGTGCCGGGCGCACTCGCCCGGGGACGCGGAGGATCGTCGCCGGCGGGCTCGAGATCGACGAGCGCACCCGTCGCGCCACGCTGTTCGGCGTTCCGCTGAAGCTCTCCCACAAGGAGTTCGAGCTCCTGGCGACGCTCGCGGCCGAGCCGGAGCGCCTCTTCACCAAGGTCGAGCTCCTGCGCGACATCTGGGACTGGCCGGCGACGATGCGGACGCGTACGCTCGACTCTCACGTCTCGCGCCTACGGAGAAAGCTCCGGGCGATCGATCCGCAGGTGCGGTACGTCGACAACCAGTGGGGAGTCGGCTACCGCCTCGTCGGCCTCCCCGAATAGGGCTGTCGCGGCCGGCCTCGGCTCGGCTCGCTAGAGCGCGAGCGTCGCGCCCTCGAGCTCGAGCAGGTGACGCTTGACGTCGAGGCCGCCGCCGTACCCGGTCAGCGAGCCGTTCGCACCCACTATCCGGTGGCAGGGAAGCACGATCGGGATCGGATTCCGGTTCATGACCGTCCCGACGGCCCGCGCCGCCTTCGGACGGCCGACGAGCGCAGCCAGGTGGCCGTAGGTGTCGACCCGGCCGTACGGGACCCGGGCGAGCTCGTGCAGGACCGCTTCGTGGAACGGGGCGACTCGCAGGTCGATCGGCAGGTCGAAGTCTCTTCGCGCGCCTTCGAAGTACTCGTCGAGCTCGCGCCGAACCTCGTCGAGCGCAGTCCGCAGAACGCGGGCGCCGAAGAGGCGGGCGACGACTTCGTCCTGCCCTTCCACGGTGTAGGAGATCCGGCAGAGCCCTCGGGGCGTGGAGGCGACGAAGAGCTCTCCGACCGGCGAGGCGACGACGTCGTAACGGACGTCGACGAGCCCCTCGGAGACGGCGGCGCGCCGGAACCGGACGTCGAGCTCAGGCGTGATCGTGGTCAATTCTCCTCCTTAGAGCTCGAACCGAAACGAAGCCTTGTGTCGCTCGGGCGCGCTGGGCGGCGCGAGGCTGCGTCCTCAGTCGCCCCAATATCACTTGGATATTGGGGCTCCCTGCGTCCTTCCCTCGCACCACCCATCGCGCCCGATCGACGAAGCGTCATTTCGGTTCGAGCTCTTAGTCTTCGTACACCGGACGATGCCGCCGCCCGGGCCGCCTCTTCGGACGATCCGAGCGCCGCGCCGATCTCGGCATAGGGCAGGTCGTAGCCGTATCGGAGCACCACGGCGGCTCGCTCTGTCGGTGGCAGGTCGCCCGTCAGATGCTCCAACTCCTCGAAGGCGGACTGGGACGGCTCGGCGGCGGCGAGGTCGGGGACCTCGTCGACGAGCTCCGCCGTCCTGCTCTTCCGCCGCAGGTCGTCCATCGCCACGTTGGTCGCGATCGTGAACACCCACGCGCGGAGGTGGCGTCCGTGCTCGAGGCGGTCGTAGCTGCGCAGCGCACGCAGGAAGGTCTCCTGCCAGGCGTCCTCGGCCCGCTGCCCGAGCAGCCGGCGCAGGTACCCGAGGACCTCGCCGGCATGCTCGCCGTAGAACCGCTCGAACGGTGGGACCGCCACGACCTCCATCATGAGCTTCAACGCCCCCGGTACGCAGAACGTGAGATGAGCGACGGGCCAGCAGCTACCGTCCTGCCCGTGGCGCGGGAGCTGAGGCCGTGGGAGACGATCGGCTCCGAGACGGCCTTCGACCATCGCTGGCATCACCTCCGCCGCGAGACCGTGCGCCTGCCGTCGGGCCGAATCGTCGACGACTATTTCGTCACGGACCGCCCCGACGTCGTGCTCGTCTTCGCCCTCACCGCCGACCGGCAGGTCGTCTTCGTGCGCCAGTGGAAGCAGGGCCGGCGCGCGTTCCTCGTCGAGCTCCCCGGCGGGATGTGCGACCCGGGGGAGGCCCCGTCGGACGCGGCAGCGCGCGAGCTCCTGGAGGAGACCGGCTACGCCTGTGACGCGCTGGAGCCGCTGGGGCAGTTCGAGCAGGACCCGACCAAGGACACGAACACGATCATCGCCTTCCTCGGCCGAGCCGCTCGCCCGGTGGGCGCACCGAACCTTGACGACCAGGAGGAGCTCGAGGTTCTGCTCACGCCGCTCGAGGATCTGAAGCCAGCCGTGAGGGACGGGCGGATCACCTCTGCCGGCACCCTGGCGACGATCTTCCGCGCCCTCGACGAGCTCGAGCCCGAGGCATCGTGAACGTTGCGGTCGTCGGGCATGTGGAGTGGGTCGAGTTCGTCGAAGTCGATCACGTCCCGGCTCCCGGCCAGATCGCGCACGGGATCGACGCGTGGGCCGAGCCAGCAGGCGGGGGCGCCGTCGTCGCGGCGCAGCTCCTGAAGCTCGCGGGAGCGTGCGACTTCTACACCGCCCTCGGCGAGGACGACCTCGGCGCGCGCTCGGCCGAGCGCCTCGCGGAGCTCGGCCTCGGCCTCCACGTGCAATGGGGCGGCCAGACCCGGCGCGCGCTCACGCACATCGACCGCCACCGTGAGCGGACGATCACGACGATCGGCGAGAAGCTCCGCCCGGCGGGCCCCCTGCCGCTCGAGGGCTACGACACCGTCTTCTTCGTCGCAGGCGACGTCTCGGCGCTGCGCTCGGCCCGCGCGGCCCGTTTCCTGGCGGCGACGCCGCGTGAGCTCGAGACGCTCCTCGAGGGTGACGTTCCCCTCGACCTGCTCGTCGGCAGCGGCACCGACCCGGGCGAGCACTATGTCTCCGGGCTCGAGGCCGACGTCGTCTGCGCCACCGAAGGCGCGAAAGGCGGAGTCGCGAACGGCACGCGCTATGCCTCGGCCGAGCCGCCGGGCCCGCTCGAGGACGCCTACGGCGCCGGAGACTCGTTCGCCGCGACGCTGTGCTTCGCGCTTGCGCGCGGCGATGCCCTGGGCGAGGCCCTCGCGCTCGCCGCGCGGGCCGGAGCCGCCGTCGTCTCGGGAAAGGGGCCGTACACGGCACAAATTCGCCTCTAGTGCGGCTTCTCACAACGTCTTGCCCGAAACACTTGCTGTCCGGGGCCGCACTTGCGGCCGCTTCGCGGCCGGTCTTTCTTTGGTCATTCGTGAAGGGGGCAGTGGAGGGGCGAGGAGCAGCTGAGGCCCGTGGCGCGATCGGCAGGGGGTGCGCGAATGACGAACCCGGCCGCGGTGCGGCCGGCAAGTGCGGCCTCACAACCGCGAGTTCCAGGCCGAACATCTGGAGAAGCTGCACTAGGTGTAGACAAGTGGGGGCAAGTGGGGTAAAGTGGGTCGCAGTGGCGCTGTCGCTCGGTGCACGTGGGAACTGCGAATGCTGCTCGGTGAATACGACCACACCCTCGACGACAAGAACCGTCTCACGCTTCCGGCGAAGCTCCGGGAGGAGCTCGGGGACGAGGTCGTGATCGCGCGCGGGCTCGACGGCTGCCTCGCCGTCTATTCGCGGCCCGCGTTCGACGTCCTGGCGGCACGGATGGGAACGCTCGATCCGCTCAGCCGCGAGACGCGCACGATGCAGCGCTACTTCTTCACCGGCGCTCCGCCCGTGGAGCTCGACAAGGCGGGCCGGATGGTCGTCCCCGCCAAGCTGATCGAGGAGCTCAAGATCGGGCGCGAGGTCACGATCGCCGGCGTCTACGACCACCTCGAGATCTGGGATCGCGCCTCCTGGCGCGAACAGCTCACGCAAGCCGGAGGGAGCGCAGAAGATGTTGCCGAGCGTCTTGCCAACCGAGACTGACCATGTCCCGGTTCTCGCGGACGAGGTGCTGGGCGCCCTCGACCCGCGGCCGGGCAACACGATCGTCGACTGCACCTTCGGCTCGGGCGGTCACTCGGAGCTGCTCGTCGGCCGCCTGCGCGGGGAAGGGAAGCTGATCGCGATCGACCGCGACCCGACCGTCGCCCCGTACTTCGAGCGGTTCAGGCGGATCACCGCCGCGAAGGTGCGCCTGCTGCACGGGGAGTTCGCGACCGTCCTCGAGCAGCTCAGCTCGAACGGCGTGAAGGCCGACGGGATCCTGCTCGACCTGGGTGTCTCGTCCATGCAGCTCGACCGGCCCGAGCGCGGCTTCTCCTACGCAGCCGACGCGCCACTCGACATGCGCATGGATCCCTCGGCCACGCTCAGTGCCCGCGAGATCGTCAACGAGACGCCCGAGTCGGAGCTCGCCGACATCTTCCGCCGCTACGGCGAGGAGCGGTACGCGCGTCAGATCGCCCGCGCGATCGGCCGCCGCCGCGGCAAGGAACCGTTCGAGCGCACCGGCGAGCTCGTCGAGACGATCAAGCAGGCGATCCCGGCACCCGCCCGGTTCGGCGAGGGTCATCCCGCCAAGCGCGTCTTCCAGGCACTGCGCATCGAGGTCAACGACGAGCTGGGGGCGCTCGAGCGGGCGCTGCCCGCCGCGCTCGAGATGCTCCGGCCGCACGGGCGTCTCGCGGTGATCTCGTTCCACTCGCTCGAGGACCGGATCGTCAAGCGCTTCCTGCGCGACGAGGAGCACGGATGCACGTGCCCGCCCGACTTCCCGGTCTGCGCCTGCGGCTCGACTCCGACCTTGCGTGCGATCCCGCGCCGCGCGATCCGGCCTTGCGCGGCCGAGATCGCCCGCAACCCGCGCTCCCAGTCGGCACGGCTTCGCGTGGCGGTGAAGGTTGGCTAGCCGCGCGGCAGCCGTTGCGGCGCCGACCCGCACGACGCGGACGAGGCGCAAGCCCGCGGAGCCCGCGAAGACTCCGGCGCGCCGGCGGCCGCCGGCCAAGGCAGCCCAGGCGACCAGGTCGCGGACGAGGGCGAAGCGCCGGACGAGCTCGCGCGGCGCGATCGCCTGGATCTTCGTCGGCGGCGTGCTGCTCGCGGGCGTCGTGTTCGTCAACCTGGCCGTGCTGCGCCTCAACCTGCGGCTCGACATCGGCGACCCAGGACCGCTCGAAGCTGCGCGCCCAGAACGCCGCGCTCTCCTCGCAGCTCTCGTCGTCGCTCGCCTCGCAGCGGATCCAGTCGCTCGCCCACCAGCGAGACGGCCTCGTCCAGGCCGACCCGTCCTCGATCGGCTACATCGACCTCGGGAAGTAGTGCATGGCTTCGCCGATGCGCGAGAAGCAGGCAAACCGGCGGATCCGGCTCCTGCTCGTCGCTCTTCACCGTCGCGTTCGCCGGCGATGTTCGCGCGCGCCTTCTGGCTGCAGGCGGTCGAGGCGGCGCACCTGTCGCATCTCGCGAGGAGCCAGCAGCGAGGCGACGCAGACGATCCCGGCCGGCCGCGGCACGATCTTCGACCGCACGGGCGTTCAGCTCGCGATCGGCGAGCAGAAGACGACGATCTACGCCGACCCGCGGCAGGTCCGCAACGCGCGCGGGATCGCGCTCGCCGCCCACACGATCCTCGGCGTCGACGCGAACTCGCTGTACCCGGAGCTCCGCAACAAGAAGCTTCAGTTCGTCTACGTCAAGCGCTTCGCCGACCCGAGCAAGGCCGCCGCCTTCCTGAAGAAGGGCTTCGCGGGGATCGCCTCGTATCCGGAGGAGCTGCGCACCTATCCGCAGGGCGACGTCGCCGCGCAGGTGCTCGGCTTCGCGGGCGTCGACGACACGGGGCTCGGCGGGCTCGAGCTCCAGTACGACCACAAGCTCGCCGGTCGCCCGGGGAGGCAGACGATCGTGCGCGACCCGACCGGGCGGGCGATCGACGTGATCAGCTCGCAGCCCGTGCAGGAGGGCGCGAACGTCTTCACGACGCTCGACCACACGATCCAGGCGCAGGCCGAGAAGGTGCTGCGCGAGACGGTCTCGCAGCTGGGGCGCGAAGGACGCGACGCGCGATCGTGCTCGACCCGTCGACGGGCGAGGTGCTCGCGATGGCGCAGACGCCCGGCTACAACGCCAACAACACCTCGAACGTCGCGCGCTACGCTCCGAGCCTGCTGCGCAACCGCGCCGTCACCGACACCTACGAGCCCGGGTCGACGTTCAAGCTCGTCACGATCACGGCGGCGCTCTCCGAGAAGCTCGTGACGCCGAAGCACGCGGTTCACGCTGCCCTACCGTTCCAGTACGGCCCCTGCTCGCAGTGCTCGGTGCACGACGCGGAGTACCGGCCGACCGTCGACTACTCGGTCGCGCAGATCCTCTCGTACTCCTCGAACGTCGGTGCCGTGACGATCGCGAAGAAGCTCGGGCCCGAGCGTCTCGCAGAGCGTGGGTGCAGAAGTTCGGCTTCGGCTCGCTGACCGGGATCGACTTTCCCGGGGAGAGCCCCGGCTTCGTGCTGCCGCTCGAACGAGTGGAGCGAGACGACGATCGGCAACGTCCCGATCGGGCAGGGCATCTCGGTCACCCCGATCCAGATGGCATCCGTCTACGCGGCCGTCGCGAACGGCGGCGTCTGGATCCAGCCGCACCTCGTCGAGCGGGTCGGCGGGCGCGCGCCCGAGAGCTGGAAGCGCCGGCGTCTGATGTCGCCGTCGGTCGACCGCGAGATCAAGGCGATGCTCACCGGCGTCGTCGCCGATCCCGGCGCAACCGGCAACGAGGCGCAGATCCCCGGCTACACCGTCGCCGGCAAGACCGGCACCGGCGCAGGTCGCGACCGCGCACGGCTACTCGACCACCGACTACACCGCCTCGTTCGTCGGCATGGTGCCGGCCTCGCACCCGCGCCTCGTCGTGCTCGTGAAGGTCGACGATCCGCGCGGGCTCGATCTTCGGCGGCGTCGTCGCAGCCCCCGCGTTCGCGTCGATCGCGAAGTTCGACCTCCAGTACCTCGAGGTGCCGCCGGACGCGCCCAAGACGCTCGACGCGACGAACCTCTCGGCCACGCAGTAGCGACAGCGTCGCCCGCGCGTCGAAGACCGCGTCACCCGAGCGCGCGTCACGCTTCCGTTTCGGGCTCTGACACCAACGGCTCGGAGCGCAATTCGCTCTCGTGCAGGCAGTTCCGGCGTCAGACCCCGGCCGTTCCGACATGTCTCTCGCGGGGCTCTGACCCCGTTCTACGGCTGGCCCCGGGGGGCGGGTCGGGTCGCGGTGCCCTGCCTGGGCGTCGATAGACTCGGCGCGCGATGAACCTGGAGCGCTTCATCGTGGCGCTCGGGCCGAGAGAGGTCGTCAACGGCCCACAGGCTGCGGGCGGTGAGGCGATCGAGGTCGCCGATCTCGCCTACGACACGCGCTCCGTCGCCCCGGGCGCGCTCTTCTTCTGCGTGCGCGGACGGAACGCCGACGGTCACGCCTTCGCCGCCGACGCCGCCGCCCTGGGCGCCGCCGCGCTCGTCGTCGAGGAGCCGGTCGACGGTCGCGCTCCCGCAGCTCGTCGTTCCCGACGTCCGCGCGGCCATGCCGGTCGCGGCGAACCTCTTCTTCGGCGACCCGTCGGCGCGGCTCGCAGGTCGCCGCCGTCACCGGCACGAACGGGAAGACGACGACCGCGTTCCTGCTCCACGCGATCCTCGAGGCCGCCGGACGGCCGCTCGGGCCTGCTGACGAACATCGAGCGCCGCGTCGGCGGCGAGCCGCGGCCGACCGGGCTCAACACGCCCGAGGCGATCGACCTCCAGCGCCTGCTCCGCGAGATGGTCGACGCGCGGCGACGAGGCCTGCGTCCTCGAGGCGACCTCGGAGGCCCAGGCGCAGGGCCGGCTCGACGGCATCCGGTTCGCCGTCCTCGTCTTCACGAACCTCACCCAGGACCACCTCAACTTCCACGGCACGATGGAGGCCTACTTCGAGGCGAAGGCGGCGCTGTTCGCGCAGGCCGACCGCGCCGTCGTCAACGTCGCGCGACGAGTGGGGCCGGCGGCTCGCCGCGAGCCTTCCCGACGCCGTCACCTTCGACGCAGGCTCGGATGCGCTCGACGGGATCGAGCTCAGGCTCCGCGGCGCGCTTCAACCGCGAGAACGCGATCGGCGCCGCGCTCGCCGCGGCGGCGCTCGGCATCGACCGCGACGCGATCAAGCGCGGGATCGAGTCGGTCGACGGCGTCCCGGGCCGCTTCGAGACGATCGAGGCGGGCCAGCCCTTCACCGTCATCGTCGACTACGCGCACACCCCCGACTCGCTCGAGAACGTGATCCGCGCCGCGCGCGGGCTCGGCGACGGACGCCTCGCCGTCGTCTTCGGCGCCGGCGGCGACCGCGACCGCGGCAAGCGGCCGCTGATGGGGCGGGTCGTCTCCGAGCTCGCCGACCGCGCGATCCTCACCTCCGACAACCCCCGCTCGCGAGGATCCGGCGGCGATCGCCGCCGAGGTCGCCGCGGGCGCGCTCGGGCCGACTCGAGCTAGGAGCTCGACCGCCGCGCCGGCGATCGAGCTCGCGCTCGCCGGGGCCGGCGACGGAGACGTCGTCGTGATCGCCGGCCGCGGCGCCGAGCCCGAGCAGGAGCTCGCCGCCGGGAAGGTGCCGTTCGACGATCGCGACGGTCGCGCTGCGAGGCGCTCGAGCGGGTCGCGGCGCACCGTCGTGATCCCGCTCGAGCTCGACCTGCTCGAGCCGCTCGGGCGGCTCACGGCCCGGCCGTGGGCCGACGAGGTGACCGGCATGCAGATCGACTCCCGGCGGATCGAGGAGGGCGACCTCTTCGTCGCGGTCGGCGGCGGGCGAGGACTTCGTCGCGCACGCCCTCGCCCGCGGCGCCGCCGCGACGCTCGTCCCGCGAGAGCCGCATCACGGCGCTCGCCGCGATCGGCGGCGCCGTTCGCGACCGCTCGAGCGCGCGCGTCGTCGGGATCACCGGCGCGACCGGCAAGACGACGACGAAGGACATCCTCGCGGCGCTCTGCCGCCCGCACCGGCGCACGGTCGCCTCGGAGGGCAACTACAACAACGAGCTCGGCGTGCCGCTGACGCTCGTGCCGGATCGAGCCCGACACCGAGGTCTGCATCGTCGAGATGGGGATGCGCGGGCTCGGCCAGATCGCCTGGCTCGCGTCGTTCGCGAAGCCGGACATCGGCCTGATCACGAACATCGCGCCGGTGCACCTCGAGCTCGTCGGCACGGTCGAGAACGTCGCGCGGGCGAAGGCCGAGCTGATCGAGGCGCTGCCGCCCGGCGGGACCGCCGTCGTTCCCGACGAGCCGCTCCTCGAGCCGTACCTGAACCGCTCGGACATCACGATCCGGCGCTTCGGCACGGCCGGAGCCGGCGGCGAGTTCCGTGTCGGCAAGCAGACCCTGAGGATCGAGACGAGCTACCGGGCCCAGCACCAGCTCCAGAACACGCTCGCCGCGCTCACCGTGTGCGACGTCCTCGGCATCCCCCTCGCAGACGGCGTGCTCGAGGTCGAGTTCAGCCCGCTTCGCGAGGAGGTGCTCGAGCTCGACGACGGGATCACGCTCATCGACGACTCCTACAACGCCAACCCCGTCTCGATGATCGCTGCGCTCGAGCACCTCTCGGCGCTCGCGGGCGGGCGCAGGCGCGTCGCCGTTCTCGGCGAGATGGCCGAGCTCGGTCCCGAGACCGCCCTCTACCACGAGGAGGTCGGTCGCACGCTGGCGGCGCTCGGCGTCGAGGCGCTCGTCACGGTCGGGCCGCTCGCCTCGGCCTACGCCCACGCAGCGCCGTGCCCTGAGTCGTCGCATGCAGCCACGGCCGACGAGGCCCTCGAGCTCGTCCGTTCTGCGCTACGCCCCGGTGACGTCGTTCTCGTCAAGGGATCGCGCTCGGTGGGACTCGACGGCCTGGTGGCGAAACTACGCGACGACATGACCCGCGGACCGGCCTAGCCCCACTCGATGGCACACGTACTCGTCGCGGCGCTCGTTGCGCTGATCATCTCGATCCTCGCCGGCCGCCCGTTCATCGACTTCCTGCGCCGCCACTCGCTCGGGCAGACGATCCGGGAGGAGGGCCCCGAGCACCACTCGACCAAGCAGGGGACGCCCACGATGGGCGGGGTGCTGATCGTGATCGCCGCGTCGATCGCGTTCTTCGCGACGAGCGTCCGGACGGTGCCCGCGTTGACGATCTTCGGGGCGACGCTCGCCTGCGGCGGGATCGGGTTCTTCGACGACCTGATCAAGGTGCGCCACCGCCGCTCCCTCGGCCTCTCCGGCCGGATCAAGATGCTGCTCCTGCTCGCGATCTCGGCCGTCGTCTGCGTCGCGGCCCACCACCAAGGGCTGCCGCACTCGGTGTTCGTGCCGATCGTCCAGCGCTCGGTGCCGCTCGGCTGGGGCTGGTACGTCCTCGTGTTCGTGATCGTCGCCGGCGCCGCGAACGCGGTGAACCTCACCGACGGCCTCGACGGCCTCGCGGCCGGAACGTCGATCATCGCGATCTTCACCCTCACCGCGATGGCGGTGACGATCTACATCCGCTCGGCGCAGGCGAGCCCGAACGGCCTGCGGATCGCGAACCGGCTCGACGCCGCCTACATCGGCGCAGCGGTGATGGGCGCCGCGATCGGGTTCCTCTGGTACAACGCCTTCCCGGCCGAGGTGTTCATGGGCGACACGGGCGCGATGGCCCTCGGCGGCGCGATCGCCTCGATGGCGATCTTCCTGCACGTCGAGCTGCTGCTGCTCCTCGTCGGCGGCATCTTCGTGATCGAGGCGCTGTCGGTGGTGATCCAGGTCGTCTGCTTCCGTTGGTGGGGCCGCCGGGTCTTCCTGATGGCGCCGATCCACCATCACTTCGAGATGAAGGCCTGGTCCGAGACGAAGATCATGGTGCGCTTCTGGATCGTCGCCGGCATCCTCTGCGCCGGCGGGTTCGCGCTCTTCTACAAGTACTACCCGCAGATCCACCCGCTGCCGACGCACGCGAAGCGATGAAGGTGCTCGTCTACGGCCTCGCCCGCTCGGGCGAGGCGGCCGTACGGCGATTGCGCGAGCGCGGGGACGAGATCGTGACGGTCGACCGCTCGCTCGCCAACGAGGACGACGTCTCCCTCCTCGACGGGGTCGACCTGGTCGTGAAGTCGCCGGGCGTCCCGGGCGAGCGCACGCTCGTCGAGCTCGCCCGGGAGCGCGGGATCCCGGTGTGGTCCGAGCTCGAGCTCGGCTGGAGCCTGCTCGCGCCGGCCGGAACGCGGTTCGTCGCCGTCACCGGGACGAACGGGAAGTCGACGACGGTCGAGCTTCTCGGAGCGATCTTCCGGGCGGCGGGACGAGACGTGGCCGTCGCGGGCAACATCGGCACCTCGCTGAGCTCGATCGAGTCGGCCGGCTGGGCTGTGTGCGAGGTCTCGTCCTTCCAGCTCGAGGACGTGCACGCGTTCTCGTGCGAGGTGGCCGTGCTCCTGAACCTCGAGCCGGATCATCTCGACCGGCACCGCAGCTTCGAGCGCTACCGGGCCGCGAAGCTGCGCATCTTCGAGCGCGCCGGGGTCGCGATCGTTCCGCGGGAGCTCTTGCTCGCCGAGCTGGGCGTTCCCACGATCGAGTTCTCCGCCGAGGACGTGCTGCCCGCCGAGCCGTTGATCCGGGGTGCCCACAACCGGGAGAACGCCGCGGCCGCCACACGGGCGGCTCGCGCCGTCGGGATCGAGGACGAAGCGATCGCCGAGGCCCTGCAAACGTTCCCGGGCGTCCGTCATCGCCTCGAGCCGGTGGGCGAGGTGAACGGCGTTCGCTACGTCAACGACTCGAAGGCGACCAACGTCGCCGCGACGATCCGCGCGCTCGCCGCCTATGCCGACGAGCCGGTGCACCTGATCCTCGGCGGCTCGCTCAAGGGCGAGAGCTTCGACCCGCTGGTCGCCGCGGTCGGGCCGAACGTCCGGTCGATCCACCTCGTCGGGGAGGCCGCCCAACAGCTCGAAACGGCGTTCGCAGGCAGGGCCGTCGAACGTGACGAGACCATCCCGCGGGCGGTGGAGCGGGCGGCGCGTAGCGCCCGTCCCGGCGACGTCGTGCTGCTGAGCCCCGCCTGCGCGAGCTACGACCAGTACGACAACTTCGAGCGTCGCGGCGAGGAGTTCACGCGCCTCGTTGCCGAGCTCCCACGCTGACGATCCCCGGGGGACATCGGTCCCCCTTGCGCAAGAGCAGGATTTCAGCGTTACTAACAAAAGAATAGTGTGATGCGATGCCAAAAGACACCGATTCCTCGGAGAGCTCCGGGTCGTGGTGGCCCGGGGTGACCCCCGGGGGCCGACGGACAGGGGAGCGGTCGAGGTCGATCCGCTCACCTGCCTCGGTACGCGAGCTGCGGCCCTGCGGGCAATCGAGGATGTGGGCTCGGGAGAGGCGCCTCCGGCACTCCTGGCGGTATTCTCGCTCGACGGCTTCGACGAGTACGAGGCGCTCTTCGGTCGTCTTGCCGGCCGGACGCTGATCGTCAAGCTCGCCGCGCGGCTGTCGGAGGCCCTTTCGCCCCACGGCGCCTGCTTTCGACCGCGTCGCGACGAGTTCGCGGCGGTGATCGCGTCGAGCCTCGAGCACGCCGCGCCGGTGCTCGACGCGGCGGTTGCCGGGCTCAAGGAGCGGGCCACCTCGGTCGCGGTCGCCTCGGCGTGGGGAGCGGTCGCCGTTCCCGGCGAGGCCGGCGATCCGCGCTCGGCCTTCCGCATCGCCGATGCACGCCTCGCGGAGAGCCCGACCCGCAAGCCGCGCGAGCGCCGCATCGCTCCTCCTCGAGAGCTGTAAGGGACTCAAAAAGCCGCCAGGATTCGAGGTCTCGCAGGCGAACTGAGACCGAATGAGGCGAGGGGAGCTCGAAGCTCGGGTCCTGGTCCTGGTCACGCTGGCGCTCGCCGCCTTCGGCATCGTCTGCGTGTACTCGGCGACGTCGGGGCCTGCCGCGGTCGGCGGCGGGAACGCCAACTACTACGTCGAGCGCCAGGGGCTCTTCGCCGTGTTCGGGATCGTGCTGATGGTCCTCGCCCGGCGCTGGGACTACCGCCGCCTGCGCGCACTCGCGCCGGTGCTCGTCCTCTCGTCGCTCGGGCTCCTGCTGGCGGTGCTCGCAATCGGCCCGCAGGTGAACGGGGCGCGGCGCTGGCTGGCCCTCGGGCCGGTCGTCTTCCAGCCTTCCGAGCTCGCAAAGCTCGCGGTCTCCGTCTGGGCGGCCTCGTACCTCTCTCGCCGTCCGCCGCCGCGGTCGCTCAAGCAGATGGCGCGCCCGATCGGCCTCCTCGCCGGCCTCTTTGCCGCGCTCCTGCTGGCCGAGCCCGACCTGGGCACGGCGATCGTCGTCTTCCTCATCCTCGGGGCGATGCTGCTCGTCGCCGGGACGCCGGCCGGCGTGCTCGGCCTCGCGCTCGGGCTCGCAGGCGCGGCCGGCACGCTCGCGATCTGGATCGAGCCCTACCGCCGGGCCCGGTTCCTGTCGTTCCTCCATCCCTGGCACGACGCGCAGGGCTCGGGCTTCCAGATCGTCCAGGCGATGATCGGCATGGGCTCGGGCGGCATCTTCGGGGCCGGGATCGGCAACGGGATCGCGAAGTTCTTCTACCTCCCCGAGGCCCCGACCGACATGATGCTCGCGAACATCGGCGAGGAGCTCGGCCTCGTCGGCGTGGCGGCCCTGTTCGTCGCCTACGCGATCTTCGCCTGGGCCGGCCTGAAGATCGCGCTCGGCTGCAGGGATCCCTTCGGAAAACGGCTCGCGGTGGGCCTGACGATGCTCGTCTGCGGGCAGGCGACGGTGAACGTCGCGGCGGTGATGGGGCTCGCGCCGCTGACCGGGATCCCGCTCCCGTTCGTCTCGTATGGAGGCTCGAGCCTGGTGGTACTGCTCGCCTCCGTGGGAATCCTCCTTAACATCGCAGCACGTGGCAACTCAGAGACAGCTTCGGTGCGTGATCGCGGCCGGGGGGACAGCCGGGCACGTCCTGTCCGCGCTCGCCGTAGCGGAAGCGCTGACGAGCCGCGGCGTGTTCGTGACGTTCGCCGGGTCGCCGGATCGAGTCGAGGCAAAGCTCGTCCCTGAGGCGGGCTACGAGCTCGACACCTTCCGGATCAGCGGCTTCCCGAGACAGCCCTCGGCGGCGCTCCTCCGGGCCCTCTTCCGCGCCGGGGCGGCTCCGCGGGTCTGCCGGGCGATCCTGCGCCGTCGGCGGTGCGACCTCGTCTTCGGCGCCGGCGGCTACGTGGCGGGGCCGATGGTGATGGCCGCGTCCTCCCTGCGCCTGCCCGCGGCCCTCGCCGAGGCGGATGCGCATCTCGGGCTCGCCAACCGGCTGGCGCTTCCGTTCGCGAAGCGCGTGTACCTCGCCTACCCGCTGCCGGAGCGCACCGGCTCGAGGTACCAGGTCGTCGGGCGGCCGATCCCGGCGCGGGCGCGACCGATCCCGCAACCGGAGGCGCGCGAGATCTTCGAGCTCCCGCAGGATCGGCCTGTGCTCCTCGTCGCCGGCGCCCTCGCCGGGGCGCGATCGATCAACGAGACCGTGATCGAGGCCTTTGCCGAGGTCGGGCCGGCGATCCTCCACATCTCGGGCGAGCGGGACTACTGGTCGCTCAAGAGTCGCGTGCAGCGGGACGACTACCGGCTGATCCCGTCCACCGACAGGATCGGAGCGGCGTACTCGGCGGCCGATCTCGTGCTCTCCCGGGCGGGAAGCTCGGTCTGGGAGGTGGCCGCCGCCGGCAGGCCGGCGATCCTCGTGCCGTATCCGTTCGCGACCGCCGACCATCAGGCGAAGAACGCCGAGTACTTCGTACAGGCCGGTGGCGCGATGATGATCCGCGATCTCGATCTCGACGATGTTCCCGACCGTGTCCGCTCGCTCCTGAACGACTCGGCGCGGCGGGCCCGGATGGGCGAGGCGATGCTCCAGGCCGCCAAGCCCGATGCCGCCGAGGAGATCGCCGAAGGGCTGATCGCGCTTGCCCGCCCCTGACGGCAGCGGCCGCGACGCGCACGCCCTCGAGGGGCGCCGGCTCTGGTTCGTCGGGATCGGCGGCGCGGGCCTCAGCGCCTACGCCCAGCTCGCGCGGGCGTGGGGGGCAACCGTCGGGGGCTGGGACCGGGTCCGAACGCCGTACCTCGAGCCGCTTTCCGGCGCGGAGATCGAGCTCTCGCCGGAGCCCGTCGTCCCGGCCGGATGGGAGGCGATCGTCTCGTCGGCCTATCCAGCGGTGCCGGGCCGCCGCCGCGCGGAGCTCCTGGCCGAGCTGGCCGGGCTCCGCCGGTCGATCGTGGTCGCGGGCTCGCACGGCAAGGGAACGACCGCGGCGATGATCGCCTATGTGCTGCGCGAGACCGGCGGCGACCCGGCCTGGCTGATCGGAGCGCCGGTGCCCCAGCTCGGGAGCAACGCCGGCTGGGGTGGGGGGTGGCTCGTGATCGAGGGCGACGAGTCCGATCGCACCGTGTTCGGGCTCCCCGCGGAGATCGCTGTGATCACGAACGTCGAGCTCGACCACCACAGCGAGTTCGCGTCGCTCACGGAGCTCGAGGAGGAGTTCGATCGTTGGGCCGCGGGTGCGTCGCACGCGGTGCGGGACGCTCCGCCCTACGATGGGGAGCTTGCGCTTCCGGGGCCGCACAACCGGCTCAATGCAGGTTCCGCGCTCGCGGCTCTCGAGCTGGCGGGTGTCGAGCGCGCCGCCGCCGAGCGCGCACTCGGCGGGTTCACCGGTACCGGCCGGCGGTTCGAGGTGTCGGAGTCGGGCGGGGTGACGATCGTCGACGACTACGCCCACCATCCCGCCGAGCTCGAGGCGACCATCGCCGCGACCCGTGAGGCATTCCCCGGCAGGCGCCTCCACGTTCTCTTCCAGCCTCACCTCGTCTCGCGCACACGCCATCTGGCGGCTGCGCTCGGCGCCGCGCTCGCAGGCGCCGACGACATCGTCGTCAGCGATATCTACCTCGCACGTGAGCAGCCCGAGCCGGAGGTGAGCGGCAAGCTCGTCGTCGATGCGCTCTCCGACCTCGGAAGGCTCGCGGCGTGGATCCCCGATGTCGAGGCGGCCGCCGGCTACCTGGCGAAGCGGGCGGAGCCGGGCGATGTCGTCCTCGTCGCGGGTGCCGGCGACGTCGATCGCGTCCCGCCGCTCCTGCGTGCCGAGCTTGCGCGCACGTCGCGCGCCGGGATGGCCCGGTGATCGACCTCGAGCAGGGCGTCGAGCTCTCGCGCCTGACGACGATCGGCACGGGAGGGCCTGCCCGGTGGTTCGGCCGGCCGGGCTCGACCGACGAGCTCGTCGAGGTGCTCGCGTGGGCGGGTGAGGGCGGGGTGGGGGTGGAGACGATCGGCCTCGGCTCCAACGTCCTCGCTCACGACGAGGGGGTGGACGCGCTCGTGCTCAAGCTCACCGGCGAGCTCTCCGACGCGCGGGTCGAGGGCGACGTCCTCGTCGCGGGGGGCGGTGCGGCGAACGCCGTGTGCCTCCACCGGGCACGTGCGGCCGGCCTCGGCGGCTTCGAGTTCGCCTCGGCGATCCCCGGCACGGCCGGTGGCGGCGCCCGCATGAACGCGGGCGCCTACGGAAGCGACTGGCGGTCGACCATGATCGACGCTGTCGTCGTCACGGCGGCGGGCGCGCGCACCGTGAAGGCCGGCGAGCTCGGCCTTGCGTACCGCCGGTCGAGCCTCGAAAGCGGCGAGGTCGTCGCTCAGGTGCGGTTCCAGCTTGTCCCCAGCACCCCGGACGAGGTCAAGGCGCGCGTCTCCGAGCTGCTCGCGCAGCGCAAGGCCACCCAGCCGACTACGAAACGGACATTCGGGAGCGTCTTCAAGAACCCGGAGGGTGCTCACGGTGCCGGGAGCCTGATCGAGCAGTGCGGGCTCAAGGGTCACCGGATCGGGGGCGCGGTCATCTCTCCGCGGCACGCGAACTTCATCGAGAACGCAGGCGGTGCGAGGAGCGCCGACGCGGTCGCGCTCATGGCCGAGGCGCGCCGGCGCGTGCACGAGCGCTTCGGGCTCGAGCTCGAGCACGAGGTGCGATTTCTCGGCCCGCTCGAGCTGCCTCCGCTGTAGGGAACGAGCGCCCTGCGGCGAAGAGATTTGCGTGGCCCCGAGCAAGAGAGGCAGCGCGACGCGTGCTGTCGCCCTCCCTTCGCGGAGAGCGTTCGCGCTCGGGCTGCCCGTCCCCTCGATTCGCTCGGCACTCGTCGGCCTCGCGATCCTGATCGCGGCCGCAGGCGCCTACGTCGCTGCGCGGGAGACGTCGATCTTCGCCGTGCGGACGCTTTCCCTGAGCGGCGGCTCGCCTCGCGTGCAGGCCGAGGTTCGCAAGGCGCTCGCACCAGAGCTCGGCCGGAGCCTGCTCGCGGTCAGCGGTGCGGCTGTCTCGCACCGTGTGACGTCGATCCCCGACGTCGTCTCGGTCCGATTCGACCGTGCGTTCCCGCACACTCTCAAGGTGAGCATCACGCCCGAGCGGGCCGTCCTGCTCCTACGCCAGGGGAAGGCGAGCTGGGTCGTCTCGGCGCGCGGGCGGGTGATGCGGAAGCTCGCAAGCCCGAAGCGCAGCAACCTGCCGCGGGCCTGGCTCTCGAAGAAGGTCGAGGTCACCGTCGGCGAGACCCTGCCGCGGCTGGACGGTGCTCTCGCGGCCGCTGCGGTCGCTCCGATCGCGAAGGGCGCCTATCCCGGTCATGTCAGGATGGTGACGGCCACCGCGAGCTCGCTCACCCTGGTGATGCGGCGGGGGACCCAGATCAGGGTGGGCGACATCGGCAACCTGCGTCTCAAGCTCGCGATCGCCGCGAGGGTGCTCCACCTGGCCGCCAAGCACGAGAGCACGAGTGACGTCTACGTCGACGTGAGCGTGCCAGGCAGGCCTGTTCTGGGCTCTCTCAACTCTCAAGTCGCAGGTTGAGCTTGAGGGTTACACCGGTCGAGAGTTGCGTTTCCCGCATTGACACGGAGCAGTCTTGTCCGTACTCTGGCGTTGGAGAGTGCTGCCGTCGAGCCGGAGGCTGCACTGAAGCTTTAGATATATGGCACTTTAGGTCAGCTGAGGTTTGGTCGATATGAGCCCCGAGATGAGAGACCGTTCAGGTAACTACCTTGCAGTGATCAAGGTCGTCGGCGTCGGCGGCGGAGGCACGAACGCGGTCAACCGGATGGTCGATGCCGGCCTCACAGGGGTCGAGTTCGTCGCAGTCAACACCGATGCGCAGGCGCTCCTGATGTGCGACGCGGACGTGAAGATCCACATCGGGGCGAAGGCGACGCGCGGTCTCGGCGCAGGTGCCGATCCGGCCGTCGGTCACGCCGCCGGGATGGAGAGCCGGGACGAGCTGAAGGAGGCGCTCAAGGGCGCCGACATGATCTTCGTCACCGCCGGTGAAGGCGGCGGCACCGGCACCGGTGCCGCGCCCGTCGTCGCCGAGCTCGCACGTGAGCTCGAGGCGCTCACCGTCGGTGTCGTGACGCGGCCGTTCAGCTTCGAGGGTCGGCGGCGCTCCCAGCAGGCCGAGCTCGGCATCGCGTCGCTCGCCGAGAAGGTCGACACGCTGATCGTGATCGAGAACGACCGGCTCCTCCAGGTCGTCGAGAAGCGCACGCCGCTCTCGGACGCGTTCAAGATGGCCGACGACATCCTCCGCCAGGGCGTCCAGGGAATCACCGACCTGATCACCGTCCCGGGGATCGTCAACCTCGACTTCGCCGACGTGCGGACGATCATGCGCGACGCCGGCTCGGCCCTGATGGGCATCGGGATCAGCCAGGGCGAGAATCGCGCCGCCGAGGCCGCGCGGACCGCGGTGAGCTCACCGCTCCTCGAGTCGTCGATCGAAGGCGCCACCGGCATCCTCCTCAACATCACCGGCCCGGCCGATCTTGGCCTGTTCGAGGTGAACGAGGCGGCCGAGGTCGTGACGAGCGCCGCCGATCAGAACGCCAACGTCATCTTCGGCGCCGTGATCAACGAGGGCCACACCGACGAGGTCCGCGTCACCGTGATCGCGACCGGGTTCGGTCAGCAGCGCCGCCGGCGGACGCGTGGCGTGGGCGAAGCAGCTCCCAGCGGGACCGGGTCGCTCGGCACACCGCCGCGCCTCGAGCCGTCGAGCGACCTGCTCGACGTGCCCGCCTTCCTGCGCGAGAACTAGCTACTTCCCCCGGAGAAGCCTCTTCGGTAGGGCGAAATCGTGTGTCGGGGAAGTAGCTGCTCTTTTCATTTTCGTTCTTGAGTTGCGCCCCATCCCTGCGGGGAGCGTTTCGAGGGCGGCCCAACGACGAAATCTCAAGATCGAGCTATTTCCCCCCTCGCAGCGAGCTCGGCCTTCCGGCCAACGCCTATCGGGGGGAAATAGCCGTGAGCTCCTCGACCAGCAGGTCGACTTCCGCATCCGTGTTGTAGTGGATGAAGCCGACCCGGAGCGAGCTTGGCGGAAGCCGGTCGGCCAACGCGACGCAGTACCAGTTGTCGGCGTACCAGACGCCGAGGCCCCGCTCGGCGAGCGTCCGCGCCGCCGTCTCTGCCTCGACGCCGTCGACGTTCAGCAGGAACGTCGGGACACGGTCTGCCATCGTGGGCGGCCCGTAGAGCGTCACCGTCTCGGGCAGCGCCGCGAGGAACCGCTCCCCGAGGCCGCGCTCGTAGTCTCGAAGGACGGCCATGCCGCCAAGCGAGTCGAGGTAGGCGATCGTCGCCTGGAAGCCCGCCAGCAGCTCGTACGGCAGAGTGCCCGTCTCGAAGCGGCGGCCGAGCGGGTTGCTCGACGACGGACGTGCCTTGTAGGGCCGCCACGCCTCGGCGGCCTCCGTCCGGAGGTAGGCCATCCCGAGATGCGGGCCGCAGAACTTGTAGGGCGAGCAGAGCAGGACGTCACAGCCGATCTCGTTGGCGTCGAGAGGCTCGTGCGCCGCGTAGTGGACGGCGTCGATCCACGAGAGCGCGCCGGCCTCGCGCGCGAGCCGGCAGATCCGCTGCGCGTCCGCTACCGAGCCCGTCGCGTTGGAGGCCAGAGCAAAAGCGACGACACGGGTGCGGTCGGTCAGCTTCCGCTCGAGGTCCTCGTAGTCGATCGTGAGCCCGTCGGTTGCCTCGACGACCACGACGTCCATGCCCTTGTCCGCGGCGAGCTCGACCCACGGCGCGACGCCCCCGTCGTGGTCGAGCTGGGTCGTGAGGATCTGGTCGCCGGCGCGGAAATCCCGGCCTGCGGCACGGGTGACCGCGAAGTTGAGCGAGGTCATGTTCATGCCGAAGGCAACCTCCTCGGCGCTGCAGCCGAGGAAGCGCGCTGCGTCGGCCTTCGCGCCTGCGAGGATCGCCTCGACCGCGCGACCGGTGGCATAGGGAGCGCCGAGGTTCCCCGAGGCATCGCGGAGCGCGCGGGCGATCGCCTCGCCGACCTCGTCCGGGACCTGGGTGCCTCCGGGCGCGTCGAGGTACGCGAACCCGGAGCGCAGCGACGAGAACCGCTGCCGCGCCGCGGCGACGTCGAACGTCGTGGTGCTCACGGGGCAACCCCGACGGTGCCGTTCTCGGCGAGCTCCTGGGCCGCTGAGTCGCTGTGGCCGGCCTCGCGGAGCACGCCTGCAGTATCGCTGGCCGGCGGCGATGCCGCCGAGGGATGTGTCGCCGCCGGGAACCGCAGCCGCGCTATCGGCGATCCGTCGGGCTCGAGCTCAGGAAGGGGTCTCGCCTGTCAGGATGCGCGCCAGGATCGCCGGGTCGATGTTCCCGCCCGAGACGATGCAGGCCACCTTGCCCGTGCCAGCCCGGCCCGAAAGGGCCACGGCGGTCGCAAGCGCGCCGGCACCCTCGGCGATCACGCGGACGCGCTCGGCGATCAGCCGGATCGCCGCCGCGGCGTCGTCGAGCGACACGGCATAGGCGCCGTCGAGGAGCGCCTGGGCGTGGGCCCAGACGCCCGGGATGAGCGAGCGGCTGCCGGCGCCGTCGACGAACGATCTCACGTAGTCGACCTCGGCGGGGCCCCCGGCCGCGAACGAAGCGGCGGCGACGGCACCGGTTGCCGGCTCGGCCGAGTAGAACCGAACCTCTGGGCGGGTGGCCTTGACCGCGCTCGCGATGCCCGTCAGGAGCCCGCCGCCTCCATACGGGACGACGACAGCGTCGACATCGGGAAGATCCTCGAGGAGCTCGAGCCCGATCGTGCCGTTGCCGGCCATGACCCTGACGTCGTCGACCGGATGGACGAACAGGCCGTCCGCGCCGTCGTAGCGACCTTCGACGAGAACGCGCCACCAGTCGTCGTAGGGGAGCTTGACCACGGTGCCTCCGAAGCGCTCGATCGCACCGATCTTCGTCTCGGGCGCGCCCTCGGGGACGACGATCGTCGCCGGGACACCCCGGATGCGTGCTGCATAGGCGACGCCTTGCGCCATGTTCCCGGCGCTGGCGGTGACGACACCGCCTGCGAGCTCCGGGTCGGAGGCCTGAAGCACGGCGTTCCCGGCGCCGCGGATCTTGAACGAGTTGACCGGCTGGAGCGTCTCGAGCTTGAGGAAGATCCGGGCGTCCGCGTCGACCTGGAGCTCGACCAGCGGAGTACGCCGAGCGAGACCGGCGATCGTGTCGCGGGCGAGGAGGATCTCCTCGAGCGCGATCAGAGCTCGACCTCGACGCCGACGTCCTGCTCCTCGGCTCGGCGGAGGATCAGCTCGGCGGACGCGAGGTCCTCGACGGCGATCCCGAGCGACTTGAAGAGCGTCAGCTCCGCGTCCGAGCGCCGTCCGTCGGCGGCGCCGATCAGCACCTCGCCGAGCTCGGCCCTGACGTGCTCCGGCCCGATCGCGCCCTCGTGCAGCGGTATGAGGTAGTCGCCCGCCTCGTTGAAGGTCGACTCGCGGCGGTCGACGAAGAGCGCCGCATCCACGACCGTCGCCGTGTCGAGCTCGCGGGTGGTCTTGATGCTCGAGCCGACGGCGTTGATGTGCGCTCCCTCGGCGAGCCAGGCGCGCTCGACGATCGGCTCCCGTGCTGCGGTTGCCGTGACGACGATGTCGGCTCCCCGGATCGCCTCCTCGGCGGTGGCGACCTCCTGCACGTCGTCGAGCTCGGATGCCGATCCGGGAGTCCTGCTCCACGCCCTCACCTCGTCGATCGACAGCACGGCTCGCATCGCCTCGAGGTGCGACCGTGCCTGTGTCCCGGCGCCGAGGATCGCGAGCGCGCGCGAGCCTGGGCGGGCGAGCAGGCGCGTCGCGACGCCGGAGACGGCCGCCGTCCTGATCTCCGTGATCGCGCTCGCGTTCATCAGCGCCTTCGTCACGCCGGTCTCGCCGTCGAAGAGCGCCACGAAGCCCTGGTGGCTGTCGAGCCCGCGGGCGCGGTTGTCGGGCACTACGCAGATCGTCTTCAGCGCGTACACGGCGTCGGCGCCGGCGCGGTGGGCGGGCATCAAGCCCATGCCCGAGCGCTCCCCCGGCGGGAAGAAGATCGAGCGGAGCGGGTTGAAGAGCTCGCCGCGCGCGAGGGCCGCGAGCACATCGGCCATCGCCTCGATGCAGTCCTCCATCGGCAGCAGCCGGCGGACGTCCTCCTCGTTCAGGATGCGCACGCTCATTCGAAGTACGAGCCTATTCGGTCGCGCTCCTCGACGGTGAGCGAGAGGTCACGTGCGGCGAGGACCGGCGCCAGATGGGCCGCACGCGAGGGCCCACAGACGGCACCGGTGACCCCCGGCCCGGAGAGCACCCAGGCGAAGGCGAGCGTCGCCATCTCGACCCCGCGCCTCGAGGCCTCGGCCTCGAGGCGCTCGAGGCCGTCGAAGATCCGGTCGTCGACGAGCCGCTGGTAGGGCTCGGGGCGCATCGTCATGCGCGAGCCCTCGGGGTAGGGCTCGCCGCGGCGGTAGCGGCCGGTGAGCCAGCCGCCGGAGAGCGGCCCGAAGGGGACGTAGTCGATCCCGTGCTCTCGGCAGAGCGGGATCACGCGGACCTCGTCGCCCCGCTCGAGCAGCGAGTAGGAGTTCTGCACGAGCGCCGGCCGGCCGTAGCCGAGCGCCTCCTCGATGCCGGTGCCGTCGACGTTGCTGAGGCCCCAGCGCGCGATCAGGCCCTCTGCGACGAGCTGCTCGAAGCACGCGACCGTGTCGGCCAGGGGCGTCTCCGGATCGGAGTCGTGGGCGAGGTACAGGTCGATGCGCTCCACGCCGAGCCGGTCGAGGCTGCCCTCGACCTGCCGCCTGATGCGATCCGGGCGCAGGCCCTTGTCGGCGGGGTCGCCGGTGACGGAGTTGAAGACCTTCGTCGTGATCGAGAGCCCGTCAGGCTCCCGCAGGTCCCGCCAGGCGCCGATGAAGAGCTCGCTGCGTCCCCCGCCGTAGGCATCGGCGGTGTCGAACCAGTGGATGCCCGCCTTCCAGGCGGCGTCCATCAGCTCGAACGCCTCGTCCTTTCCGGTCCCTTGCCCGAAGAAGGCCGGTGACGAGCCGATCCCGCCGAAGTTCCCGCACCCGAGCGAGAGGCGCGGCCTATTCAGGGCCGGGTCTCGGTGCCGTCGTAGATCTTCATCGCGAGCCCGGCGAGCGGCACGCCGCCCTCGGCGGTGACGAGCCACGTGTCCTGCATGTAGAGGCACGCCGTGCCGTCCTGGGAGATCGCGTGCGGATGCATCGAGAAGACCATTCCGGCTTTCAGCTCGGTGTCGTCGCCCTCGCCGATCTTCGGGAACTCGATCATCGTCATCCCGATCGAGTGGCCGGTGACGTGGCCGAGCTGGAAGCCGCGGTCGTGGAAGCCCTTGGAGACGGCGCGGTGGACATCGTGTGCGGTCGCCCCGTCGCGGAGCGCGCCGTGGGCGGCCTCGTAGTACTCGTCGTAGGCGTCCATCATCCGCTTCGTGTCGTCGCTCGGGGTGCCGGGGCAGATCGCGCGCGAGACCTCGACCCAGTGCCCGCCGGTACCGGCGATCTCGAGCGAGGGCAGGATCATGTCGGTCTGCTTGAAGCGCCGCGCGCCGGCGATCTTGAACTCGGGCAGCGCCGAGCCGTTCTCGCCGATCAGCACCATGTCCATCGTCTGGCGGCCGCAGCCCTCGGCCACGAAGTAGCGCTCGCACGGGGCGAGCACCTCCTGCTCGCTCCGCCCGACCGCGAGCTCTTCCAGGAAGACCCAGAAGCCCTCGGTGTTGATGCGCACGCTGTCGCGGACCGACTCGAGCTCGGCCGTGCTTTTCACAGCCCTGGCATGATCGAACGGCTCATCCCACCCGATCGGCTCGAGCGGGGCGAGCGCGCGGTAGTCGCGGACGGTCATCGCGTAGTCGAGGCCGTAGACACCGACGCGCTGGCCACGGAGCTTGTCGGCCAGCCATTCGCCCGGGCAGTCGACGAAGACCTGCTCGTCGATCCACGTCGTCCCGTGCTCGCCGACGTAGCGCGCCTCGCGGGGGAAGACGATCGCCGGGTCGCCTTCGCGGGGCAGCAGCACGTAGGCGTAGCGGTGCACGATCACGAACCCCGACAGGTAGGCGACCGCCCCCTCGAAGCCGGTGTACTCGCAGCCCGCGACGACGATCGCGTCGAGCCCGTCGCGCTCCATCGCCTCGCGCATCAGGCGGTAGCGGCGGTCGGCCTCGGCCTTCCAGGCGGGGTGGTCACGGTTCAGAGCGGCTCTCATAGCGTCCACGATGCCTCCACTCCTTTGACGAGTGCCCAGATCGCCTCGTTGGCCGGTGTCGGGATGTCGTAGCGGCGGCCGAAGTCGACGATGCCCCCGTTGAGGAAGTCAACCTCGGTCTGCCGCCTCGCCTCGACGTCCTGGAGCATCGACGCCTTGTGGTTGTAGCCGACGTCGGGGCGGGCGGCGTAGTCGATCAGGTCCTCCGGATCCGAGTCGAGCTCGATCCCCTGAGCGCCGGCGACGGCCTTGCCCTCGTCGACGAGGCGGGAGGCGAGCCTGCGCAGCCCCGGCTGCTCGCACATGACGCCGTGCGGGAGCCCGCTCAGCGCCCCGAGGGGGTTGGTTGCCGAGTTGAAGATCACCTTGCGCCACTGCGGCCCGCGCGCGTCGGCGACGGCATGGGTCGGCATGCCGGCTCGCGTGCAGGCCTCGGCCAGCCGCTCGATCGCCTCGGTCGGCGCGGGCTGGGGCTCGAACGGGCCGAGCGTCGTGTCGCCCTTGATGTCCCAGTGGACGACTCCGGGCTCGACGACCTTGCCCGCCGGGAATGTCGTTCCGCGGATCACGCGGGTGACGTGCCGGGCGACGAGCTCTTCGTTGCCAATGCCGTTCTGCACCGTGGCAACGCAGCCGTCTGCGAACGCGGCGGCGGTTGCGGCCACGGCGGCGTCGGTGTGCATCGCCTTCGTCGCGACGATCCCGAAGTCGCATGGTGGCAGCTCCCCGGGGTCGGCGGTCGCCTGCACCTTGGCGGTCAGCTCGCCCACGCCGACGAGCCGGAGCCCGTTCCGGTTGATCGCCTCGACGTGGTCGCGCGAGAGGTCGTAGGCCCATACCTCGAGGTCGTCGAGCGTGGCGAGGTTGGCCGCGAAGAGCGAGCCGACGGCGCCGCAGCCGACGATGCAGATCCTCACTTCGACCCCCGCCAGGGCCCGTCCCAGGAGGCTTCCTTCGCCTTCACGAGCCGGTAGAGGGTCGTGTGGAGCGGAACCGGGACGCCCAGCCGGCCGGCCTCCCGGATCAGCGAGCCGGTGATCAGGTCGATCTCGGTCGGGCGGTGGGCCTCGACGTCCTCGAGCATCGAGGGGTAGTGCCAGTGGCCGCGCTTGGTGGCGAGGACGTTCATCTCCCAGGGATCTTCGTCGAGCTCGATCCCGGCTGCAGCGGCAACCGCCTTCCCCTCCTCGACGAGGGCGAAGACCAGGTGGCCCAGGTCGCCCGGATCGTCGAGCTTCGCGAAGCGGGGCTCGTGCGGCAGGCCGGTGAGCGCCGCGACGGCGTTGACGGTGGCGTTGAAGATCAGCTTCGACCACTGCATTGGCCGGAGGTCGTCGTAACCGTCGGCCTTGAGGCCCGAAGAGCGGATCAGCGCCGCCACCTCTCGTGCATCCTCACCGGTCGTGGCGCGGCTCGGGCCGACCCAGGTGGCCGTGTCGAGGATGTACTCGACGCTCGTGTCGGTGTGGCGGGTGCCGCTCATGAAGGTGACCGCGCTCAGCATGGGCCAGTCGCCGTGGCGGCCGATGATCGCGTCGGCGCCGAGCCCGTTCTGCGTGGTCATCACCGTTGCGCCGGGGAAGTGCCCCTCGAGCGCGCTGCCGATCGTCTCGAGGTCGTTCCCCTTGCAGCAGACGAGCACGAGGTCGGGCTCGGGCAGCGAGGCGGCCTCCGTTGCGGCGGTGATGCGGCCGTGCAGGTCGGCGCGCCCGGTGACAGCGAGGCCTTCCTCGTTGAGTGCGCGCGCGTGCTCCTCGCGGCGCACGAGCACCGAGACGTCGGCGACCTGCGCGAGATGGCCGGCGAAGAGGCTTCCGATCACCCCCGAGCCGGCGATGCAGACCCGTTGGATCACGATCGTGTCATGACTGCGCGGGACGGCGCACGAGCTCGCTGAACTCCTCGTCGGTGACGAGCCTGTAGTTGGCCGCGCCGATCTCCTTGACGGCGGCCAGGAGCTCGGCGTACCGCTCTTCCGGAACGTCGAGCCCGAGCTCGCCGGCCCTGATGCGGATCGAGTCGAGCCCGCTCTTCTTGCCGAGGACGATCGAGCGCTCGGCGCCGACGAGCTCGGAGGAGTACGGCTCGATCGAGGGCGGATCGTGGAACTGGCTCGCGACCGCGCCGCTCTCGCGCCGGTAGAGCGTGTCCCCGGTGAGGGGCTTCCACGGCTCGAGTGCGTAGCCGGAGAGCTCGCGCACCCGGGCCGAGACCTCCCGGATCCGGTCGAGCCGCAGGTTCGACTCCACGCCGTAGAGCGCGCGCAGCGTGAGCGCGACCTCGCCGAGGTTGGCGTTGCCGGCACGCTCGCCCATCCCGTTGATCGTCCCCTGGACGTACGAGGCGCCCGCGCGAACCGCGGCGACCGCGCTCGCCGTCGCGACACCGAAGTCGTTGTGGCCGTGGAAGTGCACCGGAACGTCGCTCCCGACGAGCTCGACAGTGCGTCCGACGAGCTCGGCCACGGCCTCGGGCGAGGCGATCCCGAGCGTGTCGACGACCACGACCTCGCGGGCGCCCGCCTCGACGGCGCTCGTGTAGACGCGCTCGTAGAAGTCCGGCTCGGCCCGGGTCGAGTCGACGCCGAAGAAGGCCGCATGGATGTCGTGCTCGGCGGCGAAGCGCATCGCGCTCGTGATCCGGTCGAGCATCTTCTCGCGCGAGACCCCGATCGCCTCGAGCTTGAGGTCGGAGATCGGAGACTCGATCACCGAGAAGGCGACGCCGAGCTCGGCGAGGGCCTCGAGGTCGGCCGGCATGGCACGCGAGAAGCCCCAGACCTCCGCGTTCAGGCCTGCCGCCGCGATCAGCTCGACGGCTTTCCAGTCGTCGGCCGAGACGCGCGGGAACCCCGCCTCGATCCGGTCGATCCCGAGCCCGTCGAGTAAGCGCGCGATCTCGAGCTTCTGCTCGGCGTCGAGAACGACACCGACCGTCTGCTCGCCGTCGCGCAGGGTGGTGTCGTAGAGGCCGACCCTGCCGCCGAGCCGGTAGGGATCGTTGATCGCCCCGGTCCAGATCAGCCCGCTCATCCCGGCACTCCGACCGCTGAAACCAGCTTGTGTTGCACGCCACGAAGACAACGCTCGTGGCGTGCAACACAAGGGCCTTTCGGGGCCCGGCACGTCGTCATCCGGTAACCACGCCGGCGGTGATCGTTGATCGCCCGGTCCAGATCAGCCCGCTCATCCTGGCACTCCGACCGCTGAAACCAGCTTGTGTTGCACGCCACGAAGAAAACGCTCGTGGCTTGCAACACAAGGGCTGTTCGGGGCCCCGGCACGCGCTCACGCGGTGACCACGCCGTCGGGGAACGGGGAGAGCTTCTCGGCGCCGTCGGCCGTGATCAGGAAGTTGTCCTCGACGCGAAGGCCGCCGCCGCCTTCCCAGTAGCAGCCGGGCTCGATCGCGAGCACCATGCCCTCGGCGACCACGCCGCCGCCCGCCTGGTGCGGGTAGGGCGGCTCGTGCGAGCGGGCGCCGATGCCGTGGCAGATCGGATGCGACGGCTGGCCGGGATAGCCGAGCTCGGCGATCCCATCGCGCACGAGCACGTCGAGCTCGGGGAGGCTTGCGCCGGGACGGCAGTGGGCGATCGCCCGGCCGTACACCTCGAGCAGGCCCGCCTCGAGCTCGCGGTAATCCTCGCGGAGCTCGCCCGGGCACAGCAGCTTCGTGTGATCTGCCCAGTAGCCGTCGGCGCAGACCCAGATCTCGAACAGCGTCGGCTCGTCGGGGCTCACCGGGCGGTCGCCGGTGGCGGTGAACGTCTTGATCCCGGGGCCCGACCAGACGAGCGAGAAGCCGAGCGCGAGCTCGACCTGCCCACGCCAGCCGGTGCCCTCGCCGTGGACGAAGCTCTGCCAGATCGCCGCCGCCTCGCTCTCCTTGATCCCCGGCTGCAGTTCCCAGCGCACCCGCTCCATCGCCCCGGCCGCGATCTCGTTGGCGAGCCGCATCCGCTCGACCTCCTGCGGCGTCTTGATCGCGCGCGCCGAGGAGAGCAGCGGTGTCGCGTCGGCGGCATCCGGCCAGGCGTCGAACCAGGCCTTCGTCGGCGTCGTCGGCTCGCCCACCATGCGGTCGGTCGCCTGCGTCCCGAGCGACAGCTCCAGGCCGACCCGCTTGTACGGCCTGGCCGCCTCGAGGGTCGCTTCGAGCGTCCTCGCGATAGCCGGGCGGGGATCGGTCGGGTCGTAGCCGCGGAGGGGCACGACCTCGCCGGGCCACGCCATGCGCGCCGCGTCCTCCAGCGAGGCCTCGAGGCAGAGCAGTATGGGCTCGCCCTCGCGCGGGAAGACGCAGGCGTCGTAGCCCTTCATGCCCCAGAAGTTCGTCAGGTAGAGCACGTTGTCGGGGGCGCGGACGACGAGGGCGTCGAGCCCGGCCTCATCCATCAGCTCGCGCACGCGAGCGAGCTTCGCCTCGTCCTGCGGCCAGCTCACGGGCGCCGCGTCACCACTTGGCCCGTGGGGGTACCGGCTCTCCGTGACCGTCCTGCCACGAGATCACCGGATTGCGGAGCACGCCGATCCGCTCGATCTCGGCCTCGATCACGTCGCCCGGCCTGAGGTACAGCGACTCGGCGTCCGGGCTGAACCCGGCGACGCCCGAGACGGTGCCGGTCGAGAGCACGTCGCCCGCCGAGTAGCCGAGCGCGGAGTAGTGGCTGAGGATCTCCGGGATCGTCACCGACATGCGGCTCGAGTGCGAGACCTGGCGGTCCTGCCCGTTCACCCGGAGCGTCATCTTCAGGTCGTGCGGGTCGGGGATCTCGTCCGGCGTGACGATCCACGGCCCGAGCGGGCAGAAGGTGTCGATCGCCTTGCAGAACGAGAAGACGCCCGAGCGCATCTCGCGCCGCTGGATGTCGCGGGCCGTGATGTCGTTGAAGATCACGTAGCCGCCGATGTAGTCGGCCGCCTCGTCCGCCGAGAACCACTTGCCGGGCTTGCGCAGGATCACCGCCAGCTCGAGCTCGTAGTCGAGCTCCTCGGTCAGGTGCTCGGGGTAGATCACGGGAGCGTCGGGCCCGATGATCGCGTCGGTGTTCTGGAAGAAGACGATCCAGGGCGCGATCTCGTGCGACCAGGCGACGTTCTTCGACTCGTCCTCGTGCTCGCGGAAGTTGCCGGCGGTGTGGAAGAACTTCTTCGGCACGATCGGCGCCTCGAGCTGCGCATCGGCCAGGGACGTGCTCTCGGCGGCGTCGTCGGCCCCGCCGCGCTCGAAGTACGTCCGCATGTCGGGCACGTTCAGGCGGACGATCTCGTCGCCGTGGATGCGGCCGACCTTGCCGCCGTCGTAGGTGACGAGCTTCAAGAGACGACCCCGCAGACGTTCATCGCCGCCAGAGCGTAGACCTGCGCGGTCTTCACGAGCCCGTCGATGTCGAGGTTCTCGCCGTCGGTCGTGTCGAGGAGGCCGGTCGAGGTGCCGTAGTTGACGGTCGCGATCCCGGCCCTCGTCAGCGCCGAGGCATCCGAGAACCAGCGCGTCACGTCGCGCTCCGGAGCGGCGCCGAAGACCTCCTCGTGCGAGACGTCGACGGCTGCGATCAGCGGGTGGCTCTCCTCGATCTCGGCGCCGGGAGCGGTCACGTAGACCTCCCCTTCGACGCCGAAGGCCGGGAAGCGCTCCTGGAGGCCCCGCACCATCGAGAGGACCTCGGCTCGTGCCGTCGCCATGCTCTTGGTCGGCGGGACACGGATGTCGAGGAAGAGGTCGGCGCGATGGGGAGTGCGCGAGACGCGCCAGCCGAAGCCGCCCTGGATCGCGCTCACGTTGACGATCGCCGGCGTGTCACGGTAGGCGTTCGCGGGATCGCCCTCCCAGCCCGGGATCCACTCGAGCACCGCGTCGAGCACCTCGCGCATGCGGAGGATCGCGTTCTGGTCGCGCTTGCCTTCGCTGAAGGCGGTGTGGATGAAGTTGCCGCGGGTCGAGATGCGGAGCCACAGCGAGCCGAAGTGGCCGAGCACGACCTTCCCCTCCGTCGGCTCGCCGAGGATGCACATGTCGGCGACGCCGCCGTGCGAGACGAGGTAGCGCGACCCCGCCGCATAGCCCCGGTACTCGGCGCCCTGCGCCTCGCCCCACTGGGCCTTCTCGATCTCGCCGCAGACGGCCGCGACAAGCACGTCCCCGCCCAGGCGGATCCCGGCGTCCTGCAGGGCGCGAACAGCCTCGACGTAGCAGGCGAGTGCGCCCTTCATGTTCGAGATGCCGAGCCCGAAGAGCCGGCGGTCCTTGACGAACGCCTTCGGCTGGAAGCCGGCGACGCCTGCGAGCCACGGCTCGCGGCCGGAGTACGAGGTGTCCATGTGGCCGTTGAACATCAGGCTCGGCCCGTCGGCGGCGCCACGCCAGGTCCCGAGCACGTTGGCTCGCCCCTCCTCGACCTGCTGCCACTGCACCTGCAGGCCCATCTCGGCGAGCGTCTCGGCCATGAGCTCGGCCATCGCCTGCTCGCTGCCGGTGAAGCTGGGGCGCCCGATCGCCTCCGATGCCCAGCCGACGAGGCGGTCCTCGTCGATCGAGATCTCAGGACTCATAGGCGGCTCCTACGGGCATCGGCAGGTCGGACGGGAGAGTGTCCCCGGCTGAGCCGGGAACCTACCCGAGGCTGCTACGAAACGACGCGGATACCGGCAGGCGGGCGGAGCCGAACGCCGACCTTGCGCAGTCCGTCGTGGAGTGCCTGAAAGTGCTCTCGGCGCGTGACAGCGAGCGCCGACGGGTCATCCGCAAGCTCGGCGATCATCCGCTCGTGGTACTTCGCATACCAGGTGGCCGCCGACACCATCGCTTCGCGCTCGTGCTCGTCGAGGTCGTCGATCGCAAAGATGCGAGCAGGGTCGGCACTCATGGAGAACATCGTAGAAGGCCGGTCGGCTGCTGCAAGATGTCCTTTGTAACGATCGTGGAACGCACCGCGTGAGCAAACCTGCACCGGAGCTGGACGCCCTCCGTGCGTGCCTCGACGAGCGTGCGGCGCTCTACAAGAGCCTGAACGGGGCCACCGACGCCGAGCGGTACCTCGCCCGGCCGATCGACCGCGCCGACGAGGAGACGCTCACAGAGCCGATCCTCGCGGCGATTCTCGAGCGCGTCCTCGGATTCCCTCGCGACGGCTACTTCCAGCAGTTCGGGAAAGGCGGCCAGAAGCCCGACTTCACGCCGAACGACCTCATCGCCCACTCGTTCGTGCTCGACGCGAAGAGCAGTCTGGATGTCACCGGCGTCCCCTCCGGCAAGCCGGCGCGTACGGATCTCCGGTCGCTTTCGTTCCGCCGCGGCGGGGCCGAGACCGGCCGGATCGAAGGCGAACCAGCCGCGCTCGATCTCCTCGAGACCAGCCTGGGTCGACGCGTCGTCGAGTCTCCAGCCGACGTGCTCCTGCCCAAGGACATCGGTGCATTCCACGATCGCGCCGAAGCACGCGCTCGTGAGGTGAAGGGGCTACTCGGCGACGGTCGCGTCTTGGTCGAGAAGGTCGAGCGGCTCGTCTGTGCGCTCTACGACCTGCCCGCCGGGCTCACCGACGAGGTGGTCGCGCACGCCGACGCGCGCGCCGCTCGCGGATAGACCGACTAGCCGCGGAAGTGGGGCAGGACGCGCTCGGCAAAGAGGCGGATCTGCTCGTGCCGGTCGGCGCCCCAGAGCTCGAGCATGATGTGCGAGCAGCCCGCGTCGCGGTACTCCTCGATCGCGGCGATGCAGTCCTCGGGCAACCCGGCGATCGGCTTGCAGCGGTCGAGCAGCGAGTCGGTCACCTGGGCCTTCGCCGCGAGGCGGCCGCCGTGCTCCATCGCCTCGGCGACCGGCTGCAGCTCCTCCATCCGGATCTCGGCGAGGTCGAGCAGCGTGTCGGCCGAGCCCCTGATGTTCTGGAACTTGTTCGCCAGGTACATGCCGGCGATCTCGCGGGCTCCGTCGCGTCCCCTGGCCCGGTCGGTCGCGTCGATCGAGGCGACGATCGTGCAGCCGACGTCGACCCCGGCGCCGTCGCGGCCGGCCTTCGCCGCGCCGGCGGCGACGTTCTGCCGCGTGTAACGGACGAACGCCGGCGTTGTGATCGACGGGGTCAGCAGGCCGTCGCCGATCTCGCCGCCGAGCTCCTGCATCATCGGTGCCGTCGCCGCGACGTACACGGGCACGTCCCAGTCCGGAGCGTGGGCCTCGGGCTGGACGGCCGGCAGGTCGGCGCTGAACACCTTTCCGTCGTATTCGAAGCGCTCGCCCGAGAGGGCGCCGCGCACGATCGCGACCGAGTCCCTCATGTGGGCCAGTGGCTTGGTCTCCTTCGGCGAGCCGCCCTGCTTGGTGTTGTTGAGGAAGATCTTCGAGGTGCCGAAGCCGACGATGAAGCGGCCGGGCCCGGCGGCCTCCTGCACGATCCGGGCGTCCATCGCCACCTGCACCGGGTGGCGCGTGTAGGGCGAGATGATCCCCCAGCCGATCGTCAGCCGCTCGGTGTCGCGCGCCATCAGGGCCGAGAGGACCGTCGAGGAGCGCGCCTCCATGCCGTGCTTGCGCCACCACGGATAGGCCTCGGCGAGCCAGATCGTGTCGAACCCGCCACGGTCGAGCTCCCTCGCGGTCTCGAGCATCTCCGCGAGCGGCTCCATCGTGAGCTGCATCAGCCCTATGCGAAGCTCGCTCGCCATCGTCCCTCTATGCGGAGGCAGCGGCGCCCTCGGCGGCCGCCGCTTCGGTCACTTGCTTGTCGAGCGCCTTCAGGACGTGGTTGACCTGCTGCTTCACGATCGGCTGCAGCACACGCTGGCCCATCGCTCCCACCGGGCCGGCGATCGTGACCTCGGCCGCCCAGAGCATCCGCGTGCCCGTCTCGATCTCCTGGAGGGTGAACGACGTCTGCATGTTCATCATCGCGCCGACGCCGTTCCCCTTCGCGTGCAGGCTCGAGAACTCGGGCGGCCGCTCCTCGGTCTTCTCGAAGTCGATCGTCATCGCGAGCGAGCCGAGCCCGAGCGGGATCTTCACGTTCGCGACCCAGTTGCGGTCGTCCTTGATGTCGAAGGACTGGACGCCGGGCATCAGCTCCGCCATCTTCGCCGGGTCGTTCAGGCAGTCCCAGACGATCCCGCGGCCCACCGCGAAGTCGCGCTCGCCCTCGACCTTCATGCGTCCACCACTTCGAGGCCCTGCCGGCTCGCTGCCGGGTCATCGATCAGGGCGAAGACCCGGAAGGGGGGGTTGCACGAGTCGGAGACGATCGGCGCGCCGAGCGGCCGCAGCGCGTCCTGCAGGGCCGAGCAGACCGCGTGGATCGCGGCGCCCCCGCCTTCGCCCATGCCCTTCGTCCCGAGCGGCGTGAACGGCGAGGGGGACTCGATCGCCGCCGTACGGAGCGGCGGGACGTCCATCGCGTGGGGGACGTGATAGTCGTAGAAGTTCGGCGTCAGCAGGTTCCCCTCGGCGTCGTAGGTGAACGTCTCGTGGGTCGCGGCGCCGATCCCGTGCGCCAGCGCGCCCATCACCTGGCCCTCGACGATCTGCGGATGGATGCGCGTGCCGCAGTCGTCGACCGCGGCGTAGTCGACGATCTCGTAGGCGCCGGTCTCGGCGTCGACCTCGACGATCGCGACGTGCACCTGGGTGGCGTAGGTCAGCGTCAGGTTCCCGTACTTCTTCTCGAGGTCGGGGAGCTGGAACGGCGGCACGTAGACGTAGCGCTGGTTGAGCGAGATCTCGCGGCCCTCCTCGGAGAGGACGGCGTTGTTCGCGTTCACGATCGCGCCGACGGCGAAGAACGGCAGCGCCGCCTCGGGGTTGTCGGCGCGCTTGGCGAAGCCGCCCTCGAGCACGATCCCTTCCGGCCCATCGGCGCCGAGCACCCCGGCGGCGAGCTTCTTGATGTCCTCCGCGAGGTTCTCGGTCGCGCCCTTGACCGCCGAGAGGCCGGTGACCGCGAACTGGCTCGCGTACGTCCCGGAGAAGCCCGCGTGGGAGTTCCAGTAGGAGTCGTGGCCGACCCGGACGTTGACCGAGTCGGGGTCGACGCCCAGGATGTCGGCGACGACCATCGACGCGGTCGTCTCGTGCCCTTGTCCCTGCGGCGTCGTGCCGAGCGTGACGACGATCTCGCCGAAGATGTCGAGCTTGACCGTGGCCACCTCGTTGTTGCCCGAGAACTGCAGCTCGGGGTTGATCAGGCGCGACTGCCCGAAGTTGTTCGTGCCGGAGTCGAGCGTGGAGCCGATCCCGACGCCGAGGAGCTTGCCGCGGCCCTGGGCGTCGGCGCGCCGCGCCGCCATGTCGTCGTGGCCGACCAGCTCGAGTGCCAGGTCGAGCATCCGCGCGTAGTCGCCCGAGTCGTAGACACAGCCGTTCGGTGTCGTGTAGGGCATCTCCTCGACGCGGATGTAGTTGCGCTTGCGCATCTCGACCGGATCGAGCTCGAGCTCGCCGGCGACGATGTCGATCACGCGCTCGGTGAACCACAGGTGCTGCATCCGGGAGTAGCCGCGGTTGGGCGAGCACGGGGCCTTGTTCGTGACGACCTGCGTGAAGTCGAGGCGGATGTTCTTCCAGCGGTACATCCCCGGGGTCACCTGCGCCCAGATCACGCCGCCGAGCGGCTCGTAGCGCGTGTAGGCGCCGGCGTCGTCGAGCGCCTTCGTGCGGAAGCCGAGCATCGTGCCGTCGTCCTTCACGGCGACCTCGACGTCCTGGAACCAGCGCTCGTTGCCGTGCGACATCGACATGTGGAACTCGGTGCGCCACTCCGTCCACTGGATCGCGCGGTTGAGCTTCCGCGCCAGCAGGCACATCGCGACGAGCTGCGGATGCGAGGTGATCTTGTTGCCGAAGCCGCCGCCGATGTCCTGGGTGACGAAGCGGAGCTTGTCGAGACCGCAGCGGATCGCCGGGCCCATCATGATCCCGGCGAAGCCCGGGAACTGGCAGTTCGTGTAGATCGTCCACTGCCCGGTGCCGCGGTTGAACTCGACGAGCGCCCCGTCGCATTCGAGCGGGGTCGAGTTGAAGCGGTCGAAGTGGAGCTCGGGGATCTTCACGATCCGGTCCGCCTCGGCGACCGCGTCGTCCCAGCTTCCCCATTCGTAGACGCCCTCCCAGACGAGGTTCGACCCCGCATCCGGGTGGATCACCGGTGCGTCGTCGACGAGCGCGTCGTGGGCGTCGACGATCGGCTGGAGCGGCTCGTACTCGACCTCGACGAGCTCGGCGGCGTCGCGGGCGAGCTCGCGCGTCTCGGCGACGACGATCGCGACCGGGTCGCCGACGAAGCGCGCGCGGCCGACCGCGAGGGCGTAGTCCTTGATCGCGCTGCCGGGCGGCGTCGAGAGCTGGAAGAACGGATCGGTGAGGGTCGCGACCTCGTCCCCGGTGAGTGTCCCGTAGACGCCCGGAAGCGCGAGCGCGGCGGAGACGTCGACGGACTTGATGATCGCGTGGGCGTAGGGCGAGCGCACGTAGTGGGCGAAGCCCATGTTGTGGCGCTTGATGTCGTCGATGAAGACGCCCTGGCCCTGCACGAGCCGGCGGTCTTCCTTGCGCGGGACGCTCTGGCCCTTCCACTGCTGCTGCTCGGCAGGCGCCTCGACCTGATCCGGTGCGATGGTCGTTTCGCTCACGTCCGAACCCTCCAGGTCTCGCCGGGCCATGTGCCAACGGCGGTGTCAGACGCCGACACAGAAGTGGAACGACTTCGTGCCAAAACAGTCACGAACCCCTGCAAATTCGGCACGTTGCCGAGCTTCGAAAAGGTGTCAGACCCCTGGGTTGAGCGGCCCGAGGCATGCGCAAATGGGACATGGCTCTCCGGGACGGCGGTCGCTGGGGCGTGGCTCATTCGGCGACCTCCTGACCGGAAGCGGCCTGGACGGCTTTGACAATGTTCCAGTAGCCGGTGCAGCGGCAGATGTTGCCCTGGAGGCCCTTGCGGATCTCGTCCTCGCTCGGCCGGGGGTTGCGCTCGAGCAGGCTCGTAGCGGAGATCAGCATCCCGGGGGTGCAGTAGCCGCACTGGAGGGCGTGATGCTCGTGGAAGGCCTGCTGAAGCGGCGTCAGCTCGCCGTCGGGCGCGAGCCCCTCGACGGTGCGAACGCTGCAGCCGTCGGCCTGGATCGCGAGCAGCATGCAGCTCTTCACGAGCACACCGTCGAGCTGGACGCTGCAGGCGCCGCAGTTGCCCGTGTCGCAGCCGATGTGGCTCCCGGTCAGCTCGACGTCGTCGCGGATGAAGTGGATCAGCAGCCGGCGAGCCTCGACCTCGCGCTCGTACGAGACGCCGTTCACCTCGACGGTGATCCGCCGGCTCGTCTCGATCGCGGACATCAGTGCGACCCTCGCTCGCCGGCCTGCGCGATCGCGCGCGCGACGACGACGTCGGCGAGATGCTGCCGGTACTCGGGCGGAGCGTGGACGTCCCCCGGCGGGTCGAGCGTCTTGCCGACGCCGGCGGCCGCTGCCCGGGCCGCTTCGAGGCTCGTGTCGCCGTTCAGCTTGCCCTCGACGTCGGTGGCGCGGTGAGGCACGGCAGCGACACAGCCGATCGCGACGCGCGGGCCGTTGTCGAGCGAAACCGCGGCCGAGACGATGCACGTCCCGTCGCGGCCGATCGTCACCGAGGCGAAGCCGTCACGGCGCCCCGGCGGGATCGAGATCTTCGTCAGCACCTCGCCCGGCCCGACCTCGGTCATGTAGACGCCGAGGAAGAAGTCGTCGGCCTCGACCGTCCGCTCGCCGTCCTCGCCGGCGATCGTCATCGTCGCGCCGAGCGCGACCATCAGGGGCGGGAGGTGGTTGGTGGGGTCGTTGGCGCAGATGTTGCCGCCGATGGTGCCGCGGTTTCGCACCTGCACGTCCGCGATCTGGGCGCAGACCTCGCCGAGGATCGGGCGAGCCTTCGCCTCGACGCTGTCGATCAGCTCCGAGTAGGTCGTCATCGCGCCGATGTCGAGCCGGCCGTCGCGGTCGAGCTCGATTCCCTTGAGCTCGTCGAGCCCGTTGAGATCGACGAGAGCGTCGGGTGAGGCGACGCGCGCCTTCATCACGCTCACGAGCGTCTGCCCGCCTGCGAGCGCCCGCGCGCCGTCGTTGGCGGCAAGCAGATCAAGCGCCTCGGCCAGCGTCGAGGGCTTCGCGTATCCGACTTCCCGCGGAAGCACAGGGAGGTTCTAGCGGAAATCCGCGATAGCCGTCACGAGGTCCATCACGCGCGGCGCAGGAGGTCACGGTGGCGCGCCAGCCCGGCAAGAACGGCGTCGATGTCGTCCTCGACGTTGTAGGCGTGGGCGGAGATCCTGAGGTTGCCGTCGCGGTCCGAGGTCACGATCCCGTCGTCGCCGAGCCGTCGCACGAGCTCGGGAGCGTCGGTCGAGGCGATGCAGACGAGGGCGCCGCGCCGCTCGGGATCGCGCGGTGTCGCGACGATCCCGCCGAGCTCGTCGACCCCGGCGATCAGCCGCTCGTTGAGCCCGGTGACGTGCTCGCGCGTCTCGGCGATCCCGATCTCGCGCATCAGCTCGATGCCGGCGATGCCCGCGTAGATCGCCGGGATCGGCGGGGTTCCCGACTCGAAGCGCCGAGCAGTCGGGGACGGCGAGTAGTCGTGGATGTCCATCTCGAAGATGTTGCGATCGGCGAACCAGCCGGTCTGGGTCGGCAACAGCGCCTCCGCAAGGCCCGGCCGGCACCACAGGAAGCCGAGGCCGGCGGAGGCGAGCAGGTACTTGAGCACGCCGGCGCCGAGGAAGTCGACGCCGAGATCGGCGATGTCGATCGGATAGGTGCCGAGCGCCTGGTAGGCGTCGAGCAGCACGAGCGCACCGCGGGAATGGGCGAGCTCGACGAGCTCCTCGACCGGCAGCCGCGCGCCGTTTCGGTAACACACGGCCGTGACCGAGACGAGGGTCGTGCGCTCGTCGATCAGCGCCTCGAAGTGCTCGAGCGGGATCACCCCGTCGGCGGGCGGGACGTGCACCACCTCGGCGCCGCGGAGCTCCTGGGCATGCCAGATCTGCCCGACCGTCGGGAACTCGAAATCGCTCACGACCACGCGCGGGCGCTCCTTCCAGTCGAACGTGCTCGCCAGCGAGCTGACGCCGGCCGAGAGCGAGGTCGTGACGGCGACGTCGTCGGGCTCGGCGCCGATCAGCCCGGCGAAGGCCGACCGGGCGGCCTCCGCGCGCTCGACCCAGTAGGCCCAGGGCGCGCCCTTCTCGTCCCAGTCGGTCAGATACGCGTCGTAGGCGGCGCGAACGGAGTCCGAGAGGGCGCCCTGCGAGCACGAGTTGACGTACACGAGCCGCTCGAAGATCGGGAAGCGCGACCGGCACCCCGCAACTGAGGCCGTCGCGCTCATCTGCCGAGGTACGCCTTGCGCAGGTCGTCGTTCTCGATCAGGTCGGCGGCGGGGCCGTGGAGAACGACGCGTCCGGTCGAGAGCACGTAGCCTCGGTCGGCGATCGAGAGCGAGACGTTGGCGTTCTGCTCGACCACGAGCACGGCGACGCCCTCGTCGTTCACCTGCTTGATGATCTCGAAGCTCCGCTCGACGAGGAGCGGCGCGAGCCCCATCGACGGCTCGTCCATCAGGAGCAGCTTCGGGCGCGACATGAGCGCGCGGCCCATCGCGACCATCTGCTGCTCGCCGCCCGAGAGCGTGCCTGCGAGCTGCTCGCGGCGCTCGTACACGCGCGGGAAGAGCTGGTAGACGCGCTCGTAATCCTCGGGCTCGCCCCCGCCGCGCAGGTAAGCGCCCATCTTCAGGTTCTCGAGCACGGTCATCGGCGCGAACAGGCGGCGGTTCTCCGGCACGATCGCGATCCCCTTGCGGATCCGGTAGTTCGTCGGCCGGCGCGTGACGTCCTCGCCGTCGAGCTCGACGGTCCCGCGCCGGGGCTGGACGACGCCGAGCACCGTCTTCAGCGTCGTCGACTTGCCGGACGCGTTACCGCCGAGCAGGCAGACGAGCTCTCCCGCGGCGACCTCGAGCTCGACGCCCTGGAGGATGTGGATCGGGCCGTAATAGGTGTCCACGGCCGTGAGCTTGAGGAGCGGCCGCTGCCCGCCGTTGGCGCTCATTTGGTGTGGGTCGCCTTCAGGCCCAGGTAGGCCTCGATCACGTGCTCGTCGGTCGCGACCCTCTCGAACGAGCCCTCGGCGATCTTGACGCCGTGGTCGAGGGCGATCACGCGGTCGGAGATCCCCTCGACGACGTGCATGTCGTGCTCGATCACGAGCACCGTGTAGCCGGCGTCCTCGCGGAGCTTCGCGATCAGCTCGGTGATCTCGTGGGTCTCGACCGGATTCATCCCGGCGGCCGGCTCGTCGAGGAGGAGCAGGCGCGGATTGGTGGCGGTCGCCCGGGCGATCTCGAGGCGGCGCCTGTTCGCGTAGGAGAGGCTGTAGGCGGGCTGATTCCAGCGGTACCCCATCAGCCGCTCGCCGAAGAACGCGAGCCGCTCCTCTGCCAGCTTCCCGATCGCCTTCTCCTCACGGCGCATCCCCGGCGTGCGGAGGATCGAGCGGGTGATCCCGGCGCGGGTGTGGGAGTAGGCGGCCGCCATCACGTTCTCCTTGACGGTCATGTTCAGGAACAGGCGCAGCGTCTGGAACGTGCGGGCGACGCCGCGGCCGACGATCTCGTGCGGCTCGAGCCCGAGCAGGCTCCGCCCCTCGAAGTCGATCGCGCCGCCGTCTGGCGGGTAGATGCCCGTGATCAGGTTGAAGAGCGTTGTCTTGCCGGCGCCGTTCGGGCCGATCACCGAGACGATCTCGTGCTCGTCGACGTGCAGGTCGAGCTCGGCGATGCAGGTCAGCCCGCCGAAGCTCTTCGAGACACCACGCAGATCAAGCAGGCGAGCCATGTCGTTAGACGATCTCCACGCGCGCTTCACCGAGAAGCCCTTGCGGCCGCGCGTTCATCAGGACGATCAGGATCACGCCGATCAGGATCAGCCGGGTGACGCTCGGCTCGAACGCGAGGCGCGCGTCCCAGACGAAGGTGGTCAGGTACAGCACGGGTGCGAGCAGGATGTTGCGCCAGAGCGTCCTGACGCTCGTGAGGACGAGGATCGCGAGCACGAGGGCGACGAACGCGTAGTTGCCGGCGGTGGCGGGAAGCGGCGGGACGGGGACCCAGTGCGAAAGCGCCCGGCCGAAGCTGCCCGTGACCGCTCCCTGTCCGTGGACGTCCTTCGAGGAGATCGAGCCGACGATCGCGTGCACCGCGAAGCCGAGGGCGAGCATGCCTGCGAGCACGCCCGCGAGCACCTTCCACGGCCGCAGCTTCACGAGGACCGTGGCGAGGATCAGGGTGAAGAACACCCACGTGGCGTGGTTCGGGGTGCGCAGCACCTCGAGGGTGACGTTGACGATCAGCGCTCCGACGATCACCCCGCCCATGCTGCCCGCACCGCCGAGAATGAGGATGGCGTAGATCGTGATCAGGAGCGGCGTGTCGAAGTCGCTCGAGAAGACAGCGGTGTTGAGCGATGCGAAGAGCGTGCCGGTGAGCCCGGCGACGCCGGCGCCGAACGCGAAGGCGAGCAGCTTCAGGCGGTTGACGGGCATGCCCATCAGCTCGGCGGCGAGCGAGTCCTCGCGCAGCGAGCGCCACGCACGGCCGGTGCGCGAGTTGCTGACGAGGTAGACGGCCCCGAGGACGACGAGGAAGAAGCCGAGCGCCACGTAGAAGTAGCTCTTGAGCGACTCGAGCTGGTGCCCGAAGAGGTGGAACGGGTCGATGTCCGCGATCCCGTTGGGCCCGTTGGTGACGTTGTAGCTCCGGGTGAAGCCGAGGACCGAGATGCGGTCGCCGTTGTTCACCACGCTGACGAAGAGCTGCCCGAAGAAGAGCGTCACGATCGCGAGGTAGTCGCCGACGAGTCGACGTGACGGAAGCGCGACGAGGAACCCGAGCAGCGCCGTCGCCGCCGTGACCACGGGCAGGATCGCGAGCGTCGGCCAGTGCAGGTCGAACTGCCCGGAGGCGAGCATCGCGTACCCGTAGGCGCCGAACCCGAAGAAGGCCATGTAGCCGAGGTCGAGGAGCCCGGCGAAGCCGACGACGATGTTCAGGCCGAGCGCGAGCAGCATGTAGATCAACGTGTCGAAGCCGACACGGATCACGTAGCCGTTGTTCGTGAAGAGCGGGACGAGCCCCGCCGCAATGCCGAAGGCCAGGAACATGACCGGTTGCGGAAGCGCCTCGATGCGCGCGCGCACGAGCCCGGCGAGCCCGCTGTGCGCCTGGCGCCGGCTCTCGTGGGAGGCGACCCACTCGTCCTTGCCGATCCTCGGCGAAGAGGACGCGGGCTCGGGCAGCTCGGGGCCGTCGGGGTCGACGTCCATCAGACCTTCTGCACCGCCGCACGCCCGAGCAGGCCGCTCGGGCGCAGGATCATGACGCCGATCAGGAGGACGAACACGATCGCGTCGGAGAACGTCGAGGACACGTAGCCGATCGTGAACGACTCCGCGAGGCCGATCGCGAGCCCCCCGACGACCGCGCCCGGCAGGTTGCCGATGCCGCCGACGACCGCGGCGGTGAACGCTTTCAGCCCGGCGTCGAAGCCCATGTACGGCCAGACCTGCTGGAAGGCGAGGCCGTTCAGGATCCCCGCCGCTCCCGCGAGGGCCGAGCCGATGAAGAACGTCGCCGCGATCACGCGGTTGACGTCGATCCCCATCATCTCGGCGGCCTGGCGGTCGTAGGAGGTCGCGCGCATCGCCCGGCCGAGCTGGGTGCGCGAGACGAACCAGGTGAGCCCGACCATCATCACGACCGTTCCCGCGACCACGAGGATCTGGGCGAGGGCGACGTGGACGTGGGCGGGGAGGGTGAAGCCGTTGCGCCAGAGCACCCCGAGGCCGGAGGAGTTCGTGTCCCAGCTGAAGGTGTTGAAGCTCTCGAAGTTGGCGCTCAGGAGGAGGACCGCGGCGTTCTCGAGGAAGAACGAGACCCCGAGCGCGGTGATCAGGGGCGCGATTCGCGGTGCCTCACGCAGCCGCCGGTAGGCGAAGCGCTCGATCGCCACGCCGAGCAGCCCGCCTCCGAGGGTGGCGCCGAGGAACATCAGCACGATCAGGAGCCCGACCGGGATCGAGATCGAGGTCGCTCCGCCGAAGACGGTGAGGATGCCGTACCCGATGAACGAGCCGACCATGTAGACATCGCCGTGGGCGAAGTTGAGGAGCTTGAGGATCCCGTACACCATCGAGTAGCCGAGGGCGATCAGGGCGTAGACGCTGCCGTGGACGATCCCGGCAACGAGCTCGGTGATGAAGAGGTTCATCGGTGGGGGGAAGGAAGGGGCACGGCCGGAGCCGTGCCCCTTGTCAGATCGGGCTAACCGACTGTGACGTACTTGCCGTTCTCGATCTTGAAGACGAAGTCCTTGGCGCCGGCGACGTCACCGTTGGAGGTGAACGCCATCGGGATGCCGAGGATCGACTTGGCGATCTTCTGCTTGGCGAGGGCCAACCGCAGCGAGGTGCGGCTGATCGTCCCCTTGCCGGCCGTGCAGGCTGCCTGGATGGCCTGCGCGTAGAGCTGCACCGCCACGTAGTTCGGTGCGCCGAACGGGCTTGTCCCGCCCGGGAACTGCTTGTGGTACCCGGCAACGATCGCCTTGTCGGCCGCGATCGTCGTCACGTCCGGGGCGAAGAAGGAGACGTAGTTTCCGCTCGCGTTGTACTTCGACGAGTCGAAGCTGCCGTCCGTCGCGAAGACGACCGCGGTCTTGCCCTGCGACTTCAGCTGCTGGGCGAGAAGCTGGGTCTGCGACGAGAGCTGGAACGGCGTGAAGACGACCTTCGTGCTGCTCGTCACCTTCGCGACGAGGGACGAGAAGTCGGTGTCCTTCTGGGTGATCGACTCGCGGTCGACGTTCACGCCGGCCTTCTTGAGGGCGGCCTGGACGATGTCGGCAAGACCCGTCGCGTAGGACTCCTGGTCGTCGACGATCATCACGCTCGAGCCCTTCGTGACGCCGAGGTGCTTCATCATGTACGTCGCGTCCGTCGGGCCCTGCACGCCGTCGTTCGGGACGACGCGGAAGAAGTAGCCCTTCAGCTTCCCGTTGGTGAGCGTGACATTGGTCGCCGATCCGGACGTGAAGGCGAAGCCCGCCTTCTTCAGGATCGGAGCCGTGGCGATGACCTCCTGGCTGCCTGCCGGGCCGACCACGCCGATGATGCTCGAGTTCGACGCGAACGACTGCGACACGGTCGAGGCGATCGCGGGGTTGAGCTGCGTGTCGCCCTGGACGATCTGGATCTTCACCTTGTGCGATGCGTTCCACACGTTGGCCGCATAGAGCGCCCAGTGGAGCTGGTCGTCGCCGATCGATGCGGCCGGGCCGGTGAACGGGCCCTCCATGCCGATCTGGACCGGGATCGAGCACGAGACCGTCGCAGGCGCCGCCGCATGCGACTTCACCGCCGGGCTCGCCGCGCTGGCAAAGACCAGCGCAACGGAGGCGAACGCCCCGCCCGCAGCGATCATTAGTGATCTCCTAACCATCAAGCCTCCTTCAACATTCGGGCCGGTGGGCCGTTGGCGTGGTCCCGCGGGCCCGAAGCGATTGTGGTGTTGAACTGTCCGTACGTGGATCACAGCCGTCGTGCTGAAACGAGCCACCACGGAAGCAGGCACGGGATCCTACGCCGTGCCTGGATTTCGAACAAGCGGGAAGCGGCTGCAAGACGGCACCCCGCCCCTCGTCGAGTAGATTCGCCTGGTGAGGCACAGCATCCTTCGTGACGACGTCGAGGCCGTGCCGGTCGCTGACGGCTCGTTGTCTGAGCTGCACCTCTTCGATGACGCCAAAGGGTGCGAGATGTTTGCGCAGCGCGTCCTGCGCTTCGGCCCGGGAGCCTCGCCCGAGCTGACGGCGGACGGTTCCGACGAGGTGCTCTACGTCCTCGAGGGCTCCGGCGGCGTGTCGATCGACGGCAGCCGGACCGCGATCGGGCCCGGAACCGGGATCTACGTCAGCCGCGGCGTGCGCTGGGCGATCGACGCCGCTGAGGAGGTCGAGGTGCTCGCCGTCGCGGTCCACGACCCCGAGCCCGTAGCGCCGGGAACGAGCACGGTCATCGACCTCGAGGCGGTCGCAAAGGGAACGGCGACCGCGGGTCGCCAGTTCACGCTCGGGATCTGCGCCGACACGGGCTGTCCGTCGGTGACGCAGTTCATCGGCTACATCCCGCCGGGCCGCGCACCCGACCATTTCCACAAATACGACGAGGTGATCTACATCCTCGAAGGCCGCGGCACGCTCCACATCGGCGGTGAGGAGGCTCCGCTCAGGCCCGGCGCCTGCGTCTTCCTGCCCCGCCTGCTCGTGCACAGCCTGGAGAACGAGGGCGAGGGCGAGATGCGCCTGCTCGGCGTCTTCAGGCCGGGGGGCTCGCCGGCGGCGGCGTACTACCCTGACGGCACACCCGCTGCCTACCCCGAGAGCTAAGGAGACCGACGAGATGCCGAGAAGCGAGCGTACTGCCGAGATCGAATGGGAAGGGAATCTCGCCCGCGGCCATGGGCTGATCTCGGCCGGCTCGTCGGGAGCCTTCACAGGCCTTCCGTTCACGCTCGCATCGCGGATCGGCAGTCCCGAGGGGAAGACGAGCCCCGAGGAGCTCCTCGCGGCCGCGCACGGCGGGTGCTTCACCACCTCGCTCGCCGGAGAGCTGACGGGCCTCGGGTTCCCGCCGGAGCGGCTCGAGGTCTCCTGCCGGGTCGCGCTCGACGAGATTGCGACCAACGGGCATCAGATCGTCGGCTCGCACGTGACGGTGCGCGCGACGGTTCCCGGCGTCGACGGGCCGACGTTCGCCGAGGCTGTCCGCCTCGCAGACGAGGGCTGCCCGTTCGCGTCGATGCTGAAGCGCTCGGGCGCCGACGTCACCGTCGACGCCGCGCTCGCCTGACCGATTCGGCTCGGCCCCTCGCGCCTCGCCTCGAACACCCACGGCGTGGGGACTGTCCCCACGCAGTGTGCCGGCGCGTCCATGGGGACAGTCCCCAATCGAGCCCGGGTCGCCTCCATGGGGACAGACCCCAATCGGTCCGAGCTCGCCGCCGTGGGGACGGACCCCACCTGGTTCGAGCGCGGCGATCCGGGGACAGTCCCCGCTGGGCCCGGCGTCGTTAGCATCGACTTCGTGCAGACCCTCCGGCTGACGCCGCTCCATGCGAACCACGTGGCCGCCGGCGCCCGGCTCGTGCCGTTCGCCGGCTGGGAGATGCCCGTTCAGTACGAAGGCGTGCTCGCCGAGCACCGTGCGGTCCGGACGGACTCCGGCATCTTCGACGTCTCCCACATGGGAGAGATCGAGGTCGAAGGCCCCACCGCGTTCGATCTCTTGCAGTCGCTGCTCTCGAACGACCTCTCGAGGCTCGAGATCGGCGAGTCGCAGTACACGCTGCTCACCAACGAGACAGGCGGGATCATCGACGACCTGATCGTGAGCCGCACCGATCAGTGCCGGTACCTCCTCGTCGTCAACGCAGCCAACCGCGCCGCCGACTTCGAGTGGCTCGTCGAGCACGAGATCCGAGGCTCCGACATCCGCGACGTCTCGGATGAGTTTGCGCTCCTCGCGGTGCAGGGCCCGAAGGCGATCGACCGTCTCGGCCTCGACCATCGCCCCGCCTTCACGTGGGCGATGACCGAGCTCGACGGCATCGAGGTGATGGCGAGCTACACCGGCTACACCGGCGAAGAAGGGGTCGAGCTCGCCTGCGTCCCCGACGACGCACCCGCCCTGTGGGACTCGATCGTCGCGCGCGGCGTGACGCCCTGCGGGCTCGGCGCCCGCGACACCCTCCGCCTCGAGGTCTGCTACCCGCTCCACGGCAACGACATCGGGCCCGGCCGCGATGCGATCTCGGGAGGGCTCGGGTGGGTGTGCGCGCTGGACAAGGAGTTCACCGGCTCGGCTCAGCTCCGCGAGCTCGCCGGTGCGGGCACGCCGAGCAAGCTCGTCGCGTTCGTCATGACCGAGCAGGCGATCCCGCGGCAGGGCATGGCGATCGAGGGAGGCGGCGAGGTGACCTCCGGCTCGATCTCGCCGATGCTCGATGCCGGCATCGGCATGGGGTACGTGCCCGCCGCGCTCGCGACAAAGGACACCGAGATCGTCGTCGACGTGCGCGGCAAGGCGCGCCGCGGCGAGGTCCGGAGCAAGCCGCTCTACAAACGAGACGTCAACCGAGAGGAGTGAGGATGGCCGCGGGAGAGAGCTACCCCGACGACCTGCTGTACCACCCCGAGCACGACTGGGCACGGATCGAGGGCGACGAAGCCGTCCTCGGGATCACCGCGTATGCCGTCGACGCACTCGGCGAGCTCGTCCACTTCGAGCCTCCGGCGGTCGGCGCCACCGTGGCCAAGGACGGCGTCTACGGCGAGGTCGAGTCCGTCAAGGCCGTCTCGGAGCTGATCGCGCCGCTCTCCGGCGAGGTGCTGGAGGTCAACCAGGCCGTCGTGGACGCGCCCGAGACGGTCAACGAGCAGCCCTACGCGGGTGGATGGCTCGTGCGTATCCGCCTGACCGGCGCGAACGAATCAGAGTCGCTGCTCGACGCCGCCGCCTACCGCGAGACGCTCTCGTAGCGGGCGGTCGCGGATCATTAACCGTCCCTAAGTTCGTGTCTCCGGCCGGGAACTTCGGCTTCCAGCCGGTCGTTTTCCTTTCTGCAAGCGAAATTCACCAGGCATGACGAAGGGAGACCGATTGACCAAGATTGTCAAGACAGAGGCTCAGTGGCGGAACGAGCTCGATCCCGAGCGCTACCGCGTGCTTCGCGAGAAGGGAACCGAAGCGCCGTTCTCGGGTGAGTACGACCACGTCTTCGAGCCCGGGACGTATCACTGCGCCGGCTGTGGCGCCGAGCTCTTCGTGTCGGATGCGAAGTACGACTCCGGCTGCGGGTGGCCCGCGTTCTACGCGCCGGCGAGCAGCGAGGCGATCGACGAGGAGACCGACACGACCTACGGGATGGTTCGCACGGAGGTCATGTGCTCCTCGTGTGGAGGGCACCTCGGGCACGTCTTTCCGGACGGCCCACGTCCGACCGGGTTGCGGTACTGCATCAACTCGGCCTCGCTGAAGCTCGAGGAGTCCTAGAAGCACGGGGGAGCACCTTCGGTTCTCCCCCGTGGGCCCCCTCTCCGACATCGTTCGGCCGCTCCTTACGCGCCAGGTTGGCCTTCCGCCGGCTCGGACGTCGGTCCGATCCTTCGCAAAGCCGGTGCTGCCGCGACCGCCATGTCGGTCGCGGCGGCGGAAGTGCCGCCTCGCGCGGTTCCGGAGCTAGGCTCGGACGATGCGGGACGGACTGCCCCGGATCACGACCGAGCGCCTTCTGCTGCGCCCAGTCGAGCCCACGGATCTGGATGCGTTCGCCCCCTGGATGGCCGATCCCGACGTCGTGCGCTTCATCGGTGGCGAGACCCTCACGAGCGAGCAGACCGCCGAGCGAATCGCGGCCTGGCGGGCACGCTTCGACCGCGACGGCTTCGGCCAGTTTGCGCTGGTGCGCCGGGCCGACGACGTCGTCGTCGGCCGCTGCGGACTGCTCGTCTGGCAGCTTCCCGACTGGACGATCACGACGCTTGCCGATGCCGTTCAGCCGCACGAGCTGGAGCTCGGCTGGACGCTCGGCAAGGAGCACTGGGGCCTCGGCTATGCGACCGAGGCGGCGACCGCCGTTCGCGACTTCGTCTTCGACGAGCTCGGCTTCGACCGGTTGATCTCGTTGATCGCGGTCGAGAACCGGCGCTCAGCTGCGGTCGCCGAGCGCCTCGGGATGGTGATCGAGGGAGCGACCCGTCTTCACGATCTCGAGATCGACATCTGGGCGCTGACCCGCGACAGCTGATCAGATCGGGGCTCGAGTTCCAAAGGCCCGACCGGCTATCCGAGCGGCCCGCCGGCTCGAAGCGAGAACCAGCATGTGATCTGGATCACAAGCGCCTGTGACGCTCGGCCGGGCACCGTGCTTGGGCCGAGCAGCGCCGTGGGAGGTGAGACGAGAGGGGAATCGGCGGCTCGCCGGGCCTTCACCCGCCGAGCCGCCGTCCTTGCGATTCCGCCGTCCTCTCGACTACTAGGCGTGGCAGTTCTTCGCGGCCCAGGCCTGGATGTCGGCCTCGGCCTTCTGCAGCGCCGGCGTGTTGAACTCGGTTCCGAGCTTCGCGAGCTTCGCGAGCGTCGCGGCGTCCGGGGTCTTGCCGCCGGTGAGGTCGACGCCCTTGAGGGCATCGGCGGCCTTCGCAAGAGCTGCAGCCAGCGTCTCGAAGTCGGGCCTGATGTCCGACGGTGTCTTCGAGGCGAAGTCCTGCATCACCTGGACTTCCTTCTGGACGTCGCCGCCGGCGCCCTGGAGAGCGCTCGAGAACGCGGTGCCGAGGTCGGCGAGCGACTTGCAGTTCGCAACCGACGCGAGCGATCCGAGCGAGCTCGTCGTTGCGGCCGAGCTCGTCGTGGTCGCCGCCGTCGTCGCAGCGGCCGTCGTGGTCGTGGCGGCTGCAGCTGTCGTGGTGGTAGTCGTGGTCGTGGTGCTGCTCTTCTTCTTGCCGCCGCAGCCCGCTGCCGCGAGCACGAGCACGGCGACGAGGACGAACGCGAGAATCCTGACGGGCCTCCGACGCATCATTCTCTCCTTAACGATCGATGTCTGCCGCCCCGAGCGTAGTGCCTTGCCCGGATGCCTAGCAACCCGGAAAAGGGTGAGGAGTCGCCAGAGGTCAGGAACGCGCCGCGGCGAGCTGCCCGCAGGCCGCCGCGATCTCCCTGCCGCGGGTCAGCCTCACCGTCGAGGGAAGGTGGCGGCGGTCGAGCACCGACTTGAAGCGCGAGATCGTCTCGCGCGAGGAGCCGTCGTAGGCCCCGGTCGGGTTGTACGGGATCAGGTTCACCTTGAAGGCCGTCGGGTCGAGGAGCCGGGCGAGCTCCTCGGCATGCGCAGCACTGTCGTTGATCCCCGCGAGCATCACGTACTCCACGAAGACCTTGCGCCGGCGGAGTGCGACGTAGCGCTTGCATTCCGCCAGGACGTCCTCGAGCGGGTAGCGGTCGTTCACCGGCATGATCCGGCTCCGCAGCGCGTCGGTCGGCGCATGGAGCGAGAGCGCGAGCCTGATCGGCTCCTCGACCTCGTCGATGAAGCGGGTCAGGCCGGGGATCCAGCCGACGGTGGAGATCGTCGTCCGCCGCGGGGTCACCCCGATGCTCGGCAGACGGCGCGCCGCCTCGATCACCGCGTCGAGGTTCAGCATCGGCTCTCCCATCCCCATGAAGACGACGTGGTCGATCGGCTCGATCCGGCGGAAATGCAGCGCCTGGTCGAGGATCTCGCCCGCGTTCAGGTTGCGCCCGAACCGCATCTGGCCGGTCGCGCAGAACACGCAGGTGAGCGGGCAGCCCGATTGCGACGAGAGGCACACCGAGCGGCGCCCGTCGCGGTAGCGCATCAGGACGGCCTCGACCGGGTGGCCGTCCGCGGTCTTGAAGAGCACCTTGAGCGTCCCGTCGCGCGCCAGCGCCTCCGTCGCGACCTCGAGCGAGGAGAACGGCACGCGCTCCTCGAGCTCGGCCCGCAGGCGTGCCGGCAGATTGGTCATCTCGCCGTAGGAGGCAGCGCCGCGCGCGGCCCAGTCCCACACCTGGCGCGAGCGGTACTCCGGCTCACCGGCGAGCGTCTCTCTCAGCAGCTCCAAATTCATGGAGTTACCGTAGCGGCGTGAGCTCGAGATACGACGCCGTCCTGATCGGCAGCGGGATCAACTCGCTCGCCTGCGCGGCGCTGCTCGCGCGGGAGGGCTGGAGCGTGTGCGTGCTCGAGCGGAACGACTGGCTCGGCGGGGCCGTGAAGACCGCCGAGATCACCGAGCCCGGCTTCCGGCACGACGTCTTCTCGGCCTGGCACCCGCTCTGGGTCGGCGGCGCCGCACACCGGCTCCTCGGCGAGGACCTCGCCGGTCACGGGCTCGAGTACCTGAACACCGAGCTGCCCACCGCGTCGCACTACCCCGACGGCAGCTCGGCGTTCCTGTTGCGAAGCGGCGAGGCGAACGCCGCCGAGCTCGAGCGGCACGCCGCCGGCGACGGCCCGGCCTGGGCGGGAATGCTCGAGGGCTTCTTCCCGAACGCCGACCTCTCGTTCGGCCTGCTCGGCACCGAGCTCTGGTCGAGGGCCGGCGCCGCGCTCGGCGGCAGGGCACTGCGACGGCTCGGCCGGAGGGGGCTGGCCGAGTTCGCCGGGAACATGCTGATCTCCAGTCGCGACTGGCTCGAGACGACGTTCGCCTCGCCGCAGGCCCACGGGCTGCTCTCGCCCTGGGTGCTGCACACCGGGCTCGGCCCCGACGCGGCCTCGAGCGGGTTCATGACCCAGGTGATCGCGGTCGCCGTCCAGGAAGGCGGGATGCCCGTGCCGCGCGGGGGCGGCGCGCGCCTCGTCGATGCGCTCGTCGCGCTGATCCAGGCTCACGGCGGCGTCTGCCGGCTCGAGACCGAGGTCGACGCGGTGACGATCCGCGACGGCAGGGCAGCGGGCGTGCGGACCGTCGCGGGCGAGACGATCGAGGCTGGGCGCGCCGTGATCGCCAACGTCACCCCGACCCAGCTCTACGAGCGGCTCCTGGGTGACCGAGGCGACGCCGAGTCGGGCGCGGCGCGGCGCTTCCGCTACGGACGCTCGGAGATGCAGATCCACTTCGCGCTCTCCGAGCCGGCCCGGTGGGACGGCGACGAGCGGCTCGGGAAGACGGCGATCGTGCACGTGACGCCGGGCCTCGACGGCGTCTCGCGGGCAGTCAACGAGGCCGAGCGCGGCCTTCTCCCGGCAGAGGCAACCGTCGTGTGCGGGCAGCCGCTGACGATCGACCCGAGCCGGGCGCCCGACGGGAAGGGGATCCTCTGGATCCAGCTGCAGGAGCTCCCGTGGCACGTGAAGGGCGATGCCGCGGGCGAGCTCGACCCCGGCGACGGCAGCTGGACCGAAGAGCTCCGCGAGCGCTATGCCGACCGGATCCAGGCCCGGCTCGCCCGCCACATCCCGAACCTCGAGTCGTCGATCGTCGAGCGGACGTCTCTCTCGCCTGCAGACCTGCAGCACGCGAACCCGAACCTCCACCGAGGCGACCCGTACGGCGGGTCGCTCGCCCTCGACCAGAACTTCCTCTGGCGGCCCTTCCCGAGCCGCCCCGGCCACCGGACGTCCGTCGAGCGCCTCTGGCACATCGGGGCGAGCACCTGGCCGGGACCGGGGCTCGGCGCCGGATCGGGAACCCTCGTCGCCCAGCAGCTCCTCGAGCCGCCGGCGGGCGCGCGCCTGCGCCGCCGTCTCGGGGCGTTGCGCCGGTGAGGCGCCTCCCGCTTGCCGGGAGACGAGCAGCTGTGGGAAGATCGATGCCCCCACGCGACCGATCTCCCAGACGACGAGGGCGAGAGCACGCGATGGCTGAGAGCATGGAGAGCAACCGCCGTCGAACCACGCCCCGTTTCTCGATCTCGCAGATCTCGACTCTGCCTGCGAGCTTCGGGGACGACCTCGACGCCTACGTCGCGGCCGGGCTCGACGGCATCGGCATCTGGGAGCTGAAGCTGCGTGAGGACGGCGACGACTCCGCGGCACTCGAGGCTTTCGAGCGCAGCGGGCTCGAGGCCGGGTCGGCCATCCCGACGATCCCCTCGATCCTGCCGCTGCCCCTGCTCGGCGGTCCCGACCGATCCTGCCGAGCGCCTCGACTCGTTCTGCACGTCCATCCACCGCCTCGCCGCATTCGGAGCCCCGGGCATCGTGTGCCTGACAGGCTCGGGCCTCGGGCTCGACCCGGATCGAGCCAGGGAGACCGTGGTCGAAGGGCTGCGCATCCTCGGGCGAGAGGCCGAGCGCGCCGGGACGCGGATCGCGCTCGAGCCCTACCAGCGCGAAGGCGGCGCCGAATGGACGATCGCGACGACGATCCCGGAGGCGCTCGAGCTGATCGAGGACGCCGGGGGCTCGCCCGCGCTCGGCCTGCAGTTCGACGTCTGGCACCTCTGGAACACCCGCGATCTCTGCGGGCACATCACGAGGGAGCTCGACCGGATCGTAGGCGTCCACGTCTGCGACGTGCATCCGCACACTCGCTGCTGGGCCGACCGCGTCCTGCCGGGCGACGGCATCGCCGACCTGCCGACGATCCTCGCCGCCCTCGACGATGCCGGCTGGCAGGGTCTCTACGACCTCGAGATCTTCTCCGACAACGGCGCCTTCGGCACCGCGTTGCCCGACTCGCTCTGGGATGTCCCCGTCGCCGAGCTCGCGCGACGCGGCCGGGACTCGCTCAGCGCGGCCTGGGAGAGCGGTCGTCGGATCGTCCCTACGATTCAGTCCAACCGTCACGGATCCGTCCCAAAAACCAAGGAGGGTGAATGAGACTCGCAAGAGTCGTTCCGCTCGCGCTGGCCGCCGCTGCACTGATCGTGCTCGGTACGGCCGGTGCGACAAGCGCGGCCACGCGGTCGAAGGCGGCCGGCACGCCGATCGTCATCGGCGCCGCGATCGACCTGACGAAGGGCATGGCACCGTTCGATGCGCCGGCTCTCGCGGCGGCAAAGATCGAGATCGCCAAGATCAACGCGGCCGGCGGGGTCGACGGCCACCCGCTCGAGATCAAGTACCTGAACGACCAGCTCGACCCGACGCAGACGAAGGAAGACGCGACGAAGCTCGTGAGCCAGGGCGTGAACATCGGCTGGGTCACCTGCGACGTCGACTATGCGACCCCGGCGATCCAGGCGTTCCTGGCGGCCAAGCTCCTGACGATCGCGCCGTGCATCGGCACCGATCAGATGGGCCCCTCGCGGTTCGGCTCGGCCGGGCAGCTCGCGTTCTCGTTCGGGAACGCGGCACAGGACGAAGGCGCCGCGGCCGCCGAGTACGCGATCAGCCGGGGTTGGAAGACCGCGGACGTCGTCACCGACAAGCTGCTCGTCTACTTCCAGAACGTCTGCACGGCCTTCGCCGATCGCTTCAAGCAGCTCGGCGGCACGGTCGTCGACTCCGAGTCGTTCACCCAGGGCGACAAGACGATCAACAACATCGCGACGCGCGTGAACGGCAAGCCGGCGAAGGTGATCGCGTTCTGCACCTCGTTCGGCACCGACCAGCCCGCGTTCGTCGACGCGCTCCGCTCGGAGGGCAACAACACACCGATCATCAACGGGTGGGCGAGCGACGGCTCCTACTGGTGGTCGAAGAACCCGAAGGTGACGAACTTCTACTTCGTCACGTTCGCTGGCGCCGAGGCCAGGGATCCCGATCCGGCCGTGCGGGCGTTCGAGGCGAAGCTGAAGGCTGCGGGCTCCCCGGCGCAGACAGGCGGCTTCATCACGGGTGCGGACGCAGTCGACGCGATCGCCTACGCGATCAAGCAGAACGGAGGCTCGACGGACGGCGCCAAGCTTGCCGCGACCCTCTCGCACCTGACGAAGTTCAAGACGCTCGGCGGCCCGATCAGCCTGACGCCGACGTTGCACACGGTCACAGGCAGGCCCTATCGCGTGGTCGAGATCAACAACAACGTGGCCAAGGTGGTCACGACGCACACCACGAAGGTCATCCCGAACATCCACTAGGCGGTTGGCGCACGTCGCCCAGGAATCCAGTCGAGGGCCCGGCTCGCTCCGGGCCCTCGACGTCTCACGCTCGTTCGAAGGCGTTCAGGCGCTCGAGGACGTCGTGCTCGAGCTTGCGAGCGATGAGGTGCTCGGCCTGATCGGCCCGAACGGGGCCGGCAAGACGACGCTCGTCAACATCCTCACGGGCTTCGATCTGCCCTCGACGGGACGGATCGAGCTCGAAGGAACCGAGATCACGCGCTGGCCGCCCCACAAGCGCGGCCGCGCCGGTCTCACCCGCACCTTCCAGCACGGCAGGCTCTTTCGCGGGCTCACCGTGCGCGAGAACGTCGAGGTGGCTGCGCTCGGCGTCGGCGCGTCACCGGCCGAGGCCCGCCGCCGTGCCGGCGATCTGCTCGGGCTGCTCGGACTGGCGGGGCGCGCCGAGCAGAGCGCCGCCGTGCTGCCTCATGGAGACGAGCGCCGGCTCGGCGTCGCGAGGGCGCTCGCGCTGCGGCCTCGCTACGTCCTCATGGACGAGCCGGCCGCCGGGCCTCCACGAGGCCGAGATCCCGGCGTTCGCCGCGGTCGTGCGCTCCGTCCGCGACGAGTTCGGAGCCGGCGTGCTCCTGATCGACCACAACATGGCGCTCGTGATGGAGGTCTGCGACCGCATCCACGTGCTCGACCGCGGCCGCACGCTCGCTGTCGGGACGCCTGACGAGATCAGGCGGAACTTCGACGTGGCCTCCGCCTACCTCGGCGCAGGGGCCTCCGCGGTCGAGACGGCCGATGCCTGACGCGGCCCCGAAGACACCGGTGCTCGAGCTTCGCGCCGTCGAGGTTCGCTACGGCGACGTCCCGGCCGTGCGCGGGCTCGACCTGCAGCTCGCGCAGGGCGAGATCGTCGGCCTGATCGGCCCGAACGGGGCCGGCAAGTCGACGACGCTCCTCTCGATCATGCGGGTCGTGCCCATCTACTCGGGCGAGGTCCTGCTTCACGGCCGTCCGCTTCGCGGCGGGCCCGAGGACGTCGCGCGCTCGGGCGTCGCGCTCGTGCCCGAAGGCCGGCACATCTTCGCGGCCCTGACGGTCGACGAGAACCTCCGTCTCGGCCTCTCTGCCCGGCGCTCGCGCGACGGGGTCGCCGAGGACCTGGACTGGGTCAAGTCGCTCTTTCCCGTCGTCGCGGACTTCCACCACCGCAAGGCCGGGCTCCTGTCGGGTGGCCAGCAGCAGCAGCTTGCGATCGCCCGCGCCCTGATCGCGCGGCCCGACGTGCTCCTGCTCGACGAGCCGTCGCTCGGGCTCGCACCGAGCGTCGTCGAGACGCTCTTCGAGGCGCTCGCGCGCATCCGCGACCACGGCGTCACGATCCTGCTCGTGGAGCAGCGGGGCCTGCTCGCGGTCGGCGTTCGCCGACCGCACGCACGTCCTCTCGAACGCGGAGCTGCGGCTGACGCTCGGGGCCGATGACGCCGCCTCCCCGGAGGCGCTCACGGCGAAGCTCACGGCGGCCTACCTCTCATGACGTTCGTCCAGTACCTGATCGACGCGGTCGCGCTCGGCGCGGTGTACAGCGTCGTCGCGCTCGGGATCGGGCTCGTCTTCGGTGTGATGCGGCTGATCAACCTGGCCTACGGCGAGCTGATCACGGCAGGGGCCTTCACGCTCGGCTACCTCGGCAACCAGTCGCCCGTTGTTGCGATCCTCGGCTGTGTCGGGGTCGTGCTCGTCTTCTCCCTGGTGCAGGAGATCGCCTTCCGCCCGTTGCGCGGCGCCTCGCCGGCGAGGATGCTCGTTGCCACCTTCGGGGTGAGCTACCTGCTCCAGAACGTGTACCTGCTCTCCTTCGGGTCGCGCGGCAAGGCGGTGAGCACTCTCGGCGGGCTGAACACGGCGATCGACATCGGGACGCTCCGGATCCGGTGGATCTCGATCGTCGCGCTGATCTCGGGCGGCGTGCTGCTCGCCTTGACGGCCCTGCTCCTCAACCGCACCACCGTCGGCATCCAGATTCGAGCCGCGGCCGCCGACTTCCGGACCGCCCGGATCCTCGGGGTACGGGCCAACCGCGTGATCGCCTTCTCGTTCCTCGTCTCCGGGTTCCTGGCAGCGGCGGTCGCGGTGCTCCTCACCGTCCAGACGCCGCTCGTGACCCCGGACTTCGGCGTCCAGGTGACGCTCTTCGCGCTCGTCGGTGTGGTCGTCGGGGGCCTCGACCGGCTCTGGACGGCCACGCTCGGCGGGTTCGGGATCGGCTTCGCAACCTCCCTGGTCGGGGCCGAGCTGCCGTCGTCGTCGAGCGTCTACCTGCCGTCGTTCATCTACGGGATCGTGATCGTCGTCCTGCTCCTGCGGCCCAACGGCGTCTTTGCCGGCCCGGCCACGACCGCGGCGGAGCGCGTATGAGACGCCACCTCGACGACGCGGTGACGCTGCTCGCCCCGGCGGGGCTCGTGATCGCGACCGCGATCGTGGGCTCGCAGCTCGGCGTGGTCCGCCAGCTCGAGTTCGACAACGCCCTCGTCAACACCGCGATCGTCGTCGCCCTCTACGTCTTCATCGGCAACTCGGGCGTGATCTCGTTCGGCCATGTCAGCTTCGTCGCCGTGGGCGCGTTCCTCTCCGGGATCCTGACGCTGGGGGCCGAGCAGAAGAACTTCGTGATCCCGACGATGTACCCGTTCCTGCGCCACACGCACGTCTCGACGGTCCCGTCGCTCGCGCTCGCAGCGGCCGCCGGGGCGGTGTTCGCCGTGATCGTCGGGGTGCCGCTGATGCGGCTCTCGGGGCTCCCGGCGGGCATCGCCACGTTCGCGGTGCTCGGGATCACCTACAACGTCCTCAGCTACTGGCAGAAGATCGGGCCCGGGGTCACCGCCCTCTCGCTCGTGCCGGAGAGCGGGGTCTGGACGCTCACGATCGGCGCGCTGATCGTGATCGTCGTCGCGTTCGCCTACGGGCGAAGCCGCTTCGGCCGGCGGCTGCGCGCGACCCGGGAGGACCCGCGTGCCGCGCAGTCCGCCGGGATCGACGTGCACAGAGAGCGGCTCTATGCGTTCGTGATCAGCGGTGCCCTCGCCGGCTTCGCAGGCGGGCTGCTCGTGCACGAGCTCGGCTCGATCACGACGAGCCAGGTCTATCTCGAGCTCACGTTCACGACGCTCGCCATGCTCGTCGTGGGCGGCGTCGCGAGCCTGTGGGGGGCCGTGCTCGGGGCGCTCCTGATCAGCGCGCTCAACTCGTTCCTCGCCGATGCCGAGCAGGGCATCCACATCGGCTTCCGACTCGACGTCCCGACCGGGACGAGGCTCGTGACGATCGGCGCGGTGATGGCGCTCGTGTTGATCCTGCGCCCCTCCGGGCTGACCGGAGGTCGTGAGGTGCGGCTCCCGCGGCGGTACCGGCGGCAGTCGAGCTAGGAGACGGCGTAGTTGGTCATCTAGGCTGAGCGCCGTGATCGACCTCCGCTCGGACACGCAGACGAAGCCGTCGGCCGGCATGCGCGAGGCGATGATGAGCGCGGAGGTCGGCGACGAGCAGCGCCGCGAGGATCCGACCGTGATCGCGCTCGAGGAGCGGGCGGCGGCCTTTCTCGGGCAGCCGGAGGCGGTCTATCTGCCGACCGCGACGATGGCGAACCAGATCGCCCTCTCGATCCTCGGCCAGCGCGGAACCGAGCTCGTCGTCGAGGAGACGGCGCACATCATGATCTCCGAGCTCGGCGGGGCCGCGATGCACTCGGGGCTCCAGACGCGAGGCCTCCCCGGCTACCGGGGGCGCTTCACGCCCGACCAGCTCCGCGCCACGGTTCGCCCGCCCGACCGGCTCCACGGGCCGCACATCTCGCTCGTCGCCGTCGAGAACACCCACAACAGCTCTGGGGGAGCCGTCTGGCCGCTCGAGGAGCTCGGCGCGATCGCCGACACCGCGAGAGAGCTCGGATTCGCCCTGCACATGGACGGCGCCCGGATCGCCAACGCCTCGGTCGCAACCGGCGTGCCGGCCGCCGAGATGGGCCGGCTCTTCGACACCGTGACCCTCTGTCTCTCGAAGGGGCTGGGGGCACCGCTCGGGGCGGTGATCGCAGGCTCCGCCGAGCTGATGGCTCGCGCCCGGGTCGAGAAGCACCGCTTCGGCGGAGCGATGCGCCAGGCCGGGATCGTCGCGGCCGCCGGGCTCTATGCGCTCGAGCACAACGTCGAGCGGCTCGCCGACGACCACGCCAGGGCCCGCCGGCTCGCCGTGGGCTGGGCGGAGCGGGGGATGCCCGTCGAGGTCGACCGCGTCGAGACGAACTTCGTGCAGGTCGACGTCGGCTCCCTGGGGCTCACCTCGGCGGCGGCGATCGAGCGGCTGAAAGGGGCCGGGGTCGGCTTGAGCGGCACGGTCCGCCCCGGAGTGCTCCGGGCGGTCACGCATCTCGACATCGACGATGCGGCGATCGACGTGGCGGTCGAGCGCGCGCCGGTCGTCCTGGACGTCCTTGCCAAGATCTGACCTGCAGCCGCCTGACGGGCTCGTCCCGCGCCTCGAGCGGATCCTGCGCGCGCGGCAGGCAGAGCGGCTGCCCTCGCTCGCCGCGGCGGTCGTCCGGGACGGTGCAGTCGTCTGGAGCGGGGCGGCCGGGCTCGCCGACTACGAGTCGGGCATCGAGGCGACCGCCGAGACGCAGTACCGCGTCGGCTCGATCACGAAGACCTTCACCGCCGTTGCGGTCATGCAGCTTCGCGACCAGGGCAAGCTCGACCTCGACGATCGCCTCGAGCAGCACCTGCCCGGCATCCCGAACGGCACGCCGACGCTCCGCAGGATGCTCGCCCACATCTCGGGCCTCCAGCGCGAGGCGGGCGAGATGTTCGTCACAGGCGTCGGCCCCGACGATGACGGAGGTGCTCGACGCGATGGCGGCCTACGAGCTCGTGCTGCCGGCCGCGAGGGCGCACCACTACTCGAACCTCGCCTACGGGCTGCTGGGCGAGGTCGTCGCCCGCGGGAGCGGGATGCCGTACACCGATTACGTCGACGCGCGGATCCTCGGGCCGCTCGGGCTGGAGCGCACCACCTGGCACGAGCAGGCGCCGCGGGCGGTCGCCTACCTCGTGGACGAGCTCAAGGGCACGGCCAGGCGGGAGCCGCACAGCGACATGGCTGGCGTCGCCTCGATGGGCCAGCTCTGGTCGACCGTCGGCGACCTCGGCGCCTGGGCTGCCTTCCTGGTGAGCGGAGCGGACGGAGTGCTCGCCCCGGACGACGGCCGACGAGATGTGGGCGCCGCAGGTGATGCTGAGCCCGGACGACTGGGCGGCCGGCTGGGGGCTCGGGCTCGAGCTGCTCAACCACGAGGGGCGGATCTTCGGAGGCCACACCGGCGCGATGCCGGGCTTCCTGGCCGGTCTCTTCGTCAACCGCGCCTCGAAGACCGGGGCGGCGGTGCTGACGAACTCGGGCACGCGGGCGCCGACGCGCGACATCGCGCTCGAGCTCGCGGACGCGACGCTCGAGCTCTGGCCCGAGGAGATCGAGCCGTGGCGTCCCGAGGCGGAGCCGCCGGCCGACGTGGCGGCGATCCTCGGCCGCTGGTGGTCCGAGGGCAACGAGTTCGTCTTCTCGTGGAAGGGCGGACAGCTCGTCGCGGAGATCCCGGGCGCGCCGCCGCGGGTGAAGCCGTCGGTCTTCGAGCAGACCGGCGCAGGCGAGCTTCCGGGTCGTGTCGGGCCGCGAGCGAGGTGAGCGGCTCCGGGTCGAGGGCGAGCGGCTGATCTGGGGCGGCTACGTGTTCACGCGGTCACAGGAGACGACGCCCGGGTAGAGCGAAGCCGCCTCAGCGGTCGCCGGAGAGCGCGAATGCCACCACGGCGAGCGCGTAGATCGACGAGCAGCATGTAGCCCTCCCAGCGGCGCGTGCGCGCCGTCCAAGGCGACGAGCACGGCGACGGCGGCGGCGACCGCCATGGCGCCGATCTCGACCGGGCGGAACGCGAGCGGCAGGCCGCGGCCGATGAGCCCGGAGGCGAGCGCGACGACAGGCGCGACGAACGCGGCGACCTGAGTCGAGGACGAGATCGCGATCTCGGCGCCGAGCCTGACGTTGCCGCGCCGCGCGATCACGATCGCCCCGCCGTGCTCGGCCGCGTTCCCGACGAGCGCCACGATCACGACGGCGACGAAGAACTCGAGAGGCCGAGCGACTGTCCGAACGCGTTCAGCGAGTGCACGAGCGCCTCGGAGACGAGGGCGGTCGCGAGCGTGGCGAGCGCGAGCACGCCGACCGACTTCCGCAAGCGTCCAGGCCTCGGCCGACGCCGGCGCCCGCTCGGACGGCGGAGTGCCGGCGCAGGTTCCGCGTCGTGACGACGACGTAGACGAGGAGAAGCACCGCGGCGACCGGCAGCGTAGACGAGGTAGAGGCTGTGCCGGTCGGGGTTGCCGTGCCAGCCGGGAACGGACGGGATGAGGAAGAGCGCGACGGCGAACACGATCATCGAGATCTGAAGCACGAGCGAGCGGCGGTCGATCTCGCCCGGCGGCGCAAGCGCCATCGCACCGCCGAGCACGAGCAGCGCGGTCGAGACGACCGAGCCGGTGATCGAGCCGCGCACGACGTTCGGCAGCGAGTCGCCGATCGCGAACAGCGCGATGATCAGCTCGGGCGCGTTGCCGAAGCTCGCGTTGAGGAAGCCGCCGATTCCCGGGCCGGTGTGCTCGGCGACGTTCTCGGTCGCCTCGCCGATCAGAAATGCGAGCGGCGCGAGCGCGACCGCGGCAAGGACGAAGACGACCGTGCCGTCCTCGTGCAAGCCGAAGCGCACGACGAGGACGGCGGGCGTCAGGGCGAGTGAGGCCCAGTAGAGAGTCCTCCTCGCCACTCTGTCAAGAGTAACCGGCCCTACCGAAGCGGGTGCCGGAAACGGCTCTGCTGCTGGGACTAGCGGGCGATCGGCTGAAAGTCAAGTCTTGAAGAAGGCGAAAACGGGGCAGACAATGGATCGATGCCGAGACGCCAGGCCGCCCGTTCGCTCCCGCTCCATCCCCAGGAGGAGATGGAATGCCGCCGCTGCGACGTCCACTGCGACAAGGTCGTCTACCCGGGCGCCTGCCTCGAGAAGGGCTGCCCCTTCGTCTACTCGTACGAGGCGTGGGGGAACACGTACGTCGGGTGCATGCAGAAGGTCTACGACGTCGAGATCGACCTGGACATGCTCAGCGCGGCCGAGCGCCGGCAGGCCGGGTTCGGGGCGATCCGGGCGGTTCGCCAGCCGCTGCCGATGTGCCGCGCCGAGGTCGAGAGCACCTACGCGCACCGCGCGGAAGAGACGGGCTGCATCAACCCGGAGTTCGGCGAGCTCCCGGTCGGCGAGCCCACGTTCCGCGTCTTCGCGCAGATCAAGAGCGACGGCTCTTAGGACCGGCGGAGGAGCTGGTCGTTGCGCCGGCGGCGGACCGCGCGGGCGGCGAGCCAGGCGAGGGCGAGCAGGAGCAGGACGGGCGTTCCGAGCGCGAGTGCGTAGACGGCGCCGATCCCGGCCCAGCGGAACGCGACGCCCAGGCCGTGGAGCGGGCCGTGCCCGTGCTGGGCGGGGGTGGGGGCGGCAGTGGTCGTCAGCGCGAGCCTGACCGTGGCGAGGCTCGCCGCCCGCACCGTTGCCGCACGGCCGCGCTTCAGGCCCGCGATCCGGGTGGTGAGCGTGGCGATGTGCTGCTCGGTCTCGGTCGTCTGCGGCTCGGCCTGCCAGCGCGCGAGCTCGGCTTTGAGGCGGGCGAGCTTTCGCGTTGTCGTGTCGACCTGGGCCTGGATGTCCTTGATCGCGACGCTCTCGCCGATGATCGTCCCGAGCGCCGAGAGACGGCTCACGGCCTGCTGGACGTGCTGCTTCGGGACACGGAGAACGAGAGTCGCCGAGCCGCGGCGGCCGGCTGCGTCGACCTGCACGCTCGAGGCGAAGCCGCCGAGCGCGCGGGCGATCGCCACGGCCTGCTTCGTGTCGTCCGAGACCGCCTGGGGGCCCGAGACGCGGAGCTCGAGCGACGCGCTGTAGCGCTGGACGCGCGAGGCGCTCGGCGCGGGAAGCGTGTCGGTCTGCGCGAAGCTCGGCGTCGCTGCCGCGGCGCCGGCCGTGTTGAGCTGCCCCGAGGCCTTCCGGGCGATCGCCGGGGCCGCCAGCTCGGGCGTCGTGCCGGCTGCGTTGTGCGGGACGGTCGTCTCGGCCGCGTTGTGCGCCCCGTTCCCGGGAAGCAGGAGCCCCGCTACTGCGAGCGCTGCTGCGAGCGGCACCGCGACGGCGAGCGCGCGACGCCAGGTGATCCGCGGTTGGGGTGACGCGCTACGAGCGGCGATCAGCCGGACGCGCTCGCGAACCTCGGCGGGAGCGATGGGACGTGCGGCGCGAAGCTCGGCGGCGAAGTCAGGCTGCGACACGGAGTGCCTCCTCGAGCTTGGTGAGGGCGCGGTTCAGGCGGGTCGTGCAGTTCGTCGGGGAGATGCCGAGCATGCCGGCGGCTGCCTTCGCGTCGAAGTCGAGGACGACGCGGAGGGCGATCACCTCGCGCTCGCCGGCCGTGAGGCTCCGCATGGCCGCCTCGAGCTCGGGTGAGAGCCCTTCGACGAGCCGTTCCTCGAAGCGCTCGGGGCTTGCCGCGAGCTCCTCGCGGCGGTGGCGGCGCTTCTCGGAGCGGAAATGGTCGAGCGCGGCGGTGCGGGCGACCTGGCAGAGCCAGGTGCGGGCGGAGCCGCGCGCCGGGTCGAAGCGGCTCCAGAGGCGCAGCGCGCGCTCGAAGGTCTCGCCGACGAGGTCCTCGGCGACGAAGCGGTCGCCGGTGAACCAGACGAGGTAGCCGTAGACGTCGTCGAGGTGGCGCTCGGCAGCTTGTGCGAACGGGCTCACATCCTCAGTACGCCGGCGCGCCCGCACGCGTCACAGGGTGTCAGACACCGTTACGTGTTTGCAACGGATTTCGAGCCGAATTCCCTTTGTTCAGCGGAATTCGTGCCTCCGCGGGCCCTCAAAGCGGGGTCAGGCACCGTTACGGAAGTGCAACGCGCTTCGGCCCTACGAGGTCTTACGCGCTCGCTTCTTGGGACGCGGCTTCTTCGTCCAGCGCGCATGGAGGCTCCGGAGCTTCTCGAGCTCGTTCGCGTCCGGGCCGTCGCCCGAGCCCGGCACCTCCATGTAGGCCGAGAGCCCCTGGAAGGCCGGATGGGCGAGGAAGGCGCCGAGGCCTTCGCCGAGCTCGCCCTCGAGGATGTTGGCGTGCCGGTCCCGGTTCGAGCCGAGCGGCGTGAGGCTGTCGTTCACGTGGAGCGCGCGGAGCCGGTCGAGGCCGATCGACTCGTCGATCTGGATGACGAGCCCGTCGACGGCCGCCGGGTCGGTCACGTCGTACCCGGAGGCGTAGAGGTGACAGGAGTCGAGGCAGATGCCGAGCCGCGGGTGACCGTCGAGCGCGTCCAGGAGCGTCGCGAGCTCCTCGATCGAGCGGCCGATCGTCCCACCGGGCCCGGCCGAGTTCTCCATCAGGAGCCAGGCGCCCTCGGTGTTGCCGTCGAGGATCGCCGCGAGCGCCGGGACGACGCGCTCGACGATCGCCTCGAAACCGGCGCCGAGATGCGAGCCGACGTGGAAGATCACCGCATCGGCCTCGATCGCGTTCGCGGCGTCCAGCGTCGAGCGGAGCGTCGCGATCGACTTCTCGTAGATCGCGTCGTCGGTCGCGCCGAGGTTGCAGAGGTAGAGCGCATGGCAGACGACGCCGCCGATCCCCGCCTCGGCCCGGCGAGCCTTGAAGCGCTCGATCGCCTCCGGCTTGTGGTTGGTCGGCCTCCACATGCGCGGGCTCTGGGTGAAGACCTGCACGCAGTCGCCGCCGATCGCCGCGATCCGGTCGATCGCCGTGTCGATGCCGCCAGCCGAGGACATGTGCGCACCGAACTCCACCGCGGAAGCTTGCCGACAGAGTCGTCCCTGGCGGACACTGAAGAGCTCGAACCAAGACGGGCGTCGTCCCGGGCTCACCCGGATCGTCCTCCAGCTCGAGACACGGTCGCGTCGCGCCCGCGCCTCGAGCTTACGGCGACCTGGATCGCGCAAGGTGCGGGATCGAGGGCTTCCCGGGCGGTACGGCCGCCCCTTGGTCAGGCAACCAGCCTGGCCTGCGAGACGGCCGTCCCGCCCACTCGCTCCGGGTGCGCCCGGAAGTGACGCCCGTCTTGGTTCGAGCTCTTACGATGCAGCCGTGCCCGTTCGCGTCCGCATGGCTCCGAGCCCGACCGGCTTCCTGCACGTCGGCGGGGTTCGCACGTTCCTCTTCAACTGGCTCTTCGCGCGCCAGCAGGGCGGCGAGTGCCGCCTCCGGATCGAGAACACGGACACGAGCCGCGAGGTCGCCGAGGCGGTGGAGCAGATCCAGGAGTCACTGCGCTGGCTCGGGATCGACTGGGACGGGCCGACCACCTTCCAGCTCGACCGCATGGACGAGGTCCGGACGTACGCGGACAAGCTCCTCGCCGAGGACAAGGCCTATCTCGACGAAGGGGCGATCCGCTTCCGGATGCCGGCCGGCGGATCGGTGGGCTGGGACGACGTTGTCCGGGGCCGCGTCGAGTTCGCGAACGAGAACCTGACCGACCTCGTGATCGTCCGCTCCGACGGCCGCCCAACCTACAACTTCGCCTCGCCCGTGGAGGACATGCTCGACGGGATCACCCACGTGATCCGCGGCAACGATCACGTCTCGAACACGCCGACGCAGATCAACATCCTCACGGCGCTCGGCGCCGAGCTGCCCGTCTACGCCCATGCCCCGGACGTGCTCGGGAACGACGGCAAGAAGCTCTCCAAGCGCCACGGAGCCGTCTCGATCGACGCGTTCCGCACCGACGGCTACATGCCGGCGGCGCTGATGAACTTCCTGGCGCTGCTCGGCTGGAGCTACGACGACAAGACGACCGTGATGAGCCCGGCGGAGCTGATCGAGCGCTTCTCGCTGGAGCGCGTCGGCCCCAGCCCGGCGACGTTCGACTACGAGAAGCTCGACTGGCTGAACGGCGTCCACCTGCGTGCGCTCCCCGCCGACGAGTACGGCGACCACCTGCTCGAGTGGCTGCGCGAGCAGGCGATCGAATGGCCCGAGCCGCGCGTCCGGGAGACGGTGCCGCTCGTGCAGGAGAAGATCGAGAAGTTCTCCGGCTACCCGGACTTCGTCCGGTTCCTGTTCGAGCCGGTCGGGCCCGTCGAGGCCGATCCCGGTGTTTGCGTCGCTGCCGCCGCGGCGCTCGAGGCGCTCGAGCCGTGGGAGTCGGCCGCGATCGAGCACGCGCTCCGCGCGCTCGCCGAGGAGCTCGGGCTGAAGCCGCGCGAGGCCTTCGCGCCGATCCGGCTCGCGATCACCGGCTCGAAGATCTCTCCGGGCCTCTTCGAGAGCATCGAGCTGCTCGGCCGCGACGAGTCGGTCGCCCGGCTTCGCGCCGTCAAAGCCGCTTAGAACTCGAACCAAAATGAGCGTCCCTTCCCGGGTCGCTCGGAGCGAGTGGGTGGGACGGCCGGCTCGTAGGCCAGGCTGGTTGCCTGTCCGAGAGGCGGCCGTTCGAGCCGCGAAGCCCTGGATCCCGCTTCCTGAGCGGGATCCAGGTCGCCAGAGGCTCGAGGCGCGGGCGCGAAGCGTTCGTGTCTCGAGCTGGAGGACGATCCGAGTGGGCCGGGGACGACGCTCATTGTGGTTCGAGTTCTTAGGTCGCTAGGGCCGATAGAGCAGGAGCGAGGCGCACACCGCGATCATCCCGGCGACCCAGACCGGCCAGGGGCCGGCCGTGGCGCCGTAGGCGAACGCTCCGGCGCCCACAGCGCTGAGCACGAAGGCGACGAGGGGTGCCCGAAAACCCGGCAGCGGCGGGAGGGTCGCTGCCTCGCGTCTTCCTCCGCCGAGACGGAGGCGAGCAAGCCGGACGCGGAAGAGCGCCCCGCGCCACTCGTGGAGGACGAGGTCGACGGCGCTCGCGCCGGCCTCCTCGATCGCGTCGATCACCTCGGCCGTCGCGTCGCGGGCACCCTCGAGGGCCGCGCCGAGCTCGGTATGTGCCGGTGCGGAGGCTGCCGGCGGTGAGAGGCCGACGACCGATTCGCTGGCGGTGTGGAGCCGGTACTGGAGGCCGCGGAGCGCGTCGAGCGTGTCGTCGTGCGCGAGACGCTCGGGGCTCGCCGCGATCGACTCGAGGCGGGCGAGCGTCAGGGAGAGGCCGGTCCAGAGCTCTCCAACCTGGGTTGCGTACCGTTCCCCGGCCTGAGTCTCGGCGGCCACGGCCCGATCTTAGCGCGGCTCCGCTTGCAGTACGATCGCTGTTCGTGGGCGGCGAGGGTCTTTCGATCCTGATCGTCGAGGACGACCCGGCGCTGCGTCTCGTCTGCCGGGTCAACCTCGAGCTGGAGCGCTTTGCGGTTCGGGAGGTGGACACTGTCGAAGCCGCCCGCGCGGCCGTCGCGGAGGCGCGTCCGGCGGTCGTGCTGCTCGACCTGCATCTCGGCGGAACCGGGTCGGACGAGCTCCTGGACGAGCTCGAGGCATCGGGCATCCCGGTCGTCCTCGTGAGCGGGACGGTCGACGTGGACGGGTATGCGGGCCGAGCGAGCGCCGTGCTGCCGAAGCCGTTCGATCCGGCCGAGCTCGTCGCGGTTGCGCTGCGCCTCGCTGCCGGAGGGGCAGGGCGGTCGGCTAGTTTGAGCTCGTGACCGTCGCGACCGTGCGCACCCCTGCGGAGTTCGAGGAGAGGCTCTCCCGCTACATCTACGAGCGCTCCGAGGAGGGACGGGCGGTCCGCGTGGGCGAGAAGGAGACCTCGGAGCAGGCGGAGATCGTCCGTCGCTACGTCGATCTCTTCAGCCGCGAGCAGCTCGACGCGCTTCGTGCGGCCGAGGACTCGAGCTTGGGTGACGAGCGCGAGCGTCTCTTCCGGCTCCGCAAGACCTGCGAAGGCGGGCTGATCTCGAACGAGCTCGTCGAGCGCTACGACGAGCTCGAGAACCGGATCCTCGCCGCGCGAGTGAGCTTCCGCGGTGAGGAGATGCCGCTGCGCACCGCGCAGGCCCAGCTGGCGGTGCTGCCTTCGTACGGCGATCGCGAGGAGCTCGGCGAGATCCAGGCCGAGGCGAGCGCGGCGTTCAACTCCGACCGGCTCGAGCTGATGGCGGCCGGCGAGGAGATCGAGGCGGCGCTCTCCGGCATCGCCGGCCCGGTCGAGCGCAGCGAGGACGAGAAGGGCATCTCCTTGCGGGTGCTCTCGGCTGCTCTCAGACGCGCGAGCGACGAGGGGGCCGAGGCGTTCGTGCCGCTCCGCGACCGCTGGTTCGAGAAGCTGCTCGGGCCCGAGCGGGCCGAGGTTCCGCTGAGCTACCACATGCAGTACATGCGCCGGCTCTCGCCGCTCGAGGCGACGTACACGAAGGAGCGCGCGACCGAGATCTGCCTGCAGACGCTGACGGAGCTCGGCTTCGACCTGGCGGCGTCGACCGAACATCAAGCTCGACCTCGACGACCGCCCGCAGAAGTCACCGCGGGCGTGCGTGATCGCGAGCGATCCGCCGACGGTCGTCCACCTGATCACGCGGGCCCAGGGCGGCCTGCACGACTACCAGGCGTTCCTGCACGAGGCGGGCCACGCGCTCCACTTCGGCGGCGTCGACCCGGCACTGCCGTTCGCGTTCCGGAGCCTCTCGCGCGACCACTCGCTGACCGAGATCTACTCCTACATCGTCGAGGCGATCTCACGCGAGCCGGAGTGGCATGCCCGCTACTTCGGGCTCTCCGACGACCAGGCGGCCGAGAACGCCGAGGCGACGGTGTTCCTGGAGGCGGCGCTCTTCCGCCGCTACGAGGCGAAGCTCCGGTTCGAGCTCGACTTCTGGGACCGCTTCGCCGAGGTGGGAGGGACGCCGGACGGCTACGAGGAGTACCTGACCGCGGCGACCGGCATCCGCTACCAGTCGAGCAACTACCTCTCCGACATGGACGCCGGCTTCTACTCGGCCGACTACCTGCGCGCCTGGATCCGCTCGGCGCAGCTGCGCCGTCACCTGATCGACACGATCGGCGAGGACTGGTGGCGCAACCCGGCCACCGGCGAGCTCCTCGGCGACCTCTTCCGCGAGGGCACGAAGCCCGTCGAGCGAGGAGATCGCAGCTCGGCTCGGCTTCGACCCGCTCGACACCGAGCCGCTCCTCCGCGAGATCGCTGTCTGAACGAGCAGCACGTCTCACCCGGTAAACTGCCGGGCTCGCAGGGCCCATTCGTCTAGTGGCCTAGGACACCGCCCTCTCACGGCGGCGGCACGGGTTCGAATCCCGTATGGGCCTTAAAATACCTGCAAAACGGCTAAAGCTGTTGTCTCTTCTGGCGGTACCCGAGGGCGGTGTCCGGGGCGTTAGCGAATCAGGTAGGACCGGCTTTCTCTCGTTCCCAGTACCGCTACAGCCTCCTTATTTGTCCAGGATTTGACCCTGTACTGACCCCGGCTGCTACCCGATGTCGGTCGGCGCTCGTAACCGCGACCAGTGATCACAGCGCCTGGCGCGACGGGGCGCCAGAATGACCTCACACGTCGCTCGGCCGAGAGTTGTTTCCGCATCGCGTTGCTGGCTTGGGCAACGAAATCGGTTAGTCAAGCGATGGTCAAGTGGAAGCGGCTCGTTAGCCACCGGCCGTAGAGTGGGGCGGTGGCGGGGATGCAGGCGGTCTACTACCGGTCGGCGGACGGCTCGGAGCCGGTCGACGACTTCATCGGGGCGCTCGGCGATCCGGAGAAGCAGGCGGTGCTGGACAACCAGATCGACCGCCTGAACATGCTGCGGCCGAACGATCCGCCGCTGCCGTTCCCGTGGAGCTCGCAGCTCGAAGGAGAGCTGCGCGAGCTCCGCTGCCATTACGGCTCCGAGCTCTACCGAGTCCTTTACCGCCGCTCGCGCAATCTGTTCGTGCTCCTGCACGTCTTCCGCAAGGACACCGGCAAGGTTCCCGAAGCCGAGCTGCGCGTCGCGCGGGAGCGCTGGGACGAGTTCAAGGCGCGGATGGATGCGGAGCGCCGCCGGCCGCCACGTGCCGCCGGCCACGACGCCCCCTGAAGTGACTTATCAGTTCTGATAAGCTGATCGTATGGCAAAGCAGAGCGCCAAGAAGGAGCACATGAGCCCGGTCGGATCGCCCGCAGCGGAGGGTCCGGGCGGCGGGCGCGCCGCAGCGCCGGCTACCGCGAAGCGCAGGAGCGTCTGGCGCCGTACGAGCAACTGGCGCGGATCGTGATCCGCCGCCGACTCGACCTCGGCCTCACCCAGGAACAGCTCGCCCAGCGGATGGGGACGAGCTATTCGGCGATCTCTCGGATCGAGAGCGGCCAGCACAATACCTCGGTGCAGACACTACAAAGGCTCGCTGCGGCGCTCGAGATGCGGTTCGTGATGGGGTTCGAGCACGGACCGGAAAACAAGCCGGTACGCCAACTCGTCCCGGCGTAACCGCCTTCGCGTCGACGGTCGACGGTCGACGGTCGACGGCTTCGGCGCTGGACCCTCCCAGTGGATCTCCGTGAGCAGCATCGCGAACTCGCTTGTCGCGAGCTCGCTGCGGATCTGGGCGGAGTGACGGGCGGATGGCTTCGCGCCGGGTTTTCCCGTCGGCTTGTTTGCGTTCGAGATCGACCTTCACTCGCCGTCGACGTCGGCCGCGCTACCCTCGAAGCATGAGCGATCTTCAGAAGCGCGGGAGCTACATGCCGCGGCAGGTCCGGGAGCGGCGGCTGTACCAGTTCACGATCGGAGGCGTCGTAACTGGGCTGATCGGCGTCGTCGGGCTTGTGTTGGCCGTAGTTGGTGTAATCGGCGCAACGCTGCCGATCATCGCGCTTGTCGCCGCAGCAGCCTGCGTCTTCATGGCCCGTCGCGTCATCGCAAGCTGACGACGCCAACGAGCGACATCTGGACCCATAAGGGTGACCTGCGCGAGCGTTGCGCGATGTTCCCCGACCAGCGCACTACGCTTTGGCGCGATGCATAGTCCGCAGGATCCTTGCCGTGTCGCGGTTGACCGAATGGTGATCACCAACCATCGGGTGGAGGTTCCCGCGCTCCCGGTTCCGTCCGGACACGTGATTAGACCGAGGAGGTCACGATGTCCGATGTGCGGGAGGTCGGCATGGAGGGTTCAGGGTCGCGCTCCGGCGCGGCGAGCGGCGAGCCGGAGGCGAGCCGCGAGGTGCGCTGGAGCGCGCGGCGGAAGGAGCAGGTCGTGCTTCGGCTGCTGCGTGGGGAGTCGCTTGATCTGCTGGCGCGGGAGACGGGCCAGCCGGCCGGGAGGATCGCCGGGTGGCGGGAGGAGTTCCTGGCGGCTGGCCGTGAGGGGCTGAAGTCGCGGCCGGCGCCGGAGGCCGATCGGCGGCTGACGGACGCGCAGCGGAAGGTCGGCGAGCTGCAGCTCGAGGTCGACATCCTGCATGCGCTGCTGGAGAAGAAGGGGACCCCTCCGTCGCCGAGGCGCTCGAGGTGAGCGAGTCGCTGCCGGCGCCGTTGAAGACGGTGTGTCGGGTGGCGGGCGTGTCCCGGTCGGCGGCGTACGAGCAGCGCCGCCGCCGGTGCGCCTCGGCTGAAGGAGCTTCCTGCTCGTCGTCGTCCCGGCCCGGTCGGGGCGATGCCCGACGCGGAGCTGCTCGCCGAGATCCGCCAGCGATCTCGAGTCGTCTCACGTTCGTCGGCGAGGGCCACCGCAAGGTGTGGGCGCGGCTGCGCCGCAAGCGCGGCGTCCGCACCAGCCGCAAGCGGGTGCTGCGGCTGACCCGGGAGGCGGGGCTGCTCGCCCCGACCCCGCAGGTGCGCAAGCGCTCCGCGCGGCTGCACGAGGGGACGATCACGGTCGCGGTGCCCGACACGCTCTGGGCGACCGACGCGACCGAGGCGTGGACGCGCCTCGAGGGCCGCTGCGCGGTGTTCGTGATCGTCGACCACGCCTCGAACGAGGTCTGGTACGACGCCGCCAAGCGGATGGACCGATTCGCCGCCGCCGACCTGCTCCGCGAGGTCTGCGCCGAGCGGTTCGGGTCGGTCGAGCGGGCCGTCGCCTCCGGGCTCGCGCTCCGCTACGACGGCGGCTCCTGCTTCCGCTCCGACCACTACCAGACCGAGATCGACCACCTCGGGATCGCCCGCTCACCCGCCTTCCACTACGAGCCCGAGACGAACGGCTGCGCCGAGAAAGCGATCCAGACGCTCAAGGAGCAGCTGCTCTGGATCGACCGCTTCGACACGCTCGACGAGCTCCGAACCGCCGTCCGCGCCTTCGGACGGACCTACAACCAGCACTGGCTCGTTGAACCGCTCCGGGAAAGTTGCAGGCTCCAGTCCTTGAGAGGATGGAGTCATGTCAAGCACATCGAAGAGGTATTCGCCGGAGGTTCGTGAGCGTGCGGTGCGGCTGGTGTTCGAGCATCAGCACGAGCACGAGTCGCAGTGGGCCGCGATCGTCTCGGTCGCGGCGAAGATCGGTTGTACGGCGGAGACGCTGCGGATCTGGGTACGCCGATCCGAGGTCGACGAGGGTCGCCGGCCGGGGTTGACGACGGATGAGCGGGCGAAGCTGAAGGAGCTCGAGCGTGAGAACCGGGAGCTTCGTCGCGCGAACGAGATCTTGAAGTCGGCGTCGCTTTTCTTCGCGACCGAGCTCGACGGTCGAACCAGGAAGTGATCGCCTATATCGATGAGCACCGGAGCGGTTCGGGGTCGAGCCGATCTGCAGCGTCCTGCAGTTCGCCCCGCGCACGTACTTCGCCGCGAAGGCAAGGCCGCTCTCAACCCGGGCGGTGCGTGACGGGGAGCTGAGGCCCGCGATCGAGCGCGTCCACGGGAGAACTTCGGGGTCTACGGCGTCGACAAGGTCTGGGCGCAGCTCAACCGAGAGGGCACCCGGGTCGCTCGCTGCACCGTGGCCCGGCTGATGCGGGATCTGGGGCTACGAGGCGTTGTGCGCGGCAAGCCGAAGTTCACGACGATCGCCGGCGACGCCGCCGACCGGCCCCGTGACCTCGTCGACCGCAAGTTCACCGCCCCGGCTCCGAACCGGCTGTGGGTCGCCGATCTCACCTATGTCCGGACCTGGTCGGGCTTCGTCTACGTCGCGTTCATCACCGACGTCTACTCGCGGATGATCGTCGGCTGGCAAGCATCGCGCTCGCTGCGCTCCGATCTCGCCCTCGACGCCTTGGAGCAAGCGATCTGGGCCCGCTCCCGGGCCGGCCAGAAGCTCGACGAGCTGATTCATCATTCGGACCGCGGCGTCCAAACCGGACTCAACCGGTCGTCGCAACACCGGTTTGTTGACTTGACTGTAAATAATCATCGAGCACTTCCGCAGGAGTTCGCCAGCCGAGTGTCTTGCGGGGTCGGCTGTTGAGAGCGGCAGCGACGGCTTCGATCTCGTCGGCGCTCCAGCGAGAGAGGTCTGTCCCCTTGGGGAAGTACTGGCGGAGCAACCCGTTGGTGTTTTCGTTCGTCCCGCGCTGCCAGGGGCTGTGCGGGTCGGCGAAGTAGACCGGGATCCCGGTCTCGACCTTGAACGCTGCGTGCTGGGAGAGTTCCTTGCCTCGGTCCCAGGTCAGCGATCGACGAAGCTGCTCGGGCAGGGTCGCCATCGTCGAGGCCAACGCGTTCTTCATCGTGACGGCGCCGTAGCCAGCGAGCGGAGGGCCGTTCTTTGTGCGCGGGATCGTGCCGTGGCCGTCCTCGCGTGGCAGGTGAATCAGCATCGTGAACCTGGTGGTGCGCTCGACCAGCGTGCCGATCGCGGAGCGCTCGAGCCCGATCACAGGTCGCCCTCCCAGTGCCCGGGAACGGCCCGGTCTTCGGCCTCGGCCGGCCGTTCGCTGATCATGACCTCGGGCGTGACGTGACCCCGTGCCCCCTGGCGGGTTCGGGCCCGAGGAACCCGGAGCGCTCGCCCGGTGCGCAGGCACGCGACGAGCTCGCGCTTCAGCGCCCCCGGCTCTCGATGTAGAGCGCCTGGTAGATCGCTTCATGGCTGATCCGCATCGACTCATCATCGGGGAAATCGACGCGGAGTCGCTTCGAGATCTGCTCCGGGCTCCAACCTCGAACCCAGCCGCGGTCACCTCGATGCGGCTTGTTGCGACCGATCCACGCCGGCCCTGCTGGGCCGACGATCTCGCCGTTGGAACCTCGAATGAGCCCGGACAGTCGATCCTGGACGTACTCGCGCAGTCGTGGGCTCATCGACCAGCTTCGCAGTCTTCGGTCGCTTCGCGACAAGATCCGCTTTCCACTGGGCAACCGACGCCCGATACTCGAGCTTGCCGCAACGAGTCGCAGCGTTACGTCGCAGCTCCCGAGAGACCGTCGAAGGCGACCGACCGATCTGACGCGCGATCGACCTCACCCCGCCGCCCTGTACACGAAGCAACGCGATCTCCTCGCGCTCGGCGAACGACAAGTAGCGGCCCGTTCTCGCGGCCAGATCCATAGGTGGCATCCCGCCACCATGGCGAAACCACCGGCAGCCAACCGCCTGAGACACCCCAACAGCCCTCGCCGCGGCCTCGCTGGTGATCCCAGTCGCCACGTGCTTCCAGAACTCGCGCTCGACCTCGCGACGATGAGACGGCGCCCCCGGCGACTTCATCGGCGACCGCCCCGTCAACTCCTTCATCCACCCAGCTGGCCTGCCCATCAACACCTCCTCGTCGAGGTGTTGCGACGACCAGTTGAATCCGCCCAATATTTGTCAATTCGGTACACCGAGCGGCTCGCCGAGACCGCCGCGGTGAACTCGGTCGGGTCGAAGGGCGACTCGTACGACAACGCGCTCGCCGAGACGATGAACGGGCTCTACAAGACCGAGCTCGTCAGAAACCGCGGCCCCTGGCGCGGCCTCGAAGACCTCGAGTACGCCACCCTCGAATGGGTCGACTGGTTCAACAACCGCCGCCTCTTCGAAGCCCACGGCCAGATCCCGCCGGCAGAGTACGAGGCCGCCCATTACCGTTGTCGAGAAAGCTCAGGCCAGAAGGCCGAGACTCAAACCAAACAGCCTGCATGAAACCCGGGGCGGTTCACGTCGAACGCCACGGCTACCGCACTCCGACCGAAGCACGCGACCACCTACGCGCTCAGGCGGCCGCCGCGGCATGATCAGCTTGTCCACCCAAGTGTCCGGCGAACCGGGGCCGGCGGAAGGTTCCGCTTGACTGGAATCATCCCGAGGGGGAAGGAATCAGCGTGCACGCCCGGGAGGTTGTCGCGGCTGAACACGCGAACGACACCGGTCGGCCGCCTATCGTCTGGTTCAGGGGTGGGCCAGGTCACGAGAACCCATTTCCATACGATCGCGGAGGCTGGCTTGAGCAGCTCCTGACTCGATACAGAGTGCTACTGCTCGATGATCGCGGCACAGGTCTCAGCACTCCGGTAGACGGCCAAGCGCTGCCCGGCTCGGACGCAGAGCGGATCGCCGCGTATCTGCGGGATTTTCGTCAAGACTCAATCGTGCGTGACGCCGATCACATTCGCGCGTCTCTCTACGGACAGGACACAGACTGGTACTGTCTTTGGCCAGAGCTTCGGCGGCTTTTGTGCGCTGACCTACCTGTCGTTTATGCCCGAACGTCTGCGCGGCGTGATCATTACCGGCGGATTCGCGCCCGTGCTTCACGACGCCCCGGGGGCTTACACCCGCCTGTTCGACCGCGTCGCAAGCCTCAATGCAGACTATTACGCGCGCTTTCCGCAGGACGCCGCGCGTGTGTGCTGGATCGTCGAGCACCTGCAGACGGTCGACGATGTTGACGCTCACGGGGAGCGGTTGAGCGCTCGCCGGTTCATGACGCTTGGCAACGTGTTGGGTCTTAGACATGGCGCTGCGCAACTGCACGGAATCGTGGAGCGCGCCCACAACGACATCGACCAGCTCGGAAAGCTCAGCGGGGTCGTGCACAGCTACGTCGGCACCGTCATGGATACGCGCACCCATCCGATCCGCACGCTGCTGCACGAAGGCACGAAATCGGGAGCAGGGCCGTGGGGGTGGGCGGCTGAACGGACACGTCTGGCAGACGAAAGGTTCGCGCTAAACGCAAAACCCGCCCCGTATTTCACCGGCGAGGGGGTGTTTCCGTGGATGTTCGACGAACTTCCGGAACTCACCCCATTCCGGGAGGCTGCCCACCTCCTCGCAGAATATGACAACTGGCCCGAAACATACGACATCGCACAGCCTCGGGCCAACACCGTCCCCGTGGTCGGCACCGTGTACTGGGACGATGAGTACGCTGAACGTTCAATGGCGCTCGAAACCGTGGATCTTCTCGGCACCTGCATGCCGTGGATCACCAACGAATACGAGCATGCGGCGTACACCCGCGACTCCAAAAGAGTCGCTGACCGCCTATTCACCATGCTCGACGACCTCACAGCGCGCGCCGGGGTTGACCCGCCTGCGTAATGCGAGTGGTCTGCGCCACGGCCCTTACGCCTGATTGTTCGTGCTGTTTTTGACCAAGATTTGACCGCGCCGGCTGGGTTGGCACAAAATCTCTGCAAACGCCGGGATGTTCTCCACCCTCTCACGGCGGCGGCACGGGTTCGAATCCCGTATGGGCCT